>CAWFYJ010000001.1:0-367904 GCA_963820055.1 uncultured Conexibacteraceae bacterium
TGAAGGACGCCCAGGTGACGGCGCCTTCCCACCAGGCGATGCTGCGGACGTCGATCGCGCCGGCACACCCCACCAGCGCGACGTCGGGGTGCGCTAAGGGCCTCGCGAATCTTGGGGATGAAGTCCGGATCGACGATCTCCGCGTCCTGGTGGAGGATAGCCAGGGCCTCGAGGTCGTGATGATCCCTCGCCCAGTCGAGCAGCATGTTGTAGCTGCGGAAGATCGAGCCTACGGCCAGCCGCGGGGATGATCTCGGTGTCGGCCTCGGCGGCGAGGTCGAATCCGGGAGCCGCGTGAGGCCTTGTACGTCTCTTCACTTGGTGATCGCGCAGGCGAAAGCGAACATGGGCGAGAGCAGGTTAGAGCTGCCCGGCCCTGAGAAGATGGCGCCGATGAAGGTCACCGGCGAACGCGTGGTCACCCCCGAAGGGGGCTTCAACCCGACCTGGCAGCGCCACGTCGCCGCCTACTCGCTGGCCGAGCCCGACCTGCGGCGACGGGCGCGTGCTCGACCTCGGCTGCGGCGTCGGCCACAGCTACCACCTGCTCGAGCCGCGGGAGACGATCGGCGTCGACATCGACCCGGGCGCCCTCGCAGGCCAGGACCGCGAGACGATCGTCGCCGACATGCGCGAGCTGCCGTTCGGCGACGGCGAGTTCGCGTCGGTGCTGTCGGTCCAGTCGCTCGAGCACGTACCCGACCCGGAGCGCGTCGCTCGCCGAGGTCGCGCGGGTCCTGAGCCGCGACGGCGCCGCCGTGTTCGTCACGCCCAACCGGCTGACTTTCGGCCGGCCGGACGAGATCATCGACCCCTACCACTTCATCGAGTTCGACGCCGAGGAGCTGCGCGAGCTCTGCGCGCGCGCTTCGAGCGAGGTCGAGTCGCGGGCATCTTCGGCTCCCCGCGGTACATGGAGATCTTCAACGAGGAACGGGCGACGCTCGACCGGCTGCTCCGCTTCGACCCGCTGCGCCTCCGCCGGCTGGTTCCGATGAAGGCGAAGCAGCGCCTCTACGACACGATGCTCAGCCGCTTCCGCAGGGACGACGACCCGCGGGCCGCCGGCATCGACAGCGGACGACTTCGAGCTGCGCGACGACGACCTCGACGAAGCCCTCGACGTCTGCGCGATCTGCCGGAACCGTCCGTTCGCGTCGACTGAAGCCGGCCGCCACGGCCTGCGTCTGGTGCGGCGCGCCGCTCGACGACGGGCCGGCGCGCCTCGGCCGGCCGATCTGCGGCGGCTGCGGCGCCGCGACCACCGATCCGATGCCCGACCAGGCCGCGCTCGACGCGGCCTACGGCGACTGGTACTGGCCCGAGGACGGAGCGGCGGTTCAGCTTCGTCGGCGACGCGATCCTCGGCCGCACCCGCGGCCTGCTCGCCGGCGCAATCGACGAGATCGCCCCGCCCGGACCGATCCTCGACGTGGGCGCCGGCGAAGGAACCCTGATCGACGCGCTCGAACGAGCGCGGCCGCGACGGCGACCGGGCTCGAGCGCGAATCCGAGGCATCCCGACTTCCGGACCGCCGATCGAGGAGGTCGAGGGCGAAGGCAGTCGGCGGCGGTGGTCTTCTGGCATTCGCTCGAGCACCTCCGCGACCCCGGGCGGCGGTCCTCGAAGCGGCCCGCCTGCTGATGCCCGGCGGCGTGCTGGTCGTCGCCGTGCCCGAACAACGGCAGCCTGCAGGCCGCGGCGTTCGGCGACGACTGGCTGCACCTCGACCTGCCCCGCCACCTCGTCCACCTCTCCACCGGGAGCCCTGACCGCCGGGCTCGAGCGAGAGCGGCTTCCGGATCGAGCAGGTCTCCGACCTGCGCGGCCGGCCAGATCGTGATCGGCTGGCTCGACGGCCTCGTCGGCGTAGCTGCCCGGGCGACCTCGACCTCTACCAGTCGCTGCGCCGGCCGAGGCGCGCAGGATCGAAATCGAGCCCGGCGAGGCGCGGCTGTCGCGATCGCCGCCGGCGTGGTTCTGTTCCCGGTGGCGCGTCGCGTGCGCCGTCGCCGAGATCGCTGCTGCGGCGCGGCGGAACCGTCTACGTGGAGGCCCGAATTGTCTGACCTGAGACCGAGAAACTCGAGCCGAAGGTGATCGTCGTGATGCCGGCCCGGCAGGCCGCTGCGACGCTCGGCAGACCGTCGCCGAGATCCCCTGGAGACGTCGACGAGATCATCCTGGTCGACGACTCCTCGACCGACGAGACCGTCGAGCTGGCCCGCGAGCTGCCGCTGACGTCATCTGGCATCCGCACCAGGTCGGCTACGGCGGCAACCAGAAGACCTGTTACCTCGAGGCGCTCCGCCGCGGCGCCGACGTCGTCGTGATGCTCCACCCCGACGGCCAGTACGAGCCGGGCCTGATCCCCGACATGGTCGAGCCGATCGTCAACGGCGAGGCCGACCTCGTCCTCGGCTCCCGGCTGGCGGTCCCCGGCTGGGCGATCGATGCCGGCATGCCGCGGTGGAAGTTCGTCGCCAACCGCTTCCTGACGACCATCGAGAACCGGATCATGGGAACGCAACCTGACCGAGGCCCACACCGGCTACCGCGCCTACTCGCGCGAACTGCTGCTGGAGTGCCGTTCCTCCGGAACTCCCTCGACTTCGTCTTCGACTCCGAGCTGCTCAACCAGGCGCCGAGCTTCGGACTTCCGCATCGACGAGGTGCCGGCCCGCTGCCGCTACTTCGACGACATGTCATCGGTCGGCTTCGAGACCGGCGTCGTCTACGGCCTGAAGACCTCTGGGCCGGGTTTCCGCCTGATCCTGCACCGCAACGGGATCCTGCAAGTCCCGCAAGTACGTCGCCAAACTGAGCTGAGCGCTGCTTGAGCCGCACGACCGTCAGGCCGGACGGGCTCGTGGCCGACCTTCTTCAACTTGTAGTTCTCGGCGATCTGGCTGAAGGATCCTTCGCTGGACGAGTTCGATCGGAGTCGCGCAGCCCGGTGAGCTCGGGGACGTCTCCGGGTTCTTCACGGCGTAGGCGAAGGTCTCGAGCGCGTCGCGGTCGAGCAGCATCAGGTCGCCGGCCTCGAGCTGTCCGGCGTCTTCGTCGATGGTTTCCTCGTGCGGACCGAAGACCCAGCTCATCTCCTTGGCGTCGGTGATCCCCAGCGAGTTCGGCTTGTCGGTGCCGGTCACGATCTCGACGTCCAGGTCGGGCTTGGTGATCACCGCGATCTCGTCCTGGTCGGCCATGTACTCGTCGACCAGCCGCTCGCCGTCGGCCGCCCCGGCCGTGAACTCCGGCGGGTTCCAGAGCCGGTCGAAGCCGCTCGAAAGGGACGGGCCACCCGGCACGACATAGGCGAGCAGCGAATCCTCGGACCGATGTGCCGGCGGACGGCCAGGCGACGCTGACCATCAGCGCGGCGAAGACACAGGCGGCACCGAGCGCGGCGCCGCGCGAAACGCAGCGGACACGCCCTGCTGCTCGAGCAGCAGCGCCAGCCAGATCGTGACGGCCAGCAGGGCGGGCAGGCGACACATACGGCAGGACGTGGTCGAGGGACCGGTTGTCGTAGTAGCTGAAGAGCGCGATGCCGTAGGCCGTGACCCGGCCAGGGCGACGATCGCCGGCCGGCGGCCGCGGCGAAGTCGGGCAGCCTCGTGACCAGCCCGTAGAGCCCGATGACCGAAGCCATGTAGACCGCCGCGACCGCGAAGCCGCGTGACCAGGGCGGAAGTCGTAGGTCAGGTCGCCGATGTCCCCGGCGAGGAAGTCCCGGAGGTAGCTCAGGTAGAGGCCCCAGTCCGGCAGCGAGCCGTAGGCGATGAGGGTGATCAGGGCGAAGACGACCTGGACGGCCACCCAGGCGGCGACCATGTAGAGCGCCCCGGACCAGCCAGCGCAGGCGCCTGCCGGCGGCTTCCTTCCAGGCGACCTGGATCAGGACGATGCCGAGGTACGAGAACGTCATGTAGAGGAACGCCTCGAGCGCCCAGATCGAAGAGAGGCCGACGATGAAGAGTGCCAGCAGCCTTGCCGGCTTCGAGATCCGGGCCAGCGGAAAGCGGCGACGGCGGCGCGATCACCAGGATCGGGAGGCCGAACCGCAGAGCGCCGTGCTGGAGCAGGCCGCCGATCGGGTAGGTGCGGCCGAAGATCAGGGCGACGACCGCGACAGCCATCGCGCGAAGGCGAGCCGCCGCGGACACCGGCCATGCGGAGGATGCCGAAACCGATCGCGAAGACGACGCCCTCGAGGAAGCCGTCGATGAAGCCGAGCGTGCCGTTGCCGATCGGGATGAAATTCGAAGAGGCCGGCGAGCAGGTAGATCGGCGCGATGCCGTACTGGGACACCGTGTCGACGAGCATCGCGCCGCCGCCCTGCACCTGGCTGGCCGGGCCCGAGCCAGAGGTCCTGGTGGAACTGGATGATGTAGGTGACGAAGGGGCGCCGGCCGGTGCCGATCGCTCGGGCCGGAGGATGATCAGGTCGGGGACGGCGAGCAGGACGAGGAGGACGAAGACGACGTCGACCGCGAGCGCCCCAGCGACCGGACCCGGGATCCGCACCCGCCCGTAGGCGAACGACGCCGGCCGAGCGACCACCGCCGCGATCAGGAGGGCGCCGGCAGGTCACGTGCCCGAAGCGGGTGAAGGCAGCCATCGCGATGACGAGCAGCCCGGCGGCGATCCACCAGAGCGTTCGGCGTGGGCCGCCCGGCTGAGCAGCCGGCCAGGACGGAGTCCGCGGCGGCGAGGAAGCGGCCATGGCGATGCCAGCGCCCCCAGAGCAGGCCGTGCCGCCAGCATGCCGTCGAGTCCGTCGCCCCAGGGCAGGCCGTCGCCGACCCGGACGGCGATGAACGCCGCCGCGAGCAGGACGTCCAGGATCGCGGTGAGCACGGAAAGGCCTTGCCGTTCGGTCCGGCCGGACGGCGATCCGGTCGGCGAGCGGGGGCCCAACCACAGCCAGAAGGGCAGGATGATCGCGAACGAGAAGAGGTAGATGAACGACTCGGCGTTCTGCTGTGCTGGGCCAGGCACCGGCGCCGGTAGGTGAGGTCTCAGGACCACCGCGGCAGGCATGATCGAGCCCGCGACCAGGCAGAATCGGCCGCGAGCACTCCGAAAGGAGCGTCCGAGCGCGGCGGCGTCGGCGCCATTCGACGCGCGGGGGATCGCGGCCTCTGTCCCCGCGCGCGTGGGTCAGACGTCGGCCCAGCGCTCTGTCGATCGATGCACTCCCCATCAGGACAGGGACAGACCCGGAGGACGGGGGTACGAGCAGATCAGGGCCAAGGCGGTCCTGCCGCCACCGCGGGGCACCGCGCTTTCCCCTGCTCGACTCGCTCCGCGGGCTCGCCGCGATCTCGGTGATGCTGGTCCACGTCGGCATCTTCACCGGCGGTTTCGCCCCCTGGTACAAGCAGCTCTTCGCCCAGCTCGACATCGGCGTGCCGTTCTTCTTCCTGCTCTCCGGCTTCCTGCTCTACCGCCCGATGCTCGCAGCCCGGCGCGAGGATTGCCGAGGCAGGCGCTCCGGCTACGCCCGCAACCGGTTCGTCCGCATCATGCCCGCCTACTGGGTGGTGCTGACCGTGGCGGCGATCGTGCCCGGGATTGCGGGGCCTTCACCGACAACTGGTGGGTCTACTACGGCCTGCTCCAGAGCTTCCCGGTCTACACGCCGAGGGCGTCTGCGCCGTCGACCCGTTCCGGTGCGGGCTTCCCGTCGCCTGGAGCCTCGGCGATCGAGGTCCTGTTCTACATGCTGCTGCCTTTCTTCGTATCGGCGATGGCCTGGCTGTCCAATCGCTGGCAGCGGCCACTGGATCGTCCCGGAGCTCGCCGTCGCCGGCCTGCTGTCGGCGCGTCTCGCTCTTCATCCAGAGCTCGGTCCCGCACACCGACCTCCAGCAGGTCCTCTTCTTCTCGCCGATCGGCCGCGGCTGGTGGTTCGCGCTCGGCATGGGGCTGGCGGTCGCCTCGGTCTGGGCCCAGCGAGCGGCCGCGCGAACCGGCGGCCGTCGGTTCGTCGGCACGCCGGCCGCTGGTGCCGCTGCTCGCCGCCGGCGCTCATCTACCTGCGGCATCTCGCTGATCTGCTCGACCCCGTCTCCCGCCGCGGCGTTCCCGATCGCGACATGAGCGACTACCTGCCGCAGTTCATCGCTTCGGCATGATCGCGCTGCTCGTCGTGCTGCCGGCGATCTTCGGAGCCGGCCGCAGGGGCATCGTCCGGCGCATCCTCGAGCACCCGACCCCGTCTGGCTCGGGCTGATCTCCTACGGGATCTTCCTCTGGCAGTTCCCGGTCCTGATCGTCCTCCTCGACGCCGGCGCCGCGGACTGGTGGCCGGCGATGCAGTTCCCGCTCGTCGTCGTCTGCACGTTCGCCGGGACCACCGCCTGTGCGGCGGCCAGCTACTACGCGCTCGAGCGCCCGTTGATGCGGCGCAGCCGGCGGTCGTCGGCGGCCCCCCCGCCACCGAAGCCCGCGACCTCTTAGACTGCCGCGCCGGATGCGCGCCAAGAACCCCGAGACATTCGAGGAGAAGCTCGGCTACCTGCGGGAGCTGCGCGAGGCCGCGATCCACTCCGCCTCGGAGGCCGCGGTCGAAAAGCAGCACGCCAAGGGCAAGCTGACCGCCCGCGAGCGGATCGAGAAGCTGCTCGACCCCGGCACGTTCGAGGAGCTCGACACCTTCGTGCGCCACCGGACCTACGACTTCGAGATGCAGAAGAACCGGCCCTGGGGCGACGCCGTCGTCACCGGCTACGGGAAGATCGACGGCCGCACGGTCTTCGTCTTCAGCCAGGACTTCACGGTCTTCGGCGGCTCGCTCGGCGAGGTGATGGCCGAGAAGATGGTCAAGGTCATGGACATGGCCGCGAAGGTCGGCGCGCCGGTAATCGGCATCAACGACTCCGGCGGCGCGCGGATCCAGGAGGGCGTCGTCTCGCTCGGCGGCTACGGCGACGTCTTCGTCCGCAACGTTCAGTGCTCCGGCGTGATCCCGCAGATCAGCGTGATCATGGGCCCGTGCGCGGGCGGCGCCGTCTACTCCCCGGCCATGACCGACTTCATCTTCATGGTCAAGGAGACGTCGCACATGTTCATCACCGGCCCCGACGTGATCAAGACGGTCACCGGCGAGGAGGTCGAGTTCGAGGAGCTCGGCGGCGCGATGACCCACAACACGAAGTCCGGCGTCGCCCACTTCGCCTCCGAGGACGAGGAGAGCTGCCTCGAGGACGTCCGCCACCTCGTCGGCTTCCTGCCCTCCAACAACCTCGAGATGCCGCCGCGGGTCGAGCCCTACGACGACCCCGAGCGGATGGACCCCGAGCTCGACACGATCGTCCCGGCCGACCCGCAGAAGCCCTACGACATGCGCAACGTGATCTCGGCCGTCGTCGACGACGGCGAGTTCTTCGAGGTCCACGAGCACTTCGCCAAGAACATCATCTGCGGCTTCTCCCGCCTCGACGGCTTCCCGGTCGGCATCGTCGGCAACCAGCCGATGCACCTCGCCGGCGTCCTCGACATCGAGTCGTCGGAGAAGGCCGCGCGCTTCGTCCGCACCTGCGACGCCTACAACGTCCCGCTCGTCACCTTCACCGACGTCCCCGGCTTCCTCCCCGGCACCTCGCAGGAGTGGAACGGGATCATCCGCCACGGCGCGAAGCTGCTCTACGCCTTCACCGAGGCGACCGTGCCGAAGCTGACGGTCGTCACCCGCAAGGCCTACGGCGGCGCCTACGACGTCATGAACTCCAAGCACATGCTCGCCGACTTCAACTTCGCCTGGCCGACCGCGGAGGTCGCGGTCATGGGCCCGAGGGCGCGGTCAACATCATCTACCGCAAGGACCTCGCCCAGTCGCCGACGCCCGAGGAGCGGCGCCAGAAGCTGATGGACGACTACAAGGCCCGGTTCGCCAACCCCTACTCGGCGGCCGAGCGCGGCTACATCGACGACGTGATCGAGCCGCAGCAGACGCGCCCGAAGCTGATCCGCGCCCTGCACACGCTGCAGACCAAGCGCGTCGCCCAGCCGCAGCGCAAGCACGGCAACATCCCGCTCTAGCGCGAAGCTCGGCGCGGCATCACGGCACAGTCCGATCCGGCGGAGGCCCCCAATCTCGATCTCCGGACTAATACTTGCTGTTGCCGGAGTAGTGCTGAACACCGCGCCGGCGGATACAACAGCTGCCGTCCTACAGACTCGCGATCACCTCGGGTCGCAAGGAAGTCCGGCGATCGTCCGGCCGGAGCGGCTCGCATCGAAGACTGAAGGAGCAATCGACTCGCGGACGCCGTTCAAGAGGGCGTCGACATCAACCCAGGCGACGGCGATCCGGAACCGGACGCCCTCTTCTAATCTTCCATCAGGGGAAGGAAGCCCCTGACTCGCGGAGTCAACTGTCTCGATCTAGAAGATCAACGCCCCGGTCGCCCTCCCCAGATCGCAGGGCGCCCCCCCTGGTCGACCCGGACTCGATGGTCTCCTGGAGCGCCCGGACTCTCGGTGCTCCCTCTCCCCCACCCCCCCCCCCGCGTGTTCCACGCGGGCGGATTCGTCCTCCTGCGACGGACTCGATAGCACCCGCCTGCGGGCTTGCTTCGGCGGCCGGGTTTGACGTCGAAGTCGAGGACTTCCCGCCGCGAATCTAGCGGCTGCGGTGTCGAATCGGCCCGCGATGCGTCAATGGCGCAGACGCTCCGGTCAACAGGTCTACGCCGACGGCGAATCCGTCGGGGGGACGCTGGCGGCTCTGATCGCCGATCGTCGGGTGGTCGACCCCCTGCGGCCGCGACGTAGTAGCTGACCGAACTCGTTGAGCAATAGGCCCCACCCCCGACCCCGCGCTTTACACCGAAGGATCTGGTCTGACGGAAGGGACCGTCGCTCCCCCCTCCCTCCACTTCTCCCCCTCATCCTCCCCCCCCCGCGTCTCGCCCGCCGCCGGCAACACCGCGGCAGCCCGGAACTCGCCGTGACCCCTGCCGAGCCCTCCCCCCACCCCCTCCCGACCCCCCTACCCCCCCCCCCCCCCCCCATGACGACGCATACTTGAACCGACCCACCAGGCGTCGGCTCGACGCGAAGAAGACGAGCGCGGCCGCCCGCGCCCCGGCGCCTCCCCCGCCACGGCTGTGAAAGTTCCGGGCGAAGACATCGGCGATGCGCGACCCGGCGACGAACGAGGGAATGTTGCAAAGGCCCTTCGGATGGCTCGCCCGTCAGGATCGGAACGCGGCCGCTCATTATCTCCTCGCGCCCGGACCCAACCCCCTTCCCCCCTCCCCCCCCCCTCCCTCTCTCCTCCTTCAGGTCGGCTATGCGCGGTGGCCGGAAGCCCAGGTCCGCGGCCGCGGCAGGCGTCGGCGACGGCTTCAGCGCGCGGAGGCGGGCGGGCTGATCGGGGTAGATCGGCAGGGGCAGGAGCGCCAGGCCCGGGCGGCGAGCGCGACCGCACGGACGGGAGGCCGACGATTCGCGAGCGCCGTCCCCGCCGGACCGAGGCGGTCGGCGCAGAGCTCGGCGAACTCGCGGACCGTCATCCGGCCCGCCGAGGACGTAGGTGCCGCCGACCGCCGATGGCGACGACCGCGGCCGCGACGCCGCCGCGACGTCGTCGAGTGCACGGGGCAGATCCGGTCGGGCCAGCGCCGACGACCGGGATCGCCGCGCCGCGCCGCGCCCGGTCGGCGATGTCGTCGACCCCTCCCCTCCGCCGCGCCGAAGACCTCGGCCGGGCGCAGGACCACGCCGGCGAGGTCGGACGACCGACGATCGCTCTCCGGCCAACTTGGTCTCGCCGTAGGCGCCGGCGCCGGGAACGGCGACCCGGCTGCTCACGAAAACGAACCGACCGGCGCCGGCGCGCGGCGGCCTGGACGAGGCGCGTGTTCCGTCGCGATTGACCGGGTCGTAGCGCTCGCGGCGTCGGGCGTGGGTCACGGCGGCCATGTGGAGGACGACGTCGATCCCGGCGGCCGCCCTATGAAGGCTCGGTTCGTCGATCAGTCGCCCGGGCCTGCTCGTCGGCGGCCGGGACCGGGCGTTAATGGACGAGCGCGCGGACGCGCCAGCCGAGATCCCGCAGGCCGGGATCGATGCGGGCACCGAGCCCGCCCGCCCCCCGTCACCAGGACCGTCCGGCGGCCCCCGGGAGCCGCGCGCTCAGCGTCCAAATCGCCGGGCGAACATGTTGCGGACGAACTCGGCGACGGTCTTCCAGCCGACGAACGAGGCCCGATTGTCGTTCTCCTCGAAGCGGACCGGGAACTCCTCCAGGCGGAGGCCAAGCGCCGTGCCTCGAGGACGATCTCGGCGTCGATGAACCAGTCGTCGGCATGGAAGTCCATCCGATCGAGGGCGGTTCGGGTCATCCCCTTCGGCTTGCCGTTCACGTCCCAGATCCCGCGCGCCCCGAACATCAGCGCGAAGGCGACGTTGTAGACGAGCGAGTGATGGCCCGGGACGAACCATCGGCGCGCGACGAGCGACGGCCCTTTACGACGTCGGCGCCCGAGCTCGAGCGCAGCTCGCAGGCACGAAGGACGTCGTGGGTGGGGTTCTGGCCGTCGCCGTCGATGACGACCGGAAGTCACCGGCGGCGGCGTCGAGCCCACTGCGCATGTCCCAACCCATCGCGCCGCGCTTCGGCTCCGCGGCCACGAGGACGTCTCGTGGGCGGCCGCGAACCCTCGGCAACCGCCGGCGTGCGGTCGGGACAGTCGCCGTCGAAGTTGGCGACGAGGACCAGCTCGAAGGCGATGCCGGACTCGGTCAGATCGGAGTGGAGTCGCTCGGCGAGCGGGGCGAGTGCCTCATCGGCCCGATAACCCAGAACGATCGCCGACAGCGCGGGAACCGAGCGACCCCGCCTCCTCCCCGCCGGGAGCTCGATCGTCCGTTGCCATGCGGCGATGTTATTTCAGCCGGCGAGCCGAATCCCCGCATAGACTGCCCGCCGCCTTGCCCGAGCGCGTCAAACGTTCACTGTCGTCGGTCGCGTGCCGGCAGAACCCGATCCGCGAGGCGCGTGGCTCGTCCTCGCCGCCGCGATGTCGGCGCCACGGTGCTCGTCCTCGGCTGGGCCGGCGACCGGACCTTCGCGATCGACGAGTGGGACTTCCTGACCCAGCGCGGCGAATGGACGGTCGACAACCTCTTCCGGCCGACGAACGGCCACCTGCGTCGCCTTGCCGCGATTTCCTCTACAAGGGGATCCTGTCGCATTCGGGGCGGAGTCCCACCTGCCGCTGACCCTCTTCACGATCGCGCTGCAGTGCCTCGTCGCGGGATGGTCTACGCGTCGCTGCTCCGTCGGCTCGGCTCCTGGGTCGCGCTGCTCCCGGCTCTGTTCATCCTCTTCTACGGGGCCGGCTGGGAGGTCCTGATCAACACGGCCGGCGATGCAGAACCAGATCGCGACCGCGGCGGGCTCGGGGATGTTGCTGGCGCTCGATCGCGGCGACCGGCGCGGCGACATCGCGGCATGGCTCCTGCTCGCGGTGTCGCTGGCCTCGTTCTCGCGTCGGACTCGCCTTCGCCGTCGGCTGCCGCGGTGCGGATCGTCGTCGAGCGCGGATCGGCGGCCGGAGCCTCCGGCGGCTTGCGATCGTCGCCGCTGCCGGTCGCGCTCTACGCGGTCTGGTTCGTCTGGGCGCCGCAAGTTCGACCAGGGGACAACGTCTCCGCCTACAGCGTCGGATCGATGGCGTCAGGTGTCTTCGACCAGGTCAACGCCGGGCTCGCCGGGATCACCGGCCTCTTCCGCGTCACCGGTGCGCCGAGCATCGGCGACGCGCTGAGCATCGACGTCTCGCGGACCTCGGCGCTCGTCTTCCTGCTCGCCGCCGCGGTCGCGCTGGCGGATCGCTCGCGGGCCGCGCTCAGTCCCCGGCCGCCTGGGCGGCCCTCGGGACGCTCGGCGCCTACCTGGTGCTCGTCGCCGTCGGCCTGCGATGAGCTCCGCTCCCCGACGGCAAGCCGTTACGCGTACATGTTCACCGTGCTGCTGCTGGTCGCCGGCGCCGAGCTGCTCGCCGGGCTCCGGATCGCGCGGATCTGGGTCTACGCGGCGGCGGCTGGGCTCGCCGTGTCACTCCTCGCCAACGTCGCCGAGATCCGGACCGCGGGGCAGTTCTTCGAGCAGGAGTCGGAGTACAACCGCGCCGAGCTCGGCGCACTCGAGCTGGCCCGCCCCGTCGTCGCCCCGGCGTTCGTCCCCGAGTCGGGCGACGGCTTCGGCGTGCTGCCCTTCAAGGACCTCGGCTTCCCCGCCCGGGCATTACTTCGAAGCGGTCGACCGGTTCGGTTCCCCGGCCTACACGGCCCGATGAGATCCTCGCCGCGCCGGCGGTACGCGCGGGCGGCCGCCGACAGGATCCTCGTCCAGGCGCCGTCGGGCTCACGGTCGGCTGCTCCCGGCAAGCCCGACCCGACGGCGGCCGCCGCTCGCGCTGCCGGCGACTCTGAACGGCGAGGCCCGCGAAGGTGTCGCGTGCTCCAGCGTCCGCCTGCGACCCGGGCGGCCCGTGGTACTGCCGCGTTCGAGTCGCCGCCGGGAGGGATGCGCCTACGAGCGGCGACGCCGCTCCGCTCGGCGTCACCGTCGGACGGTTCTGCGCCCACCCGGTCCGATCAGCCGGCGGCGGCGCCGGCCGCGGGGACGTCAGCCTCCCGGCCGACGAATCCGCCCAGCCCTGGCGATCGCCTTCCAGCTGACAGGGACCGTGCGGTTCTGCCCGCTCGCCCCAGCGCCGGCCCGCTAGAGCTCAGAGCGCGACGGTCGGCGGGTCGAGATGGCCGCGGCCGAGCGCCTCGACGACCGCGAGCGCGATCCCGAGGTCCTGGATCGCCAGGCCGGTCGAGTCGAAGAGGGTGATCTCCTCGTCGGTTCGGCGGCCGGGCGCGCGTCGCCGGCGAGCACGGCGCCGAGGTCGGTGACGTCGTCGCGGCCGACCTGACCGCGCTCGACGGGGCCGGCGAGCTCGCCGCCCGTCGATGCCTGCTCCCACTGGTCGCAGAAGAGGCGGCAGCGGTCGATCGCCGCGGCCTCGACCTCGGCCTTGCCGTGGCCGTCGGCGCCGAGGACGGCCAGGTGGGTGCCCGGCCTGAGCAGGTCGGCGGTGACGACCGGCGCGTCGCCGGGGGTGACGGTGACGACGACGTCGCAGGCGAGCGCCTCCGCGGTCGACCCGGTCCGCCAGCCGAGCTCGGCCGCGAGCGCCTCCGCTGCCTCGGGCCGCGGCGTCGGCGCAGACGCCGGGGCCGTAGCCGACCGCGGCGAGGCAGCGGGCCGCCCAGGAGCCGTTGACGCCGCAGCCGACGATCCCGACGGTCGCGGCTCCGGAGCGCGCCAGCGCCTGCGCCGAGACGGCGGCGGCGGCGCCGGTCCGCAGCGAGGTGACGGCGGCCGTGTCGAGGATCGCGAGCAGCTCGCCGGTCTCGTCGCTCGAGACGAGCAGGGCGCCGGTGACGACCGGGAGCCCGCGGGCCGGGTTGCCGGGGAAGGAGGTGACCCACTTGACGATCGCGAGGCCGCCTCCGCGCGCGGGCATCGCCCGGAAGTCGCCGTTGGGCGGAGCGTCGACGTAGAGCTTCGGCGGCATCTCCCACTCGCCGGCCGCGTGGCGGAGGAAGGCGTCGCGGGTGCGCTCGACCGCCTCGGCGGCATCGACGGCGGCGAAGATCGCGGCGCTGTCGAGGACGGGAACCATCGACCGCATGATCGCGCCCGCGTCGGAGGGCGGTAGGGTTCCGCTCGTGTCAGGCAACGGAAACGGGCGCCCGCCGCGCCCGCGCATCGAGATGCTCGCGCCGGCCGAGCCGCGGGAGGCCGCCGCCGTCATCGCCGCCGTCGAGCAGTTCCTCGCCGACACCGCCCCCGCCCCGGCCCCCGAGCCGGCACAGAACCCCTGGCAGCGCGCCGCGCTCGTCGAGGGCGTGAGCGCCAAGGCGGTCTTCGGCCCCGAGAGGATGGACGATGGCAGTAGTGAAGATCATCGAACTGGTCGGGAGCTCGAAGGTCTCGACCGACGACGCCGCCCGCCAGGCCCTGAAGAGCGCCAGAAGAAGATCCGCAACATCCGCGCCGTCGACATCGTCAGCACCGGCCTCCGCGGCGAGAACCTCGACGAGTACCGCGCCCACGTCCGGGTCGCCTTCCTCGTCGAGAGCGCCGAGATCAGCGACGGCATCAGCTGAGCTCCGGGCCGCGCGGCGCCGCCCGGTCCGGCGCACTTTCGCCCGTCAATAGTCACCTTCCACGCGCCACGGGCGCGGGTTCGGCTGTGAGGGTGGGCGCATGGCGCGAGCGGAAGCGAGAAACCCTCGAATACGAGGGAAAGTCGCTTCGGCTCAGCGGCTCGTCGCCGAAGCCGCTGCGCGGCAGCACGGGTTGGTCACCCGGCGGCAGCTGCGCGGCGCACGGGGCGCCTGACTGCGACGATCGACGGCTGGGCCAGGACGGGCCGACTCCACCGCGTTCACCGTGGCGTCTTCGCAGTCGGCGTACCTCGCGTCGATCGGGACGCCGCGCTGGATGGCGGCGGTCCTGCCGGCCGGACCCGGCTCCGCACTCAGCCACCGGAGCTGCCGCCGAGCTGCAGCGAATCGTCCTCGGCTCGACGAGCTGACGTTTGGTCACGCGTCGGCGATCCACGTGACCAGCCCAGGGCCATTCCGCCGGAGGCGGGACGTGCTGTGATCCATTCGACTGGATCCTCCGGCCGACGATCACGACGGTCCACCGCGGCATCCCGATGACCACGGCGGCCCGAACCCTCATCGATCTCGACCCCGGGGTGCAGCCGCAGCGACGCTCCGGCGGGCCTTCGAGGAGGCCGAGTACCTGGACATCCTCGATCGGGACCGCCTGCCATGCCTTGTGTGCGTCGGCAAGCAACCATCGCAACGTCGCCGTCCTCCGCGACCTGCTCGGCGCGAAGCCGGCTTCCCCTCGACCGAGGTTCGCTCGCGCCTCGAAGCCCTGCTCCTCCGGACCTGTCGCGACCCACGGGCTTCCGATCCCAGCAACGAACGTCCCCTTGCTCGGCTACGAAGTCGATTTCCTCTGGGAGCGGGAGCGATTCGTGATCGAGGTCGACGGCCCCCACCACCGCGGGCGCCGACGCGACGACGACAACGGCGCGACCTCCGGCTGGCGCGGGCCGGTTACCTGGTCCGGCGGGTCTCCGAGGCGGACCTGGCCGGACCGGAAGAGCCTGCTGCGGGAGGTCCTCGAGATCCTCTCCGAGCGGGCGCCGGCCTAAATACCTGATTTCCAATCGGGATTTGCTAGTTTCATAGTGCAGGCAGCAAAGCAACGCGTGGCAGAGAGATCCGCGCGTGCGATCGAAAGGGATCATGGAGCCGACCTCCGACGCCAGCGGCCAAGCCCAAGGCTGACAAGCCGAAGGCCACCGAAGCAGACCTCGACCAGAGCCCGGACAAGGTCCAGAAGGGCAAGGGGCCGCTCGGCTCCCGGGAGAACCCGGAGGTCTACGAGAACGTCCCGGGCTACGTGATCCCGATCCTCGCCGACGAGTTCGACGACTTCGACGACGAGGCCGACAAGTTCCTCGACGGCCAGACCCCCGAGGACGAGTTCATCGGCTTCCGGCTCAAGCAGGGCGTCTACGGCCAGCGTCAGCCCGGACGTGCAGATGGTCCGCGTGAAGCTTCCGATCGGCGGGGTCACCCCCGATCAGATGGATGCGTTCGCCAACGTGGTCGAGCGCCACGCGCCGCTGAACAAGGGCCACATCACGACCCGCCAGAACATCCAGATCCATCACGTGCCGCTGGCCGAGATGAAGGAGCTGATCCGCGAGATCTCCTCCGTCGGCCTCTCCTCCCGCGAGGGCTGCGGCAACACGGTTCGCAACGTCACCGGCGATCCCTGGGCGGGCGTCGGCGTCCGACGAGATCTTCGACCCGACCGAGTACGCGATCGCGTACGTCCGCTACTTCGTCCGCCACCCCACGACGCAGCTGATGCCGCGGAAGATCAAGACGGCATTCTCGTCCTCCGATGCCGACCGCGCGATCGTCGGCATCCACGACATCGGGTTCGTGCCCGTGATCAAGGACGGCGTCAAGGGCTTCCGGATCGTCGTCGGCGGCGGCACGTCGATCATGCCCCGGATCGCCCCGACGCTCTACGAGTTCGTCGCCGCCGACGACGGCGAGTACCTACGCGTCACCGAGGCCGCGCTGCGGATCTTCGACCGCCAGGACTGGCTGCGCGTCAACCGCGCTCGTGCCCGGATCAAGGTCCTCGTCGACAAGGTCGGCATGGACGAGTTTCGCCGGATGGTCGACCGTGAACTCGAGGGCGACTGGGTCGCCGAGCGCGACTTCTCGATCGAGCACCTGCTGCCCCATCTCGACGAGGAGGGAGCGGCGCCGGAGCCGGTCGCGGCCGCCGGCACGCCGAACGGGGATCGCTCCGAGTTCGAGGCCTTCCGGGCCGACAACGTCGCACCGCAGCGGCAGGAGGGCTTCTCCACCGTCCACGCCAAGGTCACCCGCGGCGACCTGACCCCGGAGCAGTTCCGCGGGCTCGGGCAGATCATGCGCGAGTTCTGCGGCGGCAACGCCACGGACGACGATCGACCAGAACCTGGTGCTCCGGTGGGTTCGCGACGAATCCGTCTACGACGTCTACACCCGCCTCCGCGAACTCGGCCTGGCCGACAGCGGCGTCGGGACGATCGACGACGTCATCTCCTGCCCCGGGCACCGACTCGTGCAAGCTCGGCATCACGGCCTCGATGGGCCTCAACCGGGCCATCGACGAGCGGATCGAGCAGATGGAGATCACCGATCCGCTGACCCGGAAGATCCACCTGAAGATGAGCGGCTGCCCGAACGGCTGCGGCCAGCACCACATCGGAACGATCGGGTTCTACGGCGCGTCGATCAAGGTCGGCGAGCACACGATGCCCGGCCTACATCCCGCACATCGGCGGGATCGGCGAGAACGGCAAGGTCGTCTTCGGCAGCCGGCTCAAGGTCCGCATCCCCGCCAAGCGGGTGCCCGATGCAGTCGAGAAGTGGCTGCGGATGTACGAGGCCGAGCGCAACGAGGGCGAGGAGTTCAACGACTTCGCCGCCCGCGTCGGCAACGGCCGCTTCGAGGACGAGATCCGCGAGCTCTCGATCCCCGCCGAGTTCAACCTCGAGAACATGCTCCAGTTCATCGACTGGAGCCGGCGCGATCCCTACAAGGTCGAGCGCGGTGAGGGCGAGTGCGCGATCTGAACCCATGCGAGCGGGGCTGAGCCCCATGGCGACAGGCGGCGCAGCGCTGCCGGCGATCGAGGTCGAGCGGGTTCCGCACAGGGCGGAGCCGCGCTCGCAGGCCTCGGCGTTGACGACCGCCGGGGGCGAGTCGATCGACCCCCGCGAGGTCAACGCGCACCTCGAGGGGCTCGGCGCCGCCGAGGCGATCGCCTGGGCGCTCGAGACGTTCCACCCGCGCCTGCGGTTCGCGGCGTCGTTTCAGAAGACGAGCTCGGTGACCGTCGACATCGTCAGCAAGCTGACCGCCGGGATCGACTCGCCGAACTTCTTCTACCTCGACACCGACGTTCTCTTCGAGGAGACGTACATGACCCGCGACGCGCTGTCGGCCCGCTACGGGATCGACTTCCAGCGGTTCGCGGGCATCGGGCTCGACGAGCAGGCCGAGCTGTACGGCGATAGCCTCTGGGCCCGCCAACCCGACGCCTGCTGCGGGATCCGGAAGGTCGAGCCGATGCGCACGGCCCTCACCGGGATCGACTGCTGGGTGTCGGGAATCCGCCGCGAGGACTCGCAGACGCGCGCCGGAGCGGCCAAGTTCGGTTGGGACAAGCGCTTCGGCCTCTGGAAGCTGAACCCGCTCGCCGACTGGACCGAGGCTGAGGTCTGGGACTACATCAACGAGCATGAGATCCCCTACAACCCACTCCACGATGCCGGCTTCCCGTCGATCGGATGCACCCACTGCACCCGCCCGCCGGGAGCGAATGGCAACGCGCGCTCCGGTCGCTGGGCCGATGCCCACAAGACCGAGTGCGGCCTGCACGGCTGACCGGTCGGCGCTTCATCTGTAGCTTTCCCGTCCGCCCCAAAGCTTGACCCGATCCTGAACCGACTTGAAGAGGAGCCCATCCGCACATGAGTGACAAGTCCCTGACTCTCTCCGCCCGCCAGACCGCCGACTTCGAGCTGCTCGCCAACGGCGGCTTCGCTCCGCTGAAGGGCTTCCAGGGCTCCGAGGACTGGAAGTCGGTCGTCGAGAACATGACGCTGGCGAACGGCGAGGACGTCTGGCCGATCCCGGTCACGCTCGCCACCGACCTCGACGTGAGCGAGGGCGACGTCGTCGAGCTCAGCGCCGACAACGGCAAGAAGCTCGGCCGCATCCGCGTCTCCGAGATCTTCGAGCGCGACGTCGAGAAGGAGTGCGAGAACGTCTACCGCACGACCGACGACGCCCACCCCGGCGTCGCCGCGACCAAGCAGGAGGGCAGCCGCTGCGTCGCCGGCGAGATCGAGGCCGACGACATGCCCGACCACGAAGAGGCGTTCATGCGCCGCTACTTCACGCCGGAGCAGTCGCGCAAGGAGTTCGCCGACCGCGGCTGGAAGCGCATCGTCGCCTTCCAGACCCGCAACCCGATCCACCGCGCCCACGAGTACCTGACGAAGGCGGCGCTCGAGGTCTGCGACGGCCTCTTCCTGCACCCGCTGATCGGTGAGACGAAGAGCGGCGACATCCCGGCCGACGTGCGGATGAAGTGCTACGAGGTCCTGATGGAGAACTACTACCCGAACGACCGGGTCGTGCTCGGCGTCAACCCCGCCGCGATGCGCTACGCCGGTCCCCGCGAGGCGGTCTTCCACGCGGTCGTCCGTCGCAACTACGGCGCCACGCACTTCATCGTCGGCCGCGATCACGCCGGCGTCGGTGACTACTACGGCACCTACGACGCGCAGGCGATCTTCGACGAGCTCGACATCGACAAGCTCGGCATCCGCCCGCTGATGTTCGAGCACACGTTCTGGTGCTACAAGTGCGAGGGCCTCGGCTCCAACAAGACCTGCCCGCACACGCCGGAGGATCGTCTCTTCCTCAGCGGCACCAAGGTCCGCGAGATGCTCGAGAACGGCGAGGAGCCGCCGCCCGAGTTCTCCCGCCACGAGGTCGCCGCGATCCTCATCGACGCCTACAAGGACATGTAGTCCGGCGCCTTCGAACGCTTCGAAAACAGACTGAGAAAGAACAAGGAGAAACACTCACGCATGTCAGGACACAAGGGATTCACCCTCTGGATGACGGGCCTCTCGGGCTCGGGCAAGTCGACGATCACGGAAGTGCTGATCGACGAGTTCGATGAGCGCGGCCTGCCCCTCGAGGTGCTGGACGGCGACGTCGTCCGCGAGCACCTCTCGAAGGGTCTCGGCTTCTCCAAGGAGGACCGCGACACCAACATCAGCCGGATCGCCTTCGTCGCCGACCTGCTCTCCCGCAACGGCGTCCCGGTGATCACCGCCGCGATCTCGCCCTACCGGGAGACCCGCGACGCCGCCCGAGCCATGCACGAGGGCAACAGCACCTTCGTCGAGGTCTTCGTCGCCACCTCGCTCGAGGACTGCGAGGCCCGCGACACCAAGGGCCTCTACGCCAAGGCGCGCTCCGGCGAGATCAAGGAGTTCACGGGCGTCTCCGATCCCTACGAGGAGCCGCTCAACCCCGAGATCCGCATCGAGACGGCCGGCAAGACTCCCGAGGACAACGCTCAGGAGATCCTGGCGTACCTCGAGGCCGAGGAACTGATCCCCGCCAAGTAGGACTTGAGCGACCGGACGGAGAGCCGGGTGGCGGCGGCTAACGCAGCCGCCGCCGACCGGCTGCCGTTCGCGGACACCGACGACTTCGAGGACGCCAGGCGCGGCTTCGTCGGAACGATCGATCCGATGCGGATCGAGGACGCCGAGGGACGCGTCGTCTGGGACATGGACGCCTACGCATTCGTCCGCGGCGAGGCGCCCGCGAGCGCGAACCCGAGCCTCTGGAGGCAGGCCGAGCTGCTCGGGATCCACGGCCTCTTCGAGGTCTCCCCCGGCATCTTCCAGGTCCGCGGCTTCGACCTGTCGAACATGCACCTGATCGAGGGGGAGCGCGGCGTCATCGTCGCCGACCCGCTGATCTCCACCGAGACGGCCGCCGCCGCCCTCGCCCTCTACCGCCGCCATCGCGGCGATCGGCCCGTCACCGGGCTGATCTACAGCCACAGCCACATCGACCACTTCGGCGGCGCCCGCGGCGTCGTCTCCGGCGCCGAGGTCGAGGGCGGCGAGGTGCCGGTCCTCGCGCCGTTGGGCTTCCTCGAGCACGCGGTCAGCGAGAACGTCTACGCGGGGACGGCGATGGCGCGCCGCGCCGCCTACATGTACGGGGCGCTGCTCGAGCCCGGCCCGGACGGCCAGCTGACCGCCGGCCTCGGGCCGACGACCTCGACCGGGTCCGTCTCGCTCGTCCCGCCGACCGTCGACATCTCCACGAGCGGCCAGGAGGAGGTCATCGACGGCGTCCGCTTCCACTTCCAGCTGACGCCGGGGACCGAGGCGCCAGCGGAGATGAACTTCTTCCTCCCGGAGGCGAAGACGCTGTTCGTCGCCGAGAACGCAAGCCACACGATGCACAACACGCTGACGCTGCGTGGAGCCCTCGTGCGCGACCCGCGCATCTGGGCGCACTACCTCGACGAGACGATCGAGGAGTTCGGGCGGGAGGCGGACGCCCTCTTCGCCTGCCACCACTGGCCGACCTGGGGCTCGGAGCGGATCGTCGACTACCTGTCGAAGCAGCGCGACCTCTACGCCTACATCCACGACCAGACCCTGCGGGGCATCAACCGCGGCCTCACCGGCACCGAGATCGCCGAGCAATTCGAGCTGCCGCCGAGCCTCGAAGCCGCCTGGCACTGCCGCGGCTACTACGGATCGGTCAGCCACAACGTCAAGGCGGTCTACCAGCGGTACATGGGCTGGTTCGACGGCAACCCCGCCCACCTCTGGGAACACCCCACCACCGAGTCGTCGAAGCGCTACGTCGAGTTCATGGGCGGCGCCGACGCGACTCTCGAGAAGGCTCGAAAGTCCTTCGCCGACGGCGACTACCGGTGGGTGGCCGAGGTCGTCAACCACGTCGTCTTCGCCGACCCCGAGAATGCCGCCGCGCTCGAGCTTCAGGCGGCGGCGCTGGAGCAGCTCGGCCTCGGATCCGAGAACGCGACCTGGCGGAACTTCTTCCTGACCGGGGCGCGGGAGCTGCGCGAGGGCTCGCAGGGAACGCCGACGACGACCGTGGCCGACGACTTCGTCGCCAACCTCAGCCTCGAGCATCTCTTCGACGCCCTCGCGATCCGGATCGACGGCCCGCGTGCCTGGGACGAACGCCTCGCGATCGTCTGGGCGATCGACGACCGCCGCCACCTGACGAGACTCGAAAACGGCGTGCTCAACCACCGGGCCGAGCGGCCGGGCGAGGAAGCGGACGCCGACGCGACGATCACGATCTCTCGCACCGACCTCGACGCCGCCCTGCTCGGCACGGTCCCGCTTCCCGATCTGCTCGGCTCCGGTCGGATCAAGATCGAGGGCGATCCGGTCAAGCTCGGCGTATTGATGGGCCTGCTCGACGAGCCCGATCCCGGCTTCCCGATCGTCACGCCCTAGTGATTGCGCGACTCGCAGGGCTCCGCCCTGCTCGACTGCGCGTCAGGCCCTAGAGCGCGGCGAGGCGGCGGATCGTCGCCTCGCGGTCCTTGCCGAAGACGATCGCGATCACCGAGGAAGCACCGGCGTCGTCGAAGCGGCCGATCCGCTTCTCGAGGTCGGCGGGCGTGCAGGCGACCCCGCACATGTCGATGACCTCGTCGGTGAGCGCCATCGCCGAGCCGATCCGGTCGCCGGCGAGGAACTTGTCCTGAACCTCGTTGGCCTCGTCCTCGAGCCCGTTCGCGGCGAGCAGGTCGACGTAGAAGTTCTTCCCCTTCGCCCCCATGCCGCCGAGGTAGAAGGCGATCAGCGGTCGCAGGGCGTTCCGGGCCTCGTGGATGTCGGTGTCGACGGCCACCGGCACCGTCGGCGCGATGTCGACCTGGCTGCGCTCGCGCCCCGCCTTCGCGAGGCCGGCATCCAGCGAATCGATCAGCCCGGCGCCGTCCTCGGGGTCGAAGAACGCCGGGATCCAGCCGTCGGCGATCTCGCCGGTCAGCTCGACCGACTTCGGCCCGATCGCCCCGATGTAGATCGGCAGGTGCTCCTGCGGCGGCTTCGCCATCAGCTTCAGCGGCTTGCCGAGCCCGGTCCCGCCCTCCGACGGGATCTGGAAGTTCCGGCCCTCGGTGGACGACCGGCTCGCGCGCCCAGGCCATCCGGACGATCTCGACGTACTCGCGGATCCGCCCCAGCTGGCGCTCGAACGGGACGCCGTACCACCCCTCCGAGACCTGCGGGCCCGACACCCCGAGGCCGAGCCGCATCCGCCCGCCGGAGATCGTGTCGATAGACGCCGCCGCCATCGCCGCCGCGGTCGGCTGCCGCGCCGGGATCTGCATCAGCCCGGAGCCGACGCCGATCCGCTCGGTCCGGTCGGCCAGCACCGACAGCACCGAGACCACGTCCTGCCCCCACGCCTCCGACACCCACACGCAGTCGATGCCGGCCTCGTCGGCAGCGGTCGCGAGGGCGATCTGCTCCTCGAAGGAGTACCAGGGCCAGTAGAGCGCCGAGAGCTGGATCTTCATCGCGGCGATCCTATTCGGGAGTGATCCCGATGCCGCCGACCGGTCAGACTGGCGTGACCATGAGCGAGCGAGCCACCGAACGGATTCCCCTCACCTACAAGATCGTCGTCGGCATCTTCACGCCCGTCGTGCGCTGGTGGGGGCGGCTGAGCGTCACCGGCCGCGACACGATGCCGGCGACCGGGCCGCTGCTGCTCGTCGGCAACCACGACAGCCTCTGGGACCCGATCGCGATCGGGATGGCCGGCCTCCCCCGCCGTCAGATCCAGGCGCTGGCGAAGGCGAGCCTCTGGAAGATCGGGCCGCTTGCCCCGATCCTCGACCGGATGGGCCAGGTGCCGATCGAACGCGGCGCCGGCGACGCCGGAGCCCTCGACGCCGCCGTCGAGCACCTCCGCGGCGGCGCCTGCATCGGCGTCTTTCCCGAGGGGACGATCTCCCGCGGCACCGAGCTGCGGGCGCGGAGCGGCGCCGGCCGCCTCGCTCAGCGCGTCCCCGAGGCGCGGGTCGTCTGCGTGGCGACCGCGGGGACGGTCGACATCTTCAAGTTCCCCAAGCGGCCGCGGATCGCGATCGAGTTCTTCGAGCCGGCAGGCGGCCAGCCCCGCCCCGACGAAGACCCCGGCGCCCTATCGGCGCGACTGATGGCCGAGGTCCGCGCAAAGGCCCCGATCGCCAAGGCGGGACGCGGCTGAGCTACGGCTTGGCGGGGACCTGCGGCTCGCCGAGCCCATAGGTGTCGTAGTCGCCCCACTTGCTGAACGTCTTGTGGGTCGGGCCGTGGAAGTCCGAGGAGGCCGTCGGGACCAGGCCGAACTCCTCGCAGAGCTCGAGGCAGTGCTTCGTCTGTTCCTCGGTGTGGGGCGGGTAAAAGGTCTCGATGCCGTCGAGGCCGACGTCGTTGACGAGGCTCTCGACGAGGTCGCGGACCTGGACCGGGTCCTTGACGTCCCAGTAGGGATGGGCGACGACGGCGACGCCGCCGGCCTCGTGGATCAGGTCGACGGCCTGCTCGGCGCTCGGCCAGCTGCGCGAGACGAAAGCCTTCGCACCGGGCACGAGGTACTCCTCGAAGAACGGACCGAGGTCGGGGCCGGCGCCGGCGGCCTTGGCGATGTGGGGGCGGCCGATCGCGTCGGCGGCTCCGGCCTTGGCGACGGCGTCCTCGAAGGTGACGTCGACGCCGTGCTCGTTGAGCTTGGAGATGATCACCTTGGCGCGATCGACGCGCTCCTGCTGGGCGCGGTCGCAGGCGGGCTGGATCTTCTCGAGGTCGACCCAATAGCCGCAGATGTGGAGGTCCTCGGAGTACTTGTGGACGCAGGACATCTCCGTGGCGGGCACGTTCTCGATGCCGAGCTCGGCGGCCGTCGCGGTTCGCCTCCGCGACCCCGGCGACGCCGTCGTGGTCGGTCAGCGCCATCACGGTGATGCCCGCCTCGGCGGCGGAGCGGACGACGTCGGCGGGCTCGAGCTGACCGTCGGAGACGGTCGAGTGTGACTGGAGATCGATCATGTCTGCAATTCTTGCGTATCCTGGTCAAGAAAGGTATTTCGCCCTCCCCCACCCATGCGCATTTCAGCAAAAGCCGATTACGCCGTGCGAGCAACGCTCGAGCTCGCGTCGTCCCCTGACGGCAAGCCGATCAAGGGGACCAAGCTGGCGGAGGCGCAGGAGATCCCGTTGCAGTTCCTCGAGCACATCCTCCTCGACCTCAAGCGCGCCGGGCTGATCCGCACCAAGCGGGGAGCCCGCGGCGGCTACTGGCTCGCCGAGGACCCGGCGAAGGTCTCAGTCGCCGACGTGATTCGCGCCGTCGAGGGGCCCCTCGCGAACATCCAGGACCTGCCGCCGGAGGAGACGAACTACCTCGGCGCCGCCGAGCGCCTCCGCGACGTCTGGATCGCGGTGCGCCAGAACCTCCGCGTCGTCCTCGAGAACGTGACCCTCGAGGAGCTCGCGGCCGGACGGCTGCCCGAATCGGTCGCGTCGCTGATCGACGCCCCCGAGGCATGGGTCGCGCGGGAGACCGGCACGCACGATGTCGTCGGCTGACGCGGGAACGGTTGCCCGCAGGAGCTTCCGGTACCATCGCGAACCTGATTTTGGACCGATCCGGTCGAGAAGGTGTAGTTACCACCTGACGACGCGACTCGATCCGCCGGCACCCGCGGGCGCCTGAACCCAGCTTCCCTCATGGATCCAGCGATCGTCGCATTCGGATTTGGCATCGGCCTGCTGGTCGGGATGACCGGCATGGGCGGCGCCTCCCTGATGACGCCGCTGCTGATCTTGATCTTCGGCGTCCAGCCCGTCACCGCGATCGGCACCGACATCTTCTACGCCGCGGTCACGAAGACGTTCGGCGGCATCCAGCACCTCCGTGCCGGCACCGTCCACAAGGGCCTTGCGTTCTGGATGGCGGTCGGCAGCGTCCCGGCCGCGATCGCCGGCGTCGGGGTGATCGCCTACCTCCAGGACACGGTCGGAGAGGACAAGCTCGACGGGATCATCTTCGGCATCCTCGGCGCGACGCTGCTGGTCGTCGGCATCTCGACGGCGCTGCGGACGATCTTCATCCCCGACGTCATCAAGGAGCGCTACGCGCTCCACCTCCAGCGCCGCCACATCATCGCCGCGATCGCGACCGGCGTCACGACCGGGTTCGTGATCGGCCTGACCTCGGCCGGCTCGGGCACGCTGATCGCGATCATCCTGATCGCCGTCTTCCGGCTCGACGCCGCAGCGCGTCGTCGGCACCGACATCTTCCACGCCGCCGTGCTGCTCTGGGCAGCCGGCCTCGCGCACTGGATCGGCGGCAACGTCGACTTCGGCCTCGCCGGCAACATCCTCGTCGGCTCGGTCCCGGGCGTCCTGATCGGCGGAAGGCTCGCCTTCAAGAGCGGCAAGAACCTCCTCCGCGGGTTGCTGTCGATCGTCCTGATCGCCTCCGGCATCGCGCTGATCACCAAGGGCGACGGGGCCGTCGTGATGGTCACCGCGGCCTTCGTGTCGCTGCTGTTCGGCGTGGTCTTCACGTACGTGCTCCGCCGCGAGGTCAAGCTGCCGCACGGCGAGGGCGTCCGCGCCTGGAAGCTGATCAGCGTCCCCTGGTCGCGGCCCGAGCACGTCAAGCAGATGTCCGCCGACAAGGCCGCAAAGGACGAGGCGAACGCCAAGGAACGTGAGGCCGGATCGAAGGACGACCGCGGCCCGAAGACCCCCGCCTAGCCGGTCCCCGGCAGCCACCCTCAAGTAGGGTGCCGAGCCATGGACTTCTCCCTCGGCGATCGCCTCGAAGAACTGCTCGGCCGCGTTCGCGGCTTCATGGACGAGAACGTCTACCCCGTCGAAGCGGAGGCGATGCAGGCCCTCGACGACGAGGTGAAGCCCGGCGTCGCCTACCCGGAGATCATCGTCGGCATCCGCGAGAAGGCACGCGCCGAGGGGCTCTGGAACCTGTTCATCCCCGACGACGAGCACGGTGCCGGCCTGACCAACTGGGAGTACGGCATGCTCTGCGAGGAGATGGGGCGCAGCCCCGTCGTCGCGCCGATGGCCTTCAACTGCGCCGCCCCCGACACCGGCAACATGGAGATCCTCGCCGAGCACGGGACCGACGAGCAGAAGCAGCGCTGGCTCGAGCCGCTCCTCAACGACCACACGCGGTCCTGCTTCTCGATGACCGAGCCTGAGGTCGCGGGCTCCGACCCGACGACGCTGCAGGCGCGCGCCGACCTCGACGAGTCGACCGGCGAGTGGGTCATCAACGGCCACAAGTGGTTCACCTCCGGAGCCGTGGGCGCCGACATCGCGATCGCGATGGTCGTCACCGACCCCGATGCCGCCCCCTACGCCAAGGCCTCGATGATCATCGTCCCGGTCGACAACCCCGGCTTCAATCTCGTCCGCCCGGTCTCCGTGATGGGCCACGACAAGGGCCCCGGCCACTGCGAGATCCTCTACGAGGACTGTCGCGTCCCCGAGGCGAACCTGCTCGGCCCCCGCGGCGCCGGGTTCGTGATCGCGCAGGACCGTCTCGGCCCGGGCCGGATCCACCACTGCATGCGCGCGATCGGCACCTGCGAGCGGGCGATCGAACTGATGAGCCGCTACGCCAATCAGCGCGAGGCCTTCGGCGGCAAGCTCGCCGACAAGCAGTTCATCCAGGACTTCATCGCGAAAAGCCGCATGGAGACGGAGCAGGCCCGGCTGCTGACCCTGAAGGCCGCCTGGCTCATGGACACCGCCGGCAAGCGCGAGGCGCGCCGCGAGATTTCGATGATCAAGGTCGTCGCCGCCAACGTCGTCATGGACGTCCTCGACCGGGCCATCCAGGTCCACGGCTCGCTCGGCATGTCTGACGACACGCCGCTCGCATCGATGTGGCGGTACAGCCGGATGCTCAAGGTCGCCGACGGCCCGGACGAGGTCCACAAGATGGTCATCGCCCGCCGCGAGCTCAACAAGTACAACTGACCCCTCTCGGCTGAAAATGCACACCTGAGCCGGGGTTCGGCTAGCTTGTGACGATGGTCTCGTGCAGGTTGGGAGCTTTCGCCGCGGCGGCCATCGCGTCGCTGACCGTAGGCGTCGCAACCGCGGATGCAGCCCAGCGCTATGCGTCGACGACGGGAAGCGGGACAGCGTGCACGTCGGCGGCCCCGTGCACCGTCGGCACCGCCGTCGAATCGGCGACGAGCGGCGACGAGGTGATCATCAACCCGGGGACTTACTCGCTCGCCGCGGGGCTGACCGTCCCGGCGGACGCGTCCGTCCACGGGGCGGTGGGAGGACCGCGACCGATCCTGTCGATCGGCGGCGGCAACGGGATCGGTGGCCCCGCCGACATCAGCGACCTCCGCATCGAGCACAGCGGCGGCGGCACGGGTGTCTACGTCAGCGGCGCCGGTCACGTCGCCGAGGACCTCGACGTCGCGTCGACCGGCACGGTTGCGTGCGACGTCAACACCGGTGCGATCATCCGCGACTCCTTCTGCATCAACAACAAGACGGCGGTCGGGAACAAGTACGCATTGCAGACGACGATCGGCTCGGGCACCAACGTGGGCTACGCCCGGAACATCACCGCAATCTCGACCGGGCCGAACGCCTACGCCGTATTCGTCCTCGCCGGGGCCGGCGCCTCGTCGACTTTCGACCTTCGCAACGTGATCGCGTCCGGCACGCAGGCCGACGTCCAGGCATCTGCTGGGGCGGGCGCGACGGCGACGGCGACCTTCGCCAACTCCAACTACGACAGCACGAGCGTCAGCGGGACGACCTCGATCACGCCGTTCGGGTCCGGCACGAACCAGATCGACGCCCCCCTCTTCGTCAATGCCGTCGCCGGCGACTACCACGAGGCGGCGACCTCGCCGACGATCAACGCCGGAGCCGCCGACGACAAGACCGGCACGCTCGACATCGACGGCGAGGCCCGCAGCCAGGGAACTGCGATCGACATCGGCGCCGACGAGCTCACCGAGATCCCGCCCGACACGACGCCGCCCGACACGTTCATCTCGAAGGGCCCGAAGAAGAAGGCGAAGGCGACCCGAGCCGCGTTCCTGTTCTCGACCGGTGAGGCGGCGAGCACCTACGAGTGCAAGCTCGACAAGGCCGCCTACCGCTCCTGCACAGCGCCTCAGAAGTACACGGGTCTGAAGCCCGGCAAGCACAAGTTCTCCGTCCGCGGCTCCGATGCCGAGGGAAACACCGACCCGACGGCGGCCGTCTACAACTGGACAGTGAGGAAGCCCAGGCGGCACCACCGCTAGGGTCGACACCGTGCTGGGGAGACTCCTGATCGCGACGGTGCTGGCAACACTGGTCGTACCCGCTTCGGCCGCCGCAGCCCAGCGCTATGCATCGACCTCCGGAACCGGCTCGGGCTGCACGCAGCCGGCGCCCTGTTCGATCGAGACCGCCGTCAACAGCGCGACCTCCAACGACGAGGTGATCATCGCGCCGGGGACCTACACGACCTCGACGAGCCTGGCCAACGGCGCGTCGGGACTCAGCATCCACGGGGCCGACCCGTTCGACCCGCCGGTCATCAAGTCGTCCGCCGGCAACGCCGTCTACTTCAACGGTTTCAGTGTCGATGTCGCCGACCTCCGCATCGACCACACGGGGAACCTCGTCGGGGCGGTCTTCTTCTCCTCCAGCGCGACCTTCACCCGGATCGAAGTACATTCGAGTTCGGCGTCCGGGGCCTGCGACACGGGACCGCAGGTGATCCTTCGCGACGTCCTCTGCGCGTCGAGCGAGCCGGGCGCGTTCGCGATTCGCGACTCGTTCACGGGATCGCCGAACACATCGCGCTTCCGCAACGTCACGGCGGTCGCGACGGGCGAAAGCTCGATCGGTCTGGAGGCGGGCGCCGGGTCGGGGACCACGAACATCATCGATGCCAAGAACGTGATCCTTCAAGGTGTCCCCACCGACGTCAGCGTGGAGACCTCTTCCCCCGGTGCGACGGTAGCCGTCTCCTTCACGAACTCGAACTACAAGACCGTGGAAACGAGCGGCAACGTCATTGTGACGCCGGCGGGATCGGGCACCAACCAAACCGCGGAGCCGAAGTTCGCCGAGCGCCGCCACTACACGGAGGATCCGCGCTCGCCGACGGTCGACGCCGGCACGACCGACGCCTACACGGACTTCCTCGACCCGGGCGGGGAGCTGCGCCCGCTCGGCGCCGCAATGGACATCGGGGTCGACGAGCTCGTCCCGGACGGCACCGCCCCGGCGACGACGATCATCAAGGGCCCGAAGAAGAAGACCACTACCCCGAAGGCGACTTTCAAGTTCAAGTCCAACGAAAAGGGGGCCTTCCTCTGCGCCCTTGACGCCAAGGCGCCGAAGCCGTGCAAGTCGCCGAAGAAGCTGAAGCGCCTGAAGCCGGGCAGGCACCGGTTCACGGTGGTCGCGGTCGACTACTCGGGCAACGCCGACCCGACGCCGGCCGCCTACAAGTGGAAGGTCAAGCCGAAGCGCTGAGCCCGGCGAGCGCCGCCAGGCGCGACGCCAGCCATCTGCGGTCCGCGAACCGGTCCCGGGCGAACCGGTGGCACCGCCAGCCCGCCAGCGCCAGCAGCTGATCGCGCTCCCGATCGATCGCCGCCCGTTCCCAGTCGCCGTGGAAGCGCTGGCTGTCCGCCTCGACGACCATCCGCAGCTCGGGCCACGCACAGTCGACGATGAGCGGCCTCCGCCGGCCGGGCACCGCAATCGGATGGTTGATCAGCGGCCGCTCGAGCCCGGCGATCCGCGACACCGGCAGCATCAACAGCTCGAGATCGGACCGCACGATCGCCGGCTCCAGCGCCAGCAACCGCTCCAGCTTCGGCATCCCCGGCCTGCCCCTCCGCTCGGCGACCAGTTCTCTCAGCCGCTCCCGCTTCAGCAGCCCCTTCGATTCTGCGGCGACGAGGACGACCTCCAGCTCCGGCTCCTCCAGCGTCGGCGCCAGATCGACCAGGACGAGATCAGCAGAGACGCATCGGATCCCGTCGACGATTCGCAGGTCCCGAGGGTCGATCTCGCCGCGATGAACCCGGATGCCGGGGCGATCGCGCCCGGTCCGGGCCGGCGATCGAACGTGGATGACCCCAGGCATGTCCGCGAAGTCCTGAAGCGTCGCCGACGTAGGCCCGCAGAGCGCGGCCTCATCGCCGCACGCCAGGACGGCAGCGATCCACCGTTGCCGCAGTGAATAGGGCTGGGGAAAGAGGCAGTAGACGCCACGGTGCATCCGGTGCAGGCGGCCCCGCGCGATCCGGCTCTCGAATCGCAGACGAACTGAATCCGATCACCGTCAGCTGGTCATGGCTGATGACTGAGTGCTGCCGGCGAAACATCGCCGCAAGCCGTCGCTCCCTCCGCTCGTGGGCGGGTTCCGTCCCACCCTGCGTCGTATTCCGCCCACGACCCGCCATGTGACCGACTCTGCCAAGCAATCCTGCACGAGTGGCCGACCCACTCCCCCTCACTGCAAATGAAGAGTGCCGACCCCGAAACATCCCTCGGCGCGAGCCGAACGCCAACGCCCCAACCCCCCGGCACTCGCCCGAACGCCCGCCGCCCAGCCCCCTATCCCAGCCGATCGACCGCCTCGTCGGCCGCCTCGGCGAGCCGGCCGACGTTCTTGCCGAACTCCTCGAAGCCGTCCTCGGGCTTGCCGTACTGGCCCTTCGCGTAGCGGGAGTAGACGCCCTCGAGGATGATCGCCAGCTTCCAGTAGCCGAGGGCGACGAAGAAGTCGATCTCGGAGAGGTCGCGGCCGGACCGCTCGGCGTAGCGGGTGCGAACGTCGTCGCGGGACGGGAAGCCGGGGGCCATCGTCGCCGGCTCGAAGAGCGGCAGCAGGGTGTCGCCCTCCTCTCCCCAGTAGACGAGCAGCAGGCCGACGTCGGCGAGCGGATCGCCGAGCGTGCAGAGCTCCCAGTCGACGACCGCGGCGACCTCTCCGGAGGGTGTGAGGATCATGTTGTCGAGGCGGTAGTCGCCGTGGACGAGCGTTGCCGGACCCTGCTCGGGGATCCGCTCGGCGAGGCGCTCGTGGACGCGCTCGACGAGCGGCACCTCGCGGGTCTTCGAGCCCTCCCACTGCTTGCCCCAGCGGCGCAGCTGGCGGGCGACGTAGTCCTCCTTCTTGCCGAGCTCACCGAGCCCGATCTCGTCCGGGACCTGGGCGTGGATCTCGACCAGCGTGTCGACGACGCGCTCGCCGATCGCCCGGCGCTCGCCCTCGTCGAACGTCTCGGCGTCCTGGCGGAGCCGGAGGATTGGTCCCTCGACGAACTCCATGACGTAGAAAGGCGCCTCGTTGACCGACTCGTCGGTGCAGTAGCCCGCGATCGGGGCGACCGGGACCGGCGTGTCTGCAAGCGCCGAGACGACCCGGTGCTCGCGGCCCATGTCGTGCGCGGAGCCGAGTGCCTTGCCGAGGGGAGGCCGGCGCAGAGCCCAGCTGCGGCCGCCGCTGTCGGTGACGCGATAGGTCAGGTTGGAGCGTCCACCGGCGATGCGGTCATAGGTGAACGGGCCGGCGGCGTCGGCGACATTCGCCTCCAGCCAGGCGCCGACACGCTCGCTGTCGATCCCCTCCGGGTTGTCGGACTCCTCCGCCACGCGGGCAGCCTATTGGCGCGGAGGTTGATATGAGTGGCGGATGGCGGAACCGCAGCTGCAGGGGCTCCTCGTCGACTTCGGCGGCGTGCTGACGACCAACATCTGGGACAGCTTCGACCGCTTCTGCGAGAACGAGGACCTCGAGCGCGGCACCGTCCTGGAGTTGTTCCGGGCCGACGGCGAAGCCCTGGCGCTGCTGCGCTCCCTCGAGCGCGGCGCCGTCACCGACGAGGAGTTCGAGAACGACTTCGGCGAGATGCTGGGCGTCGCCCCCGACGGCCTGATCGAGCGGCTCTTCGGCGGCCTCGCTCCCGAGCAGGCGATGATCGACGCGGTCAAGACCGCTCGGGCTGCCGGTCTCCGGACCGGCCTGATCACGAATTCCTGGGGGATGGGGATCTACGACCGGGCGCCCCTCGCCATCTTCGACGCGACCGTGATCTCCGGCGACGTCGGCCTCCACAAGCCGCAGCCGGAGATCTACGAGCTCGGAGCGGATCGGATCGGCGTCGCGCCGACCGCCTGCGTCTTCGTCGACGACCTGCGCGAGAACGTCGCCGGCGCCGAGGCGGTCGGGATGAAGGCCATCCTCCACCGCGATCCCGCCGCCACGATTGCCGAGCTCGAAAGCCTGCTCGGCATCGCCTTCGCGGCCTGAGCGAGGCTCAGAGCAGCTTCTCTTCGATCACCGTTCGCAACTGCGGGTTGGTCCAGTTCCCGGTTGCCTGCTCGATTCTGATCCCGACCTCTCCCCCGGCGATCTCGAGGGTGCCGATCTGGTTGCGGAAGCGGGGCCGCGTCGTCATCTCCCAGCTCAGCCGCGGCGGCAGCACGCTCGCCGAGGCGGCGAGCATCCGCCCGAGCTTGGCGGCGATCCAGGTGTGCCCGAAGCCGAGCACGAGGCGCTCGCTGAGCTGGAGCTCCTTGCGGAGGCCGGAGCAGACGGCGTGCCAGACCTTCGAGTGGACCGTCCTCGCCTCGGCGGGGAGGTTGACCTTCGAGACGTAACAGTGGTGGACGTCGCCCCCGAACATCACGACGGTGTCGGGCGGGTCGCCGCACTCACCCGACGCGATGTCGATGACGAGCTGCTCCATCTCGCGGTAGGAGCGCTGGAAGCAGGCCCAGTGGTCGAGGTTGGCGGCGATGCGGACCTTCTCGCCGAACGGCTTGAAGCGCTTGCCCCAGGCACCCTCTCCGATCGCCTCCGACCACGCTTCGACATCGTGCATCCCATACGGGAGCAGGAACGGGAGCGAGCTCGCCAGCAGCAGGTGCGGTCGGCCGCCGTCGGCACGGTCCTTGACCCACTCCCATTCGTCCTCGGAGACGATTCGCCGCTTGCCCTCCTCGAGCTGCCTGCCGGCGCGCGAGTCGACGACGACCAGCCGCGCCGGCCCGAGATCGCTGCAGAAGCTGAACCGCGAGTGACCGTCCTGACACTCGGCCCGCTTCGCCAGCGAGCGGACGACCTCGGTCCCGTCCCCTCCGTCGCGGAGCTCGGCGTAGACCTCGTCCTCCTCGAGCTCCGCCGGCGACAGGTTGCCGAGGTGCTGGTAGATCCAATAGGCCATCAGCCCGCCGATCACCCGCCCCTCGTACCAGTCGGTCTGGCGCATCTCCTCGAGCCAGGCCTGCGAGGTCTTCCACTTGTCGTTGATCTCGTGGTCGTCGAAGATCATCGATGTCGGCAGCGTCGAGAGCATCCAGCGGACGACGGGGTAGGTCCAGATGTCCCGGTACCCGACGGTGTACTCCTCGAAGTCCTCGAGGACCTCGACGGGACCGTCGCTGTGGACTTTGCGCGGGGCGACGATCTCGCGGACGTTCTTGGGCGGCTGGTCGGCGTAGAGCTGGTCGCCGAGCATCACCATGGCGTCGGGCCAGATCGCCTTCGGCTGGCGGAGCATCCGCAGCGCGAACGTGTGCATCGCGTCGATCCCGCGGCCCTTCTTGTGCCACCAGCGCTGAAACGTGTGCGGCGGGCGATGCGGCGCCGACGTTCGGCAGGAGCCGAACAGCAGGCGGAGGTCGCCGTCGGCGTCGATCGGGCGGATCGACGGATGCGGGAACTCGTAGCCCTCCGGCGGCCAGGCGCACTGGCCGTCGAGGTGGACCTCGTAGTCATGCGACTTCCCCGCCTCGAGGCGGCCGATCGCGACGATCGCGTAGTGGTGGTCCTCGACGGTGAACGTCTTCGATTTCCCGCCGAGAATCTCGACCTCGCACGACTGGTCGGTTTCGACCCAGACGGTCGCTTCGGTTTCGCCGATATGGCGGAGCATGGGGCCGACGATCACTTCGGGCATTGGAACCTGTTTCCCGGAATTCACCGGATTCAATCCGGGTTCCCGCAGGTCGGCTCCCGCCGCAGCAGCCCGCCGAGCGTGAACGATGCCTCGACCTCGATCCGCTGCGGCCCGGCGCCGACGGGCACGGTCAGCAGGGTTGATTCGTCGCCCTGCGGCTCCAGGCAGCCCTCCCCGGCGGTGATGTGCATGTAGGGCGAGTAGCGCATCCTGATCAGGTAACGGCCGGGGCCGGGAACCGTCAGGGAGTACATGTCGGGACCGACCGAGTCGAGCCGAACGCCCTCCGGGTCCCCGGGCTCGACCTTCCAGAGCTCCCAGTTCTCGTTCGACCAGATCGGGCGCAAGTAGGGGAGGCCGCCGAACGCGACGAGGTCGGCCTCGTCGCGGGCCAGGAAGTCGAGCTTGGCGTCGGGAACCGCCACGTAGTCGACTCCATGCGCGCGTAACCACTTCGCGTAGGCGGGCGGCGTCAGGTTGCCGTCGGTGAAGAGGTCGAAGTCGCCGGATTCCATCTGCCGGAGCCATCCCCGCGCCAGCGGAATGTGCTCGCCGACGTAGACCGACTCCCAGCGACTCCGGGTCGGCGGGATCTCGACCCTTATCGGCCTGCCGCCGGAGAGATCCTCGAGCTGGGCGACGAGGGGCGTATAGAACGACGCCTTGGTCGACGGGTCGTCCTGCGCGTCGCGGACGTCGGCGAACGTCGCCGCCCACTGCCACCACAGCAGCGGCGTGGCGAGCAGGAGCAGGACGACCGGCCGCCGCCCGTAGAGCGCCAGCGCCATCACCGGCCCGGCCAGGAGCGCGCCGAAGCGGATCGCGTTGCTCCCGAACGGCGTCGCCACGAAGAAGGCGCCGATGGCGACGAGCGCGTAGACGGCGATCGCGGCGCGGATCGTCGTCTCCCCCACCGGCAGGACCGCGAAGCAGATCACGCAGACGATCGGGATTACGACGAAGCTGTTGAGGGTGAACGGCTGGTAGCCGGAGGTCGGGAACGCAAGCGAGAGGGCGAGCGTCGCGCCGATCGCGGCGCCGGCGACGATCAGGGCCGTGCGATCGCGGCGCCGGCGGGCGTCGGTGGTGATCGGTTGCAGCCGCGAGGCGATCAGGACGGATGCAGCGGCGAGCGCCGTGAACAGCCCGGCGACCGGGCTCGCGATTCCGGCGGCGAGCGCCGCCGCGGCGCCGAGGGCCGGCCGCCGGCGCTGAACGGCGAGGATCGCGAGGAGTCCGAGCGCGAGGCCGAGGCCGAACGTGATCCGGCCGCCGTAGAGCGACACCGTGGCGGCGACGCCGAACCATGCCGCGCCGAGCCACGCGCGGGACCCGTAGGCACGGACGGCGATCGCCGCGAACGTCGCCGCCGAGACGAGCGCGCAGACGACCCCGAGGGCAACCGGCCCGAGCCAGGCGCCGAGCGGCGGGTAGAGGAGGCTGTAGCCGGGGACAGTGTGCCCGCCGTACCAGGCGTCGTCGTAGATCACCCAGCCGCTGCGGTCCCAGAGGTCCGCCCTGAACACCTGGGCGGCCAGATCCAGCGTCTGCGGCTGCCAGGCGACGTATATCGCGCTGAGGACCGCCGCGAGGCCGGTCGCGAGCAGGATGATCGGCCCGGGACTGCGCGTCGCCGGGGCACCCATCGGACTCCTACCCGTTGGCGTACTCGAGACGGATCTGCTTGCCCTTGAGCTTGGTCCCGTCGAGTCTGTCCAGAGCCTTCTCGGCCTGATCGCCGTCGAGATCGACGAATGTGAACCGCTCGAGGACGCGGATGTCGTGGATCGAGCCCTCCGGGATCACCGCGCCCTCGCTGAGGGCCCAGCGGACGTCCTCCTCCTCGATGCCGCTGCGGGATCCGCGGTTGATGAAGAGCTTCACGTGGCCGTTGGCGACGGCGGGCGGCGCGTCGGCGGCGGGCGCGTCGGCCTCGCTCGTCGACGGGGCGGCGGCCTCGGCCTCCGCGGACTCGGGCGCGACGGCGATCGCCTCGGCGGCGGGAACGGCGGCTTCGTCGGATTCAGACCCGGGCTCCGGCTTGGCGGTGTCCCACTCGACCGGCTTGCTCTCGCCACCGTGCTCGCGATCGCGGCGGCGCTCGTGGCGGCGCTTCGGGCGCGGAGCGTGATCGAGGCGCTCCTCGGGCGGCTCCCACTCCCCGATCGACGTCTTCACGTCGCGTTCGATCTGGTCGATCTCGCCGCGCTCCTTCGGCGTCACGAACGTGATCGCGCGGCCGGTGCGGCCGACGCGGCCGGTGCGGCCGATCCGGTGGACGTAGATCTCGCTGTTGTTCGGAAGGTCGTAGTTGATGACGTGGGTGACGTGCTCGATGTCGAGGCCGCGAGCGGCGACGTCGGTCGCGACGAGCAGCGGCGACTTGTGCTCCTTGAAGGAGATCATCACGCCGTCGCGCTGGCCCTGGCTCATGTCGCCGTGGAGCGCCTTCGACTGCAGTCCGCGGTCGCGCAGCGTCCGGTCGAGGCGGGCGGTCCCGATCTTCGTGCGGCAGAAGACGATGGCCTGCTCAGGCTCCTCGGCCTTGAGGACTTCGATCAGGCGGCTGGTCTTCTCCTTGGCTTCGACCTCGACGAACGCCTGCTCGATCGCATCGACCGTGAGCTTCTTCGGCGTGATCGAGATCGTCACCGGGTCGTACATGTAGGTCTCGGCGAGCCGCGCGATCGGCGGCGGCATCGTCGCGCTGAAGAGCATCGTCTGGCGGCCGCTCGGGCACATGCGGAGGATCCGCTCGACGTCCTCGATGAACCCGAGGTCGAGCATCTCGTCGGCCTCGTCGAGGACGACGTAGCGGGTGCCGGTGAGGACGAGCGCACCGCGCGAGATCAGATCCTTCATGCGGCCGACGGTCGCGACGATGACGTGCGCCTTACTGCGGACGCGAGCCGCCTGGTCGCGGACGGAGGTGCCGCCGAAGACGGCGACGACGTTGATGTCGAGGTGCTCGGCGTAGGAGCGGAGGGCCTGCGTGACCTGGATGCAGAGCTCGCGGGTCGGCGTCAGGACGATGGCCTGCGTCTCGTCGTCATTCGGGTCGAGGTACTGGAGCAGCGGCAGGCCGAAGGCGGCGGTCTTGCCCGTGCCCGTCTGCGCCTGGCCGATCATGTCGTGGCCGGCCAGCAGCTCGGGGATCGCCTTCTCCTGGATCGGCGACGGCTCCTCGTAACCGAGCTCGTCGAGCGCGGTGACGATGTCCTCCTTGAGGCCCAGATCTCGGAAGGAGGTCACTGCGTCGGGTCCAGCAGGAGCTTGCCCTGGGTTGCGCGAGCAGTCAGGGCGCGATGCCCCTCTGCGACGTTCGAAAGTCCGTATCTGCCACCGATCACTACCTCGAGTTTGCCTGATGCGACGGCTTCGAGTAGTTCGGTGATCCCCTGCTCGAGCAGATCGGGCCGCTGGAGGAGGTGCACGATCCAGAATCCGACGACCGCTCGGCTCGTCCGCATCAGCTTCTGGGACTTGACCGCGTTGGGCTCGCGAGAGGCGATTCCGAAGGTCACGAGCCGGCCGAACGGCGCCAGGACCGAGAGGCACTCGTCGAAGGCGGAGCCGCCCGACATCTCGAGGACGACGTCCACCTGCTTGCCGCCGTTGGCCTCGAGGATCGCGGCGCCGAGCTCGTCGGAGCGGGAGTCGATTGCGACGTCAGCGCCGAGGCGCATCGTCAGCTCGCGCTTCTCCGGGGTCGAGGCGAGGGCGATCACGCGGCCCGCACCGAGCCGCTTGGCGAGCTGAACGGCGAGCGTGCCGGTGCCGCCGGCGGCCGCCTGGACGACGACGCTCTCGCCGCGCTCGACGCGGCCGCTGACGCGCAGCAGCGCCCAGGCCGTGAGGCCCTGGAGGAGGACGCCCGCCGCCTGGTCATCGCTGACGTCGTCGGGGATGGGCACGAGCGAGGCGCGCGGAACCGCGACCTTCTCGGCGTAGCCGCCGTTCGGGATCACGGCCGCCACGCGGCGACCGTCAGCGGTCCGGCCGGCGATCTCGCCGCCCGGGATCAGCGGCAGCTCGGCCTTGGCGAGGTAGTCGTTCTCGCGCTGATGGGTGTCGGCGAAGTTCATTCCGGTGCGCGCGATCTCGACGACGACCTCGTCGTCGGAGGGGACGGGATCGTCGATCTCGACGACCTTGAGCACCTCGGGGCCGCCGAATTCCTGTATCTGCACTGCTCGCATCGACGGCGGAGTCTGACGAGTCGGAGGATCCGGCGCGGATGGCGCCGTCAGCGGTGCCGGGAGATGTCGAGGAGGCGGTCGGCCCGCACGCCCCGCATCTTCGTCGGGCTGCCGCCGGGCCAGTGGACGACGAGCCGCCGCACCTTCCGCTCGCGGCCGAGGCCGAAGTAGAGGCGGTATTGGCCCTGGGAATGGCGGGAGTCGTCGTTCTGCCCGATCCACTGGGTGATCGTGCGGCGCCCGGCCTCGACGGTGACCCTTGCCCCGAAGGCCTCGCGATTGTTGGCGCCGCCGGTCAGGTCGACCTCGAGCCAATGCCCCGCCCGCGTCGTGTTGCGCTTGCGGATGATGTGGCTGCCGGGTGAGAACTCGCGCTTCGACGTCGCGATCAGCGGGTCGCGGCGGCCGTCGTTGTCGTAGTCCATCCACTCGACGATCGCGTATCCGGTGCGCTGCAACCGCATGGCGCCGGTCGGCTTCCAGCGGCCGCGTCCCCCGTCCCAGCGGTAGAGGCCCTGGGGGGCGACGTCGACGTCGAGCCGGCCGTCGTTGTCGAAGTCGACGAACGTCGCAGCCGCCACCCGGCTCGGCAGGCCCAGCCGGGAGCGGACCGGGCGCAGGTGCCCATGGCGGTTGGCCAGGAGGGCGAGGCCGCGGCCCCCGCTCACGAGCACGTCGAGCGTCCCGGAGTTGTCAAAGTCGCCGACCGCGATCTGGTCGGCCTCCGCCCCGGAGCGGATCGTGTCCGTCCGGTGCCAGGCGCCGTGCCGCGAACGCCAGACCTCGAGGCCGCGGTGGGTGGAGACGAGGAGCGACGGCCGGCCCCGCCCGAGCTGCGCCCAGCGGTAGACGGAGCCGATTACGGGCGGGGCCTCGACCTCGACGAAGCCGCCGCGGAGCGTCTGGGCGAAGAGCTTCGGGATCGAGTCCTCGCACGTGACGAGGAGATCGAGGAGGCCGCCGCCGTCGGGATCGGCGTAGGAGGCGGAGCGGCCCCGGCAACGGCCCTTGGTCATCCCGCTCACGAAGATCTGGTCGACGTAGGCGGCGGCGGCCGAGATCAGCAGCTGGTCGGCGACGAAGCCGAAGAACTTCTTCGAGGCGATCCCGCCGCCGAGGCCGCCCGTCGTGACGAAGACATCCTGGTCGCGATCGCCGCCGACGTCGGCGAAGGCGACGCCGTGCCGGTCGCGGAGCTTGAACTGGAAGTGGCTCGACGACGGCGAGACCGCGAGCGCGCCGACCTTGATTTCGCCGGGCGTGATCGCATCCGCGCCGGCGGTCGGGAACTCGAACTCGATCGGCAGGTCGGCGAGCCCGTTCGATGCGACGACGAACTCGCCGCCCGGCTGGAGCGTGAAGTCGACCAGCGGGCGGTTGTCGGCATGGACGCCGGTCACGACCTCGGCGTCGCTCGACGAGCGGATGTTCACCCGCCGGGTCATCAGGCTGAGCCGGCCGGTGACGGTCATGCCGGTCGCCTCGACGTGGAGCTGGCCGGCCTCTCCGGGTTCGTCGCTCGGCCAGATGTAGATACCGGGGGCGGACTCGTCGGCCGGAGGCCGGAGCAGATCGAGCCCCGGGAACTGGGGGTCGGGCCCGAGGCCGATCTCGTCGATCTCGTTTCGGAACGAGCCGCCGCCGAGGTTGCGGAGGAAGACCGACTTGAACTTGTGGTTGGTCGTGAAGATGTCCTGTCGGCCGTCGCGATCGGGATCGGCCACCCCGATGTCGAACAGCCGCTTGCCGCTGATGTCGAGACGCGGCGCCGCCTCGAAGCGGGGCTTGGCGGCCGCGGACACGCCGACCGGCAACAGCGCGCTCGCGAGCACGCACACAACCGCCGCCGAGATTCGCCGCCGCCCCATGCCGAAAGCGTATTCGGGTCCGAGCCTCGCGATGCCGCTAGAGTGCCGCGGCCGTGGCCCTGACCGTCGTCGGATCCATCGCCTTCGACGCCGTGCGGACCCCGTTCGGCGAGCGCGAGCGGATGCTCGGCGGTTCGGCGAGCCATTTTGCGCTCGCGGCGAGCTTCTTCACGGACGTTCGCGTCGTCGGGCCCGTCGGCGACGACTTCGGCCCCGACGAGATCGGGGTCCTCGAGTCGCACGGCGTCTCGACCAGGGACGTCGAGCACGTCGAGGGCGGCAAGACCTTCTTCTGGCGGGGTCACTACGACCACGACATGAACGTCGCTCACACCGACGACACCCAGCTCAACGTCTTCGCCGAGTTCGTCCCGAAGCTCTGCGACGAGAACCGCTCCGCCGAGATGCTCTTCCTCGGGAACATCCAGCCCGACCTGCAGCGCCAGGTTCGCGCCGAGGCGTCCGGCGCGAAGTTCGTCGCCCTCGACTCGATGAACCTCTGGATCGAGACCGCCAAGGACGCCCTGCTCGCCGTCATCGCCGAGATCGACTGCGTCCTCCTCAACGACGCCGAGTTGCGGATGCTCACCGGCGAGCCGAACCTCGTCGTCGCCGCCCACTCGATAATGGAGAAGGGCCCCTCGATCGTCGTCGTCAAGCGCGGCGAGTACGGCGCGGCCCTCTTCACCGGCGACGACACCTTCGCCATGCCCGCCCTGCCGATCGCCGAGGTCCGCGACCCGACCGGCGCCGGCGACTCCTTCGCGGGCGGCTTCCTCGGCTTCCTCGACGGCCTCGGCGCCCACAGCCCGAGCAACGGCGAGCTCCGCCAGGCGATGGTCCGCGGCTCCGCGATGGCCTCTTTCAACGTCGAGGACTTCGGCACCGAGCGCGTGCGCCGCCTCGAGCGCGACGAGATCGACGCCCGCGTCGCCGCCTTCAAGGACCTGACCCACTTCTAGGGGCGAACGGCCCGGGTTCGCCGGTCGCTCGCGGCGCCGCCCAGGCGGCCCCGATCACCGCGATTCTGATCGAGAGAAAGCGGGTAGCTCGATGCTGGGATACTAGGTCCGAGCTTTAAGAATCCGATCGAGGAGAGACCAAGTGGCAGACACTCTCACCATCACCGACAACCGCACCGGGAAGACCTACGACGTCGACATCAACGATGAGACGATCAAGGGCCTCGACCTGCGGCAGATCAAGGTGAACGAGGACGACTTCGGGATGATGGCCTACGACCCGGGCTACACGAACACAGCTTCGTGCCGGTCGGCGATCACCTACATCGACGGCGAGGCGGGGATCCTCCAGCACCGCGGCTACTCGATCGAGGAGCTCTGCGAGAAGTCCTCTTACCTGGAGGTCGCCTACCTGCTGATCTTCGGCGAGCTGCCGACCGAGCCGCAGCTCGAGCGCTGGGTGTACGACGTCACCCACCACACCTTCGTCCACGAGGACATGAAGGCCTTCTACCGCGGCTTCCGCCATGACGCCCACCCGATGGGCATCCTGCTCGCCGGCGTCGGAGCGATGTCGACGTTCTACCCGCACGCCAAGGAGATCGACGACGAGGAGGAGCGCTACATGGCGGCGATCAGGCTGATCGCCAAGATGCCGACGCTCGCCGCGTTCTCGTACCGGCACAGCCTCGGCCTGCCGTACGTCTACCCGGACAACGACCTCGACTACGCCTCCAACTTCCTCGGAATGATGCGGAAGATGACCGAGGTCAAGTACGAGGCCGACCCACGGCTCGCGAAGGCCCTCGATGTCCTCTTCATCCTCCACGCCGACCACGAGCAGAACTGCTCGACGGCGGCCGTCCGCGCGGTCGGCTCCTCTCAGGTCGATCCGTACTCGGCGATCGCCGCCGGCGTCGCCGCGCTCTACGGCCCGCTCCACGGCGGGGCCAACGAGGCGGTGCTGCGGATGTTGCGCAGGATCGAGAAGGTCGAGAACATCCCCGACTTCCTCGAGGGCGTCAAGAACCGCGACGAGAAGCTGATGGGCTTCGGCCACCGGGTCTACAAGAACTACGACCCGCGGGCCCGGATCATCAAGAAGCACGTCGACGAGGTGCTCGAGGTGACCGGCACCGACAACCCGCTGCTCGAGATCGCCACCGAGCTCGAGAAGCAGGCGCTCGACGACGACTACTTCACCTCCCGCAAGCTCTACCCGAACGTCGACTTCTACTCCGGGCTGATCTACGAGGCCATCGGCATTCCCAGCGACATGTTCACGGTGATCTTCGCGATCCCGCGGACCTCGGGCTGGATGGCCCAGTGGATGGAGATGAACGGCGACAAGGAGCAGAAGATCGCCCGGCCGCGGCAGATCTACACGGGCGAGCGCGACCGCAGCTACGTCGCGATGGCGGACCGCGAAGGCCCGGAGAAGATCACCGGCCCGCCCGCCCGCCGCCCGGTCAAGGCCCGCCGCGGGGCGTAGACGCGCCGGGGATCGATCGTCCGGATCGCGGCGGAGGACCACGGACCTGCTCGTCTTCCGGCAGGCAAATAGGGCAGTGAGGGGTGCGGGTTGGCGGCCGCGGCGGCTCACCCCGAGGGCAATGGCGAAGCCGGCACTGTGGAGGCCCAGAATTGCCGTCCGCATGAGCGGAGCAGAACTTGGACCACCTGGCTGATTTCTTCCGCCCCGGACCCCCTTAGCTCCGCCGCCGAAAGGGCCGAGCGGTCGGCCACGCGGCGAACTCCGAAGAAGCTTGAGCCGCGTGGCTGGCCGCTCGGCCCTCGACGAGGGCGCCCTACGGCGTCCGGGCGATCGCCTCTGAGAACGCAGCGCAGTCGGCGAGGCCGAGCCGGTCCGCCGTCTGGCCGGACGACTCGTCGAAACCGGCGCTGAGCGACTGGTAGTCGCCGCCCGACTTGGCCGCGTCGGCGATCGCCGCAAGCTCGTCGAGGTCGGAGTTGAGCTGGTCGACGTAGACCGCAGCAAGGGCCTGGTCGGCGTCCTCGGGTTCACCGAGGGTGTAGATGCCGTCGCGGACGGTGGCGACGATCGCAATTCGCGCGTTCGCGTCGGCGGCCACCTGGCGGGCCGAGGAGGGCGGCGTCAGAGCGGTCGCCTCCTGGAGCCCGTCGCTGCAGTAGCCGTCGGCCTGCTCAGCCCAGGTCTCGCCCGTGAATGCCTCCGCCCCGGCCTCGCCGCCGTCGCCGGAGGTGATGAGGATGATCGCCGCGCCGACGACCACGAGCAGGCCGATCGAGAGGAGGAGCTTGCGCGTCCGCACGTTCACGGGCGGCCACGCTACAGGTACGCTCGGCCCCCGATGGGAACGTTCAAGCTCACGATCCGGAACGGCTCGAAGGTCGACCGGGAGAAGTTCGAGACGCTCGACGAGGCGATCGCGGCGCTGCGCTCGCACGCCGAGCGGATCTGCTCCGAGGACGACCTCGAGCCGATCTCGGTGATCCGCACGTACGAGCCCGGCGACCTCGTCCGCGCACGGCTCGAGATCTCGACGGGCGGGCCGCTGCGCAGCCGCGACGCCGGCGTCGACGTGATGGGCGACGGCGGCCTCGTCCCCTACCGGGGCGGCGTATTCCGCAAGGAGCTCGGCGCCGGCGAGGGACGCAACGCCTACGAGGCGGTCGAGCAGGCGATGCTCGAGGGCAGAGCCGTATGAGCGCCGGCAGCGGCCGCGGCCACGGCACCTCTGAGCAGGGCGGCAAGCCCGTCGGGCGGCGGGTTCCGCTCCCGCGCGGGGCCGAGCGGCCGATCACCGTCTTCATCAACGGATCCGAGCAGGTCGAGGGGACCGACTACGAGATCGCCGGCGGCGTTGTCATCTTCCGCGAGCCGATCTACAAGGAGGACCTCAGCGAGCTCGGTGCCGCGCGCAAGTTCCTGCTCGGCCTCGGCCTCGTCGGCACCTACCAGAAGAACGAGGTAGTCGACGTCGAATACCGGCTCGAGGGTAAGGCCCAGCTCGCATCCGACCTCCGGGTCGAGCCCGACTGACCGGGCCGGCCCGGCGGCGCCGCGAGGCGCTCAGGAACCGAGGACGCGCGCCTTCTCGCGCTCGAACTCGGCCGGGGTCAGCGCGCCCGAGTCGCGGAGGCGCTGCAGCCGCTCGAGCTCGCCGATCCTGTCGCGGGCGATGTCGGCGACAGGCGCCGTGTAGCTGGACGTCACCGGCGCCGAGAAACCCATCGACGTCGTCGCAGACGCCGTCGCCCCGGCGCGCCGGTCGCCGCGGCCCGTCACCGCCGACCAGATCCAGAAGACGAGGGCCGGCACTCCGAGCATCAGGAAGATCGCGCCGACGATGATCCCGCCCGTCTTCCCATCGACCGGGACGTCGCCCGACAGCGACCGGATCAGGCTGAATGCCCCGGTCGCGGTGAAGAAGATCGCCCAGCCCGCCACGAATGGGCTGCCGCCGAGCCCGCTCCCGCCCCCCGGGCGCTCACCCCGGAACGCGAAGACGCCCATCGCGACGAACAGGCCGAAGATCGAGCCGATCAGGAGCGCGATGGCGGTGCCGGTGCCGGCGGGGCAGGGTCGAGCGATCACATATGGCGTGTTGCCCGAGGCGCACGTCCCGGTTTCGAGCAGGTGGCCCAGGCTGCTGCAGAACGCGACGATCGAGCCGACGAAGATCGCGACCGCCAGCAGCGTGCAGACCCAGTACCGCACCGGGCCGTTCTCCTACCCGAGGCCGGAAAGGGCCGCGACCCGCTCCTTCTGCTGCCCGGGCGTCCCGAAGAGCCGTGAGTCGGCCCGGGCCCGCTTGAGCAGGAAGTGGAGGTCGTGCTCCCAGGTGAAGCCGATGCCGCCGTGGACCTGAATCGACGCCTTGCAGACGTCCCAGGCCGCCTCCGATGCGCGCGCCTTGGCCATCGCCGCGGCGAGCGGCAGCGACTCCGGCTCGGCGTCGGCCGCCCACGCCGCCGAATACGTCAGCGACCTGGCCTCCTCGACGTCGTAGAGCATCTTCGCGCAGGCGTGCGAGACGCCCTGGTAGGCGCCGATCGGGCGCCCGAACTGCTCGCGCTCCTTCGCGTATTCGACGGCCATCTCCATCGCGCGCTGGCCGAGCCCGACGAGCTCGGCAGCGACTGCCACGGCGATCCGGTCCGAGGCGGGGCCGGCGTCGCCGGTGAGGGCCTCGCCGTCCCCGGCCGTCAGCTTCGAGTAGCGGCGGGTCGCATCGATCAGGTCGAGCGGCTCGAGCGTCGCGTCGCCGGCCGGGACGAGCCGCGGCCCGTCGGCGCCGAAGATCACGATCACCGCGGCGCCTTCGCCGTCGATCACGACCGAGTCGTCGCCGATCGCGCCGCGCGCCTCGCCGGAGGCGATGCCCGGCAGCCACTCGGCCTTCTGCTCGTCGGAGCCGGCGGCCTCGATCGCGAGACCGGCGGCGGCGTTGGCGAGGAACGGCAGCGGAGCGCAGGCGAACCCGAGCTCCTCGCAGAGGACGATCAGCTCGACCATCCCGAGGCCCTGCCCCCCGTACTCCTCATCGATGGCGATGCCGGCCCAGCCGAGCTCGGCGACCTCTGTCCAGAGGGCGTCCTCGTAGGTGCCGGCCTCGGCCAGCTCGCGGACCTTGTCGGGCTTGAAGCGGGAGGCGAGGAATTGCCTCGCCGTCTCCTTGATCTCGGCCTGTTCGTCGTTGAAGTCGAAACGCATTGTTCTCTCCTTGCCCTTACCTGAGCCTGGGTAGGCCGAGCACCCGCTCGGCGATGATGTTCTTCATCACCTCTGTGGTGCCGCCCTCGATCGAGTTGGCGCGACTGCGGAGCATCCGGTACGTCCATGGCGTGCCGCGCTCGAGGCCCTCGGGACCGAGGATGTCGCAGGCGAGCTCGGTGAGCGACTGGTTCAGCGTCGCCCACTCCCACTTGCCGATCGAGCCCTCCGGACCGGGGATGCCGGTCTTCATCTGGGCGGTCATCGCCCGCATGCCACCGAGCCGGAGCGCCTCGCAGCCGATCAGCAGATCGGCGATCCGTGCGCGGATCTGCGGGTCGCCCTCGAGGCCCTTCTCCTTGACGAGCTCGATGAGCTGGCCGAGGTCGCGGGAGACGGCCACTGCCGCCCCGCCGCCGAGGCCGGCCCGCTCGTTCATCAGCGTCGTGATCGCGACCATCCAGCCGTTGCCCTCGCCGCCGACGAGGTTCTCGTCTGGCACGAAGGCCTCCTGGAAGAAGACCTCGTTGAACTCGGACTCGCCGGTGATCTGAACCAGCGGGCGGATCTCGACGCCCTCCTGCTCCATGTCGCAGATGAAATAGGTCAGGCCCTTGTGCTTGGCGACCTCGGTGTCCGTGCGGGCGACGAGCATGCACCACTTCGACTCGTGGGCGAACGTCGTCCAGACCTTCTGGCCGGTGACCTTCCAGCCGCCGTCGACCTTGACCGCCTTCGTCTTCAGTGAGGCGAGGTCGGACCCGGACTCGGGCTCCGAGAACCCCTGGCACCAGATCTCGTCACCGCTCAGGATCGGCTCCAGCCAGCGCTCCTTCTGCTCGTCGGTGCCGTGGGCCATGATCACCGGCCCGCCCATGACGAGGCCGAGGATGTTGGCCGGCGCTGGGGCATCGGCACGCGCCATCTCGCTCGAGAAGATCGCCTGCTCGATCAGCGTCGCACCGCGACCGCCGAACTCCTTCGGCCAGGAGATCCCGGCCCAGCCGCCCTCGTGCATCTTCTTCTGCCACTCGCGGCGGAACGTGAAGGCCGCCTCGTCACCGTGCGGCTCGCGGCCGGGGTGATTGGCCTCGAGCCAGGAGCGCACTTCGTCGCGGAAGGCCTCCTCGGGCTCGTTCAGGGTCAGATCCACCTGTTCTCTCCTCCTCCGGGCTTCCGGAGCCGGAAACCGGCTCCAAGGGTCCGGGAAACCTACAGGGAAGGCTCGGCCGGCCCGCGATCAGGATCGATGAGGACGCCCGGGTTGAGGATCCCCTCGGGGTCGACCGCCCGCTTCGCGGCCGTCAGCGCGTCGGCGAACCGATCGGGGCGCTGTAGGTCGTACCACGGCCGGTGGTCCCGGCCGACCGCGTGGTGGTGGGTGATCGTGCCGCCGGCCGAGACGATCGCCTCCGACACGGCCGCCTTGATCTCGTCCCACTGCTCGACCTCGGAGCCGCGCCGCGCCTTGGCGAGGACCGTGTAGTACGGCGCCGGGCCGCTCGGGTAGACGTGGGTGAACCTGCACATGACTCGCGGCGCTCCCTCCCCCTCCGCCGGCGCGTCGCAGACCTCGGCGACGGCGCGCCGGGCCGCCTCGGTGACGCGCGAATGGAACTCGCCGAAGCGGTCCCACGTGATTGCGGTCTCGAACGTCTCGCTGAGGACGCCGAGCGCGACGAGGCTGTCGCGGAGGTAGGGGGCGTCGAGGAACGCCGAGCGCCAGGTCTGGGCCGCGGAATCCGACTCGGCCGACTCGTCACCGGCCGACGTGGCCGACTCCGCGGTGCCGCCGAGATCCGTCGCGCACTCGACGGCGAGCCGGAGCTGGTCGTCGACGGGCGCGAACGCCGACTCAAAGCCGAGGATGAGGACCGCCGCCGAGCCATCGCCGGCGCCGGTGGTCTCCGCCTCGAGCGGATCGAGCAGGCGGCAGTTGGAGGGATGGAGGCCGGACTGGGCGATCACGCGGGCCGCCTCCGCCCCCGCCGCGAAGCTCGGAAAGAAGACCGGGCGCGAGGCCTTGAAGCGCGGCCGCAGGCGGACCTGGACCCAGGATTCGGTTATTACGCCGAAGATCCCCTCCGAGCCGAGGAGCATCCGGTCGGGACTCGGACCGGCTCCGGAGCCCGGCAGCCGCCGGCTCTCCCAGGGACCGCTCGGCGTCAGCGCGCGCACCGAGTCGACGAGGTCATCGATGTGGGTCTGCAGCGTCGCGAAGTGGCCGCCGGCACGGGTTGCGATCCAGCCGCCGAGAGTCGAGAACTCGAACGACTGCGGAAAGTGGCGGAGCGTCAACCCGTGCGGCCGCAGGCCGTCCTCGAGGTCGGGGCCGAGCGTCCCGGCCCTGATCAAGGCCGAGGAGGAGACCTCGTCGATCTCCGCGATCCCGGTCAGCCCGCCGAGGTCGATCGAGACGGTGCCGCGGTAGCCGTGGCCGACCCGCGGCTCGACGCCGCCGACGACGCTGGTGCCGCCGCCGAAGGGGATCGCCGCCAGCCGTCGTTCGGCGCACATCTCGAGGACGCGGCGGACGTCGTCCTCGTCGGCCGGATACGCGACGAGGTCGGGGGTCCGCTCGTAGCGGCCGCGAAAGCCGCGAACGACGTCGCGGTAGGCGCGGCCCATCGCGTGGCGGATCCGGTCGGGCGGGGCGTCGCTGAGGATTCCGTCGAGCGCCTCGGGAGGGCGCAGGCGCGACGGCGCCAGATCGATCGACTCGAGCGGGACCGGTTCCTCGATGCGGTCGCCGCCGAAGCCGAGCCGGCGCCGCACCTCCGGCGCGATCGCCTCGAGCGCGGCGCGATCGGGTGCCCTGTCGGCATACCCCCAGCCCCAATGACTTCGGGCGCGGGAGCGCAGACTTCGGGCGCGCCCTACCCGGTCGGAGTCGCCGCTACTCATGCGGCGACCCTAATCCGTGCGCGATTCCTGCGCAGTTTGCGGGGTCGTCGGAGGCGAATTCGACCTCCAAAGTTGTTACGTCTGACACTAGGCGTAGTTTTTCGCCCACCAACCCCCCGTCGACGGGAGTAGAGGGCATGCAAGGAGAGACCAGCAGCAACGATCGCTGGCAGGAATTGGTTCACCTGCGCGAGGAACTCGAGCATGGCGACGCCATCCTGCCGACGAGGATCAGCGCGATCGACGGCTCCCGGATCGAGGCCTCCCCCGAGGCCGTCCGATTCGCCGAGGCGCTCGCGTTCAACGCCGGGTGGTCCGGCATCTCGGAGGCTCGCCGCCGTCGGCGGCACGACGACCTGGCGGCTTAGGCATTCGCGGAGGTTCGGTCCGGTCGTCTGCGGGCGGGCCATTGGTCGTGGGCGATTGGGCTGGTGAGGGGTCGCGGCGGAAGCTCATCGGTGGGGCTGGGGCTCACCTGGGGTCTCAATGGCAATCTGACATGCCCCAGCGTGTACGGATTGCCATTCGCGGCCCGGATGACCACACTCATGTCTTCCCGTCCCCTCTCGCCGCGCCGCCCGGCGGAAGCGGACGCGAAGCGGAGTCCCCGGCTGGGCCCAACACATATGTCTTCCCGTCCAGTTCACCGCGCCGGCCGACCGGACCGGACGCGAAGCGGAGGATCCGGTCGGAGTTATCCCCCTAAGCAGCTCGCTCGTCGAGCAGCTTGCGGATCTCCTCGTTGTCGAGGCGGGCCGGCTTCGTCTCCTTGACGAACTTCGTCAGCGCCCGGGCGAACGGGAGCGGACGGTCGAGGTGCGGGAAGTGGCCCGCGCCCTCGAAGACGGTGAAGCGGCTGCCGGGCATCGCCTCGGCGGCCCAGTGGCCGTGTGAGACGGGAATGATCCGGTCCCGCTCGCCCCAGACGATCATCGTCGGGACGGCGTCGGCGAGGTAGAGCCGGTCGCGGGCGCTGACCCGCTGGCCGCGGTGGTCGATCACAGAGCGGGCGGTGCAGAGGAACGCGGCGCGCGCCTCGGGATCGGCGAGGGATGCGTATCCGCGGGCGATCTCGGTGACGTCGGCACCCGGCGTGAGGCCGATGGCCCCGAGCCAGCCGGCGAGACGGCGGCCGGCGCCCGTGACCCAGGCCTTGGTGATCAACGGCAGGACGAGCTCGGCCCCCGGCAGGGTCGCGGCGCGGAGGACGATGTTGACGTCCTCGCCGAGACCGCCGCTCGAGACGAGGCCGAGGCGGTCCGTGTGGGTCGGGAACTGGTAGGCGAACTGCATCGCCACTCCACCGCCGAGCGAGTGGCCGACGACCGTGGCCGACTCGTGGCCGAGGGCGAGAAGGAGGTCGCGGGCGCCGGCGGCGTAGGCGCCGAGCGAGTAGTCGCCGCGCGGCTTCGCGGAGCTGCCGTGTCCGAGCATGTCCGGTGCGATGACCGTGAACTCGTCGGCGAGCGCCGGAATCAGCGGCGCCCAGGTCTCGTAGCTGCCCGCGATTCCGTGCAGGAGGAGGAGAGGCGGCCCCTCCCCCGCCCTGAGAAAGCTGACGCGGTTGCCGTGCAGCGTGACCTGCTCAGCCTCCACCGGACCGTATGGATCGTCGAATCCCTGCTCTATTGCGCTCATAGCCGGAGGTAGGCTAGCCATCTTGAAGAAAGTCATGATCACCGGCGCGGCAGGGTTCATCGGGCGCACGCTCGCGGCGCGACTGCGCGCCGAGGGCGCCGAAGTCGTTGGGGTGGACGTCGTCGCCGACCCGGGTGCGGCGATCACGGCAGGCGACGTCGGGTCGCCCGGCGCGTGGCAGGACGCGGCAACCGGATGCGACGTCGTCATCCACACGGCGGCGATCGTCTCCAACGCCGCCTCGATCGGCGATGCCTGGAGGATCAACGTTCTCGGCACCCGCAACGCCCTCGATGCCGCGGTCCGCGCGGACGCCGGCCGGTTCGTTCACTTCTCGTCGGTTCGCGCCTTCGGCGACGTCGGCTTTCCCGACGACGTCGACGAGCGCCACCCGGTCCGCCCCGACGGCCACACCTACGTCGACACGAAGATCGCCTCCGAGCAGGTCGTTCTACAGGCGCACGCCGCCGGCGAGGCATCGTGCACGGTCGTCCGCCCCGGAGACGTCTACGGGCCGGCCTCGCGCCCGTGGACGATCCTGCCGGTCGAGGCGATCGCCGCCGGCCGCTTCTTCCTCCCGGCGATGGGGCGCGGCATCCATAGCCCCGTCTACGTCGACGACCTCGTGTCCGGCGTCCTCCTCGCCGCCGCCGCGGACGAGGCCGCGGGCCAGGTGTTCACGATCTCGGGCGGGATCGGGGTCACCTGCAACGAGTTCTTCGGCCACTACTCGCGGATGCTGGGCAAGCCGCCCCCGCGCCGTGTCCCCACCGCAGTGGCCATGGCCCTCGCCGCGATCCCCGAGACCGCGGCCTGGATCAGCGGCGGCACCACGGAGCTGCGCCGGGCTTCGGTCATCTACATGACCCGCACCGGGACCTACTCGATCGAGAAGGCGCGCCGGATGCTCGGCTACGAACCCGAGGTCGGCCTCGCCGAGGGGATGCGGCGCTCCGAGCAGTGGCTGCGCGAGGCGGGCCTGATCCCGGCCTAGCGGCCGCCGGTGTCCGCGCCCGGCTCCGGCATGACGGCGGCGAAGCGCTCGGCGAGGGCGGTGATCGTCAGGCTCGGATTGACCCCGAGGTTGGCGGGGATCGCGCTCGCGTCGGCGACGTGGAGGCCGGGATGCCCGAAGACTTCGTGGCGGGCATCGACGACGCCGCTCGCCGGATCGGCGCCGATCGCGGCCCCACCGAGGATGTGAGCGGTGACCGAGAGGCCGCCGGCGCTCTCGGGAAGCAGGTTGAGTGGGCGTCCGCCCGACGCGGCCGCGAACTCCCGGGCGACCCGGTTGGCGACCGCGAGATAGCTCGGCGGCCGGTGCCCCGGCGTCGCCCTGCTGCGCATCACCCGTCGCCACGGGCGCGCCGGCGATCGCCCGAGGGCGAACTCGATCTCACTCTCGACGTCCTGCATCACGGTCAGCGCCGTCAGGCGGCGCTCGAAGCCGCGGGCTCCGACGACCCGCGCCTGCCGCAGCGGCGAGCGGGCGATCGCGGCCAGGACGTCGCGACGGCGCCGGCGCGGGTCCTCGCCGTCGACGAGCGGCCCGAGCATCCAGCGCATGTGGCCGCCCCCGACGTAGCGGTTCTGAGTCACGTGGGTGCGCTCGTCGGGGTGGAAGTCGCTCGAGATCGATGGTCCGCGGGTCAGGTCCTCGCCGGGCGGCTGCAGCACCGCCGACACCGCCTCGCTGTTCGTCCGCACAGCCTTGCCGAGCCGCGGCGAGAGGCGCGGCAGCGTGCCGAGCTCGTCGCGGCAGCGAAGCAGCAGCTCGAGCGTGCCGAGCACGCCCGCGGCCAGCACGACCCGGCGGGCCCGGATCATCGGCCGCGACCCGTTCGGGCCGTTGATCCGGACCTCGTAGCCGCCGGCCGGCAGCGGCGCGAGCGCGGTCGCCTCGTGCTCGGGGAGGATCCGGGCGCCGCGGCGCTCAGCGAGGTGGAGGTAGTTGAGATCGAGCGTGTTCTTGGCTCCGTATGGGCAGCCGGCGAGGCAGCCGCCGCAGAGCAGGCACCCGGTTCGCTCCGGACCCTCCCCCGCGAAGAACGGATCGGCGTTGCGGCGGCCGGGGCCGTCGCCGAAGTGGATCGCGAGCGGCACCGGGCCGAAGCTGTCGGCGGCGCCCATCGCGGCCGCGGCGGTGCGCAGGTGCTCGTCCATCTCGCCGAGGTGGGGATTGGTGACCCGGCCGAGCATCCGCGCGGCCGTCGCCAGGTGCGGCTCGAGCTCGCCCCGCCAGTCGGCGAGGCCGGCCCACGAGCGGTCGTCGTAGAAGCGCTGCGGCGGCTCCAGCAGGACCGCTCCCCAGACGATGCTGCCGCCGCCGACGCCAGTCGCGCCGATGATCCCGACGTCGCGGAAGAACCGCTGCCAGAAGTAGCCGCGGCGGAGGCCTAGCCGCGGGTCCCAGAGCAGGTCGCGCGGGCTCCGGCGCCCGGCCTCGATGTCGGCGGAAGTCAGACGCCGGCCGCGTTCGAGCACGACGACGTCCATCCCCCGCTCGGCCAGCCGCAGCGCCGACGCGGCGCCGCCGAAGCCGCTGCCGACGATCGCGACGTCGCAGTCGAAGCCGGGGTCGGCGCGCAAGGGGACCGCCGCGAGTCCGGCGCTACCAGTGCATTCCGCGCATCAGATACGCGAAGGCGAGCTGCTGGTTGTTGGCCTGCTCGTCGGTCGTCGTCCCCCGCGACTCCCGGCTCGCGGACTCCTTCGGCTTGCCACCCTTGGCGGCGGTCGAGTCCGGGAACATGTGGTAGGCGGAGTTGAGGATGTAGTCGATCGACTTCGGGTTGATCGCGTAGAGGATCTGCCCGAGGGTCCCGACCGGCGTCGCGATCCGCTTCGGCTTGAAGATGATCGCGTCGCAGAGCATGTCGGCGGCCTCGTCGGGCGTGATCGTCGGGAAGCGGTCATACATCTTCGTCGGGGCGATCATCGGCGTCCGCACGAGCGGCATGTGGATCGTCGTGATGTTGACCTTGTCGTCGATGATCTCCGAGGCGATGCACCTCGAGAAGGCGTCGAGCGCCGACTTCGACGCCACGTAGGCCGAGAACCGCGGCATGTTCGTCTGCACGCCGATCGAGCTGACGTTGATGATCTGCCCGGAGCGGCGCTGGCGCATCGTCGGCAGCAGCCGCAGGATCAGCCGGACCGGGCCGAAGTAGTTGAGCTGCATCGTCCGCTCGAAGTCGTGGAAGCGGTCGTAGGAGAGCGCGATCGAGCGCCGGATGGAGCGACCGGCGTTGTTGATCAGCACATCGACGTTGCCGTGCTGTTCGATCACTTCCGCCGCCATCCGGTCGATGTCGTCGACGTCGCTGAGGTCGCAGCGGTGGATGTAGGCGATCCCGCCGCCGTCCTCGATCTGGTCGCGCGTCTCCTCGAGCTTCTCGGGGCTGCGGGCGACGAGCAGGACGATTCCGCCTGCGTCGGCGACCTTCATCGCCGCCGACTTGCCGATTCCCGACGAGGCGCCGGTGACGAGGACGACCTTGCCGCTGACCTCCTTCTCGAGCGAGGCATTGCCCTGGAGGCGGCGGCCGAAGCGCACCACCTCGTCGGGGATCTGATGCTCGAGCACCTGGGCGATGCCGCCGAGGATTCCCGCCCGGCCGCGGGCGGCGCCGACGAGCGTGTTGTCGCGATAGAGGTCGGGGTCGAGGTGGCGAGCCCAGTAATCCCAGAGCTTGCCCGCGTAGGCCTCGAGCGGCGGCACCTTGATGCCGGTGCCCGCCAGGGCCGCCTGGGTCCGGCGCGAGTCGAAGTGGGTCGGGTAGTTGAGGTAGACGAGGACCGAGCGCGGGATGCCGAAGTCCTCGAGCACCTTGTCGGTCACGGCGTTGGCGAACGGGACGTTCGTCAGGGCGACGCCGAGCAGCGGCTGCAGCGCCTCGGTGGTCGCCGCCGGGGCGCGCAGCGACGACTGCGGCGCGTGGGCGGCACGGGCGAACACGTCGATGACCTCGCCGGCGGAGAGCGGATCGGGGTCGGTGAGGCTGAAGGCGCGCCCGTCGAGATCGTCGAGGTGGGCGATGTGGTCCATCGCCTTGACGACGAAGTCGACCGGGACGATGTTGATCTCGCGACCCTCGACGCCGGGCATCGGCATCCACGCGGGCACGACCTGGCGGATCCGCCTGATCAGCTTGAAGAAGTAGTAGGGGCCGTCGATCTTGTCCATCTCGCCGGTCTCCGAGTTGCCGACGACGATCCCCGGCCGGTAGACCCGCCACGGCCGCTCGCACTCGTCGCGGACGACGCGCTCGGACTCGTGCTTGGTCCGGAAGTAGGGATGGGTGTCGAGGTTCTGGGCCTCGTCGAACATGTCCTCGCGCCAGGTCCCCTTGTAGAGGCCGGCGCTGGCGATCGAGCTGACCATGTGGACGCGACCGGCTTCGACCGCCTCGGCGAGCTCGACCATGTGCCGCGTGCCCTCGACGTTCGCGACCCGCTGCGACTCGGCGTCCGCCTTCATGTCATAGATGGCGGCGAGATGGAAGAGGTGATCGACGTTCCCAGCCAGCTTCGCGATGTCCTCGTCGGAGACGCCGAGCCGGCGCTGCGAGAGATCGCCGACGATGCCGACGACGCGCTCCTCGTCGACGCCCCAGCGGTTGCGGAGCTCGGCGAGCCGGCCCTGCGACCCCTCGCGGACGAGCACATAGATCGTCCCCTCCCGCTCGAGCAGCAGCTCGACGAGGTTACGGCCGATGAATCCGGTCGCGCCGGTGACGAAATAGCCCATCTCAGCTCCCTCCGAAGTCGCGAAAACCCGGGCGGACCCTACACGCTGCACGCCGACCGGCGGTGGCGGGACGCCATGCTTGAGCGGCCTGCCAAGCGGGAATACGCTCGGCCGTGACCGTAAGCATCGTCTGGTTCCGACGCGACCTGCGGCTCGCCGACAACCCCGCGCTCGCCGCGGCGGCGTCCGCCGACCACGTCGTCCCCGTCTTCTGCTTCGAGGACGGGCTGACCGGTGGCCGCCACCGATCCCCGAACCGCAACGCCTACCTGCTGGCCTCGCTGCGCGAGCTCGGTGAGGGCCTGCGCGCCGCGGGGGCGCCGCTGCACTTCCGCCACGGCGACCCGGCGAAGGAGCTGACCGCGCTGGCCGCCGAGTGCGGCGCCGGGCAGGTTCACGTCAATCGCGACCACACCGCCCACGCCCGCAGCCGCGACCGCCGGGTCGCAGCCGCGCTCGAGGAGTCCGGGTCGGAGCTCGTCGGCCACACCGGCATCACCTGCGCCGAGCCGGCCACGATCGTCACCGGCGAGGGGCGCCCGTTCCGCGTCTTCACGCCGTTCTCGCGGGCGTGGCTGAGGGCGCCGCGCCGCGAGCCGGCGCCACGGCCGCGGAAGCTGAGCGCACCGCCCGACATCGCCGTCGGCCGGCCCCCGCCCGAGGACGACCTCGGCATCGACGCCACGGCGAAACGGATCGCCGACGCCGCCGGGCCCGGTGAGGGACACGGCCGCGAGCTGATGACCCGCGCGGTGGAGCGGGCCGGCTCCTACGCCGACATCCGCAACCTCCCCGGGCTCGACGAGACGACCCGGCTCTCGCCACCGCTCCACTTCGGGACCGTCTCGCCCTTCGAACTCGAGCAGGAGCTCGCCCACAAGCGCAGCGAGGGCGCCGAAGGCACTCCGCCGCCAGCTCGCCTGGCGGGACTTCTGGCTCAGCGTCATCCGCAGCTTCCCCACCAACCGCACGGAGGAGTTCGACGAGCGATTCCGGGGGATGGAGTGGAACGACGACCGCGAGTCCCTCGACGCCTGGAAGCGCGGCGAGACCGGCGTCCCCTGGATCGACGCCGGCATGCGCCAGCTGCTCGCCGAGGGCTGGATGCACAACCGGGTGCGGATGGCCGTCGCCTCCTACCTGACCAAGAACCTGCTGATCGACTGGCGGGAGGGCGAGTCGCACTTCATGCATCACCTCCTCGACGGCGACGAGTCCCAGAACAACGGCAACTGGCAATGGGCGGCTTCGGTCGGCGCCGATCCGCAGCCCTACTTCCGGGTCTTCAACCCCGTCCGCCAGCAGGCTCGGTTCGATCCAGACGGCACTTACGTGCGACGGTGGGTGCCCGAGGTCCGCGAGCTTCCCGACGAGCATCTCGCCGAGCCCTGGGAGGCTCCCGAGGAGGTTCAGAAAGCGGCCGGATGCGTCGTCGGAAGCGACTATCCGGAGCCGCTCGTCGACCTCAAGGAGTCCCGCGCCGAGGCGATCTCGCGGTTTCGCGACCAGGCCGGATGAGTGCCTCGCCGCCGGGACCCCAAGGTGCATACACTCACTGGTCGCGCTGTGATTAATGCCCTGACATCGCACTGACACCGGTGGCCGCGACCGAGACCGTTCAGATCGAGATGCCCGCAATGGGCGAGTCGGTGACCGAGGGCACGGTTCTCGACTGGCACAAGCAGGAGGGCGACCACGTCGAGGAGGGTGAGACCCTCGTCGAGGTCTCGACCGACAAGGTCGACGCCGAGGTCCCCTCCCCCGCGACGGGCACGCTCACGAAGATCCTCAAGGGTCCCGACGACGTCGTGAAGATCGGCGAGGCGCTGGCCGAGCTCGAGCCCGGCGGCTCCGGTGAGTCGGGCGGCAACGGCGCCGCGCCGAGCATGGCGGCGGCCGCGGGCGAAGGTGATGCCGACATCGGCGAGGACACCTCAGCCCAACAGCTTCAGGCCGAGTACCAGGACGAGGGTGAGGAGGGTGAAGACGCCGCGGGTGGCGAAGGCGACGCCGCCGACGCTCCGGCCGGCGAGCCGCTCGACCTCGTGATGCCCGAGATGGGCGAGTCGGTCACCGAGGGCGTCGTCCTCGAGTGGCACAAGCAGGCGGGCGACGAGGTCGCCGAGGGCGACACGATCGTCGAGGTCTCGACCGACAAGGTCGACGCCGAGGTCCCCTCCCCCGTCTCCGGCACCGTCCTCGAGACGCTCGTCGAGCCCGACGACGTCGTCAAGGTCGGCCAGCCGCTCGCCCGCCTCCAGGCGGGAGCGGGCGGCGGAGGCTCCACATCTTCGGCTCCCGAGACCACTTCGGCACCAGCGCCGGCGGCCGGCAACGGCGCCGCCGCGAGCGACGCCAAGGCCTCCCCCGTCGCCAGGCGGATCGCCGCCGCCGAGGGAGTCGACCTCTCCGGCGTTGCCGGCTCCGGCTCCGGCGGGCGGATCATGAAGGCCGACGTCGTCGCCGCCAAGGAAGGCGGCAACGGAGCCGCTCCGGCGAAGGCCGCGGGCGAAGCGAAGGTCCTGCGCGGTCCTGCCGGGATGCTCGCCAAGGCGATGGAGGAGAGCCGCTCGATCCCGACCGCGACCTCGTTCAGGACGCTCGCCGTCGACACTCTCGACGCCAAGCGGAAGGCCCTCAACGGCGCCCTCGCCGAGCGCGGCCTGAAGGTTTCGTTCACCCACCTGATCGCCTGGGCGATCGTCGAGGCCGGTAAGGAATGGCGGGCGATGTCGCGCAGCTTCGAGGAGCGCGACGGCAAGCCGAACGTGATCGATCACGGCGCGATCAACCTCGGGATCGCGGTCGACGTCGAGAAGAAGGACGGCTCGCGGAGCCTGATGGTGCCGTGCATCCCGGCGGCCGACGGGGCCGATTTCAAGGCCTTCCACGCCAAGTACGAGGAGCTGATCCGCAAGACGCGCGAGAACTCGCTGACCGCCGACGACTTCATCGGGACGAACATCACGCTGACGAACCCGGGCGGGCTCGGCACGGTGGCCTCGGTCCCGCGCCTGATGAGCGGCCAGGGAACGATCGTTGCGACCGGCTCGATCGCCTACCCGCCCGAGTGGTCCCACTCCCCGCCCGAGCGACTCAAGACGCTCGGCGTCTCGAAGGTGATGACGATGACGTCCACCTACGACCACCGGATCATCCAGGGAGCCGAGTCGGGCTCGTTCCTGCGGTCGATCGATCAGCTGCTGAGCGGCGAGAACGAGTTCTACGAGGGCGTCGCCCAGTCGCTCGGCGTCGACGCCGCCGTGGTGACGAAGGCCCATGCTGCGTCCGCCTCGGCGCCGCCGCTCGCCGCCGGCTCGGCGACGGCCGCCCCGCCGAGCGCCGTCCACACGACGCCCAACGAGGAACTGATGCAGGCCGTCCAGGCGGCCACGTCGCTGCTCAAGGCCTACCGGACCCATGGGCACCTCTCGGCCACGCTCAACCCGCTCGGTGGCGACGGCAAGGGCGACCCGGCGCTCGAGCCCGAGAACCTGAACCTGACGCCCGAGCTGATGAGCCAGATCCCGGCGTCGATCCTCCGGATCGGCGTCCCCGGCGAGACGCTCCTCGACGCGCTGCCGCGGATGCGCGACGCCTACTGCGGGACGATCGGCTACCAGATCGAGCACCTCTCCTCGCACCAGCAGCGCGTCTGGCTGCGCGAGATGATCGAGACCGGCGCCCACCGCAAGCCGCTCGACAAGGAGGAGAAGCGCGGCCTCCTGACACCGGCTCATCGAGGTCTTCCAGTTCGAGCGCTTCCTCCAGAAGGCCTACCTGGGTCAGAAGATGTTCTCGATCGAGGGCCTCGACTCGACGGTCCCGATGATCGACGAGCTGGCGACGATCGCCCGCAAGGACGGCGGCGAGCAGGTCGTCATCGGCATGGCCCACCGCGGCCGCCTCTCGGTCCTCGCCCACAACCTCGGCCGCTCGATCGAGTCGATCATGGCCGAGTTCGAGGGCGCCAAGGCGCTCGACGCCGTCAAGCGCACCGACGCGCTCCGCCACGGCGGCACCGGCGACGTCAAGTACCACCACGGCGCCGAGGGCCTGTTCGAGTCGACCGAGGGCGATGTGCGGATGCGCCTCTACCCGAACCCCTCCCACCTCGAGTTCGTCGACCCGGTCGTCACCGGCGGCGCCCGCGCGGCGCAGACCGAGCACGCCGGCCCGCAGATGCACCACGACACCAAGGTCGCCGTGCCGCTGCTGCTCCACGGCGATGCCGCCTTCCCGGGCCAGGGCGTGGTCGCGGAGACGCTCAACCTGCAGTCGCTCGACGGCTACGCCACCGGCGGCACGATCCACATCATTCAGGACAACCAGGTGGGCTTCACGACCGACCCCCGGGACGGCCGCTCGACCCCGTACGCCGCCGACATGGCGAAGGGCTTCAACGTTCCGATCATCCACGTCAACGCCGACGACGTCGAGAACTGCATCGCCGCGATCCGGCTGGCGATGGCCTACCGCGAGAAGTTCGGTCGCGACGTCGTCATCGATCTGATCGGCTACCGCCGCTACGGCCACAACGAGACCGACGAGCCGGCGTACACACAGCCCGAGCAGGCCGCGAAGATCAAGAAGCACCAGCCGATCAGCGAGCTCTACGCCAAGCGGCTCGTCGACGAGGGCGTCGTCACCGTCGAAGAGGTCGCAAAGGACGGCGAGGAGCGGCGCGAGGAGTTCAGCGGCATCCTCAAGTCGCTGCGGGCCAAGATCGAGGCCGGCGAGTTCGAGGATCCGACGATCACGGGCGGCACCGGCGAGCTCGACCGCACGAAGAGCCCCGAAGTCGAGACGAAGGTCTCCGAGAAGCGGATCCGGACGCTCAACGAGGAGCTCGTCAAGTTCCCGGAGAGCTTCACCGTCCACCGCAAGCTCCGCAAGCCGCTCGAGCGGCGCCTCGAGATCCTCGAGGACGGGCCGATCGAGTTCGCGCACGCCGAGGCCCTCGCCTTCGCCTCGCTGCTTACCGAAGGCACGCACATCCGGATGACCGGCCAGGACACGCGCCGCGGCACCTTCTCCAACCGCCACCTCGTCCTCCACGACGAGAAGACCGGCCTCACCTACGCGCCGATCCAGAACCTCTCCGGTGCGCTGGCGCCCTTCGAGATCCACAACAGCCCGCTCTCGGAGAACGCGGCGCTCGGTTTCGAGTACGGCTACGCGGCCGCCTCGCCGGAGAGCCTGATCCTCTGGGAGGCGCAGTTCGGCGACTTCGACAACTCCGCCCAGGTGATCATCGACCAGTTCATCGCCGCCGGCGAGTCCAAGTGGGGACAGACGACCCGCCTGACCCTCCTGCTCCCCCACGGCTACGAGGGCGCCGGCCCCGAACACTCGAGCGCCCGGATCGAGCGCTTCCTGCAGCTCGGAGCCGAGGGCAACATGCGGCTCGCCAACCCGACGACCGCCGCCCAGTACTTCCACCTCCTCCGCCGCCAGGCCCGGATCAAGAAGGCGCGGCCGATGGTCGTCTTCACGCCGAAGGGCCTACTCCGCCTCGGCGACGCGGCCTCGAAGCTCAGCGACCTCACCGAGGGCACCTTCAAGTACGTCATCGACGACGCCAACGCCGCCCAGCGCCGCGAGGAGATCAAGCGCCTCGTCCTCTGCTCCGGCCGCGTCTACCACGACCTCGAGGGCCACGACCGGCGCGCCGACGCCACCTCCGTCGCCATCGCCCGCACCGAGCTCATCTACCCCTTCCCGAAGAGCTACGTCGCCGAGCTCGTCGCCGGCTACCCGAACCTCGAGGAGATCGTCTGGGTCCAGGAGGAGCCGGCCAACATGGGCTGCTGGCCGTCGATGCGCTGGCGCATCCCCGACGCGATCGAGAAGGACATCCCGATCCGCTACATCGGGCGCCCCGAGCGGGCCAGCCCCAGCGAGGGCTACCCGGCGGCCCACCGCACCGAGCAGGAGCGGATCGTCCTCACGGCCCTGACCACCTAGTTCGGGTTCACCCGCCGACCGGCCAAAGCGGACGCGAAGCGGAGCATTTGGACGGGGTCACCTACGTGCAAAGGGCGCCGGACCGAGGCCCGGCGCCCTTCACGGCACCCACGGGAGAGAGGAGTCTGGGTTCAGCCCGGGACCGTTGCCCTGCCGATCAACGCGGCGGGAACGGCGCCGCAGACCGTGCAGGGATCCTTGGCGCAGGTCTGACTGCGCCCGGTCCCGCAATCGGGACACGAGATGCGCGACGCGACCCCTGTAAAAGCGCGCCTCGCTTCGCGAGCCCGGGAGATGGCCCGTTCTCCGATCCTCGAATTGGAGGAACTCTGCATGGGTTGCAGTCTGCCGCCCTGCGAGCGGCGCTCACATGTACCGCTGTCCAGGATTGGTGGCGGGCTCTTGTGCCGGGCGTATGGGTCGGTTGATCTAGCCTCCCCGCGGTGAGCGATCCGACCACCGAGGGCGAGCGCGAGTTCCGGCCCCGCGCGCCCGGCCCCCTCTGGATCTGGGTCAAGCGCGCATCGTTCGTCGAACTGGCGATCTTCATCGGGCTGCTGATCGTCTGGATCGTGCCCGGCCTCGAGGGCCCGACGTTCGTGTTCGGCACGGCCCACGGGATCGGCTACGTCGCCCTCTGCCTGCTGCTCTGGGTGGCGATCCTCCGTCGCGAGGCCCCGTTCTGGCTCTTCGCCGCGACCCTGACCCCCGTCGGGCCCGTCGGCAGCGTCATCGGCATCGAGTACATCGAGCGGCGCGACGGCGGCGCCGAGGTCGCGACTGATTAGATTCGCGCCATGCAGCGCCTCATCTTCGACCAGGACTATGCCCTTCCGCCCGAGCGGGTCTTCGATTACTTCGCCGAGCACGAGAACCTCGCCGCCGTCTTCGGAGCCAAGGTGACCCGGCTCAAGAACGGGACCGACGGCCACCGCAACGGCGTCGGCTCGGCCCGGGAGCTCAAGGTCGGCCCCACGCCGCCGTTCGAGGAGACCGTCACCGAGTACGTCCCGAACGAGCTGATCGCCTACGAGATCACCAAGGGCTCCCCGCTGAAGGGCCACCACGGCGAGATGCGCTTCACGCAGGAGGGCGACAAGACGCACCTCCACTACGAGATCTCCTTCGCCTCCAAGATCCCCGGCGTCGACTTCATCGTCGCTCAGGGCCTGAAGAAGAACGTCGGCAAGGGCCTGGCGGCCGCCGAGTCCAAGATCGGCTGACGCGCCGGGTCGCTGAGCTGAGTTCCACGAGGCCGGGGGCGCCGGGAGCGGACCCGCCGGGGCAACTCGCTTCGCTCGTGCTCGAGTCCCGTCGGGACCGCTCCCGACGCCCCCCTCACCGCCTCAGCCCGGCCCGACCGACACAGCCCGTAGCGGGCTCAGCCCTGCTGTTTTGGCGAGGCTGCGAGCCCGCGAATCAAGGAGGAGGCCGGCGACGCGGCCGTATGGGCCGCGAGCCGGCCGGCGACGCCGAGTCGCGGCCTCGCAGGCCGCCAAAAAGAGATGGGCTGGGGTTTGGACCGCGGGAGGCAGGGGGTCCGCGCGGCCCGCACCCCAGCCCGCGCGTCGGTAGCCAGGGAGGGATGCCGACGCGATCGCCCCCGGAGGCGGGACTAACCGGGGACGAGCTTTATGAAACCTGCACTTCCATTCTGCTACATCGGAGCCGGAGGTGCAATGCCGCTGACCCAGGGTCAGCGCAACTCGCGCAGAACCCGATGCAGGATGCCGCCGTTCAGAAAGTACTTTCGCTCGTTGGCGGTGTCGAGGCGGACGTCCGCGGTGAACGCCACCGGGTCGCCGTCGTCGCGCTCGGCGGTCACTTCGACCTCCGTGGCGGTCTCCGGATCGAGCTCGGCGATGCTGAATCGCTCCTCTCCGGTCAGGCCGAGGGATTCGATGCTCTCGCCGGCCGGGAACTGCAGCGGCAGCACTCCCATGCCGATCAGGTTCGAGCGATGGATCCGCTCGTAGCTCTCGGCGATGACAGCGCGGACGCCGAGCAAAAGCGTCCCCTTCGCCGCCCAGTCGCGCGATGAGCCCGACCCGTATTCCTTGCCGGCGAGGACGACGAGCGGCGTTCCCTCCTCGGCGTACTTCATCGCCGCGTCGTAGATCGGCATCTCCTCCCCGTCCGGGATGTACCGCGTCCACCCGCCCTCGCGGTCGACGAGCTGGTTGCGGAGGCGGACGTTCGCGAACGTGCCGCGCATCATCACCTCGTGATTGCCGCGACGCGAGCCGTAGGAGTTGAAGTCGCGGACCTCGACACCCTGCTCCATCAGCCAGCGGCCGGCGGGGCTGTCCTTCTTGATCGCGCCGGCCGGGGAGATGTGGTCGGTCGTAATCGAATCGCCGAGCTTGGCGAGGACGCGCGCGTTCTCGATCGGGTCCGCCTTGCCCGCGGGCTCCGGGTCCATCCCCTCGAAGAACGGCGGCCGGCGCACATAGGTCGAGTCGGGCCAGGTGTAGCGATCGTCCTCGGGCACCTTGATCGCCTGCCAGCGCTCGTCGCCCTCGAAGACGTTCGCGTAGTTCTTCTCGAACATGTCTGCCCGGACGGCGTCGGCGACCGTGTCGGCGATCTCCTTCGCGCTCGGCCAGACGTCGCGCAGGTAGACGGGCTCGCCGTCCTCACCGGTGCCGAGCGGCTCGCTCTCGAAGTCGAAGTCCATCCTGCCGACGAGCGCGTAGGCGACGCAGAGCGGCGGCGATGCCAGGTAGTTGGCCTTGACGTCCTGGTTGATCCGGCCCTCGAAGTTGCGGTTGCCGGAGAGGACGGCGCAGACGACGAGGTCCTTCTCGGCGACCGCGGCGGAGATCTCCTCCGCGAGTGGGCCGGAGTTGCCGATGCAGGTCGTGCAGCCGTATCCGACGAGGTCGAACTTGAGCTTGTTCAGGTACTCGTCGAGCCCCGACTTCTCGAGGTAGTCGGTGACGACGGTCGAACCGGGCGCGAGCGACGTCTTCACCCAGGGCTTGACGTCGAGGCCGCGCTCCACCGCCTTCTTTGCGAGCAGCCCGGCGCCGATCATCACCGACGGGTTCGACGTGTTCGTGCAGCTCGTGATCGCGGCGATGACGACCCGGCCGTGATCGAGGTCGAACGTGTTGCCGTCGGCATCGGTGACCTCGATGCAGTCGCTGGACTTGCGGGCACCGACGACGGCGGTCGCGCCGGGAGCGCCGACCGGGTCCGTCGGCGAGCCGGAGGCGGTCTCGCTGCCGTTGCCGGGCGGGTCGGAGGCCGGGAACGAGCCGGTGTCGGGCTCCTGCTCGGTGCCGAGCGACCCGGCCGCCTCGTCGTTGAAGTTCTTCAGCGTCTCGAAGAACGCCGGCTTCGCGTCGGTCAGGGCGATCCGGTCCTGGGGGCGCTTCGGGCCGGCGATGGCCGGGACGACGTCGCCGAGGTCGAGCTCGAGCGTGTCGGTGAACGTCGGCTCCTCGGCACCGGGCTCGTGGAACATGCCCTGCTCGCGCGTGTAGGCGTCGACGAGCTCGATCACCTCGGTCCCGCGGCCGGTGAACTCGAGGTAGCGGAGCGTCTCCTTGTCGGGCGGGAAGATCGCGCAGGTCGACCCGAACTCCGGCGACATGTTGCCGAGCGTCGCGCGGTCGGCGAGGCCGAGGGTCGGCAGGCCGGGGCCGTAGAACTCGACGAACTTGCTGACGACGCCGCGCTCGCGCAGCATCTCGGTGACGCGGAGGACCAGATCGGTGGCCGTCGTCGCGTCGCCGAGCTCGCCGTCGAGACGGAAGCCGATCACCTGCGGGAGCAGCATCGAGATCGGCTGGCCGAGCATCGCCGCCTCGGCCTCGATGCCGCCGACGCCCCAGCCGAGGATGCTGAGGCCGTTGATCATCGTCGTGTGGGAGTCGGTGCCGACGAGCGTGTCGGGGTAGGCGCGATGGACGCCGTCCTTCTCGTCCGACCAGACGACCTTCCCGAGGTGCTCGAGGTTGACCTGGTGGCAGATGCCGGTGGCCGGCGGCACGACGCGGAAGTTGTCGAAGGCCTTCTGCCCCCAGCGCAGGAACTCGTAGCGCTCCTCGTTGCGCTCGAACTCGCGCTCGGCGTTGACGGCGAAGGCGCGGGCGTTGCCGAAGGCGTCGACCTGGACGGAGTGGTCGATGACGAGGTCGACCGGGACGAGCGGGTTGATCTTCGCCGGGTCGGAGCCGAGGTCGTCCATCGCGTCGCGCATCGCGGCGAGGTCGACGACCGCGGGGACGCCGGTGAAGTCCTGCATCAGGACCCGGGCCGGCTGGAAGGGGATCTCCTTCGTCGGCTCGGCCTTGGCGTCCCAGGTCGCGATCGTCTCGATGTCGTCGGCGGTGACCCCGACGCCGTCCTCGAGGCGGAGGCAGTTCTCGAGGAGGACCTTGAGCGAGTAGGGAAGGCGGGCGACGTCGTACTTCGACTGGAGCGCATCGAGACGGTGGATCTCGTACTCCCGATCCGATACCTGCAGGGTGGACCGGGCGCCGTAGCTGTCCGTCATCTCGTCTCCTTCTCGGCGCCCGCGAGGGCGCTAGTCGCTGTCTTCTTTCTCGGACGCCTTCTCGTGGTCCGCCTCGCCGTAGATCGTAAGGCCCTCGGAGCGCGCGTCCTCTTCGGGGAAGCCGTCGCCGAGCGGATGCCCGTGCTTGTCGCCGTGCGATGCGGATTGGATGAGCTGCTCCTCGGCCAGCTCGAAGCCCTCGGCGACCCCTTCTCCGCCCTCGGCGAGCGGGCGCTCGGCCTCGGGGAGCCGCTGCGTGTCGGTGTGGCCGCCGATTTCGGCGGCCTCCGCTGCGGCGGCGGCTTCCTCCTCGGCGACCAGGTCGCGCTGACGGTCTTCGGCTCGTTCGGTCATGACGCCTCCACGGTATGCCTCGGGGGGATATGGGAAAACTACTCGCCGGGCCGCCGCCGGGCGAGGCTCAGCGCTTGTCGACCTGGCCGCGCGCGAGCTGGTCGGCGACCTTGGTGCCCCCACCGCGCTGGGCGCGGGCGGCGACGCCGGGGAAGATGTGGGCGAAGCCGGCGAGAAAGCGCTGCTGAACCGGCGCGACGGCCATCTCGGCCTTGTTCTGCTCGATCGCCTTGACGACGCCGGCGGCGACCTCCTCGGGTGTGGAAGTGCCGACGCCGGGCGGGACCTTCGCGCCGGAGTCGGCGAACATGCCGGCGTCGCGGATGAACCCGGGCAGGACGACGGAGACGCCGACTCCCGCACGGTCGCCGGCGAGGTCCTCGCGGAGGGCCAGGGCGAAGCCGCGAAGGCCGAACTTCGTCGCGTTGTAGACGGAGGCGCGGGGTGAGGCGGCCTTGCCGGCCAGCGAGGAGACGAGGACCACGTGGCCGCCGTGGCGCTCGATCATCCCCGGCAGCAGCTGGTGGGCGAGGGTCATCGGCGCCTCGAGGTTGACCCGGACGGCCCGGGCGATCTCGTCGGCGCTGAAGTCGGAGAGGCGGCCGGAGCCAGGAAGGCCGGCGTTGGCGACGAGGAGGTCGATGTCGCCGGCGGCGCTCGCCTCGGCGGCGAGCCGCTCGGCGGCGCCGGGCTCGGCGAGGTCGGAGACGACGACCGAGTGGCCGCCCCCGGGAAGCGAGGCGGCGAGGGCTTCGAGCTCTTCCCCCTTGCGGGAACTGAGGACGACGGAGGCGCCGCGTTCGGCGAGCGCGGTCGCGATCGCCCGGCCGATCCCGCCGGTCGCCCCCGTCAGCAGCGCTCGTTTCCCGGCGATCTCCATTGCCGCAACCTACAGGCCGGAAGGCGGCCGGGCCCAGCCGATCGGCCATTTCATGCGACGAGGGACCGTCTGTGAGCGTTTGCTTGCAGAACGCTCACCGGTTCGCTACAGTGCCGCGACCCTAACGCCGAGTCTCCGAAGGCCGGAGAGCGGGGGACCCAACCAGGACCCCGAGTACATGGGGCTAATCCACCCGATTCGGTGGAGGCGCAGGCTCCGAGCAGCGCCAGCCCGTCAGCTAACCCCGCAGGCGCAAGCGAGCCAAAAGGAATATGCACAGACTCAGATCGAACCCGACGGCGCATCGCGCCGCCATGTCCGTGATCGCAGCCTTCGCAGTGACGGCCGCGGTCTTCCTCCTCCTCTCCGCCTCGGCAGTCGCCGGCGGCGGCCTCAGCACGAGCCCGAAGTCCGGCAAGCCCGGCAAGGCCAAGCTGCTCTCGAGCGGTAAGGCCGTCCCGCCTAAGAACGCCCCGAAGCGGGTCGTTCGCGCGATCAAGGCCGCCAACCACATCCGCAAGACCAAGTACGTCTGGGGCGGCGGCCACGGCGACTTCAAGGACAACGGCTACGACTGCTCCGGCGCGGTCAGCTACATGCTCCACGGCGCCCGGATGCTGAAGACGCCGATGACCTCCGGCTCCCTCGCGGGCTGGGGCAAGAAGCACAAGGGCAAGTGGATCACCGTCTACGCCAACTCCGGCCACACCTACGCCGTGGTCGCCGGCCTCCGCTGGGACACCTCCGGCGGCCCCGGCCCGCGCTGGCACAGGGGCATGCGCAGCCGCAGCGGCTACGCGGTCCGTCACTACAAGCGCTATTAGGAAGACCGGGCGGGTCCGGGGCCAGTGGTCCAGATTTGGTCCGCTATCCGGACCAAATCCCCGCCACTGCTCACTTTGGCCCGGTCCGGTCGGCCGACCGTGCTCACCGCAGGGACGACTGTCGGGCGGCGGTGGCGAAGGCCGGGCAGCGGTGGCCGACGGCCGAACTCCGTAAGTGCCGGAGGACGTCGGGCGCCGCTGCCCGGCCGCGACCCTACGCCGCTCAGCCGATCCCCAGCGCCTCCTTGACCGGGACGTACTCGCTGCCGACCCCCTCGGCGACGCCGGGATGGGTGACCTTGCCGGCGGCGACGTTGACTCCGGGCCAGAGGCCGGGGTCGCGCTCGAGGGCGCCCTCGACGCCGTTGTCGGCGAACGAGAGGACGTACGGCAGGGTCGCGTTAGTGAGCGCGTAGGTCGAGGTGATCGGCACCGCGCCCGGCATGTTCGCCACGCAGTAGTGGGTGATGCCGTCGACCTCGTAGACGGGGTCGGTGTGGGTGGTCGGCTTCGAGGTCTCGAAGCAGCCGCCCTGGTCGATCGCGACGTCGACGAGGACCGCGTTCTTCTTCATCAGACCGAGCTGATCGCGCTTGATGACGTGCGGTGCGCGAGCGCCCTGGACGAGGACCGCGCCGATGACGAGGTCCATGCTCGGCAGCATCTTCTCGATCGACAGCGTCGAGCTGTAGACGGTCGACAGGGATCCGCCGAACTGCAGGTCGGCGCGGCGCAGCGCGTCGATGTTGAGGTCGAACAGGAACACGTCGGCCGCCATCCCGACGGCGATCTGTGCGGCGTTGATCCCGACCGCTCCGGCGCCGATCACCATCACGTTCGCGGCGGCGACGCCGGGGACGCCGCCGAGCAGGATGCCGCGGCCGCCCATCGGCTTCTCGAGGAAGAAGGCGCCCGACTGGGTCGCCAGGCGCCCGGCGATCTCGCTCATCGGCGCCAGCAGCGGCAGGCCGCCGTTGGCGTCCTCGACGGTCTCGTAGGCGATGCAGGTCGCCCCGGAGTTGCAGAGTCCCTCCGTCAGCGCCGGCGCCGGAGCGAGATGGAGGTAGGTGAACAGCGTCTGGTCGGGACGCAGCATCTCGACCTCGATCGCCTGCGGCTCCTTGACCCCGAGCAGCATCTCCGACTTCTCGAAGACCTCCTCGGCGGTGGCGACGATCGTCGCGCCCTGCGCCTCGTAGTCGGCATCGGAGATGGCGCTGCCCTCTCCGGCCCCCTTCTGGATCAGGACCTCGTGCCCATGCTCGGCGAGCTCACGCGCTCCGACGGCCGTCAGCGCGACGCGGTACTCCTCCTCCTTGATCTCGGTGGGGACTCCAACCTTCATCGGCTCTCCTCTTTCGGTCGTATGTTGGCTGTCTCGAAGTTCATCTCACCAGTTCCCGGGCGCGCAACGCAAGCCAGAGCTCGATCCGGTCCTGCGCCTGGGCGAGGTCCCGTCCGGTCAGCTCCTCGATCCTCCGGATCCGGTAGCGGAGCGTATGCCGGTGGCAGTAGAGATCGCGTGCCGCCCGCTCCCACTGCCCGTTGCGCTCGATGAACGCCTCCAGCGAGCGGAGCAGCTCCGGCCCGTACTCCCCCTCCCCCTCCGAGATCGGGCCGAGCAGGTTGTCGGCGTAAGTCCGGAGCGCGTCGTCGTCCTGAAGGGAGAGGAGCAGGGTGAACGCCCCGAGGTCGCGATGGGAGGCGACGTCGGGTGTGTGGCCGTTGGCCATCGCCGTCGCCTCGAGCGCGCAACGCGCCTCGTGGAAGGCGCGGCGCAGCGATGCGACCTGAGTTGGCCGGCTCGCGGCCGCCCGGACCTTCCGCCCCGAGGCCGCCAGCGCGGTCCGGCCCTCGCGGGCGAGCTCGACGGGATCCCGCTCACCGGGGTCGACGATCGCGCAGAGCAGCGGCCGGCCGGCGGCGGCGTTGACGGCGACGACCGACGGAACCGCGAGCGACTCGGCCAGCAGCACCGGGTCGTCGGCGGACTCCTCGAGCTCGTAGAGGAGGATCGCGACGCGTGCGTCGATGCCGAACGGCTGCAGGCGCCCACGTAGGTCCTCGTCGCCGAGCTGTCCCCCGAGTGCCTCGGCCAGAACGTCGCCGGCGAGCCGGCGCTCGGTCTCGCGGACCGCCCGCTCGCGCATCATCTCCAAGGCGACGACCATCGCAGCCTGACGGGCGAGGAGCCGCTCGAGATCGCCGATCTGGCCGCCGCGGCGGGCGAGGACCAGCCAGTGGCCGCGCTGCCCGCTGCCGCCGAGGGGCACCGGGACGGCGACGGCGCGCCCGGCCAGCGAGCCCCGCTCGGCGACGAACATCACCTGGCGGCCCGCCCCGGCCCGCTCGTTGACCTCGATCCGGATGTCGGAGGTGGCCTGCTGGGAAAAGCCGCGCTCCTGGGGATGGCGCACGAGCTCGATGCCGCGGTCGTCGAGGAGCAACGCCGCCCCGGCGACTGACTCGGCGATGGCGCGCATGACCTCGGAGAGGCCGCGCTCGGCGAGGACGAGGCCCTCGAGGAGTGCGTGGACCTCGACGCTGCGCTCGAGCGCTGCGTAGCCCTCGTTGATCAGGCGGGTGGATGCCCACTTGGTGATCGCGATGAAGGGCAGCTCGAACGGGAGCTCGAAGAGCGGCAGCCCCTGCGCCTCGGCCTCCTCGATCAAGGGCGCCGGCAGCTCAGCGTGGTCGAGCCCAACCGCGAGACCGAGGCCGGCCGCGTCCTTGCCGGCGAGCAGGCGCACGAACTTGCGCTGGCGGGCGGCGGTCTTCAGGTTCAGACCGTTCGTCAGCAGCAGCTCGCCGCCGGACAGAAACGGCGTCGGGTCCTCGAGCTCGGAGATGTGCACCCAGCGGATCGGGTTGTCCTCCGCCGCGGCCTCGACGGCGAGCTCGAGGCCGAACTCGTCGAGGAGGCTGCCGACGGAGAGCACGATTCGGGTGGCGGTCGCCGGCCCGGGGCGGGCCGTTACTCGGCCGTGACCTTGTCCCAGGCCTCTTCGAGGACCGACCGCAGGACCGTCCCGATCTCCTGGAACTGCTCGGAGCCGCAGGTGAGCGGCGGCGCGAGCTGGATGACGGGGTCGCCGCGATCGTCGGCGCGGCAGATGATCCCGCGCTTGTAGAGCTCGCCCGAGAGGAAGCCGCGGAGCAGCCATTCCGACTCGTCGTGATCGAAGCCCTCGAGCGTGTCGCGGTCCTTGACCAGCTCGATCGCGTGGAAGTATCCGGCGCCGCGAACGTCGCCGACGATCGGGATGTCGCGGAGGTCCTCCAGCGTCTGCCGGAACTCGCCCTCGTTGCGGAGCACGTGCCCGCAGAGATCCTCGTCCGCGAAGACGTCGAGGTTGCGCAGCGCGACGGCGGCGGCGACCGGGTGGCCGCCGAACGTCGAGCCGTGCGCGAATGACGCCGTCCCCGTGGAGAACGGCTCGAACACCTCGTCGGAGGCGATCATCGCCCCCATCGGGATGTAGGCGCCGGTCAGCGCCTTCGCCGTCGTGATGATGTCCGGCTGGTAGTCGTAGCGCTGTGCACCGAAGTAGTGGCCGAGGCGACCCCACGAGCAGATCACCTCGTCGGAGATCAGCAGCACTCCGAACTCGTCACAGATCTCACGGACCCGCTGGAAGTAACCCTCCTGCGGCGGAATGCAGCCGCCGGCGTTCTGGAGCGGCTCGAGGATGACGGCGGCGACCGTCTCCGGTCCCTCGAACTCGATCCGGTCGCGCAGCCGCTCGGCGGCCCAGAGGTTGTCCCGCTCGGTTGGCCAGCGCAGGTGGTTGGTGTTCGGGACGTGGGAGCCACCGGGCATCGAGGGCTCGAAGGGGACCTTCAGCGACGTGATGCCGGTGGCGGTCAGCGCTCCCATCGTGGTGCCGTGGTAGGCGACCTCGCGGGAGATGATCTTGTGACGCTGGCCGCGTCCATGGGCGCGATGCCAGTTGCGGGCGACCTTGATCGCCGCCTCGACCGCCTCCGAGCCGGAGTTGGTGAAGAAGACGTGATTGAGGTCACCGGGGGCCAGGTGAGCGACCCGCTCGGCCAGCTCGATCGAGCGGGGGTGCGCGTAGCTCCAGTTCGTGTAGAAGTCGAGCTCCTTGACCTGGGCGGCGGCGGCTTCGCCGTACTCGGCACGGCCGTGGCCGGCGTTGCAGCAGAAGAGGGCGCTCAGCGCGTCGAGGTAGCGGTTGCCGTGGTCGTCCCAGACGTAAGGCCCTTCGCCCTTCGCGATGATCGGGATCTCGTGCTCGTCGTCGTAGCCGCCCATGCGCGAGAAGTGCATCCAGAGGTGCTTGCGCGCGCTCTCCTGCAGGTTCGAGCCTGCGGCTTCGCTGTTCGGGTGGACGTCCTGAGGGGTGCTGACTGCCACGGTTCCCTCACTCTCCTTCGGGGTTGACTCGACGCTTTGCACAAAGGTAGAACGTCGAATTGGGTGGCACAACCCGGATTTGGTTCAAGCCAACGTGCATCGATTGTACGCAGCGTACAACGATCGTCCGTCCAGTTAGGACAACCGCGGAACTTTCGCGGTTCCCCGTTTCTGGATACTCCCAATCGGTTAGGTTTCCCCGGAGGCAATCGTTCCGGACCTGTGAGGAGGAGTTACGGAAGCATCAGCCACAGCGAACGGTGGTAGTCGGGCCGGCGTCACCCTGAACGGGGTGACCAAGCGGTTCGGTGACTTCACCGCGGTCGACGCCATCGATCTCGAGATCGAAGAGGGCGAGTTCTTCACGCTGCTGGGGCCCAGTGGCTGCGGCAAGACGACGACCCTGCGCATGATCGCCGGGTTCGAGCAGCCGAACGGCGGCCAGATCCTGATCGACGACGTCGATGTCGCCGGGATGCCCGCCCACAAGCGCCCGACCAACACCGTCTTCCAGAGTTACGCCCTGTTCCCGCACCTGAGCGTCAAGGACAACGTCGCCTACGGCCTGAAGCGGAAGGGCGTCGACAAGTCCGAGGCCGAGCAGCGCGTACAGGCGGAGCTCGAGCGGGTCGGACTCTGGGGTGAGGCGAACCGCCGGCCCAACCAGCTCTCCGGCGGCCAGCAGCAGCGCGTGGCCCTCGCTCGCGCGGTGGTCAACCTCCCGAAGGTGCTGCTCCTCGACGAGCCGCTCGGCGCCCTCGACCTAAAACTCCGCAAGGGACTGCAGCTCGAGCTCAAGCAAATTCAGCGCGAGGTCGGGATCACGTTCGTCTACGTGACCCACGACCAGGAGGAGGCGCTGACGATGTCCGACCGGATCGCGGTCATGAACCGTGGCGTCGTTGAGCAGATAGCCGTACCCGAGGAAGTCTATGAACGCCCCGCGACCAGCTTCGTCGCCGGCTTCATCGGGGTCTCGAACCTGATGCCGGGCACGGTCCGTTCGCTCAACGCCGACGGCAAGGCGTCGGTCGAGCTGGAGGCAGGCGTCACCGTTGAGGCCCCCGCCAATGGACTCGGTACCGGCGAGGTCTGTTACGCGGTTGTTCGCCCCGAGAAGCTCTACGTCACGCCGAAGGGGCAGACGCCGGAGGGCCTCCACGGCAACGAGCAGAGCGTCGAGGGGGTCGTCGCCAGTTCGGTCTACCTGGGGACGGCGACCCAGCTCGTCGTCGAGCTGAAGGGCGGCGTCCGCATGACCGTGCTCTGTCCGAACACCGACGAGGCCGAGCGCCAGTCGCTGCCCGGCGGCGGGGCCGATGTGAAGCTCTCCTGGACCCCCGAGCACATTCACCTGGTGCGCGACTCGGGCGCCGAGCGCGCCACCGCCGATCACGAGGCCGCCACGAACGTCGCCAGCTCTTGACGCGATTTGCAAAAGGAAACGAGAAGTACGAGAGGAGTTGGGTCACTGTGACCAAGGTGAGTAGGAGGAGCAGGGTGCCTCTGTTGGGAGCGTTGGTGCTGATCGCGGCGCTGCTGATCGCGGCATGCGGTGGTGGCGGGGGCGGAGGCATCGAGGGCGGTTCCGACAACGCCGACGTCCAGACCGCGCCCAACGACCCGCCCGCGTCGGGCAACATGACGATCTCGAACTGGCCGTTCTACATCGATAACAAGACCGTGGCCGACTTCGAGAAGAAGACCGGCGTCTCGGTCAAGTACATCGAGGACGTCAACGACAACAGCGAGTTCTTCGCGAAGATGCAGCCGCTGCTTTCGGACGGTCAGTCGGGTAACCGCTCGATGATGGTGGTCACCGACTGGATGGCCAAGAAGATGTACGACCTCGGCTACCTCCAGGACATGGATCAGGACGCAATCGCGCCGGCCAAGGCAAACATGCGCACGGATCCCGGCCTGCAGCACCCGGACTTCGACCCGGACCGCGCATTCTCGATGCCGTGGCAGAGCGGTATGACGGGCCTGGTCGTCAACACCAAGCTCGCTCCCGATGTGAAGTCGATCAACGACCTGTTCGACCCGCAGTACAAGGGCAAGGTCGAGATGCTGACCGAGCTTCGCGACACCGTCCCGCTGGTCATGAAGGCCGATGGGGTCGATCCGGCCGACGCGACGACCCAGGACTGGCTCGACGCGATCGACAAGATCAAGGAGGCGGCCGCCTCGGGGCAGATCCGCCGCTTCACCGGCAACGACTACACCCGCGACATGGCGAGCGGAGATGCGGTCGCCGTGATCGGTTGGTCCGGAGACGCCGTGCAGTTGCAGGCGGACAACCCCGACATCCAGTTCGTGATGCCGACGGAAGGCTGCATGCTCTGGTCCGACAACATGGTTATCCCGGTCGGGGCACCGAATTCGACCGCCGCCTACGACTGGATCAACTACGTCTACGAGCCGGAGAACCAGGCGCAGATCACGGCGTACAACAACTACGTCCAGCCCGTCGACGGGGTCAAGGAGATATTCGAGAAGACGGACCCCGCTCTGGCGAAGAACCCGCTGATCTTCCCGGACGAGCAGTTCACGGCGAACTGCTCGACGCAGGTCTCGCCGCCGGCGGCTGACGAGCAAGAGGTCGAGCAGGCGTTCCAGTCAGTGATCACCGGCTAGAGCGCTGACGGACCGGAAGACGACGGAGCGAGCAGAGATGCAAGAAGGCAGCACCCCTCCGCTCCGTCGTCGCCTGGTCCCGTACTTCCTGATGGGGCCGGGGCTGATCTGGCTCATTCTCTTCTTTGTGATCCCGCTCTACTTCATGGCGAGGCTCTCGCTGGAGTCGGGGAGCCTCGAGCAGGGATTCACGTTCACCTGGCAGTTCTCCAACTACAGCGACGCGTTCTCGAACTACGGGACGCAGTTCTGGCGCTCCTTCCTCTATGCCGGCACAGCGACCCTGATCGCCCTGCTGATCGCCTATCCGCTCGCCTACGCGATCGCGATGCGGGGCGGCAAGTGGCGCAACGCACTGCTCTTCGCCGTCGTCGCTCCGTTCTTCACGACCTATCTGATCCGAACCCTCGCCTGGCAGACGATCCTCGGCGACCAGAGCCCCGTCGTCAACATCCTCCAGTCGCTCGGCATCCTCTCCGCCGACGGCCGGCTGCTGGCGACGCCGGTGGCCGTGATCGCCGGGATCACCTACAACTTCCTGCCGTTCATGGTGCTGCCGATCTACGCCAGCCTCGAGCGCGTCGACGTGCGACTGATCGAGGCGGCGAAGGATCTTTACTCCTCATCGACCTCTGCCTTCATCAAGGTGACGCTTCCGCTCACGGCCCCGGGAATCGTCGCCGGCACGCTGCTGACGTTCATCCCCGCCGCGGGCGACTACATCAACGCCCAGTTCCTCGGCTCGACCAACCAGTCGATGATCGGCAACGTAATCCAGGCGCTCTACCTGAAGGTCCTCGACTACCCGAGCGCAGCCGCCCTCTCCTTCATCCTGATGGCGGTCATCCTCGCCCTCGTCCTGATCTACATCAAGTTCGCCGGCTCCGAGGCGCTGATGGGTGACGAGGAGGAGGCGGCATGAGCAAGGCGTGGGCCTGGATCCGGTTCAACGCGGTCTCGATGTTCGCGGCGCTAGCGATCCTCTATCTGCTGATCCCGATCGCGGTCATCGCGGTGTTCTCGTTCAACGATCCGACTGGCAAGTTCAACTTCACCTGGGAGGGCTTCACCACCCAGCACTGGCAGGACGCCTTCAGCATCCCCGAGCTCAATGACGCATTGCTGACGAGCCTTCGGCTGGCAGCGCTCTCGACGATCATCGCGACGATCCTCGGCACCCTGATCGCGCTCGCCCTGGTCCGCCACAAGTTCACAGGGCGCCGGACTGCCAACTTCCTGATCGTGATCCCGATGGCGACACCGGAGGTCGTAATCGGCGCGTCACTGCTCTCGATGTTCCTGATCTACGGCCTGTCGCTCGGGTTCACGACGCTGCTGATCGCCCACGTGATGTTCTCGATCAGCTTCGTCGTCGTCGTCGTCCGCTCACGCCTGATCGGTTTCGACCGCAGGCTGGAGGAGGCGGCTCGGGACCTCGGCGCGACCACCTGGACGACCTTCCGAACAGTGACGCTGCCGCTGCTGACGCCGGGACTGCTCGGCGCGGCCCTGCTGTCATTCGCCCTCTCGATCGACGACTTCGTGATCTCCAACTTCAACTCGGGCACCACCGTCACCTTCCCCCTTTACATCTACGGCGCCGCGCAGCGCGGCATCCCGGTCGAGGTCTACGTGATCGCCACGATCCTCTTCGCGGTGACGGTGGTCGGCATGGCCTTCACGGTCTGGCAGCAACGCCGCGCGGAGCAACTCGCCTCGGTCCGCCCCGACGACGAAGTCGAGTTGCCGCCAATCGGAGGAGCCCCGGCGTGAGTGCCCCCACCCTGCTGATCGGCGGTCAGCCGGTCGCAGGCGAAGGCGACCCCATCGACGTCGAGAACCCGTTCACGACCGAAACGATCACGACAGTCGCCTCGGCGTCGGCGGAGCAGCTCGACGCGGCCGTCGCATCCGCGCGGGAGGCGTTCGAGATCTGGTCGCGCACGCCCGCCCTCGAGCGCGGCGAGGCACTCCACGAGGCTGCGCGGCGGCTGCGCGAGAACGGCGAGGAGCTGGCCCGGACGATGACGGCCGAAGGCGGCAAGCCGCTCGTCGAGAACCGCGACGAGATCGATTGGTGCGCGGCGGCGTTCGACTACTACGCGGAGATCGGCCGCGACAGCGCCGGCCGCGTGATCCCGCCGATCGAGTCGAGCCAGCTGGCGCTGGTCGTCAAGGACCCGCTCGGCGTCGTCGGCTGCATCGTCCCCTGGAACTACCCGCTGCTGCTGCTGACGTGGAAGGTCGCCCCGGCGCTCGCCGCGGGCTGCTCGGTCGTCGCCAAGCCGTCCGAGGTGACGCCGCTCTCGACGCTGGCGCTCGCCGACTGCTTCTCCCACCTCCCGGACGGAACGGTGAACATCGTCGCCGGCGCCGGGCCGACCGGCGCCGCCCTGTCCGCCGACGAGCGCGTCGACTGCATCGCCTTCACCGGGTCGGTCGCGACCGGGCGCCGGGTCGCGCTCGCCTGCGCCGAGCGCCTCGCCAGGGTCAACCTCGAGATGGGTGGCAAGGACCCGTTCATCGTCTGCGCCGACGTCGCTGACGAAATCGAGATCGCCGCCCGCGGCGGTGCCTGGGCGGCGTTCCTCAACGCCGGGCAGGTCTGCACGTCGGCCGAGCGCTTCTACGTGATGAAGGACGTCTACGACGACTACGTGTCGGCCTTCGTCGACCACACACGAACCCTCGTGCTCGGCGACCCGTTCGACGCGGCGACCGACGTCGGCCCGATGGTGTCTGCCCCGCAGCGCCAGAAGGTCGTCGACCAGGTCGAGGCGGCGGTCGCGGCCGGAGCCGAAGTGGTCACGGGCGGCGACGGCGGCGGCACCACGCAGGGACACTTCTTCGCACCGACCGTCGTGACCGGAGCGCCTGCGGAGACCGACCTGCTGCGCGAGGAGACGTTCGGCCCGGTCGCGCCGATCGTGCCCGTCGACAGCCTCGATGAAGCGATCGCCCTCGCCAACGGCACCCGGTTCGGCCTCGGCGCCAACGTCTACACGCGCGACCTGAAGAGCGCCGTTCGCTGCATGCGCGAGCTGCGCGCCGGGACGGTCTGGATCAACGATCCGCTGACCGACAACGACGCCGGGCCGTTTGGCGGCTTCAAGCAGTCCGGGATCGGGCGTGAGCTCGGCCGCGAGGGCCTCGAGGCCTTCCAGGAGACGAAGCACGTCCACTTGGAGACGGAGATCGAGCGCAAGGACTGGTGGTACCCCTACGGCCCGGAGGGGTCGGGCGGCCAGTAGCGCCCCCGGAGGTCAGCGCCGCCGCGCCGACCTACGATCAATCGCGTGAGTTGTCAGCTGCGCAACGACGGTCCCCGAGACGGCGCCGGCGACGACGTCGCCGGGGTAGTGCACGCCGGTGTGTACGCGCGAGTAAGCGACGAGCGCCGCGAGCGCGTGCAGCGGGACGGCCGCGGGCGGGAGCACCCTCCCCACTCCGGCGGCGAACGCGAAGGCGGTCGCCGAGTGCCCAGAGGGGAAAGAGGTCGAGGTGGGCATCCGGACGTGGCGGGCGATCGGGACCTTCTCGGCGATCCGGTCGGGCCGGGACCGGTTACTCAGCGGCTTGACGACGAGGTTGAAGAACGCGGCGGCGACGCCGACCGAGGCGAGCCCCATCGCGGCCGCCCGGCGACCCGTCCGCCCGCCCGTCGCTGCGAGCACCGCGGCGGACGCGATCGAGATCGCCGAGTAGTCGGCGGCGCGCGAAAGGCGGGACATCGCCCGGTCGAGTGCCGGGGTCGGCGTCCGCGCGATCGCGGCGTAGAGCGCGAGGTCGACCCGTTCGGCGTCCTCGAGCCAGCGGCCGGGGCCACTCGTCGGAACGGCTTCTTCGGATTGCTCCATCTGCGGGTAAGTCTATGAACGCACGGAGGGTCGCGGCCGCAGCCGCCCTTCTCGCCGGCGCCGCCGCAGTGGCGATCGCGGTCGCCATCGCGATCGATTCCTTTCCGCGCGGGCTCGTCGCGCTCGCCGCGATCGGCCTGGCCGGTGTCGCCGGGTGGTACGCCCTGATCCTGGGTCCGAAGCTGCGCGTCCTCGCCGCCGCCTTCGCCGTGGCCCTCCTCGCGGGCGCCGTGGTGCTGATGCTCCACCATCGCCTGGTCGAGGAGTTGCTCCTGCTCGCCGCGCTCGTCACCTGCTCGGCTTCCACCAGGATCGCCTTCGGGCAATCGGTGGACCTTCCCGACGCACCCGATCCGAGCAACGCGGTCCTCTTCCTCAACCCGCGGTCGGGCGGCGGCAAAGCGGAGCGCTTCGACCTCGGCGACGAAGCCCGCCGCCGCGGCATCGAGCCGGTGGAGCTCGGACCCGGAGACGACCTCGAGAGGCTGACGCGGGACGCCGTTGCCCGAGGGGTCGACGCACTGGCGATGGCTGGAGGCGACGGCTCACAGGCGATAGTCGCCGCCGTGGCGGCGGAGCACGACCTGCCCTACGCCTGCATCCCCGCCGGCACGCGCAACCACTTCGCGCTCGATCTCGGCGTCGACCGCAACGACGTCGTCGGCGCCCTCGACGCGTTCGTCGACGGCGGCGAGCGGCGGGTGGACCTCGCCGACGTGAACGGCCGGGTCTTCGTCAACAACGTCTCGCTCGGCCTCTACGCGAGCGCCGTCCAGCGGACCGGCTACCGGGACGCAAAGCTGCGGACGCTGCTCGAGACGGCTCCCGAGATGCTCGGGCCGAACGGCACCGGCCTCGACCTGCGCTGGGCCGGGCCGGGCGGTCACGAGCACAGCTCCGGCATCGCGATCCTCGTCTCCAACAACCGCTACCGGCTCGGGCGGGCGGTCGGGTCCGGGACGAGGCCGCGTATCGACGACGGCCTGCTCGGCGTCACCGTCGCCGGGGCCGCCCGCGGACGCGGCGCGCGACGCGGCCCGCAGCGTCCCTGGCGCGAGTGGAGCGCCCCCTCGTTCGAAGTCGGTGCCGACCATCCGGTTCCGGCCGGGATCGACGGCGAGGCGGTCGTCCTCGACGCGCCGCTCCGGTTCCGGATCCGCCCCGGCGTGCTGCGGGTGCGCGTCGCCCGTAATCACCCGGGCGCGTCACCGTCGGCAGCGCTGCCCGAGGGTTTCATGGCGGGTGCCCGGGCGCTGCTTCGACTCGCGTCCGGTGGCCCCGCGACCTGAGGATGCTGCTCCACTGCGGCTGACGCGAGTCGCCGAGATTGTGCAACGGCGCCCACGGACCCACGAGTACCATCGGTGGGGACTTCCGAAGACCGAAACGGCGAAGGAGAGAGGCGATGGAGCCCGAGACCCTGGCCCGAGAGGGCAGCGACGAGAGCATGACCACAGAGCCCGAGACGCTGAAGAACTACATCGGCGGCGAGTGGGTCGAATCGGCCGCAACCGAGACGCTCGACGACGTCGACCCCGCCACCGGCGCGGTCCTCGCTCGGGTACCGCTCTCGACCGGGGGCGACATCGACGCGGCCGCCCGGGCCGCCCGGGCCGCCCAGCCTGCATGGGCCGCAACCGCGGTCGCCAAGCGCGCCCGCGCCGTCTTCGCCCTCCGCGAGGCGCTCTGGTCGCACCGCGAGGAGCTCACCCGTCTCGTCACCGAGGACATGGGCAAGGCGCTCGACGACGCACGCGGCGAGGTCGGCCGCGGGATCGAGTCGACCGAGAACGCCTGCGGCATCCCGAACCTGCTCAAGGGCGAGACGCTCGAAGGGGTCGCCACCGGGGTCGACGTCGAGATGTGGCGTCAGCCGGTCGGCGTCGTGGCCGCGATCACCCCCTTCAACTTCCCGGCGATGATCCCGCTCTGGTTCCTTCCGTATGCGATCGCGTGCGGCAACACGTTCATCCTCAAGCCCTCCGAGCGCGACCCGCGGACGCCGCAGCGGATCGTCGAGCTGATCGACGGCATCGACGAGATCCCGGCCGGCGTCGTCAACATCGTCCACGGCGCCCACGACGCGGTCAACGGCCTCCTCGATCACCCTGAGATCGATGCGATCAGCTTCGTCGGACAGGCATCGACCGCCCTCCACGTCATGGACCGCGGCACCCGTTCCGGCAAGCGCGTCCAGGCCCTCGGCGGCGCCAAGAACTCGATGGTCGTCATGGACGACGCCGATCTCGGCCAGGCGATCCCGGCGATGATGCAGTCGGCCTTCGGCAACGCCGGCCAGCGCTGCCTCGCCGGCTCGGTGGCGGTCGTCGTCGGCGACGAGGAGCGACGTCGCGAGGTCCGCTCGGCCCTCGCCGAGGCGGCCTCTACCCTCCCCACCGGCAACGGCGACGACGAGGGCGTGGTCTGCCCGCCGATGGTCGGCGCTGACGCGCGCGATCGCGTCTCCGCCGCCGCCGACCGTGCGATCGCCGAGGGCTCGGAGGTCATCGTCGACGGCCGCGACACGAACAACGCCGCCGGCGCCCTGATGGGCCCGACCATCCTCACCGTCGCCGACCGTGAGTCCGAACTGGCGCGCGAGGAGCTCTTCGGCCCCTTGCTCGCCGTCCTCGAGGTCGCCGACCTCGGCGAGGCACTCGAGTTCGTCAACTCGAGCCGCTACGGCAACGCCTCGGTGATCTTCACCGCCTCAGGCGAAGCTGTACGCCGCTACCGCAACGAGGTCGAGGCCGGGATGGTCGGCGTCAACGTCGGCGTCCCCGCCCCCGTCGCCTGGTTCCCCTTCGCGGGCTGGAAGGACTCCATGGTCGGCGACCTCCACGCCAACGGCCACGACGCCGTCGAGTTCTATACGCGCAAGAAGGTCGTGACGACGAGGTGGCGGCCGGCGCCTTCGGGTGCGGCGTTCGGGACCCACTAGGGGTTTGTCGTTGGCGGCGGCCGGGGGGTCAGGGTCATCCCGTGGGTACCGGACGCCGCACGGCGTCGGAAGCTGACGGAGGCGGGAGCTCGGTCGGGGCGCGAATGGCAATCCGTACACGCCTGGGCATGCCTGATTGCCATTGAGGGCCGAAGTGAGGCCGCCGCCCCTCGGGTCGAAGCCTCCCCACCCCGGTCCCCCTCACTGCCCAATCGCCTGATGCGTGCCGCGTCACCCGAAGCGCACTACGCGTGAACGGCGATCGGAATAGTGTGCCGCGCGGAGATCGTCGTCCCCAGTCAACGGCGTGAGGAGAGCAAGTGGAGAGCGCATCGGGACCGGTCGAGGATCCGACCGGAGCTAAAGCAGCGATTGCCGCCTCAGGAGGCGACAAGGGCCTGAAGGGCGGCGCAATCGGTTTCGCCTCGAGCGTCGTAATCGGGGTCGCTTCGACCGCCCCCGGCTACAGCCTCGCCGCGAGCCTCGGCTTCGTCGTCGCCGCCGGCGTCGGCCTCTTCTCCCCCGCTGTGCTCTGGGTGGCGTTCCTGCCGATGCTCTGCATCGCGTTCGCCTACTACTACATGAACCGCCAGGACCCGGACTGCGGGACGACCTTCACGTGGGTCACCTCGGCAATGGGCCCGACGACGGGATGGATCGCGGGCTGGGCGATCATCGTCGCCGACGTGATCGTGATGGCGAACCTCGCCCAGATCGCCGGGCTCTACAGCTTCCTCTTGATCGGGGTCGACGCGCCGTCGACGCTCGCGGTCACGTGTGTGGGCGTCGTCTGGATCGCGATCATGACGATCATCTGCTACATCGGGATCGAGCTCTCGGCCCGCACGCAGATCGGCTTGCTCGGAGCCGAGGTCCTGACCCTCGCGGCATTCGCCGTGGTCGCGCTGATCAAGGTCTACGCCGGCGATTTCCCCGACTCGATCGATCCCAGCCTGAGCTGGCTCAATCCCCTCAACATCGACAGCACGACCGCGCTGATCGACGGTGTCCTCGTCGCGGTCTTCATCTACTGGGGGTGGGACAGTGCGGTGACCGTCAATGAGGAAACCGAAGACCCGACCGAGGGCCCAGGGAGAAGTGCGGTCGTTTCCACCCTGATTCTGTTGGGGATCTACGTCGTCGTCGCGATCGCGGCTCAGGCCGTCCACGGCGACGAGTTCCTGCGCCAGAACAAGGACGACGTCCTGTCGGCGCTCGGTCTCGACGTGTTCGGCTCCCCCCTCGACAAGATCCTGATCATCGCGGTGCTCACGTCGGCGGCCGCGTCGACGCAGACGACGATCCTGCCGACCGCGCGCACATCGCTTTCGATGGGCGCGGTCAAGGCGCTGCCGCGGATCTTCGCCCGCGTCCATCCCAGATTTCAGACGCCCGATTTCTCGACGCTGCTGATGGGTGCGCTGTCGATCGTCTGGTACTTCGGGCTGACGCTGCTCAGCGAGGACATCCTCGGCGACTCGATCGCCGCCCTCGGGCTGATGATCGCCTTCTACTACGGCCTGACCGGCTTCGCCTGTGCCTGGTTCTACAGGCACGAATTGACGACAAGCGTCAAGTCGTTCTTCGCGGTCGGCGTGATGCCGGTGCTCGGCGGCGTGACTCTCACCTACGTGTTGATCAAGTCGATCAGCGACCTCGCCGAGCCCGGGAAACGCGACGTGCTGGGCATCGGGCCGCCGCTGGCGATCGCGATCTTCTTCGCGATCCTGGGCGTTGTCGTAATGATCCTGCAACGGCTCGCCGATCCGGAGTTCTTCCAGCGGAAGCCGCAGGTCGCCGAGCCCGGATCGCTCGCCAAGAAGACGGAGGCAGTTTGATGGCCAACGAGATCATCGTCGGATACGACGGAACCGGATGCGGGCATGCCGCCCTCGACCTCGCCTGCGACCTCGCGAAAGGCCTCGGGGCGAAGATCGTCGTCGCCTACGGCTACCAGCCCTACCAGGGCGCCGGCGAGATCGGCACCCAGCGGGAGATCATGCGCGACCAGGGCCAGGCTCTTGTCGACGAGGGCGTCGAGGCGGCGAAGAAATGCGGCGTTGACGCCGAGGGGGCCCTGATCCCGCAGCGGCCGGCGGCGGCGCTGGCATCGATCGCCGAGGAGCGCGACGCCCGGATGATCGTCGTCGGCACCTACGGCGACAGTCCGATCAAGGGTGCGATCCTCGGATCGACCCCGCACAAGCTGGTCCAGATCGCCGACGTCCCCGTCGTTGTCACACCCGCCGGCAAGGACTGAGCGAGTGGGGGCGTAGGCTCCCTGCCGTGTTCATCAGCTACGACCCCGAGAGCGGCGCCGCCTACATCTCCCTGATTCCCGAGGACGCGGGCTTCGTCTCGCGCTCGCCGATCACGCTCGAAGAGGTCGAGGCGCTCGGCGACGCGGCGGGCGACATCGTCCTCGACTTCGACGAGGAGGGACGCCTCGTCGGCATCGAGGTGCTGACGCCCGAGAGCCTCCTTCGCTCGGAGACCCTCGGGCGCCTGCGCGGTTAGAGCTCCCCGAGCTTGCGGACCTGGAAGGCGCGGACGATGTCCGTGACTCCCGACATCAGCGCCCAGATTCCCGCGAACACGAGCAGCGTGTACTGCTTCTCGATGAAGAACTGACCACCGGTCCAGAACGCGAGGATCACCATCAGGATCCCGGCGCCGAAGCCGAGCCACCAGACGTCGTTCTCCTCCCGCTCCGCGAATGCCTGGATGATCCAGAAGATCCCGACGATCAGGAACAGGAAGCCGAGGATGTCGGCGATCGCGGCGAACGTGTTCTCCGGCGATATGAACGCGATCACTCCCGCAATCACGAACAGGAAGCCGAAGAGGATGAACATCCAGCGCCCCCGGTCGACCATGCTGGCCACCGCGAACTGCTGGATCCCGCTGATGAAGAACATCAATCCGATCAGGACGCCGACCGTCGTGATCGAAGCCTGATCGAACTGGAGGATCACCAGCGAGATCACGATCCAGCCGATTCCGAAGACGAGCCAGAGCCACCAGAAGCGGGACAGCCCGCGGAGCATCTCGCGACCCTCCGGCGAACTCGTTACAGGACTTCCTTCCATCGTCTCTCCCTCAATGTTGGTTTGTCCCCGGCTGTGGACCGTATTCGCCGTCGCCGTCGCATTCCCTAGGCGGTCGGGCGGGCCCCGCCCCGCTCAGCGGCCGACGTGAATGCCGATCCGTTCCGGGATGCCGCTGACGATCCGCGTCAGCAGGCTCGGCGTCCGCCCCTGCTCCTCGGCCGTCTCCTTGCGGATGATCGCGCGGCGGATGATCGCTCCACCCGCGAAGCGGAACGGCTCGGGAGGCAGGCTGACGCGAGGCGGGTCGACGATCGGGAGCGAGGAGAACCCGTCACGGCGGTCGAGCGCCATCGAGGCCAGGGCGTGGCCGACCATCTGCGACGGCCCGACGCCGTGCCCGGTGTACCCGTACCCGGCGAAACTGCGCTCGCCGACCGTACGGATCACCGGCAGGTGTGTCGGCGAGACGTCGATCGGCCCTCCCCAGGCGTGCGTTATCTCACGGCCCTCGAGCTGCGGGAAGAAGCGGCGGAGGTGGGCCTGGACGTCGTCCTTCATGTCCGGGTCGACCTCGGCGCGCCCGTGGACGTCGGCCCCGCGGACGATCTTGCCCCCGCCCCACCCGAAGGCGATGCGGCCGTCGCGGGTCGTCCGGAAGTAATGGACCATGTGGCGGGAGTCGGTGATGCACTCCCCGCCCGTCCAGCCGAGTTCCTCGAGCAGCTCCGGCACCGGCTCGGTGATGACCATGTGGCTGGAGGTGACGGTGAGCGAGCGGCGCAGCGGCCGGAAGCGGAGGAGCGATCCGCCGGCGCCGAGGATCGCCGCGCCGGCGCGAACGATGCCGCCGGGCGTCGTCACCGTCACCCGCCCATCCCGCTCCGAGAGCGAGTCGACGCGGGTGTGCTCGTGGATCTCGACGCCGGCCTCGAGTACGTGGTGGCGCAGGCCGGCGGCCAGCCGCGCCGGCTGGACGGTCGCGGCGACCGGGTAGAAGGCGGCGGAGCGGAAGATCGGGGATGCACAGCGGCGCTGGGTGGCATCGCGGTCGAGGACCTCGATGCGCGCCCCCTCGCCGAGCTCGGTGCAGGCCTCGACGACCGGGTCCCAGGTGTGGTCGAAGTGCTCGGAGGTCGAGGCCTGGAGGTACCCGCCGGGGGTGAACCAGGCGTCGACGTCCTGCTCCTCGCACCAGCGGCCGATCGCGTGGACCGACTCATCCGCCGCATGGAGCATCTCGACTGCCGCCGCGTCGCCGAAGTTGCGGCGCAGCGTCGGCAGGCTGAAGCCCATCGAGTTGACGAAGCCGCCGTTGCGGCCGCTCGGCCCGAAGCCGCAGTGGTCGGACTCGAGCAGGACCACACGGGCCTCCGGCTCCTCCCGCTTGACCCACCATGCCGCCCAGAGTCCCGTGTAGCCGCCGCCGACGATGACGACGTCGGCTGTCGCGTCCTCGGTCAGCGCCGGCAGGGAGGGCGTCCCGTCCAGCCCGGCCTCTTCGATCCAGTATCCGTGTGCGTCGTGCCGCATTGTCTGCTCGGCGCCCGTGCCTAGATGTTCGGCGGAGCCTCCGCGGCGCGAGCGGCGCTGCGCTCGATCATGGCCGCCTGGACGTCGCGGGCGGGCTCGTCGGGACCGCGGGTCCGCCGCGTCCATTCGCCCTCGGCGTCGAGGTTCCAGGCACCGACGTTGTCGGCGAGGCTGAGGTCGAGGATCTCGGCCATCTCCTGCTTGACCCCCTCGTCCTCGACCGGGATGACGAGCTCGACCCGGTTGTAGAGGTTGCGGGGCATCAGGTCGGCGGAGCCCGTGTACATCCGGGTCTGGCCGGGTCGCTCGAAGCTGTAGATCCGCGAGTGCTCGAGGAAGCGCCCGAGCACGGACACGACCGAGATGTTCTCGGAGACGCCCTCGACCCCGGGGCGCAGGGCGCAGATGCCGCGGACGTTGAGGTGCACCTCGACGCCGGCCTGCGAGGCGCGGTAGAGCGCCTGGATCGTGATCGGGTCGAGCAGCGAGTTCATCTTCATCCGGATCCGCGCCGGGTGGGCCGCGGAATGCGCCTCGATCGTGCGGTCGATCTCCGCGAGGAGGCCGTCGGCGAGGTTGAAGGGGGCGATCAGCGCCTTGCGGTAGTTCTGCGGGCGGGCGTAGCCGGTCAGGTAGTTGAACATCTCGGCGATGTCGGAGCAGATGTCGGGGTCGACGGTGAAGATCCCGAGGTCCGTGTAGAGGCGCGCCGTCTTCGGGTTGTAGTTGCCGGTGCCGATATGGGCGTAGTGGCGGACGCCGTCACCCTCGCGGCGGGCGATCAGCACGCACTTGGCGTGCGTCTTCAGCGCCGGGATGCCGTAGACGACATGGACGCCGGCCTGCTCCAGCTTCTTGGCCCAGCGGATGTTCGCCTGTTCGTCGAAGCGGGCCTTCAGCTCAACCATGCAGACCGCCTGCTTGCCGCGCTCGGAGGCCTGGATCAGAGCCGGGACGAGCGGCGAGTCGTCGCTGGTCCGGTACACCGTCTGCTTGATCGCGAGGACGTCAGGGTCGTTGACCGCCTGGCGGACGAAGGCCTCGACCGACGTCTGGAAGGAGTCGTAGGGATGGTGGACGAGGACGTCGCCTTCGCGGATGGCCGCGAGCAGATCCATCGTCTGTCCCTCGGGCGCCTGCAGGCGCGTCTGGGTGACCGGCGCGAACGGCGCGAAGCGGAGTTCGGCGAAGCCGGAGACGCCCGCGATGTCGAAGAGGTCGTCGAGGCCGATCCTGCCGACGTCGTAGACCTGATCCGGGCCGATGTCGAGCATCGAGACCAGACGCTCGCGGAGGCGGGGGTCGAGATCGCCCTCGAGCTCGAGCCTGATCACCTCGCCGAAGCGGCGGCGGCGGATCTCCTCCTCGACGGCCTGGCGGACGTCGTCGGCCTCGTCGGAGACGTCGTAGTCGGTGTCGCGGGTGACGCGGAAGAGGGTGTGGCCGACGACCTCCATCCCCGGGAACAGCGCCTCGAGGTTGTGGGAGATGACGTCCTCGAGCGGCACGAAGGTCTTGCCGTCGCCGATCGGCAGGTAGCGCCGCATCAGCTCCTTCGGCACCTTGACGCGCGCCATGACCTCGGTGTCCTGGATCGGGTCGCGGAGGACGACGAGGAGGCTCAGCGAGAGGTTCGAGATGTACGGGAACGGACGGCCGACCCCGAAGACGAGCGGCGTCAGCGCCGGGAAGACACGGCTCTTGAATAGCTCGTCGATCTCCTCGAGCTCCGCGGCCGAGGCGTGGTCATAGGAGACGATCCGGATGCCGTGCTCGCCGAGGGCCGGCTGCAGCTCCTCGTTGAAGCAGCGCTCGATGCGCTCGCGCTGCGCGATCGCGCGCTCACGAACGGCGGCGAGGACCTCGACCGGGGGGATCCCGTCGGCCCCGCCGGTGGTGATCGAGGCGACGATCTTGTCGTGCACTCCGGCCACACGCACCATGTAGAACTCGTCGAGGTTGTTCTCGAAGATCGCGCAGTACTTGAGGCGCTCGAGCAGCGGCACGCTCGTGTCCTCGGCGAGCTGGAGGACGCGGTCGTTGAAGTCCATCCACGAGAGCTCGCGGTTGAAGTAGAGCCACGGCTCCTCGAGGTCGACCGGCTCGGCAGCGGGGGTTGCGGACTCGTCGGCAACCGGAGGAGCGGGCACGCTCTCGCCGCCGCTCGCGCCCCGTTCGATTTCAAGTTCGCTCACTGCCTCAACTGTAGAGCGCCGGGCGACTCGGCGGGACATCGGCGGCGCCCTCTGAAAGGAGGGCGCTCATTTCCGATGTCCCCGTCGCGGTCCCCCCTCGCTCGGCCACGTCGCGCCGCGCCCGCGCCAGCGAGTAACCGTCCGCGAGCTGCGCGAGCGAGCGGTCCCACGTGCGCTCGCGTGCCGCCGCCATCCCGCCGCCGGCAAGACGCGCCCGCTGGGCCGGGCTCTGCGCGAGGCGGACCAGCTTCGCAGCCAGTTCGCGGGCGTCAGGCTCGGCGAGGAGCCCGCTGCGTCCGTGTTCGATCAGGTCGGCGGGTCCGCCCGCGGCCACCGCGATCACCGGCAGGCCACTCGCCTGCGCCTCGACGACGACCTGGCCGTAGGTGTCGGTCTCGGACGCGAACAGAAATGCGTCGGCGTCGGCGTATGCGTGGGCGAGCTCGTCGCCGTCGAGCCAGCCGAGATGCTCGGCGGTCCCGCCGAGGCGCTCACGGAGATAAGCGGCCTCCGGTCCGTCACCGGCGAGGACGAGGCGCAGTCGCGGCTCGTGCCGATGGGCGATCGCGAACGTCTCGGCGAGCAGCTCGATCCCCTTCTCGCGCGTCTGCCGGCCGGCATAGAGGACGTCGAATCGCTTGCCGTTCGCAGCTCGTGAGCGGTGGTCGGGCGAGAAGCGCTGGGTGTCGACGCCGCGGATCCAGCGGGCGACCCGCTCCGGCGGCACGCCGAGGCGCTCGAGCGACGCATCCGCCGACGCGCTCGGCGAGAGGACGATCTCGCACTCGCGGTAGAGCAGGCTCATCGCCATCCCCATCGCCGCGGCAAGGCCCTCGTTGCCGGTGCGCATCCGTGCGTAATCGACGAACTCGGTGTGATGGCTGGCGACCAGGGGGATGCCGGCGATCCGCGCCGTCAGGGCCGCCGCGGCGCCGGCGGGGCCCGGGGTCGCGACGTGGATCAGGTCGTACTCGCCGTCGGCGAGCATCTCGATCAGGCTCGGCAGCGACGGGATCCCGACCGTCATGCCCTCGTAGTGGGGCATCGCCACCTCGGCGACCGCCGGCAGGCGGCGATCGACTCCGCGGTCGGTGCCGACGACCTCGACCTCGAATCCCGGGACCGCGAGCTCGCGGATCCGCTCGACCGTGTGGGCGACACCGTGCGGCGCATCGATCGCATCGACGACGAGCGCGACCCGGGGCGTCCGCCCGGAGCCGTCGTCGAGCCGGGCCCGCTCACCGGCGAGGAAGGCGATCGCCGGTGCGTACGGGACGACCGGCAGACAGGCGGAGAACAGGTCCGTCAGCGCGCCGACGGCACTGCCGGCATCGGCGATCGCCCCGGTCGCGTTCGCCGCCGCATCCCGGAGCCGGGCGTCGTGGACGCTGCGGGCGCGGCGGAACAGGTCGCGGTGGCGGAACCCGTCCTCCTGCATCAGCGCGATCAGCTCCGGGCCGCTCGCGATCTCGAGGGCGTCGATCCAGGCGGATAGGAGCGAGCGGGCGTCCTCCGGGCTGAAGTCGGCGGAGTCGGCGCCGCTGCGCTCGTGACCCTCGCCGACGACGCGCTCCAGCATTCCGAGCACGACCGTCGGCGCGGGCGGAGTCGTCGGGCCGGGGCGGTTCAGGAACGTCCGGGCGGCGATGGCGATCGCCGCGTGGGCCCACTTGGCGGCGCTCCCCTCCTCCCCGCCCGGCTCGGTGCGGCCGGCGCGGAGGTGGCCGAGAAACTGATCGACGCCGCCCGCGGGCGGCGTCGCCGTGTACGTCCGGCCGATGTCGACGCCGGCGTGATCGTCTGATCCACCGACACCGGCGAGCCCCTGGGTCTCGGCGAAGATCCAGGCGGGGCGGTTGAGCTCATGCGCCCGGGACCCGTTGCGGGTCTCCCAGACGCCGAAGAGCTCGGCGAGCCGGCGGCGGTGGCGCGCGGCGAGGGGCGCCGCGACGGCGTAGAAGGGGTGGGCGAGCGCGCATGCGATCTCGTTGCCGCGCAGGTACTCGGCGCATTCCTCGACGTTGCCGGAGTGGCTCTGCAGCCACTCGTGATCGTCGGGGGTGATTCCGAAGCAGAGCACGTGTACGGCCTGCGGCTCGCCGGGGAAGGAGACGGTCAGCTCCTCCGAGATGAAGACATCGGGGCGATCGGCGATCTCGAGGACACCGTCGATCGTGTCGTGGTCGGTGATAGTCACGAAGTCCATGCCGCGCTGCTTGGCGAGCTCGTAGACCTCTTCGGGAGGCGTCGCGCACTCCGGCAGCCCGGCGCTCCTCTGGACGCCAAGCTTCGAGATCTGCGATGCGGTCGAGTGGCAGTGCAGATCGGCGCGGGCGCCGGCGGTGTAGGTCAACTGATCGGGGGTCATCGTTGCTCCCTCTTTCGGATCTCTCATTCGCAGAGAGCTTCGCCCCGATCGCCGGCGGCCGAGTTAATCCCCTGCAATGCAGCGGTTAAATGGCTGTGAAGGGGGCCGACCCTCGGTGAACCCGATCCTGTCCCCCTATCCGGTGGGTTTCGTCGGCTTCACCCGATCGAGGCCGGGCGGCGGTAGCCGCCGGCCCCGCCCGCTAGCGGTGACCCGGGGCCGGACGGCGTCGGCCCCCGGTCCCCAGCGGCCGGGCGTCAGGCCCGCCGGCCGAACTCCGAAGAGCCGGAGGCCGGTGGGCCTGATGTCCGGCCGCCGCCAACGACAGACCTACGAGACGTCCGCCTCCGCCTCCGCCAACTCGGCCGCCGCCCGCGCTGCCCGCTCGGCCGCCGCAAGCCGCTGACGCTCCGCCTCCTCGAGCGCCGCCCGCGCCCGCTCGGCCCGCTCGGCGGCGCGACGCATCTCGGCGGCGCGGGCGAGCTCGCGGTCGGCGGCGCGGCAGAGCAGGCGCCAGACGCCGCGCTCCTCGGACTCCTTCCAGAGCTCGCTGAAGCGGTCGAAGAGGAGGGCACGGCGGGCGCGAAGGTAGACCTCGAGGACGTCGAGGCCGCGGTAGGCGGTCCGGTGGGGCGCGCGGGCGGCGAGCTTCGGGTCGAGATCGGGCTCGTCGGCGGCGCGGGCACGGACGGCATCGGCATCCGACTGGCGGAGGCCGGCGCGGTGGGCGGCGAGACGGGGAAGCATCTCGTCGGCGTCGTGGATCTCGCCGAGCACGTCCTGAAGCTCCTTCGCCCGGCGGCGGGCGGTCGCGGCGGGCCGGCCGAAGCAGAACCCGGTCGCCTCGAGGACGTAGCGGAGCCGCTTCGCCGCGATCCGCGTGGCGTGCTGGGCATCGGATGCCTCGGGGTCGAGGGCATCGGCCGCCAGGGCCCGGAGCTCGTCGACCCGGACGAGGACGATCCGCGCCGCGTTCTCGGAGAGCGTCCCGGCGGGGTCGAGCTTCTTGACCTTGCGGGCCTTCACGGCCCCGGCTTCTCCGGCGACGGCCCGGCCGCCTCGCGAGCAGCCGCGGCGAGCTCATGGATCTGCGCTTCGAGGCGGGCAAGCCGCTCGCGGTCGACGGGCCCCGCGAGCTGCTCGTTGGCGACGATCTGCTCCTCCTCGAACTCACCGATCAGGGAGGCGATCCCGCGCCGGTCGGGATGGGGCATCGCGGCGCAGAAGGACGTCAGCATCTCGATCGCCACGTCGCGGTCGCGCCGCTCCCCGAGGGCGTCGGCGAGTGCCTTGACCTCGTTCAGCACGGCCTTGCGCTGCTTGGCCGGAAAGCACGGGCGGAAGACCTCGATCGCAGCCCGCAGCCTGCGCGAAGCGACGCGCATGTCGTGCACCCGCTCGATGTCGCCGACGTCGAGGACGTTCTCGGAGTGGTCGAGCATCTCCTGGAAGCGGACCTCGAGCACCCGCGCCGCGACCTCGCCGTAGGCGAGGTCCACGCTCAAGCCAGGGATCTCCCGTGCCTTGGCCACGGCAGCACCTTATTCGCTGCAGGCGGGCGGGCGCCTATGCGGCCTGGGCGGCGGTCGCGCCGTTGCCGTCGGTGAGCATCTCGAGGATCACGCCTTCGCGAAGGCCGCCCTTGCCGATCTGAAGGGGCTGGCCGAGGAGCTGGGAGAACTGCTCGAGGAGCAGGACTCCGGCGGCGAGAACCTCGACCCGGCGCGGGTCGAGCTCGAACATCTTCGCGACCTCCACAGCGGGATCGCTGGTCAGGACGCGCACTCCCCGCTCGAGCGTCTCGTACTCGAGGACGGCGCCGACGAGCCGGCGGAGCGACGTTGCGCTTCCGCCGACAGCGACCGCCTGGTCGGGACGGTCGAACTCGACGTCGGCGAAGAAGTCCTCGATGCGCTCGCGGAGCTTGCGGATCTCGACCGGGCCCGGTGGGTCCCCAGTGATCAGGTCCTCGGAGAGCACCCCGGAGCCGATCTCGAACGAGCGCACCTCGCGCACGCCATCGGCGATCGTCCCGACCGTGACCTCGGACGAGCCGCCGCCGACATCGACGACGGCGATCTCACCGTCGACCGGATGGCCCAGCGCCTTCGTCGCGCCGATAAACGAGAGGCGGCCCTCCTCGACGTCTTCGAGGACGTCGACCGGGACGCCGGTCACTCGCTTGATCTCGGACGCGAACGCGTCGCCGTTGGCGGCCTTTCGGATCGCTGCGGTCGCAACGATCCGGATCGCCTCCGCGCCGAGCTCCTGAGCGAGACGCACCTGGGTGCAGACGACGTCGACGACCTCGGCGATCTTCTCCTCGGAGATCTCGCCGCCGCCGCGCGTCACGTCCTTACCGATCCGGGTGTAAGCCCGTTGCTCCATCACCTTGCGGAGCTGGCCGCCCTCGGGTTCGGCGACGAGGACGCGCGTCGTGTTGGAACCGATGTCGATCGCCGCGCAGAGCATCCGCCTCGGGCTGATCTTGTCAGAGGAGGGCCGTCGAGCACCGTTGGGGCGGGCGATTCGCCGCCCCTGGAGCTGAATCACAGGGGTCACGAGACGATCATCGTCCTCGGCGCGGCGGAAGGGGTTAACCGGAGGTGAACCCTGCCGCGAATCGCTCACATAGCAGGGTTTTCACCGTGGCTTCACGGACTCTTCACAGCCTTGGGGCCTGCGACGGGGAATCTCGGGAACATGATCAACAGCGAAAGCATCGAAGCCCGCCTCGGACTCAACGTGCCCGCCGAATGGTGGCCCTCGCCCGACATGCTCGGTGAGATCGAGGCCGCCGGGTTCTCCCACGTCCAGCTGCCCGCCCCGCCGACCTCGGTCCTCTCCGACACGCGCAACTGCATCCGGCATGCGCGTGCCGTCGGCGCCACTCTCGCCGGGACCGGGCTGCGAGCCGTCCTGCACGCACCGGGTGAGCTTCTCGCCGGCACTCAGGTGGATGATCGAGCGCTCGCCGGCGCCCTGTCCTACGCAGCCGAATGTGGCGCCAAGCAGGTCGTCTACCACTCGCAGTGCGTCGTCGACGGTCGGGAAGCTCAGGACCGCCTCCTCGCCGAGACCCGCTCGCTGGCGATCCTGGCCCGGACCGCCGAACGGGTCGGCGTGACGCTGGCGCTCGAGAACCTCGCGCCGGTCTTTCCCGGCCCCGAGACCGTGTCGGCCAATCCGCTCGCGGTTCGCGCACTCGTCCGCCGCCTCGATTCTCCGGCCGTACGGATGTGTCTCGACGTCGGCCACGCCAACGTCATCGCCGGCCTCCGGCGCACGTCGCTGCACCGCATGATCGCCCCGGTGCTCGACGTCGTCAGCCTCTTCCACGTCCACGACAACCTCGGCGCCCGCTGGCGCCCTGCCGATCAGCGCGACGGCTTCGACCCGCTGCGCCTCGACCTCCACCTCGTTCCCGGCGAGGGATCGATCAACTGGTTCCAGGTGGCCGCCACGCTTGCCGACCACCCCGCTCCGCTCATGCTCGAGGTGCACCCGCCGCGGGCGCCGGCGGCCGGCTTGGCGCAGCGGATGCTTGACGAGTTGCGAATCGACGGCGACCGCGGCAAGATCGCGGTCTAAGCACCGGCACCCGGTGCGACTCCGGCTGACCCCTCGTCGATGCTCGTGTCAGCAGGCCACCATCGGGGTCGGAGCCAAAGCGCGACATAGACGAGCGTGAGCAGCACGGGGACTTCGATCAGCGGACCCACCACCCCGGCCAGCGCTTGGCCCGATCCAGCCCCCCAGACCCCAACGGCGACGGCGATCGCCAGTTCGAAGTCGTTGGAAGCCACCGTGAACCCCATCGTCGCCGTCTTGGAGTAGCCGAAATGCATGGCGCGGCCGATCAGGAAGCCGAGAGTCCACATGCCGCCGAAGTAGAAGAGGAGGGGTAGCGCGATACGGGCGACCGCCAATGGGTCGGCGGTTATCTGGTCGCCCTGAATCGCAAACAGCAGGATGATCGTGAAGAGGAGTCCGTAGAGGGTGAGCGGAGCGAGACGAGGGATCACGACCGTCTCGAACCATTCCCGCCCGTGGACTTTCAGGCCCCAGCGTCGGGTCACAAACCCTGCCGTCAGGGGTATGCCGAGAAAGATGAGAGTGGTTCGGGCGACCTCCCAGATCCCGACTTCGAATCCCTGGTTGTCGAGGCCGAGCAGATCCGGGAGTGCCGTCAGGTAGAACCATCCGAGCAACGCGTAAGCGATCACCTGGAAGACGGCATTGAAGATCACCAGCACGGCTGCCCGATCGTTGTCCCCCGCCGCCAGGTCGTTCCAGACCAGAACCATGGCGATGCAACGCGCCAGGCCGACGACGATGACCCCGGTCCGATACGCCGGCTCATCCGCCAGGAACAGCCACGCCAAGCCGAACATGAAGGCCGGGGCAACGACCCAGGAGAGAAAGAGCGCCACTCCGAAGAATCGACCGTCGCCCCCCATGCGGCCCATGTCCTCGTAGCGCACCTTCGTCAGAACCGGATACATCATCAGGAGCAGGCCGATCGCGATCGGCAGGCTCACGGTGCCGACCGACAAGCGGTCGAGTGCGTCATTCAACCCGGGTACGAGCGAGCCGAGGGCCAGGCCGAGCGCCATAGCGAGAGCGATCCAGAGAGGCAGGAACCGGTCGAGAGTCGAAAGGCGCCCGGCGAGGCCCTGGGCCTCTGGGGCCCGACTCATCTGCGACGGCGGTGCTCGGTGGCCACTCCCGAGACGTTACGCCCCAGCCCGATTCAGCTGTGCTTGACGACGATGCTCTCGATGCTGTTGGCAGCGGTCCGGCAGCGGTCGATCCCTTCCTCCAGAGCTCCGTAGATGTCCTTCCAGCGGAGGACGAACATCGGATCGATCGCGTTGTCGAACAGCGAGGCGAGCGCGGCCCGGTAGAGGCGGTCACCCTCCTGCTCGAGCTCGCGGATCTCCTGAAGGCTCTCGTCGACGCCGTCGAGCTTCTCGAGGCCGTCGAGGGCGCGGCACAGCGCCCGGCTCGCGTCGCGCAGGATCCCGGCGAGCTGCTGGGACTGTTCCATCGGGGCCTCGACGTGTTTGATCGCTAGTTGCTCGGAGACCTCCTCGATGTCGTCGACCACGTCGTCGATCGCGCCGCTCAGGTTGTGGATGTCCTCGCGATCGAACGGCGCCAGCTTGCTCTTCCGGAGCTGGTTGACGAGCTTGTGGGTAAGCCGGTCGCCCTCGTGCTCGAGCCGGGTGATCTGGGCCCGCAGCCCGCGATCGTCGGGCCAGGTCCGCAGCAGTTCGTCGAGGACCGTCGCCGCATTCGCGAGGTTGTGCCCGCTGCTCCGCAACAGCCCGAACATTTCGGCTTGCGGCGGCTTCGCTCCGAACGCGTTCCAGCGGCGGCCCGCCTGTCGTAGCCGGTCTCCGGTCGCCGGACCACCGGTCTGATGCAGGCCGCTCTTCGCCACCTGCCCGCGCTCCTCAGCCGACGTGCGGCTCGGGATGGGAAGCGTCCTCGAACTCGCGGAAGAGCCCGGTTACCACGAAAGCGGTCTGCTCGCCGATGTCGACGGCGTTGTCGCCGATCCGCTCGAACGCCCTGGCGACGAGCATCATCGTGATCCCCCACTCGCGGGTATCGATGTCATCGCCGATCTCGATGGCCCGCGCGAAGCACTGCTTGTTGAGGTTGTCGACGACATCGTCCTGGCGAACGAGGTCGCGGGCCAGATCGACGTCACGATCGGCGAAGGCGCGCTGGCTCTGCGTGATCAGCGAACGCGCCTGCCTGCCCATCGTCAGCAGATCCCGGGTCATCTCCTCGTCGCGCGGCGGTTCGGTCCCGACTAGCGGGATCACCTTGGCGATGTTCACGCACTGATCGCCCATCCGCTCGACCGACTTCATGAGGTGGAGCAGCGCGGCGATCAGCCGCAGATCGGTCGCAACGGGGGCCTGGGTGGCGAGGAGCTTGAGGATCGACTGGTGGACCTCCAGGTAACGGCCGTCGATGCGGTCGTCGTCGGCGATCACCATCTGCGCAAGCTCGATGTCGGAGTGCTCGATCGCCTCGAGCGTCCGGTTCAGCGTCTCGACGACGAGATCGAGCCCCCCGAGAGCCCGGCTCTCGAGTTCGGTGAGCTCCTCCTGGTAGCTCTGCCGTGTCTGCGTCATCCGAACCGCCCGCTGACATAGTCCTCGGTGGCTTTCTTGTCAGGGTTCGAGAAGATCTTCGTCGTCTCGCCGATCTCGACGAGCCGGCCGGGGTCGCCGCTCTTCTCGAGGTTGAAGAAAGCGGTGTAGTCGCTGGCCCGGCTCGCCTGCTGCATGTTGTGGGTGACGATCGCGATTGTGAAGTTCGCCTTCAGCTCCTGGATCAGGTCCTCGATCGCCAGGGTCGCAACCGGGTCGAGTGCCGAACAGGGCTCGTCCATGAGCAGGACCTCGGGCTCGACCGCGATCGCGCGGGCGATGCAGAGGCGCTGCTGCTGGCCCCCGGAGAGCCCGGAGCCCTGCTTGTCGAGGCGGTCCTTGACCTCGTCCCAGAGGTGAGCTCCGCGCAGCGACCGCTCGACGACCTCGTCGACGTCCGACTTCGAGAGTTTCGAGCTGTTCAGGCTGAGGCCCGCCGCAGTGTTCTCGTAGATCGACATCGTGGGGAAGGGGTTCGGGCTCTGGAAGACCATGCCGACGAGCCGGCGGACCTGAACCGGGTCGACGTTCGGCCCATAGATGTTCTCGCCGTCGATGGTGATCTCGCCTTCAGCCCGAGCGCCGTCGGTGAGCTCGTGCATCCGGTTGATCGCCCGCAGGAAGGTGGTCTTCCCGCATCCGGACGAGCCGATCAGCGCCGTGACCTTGTTCGGCTCGATCATCATGTCGACGTCGGCGACAGCGTGGAAATCGCCGTAGAAGAGGTTCACGCCCTTCGCCTCGACCCGCTTCGCCAGTACGTCGCCGATCTTGCCGGACCCCCACCCCATGCCGCTCTGCCGGGGCTGTGACGGAACCCCGTCGACGGGCGACACCTCGGCATCGGAAGCTTTCGGTGCGACCTCGGGATTCGCGGTGCTATCGATCATTCTCTTCCTTTCCTCATCCATGGAGTCAGCGAATCTCGGTCCCGAATCGCCGGTATACGAATCGTGCCGCGAGGTTGAGGATCATCACGATCAGGATCAAGACCAGGACGGCTGTCCAGGCCCTGTCGATCGAGGGCTCCGGCGGCACGCCGGGGTTCTTGTACTCGTTGAAAGCGTAGACGGCGAGGTTCTGCATCCGGCCGCTTAAGGGGTTGGTGTTCATCGAGTCGATGACGCCGGTGGTCACCAGGAGCGGGGCCGTCTCGCCGATGATCCGGGCGACCGCGAGCATGATCCCGGTGACGAGGCCGGCCAGCGCCGTCGGCAGGACGACCTTGGTGATCGTCTTCCACTTCGGGGTGCCGAGTGCGTACGACGCCTCGCGGAGGTGGTTCGGGACGATCTTGAGGATCTCCTCAGAGGACCGGATGACGATCGGGATCATCAGGACCGTGAGGGCCACCGAGCCCATGATCCCGAGGCGGATGCCGGGGCCGAAGAAGATCTCGAAGAGGGCGTAGGCGAACAGGCCGGCGACGATCGACGGGATCCCGGTCATGACGTCGACGAAGAACGTGAGCGCCCGGCGGAGCCGGCTGTTGCCGCCATACTCGTTCAGGTAAATGGCGGCCATCAGGCCGATCGGCACGGCGATCAGCGTCGCGACGCCGGTGATGATCAGCGTGCCGGCGATCGCGTGGCTCGCACCGCCGCCGGCGCCGATGACGCCGCGGGCGGACTCGGTGAAGAATTCGACGTCGAAGCGGTTGATCCCCTTGCTGACGACGGTGTAGAGGAGCGAGGCGAGGGGAATCATCGCCAGCGCGAACGCGGACGTGATCGACACGCTCATCAGCCGGTCCTTGGCACGCCGCTTGCCCTCGACCGCCCGCGACCAGGAGTAGGTGCCGATGGCTCCGGCGATCACGGTGCCGACGACCAGGAAGCCGATTGCGAAGATCCCGGCAAGCGCGAGCAACCCGGCAACCACGACGACCGCGATCGCGAAGACCATCCAGACGGCACGATCGGGGAGCGAACCGCGACTCGCCGAGCCGCCGAGGAGGGCGCCCGCCTGGGTCGGTGTCGTCGCGTCGGGAGGGCTCATCGCTCCGTCTGCTCCTACTGCACGTTGGACCGGGCGATGACGGCACGCGCGGCCATGTTGACGACGAGAGTGATCGCGAAGAGGACGAGGCCCGAGGCGATCAGGACGTTGACGTCGATCCCCGACGACTCGGGGAACTGCAGAGCAATGTTCGCCGCGATCGTCGACGGGTTGTTCGTGCTGATCAGGTTGAACGTGACGGCACCGGAACCCGAGAGGATGATCGCGACCGCCATCGTCTCGCCGAGGGCGCGACCGAGGCCGAGCATCGAGCCGCTGATCAGCGCCGACTTGCCGAACGGCAGGACGGTCATCCGGATCATCTCCCAGCGGGTGGCTCCGAGGGCCGTGGCTCCCTCCTGGAGCTTTCTCGGCGTCTGCGTGAACACCTCGCGGGCGACCGCGGAGACGATCGGGAGGATCATCAGCGCGAGGACGATCCCGACGACGAACATCGTGCGGCCGGTCACCGACGCGGGGCCGGCGAAGAACGGGATGAAGCTGAGGTTGTCGGCGAGCCACTGGGTGATCGGAACCGAGGCCGGGCCAAGGACGGCGATGCCCCAGAGGCCGTAGACGATGCTCGGGATCGCCGCGAGCAGGTCGATCAGGTAGCTCAGCGGCTGCGAGATCCGCTTCGGGGCGATGTGGGTGATGAAGAGCGCGACCGCGGTGGCGAGCGGGACAGCGATCAGGACGGCGAGGCCGGCGGCGAGGATCGTGCCGAAGACGAGCGGCGCGATGTAGCTGGCCAGGCTCTCCTCGTTGGGAAGCTCCGATGTCGCGGCGGTGATCGCCGGCCAGGCCTGACCGAGCAGGAAGACGGCGACGCCGGCGAGGAGGATCAGGATCGTGACGCCGGCGAGGACGGTGAGGTTGGAGAAGATCCGGTCGCCGGGGCGGCGGCTGCCGCCACTCGCGGAGGCGAGCAGCTGCCCGGCGTTCGTGGTGGTGTCGATCGGCGTGCTCAAGAGAGGGGGGTCGTTTCGTGGTCGGAGTCGGGACGCCGAACCGAAGGGGCCCCGCCGTGCGGCGAGGCCCCTTGGATCTGCGTGTTGTCCACCTTCGTGATGGAGCTCCTACTGACCGATCGCGTCGACGGCGGGCTGGATCTGCCCGCGGATCTGATCGGAGATCGGCGCCGAGCCGGCGTTGGACGCGGCTGCGTCCTGACCTTCGGCGCTGATGATGTAGTTCATCAGCGCACTGACGATGTCACTCGTGCCGGAGTCGTCGTAGGCGGTGCAGGCTGCCTCATAGGAGAGGAGCAGCAGCGGGTATTCGTCCGGGTTGGTCGTGGTCCGGTTGATGTCGTAGGAGAAGATGTACTTCCCCTCCGTCGACTCCTTCGCCGTGTCGAGCGATGCGGAAGCACCCTCGGAGCTCGGGGCGACGTACGTATCGCCGACCTTGATGGCCGCGATGCCGAGATCGCCGGCCTGGCTCTCGTCGGCGTAGCCGATCGTGCCCTCGCCGTTCTTGACCGCGTCGATCACACCCGACGTGCCGTTGGCGGCCTCGCCGCCCTTGACCGGCCACGTGTCGTCGGCCGGGTAGGGCCAGGCGTTGCCGGCCGTGTCGGCCAGATAGTCGGTGAAGTTGGCGGTCGTACCCGAGTCGTCGGAGCGGTTGACCGGGGTGATCATCGTGTCCGGCAGACTGGCGTCGGGGTTGTCCGCGGCGATTGCCGGGTCGTTCCACGTCGTGATCTTCTGGTTGAAGATCCCGGCGAGCGTCTCGGGCGACAGCTGCAGGTCGGTGACCTCGGGGAGGTTGTAGACGACCGCGATCGCGGAGATGTAGACCGGGATCTGGATCATCTCGCCACCCTGATCGGTGCAGCGCTTCTCGGCGTCGGTCAGCTCCTGGTCCGCGAAGGCGGAGTCGGTACCGGCGTAGTCGGTTGCGCCACCGGCGATGAACTGCTCGCGGCCGCCGCCCGAACCCACCGGGTCGTAGGAGATGGTCGCATCGGGGCTGGCGTTCTGGATGCCGGCGATCCAGGCTTCCTGGGCGGCTTCCTGGGCGCTCGAACCAGCGCCGGCGATCTCGCCGGAGAGGTCCGTGGGGACGCTGCTGCCACTGCTGCTGCTGTCACTGCTGCTGCTGTCACTGCTGCCGCACGCGGCCACGAAGAAGGCGAGCAACGCCAGCATGGCGGTGACTGCGAAGAACTTGCGTGAGTTCACTGAATGTGACTCCTTGTCTGGTTGGTTGGATGCAATCCGGATGGGGCAGGCACGTCGCGCGTCCCCAATTCATCTCCGGGCGCAATCAGGGTCCCAGCGCAGGGAAGCCATCTTGTTACGAGCCTGTGCTCGCCTTGTGAAAAAGGTGTGAACACGCCCGAAACGGTCGTTCCGGCGCCGTCCGGCGCGGTCGGATCAGGCGTCGGCGGCGGTCTCGAGCTCGCGTTCGGCGGGCTCGGGCACGGGTGCGCCGGCGATCGGAGCGGCCGCGGAGCCGTCGATCGGCTCGGGATCGAAGCGGTAGCCGATCCCGAAATGGGTGTGGATGTAGGACCAGTTAGGAGAGAGCTGCTCGAGCTTGATCCGCAGCTTGCGGATGAAGACGTCGACCGAGCGGTCGCCGTGCGCCATCTCGTATCCCCAGACGCGGCGGTAGATCTCGCCCCGCTCGATGACGCTGCCGGACGCGTCGGAGAGGGCCTGCAGCAGCTCGAACTCGCGGCGGGTCAGGTCGGCGCTGCGACCGGCGACGAATGTCTGGTACTGGTCGGCGCGGATCTCGAGCTCGCCGACGACGAGCGGCCCGCGCTCCTCCCCGTCGGAGCTGCGCCGCCTGCGGCGGCGGACGACGGCCTCGATCCGGGCCATCACCTCCTCGGGGTGGCACGGCTTGGCGACCCAGTCGTCGGCGCCGAGCCGCAGCCCACGGACCCGCTGGGCCACCGTCGACTCGTTCGTGCAGATGATCACGCCGAGGCCGGGCAGCATTCCGCAGACGCGCTCGAGGAACGGCCAGGCCTCCTCGGGGGGCAGGACCGACATGTCGAGCACGAGCGCGTTCAGCTTCATCGCCACCAGCTCGTCGACCGGCACGAGGCCGCCGAGGACACGGTGCTGCCAGCCCGCGGCATCGAGGCGGTTGCCCAATACCTTCAGGAAGGCGCCATCACGATCGATGACCGCGACCCGGAGTGTTCCCGTTGAAGAGCTCATCATTGGACGAGGGCCGCGCAACCGGCGTCGACCTCGGGCTCAATCGTAGCGGCGCCGGAGCACGATTACGCGTTATTGGCACCCCGGTAACGGGATTTTCACAAGCGCATTGCCGGATGTTCACCGCCTCGAATCCACCATGGGCGATCTTCCGCTCAGCACGGGAGCGCATCACTCGTGCAGCGCGCGGCCTCCTCCTGCCCCTGGGCCGCGCGCTAAGTCTTAGATGACCCCGGGGAGATCCTCCGCTGACGCGTCCGGTCTCCCCGGCCGGCGGTGGGAGGGGGCGGGAAGCGTCGGCTGCTCAGGCCGGCCGGGAGCGGGTTTGGGCACGCCCTAGCTCGTGATCGCGCCGCTCGCTGCCAGAGCGATGACGAGGATCCCGAGCGGGATGCGGTAGGCCACGAAGATCGCCAGCGAGTGGTTCGCCAGGTAGCGGAGCAGCCAGGCGATGGCGGCGTAGCCGGAGATGAAGGCGACCAGGGTCGCGACCGCGGTCGGGAGGAAGCCGACGCTGCCCTCGCCGCCGATGTCCTTGAGCTCGAAGAGCCCGCTGAGGACGACGGCCGGGACGGAGAGGAGAAAGGAGTAGCGGGCGGCGGCGGTCCGGTCGAAGTTGCGGAAGAGGCCGGCGGAGATGGTGGCGCCGGAGCGGGAGACGCCGGGGATCAGCGCAAAGGCCTGCCAGATGCCGATGAAGATGCCGTCGCGGCCGTTGATCTCCTTCAGCGGTCGCTCGCGGGTGCTGTAGCTCTCGGCGGCGAGCATCACGAACGAGAAGAGGATCAGCATTGTGCCGACCAGGTAGAGGCTGCGGGCGCCGGACTCGATCTGGTTGCGGAAGATGAACCCGAAGATCGAGATCGGGATGGTGCCGAGGATGATGAACCAGCCGAGGTTGGCCTCGTTGCTGCGCTGTGCGAACGGCACGCGCAGCTCGGCCAGCCAGGCGCGGGCGATCCGCCAGAGGTCGATCCTGAAGAAGAGGAGGACGGCGGCCATCGTGCCGAGCTGGATGACGGCGGTGAACGCGGCACCGGGGTCGCCCCAGCCCGCCATCGCCGGAACGATCAGCAGGTGGCCGCTCGAGGAGATCGGCAGGAACTCGGTGAGACCTTGAGTGAGCCCAAGGACGATCGCCTGGAATACGGACATCGCGAGCATCCTAGGGGCCGCGGTGCTCCGCTAGAGTGCTGCTTCGTGCAAGGTCCTCGTCGCAAGCGCGCCCTTCTCGCCGTCGCCATGGCCGCAGTCGCGGTCCTCGCACTGACGGTGGCACCGGCCGCAATGGCGGCCGACGGCGTCGGCCTCGGCGGTCGCACGACCGACAAGAGCGTCACGTTCTTCTGCTTCGGCGTGATCGCGCTGTTCATGATCCTTCCGATCGTCCTCTCGCTGCTGCAGGCGAAGCTGGACAACCGCAAGGAGCGCATGCGCGAGCAGATCGAGCGCGTCCGCCGCCCTTAGGTCTTTCGCGGCCCCACGGGCCTCGTGTGAGTTCGCTCACACTTCCTTAATTATTTGCAGGCATCGGGGTAGTTGCCGCGAAGCCCGACCCTCCCGACCGAACCGTCGCAGGCCCGGGCCGCCGTCATGCGGAGCTCTCCGTCCCACACCACCTCGCCGAGGCGTGCCGTTGCACGCGGCGTCGCCGTGCTCGCGCTGCTGCTGCCGGCGAGCGCCGTCGCCGCCACCCCGGCCGGCGACGCCGGTAAGAACCCCCGTCCGCCGGTTGACCGGGACGCCGAGTCGCCGGCCGACGTCGCCGCGCTCCTGATCGGCATCGGCGCCGGTCGCGCCGCCGAGCCTCCCGTGCCGCTCAACCCCGTCGCCGCGCCGGTCGACTACGGAACGGCGATCAACGGCTTCGGCAACGAGCGCGGCCGTCCCCACGAGGGCCAGGACATGTTCGCTCCGGAGGGGACGCCGGTCATCTCCCCCACCGCCACCGAGGTCCTCGAGACCGGCAGCGACGGAGGTCGGGGCAACTGGGCCGCCCTCTACGACGCAGCCGCAAAGCACACCTATGTCTACATGCACATGCAGGCGCCGGCCGACGTCGCGGAGGGCGACGAGCTCGATTCCGGCGACCGTGTCGGCCTGCTCGGCTGCACCGGTTCGTGCGACGGCGCCCACCTCCACTTCGAGATCCGCCAGGGCCGCAGCCCTTACGCCACCCCGATCGACCCCCTGCCTGATCTGAAGAGCTGGCAGCCCTCCCGCTGATCCGCCGACACGGGCGCCGGCGCCGGAATACGATCGGCCCGTGGAGCTCGTCACCTACGAGACGCGCGGCAGCACGGCGATCCTGACGATCAACCGGCCCGAGCGCCGCAACGCCGTCGACACGGCCACCGCCGGCGAGCTGCTCGCCGGCCTGCGCCGCTTCGAATCCGACGACGATGCCCGGGTGATGATCCTCACCGGTGCCGGCGATCAGGCCTTCTGCGCCGGAGCCGACCTGAAGGCGCTCGCCGAAGCCGGCACCGACGTCCCCGCCGAGATCATCGAGCAGGTCGCCGGCCGGCCGGAGGGACCGATGGGATTCACCCGCCTCACCGCGGCGAAGCCCGTGATCGCCGCGATCGGCGGATGGGCGCTCGCCGGCGGCCTCGAGCTCGCGCTCTGGTGCGACCTGCGGATCGCCGGCCGCAGCTCCCGCCTCGGCTACCCCGAGCGCCGCTGGGGAGTGCCGCTGATCGACGGCGGCACGCTCCGGCTGCCGCGAATCGTCGGCCTCGGCCGCGCGCTCGACCTGATCCTGACCGGGCGGATCATCGAAACCGACGAGGCGCTCGACTGGGGTCTGCTGACCGAGGTGGTCGACGACGGCGCCCATCTCGACCGCGCCCTCGAGATCGCCGCCGGGCTCGCCCGCTTTCCCCAGCGGACGATGCTCTCCGATCGCCGTTCGGCGATCGAGGGCTCGACGCTCCCGCTCGCCGAGAGCCTCGAGTTCGAGGCGGCCGTCGGGCTCGAGTCGGTGCAGACCGGCATCGAGGGCGCGGCCCGCTTCGCCGGTGGCGAGGGGCGAGGCGGCGAGGGCGCCGGCGGTATGACCCGGCTCGACCGCCGAGGACGAAGAAGACCGGCAAGTATTCCTCCTTTCCTCCACGTCGGCCGGGGGTTAGAGGGCTCGCGAGCCGCTCGGAGCGCCGTCCGCGTGACCGCGCCGGCCGGCCGGGGGCACCGCCGACCGGCGGGGAAGCAAGGCCGGAACGACGCCGGTCGTCGGCTAGATCCGGAACTCCCGCATCAGACGCTTCTCGGTCTCGCCCTCGACCGACGCGATCACCTCGATGTGATCCTCGAGCGGCGTGCCGCGGATCTTCGTCGCGAGCAGGTCGTCGACCTGAAAGATCCCGGCGGAGTTGTTCATCTTGATCTCGACGCGGATCGGGCGATCGGTGCCGCGCTCGATGTTGACCTCGTCGATCGCAGCTGCGGAGATCGAGTGGATGCCGATGTCGCCACGCTCGACCGGTAGCCGCGAGCGTCCCTGCGCCATGTCGAGCGCGTCGGCGACCCGGACGACGCCGCCCTCGACCGTGAACGGCTGGCCGCGCCGCCGGTGCCCGATGATGCAGTGCAGCGCCTCGGAGACGACGACGGTCAGCTCAGGCTCGGAGTAGATCCCGTCGAGCAGTTGGCGCAGCTTCGGCTCGGCGAGGAAGAGGCTGTAGGCCTCGTGGTCGGTGCGGTGGATCGACATCCCGGTGTCGTGCAGCATCGCGCCGGCGATCACGACGACCTCGGCGTCGCGCTCCTCCATTCCGTGGTCGGTGATCATCGCCGGCTGGACGCCGGCACGGTAGGCGAGGCGAAGCATCCGCAGGGCGATATTGGCGACGATCTGGATGTGGACCCAGGAGTGGTCCGACATCCCGAGCCGCTCCGAACCCACCTGCTGGAGGTGCCACCAGGCGCGGACCTGCGGGTCGGCCGCCGCACGCTCGACGAAGCGCTCGAGCCGGCGATTGCCCCGGGTCGGCACGCCGAAGCGGACCGAATCGAGGCGCTCGCTCAGCGGCGCGCCACGGTCCTCGTCGGTCCCACGCTCATCGGCCATGGCCTGTCAGTCTGCCAGCGCGCTCAGGCGAACGGCGAGACGGCCTCGAGCAGGTGCGGCCAGAGCGTCAGCTCGATCGTGGCCGCAAGCAGCAGCATCGGCAACGCCAGGGCCACCGTTGCGAACGTCGCCGCGAGCAGCTCGTCCCACTCGTCGCGACGCGATGCGATCAGCCAGGCGGCGAGCGGGAGGAAGACGGCCGTCAGCTCGAGGAGGGCGTGCGGGAGGACGGTGAGGAGCAGGGTGCCGCTGGCGATCCCGAGCTGTGCGGACATCGCCGCAGCGGTCAGCCCGAGGCCGACCGACTGAGTGATCAGCGAGAAGGCGGTGACCGCGATCACCCAGGCGATCGCAACCGGTCCGGCACGCTCGTGGATGATCCGCGAGATCCCTGTCTTCGTCGCGGCGACCTCCTGCAGCGAGCTCCCGGCGATGAACCCGGCGACGCATGCGGTCGCGTGCAGGGCGAGGACGAGCAGGTTGCGACCGAGGATGTGCCAGAAGTCGCCGGCGCTCACCGGGTCGCTGATGCCCGGGAGGAAGACCGGGGTCGGATCGGGAGTGACGAGCGTCGAGACGAGCCAGACCGCGCCGAGCAGGGCGACCGAGATTGCCAGCGCCCCGGCGAACCAGGGCCCGAGCACGGGAGCCGGGTCGCGGCGCCAGCGAGCGAAGGTCGCGCGGCTCGATCGGAGCCCCGCCGCGATCACGAAACCCTCGGTGGCAGGTGGGGCGGGTGCCTCGGGGCTCACCCGGAACTGATCGGCGCGTACGGCCCGGCCCTTGAACGGGGCCGGGCCGCAGCTACCGGAGTCTCAGCCGCAGACCGGCCACGGGCTCGAGCCCGCGCGCGACATCAGCAGGGCGGCGCGATAGTCCTGCTCGGCCTCCGGCGCGGCCGCGGGATCGCCGCTGCCGCCGACCGAAGCCCAGGTCTGGAGGTCGAACTGGTACTTGCCGCGGTACGTGCCGCTGGAGTCGACGGCGGTCGGGTCGCCGCCGGACTCGCAGGCCGCGATCGAGTCGAGCGTCGCCTGGTCGACGCCGACGGACTCGGGCGTGCCGTAATCGGGCTGGGCGGCCCGGCGCTTCTTCTCGGCCTCGATCTTCTTGCGAAGCGAGTCGGAGGCGGAAGCGAGTGCGGCCTTGCCGGCGGTCCGGGACAGGTCGCGCTTCGGGGCGACCTTCAGGTCATCGGCCTTCTCGTAGAGCTTCGAGTACCGGACCCGGGCGACGCCGACACCGAGCGAGCGCTCGAACTGGCTGTCGTGGTCGAGGACGGGCACGGCGGCGTTCGGCTCACCGGGGCCCGAGGAGGCGTCCGGGGTCGTGGCGGCCAGCGCAACGCCGGCCCCGCCGAGGGCGATGGTGGCGCCGACCGCGATCACGGCCATGCCGTCGCGGCGCGAACGGCCGCGCTTCTTGCGTGCAGGTTCAATCTCTTGTCTGGGCAGCATCGATCCAATCCATGTGCGTAGGCCGAATCGGGTGGGTAGGTTGCGGGCGTCGGGCCGGCAACGACCGGATTCGGTTGACGAGACAAACGATCCCGGTCTCAGCGCGTTTTATGTGTGAGGCCCGTCACAGTCGCAATGATTTATTCACACTTCACAAACACCGCATGAACATCGGCACCGCGGGCCCGACCGCGCTTGCGACCGAGAGCTTTCCGGCCGACGGTCTCCTCGACACCGCCGTGTCGGCCGCCCTCCTTCGCCAGGTCGCCCGCGGCGAGATCCCGCCGACGGTCCGCCTGCTCCGCACCGGGCCGATCCTCGCCTTCGGAAAGCTCGACCGGCTGCGACCCGGATTCCGTCGCGCCGTCGAGCTCGCCCGCGAAGCCGGGTACGAGCCCGTCGAGCGCATCGCCGGCGGCCGCGCCGCCGTCTTCCACGAGGGAACGATCTCCTTCTCGCGCGCGATCCGCGCCGAGGGTGGGTCAGGCTCCTACCCCGGCACCCGCCGCCGCTTCGCGACGATGGCCGAGACGATCGCCGCCGCGTTCGGAACCCTCGGCATCGATGGCCGCGTCGGCGAGGTCGCCGGCGAGTACTGCCCCGGCGAGTTCAGCGTCAACAGCCGCGGCGCCGTCAAGCTCGGCGGCATCGGCCAGCGCGTGATCGTCGGCGGCGCCCACGTCGGGGCGGTGATCGTCGTGCGCGGCGCCGCCCGGATCAATGCGGTCCTCGAGCCGATCTACGACGCCCTCGACCTGACCTACGACCCCGCGACGACCGGCAGCATCGCCGCCGAACTCGGCGAGGACGAGGCCCCCGTCCCCTCCTCCGAGCCCGACCCCCTCCTCGAGAGCGTCCTCGAAGCGATCCGCGCCGAGCAGGAGAAGTCCACCCCGCTTGCCCACGCCGCCCTCACCCCGTCGACGCTCGCCCTGGCGGAGAAGATGAAGCGCGACTACGAGCCCCGCGTCTAACGAGGCGACGCCCCGCTCGCTCGACGCCGGCCGGACAGTACGGTGCCAACGAAGCGCGCTTTCACGTAGGCGGGGCCGGTGGTGGCGGTGCCGCCGACACTCCACCCCCCGGAGGCGGTGCCGCCACCACCGGCCCCCTCCACCAAGCCAACTTCGGGTAGAACAACCCGACACATGCCCGGCCTAGGAACGTTCATCTCCGCCGGCCGCTCCCTGCAGACGGCCATCGACCGCGTCCGGCTGGCGGAGTCGCTCGGCTACGACTCGACCTACGTGACCCACATAGCCGGTCGCGACTCGCTGACGGTCCTCGCGACGTATGCGGCCCACACCGAGCGGATCAGGCTCGGCACGGGCGTGCTGCCGATCTATTCGCGGACGCCGGCGGCGACGGCGCAGACCGCCGCGACGATCGACGAGGCCTCAGGCGGGCGGATGGTCCTCGGCGTCGGGGTCTCCCATCAGGTCACCGTCGAGGCCTGGTACGGGCAGTCAATCGACAAGCCCGTCGCCGAGATGCGCGAATACGTCGGCGCGATGCGGGCGATGTTCCACGGCGAGGACCCGCCGAAGGGCGAGAAGTGGCCGACCAAGTTCCGGTTCATGGGCTACGACGTCCGCCCGGAGCTGCCGATCTACATCGCCGCACTGTCGCCGAACATGCTCCAGCTCGCCGGCGAGATCGGCGACGGCGTCCTCCTCTGGCTCTGCGACCCGCCCTACGTCCGCGACGTCGTGATCCCCGAGGTGACGAAGGGTCGCGAGCGGGCCGGCAAGACGCTCGCCGGGTTCGACATCGTCCCCGCGGTGCCCGCGGCCGTGACCGCGGACCGTCAGGCGACGCTCGACCGGATGCGGGGCGACCTCGTCACATACCTCTCGCTCCCGTTCTACCGGTCGATGCTCGAGCGATCGGGCTTCGAGACCGAGATCGCCGGGTTCGACGCCGGCATGGCCGCCGGCGACGTCGAGCGCGCCAAGGCGGCGATGTCGGAGCCGATGCTCGACTCGCTGGGCGGCTTCGGCGGTGCCGACGAGGTCCGTGGCGCCATCACCCGCTACCTCGACGCCGGCGCCACCTCGCCCGGCGTCAGCCCGGTGCCCACCGCCGACTTCGACGCGACGCTCGAGGCCGGCGCCGAGCTGATCTGACCGCGGCACCCCGATGCCGCGGATCGCAGCCGTCGCCGACCTTCACGGCAACCTGCCCGAGGATCTTCCGGGTGGAGACGCGCTCGTCGTAGCCGGCGACGTCTGTCCGCTCGAGGACCACTCGGTGGAGTTCCAGCGCGAGTGGCTCGAGCGCAGCTTCTACCCGTGGCTGGAGTCGCAGCCTCACGCGGAGATCGTCTGGATCGCCGGCAACCACGACTTCGCGTGCCAGAGCGAGGGCTGGGCACCCGGCGGCCGCGGCACCTACCTGCTCGACTCGGGGACGACCGCCGCCGGGCTCTCCTTCCACGGCTCGCCCTGGGTGCCGAAGCTACGGCAGTGGGCGTTCTATGCCGACGACGAGGAGCGGCGCGAGCGGTTCGAGCGGATCCCCGCGGTCGACGTGCTCGTCACCCACGGCCCACCGCTCGGCCGCGGCGACCGGCTGACGGACGGACGCAGGGCAGGCTGCCCGTTCCTTGCGGAGCGGATCGCGGCGACCTCACCGCAGCTCTGCGTCTTCGGCCACATCCACGAGGACCGCGGCGTCTGGACGGACGGGAGGACGACCCTCGCCAACGTCGCCTACGTCGACGAGCACTACGTCGTCCGGCCCGACGGCGCCCGCGCATTCGATCTCGGACCCGACGGCGATCTCGTGAAAGTCCTGTGAAAGCCCTTCCGGAAACGCCCTCGGCTTTGCATACTCGCCGCGATGGCGACGAGAAGGACGTTCGACTCGACGCGCCTCGCCGCTGAGCTCCTCGGCCCCGTCCCCGCGAACGAGACGTTCGGCGTCGAGGTCCTCCACGCCGCCGACGCAAGCGCCGAGCTCTGCATGCTCGTCCCGCAATCGTTCACCAACGCGATCGGCACGGTTCACTCGAGCGGCCTGATCGCGCTGATCGAGGCGACCGGGGCGGCGGCCCTCGTCACGGTCGCGACCGGCGAGGATCAACTCGACGGAGTCGTGCAATCGGGAGCGGTGGCGCGGATCGAGTTCGTCGCCCCCGCCCACGGCCTGCTGATCGGGCGCTGCATCCTCGAAGTCGACGACCTCGCCGCGGCCGAGTCGGTCTTCACGCGGGAGGTCGCGGTCACGGAGCTGACGACCGACGTCGACGTCTTCGACTCCAAGGACGACATCGTCTGCCGGGGATCGTTCGTATGGACGGTCAGGCGACTCGCGACCTGAGCGCGGCTACTCGTACTGGAGCGCTTCCATGACCTCGATCTTCGAGGCCCGGCGCGCCGGCCAGATGCCGGCGAGGACGCCGGCGAATCCGGCGGCGATGAGGACGAAGATGATCCCGACGACGGGGATGCCGAGAACGAGGCCGTCGTCCTTGAGCGCTTCGACGGCGGCGATCGCAACGAGCAACCCGATGGCGGCGCCGATCAGGGCGCCGATCATCGCCGTGATCACCGACTCGTAGCGGACCATCCTGCGGATCTGCGACTTCGACGCGCCGATCGCGCGGAGCATGCCGATCTCGCGGGTTCGCTCGTAGATAGTCAGGACGAGCGTGTTGACGACGCCGAAGAGGCTGACGATCACCGACAGCGCGAGGAGCACGTAGATCAGCGCGAGCAGCTGGTTGATCCCGTCCTCCTGCTGCTGCTTGAGCTCCTGTTGGTTGCGCGCCTGCGCCTGCGGGAACCGATCCTCGAGCAGCTTGTCGATCCGATCCCGCGTCGCCGTCGGATCGGCGCCGGACGCGTAGCCGATCAGGATGGCGAAGTCCTGGCGGGCATCGAACTTCTCACGCACGGTGTCGATCGGCAGGGCCAGCGTCGCAACCAGCAGCTGCACGCGGTCGCGGACGCTGCCGACGATCCGGACCGGCACTTCCTCCCCGGTCGACGTCTTCACGTTCAGGTCGTCGCCGACCGACACGCCGTTGTCCTCGGCCCATTTCTGTTCGACGATCGCCTCATCCGGCTGCAGGCCGGTGAGCGTCGAATCGTCGCCGTCGGTCCAGTCGAGCTTTGCGACCTGCGTCAGCGTCGACGGGTCGAGCCCGGTGATCAGCGCCTTGGTCGGCGTCGACGTCTCGATCTCGCCGGGGGCCCCGGAGATCGGCGACACCGTCTCGACGCCGTCGACCTTTGCGACCTGCCGGGCGATGTCGGGAGAGATCGGCGAGAAGCCGTCGGTGTTGGAGATCGTCAGGTCTCCGGCGAAGGTCTGATCGAGCGCATCGCCGACGGATTTCGTCGCCGAGGAGGCGAAGACGGCCGCGAAGACGACCAGGGCGACACCGATCATCAGCGCCGCGGAGGTCGTGGCGGTGCGGCTCGGGTTGCGGAGCGTGTTCTCCCTTGCGAGGCGGCCGGTAACGCCGCGGAGCCGTTCGATCGGCCTGCCGACGAGCGACGCCAGCGGCGAGACGATCGTGCCGGCGAGCATCGCGATGCCGACGAAGAGCAGGATCAGGCCGAGTCCGAGGAGCGGCAGCGCGGAGCCGAAGGAGCCGGTGGCGAAGAGGCCGCCGAGGATGGCGGCGATGCCGACGAGGACGAGGATCCGCGCGATCCAGATCCGCCTGCGGCTCGGCACCTCGGGAGCCTGGGAGTCGGCGCGGAGAGCCTCGAGCGGCGTCACGCGCGTCGCCCGGATCGCCGGCACGATCGAGGAGCCGAGCGTCGCGACGATGCCGACGATCAGGGGCACGACTATCGACGCGCCGTTGATCACGATCCCCGACTGTGGCAGCTCGAAGCCCATCGCCTTGAACGCGCCGGTGACGAGCGCGACGAACCCGAGCCCGGCCACGATTCCGAGGACCGAGGCGATGACTCCGAGGAGCAGTGCCTCGCTGAAGACCGTAGTCAGAACCTGCCGGGACGAGGCGCCGAGGGTCCGCAGCATCCCGAACTCCCGGGTCCGCTGGGCAACCGTGATCGAGAACGTGTTGAAGATCAGGAACGCGCCGACGAACACCGAGATGCCGGCGAAGACGAGCAGGAACGTCGTCAGGAAGCTGAAGCCGTCCTTGATGTCGGCCGACTGCTGGGCGGCGTCTTCGGCGCCGGTCTTCGCCTCGGCGGTCTTCGGGAGGATCCCGTTGAGCCGGGTCGAGAGCTCGTCCGGGGAGACGCCGCCGGACGCCTCGACGTCGATGGTGTCGAGCTCGCCGACCTTGCCGGTGATCGCCTGCGCCTCGGGGAGTGTGAAGAGGGCGAAGCTCGCGCCGCCGAGCGGCACCCCGGAGCCGAACCGGCCGATCCCCGACAGCGTGTACTCCTTGGCGCCGCGGACGCCGCTGATCGTGATCTTCTGCCCGACCTCGTAGCCCTCCTCGTCGGCGGTGATCGAGTCGATGCCGACCTCGTCGGCGGTTGCGGGAGCGGCTCCCTCGACCCAGGTGAACGGGTTGAACGGCTCCGGCTGGATGCTCGCCGCGATCTGCGGAGGACCGCCGCCCGCAGGCCCGATCCGGTCGCCGTTCTCGTCGAGGATCGCGATCGTCGTCGCGTCGGAGATTCCCCCCGCCGCCTTCTCGACGCCGTCGACGGAGGCGACCTTGTCGACGAGCGACTGCGGAAGCGCGGCGCCGGACTCGGGGAGGTCGAAGCCGGAGTCGAAAGCGGACTGCGGCTGGATCGTGACGTCGATCCCCGCGTTGGCCTCGGCGAAGATGTCGTCGAAGGCCTTGTCGACGGAGCCCTTCAGCATGAAGGTGCCGGCGACCATCGCCACTCCGAGCATGATCGCCAGCGCGGTCAGGGCCGCGCGCAGCTTCCGCGACGCCAGCCCGCGAAGCGCGAGGCCGAACATCTAGAGGTCCCGCATCAGTCCGATGACGTCGTCCTCGCCCTCGACCTTCTCGTCGGCGGCGATCTGGCCGTCGGCGAGGACGATGACGCGGTCGGCGTAGGCGGCGACCTTCGGATCGTGGGTGACGACGACGACCGTCTGCCCGAACTCGTCGACCGACGTCCGCAGCAGCTCGAGGACGCCGTTGCCGGACTTGGAGTCGAGGTTGCCGGTCGGCTCGTCGGCGAAGACGACCGCCGGGCGGGCGACGAGCGCCCGTGCGATGGCGACCCGCTGCTGCTGTCCGCCGGAGAGCTCCGAGGGACGGTGGGTGGCGCGGTCGGCGATGCCGACGGTCTGCAGCAGGCGGTCGCGCCACTCCGGGTCGACGTCGCGGCCGGCGATCTTCAGCGGCAACTCGATGTTCTCGGCCGCGTCGAGCACGGGGACGAGGTTGAAGAACTGGAAGATGAAGCCGAGCTTCTCCCGGCGCAGGTTGGTCAGGCCCTTGTCGTCGAGGTCGGTGACCTCGACGCCGTCGATCCAGGCGTGGCCGCCGGTCGGCTTGTCGAGACCGGCCAGCAGGTGCATGAGGGTCGACTTGCCCGACCCGGACGGGCCGACGATCGCGGTCAGCTGGCCCTTCGGGAAATCGAGCGTGACGCCGCGAAGCGCGTCGACCGCGGCCTCGCCCTCACCGAAGCGGCGACTGAGATCCCGGCAGGAGACGATCCCGGTTCCCTGTCCGGCGCCGGCCTCGACCTGCGTCGCTTCGTCCGCCACGCGGCCGAGGTTATTGGATTTTCGTGAGAGGATCAGGGCGAGCCACGAAAGGAGCTGTGATGCCCGGAGGAGATTTGATCGAGCGCGTCCGCGAGCGGCTGCCCGATGTTCAGACGATGGGATTCGAGGTCCGCGCCGGCACGGCCCGCGGGCCGGCGGTGCTGGGACCGACGTTCTCGGCGCCGGTCGCGGTCGGTGCGCTGGCCGTGGGCGCCGTCGCGATCGGCGCGCTCGCGATCGGCCGCCTGACGGTCGGCCGGGCGACGATCGGGAGCCTCAGCATCGAGGAGCTCGACGTCGGCAGGCTGCGGGTCCGCGACCTCGAGATCGAGAACGACGGCCGGGAGGCCGCGTCGTGAAGATCCTCGCCTTCAGCGATGTCCATCGTGACCTCGGCGCCTGCGCGGACCTGGTGGCCCGCAGCGGCGAGGCCGACGTCGTCATCGGCGCCGGCGACTTCGCCTCCGTTCACGAGGGGCTCGCCGAGACGATCGCTGCGCTGGCCCCGATCACGACGCCGACGCTGCTCGTCCCCGGCAACAACGAGACGGAGGACGCACTCCGGGAAGCTGTCGCCGAGGCCGGATGGGATGCGGCGACCGTGCTCCACGGCTCGGCGATCGAGATCGACGGCACGACCTTCTACGGGCTCGGCGCCGGGATCCCGACGACGCCATGGGACTGGAGCTTCGACCTGACCGAGGACGAGGCGCGCGACCGGCTCGCCGATTGCCCCGAGGACGCGGTGCTGGTCGTTCACTCCCCACCGCGCGGACACTGCGACATGTCCTCGGCCGGGGAGCATCTCGGCAGCGAGGCCATCCGCGCCGCGGTCGAGGCGAAGGACCCGCGGCTCGTCGTCTGCGGGCACATCCACGAGGCCTGGGGCGAGCGCTCCGAGATCGGCCAGTCGGCGATCGCCAACCTCGGCCCCGGCGGGGCCGAGTTCGAGGTCTGAGGAGGCCACCGATGAGCAAGAGCAAGGAGAAGAAGCTCCCTCGCGACCTCTACGAGGCCGAGCTGTACGACCTCCAGGTCCAGCTGGTCCAGATGGTGGATTGGGTCAAGCGCGAGGGCGCCCGGGTGGCGGTCATCTTCGAGGGCCGCGACGCCGCCGGCAAGGGCGGCGTCATCAAGCGGATCAACGAGTACGTCTCCCCCCGCGTCGTCAGGACCGTTGCGCTCCCGGCGCCCTCGGACCGCGAGCGCACGGAGTGGTACTTCCAGCGCTACATCGCCCACCTCCCGGCGGCCGGGGAGGTCGTCCTGTTCGATCGCTCCTGGTACAACCGCGCCGGCGTCGAGAAGGTGCTCGGCTTCTGCACAGTCGACGAACACCAGCGGTTCCTGCGGCAGTGCCCGACGTTCGAGCGGATGCTGGTCGACGACGGGATCATCCTCCTCAAGTACTGGTTCTCGGTCTCGGAGAAGGAGCAGGCGAAGCGCTTCGAGGCCCGGATCGACAACCCGCTCAAGCAGTGGAAGCTGTCGCCGACCGACCTCTACTCCCGCAGCCACTGGGTCGACTACTCGCGCGCCAAGGACGAGATGTTCATCCACACCGACATCCCCGAGGCTCGCTGGCATGTCGTCGAGTCCGACGTCAAGCGCAACGCCCGCGTCAACTGCATCTCCCACATGCTCAAGAACATCCCCTACGAGTCCGTCGAGCAGAAGCGGGTGAAGCTGCCGAAGGTGCAGAGCGACGACGGCTACCAGCGGCCGCCCGAGGACCTCTACGCCTACGTGCCGAACGTCGCGCAGAAGCTGATCGAGGAGAACGAAGGGTCCTAGTCGAGCGGGATAGGCTGCCCGACATGTCGACAACCGAGAGTGCCCCGACCGAGCCCGCCGCAGCCGCCGACGATCAGCTTCCCGGCGACGGGTTGATCCTCGACCCGAACGCTCCGGGATTCGAGCACCTCGAGGCCGGCGACCGCGCCGCGATCGAGGCGACGATCGCCTGGTTCGAGGACCGGGGCAAGGTCGCCCTCAAGGATGCCGACCGCGAGCATCGCTGGTACTCCGACTTCCTCGCCTTCCAGGCGCAGGAGGGGATCTTCTCCCGGTTCCTGACCCCGGCGCGCGACGGCGGCGGCGATCCCGAACGGCGCTGGGACACGCAGCGGATCTGCGCCTTCAGCGAGGTGTCGGCGTTCTACGGTCTCTCCTACTGGTACACGTGGCAGGTCACGATCCTCGGGCTCGGGCCGATCTTCCAGTCCGAGAACGAGGCCGCGCGAGCCCGGGCGGCGCGGCTGCTCGAGGGCGGCGAGATCTTCGCGTTCGGGCTCTCCGAGCGAGCCCACGGAGCCGACATCTACTCGACCGACATGGTCCTCTCCCCGGTCGGCGACGGCTGGGTCGCCAACGGCGGCAAGTACTACATCGGCAACGGCAACGAGGCGGCGATGGTGTCGGTGTTCGGCCGGGTCGAGGGCATCGAGGGGCCGGACGGCTACGCCTTCTTCGCGGCCGACTCGCGCCATCCCAACTACGACCTGATCCGCAACGTCGTCAACTCCCAGAACTACGTGAGCCAGTTCGAGCTTCGCGACTACCCGGTGACGCCGGAGGACATCCTCCACACCGGCCCCGGCGCCTTCGACGCTGCCCTGAACACGGTCAACATCGGCAAGTTCAACCTCGGGTTCGCGTCGATCGGGATCTGCGAGCACGCCCTCCACGAGGCGATCACCCACGCCGACTCGCGGATCCTCTACGGGATGCGGGTGACCGACTTCCCGCACGTCCGTCAGGCGTTCACCGACAGCTACGCCCGGCTGATCGCGATGAAGCTGTTCGCCGATCGCGCGATCGACTACATGCGGGTCGCTTCGCCCGAAGATCGCCGCTACCTGCTCTTCAACCCGCTCACGAAGATGAAGGTGACGATGGAGGGCGAGCGCGTCATCGACGAGCTCTGGGACGTGATGGCGGCGAAGGGCTTCGAGCGCGACATGTTCTTCGAGATGGCCGCCAAGGACATCCGCGGGCTGCCGAAGCTCGAGGGCACCGTCCACGTGAACATGGCGCTGGTCCTCAAGTTCATGGCCTCCTACCTGTTCAACCCCGACCCCGACCTGGCGCCGCCGGAGCGCACGCTCGCGGCCGGCGACGACGAGTTCCTGTTCCGGCAGGGGCCGGCGCGCGGCCTCGGGAAGATCCGCTTCAGCGACTGGCGCGCCGCTTTCGAGCCGTTCGCCGGCGTCCCGAACGTCGCCCGCTTCGCGGAGCTGGCGGAGTCGTTCAAGGGCCTGCTCGTCGATGCGGCGCCCGGCGAGGATCAGCAGAAGGACCTCGACTACCTGCTGACGCTCGGTGAGCTGTTCACGCTGATCCCCTACGCACAGCTGATCTGCGAGCAGGCGAAGTTCGTCGGCCTGCCCGCCGACACGCTCGACCAGATCTTCGACGTGCTGATCCGCGACTTCTCCGCCTACGCCGTGCAGCTGCACGGCAAGACGTCGGCGACGGCCGCCCAGGCCGACTGGGCCCGCGGGGCGATCACCCGCCCGGTCGGCGACGGCGAGCGCTTCGACTCCGTGTTCGGCAAGGTCCGCGGGCTGGCGGGGACCTACGAGATGCGTGCGTAGTTCGGCACCTTCGGCATCTCGCTCGTGATCCGCTGCATCGTGCCGAGGAAGCGGTGCACCTCGGGGTAGAGGACCGGCTTGCCGTTGTTGAGGACGGCCACCGAGATCGCCCGCTCGGGGTCGGCCCAGGCGAGCATGTTCGTGAAGCCCAGGTGGCCGAAGGCGTGCTGGGTGTCGAGGCCGTAGAGGCTCAGGACCCGGGCGCCGAGCATCAGGCCGTATGAGAAGCGCGTCGGGAACGCGAGCGAGAGGTCCATCTCGAGGTGCGAGCGCTCGACGAGGGCGCGGCGGATCGTCTCCGTCTCGATGACCCGCACCCCGTCGAGCTCGCCGCCGCAGCGCATGACCTCGAAGAAGCGGGAGAGCTCGTTGGCGGTCGTGACCGTGTTCGCCGCCGGGACGATCCCGGTCAGGTAGCGGGGATCGTTGGTCGTCTCGACGAGGTCGTCGAGGCCGATCCCGAGCGCGCGGGCGAGCAGAGTCGAGAGCGGCGGGGCGGTGCGCGGACCGGTGATGTAGTTGGTGGCCACGGTGTCGACGTCGGCCGGATCGACGCCGTAGTTGGTCCAGCGGAAGCCGAGCGGCTCGAGGAACTCCTCGGCGAGCACCGTCCGGATGTCGTGCCCGGTGGCCTGGCGGACGACCTCGCCGAGGATGAACCCCCCGGAGACGGCGTGGTAGGCGAGCTGGGTGCCGGGAAGCATCACCGGCTTCGCATCGCAGAGGACCTCGCGGAGATAGTCGTGGTCGTCGATGTTGTCGAGGTCGAGCGCTTCGCGAGGCAGGTTCGGGACGCCGGCCCGGTGAGCGAGGACGTGGCCGATCGTGATCCCGCGCTTGCCGTGGCGCTCGTAGCCGGGGATGTGCTCGGCGATCGGGTCCTCGAGGTGGAGGACGCCCTTTTCGCAGAGCTTGTGGATGACGAACGCGGTGATCGCCTTCGAGGTCGAGTAGACGCAGAACGGCGTCTCGGGCGTGGCGAGGGTCTTCTCGACATCACCGCCGTCGCGCGGGCCGTTGCCGTGGCTGTGGCCGACAGCGCGGTCGAGGATCACCTCGCCGTTCCGGCGGACGCAGACCTGCATGGCCGGATGGACCCCACTGCGGTACCAGTCGAGCGTCGCTTTCCAGATCGCCTCGACGTTGCGGCGCTCGACCCCGCCCGCCTCGGGCTCGGCCTCGTCGCCGATCGTGGTGACGGCGTCGATGTCCTTCGGGATCCGGACCCGGCGCAGCGGGTCCGGCACGACCGGAAGGCGCGGGACCGTCGGCAACCGGTTCAGCGCCGCCAGTCCGGTCGACAGGGTGGGCATCACTTCAGCTCCGCCCCCCGGCGGTACGCGTCGTCAGCCCTTCGTCGCGGTCTGCTCAGAGTCGGCCGCCTCGGACGTGCTGTGGGCGGCGCGATCCTCGTAGGCCGCGCGCTCGTTCTCGTCGACCTCGGCGAGAACCTTGTCGGCCTTCATGAACCGGGCGATCGCCTCGCGTCCGCTGCGCGGGACGAGGTTGAGGATCACCGAGATGCCGGCCGACGACTTCGGGACCCAGACGTCGAAGCGGTTGGTCTCGATCGCCTCGACGATCGCCTCGGCGACCTCCTCGGGCTCGAGCTTCTTGACGCCTCGGGTGTCGGTGAGGCCGCTGCCGAGCTCGGTGTTGACGACGGCGGGCATGACGCACGAGACCTCGATGCCCTTGTCGATGTTCTCGAGCCTGACCGCCTCGCTGAGGCCGACGACGGCGTGCTTGGTGGCGCAGTAGGTCGCGCCGCCCGGCAGGCCCGCCTTGCCGGCCTGGCTGGCGATGTTGACGATGTGGCCACTGCCCCTCGGGACCATCCGCTCGAGGGCGAGCTTCGTCCCGAAGATGACGCCGTGGAGGTTGATGTCGACCATCGTCTTGGCGGTCTCGTCGGTCTCCTCGACGAACGGGCCGACGGGCATGATCCCGGCGTTGTTGATCAGCACGTCGATCGGCCCGAGCTCCTTCTCGGCGTTGTCGAGGAAGCGGCTGAACGACTCGCGATCGGTGACGTCGAGCTCGAGCGCGACGGCGTGACCACCGAGCTCCGCCGCCGTCTGCTCGGCGAGTGCGAGATCGAGATCGCCGATGGCGACCCGTGCGCCACGACGGATCAGCGACTGCGCGGTGCACTTGCCGATCCCGCGGGCACCGCCCGTGATCGCTACGACCTTCCCCGCTACCGACTTGACCTGCTTACGCGCCACGACCGGGCTCCTCTCCTCGTTTGAAAACCGTGTCGTCCATCATCCCGCAACGGGGCCGGCGGCGCTGAGTCAGGAGCCGAGCACGGCGACGGCAAGGGCCAGCGCGACCGCCGCCCGGTCCTCGAGCGAGTCGACGAGCAGGTGCTCCGCGGGCGAGTGCGCGGCGGCGCCGAGCGGCCCGAGGCCGTCGATCGCCAACGGCAGGTGAGGGGCGAGGTTGCTCGCGTCGCTGGCGCCGCCGCGGGAGGCGCCGACGATCGGGCGACCGAGGATCCGCGAAGCCCGCTCGAGCGGGCCCTCGGCGGCCGCGCCCATGTCCATCCCGGGCCAGAGTCGAAGCCGCTCGACGGTCAGCCCGACGCCGTCGATCTCGTCCGGGATCGACGCGATCACCGGCTCGAAGCTCGCCTCGTCGTCAGCTCGCATGTCGACGGAGAGTTCACCGCCACCCGGCACCACGTTGATTCCCTCGCCGGCGCTGATCATCGTCGGCACGACGCTGAGCGCCTCATCGCCGGAGGGGTCGTGACGGGCCGCGAGCGAGGTCGCGACCGCGGCGAGCGCGAGCAGGGCGTTGCGGCCGGCGTCGGGATTGGCGCCGGCATGGGCGGCGATGCCGGTCGCGACGACGCGGATGGCGGCGGCGGCCTTGCGGCGCACGACGACCGCCTCCTCGCAGTCGCGGGTGCGCTCGCCGCCCTCGAAGCAGAGGCATGCGTCGAAGTCCGCGAACCGCGGGCCGTGGGCGAACGGCTCGGTCCGGAACTCCTCGTCGTTGACGAGCAGCAGCGCGACCTCCTCGAAACGGTCCGGGACCTCGGCGAGTGCACGCAGGACACCGAGCGAGAGCGCCACCCCACCCTTCATGTCGATCGTGCCGGAGCCGATCAGGCTCTCGCCGTCGCGCTCGGTCGAGCGATGGCTGTCGTGGGAGATGACGGTGTCGAGGTGTCCGACGAGCAGCAACTTGCCGGTGCCCTCGCCGCTCAGCCGCGCGACCAGGTCGGGGGCATGGGCGGGCGAAGAGCAGGGGATGCGCTCGACGGCGACCGAGTCGGGCAGCATCGAGGTGACGAGCCCGACGATCTCCTCGGCGGCGCGTGCGTCGCCCGAAGGCGTCGAGACGGCGACGAGCTGCTCGATCTCGGGGAGCGCTCGGGCGGCGATCGCCGCGGCCCAGCGCGCTCGCCACTCGCTGTCGTCGTTCGCAGGCATGCGGGCCGCGGAACCTACAGGCGCTGATAGCTTGACCGCGGGCCGGCGACGGCCCGCTCATGGGCACGACCATCGGAGAGAGAACCCCGCTCGGGGACCCGGTCGCCTTCGACGGCGGCCTCGTCGAGCTCGCCGACCGGACCTGGGGATGGGTGCAGCCCAACGGCGGCCTCGGTGAGTCGAACGCCGGCCTCGTCGTCGGCGACGGTGAGGCGCTGCTGGTCGACACGCTCTGGGACGAGCGGTTGACGGCGGTGATGCTTGCCGCGATGGAGCCTGTCCTCGAGCGCTCCGGCGCCCCGATCGCGCAGCTTTTCAACACCCACGGCGACGGCGACCACTGGTACGGCAACGGACTGCTCGGCGCCGGCGTCGAGATGATTGCGAGCAGCCCCGCCGTCGAGCAGATGCGCGCCGAGCCGCCGTCGCTTCTGACCCGAATGTCGCCGGTCGTCACCGCATCGGACTTGCTCGGCAAGGTGCCACTCCTCCCCCGGGCGGATCGGATGCGGGGGCTCGGAGCGTTCGGGCGGATGCTGGGCGCCTACGAGTTTGAAGGCATCCACCCGCGGGTGCCCGATCGCTCGTTCACGACCGACGCGAAGCTCGAGGTCGGCGGGCGGGCGGTCGAGCTGACCTTCGTCGGGCCGGCGCACACGATCGGCGACGCGATCGCCTGGGTGCCCGACGCCAGGACCGTCTACGCCGGCGACATCCTCTTCAACGAGGCGATGCCGATCATGTGGGCCGGTCCGGTCGGGAACTGGATCGGCGCGCTCGAGCGGATCGAGTCCCTCGAGCCCGATGTCGTCCTCGGCGGCCACGGGCCGGTCGGTGACCTCGCGGCGGTCGTGGCAATGCGCGACTACTGGACCTGGCTCCGCGACGAGGTTCGCGCCGCGGGCGAGAACGCTGACGCGATGTCGCTGGCCGAGCGGCTGATCCGCTCGCCCGAATTCGACCCCTACCGGTCGTGGAGCAACCCCGAGCGGACGCTCGTCAACGTCGCCCGGATCGCCGCGACCGAGCGGGGCGGCGCGAGCGAGATCGGGACCGGCGAGCGGATTCGGTTGGTCGCCGGCATGGGGGCGTTGGGCGAACGGTTGGCGCGGTAGGACCGCCGGCGCAAGGCGGCAGGCGACGGCCGGTCCGCCCATGACCACCGGCCTCCGGCTCTTCGGAGTTCGGCCGGCGGCCACGGCCGGACCGGCCTCAGGGGATTCCTGGTCGCGACGCAGCGGCGCCTCCCGGGCGCGAGTGAGCGGGCGGGAGCCTCCCCCTCACTGCCCAATTGCCGAACGAGCTATCGGTCCGGTCAGGGCGTCAGCGAAGCAGCAGCCTGGGCGGGTTCCCCGGCCTCTTCGCGGTCGGCCCTGTCCGTCAGGACGGCCTGGGCTCCCTCGGAGGGGACGACAGTGATCATCCGGCGGCGGTGGGCCTCGAGGCCGGCGCCGCCGGCGCGGACCTCCATCCGCGAGAGGATCGCGCGGAGGACGATGTCCATCTCGAGCAGCGCGAAGCTGGCGCCGACGCAGCGGCGGCGGCCGCCTCCGAAGGGGATCCAGGTGTAGGTGCCGGGTTCCTCGTCGAGGAAGCGCTCGGGTCGGAAGGCGTAGGGATCGGGGTAGACGTCGGCGTCGTGGTGGACGAGGTAGACGTTCGGGCAGAGGTGGCAGCCGGGCTGGAAGGTGCGCCCGCCGATCTCGACCTCCCGCTTGACGAGTCGCGGCCCGGCGATCGACAGGACGGGCCGGCGACGCAGGGTCTCGCGGATCGTCGCCGTCACGTACTCGTCGCCGCCGGCGTCGACGTCGGCGGTCAGCCTGGCAAGGACGTCCTCGTTGCGGACGAGCCGCTCGAAGGCCCAGGAGAGCTCGGTCGCCGTGGTCTCATGACCGGCGACGAGCAGCGTCATCAGCTCGTCGCGGATCTCCGTGTCCGACATCGGCGAGTCGTCCTCGTGCCGGGCCTGGAGGAGCATCGAGAGGACGTCGTCGCGATCGGCCGCGTCGGCGCGGCGCTCATCGATCAGCCCCTGGATCTGCTCGTCGGCCTCCTCGCGGACGACGTTGAAGGCGGCGACCGACGGGATAACCCGCTCGAGTCGCTGGGCGAACGGCAGGAGGCTGACCGGACTCATCGCAAACTTCGTCATCTCGGTGACGAGCGCTCGCAGTCGCTCGAGCCGCTCACCCCGGTCGAGACCGAAGACCGCCCGGAGGATCACCTCGAGGGTCAGCGTCTGCATGTAGGGATGAAGTGGAACCCCCTCCCCCCTCGTCCAGGTCTCGACCTCGGCCTCGGCGACCTCGGCGACGATGCCGTGCAGCGCCTCCATCTTCTTCCCGTGGAAAGCCGGCAGCAAGAGCTTTCGCTGGGTCATGTGCCGGTCCTCGTCGAGCAGCAGGATCGAATTCGGACCGACGACCGGAAGCAGGATCGAGCTGCCCTCGCCGGAGTGGAGGACGTCGGCCGGCGCGGTGAAGATCTCCTTGAGGTCCTCGGGCCGGGAGAACATCACGAACGGGTCGATGCCGACCAGGTCGAGCGTGAAGGTCTTCCCGTATCGGGCGCGGCAGCGCTCGAGGTACGGGATCGGCCGCGTCTGCCACGCGAGCGACTGCCAGACCTGCGGTGCCCGGGGCCCGTCCGGCAGTTTCTGCGCGGCTCCCATGTGCCTCAATCTAGCCGCACTGGCCGCTCGGCCAGTGCCACCTCGTCACACACCGCGCCGCCCGTGTCACCGCTTTCCGAGCCGCGTGAACGTGATCGTCGCGTCCATCCGCGTCTTGCCCGTCGTCTTCGGGGGCCCGCCCCAGGTCTGGACGTCGTTCGGGTAGTTCACCGTGCGCCCGATCTCGACCGTCGTCTTCTTGTGCTTCGGGTCGAGCAGCCTCCGGGACGAGATCTTCGTGCCCGCGGGCACGACGGCTCCAGCCCACTCACCCTGCGTTTCGGTCAATCCCATGTCGGCGTTGTACTGACCGCTCTCATCGCAGGCGGCGGGCAACGAGTGATAGCTGTCGCTGCTCGGCCAGAGCGCATCGGCGGCGAAGAAGAGGTGGTCGCCCTTCCCCGTGTTCGGAAGGCCCGTCGGGTAGGCGGGGTTCTCGACCTCGCCGATCTCCTTGCCGATGTAGGGCTCGACCTCGCCGTCCATGGTGCAGGTCGCGGTGCCGATCTCGTCGGACGGAGGGCCTTCGCCGCCGAACGGTCCCGCTCCGGACGGGCAGTCGGACATCTGGCTGTAGAGGATCCGGAAGTTGCGCTCGAGGTCGGCGTCCGCGCGGATCGCCAGCCCGTCGCCCTTCGCGAAGTGGAGCATCACGCCGCCCTTCACGGGCTTCAGCGTCACCTGCGACTTGCCGACGCTGCGGAAGTCGAGAGCCTGGCGCCCATCCTCGAACACCGGCCAGTCGCACAAAGGCGCGACCTGTTTCACGTACTTCCAGGTCGTCAGCTGCTCGCCCTTCACGGACATCAGGAACTTGGCGGGCTTCGGCTTCGCGGCGGCGGCGGGGCCGGCGGCGGCGAAGGCGACGGCGAGCGCCGTCACGCAGATCAGGGTCTTCTTCATGGGCTCCCCTTCGGAGTCGGATTGACTCCGTCACCCTCGCGGGGGATGTCGCCGCCGGCATCGGGGAGGTCCCCAATCCTCCGGGAGCGCGAGGTGGGTGGGTGCTCAGCCCGGCTGCTGGATCGAGAGGATGTTCTCGTCCGGGTCGTTGAACCAGGCGATCCGAGCACCGCTCGGCGAGGTCCAGACGAAGTCGTCCTGCGCCATGCTCTCGTACGTCCTGAACGCGACGCCGCATGCGCGCAGCGAATCCACGGCGGCGGAAATATCGGGCACCCTGAAGCCGAGCACCGTGTACGGAGCGCGGGCCGGCTCGTCGACGAGAGTCACTCGCAGGTCCACGCCTCCGGCTGAATAGACGTTCGCGAAAGCCGAGGATTCGGTCCGATCGAGGCCGAGGGTCTCGGCGTAGAAGCGATCGGAGCGTTCGAGATCACAGCTCCCGACGAAGGCGACGAGATCGGCTTCGGGGAGCAAGGGGCAGCCGGCTATTCGACGATCACGTCTTCGCAGTCGGCTGCGACCTTGTCCTTCTTGTTGACGAAGGCGATGTCGCTCCCCGGCCCGCAGCTAAGGCGGTCCTTTGCGTTGTTGTCGCCGAAGCCGGAGGCGTCGAGCTGATCGTTGCCGGGCCCGCCGAGGAGGACGTCCTCGCCCTTCTCGCCGTAGAGGTCGTCATCTCCGTCGCCGCCCTCGATGGTGTCGTCGCCGGGGCCGCCGAAGAGGCCTCCGATCAGATACTGGTCGCTGTCGTCGCCACCGGTGATCTTGTCGTCCCCGGGGCCGCCCTCGACGTAGTCGTTGCCCCCGCCGCCGTCGATGACGTCGTTCCCGCGGCCGCCGTAGCTGGAGTCGTTGCCGTCCTTGGCCTTGATTCCGTCGGCCTTCCGCGTCCCCGTGATCTGGTCGTCGAACTGGGTGCCGTTGCACTGCTTGCCGGCCTTGCAGGTGATGTCGTCGGCGATCGCGACGGCGGCCCAGACCAGCGCCACGGCGGCGAGGGCGCCGACCGCGGCGAGGATCCCGCGCCTCACGAGTCTCCCGAGGTCGCGCGGGCGTCGGCGGCGTTGAGCTCGATCAGCTCGATCCGGTAGCCGTCTGGGTCGCGGACGAAGCAGAGCCGCGAACCGCCCTCGCGCACCTGATACGGCGGCTTCTCGGGCTCGATGCCCGCCTCGGCGAGGCGCTCCAGAGCGCCGTCGAGATCGTCCATCGTAATCGCGACGTGGCCGTATCCGGTGCCATGGTCGTACGGCTCGTCGACGTCGTGGTTGTGGGTCAGCTCGAGGCGAGGTCCGTCGCCGGGAAGCCCCATGAAGATGTTCGTCGCCTCATCGCGGATCGGCATCCGGTGGATGACCTCGAAGCCGAGCTTCTCGTAGAAGGCGACCGATGCATCCGGATCGAGGACCCGGTAGCAGGTGTGGATCAACTCGCTCATGTCGCGAGCCTACCTTGCCGGTCCCGACGCGGCCACTCGGGCCGCGGGATTCTAGAAACCGGCGGGGTGCGTGGCGGTGAAGCTCTGGGACTGCTCCCAGGAGCTCGAGTAGTCGGCCCAGCTCGGGCCGTCGCCGCCGGAATCGGAGGTGTCCCAGCGGAGCCCGGCGATGACCGCGTAGGCGTGGCCGGAGTTCGCGTAGACGGTTATCCAGTTGCCGACACCGGGCTCGCCCCAGCTCATGAAGCCGGTCGAGTCGAGCGGGCTGTCGAGGAAGCCGCCGCCGTGGAGCGCGTAGCTGACCGCGCCGGAGCAGTCGTAACCCGACGACTCGAACGAGCCGTGGCCGCCGCCCCAGACGTAGGGGGTGTCGCGGATCGCGTTCGCGGCAGCGATCGCGTCCTTGACCTGCTGCGGCGCATCGGCCGGCGCCGTGGCGCTGCCGTCGGCGTTGAGGATCGCGGTGTCGCCGCTCGGGGCGGGAACGCTCGGCGCCGGAGCGGCGACGTTCGCTGGATCGGGCGCTGCGGCGGCCGCCGCAGCGGCGGCCTGGCGCCGCTGAGCGCTGGCGATGCCGCTCTCGAGGTTGCCCTCGCGGGAGGTCAGCGTCTGCAGAGTCTGGCGACGGTCGGCGCGGGCGGCGTAGAGCTGCTGCTCCTGCGCTTCGAGCGCGGCGCGCTGGTCGGCCAGCTCCTGCTGGCGAGCGGCGAGGTCGTCGCGGGCGGCCTGGATCCGGTCCTTGGTGTCGGCGAGCTGCGAGACGGTGTCCTCGACTTCGGCGCGGAGGTCCTTGACCCGCGTGACGGTGCTCTCCTGGTAGTCGTGGATCCGATCGAGGTAGGTGGCGTCGACCGACGCGTCCTCCCAGCTCGAGGACTCGATCAGGAGCTTGATCATGTCCGGGTCGTCCGATTTGTAGACGCCGACGAGGATCTTCGAGAGCTCCTTGACGGCCTCCTTGAGGTGATCGCGGACCCGAGCGAGGTGCTCGCGTCCCTTCGTGAGTTCGTCCTTCGCGGAGTCGAGCTCCTCCTGCTTGGCCTGGAGGTCGGCGGCGGCGGCGGCCTCGGCCTGACGGGCCTCGGAGACCTGGCCGATCATTGCGTTGATCTGCTGGTTGCTGTCGGCGAGCTGCTGGGAGATCGACGACTGCTGATCGCGGACGTCGGCGAGGGCCGCCTGCTTCTCGGCGATGGTCGCGTTCGCGGGCTGGGCGCCGAGCAGCGCGGCGATCGCGCAGACGGCGATCAGCAGCAGGGCCGCGGCGGTCACGAGGCGGGCGGAAGGAGTTCCTGCCCTTGTGTCGAAGAGGTTCGGTCGCATAGATGTGTGCCGAGGGGGTGGCACCCCCACTCGGACGCGGCAGGCTAGTGGCCGTTCCTCCTTTTGCAAGCGCTCGCTAACAGAGCTGCAACGGATCTTGCGTGGCACCGACCGGCCCCTTCCGGGCTCATCTGCACTCGACCTTGCACGGCGCGGAGACCGGGTGGCCCGGCGCCGAGCCGTGTCCGAGCGACGCGGCATCTGCGTCGGCGGCTCCGGATAGTGCGATGGCGACCCCGCCGATCGCGGCCAGGGCCACCAGGAGCTCAGCCAGGCGGAGCTTTCGCCCCCCGCCGGCCGGGTTGTGATCGAGCGATCTGATCTCCGTGCCTCGGTTTCCCGCACCGGCTGCGGAGCCGGAGCGATTGTTAGCGTTCTGTAAGGACGTTAACCGGAGGCCGACCGCGAAGTTGCGGTCGGGCTCAGAGCGGGCGGAGATCGCCGAGGAGGTGGATCGGCGGATCCACCTCCCCCGGCCCGCGGATCTCGAAGCCCGTCGAGCCGTCGTCGCGGGTGACGGAGGCGAAGCGGACGCGTCCGGGCAGCGACACGGGCTTACGGAACGAGACCGCAGTCGAGAAGGAGTCCGGGAGCCGGCCCTCGAGCTGGGCGAGGCAACGGGACATGCTCCACATGCCGTGGGCGATCGGCCGCGGGAATCCGAACGCTCGGGCCGTCAGCGGATGCATGTGAATCGGGTTGCGATCGCCCGAGACCCCCGCGTAGCGGCGGCCGAGGTCGCCGGGCAGGCTCCACTCCGAGCCGGCCGGCACGGACGGCTCGAGCGCTTCCGGTCCATCGGAACGCCGGGCGGCCGGGTCGCCGCCGCCGCGGTGGAGGATCGTCCCGGTCTCGGTCCAGACCAGCTCACCGTCCGCCGCGTGCGCCTCGACGACGAGCGAGAACGCCGTGCCCTTCGGATGACCGCGGAGGTCCTCGGCGCGGACATCGAAGTCGACCGGCTCGCCGATCGCGATCGGCCGGTGCTGGGTGATCGCGTCGTCGAGGTGGACGAGACCGAGGAGCGGGAACGGAAACGAGCCCGACGCCATCAGCTCCATCTGCAGCGGGAACGAGAGCACGTGCGGGTAGGTCGGCGGCATCCGGTCGCGAAGCGCGAAGCCGCAGACCCGGCAGTAGTCGGCGATCGCGCGGACGTCGGCGCTCACACCCTCGACGCGAAGACCTTCGGCCGGCAGGGCCTCGCCGCGACCGCCGGGCCCTCCGGGCAGCCGGGACAGGAGCCCCGCCCCGGGCACCGACGTGACGGCGGTCCGGGCATACAGCGGCAGCATCGACGGCATCCCCCCGAGCGTTCGCACCGGCCGGGCGCCCACGGTCAGGCCCCGATCAGGCTCTGCCCGCAGACCCTGATGACGTTGCCGTTGAGGCCCGTCGAGTCGGGTGCGGCGAGCCAGGCGATCGTCTCCGCGACATCGACGGGCAGCCCGCCCTGCGAGAGCGAGTTCATCCGGCGACCCGCCTCGCGCGGCCCGATCGGCATCGCCGCGGTCATCTGGGTCTCGATGAAGCCGGGAGCGACGGCATTGATGGTGGCGTTGCGCTCGGCGAGGACCGGGGCCATCGACTCGACCATGCCGATCACGCCCGCCTTTGAAGTCGAGTAGTTCGTCTGCCCGGCGTTGCCGGCGATGCCGCTCATCGAGGAGACGCAGACGATCCGGCCGTCGGGCCGCAACAGCCCCTCGCGGCCGAGCAACTCGGCATTGATCCGCTCCTCGGCGGTCAGGTTGATCGAGAGCACGAGCTCCCAGAACTCCTCGCTCATCCCGCCGAGGGTCTTGTCGCGGGTGATGCCGGCGTTGTGGACGAAGACGTCGACGCCGTCGTGCTCACGTGCGAGCTCGTCGCAGATCGCCACCGGCGCCTCCGGCGACGTGATGTCGGCGGCGATCGCCGAGCCGCCGATCGTGCTGACGACGCGGTCGAGGTCGTCCTCCAGGGCGGGTACGTCGAGGCCGACGACGTGGGCGCCGTCGCGGGCGAGGACGCCGGCGATCGCCTCGCCGATGCCGCGCGAGGCGCCGGTGACGAGCGCGACCTTGCCGTGCAACGGCCGCTCGCGATCGACCTCGGGAACGTCGCGCCCGGATCCGATTCGCGCGACCTGGCCGGAGACGTAGGCCGAGCGCGGTGAGAGGAAGAAGCGGAGGCTCGAGCCGATCCGTTCCTCGGCGCCGTCGGCGACCTCGAGGAGCTGGGCGGTGCCGCCGTAGCGGAGCTCCTTGCCGGCGGCGCGGACAAAACCCTCGAGGGCGCGCTGTGCGGTGGCCGCGGCCGGATCGGAGCATCCGGCGGGGTCCGCGCCGATGACGATCAGCCTGCCGCTCGGCTCGAGCCGGCGGATCGTCGGGTGGAAGAAGGACCAGAGCTCACGCAGCTCATCGCTGGAGGAGATCCCGGTGGCGTCGAAGACGAGGCCCTTCCAGCGCTGCGAGCCCGGTGCCTCGTCGTTCCAGACGCCGGCGTCGACCGACGCGCCGCCGAGCGCGGCCCGGATCTCGTCGTCGAGGCGGCTGTCGGCGGCCGTGCCGGAGGCGGCGAGCACCGCCGCGATCGCCGGTCCGCAGCGACCGCCCGGGGCGGAGCCGACGAGGACACGCCCGTCGATCAGCGGCGAGCCGGGCGCGAAGCGATCGAGGTCGACCGGCTGGGGCAGGCCGAGGTTCTTGGCGACGAACCCGCCGAGCGGGTTGTTGACGATCTGGGTGTAAGCGTCGGCCACGGCTCAGGCCTCGAGGATCGCGACGACGCCCTGGCCGCCGGCCGCGCAGATCGAGATCAGGCCCCGGCCGCCGCCGCGCTCGTTGAGCATCTTCGCCAGGTTTCCGACGATGCGGCCGCCGGTCGCGGCGAACGGGTGGCCGGCGGCGAGCGAGCCACCGCGGACGTTGAGCTTGTCGCGGTCGATCGAACCGAGCGCCTCGTCGCGGCCGAGCCGCTCGCGGCAGAACACCGGGTCCTCCCAAGCGGCCAGGGTGCACAGCACCTGGGCGGCGAAGGCCTCGTGGATCTCGTAGAGGTCGAAGTCCTGGAGGCTCAGGCCCTGCCTGTCGAGCAGCCGCGGGACCGCGTAGGCGGGTGCCATCAGCAGGCCCTCGCGGGCGCTGACGTGGTCGACGGCCGCCGTCTCGGCGTCGACGAACCGGGCCAGCGGGGTCAGCCCGTGGGCCGCCCCCCATTCCTCGGTGCCGAGCAGGACCGCGGAGGCGCCGTCGCTGAGCGGCGTCGAGTTGCCGGCGGTCATCGTGCCGTCCTCGCCGCCGAAGACGGGCCGGAGCTTGCCGAGCGACTCGACGGTCGAATCGGGACGGAGGTTCTGATCGCGCTCGAGCCCGAGGTAGGGACTGACGAGGTCGTCCTCGAAGCCCGACTCGTAGGCGGCGCCGAGATGCTGGTGGCTGGAGGCGGTGAGCTCGTCCTGCGCGAGGCGGGTGATCCCCCACTCCCTGGCCATGATCGCCGTGTGCTCGCCCATCGAGAGGCCGGTGCGGGGCTCGGAGTTGCGCGGGATCTCGGGGATCAGCTGGCCCGGCCGGACCTTCGCGAGAGCGCGAATGCGGTCGAGGTTCGAGCGCGCCGAGTTCGCCTCGAGGAGGATCTCGCGGAGGTCGTCGTTGATCGCGATCGGAGCATCGGAGGTCGTGTCGACGCCGCAGGCGATGCCGGACTCGACCTGGCCGAGCGCGATCTTGTTGGCGACGAGGATCGCCGTCTCGAGCCCGGTTCCGCAGGCCTGCCCGACGTCGTAGGCGGGCGTCTCGGGCGCGATCCGCGTTCCGAGCAGCGACTCGCGGGTGAGGTTGAAGTCGCGGCTGTGCTTGAGGACGGCGCCGCCGGCGACCTCGCCGAGGCGCTCGCCGGCGATCCCGGTCCGCTCGACGAGACCGTCGAGCGCCGTCGTGAGCATGTCCTGGTTGGACGCGCGAGCGTAGGGACCGTTCGAGCGCGCGAACGGGATCCGGTTCGATCCGAGAATCACGGCGTTCTCCCGCGGCGCGGCCACGACGGCTCCTACTTGAGCTGAGCCGACGTCAGCCCGAGGAGCTGACGGGCGATGATCAGGAGCTGGATCTGCTGGGTGCCCTCGAAGATGTCGAGGATCTTGGAGTCGCGAGCCCACTTCTCGAGGAGCTCGTCCTCGGCCAGCCCGGCGGAGCCGCAGAGGGCGACGCAGCGCAGCGCGATGTCGACGCAGGTCCGGCCGGCCTTGGCCTTCGCGTAGGAGGCGTGCAGGGAGTTCGGCTTGCCGTTGTCGGCCATCCAGGCGGCTTCCATCGTCAGCAGGCGGGCGGCCTCGAAGTCGGCCTCCATGGCGAGCAGCTCCGCGGCGGCGGCGCTCTGACGGACGGCTGGACGGTCCGGATCGACCTCGACGCCGGCCTCGGCGAGCAGGTCGGTCGTCCGCTCCAGGCACGCGCGGGCGAGGCCGACGGCCATCGCGGCGACGAGCGGGCGGGTGTTGTCGAAAGTCCTCATCGCGCCGGCGAAGCTGGACTTCGTGTCGATGTCGGGGCTGCCGAGGAGGTTCTCCTTGGGGACGCGGCAGTCGTCGAGGATGAAGGCGGCGGTGTCGGAGGCGCGGATGCCGAGCTTGTGCTCGAGGCGATCCAGCTTCAGGCCGGGATTGGACCGCTCGACGACGAACGACTTGATCGCCGCACGACCCTGCTTGGGATCGAGGCTGGCCCAGACAACGACGAGGTCGGCCCGCTCGCCGGAGGTGACGTAGATCTTCTCGCCGTTGAGGACGTAATCGTCGCCGTCGACGATGGCGGTCGTCCGGATCGCGGCTGAGTCGGAGCCCGCCTCAGGCTCGGTGATCGCCATCGCCGCCCACTTGCCGGCGAAGCGCTCCTTCTGCTCGTCGTCGGCGACGGCCGCGATCGCCGAGTTGCCGAGCCCCTGACGCGGCATCGTCAGGAGGAGGCCGACGTCGCCCCAGCACATCTCCATGATCGTCAGGACGGATGCGAGGTTGGAACCGTTGCGGTTGCCGCCGTCGCCGTTGTCGCTCGGGCGGCTGACGCCGGCCGCGCCGGCGCCGCCGGAGGCGCCGCCGCCGTCGAGGCCGTCGATCATGGCGGCGAGCATGTCGAGTTCCTTGGGGTACTCGTGCTCGGCGAGGTCGTACTTACGCGAGATCGGTCGCAGCACCTCGGTGGCGACCATGTGAGCCTGCTGGACCAGCGGCTCGAACTTCTTGGGGACCTCGAGGTTGATCATCAGACGAGCAGCGCTCCTTCGATCACGCCGGCGGCACGGAGGTCGCGGTACCAGCGCTCGACCGGGTACTCCTTGACGTAGCCGTGGCCGCCGAGGAGGCCGACCGCGTCGGAGCCGATCTTCATCCCCTTCGTCGCGGCGAGCTGACGGGCGACGGCCGCCGGGCGGCTGAAGTCGCGGCCCTGGTCGGCGAGCGAGGCGGCGCGGTATGTGGCGAGGCGCATGCCCTCGATCTCGATCGCGAGATCGGACATGTTGAACGCGACAGCCTGGCGATGACTGATCGGCTCGCCGAACGCCTTGCGCTCGTTGACGTAGGGGATCAGGAAGTCGAGTGCGCCCTGGGCGGTGCCGACCGACATCGCCGACCAGGCGATGCGGCCGAGGCGGACGCACTCCGCGTAGTCGGATGCGTCGCCGAGCCGGGCCGACTCGGCGATCTTGACGCCGTCGAGCTGGAGCTGGGACGTGCCGGCCGCGCGCAGTCCGATCGCGGGCTCGGGCTTGGTGCCGAGACCGGCCTCGGAGGCCTCGACGAGGAACAGTCCGGGATCGCCGTCCTCGGTGACGGCGGCGACGATGAAGAGCTCGGCGGCGGCGGCCCGGGGGACGAGCGACTTGACGCCGTCGAGGACGAAGGCGTCGCCGGACCGCCGTGCCGTCGTGCTCAGCTCGAACGGGTCGAAGAGGACGCCCGGCTCGTGGATCGCGAGCGCGGCGGCGGGGACGTCCTCACCGGTGAACGAAGGCAGATAGGTGGCCTGCTGGTCGGCGTCGCCCCAGAGCCCGAGCGCGGTGCTGACCGCCGCCGGGGCGAGGGCCGCGAACGCCAGGCCCATGTCGCCGGCCGCGAGCGCTTCGGTGATCAGCGTCGAGGTCACGGCCGACCGCTCCTCGACGGCGCCGCCGAGCTCCTCGGGGACGCCGAGGACGGCGATCCCGAGCTCGGCGCTCTGCGCGAGCAGCTCGTCGGGGGCGGCGCAGTCGGCGTCGGCCTTCTGCGCGGCGGGACGGAGGCGCGCCGAGGCGAAGTCTCCGAACGCGTCGATCATCATCCCCTGCTCTTCGCTCGGATCGAGGTCGAAGGAGGTCGGGCGCTTGCCCGTCTTCTGCCGCGCCGGAGCCGTGAGCTTCTGGGCGGCGGCGAACCTGCGGCCGGCGGCATTGGCCGCGCGGAAGCCGTTGCGGGTGCCGGAGCTCACCATCCGCTCGGTGAAGTCGCGAAGGCCGATCCGGTCGAGAAGCTCGGAGCCGGCGAGCCGGTTGAGGGCCCTGAGGCCTGCCTGTGTTCCTTGCTCGGTGAGGTTCATGGGGGACGCGCCGGCGAGGCCCGCGCTCCAACGAACGTTAACACAGATCGGTGACACACTAAATCGTGACGAAAGCGTGCCGAAGCGGATCCCCGGTGATCCGATCGGGGAGGCGCTGCGAAGAGGTGGGGTGACGGGACAAACCCTTCACCTAACCAAGGAGCAGAACCCATTATGACTCGCAAGTCACCAATCGCCCGCATCGGAGCCGTCATCCTGATGGTCACCGCGATGGCATTCGCCGTCGCCGCATGCGGCAGCGATGACAGCAGCACGAGCAGCGACGCCACCTCAGCCGAGGACGTCAAGCCCGTCGCCCAGATCGACAACCTCACCGGTGTCGACACCCAGGTCACGTTCGACGCGGGCTTCGTCGACGCACTGACCAAGCTCAAGGTCACCCCCGGCCCCGTCGGGAGCGCCGAGATCAGCAAGGACGGCGTCGCCTCCTTCCCGATCACCGGCGGCAACGTCACCTACTACGACCCCTCCTCGTCGGTGCGGCCGTACGTTCAGGGCGTCATCGACCACAAGGGCAGCGGCCTGAGCTTGACGGCCGGCAAGACCGAGGTCGAACTGACCGACTTCGTCATCGACCCGGGCACCTCCGAGCTGACCGGCACCGTTTCGGTCAACGGCAAGGAGGCCGCAACGGACGCGGTCCTGTTCGACCTCGACGGCTCGACGCTCGAGCCGCTGAAGACGAACTCGGACGGCACCGCGACCCTCGAGGGCACGACCGTCGAGCTCTCCAGCGACGCGGCCAGCCTCCTGAACGACACGTTCGGGATCACCGATCTCGAGGGCGGCATCGTCGTCGGGATCTCCGCGATCACGGTCAAGTAACCAGTTAGCCAGGGGGAAGGACGCCGACGCCGGAGGTGGGGACCGTTTCCCCGCCTCCGGCTTTCCGGCGTTCAGGGGGTGTTGGGGCCGCTCGCGCCGATCACTGCCGAAGCGGCCTGAGCAGAGCGAGCTGGCGGGACTGCGCGAGCAGCCGCCCCTTCCGGTCCCAGACCTCGCCCTGCTCGTCGAAGAGGCCGTCGATCGAGGCCTCCGCCCGGAACCGGACCAGCGCCAGGGTGTCGTCCGGATCGGGTTTCGCCCGGAAATGGATCGTCAGCTCCAGCGTCGGCGCCGGAGCGAAGGTCGTCATCACGCCGAATGGTGCCGGCCACCACGCGTCCGTATATAGAGCGACGAGCTCGGCGCTCATCTCTCCGTCGCCGCGCGATCGCAGCCATCCGCCCGTGATCGCCTCGTCCCCGCCGGTGAACGGCATCGCTCCCCAGACCGGTCGCGTCTCGAGCTGCTCGAAGAGCGGCGGCGCCCCCGGACCCATCCCGAGCTCCTCGATCTCCTCCGGCTGCGGCGCCGGCGGCGGCTCGGGATCCCAGCTCATCGCCGGCTCGTAGTCGGTGCTGAGCACGCAGAGAGCCAGCGTCACGGCCTGCCCATCCTGGACGAGCCGCGCCGAGCACACGCTCGCCGAGCCGCCGGCCCGCTCGACGGTCACCTCGACCTCGGCAGCACCCTCCCTCGAGGGCCTCAGGTAGTGGAGGGTCAGGGAACGCGGCAGCCTGGACGGGTCGCCGATCTGCTCGCGGATCGCCCGCAGCATCAGCGCTGCGATGAAGCCGCCATTGGGTCCCGGCGGGCCGAACCACTCGCGGGCGATGCCGCCCTGCCAGCGCCCGCCGCCGAGGCCGGTCACCGCGGTCGCGTCGGCGAAGCTCCTCTCCGGGACCGCTGGCACGCCCGGCAGTCTCGCAGGAGGACTCGCCGTCGATGTGTGCGGTCGGCACCTCCGGAACGGGCGCCGCCGTACCCGATGGCCGCCATCCGCGTAGGATTCCCGCGTCCGCGTCCCCCCGCGCCAACCGAGGTCGAACGTGTCCCAGTCCCGCATCCTCAAGTCCCTGCTCGCCCTGTGCATGATCGGTGCCGCCTTCGTGGTCGCCGCATGCGGCAGCTCCGACTCCTCCGACTCGACGTCGAGCGATTCCTCGACAGCGACGACGTCGCTGGCCGACTGCACGCCCGACAGCCTCGACACGGTCACGTCGGGGACGCTCACGATCGGCACCGACAAGCCGGCTTACCCGCCCTACTTCGAGGACAACGATCCGACCAACGGCAAGGGCTTCGAGAGCGCCACCGCCTACGCGATCGCCGACCAGCTCGGCTTCAGCCCCGACCAGGTCGAATGGACGGTCGTGCCGTTCAACTCCTCCTACGCCCCAGGCCCGAAGGACTTCGACTTCGACATCAACCAGATCTCGATCACCCCGAAGCGGGCCGAGCAGGTCGACTTCTCCTCCCCGTACTACACGGCGGACCAGGCGGTCGTGGCGCTCAAGGACTCCGACGTCGCCGGCGCGACCTCGATCGCCGACCTCGCCGACGCCAACATCGGCGTCCAGATCGGCACGACGAGCCTCGACGCCGTCAATGAGGTCATCCAGCCGTCGAGCGACCCACAGGTCTTCGACAACTCCAACGACGTCGTCTCCGCGCTCAAGCAGGGGCAGGTCGACGCCGTGGTCGTCGACACCCCGACGGCCCTTTATCTGACCGCCGCCCAGGTTCCCGAGGCCGCGATCGTCGGCGAGTTCCCCGCCCCCGGCGGCGACGAGTGGGGGGCGCTCCTCTCCAAGGACTCGCCGCTGACCGCCTGCGTCTCGGCCGCCGTGGACGAGCTGCAGAGCTCAGGGGAGCTGGACAAGATCCAGGAGCAGTGGATCAACAGCGCCGGCGGCGTCGCGAAGCTGCAATAGCCTCGTGAAGTAGTGGAGGCGAAAGCGCCGCAACGCGACCGGCGAGCTGAGCGCGCGGCGGTCAAGCGCCGCCGTGACCGGCGCGGCGTCGCGATCGCGATCGTCTCCTCGGTCGTCGTCCTCGGCGGCCTCGCCGTTCTGATCCTGACAAGCAGCGGCTGGCCCGACGTTCGCGACACGTTCTTCAACGCGACGGTCTTCAAGGAGTCCTTCCCCGACGTCGCCAGGGGCTTCTGGCTCGACATCCGGATCTTCATCGCCGTCGAACTCGTCGTCCTTGTGCTCGGGCTCGCGATCGCGCTGATCCGGGCGACGACATTGCCGGCCCTCTTCCCGCTGCGGATGCTCGCGGTCGTCTACGCGGACGTGTTTCGCGGCATCCCGGTGATCCTGCTCGTCTACCTGATCGGCTTCGGAATTCCGGCGCTCGACCCGCCGCGAGGCCTCCTGACCGACCCGATCTTCCTCGGCAGCGTCGCCCTGACGCTCTCCTACGGCGCCTACGTCTCCGAGGTCTACCGCGCCGGCCTCCGCTCCGTCCACCCCGGGCAGCGCGACGCGGCGCTGGCCATCGGACTCACCGAACGGCAGTCGATGCGCCACGTAGTCATTCCCCAGGCGGTGCGCAATGTCGGGCCGCCGCTGCTCAACGACTTCATCTCGCTGCAGAAGGACGTGGCGCTGATCGCGATCATCGGGGTCTCCGGCGAGGCGTTCCGGATCGCCCAGATCCAGGCGTCGACCGACTTCAACTACACGCCGCTGCTCTGCGCGGCGCTGCTCTACCTAGCGGTGACGATCCCGCTGGCGCGAATGCTCGATCGCTGGGACAGGGGCCGGGTCCGATGAGCGCTCCGGTCATCGAGATCGCCGGGATCACCAAGTCGTTCGGCGAGCGCGAGGTCCTGAAAGGGATCGACCTCGCCGTCGAGGAGCACCAGGCGGTGGCGCTGATCGGCGCCTCGGGCTCAGGCAAGTCGACCCTCCTGCGCTGCGTCGACCTGCTGATCGAGATCGACGACGGCGACATCTTCCTCGACGGCGACGTGATCACCGACCCGTCGGTCGACCCGGTCGAGGTGCGCCGCAAGCTCGGCTTCGTCTTCCAGGCCTACAACCTCTTCCCGCACCTGAACGTCATCGACAACGTCACGCTCGGGATGCGGCGGGCGTCGGCGATGTCGAAGGCCGAGGCCGAGGAGGCCGGCCGGGCGATGCTCGCCCGCTTCGGCCTCGAGGGCCGCGAGCTCGAGAGCTCGTCGAACCTCTCCGGCGGTCAGCAGCAGCGGGTCGCGATCGCGCGCGCGTTCGCCGCCCGGCCGCGGGCAATGCTGCTCGACGAGGTGACGAGCGCGCTCGACCCCGAGCTCGTAGGCGAGGTGCTGCGGGCGGTCCGCGACCTGAAGGAGGAGGGCGTGACGATGCTGATCGCGACCCACGAGATGAGCTTCGCCCGCGAGGTCGCCGACGTCGTCGGCTTCCTCCACGAGGGGCGCCTCGTCGAGGTCGGTCCTCCCGAGCAGGTCCTCGAGGATCCTCAGGACCCGAACACGCAGAAGTTCCTCCGTCGCCTGCTCGAAGCTAGACGGGCGTAGGCAGCGTCACCTCGAAGATCGCCCCGCCGCCGGGGGCGTTCGCCGCGGTGGCGGAGCCGCCGTGCGCGGCGGCGACCTCGGCGACGATCGCAAGTCCCAGGCCGGCCCCACCGCTCGCCCGGCTCCGCGCCTCGCCGGCACGCCAGAACCGCTCGAAGACCTTGCCGTCGGCGGCCTCGCCGGGCAGACCGGGACCGTGGTCGCGGACGCCGAGGACCATGCGGTCCGCCTCAGCGCGGACCTCGACCTCGATGGCCCCGTCGCCATGTGAGATCGCGTTGCCGATCAGGTTCGCGATCAGCTGCCGGAGCTGGTCGGGGTCGCCGCTGACCGCCGTCGGACCGTCGGAGCTCAGCTCGATCGCTCGCCCGGGCGCAGCGATGCGACCGTCGGCGCATGCATCGGCGGCGAGGATGGCGAGGTCGACGGGCTCGCGGCGGGCGTCGCGGACCTCGTCGAGGCGGGCGAGGGTGAGGAGATCGTCGACCAGCCCGCTCATCCGCTCCGACTCCTCCTCGATCCGCCGCATCGAGCGCTCGAGGTCCGCCGGGTCGGCGCTCGCCCCGAGCCGGAACAGCTCCGAGTAGCCGCGGATCGAGCTCAACGGCGTGCGCAGCTCGTGCGAGGCGTCGGCGAGGAAGGTCCGCAGCCGTTCCTCGCTGGCGCGCTGGTCGGCGAACACGCCCTCGAGCCGGGTGAGCATCGAGTTGAAGGCGATCCCGAGGCGGCCGACCTCGGTCCGCTCGTCGACGTCCTCGACGCGGTGGGACATGTCGCCGGCGGCGATCTCACCCGCCGTCTCCTCGATCCGGGCGAGCGGCCGCAGGCCGACCCGGACCGCCCAGAAGCTGAGCGCAGCGAGTGCGGCGAGGATCGCCATGGAGACGAGCAGCTCGATCGTGCGGAGGCGGCCGAGCGTCGCGTCGAGGTCGGTCAGCGGAATCGCGACGACGGCGACCTCGCCGCCCGGCCCCGTCTCGGTGACGACGCGGAAGCCGGAGCCGGAGCCGTCGGAGGCGGCATCGAACGGCTCGCCGCCTCCGACTCCGCTCGCCGTCGGCAGCTCGCCGGGCAGCTCGGGCGCCGGGAGCGAGTCGTCGCCGCTGACGATTCCCGAGGCGACGACGGCACCGCCGGCGTCGCGGATCTGGCCGTAGGTACCGGGTGGCAGCTGCGGCCCGATCGGCCCTCCCTCGGGCCCGTTGCCGTCCATCATCGGCGGCAGGTCCGGCGTCGGAACGCCGGGCAGCCCCGAGCCGAGCGAGCGGACGACGAGGGGGACGGCATCCCGGGCCTGCTGGTCGACGCGGTCGGACAGGTACGAGCGCAGCGCCAGGTAGGAGACGACTGAGAGCGTGAGCAGGCCGAGCGCTGCCATCGCGACGAGGATCAGGACGAGTCGGCGGCTCAGCGACATCGGCTCAGGACCTCGGCAGGCGCAGCGAGTAACCGACGCCGCGAACGGTGTGGATCAGCGGCCGGTCGCGGCGGTCAACCTTGCGGCGCAGGTAGCTGATGTAGGTCTCGAGGACGCGGCCGTCGCCGCCGAAGTCGTAACGCCAGACGTGGTCGAGGATCTGGGCGCGGGTCAGCGCCCGGCGCGGATTCAGCATCAGATAGCGGAGCAGCCGGAACTCAGTGTCGGTGAGGTCGACCGGCTCGCCGTCACGGAAGACCTCGCGGGTGTCCTCGTCGAGCTCGATCGCGTCGAAGACGAGGCGGCTCTCCTGCTCCGACATCCCGGTCCGGCGCAGGATCGTCCGGATCCGCGCGACGAGCTCCTCGACGCTGAACGGCTTCGTGACGTAGTCGTCGCCGCCGAGCGTGAGGCCGCGCACCTTGTCCCCGGTCGTGTCGCGGGCGGTGAGGAAGATAATCGGGACGTCCTCGCGCCGATCGGCGAGCCGCTTCGCGACCTCGAAGCCGTCGATGCCCGGCATCATCACGTCGAGGACGAGGAGGTGCGGGCGGAAGTCGTCGAAACGCTCCAGTGCCGTTCTGCCGTCGGCCGCCGCGACGACCTCGAAACCCTCGTAGCGGAGCGCCATCGAGAGCAGCTCCGAGATGCTCTCCTCGTCGTCGACGACGAGGATCCGCGCGCCCGCCTTCGCTTCCGCATCGGCCATCGGTCGATGATCGCTGACTTTCCTTGGAGTTTCCTGAGAGCCGGCGACCGATCACCGTCCGGGTGCGATCGTGGCGATCGGCTCGCGATCGTCCCCGGCGACCCGCCCATCGGCCAGCCGCACGACCCGCGGCGCGTCAGCGGCGATCGCCGGGTCGTGAGTGATCAGCACGACCGACATGCCGGTCTCCCGCCAGAGCTCGCGGAGGAGGCCGAGTATCTGGCCACCGGTCGCCGAGTCGAGGTTGCCGGTCGGCTCGTCGGCGAGCAGCACGTCCGGCTCGTTGACGAGCGCCCGTGCGATCGCGACCCGTTGCTGCTCACCGCCGGAGAGCTCGGACGGCAGGTGACCGCGGCGTTCGGCGAGCCCGACCCGGTCGAGCATCTCGATGGCGCGCCGCGACCGCGTCGCGGCGTCGATCCCGGTCGGCGCCGCCGCCAGCTCGACGTTCTCGCCCGCCGTCAGCGTCGGGATCAGGTTGAACTGCTGGAACACGAACCCCACCGTGCGAAGCCGGATCTCGGCTAGGGCCGGGTCGCCGGCCCGCGCGAGGTCGGTGCCCTCGAGCTCGAGGCGGCCGGCCGACGGACGGTCGAGCCCGCCGAGCAGCTGCAGCAGCGTCGACTTGCCCGACCCCGAAGAGCCGACGATCACGGTGAAGTCACCGAGGCCGATCTCGAGGTCGACGCCGTCCAGCGCGTAGACCGCGGCGCTGCCGCTCCCGTAGACCTTACTCACCGCCTCGAGCCTGTAGAGGGCCCGTTCGCCGGCGCTTCCGTTCTGGTTCATGTCGCTCCCCGTTTCGTTGTTGATGTCGTTTCTCGCGCCGCTCATCCGAGGCTCCTCAGCGCCTCGGCCGGTCGCAGGCGGGCCGTCCGCATGCCGCCGATCGTTCCCGCGACGAGGCCGCCGAGTACCGCCAGGCCGATCGCGAGCAGGAGCATCCCGGCGCTGACCGGGGCCCCGAGGGTGACCGTGCTCACTGCGCTCGCGGCCGAGTCGAGCGCCGGCCCCGCGCCGGGGGGGGTGCCGCCGGGAGGACCGGGCAGCGTGCTCGTCGATGCAACGGTCGCGTCGAGGCTGATGCCGGCCGCGCCGATCGCCGCCGCGGCGGCGATGCCGAGGACGGCGCCGCCGATCCCGCCGAGCAGACCCTGGGCGACGGATTCGCCGGCGACCTGCCGCACGACCAGCCACTGGCGCCAGCCGATTGCCTTCAGCGTCCCGAGCTCGCGGGTCCGCTTGTTGATCGACGAGAGTGTGACGAGCGTGGTGATCCCGAACGCGCCGAGCAGGGCGACGATCGCCAGGGCGGTCCCGAGCTTGCCGGACAGGTTCTTGGCGTCGACGAGCGAGCCGCTGACCTGGTCGGCGACGTCGGATGCCGTGGTCACCTCGGAGCCCGAGAACGCGCTCTCGATCCGATCGGAGACGGCATCGACCTCGTCGGCGCTCGCCGCCTGGACCTGGATGGTGTTGACCCGGCCCTGGAGGTCGGCGAGCCGCTGCAGCGTGCCGAGCTCGACGTAGACGTCGGAGGACTGGCCGCCGACCGCGCCGCTCGAGATGCCGACGACGTCGAAGCTCTTGCCGCCGACGTCGACGGTGTCGCCGACCGCGAGGTCCTCCTGGGTCGCGTACGACTGCGAGACGACCGCCTCGTCGGCGCCGGCGAGATAGGCGCCGTCGGTGATCTGTGACGACGTCAGCAGACCGAGGTCGCGGTTGGAGGTGTCGACGCCGCTGACGGTCGTCGTCTCGAAGTTGATCGAGTCGGGAGCCCCTGTCGAGCCGCTCGGCGGTGCCGCCCCGGTCGGCGTGGCGGCCGGGTCGGCGGCGCTCTGCTCGGGGACCTTGCCGGAGATGTGGGCGACGTTGAGCGTCAGGCCGGCTGCCGTCGCATCGACGCCGTCGACGGCCGCGACCTGCCGCTGCTTGGAGGCGGCGAAGCTGGTGTCGGTCGAGACGTACTGGTAGGTGTCGAACTTCTCACCGGCCTTGCCGAGATCGTCGAGGCCGATCGGCCCTCCGCCGGCGTCGGGCGGCGGTCCGCCCTCCTCGATCTGCATCGGCCGGGTCACCGACATCTCGGTACCGACGCCGGTCAGCGGGTCGAGCACCTTCGACTGCGCGTCGTCGAGACCGGCCGACAGCGAGGTCACCGCGACGACGAGGCCGACGCCGAACGCCAGGCACGAGGCGGTGAGCACGGTGCGTCCCTTGCGGCGCCGCAGCTCGGCACCCAGGTAGCGGAGGTAGAACACGGTTTGAGGTTCCTTTCGGTGGCTTGCGAGGAGCCATCGAACCGCCGGCGGTTGGGAGCCATGCGGGAGTTGGCTGGGAGTGGGCTGAGAGGGGCGGCGGCGGGCGGGAGTTTGGCCGGGGGGACCGGTGGGCTGTTCGGCCGAGGGGTTGGGCAGCGAAGGGGGTCCGGACGGAAGCTGATCGGGGGCCGCGGCTGACCTGAGGCCTCAATGGCAAGTTGTACATGCCCCAGCGTGTACGGATTGTCATTCGCGGCCCGGATGAAGCACCCGCCACCGGCCCCCCTCCCTGCCCAGAACTACTCGGCGAAGCGGTCGCTCAGGCGCTCGACCAGGCGGCCGAGCGACGGGGCGTCGCGGGCGGTCTCGATCTGGCGCTTGCGGGCGGGTCGCGCGACGAGGTCGGTGAGCGACCCGAGCTCGTCGGCGCAGCCGAGGTCCTGCGGCGTGCGGGCGGCAGGCCTCGAGGAGGTCGTCGAGACGAGGTCGGGCGACCGGGATGCGGGTCTCGAGGTCGGGGTCGATGAGCTCGGCGTCGACGCCGTCGCGGGCGGCGAGGAAGCGGTTCTCGGAGATGACCTCCTGGGCGGCGATCGCGCCGTCGGTGGCGAAGCCCTCCTCGGCCTCCAGCTTGACCAGCGAGGCGACGAGGGCGACGAGGGCGGCGGTGTCGTCGCAGCGGGTCTGGGCGTCCATGACCCGGACCTCGATCGGTGCCGAGGGCGGGCTGGGGGCGGACGTCCCACCAGAGGAAGGTCGACTCGGGGACGGCGCCGGTGCGGATCAGCAGGTCGACGGTCTCGACGTAGGTCTCGTAGTCGCCGAAGGCGCGGGGCACGCCGACCCGGGGAAAGGCCTGAAAGAGCGGGGTGCGGGCCGAGGCGAGGCCGGAGTCGCGGCCCTGCCAGAAGGGCGAGTTGGCGGAGAGGGCGAGGAGCAGCGGGAGGTGGACGCGCATCCGGTCGTTGACGCGGATCGCGGTCTCGGGGTCGGGGACGCCGACGTGGACATGGAGGGCGAAGGTCGGCTCGCGGCGGGCGAGCTCGCGCATCGAGCCGTAGACGAACTGGTAGCGCTCGCCGCCGGAGACGGCGATCTCCTGCCAGATCGCGAACGGGTGGGTGCCCGAGACGGCGGCGCGCAGGCCGAGTGTCGCAAGGGTGCGCTCGAGCTCCTTGCGGAGGGCGCGGATCTCGTCGACGGCCTCGGCGACCGTCGGCGCCACCCCGGTCTGCACCTCGAATGCCGAGCCGTGGGTCTCGGCCGACACCTTCGTGCTGGACGTCGGCCGGGAGGCGCGGCAGCAGCTCGTCGATCCGGTGGGCGAGCGCCCAGGTGCGCGGGTCGAGGAGCATCGCCTCCTCCTCGACCCCGAGCGTGTAGGGGCCGAGCGCATGCCCGCCCGCCCAATCCGGCCCAGGCGGGCTCGACGCGCTCGGCGCTCTCGTTCATGTCACCGTCTTCCCCGCTAAGCGGCCGCTTGAACCCGCGGCGGCTTCGACGAACCCGCGGAAGAGCGCCTGCTCCTCGGGACGGTCGACCAGCAGCTCTGCGTGCCACTGCACCCCGAGCAGGAAGCGCGCGACCGGATCCTCGACCGCCTCGACCGTGCCGTCCGTCGGCCCACGCTGTCGCGACGAGGTCGCGGCCGAGCCGGTCGATCGCCTGGTGGTGGAACGAGTTGACGCCGGTCGCGTTCGCGCCGACCGTCGCCGCGAGCCGGCTGCCGGGATCGATCGTCGACCGGGTGGGACGGCTCGTTGCCCGGGATCCCCTGGCGGTGCGGCACGGCCTCGCGCCGGGTGGACGATCGGGAAGGTGCTGGACGAGGGTCCCGCCGCGGACGACGTTGAGCGCCTGGGTCCCGCGGCAGATCGCGAGGATCGGCATGTCGCGCTGGTCGGCGGCGCTCGCGATCGCGAGCTCGAAGCGGTCGAGGTCGGGCTCGGTCGGGCCGAGGTGCTCGTCCGGCTCCTGGCCGTAGGCGTCCGGGTGGAGGTCGGGGCCGCCGGACAGGCAGATGCCCGCGAGCTGGTCGAGCAGCGGCTCGATCAGTCTCGATCCGCAGCGGCGGGATCACGACCGGCATCCCGCCCGTCGCCTCGATCGCCCTCAGATAGGTGAGGCCGAGCGCCATCTCGTGCACGCGGCGGCTCGCCCTCCGGGGTCGGCTCGACCGTCTCGGCCTTGCGCACCTCCGAGGTCGTCACGCCGATCAGCGGGCAGCTGCGCCGCGTTGCCGTCACCGGTGGCCGATCCGCTCAGAGAACCCACGTGTCCTTCGCTCCTCCTCCACGCCCGCTGTTGACGACCATCTCTCCCTCGCCCGCGGGCGAACCTGGTGAGACCGCCGGCAGCCACGGTCACGGACTCACCCGCGGTGACGACGAACGGTCGCAGGTCGACGTGACGCTCTCCGATGCCCGCCGGAGTGACGGTCGGATGGGTCGACAGAGCGACCGGCTCCTGGGCGACCCAGGCCGCCGGCGAGCGCCTGACCTCGGCCGCCACCGCCTCGAGCTCGGCGGCCCGTCGCGAGCGGGCCGATCGTGACGCCGCGGCCGCCGAACTCCGAGCGCGGCTTGATCGACGAGCTCGGCGAGCCGCGGCAGCGCCCGCTCGAGCTGCGCCGGATCGCCGAGGTCGTACCCCGGCACCGAACGAAGCAGCGGCTCCTCGCCGAGGTAGAAGCGGATCATCCCCTCGACGTAGACGTGGACGGCCTTGTCGTCGGCGACGCCGCTGCCCGGTGAGTTGACGCAGCCGAGCGTCCCGGCGAGCAGCGGGGCCGTCAGCAGCTCGCCGAGCTCCGTCGCACGCGCCGTCGGAGTCGGTCAGGCGCTCGTCGTCGACGCGCCGGTAGACGACGTCGACGGGCTCACCGGCGTAGAGGAGACGGTCGCCACGGCGCTCGAGGTCGCCGACCGAAGCGACCGTCATCCCGATCCGAGCCGCGAGGTCGGCGTGCTCGTACGCCGCGCCCGGCGTCGGGGCCGTCGTTGAGGAGCACGATCGCGGGGCCGCTCCACGCCGGCCGGCGCCGCGGACGCGAGCGCGGCCGCCAGCGCGCCGACCGCGGGATCGAGCGACCGCGGTTCGAGCCCGCACTCGGCGGCGAGCGGCTCGAGGCCGCCGGCGGGCGGCGAGCAGGTAGGCCAGCCCCGAGGGTGCCCGCATGTTGTCCTCGAGGACGAGGAAGGAGCCGTCGGGAGCGCGGACGAGATCCGGGCCGGCGACGTGGGCGGCGACGGCCGCACCCGTCCCCTGCCAGCGCCGGCTCATAGCGGTCGGCCTCGTCGATCACGCGGCCGGGAACCACCCCGGCCGCGACGATGCGCCGCTCGCCGTAGACGTCGGCGAGGAACGCGTTCAGCGCCCTGACCCGCTGGGCGAGCCCGGCCGCGAGCCGGTCCCAGTCGTCGGCCCCGATGATCCGCGGTACGACGTCGACGATGAACGGCGACGAGCCGAACCGGACACCCTCCCGGTCGAGGCGCGCCGTGAGCCGATCGCGCTCGCCGGCGAGCCCGGCTTCGTCCCAGTGCCCGAGGAAGCGCTCGTAGGCGGCCGGGGCGGCGGCGCGCTCGTCGAACGCGCCGGATCCGAACGGTCCGCTCACCGAGGCGGGTGCTGGCACGGCCATCGTGACATTCATGCTCACACGGTAGGCCCGCATCCGCAAAGGATGTTTGTCCCAGCGGCTAAACCGGGATCGCGGATTTTGTCTCCGATTTCCGACGGCTCGATGCGGGTTGCCGTACCCTTTCGGGGCCGCCGTGCGGTCCCCGACCCGGGCTGCCAAGGGGTCGCACGCGTCCGGTCGGCATCTCTCCGCGCCCGCGCGGTGCCCTTTCATGACTCACAAAGACAACACCAGCTTTCCCACCGCTCCCGACCTCCGCGAGGAAGGGTTCGGCGGCATTCACGATCCCTCGTTCTTCCATGACGGCTGCGGCGTCGCCTGCGTCGCCCGCCTCGACGGGCAGGCGATCCACGAGACGATCGACCGGGCACTCGTCGCCCTCGACCGCCTCGAGCATCGCGGCGCCGCCGGCGCCGACGAATCGACCGGCGACGGCGCCGGGATCATGTTCGGGCTGCCGCACGAGTTCTTCCGCTCGCGGACGGCGGAGATCGACACCGAGCCCGTCGTCCTCCCCGGCCCCGGCAAGCTCGCCGTGGCGATGTGCTTCATGCGCCGTGACCCGGCGGGCGGCACCGAGCGGATCCGCCGCCGGATCGCCGAACTCGTCGCCGAGGCCGGGCACACCCCGATCGGCTGGCGGCAGGTGCCGGTCGACGAGACCTCCTGCGGCGAACTCGCCCGCGAGTGTGCGCCGCAGATCAGCCAGCTCTTCATCGCCGCCGGCGACCACGTCTCCGACGAGGCCTCCTTCGACCGGAGCCTGTTCGTGGTCAGGCGCCGGGCCGAGCACGAGTTCGGCTCCGACGTCTTCTTCCCGAGCATGTCCTGCCGGACGATCGTCTACAAGGGGATGCTGACGGCGCCGCAGCTGCCGCAGTTCTTCCCCGATCTCCGCGACCTGTCGCTGCGCAGCACGTTCGCGATCGTCCACTCGCGCTTCTCGACCAACACCGCGCCGAGCTGGGAGCTCGCCCAGCCGCTGCGGATGATCGCCCACAACGGCGAGATCAACACCGTCCGCGGCAACGTCAACTGGATGCGGGCCCGCGAAGCGGTCCTGTCTTCGGATGCGTTCGGTGACGACCTCGCCGACTGCCTGCCGCTGATCGACGAAGGGGTCTCCGACTCCGCCGCATTCGACCGCGCCTTCGAGCTGATGGTGCTCGGCGGGCGGACGCCGCACCACGCGATGATGATGATGATCCCGGCCTCCTGGGAGGACCGCGACGACGTGCCGGCCGAGCTCGAGGGCTTCTACCGCTACCACTCCCGTCTCGTCGAACCCTGGGACGGTCCCGCCGGCATCGCCTTCTGCGACGGGCACACCCTCGGCGCGATGCTCGACCGCAACGGCCTGCGCCCGGGCCGCTGGATGATCACCCGCGACGGCTGGGTCTGCCTCGGCTCCGAGTCGGGGATCTTCACGACGACCCCGGCCAAGATCGCGCGGATGGGCCGCCTCCACCCCGCCCAGCTATTCGTCGTCGATCTGGAGACCGGCCTCGTCCGCACCGACGGTGAGCCGGAGCTGTCGGTCGCTTCCTCGGCTCCCTACGGCGAGTGGTACGCGGAGGGCAAGCTCGGCGTCCGCCAGCTCCCCGATCCGATGGCGACCATTCAGCCCGTCGAGCCGCTGCTGAAGCGCCAGCTCGCGTTCGGCTACACCCAGGAGGATCTGCGGACGCTGCTCGCGCCGCTGCTCCGCGACGGCCGCGAGCCGACCGGCTCGATGGGCAACGACCTCGCCCTCGCCGTCTTCTCCGACTACCGGCCCTCGCTCTACAGCTACTTCAAGCAGCGCTTCGCCCAGGTGACCAACCCAGCGATCGACTCCGTCCGCGAGCAGTGCGTGATGAGCCTGCGCACCGACATCGGGCCGCAGGGCAACCTGCTCAGCGAGGAGCCGCAGGTCGTCAACCACGTCGAGCTCGCCCAGCCGATCCTCACCGACTTCGAGCTCGAGCGGCTGCGCCGCAACCCTCACAACGCGCTCAACAGCACGACCATCGACATCACCTGGTCGCTCGACGACGGCGAGGAGGGCCTCGACGCCGCCCTCGACCGGATCCGCGCGCAGGCCGTCGAGGCAGTCGCCGGCGACACGACTCTGCTCGTCCTCAGCGATCGCCCGGTGAGCGCCGAGCGGGTGCCGATCCCCTCGCTCCTCGCCTGCTCGACCGTCCATCACGCCCTAACCCTCGAGGGCACACGCCTCCGCGCCGCGCTCGTCGTCGAGTCCGGCGAGCCGCGGGAGATCCACCACCTCGCAGCGCTGATCGGCTACGGGGCGACCGCGATCAACCCGTACCTGATGCTCGAGACGATGACGATGCTCGACGAGCCGACCGTCGGCCTCGACGGGCCGCTCGCCGACGCCAACGAGCTCGCGATCGCCGGGATCAGCAAGGGCCTCCTGAAGATCCTCTCGAAGATCGGGATCGCGACCATCCGCTCCTACCGCGGCGCGCAGATCTTCGAAATCGTCGGGATCGACGAGGACGTCGTCGCGACCCACTTCACCGGCACCCCATCGCGCCTCGGCGGCATCGGCCTCGGCGAGATCGCCCGCGAGGCCCTCGACCGCCACGCCCGCGCCTACCCCGCCGCCCACGGCATGGCTCTCCCCGAGCACGTCGAGGAGGCGCGCCTCGCCGCCGCCAGCGAGAAGCTCCTGCCGCAGGGCGGCGTCTACCGCTGGCGTCGCGACGGCGAAAAGCACATGTGGGACCCGGAGACGATCGCCTCGCTGCAGCGGGCGACGCGCTCCGAGAACGGCGACGGCCAGGAGTCCTACGACGACTTCAGCCGCCGGGTCAACGAGGAGAACGCCTCCCACGCCCTGCTCCGCGGCCTCTTTCGCTTCAACGCGGCGGCCGAGCCGGTGCCGCTCGACGAGGTCGAGCCGGCGGCGGAGATCGTCAAGCGGTTCTCGACCGGAGCGATGAGCCTCGGTGCCCTCTCCCCCGAGGCCCACGAGACGCTGGCGATCGCGATGAACCGCCTCGGCGGCTGGTCGAACAGCGGCGAGGGCGGCGAGGACCGTCGCCGCAACACGCCCGACCCGAACGGCGACCGGCGCCGATCGCGGATCCGCCAGGTCGCATCCGGCCGCTTCGGCGTCGACGTCGAATACCTCTCGCGAGCGGACCAGATCCAGATCAAGATCGCCCAGGGCGCGAAGCCCGGCGAGGGTGGGCAGCTTCCCGGCCACAAGGTCGACGCCTACATCGGCGCGCTCCGCTACGCGCTGCCGGGCACCGAGCTGATCTCCCCTCCGCCTCACCACGACATCTACTCGATCGAAGACCTCAAGCAGCTGATCTACGACCTCCGCGCCGCCAACCCGACGGCAGGCGTCTCGGTCAAGCTCGCCGCGGAGTCCGGCGTCGGGACGGTCGCCGTCGGAGTCGTGAAGGCCGGCGCCGATCACGTCGTGATCGCCGGCCACGACGGCGGCACCGGCGCGTCGCCGCTCTCGTCCATCCAGGGCGCCGGCGCCCCCTGGGAGATGGGGATCGCCGAGACCCAGCAGGCCCTTCTCGACAGCGGCCTGCGGACCCGGGTCATCCTCCAGACCGACGGTCAGATGCGGACCGGCCGCGACGTCGTGATCGGCGCGCTCCTCGGCGCCGACGAGATCGGCCTCTCCACCGCCCCCCTGATCGCGACCGGCTGCATCATGATGCGCGTCTGCCACCTGAACACGTGCCCGGTCGGCGTGGCGACCCAGGACCCCGAGCTCCGCGCCCGCTTCTCCGGCAAGCCCGAGCACGTCGTCCGCTACATGCTGCTCGTCGCCGAGGAGGCCCGGCAACTGATGGCCTCGCTCGGCGTCCGCCGCTTCTCCGACCTCGTCGGCCGGACCGAGCTGCTCGCCCAGGACCACGCGATCGAGCACTGGAAGGCGAGCTCGCTCGACCTCGCGCCGCTGCTCGCCGTGCCGGCCCAGGCCGTCGACGCCCCACGCGGTTTCGTCCCCGGCGACGCCAAGGAGCATCCCGTCGGTCAATCGTTCGACGAGCGCAAGCTGCTCGGCCCGGCGCGACCGGCGATCGAGAACGGCGAGAAGGTCAGCTACTCCACCAGCGTCACCAACATCGACCTCGCCGTCGGCGGTCGCGTCTCGAACGCGCTGGTCGTCGCCCGCGGTCCCGAGGGACTTCCCGAGGACACGATCGAGTTCGACCTGACCGGCTCGGCCGGTCAGACCGCGGGCGCCTGGCTCGCTCCCGGGGTGACGATCAACGTCGCCGGCGACGTCAACGACTACGCCGGCAAGGGCCTCTCCGGCGGAGTCCTCGCCGTCCGCCCGGGCCCGGGCGCCGGCTACAGGGCCGAGCGCAACGTGATCGCCGGCAACGTCGCCCTCTACGGCGCGACCGCGGGCAAGGCGTTCTTCCGCGGCCTCGCCGGCGAGCGGTTCGCCGTCCGCAACTCGGGCGCCCTCGCCGTCGTCGAGGGCATCGGCGAGCACGGGTGCGAGTACATGACCGGCGGCTGCGTCGTCATCCTCGGCCCGACGGGACGGAACTTCGCCGCCGGCATGAGCGGCGGCATCGCCTGCATCTGGGACCCCAAGGACGAGTTCCCCCCGAAGTGCAACATGGGGATGGTCGAGCTCGAACCCGTCCACCCCGACGGCAACCGCTTCCTCCACAACCTCGTCACCGAGCACCAGCAGCGGACCGGATCGACGGTCGCAGCGGGGCTGCTCGACCGCTGGGACGAGGCTGCGAGCGAGTTCGTCGTCGTCATCCCTCCGGGCTTCCGCGCCGCCCTCGCCCACACCGCACCGCCCGCCAAGGGCCGCACCATCAACCTGGCCTGACCGATGGCGAACCCGCGCGGATTCATGGAAGTACATCGCGTGCCCGCGCCCGAGCGGTCGCCGCGCGAGCGCGTGAACGACTACGGCGAGATCTACCAGACGCTTCCCGAGGACGAGCTCAAGCACCAGGCCTCCCGCTGCATGGACTGCGGTGTCCCCTTCTGCAACAACGCCTGCCCGCTCGGCAACCTGATCCCGGACTGGAACGACCTCGCGCGCGTCGGCGACTGGAAGGGCGCGATCGACCAACTCCACGCGACCAACAACTTCCCCGAGTTCACGGGGCTGATCTGCCCGGCTCCCTGCGAGTCCGCCTGCGTCCTCGACATCGACGACGACCCGGTGATGATCAAGCAGATCGAGTACTGGACGATCGACAACGCCTTCAAGCAGGGCTGGGTCGTCGCCAACCCGCCGCCGGTGCGGACCGGGCGCCACGTCGCCGTCGTCGGCTCCGGCCCGGCCGGGATGGCCGCCGCCGACGAGCTCAACAAGGTCGGCCACATCGTCACCGTCTACGAGCGCGACGAAGCGCCGGGCGGCCTGCTCCGCTTCGGCGTCCCCGACGCCAAGCTCGAGAAGTGGATGATCGACCGGCGGATCGCGATCCTCGAAGAGGAGGGCATCGAGTTCGTCTGCGACGTCGACGTCGGGCGCGACCTCAGCGTCGAGCGCCTGCGCGGCAAGTTCGACGCTGTCGTCCTCGCCACCGGCTCGCGGGTCGAGCGCGACCTCGACGTCCCCGGCCGCGAGCTCGACGGCGTCCACTTCGCCATGGAATACCTCTACGGCCGCAACCGCTGGGTCGCGGAGTCGCAGGGCCGCGTCGCCAAGCACGCCGAGCGGGAGATCAGCGCCGCCGGCAAGCGCGTCGTCGTCATCGGCGGCGGCGACACCGGCATGGACTGCGTCTCGAACGCGCTGCGCGAGGGAGCCGCCGACGTCCTCCTGCTCGACGTCTACCCCGAGGTTCCCGCCGGCGGCCGCTACCCGAACACTCCGTGGCCGATTCAGCCGCGCCGCCTCGTCACCACCTACGCCCTGGAGGAGGGCGGCGAGCGCCGCTTCGGCCGCCAGGTGCTGGGGATGGAGGGCGAGGACGGCAAGGTCACGCGGCTGCTCGCCCGCGAGGTGACCGGCGAGTCGTCGCGGACGCTCGTCGGCGTCGAGGGCAGCGAGTTCGCGATCGAAACGGACCTCGTCCTGATCGCCGTCGGGTTCACCAACCCCGAGCACGAGGGTCTCCTCGAGGGTCTCGGCGTCGACCTCGACCGCAGCGGCAACGTCAAGGCCGGCACGTTCACCACTTCCGTCGATCGCGTCTACGCGGCCGGCGACGTCCGCGTCGGCGCTTCGCTCGTCGTCACAGCGATCGCCGAGGGCCGCCGCTGCGCCCGGGTGGTCGAGGCCGCGCTCCGCGTCTAGGGGTTGCTCGCGGTCCCCTCCCGGGGTTATAGTCGCCGCCGATGAGGGGGACCAGACAGCAGCGGCGGCTGGGAGCACTGGGACTGCGCAACACGGAGGCAGCGGGGCTGGTGGTCCTCGTCGTGCTCTGGCTGGCGAGCGCCGCCGCGGCGATGCCGCCGGATCTGACCGACGACTTCGACTCCGGCGACGCCGGCTGGTCGCTGTACGAAGGCGGAGCGATCGGCCCGGCCGACTGGCTCGCCACCGGCGGCAACCCGGGCGGCTACATCAGCCACAAGAGCTCCGGCGCGGAGACGGACGCAGCGTTCGGCGATGCCGGCTACGTCGCCCATCTTTCGCGCTACTTCGACAAGGCGCGGATCGTCGCTGACATGCGGTCGACGGCGACCGCCGCGACCCCGACCGTCCGGCTCGCCGACCCCGACTACTCGTCGTTCGGCTCGATCAGCTCAACCGCCGCCGAGCCGATGTCGGGGGCGTGGCGGCACTATTCGTTCCCGCTTCGCGCCTCGGCGGGCTGGTACGACGACTCCGGCCACCGGCTCGACTCCGGCCGGCTGCGGCGCTTCCTCGCCCTCGACCCGATCATCCTCGTCGACGCCGGCTACGGCGCCGGCGAGACGACCGACCTCGACAACATCGGTCTCAGCACCGTGTTCCCACGCGGCGTAAGCATCCGGGCGAAGGCCGGACGTAAGGGCTTCAAGGGCGCGATCACGATCAAACAAGGGCGCGACGCCCCGCAATGCCTCGCCGGCCAGAAGGTCCGAATCCTCCGGACGTCCAAGGGAAAGACCGGGCGATTCGCCGCGGCAACGACGAACGATGCCGGCAAGTACTCGGTCGCCAAGGGCCTCAAGCCGGGCCGCTACTTCGCCCAAGCGCCGGAATCCGCGCCGCCGGCCAGCGCGAAGTGCGGCGAGGCGACTTCGAAGACGATCCGGGTGAAGCGCTAGCTCGCGTTAGGTGACAGCGGCGCAGATCCGGGCCACGTGGCGGTGGTCGGTGCCGCAGCATCCTCCGAGCACGTTCAGATTCGGCATCCGCTCGCGCAATTCGACGTAGCGGGCAGCCAGATCGTCCGGGTCGCCGTCATCGAGCTCGGTCGCCTGGTCGAGCTCGGCGTGACTCATCCGGGAAGCGTTGGCACGCAGGCCGTGGACGCGTTCGAGCCACGGCCCACCGGCCTCGATCACGGCCTCGAAGTGTGTCGGGTGAGCGCAATTGATCATGAAGTAGCCGACCTCCGACTCGGGGTCGCGATCGACCTGATCGATCGCCTCTCCGAGCGCCTGGCCGCTTGGGAGTCTGCCGTCGGTCTCGACGGTGAACGAGATCGCGACGGGCAGGCCGGCGGAAGTCGCAGCTCGAGCGACTCCGACGGCCTCCTCCGCGTAGGTCATCGTGATCGCCGAAATCATGTCTGCGGCGGTTTCGGCAAACGTGCGTGCCTGCAACGAGTGATACGCGGCCGCATCTTCCGACGAGAGAACCTCCCCGGGCGCATAGCCGTCGTCGTGCGGCCCGATGCAGCCGCTGATCAGGATCCGGGCCTCACTCGGGCCGCTCGATCGGCGCAACCCCTCGAGCAGTTCAATCGCCTCCCGGTTGGCCTGTGCGATGCCGGGTTCGTCATAGCCCACAGCTGCCCCCCAGCGGGGGTTGGCCCGCCAGGTCGGACTCTCAAGGATGAATCCGAGGTCGTTGTCGGTGGCGAGCCTCAGGAACGGCCGATAGTACGCACGCAACTCCTCCCGCCCCGCTTCGTCCTTCAGCAGGTCGAATGCGGCGAACTCGGGAAGGTCGAGACCTCGATGGAAGATGAGGAAGGTCTCGAGTCCGGCATCGGTGAGGAAGAGGTCGTCGCTGAGCGAAGGGAGGGCGACACGATCCATGCCGTTCATTTCTATCGTCTGGGTGGCCGTTTGTCGACGGCCCGACCGACATCCCACCGCGGATAGGCTGCGGCTCATGAGCACAGCAGAGAAGCCCGAAGTCGAGATCCCCGCCGGCCAGGAGCCCACCTACGTCCTCGAGATCGAGGACATCGTCGTCGGCGACGGCGAGGAGGCCGCCGCCGGCCACCAGGTCGAAGTCCACTACGTGGGCGTCGCCTGGTCGGATGGCAACCAGTTCGACGCCTCCTGGGACCGCGGCGACACCTTCAAGTTCGGCCTCGGGAAGGGACAGGTCATCCAGGGCTGGGACCAGGGCGTGGCCGGGATGAAGGTCGGCGGCCGCCGGCGGATCACGATTCCGCCGATGCTCGGCTACGGCAAGCGCGGCGCCGGCGGGGTGATCGGCCCCGACGAGACGCTCGTCTTCGTCGTCGACCTGGTCTCGGTCCGCTAGATAACGGCCCACTGCTGGAGAAGGCGGCGTGAAGTTCGCCTCAGGGCATGCTTCGGCGGCCATCTCCGGCCGGTTTAAACCACTTCGGCTGCGGACGAAGCTCTAGCCGCGGGCGGGGATATAGGGGTCCCAGAAGCCCGGCTCGGGTTCGATCTGCTCGACGAGATCCAGCCAGATCCCGGCGGATCACGTAGCCCGAAGCGACGCTGGCCCCACGGTTCGTCGGTGAGGGGGTGTTCCGGCTCGATGCCGTTCCGGGTGAGTCGCCCGAACTCCGCGGCCGCATCCGCGACCTGCAGAGTCAGCAGAACGCCCCTCCCCGGAATAAGCCGGCGGTCCGGGCGGTGTCGACGGGTGATCGGGCGCCATGAAGGCGACCCCATGGGCGCTTTCCTCTCCTGGGGCGAGGAGGACGAACCATTTCGCCTCGAAGACCACTATGAAGTCCAGCACGCGGACATAGAAGTCGCGGCAGGTCTCCAACTCTTCCGTGACCACGACCGGATACGCCGATTCCAGCTCCATGCTCAGTAGATGACGTAGAGCTTCCGGAGCGTCTCGTGGATCTCCCACGTGCCGGTCCAGCCGACCGGAAAGACCGCCGAGTTGCCGGGCCCGAGATCGAGGGGCTCGCCGCCGTCGGGGGTGACCGTCATCCGGCCGGAGACGACGTAGATGAATTCGTTCGTCTCGAGCGTCCAGTGCGAGGGGCCGGGCGTGCACTCCCAGACACCCGCGTCGGCGCCGTTCTCGTTCTCCCAGATGCTGACGCCGGAGGTGTCCATCTGTGGGCCGGTGGCCTCCTCGAGCGGCCCCCAGTCCTCGAGCTCGACGTCGGGGCTCGGCAGGAAGGTCGTGGGCACGGCGGGGTCGGGCATCGCATTGCTCCTGGCTCGGGTGACGGGGTCGGGCGATCCTACGGGGAGAATGGGGGACGTGAGCCCGCCGCCCTCCTCCTCGACCCCGAGTCCGCCCCCGGAGATCGACAGCGACCCGACGCTGCGCGTCATCGAGGAGGGCCTGCCCGCCGCGGCGCCCGACCGGTCGTGGCTGCGTCGCCACTCGAAGGCGGTCAGCGCCGTCTTCGCGGTCGTCGTCTTCGCCGCGCTCGTCGTCGGCCTCTACTCGAAGCGCACGGCGTTCATCGACGCGATCGGGGCGGCGTCGTTCTGGGTGCTGGCCGGTGCCACGCTGATGCAGGTCGTCTGGCTGATCGCGCGGAGCGAGGCCTGGTACGTCTGCGTCGACGCCGCCGGCGGCAACTGCGGCCGACGCCCGCTGTACCGGGCGGCTGCCGTCGGCTACCTCGGCAACCTCCTGAACCCGAGCTTCGGACTGGCGGTGCGGATCGCCGAGCTCCGCCGCACCGTCCCGGACACGGCGCCGAGCGCCGGCGTCCTGGTCGCGGCTGAGATGCCGATAGTCGTCGTCGAGATCGCCCTCGCCGGGCTCTGCTCGTTCACCCTGATCGGGCCGCTCGGCATCCCCTGGTGGGTTCCGCTGATCGCGCTCGTCGTCGGAGTCGGAGTCGTCGCCGGGCTGAGCGGCGTCGCGAACCGCAAGCAGCACGGCCTCTGGCAGGGATTGGCGGTGCTCCGCGGCCTCCGCCACCGCAACACGATCATCGCCCTGACCGTCCTCGCCGTCTCCGCGCAGGTGTTCCGCAACTGGCTCGTCCTTCGCGGGATCGGCGTCGACGTCTCCGTCTGGGACTCGATGGCGCTCCTGATCGCGACCGCCGCCCTCGGGCTGTTGCCGGTGGGGCCCAGCCTCGGGGTCGCGACGACCGTCCTGATCCTCGGCTCGAAGGGCGTCGCCCAGACCGCCGCGGCCGGGGCGCTCCTCACCGCCACCGGCGCGGTCGGTGCGCTCCTGTTCGCATCCTGGGCGATCCTCGACCGGCTGCGGACGCGTCGCAGCGACCGAGCGCCTGAGCCCGGCTGACGCGGACGAGCTCAAGAACACCTACGGGCGGATCCATCGCTGGCGCGGCGCCCGCGGCGGCGCTTCGGACGCGGTCCGAGCGGGTAATAACGGCGGGGGGAGCAAGAGACCCGACCGAAAGGACCGCCGATGAAGAGACGACGACTTGGCCGCAGCGACCTCGACGTGACCGAGATCGCCCTCGGGTCCTGGTTGACCTACTCCGGAGGTGTCGAGCGTGACCAGACCGAGGCGTGCACCCGCGCCGCCTTCGACGCCGGGATCAACTTCTTCGACACCGCCAACGCCTACGGCGGTGGCGCGTCCGAATCCGCCTGGGGCGAGATCCTCGGTGACTACCCGCGCGACGAGTACGTCCTGGCGACGAAGCTCTACTTCCCAGTCGACGCCGGCAGTGGCCTCTCGGCCGAGCAGGTCCATACCCAGCTCGACGCCTCCCTGAGGCGGCTGCAGACCGATCACGTCGACCTCTACCAGTGCCACCGCTTCGACGTGGAGACGCCGATCGAGGAGACGATGGAGGCGCTGGCCGACGTCGTCAAGGCCGGCAAGGCCCGTTACATCGGCTTCAGCGAGTGGACGCCGGAGCAGATCGAGGCGGGGTTGGAAGCGGCGGTCGACGACGTCGCGTTCGTCTCCTCCCAGCCGCAGTACTCGATGCTCTGGCGCGCACCCGAGGACGAGGTCTTCCCGGTCTGCGCCGAGCACGGCATCTCGCAGATCGTCTGGTCGCCGCTCGCCGAGGGAGTGCTCACGGGCAAGTACGCGCCCGGAAGCCCGCCGCCCTCCGACTCGCGCGCCGCAAGCGACGAGATGAGCGTCTTCATCAAGGGCAAGCTGACCGACGAGACCCTCGAGGCCGTCCAGCGCCTGCGCCCGATCGCCGATGAGGCGGGCCTCTCCATGGTCCAGCTGGCACTCGCCTGGGTGCTGCGTCGCGACGAGCTCGCCTCGGCGATCATCGGTGCGAGCCGTCCCGAACAGATCGCCGAGAACATCACCGCGTCGGAGGTCGAGCTCGGCAGCGATCTCCTCGACGCGATCGACGACGCCCTCGGCGACGTGCCGGTGACCGGCACGCAACTCGGCCCGAACGCCAAGGGCGGCGTGCTGCACCGCACCGTCGACTGACCCGCCGCTCCACATAGGCTGGCGCCGTGCGCAAGCGCGGCAACGACAGAGGCGAGCGGCCGGAGCCCCTCCGGTTCCGGCCGATCCTGACCCAGATCGCCACCGGCTACCGCTGCGACTGGGGGTTGCTGCTCGGCGCCGGCCTGCTCGTGTTCGTCCCGGTCGGGCTGATCTCGGCGCTCGAACCCTTGGACGGCTACTCGATCGACGGATGGGACGGCGCCCGCTCGGTCGGCATCCTGATCCTCGTCATCACCCAGGCCACCGTCTCGCTCCTCGGCGCCGTCTTTTACTCAGGCGTCGTCGCCGCCGGTGAGGAGCGGCGACGCCACGGCATCCATCACCGGCTTCGCGACGTCGCCCGAAAGCTCCCTTACAGGACCCTGATCCTCGCCGACTTCGCCTTCATCGTCGCGGTCGCCTTCGGCTTCCTTCTCCTCGTCATCCCCGGCTTCATCTTCGTCGTCTGGCTCGCCCTGATCGCCCCGGTGATCGAGATCGAGGAGCGCGGCGTGCGCGACTCCTTCCGCCGCAGCCGCGAGATGGTCCGCCACCACTTCTGGCGGGTCGCCGGCGTCGTCCTCCCCCTCCTCTTCGTCGAATCCCTCCTCGAAGGCTTCGGCGACGGCATCGGCCACGGCCTACTCGGCGAGAACTACGTCGGCAACCTCGTCGGCTCCGTAGTCGCCAACCTCCTCGTCTCGCCGCTCTATGCGCTGACGGTGCTGGCGCTCTACTTCGAGATCAGGGAGCGGGAGGAACGGGCGGGCGGTCAGTCGCCGGCGAACGGGTAGCAGGGCCCCGGGTCGATGTCATCGGCGCCGCCGAACCATGCCTCCGCCGGCGTCACCGGAATCCCCGGCTGACCCGGAAGATCCGCAGTGAGATCACCGGTCAGCCTGCCCTGCGAATACCGCCCTGTGCCGGCGAAGAAGTGGGCGTCGGCGTCGACCGTCGCCCGCCTGCCGCTCGGCGCGACCACGAATGAATCGCGCGGACCGCGCGAGAACGCAAGGCGGACCGCGTGGATCCCGCCCTCCCGGGTCTCGTAGGAAGCGCCGTACTGGGTTCCGGTCGGACCGCGGACGGCAGCGAACCAGGTGTCCAGGTCGGTTCCACAGGCCGTCACGGCGGGCTGGCGGGGAGAGTCGGCGCGGAGAACCTTCGGGGGAACGGGCAGTCCGGTGTGTGATGCGCTGGGAGCCGCCGCCGGTCGCGCACGATGCCGGCTGCACCCGCGGATCCGATAGCTGCGCATCCGGCCGGGGATCGCGGTCCGGTGGACGGCGGCGAAGCCGTTCTCTCCCTCGACGTCGATCCGGCCCTCGAACCGGCCGACGAGCCTGGTCTCGACCTCGGCGCAGTGCTTGCCGTGACGGCGAACCTGGTGGTGCTCGTCCGTGACCACGAACCGCGCGCGAACGGACCCGAGCGGCCCGAGATCGGCGCTGATCCGTCGGTTCGCGTAGCTGCCCGCCGCACCGACCCGATAGAAAGCTCCCTCCGCCTCCGTGGTCGCTTCGTTCTCCCGGTAGAAGCTGACGCCGACCCCGCGCGGGCCGGCGCCGACGGGGACGCTGAGGTCGAAGCGATAGCCGTCGGCGTTCGCTCCCATGGATGCAAAGGCCTGTCGCTTCGAAGCGGATGCGGGGGTCGCCGCGACGCCCAGCGCGAGCATCGCCAGCGCCGCCCCCACCGCGTAGTGACGAAAACGTCCCACCACAGGACGTTTCTGACACCTCGCGGTCGCCAGGTTCACGGCGCCGGCGCGATCAGGGAGGGGGCGGGGCGGGGCGGGGCGAACGGCGCACGTCCAGCCGTGCCGCTGTCGCCCGAGGCGGTCGGCACCAGACGGCCGAGGCCGGAGGGAATGCCGGGACAGTCCGGCGACACGGTCGGCTCTCCCCTGCGGAGTGTCGCGTCGCCGGGAGCAAACGAAACCTTGCTGACCCCCGGGAAGCGTGCTGTCAGATGCCCCGACAGCGATCCATTCCGGTAGGACGCGGAGCCGGCGAAGATCGGCCGGCGCGGGCTCACCTTGGCGGACTTCAGATCGTGGCGGAATGTGAAGTCGTGGGCGAGTCGCGGGGCCGACGCGTAGCGAATGATTCGGGCGGTCGAGGTGCGCCCATACTGCACCGCGAAGAAGTCGGCGAAGTACCTCGACCTGGTGGCAGCGAACAGCGCGCCGGGCGCCGTACCGCAGGCGATCAGCGTCGGCGGCCGGTAATCGCCCGCCGACCGGAGCGCTACGCCCACGGCCTTCGCGGACCCGCCCCTCCGACAGGTGCGGTGGACGACGGTCACCCTCGCGTCCACGGTCCGCTGATCCACCGCCGCGTAATCGTTCTCGCCGCGGAACCTCATTCGCCCCGAGAGCTCGCCGCTGTAGGCCGCGGCTTTGAGACAGCGGTTCTCGAAGTGCCCGACGTGGTCCGGCTCGAATCGGGCGGAGAAGCTGCCCGAGATCACCCATCGGAACTTCGAGGCGGCGCGAAGACACCCGACGGACCGTCTTCAGGAAGTACTGCGTCGTCGTACTGCCGTTGCCAACGCGCGCGTGGATGAGGTTTCCGTCGGAATCTGTCGTCCACTCCCTGAAGTTCTGGCCCTTGTCGACGGCGACCATACCCTGCTGAGCGTTCGCCGAACCGCGACCGTAGAAGGCGACCTTGTGTCCGTGCGCGCCCTCGGTCTTGAAGTACACGTAGGTGACGGTGCTGACGTTCGCCGATGCCGCAGTCGCAGTGGCCGCGAACGCTGCGAGGCCGACCGCCAACACCAGCGCCGCTACCAGTCTCGGTCTCCCCCAAGCTCCCCGCATCGCCGGGACCCTACAGGCGAAGCCGGCAGCCGGCGTCGGTAGGTCGCCGCCAACCCCGAGCCACCACGAAGTGTCAGAAACGCGAATCCACGTCGTGTTTCTGACCGTTCGCGACCGAGACCGGGGGTGTACGTGCCAGAGGGATGGTTGCCCACGCCGGCGCGGACGCCCACCTCAGCGGTTGCGGCCGTAGAGGTCGTGGGCGGCGACCCACTCCTCGGCGACGATGGCGGAGCCGAGGGAGATCTCGCCGCAGAGGACGGTGGCCGCGACGATCTCGGCGAGCTTGCGCACCTTGCCCTGGCCGCTGCAGCCGAGGAGTTCGAGGCACTCGCGCTGGGTGGGAAGGCCGGTGCCGCCGCCGTAGGTGGCGACGATCAGCGAGGGGATCGTGACCGAGTAGTAGTAGTCGCCGTTCTCGCGCAATTCGGCATAGACGAAGGCGGCGGAGGACTCAGCGACGTTGGCGACGTCCTGGCCGGTGGCGATGAACATCGCGGTGATGCCGTTGGCCGAGTGAGCGCCGTTGTTGTTGACGCCGGACATGAAGCCGCCGAGGTTGGAGACCTGGCGCGCCTTGAACATCAGCTCCGTGTCGGAGCGCATGATCCGCTTGACGAGGTCGTTGGGGATGACCGCCTCGGCGACGACGCGCTTGCCGCGGGTCCGCAGCATGTTGACCTGGGAGCTCTTCTTGTCGGTCGCGAAGTTGGACTCGAGGAAGAACTGCTCGACGTCGGGGTAGTTGGCGAGGATCCAGACGCAGGCGGCGGCGGTCGCCTTTCCGGAGAGGTTCTGGCCGGCGGCGTCTCCGGTCGTGTAGTTGAAGCGGGTGAAGAGGATGCGCCCGGCCGAGTACTGCTCGATGTCGCGGAGCTCGCCGACCGAGGTGGTCTGCTCGGCGGCCTCCTTGACCTCGGCGAAGTGCTCGTTCAGCCAGATGCCGAAGTCCCGCGACTCGCGGGCGCTCGCGAACAGGAAGGACGGAGCCCGCTGCATCGCGTCGTCCATGACGGTCGTCTTGACTCCACCCGCCTCGCGGAGCAGCTTCATGCCGCGGCTGTAGCTGGCGACGAGCGTGCCCTCGGCGGTGGCGAGCGGCACGTAGAACTCGCCCTTGGCGTGCTCGCCGTCGACGAGTAGCGGGCCGGCGATCCCGATCGGGACCTGGGCGACCCCGATGAAGTTCTCGACGTTGCCAGGCAGGACCCCGGGGTCGAAGGAGAAGCTGCCGACGCCGCCGAGCTCGGCGCCGGTCCGTTCGCGCAGGAACTCGCGGCGCCGGGCCGCCGCCTCGACCGTGTAATCGTCGTCGGGATCCCTCGGGATCCGGTCGCCGTCTGTCCCCGCCTCCGCCACGCGGCGATTATCGCTAAAGCAAGCGGAAGGGTGCGTCGATAGCGAAGTGTGCGCGCCGAAATGCATGCGCGGGAGGCCGGCGGCGAGGTTGGCGAGGAAGCCCGCGAGGTCAGCGGGATGACCACGCGACTCGCAATCGCCTACGTGGAGGAGAAGGCCGGCCGGCCCGGGGTCGAGGAGCTGCTCGAAAAGGCCGGGCTCAGCGACCGCGAACACGACCTCCGCGACGAGAACCGCTGGTTCCCGGACCGGTTCCGGGTCGCCCTCTTCGAGTCGGCCGGCGAGGTGCTCGGCGATCCCCATGTCGCCGAGCGGATCGGCGCAGCCTCCCTGAACGCGAACGTCGGCGGCGCGCTGAAGCTGTCGCTGCGGGCGCTCGGCTCGCCGCGGCTTCTGTTCGCGAACATCGGGCGGGCGAACGCCAAGTTCAACCGCGCCCACCGGATGGATGCGATCGAGGTCGGCCCCAACCGGGCGCTCCTCCGCAACCGGCCGGTCGGCGACACGCCCTACAACGCCTGCGATTGCGACTACAACACCGGCCTGCTCTCCCGGGCGCCGGTGATCTTCGGCGGCCCGCCCGCGCGGATCAGCCATCCGCGCTGCATCGGCCGTGGCGACCCCGAGTGCATCTTCGAGGTGCACTGGAGCCCGACCGGCCGCCCGAGCGTCGAGACCGCTGCGACCGCCGGTGCGCTGCTGCTGCTCGCCGCCTGCGCACTGTTTCTCCCGTCGCTGATCCCGGTCGCGATCGTACTCTCGACGGTCATCGCGATCGTCGCCGGCAGCCACGCGATCGCCCAACGCCGGTCGCGCGCCCGCCTCGTGCAGATGCAGCTGCGCGAGCAGGCCGAAGTGACGGATCTGCTGATGACCTCGTTGCAGGATCTCGTCTCCGAGCTCCAGCTCGACGACGTCCTCTCGAAGATCACCGCCAACGCCCAGTCGGCGGTCGGCGGCGCCGAGTTCGCGCTCCTCGTCGAGGAGGACGGCGCGATGCGCTGCCGCTCCTCCTCCGATCTACCCGACCGGGTCGTCTCCGCCCTCGAGGCCTGGGCGAACAGCCGCGCCGAGTTGCAGCACACCTCGACGCTGATCGAGGACCTCTGCTCGGTCGATGAGCTTTCGCGCCTGCCGAGCGATCCCGCCGTGACGCTCGGCTCGCTCTGCGCCGCCCCGCTCGTCTTTCGCGACACGCGGATGGGAGTCCTCGTCGCGCTCGGCGCCGACGACGGGTTCCTTCCCCGCGACGTCGAGCTGCTCTCGACCTACGCTGCTCAGGCGGCGATCGCCCTGACGAACGCGACTCTCTACGAGACCCAACAGCGGCTCGCGATCCAGGACCCGCTGACCGGCCTCTACAACCACCGTCACTTCCACGAGGTGCTCGGCCAGGAGCTCGAGCGCTGCCGCCGCCACGGCGGCGAGCTCGGCCTCGTCCTCCTCGACCTGAACGGCTTCAAGCAGATCAACGACACCGACGGCCACGCCGCCGGGGACGAGGTCCTGCGCAAGGTCGCCCGGTCGCTCGAGAGCACCTGCCGGAGCTCCGACGTAGCCTTCCGGGTCGGCGGCGACGAGTTCGCCCTCGTCCTCCCCAGTACCGGCACCCGCGCAGCGGGCGTCGCCGCGGCCCGGGCCCAAGCCGCGATCGAGTCGGCCGGCTCGATCGGCGGCGCCTCCTACGGCGTCGCCTCCTGGCCCCATGCCGGGCCCACCAAGGACGCCCTGATCGCGGCCGCCGACGGCGACCTCTACGAGATGAAGCGGTTCGCCAAGAGCGGCGACGGCGAGGACGTGCCGCTCGGCGGGCGACTCGCTCGCCACGAGCGGCTCGCCAGCGCCAGCCGGATCGCCCTGAAGCTGGCGCCCCTCCACGAGGAGGATCAGATCGCCCGCACCGCGATCGACGAGCTCCACGAGTCCTTCACTCTGCACCTCGTCGCGATCCACGTGATCGGCGAGGACTCCTCGCTGCGTCTCGCCGCGGCGGCCGGATCCGCCACGACCGACCCCGCCCATCTGACCCGCTCTCCGGAGCGCGGCGTCCCCGGGCGCAGCGTCGCCTCCGGCGAGCCCGTGCTCGTCGAGGACGTCGCCGGCGCCGCCGGACAGGGGCGCCACTCCGTTCCGGGATCCGGCTCCGAGCTCGCGGCGCCGATCCGGGTCGACGGCGAGCCCTGGGGTGTCCTGGAGATGGTCCACGAGGACGCGAACGAGCTCGACTTCATCGACCTCCTCTTCGCCGACACGATCGCGTCGGCGATCGGGGCCGCGATCCACCGGGCCAAGCTCTACGCCGAGCTCGAGGGCGCGTTCATGAGGACGCTCGCGGTTCTCTCCGACGCGCTCGAGGCGAAGGACAGCTACACGGCGGCCCACGCCCGCGAGGTCGCCGACCTCGCCGTCGAGGTCGGCGAGGCCCTGGAGATGAAGCCGGACGAGCTGCGGACGCTCAGCTACGGAGCGCTGCTCCACGACATCGGCAAGATCGGCGTTCGCAGCGAGATCCTCCACAAGCCCGCCGAGCTGACCGCCGCCGAGTACGAGGAGATGAAGGAGCACACCGTCGTCGGGGCCCGGATGCTCGAACGGATCCCGTACTTCAACAACGTCCACCCGCTCGTTCGCTGCTCCCACGAGCGCTGGGACGGCGACGGCTACCCGGACGGGCTCGCCGGCACCGACATCCCACCCGGCGCCCGGGTGATCGCCGCCTGCGACGCCTTCCACGCGATGACCTCCGACCGTCCTTACCGGGAGGCGATGTCACCCCAGCAGGCACTCGTGGAGCTCCAGCGGTGCTCCGGCAGCCAGTTCGACCCGCATGTGATCGACGCGCTCGTCGCCGTGCTCGACATCCCCGCGGGCGAGGTCATCGACCTCCGCAGCGCCACCGGTATCTGAACGCCGCCCCTCCCCCGGCGCCGCGGTCGGTAGAACTGCGGTGCGATGGAGATCGAGCTCGCCCTGACGACGATTCTCGCGGTGGTCGTGCTGCTGCTCCTGGCGGCGCAGTTCACCCGGGTCCCGTACCCGATCCTGCTCGTGCTCGGCGGCCTCGGGCTGGCGGCACTGCCGCCGATCCCCGACGTCACGCTCGATCCGGACCTCGTCCTGATCGTGATCCTGCCGCCGCTGCTCTACTCGGCCGCCTACTTCACCCCGCTTCGCGAGCTGCGCCGCAACGTCCGCGAGATCTCGGCGCTCGCGATCGGCCTCGTCCTGGCGACGATGATCGGGGTCGCCCTCGTCGCCCACTACGCCCTCGGCTTCGACTGGGCGCCCTCGTTCGTGCTCGGAGCGATCGTCTCGCCGACCGACCCGGTGGCGGCCACGGCGATCGCCAACCGCCTCGGCGATCCCGCGACGGATCGTCTCGGTCGTCGAGGGCGAGTCGCTGATCAACGACGGCACCGCGCTCGTCGCCTACAAGTTCGCGGTCGCGGCCGTGGTCACCGGCGCGTTCAGCCTTTTCGAGGCTGCCGGCGAGTTCGTCGTCGTCGTGCTCGGCGGCATCGCGGTCGGCATCGGGATCGGCGCCGCGATCGCGTTCGTGCGGCGCCGGATCGACGCGCCGCCGGTCGAGGTCACTATCGCCCTCTTCAGCGGCTACTTCGCGTACCTGCCCGCCGAGGCGATCGGCGTCTCCGGGGTGCTCGCCGCGGTCACCGTCGGCATCTACATGGGGCGCCTGACCTCGGTGCTGACGTCCCCAACCACCCGGATCCAGGGCGAGGCGGTGTGGGAGATCGTCCAGTTCCTCCTCAACTCGGCGCTGTTCGTCCTCGTCGGCCTGCAACTGCCGGGGATCCTCGACGGCATCGACGGCGGCGTCACCGCCTCCCTCGTCGGCGACGGCGTCCTGATCGCGGTGACCGTGATGATGATCCGCCTCCTCTGGGTCTTCCCGTTCACCTACGTCCCGCGGCTGCTGATCCCCGAGCGCAAGCGCGGCCCCTCGCCGCCCTGGCGCCACACCCTGATCGTCGCCTGGACCGGGATGCGGGGAGCGGTCTCGCTGGCCGCGGCGCTTGCGCTCCCGCTCTTCATCGACGGCGGCGGCGAGTTCCCCGAGCGGAACCTGATCATCTTTCTGACGTTCTCGGTGATCCTCGGCACCCTGCTCCTGCAGGGATTCACGCTGCCGCCGTTGATCCAGCTGCTCGACCTCGACGACACCGACGAAGTCCTCGAGCGGGAGGAACTCGAAGCCCGGCAACGCTCGGCCGAGGCCGCCCTCGCCCGGCTCGAGGAGCTGACCGGCGAGGAGTGGGTCATGGACGACACCGCGGAGCGGGTCCGCGGCGCCTACGACTACCGCTACCGCCGCTTCTCGGCGCGGATCGACGACGGCGACGGCAAGAGCGCGATGTACGAGGAGCGCTCGGAGTCATTCCAGCGGCTCACGCGCGAGCTGCTCGAGGCCCAGCGGTCGGTGCTGATCAGCATGCGCGACGATGGCGAGATCAACGACGACGTCCTCCGTCTCCTCGAGCGCGAGCTCGACCTCGAAGACTCCCGCCTGGAGATCTGAGCCGGTGCGCGCCTACTTCCTGCGCCACGGCGAGTCGGTGTCGAACGCCGACCCCGACCGGATCGCGCTCCCCGAGGAGGAGGGCGACCGGCTCAGCGAGCGTGGGCTCGAGCAGGCCGCTGCGGCGGCCGGGGTCGTCGCCGGGCTCGGGATCGCGCGGATCGTCTGCAGCCCGATGCGCCGCGCCCGCCAGACCGCCGAGGCCGTCGCCGCCCGCACCGGCCTCGAGCCGGAGACGTGGGACTGGATCCACGAGCTCCGCGAGCCGTCCGGCTACCCGGACCTCCCCCGCGCCGAGCAGGAACGCCGGCGCTGGTCGAACCGGATGTCGCAGAACCCCGGCGATCCCGATCACCGGGTCGGCGACGGCGAGTCCTTCGGCGACCTCCTTCGGCGAGTCGAGCGGACCCGCGAGAAACTCGCCGCCGACGCCGTCGATCCGACGCTCCTCGTCGGCCACGGCATCTTCTTCCGGTTCATGTTCGCCCGGGCACTGCTCGGCGACGAGTTCGCGCCGCGGCACGCCGATTGGCTCTGGCGGATCGGATCGCTGAACTGCGGCCTTTCCACTTTCGACCACCTCACCGGAGGCGGCAGCGACGACCCCGCCGACATCTCGGGCTGGCGATGCGTCACCTGGATGGCTCCGACCGTGGCGCCGCACCTGGCGACCGGAACCGGGGGCGTCGGGCCGGGCTTCTAGCCGCGGGGCGATCGCCGCCCGGTGCGCAACTATCTCCAACCCGTGGACCGCCGCCTGTTGCCCGAGAACCGCTTCGATGCCGCGGCGAGCTCATTCGTCCGCGCCCGGCCGTCCTACCCGGCCGAACTCGTCGCGGAGATCACCCGTCGGTCGGGGGTCGAGCCGGGTGCAGCAGCGCTCGACGTCGCCGCCGGAGCCGGCGCGCTCACCGAGCCGCTCGCCGCGGCCGGCTTCGCGGTGACCGCGGTCGAGCCGGGTGCGGAGATGGGCAGGCGGCTGCGCGAGCGGCTGCCGGACATCGAGGTCCGGGCCGAGAAGGCCGAGAACCTGGGCGTCGACGACGACGCCGTCGGGCTCGTGACGATCGCCAACGGGCTCCACTGGGTCGACCCCGGGCGCGCCTACGCCGAGTTCGCGCGGGTCCTCGCCCCCGGCGGTCACGTCGCCGTCGTCTGGCAGCTCCCCGACGGGTCCGACCCGCGGCAGGAGCGGCTCTGGGAGCTGCTCGGCCGCCTCCACCGGAACTCACCCGAATACCCCGGCCCGGCGCCGGGCTCCCCGGCGGGCTGGACACTGCCACTCGCGACCGTCGACCGCTGGCGAATGCCGAACGTCCACCGGATTCCGCGGGCCCTCCTCGGTGACTACATCGGGTCCTGGTCGGGCGTCGCCAACCTCGAGCCGGCGAAGCGGGAGGCCGTGATCGCCGAGGTCGGGTCCTGGTGGGAGGGCGAGGCGATCGACCTCCCCTTCGAAATCAGCGTCGAGCTCGGGCGCCTCGGCGGACGCTAGGCGGTCGGCTCGAGGACGAAGACGTGGATCTTCCGGTGCGCGGCCCGCTTCTCGTACGTCGAATAGCCCGGATAGACCCTCAGGGCCTCCTGCCAGATCCGGTCCCGCCGCTCGCCCTCGACCTCGACGGCATGGACCTTCCAGGCGCGCTCGTCCATGCCCACCTCGGCGTCGGGGTTCTTGCGGAGGTTGTGAAACCAGGCGGGCTGCTTCTCCTGGCCGTAGTTCGACGCGATCACGGCGACGCCGTCCTCGGTCGGGAGCCCGACCACGGGGACGGTGCGGAGCTGCCCGCTCTTCGCGCCCGTCGTCGTCAGCATCAGGATCGGCAGGCCGGCGATGAGCGATGCGACCGTGTGCCTGCCGTCGGTTGCCTTGTAGAGCGGCTTGTCGAGCCGGTGGGCGACCCGAGCGAAGACCCACGACCCCGGCCCGCTCGACGCGAACCGGCGGACCGCGCGTTGGGCGGCATTGGCCTGGTCGAAGGTGATCGGTTTCGGCGGCGCGGTCATCGCATCCGATTCTGACCGATTTCAGCGATGATCCGCGGGCGATGAGCGAGTTGCCCGAACACGTCGAGCGCAATCGCTCCCACTGGGACGAGCAGGCGAGCGGTTACGAGGCCACCGGCCTGCGCAACTGGGAGAGCGACGAGCCGAGCTGGGGAATCTGGGGCGTCCCCGAGTCGGAGGTCGGAATGCTGCCTGCCGACCTCGATGGCAGGGACGCGATCGAGCTCGGCTGCGGGACCGCCTACGTCTCCGCCTGGCTGGCCCGGCGGGGCGCCCGCCCGGTCGGGATCGACAATTCAGCCGAGCAGCTCGCGACCGCCGGCCGGCTCCAGAAGCGATTCGGCCTCGACTTCCCGCTGATTCACGGCAATGCTGAAGCGGTGCCGATGCCGGACGGGAGCTTCGACGTCGCCATCTCCGAGTACGGCGCGAGCATCTGGTGCGATCCGTACGAGTGGATCCCCGAGGCGGCTCGCCTCCTGCGACCCGGCGGCGAGCTCGTCTTCCTCGTCAACTCGGTCATCGCAATGCTCTGCTCGGGCGAGCTCGGCGCGACGGGCCGTGAGCTCGTGCGGCCGCAGTTCGGGATGCGCCGGTTCGAGTGGCCCGACGACGACTCCGTCGAGTTCCACATCTCCCACGGCGAGACGATCGCGCTGCTTCGGGACTCCGGCTTCAACGTCGAGGAGCTGATCGAGGTCAGACCCTCGGCGGATGCCACGACCCGCTACGACCTCGTCGATCTCGAATGGAGCAGCGACTGGCCCTGCGAGGAGATCTGGCGGGCGCGGAAGCGCTGACGCCCGCCAGAATCTCGTCGCGGTGGGTACTCGCTGCGCCTCGGCCTAGATCGACTTGCTGATCCCCGCCTTGCAGCCCTTGATCTTTGGCGCGTAGGCATAGAACGTCCCCTTCGTCGAGCCGGTGTTGCCGGTCGACCACATGTACTTCGTGCCGTTCGCCTGCGCGATGTCGGAGCCGATTTCCTTGTCGCGGCTCGGGTCGGGAGTGCCGCCCTTCTGCTTGAAGAGGATCACCTCGCGACCGTTGGCGCACTTCGTCTTGTCGCTCTTCACGTACCCGTAGAAGCCGTCCGACTGCTCCTTGATCTTGACCTTCGTCTCCGCGCTGCCGCGCGCGATCGCGCTGCCGGCGACGACGAGGACCAGACAAGCCGCAACCGCGACGACGATTGAAATCTTGCTCTTCAATTTCGCCTCCTGTATCCGTTTGACCCTCCGAACCTACCACCGCCCGTCGGCCGGCTGCCAACATTCGTCGGCGCGGTGTGGTTCTCACTCCACAACCTGGTCCTGATCGTCATCCAGGCGGCGTGTGTCGTCCTTCCCGCCGCGGGCCTGCCGCGGTGGGCGATCCGGCTCCGCGGCCGGGCATGGGCGGCCGTCCTCCCGGTCTCGATCGTCCTCGTGATCGTCGGGATCTCGATCCTCCCGAGCACGGCCGACGTCCTCACATGGATCGCGTTGATTGGCGTCCCGGTCGGCTGCACGCTGGCGCTCGGGTGGGCGGCCCGCGGAGCTCGCGCTCCCCTCGCTCTCCTCGCCGTCCCATTGCTCGCGCTCGCCTGGGTCGCGCCGGACGCCGCTGCCGGCCAGCTCGCGACGACTCTGCTGATCGCCGGCTCCGCGATCACGCTCGGGCGGCTGCTCGCCGGCGCGACGCCACTCGCCTGGTTGCGGGGGGGCGTCTACCTGCTCGCTGCCGTCGATGCCTACCTCGTCTTCTCCGGTGCGCTCGAGAGCCCGAATCAGGTCCTCGTCGATGCGGCGCCGGGCCCCGACCTGCCGCAGCTGCAGTCGGCCTCGTTCGGGCCGATGTCGATCGGCTACGGCGACTTCTTCATCGCCGGCGTCGTCGGCGGCATCCTCGCGGTCGAGCGGGGGCCGCAACTCCTCGCCGGGGTGCTGACCCTGGTCCTGGCGCTCGCCTGGGACCAGCTCTTCCTCGTCTACGACGTTCTGCCGGCGACGATTCCGCCGGCCCTCGCCCTGCTCTGTGTCGAACTGCTGAGCCGGCGGAGGCGCCTCGGCCTCGAACGGAAGCGTCGGGACGGTCGTTACGATCGGCACATGCGCGGTGCCCTCGCCCTAGCTGCAGTGATCGCCGGGGCGCTGGTCTGCGCGGTTCCACGGGCCGACGCCTTCGTTTACTGGTCTTCGGGGAATGGTGCCCACAGCACCATCGGCCGCGCGAACCTCGACGGGACGGCAGTTGAGCCCGGCCTCGTGAGCGGCGTCTCCGGCGGCTCGGGCGTGGCCACCGACGGCTCCCACATCTACTGGGGCGAATCGGGATCGGGATCGGGCCTCGAACTCGCCACCATCGGCCGGGCCGAGCCGGACGGCTCCGCGGTCGATCGCGACTTCCTCCCCGCGACGGCGTTCTGCGGCGTCTTCGGGCTGCGGGCGGACGCTGACGCGATCTTCTGGATCAAGGGCACCTGCAACCTGGGCCTGAACACGGTCGACCGTTACGACGCCGAGGGCTTCGGCCCGGCCGGCGGCGGAACCTGGGCCTGCGGATTCGACGTCGACGACACCTACGTCTACTGGAGCGAAGGCAACTTCATCGCCCGAGGTCTGCGGAGCGGGGAGGAGATCGACCGGACGTGGCTTGACCTGGGAGCCGGGCACGAGGCCTGCGGTGTCGCCGTGGACGACGATCACATCTTCTGGTCGGTCGCCGAGCCGACGACCGGCGGACGCGGTCGCTCGATCGGCAGGGCCTCGATCGACGGTTCGGAATCGACCATCGATCGCACGTTCATCGACGGTGCGGTCTTCGATCGCTCGATTCCGGTCGGAATCGCCGCTCAGGGCAACCGCCTGTTCTGGACGAACTCCCCCGAGAGCGGTTTGGCCAACGGCTACGGAAGCATCGGCCGGGCGTTCGTCGACGGCACCAACGTCGACCAGGCCTTCATCCCCCATGTGCTCTCCCCCACCGGTCTCGACGTCGACTACGGCCGGACCGGCTGCAGGCGCGCCGAGTCGGCTCTCCAACGTGCGCGGGACAGGCTGGGGAGACTGCGGGCGCGCGAAGCAGCGAAGCGAGCGATCAAGCGGGCCGAGCGGACCGTCAGGAAGAGGCAAGCGGCGGCTGCAGCCGCTTGCGGTTGAATGGAGGCGGCCGGTACTGCCCCGGCGTCCGCGAAGGACGTCCCGATGCGTCAACGAGCGTTCCCTCGGAGTCTGTCTCGGCTTCCGGCTAGGTCAATCCCAGGGGTACGTTGCCAGGGCCACTTCCTCCTGTTGTTGTTCCCGAACGACCGAGGATCCTGCCGCTGGGTGAGCCCACTGATGATGCCGCTGGCCCGGATCGTGGGCTATCCGGAGCGACAGCTCTCTACTGCTGTTTAGGCAGCGAGAGCGAACTCGTGAGAGTCCGCACTTATTGGTTTTCCTGGGCTTTTTAACGAGGCCGGCCCAGGCACCTCGACTCGCAACACCGGGACGAGAACCGTTCACGTCGATTCTGTTTCGCCCCCTATGAGTGTCTATGTGAGAGCAATTGTAGTCGGGGCGGCAAGGGGCTCTGGCAGGATTGGCCCGTGGGCGGGACGGACGACGACCTCGCGATCATCAGGCGGCGGATCGCCGCGCAGCGGTTGGCGGGCCGGCCGTTCGGCGGCCCCGCAGATGCCGTCCGCGGCCTGCTCGCGGTCCAGTCCCAGGAGTACCTGCAGGCGAAGTGGGCGCTGGCGATGCGCTGCGGCGAAGCCACGAACGCGGAGATCGACGCCTCCTTCGACCGCGGCGACTTCCTGCGCACCCACGTCCTCCGCCCGACCTGGCACTTCGTCGCGCCGGAGGACCTCCGCCCGCTGCTGCGGCTGACGGCGCCCCGGGTCCGGCGGCTGATGGCGCCGCAGGACCGCGAGCTGAGCATCGACGAACCGACGCTCGCGACCGCCCGGCGGACGACGGAGGCGGCGCTCGAGGGCGGCGCGGCCCTGACACGCCGCGATCTTGCCGAGCGGTTGGCAGGCGAGGGGATCACCGGCGACGGTCGGCGGATCGGCCACATCACGATGCGCCTCGAGCTCGAGGCGCTGATCTGCAGCGGCCCCCGAGACGGCAAGCAGCACACCTACGCGCTCGTCGACGAGCGCGTCCCTCCGGAGACGTCGCCCGCGAGCGACGACGACGTACTCGCCGGGGCGACCGTCAGGTTCTTCGCAGGTCACGGTCCGGCCACCGCTCACGACTTCGCCAAGTGGGCGAGCCTGCGCGTCTCCGACGCCCGGGCGGGGCTCGATCTCACCGGTGACCGCCTCGATCGCTTCGAGCACGGCGGGACGACCTACTGGCACGCCGGCCTCGGCGACGCGGACGCGACCGCCGACCGGGCGCTGCTCCTGCCCGAGTACGACGAGAGCTGGGCCGGGTACCGCGATCTCCGGATGCGCCTCGCGGCGCCGGTGCCCGGCCGGCTCGACCTGCGCCGTCCGGTGCTGGTCGGCGGCGAGGTGCGAGCGGCCTGGAGGCGCAAGCTCTCGGCGCGCTCCGTCGACTTCGAGATCGAGCCCTTCGCACCGCTCAGCCGGAGGGTGCGCGGCACGGTCGAGGACGAGGCGGAGCAGTACGCCGCCTTCCTGCAACTACCGATAGGTTCCTTGAAGTGGGTTGCTTCGTAGTCCTTTTCGCCCTGATCTCGCCGCGCCTGGCGCTGTTCTTCGTCGCGATCTTCTCGGACCTGCTCAGCCGTGCATTCGACTCGTGGCTGATCCCGTTCATCGGCTTCTTCCTGCTGCCGTGGACGACCCTCGCCTACGCGTGCATGTGGACCCTCGGCGGCAACGGGGTCCACGGATTCGAGTGGTTCATCGTGATCCTCGCCTTCCTCGCCGACCTCAGCGGCTACGGGCTGATCGGCAACCAGCGCCGCACCACGGCCCGCTGAGCGCCGTCAGTCCTGGCTGCGGGCGAGACGCAGGCCGTCGATGAGCCGCATCGGCGAGCCGACCCTGAGCACGGCACGTTCGTAGATGCGTCCCGCGAGGCCGATCAACAAGACCACCGAAACGATCATCAAGGCGACCGACGCCACGAGTTCCCACGCGGGCAGACCGTCGACGGCGGCGCGAGCCGGCACGACCATCGGCGCCGTCGGGGGCAGGAGGGTGCAGATCGTCGCCAGAGCACTGCTCGGATCGTCGGAGATGCTGAACGAGGCGAAGTAGCCGACGACGAGAACGATGGTCAGCGGTGTCGTGACGCTGCCGACATCCTCTTGGCGGGAGACGATCGCTCCGGCCACGGCGAAAGCGCACGAATAGAGCGCGTAGCCGAGGACGAAGTACAGAAGGACGAGGGCGATCGTCTCTGCGGTCGATGAGGGCAACTCGAGCTGACCCGACAGCAATGCCGCTGCGATGCCGATACCGGCCACCGAGGCGAGCTGCAGGAACCCGAGCAATCCGATGCCGATGACCTTGCCCGCGAGGAGCCGCGAGGGCCGGATCGCCGAGAGGATCAACTCGACCACCCGCGAGCTCTTCTCCTCGACGATTCCCGAGGTGACGACGAAGCCGAATCCGAGAATCGCCAGATAGAGGAGCAGGCTTCCGGCGAACGCCAGGCCGGAACCGGAATCGCTGCCCTCGTCGACCTCCGTAGCGGGCAACGGCGCCGGGGCCAGCGCCCGCTCGATCTGCCCGGCGTCAAGCCCCGACCTGCGGAGAACCGCCTGGCTTTCGGCCTTCGCCGCGGCCGCCTGGATCAGCGCCGGCAGCTCCGGACCCGTCCCGCTTGCCACCAGGAGGCCGGCGGCGGCAACGGCCGCATCGAGGTCACCGTCCTCAACCGCCGCTCGCGCGGCCTCCGCGCTCGCCGGATGGGACTCCGCGATGGTGATCCCCCCGGGGGGCTCAGCGGCGAGCTCACGGCCGATCGCATCGGCGTCGCCGCCGACGAGGCCGACGTCGTAGGTCGTCTCGTCGCCGCCGCCCGACAGTGCGGCGACCACGACGATCGCGAGGACGATGACGATCTGGATCGCCAACCCGACGCGAAATGCTCGGGACCGCCAGCGCTCGCGGATCTCCCGGCGGGCGGTCAACTCCACGGCTCTACGTCCCGTCATCCGCGACCACCTCCTTGAAGCGCTCCGCAAGTGCGGGCCGGTGACGAGCGAACCGCTCGATTGCCCCATGCCTTCGCCCGAAGTCGAGGAGGCGCTGCGGATCCAGCTCGTCATCGAGCTCCACCAAGTTGGGGCCGACCTGCCTGACACCAGGAACGTCCGCGAACGGCGCGGCGCCTACACCCGCGACCTCGATCTCCCAGAGATTGCCGGCGTCCCGGGAGCGGAGCTCTTCGACTGCTCCGGAAGCCACCAGCCGGCCGCCCTTGATGATCGCGACCGAGTCGCACAAGCGCTCGACCAGATCGAGCTGGTGCGAGGAAAAGATGACCGGCAGTCCGCGGTTCGCGGCCTCGGTGACGAGAACCTCTGCCAGAACCTCGACCCCGACCGGGTCGAGGCCGGAGAACGGCTCGTCGAGCACCAGGAGGTCCGGATCGTGAACGAGTGCGGCGCCGAGCTGGACCCGCTGCCGATTTCCCAGCGAGAGTTCCTCGACCGGATCGGAACGCCGCTCTGTGACCCCCAGCCTCTCCATCCAGCGGTCGGAGGCCGCCTCCGCGGCCGCAGCGTCGAGCCCGTGCAGCTCCGCGAAGTAGGCGAGCTGCTCTCCGACGCGCATCTTCGGGTAGAGGCCGCGCTCCTCAGGCATGTAGCCGATCCGACGTCGTTTCTCGGCGTCGAGCGGTTCACCGTTCCAGAGAACGGTCCCGCCATCCGCAGCCAGGACGCCGAGGACAATGCGCATCGTCGTGGTCTTGCCGGCACCGTTGGGGCCGACGAAACCGACGATCTCGCCCGGTCTCGCCTGGAGGGAGATACCGTCGAGGGCGACCACGTCGCCGTACCGCTTGCTCAGGTCCCGCAACTCGAGCGATGCCATCCATCGGACCCTGCCCAGTTCGAACCGGTTCAATCGCGGCGAGGCAGGGTAATTGAAGGCGTATGAAACGCAGAACGCTTGGCAAAGACGGACCGGAGACCTCGGCGATCGGGCTCGGCTGCATGGGCATGTCCGAGTTCTACGGTGAGAGCGACGACGAGCAGTCGATCGCGACCATCCACCGGGCACTCGACATCGGCGTCGACTTCCTCGACACCGCCGACATGTACGGGCGCGGCGCCAACGAGGAGCTCGTGGGCCGGGCGATCACCGGCCGCCGCGACGATGTCTTCCTGGCGACGAAGTTCGGAATCGTCCGCAGCGACGAGCCGACCGCGCGCGGGGTCGACGGCAGCCCCGAGTACGTACGCGGCACCATCGACGGGTCGCTCGGACGGCTCGGAGTGGATCACGTCGACCTCTACTACCAGCACCGCGTCGACCCGAACGTGCCGATCGAGGAGACCGTCGGCGCGATGGCGGAGGCGGTCGACGCCGGCAAGGTCCGCCACATCGGCCTCAGCGAGGCGTCCCCGGAGACGATCCGGCGCGCTCACGCAACCCATCCGATCACCGCGGTCCAGACCGAGCTCTCGCTGTGGGAGCGCGGGCCGCTCGAGGCGATCATCCCGACGTGCCGGGAGCTCGGGATCGGCTTCGTCCCCTACTCCCCACTCGGCCGCGGGTTCCTGACCGGCAGGTTCAACTCCAGCTCCGACTTCGGCGACGGCGACTTCCGCAGCAATGACCCGCGGATGCGCGAGGAGAACTTCGAACGCAACGCCGGGATCGTCGAGGTGGTCAGGGAGGTCGCCGAGCGCAAGGGCGCGACGCCCGCGCAGATCGCCCTCGCCTGGGTGCTTGCCCAGGGAGACGAGCTCGTGCCGATCCCCGGCACCCGCAAGATCGAGCGGCTCGAGGAGAACGCGGCCGCTGCGGAGATCTCGCTCGACCCCGACGACCTCGCCGACCTCGACCGGATCGAGCCGGCGATCGGCGACCGCTACGCCAACATGGAGTCCGTGAACCGGTGAGCTCAGGCGAGCTCGGGGATGTGACGCTCGAGATGGACGGTGATCGTCTCCCGGACCCAGCGCCGTTCCTCCGCGGACGCCATCCGGTAGCGGCCGAGCAGCATCTTCTGGTCGTCGAGCGGCATGCCCGCGATCTCCCAGCGGACGGCGAGACGTTCGAACAGCGCCTCCTCGCGCCGCTGCCAGGCGTCCTCGGCGGACGCCGCGGCGGACGCCGGCGGCTCGGCGAGCTTGCGGATCGTCCCGGAGCTGAGCTGCTGCCGGAGAGTCAGGACGTTCCCATCGGGATCGCTGTAGTCGCTCGTCGCGACCGGTTCGCGCTTTCGCCGCTGCTTGCGCTTCGCCACGACTGGGAGTCTCGCATCCGGCCGGATAGGTTTGGCGGATGAGCAGCAGAGAGTTCGACGTGATCGTGATCGGGGCCGGGCCGGCCGGGGAGGTGGCGGCCGGTCGCCTCGCCGACGGCGGTCTCGACGTCGCCCTCGCCGAGCCGGAGCTCGTCGGCGGCGAGTGCAGCTTCTGGGCATGCATGCCGTCGAAGGCACTGCTCCGCCCGGCGGAGCTCCGCGCCGAGGTCGAGCGCGTCCCGGGCATCGTGCTGTCCGGCGGGCTCGACGTCGAGCGGATCCTCGCGCGGCGGGACGAGGTCGTTCACGACTACGACGACGACGCTCAGCTCCCCTGGCTGGAGGAGCGCAACATCACGCTGATCCGAGAACGTGCCCAGCTGATCGGCGAGCGCCGCCTCCGGGCCGGCGGCGAAGAGCTCGAGGCCCGGACCGCGATCGTCATCGCGACCGGATCGGGGACGGCGATGCCCCCGATCGACGGGCTCGCCGACGTCGGCGCATGGTCCAACCGCGAGATCACGAGCGCGAAGACCCCGCCCGAGTCGCTGCTGATCCTGGGCGGCGGGGTCGTCGGCATCGAGATGGCGCAGGCCTGGAGCTCGCTCGGCACCGAGGTGACGGTCGTCGAGGGAGCCGACCGCATCCTCCTCCGCGAGGAGGAGTTCGCGGCCGAGCAGGTCGCCGACGCCCTCCGCGAGCGTGGCGTGAAGATCCGGACGGGCGCCAAGGTCATCGGCGCCCGCAGCGACCCCGACGCCGGCACCGTCGCACTCGATCTCGAGGACGGCAGCTCTTCGGAGGCGCAGCACCTGCTCGTCGCCGTCGGGAGGACACCGCGCGTCGCCGGGCTCGGTCTGGAGACCGTCGGCGCCGACGCGGGCGGCCGACCGATCGAGGTCGACGAGCGGATGCGCGTCGGCGGGCGGGACTGGCTCTACGCGATCGGCGACGTCAACGGCCGGGCGCTCCTCACCCACATGGGGAAGCACCAGGCCCGCGTCGCCGCGGAGAACATCCTCGGCCGCGATGCGGTCGCCCACCACGACGACGAGCGCTCACCGAGGGTCATCTTCACCGATCCGGAGGTTGCGGCCGTCGGGTACACGCACGCGGCCGCGGTCGAGAAGGGTCTGAACGTCACCGCCGTCGACGTCAGCACGGCCGGGACCGCCGGCGCCTCCTTCCACGGGCGCAACGCACCGGGCACGAGCCGCCTGGTGATCGACGACGACAAGCGCGTCGTCGTCGGCGCCACCTTCGTCGGGCCGGACGTCAACGAGCTGATCCACGCCGCGACGATCGCGGTCATCGCCGAAGTGCCGGTCGAGACGCTGATCGACGCCGTGCCGCCGTTTCCGACGCGCAACGAGATCTGGCTCAACCTCCTGCAGAAGTACGGGCTCTAGGCCCGGTTCGCCTGGCCTATCGGCCCCTTGCCGCCGAGAAGCTCGAGCTCGATCATCCCGCCGTCGGCGACGAGCTCCCTCACACGGGCGACGTCGGGATCTCCCTTCAGCCCCTCGATCGACGCGTCCAGGTCCTCCTGGCTCCGCCAAAGTTCCGTCACCCAGAGCGTGTCGGGATCGTCCGCCTGACGGTTGAGCAGGTAGAGGATGCAACCCGGATCGTCCCGCTGCGCCTCTGCAGCCGCGAGCATCAGCTCGGCAAGCTCCGCCCCCTTGCCGGAGACGGCGACCATGCGTCCGTAGCGAGCTACCTCCGGCAAACCGTCAGACGGTGAGCCGCGACTTGATCTGCGTCAGGAAGTCCTGCGGGAAGCCGGGAATGCCCTCGAGCTCGTCGACGGACTCGAAGCGACCGGAGCGCTCGCGGTGGGCGAGGACCCGGCCGGTCTGAGTGACCGACAGACCGACATCGCGAAGCTGCTCGAACGTCGCGTCGTTGAGGTTGAGCGGCAGGAACTGAACCGAGCTCATCTCCGATGGGTCCGGCAGCTTGATCGCGGACGAAGCGGGGGCCGGGGCGGGCGGCTCCGGGGCGGTGGGCGGCTCGGGCGACGGGGGTTCGGGCGTCACCGGCTCGGGCGATGGGGGTTCGGGCGTCACCGGCTCGGGAATGGGCTCGGCCGACTCGCCTGCCGGCGGAGTTGCGAACGCCGGCGGCGGCGGGGACGGCTCGACCGCAGCCGGAGCCGATGCGGCGGGCGGCGGCGAGGGTGCTGCCGACGGCGGCGTGTCGAGCGTCGGCGGCTCGAACGGCCGGGCCACGCCGGCGACAGCCTCGCGGGCGCGGTTCTCGGCCTCACGGGCGCGGTTCTCGGCGTCGTTGATCCGGCCGAGCATCTCTTGCAGGCGGCGCTCGCGCTCTGCCTCCTGGTGGCGCAGCTCGGCGAGCTTCTCGGCACGGGCGGCGCGCTCCTCGGCCTCACCGGCCTGCGACTCGATCTGATCGAGGCGGGCGCGGGCCTCCTCGAGTGCCCGCTCGGTCTGCTCGCGCTTCTCGCCGATCCGGCGCTCGGTCAGGTCGAGCTCCTCGACGAGCTCGCGGTCCCGCTGACGGCGGCGATCGATCTGCTGGTCGGCGATCCGCAGCTCGTCGGCGAACGGGTTCTGCTCGCTGACGGCGGCGGCGTCGCGGCGGGCCTGATCGCCTGCGGCGAGCTCGGCGTCGGCCGCCTGGCCCTCGGCGGCCAGTCGCAGGCCCTCGGCCTCGCGGATCCGGCGCTCTGCGTCGGCGGTCGTCTGTGCCTCGTGGGCGCGGGCAAGGGCGTCGTCCTCACGCTTGTGGGCGGCCTCGAGCCGATCGGCGGCCTCGTCGGCCGTCACGGCGGGAACGTCCGGGGCGGAAGTCCCCGGCGGGACGGCGGCGACGCCGGGCGCCCCGGGCAGCTCAGCCTCGGGCGCGACGTTCGCCGGCGGGGGTGGAGGCGGGGGTTCCTCGGCGATGGGCGCCGGCGCCTCGGCGGGCGGAGGCTCGGGCGCGGGCGCCTCGGGCGCGGGCGAAGGCGCGGGCGCGGTCGGGGGCGGCGCGGCGGCGGGAGGCGGCGGCGCGGGATCGTCGTCTCCCCCCGACTTCACGGCAGCGACTCCCGCACCGGCGGCCACGGCGGCCGCGGCAGCGGCCCCGAGCGCCATGCGGGGATCGGACTTCGGCTCGCCGGACGTGGGCGGCTGCGGCGGCGGCGCTGCAGGCGGGGCGGGTGCGGCCGGCGGTGCAAGGGGTTGCGGCGTCCGCGCCGGCTTTCCCTTCGCGGCGGCGCGAGCGGCCTTCTTTTCGGCGATCGCCCGGCGGCGTTCCTCCCTGGCGCGATCTCGCTGCTCCTTCGCGGCGGCCTTCTTGGCCTCGCGCTCACGCTTCTTCTCCTCACGCTGCGCCTTGCGGTCGTTTGCGGCGGGCTGGGCCTGTGTGGCCGGGTTCGGTCCTGGCGCTGCGGCGACTGCCGGCGGCGGAGTCGCGAGACCCGCGGCCTCGGCCGCGGGTGAAACCGGTGCGGCGGCGCCGGCGGGCGGCGCCGGTGCGGGCTGCGGGGTCGCTCCACGGCGACGCGCGGCCTTCTGCTCGGCGCGGGCGCGGCGCTGCGCATCGCGCTCGGCGCGCTTGCGGGCCTTCAGCTCTTCACGCTCACGCTTCTTGCGTTCGCGAGGGCTCTCGGCAGGCGCAGTTCCGGGCGCTTGCAGGGCAGGCATCTGCGGGGCGGCCGGTGCGGGCGTACCGACTGCCGGCGGAGCCGGAGCACCCGGGGTCGGCTGGGGGCCCCCCGGTCCCTGCTGTTGATCCTGGTCGCTCACTCGTGATCCTCCGTCTCGGGGCTCCTTCAACACCATTGAAGCAAGGGCGGCGACGTTCCGGTGGGGCCGCGTCACGTCCCTGAACGACCGCGTTCAGCGATTGCGCTGCTTGACCTCGCGCTCGATGTCGCGCGCGACGTCGCGGTCGCGGATCTGGCGGCGCTTGTCCTGCTGCTGCTTGCCCCTCGCCAGCGCGAGCTCGACTTTCGCGCGCTTCCCCTTGAAGTAGATCCGCGTCGGGATCAGCGTCAGGCCCTTGCGCTGCATCCTTCCGATCAGGCGCTCGATCTCCCAGCGGTGCATGAGCAGCTTCCGGGCGCGCTCGGGGTCGTGGTTCTCGCGCGCCGGCGGGTATGGCGGAATGTAGGAGCCGCGGAGGTAGACCTCCCCCTCCTCGATCGCCGCGTACGAGTCCTGGAGCCTCGCCTTGCCGTCGCGCAGCGACTTGACCTCGGTTCCGGTCAGCACGACGCCGACCTCGAAGGTCTCGACGATCTCGTACGAGTACCGCGCCGCCCGATTGGTGGCGACGTCCGGCCCGCGCTCGTCGTCGCTCATCTCCCCCTCCGCTGGGCACCCCGCCGGGAGCGGGCCCCGCCCGAGCGCTGCCCGGGACCGCGACGACGGTCCTCGCCGCGTTCGGCCGCGATCAGGTCGACCCGTCCACGAGGCGCCTCCACGGACTCGACCTTGACCTCGATCGAGTCGCCGATGCCGATCTGCTTGCCGGTGCGCATGCCGATCAGCGCCGATTCGACGTCGTTGATCTCGAACCGCTCGCCGGGCATCCGCCGCGCCGGGAAGAAGCCCTCGTATACGTCTGCATGCTCGCCACGGAAGAGGATGAAAGCACCAGCGCCGATCACGCCGGAGACCTCCCCCTCGAAGACCGTCTCGGAGCCGCGCTCGAAGAGCTCCCGCTGCAACAGGAAGGAGGCGCAGACGTCATCGCCGTCGCGCTCGATCCGCATCGAGTCGCGCTCGCGATCGGAGCAATGGAGGGCGGCGCCCGCGACCTCGTGGATGTCGGGCCGCTCCTCGCTGCCGTCAATCACCGAGAGCAGGCCGCGATGGGCGATCAGGTCGGGGTAGCGGCGGATCGGCGACGTGAAGTGCGAATAGGCGCTGCTGCCGAGTCCGGCATGGCCGAGGTTGACCTCGCTGTAGCGCGCCGGCTTCAGGGAACGAAGGACCAGCGAGGAGAGGCTGCTCGCGCCGTGTCCACGACGTGCGGCCTCGGCGGCGACGAGGCGGCTTGCCTCGATCGCCGCCTCCCCCGCCTCGCTCGGTCCCGCCGCCTCCGCCAGGGCCGGGCTGGGGATCCCGAGCGACGCGAGCTGGTCGATGAGCACGCGAACCCGGGCGGGATCGGGCTGTTCGTGGACCCGGTAGAGGGTCGGCACGTGTTTGCTCTCGAGCAGCCGCGCGACCTGCTCGTTGGTGAGGATCATCAGCTTCTCGATGAGCCGGTGTGCCTCGGTCTGAACGAGGGCGTGGGCGCCCTCGACGTCGCCGTCGGCAGTGAACGTGAACTCGGGCTCGGAGCTCGTGACCTCGAGACCCGGCGCCGCTGTGCCGGCGATCGCCGCCGTCGCGCGCCGTGCGGTCGCAATCGCCTCCGCAACCGGGTCCGGCGCTCGCTCGGTGCCGGCGAAGATCCGGTCGAGGTGGTCGTAGTCGAGCCGCGCGTCGGAGCGGATCCGCGAGCGGTAGAAGCTGGCGGAGCGCGCCCTCCCGTCGGCGGCGAGCTCGATCTCGGTCGTCACGGCGAGGCGCTCGACCCCCGGGACGAGGCTGCACGCGTCGCTACTGAGGGACGCCGGGAGCATCGGGCTCACGGTCCCGGGCGCGTAGGTCGAGTTCGCGCGCGACAACGCCTCGCGGTCGAGGCCGCTCTCCGGCTTGACGTGGGCGGCGACGTCGGCGATGTGGACCCAGACGCGATAGCCGTCGCCCTCGGGCCGGGCCGACACCGCGTCGTCGAAGTCGCGGGCGCTGGCGGGGTCGACGGTGAACGTGGGCTCGGCGGTCAGGTCGCGGCGCTCGCCGGCGTCGCGCTCGAGGCGGGCGATCGCACTCCGCGCCTCCTGCTCGTGCCGATCGCGGAACGTCGGGCGCAGGCCGCGGTCGGCGACCAGAGCGGCGACGACGTCGCGGGCGTTGTCGGCGCGGCCGAGGTCGACGATCGGCTGTCCGCCGCGTGCGTCGATCCGGCAGAGGGCGATCCCTCCCGGCTCGACCTTCACCCGGCCGCGCGCGAGGCTCACCTGCGGGCCGCGCTCGAACAGCGGCTCGCCGACCCAGAAGCGGCCACGGCGGCTGACGACGAGCGCCCGCGGGCGCCCGTACTCCTCCTGCTGGGGCATCAGTTGCCCTGCTGGAGCTCGGCCGCGACCTGGTCGAGGCCGGCGTCGAGGACGTCGTCGCCGTCCTTGGGGTCCTTGTCCTTCACGTGCTCGTCGGGGACGACGCCCTTGCCCAGGATCGAGGTGCCGTCCGCGGTCAGGTACTCGCCGACGGTGAGATCGAGCGCGCCCCCGGCCGCGAGCGGGATCACCTCCTGGAAGACGCCCTTGCCGTACGTCCGGGTGCCGATCACCGTCGCGAGGTCGTTCTCCTTCAGGGCGGCGGTCACGATCTCCGAAGCCGATGCGGTGTTGCCGTCGACGAGAACGGCGATCGGGCCGATGCCCTCGAGCGGGTCGCCGGTGACGTCGAATGTCTGCTTGTCGCGGGCGCGGCCCTCGATCGTCACGACCGGGCCATCGGCCTGGAAGATCGACTGGACGAGCACCGCCTCGTCGACGAGGCCGCCGCCGTTGCCGCGGAGGTCGAAGACGAGCCCCTCGGCACCCTTCGCGTCGAGCTTCTGGATCTCGTTGCGGAGCTCGCCGTGGGCGCCGCTCGTGAAGCCGGCGAGGCTGACGTAGCCGACCTTGCGGCCGTCGATCTTCTCGATCCGGCCCGCGACCGCGGGCACCTTGACGCTGGCCCGGTCGACCTCGACGTCGCGCTTCTTGCCGGAGCCGGCGTCGATGACGGTGAGCTCGACGCTCGTGCCGGGCGGGCCCTTGATCCGTGATGCCGCAGCGTCGGCGGATACGCCCTTCAGCGACTTGCCGTCGACGCCGACGATCAGATCGCCCACCCCAATGTTCGCGTCGACGGCCGGAGCGCCGTCGAAAACCTGGGCGACCCGGAGGCCCCGCTTCGTCTCCGAGACGGTCACGCCGATCCCGGAGAACTCGCCGGACGACGACGCCTGGAACCGCTTGTAGGTGGCCGGGTCGAAGTAGTGGGAGAACTTGTCGTCGTTCTGCTTGCTGATCCGGTCGACCATCCCGTTGATCGACGCGTTCTGGAGGTCCTCGGAGTCGGTGGGCCGGAAGTAGGAGTCCTCGATGATCCCCTGCGCCTCTTCGGCGCGGCTCTGCGTGCCGGTTTCGGGCAGCAGGTCCTGGAGCGGACCGACGTACGCGAGCAGCGCGACGGCGACCGCCGCCCCGGCGATCAGGCCGAGCGCGAACGTCCAGATTCGACGGGAGCCGCTGCTCAAATGCGGAGGAAGCGGCGCAGCGTCACTCCGCTGCCAAGCGCCGCGACCACCATCGCGCCCATCACCAGTGCGGCGATAAGGGGTCCGAAGGAGATCGTGTTGAGATTCTCGACCAAAGCGAAGTTGTCTGACAGCGGGTCGACGATGGTCACCTTGCCGAGAAACAGTATGCCGACCGCGATCAGTGCGCCGAACAGCCCGACGACCATCCCCTCGATCACGAACGGCCAACGGATGAACCAGTCGGTCGCTCCGACCAGCTGCATGACCTCGACTTCGCGACGTCGCGCGTAGATCGAGAGGCGGATCGTGTTCCCGACCAGGAAGAGGGACGCGACGGCGAGAAGGACGGCGATGACGGCGAGGAGGATCTTGACCGCCCCCGTCACCTCGCGGATCTGCTGAGTCTGCTCACCGGTCACGACCTCGTCGATCGCGGCGCTGATCGGCTGCGGCTTGCCGGCCGAGTTGGGAGGCGAGATCGCGGTCTGCACGGACTCGAGGTTGTCGGGGTCGTCGACCTTGACGTTGAAGGCCGGCGGCAGCGGGTTGCTGTTGAGCTGGTCGAGCAGGCTCTTGTCCTCGAGCCTGTCCTGAAGGATCTTCAGCGCCGCGGCGGGCGAGACGTACTCGACGGTGTCGACGTGCGGGATCGCACCGATCTTGTCCTGCAGTGACTTGATCTCGGCGTTCGTCGCGTCCTCGAACATGAAGACCTTGAGCTCGAGCTGGCTGCGGACGTCGTTCGTCTTCGACCCGCTCGCATCGAGGACCGGGACGAGGACGCCGATCAACAGAACCGTGACGGCGATCGTCACGATCGCGGCGAGCGAAGGCGCGGCGTTGCGGCGCAGCGCCCGGTAGGCCTCGCTGAGGAAGAAGGAGAGGCGGCTCACAGGGCCGCTCCGTTGTCGTCGTCGAACTCGTCGTGATCGATGACGCCGAGCTCGGTCCGGATGCGGGCGCCGAATTCCGAGGTGTCCTCGTCGGTCGCGTACATGCCGGCGGCCTGATCGCGGATGACGCGACCGTCGTAGAGCTGGATGACGCGGCGGCGCATCTTGTCGACCATCTCGCGGTCGTGGGTCACGACGACGACGGTCGTGCCGGTCCGGTTGATCCGGTAGAGCAGCTGCATGATCCCGATCGACGTCTCGGGGTCGAGGTTTCCGGTCGGCTCGTCCGCCAGCAGGAGCGGCGGATGGCTGACGAACGCTCGCGCGATCGAGACGCGCTGCTGCTCGCCGCCGGAGAGCTCATCGGGGTAGTTGTGGATCTTGGCCCCGAGGCCGACCATGCGGAGGATCTCCGGAACCTGGCGCTTGATCTCCGAGCGCGGCGTGCCGATGACCTGCAGCGCGTAGCCGACGTTGTCGTAGACCGTCCGGTTCGGGAGCAGCTTGAAGTCCTGGAAGACGGTGCCGATCCGGCGGCGCAGGGCCGGGACCTTCGAGCGCGGCATGTCGTTGATGTCCTTGCCGGCGACGCGGACCGTGCCGCTGGCGGGCTCGAGGTCGCGGAGCAGGAGCTTGATGAAGGTCGACTTTCCACAGCCCGTCGGGCCGACCAGGAAGACGAACTCGCCGCGGTCGATCGAGATCGAAACGCGCTCGAGGCCGACGTGGCCGCCGGGGTAGACGACGGTCGAGTCGTTGAGCTCGACGATCGGCGGACGCTGCGGGCGGGGATGCGACTCGGGCATCCGCGAACGGCGGGCGCGAAGTCGGCTGCGTGTACGTGCTCTGGCCATGATCAGAAGGCTCCTTCGTCGGCGCCGCGGACGTTCCTCCGACCCGGTCGGCTGGGCGGAGCCGTGCAAGACGCTGCTTGCGCGAAGGCAGCATCATAAGCAAATCCTCACACAACACGAACAGTTCCTTCGTGAAATGCACGACCCCGCCCGAGGCGCCGCGGGATCGCCGCATACGATCCCGCCGTGGTTCACCTGAGGATCGTCGCGCCGAACACCGAGTGTCGGCACGTGCTCGAGCTCCTCGAGGCGAACGACTCGGTCTTCAACATCGTCCACCTCCCGGGGGTCGCCTCGAAGCCGCGCGGCGATCTCGTCCTCTGCGACGTCCCGAGCCGCGACGTCAGCCTCATCGTCGCCGACCTCCGCGAGCTCAACGTTGACGTCGACGGCTCGATCGCGATCGACCACGTCGATGCCGAGATCTCGGGGATCGCATCCGAGCATCACCGCCGCCGAGCCCGCGACGTCGGGGCCGACCCGGTCGTCTGGGAGAACGTTTCATCGCGGACGTCGGAGAACGTCGAGCTCTCGCAGAGCTACCTGATCTTCATGACGATGGCGATGCTGATCGCCTCGGTCGGGATCTGCTTCAACCAGCCGATCCTGATCGTGGCGGCGATGGTCGTCGGCCCCGACTTCGGGCCGATCGCCGGCATCTGCGTCGCCCTCGTCAACCGCAACCGCAGTCTCGTCCGCCGCTCCGGCGCGGCGCTCGTCGCCGGCTTCGCGGTCGGGATCTCCTTCACCTACCTGAGCACCGTGATCCTCCGCGCGGTCGGCGAGCTCCCCGAGCAGATCAACTTCCAGTCCCACGCGCTCGTCGACTTCATCTCGGAGCCGAACTTCTTCTCCGTCTACGTCGCGATCGCCGCCGGAATCGTCGGGATGCTCAGCCTGACCACCGCGAAGTCGAGCGTGCTGATCGGCGTCCTGATCTCGGTGACGACCATTCCCGCCGCGGCCAACATCGGCGTCGCCGCCGCCTATCTCGACTGGACTACCGCCTGGGGCGCCGGCCGCCAGCTGATCCTCAACATCGCCTCGATCCTGATCGCCGGCCTGATCACGCTGATCGTCCAGCGGCGCCTCTACATGCGCCGCCGCCGGGCCCACCTTCGCGACCGGTCGCGCGAGAACGCCGGCCTGCCGCTCGGGTCCAGCCGCCGCGCCGAGACCGATCCCGACGACGAACCCGTGGCAGAGTAGAAAAGCCTCGGGGCAGCTAGGCCCTGACGAGGTCGGGAGCCCGCGGCCTCCCGACCCGTCAGCCGATTGCGACCATGCGTTCGATGGGAATCCTCGCCTTCGCCGCGACCTCGGGCGGGACCTTGACCTCGCCGGTCATGTCGCGGAGACAGTCGCGGAGCTTCGGCAGCGTGATCATCTTCATGTACTTGCAGAAGGCCATCCGGTTGGCGGCGATCAGGTCGGCCTCGGGGGCCGCCTGCTCGAGCGGATAGAGCATGCCCGTCTCGGTCGCGACGATGTAGGAGCCGGTCGGGTTCTGCTCGACGTGCTGGAGCATCCCCGAGGTCGAGAGCATGTGAACGCCCTCGCTCGAGACGTCGCCGGACGCGACGTACTCCATCGCCTGGGTTGAGCAGCCGCACTCCGGATGGATCAGGAACTCGGCGTCCGGATGCTCAGCCCGCATCTCGGTGATGTCGTCGGGCCGGATGCCGGCGTGGACGTGGCACTCGCCGTCCCAGACGTGGAAGCGGGCGCGGCGCTCGGGATCGTCGAGCAGGCCGGTCTCGCGCTCGACGAAGGCGCCGAGCCACATGTCCGGCCCGAAGAGGATCTCGGTTTCGGGTCCGTGCTCCTGCCAGATGTGATCGACGACGTCGACGGCGTTCGACGAGGTGCAGCAGTAGTCCGTCTCGGCCTTCACCTCGGCCGACGTGTTGACGTACATGACGACCAGGGCGCCGGGATGCTCGGCCTTCCAGGCGCGGAGCTGATCGGCGGTGATCGAGTCGGCCAGCGAGCAACCGGCGTGGACGTCCGGGATCAGCACGGTCTTCTCCGGCGAGAGGACCGAGGCGGTCTCAGCCATGAAGTGCACGCCGCAGAAGGCGATCACGGACGCCTCCGTCGCTGCCGCCGCACGCGAGAGGCCGAGCGAGTCGCCGACATAGTCGGCGAGGTCCTGGAGCTCGGGCAGCTCGTAGTTGTGGGCGAGGATGACGGCGTCGCGCTCCTTCGCCAGCGCCTTGACTTCGGCGGTCAGCTCGGCGATCTCGGCAGGGCTGAGCCCGCCGGACGAGCCGGGCAGCGTTGCGGACGAACCTTGGATAGTCGGGAGTTCCTGCATCGGTACCTCCCACCCTTCTCGGGCGGCCTGATCCTTGATGTTCGCCAGCCGCCGGACAACCGTACGGACGGGCGAATGACGCCTGGAAGTCTAGCGACCGGGCTCGGCCGGACGGGGTGTCTGCGGTGCCCTCTGGACCCGCTCGCAGCCGCTCGTGCGCTCGCCGCGATCGGCGATTGCGACGTCGCGTCCACGGCCGCAGCGGATCAGGTCGCGGATCCCGTCGACGGCGTCGATCCGGTCGTCGCCCCGGCCGCCGTCGAAGCGGTCATAGGACGGGCCGCCGTCGAGGACGTCGTTGCCCGGCCCGCCGGTCAGCCGGTCGGCGCCGTCGCCACCGGTGATCTGATCTGCGGCCCCGCTTCCCCGAAGGTCGTCGTCCCCGGCGCCGCCGTCGAGCGTGTCCTTGGCGCTGCCGCCGTCGAGCATGTCGTTACCGTCGCCGCCGTCCAGGCAGTCGGGCGCATTGAAGCCCTTGGCGATGTCGTTGCCGCCCTCCGCCTCGATCGAGTCGCTGTCGAGGCTCCCGAACAGCTCGTCGTTCCCGGCGCTGCCGAAGTAGACGCGGCTGCAACGCCCGGCGGGGAGCTGCGCGGTCTCGCAGTTCGTGAGTACGTCGACGGAATCGGCATCGACGCGATCGGTCCCCGGTCCGCAGTCGACCGTGTCGGCGACACCGTCAGCGGCGTCGATCCGGTCGTCTCCCTCGCCGCCCTCGAGGCAGTCGGCCGCGGCGAGGCCTGTGATCGTGTCGTTGCCGGCTCCGCCCAGCAATGCGTCGTCGGCCGCGGTCCCGTTGATCGTGTCGTCGCCGGCGGTGCCCAGCTGCAGATGGGTGCAGTCGGGGCGGTCGAGCACGATCGACTCGCATCCCGCGAACGAGTCGATCACGTCGGCGGTCACCTGGTCGGTGCCGGTGCCGCAGTCGATCGTGTCCGGCTCGCCGTCGGCGGCGTCGATCTCGTCGGCGCCGGGGCCGCCGCTGATCGTGTCGCTCCCGGCACCGCCGTCGAGGCAGTCGTCGGCAGCGAGCCCGTTCAGAGCGTCGTCCCCGCCGAGGCCGGAGAGGTCGTCGCCGCCGACCGTCCCGGTCAGGGTCTCCCCCGCCGGCGAGCCCGTCTGAGTGTTCGAGCAGGCGGCGAGCGTCACCTCGCACGAGGTGACGTCGTCGATCGGGTCGGCGTCGACTGCATCATTGCCGGGGCCGCAGTCGATCGTGTCCGGCTCGCCGTCGACGGCATAGACGAGGTCCGGGTCGGCGCCGCCGCTGATCGTGTCCTCGCCGGCGCCGCCGGTGAGCGTGTCGGTGCCGGTCGAGCCATCGAGGCAGTCGGCTCCGGCGGCCCCACTCAGTGCGTCGTCGCCGCCGAGCCCGAGGATCTCCTCGTCCTTCGCAGCGCCGGTGATGGTGTCGGGTCCGGCGGTTCCGTAGAGGCGGCGTGAGCAGAAGGCTCGATCGAGGTCGACGGTCTCGCAGTTGCTGACGGTGTCGATCGTGTCGGCGAGAGCGTAATCGGCGCCGGATCCGCAGTCGACGGTGTCGGCCTCGGTGTCCTGGGCGCCGATCACGTCCGCGTCGGCGCCGCCGTTGATCGTGTCCGTGCCGGCGTCGCCGGAGAGGACGTCGACGCCGTCGACGCCGGAGATCGTGTCGTTGCCCGGTCCACCCGACACCTTGTCGTTGCCGCCGTCGCCGCTGAGGATGTCCCCCTCGCCCTCGCCCGCGATGCAGTCATCGCCGATCAGCCCGTTCACGGTGTCGGCCCCTGCTCCGGCCTTGATGTCGTCGCCGCCGGCCGTGCCGTTGATCGTCTCCCCCGCCGCGGTGCCCGTGATCGGGTTCGAGCACGGGGTCGAGCCGAGCTTGATCTCGCAGTTGGTGAGCTTGTCGTTGGCGTCGGCTTGGACGGTGTCCGTGCCCGCGCCACAATCGACCGTGTCGACGACGCCGTCGAGCACCGTGATCGTGTCGTCGCCGTCGCCGCCGAGGATCGAGTCGGCCCCGGCCCCGCCGTCGATCTCGTCGTTGCCGGCCTCACCCTCGAGCGTGTCGACGCCGTCGTCGCCGGTGATGGTGTCGTTCTCGGTCCCGCCCCAGATCCGGTCGTTGGCGAGCCCGCCGTGGATCTCGTCGTCGCCGGGGTCGCCGTAGAGCGCGTCCTCGTTGTCGCCACCCGCGATCACGTCCGGGCCCTCCTGGCCGTGGATGTCGTCGGTGCCGGCATCCCCGTAGAGGACATCCGCTCCGGAGCCGTCGCCGCCGAACAGCTTGTCGGGGCCGTCGCCGCCGTGGAGCTCGTCGTTGTCCTCCATCCCGTTCAGGTAGTCGACGCCCGCGGCGCCGTCGAGATAGTCGTTCTGTGATCCGCCGTAGAGGCTGTCGCCGCCGTCGCGTCCATAGACGCGGTCCTCGCCGCCGTCGCCGATCGCGAAGTCGTTGGCGGCGCCGCCGTCGAGGTAATCCTCGTCGTTGCCGCCGCGGATGCTGTCCCCCGCGTCACCACCGTAGATGCAGTCATCGCCGTCGTTGCCGCGCAGGTTGTCGTCGGCGCCGAGACCGAGTACGCGCTCGTTGAGGATCGTCCCTTCGAAGTCGTCGTGGCTCTCGGTCAGGGAGACGAGCACGTTGCAGGCCACCGGCGGATCCGGCGGCAGCGCCGACGCGCTCGAAGCCGCTCCCAGAACAGCGCCGAGGGAGATCAGGATCACCGCCGCGATCCGGCTATGGGAGCCGCGATCACTCATCTACGCTGGGCCGGTGCCGGAGCTGCCCGAGGTCGAGATCGCCTGTCGCCGCATCGAGCGGACTCTGAAGGGTGCGGAGGTCGAATCCGCGCTCTCGCCGGGGATGGTCGCGCTGAAGAGCGTCAAGCCGCCGCTCGACGCGATCGCAGGCCTCGGGATCGCCGGGGTCAGCCGCGTCGGGAAGATGCCGGTCGTCGAATTCACTCCGAACGCCGATTCCGGTGAACTGGTTCTGCTCATCCACCTGATGTCGGCGGGAAGGCTGCAAGTCTTCAATGAGAAGGCTTCCTTGCGCGACCGCCGCTCGCGAATCCTCGTCCGCCTGACCGACGGCCGCGAGCTGCGACTCCGCGAGTTCGGCACCAAGCAGCGCGCCTGGGCGAAGCTGATGGCGGCCGGGGACCTCCCCGGCGACGAGATGGTCGCCACCCTCGGGCCTGAGGCTTGGCCCGCCCCGACGATCGAACAGCTCACCGCCGTCGTCGACCAGTCCCGCCACCTCCACGGCATCCTTCGCGACCAGCGCTCGATCGCCGGCATCGGCCGATCCTGGGTCGACGAGATCCTCTGGGAGGCGAAGCTCAGCCCGTTCCGCAAGGGATCCGACCTCGACGCCGACGAGATCGCCCGCCTCCACGAATCGCTGGCCGTCCTGGGCCGCGCGATCGACCACTACGAGGAGGTCGTCGGAGACACGATTCCGGACAAGATGCCCATGCCCCTTCAGGTTCACCGCCGCGAGGGCGAGGCCTGCCCGCGTTGCGGCGACACGATCGCCGCCATCCACTACGCCGAGCGCATCACCTGTTACTGCCCCCAGGAGCAGACCGGCGGCAAGATCCTCGCCGACCGCCGACTGTCGAAGCTCCTCAAGTAGTCCTCAGGCCTCGAGCAGCATCGAGAGGTCGAGGGCCGGAGCCGAGTGGGTCAGGGCTCCGACCGAGATGAAGTCGACCCCGGTTGCCGATATCGCACCGACGGTTTCGAGGTCGACGCCTCCGGATGCCTCGAGGGTCACGGGCGACGATCCGGACGCATCGCGGGCGGCGACGGCGGCGCGGAGGCCGTCGAGGTCCATGTTGTCGAGGAGAAGCCGGGCGGCGCCGGTGGCGAGCGCGGCCGCCACTTCGTCCTGATCTCTGCACTCGACCTCGACTGGTAGCTCCGGATGGGCGGCGCGGGCGCGGGCGACCGCCTCGGCGAGGCCGCCGGCGAGGGCGACGTGGTTCTCCTTGATGAGGATCGCGTCGTAGAGGCCCATCCGGTGGTTCTGGCCGCCGCCGGCACGGACGGCGGCCTTCTCGAGGGTGCGGAGGAGCGGCGTCGTCTTGCGGGTGTCGAGGATCGCCGCGCGACCGCCCTGCGAGCGCGACGCCTCGACGAAGCGGGCCGTGAGCGTCGCGATCCCGGAGAGGTGGCCGAGCAGGTTGAGGGCGACGCGCTCGCCGGCGAGCAGCGCGCGGGCGGGGCCGGCGACGAGCGCGACCTGGCGCGGCACCGTGTCGTTCCAGGTTCCCTCGACGATCAGCTTGTCGAGGTCGCCGGCGCGGGTCAGGCGGAAGGCCTCGGCGGCGGCGTCGAGGCCGAAGACGACGCCGGGCTGCTTCTGGATGATCCGTGCTCGTCCGCGGGCGTCGGCGGCGACGGTCGAGTCGCCCGTGACGTCGCCGGACCCGAGGTCCTCGGCGAGGGCCGCCGCGACGAGCTCGGTCAGCTCGACGTCGGCGCTCACGAACCGGCCTGGGCGGCGGCGCTCTGCAGCAGGTATTCGCGGACGAAGCCGTCGAGGTCACCGTCGAGGACGCGTTGGGCGTCGCCGGCCTCGTGGCCGGTCCGGTGGTCCTTGACGCGCATCGTCGGATGAAGCGTGTAGCTGCGGATCTGCGAGCCCCACTCGACTGCCTTCTGCTCGCCGCGAGCGGTCGCCATCTCCTCCTCGCGCTTGCGCTCCTCCTCGGCGATCAGCCGGGCCCGGAGCATCTGCATCGCGGTCGCCTTGTTCTGGGTCTGGGAGCGCTCGTTCTGGCACTGGACGACGATCCCGGTCGGCAGGTGGGTGAGGCGCACGGCGGAGTCGGTCTTGTTGACGTGCTGACCGCCGGCTCCCGACGCGCGATAGGTGTCGACGCGGATGTCGGCCTCGTCGAGCTCGACCTCGACGTCATCGGAGACGAGCGGTGAGACGTCGAGCTGGGCAAAGGCGGTGTGGCGGCGCGACTGCGAGTCGAACGGCGAGATCCGGACGAGGCGGTGGACGCCGCGTTCGGCCGCGAAAAGGCCGTAAGCGTTCTCGCCGCGGACGAGGAAGGTCGCCGACTTCAGGCCGGCCTCCTCCCCCTCCGACGCCTCCTTGATCTCGACGTCGAAGCCGCGCGACTCAGCCCAGCGCATGTACATCCGCAGCAGCATCTCCGCCCAGTCCTGGGAGTCGGTGCCACCGGCTCCGGAGCGGATCGTGACGACGGCGTCGCCGGCGTCGTGCTCGCCGCTGAACAGCCGCTGCTCCTCGAGCTCGGCGAGGCGGGTGCCGATCGAGTCGAGCTGCGTGCCGAGCTCGGAGGCCATCTCCTCGTCCTCGTCGGCCATCTCGGCGAGGTCTCCGAGGTCGCCGACGTCGGCGGACAATCCCTCCCAGAGGTCGATCTTGCGCTTCGCCCGGGTGTGCGCTGCGGACACCTTCGCGGCGTGCTCCTGGTCGTCCCAGAAGCCCGGCGCCTGCATCTCGCCTTCGAGGCGGTCGACCTCGGCCTTCAGCTGATCAGGGTCAAAGGTAGTCCCGGAGCAGGGTCAACTGCTCGCGGACCTCCGCGATGCGGGCGTTGGTGTCGGGCGCCTCGCTCATCGGCGAGGGAGGCTAGCGGGGCGGACCGTTCTTGACCCGCCCCGCCGGTCCTCAAGCGGAGGGAAGCGTCACGTGGTGGTCGGTGGTGACGCTGTCCTTGGCGGCGTCGCGGAGCTTCACGCTCAGCGTTGCCTTGCCCTTGCCGGCACTCGCCCGGACCGGGACCTTCACGTTCTTCGAGCCGGACTCGACGTCGACGCGAACGTGGCCGACCCGCTTGCCGTTCCTGCGAAGGACGGCGTTCACGCGCGTCGCCTCACCGCTGTCGATGCCCACGGTGACCGTGCGGCCATCGCGTCCGGACTTGACGGCGGTGTCCTCGACCGACGAAGCCACGACTCCCGCCGCGAGCGGGTCCTCCCCCGGGCTCAGCTCGTAGGCGCCCCACGGCGGGTTGGCGTTGATGATCCGGCCGTCGCGGCAGGTCGCGAGGAAGCTGGCGAAACGGGTGGTCGGGCTCGACGTGACGATCCGGTACTCGCCCTCGGGGACCTCGGTCCAGACGATTCCGCCGTCCTCGGAGGTCTCGGTCTTCGAGGTGTCCGGGATCACGAACTCGTTGAAGTAGGTCGGGCCGTCGAGAGCCGGGAACTCCTCCGAGGTCGCGCCGGGGACGCCGTGCGGGGTCCGCTGGTGGAACGTCTCGTAGTCGACGCCGCGCACGTTCCGCGCCGAGGCGGTCGTGACGATCGCGCACTGCTGGGGGCGGCCGGTGTCGGGGTTCAGCGGGACCGAGAGGATCGCCGCCAGGCCCGCGTACTCGCCGTCGGCCGGCGTCTGGAAGTTGGCGTTCTCGATGTCTTCCCCGCGGGGGTGGAAAGTCTGGAGGTCGATCTCGTTGTAGCCGTCCGGCGGGACGATGTACGGCGTGACGTTCGTGTCGTCCGGCACCTCGAGCGAGTAGTCGCCGTTCGCGTCGGTGGTCGCCTCGAGGCCGGGGATCTCCCTGACCTTGATCGTGGCGCCCTGCAGGTAGGTGCTCATGTGGTTGAACGCGTAGGCGCGACCGGAGATGGTCACGGTGTCAGCGGCATTGCCGGCGACGGCGGGAGCGGCTAGCGCGCCGGCGGTCAGAGCGACGGCGGCGAACGCGATTGCACGCGGCACGATTGCGAGTTTCTTCACTTGGCCCTTTCTCTCAGCGTGCGGTCGTTCCGCACATGGGAAAACGAACCCCCGAATAGAGATGCGAGCGTAACGCCGATCGCCGCGCCGGGCGCCGGTACTTACTACGCGAACTGAGAGCGTCTGCGGCCGAGCAGATCAAGGAAGAGCCCGGCGCTGCGGCCATATAGGCCGTGAGCCGGGCGATGACGCTGAGATGCGAAGTGCCGCAGGCCCTCTCAGGAGCCGTGGCACTTCTTGTACTTCTTGCCCGAGCCGCACCAGCAGGGGTCGTTACGGCCGATCTTCTCGTCCTCGCCCTTGACGACCGTGGCGGGATTGGTGCCGCCGTTGCCGCCGTTGCCGGAGCCGTTGGCGATGTCGGCGACGGCTGCCGCAGCCGGGGCCGTCGCGGTCGCTGCCCCAGCGCCGGCGGCGGCGCGCGCCTCGGCGAGCGCCGAGGGCTGGTCGGCATCGGTGCCGCCCGAGTAGTTGACGTCGCGGGGCTCCTCCTCGACTCCGAACTCCTCCTCGACCTGGTTCGGCTCGATCTGGACGTCGACGTGGAAGATCAGGCGGGCGTACTCCTCCCAGATCGAGTCCATGAGGGACTGGAACATGATGTAGCCCTCGTTCTTGTACGCCACGAGCGGGTCGATCTGGGCGAAGCCGCGCAGGTGGATTCCCTCCCGCATGTAGTCCATCTCCGCCAGGTGCTCCTTCCACCGGGTGTCGATGATCTGCAGGAGGATGTGACGCTCGAGGGCGCGCATGAGCTCCTCGCCGAACTCCTCCTCGCGCTCGTCGTAGGCGGCGAGGGCGTCCTCGGTCAGGAGTTCGATGACCTCCTCGCGGCTCGACGTCTGCGGGTCGAGCTCGCCGAGCTCGACGGAGACGGGCCAGAGGGTGCCAAGCTGGGTTTCGAGGCCCTCGAGGTCCCATTCCTCGAAGACGTCGGACTCGGTGTAGCCGTTGACCTTGTTGGCGACCACGCCGGCGAGCTGCTCGCGGGCGACGTCGCTCATGTCTCGGCCTTCGAGGACCTCGCGGCGGTACCTGTAGACGACGCGACGCTGCTCGTTCATGACGTCGTCGTATTCGAGGACGCGCTTACGGCTGAGGTAGTTCTGCTCCTCGACCTTCTTCTGAGCGTTCTCGATCTGCTTGCTCAGCATCTTCGCCTCGAGCGGGTACTCCTCGCCGTCGTCGTCGGTCGGACCCAGGCGGTCGAGGATCTTGAAGATGCGGTCGCCGGCGAAGAGCCGGACGAGGTCGTCCTGAGCGGAGAGGAAGAAGCGGGAGGCCCCGGGGTCGCCCTGGCGGCCGGCGCGGCCGCGGAGCTGGTTGTCGATCCGGCGCGACTCGTGGCGTTCGGTACCGCAGATGAACAGGCCGCCGGCTTCGCGGACCTTGTCGCCCTCGGCCCGGCAGCGCTCGGTGAGCGGCGGCATCAGAGCCTCGAGCTCCTCCTCGTAGTTCTCGTCGTCGCGCTTGACGCCGAGCTTGCGGAGCTCGCCCTCGGCGAGCATCTCGGGGTCGCCGCCGAGCTTGATGTCGACGCCGCGGCCGGCCATGTTGGTCGCGATCGTGACGGCGCCGAGGCGCCCGGCCTGAGCGACGGTCTCGCCCTCCTTCTGGGCGTACTCGGGCTTCGCGTTCAGCACCTCGTGCTTGATGCCGCGCTTCTTGAACTGCTCGGAGAGCATCTCCGAGACCTCGACGGAGACGGTGCCGACGAGGATCGGCTGGCCGGTCTCGTGGCGCTCGGCGATCTCGTTGACGACCGCCTTCCACTTGCCGTCCTTGGTCTTGTAGATCTGGTCGTTGGCGTCGTCGCGGACCATGTCGCGGTTGGTCGGGATCTCGACCACCGGCATCTCGTAGATCTTCATGAACTCGGTCGCCTCGGTGAGGGCGGTGCCGGTCATGCCGCTGAGCTTGTCGTAGAAGCGGAAGTAGTTCTGGAGGGTGATCGTCGCGAGCGTCTGGTTCTCCTCGCGGATCGCCAGCCCCTCCTTCGCCTCGACGGCCTGGTGGAGGCCCTCCGACCAGCGGCGCCCTTCGAGGATGCGGCCGGTGTGCTCGTCGATGATCATGACCTCGCCCTCGACGACCGCGTAGTCCTTGTCCTTGCGGTAGAGCGACTCGGCCTTGAGCGACTGGATCAGGTGGTTGACGAGCGTCCCGTGCTCGGACAGGTAGAGGTTCTCGACGCCGAGGAACTTCTCCGCCTTTTCGACGCCCCGTTCGGTCGGCGCGACGGTCTTGTGCTTCTCGTCGTACTCGTAGTCGTAGTCGGCATCGGAGGTGTCCTTGGACTCGCCGAGCGCCTTCAGCTTCGGCTTCGTCTCGACGCCGTCGAGGCTCTTGGCCAGGCGCGCGAACGTGTAGTAGAGGTCGGCGGCGGCCTCGGGCGAGCCGGAGATGATCAGCGGCGTCCGCGCCTCGTCGATGAGGATGTTGTCGACCTCGTCGACGATCGCGAAGCGGTGGTCGCGCTGGAAGCAGCGGTCGAGGCTCGGCGCCATGTTGTCGCGGAGGTAGTCGAAGCCGAACTCGGAGTTGGTCCCGTAGGTGACGTCGGACGCGTAGGAGGCGTGACGGCGGTCGCCGTGATCGGGGAGGTCGTTGTCCTGGAGGATTCCGACGCTGACCCCGAGCGAGTTGTAGAGCGGCGTCATCCACTCGGCGTCGCGGCGGGCGAGGTAGTCGTTGACGGTGACGACGTGGACGCTGTCACCGCCGAGGGTGTTCAGGAACACCGCCAGCGTCGCGGTCAGGGTCTTGCCCTCGCCGGTCTTCATCTCGGCGATCGCGCCGGAATGGAGGACCATCCCGCCGATCAGCTGGACGTCGTAGTGGCGCTGGCCGAGCGTCCGCCGGCTCGCCTCGCGGCAGAGGGCGAAAGCCTCGGGAAGGACGTCGTCGAGCGACTCGCCGCCCTCGCGGACGCGCTTGCGCAACTCGTCTGCGTGCGCGCGGATCTCGGCGTCGTCGAGGAGCTCCATCTCGGGCTCGAAGCGGTTGATCGCGTCGACCCGCTTCTCGTACTCGCGAAACTGCTTCGACTCGCCGAGTCGAAGCGCCCGATCTATGAGGCCGCGTGCCATCGGTTCAGAGTACCGAACGCCCGATGCACTCCGGTGCGGATCGGCGCGGACGGCGCCCGGCTCGCATCGGGGCTGTTCGCGGCGGCGTCAGGCCGCGCTGTCGCGCATCCGCGCCGCGAGGCGCCTCGTCGTCGTCCGCTTGCGGCGCAGCTCGCGGTGGCGCTTGACCTGACGGCGGATGTCGAGCGAGACCTCCTTGATCGAGTGGTCCATCTTCGGCGAGCGCTCCTCGGCGTGAAGGGTGGCGCGCTTCAGGCGCAGCGTCGCCTCCGCAACGTACTTGTCGGCGATCGCCGGATTGGTCTCCTCGCGGAGGACCACCTCGAGGCGGGAATGCTCGGAGACCTGGCGACTGACCCTGTCGAAGCGCTTGCGAATCCGCTCCCGGGTCTCTCCGTCGACTTCGAAGCCACGACCGACGATCTCGATCTGCACGGTGTCTCCTATCTGTTGCCTTCCGACCGGCAAGCGCATCCTATGCCCCTCGTCGCGAATCGCAAATCGATCTTCGGAGAGGCCCGACCGCGGCCATCGCAACGGCCCTGACCTCGACGGCGCCGGCCGCCCTGAGGGCCCGCGCGCAGGCGTCGACGGTCGCGCCGGTGGTGATGACGTCGTCGACGATCAGCACCCGCGGAGGCGCTTCGCCCGCGGCGGTGATCCGCGGCGGCCGGGACGTCCGCTGCGATCGCGACCGGCCCCGCTGGTGACGGACGTCGCGGCGACGGAGCAGCGGCGCGGCCTCCATCCCCGTCGTTCCCGCCAGCTGTGCCGCCAGCTCCCAGGCGGGGTCGAAGCCGCGCCGCAGCGCCCGGGCCGGCGCGGCGGGCACCGGGACGACTGCGCCCTCCAGCCACCCCAGCGGCGCCCGGTCGGCGATCAGTGCGGCGCCGAGCTCGGCGACGACGAGCAAACGCGAGAACTTCAGGGCCGCGACCAGGCGGCGCCCGACGCCCGAGTATTCGAGCGGGGCGAAGCCGCCGTCGATCGCGTCCGCCCGGACCGCCTGCGACGGCGAGCGCTCGATCTCGGCGGCGCAGAAGTCGCAGAGCGCCGGGCCGGCGGTCGCGCGCCCGAGTGGCGCCCGGCAGCACACGCAGTGCGGCGGGGCGACGATCCCGACGACCTCGGCCTTGAGGGTCCGCCACGGCGGCATCGACCGATGGTGGCCGGAAGGGTGTGCCGTGTCAGCGCGCGGGTGTGCCGGGGCGTGGACGAAAGGCGGGCGAGGCCGGGCGTTCTGGGGCGAGGGGTTGAGCAGTGAAGGGGTCGGGGCGGGAGCCTCAGCCGAGCCACGGGCCCTCATTGCCCAGCCCTCGGACTGCCAGACCACCTCCGGCAGCCGGGCAGAAACCCGGCTTCCCTACGCCACCACGGTGCGGTCCCGCCCCCGCTGCTTGGCTTCGTAGAGGGCGGTGTCGGCGCGGCCGAGGAGGGTGTCGGCGTTCTCGGTGCCGTCCCAGCAGGCGAGGCCGGCCGAGCAGGACTGTCCGGCCGGGGTGACTTCGCGGAGGCGGTCGACGAGCTGCTCGGCCTGTTCGAGGTCGCAGCCCGGGAGGGCGACGGCGAACTCCTCGCCGCCGTAGCGGGCGAGCAGATCGGTTTCGCGGAGGACGGTCCGCCAGGCGCTCGCGGCCTCGCGGAGGACGCGGTCGCCGGCCTGGTGACCGTGGCGGTCGTTGTATTCCTTGAAGCGGTCGAGGTCCATCATCGCGACGGCGAGCGGGGTGCTGTTGCGGCGGGCGCGGCCGACCTCGCGCTCGAGCTCGAGGTCCCAGGCGCGGCGGTTGATGAGTCCGGTCAGGTCGTCGGTGTGGGCCATCCGCTCGAGGCGGTCGAGGAGGGCGGCCCGCTCGATGGCGACCCCGGCCTCGGCGGCGATCAGGCCCATCAGGCGTTCGAGGCGCTGCGACGGCACCGGGGCCGTCTGCTTCCACCCGATCGCGATGACGCCGACCGCTCCCTCCCCCTGCAGCACGGGGACCCAGTAGACCGAAGCGAGGCCGTGGCCGCGGAGGTAGGTGCCACGGACGGTGTCGTCATTGCCGGTGTCGGCGGCGAACAGAGGCTCGCGGCTCGAGAAGCAGCGCACCGACCCGGCCGTCTCCGTGTATTGGACGAAGTCGCCGACGAGGTCGATTCCCTCCGACCCGGTCGCCCTGAGACCGGTACCCGAGGGATCCGGCTCCATCAGGGCGGCGGCGTCCGAGCCGGCGATCCGGGCCGCGGCCCGGCAGATCGCGGCGCGCGCCTCGCTGGCGACGTTGCTGCGGGCGAGCTCGCCGACCGCCTCAGCGAGGCCGGCGAAGTCGGCGGCGTGCTCCTGCAGCGACCGCTCGGCCTCTTTGCGGGCGGTGATGTCGTGCATCAGCCCGTGCACGACGGTCTCGCCCTCGACCTCCGCGATCGTGACGGCGAGCTCGACCGGGAAGACCCGGCCGTCGCGGTCGCGAGCGTTGCGCTCGGTCCTGATCTCGAACCGGCCCGAGGCCGGGATGCCGGGCCACTCCCGCGCGAGGATCCCGGCGAACTCCTCGACGTCGTCGTCGGCGACGATCAGGTCGGTGACGGAGCTGCCGATCGCCTCCTCGGCCGAATAGCCGAAGGTCGCCTCGGCGGCACGGTTCCAACCCGTCACCCGTCCGCGGGCGTCGGCGGCGACGTAGGCCTCGTTCATCAGGTCGAGGACGACCTGGCTCTCGGCGACCTTGTGGGTCAGCTCGGTGCGGTCGGTGATGTTGTCCAGGACCGCGATGACTCCCGTAATCGAACCCCCGCTCCGCATCGGTGCGGTTCGGATCGCATACCGACGGCCGCTCTCCGGGCTCTGATATTCGAAGGCACGCATCTCCCCATCCAGCGAAGCGCGGTACTGGTCGACGTACCAATCGCGATCGTGCGACTCCGACACCATCTCCTCGACGCTCCTCCCGAGCATGGGGCCAAGATCGAGTTCCCGGAACGTCTCGCCGAGCGCGAGACTCACGCGGAGGTCACGGTCAAAACACAGGACCGACGAGTTCGGCAGTTGCTCGAGCATCTGCCGGTACCCGCGCTCGCGATGGAGGTGGCGCCGCGTCAGGAGGACCGTCGCGAACATCGCCGCGAGTCCAGCCGCGACAGCGATCTCCAGTCCATGCAACAAACTCATCCAGGTCTCCGAGGTTCGCTCCGGGCGCATGCGGGCCGACGCCCACACCCGCATATCGACCGATCACCGGAAATCCTTGACCGCTGATGCACCGCAAAGACGGCGTTCGCGGGCGCGGTCGGACGGGCAGCCGTCAGTCGGCGAAGACGATGCGCTCGACGGCGGCGAGATCGGGCTCGCAACCGATCACCGACGGCGCCTTGCCGAGCGCCGTGTCGGGGTCCTTGAGGCCGTGACCGGTGAGCACGCAGACGACAGTCTCCGGCGTCCCGCCGCCCGGGGCCTCGGGAAGACCGTGGGCGAGCAGCCCCGCGACCGACGCCGCCGAGGCCGGCTCACAGAACACGCCCTCTCCGGAGGCGAGTAGGCGATAGGCGTCGAGGATCTGGTCGTCCTCGACGGCGGCGATCCGGCCGCGCGAGGAGGTGACGGCGTCCATCGCCTCCTCCCACCGGGCCGGGTTGCCGATCCGGATCGCCGAGGCGACGGTCTCGGGGTTGTCCACCGGGTGCCCGAGGACGAGCGGCGCGGCCCCCGCGGCCTGGAAGCCGAGCAGCATCGGCAGGGTGCCGCCGCTCTCGTCGAACCCGCGTCGATAGGCGGTTACGTTGCCGGCGTTGCCGACCGGGATCGCGAGCACGTCGGGAGGACCGCCGAGCTCGTCGACCACCTCGAAGGCGGCGGTCTTCTGACCCTCGATCCGGTACGGGTTGACGGAGTTGACGAGCTCGATCGGATGGCGATCGGCAAGCTCGCGGACGATCCGCAGGGCGTCGTCGAAGTTGCCGCGCAGGGCGATCACCCGGGCGCCGTGCATGAGCGCCTGGGCGAGCTTGCCGATCGCGATCTTGCCCTCGGGGACGATCACGGCGCCGCGCAGGCCGGCGCGCGCCGCGTAGGCGGCGGCGCTCGCGGCGGTGTTCCCGGTCGACGCGCAGATGACGGCCTCCGCCCCGTCGGCGACGGCCCGGGAGACGGCGACGGTCATGCCGCGGTCCTTGAACGAGCCGGTCGGGTTGGCACCCTCGATCTTCAGGAAGACGTTGGCGCCGAGGCGCTCGGAGAGCATCGGCGCCGGCAGCAACGGCGTGCCGCCCTCGTCGAGGCTGACGACCGGGTCGTCGGGACCGATCGGCAGCCGATCGCGATAGCGCTCGATCAGGCCGCTCACGAGTACTCCTTCTCGATCACCCGGATCGCTCGCGGCGCGGCCCCGAGGAAGTCGAGCTCGGAGATCTGCTCGAGCGCGGCGGCGAAGGAGCGCTCGGGAGCGCGGTGGGTGACCATCACCAGGCTCGCCTCGCGCCCGGTCCCCTGCTGGACGACGCTCTTGACCGAGATGCCGTTGCGGCCGATCACGTCGGCGACGCGAGCCAGGACCCCCGGCTCGTCGGCGACCTGGAGATGGAGGTAGAAGGACGACTCGAGGTCATCGAGGATCTCGAGCCGGCGATCGGCGAAGTGCACAGGGGCCTCGCCGGAGAGGATCGAGGAGACGTCGGCGAGGACGGCCGAGGCGGTCTCGATCCCGCCGGCGCCGGGGCCGGAGATCGTGATCTCGCTGATCGTCGGGCCCTCGAGGGTGACGGCGTTGAACGGCCCGTCGATCGGCGCAAGCGGGTGGCCCTTGTAGAGGAAGCACGGGAAGACGCGGACGCTGATCGCGCCGGCGTGTTTCTCGGCGACCCCGAGCAGCTTCAGCGAAAGGCCGAGGTCCTTGGCGTAGGCGAGATCGTCGGGCCGGATCTCGGTGATGCCCTCGTAGGAGACGTCCTCGAGCCCGACGCGGGTGTCGAAGGCAAGCCGGGCGAGGATCGCCATCTTCGCTGCCGCGTCCGCGCCGTTGACGTCGTCGGTCGGATCGGCCTCCGCGTAACCCAGCTCCTGCGCCCGGGCGAGGACCTCCTCGTAGGACGCCCCGGTACCCGCCATCTCGCTGAGGATGAAGTTAGTGGTGCCGTTGACGATCCCCGAGATCCGCTCGATCGGCAGGACCCCGTGGCCCTCCTGGACGACGCGGATGACCGGCACGGCGCCGGCGACGGCGGCCTCGTAACGGATCTGGACGCCGGCGGTGCGGGCGGCTTCGAAGAGCTCGTCTCCGCACTGGGCGACGAGTTGCTTGTTGGCGGTCACGACCGGCTTGCCGGCGCGGAGGGCGCGAAGCACGTAGTCGCGGGCCGGGTCGATGCCGCCGATCAGCTCGACGATCACGTCGGAGTCGGCGAGGATCGACTCGAAGTCGCCCTCGCTGCGGCGGAGGACCCCGCTGATCTCGGGCCGGACCCCCGACGCGGCCTCGACCGCGGCGGCGCGATCGGCGACGAGCTCGTGGAAGGCGCCGCCGACGGTGCCGCGTCCCAGCAGCCCGATGCGCGTCACCCGCGGCGGCTCAGACATCGCGCGCCACCAGGTCCTCGTAGGCCTCGCGGCGGACCACGAGCTCGGCGCGGCCGTCGCTGCAGAAGACGACCGGCGGGCGCGGGATCCCGTTGTAGTTGTTCGCCATCGCGTATCCGTAGGCGCCGGTCGCGGGCGTGACGAGGACGTCGCCGGGACGGGGATCCGCCAACTCGACGTCGCGGACGAGGATGTCCCCGGACTCGCAGTGCTTGCCGGCGACGGTGCTCATCACTCCGGCGGGCGCGTCGGCGCGGTCGGCGATCAGCGCCTCGTAGCGGGACCCGTAGAGCATCGGCCTGAGGTTGTCCGACATTCCACCGTCGACGGCGACGTAGGTGCGGACGCCCGGGATCTCCTTGACGGCGCCGACCGTGTAGATCGTCACGCCGGCGTTGCCGACGAGCGAGCGGCCGGGCTCGAGGAGGAGCTTCGGCATCGGGTCGAAGAACTTCGCGACCGCATCGACCTTGAGGTCGACGTAGGCCTCGATCGACGGCGGCGCGTCGTCGGCGGAGTAGGCGATCCCGAGACCGCCGCCGACGTTCATCACGCGGGGACGGTGCGGGCGGCAGAACTCGGCCATCAGCTCGATCGCCCGGGTGTAGGGCTCGAGCTCGTAGATCTGGGAGCCCAGGTGGGCGTGGAAGCCGGCGAGCCGCAGGTGCTCGGAGGCGGCGACCGCGGCCACGGCGGCCTCCGCCTGGCCGCCCTCGATGCCGAACCCGAACTTCGAGTCGATCTGTCCCGTCTGTACATAGGAGTGGGTCGACGGAGTGATCCCGGGCGTCAGCCGGATCAGGACGTCCTGGTCGCGGTCGGCGAGCGCATCGGCGCGGGCGATCTCGTCGAGCGAGTCGACGACGACGCACCCGATCCCGGCGTCGAAGGCCATCCGCAGCTCGTCGGCGGACTTGTTGTTGCCGTGCATGTAGATCCGCTCCGGCTCGAACCCGGCGGCGAGCGCCATGTGGAGCTCTCCCCCGGAGGCGACGTCGACGCTCAGGCCTTCCTCGCGGCAGATCCGGTAGACGGCGGTGAACGGTGCGGCCTTGCTGGCGTAGAGGACCTCCGACTCGATGCCGCGGGCGCCGAGCGCTCCGACGTAGGTACGGGCGCGGGCGCGGATGTCGGCGGGGTCGTAGACGTAGGCGGGCGTGCCGAACTCGCGGGCCACCTCGACGAGATCGCAGCCGCCAACGACGGCATGGCCCAGTTCGTTCACGGAACTTCCGAGCGGGTATGCCGGGGATCCGGTCACCGGATCGCCGGTCGCTGTGGCGCTGCCGCGGCTCATCGGGCCATTCTCACACGCGGCTCCGCAACTAGGGTTGGCGGCGGTGCGGCTGGCAACTCCCGATCCCCCCGATCGCCGCGGCGTCCACGACGGGCGCCCCTTCTGGATGTGGCTGCCGCGGACCGCCCCGCCGTGGCCGGGAATGGTGATCGTCCACGGCGCCGGCTCCGCCAAGGAGAACCACGCCGACTTCGGGCGGCTCTGCGCGGCGAACGGCTGGGCGGCAGTCAGCTACGACCAGCGCGGCCACGGGGAGAGCGAGGACGAGATGTCACCGGCCGCGCTTCCCGACGTCGGCCGAATGGCGAAGCTGCTCGCCGGCGTCGAGGGGGTTGACGAGCGCTGCGTCTGCGCCCGCGGGTCGAGCATGGGCGGTTACCTGGCGATCCACGCGGCCGCCACCGAGGACTCGGTCGCGGGCGTGATCGCGATCTGCCCGGCAACCGAGGACGGGCTGCGGCGCGGGCTTCGCGAGGGCCGGTTCGAGATGCGCGCGGACGTCGGTGCGCTCGACGCGTGGCTCGGCGAGCACGATCTGCGCGACGCCGCCGCCGCGGTCTCGCCGAAGCCGCTCGTCCTCCTCCACGCCCGCGGCGACGAACAGGTCCCGAGCGAGTGGTCGGAGGACCTCTACGCCCGGGCCGGCGACCCGCGGAAGATCCTGATCGTGCCCGGTGGCCACCACCGCTCCGTCCAGCACGACCCGGAGCTGCAGGTGACGGCGCTGCGCTGGCTCGGCCGCGAGCTCGGCCGCTGATCGGCTCCCGGCGCCGGTGAAGCGAGTGGTCTAGAGGTAGCCCATCGGATCGACGGCGGTGCCGTTGATCCGGACCTCGAAGTGGAGGTGATCGCCGAAGCAGTGGCCGGTGCAGCCGACGTAGCCGATGACGTCGCCCTGTGAGACCGACCCCGAGGTGATGGCGAAGCTCGACTGGTGGGCGTAACAGGTCGAGAGCCCGCCGCCGTGGTCGATGCACGTGTAGTTGCCGTAGCCGCCACTCTCGGCCTCGGTCTGGGTGAAGGCGATCGTTCCGTCCTTGGCGGCGCGGATCGGGGTGCCGGCGGGGACGGCGATGTCGACGCCCTCGTGCATCGTGCCCCAGCGGGCGCCGAACGGCGAGGCGATCGGTCCGTTGACCGGCCAGATGAATCCTGCCGAGCCGCCCTGGATCGGCCCGGCCGGGAGCGCCTCGACGCCGCTTGCCGCCATCAGCTGCTGCTGGATCTTCTTCTGCAGGTCGCTGACGTCGCCCTCGAGGTGGTCGACGTGTCCATCGATCCGCCCGACCGCCCTCTTGCTGCGCGCGCGGGCGCTGTCGAGCTGGGCCTCGCGGGCCTCGAGCTCCTGGCGGGTGCGGACGAGCTCGGCCTTCTTGGCGGCGATCGAGTCGCGGGTCGAGCGGACGCGCTCGACGGTCGCGGCGGTGTCGTCGCGGAGCTCGCGGACGCGGCCGACGATCTCGGAGTTGCGGTCCTGGATCCGCTGCAGGTACTCGTAGCGGCCGAGCGCGTCGTCGACGCCGTTGGAATCGAGGACGATCGAGATCGCACTCGGGTCGTCGGACTTGTAGATGTCGACGAGACGATCCTCGAGGGCCTTGACCGTCCGGTCGAGGCGCTCGCGGAGGACCCGCAGGTCGTGCTGCTCGGCCTCGAGTTCCGCCTCGGCCTGGTCGAGCTCCTCCTGGACGGCCGCCTCGCGGGTCCGCAGGGCGGCGACCTCGCCGGTGAGCTGGTCGATCTGGTCGTTGTAGCGGGAGATCTCGGTCGTCAGGACGCCCTTCTTCTCCTTGGCCTGGTCGATCTCGGCCTGCTTGGCGTCGAGCTTCGAGTTCAGATCCTCAGCCGGGGCGCGAGCGACCAGCGCGAGGCCGACCACGAGCGCGGCGATGGCGACAGCGATGATCGCGATGCCCCTGCGAGGGGCGATGGACATGTCCTGGTTCGGTCCTGCCATAAGGCTCGGAAGCCGCGCCAATGTAGCAGCGCCGAACCCCTATGTGAGCGTTTCTTAATGCTTTTGCTCGAGCCTGCAATCCGCATTGCAAAGCGCAATCCGGGTTGCAGACGGGCTCGCGAGCCCGCGAATTCTCAGACGAGCGCCGGCTCCCGGTCGGCGGCGAGCTCGGCACTCTCGACGGCCGCCCGGGCCTCTTCGAGGCGCTCGCGGTACTCGGCCGCCTGCATCCGCGAGACGACGAGCCGCTGGACCTGGGCGGTCCCCTCGAACAGCTGGTAGATCTTGGCATCCCGGAACCACTTCTCGAGCGGCGAGGACGCGGCCGCAGGGCCGACGAGATCGAGGAGGCGGGTAGTCGCCCACATCGTCACGTCGCCCGCCTTGAGCTTCGACATCGAGCCCTGGCCGCCTGACATCGGCAGGCCGTTGCGGCCCATCCAGGAAGCGCGCTGACAGAGCAGGCGAGCCGCCTCGATCTCCGTCGCGACGTCGGCGAGGACCTGCTGGACGTGCTGGCGCTGCAGCGGCGGCCGGCCGGCTGTCGAGCTCTCGTCCAGCGCCTCCTCGAACGGGTCGAGGATCTGGCCGTCGCCGAGCAGGTACTCGAGCGTCCACTCGTACGAGGCCTGAGCGATCCCGATCGCCGACGCGCCGACGATCGGACGGGTCAGCTCGAAGGTCGCGAGGGCGTTCGAGGCGCGGCCGGTGCTCTCGCCGGACCTGGCCCGCTCGAGCTTGCGCTCGAGCTTGTCGATGCCGCCGAGGAGGTAATCGACCGGGATCCGGCAGTCCTCGAAGACCAGCTCGGCGGTCTGCGAGGCACGGATCCCCAGCTTCGTCTCCTTCTTGCCCATCCGCAGCCCCGGCGTGTCCTTCGGGACGACGAACGAGGCCTGGCCGCGATGGCCGAGCTCGGGATCGACGGTGGCGACGACGACGTTGACGTCGGCGATGCCGCCGTTGGTGATGAAGACCTTGGTGCCGTTCAGGACCCACTCGTCGCCGTCGCGCCGGGCGGTCGTGCGCAGGCTCTTGACGTCGGAGCCGGCCTGCGGCTCGGTGACCGCGTAGGCACCGAGCTTCATCTCGTCGCCGACGCCGAGGCACTCGGGAACCCACTGCGCGATCTGCTCGGGCGTGCCGGATGCGGCGACGCCGGCGGCGGCGAGACCGGAGCCGCTGATCGCCAGCGCGATGCCGGCGCAGCCCCAGTGCATCTCCTCGGCGTAGATCAGACCGAGCTGACCGTCCGGGTCGGTGCTCGTGTACTGCATCGACTCGAGCCCGCTGAGACCCTGGCGGCGAGCCTCCTTCATGACCTCCCAGGGGATGCTCTCGTCAGCATCATGGATCGGCGCGGCGGGCCTGATCACGTCGCGTGCGAACTCCCGGCAGCGCTGCTTGAAGGCGAGTTGCTCGTCGTTGAGTGCGAAGTTCATTCCTGGTCTCTCCTGGGGAGCGCGGCCGCACGGCGGATCGAGGCGCAGCCGTTGATTGACTGGTCAGTCAACCAGTCTATAGGCCTGCGGCGCGGCAGCGGCCGAGTACGCAAGACTGCCCCGATGCCCTCGATGCCCTCTCCGCTGCCGCCGTCGCTCTGGTCCGACCGCGCCCGGCGCGTCGCCGCGGGAATCGCGCTGCTCGCCGTCGCCGGCATCGGGTTCGGCGCCGGCTACATCGTCTTCGACGATTCCAGCGACGAGGGGGCGCCCGCGCCGACGTCGGTGGTCATCGACCCGACCCAGAGCACGGCGACGGCAGCCGGCTTCCCCGAGGTTGCGACCCGCAACACGACCAGGGTCGGTGGCGCCGACGCGATCGCCGACGCAGCGTCGGTCGCCCTCGCCACCTATCCGACCCAGGGCGGGGTCGGCGCGACGCCGGCCGTGACGATCGCTCCGGCCGACTCGTGGCAGAAGGCCCTCGCGGCGACGCCGCTCGTCGCCTCCCCGATCGGGACGCCCGTCCTGCTCAGCTCGGCGAGCGAGGTCCCGCAGCCGACGACCGATGCCCTCACGGCGCTCTCGCCGAGCGGGCTCGAGAAGGCAGGCGGGACCGAGGCCTTCGTCGTCGGCGGCGTGCAGACCCCCGACGGCCTGAAGACCAGCGCCATCGACGGAACCGACCCCGCCGACATCGCCGACGCCGTCGACACCGAGCGCGCCAAGATCACCGGCGAGAAGGACCCCGACCACCTGCTCGTCGTCAGCTCGACCGACCCGGGGCTGGCGATGCCGGCCGCGGCCTGGGCCGCCCGGTCGGGCGACCCGATCCTCTTCGCCGACGGCGACGACGTCCCGGCCGGAACCGCGGCCGTCATCAAGCGGCACCCCGACACGCCCGTCTTCGTCCTCGGCCCGTCCTCGGCGATCTCCGACAAGGCGCTGAAGAAGCTCGGCGGCGCGACCCGCGTCGGCGCCGAGGACCCCGTCGACAACGCGATCGAGTTCGCCCGCTTCACGGACGGCAGCTTCGGCTGGAACATCAACGACCCGGGCCACGGCTTCGCGATCGCGAACATCGACCGCCCGCTCGACGCCGCGGCGGCTGCGCCGCTCGCCTCGACCGGCGGCAGCCCCGGCCCGCTGCTGCTGACCGACGACGCGGCCGCCGTGCCGCCGGCGCTGGAGAGCTTCCTGAGCGACACGCAGCCCGGGTTCGAGGACGACCCGACGCGCGCCGTCTTCAACCACGTCTGGATCATCGGCAACACCGACGCGATGTCGGTTCCCTTCCAGGCGCAGGTCGACCAGCTGACGAAGCTCGCGCCCGTCAGCGGCGCCACGACCCCGCCCGGCGTCAGCGTCCCCGGCGGTGACACGAGCGGGACGACGACGATCCCCGACCTCGGCGACCTCGGCGGCGCGACGATCCCGACGCCGACGACGAGCATCCCCAGCACCACGTCCACGACGACCACCACGACCCCGGAGACCAACACCCCCGGCTCCTCCGGCGGCGGCAAGTAGGCTGCGGGCGATGAGCGAGGCGGAACGATCGGAGCTGCGGAACCCGGCCCACCGGCCGACCGCCGACGACATCCGCGCCCTCGCCGGCCCCTCCACCCCCCACTTCGCGCTGCAGATCCGCAACCGGATCGCGGCTCTGATCGAACGGCTGCCCGAGGACGACCCCGCGCACGTCGAGGGGCAGCGTCAGATCGCCCGCCTCAACGACCTCGCCCGCCACACGGGCGACCCGCGCGGCCCCGGCCCGAGCCCGCCGGACCCGCTCGCCGGGGCCTAGGCGTCGGTCGGCGCCGCGCCGCGAACGTCTGACGAGGACGGGAGCCCGCTGATCAAGGACGCAGGAGGTGCTGCGGCCTCAGGCCGCGAGCCGACGAGGACGCCGAGCAGCGGCCTCCCGTCCCGTCAGATCAGATCCGCTGGATCAGGGTGCCGGTTCCGAGCCCGCCGCCGCAGCACATCGTCACGAGGCCGACTTCCTTGTCGGAGCGCTCGAGCTCGTGCAGGAGGGTGGTCATCAGGCGGGCGCCGGTCGAGCCGAGCGGGTGGCCCAGGGCGATTGCGCCGCCGTTGACGTTGACGCGGTCCATGTCGGGCTCGAGCTCGCGCTGCCAGGCGGCGAGGACGGAGGCGAAGGCCTCGTTGACCTCGAAGAGATCGATGTCGTCGATCTTCATGCCATTGCGGTCGAGGAGCTTGCGGGTGGCCGGGATCGGGCCGGTGAGCATGATCACCGGGTCGACGCCGACGGTCGTCTGATCGACGATGCGGGCGCGCGGGCGGACGCCGAGGGCGTCGGCCTTCTCCTGGGTCATGAGGAGCAGCGCCGCGGCGCCGTCGGAGACCTGGGAGCTGTTGCCGGCGGTGATCTTGCCGTCCTCCTTGAAGGCCGGCTTGAGCTTGCTCAGCGTCTCGATGTCGGTGCCGGGCCGGATGCCCTGATCGGTGACGAAGGTGTCGCCGTTGACCTGGAACGGGATGATCTCGCGCTCGAAGCGGCCCTCCTCGGTCGCCCGGGCGGCGAGCTGGTGGGAGCGGACGCCGAGCTCGTCGAGCTCGGAGCGGGGGATCTCCCACTTGTCGGCGATCATCTCGGCCGAGAGACCCTGGTTGACGAGGTCGAAGCGCTCGAGCAGGGCCGGCGACATGGCCGAGCCGTGCTCCTGCATGACCGAGAAGCCGTCGGCGAAGGAGATGTGACCCATGTGCTCGACGCCGCCGCCGATCGCCACGTCGTGGACGCCGGAGGCGATCAGGGCCGCGGCGAAGTTGATGCCCTGCTGGGCGGAGCCGCACTGGCGATCGACGGTGGTGGCGGGAACCTCGATCGGCAGGCCGGCCTCGAGCCAGGCGTTGCGGCCGATGTTCATGCCCTGCTCGCCGAACTGCTGGACGCAGCCGCAGATGATGTCGCCGACTTCCGCCGGGTCGACGGCGGCGCGGTTCATCAGCTCCGAATAGACCGTCGCGAGGAGGGTCGAGGGATGGGTGTCCTTGTAGTAGCCCTTCTCCTCGTGGCCGCGTCCGACGGGCAGCCGGGCCGCCTCGACGATGACCACTTCACGTCCACCGAAACTTCCATCTGCCATTTGCCTGATCGCCTTTCTCGCGGGTTGAGCGGGAGCGGACGTTAGACGATCGGCGCCGCCTGACCGGACGAGTCCACGTGTGTCAGACTCGGCCGCCCGCGTGCGCCGCAGCCTGCTGACACTCCCCGCCAGCCGACGCCTGAAGTGGCTCTTCCTGGCCGTCTGGCTCGTGATCGCCGCCGTGATCATCGGCAACAACCTGCCGACGAAGTTCGACGACGCGCAGAGCAACGAGTCGTCCTCGTTCCTGCCCGGCGACGCTGAGTCCACGAAGGCGCTCGCGGCGAGCGAGGAGATCCAGGGCGACGAGCTGCTGCAGCTCGTGATCATCTACAAGCGCGCCGACGGGAAGCTCACCAGCGCCGACCTCCAGCGGATCGAGACGGATCGGGCGGCCCTCAACGCCGACCTGCCGCCGCGCGTCGATCCCTACCGCAAGCCCGTGCCCTCCCCCGACGGCAGCGCAGCGCTGCTGACCGCGCAGATCCACGCCAACGGGGACGGCGACACGATCACCGTGCCCGTCGAGCAGGCCCGCGACCAGATCGAGAAGACCGCCCAGCCGGGAGTCGAGACCGCGGTCACCGGCGGCGCCGGATTCTCGGCCGACGCGATCACCGTCTTCGAGTCGATCAACGGCACGCTGCTGCTGGCGACCGCCGGGATCGTCTTTCTGCTGCTGCTGATCGTCTACCGGAGCCCGATCTTCTGGTTCTTCCCGCTCTTCGCCGTCGGCCTCGCCGAGCTCGCGACGCGGGCGGTCGGCTTCGGGCTGACCGAGATCGGGGTGACCGTCAACGGTCAGTCGGCGGGCATCCTCCCCGTCCTCGTCTTCGGCGCCGGCACCGACTATGCGCTGTTACTCGTGGCCCGTTATCGGGAGGAGCTGCGCCTCCACGAGGACAAGCACGAGGCGATGGCCGAGGCGCTTCGCCGCGCCGGCCCGGCGATCATCGCCTCCGGCCTGACCGTCATCGCCGCGCTGCTCTGCCTGATGCTCGCCCAGGTCGAGGGGACCTCCGGGCTCGGGCCGATCGGCGCAACCGGCATCGCGATCGCGATGATCTCGATGCTGACGGTGCTGCCGGCGATCCTCGTCATCGCCGGTCGCTGGGCCTTCTGGCCGTTCGTCCCCCACTTCGGCGACGAGAACAAGGCGGACGAGACTCACGGCACCTGGCGGCGGATCGGCGAGACGATCTCGCGCGGCCCGCGGCGGGTCTGGATCGGGACGATCGCGGTGCTTCTCCTGATGACGCTCGGCTGGCTCAACCTCGACACCGGCCTGACCCAGACGAGCAGCTTCCGCAACGACGTCGAGTCGGTGAAGGGCCAGGAGCTGCTCGCCGAATCGTTCCCGGCCGGCGCAAGCGCACCCGGTTATGTGATCGTCCCCGACACCTCGAAGACGGCCGATGTCGCCGAGGCGCTCGCCAGTCAGGACGCGGTCGACGACGTCCGCATCGGCGCGACCGGTCCGCCGGGCCAGCTGATCCAGGTGACGCTCGCCGACGACCCCTACGCGACGTCGACCTACGACCAGATACCCGAGCTCCGGGCAGTCGCCAAGGAGGCCGGCGGCGAGGACGTGCTGCTCGGCGGCCCGACGGCGACCGAGCGCGATCTCCGGGTCGCGGCGGCCCACGACTCGAAGCTGATCCCGCCCGTGGCGCTCGCCGTGGTGCTGCTGATCCTGATGGTCCTGCTCCGCGCCCTCGTCGCCCCGCTCGTCCTGATCGGGACCGTGATCCTCTCCTTCGGCGCCGCCCTCGGGGTCGGGTTCGTCGTCTTCGACGTCGTCTTCGGCTTCGCCGGCAGCGATCCGTCGTTACCCCTGTTCGCCTTCATATTCCTGGTCGCCCTGGGGGTCGACTACAACATCTTCCTGATGGCCCGGGTCCGCGAGGAGACCGAGCGGCGCGGGCCGCGCGAGGGCATGCTCCGCGGCCTCGCGGTGACGGGCGCCGTCATCACGTCCGCGGGAATCGTCCTCGCCGGTACGTTCTCGGCCCTCGCCGTCCTGCCGCTCGTCTTCCTGACCGAGCTCGGGTTCGTGGTCGCCTTCGGGGTCCTGCTCGACACCTTCGTGGTCCGCTCGATCCTCGTCCCGGCCCTCGCCCTCGACCTCGACCGCCGGACCTGGTGGCCGTCGGCGCTGTCGAAGCTCACCAACGAAGAGGCGGCTGCAGCCGGGAACGCGGCACCGGCCGCGAAGCCGGACCCGCCGCAATGACCGAGATCCACGAGCACGGCTACGAGACCCCGGCCGTCGCCGGCAGCGGCGCGATCGCCCTCGGCGTCGCCGCCTCGGCCTCGACCCTCGGCCTCGTTCGCGTCCTCGCCCGCTCCGACAGCTCCGCCTGGCGGGCCGAGGAGAAGCTCGAGAAGCTCTGCGGGCGGATCGACGGCGCCGATGCCGATCGCATCCGCGTCACGACGAGTCCGAACGACCTCGGCGGCTGTGACCTGGTCGTCGAGGCGATCGTCGAGGACGGCGACGCGAAGGCCGCAATGCTCGCCGCGCTCGGCGAGATCTGTCCCGGCGCCGACCTCGCGACCACGACGTCCTCGCTCGGCATCGCCGAGCTCGGCGCCCGCGCCGGCATCTCCGACCGCTTCTACGGCCTCCACGTCTTCAACCCGGTGCCGCGAATGGAGCTGATCGAGCTGTGCCTCCCCGAGCATCTGCCGGACGAGATCGGCGCCCGGGCTCGGGCCTTCTGCGGCGCCCTCCGCAAGCACGTAGTCGAGGTCCCCGACGAAGCCGGCTTCGTGGTCAATCGCCTTCTCTTCCCCTTCCTCTTCGACGCGGTCCGCCTGATCGACGAGCTCGGCCTCGAGCCGATCGAGGTCGACGCCTGCATGTCGAAGGGCGCCGGCCAGCCGATGGGCCCGCTGCAGCTCCTCGACTTCGTCGGCCTCGACGTCTCGGTCGCGATCGGCGAGAAGCTCCACCACGCGAGCGGCGCCGATCACCACGCGCCCCCGCAGCGCCTGATCGACATGGTCGCGGCGGGCAAGCTAGGCCGGAAAAGCGGTTCCGGCTTCTACGAGTACCAGTGAAACCCTGACGCGATCAGGGTTCCCGCCCCGTCCAGCCGACGGTCCGAGGGGACCGGTCGCGAGAGCGGCGGAGTCCCCTCGGGCCGCGTCATCCTCGGGATGGATGCGCAGGGCGACGATGCGGTTCTCGCGGACCGACTCGACGCGGATCGTGTAGCCGCCGGCCCTGATCGAGTCGCCGCGCTTCGGTAGCCGGCCGAGCTCGTTGAAGACGTAGCCGCCGATCGAGTTGTAGGCGTCGGTGTCGACGGGGAGCTCGATCTTGGCGTCCTCGAGGTCGCCGAGCGAGACGTGGCCACGGACGTACCAGTCGCCGTCGGCGAGCTTGCGGACCTCTTCGCCCCGGGGATCCGTCTCGTCCTCGATCTCGCCGACGACCTCCTCGAGAATGTCCTCGACGGTCGCGATGCCGACGGTGCGTCCGTATTCGTCGACCACGATCGCGATCGAGCTGCGCTGCCGTTGCAGCTCGGCGAGCAGGTCGTCGAGCGGCTTCGTCTCGGGGATTATCGGCGCGTCCCGCACGGCGGGCTCGATCGATGCATCGGGGCCGGCGCCCATCATCAGCCGGACAAGGGAGTTGTTGTGGACGATCCCGCGAACGCGGTCGGGGTTGTCGTCCTCGATCACGACGAGGCGCGTGTGACCGCTCGCGACGCAGCGGCGCAACGCATCCTCGACCGTGTCGGAGGAGTCGACGGTGATCACGGCGGGGATCGGCGTCATCACCTCGCGCGCCTCCTGCTCGTGGAGATGGAAGACGCCGCCGAGCATTCCCGCCTCGCTCTCCTCGAGGCCGCCCTTCTCGTAGCCGCGGCTGATCAGGACCCGAAGCTCCTCGGGTGACGTCTCGTCGTCATCGTCGAGCGGGATCCGCAGCACCCGCTCGATGAGCCAGCGGGCGGGCGGGTTGGTGACGGCGATCAGCGGCGTGAACAGCCGGCGGAAGAAGGTCATCGGTCGCGAGAAACGCAGCATCAGCGACTCGGCCCGGGCGATGCCGAGCATCTTCGGGGCCTGCTCGCCGAGGATCACGTGGAGCAGCGTCACGACGCTGAACGCGAAGGCGACGGCGATGATCACCGACGCCGCGTGGCCGACCCAGCCGTCGAGGACGGGCTCGATCAGCACCGCGATCGCGGGCTCGCCGAGGAAGCCGATCGCCAGCGAGGCGAGCGTGATCCCGACCTGCGACGTGGCGACGTATTCGTCGACGTGGTCGAGCTGACGAAGGGCGACCTTCGCCCGCTTGTCGCCCTCGTCGGCGAGCTGCTGCATCCGCGACGCCCTGGTCCGCACGACGGCGAACTCGGCGGCGACGAAGTAGCCGTTGACGAGGACCAGCAGGAGGACGAGGAGGAGAAGAAGGACGGAAGTCATCGGCTCTCACCGGCGCCGGCGCACGCTGCGACGATCCGCCTAGGGCGGTCGGGCGATGCCGGCCCCCGGACGGGAGCACGGAGCCTGGTACTTCGAGGTAGGTCGTCGTCAATCACTGGGCGACGTCGCAAGGCTAGCAGCGGGTCCGGGCACCGCAGATCCAAACCGTCGCGCGGGCATTACGGTAATCGGAATGGATCAGACCCAGACGCCCTATCTCGATGCGCTGGTCCGGCTGGCCGACACCGACCCTGGGCGCTTCCACATCCCCGGTCACAAGGGCGGCGCCGGAGCCGACCCGGGCCTGCGGGCGGCGATCGGCGACGCCGCGCTGCGCCTCGACTTCCCCTCCGGGATCGAGGGCATCGACATCGGCACAGACCCGCTCGACATCCCGTTCCAGCAGTCGCAGGCGCTCGCCGCCGAGGCGTGGGGCGCCCGCCGCAGCTGGTTCCTCGTCAACGGCGCCTCCGGGGGCAACCACGCCATCTGCATGGCTCTCGCCCACCTCGGGACCGAGGCGATCGTCCAGCGCAACGTGCACTCGTCGGTGATCGACGGTCTCGTGCTCAGCGGCCTCCGCCCCACCTTCCTCGCCCCGGAGATCGACGACGACCTCGGCGTGGCGCACTGCCTGCTCCCGGCGGCGCTCGAGCAGGCGCTCGACGCCAAGCCCGACGCCGTCGCCGTCTTCGCCGTCTCCCCCACCTACTTCGGAGCCGTGGCCGACATCGCGGGGCTCGCCGAGGTCGCCCATGCCCACGACGTCCCGCTCGTCGTCGACGAGTCCTGGGGCGCCCACCTCGCCTTCTCCGACCTCCTCCCCGCCAACGCGCTCGCCTGCGGCGCCGACCTCGTCCTCAACTCCGTCCACAAGCTCGGCGGCAGCATGACCCAGTCGGCGATCCTCCACCTCGGTGCCGACGAGTCGTATCCCGACGGCCGGATCGACAGCGCGATCGTCGACCGCTCGGTGACGTTGACCGAGTCGACGAGCCCGAGCGCGATCCTCACCGCCTCGCTCGACGCCGCCCGGCGCCAGAACGCCGTCACCGGCGAGGCACTCCTCGCCGAGACGATCGCGTCCCTGAACGAGCTGCGAGGTGAGGTCCGGGAGATCCCCGGCCTGGACGTGCTCGGCCGGGAGATCACCGAGGCCGCGAGCGTCTTCGCCTGGGACCCGCTGCGCCTCTCGATCGACGTCCGCGGGACCGGGACGACCGGCAACCGGATCGCCAAGTACATGCGCGAGAACCGGGACATCTGGTTCGAGCTCTACGCCGAGAACGTCGTCGTCGCCGTGTTCGGGATCGGGGAGAACGTCAGTGAGACCGGGAAGCGGCTGATCGCCGGCCTCCGCGAGGCGATCGAAGAGCTGCGGGACGGCCCCGGCAACGTCAAGGCCCCGTTCGCGCCGCCGCCGCCGTGGGGCCCGACGGTGATGACTCCCCGCGAGGCCTTCCTCGGCCCCCAGGAGATGGTTCCCTTCGACGCCGCCGAGGGCCGGATCGCCTCCGAGTCGCTCGCCGCCTACCCGCCCGGCGTCCCCAACGTGCTCCCCGGCGAGCGGCTCAGCCGCGCCACGCTCGACTTCATCGCCGACTCGCTCGCCCACGGCGGCCAGGTCCGCGGCGCCACGGACCGGACCCTCAGCACCGTCAGGGTGGTGATCGAGTGAGCGCCGCGGCGCCCTGGGGGGCAGACTCCGAATACGGACGCCTCCTCGACGTCCTGCTCTGCCCGCCCGACAACTTCCGCTGGCTGCCGACGAGCGCGATCTCGAAGGCCACGCTCGAGAGCGACCGCAGCTTCGACGCACAGGCCGCCGTCTCTCAGCACGCGGAGATGGTCTCCGCGTACGAGTCGGCAGGGGTCAACTGCCACTTCCTCGAGCCCGACCCGGCCCTGCCCTACCAGGTGTTCGCCCGCGACTCGAGCGTCGCGACGCCCGAGGGCGCCGTCGTGACACAGCTCCACCAGCAGTGGCGGCGCGGCGAGTACGCACCGGTGATCCGCTTCTACCAGGAGGCCGGCATCCCGATCCACCGGATGATCACGGCGGCGGCGCTCGAGGGCGGCGACGTGGTGATCGTCGAGCCCGGCCGGATGGTGATCGGCAACGGCGAGGAGCGGACCGAGGTCCAGGCCGCCCGCCAGCTCGCCGGCTGGATGGAGGAGCTCGGCTGGGAGGTCCGGATCGAGATGATCCCGAGCCAATTCATCCACATCGACGTTCTGCTCGCGATCCTCGCGCCGAAGCTCGCCGCCGTCTGCGTCGACGTCGCCGGACAGGGCCTGATCCGCTGGCTGCGCGATGCCGGCTTCGAGATCCTCGAGGTACCGGTGGCCGAAGCGTTCGCGCTCGGCGTCAACGCGATCTCGCTCGGCGACGACCGGGCGCTCTCGGCCCGCTACTCGAAGAGCCTCAACGAGCAGCTGCGCGCCCGCGGCATCGAGGTATTCGACCCCGACTTGAGCATGTTCACCCTCGGCGGCGGCGGCGCCCACTGCCTCGCCCAGGCGCTGCGCCGGGAGCGCGTCGGTTGAGCGGAGCCGTGGACGCGCCCGTTCCGGCCGTCGATGCCGGCCGGGTACTCGCGGACCTCGACGAACTTGCCCGGCTGACCGGCGGCCCCGACGGCGCCCGGCGGGTCTGCTGGACGGCGGAATGGCGACGCGCCCGCCAGTTCCTCCGCGACGGGTTGGCTGAGATCGGCATCGCCGAGATCGAGACGGACGAGGCCGGAAACCTCTGGGCGCGCCTCCCGGGGCGGGACCGCGACGCGCCGGCGCTCGCGATCGGCTCGCACCTCGACTCGGTCCCGGCGGGCGGTCCGCTCGACGGCGCCCTCGGGGTCATCGCCGGCCTTGGCGTCCTCCGCGCCCTCGCCGCCGCCCCCGAGCCGCCGCCGCGCGACGTCGTCCTGATCGACTTCGCGGACGAGGAGGGGTCGCGTTTCGGGCGCAGCCTGTTCGGGAGCTCGGCGCTCGCCGGAACCCTCGAGCCGGACGCGCTCGCCGGCCTGACCGATGCCGCAGGCGAGGGCATCGCCGACGTCCTCGCCGCCTGCGACGTCGAGCTCGCCCGGGCTCCCGAGGCCAACGCCCGCCTCGCCTCGATCGGCACCTACCTCGAGCTTCACATCGAACAGGGGCCGGTCCTCGAGGCCGAGGGGACGAGCTGCTCGGCGGTCTCGGGGTGCGCGGGCGTCGAGCGCAAGCGGTTCGACTTCGCCGGCCAGGCATCGCACGCCGGCACGACGCCGATGGACCAGCGCCGCGACGCCGGCCTCGCCGCGGCCGAGCTCGGGCTCGCGGTGGAGCGGATCGCGCGCGGGCGCGGCGGCGTCGGGACGACCGGAAGCCTCGACCTCGAGCCGGGCGTGATCACGGCGGTGGCGGGCACGGCTCGCCTCGGGGTCGACCTCCGCCATCCCGAGGCGGAGCCGCTCGCGGCGATGATCGAGGAGGCGCGGGAGTCCGCGGCCGAGATCGCGCGGCGACGCGGGTGTGAGGTCGCCGAGGAGCCGATCTGGAGGATCGAGCCGATTCCCTTCGACGCAGACCTCGTCCGCATCGCCGAGCGGGCGGCGGCTGCCGCGGGCGGCCGCGGCAGCGCGATCCCGAGCGGCGCGCTCCACGACGCAGCGGAGATGGCGCGGGTCGTTCCGGCGGCGATGGTTTTCGTTGCCTCGATCGGGGGAATCAGTCATGCCAGGGAGGAAAAGAGCGCCGAGGGAGACCTGCGGGCGGGGATCACCGCCTTCGGGAAGCTGGCGACGGCTGCCCTCTAGGTGGGACTGATTTCGATGATGGCCAGGGAGGTCTGAATGGCGGACGCGCAGGTGTTGACCGAAAACGAGCCCGGCGCGCCGGGCGGAGGCGAGTCGGATACGAAGCTGGCCCGCCGGGTCGGGCCGCTGATGCTGCTGCTCTTCATCATCGGCGACATGCTCGGCGGCGGCATCTACACGCTCGCCGGCGAGGTCGGTGGCGAGGTGGGCGGAGCGATCTGGACCGCGTTCGCAGCCGCGTTCGTGCTCGCCGCGCTGACCGCGTGCGCCTACGCCGAGCTCGTCTCCAAGTACCCCCGCGCTGCGGGCGCGGCCCTCTACACCAACAAGGCGTTCCACCGGCCGTTCTTCACGTTCATGGTCGCCTTCGCCGTGATGGCTTCCGGGATCACCTCGGCGAGCACCCTGGCCCGCGGCTTCGCCGGCGACGCTCTCGCCGAGTTCGTCGACGTCCGGGTGATCCCGGTCGCGATCGCGTTCCTGATCGTCGTCGCGCTCATCAACGCCCGCGGCATCGCCGAGTCCGTCCGCGTCAACGCGCTGCTGACCTGCATCGAGGTCGGCGGCCTGATCCTGATCATCGTCATCGGCTTCGCGGCGCTCGGCGACGCCGGCGCCGACTTCGGCCGCAACTTCGAGTTCAAGGAAGGGGTCACGCCGTTCTTCGCGATCCTCAGCGGCGCCGGCCTCGCCTTCTACGCGCTGATCGGCTTCGAGGACTCGGTCAACATCGCCGAGGAGGTCCGCCAGCCATCGCGGAACTATCCGAAGATCCTGTTCGCGGGACTGACGACCGCGGGCATCATCTACCTGCTCGTCACGCTCGTCGCGTCGGGCGTGATCCCGACCGCGGAGCTCGCCGGCTCGTCGGCTCCCCTCGTCCTCGTCGGCGAGCAGGGCCCGCTCGGGCTCGACCCGAAGGTCTTCGCGGCGATCACGCTCTTCGCGCTCGCCAACGGCGCGCTGATCAACATGGTCATGGCCTCGCGCCTCGTCTACGGGATGTCGGAGGAGGGGATCGTCCCGGGCTTCTTCGGCCGGGTCCTCTCCGGTCGGCGGACGCCGATCACCGCGATCGTCTTCACGACCGTGCTCGGCCTGATCCTGGTCTCGACCGGCGATCTCGCATCGCTCGCCGACACGACCGTGCTCCTGCTGCTCTGCGCCTTCACGATCGTCAACATCGCCGTCCTGGTCCTTCGTCGCGACCCAGTCGACCACGACCACTTCCGGGCGCCGACGTTCGCCCCGATCCTCGGAGCCATAGTCTGCGTCGTGCTGATTGTCGACAACGACGCCGAGATCTTCCTGCGGGCCGGCCTGCTCCTGCTCCTTGGAGCGGTCCTCTGGATCCTCGCCTATGCGGGCGGGCACCGGACCGGGGAGCGGCCGGCGGTGACCGAAGGGTGAGGATGCGATGAGCGAGTGGTGGGACCGGATCGAGTCGCTGCCCCTCACGGTCGAGAGCTACGAGCTCAGCGGCCACGATCGCGAGTACGGCAGCTTCACCCGCCCGTCGACGATCGTCCACGTCCGCGGCGCCGGCGAGGAGGGGGTCGGCGAGGACGTCGTCTACGACGTGCTCGATCACATCGCCCACCGCGATGCCGGGCCCGTCCACGACTTCTCCGGCGTCTCGACGCTCGGCGAGTTCTGCCTGCTCGTCGGCAACCTCGACCTGTTCGGCGTCGCCGAGCCGAGCATGCCGGCGTCGCTGCTCTACCGCCGCTGGGCCTACGAGAGCGCCGCACTCGACCTCGCTCTGCGCCAGGCGGCGATGCCGTTCCACGAGGCCATCGGCCGCGATCCGCAGCCGCTGCAGTTCGTCTGCTCGACGCGGCTGACGACCTTCGACGACGAGGGCGGGTCCTCGACCGAGGCGATCCGCAAGCGGCTCGCGAAGTACCCCGAGCTCAGCTTCAAGCTCGACCCGGAGAACGACTGGACGCCGGAGCTGATCGCCGAGATCGGCGAGATCGCGACCGTGAGGGTGCTCGACCTGAAGGGCCACTACCGCGGGACGCCGGTCGACGTCGAGACCGACGCCGAGCTCTATCGCCAGGTCGCCGAGGCCTTCCCCGAGGCGTACCTCGAGGACCCCGACGTCAACGACGAGACGCGAGCGCTGCTCGAGCCGCTCGCGGACCGGGTCACCTGGGACGCGCCGCTGCACTCGCTCGACGACATCGTCTCGCTGGAGTGGAAGCCGAAGGCGATCAACTCGAAGCCATCGCGGTTCGGCTCCCTCCAGGAGCTCTTCTCGATCTACGAGTACTGCGCCGCCAACGGCATCGCGATCTACGGCGGCGGCCAGGGTGAGGTCGAGGTCGGACGCGGGCAGATCCAGTACCTGGGGTCGCTGTTCCACGCCGACACGCCGAACGACACGGCGCCCTCCGGGTACAACGATCCGGCCGTCCCGTCGGGACTGCCGACCCCGCCGATGGACCCGGTTCCGTCGGCGACCGGCTTCCGCTGGGGCTGAGCCCCGCCGCACCCTTCGGCAGACCGAAGTCCGGGTTTGGGCTACGGTCGATCCCGACGAACCGGAATCCAGACGGAGGGAAGATGACCCAGTCCAGCTTCGGAGAAGCTTTGAACGAGCAGGTGGCGAACGAGTTCGCCGCCCACCAGCAGTACGTCGCGATCGCCGTCCACTACGACGCCGAGACGCTGCCGCGGCTCGCGTCGTTCTTCTACCGCCAGGCGGTCGAGGAGCGCAACCACGCGATGATGATCACCCAGTACCTGCTCGACGCCGACCTCGACGTGCGCACGCCGGGCGTCGAGGCGCCGGAGGTCGGCTTCGCCGACATCGTCGCCCCGGTCGAGCTCGCGCTCGCCCAGGAGAAGCGCGTCACGGCCCAGATCAGCGCCCTCGCGGCCAAGGCCAGGGACGAGGGCGACTACCAGGGCGAGCAGTTCATGCAGTGGTTCATCAAGGAACAGGTGGAGGAGGTCTCGACGATGTCGGACCTGCTCAAGATCGTCGAGCGCTCGCGGGACAACCCGCTGCTCGCCGAGGAGTACCTGGCCCGCGAGTCGATCGGCGGCGAAGAGGGCAACGACCCGACGGCGCCGACCGCCGCCGGCGGGGCGCTCTAGAGATGGCCGGCGAAACCACCCGGGGCATCAGCCGGAGGACGGCGCTCGGCGGAGCGGCCGCCGGAGCGGCCGGAGTCGCCGCCGCGAAGATCTCGAGCGCGTCCGGCGCCGAGCTGCTCGACGGCTCCGCGGCGAAGAAGCGGAAGACGGACGTCGTCGTGGTCGGTGCCGGTTTGGCGGGGCTCAGCGCCGCCCGGGCGCTGCGGGCGGCCGGCAAGTCGGTCGTCGTCCTCGAGGCCCGCGACCGGGTCGGCGGCAGGACGCTGAACGAGAAGCTCGGCAAGGGCGAGGTAGTTGAGATCGGCGGCCAGTGGGTCGGTCCCGGTCAGACCCACGTGCTCGAGATGATCGACGCGCTCGGCCTCGACACGTTCGACACCTACGTGGACGGCAAGAACATCTACTACCGCGACGGCGGCCTCACCGAGTACGAGGGGATCATCCCGCCGGTCAGCGGCCCGGTCCTCGTCGAGATCCTGACCGCGCTCGCTGACATGAACGCCAAGGCGGCCGAGGTTCCCGTCGACGCCCCGTGGGACGCGCCCCAGGCGAAGGAGTGGGACAGCATCACCCTCTTCACCTATCTCGACGATCTCGGCCTGAGCGACGAGGCCCGCGACGTCATCGAGCTCGGCATCACGTCCGTGTTCGCGGTCGAGCCGCGTGACATGTCGCTGCTGTTCCTCGCCCTCTACACGGCGATGGCGGGCGGCGACTTCAACAACCTGATCAACACGACCGGGGGCGCCCAGGAACAGCGGATCGTCGGCGGCTCGCAGCAGATCTCGCTCGAGCTGGCGAAGCGACTGGGCAAGTCCGTCAAACTGAGCCGGCCGGTCAAGTCGATCCGCACGAAGAGCGGCCGCGTCGAGGTCAAAGCCGGGGCCGACACCTGGTCGGCGAAGCGCGTGATCGTCACGGTTCCGCCCGCCCTGATCGGCGGGATCCAGTTCAGCCCGTCGCTGCCGGCGGGCCGCATGCAGCTCGACCAGCGCACGCCGATGGGGACGGTGATCAAGACCCTCTCGGTCTACGACGCCCCGTTCTGGCGCGATGCCGGGCTGAGCGGGATGACGACCTCCGATCAGGGACCCGTCAGGGTCACCTACGACAACTCACCTCCCGACGGGAGTCCGGGCATCCTGCTCGGCTTCATCGAGGGCCAGGACGCCCGCGACCTCCTCGCCGCCTCCGAGGAGACGAGGCGCGAGGCCGTCACGGAGTCCCTCGTCCGCTACTTCGGCCCCGAGGCCGAGAGCCGGATGACCCGCTACATCGAGAAGTCGTGGGCGGCCGATCCGTGGAGCCAGGGCTGCTACGGGGGCGTCTGTCCTCCCGGCGCGATCGTCGGCTACCCGGGCGTCATCCGCAAGCCGGCCGGCCGGATCCACTGGGCCGGAACCGAGACGGCGACGCTGTGGGGCGGCTACATGAGCGGCGCGATCCAGTCGGGCCAGCGGGCCGCGGCCGAGGTCCTCGCGAAGCTCTGATCGGCCCCTCCGGCGGCTGCTGTACCAATCGGCACGAAGGCCGCCGAAATCGGGTACGGTTTGGGTCCCTGGCGAACCGTCCCCGTTCAAAGACTTCGGGCGGTCACCGCTCTCGGGGAGGGGAGGAGGAGAGAACGAAACGACATCCGCCAGCCGGGTGTCGTTTCGTTTTGAGGAGTGAGCGCCGCGGGTTACGCCTTGACGATCCCGAACTCGATCAGGCTCTTCCCGGTCTCCGCGATCGAGTCCTCGAGGGGCCGCGGACTCCAGCCGAGTTCGGATCGGGCCCGCTCGTTCGAGAACTCGGGGTGCTGGCCGAGGTCGCCGACGATCGTCCGGACGCCGGGATCGAAGAGGCTCATGACCTTGATCAGGGCGTTCGGGGCGACGCGGCTCGGCACCTTCCTGGCCTGCTCACCGAGCCGGTCCTTGAGCACCGACCCAACGTCGACCATCCACATGAACCGGTCGGTGGCGATGAAGCGCTTCCCGCCGGCCGCGCTCTGCTCCATCGCGCGAACGTGAAGGTCGGCTACGTCGCGGACGTCGACGAAGCTGAAGCCGAGCCGCGGCACCGCCGGCATCCCCTTCAGGAGCCGCTCGACGAGCTGCAGCGAGAACGAGACATCGTCGCTCAGGGCCGGCCCGATGATCGCTCCCGGGTTGACCACTGCGAGGCGGTCTTCGGCGCCGGACTCGGCGGCGAGCTTCCAGGCCGCCTTCTCGGCGATCGCCTTCGACCGCGTGTAGGGGGCGAGCGAGGTGTCGTCGCCGTCCGTCCAATCCTCCTCGGTGTAGGCCGAGCCGTTATGGGGCGGGCCGCCGCCGCGGACGGAAGCGACGGACGAGGTCATCACGACCCGCTCGACACCCGCATCGAACGCGGCCCTGAGCACCCGCAGGGCGCCGTCCCGGGCGGGAACGATCAGCTCGTCGGGGTCCTTCGGCTGCTTCGGCGGAAACGGCGAGGCGGTATGAAGCACGTAGTCGCAGCCGGCCACGGCCTCCGCCCACCCGGCGTCGGCCTTCAGATCGGCGGCGAGAACGGTCAGCCGGTCGCCGTCGGCTCCGGCCGCGGCGACCTGGGCGCGGACGTGATCCTCGCGGGCGAGGTCGCGGATCGTCGTTCGCACGGCGTATCCGCGGTCGAGCAGCGTGGCTATGCACCAGCCCCCCAGGTATCCGCTTCCCCCGGTCATCAGGACTGTCTTGGACGCTTGTTGCGATTCGGGCATGCGCCCAATCTATTCGGCGCCGCGCGGACAGGCGGGGACGGGAGCGACGGGACTCGAACCCGCGACCTCCGGCGTGACAGGCCGGCGCTCTAACCAACTGAGCTACGCCCCCACGGTTCCGGATCCGCGGAGGATCCGGGGGGCGGCGATTATGGCACGGCGCGACGGATAGGCTGCGCCCGTGCGGCTGGTGACCTACCGATCGGAACGGGGCGAGCGCGCCGGCGTCCTCGCCGGAGGCCGGGTCGCCGACGCGTGCGACGCGCTGGGCGACGGCGAGCCGCGCTCGGTGCGCGGCCTCCTCGAAGCCGATTCGCTCGGCGACCTCGCCGCGGCCGCCGCCGGTTCGGAGGGCGTCGAGCTCGGCGACGTCGAGCTGCTTCCGCCTCTCCCGGACCCGGAGAAGATCATCTGCATCGGCCTCAACTACCGCGACCACGCGGCCGAGGGACGCCAGGAGCCTCCCCCGGTCCCGACGTTCTTCGCGAAGTTCCGGAACGCGCTGGTCCCCGACGGCGCGACCGTCACCCTGCCCGCCTCCAGCAGCAAGGTCGACTACGAGGCGGAGATCGCGTTCGTCGTCGGCCGGACCGCTCGTGACGTCTCCGCCGACGAGGCGATGGACCATATCGCCGGCTACACGCTCCTCAACGATCTCTCGGCTCGCGACCTGCAGTTCCAGACGCCGCAGTGGCTGCCCGGCAAGGTCTTCGACGGCTCGGCGCCCTGCGGGCCCGCGCTCGTCACCACCGACGAGGTACCGGGCGGGCCGGGGTCGCTGGGGATCGCCCTCGACCTCAACGGCGAACGGATGCAGGAGGAGACCACGGCCGAGCTGATCTTCTCGATCCCCGATCTCCTCGCCCACCTCTCGACCCTGATGACGCTGGTGCCCGGCGACATCGTCTCGACCGGTACGCCCGCCGGAGTCGGCGGCGCCCGCGAGCCGCGCGTTTGGCTGCGGCCGGGCGACGAGCTCGTGGTCAGCTCGCCGGAGCTCGGCGAGCTCCGCACGACCATCGCCTGACGGCACCCCTGGCCGGACGGCGCAGTCCTAGGACCAAGGTCCAATTGTTCGGCGGCGGCCGCGGCAGGAGCCTGTCGAAGACCCTGCGATGAGAGGACCTTCCATGCGTACGAGACTTCGATTGACAGCCGGCGCGGCGACGCTCGCCGTGCTCTTCCTGGCCGCGGCCGGGTGCGGAAGCAGCGACTCGAGCAGCTCGAGCACGACTTCGACGGCCGCCGAGACGTCGACGCCGACCGCCGCCGCCAAGGGCGCGAAGGCCGTGACGATCGACGTGGCCGACAACCCCGATCTCGGTCAGATCCTCACCGACGGCGACCGCAACACCGTGTACCTGTTCGAGAAGGACGAGGGCGACGAGTCGTACTGCACGACCACCGACTGCATCGCCGCCTGGCCGCCGGTGCTGACGAACGGCGACGTGACCGCCGGAAGCGGCGCCGACGATTCGCTGATCGGGACGACCCAGCGCGACGACGGCACCGAGCAGGTGACCTATGCGGGCCACCCGCTCTACCTTTACGCCGGCGACACCAAGCCCGGCGAGACGACCGGAAGCGGCGTCGACCAGTTCGGAGCCGAGTGGTACGCGCTGACGCCCGACGGCGCCAACGCGGAGGGCGGCGACTCGTCCGGCGAATCGGCATCGGGCAGCGAGGATTCGACGAGCGGGGACTCCACGTCGACCGACGAGAGCTCGACGACGTCCGGCAGCGTCTACTGAGCGGTCTCGGGAGCGACCTCGGCGAGGCGGCCCTCGAGGAACGAGCGCTGCACCGGGTTCGCGCTCAGCTCGATCGCCCGTCCGTATGCGGCGACGGCCCCCGGGCCGTCGCCGCTGCGGCGCAACAGCTCGGCGCGGGCGGCGTGCAGCGGCTGGTACTCGTCGATGCCCTCGATCGCATCGATGATCGCCAGCCCGGCGCCCGGGCCCTCTGACTCGGCCACCGCGACCGCGCGGTTCAGCTCGACGACGGGCGAGGGCGTGAACTCGCCGAGCCACAGGTAGAGGCGGGCGATCCGCGCCCAATCGGTCTCGGCCGCCGTCGCCGCCCGGGCGTGCTCGGCGGCGATCGCAGCCTGCACGGTGTAGGGGCCGGCCGGCCCGTTCGCGGCCGCTCGCCGCTCGAGCCGGAGCCCACGCTCGATCAGGTCGCGGTCCCAGAGGCTCCGGTCCTGGTCGGCGAGCAGCACCATCCCGTCGGGGCCGACGCGGGCCGGGCGCCGGGCGTCGTTGAGGAGCATCAGCGCGAGCAGGCCCAGCACCTCGCTCTGCTCGGGGAGCATCGCGGCGAGGAGGCTTGTCAGCCGGATCGCATCGGCGCTCAGCTCTTCGCGCAGGAGCTCGTCCGACGAAGTGCCGAGATAGCCCTCGTTGTAGATCAGGTAGAGCGTGGCGGTGACCGACGGCAGCCGCTCCGGCATCTGCTCCCGCCCGGGGACCTCGTACCTGATCCCGGCGTCGCGGATCTTTCGCTTCGTCCGGACGATCCGCTGCGCCATCGCGCTCTCGCTCGACAGGAACGCACGCGCAATCTCGCCGGTGCTGAGGCCGCCGAGCGTCCGCAGCGTCAGCGCCACCCGCGACTCGGGAGCGATCGCCGGATGGCAGCAGGTGAAGATCAGCCGCAGGCGGTCGTCGGGGAAGGAGTCGTCCTCGCCCTCGGGCGCGGCCTCCGGCGGCTCGAGCGCAGCGAGCCCCTCGAGGATCCGGCGCTTGTCGGCGAGCGTCCTCTCGCGCCGCAGCCGGTCGATCGCCGAGTTCCGGGCGACCCTGGTTATCCAGGCGCCCGGGTTGGCGGGAACGCCGTCCCGCGGCCAACGCTCGAGGGCGACCGCGAACGCCTCCTGCACCGCATCCTCGGCCGCGTCGAAGTCGCCGAGGATGCGGATCAAGGTCGCGACCGCCCGCCCCGACTCGTGCCGGAACAGGCGGTCGACCGTCTCGGGAGGGTCCGCTACGACGCGACCTCTTCGCGGCTGTGCTCGGTCGAGCCGCCGGTCGCCTCGTAGTCGAGGACCGGGCGGACCTCGATGGCGGAGCCAGGGCGGGCCGGGATCTTCCGGGCCCAGTCCAGTGCGGCGTCGAGATCGTCGACGTCGATCAGGTAGAAGCCGCCGAGCTGCTCCTTGGTCTCCGCGAACGGGCCGTCGACGGTAATCCGCTCGTCGCCGTCGAAGCGGATCGTCGTCGCCGAACCGCTCGGCTGCAGCCCCTCGCCGGCCACGAAGGCGCCGGAATCGCGGAGCGCCGCCGTGTACTCGTCCCAGGCGGCCATCCCGGCCCGGGCCTGCTCGGGGGTCACGTCGGCCCAGTCCATCTCCTCGCTGATGATCGCGAGCACGTACTTCATATCTGCCTCCTCGGCTGTCGCAGCGACGCCGTTTGCGTCGCTTTCAAGGTAACGACGAACGGGCGGCGGCCGGATCGACATCCGCGGCCGCGGATTCGTCCCCGGGGGTGATCCGCCGCTGCGTCGCGAAGACGTTGATGAGCACGTAGGGCGCCCACCAGAGGATGAAGAAGTAGAACCAGTGGGTCGAGCCGACCTGGGTCGCGATCAGCACCGCGGCCCCGAGGGCGGCCACCTGCAGCGCCGTCCGCCGGCCCGGCAGGAAGTACACGGCGATGCCGAGCAGGACCGGGAACGCGCGGGCGACGTCCTGGAGGCCGCCGAGCGACGGCTCGAGCCCCCAGACGCTGAACGGCGACCCGCGCGAGGCCTGGTAGCCGAACGTGCGGTCGTAGAACTCCCGGAAGCCGCCGGCGGGAAGCAGCGGCACCAGCACGACGGCCCAGACGACCACGAAGACGGCGCCGAAGATCGCCGTCGAGCGGATCCTTCGCTCGCCCGACCCGGCGGCGAACAGGGGCGCCAGCGCGAGCGGCCCGAACTTCGTCGCCGCGGCCAAGCCGATCGCGAGGCCGCGCTTCAGCGGCGAGGAGAACGCGAGCAGGGCGGCGACGAGCAGGGCCGCGACGAGGGCGTCGTTGCCGCCGTTGGCGTCGAGCGCGTAGAGCGTGTACGGGTACGCGAACCACGCGAAGGCCAGGGCCACGCCGAGATCGCGTCCCTCCCGCCCGTCGCGAAGCCGACGCCCGGCGACGAGCAGTAATGCCGCCACCGCGAGGTCGAAGAGGATGGCCGCGAGGTGTGCCGCCGGCAGGCTTTCGAGCCCGCCGTCCCAGGGAAGCACCTGCTCGAACGGGATGTAGACGATGTAGTTGAACGGGCCGTAGGAGTCGCCGCGGTCGATGAGCGGGGTGAACTGCCCGTCGTAGACGCCGTCGCCGTCGGCGATCCGATCGGCCCCGACGACGTTGGCGAAGCCGATGTCGATCACCTGCGAGTCGACCACGTTCATCCCGATCCGGAAGATCGCCAGGACGACGGCCGCGATTGCCAGCCAGCGCATCGGGACGACCGGGATCAGTGGCCCCTCCCGGTCGCGAGGCCGGAAGCCGGCGATCATCATCCGCACGAACAGGTAGCCGAGCGCCGGGTAGACGAGCGGCACCGACCAGACGATCTCACCCTTGTTGAAGAAGAACTGCGAGACCGAGAACGACAACAGCACCAGCAGGTCGAGGTGGAGCAGCCTGAACGGTCGCTTCGGGTCGAAGAACGGGAGGACGAAGAGGATGCAGAGCGGGATCCAGATCCACGCCTCGTTGACGTTGCCGGCGACTGCGTCCTCGTAGCCGCGGGCGAGCTTCACCTCGACCTGCTGATTGCGCCACGCCTCGATGACGGCCCCGGTCGCGTCGTCGACGACGACCTGGGCCACGTCGGTGCCGCCGTCGTAGTAGTCGATCTGCCAGCGGTCGGCGCCGCGGGTCGACGCCTGCGGCTTCATCCCCGGGCTCTCGTCTCGCTCGTCCCGCACGGTGGAGGTGCCGTCGGCGATCGCGATCGCCTCGGTGCCACTCAACTCGAACCCGGGCGGAGTCCGGTCCGGCGGGTCGACAACGGTCAGCGGAGCTAGCGGCTCGTCGCCGAACGGCGGCTGGTGGGCGGGGTTCTCGGCCGCGCCGGCCGCCGGCGCGAGGACGGCGCCGCCGAGCAGGAGCGCCAGCACGGCGGCGAGCGCGAGGATCGTTTGCCGGAGTCCCACGACGGCCATAATGAAGTGATGATGGGACGCGGACCCGCGCCGGGCGCCGATCGCACCCGGCTCGGTCCGGTTCTCGCAGCGCTGCTGATCGCCACGCTCCTCGTGCTCTCCGGTTGCGGCGATTCCTCCGACGCCGGCGGCTCCTCTTCGACCACGACGTCGACCGCCCCGGCCGGCGACGCGCTGACCGTCGCCGTCGAGCCCCTCGAGGCGTCACCCGGCGACGACGTCTCGGCCCGGGTCGTCAACGACGGGGAGCGGACCTACACCTACGGCGCCGCCTACGAGCTCGAGCGCCGCGAAGGGGACGCGTGGGTCGGTGTCAAGCTGCCGCCGCAGCCAATCCCTGAGATCGGATACGTCGCCGAGCCCGGCGACTCCGGGCCGCCGGTGACGGTGGCGGTCCCCGGCGATGCCGCACCCGGCGACTGGCGGGTCGTGATCGACCGCAGCGCGCCCGGCGTCGGCCTCCTCGCCGGCTCGTTCGAGGTCGTCGATGGCTGACCCCGCCCCCCGGCGGGCCGCCGGGATCGCCTACGAGCGCTCCGGGGAGGGGCCGCCGCTCGTCCTCATCCACGGGCTCGGCGCGACCCGGGCGATCTGGAGACCGCAGATCGAGATCCTCTCCCGCGAGCGTGACGTGATCGCCGTCGATATGCCCGGCTTCGGCGACAGCCCGATGCTTCCCGGCCCGGCGACGCCGTGGGCGCTCGGGGAAGCCATCGCCCGGCTCTGCGACGAGCTCGAGGTCGAGCGCCCCCACCTCGCCGGCAACTCGCTGGGCGGCTGGGTTGCGATCGAGATGGCGAAGTCTGGTCGAGCCGCGTCGACCTGCCTGATCTCGCCGGCCGGCCTCTGGCGCCGGCCGCTCGGGCCACGCCGGGCCGACGCGCGCAAGTGGGCGCGCCGCCTGCGCCCGCTCGTGATGGCGATGACCCGCGTGACGCCGATTCGAGAGGCGATGCTGAGGACGAGCGTCGGGCTCCCGGAGCGGGCGCCCGCCGGCGCCGGGAGGGCGATGATCGCCGCCTGGATCGACGCTCCCGGCTACGAGGCAGCAAACGTCGAGATGCGCCGCTACATCGCCGAGGACCTCGACCGGATCACGGTGCCGACGACGATCGTCTGGGGCGAGCTCGACCGCCTCGTCGCACCGCCGCGCCCGGATCGCCGCCCCCCGGGCGCCCGCTACCTGCAGTTCGCCGAGCTCGGTCACACGCCGAACTGGGACGACCCCGAGCTCGTTGCCCGGCTGCTCCTCGACGCGAGCTCGCCGGTCGCCGCCTAGTCAGTCGCCCTGGGCGGGGAGCCCGTCGAGGCTGCGAGCGCCGCGCTCGCGCTGGTGTTCACGGTAGCCGTCGAGACCCATCGTCCGGACCCGTTTCGCAGACGAGAGCGCGTGGTGGTCGCGGAGGCCCTCGAAGCTCATCAGCGGCACCCCGTACCCGCACGAGTCGGAGATCCGCTCGACGTCGACGACGACCACCGAGCGCCGCGCCTCCGGGATCGATGGATCCTCGAAGTCACCGGCGGCGAGCAGCTCCTCGAAGCGCGGGTCGCCGACCGGCACCGACTCGCCGCGACCGTGGAGGCGGACGATCCGGGGCGGTCCGTCGAACGCGCAGAACATCACGCAGATCCGCCCGTTCTCCCGGAGGTGGGCGATGGTCTCGCTGCCGCTGCCGTGGGCGTCGAGGTAGGCGACGCGGCGGGGCCCGAGGATCGCGAACGAGCCGATCGGGCCCTTCGGCGAGACGTTGACGTGCCCGGCCTCGGTGAGCGGGGCGGTGGCGACGAAGAAGAGTGCCTGGCGCCCGATCCAGTCGCGCATCGGATCGGGGATCTCGTCGAAGACCTTCGCCATCGGACAAGGGTATCCGGAGCCCGCGTGGGCTCAAGGAAAGAGGCGGCTTTTCTCCGGGAGCTCTCTATGCCCGCTACCATTCCCGGACCGGAAGGGAAGTAGTTCACGACGACGGTCGTTCGTCAATACGGGGCCTCCGGCCCCCGGCGATCGTGGCCCACGACGGGCGAACCAAACCTTCGCGCTTCATCGCACGAAAGGAACGGTTCGAATGCCCAACCCCTCCCCCGAGGCCCTGTCCTGGGTCCTGCTGATAACGGCGATCGCCGTGCTGTTGTTGATCGATCTCCGCGTCATGGCAGGGCGCGGCGGCGAGATGTCCTCCCGCGGTGCCGCACTCGCGAGCGCGTTCTGGATTGGCCTCGCCCTCGCGTTCGGCGGCCTGCTGGCCGTGACGTCGGGCGGCGCCGACGCCGGCACCTACCTGGCCGGCTACCTCGTCGAGAAGTCGCTGTCGCTCGACAATGTGTTCGTCTTCCTGCTCGTCTTCGGCGCGTTCGGGATCGCGGCCGAGCGGCGCCACGCGCTGCTCAGCTACGGGATCGTCGGGGCCCTGGTCCTCCGGCTCGTCCTGATCCTCGTCGGCGCTGCGGCCCTGAGCGCCTTCGGCTGGCTCAACCTCGTCTTCGCGGCGATCCTGATCTGGACGGGGTGGCGGCTCTGGGGCGGCCGTCACGACCACGAGAGCGAGGAGGAGCTGGTCGGATCGATCCGCCGCCGGCTTCCGATCGGCACCGACAACGACGCGCCCGGATGGCTTGCGAGGGAGGAGGGCCGGCGGGTCCTGACCGCATCCGGGGCGGTCCTGGCGACGCTGATCGTCGTCGACATCGTCTTCGCGATCGACTCCGTGCCGGCGATCCTGGCGATCACGGACGACCCATTCATCGTCTTCGCCGCCAACGCATTCGCGCTGCTCGGCCTGCGACCGCTGTTCTTCCTGGTCGCCGATCTCGTCGAGCGCCTCTACTACCTGAAGGCGGCCCTCGCCGTGCTGCTGGTGGTCATCGGCGCGAAGATGGCCGCCGCCTACTGGATCGGGAAGATCGGCCCCGAGATCACGCTGCCGGTGATCGCCCTCGTCCTCGGCACGGGCGTGATCGCATCGCTGCTGCGGCGGGACCCGGACGCCGGCGAGGAGATCGCAATACGGTAGACGCCATGGCGCTCACGGAACGGGTCCGGACCTGGCAGGCGCGGGGCGAGCGCGAGCACTTCCGCGGCCACGGAGTCCACGTGTTCAAGCGCGAGACCGACGGTCCCCTCGTCCTCTTCCTGCATGGGTTCCCCTCGAGCTCCTACGACTGGCAGGCGCTGTTCGCCCACCTCCCGGACCCGTCGATCCTCGCCTTCGACTTCCTCGGGTTCGGGCTGTCGGACAAGCCGCGCGAGTATCGCTACAGCTTGATGTCGCAGGCCGACCTCGCGACCGACCTCGTCCGCCGCCACGGCGCCGGGCGCCCGGTCTTCGTCGTCGCCCACGACATGGGCACGTCGGTGACGACCGAACTGATGGCCCGCGATCTCGAGGGCCGGCTCGGCTGGGACCTCGCGGGCGTCCTGCTGTTCAACGGCAGCATCGTCCTCGACGCGGCGACCCTGCGGCCGTCGCAGAAGCTCCTCCGCAGCCGACTCGGTCCGATCGCCTCCCGGCTCAGCAGCCGCCGGGTGTTCGACCAGCAGTTCGGGTCGGTCTTCTCCGCGGCGCATCCGCTGACCGCGGAGGAGGCCGACGACCAATGGTCGCTCGTCTGCCACAACGGCGGGCGGACCCTCGGGCACTCATTGATCGCCTACCTCGACGAACGGATCGCCTACGCGGACCGCTGGCACGGCGCGATCCGCGACTGGAAGCGGCTCCAGCTCGCCTGGGCCCTGCTCGACCCCGTCGCGACGCCCGCCGTCCTCGCCGCCCTGCGCGAGCTCCACCCCGGCGTCCCGGTCACCGAGCTGTCGGACCTCGGCCACTACCCGCAGGTCGAGGACCCGGCGCGGATGGCGGCGATCGTCGACGATGCGGTCGCCGCCGCCTAGGCCGAGTCGGCAGCACGGATGGCGCTCAGCATCGACTACCGAACCGCCGGTCCGCCTTCGCCAATAGGGTGCCTTCCGTGACCGCGTTCGAGGAGGTGTCCGTCGGCAGCATGGACCCGGACCGCTTCCGCGCGGTTCTCGGGCCGCGCTTCGAGGAGGTTGACCGCGGGATCATCGACAGCCGTGAGCTGTTCGACGGGCGGGTCATCTGGCACGTCAACTCGACGGCACGCGGCGGCGGCGTCGCCGAGCTCCTGCAGTCGCTGCTCGCCTACGTCCGCGGGGTCGGGGTCGACGCGCGCTGGGGCGTCATCAACGGCGAGCCCGAGTTCTTCGCGATCACGAAGCGAATCCACAACCTCCTCCACGGCTCCCCGGGTGATGGCGGCGACGTCGGTCCGGCCGAGCACGCCGTCTACGAGGCCACGCTGGCGGCGGCGGCGGAACTCCTCGCCTCGCGTGTCGGCCCGAACGACATCGTCTTCCTTCACGACCCGCAGACCGCCGGCCTGGTTGAGGCGGTGCGGGCCACCGGCGCGATCGTCGTCTGGCGCTGCCACGTCGGTACCGACAAGCCGAACGACCTGGTCCGCAAGGCGTGGGACTTCCTCCGCCCCTACGTCGAGAACGCCGACGCATTCGTGTTCTCGCGGGACCTCTTCGTCTGGGACGGCATCGACCGCGAGCGGGTCTGGATCGTGCCGCCGTCGATCGACGTCTTCTCCCCGAAGAACCAGGAGCTCGGCTACGACGACGTGCGCACGATCATCGGCAGGATCGGCATCGCGCCGGAGTGGTCCGGCGGCAAGGCGGACTTCATCCGCCACGACGGCAACATCGGCACCGTCACCCGGGCGGCCGATGTGACCCAGGACGAACTGATTCCCGACGACGCGCCGCTCGTCACGCAGGTCTCGCGTTGGGACGGGCTCAAGGACCCGATCGGCGTGCTGAACGGGTTCGCCGAGCAGCTCGACGGCCGCGACGCCCACCTGCTGCTCGCCGGGCCTTCCACCGCGGCCGTCGCCGACGACCCCGAGGGAGCGGAGGTGCTCGCGGCGCTGCTGGACGCGCGCGAGCGGCTCGGACCGAAGGCCCGGTCCCGCACCCACGTCGCCTGCCTGCCCATGGACGACGTCGAGGAGAACGCCGCAATGGTCAACGCGATCCAGCGGCGCTCGGAGATCGTCGTCCAGAAGAGCCTCGCCGAGGGATTCGGGCTGACGGTCGCCGAGGCGATGTGGAAGGCGAAGCCGGTAGTCGCCAGCGCCCGCGGCGGCATCCAGGATCAGATCACCGACGGCGTCACCGGCATCCTCCTCGCCGATCCCGAGGACCTGCACGCCTACGCGCGGGCGCTGCGCCGGCTCATCGATGACGAGGCTCTGCGGATCCGGATCGGTCTCGCCGCTCGCCAGGAGATCGAGGCGAAGTTCCTCGGCACCCGCCACCTCATGCAGTACCTGGAGCTGCTTCGCGACTTGCTAGCGCGCCGCGCCGCCCGCTAGCCGGCGATGTCGAGGCCGAGCCAGACCACGGCCAGCGTCAGCAGGAGGATCGCCGCCTGCAGGGCATGGGCACGGGGAAAGCGCAGGTGGACGAGCGTCAGCAGGATCAGAGCGGCGACGAGGCCGAGCTTGACCTGCAGGGTCGGGCTGTCCCAGAGCGAGTAGTGGGACGCCATCGCGATGCCGGTCACGAGGAGGACGGCGAGGGCGAAGGCCGAGCCGATGCCGAAGCGCCGGGCCGCCGCTCGGAGCCGCTCCGGATCGGGATTGGTTCGCTCGACCGGGACCAGCGCGAGGCCGATCACGAGCTGGCCGCCGAGGAAGAAGGCCATCGCCAGCAGATGCACGTAGAGCACCGCCTGCCAGGCGGTGCTCATCGCGTCGTGGGTCGGACGTCGCGCTGCACGGGGCCAGTCTAGGACGGCCCGTGCAGCGCGGGATCGGACTACTTGAGGAGCTCGATCTCGTCCCAGGTGGTGTTGCCGTTCTCGACCTCGAGCTCGGCCTGGTGGACGACGGCGCCGGGGACCAGGTCGGCGACGGTGCAGGCCGACTCGTCGGTCTCGTCGTCGTCGGCGGCGGGATCCTCGGTCGTGCTGTCGTCGCCGGTGGGATCGTCGCCGCCGGAGCGGGCGAGGCGGTTGTCGCCGTGGCCCTGGTCGGCCGTCCCGTCGCCGCCGCCGCCGCGGCCGTCGCCGTCCTCGTCGCCCTGGTCGTCGCCGTTGTCGCACTTGATCTCGGTCGCGTCGGTGACGAGGCCGGTCACGGGGCCGGAGTTGAGGACGTCGATCGTCAGCTCACCGGTGGTCGCGTCGAACGACGTGATCGTGCCGGAGTTCTCGTCGCCATCCTCGATCCCGTCGCCGTCGGAGTCGTCGTCACGGGGATCGTTGCCCGAGACGAACTCCTCGCGGTTGTTGAGCAGGTCGCGGTCCTGATCGCGCTTGGCCTGGTTGACCTTGAGCGAGAGGCCGTGGTTGCGCTCCCAGCGATCCGGGATCCGGTCGTGGTTGCGATCCTTGGCCGACGCGACGGCCGGGGCCAGCAGCATGAGGAAGACCGCGGCGAGGCCGGCGATCAGGCTTCTCGGTCGCAAAAGCCCTTGGGGGCGGGGCTGGTTCATCGGTTCGGTTTCTCCTTGGGGGGGTGGCGGGCGTTGCCGCCGGCAGGGACGTTCCGAGGAACTATCGGCCCCGCGGGTCTTTCCTGAATGGGACATTGGTCCTAGGACCATCCGTCGAGCGGCCCACCGGCGGTTGAAGGACCCGTCAGCGCTTCGAGTACTTGCAGCTGATCGAGCCAGCGAACGAGTAGCCCTCGGTGAAACTCTTGTTCGATGCCGCATAGAGGCCGATGCCGACCCGGCGACCGTCGCGGCGGAAAGCGACGGCCCCGGCGCCGACGGTGTCAGGGGGCGTACCTGGGATCTTGAAGTTGCTGAAGAGCTCTTCATCCGATCGCCTGCGCAGGAAGATCTGCGGGTCCGATCCCCCGTAATAGGCGATGTAGTTCTCGTCAAAGCCCTTGAAGACCGGCGAATCGATGAACGCGGTCAGCGAGAACTTGCCGTCGTCCGATTTGGCGGCAAGAAAGAAGTCCCTGCTTCCCTTCTTGCCGCTGACGCGGCACTTGCCCTTGGAGATCGTGTCGACTTTCTTGTCGCCGTCGCTGTTGAGGATCTGGACCTTTGCGGTGGCGACCGGCGCCAGCACGGCTAAGCCCAGGGCAAGTGCGATCAGGGAGGTGCAGACGCGTCCGATGCGATCAACCTGTCACAGCGGAGGCCGCGGGTCAAACCCGATAAGCGGATACGAGCCCTGCGACTCGCCCTACGTCGTCAAGGCCAAGTCGAGGGCGGCTTCGGCGCCGAGCCTGTTCGAATCTCGAGCTGTAGCGCGGGGCCGTAAGCGGGTTCTGCCTGGGCCTGACGGAGTGGCTGAAGCCGGCTGCGCCGCCGATCAGCGTGATCGCCGAGCCGAGGATGCGCGGGTAGAGCTGTAGGTGCCGGACGTGACCATGCCCTCCGAAGTCTGGGGTAGCAGGTTTCCCCATTCATCGGTGTGGAGTACGGGGCATGCCCGGGAGGGCACGCAACGCCGGCGGCGGAGAAATGCCCCTCGTGCGGAGGCGTCCCTGCGATGGGCGGTGCAGGTCTCGAACCTGCGACCTCCTGCTTGTAAGGCAGGCGCTCTCCCAGCTGAGCTAACCGCCCGGGGCCGGGGAAGGTAGCGAAGGTGGAAGCTCGCGAGCGCTCGCGGTAGGGTCGGCCCGTCAGCGGCGGCGGGCCGGCGGGAGACGAGGAGATCACCGATGGGGTTCATGGACAAGATGAAGAGCTCGATGAGCCAGGCCCAGGAGGCGGCGAAGAACGCGGGCGGAATGATGCCCTCGTCCGGTCAGGCGGCCTACGCGCAACTGGCCAACAAGCTCGCGCAGTCGGGGGTGCCGTGCACGGCCGAGGTGGTCTCGGCGAATGAGACGGGCAAGCGCGACATGGGCAGCGTTGAGCTCGCGATCGCAGTCCGCGTCGAGGGCAACGGCGAGCCCTACGAGGCGACCGTCAACCAGTACGTGGTCGCCGAGATGACGGCGTCGTACGTGCCCGGCTCGCGCTGGCAGGCGAAGGCCGACCCCGATGACCGGACGCGACTGCTCCTCTTCGGGACCGCCTCGTGACGAACCGCGTGGCCGCCTGATGGCCCGCGACCGTCCGCAGAAGTCGGAGGAGGACCGGATCGTCAACTGGGGGTGGGCGCTCGGCCTGCTGCTGCCGATCGTCGGTCTGATGGCGGCCGCGGTCCTGTTCAGCCGCGGCGACGGGCGTTGGGGACTGATCCTCGGCTGGTCGCTGATCGGCGTCGTCGCCTACATCTTCATCTTCGGCCTGATCTGACCGTGGATCTCGGGCTCGAAGCCAGGGTCGCACTCGTCCTCGGCGCGAGCCGCGGGCTCGGGCGGGCGATAGCTGAGGCGCTCGGCCGGGAGGGCGCCCGGGTCGCGCTGGCCTCGCGCTCCGCCGACGGTCTCGAGGAGGTGGCGGGCGGCATCGCCTCCGAGACGCTCGTCGTCCCGGTCGACACCGGCGACGAGGCGGCGATCGCCGCGCTTCCGGGCCGGGTCGCCGAGGGCCTCGGGCCGATCGAGGTCCTGGTCCTCAACACCGGCGGCCCGCCCCCCGGCGGAGCGCTCGATGCCGAGCCCGGCGAATGGCGGGATGCCTATGGATCCCTGGTGATCTCGCCGCTGCTACTCGCGAAGGCCTGCGTGCCGTCGATGCGCGAGCGCGGCTGGGGGCGGATCGTCAGCGTCTCCTCCACGTCGGTCCGCGAGCCGATCCCGAACCTGACGCTCTCGAACGCGAACCGAATGGCCGCCGTCGGCCTCCTCAACACCCTCGCCCGCGAGGTGGCGCCCGACGGGATCACCGTCAACACCGTCGCCACAGGCCGGTTCGGGACCGAGCGGCTCGAGCAGATGTACGGCTCGCTCGACGCCGCCGAGGAGCAGGCGCGGGCCGACGTGCCGGCGGCCCGCCTCGGCAGGCCCGAGGAGTACGGCGACCTGGTCGCGTTCATCTGCTCGGATCGCGCCGCCTACCTGACCGGGACCGTAATCCCGCTCGACGGCGGGCTGACGCGATCGAGCTGACGCTCAGGCGAACCGCGGCGGCGTCGGCTCATGGAGGCGGCCGCGTCCGGCGACGACGCCGATCCAGATCGCGCCGACGAGGATCATCCCGACGCTGAGCAGCTGGGCCTGGGTGAGCCCGATGGCGACGTCCGCGTTGCGGCGGACGAACTCGACCATGAACCGCTCGAAGCCGGCGACCATCAGATAGAGGGCGAAGAGGATCCCGGGCCGGAAGCGGTCGCGGAGCCGCCAGAGGACGAGCGCCGCGAGGCCCATGAAGACGGTCTCGTAGATCGGCGTCGGATGGACGGGCGTGTCGGTCGGAACCGTGCCGTCGGGGTACGCCATCGCCCACGGCCCGTCCCAGGCGCGGCCGTAGTCGCCGTCGCCGGAGAGCTGGCAGCCGACCCGCCCGATCGCGTAGCCGATCATCAGCGGCACGGCCGCCACGTCGGCGAGCAGCAGCGTGAAGATCCCCCGCCAGTACGCCCAGCCGAGAACCGCGAGCGCCCCGCCGATCGCGCCGCCGTACCAGACGAGTCCCGACCCGCTGAACAGGTTGCCGATCAGGTCGTCACTGACGTCGCTCCAGTTCTCGATCAGGAAGTAGACCCGCGACCCGACCAGGCCGCCGACCAACGCTGCGAAGGCCATCTCGTAGGCCCAGTCTGCGGGCTTGCCGAGCTCCTTGAAACGGCGAGCGACGACGAGCCCGGCGGCGACGAATCCGAGTCCGAACATCAGCCCGAACGTCTGCAGGGTGAGCGGGCCGATGTTGATCTCTGGATACATGCGAATAGCCCCGAGGGGAGTCGAACCCCGCTCCTCAACCTTGAAAGGGTCGCGTGCTAACCGTTACACCACGGGGCCGTGGCGAGGGAGGGAGTCTAGGCGCTGCTTCGCGGCCTGGTTTCGTCCGACCCGGTTGAGACTATACGAACATATGTTCGCTCAGCCAAAACGTCCCTACCTCAGCAGGAAGTACGAGGTTGCGCGTCAGCTTCGCTGCCTGGGGGTGTCAATCGGCCGGATCGCGGACCACCTCAGCGTGTCGAAATCGACCGTCAGTGTCTGGGTCCGTGACATCGAGATCCGACCGGAGGACCGGGCCGCAAATCGCCGCCGCTCGGAGGCGGCTCGAGCGACGGCCTGGAGCGAGCAGAACCGCGATCGGCGACGGTGTTTCCAGGAGGAGGGACGTCGCCGGGCCCGGCTTGCGGATCCGCTTCACCAGGCGGGCTGCATGCTCTATTGGGCCGAGGGGGCAAAGGACCGGAACTCGTTGGTGTTCGCCAATTCCGACGCGGCGATGGTCGCGTTCTTCCTGCGGTTCCTACGCGAATGCTTCGGCGTCGAGACCACCGACTTCACTTTCAAGGTCAACGTCTACCTCGGCGATGGACGATCGATCGACGAGATCGAGGCCTACTGGGTCGATCTGCTCGGCCTCACGCCGGAGTGCGCTCGCAAGCACACCGTCAACCACTTCCCGACATCGAGTAGCGGCCGGAAGGTCGACAAGTTGCCCTACGGCGTGTGCATGCTTCGGGTGAAGCGGAGCACCCGGATCGTTCAGCACATCTACGGAGCCATCCAGGAGTACTCGGGGATCGACCAGCCGCAGTGGCTGGACGGACCTCCGCGGAAGCCGCGGTCCGCTAGGCGAGTCAGGAGCTCCAGCAAAGCCTTCTGGGCGTGGAGACGGTTCTCCGCCTGATCGAAGACCGCCGAGCGGGGGCCGTAGAGGACCTCGGCGGTGATCTCCTCGCCGGGGTGAGCCGGCAGGCAGTGGAGGACGATCGCCCGGTCGGAGGCGAGGGCGAGGAGCTCGTCGTCAACGCGGTACGGGACGAGGGCTTCGCGCTTGGCGGCGGCGTCCGCCTCCCCCATGCTGATCCAGACGTCCGTGTAGACGGCATCGGCGCCGGCGACCGCCTCGCGGGGGTCGGCGATCAGCTCGGCTCCGGCGTCCGCCTCGAGCTCGAGGCCGGGCGGCGAGGAGACGACGACCTCGAGGCCGGCCGGTCGGCCGAGCAGGGCGAGGGAGCGGGCGACGTTGTTGCCGTCGCCGACGAACGCGACCCGCAGCCCGTCGAGCGACCCGAACCGCTCGCGCAGCGTCTGGAGGTCGGCGATCGTCTGACACGGGTGGTGCTCCGGCGTGAGGGCGTTGACGACCGGCAGGTCGGTGGCCGCGGCCAGCTGCTCGACCCGTTCGTGCGAGCCGCTGCGGATCACGATGGCGTGGACGTAGCGCGAGAGGACCCGGCCGACGTCCTCGATCGACTCGCCGCGGCTGAGCTGGAGCTCGTCGCTGCGGAGCACGACCGGCGTGGCGCCGAGCTCGGCGACCCCGACCTCGAACGAGACGCGGGTGCGGGTCGAGGGCTGCTCGAAGATCAGCGCGACCGATCGGCCGGCGAGCGAACCGGCCCCAGCGTCGGGCCGTCCGGCCTTCATCTCGTCGGCTCGATCGAGGAGGTCGCCGAGGCGGCCGGCGATCTCCTCGCCGGTGATGAAGTCGCTTCCTGCCGTGCCGCTCATCGAAGCGCGGCACCTTACTGCTGCCGCCGCGGCGCCGGAACGCCCGCGAGCGGCCGCGGCGGCTCGCTCCCGCCGGGGTCGTGCCGATAATCGCCCGATGGAGGTTCGCGCCCTTACCTGGAACCTCTTCCACGGTCGCGATCACCCGCCGGAGCCCGAGCTCTTCACCTGGCGGTCGCGACTGCTCCGGACGACCGAGCACGGCTCGGTCACACGCCCAGGTGAACGCCGACCTCGCCGGCTCGTTCGAGTCGGTGCTCGCCGATGCCGACTGGGACGTCGCGCTGCTGCAGGAGTGCCCGCCCCGCTGGGCCGAGCGCCTGGCGATCGCCTGCGCCGCGGATCCCCACCTCGTACCGACCAGCCGCAACATCCCCGGGCTCGGCCGCGTCCAGGCGCTGCTGGCGGACCGGAACCCCGACCTGATCGCCTCCTGGGAGGGCGGCTCCAACCTGACGCTCGTCCGCAGCTGGGGTGCGATCACCGAACGACGCAGCTACCAGCTGGCGAGTCGCCCGGAGCGGCGACTGATGGCCTTCACGCGGCTGGGCGAGCAGGTGTGCGTCGCGAACCTGCATGCCAGCGCCGCGCGTGAGCAGGCCGAGGCGGACGTGCTCGAAGCGGCCCGGGTGGCGGCGGCCTGGGCCCGCGGCACGTCGTTGATCCTCGGCGGCGACTTCAATCTCCGGCCGGCGCTGAGCGGCCGCGTGTTCGAGCAGCTCGCCGCCGACTACGGGCTGCGCGCGCCGACCGGCGCCCGCGTCATCGACCACCTTCTCGCCTCCGGCCTCGATGCAGTCGAGCCGCCGCTGCAATGGCCGCCGGAGCGACGGGAGGTTTCGGAGCCTTCCGGATCGAGCGGGCTGGCGGTGAGGCTGTCCGACCACGCACCGGTCGAGGCCTTGTTCGCCGATCGCACGGAGCTGCAATCGTCGGCCCAGTAGTCCGCCCGGACGCAGCGCGACCCGCACGGTGCGATATTTCCCGCACCCACTGCAGCGACGAAGGGGAAACCAATGGCCACCGCCAAGAAGAAGAGCACCCGCCGCCCGAAGGCATCGCGCTCAGCCGAGCGACCCGACAAGAACATCGAAGCCTTCCGCGACGCACTCGAGAAGAGCATCACCCTTCCGCGCGAGCGGATCCAGGAGGTCGTCGACGACGCGGTCAAGCGCGGCCGGATGACCCGCGACGACGCCAACGAGCTCGTCTCGAAGCTCGTCTCCCGCGGCCGCAAGCAGTCGGAGGAGCTCGTCAAGGACCTCGAGTCGCTGCTCGAGCAGGCCCGCAAGCAGGTCGAGCTCAACACGAAGAAGGCGCGCAAGCAGGTCAAGGGGACAGCCGGCAAGGTCGCTCGGGGCGCCCGCGATGCCGCCGACGAGCCGCTCGCCCGCGTCGACACCGTCCGCCGCAAGGCACGCGTCGGCTCCAGCTTCCCGATCACCGGCTACGACGAGCTGACCGCCGCCCAGATCGGCAAGCGGCTGTCCGGCCTCGGCAAGCCGGAGCTGCGCAAGGTGCGCACCTACGAGAAGAACAACAAGGCCCGCAAGAGCATCCTCGGCAAGATCGACAAGGCGCTCGGCTGAGCGCCCCGACGAGTCGCAACCGGCCGCGGCGCGGCGCCGAGCTCGATCTCCGGATCGATTCGCTCGCGCAGGGCGGACGCGGCGTCGCCCGCACCGACGAGGGGTTCGTCATCTTCGTCGCGGGCGGCCTGCCCGGCGATCGCATTCGCGCCCGGGTCGGCAAGTCCAAGAAGTCGTGGGCGGAGGCGGCGATCGTCGAGCTCGTCGAGTCCGGCCCCGACCGGATCGCCGACCGCTGCGTGCACGGCGGGGAGTCGTGCCCCGGTGCCGCCTGGCAGGGCCTCCCCTACGAGCGCCAGCTCGAGGAGAAGCAGTCGCAGGTGACCGAGGCGCTCGAGCGCCTCGGATCGTTCGAGGGCATCACCGTCGAGCCGATCGTCCCGGCCGTCGAGCAGTGGCGCTACCGCAACAAGCTCGAGTACTCCTTCGGCACGCCCGAGGCAGACGACCCGCCCGATGACCCCGTGCTCGGCTTCCACGCCCGCGGGCGCTGGGACCGGATCATGGACGTCGAGGACTGCCTGCTCGCCTCGGAGGCGAACAACAGCGCCCGCCTCGCCGTCCGCGAGTGGGCCCGCACCGAGGGCCTTCACGCCTTCGACGCCGCCGGCGCCGGCGAGCTCCGCAACCTGATCGTTCGCGAGGGCCGCAGGACCGGCCAGCTCCAGACGCGGCTCGTCACGGCGGCAGCCGAGATTCCGGAGCCGCCGGTCGACCTCCACACCGTGGTCGACGGGCGGAGCGGCGGCACGGACGGCCCGACCGGCGTCCTCGGCGATGAGTTCCTGCGCGAGTGCCTCGGCGAGCTCGACCTCCGCGTCTCTCCCGCCGCCTTCCTGCAGACGAACACCGAGACGGCCGAGCTGCTCTACGCCGCCGCCCGCGAGTTCGCCGGCCTCGGCAGCGGCGAGCGCCTCTTCGACCTCTACTGCGGCATCGGGACGATCGGCCTCAGCATGGCCGCCGACGCCGGCGAGGTGTGGGGGATCGAGAGCGTCGCCGACGCGATCGTCGACGCCGAGGCCAACGCCGAGCTGAACGACATCGGCAACGCCCGCTTTCGCGCGGCCGACGCGCGGCTCGGCATCCGGCCGCTGATCGAGGAGGCGGGAACGCCCGACGTCGTCGTGATCGACCCACCCCGGGCCGGGCTCTCGGCGAAGGTCGTCCGCCGCGTCCTCGAGTGCGAGGCCGACCGGATCGTCTACGTCTCGTGCAACCCGACGACGATGGCCCCGAACGCCAGACAGATGGTCGACGCCGGCTATAGGCTGAAGCGAGTGCGCCCCGTCGACATGTTTCCCCAGACCCCGCACATCGAATGCGTCGCCCTCCTCGAGCGGGTGAGCGCATGAACCAGACGCGTGGATTCGGCGTCGCGGCAGGGCTCGATCCCGATGTCGCCACCCCGCTCGCGGCCCGCTGCGAAGAGCTCGGCTACACCTCGATGTGGGCCAACGACCACCCCGCCGCCAGCGGCCTCGAGACCCTCGCCGCCTTCGCCGAAGGGTCCGCCGCGATGCAGCTGGGTGTCGGCGTGCTCGCCATCGACCGCAACCCCCCGGCCGCCATCAACGAGAAGATCGAGGAGCTCGACCTCGACCGCTCGCGCCTCCTGATCGGCGTCGGCGCCGGCTTCTCCGGGAAGCCACTCACCGCCATGCGCGAGATCCACGACGAGCTCCGCGAGTCGATCCCCGGCGTCAAGCTCATCCTCGCCGCCATGGGCCCGAAGATGTGCGCCCTCGCCGGCAACTCCTACGACGGCGCCTTCTTCAACTGGGTCACGCCCGACTACGCCGCCGAAGCTCGCGGCAACGTCGAAGCCGGCGCCGCCGAAGCCTGCCGCGACACCCCCCGCGTCTACGGCTACGTCCGCACCTCGGTCGGAGCCGACGCCGAAACCCGCCTCGCCAAGGAGGAGGGCTTCTACCGCGATCTCCACGACGGCTACCGCCGCCAGTTCGAGCGCCTTGGCCGGCCGCCCGGGACCGTCGGCGTCGCCGCCGAGAACCCCGACGACACCGACACCATGCTCGCCGCCTACTCGGCGCTCGACACGATCGTCGTCCGCGGCCTCGCGAGCGCCAAGCTCGAGGCGATGGACCGCGTGGCCACGGCGGCGGCCGCGCAGTAGGTCGGTTTGGCGATTGGCTCGCGCCGGACCTGGCGGCGGGGGGCTTTGGTTTGGGCTGAGCGGGGAGTGGCCGGGCGCGGGTCCGGGTGCCGATCGTCATCGAGTGGTCGATTGGTCCGGGTATGCCGAACCTTTCGACCACTCGGTGAGTTCCGCGCCGCCGACAACGTCCACCCACCTCCCCCTCCCCAGCCCAAACTCAGGTGGCCGGCCGGACGCCCCGGCGCGAGCCGAACGCCCGGAGTTGTCTACTGGCTCGGCAACGGACTGCCGGCCTTGAAGGCGAACCAGAGCCAGAACGCCGCCGTGACCAGCATCGTCGTGACGACGAAGAGGCGCTCGATGCCGCCCATGGCGCCGGGCTGCTTGACCTGGCGGGTGTCGGTCATGCCGCGCATCCAGGGTGCGCGGGGGCCACGCGGTCCCGCCGGTCCGGCGTCGCGGGGGCCGAAGAAGGCGAGGACGACGCCCGCGAGGTAGAGCAGCAGGACGTAGGTGAGGATGATCCCGAAGAGGATCACCATCGCGACCGAGAAGTTGACGGTGCTGGCGCCGGAGCTGGTCTGAAGTTGAGAGCCGATCCAGACCCAGGCGAGCGGCACGCCGAAACCGATGATCACCGCGGCGATGACCGTTGAGACGAAGGTGATGAGCTGACCGATGGCTCGCATGAACAGCGAAATGTAGCGGCGGACCCTCGGGGGGCCGACGGGTGGATCAGTACGGGGGTAGGTCCTCGTACCACTCGCCGAGTGCGCGGAAGGCGCGCCAGAAGTCGCGCTTCGGCCCCTCGGAGTCGAGCGAGGCGTCGATGTCGGGCGTGAAGATGACGTCGATCGTCGGGGTCAGGGCCTGGATCTCCCCGGGGAGCGCATCGACCGGGACCGCGAGCGGAATCCGCACGTCGTTGAGGCTCTCCAGCGCCGGCTCGCCCATCACGATGATGCAGCGCGGCTCGACGATCGCGACCTCACGGACGAGGCGGGCGACGCAGCTCGGCGCCGCCAGCGCGGGATCGGAGAGCGGGCACTTGACGCAGAGCGTCCCGTAGACGACCAGCGGGTCGATGCCGAGCCGCTTCAGCGACTTCATGACGGCGGTGCCCGAGCGCCCGTAGAACGCGACGCCCTCCTCGATCTCGGCGACGCTCGGCGCGTGCTTGAGCAGCATCACGTCGGCCTGCGGATGCCCGGAGCCGAGCACCGGCATCAGGTTGCCCCGCGGGCAGTCCTCGCAGTCCTGGAGCTCGTGCGTGAGCTGGTTCAGCTCACGAATCGCCCGCTCGAGGTACTTCTCCTTGATCTGGTCTTCAGTGATCGGCACGGCGGACTCTTTTGACGGCCCCCGTCCCTCTCCTTGCGGTTGCACTCCGTTATGCCCCTCTGAATCAACTCTTGCCGCGGCCGGCGGTGGTCCGCCGGCGCCGCTCGGCGGCCCGACGGCCACCCTTGACTGGCTGCGGATCGGCCACTTCCTTGCGGCCGCCGGCCTGCCCGCTCGCGGCCTGCATCCACTTCAGGGCCTGCACGTAGACGAGGTTCTTGTGCTTGCGGACGATGTCGGCGCTGCGCATCGCCTCGAGGAACTCCTCCGGCCCCTCGAAGTCGTGAAGCCTGATCCGAACGCTGCCGAGCGCCTGCGCCACGTGTCCGTCCGAGCCCGCTCCGGGGACGATCCGGTACTTGGCCGCGAACCGCTCCGCCTCCTCGTTGAAGCCGCTGTAGGCGACACGGGGGTTGAAGACCTCGAGGATGTCGATCTCATCGACCATGTCGAGGAGGTGCTCATAGTCGGGCACCGAGTGCAGCCTGTCGAACGGGTGCGGGACGTAGACGAGCCCACCCTGGCGCCGGATCTCGGCAACCGTCTCGGCCATCGTCATCCCCCGGTCGATCTTCTCCTCGAGGAACAGCCCGATGACCTCGCCCTGCTCGGCCGTCTTCACCTCCTCGCCGACGATCACCTTGATGCCGCCGTCGCGCTCGGCCGCCTCCCGGGCGGCGAGGGCGCCAGAGATCTCATTGTGATCGGTGACGGCGATCGCTCCCATGCCCCGGTCCTTCGCCGTCTCGAGCAGCACCTCGACCGGCGTCGCGCAGTCGTTGGAGTGGTCGGTGTGCATGTGGAGGTCGCAGTCGATCGTCCGGCGGCGGGCGATCCGGCGGCGGATCTCCGCGTTGCCGGCCGGGTCGTGTCGACGGGCGGCGATCCGGCGATAGACGCCCTCGAGCTGATCGGCGACGTCGCCGTAGGAGCGCGCCGACCCGCCTCCCGCAGCGGCGAGCCGCTCGCGGAGCGCGGGGTCGCGGACCAGGCGTTCGAGCTGCCCGGCGAGCGTCTCCGAGTCACCGGCCGGGAAGACGAGCCCGAGCTCCCCGGCGTCGTTGTCGACGAGTTCCTCGTAAGGGTCGATCTGGGCCGCGACCGGGACGGCGCCGGCGGCGAACGCCGCGTAGACGAGGCTCGGCGCCGGCTGCGGCCCGCCCGATGCGGCGACGAGCACGTCGGCGCCGGCGATCACGTCGGCGCCGTCGATCGTGTCGGGACGAAGCAGCCGGACCCGCTCGCGGAGGCGGCTGTTCAGGCGCGGCGTCTGTATGGAGCGGTCGCCGATCCAGACGTCCGCCTCCCACTCGAGGTCGAGCGGCAGCCGCCGCAGGGCTCGCAGGAAGATCCGCAGCGCGCCACGCTCCTCCCGCCCGCAATAGACGATCCGCACCGGCGACCCCGGCACCCGATCGGTCGCCCCGACCTCGGCGGCCGGCGGCACGACCTCGTAGCTGCCCGGGAAGAACCGGTTGAGCAGCTCTCCGGTGCTGCCGCTGGCGGCCATCCGGGCGTCCAGGCGGCCGAAGAAGATCTCGACGAGCGGCCGGGCGACCTGAGTCGACAGCACCCGCTCGGTCGGCAGGTGGAACGTCGCCGCGTTCAGCGCCTGCGAATGTCGCAGGGCCGCCGAGGCCGCGCTCGGCGCGAACGGATCGTGGACGTGGACGACGTCGAACTCGATCGCGCTGAGCAGCCCCTCGAGTGAGCGGGAGATGTCGACCGGGACCGGTGCCGGGCGGGGTCGGGCGCCGGCGGGAAGCTTGAACGCGGCGCCGACGGACAGAACCGCCGGCCCTCCCTCCCCGACCCGCTCGCCGTCCCAGCCGGGGCCGAACACGGCGGCGCCGTCGCGGCGGGTGCTCTCGATCGCGGCCTGCGAGCGGCGCAGGTCGGCGCGCGTCCCGCCCGGCGCTGCGACGACGACGCGATGGCCGCGCGCCTTCAGCTCGGCGGCGGCACCGGCCGCGTAGGCGTTGACCTCATGGTGCCCCTCCCACGAGTAGGGGGACACCTGGGCGATCGTCAGGCGGTCGCTGCTGGACACCGCCCCAGGATAGATGCGCACGGCCCGCGGGCCGATCCAGCCGCCAACGGGCGGTCGGGTGCGGCGATAGGATCGGCAGCCGCGGGGATGAACCGAGAGGAGCGAGGGTGAGCGACTTCGACTATGTGATCGTCGGTGCGGGTTCGGCCGGATGCGTGCTGGCGAACCGGCTCAGCGACTCCGGGGCGGACGTCCTCCTCGTCGAGGCCGGCGGCAGCGACCGCTCGCCAAAGATCAAGATCCCCGCCGCCTTCGCCCAGCAGTTCAAGACGAAGCTCGACTGGGACTACGCGAGCGGACCCGAGCCCGGCTGCGACGGCCGCTCGATCTACGTTCCCCGCGGCAAGGCTCTCGGCGGTTCCAGCTCGATGAACGCGATGCTCTACGTCCGCGGCCACCGCGCCGACTACGACGGATGGCGCGACGACTTCGGATGCGCCGGCTGGGGCTGGGACGACGTCCTCCCCTACTTCGTCCGCTCCGAGCACCACGAGGCGGGTGCCTCGCCCGCGCACGGATACGGCGGCCTGCTCAACGTCGCGCCGCCGCGGAGCCCGCGGCCGCTGACGGAGCTGATGATCAAGGCGGCGCTCGCCCACGGCTACGACCCCGACCCCGACTACAACGACGGCGAGCCGGGCGGGATCGGCCCCGTCGAGACGACGCAGAAGCACGGCCGCCGCTGGAGCGCCGCCGACGCTTTCCTCCGCCCGGCCGCCGGCCGGCCCAACCTGACGGTCCTGACCGGAGCCACCGCGCTCGGGCTCGAGCTCCAGGGTGGCCGGGTTCGCGGCGTCAAGCTCGGTGGCAAGACGCCGATGGCGGTCGCGCGTGCCAGCCGCGAGGTCATCCTCGCCGCGGGAGCGATCGGGTCGCCGCAGTTGCTGATGCTCTCCGGGATCGGCGACCCCGACAAGCTCGGGCGCGCGGGGATCAGCGCCCAGGTCCCGCTGCCCGGCGTCGGCGCGAACCTCCAGGATCACCCCTACGTGGTCGGGATCTGGGATTCGACGATCGGCTCCTCGCTCGCTGACGCCGAGAAGCCGGCCGCCCTGCTCGACTTCCTGCTCCGTCGCCGCGGCCCGCTCACATCGACGGTCGCCGAGGCGTTCCTCTTCGCCCGCTCCGACGGCGGCGAGGGACCGCCCGACGTCCAGTTCCACCTCGCTCCCGCCTACTTCGCCGACAACGGCTTCGAGGAGTACGACGGCCACGCCCTGACGATCGGCCCGGTTCTCGTCACGCCCCGCGCCCGCGGCGAGGTCGCGCTGACGTCGGCCGACCCCGAGGCGAAGCCGGCAATCGTCGGCAACCACCTCACTGATCAGGCCGACGTCGATGCGCTCGTCTGGGGACTCCGGACGGCCCGCGAGATCGCCGCGACCGCGCCGCTGGCCGCCGCCGCAGGGCGCGAGATCTACCCGGGACCGAACGTGGGCGCCGACGACGAGGCACTCGCCGCGGACGTCCGCCGTCGGATGGAGCTGCTCTACCACCCGGTCGGGACATGCCGAATGGGCGCCGACGAGGCCTCCGTCGTCGACCCCGAGCTACGCGTCCGCGGCGTCGACGGGCTGCGCGTCGTCGACGCGTCGGTGATGCCGGTCATCACCCGCGGCAACACGAATGCGCCGACGATCATGGTCGCCGAGAAGGCCTCGGACCTGATTCTCGGTCGCGATCCGATCGTCGCCGCGACGGCTCCCCCGGTCGCAGCCGGCACCTAGCCCCGTCAGCCACCTGCGCCGCATCTACCGCAAGCTCGGGATCAGCTCGCGCACCCAGCTGGCGGCAGAGCTCTCCGGAACGAGCAAGGCCCGCCGCCGCGATCAGCGACGACGGGCCTCTCCATCACCTCGAAGGAGGTGCGGGAGCGCTAGCTCTGTGCCGGGGCCTCGGCAGGGGCCTCGGAATCGACGTCCTGCTTGGCCCGGCTCGCGGCTGCGGTGCGGGCGTTGGCCGCGATGAACTCCTCGGTGTGCTCGCGCGCCTCATCGTCGGGCCGCTGCGAGTGCGGGGACTTCATCAGGTAGCTGGAGGGGCCGTCGAGCTGACCGGAGATGCCGTTGTTGAGGGCCAGCTTGATCAGTCGGACCGCGTCGATGACGACGCCGGCCGAGTTCGGCGAGTCCCAGACCTCGAGCTTGAGCTCGACGTTGAGGGGCACGTCGCCGAAGCTTTTGCCCTCGAGTCGGATGTGAGCCCACTTGCGGTCGGTCAGCCACGGCACGTAGTCCGAGGGACCGACGTGAACATCGCGATCGTCGAGCTCGGTGCCCATGATCGACGTCACGGCGTTGGTCTTCGAGATCTTCTTCGAGTCGAGGCGCTCGCGCTCGAGCATGTTGAAGAAGTCCATGTTGCCGCCGACGTTCAGCTGACTGGTGTGCTGCAACTCGACGCCGCGCTCGTGGAAGAGGCGGGCGAGCTGGCGGTGCACGATCGTCGCGCCGACCTGGGACTTGATGTCGTCGCCGATGATCGGCAGACCGGCATCCTGGAAGCGCTCGTCCCAGTAGTCCTCGCGGGCGATGAACACCGGCAGGCAGTTGACGAAGCCGACGCCGGCCTTCAGCGCCTGCTCGACGTACCACTTGGTCGCCTGCTCGGAACCGACCGGCAGGTAACAGACGAGGACGTCCGTCTTCGTGTCCTTGAGGATCTTGACGATGTCGGCCGTCGGCCCGGGGGCCTTCGTGATCTTCTGCTTCAGGTACTTGCCGAGCCCGTCATGGGTCATCCCGCGATGGACCTCGACGCCCATCTTCGGCACGTCGGCGAACTTGATCGTGTCGTTCTGACCCGACCAGATCGCCTCGCCGAGATCCTTGCCGACCTTCTCGATGTCGATGTCGAAGGCGGCGGTGAACTCGATGTCACGGACGTGGTAGCCGCCGAGGTCGACGTGCATCAGTCCGGGGACCTGCTCGTTGGGGTCGGCGTCCTTGTAGTAGTGGACGCCCTGGATGAACGAGTTGGCGCAGTTGCCGACGCCGACGATCGCGACGCGGACCTTGCCGTCGTCGCTACGGCCGTTTCCGGTGTGCGCTCCGTTGGTGTTGCTCATGGGTAAGCGAAAGCCTCCTGGGTGTGGGTAACTGGCCGGATCTCGTGGATCGCAGTCACCGCTCCGGCCGTTCGGACCAGGGAGCGGAAGTACGCGGCTCCGGGGGTCTGGAGAACACCATACCCCCGGTTCGGTTACACGAACAGTCCGATCGCCGGATTCACCGAACGGCGTTCAGGTGCCGACGTCGAGCGCGACCAGCTGCTTGCGAACGTGCCAGACGCGCTGCAGAACCGTGAATGCGGTCAGCCCGAGCATCACCCAGATCGCCGCCGGGAGGAGGTCGACACCGTCGATCAGCTCGCCGTTCGCGAACAGCAGCCCGGCGGAGAGGATGACCACGCGGACCGGCCGCGTGGCGATGCCCACCTTGCATTCGACGCCGAGCGCCTCGGCGCGCGCCCGCGTGTAGGAGACCATCAACGAGCCCAGCACGACGAGCAGGCAGGCGGCCGCTCGGGCCTCCTCGCCGGCCGCGGCGAACTGCCAGCAGACGGCGGCGAGGACGACGCCCTCCTCGATCCGGTCGAGGGTCGAGTCGAGGAACGCCCCGAACGGAGTGCCCTTGCCCGACATCCGCGAGTAACGGCCGTCGAGCGTGTCCATCACCGAGCCGATGATGAACGCGACGGCACCGAGCACGAACAGGTCTTCGAGGATCAGCACCGCGGCGGCGAGGTTGAGGACCAGGCCGGTCATCGAGATCGCGTTCGGCGTGAGCCGCGACTCGATCAGGCGATCGCGGGCGATGTCCCGGAATTCACCCAGGGGTCGATCGGCGCGATCGCCTTTCTCCCCGCGCTGCTGCGGTTCGGCCACGCCGGTCAACTTACCTATGCCGTTGCTTCTTCGGGTACCGGCCGGAACGCCCACTGGGCGGGGCGGACCGGGGCGAGGACGCGGCTCGCGACGAGGGCCGAGCAGATCGCGACGAGCAGGCCGGCCGCCGCGTCGAACCAGTAGTGGTTGGCGGTGACGACGATCACCCAGAAGACGAGCAGCGGGTAGAGGGCCCAGAGCACCCGGCCGATCGGGTTGCGGACCAGCATCACCGCGGTGCCGGCGATCATCGAGGAGAAGCCGATGTGCATGCTCGGCACGGCCGCGTACTTGTTGACGAGGGCGCTGACCGCGTTGCTGTCCTGATCGACGGAGGTGAACGTCGCGATCGTGTCGGTGAATCCCTCCCCGGTCAGCATCCGCGGTGGCGCCGTCGGGAAGAACGCGTAGCCGACGAGGGCGATCGCCATTGCGACCATGAACATGTTGCGCACGAAGTAGAAGTTGTCGTTGCGGAACAGGTAGAGCCAGGCCAGGAAGCAGACGCTGATCGTGAAGTGGGAGTTCACGTACATCCAGTTCGCGAAGTCGATCAGCCAGGCGTGGCCGAGCAGGGACTGCTGGAAGCCGGGCTCGAAGAAGGTCCCGAGCGACTTCTCGAGGTCGACGATCCGCTCCGCGTTCGCAAACGCCAGGTCGCTCTTACCGCCGATCAGCCCGCGCACGAGCTGATACCCCTGGTAGGCGATGAAGAAGAGTGCGAACTGCAGCAGGAGGTCGGACCATCCCCGCGGCAGCCGACGTCCGATGGCGGCTAGCGGTCCGGGCACGAGGCCCGATTGTAAGGCCCGTCCAAACCGCTCGGGGTGCGGTCAGCCGCCGTCCTCGGCGAGGAACGAGACGACCTCGCCGATCAGCTCGGGGCGATCGATCCAGGGCCAGTGGCCGGCTTCTTCGGCCAGCCGGAACGTCGCGCCGGGCAGCGCCCGCTCGAAAAACCGGCCGTCCTCGGGTGAGATGTACGGGTCCCCCGCGCCCCAGAGGACGAGCGCGGGACATGCGATCGCGCCGAGCCGCTCGCCTGCGGCGGCCAGGACTCCCGGGTCGGCGGAGCGGTATAGGGCGAGGATCGCCCGGCTCGTCCCCGCGTCCCAGTGCTCGAATATCGAGTCGACGAACTCGGGAGGCATCGGCTTTCGCCCGGGCCGCGCGAGGCGAAGCAGCTGTCCCGTCAGGAGCCGTGAGGGGCGGCGATTGAGCGCCTCGCCGGCACCCCGACGGCGCCAGACCCGTGCCACCCAGTGCCAGCGGTAGGCCGCGGTGAGCGGGACGGCGTTCATGACCACGAGGCGCTTCACCTGCTCGGGCCGAGCCTGAGCGGCGACAAGGCCGACGACTCCCCAGTCGTGGACGACGAGCCGGTAGCCGTCCGGGGCGAGCTCGGTGAACGCGTCGGCCAGCAGGCGGCCGTAGGCGCCGATCGAGTGGTCGAACCGACCGGGCTGCGGACGCGCAGACCGCCCGAACCCGGGCAGGTCGAGTGCGATCGCGGGGCCGTCGGAGGCCTCGAGGAACGGCAGCCAATTGCCCGACTCGTTCGGGTTGCCATGGACCCAGATCGTCGGGTGGCCATCGCCGCGGCGCTCGCGGACGAAGATCCGGATCCCGTCGACCTCGATGAAGCGTTCTTCGATCGGCGCGGTCATCGCTCAGAACCTATTCTCGCGTGAATGTCCGCGGGCGCTGCCGAGAAGCCGCTGATCTGCCTCGGCGAGGCGCTCGTCGACCTGATCTGCCCGGACCCGGTCGCCGACCCTGCGGAAGCGTCCCGCTTCGAGGCCCACTGTGGCGGCGCCCTGGCGAACGTCGCGGTGGCGGCCGCGCGCGCCGGCGCGCCGGCCGGGCTCGCGAGCGCCTGCGGCGACGACGACCGCGGCCACTTCCTCCGCGGCCGCTTGGCCGCCGCGGGCGTCGACCTGACCTTCTACGGCGAGGTCCCGGGCGCGCCGACGCCGTTCGCATTCGCCTATCTCGACCCCGCCCTCGAGCCGACCTTCGAGATCCACGGGGCCGGGATCGACGCCGCGATCGCATCGCTCGCCGGCCGTGAGGCCGAGATCGTCGCCGCCGCCGGAGCGATCGTCTTCGGCTCGAACACCCTCGTCGACGAGCGCAGTCGCAAGGTGACGGCCGCGGTCTGCGAGCGGGCTCGCCGGGCCGGTGTCCCACTGCTCTTCGACCCGAATCTGCGGCCGGGGCGCTGGGACGACACCGATGGCGCCCGCGACCGCTGCCTGCCCTATGTGGCCGGCGCCGACGTCGTCAAGTGCAACCTCGGCGAGGCTCGGTGGCTGCTCGGCGACGACGGCCTCGAAGGGGCGGGCGACGCGGCGTTGGCGCTCGCCGCCCTCGGTCCGGCGCTCGCCGTCGTCACCGCCGGCACCGGGCCCGCGGCTGCCCGCGGCGCCTGCTCCGCGGAGGCGACACCGCCGGACGTCGAGCTGGTCAGCCCGCTCGGCGCCGGCGACGCGTTCATGGGGACGCTCGCCGCCGGCCTCCATCGCGAGGGTTTCGACCTGGCAGCGGCCGGTGATGCGCTCGCCGCCGCGGCGGAGCAGGGCGCGCTCGCCTGCACCCACCTCGAAGCCTTCCCGGTATGAGCGGCGGCGGCGAGCGGGGCTACGCCCGGGCGGGGGGCAACGGAGCCGGCAGCCAGGAGGGCATCGATCTCGATCGGCGCCCGCGCTTCCCGGTGCCGCGCGGTTGGCGGCGGCCGTCGCGACGCCGGGTCCGCGCGATCCGCGACCGGCTTCGCGAGATCTACGGATCGCGGCGCAACGATCCGCACGGCGACCCCGTCCACGAGCTCGTCCTGACGATCCTCTCCCAGAACACCAACGACAACAACCGCGACGTCGCCTACCGGCGCCTCCGCGACCGGCTCGGCGACTGGGACGCGATCCGCGACGCGCCGACCGCCGACGTGATCGAGGCGATCCGCCCCGGCGGGCTCGCGAACATCAAGGGCCCGCGGATCCAGCACGTGCTCGCCGAGCTCGGCCCCGAGGCCGATCTCGACTGGCTCCGGGACGCGCCGCGCGAGGAGGCGGTCGCCTACCTGACTTCCCTGCCGGGGGTCGGCCGAAAGACGGCCGCCTGCGTGATGATCTTCGCTCTCGACCGGCCCGAAATACCCGTCGACACGCACGTCCACCGCGTCGGCGGCCGCCTCGGGCTGTTCCCGATCGGGATCTCCCTCGAGGCCGCCCACGACGAGATGCTCGCGATCACCGACCGCGAGGACGCCTACGAGCTGCACATGAATCTGATCTCGCACGGCCGCCGGATCTGCCGCCCGCGCCCGCGCTGCGGGGAGTGCGCCCTGGCGCGGATGTGCGTCGCCCGCCGAGCCGGACTCGTCGAGCCGGTCGTCTGAGCCCTTATCGACTCCCCGCCAGTGGGTAGTATCCGCGCCCGGACGGGACGTCCCGTCCACCTCGCCCACTCATCGCAATGAACAAGCGCATCTTCATCACCTTCGGCCTCGTGGCACTGCTCCTCGTGGTGATCATCCCGCTCTGGGCCTTCGGCAAGGACGGCTCCGACTCGTCCTCGCCCGAGAAGGTCGCCGCATCCGACGAGGCCGCCCGCCAGCTCTTCCAGACCAACTGCGGCTCCTGCCACACCCTGGCCCGGGCCGGCACCGACGGGATCGTCGGCCCCAACCTCGACGATCGCCTCGCCGCCGCCGGCCCGGCGGTGGACGCGGCCGCCATCGACGCCACCCAGCAGCGCGTCATGACCGCCATCCAGAAGGGTGTCAACGGCGCCATGCCGGCGGGCATCCTCGAGGGCTCGAACGCGGAGACGGTCTCCAACTTCGTGGCCCGCGTAGCCGGCCAGTAGTAGTAGTTAACCCCGCGCGGCGGGAGGGGACGGGAGGAACCGTCTGTTCGGGCCAGCCGGGGGTGGACTTGGGCAGTGAGGGGGTCGGTGGCGGACGTCCGGATGCGGAAATAGCCCCGGTCGGGTGCAAAACCGCATCCCGGCCGAGCGGAGCCCGATTTGGCCCATATATGGGCCTTTTCAACCTCCGCTCCGCCCCGGAGCCCCCTTCACTGCCAAACGCCCCTCGGCCGAACAGCCCGCCCACCCACCGCTGGCGGGGTCCCGAGGGCCGAGCGGTGCGCCACGCGGCGAACTCCGAAGAGCCGGAGCCGCGTGGCGTGCCGCTCGGCCCCGCCACCCGACCCCCTTGGAACGTGGCATAACATCTGCTACATTGGCACTTAGATTTTCACAGCAGACACCGCATACCGCATCAGGAAAGGAATTTGACCATGGGTAAGACCATCGGAATCGACCTCGGCACGACCAACTCGTGTTTCGCGGTCATGGAGGGCGGCGAGCCGACCGTTCTCGAGAACAGCGAGGGCGGTCGCACGACCCCCTCGGTCGTCGCGTTCACCGACAGCGACGAGCGCCTCGTCGGCACCGTCGCGAAGCGCCAGGCCGTCGTCAACCCGGAGCGGACGATCTTCTCGATCAAGCGCTTCATGGGACGCAAGGAGGCGGAGGTCAAGGAGGAGGAGACGATGGTTCCCTACACCGTCTCCCCCGGCCCGAACGGCGACGTCCGCATCGACATCGCCGGCAAGCAGTACCCGCCGCCGGAGATCTCGGCGATGATCCTCCAGAAGATCAAGGCCGACGCTGAGGCCAAGCTCGGTGAGACGGTCGACTCGGCGGTCATCACCGTCCCCGCGTACTTCAACGACGATCAGCGGCAGGCGACGAAGGACGCCGGCAAGATCGCCGGCCTCGACGTCAAGCGGATCATCAACGAGCCGACCGCCGCGTCGCTGGCCTACGGCCTCGACAAGGAGGGCACGGATCAGACGATCCTCGTCTTCGACCTCGGCGGCGGCACGTTCGACGTGTCGGTGCTCGAGATCGGCGACGGCGTCTTCGAGGTCAAGTCGACCGCGGGTGACAACCACCTCGGCGGCGACAACTGGGACAAGGCGATCGTCGACTGGCTCGTCACCGAGTTCAAGAAGGACCAGGGCGTCGACCTCTCGGCCGACAAGAACTCCCTGCAGCGCCTCTACGAGAACGCGGAGAAGGCGAAGATCGAGCTCTCCAGCACCCAGGAGACCCAGATCAACATCCCGTTCATCACGGCGGTCGAAGGCCAGCCGAAGCACCTCGACATGAAGCTGTCGAGGTCGAAGCTGAACGAGCTGACCGGCGATCTCCTCGATCGCGTCGTCGCTCCCGTCAAGCAGGCGCTCGCCGACGCGGGCGCCGACATCGACCACGTCGTGATGGTCGGCGGAATGACCCGCATGCCCTCCGTCCAGGAGAAGGTCAAGGAGCTGACCGGCAAGGACCCGCACAAGGGCGTCAACCCGGACGAGGTCGTCGCAGTCGGCGCCGCGATCCAGGCCGGCGTGCTGGCCGGTGACGTCAAGGACGTCCTCCTGCTCGACGTCACCCCCCTGACCCTCGGCATCGAGACCAAGGGCGGCGTGATGACGAAGCTGATCGAGCGCAACACGACGATCCCGTCGAAGCGCTCGGAGACGTTCTCGACCGCCGACGACAACCAGACCCAGGTCGAGGTGCACGTCCTCCAGGGCGAGCGCGAGATGGCCTCCGGAAACAAGTCACTCGGCAAGTTCCAGCTGACGGGCATCCCGCCGGCGCCGCGCGGCATGCCGCAGATCGAGGTCACGTTCGACATCGACGCGAACGGCATCCTCAACGTCTCGGCCAAGGATCTCGGAACCGGCAAGGAGCAGACCATCGAGATCAAGGGCGGCTCCGGCCTCTCCGACGAGGAGGTCAAGAACATGGTCTCCGACGCGGAGTCGCACGCCGACGAGGACCGCAAGGCGAAGGAGCTGGCCGAGGCCCGCAACGTCGCCGAGCAGGCCGTCTACCAGGGCGACAAGCAGATCGCCGAGCTCGGCGATCAGATCGACGAGTCCGCGAAGGCCGACGTGACGAAGGCTCTGGACGAGCTTCGCGCGGTGGTCGAGTCGAGCGACGTCGACGACATCAAGGCGAAGACCGCCGCCCTCGAGCAGGCCTTCCACAAGGTCTCCGAGCAGGTCTATGCCAACGCGCAGGCCCAGCAGAGCGAGGCCGGCCCGTCCGGCTCCGCCTCCGGTGCGACGAACGGCGGCGATCCCGAAGAGGAGATCGTCGACGCCGAGGTCGTCGAGGACGAGTCCTAGGCCGCGGCCGGACTCGATCGGAGACAGCTATGGACGAGCGAACGACCAATGGCGAGCAGGCGGGGACGGGCGAGCCCGTTCCCGCCTCCGAGGCCGAACCCGAGGTGATCGACGCCGAGGTCGTCCCCGACGACGAGGGCGGCGAGGCAGCCGCGATCGAGGTCGAAACCGACCTCGATCGGCTGCTGGCGGAACGGACGCGGGAGCGCGACGAGCACCTCGAGCTCGCGCAGCGCGCCCGTGCCGACTTCGAGAACTACCGGCGCCGGGTCAAGTCCGAGATCGCCGAGGCCGAACTGCGTGGGCGGGCGACGATCGCCCGCAGCGTCCTGCCGGCGCTCGACAACCTCGAGCGCGCCCTCGTTGCCGCCGGGGTCGACCCAGGCGAGCAGGCCGAGCCGGCGGGCGAGCAGCCGAGCCGCGAGGTGTCGGCGCGCGACGCGCTGGCCGAGGGCGTGGCCCTCGTCTATCGCGAGCTCGGAAACGCCCTGCAGCGGACCGGCGTCGTCGCCTTCGATCCGGTCGGTGAGCGCTTCGACCCCTCCGAGCACGAGGCGATCGCGACCGGCGCCGCCGAGGGCGTGGAGGCCGGAACGGTCATCGAGACCCTCGAGCGCGGGTACCGCGTCGATGCCCAGGTGATCCGCCCGGCGCGCGTCGTCGTCAGCGGATAGGAGCGGGCTGATGGCGCGCGATCACTACGAAGTCCTCGGAGTCGACAAGAAGGCGAGCGACGAGGAGATCAAGCGGGCCTACCGCAAGCTGGCGCGCGACTACCACCCCGACCGCAACCCCGACGACCCGAAGGCCGAGGAGCGGTTCAAGGAGATCGGTGCCGCCTACGAGGTCCTCAAGGACCCCGAGAAGCGCAAGGAGTACGACGCCGGCGGGATGTTCGGCGGCTTCGGCCGCGGCGCCGGCGGCCCGGCCGGGTTCGGCGGCAGCGCGAACGTCGGCGACATCTTCTCGACGATCTTCGGTCGCGGCCGCGGTGGCCCCGAGCCGATGCGCGGCCGCGACCTCGAGACCGAGATCCGGCTCACCTTCGAGCAGGCCATGGAGGGCGCGCAGATCCCGGTCACCGTGCCGAAGCAGGCGACCTGCCCGACCTGTCACGGCGACGGCGCCGCACCCGGGACCAAGCCGGTCGTGTGCCCGCGCTGCGAGGGGCGCGGCGTCGACGCCCAGAGCCAGGGCTTCTTCTCGATCAGCCAGCCGTGCCCGCAGTGCGGTGGTCGGGGGCAAATCATCGAGCATCCCTGCCCGGACTGCCGCGGCACCGGCCTGACCCTGCAGCGCAAGCGCTACCGGGTGAACGTCCCCGCCGGCGTCAAGGACGGCACCCGCATCCGCCTCGCGGGCAAGGGCGAGGACGGGCCGCTCGGTGGTCCGCCCGGCGACCTCTTCGTCACCACCCGCGTCGCCGCTTCGCCGATCTTCGCGAGGCGCGCCGACGGCAACCTCGAGGTCGACGTCCCGGTCACCCTCGCGGAGGCGATCGGCGGCGCCAACATCGAGGTGCCGACGCTGCGCGGGACGAAGCGGATCCGCGTTGCGCCGGGAACCCAGCACGGCACGATCCAGCGCCTCCGCGGCGAGGGGCCGCCGAAGCCGAATTCGCGCGACCGCGGCGACATCCACTACCGGCTCGCGGTCGAGATCCCGAAGGACCTCGACGACAAGCAGCGGGAGGCCCTCGCCGAGCTGTCGCGCAGCGACGACGGGCGCGACCCCCGCGCGCGGATCCTCAGCGGCGCCCGCGCGGCCGGTCGGTCCGACGAGTCGGGCAAGGTAGGCGCGGCGTGAGCGACGCTTCGGAAAGGGGCGAGGGCAGCGTGGTAAGGCGGACCACGACGGTCGAGACGCGGATCGACAGAGACCGCGGCGTGTTCATGATCTCCGTCGCCGCCGAGCTCGCCGAGATGCACCCGCAGACCCTGCGGATGTACGAGGCCCGCGGCCTGATCCACCCGCAGCGATCCCCGAAGAACACGCGCCTCTACTCGCACGAGGACGTCGAGCGCCTGCGGCGCATCCAGGAGATGACCGCCGAGCAGGGCCTCAACCTCGCCGGCGTCGAGACCGTCCTGGAGCTCGAGGAGCGGCTCGACGAGATGCGCTCCGAGCTGCGGCGGATGCGCGAGCGGACGGCCGAGATGGAGCAGCGGATGGCCGACGAAATCGAGCGCGCCCGCCGCTCGCTCGGCGCCGAGCTGGTCCCCTACGGCGCCTACGAGTCGACCCTCTCCGGGGGGGACCGCCGGGTCAGGATTCCGGTCAGCCGGACGTCCCGGCCGAGCTCGCAGGCCTGACTCAGCCGCCGCGAAGCAAGCGGTCGGCGACGCCCTCGACCGTCTCGATCCCGTACTCCATCGACGGTCCCTGGTCGGAGAGGACCGCGATCGCCTGAACCGTGTCGTCCCGGCGCAGCTCGGCCGCCTGATTGACGATCTGCCCGTCGGGATCGGGGCGCCACCCGCCCTTGAAGCGGACGCTCCAGCCGCGCCCGGACGCGACCGCGGGAATCCCCCAGCTCTGCTCCGGGACGATCGAGCCGAGCAGGCCGAGACCGAACTTCTCGTAGCGCTCCGGGAAGACCCGGCCGAGGTGATCGAACATCGTCGCCATGTCGGCGGCGCTGATCGCGCTCGCCCCCCACGTCTCCGAGGATTCGAAGTCCCGCATCCCCGCCCGGTGGGCGATGGCGTCGAGCCCGTCCGGGCCGACGCGCGCGAAGACTCTCGTCGCGGCGTCGTTGTCGGAGACGGTGATCATCCGCCGCAGCTCTGCGGCGGCGGCGTCGTCGAGATCGCCGTCGCCGTCGGCGATCCGCTGCAGCTCGGCCGCGAGGATCATCGCCTTGACGAGGCTCGCCGACTGGAAGAGCTCGTGCTCGTTGCGGCCGTGGACCGAGCCGTCGGGGCCGGTGGCGGCGAAGGCGACCCGGCCCTCGCGCCCGTCGGCGAAGCCGGCTGCGGACTCGACCCGCGCCCGGCGCCGCGCCACGGGCGGATTCGCGGCCAGTTGGCGCCGTCCCCGCGCCTCGGTCCGATCCGGGTCCGGATGGGCCATCGGCGCTTTCGGGTCGGCGGCGGTCGTCGTCGCCGGCTCCGCTCCGTCCCCGGAGCCGCCCGTCGCCGCAACGACGACGACCACGGCGAGCAACAGCGTCGCCGCCATGAGGAGAGCGATCAGTCCACGCTTGCCGATCAGATACCTTCGCATCCATGAACGCGACGAGCACCGCCCAGCCCGACGACCTCGCCCGCCTCGGCGCCACCGCGATCGCCGCCGGGCGGATCGGGATCGGGATCGGGGCGATGTTCCTGACCCGGCCGGCGCTCAAGGCCCTCGGATTCACCGACCCGGACGGCGCCACCGTCGCGCTCGCGAGGCTCGCCGGCGGTCGCGACATCGCCCTCGGACTGCATGGCCTGTCGGTTCGAAACGACCCGGGCGAGCTCCGCAAGTCGGTCCTGCTCGGCGCCGCGGTCGACGCCGGTGACGCCGCCGCTTTCACCGCGGCCCTGGTCGGTCGCGACGGGATCGACCGGACCGCCGCCATGAACGTGCCGATCGCCGGAGCCGCCGTCATCGCCGGGGCGTTCGTCGCAATTCGCCTGCGACGCGGCTGACCCCGGGCTCAGCTGGATCGGCCCGTCTCGGTCTCCTGCTCGGCCGTCGGCGTCGGCAGGTCGTAGGCATCGGGCTTGCCGTCGAGATCGCTGTCGCGGACGGCGTCGAGGACGTCGCTTGCGAGCTTCGGGCCGTCCGCCGGGTTGAGCGGGACCGCAAGGATCGTCACGGTCACCTCGTCGCCGTGAAGTTCCTCGAGCCGGACCTGGGGCTGGCTGCGCAACGGAATCGTGACGGCCTTTTCGATCATCCGCTGGAGCTTTTGGGGCGTCACGTCGGCGTTGAAGCGGGCCTTTAGCTCGACCCGCTCGGGCTCGGTGATCGGGATGACCGCGAGCATCATGATCACGTTGTTCGGGATCATCGTCCGGTCGCCGCCGCTGACGAGCGTCGTATAGAAGAGGCCGAGGTTGCTGACGATCCCCTCGACCTCGCCGGCCATCGATCCGCCCTTGAGCTTGACCCGCTGACCGACGACGAACGGTCGCGTCGTCAGCAGCACGAGGCCGGCGAAGACGTGCGCGAGCGTCTGCTGGGCCGCGAGTCCGAGGACGACTGCGGTGAAGGCGCCGCCGACCGCCAGCGTTTCGGGCTTGACGCCGGCAATCCGCAGCGCCGCGATCACCACGACCACGATCGTGCCGAGCCGGATCAGGAACCCGACGGTGCCGGCGGTGCCGGGCTCCATCCGCCTGAACAGCGCGGGTTGAAAGCTCTGCGCCAGCGTCCGGGCGAGCAACCAGCCGAGCAGGGCGATGATCGCCGCGGTGATGTAGCGAAGCTCCCTGCCGGCGTCGGGAAGCAGTGAATCGCGGTTGTCGAAGGCGATGATCACGCCGATGATCAGAACGAGCAGGACGATCGCCTCGCGGCGTGCCTTGCGGGCGTCGCCGCGGCTGATCTCGGCGCCGAGACCGACCTCGCGCCAGACCTCGGTCCGCGACTCGAACATGCTGCCCGACCTGCGGGCGTCCTTGGCTTTTCCGTAGATCCGCCTCATCGGGTCATTGTTGCGTCCGGCCCGGGGGCGGCGCAGCCCGATCCGAGGTCGGGGTCGCGAGACCGCTCGGAAATGGGGTCAGTCGGCGAGCATGCTCGACATCGCCTTGATCCCGACATCCATGGCCTGCCAGGCCTTGCCGGCGTGGAAGGGCTCTCCCGCCGAAAAGCGCATCGGGACCGAGAAGCCGAGCATCTTCTTGCCGAGTCGCCAGACGGGCGAGGTTCCGACCTTGTAGTCGCCGTCGGCATCGGGACGAACCCGGACCGGGCGATCCGGGTCTCCGGTCAACTCGACGGGTACCTGCGCGAACGTCGCCTTGTCGAACATCTCCATGATGCACATGCTCACCGAGTCGAACGGTTGATCGAAGGGCTTCCCGTCGAGCTCGGCGCCGATGTGCGCGGCGACCGAATCAGCCTGCAGAAACGCCAGGAAGGCCTGCTTGATGGGGAAGTCCCCGGCATCTCCCGGAACGTAGACGTCGTCGTGCCCGGCGGCCAGCCGCGTTTCGAGATCGGTGGCGACGAAGCCGCGGTCATCGGACTCGAAGGCCGGGTAGCGAACGCCTGCGACGTAGGGTGGGAAGGCGATCAGGTGGTCGAACGCCCTGCTACCACCGTCGGCGTAGTGAACTTCGCCCGGGGTCACCTCGGTGGCGACCTCCTCGTTATGACCGTCGATACCACGCTCGGCGAACTCGTCCGTGACCAGGTCGTGCAGCCGTGGCCCGAAAGCCTGGATGTACCCGTGCTCATAGGTCGACCAGGCGATCTCGGCGAGGTCGCGGCCGCCGTTCTTTCGCAGCCAGGTCTCGAGCATGAAGACGATCTCGTAGAGCGGGCCCGAGCACTTGTTGTTCGGCGGCACGAGAAAGAGCACCCGCTGACGCTCGCCGCCGACGACACGGGCGCGGATCTGCTCGAAGTGCCGACGGACCTCGAGCATCGAGTTCGAGGTCCAGATCGTGGCGCCGTACTCAGCTAGACCCGGGATCTCACCGGCGTTCGTGTCGGCCCCGGTGGCGATGACGAGCTTGTCGTAGCCGAACCGCTCGCCGTCCTCGAGGGTGACGAGCTTCGAGTCCGGATCGACCTCGGCGACGCGGCCGCGCTCGAAATCGATATCGCGACGTCGAAGCGGCTTGTTGAGGTCGACGAGCAGCGAGCCCGGATCCGCCCCGAATGGGACGTAGATGCTGTTCGGCCGGAAGAGGAAATCGTCGCGGTCGGAGATCAGCCTGATGTCGACGTCGTCGCGGTGCCGCATCCGCAGCAGAAATGCGGTCTCGAGCGCGGCAAAGCCGCCGCCGAGGATGAGCACTTTCGGTGGGGACGGCATCTCGATCTCCTTCGTCGAAGCTGTACCTCCTGATCCTCCGCCGGGCGGCTTCCTCACACATCGGGGAAAACCACCGAGCGGGGTCCGGTGCGAGGACCGGATGCCACGGCGGTCGCTGCGGCCTAGGGTCCTCACAGCACCTTGGAGGAGCAGCTGACAGCACTGGACGCGACCTTCCTCGAACTCGAGGAGGCCGACCTCTCCGCTCATATGCACATCGGCGGAGTGATGATCTTCGAGCCCGGCGAGGCACCGCCGGTCGAGCGGGTCGCCGCCGACCTGACCACGCGACTCGACTCGCTGCCGCGGTACCGCCAGCGCCTCTCGGAGCCGCGGACCGGAGGACTGAGCTGGCCCCGCTGGACCGACGTCTCCGGCTTCGACGCCCGGACCCACGTCTACCGGGCGAGCCTGCCCTCCCCCGGCGACGAGGCTGAGCTGCTCCGCTGGGCCGGCGAGTACTTCCGCGAACGGCTCGATCGCTCGCGGCCGCTCTGGGAGCTGGTCGTCGTCGAGGGCCTGGCCGGTGGCCGCTGGGCGCTCGTCAGCAAGACCCACCACTGCATGGTCGACGGCGTCGGGTCGGTCGACGCGAGCAGCATGCTCTTCGACACCGCGCCGGACGCGCCTCCGCGCACCAGCCGACGCGCCCCATCGGCGATCCCGCCCCCGCAGGTGCCGCCCGACCGCTCGTCGGTCGGGATGGTGACCGACGGGATCGCCGGTCTCGCCAGGCTGCCGGTCCAGGCGGGCAGGGCGGGCATCGGCCTCGTCGGAGCCGGTCTCGGCGTCGCCCGCCATCCCGGGCGCGGAGTCGATACGGCGAAGCGTGCGCGCTCGATGGCGGAGGTCCTGGTCAAGGACGAGCTCAACGCGGCGCCCCACAGCTCCATCAACGTGCCGATCGGCGCCCACCGCGAACTCGCAATCGTCTCGGCGCCGCTCGCCGACCTGAAGGCGACGAAGGACAGCCTCGGCGGCAAGCTCAACGACGTGGTCCTCGCCGCCTCCGCCGGCGGGCTCCGCAAGCTCCTGATCTCCCGCGGCGAGACGCCGCCCGACACCGGACTCCGGGCGATGGTCCCGGTCAACATCCGGCAGGCCGGCGAGGAGCTCTCGCTCGGCAACAAGATCAGTTCGCTGTTCGTCGAGCTCCCCGTCGCCGAGCCCGACCCCCTGCGCCGTCACCGATTGCAGACGGCGGCGACCGAATCCCTCAAGGAGGGCGGTCAGGCCACCGGGTCGCGGGCGCTGATCGACTTCACGGCCCATGCCCCGCCCGTGATCCACAGCTTCCTGGCCCGGTCGATGTACGCGACGCGCCTGTTCAACCTGACGATCACGAACGTACCGGGGCCGCCGACCGACCTCTACGCCTTCGGATCGCACGTCGAGGAGGTCTGGCCGATCGTCCCGCTCGCCGCCGAGCACGCGATCGGGATCGCCGTGCTCAGCTACGGGGGCAATGTCTGCTTCTGCCTGAACGTCGATCCCGATGCCGTCCCGGACCTGCATGTCCTCCGCGACGGCATCGAGGAGTCCCTGGCGGAGCTGGTGGATCTGGCTCGCTGAGCCGCTTTCGGGTCGTGCTGCCGTCTGGCAGCATCTAAGTGTCCTCGTATCAGATTTCTTGACTCCGAGCCAATAACCGCGTAGACTGGCGGAACCATGCAGTCCGACAGATTCACCACGCTCGGCCGCGATGCGGTCGCCGCCGCGATGCGGATCGCCGCACAGCGCCGCAACAGCGAAGCCGCTCCCGCCCACCTCCTCCTCGCCGTCCTCCAGCAGGACGACGGCTTCGCGCCGCCGATCCTCCGCAAGATCGGCGCCGACGTCGTCTCGATCGAGAACGCCGCATCGGCTCGTGTCGACGAGCTCCCAACCGTCTCGGGCGCCGACGCCCCCGACGTCCGCCCGTCGCAGGGGTTCGTCAAGGTCCTGCAGCGCGCCGAGCGCGAGATGGAGGCGCTCGGCGACGAGTACATCGCCACCAACCACTTCCTGCTCGCGCTGGCCGAGAAGTCGTCCGGCATCAGCGACCTCCTCCCCGCCCGCGACGAGATCGCCAAGGCGTCCGCGGAGGTCTACGCGCAGCGCATCACCTCACCGGACCCGGAGTCGACGCTCGAGTCGCTCGAGAAGTTCGGTCAGGACCTGACCGCCGACGCCGAGGCCGGCAAGCTCGATCCGGTCATCGGCCGCGACGAGGAGATCCGCCGCGTCATCCAGGTGCTGTCCCGGCGGACGAAGAACAACCCGGTCCTGATCGGCGATCCCGGCGTCGGCAAGACGGCGATCGCCGAGGGCCTCGCCCAGCGGATCGTCGCCGGCGACGTACCCGAATCCCTGAAGGGCAGGCGGCTGATCGCCCTCGACGTCGGCGCCCTGCTCGCCGGCGCGAAGTTCCGCGGCGAGTTCGAGGAGCGGCTCAAGGCCGTCCTCAAGGAGGTCCAGGACGCGCAGGGACAGATCGTCCTCTTCATCGACGAGCTCCACACGATCGTCGGCGCCGGCGCCGCCGAGGGCGCCGTCGACGCCGCCAACCTGCTGAAGCCGATGCTCGCCCGCGGCGAGCTGCGGACGATCGGCGCGACGACCCTCGACGAATTCCGCAAGCACATCGAGAAGGACGCCGCGCTCGAGCGCCGCTTCCAGCCCGTCTTCGTCGGCGAGCCCGACCTCGCCGACACGATCGCGATCCTCCGCGGCCTCAAGGAGCGCTACGAGAACCACCACGGCGTCGACATCACCGACCCGGCGATCGTCGCCGCCGCCACCCTCTCCGACCGCTACATCGCCGACCGCTTCCTCCCTGACAAGGCGATCGACCTGATCGACGAGGCCGCATCCCGCCTGAAAATGGAGATCGAGTCCTCGCCGGTCGAGATCGACGAGATCGACCGCCGGATCACGCAGCTCGAGATCGAGCGCCAGGCGCTCCAGAACGAGAGCGACGAGGCCTCGAAGTCCCGGCTGGACACGCTCGAGGAGGAGCTCGCGAACCTCCAGGAGTCAGCCGCCGAGATGAAGGCGCGCTGGCAGACCGAGAAGGGCGCCATCGACGCCATCAACGAGGCGCGGGCCGAGCTCGAGGAGGCCAACCGCGAGGTCGAGCGCGCCGAGCGCAACGCCGACCTGCAGAAGGCGGCCGAGCTCAAGTACGGCCGCATCCCCGAGCTCGAGGGCCGGATGGCCGACGAGGAGGCGAAGCTCGCCGAGCTCCAGACCGCCGGCGGCTCGATGCTCGTCGACAAGGTCACCGAGGAGGACGTCGCGGAGGTCGTCGGCAAGTGGACCGGGATCCCGGTCAGCCGCCTCATGGAGGGCGAGGTCGAGAAGCTCATCCACATGGAGGAACGCCTCCACGAGCGGGTGATCGGCCAGGACGAGGCCGTCGTCGCGGTCGCGAACGCCCTGCGCCGCTCCCGGGCCGGCCTCTCCGACCCGAACCGGCCGATCGGCAGCTTCCTGTTCCTCGGCCCGACCGGCGTCGGCAAGACCGAGCTCGCCCGGGCGCTCGCTGAGTTCATGTTCGATTCCGAGGGCGCGATCACCCGGATCGACATGTCCGAGTACATGGAGAAGCACTCGGTCAGCCGCCTGATCGGCGCGCCCCCCGGCTACGTCGGCTACGACGAGGGCGGCCAGCTCACCGAGGCGGTGCGCCGGCGCCCCTACGCGGTGATCCTCCTCGACGAGATCGAGAAGGCGCACCCGGACGCGTTCAACGTGCTGCTGCAGATCATGGACGACGGTCGCCTCACCGACGGCAAGGGCCGCACGGTCGACTTCACCAACACCGTCCTGATCATGACCTCGAACGTCGGTTCACAGGAGATCGCCGGAGAGCGGATCGACGAGAACATCCGCGAGAAGATCAACGGCGTCCTGACGGCGACGTTCAAGCCCGAGTTCCTGAACCGGATCGACGAGACGGTCATCTTCCACAGGCTCAGCCGCGAGGACATCACCCGGATCGTCGAGGTCCAGGTCGCGATGCTCACCGAGCGCGTCCACGAGCGCGGCATCGAGATCGAGCTGACCGAGGATGCCCGCACCCTGCTCGGCAATCTCGGCTACGACCCGACCTACGGCGCCCGCCCGCTGAAGCGGGTGATCCAGAGCCGGCTCGTCGACCGCCTCGCGCTGAAGCTGCTCGAGGGCGAGTTCGCCGAGGGCGACACCGTCAGGGTCGAGGCCCGCGAAGGCGAGCTGGTCTTCGAGAAGGCCTGACGGCGCCGGCCCAGTTAGGGGTCGGTGGTCACGCGGCGCAGCTTTCGATCGAGTCGTCGCTCGAGCTCGGCGATCTGCCGGCCGAACTCGCCGGGCCGCGAGACCACGACAACCTCGGTCGCCGCGTAGGTCCGGAGGACGTCCTCGGTCGCTTGGACCACGTCGCCGTCGCCGACCCGTCCGTCGGCGCGAATGCCGGCAGCGGCGAGGGTGGCGAGCGAGACCGTCAGCACCCGTTGGCTCTCGAACCGGGCGGGCTCGAGGTCGTCCGTCCAGCGGTCGATCAGCTTGCTCCGGGCGGGAGAGAGGACGAGCAGGCCCGCGTCGCCGGCCTCGGGGCGGATCGGATCGCCGATCGCCGCGACCACGCCGGCCGCGGGCGGGTCCTCGATCGGTGCGAGGACGACGACGAGGACGCCGCCCGGGACGCCGGGACCCGACGCGGCGATCTCGAAGGTGCCATCGGCGCGATCGGTGACGGCGAAGACGATGATCGCGGCGAGGGTGAGACCGGCGATCGCGGTCCCGATCTGCACCCCGAACAGGGCGAAGCCGACGAACATCGGCACGATCGCCAGCGCCGGCACGAAGGGCCGCAGGCCCGGCGGGATCCTGCTCACGCGCGTTCGATGCCGGCCGCGGCGACGCCCTTCTCGAACTCGGCGAGCCCGAAGGCCGCCGCCGGGCCGAGTGCGCCGGAGCCGTCGATGCCGCCGTCGCGGGCGCGGATCGCCGACCAGGCGAGGAACCGCGCCGTGAAGCTGTAGCCGTCGACCCCCGACAGCCGGACCGTGGCGAGCTCGGCGTCGCCGGCTCCGAACGCGCGGGCGACGACGTAGGAGCCGCCGGTCGCCCGCTCCGCCTCGGTCGGCCCGCCGGTGGAGCCCTTGACGAGACGCTCGGTCACAGCGGAGAGCCCGCGCTTGAGCGGCCCGATCCGGCCGATCGCGGAGAGGCCGATCGAGCCCACCTGCATCGGCCGCGACATCGCTCCGAACCAGCCGAGGTAGACCTCGACGTCGGTCAGCCCGGGGCTCAGCGGAGGAAGGGTGAAGTGCTCGGAGGAGCCGACCGACACCGCCTGCTTGGTGCGGTCGCCGACCTCGAAGTTGGCGACGTGACGACCCGGTGTCTCGCTGACGATGCGGCCCGATCGGAACGCGAACCCGGGCTCGAGCATTACTCCGGCCGTCGAGGCCCGGGTGCCGCCGCTCATCCCGCCCATGCCGCTGCCGGTGATGAAGTAGCCGATCTCGACCCGGCGAGCTCCGGCTCCGGCTTCGTCGAGGGCCAGCGCGCCGGCGAGGTTGCCCGGCACCCAGTCGTAGCCGAGGGCCGTCAGCAGCGGCACCCGGGCGGCCTCGGCCCGAGGGCCCCAGTCCTCGAAGACCCGGCGGATGAACGGCGGCTCGCCGGTCGAGTCCATGTAGGTCGCTCCCGCGCCGATGGCCGCCTCGACCGCCGGCGCTCCCCACCGCGCGAAGGGGCCGACGGTGCTGATCAGGACGTCGCCGGACTCGACGAGCGCCCGCACCGACGACGGGTCGGCGACGTCGGCCACCCGCGTCTCGAGGCCGCCGCCGAGCTCCTCGGCGAGGACGTCGAGAGATGCCTGGCTTCGGCCGGCGAGGACGGGCCGCTCCCCGGCGTCGCGGAGGGCGGTTGCGGTCAGGCGCCCGGTGTAGCCGGTGGCGCCGAAGAGGACGATCTTTGTTGCCACGCCGCTGACGATAGACCTCGCAGCCCGGCGGCGGGCGCTCTCAGCCCTTCAGCATCCGGGCCACCGCGACCGTCGCCCTCGCGTGCCGGCGCACCTCGGCGCCGTGGAGGCGGCGGCCCGGCAGCTCGACGACGAAGGCGACCGTTCCGAGGCGATGGCGCTGCCAGCTGATCGCGCTTCCGGGCGAGTAGACATCGCATTCCTTCGACCCGGCGAGTCCGGAGACGTGCGCGTAGCGGCGGGCGTAGCGGCCGGTCGAGTTGCAGGGAACGAGCGTCTCGCCCCACGGCTGGTGGTACCAGATGGCGAGATCGAAATCGACGCGCTTCGAGACCCGTGCGACGGCGCGGGACTCGGGCTCGGAGAACGGATGCGGACCCGAGTTGTAGCCCCCATCGAGGGAGGGGTCGAAGCCGTGGGAGAAGTTGCGGTTGAGATCCACCCCGTCGGCGTTCTTGCGCTGGCCGGCGGCGACGCCGTCGGGGTTGACCGTGGTGATCGTCCAGAAGTCGGCGCCGTGGATCCGGTTGCCGTAGGGGCCGCGAAGCCGGCGGACCACGCGATGACCCTGCGTTTCGTCCCCGTGGATCGAGCCGACGACGAGGACCTTCAGGTCGGCGGCCGGATCGCCGACGCGGCGGACTTCGATCGGGCGGCCCTGGACGGAGTGCCCGATCGTGCTGTGCAACTGGGACCGGAGGGCGGTTCCGTCGGCCCCGGCTCCAGCGATCGGCACGGCCGCGAGCGCGGCCCCGGCCGCGAGCGTTGCGAGCAGGCGACCGCGCATCGTCCGACTACTGGAAGAGAAGGAAGTCGGGCGGCGGATCGAGACCGAGGACCGAGCGCGGGCTCATGATCTTCGTGTCGAGCGAGTAGAAGATCGAGAAGCCGCTGAACGCGGCGGGACTGCTCAGTGCCCGGTACCCGGCCTCCTTCGCCGCCGGGCTGCCGATCCCGTCGAACGAAAGGGTGACGTTCACGTCCTTGCGCTGCCGGATGTCCTTGCGACCCCGCACCGAACCGGTACGGAACTGGTGGATCACTAGCGCCTTCGGCGGCAGGTCGTTCTCGTCGATTATCTCCTGCAGCCGCCGCGAAACCGAGTTGATCTCCTTGGATCTGATGCTCCCCTCGGTCTGTCCCGGCACGCCGCGACGCCCGACCTCCCACTCGGGGTCGATCGAGACGTCGACGTCGGGCTCGGAGGTCCAACGCTCGAGCGCGTCGACCTCGTCGCCGACCTTCGCCCGGCCGGGCTGGATGTCGAGGACGAGCCTGCCCTCGATCGTGCGGACCGCGCGCAGGTAGGTCCGGATCAGCTTCGCCGGCTGCCGGGTCCGGTACTTGCGATCCGGCCCCGGGGTCGAGTTCGCGACCACGGCGATGAAGTCGAAGCCGGGGATCACGCGGCGATCGCCGATCCGGGCGTACGGCCGCGCCTGCTTGAGCGTCCTGCGGGCCGCCGCGGCGGGGCTGAGCTTGCCGAGGATCGTCCCGGTCAGCTGCGGCGCGCCGTAAAGCGTCAGCAGCCTCCGCTTCGGGAACAGGGACCCCCGTGACGACGACCCCGTCCCGATCCCTCCGCTCCGCGCCGTCACCGGCGGCGCGAGGTCGCCGCTGCGAAGCACCTCCCGGGTCGCGCGCTCGAACGCGGCCGTGCTCGGCGGGCCGGGCCGCTCGGCGGCGGTCGCCGGCGCGGGCAGGGCGAACAGCGCCAGCACCGACAGCAGAAGCAGATGTCGTCTCAGATCGGTCATCGAATCGCCCTTCGCTCCCCAGGTTGCCATCCCTGCCGCGAAGGCGGGCCAGGCCGGGGCGTGCAAGGGTTCGGACGATGCGGATCGGGATCGTCGCCTACTGGTTCAACCGCGGGCAGGCCGTCGTGGCGCGCCAGATCCGCGCGACCCTGAACGATCTCGGACACGAGACTTTCGTGCTCGCCCGGCCGACCCGGAAAACGAACATCCGGCCGGGCCGCATCGACAGTGAGGGAGTCTGGGCGCAGGACGCCGTCACCGCCGCCAGCGATTACCTGATCCCCGGCGACGAGTACCTGGCCTGGGCCGCCGAAGTGCGCCCCGACGTCGTCCTCTTCGACCAGAACTACCAGTTCGACGAGATCGCCCGGCTGCGCGAGTCGGGCGTCCGGACGATCGGCAGGTTCGTCTGGGAGCACTTCTCCGCCGAGCACGCCGAGCCCGCCGCCCGAGCCTTCGACCGGATCTACTCTCTGACCGCCTGCGAGCAGCAGCGCTACGCGGAGATGGGCATCGAGACCCCCCGGGTCCGCTGGGGCTGTTTCCCCGACCTCGTCGATCTTGCTGCGGATCCTTCACCTGATGAGGACGGCGTCACGATTCTTTTTCCGGGGGGCTTCATGTCCAAGCGCAAGCCCCTTGCCGCAACGATCGAGGCCTTCCGGCGGACGTCCGACCCGCGGCTCCGGCTCGTCCTCAAGGCGCAGGTCGAGAGGCAGGCGAAGCAGGTCGGGCGAATGATCCGCGGCGGGTCCCGCTTCGGCCGTCGCGACGCCCGGATCGAGGTGATCACCGCCGACCTGCCGACCGACGACTACCTGCGGATGTTCGCGGCCGCCGACGTCTGCTTGGCGCCGAGTCGCTGGGAGGGGCTGGGGCTGCACCTGTTCGAAGCGACTGCCCTCGGCATCCCGATCGTCACCAACGACAACCCGCCGATGAACGAGGTGGTGCTCGACGGAGTCAACGGACTGCTCGTCCCCGGCGTGCCCGACGGCCGGGCGCCGCGTTCAGGGATTCCCGCGTTCGAGCCCGACGTCGCCGCCCTCGCCGGCGCGATCGAGCGGCTCGCCGACGACGAGCTTCGCGCCGAGCTCGCGGCCGGCGCCCGGCGCCGCCGCGAGGAGCTGAGCTGGGAGCACACGACCGCCGACCTCCGCGACCTGGTCGCCGCCGAGGTGCCGGGATGAGGGAGCGGGTGTTGCGCCGCGAGCAGATCCTCGACGTCCCGATCGAGGAGGCGTTCGACTTCTTCTCGCGAGCCGAGAACCTCGAGGCGATCACGCCTCCCCTGCTGCGCTTCCGGATCACCAGCCCGACGCCGATCGACGTCCGCAAGGGGGCCTTGATCACATACCGGCTGCGGCTCCACGGCGTCCCCGTCTCGTGGCTGACCCGGATCGAAGAGTGGGACCCGCCGCGCGGCTTCGTCGACCGTCAGCTCCGCGGGCCCTACGCGCTCTGGCACCACACGCACTGCTTCGAGGCGCTCGGTCCCGACCGGACGCTGATGGTCGACCTCGTCCGCTACGGCCACCGGTTCGGGCCGCTCGGAACGATCGGCGAGCATCTCCTCGTCCACCGCGACCTCGCCCGGATCTTCGACTACCGGCGCGACTCGATCCCGGCGCTCCTCGCCTCCTCGTACTGATGGGGGTCGCGCGCCGCGCATACGACGCGACCTGGGGGCGCCTGTTCGCCGCCGTCTACGAGCGGGCGCTCGCCGAGAGCGAGGAGGCCGGGATGCGGGACCGGCGGCGAGGGCTGATCGCCGCCGCGAGCGGCCGGACCGTCGAGATCGGGGCCGGAACCGGCCTCAACTTCGACCACTACCGGGAGGCCGTCGAGGAGCTGATCCTGACCGAGCCGTTTCCGCCGATGGCCCGGCGCCTCCGCGAGCGGGCCGGCGACCGGGCCACGGTGATCGAGGCGCCCGCCGACCACCTGCCGATCCCGGACAACTCGGTCGACACGATCGTCTGCACGCTCGTCCTCTGCACGGTCGACGACGTCCCCGCCACCCTCGCCGAGCTCGGTCGCATCCTCCGCCCCGGCGGGCGGCTGCTGTTCGCCGAGCATGTGCGCTCCGAGGACCCCGATCTCGCCCGCTGGCAGGACCGCCTCGAGAAGCCCTGGAAGTTCGTCGGCCACGGTTGTCGCTGCAACCGCGACACCCTGGCGGCGATCGCCGCCTCGCCGCTCGTCGTCGAGGCGGTCGAGCACGACCGGCTTCCGAAGGCCGCTCCGATCGTCCGGCCGCTCGTCGTCGGCGCTGCCGTGAAGCCGGCCTGACGGCCATCGCGGCCCGGCCGGGTTGCAGCGAATCCGCGGACGTGAGAGAAATGGACGAACGGGATCATCGACCGCTACCTCGAGGAGAAGACCTTGGCTCATTTCATCCTGCTCACCAAGCTCACCAGCGACGGTGTCAAGACGATCAAGAACAACCCCGACCGGATCGCCGAGGTGAACCACGAGATGGAGCAGATCGGCCTCAAGGTCCACCACCAGTGGGCGACGCTCGGTCGTTACGACTTCATCAGCGTCGTCGAGGCCGACAGTGCCGAGGCGATGGCGAAGGCGTCGCTCGAGCTCGGGTCGCGCGGCACGACCGTCAACGAGACCCTCGGAGCGATCCCGAGCGAAGACTTCGCCGGATCGCTTTGAGCGACGGCTCGGAGACCCGGCGCCGGGTGAGCAGATGAAGGTCCTCGTCGTCGGCGGCGGCGGGCGCGAGCACGCGATCGTCCGCTCGCTCGGCCGCTCGGCGCACGATCCGGAGATCTTCTGCACGCCGGGCAACGCCGGGATCGCCGCCGACGCGGAGATAGTCGCGGCCCCCGACGGCGTCGTCGCCGCCGCGACCGCGATCGGGGCGGACCTGGTCGTCGTCGGGCCGGAGGTGCCGCTCGTAGACGGACTCACCGACGAGCTCGAGCAGGCCGGGATCGCGGCCTTCGGGCCGAGCGCGGCGGCGGCTCGGCTCGAGGGCTCGAAGCTCTATGCCAAGGAGGCGATGCGGGAGGCGGGCGTCCCGACCGCCGAGCACGCGCTGGCGGTCTCCCGCGAGGAGGCGCTCGCCCACCTCGCCGGCTGCGCCTACCCGGTCGTCCTCAAGGCCGACGGTCTCGCGGCCGGTAAGGGCGTGATCATCGCCGCCGACGAGGCCGAGGCGAGCGCGGCCATCGAGGCGTTCTTCACCGAGCAGCGATTCGGCGCCACTCAGGTCCTGATCGAGGAGTTCCTCGTCGGCGAGGAGCTCTCGATGCTGGCGCTCTGCGACGGCACGAACGTCGTCCCGCTCGCGCCCGCTCAGGACTACAAGCGGATCTTCGACGGCGACGTGGGACCGAACACGGGCGGGATGGGCAGCTACTCGCCCGTCCCCGGCATCGACGGCGACGTCGTCGCCCGCACGGTCGCCGAGGTCCACGAGCCGATCGTCCGGTTGATGGCGGAGCGGGGCATTCCCTTCCACGGCGTGCTCTACGCCGGGCTGATGCTGACCGCCGACGGGCCGAAGGTGCTCGAGTTCAACGTTCGCCTCGGCGACCCCGAGACGCAGGCGGTGCTGCCGCGTCTGCGCTCCGACCTCGTCGACCTCTGCCGCGCCTCTCGCGAGCCCGGCGGCCTCGCCGGCGTCGTGGCGGATTTCACGCCCGACTGGGCCGTAACGGTGGTCCTCGCATCGCGCGGTTACCCGGAGAGCTCGTCGAAGGGCGACATCATCGACGGCGTCGCCGAGGCCGAGGCGACCGGCGCCGAGGTGACACACGCCGGGACGGCGATCGCCGACGGCGAGCTCGTCACCGCCGGCGGGCGGGTCCTCAACGTGACCGCGCTCGGTGCCGACGCCGCGACCGCGCGGGAGCGTGCATACGATGCGGCCGAGCTGATCACATTCGGCGGCAGGCAGATCCGGACGGACATCGCCGCCAGAGCCGTCGAGCGAACAACCCAGGAGGCCTGATGACCGAAGCGGAGTCGACCCCCGCGCCCACCCCGGCGAGCGGAACCGACGTGCCCGAGCCCGTAGCCATGCCCGACGTCGAGACCGCCTTCGAGGAGATCGAAGTCGACTCGCCGCTGGTCGGGATCATCATGGGATCGGCGAATGACAAGCCGAAGATGCAGCCCGCCGGCAAGGCCCTCGAGGAGGCCGGCATCCGTTACGAGGTCCGGGTGATGAGCGCCCACCGCAACCCCGACATGGTCGCCGAGTACTGCAAGGCGGCCCAGATGCGCGGGTTGAAGGCGATCATCGCCGGAGCCGGCATGAGCGCCGCTCTGCCCGGCGTCGCCGCCGCCCACACGAGCCTCCCGGTGATCGGCGTCCCGGTCTCGGGCAAGAACTTCGGCGGGATGGACTCGCTGCTGTCGGTCGCGCAGATGCCTCCCGGAGTGCCGGTGGCCTGCATGGCCGTCGACGGAGCCAAGAACGCCGGGCTCTACGCGGCGCGGATCATCGGGCTTCTTTGATCCCGCGCTACACCCGCGAGGAGATCGGCGCCGTCTGGACCCAGCGGCGCAAGATGAAGGGCTGGCTCGAGGTCGAGCTGGCCGTCACCGAGGCCCTCGCCGACGCGGGTGTGGTTCCCGCCGATGACGCCGCCGCCTGCCGCGAGCGGGCGGCGTTCACGGTCGAGGAGGTCGAGGAACGCGAGCGGACGACGAACCACGATGTCGCCGCCTTCGTCGACGTCGTCTCCGCCTCGATCGGCGACGAGGGACGCTGGATCCATTACGGCCTGACGTCCTCCGACGTCCTCGACACCGCCCTGGCGACGCAGATCCGCGCCGCCGGGGAGATCGTCACCGCCGGGGCCGTCGCCTATCGGGACGCCCTGATCGAGCGCGCCGTCGAGCATCGCGACACGGTCTGCGTCGGCCGCACACACGGCATCCACGCCGAGCCGACCAGCTTCGGACTCCGCCTCGCCGGCTTCGCCTTCGAAGCCGACCGCAACGTCTCCCGCCTCGAGCGCGCCTTCACCGGCGCGGTCTACGGGAAGCTCTCCGGCGCCGTCGGCACCTACGCCTCCCTGCCCCCCACCGTCGAAGCGGCGGTCATGGAGCGGCTCGGCCTCGGGGTCGAGGACGCCTCCACGCAGATCGTCCCCCGCGACCGCCACGCCGACCTGCTCTCCGCGATCGCCATCGCCGGCGCCGGCCTCGAGCGCTTCGCCACCGAGATCAGAAACCTCCAGCGGACCGAGGTCCGCGAGGTCGAGGAGCCGTTCGGCAAGGGCCAGAAGGGCTCCTCCGCCATGCCCCACAAGCGCAACCCGATCACCACCGAGCGGATCACCGGCCTCGCCCGGGTCCTGCGCGGCTACGCCCAGGCCGGCCTCGAGAACGTCGCCCTCTGGCACGAGCGCGACATCTCCCACTCCGGCGCCGAGCGGGTCATCCTCCCCGACGCCACCATCGGCCTCGACTACATGCAACACCTCGCCACCCGCGTCGCCTCCGGCATGACCGTCCACACCGATCGGATGCGCGAGAACCTCGAGCTCACCCACGGCGCCATCTACAGCCAGCGCGCCCTCACCGCCCTCATCGACGCCGGCCTCGTCCGCGACGACGCCTACCGCCTCGTCCAGGAGAACGCCCAGCGCGCGTGGGACACCCGCACGCCCTTCCGCGACCTCCTCACCGAGGCGCTCGAAGGCACCGACCGCGAGATCGACCTCGACGCCGTCTTCGACCCGAGCACCTACCTCACGCACGCCGGCGAGGTCTTCGACCGGCTCGACGCGCTGAGATAGATCACTCCGACCGAATGCTCCGCTGACGCGTCCGCTTCGGTCGGTCGGCGCGGTGGGACTGGACGGGAAGACATATGTGTTGACCCCAGCCGGGGGTGGCGATCCCACTGGGGCGGATTGTGCGTCCTATAGACACCAAATCCGCCCCAGTGGCCGGAAGACCTCCGCCCCGGTCCCCCTCACCGCCCAACCCCTCGGCCCAACAGCCCGCCGATCCCCTCGGCCCGACAGCCCGCCGGGCCGCCCCGGGGCGCCCCCCCCTACAACTCCGCCAGCACCTCGGCGGCGGCTCGCTCGCCGGAGCGGATCGCTCCGTCCATGTAGCCGTTCCAGTAGGTCGAGGTCTCGGTGCCGGCCCAGTGGATCCGGCCGACCGGCTCGCGGATCGCGTGCCCGTAGGTGGTCATCAGGCCGGGTGGGTAGATCCCGACTGGGCCGCCGCGGCTCCAGCGCTCCTCCGGCCACTCGGTGTAGAAGAACTCGGTCGGCTTCAGCGCCTCGGGGCCGAGCAGGTCGGCGAGCTCGTTGAGCACCGTCCGGCGCCGTGCGGCCCGCCCGAGCTCGGCGAAGGCCCGTGAGCTATCGCCGCCGACGAATCCGAACACGACACCCGGCCTGCCGTTCTCGGGGCTGTCGTCGAAGGTCGCGTTGACGAGGCCGTCGGTTGAGAGGGTCGAGCCGTTAAGTCCCTGCTCGCGCCAGAAGGGCGTCCGGTAAGCGGCGGCCACCTTCGTGAGCGCGCCCTGGGCGAGCCGCTGGGTGAGCGCGTCGCGGGCCGACGGCATCGCCGGGTGGTAATCGATCCGGCCGGCGAGGACCGGCGGGACGGCGACGATCGCCCGCTTCGCGTTGACGACGGCCCGGTCGCTGACGACGCGGACGCGGCCGCGTCTCTGGATGATCCGGCGGACGGGCGAGCGCTTGACGATCCGGTGCTTGCCGAGCTTTGCGGCCATCGCCTTGCCGAGCACCTGCGAGCCGCCCTCGATCCGCTGCTCCTGGGCTCCGCCGCGGGTGTTGAAGTTGCGCTCGAAGGTCCCCGCGTTGGCCTCGTTCCCGGAAGCGGCGATGTAATAGAGGACGTAGAGCAGGGAAAGCTCGCTCGGCTCGGCTCCGAAGATCGGCCGGGTCGCCGCCGGGACGAGCCGGCGGAAGCGCTCGGTCAGCGAGTTGGCCTCGACGTAGGCGGCAAGCGTCTGGCCGTCGAGGTCGGCGGCGTTCGGCGCGGTCCAGGGCCGGTCGACCGGAACCGAAGTCGACATTTGGTCGAGGTTGGCGACGAGCGTGATCAGCTCGGGGAGGATCAGCGGGTCCGGGGGTGCGCTGCCGGTGATCCCGGTGTCGCTGAACTCCTGCCGCTGGCCACCGTTGACATAGACGTTCGAGCCCTCGTCGTAGGTCGGGTAGGTGCCGATCCCGAAGCGGTCCAGCGCGGCTAGCACCCGGTCCTGCGTCGGGCCGACGAACGTCCCGCCCCGTTCGGAGAACTCGCCACTCTTCAGCCGATGGCCGGCGACCCTCCCGCCGACGCGCGAACGCGCCTCGAGGACGACGACCGAACGACCGGCGCGTTTGACGTCCAGCGCGGCGCTGAGGCCGGCGAAGCCACCCCCGACCACGACGACGTCGGCCTCGATTCGCCGCCGCTTGCCGCCCGGTTTCGCGGATGCCTTCGCGCCCGCGGCACCCGGCAGCGCCAGGCCCGCCCCGGCCGCAGCCCCCGCCCCGATGACGGATCTCCTCGAGACCCGGCGGCTCACGGGCCCGAGCGGGGCACCGGAAACGCGGGCTTGCGCGCAGGCGGGTTCCAGACCCGGTGATGCCCCTTGTCCTCCTCGAGGATGTAATGCCCGCCCAGCAATTGCGTCAACGTCTTCAACTCGTAGCCCCGCGACTCGTAGTGATGAATGATGCCGGGAAGCGCGGCGACCGTCTCCCCCCGCGGCCCGCCGCCATCGTGCATAAGGACGATCGACCCCGGGCCGCCCGACGTCGCGACCGAATAGATCGAGCCGCTGCCCGGCGTCGTCCAGTCGCGGGTGTCGACGTCCCAGATCACACTGACCATGTGGAGCGCCGAAGCGGCGGCGGCGGTCGACGACGGCAGATAGCCGCCGGGCGGCCGGAACATGCACGGCCGGAATCCGGTTGCGTGCTCGATCACGTCGCTCGTCTGGCGGAGGTCGGACTGCCCCGGCCCCGACGCGTGACGCCAGGAGTGGTTGCCGATCTCGTTGCCGTGGGCGAGGATTTTGCGGTCGAGGCCCGCGTATGCCGGGACCTGCTCGCCGATCTGGAAGAACGTCGCGTGGACGTGGTTGTGGTCGAGGATCCGCAGGACGTCGTCCGTGTAGGTGCTCGGCCCGTCGTCGAACGTCAAGGCGACCCACTTGCGATGGGTCGGGCCATGGGTAACGGTCCCGTGCCCGACTCCGGTGCAGCCGACGCGGCGAACCGGGTTGATCTGCGTCGAGACGCTCCCATTCGCAGGCGCCCTGTCCCTGCAGACCGTCTCACCGCGCCCGTCGCCGGGGACGCAGGCCGGGCCGTACCAGCTGCTCGCGGCCGAGAAGTTCAGCGTGCCGGGTTCGATCCCGAGCGAGTCGAGCGCGAACTCGAGGACGAGGCCGCGCTTCGACCGCTCGATCCGGGCGGTCACCGAGCCCTTGCCGCGGACGGAGTGCTTGCCCACGATCGACACGCCTACGGCGATCCGGCCGTCCTTCGTGCCTCCGGCCGGGCAGAGGAGGCGGCGGCCGATCGACTGGGCGGCGAGGTTGAAGCAGAGGTACCGCTCGGCCTTGCGGCCGGTGAAGGCGGGATGCGGGCGCAGCTCCTGCAGGCGCGGAAGCGGGCTGCTGACGCCGACCCGCGCCTTCAGCTTCGCCCCGTCCTGTCCGACCTTAACCTTGACGAGATCGAGGGGACCCGGGGTGTCGGCGGGGTCGCGGCCGGTCTCCGCCGCGGCGAACGCCGGCAGCAGGAGCAGCAGCGCCAGCGCGGCCCCCGCTGCGCGGATCACCACCTTCATCGCCGCTCCTCCGGCGGCGGGATCTCGGCGGCGACGGGCGGCAGCGATGCTGTCGCGGGAGCCGCGGGCCGCGCCCGGCGCGCACCCGCCGGGTTGCCGCGACGGGCCCAGCGGACACGCTCGGGCTCGACGGTGAGGAGCAACGGCCAGGTCGCGTCGTCGACGGCGCCGGTCGCGGGCAGATCGCGGTGGCGCTGGAACTTTCGCACCGCCCGCTCGGTCTTGGCGCCGAACTTCCCGTTCACCGGCGCGTCGAGGCCCGCCCCCCGCAGGAGCTCTTGCGCCCAGACGACGAGGTCGCCGCGAGCGCCGTCGGCGAGCGTCGCGTACTCGCGGCGGGGGCGAGGGCCCGGCGGGTCGCCGCCGAGCTTGCCGGTCAGCCGCGGCCACATCTTCTTGTGCGTCTCCTGCCAGGACCACCAGCTGACCCCGGTCGATCCGTAGGCGCCGGCGAGCCGCCGAAAGTCGAGGATCTGGCCCTTCGGCGGGTTCATGTAGGTCTGGCCGACCGGGAAGATCCGCCGGTCGTAGGGGTTGTTGAAGGCGTAGGTGTGCCGAAACGCGGCGGCGATCGGGTCGCCGATCGCGTACCAGTAGAGCTGCGGCAGGTTGGCGTCCGCGCCGCCGGGCCCGAGGAACACCGAGTACGGGAGGGCCGGGTGGTAGTCGACATAGGGGAAGCTGCTCAGGGCGAGCGGGAAGTCGTCGCCGATCCGGCGGCGGAGGCTGCGGATGTAGGTGTCGGCGGCCGCGTAGCGACCTTCGTAGTCGCTCTCGGCGTCGATGATCAGGCAGTCCGCACCGGCGGCGACCGCCGCGGCGCCGACCTTCGCCTCCCGCTTCGGATCGCTGCCGTAGACGAACTGCCAGGCGCAGACGTCGAGGCCGTGGGCGTGCGCGGCGCGGACGAGCCCGCCGTCGAACTGGCTCCAGTAGTTCCCTGCATCGCCGCTCTTGACGTAGACGGCATCGAGACCGCGCCGATCCGCCTTGCGGGCCATCGCCTCGGCGCTGCCTCCGGAGGCGCTCACGTACCAGACCCAGCTCGCGTTCCCACGGAACGGGCTGGCGGCACCCGCGGGCGCAGGGACGAGCACCGACGCGAGGGCGACGAGCGTGAGCGCCGTCGCCGCGATCCCCGATCCCCGCCGCGGCGTTTGTCTCGATCCGGGCATCCGCCGGATCAGGATAGTCCCGGCTCCGCCCGCCGGGGACGGTTGTCAGCCCAGCGAGGCGGTGCGGGGCGAATCCGCGAACGACTGGAGCGCCTGCTTGCCGCCGACGGGCAGTGGCGCTCCGTGGGCGAGCAGCAGGACGTCGAAGTCGAGCTCGAGAAGCGGCTGGAGAGCGGCGATGATGCCCTCCTTCGTCTTCTCCGGATCATCCATCAGCGTGTCCGGGACGAAGCCGAGTCCCTGCTCGTCGGAGACGACGGTGTCGGCGAAGGCGAGGGCGCCCGGGCCGATGTCGATGTGGAGTGCTCCCTCGTCGGGCGAGAGCGCTCCGACCTCATGGGCGACGACCCCCTCGGCGACCTCTTCGTCCCAGCCGTAGCCGATCGCCGCCGGCGCGCCCGGCCCCTCGAACGCGTGCAAGCCGACGCGCGGGCAGCGGAGTGCCGCTCCGGTCGCGGCGACGATCTCCTCGCCGCCGCGGAGGTGGTTGCGGTTCGTGAGGACGACCTGCTCGACGCCGCCGGCGTGCTCGAGCGCCGGCACGAGCCCCTCGGTTCCGATCGGATCGATCGCCATTCGCTGACGTGTCAGATAGTGCGAGTGAACGATCGACCCGTGATTCGGGTGGCGGGCGCTCCAGGCGAGGACGCCGGGGATCACCTCTGTCAGGACATTTTCACCGCTTCGTTCTGCCATGTCGAAGGGCTACCCGGTCTCCGCGCTGGCACACACGGACACACCCGCGCAGCCGCTGCTAGCCTCGCGCCATGCCAGCGCCACTGAACGAACTCAAGCTCCATTCCAGCGGCAAGGTCCGCGAGATCTACGAGGACGGCGACGAGCTCGTCATGGTCGCGTCGGACCGCATATCGGCGTTCGACGTGGTCCTGGCGGAGCCGATTCCCGACAAGGGCCGGGTGCTCACCCAGATGTCGATCTTCTGGTTCGAGACGACCGGCGAGATCGTCCCCAACCACCTGATCAGCGAGGACGTGCCCGAGGAGGTCGCCGGCCGCGCGATCCGGGTCAAGAAGCTCGACATGTACCCGGTCGAGTGCGTCGTCCGCGGCTACCTGTCCGGCTCCGGCTGGAAGGAGTACAAGAAGTCGCAGTCGGTCTGCGGGATCGACCTGCCGAGTGGGCTTCAGGAGTCGGACCAGCTCCCCGAGCCGATCTTCACGCCGGCGACCAAGGCCGAGATCGGCGAGCACGACGAGAACATCGACTTCGACCGGGCCTGCGAGATCGTCGGCTCGCGAGCGCTGATGGAGGAGCTGCGGCGCGTCTCGATCGACCTCTACGAGCACGCCCGCAGCCATGCCTTCGAGCGCGGGATCATCCTCGCCGACACGAAGTTCGAGTTCGGCTCCACCGCCGGTGCCGAGGTCGTCCTCGGCGACGAGGTGCTGACGCCCGACTCCTCCCGGTTCTGGCCGGCGATCGACTACGAGCCGGGCCGCGGCCAGGCCTCGTTCGACAAGCAGTACGTCCGCGACTACCTGAGTGAGCAGGGCTGGGACCACTCGCCGCCCGCTCCCCCGCTTCCGTCCGAGGTGATCGAGGGGACGACGGCCAAGTACCGCGAGGCCTACGAGCGGATCACCGGCCGCACGCTCGACTGAGCCGGGCGAACCAGGGCCGGTCGCGTACCCTGCGACCCGCGATGGCGCAGGCGATCCTCATGCAGGGAATGCGACGGTCGGGGACGACGATCCTCTACGACGCGCTGCTCGAGGACCCCGAGCTCCACTGCTTCTACGAGCCGCTGCGCGAGGACACCGAGACGCCGGGCGGGGGCAGCGGCGCCCGTGAAACCGATCCGTTCGCCGAGACCCGCAAGCTGCGACTCGCCTACCGCGACGAGAACTGGCCGGACCTCGACATCGCCGAGTTCAACCTCGGCGGCCCGGGCAATCCCGAGGCCGAGATCGGGCCCGACCTGCCGGAGTACTGCGCCGGGTTCCTGCGGACGCTGCTCGAGCGCGACGAGCCGGTGATGATCAAGGAGACCCGCTTCTACGACAAGCTCGAGGCCGTTCGCGGGATCGCCCCCGAGCACACGGTCCTCGTCCACGTCGTCCGCGACCCCCGGGCCGTCGCCGCCTCGATGATGATGGGCAAGGGCCGGAGCCGGACCTACGGATCGGCCGACGAGTTCTTCTCCGAGAGCGAGAAGCGGAAGCTCTGGTCGAGCCGCCAGCTCTCGCGGATCCTGATGCGGCGGCCGGAGTACTCACACGTCCGCAAGCCCGCCAACTTCGAGCGGATCCTGATGGTCTGGAAGCACACCTTCGAGAGCACCTGGCGGGAGGGCCGCCTGCTGTTCGGCGACCGCTACGTGCTGCTCCGCAACGAGGAGTTGCGGGCCGACCCGGTCGCCGCAATCGCCCGCGTCTACGCCGCCACCGGCCGCCGGACGCCGCCGGAGGTCGCCGAATGGGCGCGCGACAAGGTCAAGGAGCCCGAGGTGCCGTTCGCCGCAAACGACCCGCGCTGGGGCGACGCCTTCACGCGGCTCGACATGGGCGACGTGCTTCGCGACGCCGGCTACGGATCGCTCGCCGAATCGCTCGGCGAGCCACCGTCGGGCGGCGGCCTGAGGCGGCTGTTCGGGCGGGGTCGCGCTTCCCGTCAGTCCGTCGTCTAAGTTTGGCGCCGTGATCGCCCGGGTTCTGATCAAGCCGAAGGACGGCATCCTCGATCCCCAGGGGAAGGCCGTGGAGCGTGCTCTGCCGACGCTCGGCGTCGCCTCGGTCAGCGACGTCCGGGTCGGCCGCATGGTCGAACTTCACTACGAGGACCGCGCCGAGCTCGAGGGCCTCTGCGAGAAGCTCCTCGTCAACCCGCTGATCGAGGATTACGAAATCGAGGAGATCGAATGACCTTTGGGGTGCTGCGGTTCCCCGGGTCCTGCGACGAGGTCGATGCGCTGCTCGCCTGCGAGCGGGTCGACGAGGCGAAGATCATCTGGCACGGCGACACCGACCTCGGTGGGGTCGATGCGATCGTCGTTCCCGGCGGCTTCTCCTACGGCGACTACCTGCGCGTCGGCTCGATCGCCCGGTTCGCCCCCGCGATGGAGCGCGTCATCGAGTTCGCCGCCGCGGGCGGGCCGGTGCTCGGCATCTGCAACGGCTTTCAGGTCCTCTGCGAGGCGGGGCTGCTCCCCGGAGCCCTGCTCCCGAACGAGGGGCTGCGATTCCTCTGCCGCCAGGTCGACATCGAGGTAGTCGACGCCGGTACCGCCTGGTCGGGAGCGTCGAGCGCCGGCGACGTGCTCTCGATCCCCGTCAAGCACACGACCGGGCGATGGTTCGCCCCGCCGGAGATGCTGGCGACCGTCGAGGACAAAGGCCAGGTCGTCTTCCGCTACGCGCGAGGCGAGAACCCGAACGGCTCGCTGAACGACATCGCCGGCGTCCGCAACGAGCGCGGCAACGTCGTCGGCCTGATGCCGCACCCCGAGCACGCGGTCGATCCGCTGACCGGCTCCGTCGACGGCCTGAAGCTGTTCGAGTCGGCTGCCCGGGCGCTCGCCGTCCTCTGAGATGCCGGCGAGGCCGGTCCGGACGCGTCGCGGGGCCTCGGAAGCCGGCTCATGGGAGCTGGCCGAGTCTCCTCCCGGACCGGGGCTCGAAGGGCTCGTCCGCGGTTACGTGGGGTTCGTCGAGTCGAGCCCGGCTCCACTGCGTCGCAGGGAGGCGCCATCGGCTACCACCGCTCTGATCGTGAACCTCGGTGCGCCGATCGAGGTCGGCGCACCCGGGAGGGCGACCGTCAGCCTCGCCGACAGCTTCATCGCGCGGATGTCGGAACTCCCGGCGACAACTGTCTTCCAGGGGACCTCCTCCGGGGTGCAGGTCAACTTCACACCCCTCGGCCTGCGCATGTTCTGCGACCTAGCCGCCGACGAAATGCCGGACCCGGCCGTCGCGCTCAACGATCTGATCGGAGCCGATGGCAGGAGGCTCACCGAGGCGATCGGGGACGCTCCCGGCTGGGGCTCGCGGTTCGACATCCTCGATGCCGAGATCACGCGGCGGTTCGCCGTCGCCCGGCCCCTGACCCCGAGCATCGCGTGGGCGTGGGAGATGCTCGAGTCGAGCGGGGGCCGGGCGCCGATCGCGGGGTTGGTGGATCGGATCGGTTGCAGCCCGCGACATCTGATCAGCGGTTTCCGCCGGCACGTCGGTGTGACTCCGAAGACGGCCGCTCGGATTCTGCGCTTCGATCATGCTGCCGGCGTGCTGCGCGGGGGCACCGATGTCAGTCTCGCCGCGACGGCGCTTCGCTGCGGCTTCCACGACCAGGCACACATGACGCGTGAGTTCCGGGGGTTCGCCGGCATCACCCCGGCGGCCTTCCGGGCCGCCTCGCTACCGGGCCACGTCGGCGTCGCCGCGCCGGCGAACGGGTAGGTCAATTCCGTACAAGACCGGAGGGGCCAGGCCTCCTATCGTCCTCGGGCGGAACCGGCAAGGGAGCAGCGCAATGAGCGACACGACGACCACCATCTACCCGAACCTTCTCTACCGCGATGCCGTCGCGGCGATGGATTGGCTCGAGCGGACGTTGGGGTTCCGACGTACCGAGGACCATCGCGATGAGGAGGGCAACGTGATTCACGCCGAGGTCAGCCTCGGTGCGGCCACGGTGATGATCGGAACCGCGGGGGCCGGTCGGGAGCCCTTCGGCGGCCTGCCGTCCGGCGGCTCGCTCGTCTACTGCGCGGTCGATGACGTCGACGGTCTGTTCGAGCGCAGCCGGGCGGCCGGAGCCGACATCCCGATCGAGCCCCTCGACACGGACTACGGCTCGCGCGACTTCGCGGTCCGGGACCCGGAGGGCAACGTCTGGGCTTTCGGGACCTACCGGCCCGAAGCGAAGGGGAACTGACAGCGGATCCCGGGTAGGGGCCGGGCTCAATCGGGAGGGATTAGACCCTGGGGGCAGCCCGTCCGATTGCGGTCCTGCCATCCTTCCCGGCCCATGCGAGTCGGAATCTGCGCCTTCTGGTTCAACCGCGGGCAGGGCGTCGTCGCCCGCCAGCTCCGCTCCGCGCTCGACGAGCTCGGCCACGAGACCTTCGTGCTCGGACGGCCGACGAAGGAGAGCTTCCCGATGCCGCAGGAGGCGCGGAGCGACGACGTCTGGGCGCAGTCGGGCGTCACTCCGGCGTCGGACTTCTTCATCCCCGGCGACGAGCTCGTCGGCTGGGCGAAGGAGACGGGCATCGAGGCCTGCTTCTTCGACCAGAACTACGAGTTCGACGCACTGACCCAGCTGCGCGACACCGGCGTCCGGACCATCGGCCGGTTCGTCTGGGAGCGGTTCAGCGACGAGCACGTCGAGCCGGCGAAGCGCGCCTACGACCTCGTCTACTCGCTGACGCGCGCCGAGCAGGAGCGCTACGCCGGGATGGGCATCGAGACGCCCTACGTCCAGTACGGAGTCCACCCCGAGTACTTCGAGATCACGCCGACCCGGAGGACACCCGGCGGAACCGGACGCGAAGCCGAGGATTCCGACGGATTCGTCGAATTCCATTACCACGCAGGGTTGCTGGGGAAGCGCAAGCCGTTCAAGGAGGTCATCAACGCCTTCAGCGCAACGAGCGAGCCGCAGCTGAAGCTGATCGTCAAGGCCCAGATCGAACGGCGTATGAAATTCCTCGAGCGCGCCGTCAAGAAGGACCCGCGGGTCGAGCTCGTCCTCGAGGACCTCCCCACCGACGTCCACCTGCAGATGTTCGCCGACGCCGACGTCTGCATGGCCCCGGCCCGCTGGGAGGGCCTCGGCCTCCACCTCTACGAGGCCATCGCCTTCGGGCAGCCGATCGTCTGCAACGACGACGCGCCGATGAACGAGCTCGTCATCGACGGGGTCAACGGCATCCTCGTCCCCTCCCACCCCGACGGCCTCGCCAACTCCGGCATCCCCGCCAAGACGGTCGACGTCGACGCCCTCACCGCTGCGATCTCCCGCCTCGCCGACCCGGACCTCCGCGCCGAGCTGTCGGCCGGCGCCCTCCGCACCCGCGAGGAGCGCAACTGGGCCCGCACGACCGAGGACTTCGCCGCCCTGCTCGACCTAGCCCCCTCGCCAGGGTCTGGTGTAGGGGACGCGTCGATGGCTCACACCCTGGGCCACCCCCTCGCCGACACACTTCGCCCGCGATCCTTCCCTACCCTTCCGCCCCGATGGCCCTTTTCTCCAAGAAGACCTCCGAACCGGACCGCAAGCCGGTCCCGTTCATCGTCGGCGTCGGTCGCTCCGGGACGACGATGTTGCGGCTGATGCTCGATGCCCACCCCGACCTGGCGATCCCGCCGGAGACGCACTTCGTGCCGGACCTGATCGACGCGATCGAGGGCGGGGCGAGCCCCGAGCAGGCGGTGGAGACGATGACCGCGGTCCGTCAGTGGGGCGACCTGCACACCGATCCCGCCGACGTGGTGGCGCGCTGGAAGCAGCTCGATTCCTTCGCGGCCGGCCCGGCGCTGCGGTCGTTCTACGAGATGTACGCCGAGCGCCAGGGCAAGCCGCGGTACGGCGAGAAGACGCCCGCGTACGTCAAGAACATGATCAAGATCGAGGGCGCGATGCCGGAGGCCCGGTTCATCCACGTGATCCGCGACGGCCGCGACGTCGCCCTGTCCCGATGGAAGCGGACCCTCGGCGACAAGGACCCGGCCCCCGCCTCGCAGGTGGCCGAGACGTGGCAGCGGCGGATCCGCCGTGCCCAGCGTCACGGCCGCAAGGTGTCCCACTACCTCGAGCTCCGCTACGAGGACCTGGTCACGGACACGGAGCCGAACCTGCGTGCGATCGCCGATTTCCTCGAGCTTCCCTGGGACCCGGTGATGCTGACCTATTACGAGCACGCCGCCGAGCGGATGTCGGAGATGGCCCGCGACCTGCCCGCCATCGAGGGCAAGCCGACCCGTCCCGGCGAGGAGCGGATGCAGGCCCACGCGATGACGCAGAAGCCGCCGGACCCGAGCGCCATGTACCGCTGGAAGGAGAAGATGTCCCCCGAGGACGTCGCCGCCTTCGACGCCGCCGCCGGCGAGCTCCTGTCCGACCTCGGCTACGAGGTCGGGACCGCGGCAGCCGAGCCCGCATGACCGATTCGTTCGGCGACCGGCCGGCGCTGAGCGAGGAGCTCGAGGGCAAGTTCCTGAACCTCGACGGAGGGCTCTACGAGTACGTCGTCGCCCGCGGCGCCCGCGAGGACGCCTCGCTCGCCGCCGTTCGCGAGAGCACCGCTGCCCTCGGCGACATCGCGGTCATGCAGATCTCACCCGACCAGGGTGCCCTGATGACGATGCTCGCCCGCCTCGTCGGCGCCGAGCGGGCGATCGAGCTCGGCACGTTCACCGGCTACTCCGCCATCTGCATCGCCCGCGGTCTCGCCGAGGGCGGCCGCCTGACCGCCTGCGAGCTCGATTCCGACCGCGCCGAGGCGGCGCGCGCCAACTTCGCGGCGGCCGGCGTCGCCGATCGGATCGACGTGCTCGTCGGACCCGCCGCCGAGAGCCTCGCCGGTCTCGTCGCAGATGGGTCCGGCACCTACGACCTCGCCTTCATCGACGCCGACAAGGAGAGCTACGGCGGCTACTACGAGGGCTGCCTCGAGCTGCTTCGTCCCGGCGGGCTGATCGTCATCGACAACGTGCTGCGCGGCGGCGACGTGACCGATCCGGCCACGCCGAACGAGGGCACCCGGGTCGTGGCGGCCCTGAACGAGAAGATCGCCGCCGACGAGCGCGTCGACATCGCGATGCTCACCGTCGCCGACGGGATCACCCTCGCCCGCAAGCGATGAGCTCGGAGCCCGGATGAGGATCGGCATCGTCAGCAAGTGGACGGCGAGCGGCCAGGCCGTACTCGCCCGCCAGCTCCGCTCGGCACTCGACGGGCTCGGCCACGAAACGTTCGTCCTCGCCCGCCCCGGCTCGGGACCGCGGGCACAGCAGGCGGCGACCGGTGAGCGGGACCCGGTCTGGGACCAGCCCGGCGTCACCGAGGCCTCCGCCAACGAGGTGCCGCTCGCCGAGTACGAGGACTGGGCGAGGGCTGCGTCGCTCGACCTGATCCTGTTCGACGAGAACTACCAGTGGGCCGAGGTCGGAGCACTCCGGGCCGCCGGCATCCGCACCGTCGGGCGCTTCGTCTGGGAGTACTTCGCCGCCGAGCATCTCGAGCCCGCCCGCGCCGCCTACGACACGATCTATTCGCTGACCCGCTGCGAGCGCGACCGCTACGCCGAGATGGGCCTCGAGAGCCCCTACGTCCAGTGGGGGATCCATCCGGAGTTACTCGCAGCCGCGTCCGACGCGGACCGTGATCGTGCGGCGGGGCCCGAGATAACTCCGACCGGATCCTCCGCTTCGCGTCCGGTCCGGTCGGGCGGCGCGGCGGTCGGGGATGGGAAGACATATGTGCCTCCCCCAGCCGGGGAGTCGGTGACGTTCTATTTTCCCGGGTCGTTCCTGGGGCGGCGGAAGCCGATTCGGAAAGTGCTCAAGGCCTTCAGGAAGGCGAACGGGGATCACCTGCGGCTGCTCGTCAACGCTCAAGTTCCGCGGAACGACGACGCGCTGCGCGAGGCCGCGGCGGCCGATCCGCGGATCGAGCTGATGCTCGACGACGAGCCGGAGGCCGAGCACCGGGCGCGCTTCGCGGCCTGCGACGTGCTGCTCGCGCCGTCGCGCTGGGAGGGTCTCGGGCTGCCGCTGTACGAAGCGACCGCGTTCGGGATGCCGATCATCACCAACGACAAGCCGCCGATGTCGGAGATGGTGCTCGACGGGCGCAGCGGCATCCTCGTGGCCTCAGAGCAGAACGGGACCGCGCGCTCCGGGATCCCGGCCTGGGACCCCGACGTCCCCGCGACCGCCGCCGCGATCGAACGGCTCGGCGACCGGGAGGAGCTGGAGCGGATGCGGGCCGGCGTGTCCGAGCTGGCCCGCGAGCGCGACTGGTCGCGCACCGTGGCCGACCTCGCCGCCCTCGTCGGGACCTGAGGAAACCCCCGGGGCGGCTACCCTCCCGGCTCGCGATGACCGACTCCGAAGACATCCCGATCGAAACGCTGAGCGACGAGCTCGCGGCAGCCGGCAAGGCGAGCCGCTGGGAGCAGTTCCGTCTTCCCGTCGAGCTGTCGGGGCGATCGTTTCTCGACGTCGGCTGCTGGGAGGGCGTTCACTGCGCCGACGCCGTCCGCCGCGGGGCCGAGCCGGTCGTCGGCGTCGACATCTGCACCGGCGAGGACCTCCGCGCCAACGTCGGCCGCTACGGCTTCGAGTTCCTGCAGATGGACGTCTTCGGCGAGCTCTGGCAGGGACTCGGGAAGTTCGACGTGGTCCTCTGCTCGGGTCTGATCTACAGCGTCCCGAGTCCGATGTCGCTGCTGTTGCGCCTTGCGAAGGTCACCGGCGAGATGCTCGTCATCGAGTCCGCCTCGACGACCAAGGGCGGCGACGAGCCGATAATGCTCTTCCGCGGTGAGGAGGACGGAAACCCATCGAACTGGTGGATCCCGAACGGCCCCTGCCTCGAGCAGATGCTCGCCGCCGCCGGGTTCTCGGGGATCTCGACGGTCTGGGAGGAGCCGCGCGAAGACCACTGGACCCGGATCTGCATGCAGGCGGTGCCCCGTGACGGCGTCGATCGCGAGCGGCTGCTGCCACGCAAGCCGCGCCTGATGAGCGTCCGCGGCGGCGACCGGGGACGCGGCCGCCGCGCGGCCGGCTGAGCGGACTGGAGCGGCGTTGAACGTCGGCATCATCAGCAAGTGGTTCAACCGCGGCCAGCCGGTCGTCGGCCGCTACCTCCGCTCCGCCGTCGACGAGCTCGGCCACGAGAGCTTCGTCCTCGCCAAGCCGCGCCGCGAGAAGGGGCCGATGGGCGGCGCGCTCGAGCGGACCGGAGTCTGGGACCAGCCGCGGGTCACGGCGGCCTCGTCCTTCGAGACACCGCTCGCCGAGTACGAGGCCTGGGTCGCCGCGAACGACATCGACCTGATCCTCTGCGACCAGAACTACCAGTTCGACGAGCTGGCAAGCCTGCGACGGAGCGGCGTCCGGATCGTCGGCCGGTTCGTCTGGGAGCACTTCACGGAGGAGCACCTCGTCCCGGCCCGCGACGCCTACGACGTCGTCTACTCGGTGACGGCCTGCGAGCAGCGCCGCTACGCCGGCTGGGGACTCGAGACACCGCGGGTTCCGTGGGGCATCCACCCCGAGCTCCTCGAGGTGCCGATCGAGCGGAGCACCGACGGGCTCGTCCGCTTCGTCTTCCCCGGGGGCTTCCTCGGTCACCGCAAGCCGGCCGAGCCGGTCATCGAGGCGTTCACCGCGGCGGCCGGCGACCACCTCCGCCTCGTCGTCAAGGCCCAGGTCGAGCGCTCGCGGCTGGAGCGGATCCTGCCGTTGATCGAGGCCGACGAGCGGATCGAGCTCCGGCTCGCCGACGAGCCCTGGTACGAGCACCTCGCGGCGGTCGCGGCCAACGACGTCTCCCTCTCCCCCTCCCGCTGGGAGGGTCTCGGCCTGCCGCTGTACGAAGCGGTCGCGTTCGGGATGCCGACGATCGCCAACGACGACCCGCCGATGAACGAGGTCGTGGCCGACGGGGTCAACGGCATGCTCGTCGCATCGCTCCCCGACGGCACGGCCCGTTCGGGGATCCCGGCGAAGCGCCCCGACATCGGCGCCCTGACCGCGGCGATCGAGCGGATCGCGCGGCCCGACGTCCTCGCCGAGCTGCGCGACGGAGCCGAACGCTCGCGTGCCGACCACGCCTGGTCGCGGACGGTCGCCGCCCTCGGCGAGCTGATCGACGCCTGACCGCCGTCAGAGCCCCCGGCCGGATTGCGGGGTTCGGAGCGGGTGCCTAGAATCCGGCGTCGCCCGGGAGCCGTACGCGTCCGCACCCCGGGCCGCAACCCCGCCCGACGGGATTCCGAGACAGGGGAAGCGACTTCTGCCAATGGCACTTCCGAGCCCACAGAAAGCCTGGCGTCAGTCCAGGAGCCGCCGCGCCTCCGCGCGGGGGTCCGACCGCGTGCCGGCGCCGTTCGTCGTCGGCGTCAACCGGTCGGGGACGACGCTGCTGCGGATGATGCTCGACGCGCATCCCGAGCTGACGATCCCACCCGAAACCCACTTCGTTCCGGAGCTGATCGAGGCCGCCGAGGAGCGCTCGCCGACGCCCGAGGCGCTGCTGGCGACGATCACCAAGCAGCGCGAGTGGGGTGACTTCGGCCTCACCGAGGAGGAGCTGCTCGAGCGGTTCCGGGCGATCGACCCGCTGAACGCCGGCGACGTACTTCGGGCCTTCTACTCGGCCTACGCCGAGCGAGCCGGCAAGCCGCGCTGGGGCGAGAAGACCCCTATCTACGTGAAGAGCATGCGCAAGATCGAGCGGGCGCTGCCGGAGGCGCGCTTCGTGCACGTCATCCGCGACGGCCGCGACGTCGCGCTCTCGATCCGCGACCGCGCCGTCAAGGAGCATCCGATCGACCGGATCGCCGAGCGCTGGGTCCGCCGGATCACCCGCGCCCGCGAGCAGGCGAAGCGCCTCGCCCACTACGAGGAGATCCGCTACGAGAACCTGATCCTCGACACGCGCCCGACCCTCGAGCGCGTCTGCGAGTTCTACGAGCTGCCCTGGGACGACGCCCTGCTCGAGTACCACGAGCGGTCCGCCGACCGGCTCGAGGAGATGAAGCGGGAGCTGCCCGACGACGGCAAGCGGACGACCCTGAGCGTCGAGCGTCGCATGGCGACCCACGCCCGGACCACCGAGAAGCCCGACCCGAAGCGCGTGAGCCGCTGGCGCGAGAGCATGAGCCGCGAAGAGCGCGAGGAGTTCGAGTCGATCGCCGGGACCCTGCTCGTCGAGCTCGGCTACCAGATCGGCGACGGCCCGGGCACCGAGCCGCGCGGCGACGGGGACACTTGATCGCCCGCGGACAGGGGAACTGGCGGCATCCCGTCTACATGCTCTCGCGGCTGCGGAGTCGCCATCGTGAGCAGTCGCGCAAGCCGGCGCCGTTCGTCGTCGGCGTCAACCGGTCGGGCACGACGCTGCTGCGGATGATGCTCGACGCGCATCCCGAGCTGACGATCCCGCCCGAGACCCACTTCATCCCCGAGGTCATCCGCCGCGCCAACCACGAGAACACCCGCCGCCGCCTGATCCGCTCGATCACCAAACATCCGCGCTGGGGCGACTTCGGCCTCGACGAGGGCGAGTTCCGCGCCCGCGCCAAGCAGGTCCGCCCGCTGACCGCCGCCGGTGCGATCCGCTGCTTCTACGAGCTCTATGCGGAGGGCCAGGGCAAGCCGCGCTGGGGCGACAAGACGCCGCGCTACATGCGCGCGATGCCGCGGATCGCCCGGGCGCTCCCCGAGGCGCGGTTCGTGCACCTGATCCGCGACGGCCGCGACGTCGCGCTCTCGCAGCGCGAGCGCGTGATCGACGACGAGGACGTGACGATGGCGGCGATGGCCGAGCGATGGCAGCGGCGGATCGTCGCCGCTCGCGAAGGCGCGGCGGAGATCAAGGACGACGTCTACCTCGAGGTCCGCTACGAGGACCTCGTCGGTGACACCGAGGCGACGTTGCGGAAGGTCTGCGAGTTCGTCGAGCTCGATTTCGACCCGGCGATGCTCGACTACCACCGCCGCGCCGGCGACCGGCTCGCGGAGATGAACCGCGACCTCGACAACGCCGACAACGGCATCGTCCGGACCGCCGACAACCGCCTCGCCGCCCACGCCCTGACCACGGAGCCGCCGACCACCAATCGGAGCGGACGCTGGCGCTCGGAGATGACAGCCGCCGAGGTCACCGAGTTCGAGCGGGTCGCGGGCCCGCTCCTCGCCGAGCTCGGCTACGACCTCGACGCCGACCGGGCCCCCGCCGGGGAGCGATTCGAATGAGGCTGCCCCTTCGACGCAACCGCGCCGCCGGCCCGCCGGTCCCGTTCATCGTCGGCGTCACCCGCTCCGGCACGACGCTGCTGCGCCTGATGCTCGACGCGCACCCGGAGATGGCGATCCCGCCCGAGACCCACTTCGTCCCGTCGCTGATCAAGGCGACGCGGAAGCGCGGCGTCACCTGCGAGGAGGCTCACGCGATCGTCACCGGACATCGCCAGTGGGGCGACTTCAACCTCGACTCGGCCGAGTTGCTCGAGCGCTATTGCGCCCTCGACCGGATCGACCCGGAGACGACGATCCGCGCCTTCTTCGAGCTCTACGCGGAGGGCCAGGGCAAGCCGCGCTGGGGCGACAAGACGCCGAACTACGTCAAGCGGATGCAGCAGATCGACCGCTGGATCCCCGAGGCGAAGTTCATCCACATGATCCGCGACGGCCGCGACGCCGCCCTCTCGCGCTTCAAGCGGATCCTCAAGGACCCGCCGCCGATGGAGACCGTCGCCGAGCGCTGGGTCCGCAAGATCGAGGGCGCCCGGACCGACGCCGCCGACCTCGACTACATCGAGGTCCAGTACGAGTCGCTCGTCCGCGACACCGAGACCGAGCTGCGACGGATCTCCGGGTTCCTCGATCTGCCGTGGCACGACTCGATGCTGCGCTACTACGAGCGCGCCGAGGAGCGGCTCGCGGAGATGCACCGAGACCTGCCGGGAGCGGACGGCAAGCCGCTGCGTCCGGCCGATCACCGCAAGGAGGCGCACGTCCTGACCTCGAAGCCGCCGGACCCGAGCCGGCTGGCGCGCTGGAAGCAGGACATGTCGCCGGCCGACATCCGGCGTTCGAGAGCGTCGCTGCGCCGTTGCTTCGCGAGCTGAACTACGAGGTCATCGGCGATTCGGCGGCCGCGACCGCGACGGAGACCTCGGGACCCGCCGCCGGAGAGGACGCCTCGTGAGCCCTTCGCCGCTCACCCGGATCCGCCGCGACGGCGACGCCGCCGACGAGGCGCGTCCGCCGGCGCCGTTCGTCGTCGGCCTGACCCGCTCGGGGACGACGCTGCTGCGGATGATGCTCGACGCGCACCCGCTGCTGACCGTCCCGCCGGAGACGCACTTCGTTCCCGACCTGATCAAGGCCGCCCGCGGCGAGACGGGTACCAACGGGATGCTCACCGCGATGACGTCGAACCGGACATGGGGCGACTTCGGGATCGGCGAGGACGAGATGCGCGAACGCCTCGCGACCGTCGGATCGGGCGACGCGGCCGCTGCGGTCAGGGCGTTCTTCGAGGTTTACGCCGAACACCAGGGCAAGCCCCGCTGGGGCGACAAGACGCCCGCCTACATGCTCTCCGTCCAGCGGATCGGCCGGACCCTGCCGGAGTCGCGCTTCATCCATCTGATCCGCGACGGCCGCGACGTCGCCCTCTCGCAGCGCGACCGCGCGCTCAACGAGCAGCCGCCGCCCGCCGAGCAGGCCGCACGCTGGGTGAAGCGGATCGGCAAATCACGCGAGCAGGCGGCGTCGCTGAAGGGCGCCCGCTACGTCGAGGCCCGCTACGAGGATCTCGTTCGCGACCCCGAGACGACCCTGCGGCGGATCTGCGAGTTCATCGACCTGCCGTGGGATCCGGCGGTCCTCAGCTACCACGAGCGCGCCGCCGAGCGGCTCGCGGAGATGGCGGGCTCGCTGCGGGCCGAGGGCACGCACGCCGAGCAGGAGGCCGGCTACCGGATCGAGAACCACGCGCCGACGACGAAGCCGCCGGACCCGGCGAAGCTCGACAAGTGGCGCCGCGAGATGAGCCCCGAGGACGTCGCCGCCTACGACGCCGTCGCCGGCGAGCTGCTCGAGGAGCTCGGCTACGAGGTCGGCGCGTGAGCCACCACACGCTCATAGGCGGCGCTCGATTCCCGGCACCCCCGCAGGGCGAAGCCCGAGGAGGTGGCCGTGATCTCAGCGCCGCCGCGGCCCGCCTGCGGGCGCATATGCCCGGACGCGAAGCGGAGGACATATGCGAATTGGTCATCGTCACGAAGTGGTTCAACCGCGGGCAGGCGTTCGTCTCCCGCTACATCCGCGACGCGCTCGACGCGCAGGGCCACGAGACCTTCATCCTCGCCCGCCCGACCCGCGACAAGGGGCCGATGGCCGCCCACGTCGACCGGACCGGCGTCTGGGATCAGCCCGGCGTCACCGAGGCCTCCGACTGGGAGGTCCCGTTCGAGGAGTACGAGAGCTGGATCGCCGAGAACCGCCTCGAGGCGGTCCACTGGGACAACTGCTACCAGCACGACGAGATCGCGCGGATCCGCGAAACCGGCGTCAAGACCGTCGGCCGGTTCGTCTGGGAGATGTTCAAGCCCGAGGACGCGGAGCCGTCGAAGCGCGCCTACGACGTCCTCTATTCGCTGACCCGCTGCGAGCGCGATCGTTACGCGGAGCTCGGCATCGAGAGCCCCTACCTGCGCTGGGGCCTGCATCCGGAACTACTCGAGGCCGCCGAGCAAGCGCGGGCCGCCGGCCCGCATCCCCGGACGCGAAGCGGAGGAGATGGGGCGGTTGTTTTCTACTTCCCCGGCGCGCTGCTCGGCCCCCGCAAGCCGCACAAGGAGGTCATCGAGGCGTTCACGAACGCGAAGGGCGACAACCTCCGCCTGATCTTCAAGGCGCAGCTCGAGCGGCGCATGAACTACCTCGAGAAGGCGGCGGCGGCCGACCCGCGGATCGACCTCGTCATCGACGACATGCCGACGGACGAGCACCTCCGCCTCTTCGCATCCTGCGACGTCTGCCTCGGGCCGAGCCGCTGGGAGGGGCTGGGCCTCTTCCTCTACGAGGCGATCGCCTTCGGGATGCCGCAGATCACCAACGACAGCCCGCCGATGAACGAGGTCGTCTCCGACGGCGTCAACGGGCTGCTCGTCGGCGACGTCCAGGACGACGTCGCCCCCTCCGGCATCCCCTCGATGAAGCCCGACGTCGCCGGGCTGACCGCCGCGATCGAGCGGCTCGCCGATCCCGCCGTGCGCGAGCGGCTCGCCGCCGGCGCCGTCGCGAGCCGCGGGGAATTCACCTGGGAGCACACCGTCGAGGACTACGCCCGCCTCTTCGCGGAGCTGGGCTCGTGAAGGCGCGCCGCGAGATCGTCCGCTCCGTGGCCGGCTGGCGGAGCCGCCGGACCGCGTTCCGCGCGGGCGCGCAGGGCCCGCCCGGCGCGCCGTTCGTCGTCGGTGCCACGCGATCGGGGACGACGCTCCTGCGTCTGATGCTCGATGCCCATCCCGAGATCGCGATCCCGTCGGAGACGCACTTCATCCCCGAGCTCGTCTCGGCCCGCGAGAAACACGGCGCCACCCGCGAGCAGATGCTCGAACTGCTGACCTCACACCGGCGCTGGGGCGACTTCACGATCGAGCCGGAGGAGCTGGCCGAGCGCTGGGCAGCGATCGAGCCGCTCACCGGTGCCGACGCCGTCCGCGCCTTCTACGCGCTCTACGCCGACAAGCAGGGCAAGCATGGGGCCCGCTGGGGCGACAAGACGCCCGGGTACGTGAAGTCGATGCGGGAGATCCAGACGTACCTCCCGGAGGCGCGCTTCATCCATCTGATCCGCGACGGCCGCGACGTCGCGCTGTCGGTCCTCAAGCAGACCTGGGGCCCGCAGTCGATCGAAGCGGCGGCCGAGAAGTGGCGCAGCCGCGTCAACCGCGGCCGCTCGCAGGCGCCCTACCTCGGCTACTACATGGAGGTCAAGTTCGAGGACCTCGTCCTCCACACCGAGCGCGAGCTGCGGCGGATCTGCGAGTTCATCGACCTGCCGTTCGATGAGCGGATGCTCGGCTACCACGAGACCGCCGAGCAGCGCCTCCAGGAGAAGGCGCGGGAGCTGCCGCGGGCGCACGGCGAGGCGGTGTCGGCCGAGAAGCGGCTGCTCAGCCACGCGAAGACCTTCGAGCCGCCGAACCCGGCGATGATCGGCACCTGGAAGGAGCGGATGAGCCCGGCCGACCGCGGCGCCTACGAAGCGCTGGCCGGCGACCTGCTCGGCGACCTCGGCTACGAGACGGCGACCCTGAACGGCGGCGGCGAGGTCCACACGCCGCGGCGCGGCCCGCGACTGCCGCGACCGGTGCGACGGGCGCTTTCGGTGGCCAAGCACGCGACCGGGGTCAGCGATCCCGCCGACCCCCGCACTCCGGCGCCGTTCCTGATCGGCGCCGCCCGCTCCGGCACCGATCTGCTCGGCACGATGCTGGGCGCCCATTCGGAGATGCGGATGCTCAACGAGACGGGCTTCGTCCCGCAGCTCGCCGAGATGATCCGCTCCGAGCCGATGACCGTCGAGCGCGTCCTCAAGGTGATGATCGCCGCCGGCCCGCTCGAGAACCAGGGCGTCTCCGAGGACGAGATGCGGAGCCGCCTCAGCGCCCTCGACGACCTCAAGGCGGCAGCGGTGCTGCGCACCTTCTACGACCTCGCGGCCGAGAATGCCGGCGCCGCGCGGTGGGGCGACGACACGCCGTCGTACCTGAAGCGGATGCGGCGGATCCAGCGGGCCCTTTCGGAGGCGCGATTCATCCATGTCGTCCGCGACGGACGCGACACGCTCGCCGCGAAGCCTGCGGAGCTCAACACGGGCGCAGCGATCGCGACCGGCCAGCGCTGGAACAAGAAGGTCCGCTCGGCCCGCGTCCAGGCGCACCTGATGAATCACCTTCTCGAGGTCCGCTACGAGGACCTGATCGCCGACCCCGAGAAGGAGCTCCGCCGCGTCTGCGAATTCATCGAGCTCGACTTCGAGCCCGGCATGATCGATCCGCCCGAGCGGAGCGCCGTCGAGACCGCCCTCGCCCCCGTCGGGGCCTGGCGGGAGCGACTCGAGCCCGATCAGCTCGAGGCGTTCGAGGAGGTCGCCGGGCCGATGCTCGACGAGCTCGGCTACCGCAGCGGCGCCCCGAGCGCCGTCCGCTGACCGCCCGCCCGTTCCGGGCCGTCGCGTAGTTGAATGGCGCCTGTGACCGACGCCGCCTCCGCCACCCCGCCGTCCTCCCGCCACCGCGACCTCGGCCTCACCGACCGCGAGTACGAGCTGATCGTCGACGGACTCGGGCGCGAGCCCAACGACGTCGAGCTGGCGATGTTCTCACTGCTCTGGTCGGAGCACTGCGCCTACAAGCATTCGAAGAAGCTGCTGCGCCGGCTGCCGACCGAGGGCCCGCGGGTGGTCATGGGTCCGGGTGAGAACGCCGGCGCCGTCGACGTCGGCAGCGGCTGGTCGGTCGCCTTCAAGGTCGAGTCCCACAACCACCCGAGTGCCGTCGAGCCCTTCCAGGGCGCCGCCACCGGCGTCGGCGGGATCATGCGCGACATCTTCGCCCTCGGCGCCCGGCCGATCGCCGTCCTCGACTCACTGCGATTCGGCGAGCTCGATTCGGCCCGCTCCCGCTACCTGTTCGACCACGTGGTCGCCGGGATCGGCCACTACGGCAACTCGATCGGCGTCCCTACGGTCGGCGGCGAGGTCCACTTCGAGGCGCCCTACGAGCAGAACTGCCTCGTCAACGCCATGTGCGTCGGGCTCGCCCGGACCGACCGGATGATCCGCGCTGCGGCGGCCGGCGTCGGCAACGTGATCGTCCTGATGGGGGCGACGACCGGGCGGGACGGGATCGGCGGCGCCTCCGTTCTGGCCTCCGCCGAGCTCGAGGAGGGCGACGACAAGCGCCCGACCGTGCAGATCGGCGACCCCTTCGAGGAGAAGAAGGTCATGGAGTGCTGCCTCGAGCTGCTCGAGGCGGACCTGCTCGTCTCCCTCCAGGATCTCGGCGCGGCCGGACTGACCTCCTCGGCCTGCGAGATGGCATCGGCGGGCGGCGTCGGCATCGACATCGACGTCGGCCGCGTCCCGCTCCGCAACCCCGACCTCGAGCCGTTCGAGGTGATGGTCTCCGAATCGCAGGAGCGGATGCTCGCGGTCGTCGAGCCCGGCAAGGTCGACGACGTGCTGGCGATCTGCCGCAAGTGGGAGACGGGCGGCACCGCGATCGGCGAAGTCACCGAGGGCGACCGGATCCGGATCTTCGACGGCGACGAGAACGTCGGCGACATGCCGGTGACGCTGCTCGTCGACGACTGCCCGCTCTACGACCTCGAGCCGGCCGAGCCCGACGGCTGGATCTACGGCAACGGCGAGCCTCGCCTCATCGGCTCGGAGCCGTCGGAGACGCTGACGGCGCTCTTGGCGACGCCGACGATCGCCTCGAAGCGCTGGGCCTTCGAGCAGTACGACTCGATCGTCCAGTCGCGCACCGTCCGCCGTCCCGAGCAGGCCGACGCCGCCGTCCTGCAGATCCCCGACGCCGACACGGCGATCGCGGTCTCGATCGACGGCAGCGGCCGCCGGGTCGGCTGCGACCCCTACGCCGGCACCGTCGAGGCGGTCCTCGAGTGCGCCCAGAACCTCGCCTGCGTCGGCGCCGAGCCGCTCGGGCTGACGAACTGCCTGAACTTCGGCAACCCCGAGAAGCCGATCGTCGCCTGGCAGCTCGACCGCTCCACCCAGGCGCTCGCGGACGCCTGCACCGAGCTCGGCGTGCCCGTCGTCGGCGGCAACGTCTCCCTCTACAACGAGACCGATCGCGGTCCGATCTACCCGACGCCGGTCGTCGGCATGGTCGGCGAGCTCCCCTCCGCAGAGGGACTGCCCACCGCCGCCCTCCGCTCCGGCGACGCGATCGCGTTCGCAGGCCCGTTCGCGCCGTCGCTGGCGGGCTCGCAGCTGGCCAAGCAGCGCGGCGAGCTCGGTCCCGGCCTCGGCGAGTTCGAGATCGGCGCGGTCAGGACGGCCATCACCGAGGTGCGCGAGGCGGTCCGCGACGGCCTCCTCCACACCGCCCACGACGTCAGCGACGGTGGCCTCGCCTGCGCGCTCGCCGAGTGCGCGATCGACGGCGGCGTCGGCCTCCAGGTCGACATCGGCCCGCTGATCGGCGACGGCGACCCGGAGGCATGGCTGTTCGGCGAGGGGCCCGGAGGGTTCGTGCTCGCCGGCGAGGTCTCCGCGATCGCGCGGCTGCTCGAGGCCGGTACGGCGACCCTGATCGGCGTCGCCGAGGGCGAGGAGATCAAGATCGCGGCCGGGCCGCTCGCGGTCTCGGTCGGCGTCGCCGACGCGGCCGCGGCATGGCGGTCGCTCGGCGCGCTCATGGATTCGGCGCCTGCCTGAGCGGCGCGCGAGGTACCGGCTCCCGGCGCTGCTAGCCTTGCGCTGCAGGACCTGTTCTGCGTCGATCCCTGACGAAGTCGATCCGGAAGGCCAACTTCTTCTTGAGCGAGTCGCTCCTCGACGACCGCGACGGACCCCGCGATGAATGCGGCGTGTTCGGCGTCTACGCGCCCGGACACGATGTCGCGCGGCTGACCTACTTCGGGCTCTACGCCCTCCAGCACCGCGGCCAGGAGTCGGCGGGCATCGCCACGTGCGAGGGCGGGATGATCATGACCCTTCGCGACCTCGGCCTCGTCTCGCAGGTCTTCGACGAGGAGAAGCTGCAGGGCCTCGCCGGGACGATGGCGATCGGCCACGTCCGCTATTCGACGACCGGCGGCGGCGCCTGGGAGAACACGCAGCCGGTCTGGCGCGACGACGGCCGCGAGGTCGCGCTCGCACACAACGGCAACCTGACGAACGCCGTCGAGCTCTACGCCGAGCTCCGCGAGCGCGGCATCTCGTTCCGCGGCACGTCCGACTCGGAGATCATCGCCGCCCTCCTGTCCTCCTCACCCGAGAAGCGGATCGAGGACGCGGTGGTCGAGACGATGCCGCGACTCGAGGGCGCCTACTCGACGGTCGTGATGACGAAGAGCGGCATCTGCGCCTTCCGCGATCCGAGCGGCGTCCGCCCGCTGTCGCTCGGCCGCCTCGGGTCCGACTTCCTCGTCGCCTCCGAGAGCTGCGCCTTCGACATCGTCGGCGCCGAGCTGATGCGGGAGATCAACCCCGGCGAGATGGTCTCGCTCAGCGATCGCGGCCTCGAGGTTCGCCAGGCGGTCAAGCCGAAGAAGAAGTCGCACTGCGTCTTCGAGCACATCTACTTCTCCCGCCCCGACAGCCGGCTCGAGGGCCGGGTGCTGCAGCAGGTCCGCGGCCGGATGGGCGAGATCCTCTGGCGCGAGGCCCCGGTCGACGCCGACCTCGTCATCTCCGTCCCCGATTCCGGGAACCCGGCCGCATCGGGCTTCTCGCGCGCGTCGGGGCTGCCCAAGGACGACGGGCTGATCAAGAACCGCTACGTCGCGCGGACGTTCATCCAGCCCGGGCAGGAGCTGCGCAAGCACGGACTGCGGATGAAGTTCAACCCGCTTCCCGAGATCGTCGGCGGCCAGCGGGTCGTCGTCGTCGACGACTCGATCGTCCGCGGCAACACGACCCGCCAGATCGTCGGGATGCTCCGCGACGCCGGGGCGCTCGAGGTGCACCTGCGGATCTCGGCGCCGCCGATCCGTTTCCCCTGCCACTACGGCGTCGACATGTCGAGTCGCGAGGAGATGGTCGCCCACGAGCGGACGATCGACGAGATCGCCGACCACGTCGGCGCCGACTCGCTTGCCTACCTGTCGCTCGACGGCGTCTACGAGGCGATCGGTACGCCCGCCGAGGACCACTGCGACGCCTGCTTCACGGGCCGCTACCCCCTCGGCGAGAACGCCAACGGCAAGTTCGCGCTCGAGCAGCTGACGACGGTCCCCGCCGGCACCTCCTGAGTTGAGCGAGGCGCGGGCGGAAGGAGAGGCGCCGCGGCGCGAGGGCGCGCCGTTGCGGATCGCGGTGCTCGCCTCCGGCAGCGGCACGAACCTGCAGGCGATCCTCGACCGCCTGCACGGCCGCGGCAAGGTCGAGGTGGCGGGCGTGGCCTCCGACAAGCCGGGCGCCCGGGCGCTCGAGCGCGCCGCCGCGGCCGGTGTGCCGAGCGCGGTCTTCCCGACCGCCGACTTCCCCGACCGCGGCGCGCGCGACGAGGCGATCGGCGACTGGCTGGAGGGGATCGGGTGCGAGCTCGTCGTCCTCGCCGGCTACATGCAGCTGCTCAGCGACGGCTTCATCCGCCGGTTCCGCAACCGGGTCATCAATGTCCACCCCGCCCTCCTTCCCGCCTTTCCGGGCCTCGACGCCATCGGGCAGGCGATCGCCCACGGCGTCCGCGTCACCGGGGTGACCGTCCACTTCGTCGACGAGGGCGTCGACACCGGCCCGATCCTCCTGCAGCGCCCGATCGAGCTCACATACACTCGCCCGGTGCACGAGGTGACCGAGGAGATCCACGCCATCGAGCACGAGCTGCTGCCCCGCGCGATCGAGCTGATCGCCGACGGCGCGGTCGAAGTCGACCCCGACAACCCCCGACTGGTCAGGATCGAGGAGCGATGAGCGAGCCGACGATCGCCGCGAACCCAGCGAACGAGCGCGAGCCGGAGCCGCTGCCGATCAAGCGGGCGCTGATCTCGGTCTCCGACAAGAGCGGCGTCGTCGAGTTCGCGCAGGGCCTGCAGGCGCTCGGCGTCGAGATCGTCTCGACCGGCGGCACCGCGGCCGCGCTTCGCGACGGCGGCATCGCCGTCCGCACGGTCGAGGAGCTGACCGGCGCCCCGGAGATCCTCGGCGGCCGCGTCAAGACGCTTCACCCCCGCCTCCACGCCGCCCTGCTCGCCGTTCGCGACGACCCCGAGCACTCCGCGACCCTCGAGAGCGAGGGGATCGAGACCATCGACCTGGTCTGCACCAACCTCTACCCGTTCGAGCGGGCCGTCGGCCGCCGCGACGCGACCGACGCCGAGGTGATCGAGAACATCGACATCGGCGGGCCGACGATGATCCGCGCCGCCGCCAAGAACCACCGCTACGTGGCCGTGGTGGTCCGGCCGGAGAGCTACGACGCCGTCCTCGCCGAGCTCGAGGAAGGTGACGGCGCGATCTCGCCCGGCACGCGCCACTGGCTCGCCAACGAGGCGTTCGCGACGACCGCCCGCTACGACGCGGCGATCAGCCGCTGGTTCGGCGAGCGCTACGAGGACTTCCCGACCCACCAGACGGTCTCGATGGAGAAGTTCATCGAGCTGTCCTACGGGGAGAACCCGCACCAGCGAGCTGCGCTCTACACCGAGGTCGGTGCCCGGGCCCACGTGCTCAGCCGGGTCTCGCAGGAGCACGGCAAGGACCTCTCCTTCAACAACGTCCTCGATCTCGACTCGGCCCGCGGCCTGCTCGCCGACCTCGACGGCCCGGCCTGCGTGATCGTCAAGCACAACAACCCCTGCGGCGCCGCCGAGGGCGAGCAGGCGCTCGACGCGTACGAGAAGGCCCTCGCCTGCGACCCCGTGTCGGCCTACGGCGGCGTGATCGCCCTGAACCGGCCGATCGACGAGGAGCTCGCCGCGCGCCTCCACGAGAACTTCGTCGAGGTGTTGATCGCACCCGGCTACGAGGGCGGGGCGATGGAGATCCTCCAGCAGAAGCAGGCGATCCGGATCCTCGAGGACACCGAGCAGCGCCAGGAGCGCTCCGACCTCGACATGAAGCGCGTCCGCGGCGGGATGCTGGTCCAGCAGCTCGACTCGGCGGGCCGCGACCGCGAGGGGATGACGGTCGAGACGGGCGGCGAGCCGAGCGAGCTCGAGTGGCTCGACATCGCGTTCGCCTGGAAGGTCTGCAAGCACGTCCGCTCGAACGCGATCGTCCTCGCCAAGGGCCGGCAGACGATCGGCATCGGCGCCGGCCAGATGAGCCGCGTCGACTCGGTGCGGCTCGCGATCGAGAAGTGCCGCGAGGCGTTCGGCGACGAGGCCGACGCCCGGCTGAACGGCTGCGTCGTCGCCTCCGATGCCTTCTTCCCCTTCGCCGACGGCCCCCAGGCAGCGGTCGACGCCGGCGCCCGGACGGTCGTCCAGCCCGGCGGCTCGAAGCGGGACGCCGAGGTCGTCGAGGCGTGCGAGAAGGCGGGCGTGACGATGGTCTTCACCGGGCGCAGGCACTTCCGTCACTGAGGGCGTCGTGGCCGAGGCGAGTCAGCGCAGCGGGCAGGCGACGGGCGACGGGGCGGTACCCGGCGGGACGGTTCACGAGCTGCCCGCGGACCTGCTCGAGGGGCTGCAGGTGAGCGCCGTCGCGATGGACGCGTGGCTGGACATCACGCCCCTGGCCCGCAACGAGTTCATCTGCTGGGTCGAGGACGCGAAGCGGGAGCCGACCCGCGAGCGGCGCATCCGCCGCACCCGCGAGGAGCTGGAGGAGGGCATGCGCCGCCCCTGCTGCTGGCCCGGGTGCTCGCACCGCGAGCGGAACGGCCGCTAGGGGCTCCCGGATGGCGAAGCCGCCGGAGATCGAGGTCCGCGTGCCGCGCGTCTTCTGCGGGCCCGGCGACACGCACGGCAACCCGCTCGGCGTCGTCCTCGACGGCCCGTCGGTCCCGCCCGACGACCGCCAGGCGCTCGCCCGCCACCTCGGCTACTCGGAGACGGTGTTCGTCGACGACGCTCGTCGCGGCAGGATCGAGATCTACACGCCCGAGGTGCAGCTGCCGTTCGCCGGCCATCCGAGCGTCGGCACCGCGTGGATGCTCCACGGAGAGGGCTTCGCGATCGACGTCCTGCGCCCGCCGGCCGGCGAGGTGCCGGTCCGTCGCGAGGGTCCGCTCACCTGGGTGGCGGCGCGGCCGGAGTGGTGCCCGGACTGGGAGATCACCGATTACGGGTCGCCCGCCGAGGTCGACGAGCTGCCCGTCGAGGCGGACGGCTTCCGATACTGCTGGGCCTGGGTCGACGAGGCGGCGGGGATCGTCAGGGCGCGCAGCTTCGTCGCCGAGGTCGGGATCGGCGAGGACGAGGCGACCGGCTCGGCCGCCCTTCCCCTCTCCGCGCTGCTCGGCCGGGCCATCGAGGTCCGCCAGGGTCGCGGCTCGGTGATCCACGCCCGCCCGATCGACGACGGGTTCGTCGAGATCGGCGGGGTCGTGGTCGAGGACCGCTGAGGCTCGACAGCTCACCGGGCTTCCGTGAATTCGCAGTCGCTTGCGGGGCCCGGAGCAGAGGCGTAGGTTGAACCGGTCCAACGATCTCGGGAGGCGAGATGACGAAGCGCGGTGCCGGCCTACGACTGCTCGCGGCGATGTTCGCCGCCCTACTGGTCGCGGTCGCGACGCTGGCCGCCTCGGGCTGCGGCAACTCGGGTGAAGAGAACGCATCCGAAGAGGCCGTCCCGGTCGAGAACGCGCTGCACGAGATCGCCAAGGAGGGCTTCGAGCGCCGGGCGCTGTTCGAGGAGCCCGGCGAGGAGCCGTCGAGCGGCGAGGCCGAGCGCGGAGGTCCGCGGAGCCCCGCCGCCGAAGCCGTCGCCAACCGCGCCTACCCGCGCAACTACGTCGACGACGCGCGGGCCGAGAAGACGCTGCGCGCCTTCCAGCAGATCCCCGCCGAACCGTCCGCATCCGCCTTCGATGATCCGGCCGCCCTCCGCGCCGCACGGACGAAGACGAACTGGAAGGAGCTCGGGCCGTTCACGCCCAAGGTTCCCGGGGAGCCGTCGCAGTTCTTCGACCCCGACACGCAGACCGGCCCGTCCACCGAGGAGTCCGGCCGCGTTGCCGCGATGGCGATCGACCCCGCCTGCGTGCCCGGGGACTGCAGCATGGCCGTGGCCGCTGCGGGCGGTGGGATCTGGCACACCAATGACGCCCTCGCCGCCCAGGTCAACTGGCAGGCGCCGCCGAACGACCTTCCGACGACCGCCTTCGGCTCGCTCTACTACGACGACGCCAACGGCGTCCTCTACGCCGGCTCCGGCGAGCCGAACGGCTCCAGCGACTCCGAGGCCGGGCTCGGTCTCTTCAAGTCGACGAACTTCGGCGCGTCATGGACGCAGGTCCCCGGCAGCGAGGACGTCGCGATCAACCGCTCGATCGGCGCGATCGCCGTCGACCCGACCGACCCGGACACGATCTACATCGGCACGGCGCTGGCCCGCCACGGCTCGTCGTCGGTGAACGGCGGCCGCCGGACGCCGCCGGACGCCCCCACGCTCGGCGTCTACAGGTCGACCGACGGCGGCCAGACGTTCTCCCTCGAGGAGGACCTGGCAGGGAAGGCGCTGCCCGACCCGACGCCGCCGTCGACGGGCGTCGACTTCTTCCAGGGCGGTATCTCGAAGCTGATCATCGACCCGAACGATCCGGATCAGCTCTACGCCGCCGTCTTCGGCTACGGGATCTGGCGCGCCGACCAATCGGCCGGCAACCCGACGTGGGAGCAGGTCTTCCACACGATGAACCAGAACGACCTGACCGGCGACGAGTTCGTCGGCGACTCGACCGGCGACGAGACCGAGTTCGACCTCGTCGACACCGGCGCGACGACGCGGATGTTCGTCGGCGACGCTTCCGACGACTGGGCCGTCGACGGCGATGACGAGACGCCGTTCCCGCGCGCTTGGCGCAACGACGATATCGCCGCGATCGCCGGCGACCCGGACGGGATGCTGCCGCCGACCGACCCGATGGGCGACACCTTCAACACGGGCAACGGCTTCGTCGAGCTGTCGAGCGACGACCCGGCCGACCCGGGCTTCGCCGTCTACAACTACTGCCAGAACGGGCAGTGCAGCTACGACAGCCTCGTCGCCCACCCGCCGGGCGCTCCGGCCTCCGACGTCTGGTACCTGGGCTCGATGAACTACGACGAGCTCAAGGTCTATGACCGCGACGGGCTCGGGCTGCCGCCGCGCTCGAACGGCCGCGCCGTGATCAGGTCGACGAACGCGGGCGGCGCCGTGCCGGGCATCGAGTGGCAAGACATGACGGCCGTGTTGGACAACCCGCCGACCGATTGGAACGTGAAGGCGGGCATCCATCCCGACCTGCGGGCGGCGGCGTTCGCCGACAACGGCAACATCGCCTTCATCGGCGGCGACGGCGGCGTCACGCGCGTCGACCTGTCGAGCACGCAGGATCAGTCGTCGTCGTGCGCGCAGCGGACGTGGGACTACGACGGCGACGGCACCGAGGAGCCGCTCGAGGCCGACGATCTGGCGCTCTGCCAGATGCTGCTTTCGGCGGTCCCGGATTCGATCGTGCCGGTCAACGACGGGCTGCGGACGCTGCAGTTCCAGTCGCTGTCGGTCAATCCTTCGAACCCGTCGTCGCAGATCTTCGGCGGCACCCAGGACAACGGCACGTGGTCGTTCGATTCGTCGCGCTCGCAGGCGGACCGCTGGTTCGAGACGGTCGGCGGCGACGGCGGCCAATCGGGCTTCGGGCGCGGGCAGGTCCGCTTCCACAACTACTACGACGCGACGCCGGAGGTGAACTTCCAGGCCGACGATCCGAAGACATGGCTGGACATCTACGACCCGCTGCAGCTGAGCGACGAGGCGCGGTCGTTCTACACCCCGTTCGAGGTGGATCCGACCACGAAGGGCCGGCTCTTCACCGGCATGCAGCACGTCTGGCGCACCGACGACAACGGCGGCGACGAGCAGGAGCTGATCGACAACGGCTGTCTCGCCGTCGCGCTCGATCCGTTCCGCGAGCAGCCGTGCGGCGACTGGGTGGAGATGGGCGGCGACCTGACCAGCACCGCCTACGGCAACAGCCGCGCCGGCGACTACGTCGTGGCCACCGAGCGGGCGCCGTCCGACGACGGGACCCTGTGGGCGGCGACGCGCACCGGGCGGCTGTTCGTGACGAGCAACGCCGACGACGTGCCGGGCTCGGTCTCGTTCCGGCGCATCGACACGAACGAAGACGCCGGGGCGGTTCGTGACCGGGATCGCGATCGATCCGCTCGACCCGAACCACGCGTGGGTCTCCTACACCGGCTACGACGCCTACACGCCGAACACGCCGGGCCATGTCTTCGAGGTCACCTACGACCCCGACACCCACAAGGCGAAGTTCAAGGACCGGTCCTCGAACCTCGGCGATCAGCCGATCACCGGCATCGCGCTCTACGGCAACAACCGGAACCTGTTCGCGGCGACCGACTTCGGCGTCCTCGAGCTGCCCTCCGGCTCGAAGCAGTGGGTCGAGGCGGGCAAGGGGCTGCCGAAGGTGGCCACATACGGGCTGACCGTGTCCGACAGTGGCCGGGCGCTCTTCGCGGCTACGCACGGGCGCGGCGCCTACTCGCTGAAGCTGGCGAAGACGAAGCCGGCGGCGAAGCTGAAGAGCGTCAAGAAGGTCAAGGTCGGCAAGAAGTCGAAGATCCGTGGGACGGCCACCGACCCCGGCGGCGTCGTTTCGGCGACCGTCAGCTACGGCGACGGCAGCCGCTCGAAGGTGACGCCGAAGGGCGACGGCAGCTTCAAGCTCAAGCATCGCTACGCGAAGCCGGGCAAGTACGTGGTGACGCTGAAGGTGACCGGCTACGAGGGCGAAACCGTCAAGGTGACGAAGAAGGCGAAGGTCAAGAAGAAGTAGGGGCGCCGGGGGCGGGGGCACGTTCCCGTGCGGGCCGGTAGCGCGAAGCCGGATCCATCCGGTAGGGCATTTCGGTGGGGTTGAGAGTGCCCCCGGTCGGACTCGAACCGACGACCTCCGGATTAAAAGTCCGTTGCTGCTAGCCAACTGAGCTACGGGGGCCGCCTAAGTCTGGCACTTCAAAGAAGCGAAATACGTCCGATCCTGATGCGAACATATGTTCGCAATGCCGCCTCGCCGGAAACCCCCGCCCAAGCCCCAACTGGTGAACTCGGGGCGACCGCCGGCACGGGTCCGGACTCGGCCCGTGGAGGTGCGGCATTGCCGCCATCACGGAGATGTCGAGTTCGGCAACTACGGGGCGGGAGGTGGCCGCTACCGCTGGATCTGCAAGCGCTGCCTCGGCGAGGCGGTGACGAGGCGGCACCAGAAGGTCAAGCGCATCCTCGTTGAAGAAGCCGGAGGAGGGTGCGCCGTCTGCGGCTACGACAGGACGGTCGTGAACCTGCACTTCCACCACGTGGAGCCGTCCAAGAAGAGCTTCTCTCTGACCACGGCGAGCGGAAAGTCACTCGACTCGCTCCGGGAGGAGGCGACCAAGTGCGTGCTCGTCTGTGCGAACTGCCACGGCGAGATCGAGGCCGGGCTGATCCCCTCGCCCCCGCCGGGGGCGAAGTGGGGCGAGGCGTGGGTCGGCGTCGAGCGAGCGCCGAGGTCAACATCCGAGCCGCCCCCGGCTCCGCCTGCCCAGCTCCGGCTCGTCGACGGGGACGAGGCGAACGAGGGACCTAGACCGGGGCGTTCCAGCGCTGTATGACCCGGTAGTCGTGCTCCCAGCCGAGCCGGCTGAGGGTCGCGGTGCCGAGGCCGAAAAGCTTGCCGTCGGCGGGCGGGAGGCCGAGCCAGCGGGCAGCCAGGACGCGGAGGATGTGGCCGTGGGCGAAGACGGCGACGGTGGTGCCGCCGGGGACGCCGTCGTCCATGGTGAGGAGCTCGTCGATGACGCGGTCGGCGCGGGCGCTGACCTCGGCGGGTGATTCGCCGCCGGGGCAGCCGTCGGTCCAGAGGAGCCAGTCGGGGCGGTCGGTGTGGATGTCGGCGCTCGTGCGGCCCTCGTAGTCGCCGTAGTCCCACTCGAGGAGGTCGTCGCGGAGCTCGGCGCGGTCACCGAGGCCGGCGAGCTCGCAGGTCTCGCGGGCGCGGGAGAGCGGACTGCAGAGGACGCGGTGGAAGTCGACGGTCGCGAGGGGGTCGTGGAGGGCCCTGGCCTCGGCTTCCCCCTCGGCGGTGAGCGGCAGGTCGGTGCGGCCGGTGTGGCGGAGGGTGCGGCTCCACTCCGTCTCGCCGTGGCGGGCGAGCCAGACGACCGGTCGTCCCGGTCCGGTCGTGCCCGAGGGCGGCACCTTCCCCGGCTCGGTCACGAGAGCTCCGCTAGGCCCTCTTCGGGCGAGGAGGCCTGGGCGTGCAGGCGGGTCGGGATGCGGCCGGCGTGGCGGGCGGCCCAGCCGGCGGCGACGGCGTCGCGCATCGCTCCGGCCATGAGCGCCGGGTCGGCGGCGCGCGAGACGGCGCTGGCGAGGAGGACGCCGGAGCAGCCCAGCTCCATGGCGAGTGCGGCGTCGGAGGCCGTGCCGATTCCGGCGTCGAGGATCACTGGCACCCCGGCAGCCTCGACGATGATCCGGATGTTGTACGGGTTGCGGATGCCGGCGCCGGAGCCGATCGGCGAGCCGAGCGGCATCACGGCGGCGCAGCCGATCGCCTCAAGGCGGCGGGCGAGCACCGGATCGTCGGTCGTGTAGGGGAGGACGGTGAATCCCTCGTCGACGAGCTGCTCGGCGGCCTCGACGAGCTCGGTGGCGTCGGGCAGGAGGGTGCGGTCGTCGCCGATCACCTCGAGCTTGATCCAGTCGGTGCCGAACGCCTCGCGTGCCAGCCGGGCCGTGCGGACGGCGTCGCGGGCCGTGTAGCAGCCGGCCGTGTTGGGGAGGACGAAGAGCCCGAGCCGCTCGATCACGTCGAGCAGCGTCCCCTCCGACCCCGGGTCGACCCGGCGGAGGGCGACCGTGACGATCTCGGTCCCGGAGGCGACGAGCGCCCGCTCGAGGTCCTCGTGGGAGCGGAAGCCGCCGGTGCCGACGATCAGCCGAGAGCCCCAGTTGCGCCCACCGAGCTCGAACCCGCCCTCACTCGCCGTCATCGCGCCCCTCCCCCGATCGCCTCGACGACCTCGACCCGCTGGCCGGCCTCGAGCCGCGTCGTCGGCAGCTCGCCGCGAGGGACGACCTCGCCGTCGAGCGCGATCGCGATCCCGCGGCGCTCCGGGTCGATGCCGGCCGCCCGTGCGGCGTCGGCGACCGTCGCATCCTCGGCGAGATCGACCTCGCGGCCGTTCAGCTCGACGATCATCGCGCTGCCCCGCTGGCCGCGAAGCGCGACGGCGAGAGCGCGGCGGCCGGCGCCGGCGCCGCCTCGCCCCGGAGCGCCGCTCCGATCGCAGCCGCGGTGAAGGGCGCGAGCAGGACGCCGTTGCGGTGGTGCCCGCCGGCGATCAGCAGCCCCTCCACGCCCGCCTCGCCGATGACCGGCGCGTTGTCGGGGGTCGTCGGGCGCAGCCCGGCGCTGCATCCGACGAGCTCCAGCTCGGCGATCTCCGGCAGCGCCCGGTAGGCCTCGCGAAGCAGCTCGTAGACGCCGCCGGCGGTGACCCGGAGGTCGAACCCCCGGTCCTCGACGGTCGCCCCGACGACCACCTCGCCATTGGCCCGCGGGACGACGTAGACCCGCTCGCTGGCGATGATCCGCTCGCACGGCTCCTCCCCGCTCCGGGCCCGCAGCCTGATGATCTCGCCCTTCATGGGCCGGACCGGCACCTCGACGCCGGAGGGTGCGGCGGCCCCGATCCGCGCCCCGGCGGCGAGCAGCACCCGTCGGGCCTCCACCTCGGCATCGTCGACGGCGGCGCCGCGGACGGCCCCGGCGCCGTCGACGAGGATGCCCGCGACGGTCCCCTGCACGATCCCGACGCCGTTCGCGTCGCACGCGACCCGGAGCGCCTCGAGGACGATCCGCGGGTCCACCTCAGCCTCGCCCGGAGCCTCGAACCCAGCGGCGACGTCGGTGGTCAGCCCCGGCTCGAGGCGGCGGCAGCCGCCGGCCGTCAGCCACTCCGAGTCGAGCCCGAGCTCGCCGTGGAGCTCATGGACACGGCGCAGCTCCGCCGCTTCATCGCGGTCGAGAGCGACGTGGACGGCGCCGCAGCGCCGATAGCCGACCGGCCTGCCGCTTTCGGCCTCGAGGGCCGCGGCGAACGCCGGCCAGCGCTCCGCCGAGTCGAGCGCCGCCGCGAGCAGCGCCTCCTCCCCCCAGCTCGCCTCGCCGACCGGGGCGATCATCCCGGCCGCGACCTCGGACGCCCGCTCGGCCCGACCGGCATCGACGACCAGAACCTCGAGGCCGCCGCGCGCGGCCTCGAGCGCGCAAGAGAGGCCGATCAGCCCGGCGCCGACGACGAGCAGGTCCGCTCCCCCGATTCGCCTCTGTTCCTCTCCGGCCACGCTACGAACTCGCCTCCAGTCGGTTGCCGGGGGGCGGGATCGTCCATCCCTGCGCCGGCACGACCCGGATCAGGTTCGGACGGTCGGCGGCGCCAGCCACCCTCTCAGCCGGTCGCTTCCGGCTCCCGTTGACAACCCGGATCGTAGCGCCGCCCGCCCCGTCGCCCGCGGGGGTTATCTACGCTTGCGACGCGATGCCGCGCCCCACCGACAAGCTCGACGGATCCCACCTCTACTTCGTCTGCGAAGGCGGCGACGATCCGGAGGCGCTGGAATCGCTCCTCGAGGCCGCCCTCTCCGGGGGCGTCGACCTGATTCAGCTTCGCGACAAGGACGCCGACGACGACCGGATCCGCGCCGCCGCGCCGATCTTCCGCGCCGCCGCCGACCGCCACGATGCCCTCTTTCTGATCAACGACCGGCCCGACCTGGTCGCCGAGTGCGCGGCGGATGGCGTCCACGTCGGCCAGGACGACACGCCCGTCGCCGAGGCGAGGCGGCTGGCCGGGCCGGATGCGCTCGTCGGTCTCTCGACCCATTCCTCCGAGCATCTCGAGGCCGCACACGAGGCGGAGGACGACGCCCGCCCCGACTACATCAGCGTCGGCCCCATCTGGGCCACGCCGACCAAGCCCGGCCGCCCCGCCGCGGGCGTCGAGTACGTCGAGCTCGCCGCCGCCCGTTCGGCCCTGCCCTGGTTCGCGATCGGCGGGATCGAGCCCGGCAACCTCGCGGTCGTGATCGCCGCCGGCGCCCGCCGCGTCGTCGTCGTCCGCGCAATCCGCGACGCCGAGGAGCCGGAGGCCGTCGCGGCGAGCCTCAAGAAGGCCCTCGAGACCTTCGACCAGGTCCGGCCGTGAGCAGTCGCGAGCGCAAGCGCGCCGAGCGTCGCAAGCGCAAGGGCCGCAGCAGCGCCTTCCCCGGCGGGGAGGAGGACGCGGCGAACGGCTCCGTCCCCGGCGACGCGATCGGCGCCCCTGGTGAGCCGTCCGCGACCGATCTCGCCGCCGCCGCCGAGGCGCGCGGTCCGAGCCGCTCGGAGATCAAGAACCAGCAGGCCCGCGAGGCGCTGGAGCCGCTCGAGGAGGGCGAGCGCCCGCTCGTCGTCACGATCGGCGCTGTCCTCTCACTGTTGATCGCCGCGAGCATCGTCATCGCCTGGCTCGCCGGCGTCGAGGTGCAGGTCGGCAACACCGACATCGAGGAGCGCCCGAGCGCCTTCCAGGTCTTCCCGCCGGCGATCCTCTTCGCGGTGATGGGTGCGGGCATGCTCGGCTCCCGCTACTGGGCGGTGCTCGGGTTCCAGGCGATCATGGCGATCATCATGATCGGCGCCTTCATCACGCTGATTGCGGCCACGTCCATCTTCCAGGCGCTCTCGACGTTCCTCGTACTGGCGATTGCGGCAACCCTTTTCTGGTTCACCGTCAAGGCGCTGGCCCGGATCCAGATGCCCTCCCCGGACGGCCGCGACGGCCTCTGATTCGCGCCCCGGGGCGGCGGCGAAGCTGATGTAGAGTCGCCCGCATGGCTGAATCCACTTATGACCTGATCGTCGTCGGCACCGGACCCGGGGGCTACCACGCCGCCGTTCGCGCGGCCCAGCTCGGGCTCAAGACCGCTGTCGTCGAGAAGGACGAGACCGGCGGTCGCTGCCTCAACTACGCCTGCATCCCCGCGAAGACGCTCCTCCGCACCGCCGAGATCTACGAGCAGGCCAAGAACGGCGAGTCGATCGGCATCGTCGCCGACAACATCACGATCGACATGGGCAAGCTCCACGAGCGCCGCGAGGAGGTCCGCAAGGGCCTGACCGGCGGCGTCGCCGGCCTCTTCAAGAACCACAAGATCGAGCAGATCTCCGGCGAGGGCTCGCTGACCGCCGACGGCAACGTCAAGGTCGGCGACGACGTCTACGAGGCCAAGAACGTGATCCTCGCGACCGGCTCCGTCGCGCTGCCGATTCCCGGCACTGAGTTCGGCGGCCGGATCCTCGACACCTGGGGCGCCTGGTCGCTGCCGGAGCTGCCGGAAACGCTGGCCGTCGTCGGCGCCGGCGCGTCCGGGGCCGAAATCGCCTCCGCCTACGCCCGCTTCGGGACGAAGGTGACGCTGCTCGAGATGCTCGACCAGATCCTCCCCGCCGAGGACAAGGACATGGCTCGAGTCGTCGAGCGCGCCTTCAAGAAAGAGGGCATCGAGATCGTGACCGGCGCCCGCGTCGAGAACGTCGAGGCGGGCTCCGACTCCGTCAAGTTCAGCTACGGCGACCAGTCCGCCGAGGTCGACTACCTCGTCATCGCCGGCGGCCGCGGCGCCGACGTCTCCGCACTCGGCCTCGACGAGGCCGGTCTGAAGCTCGGCGACGAGGGCAAGATCGAGGTCGACGACTCCCAGAAGACCTCGGTCGACGGCATCTATGCGATCGGCGACCTCACCCCCGGCCCCGCGCTCGCGCACAAGGCGCAGGAGGAGGGCATCGTCGCCGCCGAGGCCATCGCCGGCCAGGAGATCCACCCGGTCGACCGCGACGCCATCCCCGGCGCCACCTTCTGCCACCCCCAGGTCGGCAGCGTCGGCCTGACCGAGGCGCAGGCCAAGGAGGCCGGCCACGAGGTCAAGACCGCCAAGTTCAAGCTCGGCGGCGTCGGCGCCGGCTCGGTCTACGACGACCGTGACGGCATGGTCAAGCTCGTCGTCGACTCGAAGTACGGCGAGATCCTCGGCGCCCACATCGTCGGCAACCGGGCCTGCGACATGATCGCCGAGCTCGTCGCCGTCAAGGACCTCGAGGGCGGCTACCAGGAGCTCCAGCGCATCATCCACCCGCACCCGACGATCTCCGAGGCCATCCCCGAGGCGGCGCGAGCGATCGACAAGTGGGCCATCCACGCCTAGACGACAACCGGCGCCTGCTGCGGGCGCGCGACCTGATCGACCGCTGCTACGCCGAGGCCCTCGACGTCGAGGCACTGGCGCGCTCGGCCCACGTCTCACGCGCCCACTTCATCCGCAGCTTCCGCGGGGCGTTCGGCGAGACGCCGCACCGCTACCTGCAGCGCCGCCGGATCGAGCGGGCGATGACGCTCCTGCGCGAAGGCGATACGCCGATCACCGACATCTGCCTCGAGGTCGGATTCGTCAGCCTCGGCTCCTTTTCGAAGACCTTCGCCGAGATCGTCGGCTGCAGCCCGAGCGCGTACCGGCAGCGCAACCGGCCGCTGGAACGGTCGCGGGTGCCCGCCTGCGTGACCCGGGCGTGGACGCGGCCATCGAGCACTTTTCGAGAAGCGGGGCGGCCCACACAGGGCTAGGTTGAACCCATGATCGATTCCATCTCACACGCAAGCATCTATGTCACCGACCAGGACGCCGCCGTCGACTTCTACGTCGGCAAACTCGGACTAGAGGTCCGCACCGACGTCGAAATGGGGCCGATGCGGTGGCTGACCGTCGCCGTACCGGGACAGGAGGGTTTCCAGATCCTCCTCGAGGCACCCGTCGAGGCGTTCATCGGCGCGGAGTCCGTCGCCGAGATCGAGTCGCTCCTCAGCAAGGGCGGGATGGGCCTCGGCTTCGTCCTAACGACCGACGACTGCCGGAAGACGTTCGCGGAGCTCGTCGAGAAGGGCGTCGACATCATCGATGAGCCCGTCGACCGCTTCTACGGAACCGACTGCGCGATCCGCGATCCGTTCGGCAACCACATCCGGATCACCGAGCCCCGCGACCCCGCCGACTGGGACGAGCCGAGCTGGGAGGCGTCGCAGGCCGGCAACCCGCCGGACTGAGGGCGAATATCGTCAGGGGCGTGAACCCCGGCGATGACGCAAAGCCCAGCCCCCAGCTGGGGGAAACACACATGTCATCCCGTCCCGTTCCACCGCGCCAACCGGTGGAAGCGGACGCGAAGCGGAGCATTCCACCGGAGTCATCTGACCCCGGGGTCATCCTTTCTACTTTGACCTGGGCTCCCCGTACGCCTACCTCTCCGCCGAGCGGATCAGCCGCCTGTTCGCCGACGCCGAGCTGGCGCAGCCGGAGTGGAAGCCGGTCCTGCTCGGTGGCCTGTTCGCCCGCTTCGATCGCGGGTCGTGGGCGGAGACCGACGCCCGCGAGGCCGGGATGCGCGAGGTCGAACGACGCGCCCAGTCGCAGGCCGTACAGCCGATCCGCTGGCCCGAGCCGTGGCCCGGCGACATGCTCTACGCGATGCGGGTCGCGACTTATGCGAAGTCGATCGGCCGGACCGTCTCGTTCGCGCTTGCGGCGTTCCGGCAGGCGTTCGCCGGCGGCCGCGATCTCAGCGACCCAGACAACGTGGCGATCGCGGCGGCCGCCTGCGAGCTGCATCCGAACGCGATCGCCAAGGCCGCCGGGAGCGCTTCAGTGAAGTCGCGGCTGCGCGAGGAGACCGACCGGGCCGGCGACCGCGGCGTCACGGGCGTTCCCAGCATCGTCGTCGGCGACGAGGTCTTCTGGGGCGACGATCGCCTCGAAGACGCGGTCGCCGCGGCACAGCGCCTCGGTTGAGGTCCGCCGCACCGTCCATTGACCCGCGCCGCCCCGCCCTGAGAGGGTGTCGTGATGAGCGCCTCCCGTGAGAGACCGCGGTCGCGGGTCAACCGCGTGCCCGACCGAGCCGACTACGACCTCGAGACCGTCGGGGAGATCCTCGATGCGACGACCGTCTGCCACGTCGCCCTGGTCGACGACCGCGGCTTCCCGGTCGTCATCCCGACCCTGCACGCCCGCGACGGCTCGACCCTCTACCTCCACGGCTCATCCGCCAGCCGCCTGTTCCGGAGCGCCGCCACCAGGGAGGTCTGCGTCAGCGCGACGACCGTCGACGGCCTCGTACTCGCACGTTCGGTGTTCCACCACTCGGTCAACTACCGGTCGGTCGTGCTGTTCGGCAGCCCCGAGCGGATCGAGGACGCGGACGAGAGGAACGAGGCGCTCCGCGCCTTCACGGACAAGTTGATCCCGGGCCGCTGGGAAGACGCCCGCCAGCCCGCCCCGCAGGAGCTGAAGGCGACGGCGGTCCTGCGGATGCCGATCGAGGAGGCGACGGCGAAGGTCCGGACCGGCGGCGCGGTCGACGAGCCGGAGGACTACGAGCTGCCGATCTGGGCGGGCACGGTGCCGCTGCGCACGGTCGCGGGCGACCCGATCCCCGACGACCGCCTCCTCGACGGCCTCGCGGAGCCGGACTACGTCGCCGAGTACCGGCGCGCCCGCTCGTAGGTGGTGCCGACCGGCGATATGGTGGCCGCATGATCGAGAAACTTGATTTCATCGGCGTCCCGTCGCAGGACGCAGACCGTGCAAGGGCCTTCTACGTCGAGACGCTGGGACTTCGTCCCGATTCCAAATCGGACTACGAGTTCTGGGTCGGCGACACCTGCTTCGGCATCTGGGAGCCGGAGAAGATGGGGTTCGAGTTCGCGCCCTCGCGGAACGCCCACCCGGCGCTGCACGTCGACGACGTCGCGGCGACGCGTGCCGAGCTCGAGGCGAAGGGCGTCGAGTTCCTCGGCGACACGTTCGACACGGGCGTCTGCCACATGGCCCTCTTCCGCGATCCGGACGGCAACGATCTGATGCTCCATCACCGCTACGCGAACTAACCGCACCGTCGCCACGGTTGGCCACCGTCGCCCTTGGGTAAGGTGACGGTGGTTGGCGAGTGACGACGACACGAGCGAGGTACGGACCCCGGCGGGCGTCCTGAACAGCTCGCGAGGCCGCGAGCTCCCCGATCCCGACACCTGCCGCGACCTGCTCCGGCAGATGGTCCTGATCCGCCGCTTCGAGGAGGAGGCGGGACGTCAGTACCAGCGGGCGAAGGCCGGCGGCTTCCTGCACCTCGCGATCGGCGAGGAGGCGACGATCGTCGGCACCACGTCGGTGATGGACGCCGACGACTACCTGATCGGCACCTACCGGACCCACGGACACGCGATCGCCCGCGGGACCGACCCGAAGAACGTCATGGCGGAGTTGTTCGGGCGCGAGGACGGCACCGCTCGCGGGCGCGGCGGATCGATGCACATCTTCGACGGCGAGCGGCGCTTCATGGGCGGCTACGGGATCGTCGGCGGCAACCTGCCGATCGCCGCCGGGCTCGCGCTCGCCTCCGACTACAAGGGCACCGAGGAGGCGACGGTCTGCATGTTCGGCGACGGCGCCTCCAACACCGGCAACTTCGGCGAGACGATGAACCTGGCCGCGCTCTGGAGCCTGCCGATCGTCTTCCTGGTGGAGAACAACCTCTACGGAATGGGGACGGCGATCGAGCGCCACTCGGCCGTCACCGACCTCTCTCACAAGGCCGAGGGCCTCGGCGTGCCCGGCGAGCGCGTCGACGGGATGGACGTGGTCGCGATCCGCGAGTGCGTCGCCGACCATCTCGAGATCGCCCGCCGCGATCGCAAGCCGACGCTCGTCGAGGCCTTCACGTACCGCTACCGCGGGCACTCCGCCGCCGACCCCGAGGTCTACCGCGACAAGCACGAAGTCGAGGAGTGGCAGCGTCGCGACCCGATCGAGAGCTTCGCCCGGCGCCTCCTCGAGGCGGGAACGATCGGCGACGGCGACCTCGACAAGCTCCGCGAGGAGGTCGAGGCACAGGTGCTCGAGGCGGTCGAGTTCGCCGACGCCTCGCCGGAGCCGCCGCTCGATTCGCTCTACGACAACCTCTACGTCTTCGCCGGCGAGCACGAAGGCTGGTACGCGGTCGACGAGCGGACGCCGGACCCGTTCCGCGGCGAGCGCGAGCGCGAGGCCGCCGAGGACGAGCGGGTCCGCGAGCTCCACGAAGCGGGCGCCTCCTACGGCGGCCAGAACCCGCGCTCGTCGGGCGGGTCGGGCGAGGGACCGGCCGAGGAGACCGACGCCCCCGCCGATCAGGCTCAGGCCGAGGAAGAGGGCGCCCAGGAGCTCGAGGACGACGAGCAGACCGAGACGAGCCGCCAGCAGGGCCCCGGAGGCATCGGGTAATGGCGACGATGCGGATGCGCGAAGCCCTCAACGCCGCTCTCCGCGAGGAGATGGAGCGGGACGAGTCGGTGCTGCTGATGGGCGAGGACATCGGCGTCTTCGAGGGCGCCTTCAAGGTCACCGAGGGCCTGATGAAGCAGTTCGGCGAGCGTCGCGTCCGCGATACGCCGATCTCGGAGAACACGATCGTCGGCACCGGCGTCGGCGCAGCGATGGCCGGCCTCCGCCCCGTCGTCGAGCTGATGACGGTCAACTTCGCCCTGCTCGCCTTCGACCAGATCATCAATCACGCGGCCGCGATCCCCTACATGTTCAACGGCCAGGTGCGGGTGCCGCTGGTGATCCGGATGCCGGGCGGGGGCGGCCACCAGCTCGGCCCCACCCACTCGCACAGCTTCGAGGCGATGTTCCTGCAGATCCCCGGCCTGCTCGTCGCCTGCCCGTCGACCGCCGCCGACGGCAAGGGCCTGCTGAAGACGGCGATCCGCGACGACAACCCGGTCATCTTCGTCGAGCACGAGACGCTCTACGGCATCCGCGGCGAGGTTCCCGAGGGCGACGATCACATCGTCGAGTTCGGCAAGGCCGCCATTCGGCGCGAGGGCAGCGACGTGACGATCGTCGGCATCCTGAAGATGGCCCACGAGGCGCAGCGGGCAGCCGAGACCCTCTCCTCCGAGCACGACATCGAGGCCGAGGTGATCGATCCGCGAACGCTCCGGCCGCTCGACCTCGACACGATCCTCGAGTCGGTCCGGAAGACGAACCGGGTCGTGATCGTCGAGGAGGGCTGGCCGCACGGCGGCGTCGGCGCCAACCTCGCCGCCCTGATCCAAGAGCAGGCCTTCGACCACCTCGACGCGCCGATCCAGCGCGTCACCGGTGCCGACGTCCCGATGCCGTATTCGAAGCGGCTCGAGCAGAGCGCCATCCCCCACCCCGAGCACATCGTCAGCGCCGTGCTCGAGACGACGATCGGAGCAAGGTGATGGCTGCGGACGTCGTCATGCCCAGATTGTCCGACTCGATGGAGGAGGGAACCGTCCTGTCGTGGATGAAAGCCGTCGGCGAGGAGGTCGCGGTCGGCGACGAGCTCGTCGAGATCGAGACCGACAAGGCGAACATGGTCTACGAGGCCGACGTCGCCGGCACGCTCGTCGAGATCCTCGCGGAGGAGGGAGCGACGCTGCCGATCGGCGAGGTCATCGCCCGCGTCGGCGATGCGGGGGACGCACCCGCTGCCGGCAACGGCGGCGCGCCGGAGAGCGAAGCGCCCGCGGAGCCGGACGGCCCTGAAGCAGGGGCGGCGCCCGAATCCGAGCCCGCGCAGGCGGAAGCCCCCGCCGCACCCGAGTCCGCCCCCACCCCCTCCCGCGCACCCGGCGAGCGGATCAAGGCCTCGCCGTTGGCGCGGCGGATCGCCGGCGAGCGCGGCATCGACCTCGCCGGCCTGAGCGGATCCGGCCCGGGCGGGCGGATCGTCAAGGCCGACGTCGAGGGCGCCGAGTCCCAGCCGGCGCCGAGCGCCGCTCCCGAGGTTCCCGGTCCGCCGACCGCCCCGCCTCCCGGCACCGCCGAGCGGCCCGAGACCGCCCGCGGCAGCGCCACCGAGGTCGGGCTGACGAAGCTGCAGCAGACGGTCGCCCGCCGGATGGCCGAGTCGAAGGCGACGGCGCCGCACTTCTACCTGACGTCGGAGATCGACATGTCGCGTGCCGTCGAGGCCCGGAGCCGGATCAAGGCCGCATCGGGCGACGGCGAGGTGGTGCCGTCGTTCAACGACATGGTCGTGAAGGCGTGCGCGGTCGCGCTTCGCGAGTTCCCGCGCGCCAACGGCGCCTACCGCGACGGCAAGGTCGAGGAGTACTCGCGCGTCAACGTCGGGATCGCGGTCGCCGCCCAGGACGCGCTCGTCGTCCCGACCGTCTTCGACGCCGACACCAAGGGGCTTCGTCAGATCGCCGTCGAGAGCCGCCAGCTCGCCGAGCGCGTGCGCGACGGGAAGATCACACCGCCCGAGCTCTCGGGCGGAACGTTCACCGTCTCGAACCTGGGCATGTTCGGAGTGACGAGCTTCTCCGCCGTCATCAACCCGCCCCAGGCGGGAATCCTCGCGGTCGGCGCCATCAACGAGGTGCCGGTCGTACGCGACGGCGAGATCGTCCCCGGCCACCGGATGTCGGTGACGCTGGCGTGCGATCACCGGATCCTCTACGGCGCCGACGGGGCCAGATTTCTCGCCCGCGTGCGCGACTTACTTGAGGAGCCGGTGTTCCTGGCATTGTGAGGAGCACGATGACCGTCAGCGAAGCGAGCGCTGTCAACGGGGCCGCGAAGCCCCGGACCATCGATGTACCTCTGGAGAAGCTGCCGCCGATCGACGAGCACGCGATCGAGGTCGATGCTCCCGCCGAGGTCTCGTGGGAGGCGATCTTCCCGACGATCGAGCAGTCGCTGAACGGGCGCCACGCCCAGCGCTACGCCGAGCGGCTCGGCGCGGTCGTCACCGTCGCGAACGGCGACCTCCATCACCCCGGCGGCATGCTCCCCGGATTCACGGTCATCAGGGCGATCGAGCCCGTCATGCTCGCCCTGGCCGGCCGCCATCGGTTCTCCCAGTACGCCGTCGTCTTCCGGATCGACCTGCTCCCCGGCCAGCGCTCCCAGGTCCGGCTCGAGACCCGCGCCGAGTTCTTCGGCCGCAAGGGGCGCCTCTACCGGGCCGGCGTCGTCGGCACGCGAGGCCACGTCCTCGTCGTGAACCGGATGCTCCGCGCCATCAAGCGCCGCGCCGAGAGCGGCCACAGCGGCCACTGAACAGCCCGTGATCAGGTTCAATTGACGACCGCGATGACGCAACGCACCCCGAAACCGACGATCGCCGCCGCGGTCACCGCCCTCCTCGCTGCCCTGTCGCTGCTCGCCGCCCTCGCGTTCGCACCCACGGCCGGGGCGGCGGTCAAGCCGAGCCCGGGGACCTACGAAGCCCAGCCATCGCCGCCATCGGGCATCTTTCAGCCGGGCACGTTCACGGTCGCCAGCGACGGCACCAAGCGGCGGATCGTCCCGACCGAGGGCTACGCCGGCATCTACTACCCCGACGCCGGCGAATGCGACAGGTTCGAGCTCCCGCTCGCCGTCGAGAGCATCCCGATCTCGCGGAAGGGCCGCTTCTCGTGGCGGGAGAAGACGCCCGCCAAGCGCGGGTCGGTCCTCGTCGTCTGGAAGGGGACCTGGGTGAAGGCGAAGCGCGTCACCGGGACCCTGAAGATCAGCTACCGCAAGTGCGACTCGAAGATCGCCTGGTCGGGGCGCCGCGTCGTCGTCCGCTGACGACCGCCGTCCGGCCCCTGCCAGACTGAGGCGATGGACCGCCCACCGCTCCGCTCGTGCCGGCTCGGGCTGATCGCCTACGCCGAGGCCACCGAGCTGCAGCACCGTCTCGCCGCCGCGCGAGGCGCCGGCGAGGTCGAGGACACGCTGCTCCTGCTCGAACACCCGCCCGTTCTCACGAAGGGCCGCCGGACCGACCCGCGCGAGCTCGGGATGGGCGAGGACTGGTACCGGATGCAGGGCATCGAGGTCGCCGAGGCAGATCGCGGCGGGCGCGTCACCTACCACGGGCCCGGGCAGCTCGTCGCCTATCCGATCGTCGATCTCGCGGCCCTCGGCGACGGCAGGCCCGACGTGCGCGCGTGGGTGCAGTCGCTGGAGCGGGTGATGATCGCCGCGCTCGCCGACTTCGGCGTGCCCGCTCAGGTATTCGCCGGCCTGACCGGCGTCTGGACGGCGGGCCGGCCGCCGATCCCCGTCGGCACCCCCGGCCCGCAGGGCGAGACGGTCGAGGCCGCCGACGAGGAGCTTGCCGCCGTGGACCGCGAGGCCCGAAAGATCGGCTCAATCGGAATCCACGTCAGCCGTGGCATTTCCACACATGGCCTCGCGGTCAACGTCGACGTCGACCTGCAGCCGTTCGACTGGGTCGTCCCCTGCGGGATCGAGGCGGCACGGATGACCTCGGTGGCCGCCGAACGACGGGCCGGCCAGGACGTCGGCGCCTTCGCGACGAGCATCGAGTCGGCGTTCGCCGGCGAGCTCGGCCGCGAGATCGAGCCGGTCGACGTGGCGGAGCTCGCTCCCGCCTAGTCGCGGCCGGCGGCCCAGCCGGCCTCCTGGCGACCGAGCTCGGTGGCCGGTTCGTCGCCGTAGATCCACTCGCAGGCGATCCGGTACCAGTTCGCCTCGGCCTCGAGCTGGCCGAGGACGGCGAGGGTCAGCAGTTCGAGGCGGCGGCCGAAGAGATGCTCGGGAACGATGTCCTGGTGGCGGGCCGTGTCGAAGTGGGTCGAACGGACGTCGGTGGTCTGGATGAAGGCGCGGTTGACGACCTCCTGGTCGATCCGGATCGACTCGTCGGTCGTGTACCACCAGATCCCGTCGCGGACGAACTCGATCAGCTCGTCGGCGTCGATCCGGTCGCCGCGCGGGAGGAAGCCGGCGTCGCTCATCAGCCGGTGCAGGCCGACGGCGTCGCCGTCGATCGTCGCCCGCTGGCAGGCGAGCTCGAGGGCGGCGACGTCACGGTCGATCGACTTGAAGAGGCCGAAATCGAGGAACGCGATCCGCCCGTCGTCGAGGCCGAGCATGTTGCCGGGGTGCGGATCGCCGGAGAAGCGCCGGTAGCGGTACATGGAGCCGAAGTAGAAGCGGAAGAGGATCTCGCCGATCCGGTCCCGGTCGGCCGCGGGCAGGGGTCGCATCTCCTCGAAGCCGGTCCCGGAGACGAACTCGGTGACGATCACGTGCTCGCGGCAGAGCGGCATGATCACAGCGGGGATCGCGATGAACGGGTGGCCCTCGTAGATCCGCGCCATCGTCCGCTGGTTCGAGGCCTCGAGCTCGTAATCCAGCTCCTCGACGATCCGCTCACGGATCTCGTCGCCGACCGCCTTCGTGTCGAGCTCGGGCGTGATCGAGCGCGCGAGGCGGAGCAGGACGCCGAGGTTCTTCATGTCGGCCCGGACGGCGTCGCCGATCCCCGGATACTGGACCTTGACCGCGACCTCGCGCCCGTCGCGGAGCGACGCCCGGTAGACCTGCCCGATCGAGGCGGCGGCGATCGGCTCCGAGTCGAAGTCGGCGAACGTGCTCGAGATCGGCTCGCCGAGGTCGCGCTCGATGACCTTCTTCATCTGATCGAACGAGACCGTCGGCGCGGCGTCGCGGAGCGAGGCGAGCTTCGCCTGGAAGCGCTCCCGGTGCTCGGGCGGAACGATCCCGAGGTCGACGAAAGAGAGCACCTGGCCGAGCTTCATCGCCGCGCCCTTCATTCCGCCGAGGACCGTGACGATCTGCTCCGCGGCCTCGATCTGGCGGCGTTCGAGGGCGGCCGCCGCCTTCTCGTCGGAGCGGGTCACGTTCGCGGCCCGGGTCCCGGCCTGCCGGGCGGCCTGGCCGGCAGCCGCGTACCCGACCCTCGCGAGGCGGCCGATCCGTCCCGTCGGCAGCCGGTCCGCCACTTCCCTACCTGACCCTGTCCGTGACGAAGCGCATGAAGGTCATGGAATCAGGCGACCTCGTCGGAAGTCGCCAATCGTGCCTGGATCTCCTCCGGCGAGCCCGGCTCGAAGAGGTCGCCGGAGCGCGGAGCCGGGCGCCGGTAGACGACATAGAGGAGTAGCGCCAGCAGGGCGGAACACGCCGCGTAGCCGATCTCGACGGCGCGGAAGGGATCGCCGGAGCCGACCAGGTTGATGGCCACGAAGAGCGCCGCGCAGATGACCCAGCGGCTCGCCGCGCGATGCGCCTGGCCCTGGGCGAGCGCCGCCTGGTTGAGCGATGCGGCGACGAGGTAGAAGCCCATCCCGATCGCGACGATCGCGAGGCCGGCGCGGTCGTAATCGAAGTTGTCGCCGAACGCCAACTGCATGACCTGCGGGCCGATCGCGAGGACACCGAGGGTCGTCGCCCCGGCGAAGGCGACGATCAGCCACATCGTCTTGTGCAGGGAGTCGCGGAACGCCTCGTCGCCGGCATCGTCGCCGCGGGCCCGCTGCCGGGTCAGGTGCGGGAGCAGGCTCGCCGCGACCGCCTGGAAGAGGACGAGCGGCGCCCTCGCCACGAGGAGGATGTTGAACATGAACCCTGCCGCGGCGGCGCCATCGGCGGCGCGGACGAACAGCGCCCCGGAGCTGACCAGCACCTGCTCGCTGAGCATCATCAGCAGGACGGCTCCGGCGAACGCCCCGCCGGCGCCGAGCGTCATGTCGGAGCCGCCGGGGACCTCCCCGGTCGCCGGGGCAGGCGGCGAGCGCCGCATCATGAACGGGATCGGCAGCAGGCCGAAGAACGGTGCCAGCGCGATGCCGACGGCGATCGGCCCGGCGCCGTCGAGGACGCCGACCGCGACGAAGACCGCGAACGCGAGCCGCGAGATCGTCTCGACCAGCAGCAGGGCCGCGTAGATCGAGAAGCGGCCCTTGCCGGCGAGGAAGCCGCGGGCGAAGTAGGCGCAGGCGAACCCGGCGAGCGAGACGAGCATCGCCCAGTAGAGATCCGGGTTCTCGCTGAAGAGCTTGTCCTGGATCGTGCCGCGGAGGAGCAGCAGGACGAGCAGGGTCGCGAGGCAGACGCCGAGCTGGATGACGCCCGCCGTCCGCAGCGCATCGCCGGTCGGAGCGCCCGCCTGGTCACGCTCGGCGAGGGTGCGCGCGAGCAGCTGCTCGATCGGCCGGTAGAGCGTCGAGGCGAGGATGAAGACCACCGACCAGAGGACGACGATCTCGCCGTACTGGTCCTCGCCCAGCGTCCGCGAGGCGAGGATGAAGAAGACGTAGGTGAGGACGCCGCCGAGGCCGAGGGCGACGGTCAGGCCGGCGGCCGAGCGCCCGTAGGAGCCGGTCTCACCGCTCACGGTGCGGCGGCTCCCGCGGCGGTGGCGACGACGACGTTGTGGGCGCAGAGGCGGCGCAGGAGCGGCGTCCGCTCGACGACGCGCTCGGCCGCGGCGGCGATCGGCAGGACCGCGGGCGGTGCGAAGTCGGGGACGAAGCCGAGCGGCACCGAGTACAGCGGCAGCCCGCCGCCGGCGCGGAGCCCGGCGAGGACCTCCGCCTCGGGGATCAGCCGCTCGGTGCCGTCGTCCTGGGGGACGCGGGCCATCAGCAGCTTCCAGTACGGGTTGCGGGGGTTGTGATCCCAGACGACGACGCGGCCACCGGGCCGGCAGACGCGGACCATCTCCCCCAGGGTCGCGCGCACCGCGACGGGGTCGGCGATGTGATGGAGCGCGGCGACGGTGATCACCAGGTCGAAGCTGCTGTCGCCGAAGGGGAGCTCGTCGCCGGAGCCGCGGACCGCGGCGACGCCGGGGCGCTCGGCGCGCATCACGTCGAGCATTCCCTCCGAAGGATCGAGGCCGGTCATCACGAAGCCGCGCTCGGCGAGCCGGGCGGCGAGGACGCCGGTGCCGCAGCCGACATCGAGCCCCTCGCCGGGCGGGCAGCAGCCGGCGACAAAGGCGACCCGCTTGTCGAGGTAGTGCTCGACGACGTGGGCGGGGAGCGACTCGTCGTAGGCGGTTGCGATCCGGTCGAAGTTCTCCTCGCTCATCGCTTCTCGTCCCCGGGCCCCGTGCCGTGCGAGAGGCGCTCGGGACGAACGATCCGCCGCGGTGTCCGGGCCCGGAAGCGGAGGATCATCTCGATCATCCGCAGGCCGATCCAGATCGCCGCGAGCGGGCTGCCGGTCGCCGAGGAGGTCCCGACTCGCGGCAGGTAGTTCACGGGGATCTCGACGAAGCGGGCGCCGTTCGTGATCGCGATCAGCATCATCTCCGGGCCGGCGTGGTTGCCGCCGATCCGCATCTTCTCGGCGACCATCTCGGCCATCTCGCGGGTGAACAGCCGGTACGAGCAGCCGACATCGCTGAGGTGGCTCGTGTTGAAGAGGGCCTCGACGCCCTTCGCGACCGCCCAGTTGCCCCAGCGCAGGAACCACTCCATGTTGGCCCCGTGCCAGATCAGCTCGCGGGTGGTGCGCGTCCCGAAGACGACGTCGCATTCCTCGCTGAAGACGAGCAGCTTGTGGATGTCCTCGGGCCGGAACGTCCCGTCGGGCTCGGCCAGCACGATCAGGTCGCCGGTCGCCTCACGGAGGCCGCGACGGCTGGCGTGTCCGTATCCCTGCGCCTTCTCGAATACCTCGCGGGCGTCGGTGTGCGCGACCTCTTCGCTCGTTCCCGGCTCGGCGTTGTTGTTGACGACGACGACCTCGTCGACCACGCCCGTCGCGAAGAACCCCTCGATCACGCCGCGGATCGAGTACCGCTCGGCGTAGGTCATCAGGACCACTGAAACGCGCTTGTCGTGCCACATCAGGTGCCCGACCTTAGCCCGCCGCCGTCAAGCGCTCGCCCCGCCGCGCTCCGGCGCAAGCTCGCGCACGACGTCCTCGGCGAGATCGGCCGCACACGCCACGGTGGGCCAGCAGATGTTCTCGGGCGTGTCGCTCATCAGGTGGTAGTTCGAGAGCGCCTTGTAGCGGTCGATCGCGATCACCGTGGCAGTCGGCACGCCCATCCGGCTCGGGACGACGCTGTCGGTGCTGGTCCGCGCCCGCATCCCGCGGCGCAGCGGGATCCCGCTCCGCTCGGCGACCCGGCAGATCAGGTCGCGGAACGGCCGGTCGAAATAGTCCTCCATGACGAGACAGCCCTCGCCCTCGAGCAGCGCCAGCGACGGCCCGCCGACGGTCTCGACGTTGAGGAAGAAGGTCTTCTCGCGGTCCATCCCGGCGAGGTGGCGCTCGCAGTAGCCGTAGATCCCGCCCTGGAGCACCTCCTCGGCGCCGACCGAGACGAGCTGCACGCGCAGGCCCTCGACGGGGTTGGCGGTCAGCGCCTCGGCGAGCGCGACGATCACGGCGACAGCGGTCAGGTTGTCGTTGGCGCCGGGAACCGTTGAGCCGCGCTGGATGTCGGCCATCGTCGCCGCGGCGCCGGCGCTGATGAACGCTCCTGCCCCGGCCAGCCCACGGCGTCCGGTCAGCCCGCCGGCGGTCGCGAGCAGCGGCCCGGCGACGACCGGCCACCAGAGCGGCAGCGAGGTGTCGAGCCGCTCGACGATCCCCGGGAACCGGTCGATCAGCTGTTCCTGGAAACGCGGGTCGAAGATGAAGCCGGTCTGGGCGGCGTCGTGGTGGGCGAGGACGACGACCGTGCGCTCGGCGTCCGGGTCGCCCGCCTCGGCGACGACGTTCCAGGTCGTCTTCTCGGGGCGAACAAGCTTGCGGAACGGCCGGGAGCCGTTCGAGATGTCGTCGGCGATCAGCCCGGCAACCGCGGCTCCGGCGATCGCGCCGATGCGCCGCCCCCGCTTCGTGGTCGCGGCGATGCCGGCGGCCGCGCCGATCGCCGCCAGTGCGCCGACGACCCCGGCGAAGTCGCCGCGGAACTTCTCCTCCTCGATCCGCGCCGGAGCGCCGGCGGCGGTGAGGCGGTCGGCGATCCAGTGCGCCGCCTGGCGCTCGCCCTCCGAGCCCGCCGCGCGCTCGATCGGCGCCAGGGTCTCGATCACCTCGCGAAGCGTCGCCTCGGGGGTCCGGGGTGCGTCCGTCGTCAGCTCTGAGTTGGTGGTCACGGGCGGGGAAGGCTAGTCGCCGCGCCGCGACTGCGGCTCACCGGGAGAGACGCTCGAGCAGGTAGACGAAGGACTCGTAGTCCCTGCCGGTGGCGCGGCTCATCCCGATCTCGCAGGTCCGGTTCGAGCAGAGGTGGGCGTCGCCGCCCGCCGCCACCGCCTGGCTCGCCTCCGCGGCCGTCGCCGAGGCGGTCAGCTCCGGGTGCAGGAAGCCGCGATCGCCTGCGAAGCCGCAGCAGCCGGCGGCCTCGGGAACGATGACCTCGTCGGCCAGGGCTCCGGCCAGGTCCACGAGGTCGCCGTTGACGCCGAGGTGGATGCCCGAGCAGGTCGGGTGGACGATCGCCGTGCCGACCCGCTCGCCGATCTCGAGGCTCGGCAGCAGCTCGCGCGCCCAGGTGACCGAGTCGACGATCCGGATCGCCGAGAGGCGCTCAGCATCGGCCTCGGCGAGCAGCGCCGCCGAGTCGATGATTCCCTGCGTGCAGGAGGTCGCGTCGATGACGACGGGGAGCTCGCCGCCCCCCGACCAGCGCCAGAGGTCGGCGACCGTCTCGGCCGCCATCCACTCGGCGCCGCGGCCGTAGCCCTTCGAGACCCAGGGCGTCCCGCAGCAGCTGCCGGCGATCCCGGTCGGGATCCAGAGCGGGCGGCCGGCGCGCAGCGAGACAGCGACTAGTGCTGCGGGGAGCGACTCGGGCTCATCCGTCCCGGCGGCGCCGTCGGAGTCGCGGCCGAAGATCCGGTTCACACACGACGGCATGTAGACGGCGGCGGCGCCCTCCCGCGTCGTCGGCGGCATCCCGACCGGGGCCGGCGGCGGCATCGGCGGCTCCCACTCCGGGACGAGCTCAGCGCTGACGAGGCGACGGGCGGCAGCGGTGACGCCGGCGAGCGGCCCGTCGCCGATCGCCCGCGAGACCGCGGCCCCGGCGGCCAGCCCCGACCGCGCTCCGGCCTCGACCCGGTCCCAGCGCTGCGCCGCCCGCAGGGCCGCGCGCTCGGCGCCGGCGGTGTGTTCGGCGGCCCGGAGCTCCTTGACCAGGACGCCCGTGTCGATCCCGAGGGACAGGTCGACGAGCAGCTGCCGTCGGCGGCGCAGGTCTGCAGCCCGTCGTACTCGAACTCCTCGATCAGCTTCGCGAGCAGCGGCGAGCCGGCCGGCTGGCGCGCCATCTCGCGGCGCAGGACGATGCGCTGTCGCGGCGTCGTCGTCAGGTTGCGGCTCGGGCAGACGGGCTCGCAGAAGCCGCACTCGACGCAGGCGGTCGCGACCTCTTCGATCGGCGGCGTCGTCTTCAGGTTCTCGAGGTGGCAGCCGGGGTCGCGGTTGAGGACGACGCCCGGGCCGAGGACGCCGCCGGGATCGGCGAGCCCCTTGACCCTCCACATCATCTCCGTCGCCGTCGCCCCCCACTCGCGCTGGACGAACGGCGCCATGTTGACGCCGGTTCCGTGCTCCGCCTTCAGCGACCCGTCGTAGGTGTCGAGCACTACCGTCACGAGCTTCTCCATGAACGTCTCGTAGCGCTCGACGTCCTCGGGCTTCGAGAAGTCCGGCGTCAGCATGAAGTGGAGGTTGCCGGCGGAGGTGTGGCCGGCGACGCCACTCAGGAAGCCGTGCTCGGCGAGCAGCGCGCGGATCTCCTCGGCCGCCTCGGCGATCCGCGCCGGCGGGACGCAGACGTCCTCGACGATCAGCGCCGTCCCCGGCGGCCGCAGCCTGCCGACGAGGCCGTGCAGGCCCTCGCGGACGCGCCAGTAGAGCTCGACTGTCGCGTGTTCGCGGGTGAACTCGGGGCCGCGGAACGGCTTGCTCGCGACCCCCTCGAGGACCGCCGCCGTGGCGCTCTCGCCACGGTCGAGGCCCTCGTCGTCCTCGGCCCCGAACTCGACGAGCAGCGCCGCCGACTCGAGCGGCAGCTCCTTCCAGTACTCGGGCGTGCCGGGGATCGAGTTTGCGGCGACCATCAGCGCCGGGGCGACCATCAACTCGACGGCGGAGGCGCCGGCCGCGACGAGGTCGCCGACGGGCTCGGTGGCGGCCGCGATCGAGTCGAAGTGGATCCAGGTCAGCGACGTCTTCGCCGGCAGCGGCACGGTCTCGTAAACGGCCTCGGCGATGAAAGCGAGCGTCCCCTCCGAGCCGACGAGGAGCCGGCGGAAGATCTCGAGCGGCTCGTCGGCGTCGAGGAATGCGCAGAGGCGGTAGCCGGTCGTGTTCTTGATCTCGAACTTGCGGGCGATGCGCTGGCGCAGGTCGCCGTCGGAGCGGATCTCGTCGCGGATCGCCGCGAGGCCGGCGGCGAGGTCCGGCTCGGCCGCGGCGAACATCTCGGCGGCTCCCTCGGCGGCGGTGTCGATCACGGTGCCCGACGGCAGGGCGAACGTGAGCGAGCTGACCGTCATGTAGGAGTCGGCCTCGATCCCGCAGCGCATCCCGCCGGAGTTGTTGGCGATGACGCCGCCGACCGTGGCGATGTCGGTCGAGGCCGGATCGGGGCCGAGCTTGCGACCGTAGGGGGCGAGGACGCGGTTGACGTGACCGAGGATCGCCCCCGGGCCGACGCGGACGCGGGCGCCGTCGTCGAGGACCTCGATCCCGCCCCAGTGGCGGCGGACGTCGGCGAGGACGCCGTCGGTCTGCGACTGGCCGTTGAGGCTGGTCCCCCCGGAACGGAAGACGAGCGGCGTGCCGGACTTGCCCGGCCCAGCTCATCAGCCCGGCGACCTCGCCGACGTCACGCGGCTGGACGACCGCGGCGGGGATCCGCCGGTACGGGCTGGCGTCGGAGGCGTATCGGATCAGGTCGCTGGCGCGGCCGAGCACGCCGTCCGTTCCGACGATCCGCTCGAGCTCGGCGGCAAGTCGGGCCTCGATGCCGGACGCGAGCCTGGCTGGGGCGCGGTCGTCCGGCGGCGGCTGCGGAGGCTCCGGCGCGATTCGCGCCGTCCGCGGCTCGAGCAGCGGAGTCACCTCAGGCCAGCCACATCCCCGGGGCCACACCGACCTCGACGAGGCCGGGCTTGCCGGAGCCGATCTGCTCGCTCAGCGCCGCCTCGAGAGCGTCGCCCGTCTCGACCCGCTGGGCCGGGACGCCGTAGCCCTCGGCGACCGAGGCGACGTCGAGCGCCGGCAGGTCGAGGCCGGGAGCGTTCTCGACGCCCTCGGCGAGCGAGAACCACTTGAGGATCGCGTACTCGGAGTTGCGGAGGACGAGGAAGGTGACCGGAACGTCGTAGGCGACGGCGCTCCAGAAGGCGGTGATCGCGTACTGCGCCGAGCCCTCGCCGACCACGCAGACGACCGGGCGGTCGGGCTGCGCCATCTGCACGCCGACGGCCGCGGAGAGACCGAAACCGAGCCCACCGCCGGCGCCGAAGTAGTAGCTGCCGGGTCGCGAGATGCGGAGCTGGTTGCGGAGGGCGAGCGTCGAGGACGGGGCCTCGAGGACGACGATCCCATCGTCGGGGAACGCCGAGCCGAGCGCGGCCATCGCCTCGGTGCCGCTGATCGGCGTTCCCGGCTCGACGCCCATCTCGGCGGCGGTCATCGCCGGGTCGCGCGGCTCCGGCGCGGGCCGGCCCGACTCCTCGCCGAGCTCGGCATTGAGCGCGTCTAGCGTGAGCTTGACGTCGGCGACTATCGCCTCCCCCATCGGCGCCCGGGCCGCCTCCTCGGGATCGGAGGTGATCACGACCAGCGTCGCGCCGTCGGGCAGCAGGTTGCCGGGGATGTAGGGGTAGTAGGCGAACACCGATGCGCCGGCGACCACGATCAGGTCGTGGCCGGCGAGCGTGTCGGAGATCGGCCCGATCGCGGGCGGCAGGACGCCGCGGAAGTTCGCGTGCCCCTCCGGGAAGCCGAGCCTGCCGCCGCCGGTGGCGGGGATCGCCCAGACGGGCAGGCGCTGCGCCTCGGCGAGCGCGACCGCGGCGTCCCAGCCGCCGGACGCGTCGATGTCGGGGCCGGCGACGAGGACGGGGTTCGAGGCGGAGGCAATCCGCCCGGCGAGGTCGGCGACGCGGTCGGGGGCCGCGGTGGCGCGGCCGTCGACGGAGCGGGCAGCGGCCTGCGCCGAGCCGTCGGCGTCGGCGTCGGCGGTCCAGTCGTCCATCGGGATCGAGACGAAGGCCGGGCCCTTCGGCGGGAGCGAGGCCGTGTGGATGGCGCGGCCGATCGCCATCGGCACGTCGGCTGCGCGCGGCACCTCATAGGACCACTTGACGAGCGGATGCGGCATCCGCGCCGCGTCGCGGTTGGTCAGGTTGGCCTGCATCGTGACCGCCGCCCGGACCTGCTGCCCGGCCGTGATCAGGAGCGGCGAATGGTTCGCCTGAGCGTTGAAGATCGCCCCCATCGCGTTGCCGACGCCGGGCGCCGTGTGGAGGTTGACGTGGCCGACGTTCCCGGAAGCCTGTGCGTAGCCGTCCGCCATCCCGACGACGACGGCCTCCTGGAGCCCGAGCACGTAGCGGAAGTCCTCGGGGTAGTCGGCGAGCATCGGCAGCTCGGTCGAGCCGGGGTTCCCGAAGATCGTCGTCATCCCGCGAGCCCGCAGCAGCTCGAACGTGGCCTCCCTAACGGTGCTCATTCAATCCCTCTCCGGTCGGTCCTGGTTGGAGGGATGACCCTATCGCTCAGGCTGCGCTCAGCCCCCGGTGCGCTTGAGGCTCTCGAGCGGCGACTCCGGGCTGCCAGTCGTCATTGGCAGACTGCCAACGTTCGCTAGCATTGCGTCATCTTGGCAACCCGCTCCGTCGATCCCGCCGCTGTCACGACGACAGCGGCATCAACCCGCCCCGACGGCGACGAACGCCGCCGCCGGATCCTCTCCGCAGCCCGCCGGCTCTTCTCCGAGCGCGGCTACAGCGCCGTCTCGACCACCGAGATCGCCGCCGAGGCCGAGGTCGCCCGCGGCCTCATCAATCACTACTTCGGGACCAAGCGCGAGCTCTACGTGGCAGTCGTCCGCGAGATGGTGCGCTTCCGCGCCCAGCCGGTGCCCGAGTACGTCGACGGCGCCACCCCGCAGGCCCGCCTCGACGAGTCGATCGACCGCTGGCTCGAGATGGTCGAGCGCAACCGCGAGGCATGGCTGGCCGCGGTCGGGGCCGAGGGCCTCGGTCACGACCCCGAGATCGAGGCCGTCCTCGACGACGCCCGCGAGGAGGCGACGAACCGCCTGATCCAGGTCCTCGGACTCGGCCCCGCCGCCGACGCCCCGCCCGAACTCCATGCCGTCCTCCGCGCCTACGGCGGCATGGCCGAGGCCGCGACGCGCGAGTGGCTCGAGCGCGACCGCTGGAGCCGCGAGCAGGTCGCAGCGTTCTTGAAAGCAGCACTTCCGCAACTGGTCGGGACCGCCTACGAGGCGATCCCGGAGAAGACACCCCCATCCAAGGAGAGAACGAGATGAGCAACAGAACCTTCGTGATCGGCGTCGGCATGACCAAGTTCGACAAGCCCGGCAGCAAGGAAGGCGACTACCCGGATTGGGCCAAGGAGGCCGGCGAGAAGGCGTTCGCCGACGCCGGCATCCCCTACGAGGACGTCCAGGAGGCCTACGCCGGCTACTGCTACGGCGACTCGACCTACGGGCAGCGGGCGATCTACGAGCTCGGCCTGACCGGGATCCCGATCGTCAACGTCAACAACAACTGCTCGACCGGCTCGTCGGCGCTCTACCTCGCCCGCCGGGCCGTCCAGGGCGGTCTCGTCGACTGTGCGCTCGCCGTCGGCTTCGAGAAGATGGAGAAGGGCTCGCTCGGGATGAAGTACACCGACCGCACCCCGGCGCTCGACAAGCACATGGGCCGCATGTTCGAGGTCCGCGATCCCGAGGAGTCGCCGTTCGCGCCGCAGATGTTCGGCAACGCCGGCCGCGACCACATGGACAAGTACGGCTCCAGGCCCGAGCACTTCGCGTGGATCGGCTGGAAGAACCACAAGCACTCGGTCAACAACCCTTACGCGCAGTTCCAGGACGAGTACACGCTCGACGAGATCAAGGAAGCGCGAATGATCCACGAGCCGCTGACGAAGCTGCAGTGCTCGCCGACGTCCGACGGCGCCGCGGCGGTCATCGTCGCCTCCGAGAAGTACGTCGACGAGCACGACCTCTGGGATCAGGCGGTCGAGATCGCCGGCCAGGCGATGGTCACCGACATGAGCTCGACGTTCGACGAGACCGCCGACTGCATGACGATCGTCGGCTCCGACATGTCGAAGGAGGCCGCTCGCCAGGCCTACGAGGAGGCCGGGATCAGCGCCGACGAGGTCGACGTCTGCGAGCTCCACGACTGCTTCAGCGCCAACGAGCTGATCACCTACGAGGCGCTCGGATTCGCCGAGGAGGGCGAGGGTCACCTGCTCGTCGAGGCCGAGGCGACCACCTACGGCGGCGACGGCCCCGTCGTCAACCCGTCGGGAGGCCTGATCAGCAAGGGCCACCCGCTGGGAGCGACCGGCCTCGCGCAGTGCAGCGAGCTCACCTGGCAGCTCCGCGGAACCGCCGACAAGCGGCAGGTCGAGGGCGCCAAGGTGGCGCTCCAGCACAACATCGGGCTCGGCGGCGCCGCCGTCGTGTCGGTCTACAAGCCCGCCGTCAAGGCGTAAGAACCAGGGCGATAGGAGAGGACGAAGCGAGATGAGCACGATCACAGCCGGCCCGATCCGCGGGCTCACCGACGAGCAGCGCGACTTCCAGACCGCGATCCGCGACTTCGCGGAGCGGGAGTGCGGAACCGCGGAACAGCGGGAGAAGCTCTCCAACAACTACGAGGAGCTCCACAACCAGGAGATCTACGAGAAGCTCGGTGAGCTCGGCTGGCTGGGCGTCTCGATCGACGAGGAGTACGGCGGCGCCGGCGCCGGGATGGTCGACGCCTGCATCTTCCTCGAGGAGACGATGCGCGGGCTCGTGCCGATCGCCGGCTACGGCGTCAGCTTGATCGTCGCCGGCGCCTACGAGCGCTTCGGCACCGAGGCGCAGAAGCAGGCGATGCTCGGCGGCATCTGCAAGGGCCGGGTCGAGGCGATCGCAATGTCCGAGCCGGGCGCCGGATCGGACGTCGGCTCGCTCTCGTGCAAGGCGGAGAAGGTAGATGGCAACGGGCGGCTACGTGCTGAACGGCCAGAAGACCTGGATCAGCGCCGCTCATCTCGCCGATCACATCCTCGTCATCGCCCGCTCCGACAGCTCCGGCACCAAGCACGACGGGCTGACGATGCTCTCGGTTCCGACCGACGCCGACGGCGTCGAGATCCGCGGCATCCAGACGCTCGGCGGCAAGGAGGTCAACGACGTATTCCTGACCGACTGCTACGTGCCCGACGACCAGGTCCTCGGCGAGGCGGGCGGCGGCTGGATGCAGCTGATGGCCGGCCTCAACGTCGAGCGGCTGATCCTCGCCGCCACGGCGCTCGGCATCGCCCAGCGGGCGTTCGACGACGTCCTCGACTACATCAAGGAGCGACAGCAGTTCGGCCGGCCGATCGGCTCGTTCCAGGTGCTCAAGCACCGGATCGCCGACCTCGCGACCGAGCTCGAGGCCACGCGCCTGCTCGTCTACGACGTCGCCGCAAAGGTCGACGAGGACCCCGCCCGGATGCTCCCCCGCGAGGCCTCGATGGCCAAGCTGAAGGCGACCGAGCTGGCCAAACAGGTCGCCCTCGAGGGGATGCAGATGATGGGCGGCTACGGCTACGCCTCCGAGTACGACATGGAGCGCCACGTCCGCGCGACGCTCGTCATGTCGATCTACGGCGGCACGAACGAGATCCAGCGCGAGATCGTCTCAAAGACCTACGGGCTCTAGGGGCGGTCGCGTTGACGGGCGAGGATTCGAGCGTCCCTGCCCTCGCCGGGGTGCTCGAGACCGTCCTCTACCACCCGGAGGCCGAGCGCGAGAGCGTGCACGCCTTCTACGGCGAGCTACTCGCGCTCCGCGAGGTCGCCGGCTGGCCCGACGGCACCGCCTATCGGCTCGGGCCGGGGGTGCTGTTGCTGTTCTGCCGCGAGCTCCTCGCCGAGCGCGACGGCCCGATCGCCGCGCACGGCACCGTCGGTCCCGGGCACGCCTGTCTGCTGGCGGAACCCGGCGGCTACGACGCGTGGCGCCGCAGGCTCGAGGACGCCGGCGTCGCAATCACCCACGAGGAGGAGTGGTCGCAGGGCCGGCGATCGTTCTACTTCACCGATCCGGCCGGAAACCTGCTGGAGATCGCTGCGGCCGACATCTGGCCCGCGTAGCCGAGTTATATCTGTTCGGATATAATCGGGCCATGAGCCCGTCGGCAACGCTCATCCGCAACGCACGGTTGGAAGCCGGTTTGACCCAGGCGGAGCTGGCCGAAAGGAGCGCGACCTCCCAGGCCACGCTCTCGGCCTACGAGTCGGGCCGGAAGGGGCCGGCGGCCGCCACGCTGTCCCGGATCCTCGCCGCCGCCGGGTACCGGCTCACCGTCGCCCCCGCCCGGACAAGGGTCGTCACCCCCAGCCGAGATGCGCAGGAGCGGACTGCGCGAACGCTGCGCGAGGTGCTCGACCTCGCCGCCGCCCTGCCGACCGCCCACCGCGACCGGGTCGATTACCCGCGGCTTCCGCAGAACGCCGACGACGTGCAGCGATGACCCTCCCCGAAAAACTCCTTGCGATCCACCGGAGCCTCTTCGACGCCGGACTCGGCCACGCCTTCGGCGGCGCCATCGCACTCGCCTACTGGACACTCGACCCGCGCGGCACCAGCGACATCGACGTCAACGTCTTCGTCCCGGCGACGCGGGCCGAGGACGCATTCCGGTCACTCCCCGAAGAAGTCGCCTACGGACCCGATGACGTCGTCGCAGCCGGCCGCGACCGTCAGGTCAGGCTCTGGTGGGCGGGCACGCCGGTCGACCTCTTCTTCGACTACGTGCCGCTGCATGCCTCAGCGGCCGACAACCTCAGGATGGTCCCCTTCGAGGACGCCGAGATCCCCGTCCTCGGACCCGTCGAGCTCGCCGTCTTCAAGGCGATGTTCGACCGCACCCGGGACTGGGCCGACATCGAATCGATGTTCGCGGCGGAGACGCTCGACATGGATGCCGTCCGCGCTGGGCTCGTCGCGCTCGTCGGCGATCGCGACCCCCGTCTGGACCGGCTCGAGGAGGCGCTCAGGCGAGCCGCTCGATGACCGCGCCGTCGGCTGAGAGCGCAGCGGCCGACATCTCGAAGGGCCCCTGACGCACCAAGATCGCGCCTCCGGACTGTTCCGCGGAACAGTCCGCCGGCAATTCGGACTCGCGTTTCCGGTCACCGCGACCGCAATCCGTCAACAGCGTTGGGACGCGGGTATCCACGGGACAGGAGGCGGCATAGACTCCGGCCGCTTGGCAGGAGAACACTCGTCAGCTCGACCGCCCGGGTTCGCCCGGGCCGCCCTCAGGGAACAGGTCCGGATCGCCCGGATCCAGCCGCGCGCGCCCCTCGCGCTGCTGTTCCGGGTGGCGCGCTGGTGGACGTCGACGGTGCTACGCGAGTCGGGTCCGCAACTGGTCGCCGGCGGCGTCCTCAGCCTCGCCCTCCTGCGCCTGCTCGGCCTCCGGGGCCGGCTGTCGGCAGCGCTGCGGGCGCTGGTCGGCGTCGCGGTCGTCTGGGAGATTCGCAACGTCTGGCTGGCGCACCGCAGCGTCGCCCGGATCGACGAGGCGCTCGACGACCTCGACGCCGACGAGGGCGAGCCCCGCGTCCCCCGCAGCCACCTCGCCGTGCCGCCGTTGATGTTCGTCGCCCGCGGGGTGCGCCGCGAGCGCGGCATCGTGTTCGCCGAGGTGGACGGCACCCGGCTGCGTCTCGACGTCTATCGGAACGCCGCCGACGAAGCCGGTGGTGAGCCGCGGCCCGCCGTCATCCAGGTCCACGGCGGCGGCTGGTTCGCCGGCTCCCGCTACGAGCAGGGGATCCCGCTTCTCAACCACCTCGCCCAGGTCGGCTGGACCGGCTTCAACATCGACTACCGGCTCAGTCCGGAGGCGACGTTCCCGGACCAGATCGTCGACGTCAAACGGGCGATCGCCTGGGTCCGCGAGAACGCCGAGGAGCTGCGAATCGACCCGGAGATGATCTGCATCACCGGCGGCTCGGCCGGCGGCCACCTGACGGCGCTCGCGGGACTGACCGAGAATGCGCCCGAGTATCAGCCGGGCTTTGAGTCGGCCGACACTTCGCTCGCCGCCGTCGTCCCCTTCTACGGCATCTACGACCTCACGAACGCGAGCGGGTTCTACTACGCCGGGATGCGCGACTGGGTGCTCGAGCAGGTCGTCTTCAAGCGCCCCTACAGCGCCGACCCGGAGCTGTTCCGCTCGGCCTCCCCCAGCTTCCGCGTCCACGCCGACGCGCCGCCGTTCCTGGTCATCCACGGCGAGCGCGACACGCTCGTCCCCGTCCGCGACGCCCGCGACTTCGTCGACCGGCTGCGCGCCGTCTCGGAGCGCCCGGTCCGCTACATCGAGCTGCCCGCCGCCGAGCACGCGTTCGACCTCTGGCCGTCGGAGCGGACGGCGCGGATCGCCGAGGGGATCGGGCGCTTTCTGACCGCGGTCGCCCGCGACGCTTGACAGACCGTCCGCCCCGCGCGTTCGCGAATCAACTAGCGTCGAAGCATGGAGCTGCACACCGACATCCCGAGCCGGGAGAGCTCGAGTCGCTGCTGACGGTGCATGAACCGTTCTGCGTCTCGATCTATCTCCCGACCACCCCCGTCACCCAAGACGCCGACGGCGACCGGATTGCGCTGAAGTCCGCTACCTCGGATGTCGTCGCCCGGCTCGAGGCCGAGAACGCCTCCGCTGATGCGATCGCCGAGATCGCGGAGCAGCTCGGCGACCTCGTCGAGGACGACCTGTTCTGGGCTTACCAGGCGCTGAGCCTGGCGATCTTCGCGAGGCCGACCGGAATTCGAACCTATCGACTCCCCAATCGCCTCGAGGCGATGAGCGCCGTAGGCGAGCGTTTCGTCGTCAAGCCACTGCTCCGCACTGCGACGTTCCCGCAGACGGCGCTGGTTCTCGCGCTCGCGCAGGGGTCGGTGCGGCTCGTCGAGATCTCACCCGACCTTCCCCCGCACGAGATGAGGATCCCCGGGCTCCCAAGTGACGTTGCCTCGGCCGTCGGTAAAGCGTCGATCAAGGATCGCAGCCCTGGCGGAGCGCTGCAGGGATCGGAGGGCCAGAAGGTCAGGATGCGGCAGTACGCCCGCCAGATTGACCATGCGCTCCGCCCCGTCCTGACAGGCAGCGACCTGCCTTTGATCCTCGCGGCCACCCAGCCACTCGAGGCGATCTTCCGGTCGGTGAACAGCTACCCCGGCCTGGTCGAGTCCACGATCCGGGGCAACCCCGAGGAGATCTCCGACGCAGATCTCGCATCGGAGGCGCGTCTGGTCCTCGACGCCCTCTACGCCGCCGAGATCGAAGCGACACTGGCCCGGGTCGACGAGTTCGCGAGCAGGGGCCGGGGCGCAACCGAGATCGGCGACGTCGCGCGGGCCGCCACGTTCGGAGCCGTGGACATCGTGCTCGTCGACATCGAAGCCGACCTGCCCGGTGAGATCGACGAGACGACCGGCGCCGTCGAGCTCGGAGCATCCGGAAGCGGAGGGCAGGTAACCGACGAGATCGCCCGGCGCGTGATGCTGACCGGAGGCAGGGTGATGGCCGTCCGCAAGGCCGACATTCCAGGTGGGGAGGCAGCCGTCGCTGTCCTCCGTTATCCGGTCTGAGGCCCTTGCAGGAGCGCGCTCTCGAAGACCGTGGTGATCGACTGAGCCGGCGGGGGGACGGGTGAGCGGGCCGGGGCGGATCGGGGACCCTGGGCCGCGGCCGGCCTTCCCGGGCCCGTGGGCGATCCCCGCCGACTTCCGGGACCAGTACCGCGCCCGCCGGCGCGGCAGCCTCCCGCGCGGCGAGCACCGCCCCAGCCTCCGCAACACGTGGCGGTTCCGTCACGACGTCCTCAACCTGCTGCTCGAGTCGTACGGGCGGCACGGCCCGATCTTCGGGCTGCGGATCGTGCTCAGCTACTACCTGGCGATGATCGGCCCCGAGGCCAATCACTTCATGCTCGTCACGGGTCGCGAGAACTTCGAGTGGCGGAACGGGCGGATGGGCGACCTGCTCAACCTCGTCGGCGACGGACTGCTGACGACCGACGGCGACTACCACGACACATCGCGGGCGATCCTGATGCCGGCCTTCCATCGCGACCGGGTCGCAGCAGCGGCCGAGGTGATGGGGGACGAGGCAGCGGGGGCGGCCGACGCCCTGCCGGCGAACGCCGCCACCGACGTCTACGAATGGACGCGGACGCTGGCGATGCGGATCGCAATGGCGGCACTGTTCGGGTTCGACCCGGACTCGGGGCGGGCGACGGAGGTCGCGGCCCGGTTCGAGAGCGGTCTGAGCTTCCACGCCCGCGAGTACCCGATGCAGATGGTCTTCGGACCGGGGACGCCGCTGGCGAAGCTGAAGCGGGACCGGGCCGCGCTCGAGTCGATGGTCGGCGGCGAGATCGCACAACGGCGCCGCAGCGGCGCCGACGGCGGCGACATCCTCTCCTCGCTGCTCGCCTCCACCGACGAGGAGGGCCGGTCGCTGGGCGACCGCCAGGTGCTCGACCACGTCCTGACGCTCCTGTTCGCCGGCCACGACACGGCCACGTCGACGGTCAGCTTCCTGGTCTACGAGCTGGCCCGCAATCCCGACTGGGCCGACCGGCTGGCCGGCGAGCTGAGCGCCGTCTGCGGCCCCCGCGAGCCGGACGCCGAGGAGCTGTTCGGCGGCCTGCCGCTGCTCAGCCGGGCGGTGGACGAGACGCTCCGGCTCTACCCGCCGGCGTGGATCGGGCCGCGACGCTCCGTCCGCGACTTCGAGTTCAAGGGTCAGACGGTCCCGGCCGGCGTGCTCTGCTTCTACAGCTCCTGGGTGAGCCACCGGCTGCCGGACGTCTTCGACGAGCCCGGCCGCTTCGACCCCGACCGGTTCCTGCCGGAGCGGCGAGCGGGCTGGCCGCGCGGCGCCTACGTCCCGTTCGGGATGGGCCCGCGGGTCTGCATCGGCAAGCGCTTCGGCTACACGGAGGTTCACGCCATCGCCGCCGCCCTGATCCGTCGCTTCCGCTTCGAGCTGCCGGCCGGCTATGAGCTCAGAATCGACCAGGCGCCGACGCTTTCGCCGCTCGGCGGGCTGCCCGTCCGCCTGACTCCGCGCTGAGCCGAACCGGCGTAGCCTCTGACGGGAAACGTCAATCGGGAGGAGACCGGCGTGAGTGGATTCGAGGAGATCAAGCAGCGCCAGCGGCACATGTGGACGATCGGCGACTACGCGGCGATCGCCGAGATGATCGAGGGGGCGTCGACGGCGGCCGTCGAGGCGGCCGGGGTCGAGAGCGGTATGGACGTGCTCGACGTCGCGACCGGAACCGGCAACGCGGCGTTGATCGCTGCCCGTCGCGGAGCGACGGCGACGGGTCTGGACCTGACCCCGAAGCTGCTCGAGATCGCGGCCGAGCGGGCGCGCGAGGCCGGCGTCGAGGTCGAGCTGATCGAGGGCGACGCCGAGGATCTGCCCTTCGCCGACGGCTCCTTCGATCGCGTGACCTCAGTCTTCGGCGTGATGTTCGCTCCGAACCAGCAGAAGGCGGCCGACGAGATGCGCCGCGTCTGCAGGCCGGGCGGGCGGATCGTCACCTGTGCCTGGACCCCCGCCGGCGTCAACGGCCGGATGTTCGGGCTGATCGGGTCGAAGATGCCGCCGCCCCCCGAGGGCTTTCAGCCGCCGGTGCTGTGGGGAACCGAGGAGCGGGTCGCCGAGCTGTTCGACGGCGCGACGATCGCGTTCGAGAAGCCGAGCGTCGCCTTCGAGGACGAGTCGACCGAGGTCTGGATGGACCGCAACGAGCGGATCCTCGGGCCGACCGTGTTCGCGAAGGAGGTCCTCGAGGCCTCCGGCGACTGGGCGGCGCTCCGCGAGGAGCTCGCCGCGCTCTACTCGGGGGCGAACGAAGCGACCGACGGCACGATGCGGGTCGAGGCCGAGTACCTGCTCGCGGTCGTCCAGCTGCCCGGCTGATCGCGCGCTTGGCGACGGGCCGCCCCCGCTAACGTTGGCGCGGTGAACCCCGTCGGCGCCGAAACTCCCGAACGCGAGCACAAGACCCGCTCGCGGGCGCGCCCCGGCGGCATCGCCGTCGAGAAGGTCCAGGGCAGGCCTTTCCGCGAGCGCAAGCCGCGCTGGCTGAAGGTGCCGGCCCCGGGCGGGCCGAAGTACCGCGAGCTGAAGGCGAAGATCAAGGACGAGGGGCTGCACACGGTCTGCGCCGAGGCGAACTGCCCGAACATCGGCGAGTGCTGGGAGCGTGGCACCGCCACGTTCATGATCCTCGGCGACACCTGCACCCGCCGCTGCGGCTTCTGCAACGTCAACACCGGCAAGCCGACCTGGAACGACCCGCTCGAGCCGGCGCGCGTCGCCCGCTCGGTCGCGCAGATGGGCCTCAAGCACGCGGTGATCACCTCAGTCGACCGCGACGACCTCCCCGACTACGGCGCGAGCGCGTTCGTCGGCGTCATCCGCTCGATCCGGATGCAGGCCCCCGGCTGCAAGGTCGAGGTGCTGACGCCGGACTTCCGCGGGCAGGAGATGCCGCTCGCGAAGGTGATCGCCGAGCGCCCCGACGTCTTCAACCACAACTGCGAGGTCGTCCCCCGCCTCTACCCGATGGCCCGCCGCGGCTCGAAGTTCGAGCGCTCGGCGCGGGTGCTGCGGATGGCGAAGGAGATGGGCGGGCCCGACGTGATCACGAAGTCGGGGCTGATGGTCGGCCTCGGCGAGAGCTTCGACGAGATGGTCGAGACGTTCGGGATCCTCCGCGAGCACCGCGTCCAGGTGCTGACCGTCGGGCAGTACCTGCGCCCGACCGAGCGGCACCTCCCGGTCGTCCGCTACTGGGAGCCGGAGGAGTTCGACGCGCTCGCCGCCGAGGCCCGGAAGATCGGCTTCGAGTCGGTCGCCGCCGGGCCGTTGGTCCGCTCCAGCTACCACGCCGACGAGAGCGCCCGCGAGGCGCTCGCCGCCCGCACCGCCTAGAGCGACGCGCCGTTCAGGCGGCGGACTTGCGTCCCGGGCTGCCCGCACGGCGCCGATCGGCCAACCTGTACCGGGTGATCCCGCTCAAGGACAGCAACAGCGCCGGCCGACCGCCGGTGGTGACGACGGCGCTGATCGTCTTGAGCCTGCTGATCCTCTGCTGGCAGCTGACCCTGTCGGGCGAGGATTCGTCGAGCCCGGTGCTGGCCGCCGAGCACGTCTCCAAGCGCGACCAGGCGGCGATCGAGCTCGGCGCGATCCCGTTCCGCCTGACCCACCCGGGCAGCGAGTGCGGGATCGGGTCGGAGGGCATCGTCTGCGGCCAGGACGGCCTCGTCGAGGCGGGTGGGACGGTCGGCACCGAGGTTCCCGACGACCTCGGCCAGGCGCCGTGGTGGGTGACGCCGATGACGTCGGCGTTCCTGCACGCCGACATCCTCCACGTCGCGATCACGATGCTCTTCCTGTGGATCTTCGGCGGCGCGGTCGAGATGCTGGTCGGCGGCCGGCGGCTGCTGCTGCTCTACCTCGCGGCGGCCTATGCGGCCGCGTATGCGCAGAGCTTTCTCGATCCCGCCGCGACCGGGCCGGTCATCGGCGCCGGCGGCGCGGTGGCGGGCGCGCTCGGCGCCTACGTCGTGCTGCGACCGCGGGGGCGGGTCGTGACGATCAGCGGCATCCCGGGCTTCGGCGGCCTGCTCGAGGTGCCGGCCGTCCTCGTGATCCTCGGCTGGTTCGGGCTGATGCTGATCCCCGGCGTCGGCAACCTGGCTTCGACCGACATCGCGAGTGGCGGCACCGCCTACCTCGCCCACGTCGGCGGCTTCGCCGTCGGGCTGGCGGCAGGGCTCGTGCTCGCGCGGCGGCGGCCGAGCGGCAGCGGGTCGCCGGCGACGCCCGGCGCGATCGCGGCCGGCTGACGCGATGGACCGACGTCGCCCCACCTCGCTGATCGTCGGGGGCGTGCTCTTCCTCGTCGTCTTCGGAGGGCTGACGATCGCGGCGCTCGCGACGGCTGAGCTGAACGTCGCGACGGTGATCATCGCGGCGGTTTCGCTGTTCGTCTGCGTCGCGGTGGTGCTTGCGCTGGTCGGCGCCGTGCGCAACCCTCCCGAGGGATGAGATTCATTCGCCTGATCGCGGCGGCCTTTGTGGCCGTCGGCCTGATCGCCTCCGTCCAGCTCGCCTCGGGTGCCGCGCCGTCGCAGAAGCAGACCTGCCGGGGGAAGAAGGTCACGATCACCGAGAACCGGAAGGGCGACCCGATCGGTCCCGGCAAGGACGTCGTGCTGGGCACGAACGGCAAGGACGTCGTCAACCTCGCCGGCGGTGACGACAAGTTCTACGGCGACGACGGCAACGACATCGCCTGCGGGGGGCCGGGCGAGGACCTGCTGCTCGGCGGTGACGACGACGACGCGATGTTCGGCGGCGGTGGCGACGACTTCAGCCGCGGGCAGGCGGCGGGCGGACTCGCCAACCCGCCCCGGGTCGTCGGCGGGCCGGGCGACGACGAGCTCCGCGGTGGCGGCGGGGACGACGCGATCTACGGCAGCTCCGGCGACGACAAGTCCTACGGCAACGGCGGCGACGACCTGTTCGATGCGGGCAGCGGCGACGACCTCTGCGACGGCGGTAGCGGCACCGACCAGTCGAACCGCGCCTGCGAGACGCTGAAGAGCGTCCCGTAGGAACTCGGGCGTGGCGGCGGACACCGGCCGCAGCGCCGGGCTGACGGCCGGCGGGCTCGCGGCGCTCTTCGTCATCGGCGCCGTCGGTGGGCTGATCGGCGACATGTGCCACGTCGAGTCGGGCACGACCGTCTATCTCGAGGACCCGCTCCCCTACGTCTGGAAGAGCCAGCTCTGGTTCCCGTTCATGGTCGGCGGCGGGACGGTTGCGCTCGGGTGGCTGCGGGTGCGGCTCGGGCCGGCGGCCGCTGCGCTCCCCGGGCGGGAGCGGCTGCGCGAGGCAGTGCTGATGATCGGCTCCGTGCTGGCGCTCTACGCGCTCACGGCGCTCGTCCGCGGCGAGCCGCAGGCGGTGGCCGTTGTGGTCGTCTACGCCGTTGCGGTGATCGTCGTGGCCCGCTTCGCGACCGATCCGGCCGACCTCGTCTGCGCGGCGCTGGCGGCGGCCTTCGGCGTCGGCAGCGAGATCGTGCTGAGCGTTCTCGACGTCTTCGCCTACGCCGGCGACATCGCACGCTTCGCCGGCGTCGCGAGCTGGCTGCCGGCGCTGTATCTGGCCTACGGCGTCGTCGCCGGGCGGATGGGGCTGCTGCTCGCCGTCAGCTCGTCGCGGTGAGCGGGTTGCGGTTGGGGATGACGGCGAGGACGCCGATCGCGATCGCCGCGGGCACCCAGACGAGCAGGCCGGCCTCGCCGGAGAGCGTCAGGGCGACGATCAGGCCGCTGACGCTGTAGACGGCGAGGATCAGGCCGAGCTCCCAGAGCGGCAGCTCGCTGCGCGGGCCGGCGACGCCGCTGCTCCGTTCGGTCATGCCGGCGGCCAGCAGCATCAGGACGCCGGTGACGGCGCTGACGTTGGCGCCGCGGATGCCGAGGCCGAGGAAGACGGCGCCCTGGATGCCGGCTGAAAGGGCGGCGACCCCGGCGACCAGAACGGCGGCGCCGGTGGCGGGCTTCGGGTCGCCGATCAGGGTCCAGAGGAGGGCGAAGAGGATCAGCAGGGCGGCGTGGACGAGGAGCGGGCGCCGCACCGGGCCCGGCCAGGCGGCGCGCCCCGCCACCTTCGTCATCTGCACGGCGACCGCGGTGCCGGCCATGAACGCGGCGAGGGCCGCGATCAGGACGAGGAAGGCGCTCCACTCCCCCGCCGCCACGGCGATCCCGAGCTGGACGAGGTCGCCGGTCACGGCCGATACGAACACGGTCCCGAGGGCGACGAACGTCAGGCCGTCGAGCCACCCCGCCACCGCCGCCAGCGCGAGCACGACGATGCGCACCTGCGGGCTCTCCCCGAGCGATCGCGCCTCTTCGGTCATCGGTCGGTCAGCCTGACGCCGCCGCCCGACGGATAGTCACGCTCCCGTTCCCGAATCGGCACATTCATGCGTTGATCCGTCACACCTCCCGCCGTACCTTCGAACGATGGCGCCGACCAAGCTCAAGGGAGACCTCGCCGAGCTCAAGGTCGCGGCCCACCTCTTCGAGCTGGGCTACGGACTCGCGCTCCCCTATGGCGAAGACTGCGACTTCGACCTGATCATGATCAGAGGCGAGTCCCTCGAACGCGTGCAGGTGAAGCACGCGACATCGGATGGGCGCGTAATCGAAGTCCGATGCTCTTCCCAGTCGCTGACGAACGGGAAGGTCAAGCGGGTGAAGAAATACACCCGTGATCAGATCGACTGGCTCGCGGTATGGGATTCGACCACGCGCGGGTGCTTCTACATTCCGGCGGTGATGCTCGGCGGGGGCCGGTCGAGAATCAGTCTGCGACTCGCACCTTGCCGGAACGGTTAGCGGGCGCTGACGCACGACGCATCGGACTTCCTCGTACCCGAACCGCCGAGTGGAGCCAGTCGGACTCGAACCGACGGCCTCCGCCGTGCAAGGGCGGCGCTCTAGCCAACTGAGCTATGGCCCCGTCCCCCGATTGTAGGTCCCCCACCGCGGGTACGTACCTGTGCGAGGATGCCCGCAGGGGCAGCCGTCAACCGGGAGGAGAGCGATGGCAACCGACACGACCAAGCCGGCCGAGGAGGATCCGCGAGTCCGCCGGGCACGGGTCTCCGAGCTCGAGGTCGTCCGCCACCACTTCGACCGCGCCTGGGACAGCCTCGGCCTCCAAGAGGACGCCCGCCAGATCTTCTGGGAGCCCTACCGCGAGATCTCCGTCCAGATCCCGATCAAGCTCTCCGACGGGGACATGCACGTCTTCCACGGATTCCGGATCCAGCACAACGGCGCCCGCGGCCCCTACAAGGGCGGCATGCGCTTCCACCCCGAGGTCGACATCGACGAGGTCCGCGCCCTCGCCTCGATGATGACCTGGAAGACCGCCGTCGCCGGCATCCCCTTCGGCGGCGCGAAGGGCGGCGTCAACGTCGATCCCCGCGGCCTCAAGGAGCACGAGCTCGAGGGCATCGCCCGCTCGCTGATGGACAAGATCTCGAAGCTCGTCGGCCCCAACCGCGACATCCCCGCCCCCGACATCGGCACCAACGCCCAGACCATGGCCTGGCTGATGGACGAGTTCGGCAAGCTCAACGGCCACACGCCCGCCGTCGTCACCGGCAAGCCGATCTCGCTCGAGGGCTCCTACGGTCGCGAGGCGGCGACCGGTCGCGGCGTCGTGACGATGTTCGAAGAGGCCGCCCACAAGCTCGACATGGATCCCGCGGAGACGACCTTCATGGTCCAGGGCTTCGGCAACGTCGGCTCCTGGATCGCGCGGATCATGCAGGAGCTCGGCGCGAAGATGGTCGCCGTCGCCGACCAGGACGGCGCGATCCGCAGCGAGGCCGGCATCGACGCCGACCGCCTCGTCGAGCACGTCCACGTCCACGGCGGCAAGCTCACCGAGTTCCCCGAGGCGGAAGAGATCGAAAGCGGCGACTTCTACGAAGTCCCCTGCGACGTCTTCTTCCCCGCCGCCCTCGGCGGCATGGTTCACGAGGACAACGCCTGTGTCTTCAACTGCAAGCTGATGGTCGAGGGCGCCAACAACCCCACCACCTTCGCCGCCGATCAGATCCTCGCCGACAACAACGTCTTCGTCGTCCCCGACCTGATCGCCAACGCCGGCGGCGTCGTCGTCTCCTACTTCGAGTGGGTCCAGAACCTCCAGCACTTTCGCTGGGAGGAGGACGCCGTCAACGACATGCTCCGCGGCGTCATGCAGCGCACCTTCGGCGAGGTGTCGGCCCGCGCCGAGAAGGACGGCAAGTCGCTTCGTGAGGCGGCCTTCGAGATCGGGATCGATCGGGTCGTCGAGGCGAGCCGGACGCGCGGCTACTTCTCCTAGTCATCGAAACCCGCGGGGGTGGGGACCGGACCGCCCGGCTCCGGCGCTTGCGGAGTTCGCCGGGCGGCCCGGCCCCCACCCCCTCTGCCTGTGGGCCCAGCGGACGTAGCCGCTGCGTCCTGCCGAAGCGACCGAGGCCGTCTGGTACTGACGAGGCTCGGAGCCCACTGATCAAGGACGCAGGAGGCGATGCGTGCTCCAGCACGTGAGCCGACGAGGACGCAGAGCAGCGGCCTCCCGGCCCGTCAGGTACTGACGAGGCTCGGAGCCGCCGGATCAAGGAAGAGCCCGGCGATGCGTGCTTTTGCACGTGAGCCGGGTGATGACGCCGAGCCCGGCGCCTCCGAGACCGTCAGTCGAAATCGAAGTCTTTGGGTTCGCCTTGCTCGAACCAGAGATCTTCGCCGTCGGGCGCGTCCTTGAGGAAGTCGGGCGTCTCTTCGAGCAGGTCTTCGTCGCTCTCGTCGTCCTCGGCGGTGGCGGCACGGGGCTCGACGGTCTCGCCGGGAAGCTGGTCGAACTCGAGGGACTCGGGCTCGTCGGTCGAGGCGGGCACCTCGGGGTCGCCGGGCTCGGGTTCGTCGGACGGCGAGACGTGCGGGATCTCCAGCTCGGCGGAGTCGGGCGTGGCCGGCGTCGGCGCAGCGGCTTCCAGCTCCTCCGACAGCGAGGCGACCTCGGGGGCCGGGTGGTCGACGGTGTCCTCGAGGTGCGAGTGCTCCTGGCGGGCGCGCTCGGCCGGCGTCGAGAGTGCATCGTCGAGATCGATCTCGCCGAGGTCGACCTCGTCGACGTCGAAGATCGCTCCCTCGGGCGCTTCGGGGATCGGCTGCTCGACCGACTCCGGCTCAGCGGCGGGTACGGCAGGCGCCTGAGGGGCGACGGTGGTGGGGTCCTCGCCCGTGCCCGGGTCGCCGAACTCGTCTTCCTCGGCGGCGGGAGGTGCCGGCGGAGCCTCTGCCGAAGCGGCGGCCTGCTCGCCGGTTTCGAACTCGGGATCGCCGGGTCGCGCCACGGGGCCGAAGGCCTCCTGCTCGAGCTGCTCGAGCTCCGAATTCTCCGCGCCATGCTGGCGCTTCAACTCGAGGTGCTGGCGAATGGCGTCGTCGAGAATTCCCATGAACCTGAAGGGTTGCAGATGAAGGCACATGCCGGACGGCATGAACGACGCCTTGCTTCTCCGCTTGCTTCAGTTCCCCTGCGCCGTCTCGCCGTCGCCCCCCGGCGCAGCCTCGACCCGGTTCTTGCCCCGGCGCTTCGCCTCGTAGAGCGCCCGGTCGGCCGCGGCGATCAGCTGTCGTTCGGTCGATCCGTCGGCGGGCGCCGTGGCGATGCCGAAGCTCGCGGTCACCGCGATCGGCCCGCCCTCGTCCTCAGCGGGCACGTCGACGGCCTCGATCCGCCGCCGCAGCCGCTCCGCCAGCTCGGCCGCGCCCGCCTGCGTGGTCCCCGGCAACCCGACGACGAACTCCTCGCCCCCGAACCGCGCGACCTCGTCGATCTCCCGCGACTCCTCCCGAAGCACGTCGGCGATCGCGACCAGCACCAGGTCGCCGTTCAGGTGGCCGCGAGTGTCGTTGATCGCCTTGAAGTCGTCGATGTCGAGCATCACCAGCGAGACGTTGCCCGCGAAACGGCCCATCCGCGCGATCTCGTGCTCGATCCAGTCGATGAAGTGGCGGTGGTTCGAGATACCGGTGAGGTCGTCGGTGACCGCCTGGCGCGCGACGACCTCATGCAGCTCGATGTTCTCGATCGATGTCCGGATCTGGCCGATCAGATACGAGAGCACCTGCGCCTCGGCGGCGCTGAAGGCGGGGCCCGACCTGGCCACGGCGATCGTGCAGAGGACCTTCTCGGGTCCCTCCCCGTCCATCATCGCCTGCGCCATAGCGTGGTAGTTGGCGGAGTTGACGATCGCCGGGCGAGGGCGGCCGGTGGCATCGGCGATCGCCCGGTCGAGGATCGGTCCGAGCCGGGCCGGATCGGCCGTCGTCAACGTCCGCTTGGTGCCGTCGGCGTCAGGCAGGACGACCCGCCCGCAGTCGGCGTTGCACGCCTCGACGACCGTCTCGATCGCGACCGCGAGCAGCGCTTGGCGGTCGAGCCCGGAAGCGAACGCGTCCCCGAGCCGCCGGACCGACTCGTCGATGCGGCGCCGCTGGTGCCCAAGCTCATCCACCTGCGAGCTGATCTGGGTGCTCATCCGGTTGATCTCGCGGGCGAGGTCGGTCAGCTCGTCGTCGCCCTCGAGCGGGATCGACTGTTCGTAATCGCCGGAGCCGATCCGGCGGGCACCCTCGAGCATCCCGGCGAGCCGCCCGCGCAGCCCTCGGAGAAGCATGAAGAGCATGAGCAGCGCGAACAGCAGGAAGACGAGGAGCGCCGCAGCCATCAGCGGCGCCGAGCCGAGCGGCTCGGAGCTCGCGGTCGCAATCAGGACCACCCGAGTTCCCGCCTCTCCCGGGAGGCCCGCCGTCGCCGCTCGCGCCGTCTCGTCCGGCGTCTCGACGTCGAACGGACCCGCGGCGGAGTCGGGGATGTCGGAGGGCTCGAGGGGAACGGTCGTACCGACCACGGCGTCCGACTCGACCAGTCCGGCGTCGCCGGCGGTAAGCGACTCGACCTTGTTCAGATAAGACTTCGTCGAGAGGATCCCGACCTCCACCGTGCCGATCGGCCGGCCGTCAGGGCCGCGAACCTGGCTCGTCCCCGAGGCGAGCGTCTGCTTCGGCCCCGCCGACGCCAGAGCCTTCCCGTCCGCATCGAGGATCGTGACCGCCGCGATCTCCGGGTCCGACGTCTCCTTCTCGGCCAGCGCCTGGAGCGCCCGTCGGTCCCCGCTCTCGATGTCCGGCTCGGCGAGTCCGGCGATCCGCTGTGCCTCGCCGGGCGCCGCCCGCTGTGCCTCGTGGTAGACCGACGTCGCCGTCTCCAGGCTCGCCTGCAGTTGCGCGTCGGCCTGCTTCGCCGACGACTCGCCGTTGATCCAGACGACGAGCACCGCGAGCAGCGTCACGGGGATCGCGACCGCGGCGATGAAGAAGAGCGTCAGTTTGCGGCGAAGGCTCATCGAGACCTGACCCACGCGCTCGCGACCGAGCCGGTTGCCAAGTATCCTCATCGACGCGGAGCGACACCGCACTTGGGGCTATAGCTCAGCTGGAAGAGCGCCTGGATCGCACCCAGGAGGTCGCCGGTTCGAGTCCGGCTAGCTCCACTGCCGGAACGGTCGCGGGGTAGGATCGTTCACATGTTCGGTCGAGGGAGGCAGGTGCGCGTCGACGGCACGGTGGTCGCCGAGGCTGTGCACAAGAGCCACACAACCGACACTGGTCAGCAGTACACACGAATGAAGTACGTCGTCGAGTTCGAGCGGCCAGGCGCCGGCGCCGAGCGCCTGGAGCTGAAGGAAGCCGAGAAACTCGGCAGCAAGGTGATGCGGTCGCTGACCAAGGGCGACACCGCGCCGCTGCTCATCGACACGAAGTCAGGGAAGGTGCGCTTCGACACCGACGACCCGCGGATCAACCTGAAAGTCAGGATGGCGAAGAGCAAGCGTCGCGAGAGCGACCGGTTCAAGGGAGCTCTCGCCGGAGAAGAAGGACAAGACGATGCCGACTGACGCAGGAGTGCGCGAGTTGCGGGAGGTCGCCGGTTCGAGGCGGCCGGCTGGCTACGTGGCGCTCGGGTTCTGTCCAGTCAGGCTACTCAGCCGGTTCAGGGCCAAAGCGAGATACTCCGTGGACGATGTCGCAGGAGAACGTGGAGATTGCCCGCCGCGCTTACGCGGCTTTCAACCGGCGCGACTTCGACGCTGCCCTGGAGTCCCTTGATCCCGATGTCGAGTGGCATCAGATAACGCAGTTCCCTGATCGGGCCGTCTATCGCGGACGTGACGAAATGAGGGACCGTTTCTGGACTCAACAGCTGGTCGAGCAGTTTGGGGATTTCAGAATCGATGTTGAGGAGTTCGTTGACGCCGGCGATCACGTCGTGATGATCGGGCACATCGTCGCCCAGGGAAGCGCGAGCGGGGTGCCGATCCGCCAGCGGGTCGTCAACGTCTTGGAGATGCGCGACGGGAAGACCATCCGCGCCTACGATGTGGCTGGGCCAAGCCAGATCGAGAGTTAGGCCGAAGTAGCCCTTCGAAGCCGCCGGGCTGTCGGAGTAGACCAGTAGACGGCGTTCTGGCCATTCCATAGCTCCTACTCAGCAGGTACAGGGCCGAAGCGAGATACTGGGTAGGCGATGTCGGAGGAGAACGTGAAGCTTGTCCACGAGTTTTTCGCTGCCTTCGAGCGGGACGGTGTGGTCGCCATTCGCAGCTACGCAGACCCCGAAATCGAGTGGTGGGAAGACCCAGCGTTTCCTGAGTCTGGCATCTACCGTGGCCTTGAAGACGTCGAGGCCTACGCGAACCAGTTCTTGTCGGAGTTCTCCGAGATCCACTACCAGCCGGTTGAGACGGTCGACTCCGGCAATCACGTTGTGGTCAGCCTGCAGATCAGTGGGGTTGGCAGCCTGAGCGGCGTTGCGTTCGAGCTTTCTGCGTGGTGGGCGTTGACTGCCCGTGATGGCAAGGTGATCCGGTGCTTTGCCTATCTCGACCGCGAGCGTGCTTTCGAAGCCGTTGGCCTGTCGGGGTAGGCCGGTAGGCGTAGAGCCGTTATGGCGTGACTTAGCTCCTACTTAGCCGGTTCAGGGCCAAAGCGAGATACTCGTAGGCATGTCGCAGGAGAACGTGAACCTGGTAGTGCGGGCGTTCACCGCGGCGATGGCGGGCGATTGGGAGTCAGCCGCTCCATTCGTCAGCACTGAAGTTGAGCTGCACGGGACAATCGGCGGGTTCGAAGAGGGCCAGACTTACCGGGGTCCGGCCGAGGTGATGGCCGAGTTCGAGCAGGACGATCGTGAGGCGTGGGCCGAGCGAACCCTGGAGCCCGAGCAGGTCCTCGACGCCGGCGACAAGGTCGTCGTGCTGCTTCACGAGAAGCGCACGGGACGCGACAGCGGTGTTCCGATCGAGAGCCATACCGGAGTCGTGTTCGAGGTCCGCGACGGGCTGATCGTGAGGATCCAGGGATTCATGAATCCCGCTGCGGCCCTCGAAAGCGCCGGACTGTCGGAGTAGGCGAGTGAACAGCGTTCTGGCCGCCGCGTAGCTTCTACTGAGCCGGTTCAGTCCAACGCGAAATACTTGTAGGCGATGTCGCAGGAGAACGTGGAGATTGTTCGTCGCTGCTACGAGTTCTGGGAGAAACGTGACGAGTCGTTGATCGTTGAACTGCTTTATCCCGACGTCGTCTACGACCTCTCGGGGAATGTCTTCAACCCCGGCGTCCATGTCGGTCACGACGGCCTGAGGTCCTTGGTCGAACAGGTCGAAGCAATGTGGGAGGGCTTCCGCATTGATCCCGAGGAGTTCTTCGACCGCGGCGAATACGTCGTCTGTGTCGCTCGGATGACTGGACGGGGTAGGCAGAGCGGAGTCCCCGTGGAGATGCGCCTCTTCAACGTCTGGCAGCTTCGTGACGGCAGGGTTGTGCGGATGACCGGCGGCTACCGGGAGCGCTCCGATGCCCTCGAAGCCGCCGGGCTCTCGGAGTAGGCGAGTAGGCGGCCATATGCCTTTGCGCGCGAGATAGGGTGCGCAAGATCGAGCGACGAGACGATGAGACAATCGCCCGCCTTCGCCGTGCTTACGAGGCATATAGCCGAGGCGACTTCGACTTCGTTGTCGAGATTCTCCACCCCGACATCGAACTGGTCACAACCGGTGGCATGACGAATCTCCGTGGGGTTGACAAGTTCCGTGAGTGGTTGGAGCCCGAAACGCTGGAGAACGTCGTAACCGAGCCGTATCAGTTCGAGGTTGCGGGCGACTCCGTTCTCGTACGCCAGCGAAGCCAAGGTCGCGTCTGGTGAATCGGATGGTCGCCTATAACCACGATCAGGAAGCCAAAGCTCGAACGGCAGCTGGGCTGTCGGAGTAGTCCATTCGGAGGAGACCGTGGGGATCGTGCGGCGCGCCCACGAGGCGGGGCCGAGGCCCTCAAAGCCGTCGGGCTCTCGGAGTAGGCGCGTTTTGACCAACCCCCACGGTGGGGATTAGGATCGGCCCAATGAGCGGGTGTAGGTCAACGGAATGAGCCAACAGGAGAACGTCGGCAAGGCACGCAGGTTGGCTGAGGCGATCGAGCGTGGGGATCTCGAGAGCGCGGCAAATGAACTCGGCGACAAGGTCGAGATCGACGACACTGACCTACCCGATGCAGGGCGCGATTCTTTCTACACGTGGATGAGCCGCTGGAACGACGGATGGGAATGCTGGCGAACGGAGGGAGGTGAATTCGTTCCGGTCGGCGAGGACAAGGTGCTCTCAACCTTTCGCATGATTGCCAAAGGCAAGGGCAGCGGCATCGAGTTGGGCCGCGACGACGCCATTCTCTTCGAGTTTCGTGACGGCACGATCTCTCGGATCGGCTACTACAACGATCAGGAGCAGGCCCGCCGTGCCGCGGGCCTCGATCCCGCTTAGGAGCTCCCGTTGCGCTCCTACGAGACGCATTTCGACGTACTCTGGATCCATGGACGGAAGGGGATGCAGCGAGTGTGGGGCGGCCAACTCCCTCGCCGCAAAATTCTGCATGAACTGCGGGGCCGAGCTCGCGGCGACCTGCCCCGGGTGCGGCGCGGCGCGCGGGGTCGACGCCAAATTCTGCTCGGAGTGCGGAATGTCTCTGAGTTCTGGGGGAACGGCCGCGCCCCCCGCAACGTCACACGACCCGACAGAGGAGCGACGGCGGGCCACGGTCCTTTTTGCTGATCTCTCCGGCTATACGGCGGTCGCCGAGCGTCTCGACCCCGAGGACACGAAGACGCTGGTCGACGCAGCGCTCGGCCGACTGAGCCGCGAGGTCACGGAGCGCGGCGGCCACATCGACAAGTACATCGGCGACAACGTGATGGCCATCTTCGGAGCTCCGGTCGCGCACGAGGACGACCCCGAGCGAGCGGTGCTGACCGGGCTCGCCATGCAGGACGCGATGACCGAAATCAACACTGAGATCGCAGGGCGAGCCGCCTCACATGACGTCGAGCTGGCACTGCGGGTCGGGATCAACACCGGCGAGGTACTGGCTGGCCGCGTCGGCGACTCCTACACCGTGATCGGCGACACCGTCAACCTCGCGGCGCGGCTACAGGCCGCCGCCCAGCCGGGCACCGTGACCGTCGGGCCCGCCACCAGGCGCCTGACAGAATCGACCATTGCCTACCGCGACCTCGAGCCGCTCGAGCTGAAGGGCAAGTCGGAGCCGATCCCGGCCTGGGAGGCAACCGGCAGCATCGCTCGAGGTGCCGACGAGCCGCGGCGGGCTGCGGCGATGGTCGGACGCAACGACGAGCTCTTGCTGCTTCGCTCGCAGTTCGACCGCGCACGTCGCGAGGGTCGCCCCTGCCTGGTTACGGTCTTCGGGCAGGCGGGCGTCGGGAAGTCCAGGCTCTTGGATGAGCTCGCCGGCGAGCTTGCCGCAGGCGAGGGCCAAGTGCTGGTTGGGCGCTCTCCCGCCTACGGGACGAGCACCGCATATGCAGCGATCGCGGAGATCATCCGCAGCCGTTTCGGGATCGCCGACACCGCCGAACCGGAGGACGTGCTCGCACTCCTTCGCTCCGGCATGGCCGAGCTGGAAGTCGGGGGAGGCGACGGGACGGACACTCCGCGGGTGACCGCGCTCGTCGGCCGCCTACTCGGCGTCGAGGCTGATGACGACCCCGCAGAGGACCTCGACCCGAGGCGGACCCGGGACGGCATCTTCGCCGCCGTCCGCGCGGTCCTGGAGTCGCTCTCGCGGCGCGGTCCGCTGCTGGTCGTGATGGAGGACATCCACTGGGCCGACGAGGGGATGCTTGACCTGGTCGAGCACCTCGCAGGCTGGAGCCAGGGCCCGATCCTGATCGTCTGCCTCGCTCGCGAGGAGCTGCTCGATCGCCGCCCGACTTGGGGCGGCGGGCGGCGAAACGCAACGACGATCTCCCTCGATCCGCTAGGCCCCGAGGACGCGCGCGAGCTGGTCGTTGCCCTGATCGGCGAGGCAGCGGACGGCGAGGGCCTCGCTCAAAAGGTCGCCGACCAGTCCGGGGGCAATCCACTCTTCGCCGAGGAGATGGTCAACCGGCTGCGGGAGAAGGACGGTGCTGGACACGGCACCCTCCCCGACAGCGTCCATGCGGTGCTGGCCGCTCGCCTCGACGCGCTTGACGACGAGCAGCGGCGCTTGCTCCAGGCTGCTTCGGTGGTCGGCCAAAGCTTCTGGGAACAGACCGTTGACGAGCTCTTGGGCGGTGGCGGCATCGAAACTGCCCTGGACGAGCTCGTCGCCCGCGACATGCTGATCCCGACGACAGTCAGCCGACTCGAGGGCGAGCGCGAGTTCGCGTTCAAGCACGCGCTCGTGCGCGACGTCGCCTACGAGACCCTGCCGCGCGCGGTTCGGGCGCGGCGTCACCACGAGGTCGCACTCATCGTCGAGCATCGAGGCAGCGCCAACCCCGAGGCGATCGCCGCGCTCCTCGCTGAGCACCACAACCGAGCCGCAGAGCTCGCGGACCAGTCAAACTTCCCCGCCCAGGAACTGGCCGAGTTGCACCGCAACGCCGCCGAAGCCTCGAGCGCAGCGGGCGACGTAGCAGCATCGCTGTACTCGAACGCCGAGGCGCTGCTCCACTACCGGACGGCGCTGGAGCACCGCCCGGACGCCGAGCTGCGGGCTCAGATCGAGGAGGCTCACGGCGACACCGCCTTTCGCGCCGGCCACGTGGACGAAGCGATCGACAGCTGGGAATCTGCTCTTGCCTTTCAAAACCGGCAGGGAACGCCAAGACAAATTGCCGAGCTGCACAGAAAGATCGGCTCGGCACTCTGGCACAAGGCCGATCGTGAGGCTTCGATTTCCCACTTCCAGGAGGGGATCGACCTGCTGAAAGACGGCGAGCCCTGCCAAGAGCTCATCGAGCTCTACGAGGAAGCAGCCGCGCTCTACGTTGAGACGGGGGACAACATGCTGGCCATCTACGCCGCCGAGAAGGCACAGCGGCTGGCGGAGGCGCTCGGGCAATCGGCGACGGTCTCCCGCACGCACCTAACCTTCGGCCGGGTCTTTGGTCGGATCGGGGACAACGAACGGGCGCGGCAGAGCCTCGAGCGGGCCTTGGAGCTCGCCCGCCATGCCGGCCCCGGGCAGACGATCCGTGCGCTGCTTGCGCTCGGCCAGCACCTCGAGGTCGCCGAGGCCCAGTACGCGGAGGCGGGCGAGCGCTACCGCGAGGGGCTGCGGGTTGCCGACCAACTAGGCGACGTGCCCGCCCAGATCGAGCTGCATGCCGCGCTCGGCCGTCTGGCGGTCCACTCCGCGACATGGTCCGAAGTCGAGGAGCGAGCCGCTACATCCGGGGAGCTCGCCATGCGAGAGGGTCTGTCCGGACAGCTCTGTCTGCCGCAATTCCTGGAGGGGGTCTCCGCCTGGAGGCGCGCCGACTGGGAAAGAGCCGAGGCGAAGCTCGGGAGCAGTCGGGACATCGCAACGGCCGGGGGGCGCTCGGAGGTCGCGTTCCTCGCCGCGCTCTGGACCGGAGCCTGCCACAACGATCGCGGCGAGCTAGCAGGGGCGGCGGAGAGGCTTCTCGAGGCAGCGGAGATCGGCGAGCGCGCCGGGTTGATCGCGCAGTCGGCAGAAGCATTGGGGGCCCGTGCCGTCATATTGGCGCTCACCGGTGACACCGCCGAGGCGCAAGCCGGCGTCGATGCAATTGAGGCACTCCTCAAGCGGGCATCGAGCCCGGTCGCGCAAGCTGCGGCCGCGACCGCGGCCGCCGCCGTCATTGAGGATGGGCGGGCCGCAGCAGACGGTCTGCGCACCGCGGCCCAGCTCTGGGAGCAGGCCGGTCGGCCGGTGAACGGAGTCCGTGCGCGATTGGTTCTGGCACGCCGCTTGATCACCGTCGACCGTACCGCCGCAAACGAGGAGCTCGCCGAAGCGGCCACGCTGGCAGAGCGTCTCGACGTCCCTCACCTGGCGACGGCTGCCCGAGAGACAGCGGGCGGCTGAACCATTTCCTCAGCACCGACGACCGAGAGCCTTCCCGCGTCGCACCCAGGAGGTCGCCGGTTCGAGCCCGGCTAGCTCCACTCCCGGAACCTCAGCAGCCACGCCGTTCGCTGGTCTGTACTGACTGGCTGAAGGCAGTGGTCGATCGGCGCACGGAAGGCGACGACCGGAATATCCTTTCCAGCGTCGGTCCATTTGGGCCGGGCAAGTCAACCCCATACTGGAGCCCCGATGAGAAAAGTCGCTGCCGTTTCAATCCTGACCGCTGCCGTCCTGGCGGGCTCCGCGACGACGAGCTTCGCGGGACTTCCAAGCGTCAAGAACCCCGTGATCAAGGTCCCCGCCAGCATCGCCGGCGTCAAGCTCGGCATGGCCCAGTCGGACGCTACGAAGAAGTGGGGCAAAACGGGCAGGTGCACTAAGACCGGGGCACAGAACGCCTACACGAACTGCGAATACAGGAAGGCACGCAACCCGGGGCTCGGCCGAGCCATCTTCGGGATCGTCCCGGGGGCGGCGTCTACACGGCGCAGATCTCCGGAACCCCCACGGGTGAGACCTTCGGGCGCATAACCGCTGGTCCGCTTCTGAAGTACAAGACCGAGGAAGGCCTTGGCTTGGGGGACAAGCTGAGCAAGTTCGAGCGCCTTTACCCCACGGCTACCCAGGCTCCCGCCTTTCCGACTGGGTGATCGGGAAGCCGAGGCAGAAGATGCACTTCACCTTCTCGGAAGGCGATGTGCCCCGCCTCGTCGCTATCTCTCTCTTCATCATCTGAGCCGCGGCGGAGACTGACCGTAGGACGCCCGAAACTAATCGGCTTCCCTACATCCGCGCGGGGAGCCGGCGAGTGCGGCTAGCGCCACTCTGAGCCGCCGGTGCGGATCGATCCCGAAGTCGCGTCAGTCGCGCATGAACCAGGCCCGGACCTGGGCCTCGTGGTCGACATATGGGTCCCCGGAGACGTCGACGATCACCTTGTCGATCGAGCCGCCCGTGAAACGGAACGGAGCCTTGTAGTCGGGAGTCACAGGTGAGGCGCTGTCACGGCCGACGCATATCCCGTCGCCGACGAGGCAGAACACACCGGGCTGGGTGACGATCTCGGCGTTTCCGACTTCATCGTCGTCGATGTAGAGGCTGAGCGTGCCGACGAAACCGGGCATGGCGGGGTCCTCGTTCTTGCCCTTCATCGTGAACTCAGCTGCATAGACGTGCTCGCCGGGAGTGATATCGCGGTCCGCCACCACGTCCTGGATATGTGTACCGACCCAGTTGAACGCGTAGCGAAGACGCCCGTCCTTGATGTAGAGGCTGTGGCCCCCCGCGACGCCGCCATGGGCGTAGATGACGCCCTGCGCGTCGCTTGAATCAATCTCGACGCCGGCCGCGATCTTGTAGGAGCGACCCGTGATCCGAACGCCCCCCTCTTCGGGGACATCGGCGCAGTCGGGGAAGTAGACGTACTGGTCTCGGTCCTTTCCGGCATGCGGTCGATCCGCGAGGACCTGCTCCAGGGCGGTTCGGTCGTCGAGCGGCAATCCGTTGTAGATCCCCGCGTTGTAGATACCAGAGGGTCTTGAGTTCATTGAGACGTACCGGCTCCTGCTCAGCCAGATCGTTCGACTGCGCTCGGTCCTCCTCGAGGTTGTAGAGCTCCCATACGTCCTGATCGAACTTCCCCCATCCGCTGAGCGGCGGATGAAGGGTGCAGGCGAGCCAACCCTTGTGGTAGATCGAGCGCTGGCCCAACATCGCGTAGAACTGCGTCTCCTTAGCCGGGCGCCTCGGGGTCGGTGATCGAAGCGAGCGAAGCTCTCGCCCTCGATCGGGCTCTGCTGATAACCCTTGATCACCTCGGGCGGCTCGATGCCGAGCAACTCATAGATCGTCGGTGCGATGTCGACGGCGTGGACGTACTGCCCTCGCGGTTCGGCCTGGGCCTGGATCTTCGCCGGCCAGGCCATGAAGCACATGTCGGCGACCCCGCCCTCGTAGCCGGCCCAGCGCTTCCAGTACGGAAACGGCGTGTCGAACGCCCATGCCCAGCCGGTCGTGTAGTGGTTGTAAGACGAGGGGGTGCCGAGCTCGTCGATGTGCGGCATCGTCACTTCGGTCGAGTCGGCGATCCCATTGAAGAAGCGCCACTCGTTGAACGAGCCGTTGGGGCCGCCCTCGCCGCTGCCGCCGTTGTCGGAGACGACGACGATCAGCGTGTTGTCGAGCTGCTCGGACTCCTCGAGGTAGTCGAGCACCCGCCCGAGCTCATGGTCGGTATAGGAGATGTAGCCGGCGAACACCTCGGCCATGCGCGAGAAGAGGCGCTGCTCGTCCGCGCTCAGCGAATCCCAGGGCCGAACGGTGTCGAGGAGCGGCCAGGGCTGTCCGTCGGGACCCGTGGCGGCAGGTTCGCCGTGCGGGTTGATCTTCGAGAGCTCGGTGTCGTCGGGGAGTAGCCCGAGCTCCTTCTGCCGCGCGAGGATCTCGGCCCGGATCGCCTCGTAGCCCTGGTCGAACTTGCCCTTGTACTTGTCGGCCCACTCCTTCGGCACATGGTGCGGCGCGTGGCCGGCCTGCGAAGCGAGGTACATGAAGAATGGCTTGTCGGGATCGACGGCCTTCGCGTCGCGGATGAACTCGATCGCCCTGTCGGATAGGTCCTTGGAGAGGTGGTAGCCCTCGTCGGGCGTTGCGGGCGCATCGACCTGATGGTTGTCGTGGACGAGGTCCGGGTACCAGCTGTTGGACTCGCCGCCGAGGAACCCGTAGAAGCGCTCGAAGCCACGCCCGAGCGGCCAGCGACCCTTGAACGAGGCGAGGGTCGTCTCGTCGCCGGGGGTCAGGTGCCACTTGCCGACGCAGTAGGTGCTGTAGCCCTGCTCGGCCAACACCTCGGAGATCATTCCGTTCTCGAAGGGAATGCGAGTGGAGATCCCCGGGAAGCCCGAGCCGAATTCCGCGATCGTCGCCATCCCGTTCGAGGTGGCGTTGCGGCCGGTCAGGAGAGAGGCTCGCGTCGGGGAGCACAGCGCGGTCGTGTGGAAGTTCGAAAAGCGGACACCCATGTCCGCGATACGTCGCATGTTCGGGGTCTCGACAGGACCGCCGAAGACGTCCATGGTTCCGTAGCCGATGTCATCCCACGAAAGCAGCAGGACATTGGGCGCGTCCTCGGCGGCCTTCGGTGGCAGGAACGGAGCCCAATCGCCCTCCGAGTCCCTGATGTCGAGAGCGATCTTTCCGTTGAAATCTTTCGCCATGAATCGTCCCTTTCGTCTGGTGCGCTCAATCCAAGGGCGGACACCGAGCCCGATGTCCGCCCTGTTCGTTCGTTCGTCGCCGCGTTTTAGCGGCCCTCGAGCGCCTTCTCATCCTCACCGAGTTCGAGGATTCCGGCAACCACGTAAAGGCAGAGCGCGAAGACCGCGAGCGACCACCACGGGTTGCCTTGCCCGATGGAGAAGATCGCTCCGATCGCACCGAGGCTGCCGGCGATGATCCCGATCACACGTCCGTAGGCATTCCCCGCCATCAGCGAGAAACCGCCGGTGAGCTGCAAGAGCCCGAGAACGATCAGGACCCAGCCCATCGTGTTCAGATCACTCAGGATGAAGCGGGTGTCACCGACGAAGATGTTCGCGTTGTCAAGCGCGCCAATCCCATAGATCACGTTGAGTACGCCGACGATCACCAACAAGATCGCCGCGAACATTGCGCGTCCCGTACCTCTCATTTGTACCTCTCCGTTGAAGGTCCCCAGATCACCAGATTTCCGGTCCAGCGGGGAGTTCCTGAACCCGCGCCACACTAACAACACTGTGTCGATAGTGCGTTCACACGAGCGTATTGACGCCGTAAATCGCTCGCGTCCAGATCAGACGTATTGCCTCGGAGACGTGCTCGGGTCGCTGCCTGCCTGGTCGACCGAAACTTTCGGCCAACAGGGTTGCGTTCATCAAATTGAGAGCTCTGGAGATCTCCTTCGGGTTTGACACCGAGCTCCTTCCGGCGCGATTCTCGGCCCGGATACGCCGCGCAACAGCATCGATGAAGTCCTGCAGAAAGGTCTGCCGGTAGTAACGCTCTGCCACCTCGTCGTGGAAAGAGGCCTCGTGTGCGGCCCTCAGCAAAGACCCGTGGCGAACGTAAACTCGCACCGCCCCGTCGAGCCCTTGGCCAAGCTTCGCCGGCCCACCGTCGTCGTCTTCAAGCCAGGGACTTGCAGCCGTCAACATTTCGTTCTCGATACGCGCGAGAAGGCGCATCACCAGAACACTGCGATCATCAAAGTAGTTGTAGAAGGCCGAGCGTTTCATCCCCGTGCGATCCATGACCGCGCTTACGGTCAGGTCGCGAAAATCGCGCTCATTTAGCAATTCGGCGGCGGCATCGAGGATCTCGGCTTCAGCCGCCTCTGGCTTCCGCCGTACCCGTTTTCGCGCTATCGACACCTCGTCGTTAGTTTACCCCCGCCAGCGAGACAGGTTCTACTCCGACCCGAGCCGGTTGCGCTGCTGCGGGTTGTAGAGCGGGCCTAGGGCTGGAATTTGAGACTCGAGTCCGGCTGGCCCTATCAACGAGGACCGGCCCTGAATTGGTCAGATCGAAATTGAGACCGGAAACGTGATCAGCCAGGCGAGCGTCCCGGCAAACAGCACGTAGCCCATCACCAGCAGCGCCACCCGCTGTTTCGGCATCGTGAGTTTGGTGCTGATCCCGGCGAAGAAGAGCGACGCGGCGAAGAGAACGACGGCGAGCACGTAATTGTCGGAGCGCTGATTCGAGACCAAGGCGTCGGCATTGGATGCCTCCGCGTCATCGACCAGCTTCGCGGCCTCTTCGTTCTTGGCGAGCTTGTACTCGGGCATCACGAACGGCGTCGCCGGGGCGTCGGCGGATTTCAGCGGACGGGTCGCGATCCAGGCCTTGACGGCCGGCTTGAACTCGTCGCGGAAGCGGTCGAAGTAGAAGTTCTGGAGGAACTCGTCCCCCGCCGCATACGCATTCGCCCATTGCGTGAAGGTCAGAACGTCGACTTGCGTTTCCTGTCCGCCTCGGTCGAAGCCCGGGTGGACTCGACGCGGGCGGCGTTCGCCTTGCTGAAGTCGATCGCCTGGATGCCGCTCCAACGTGCCGACTGGTAGGAGCTCCACGCGGTGGAGACGGCGGCGACAGCGAGCAGGATGGTTGCGAACAACTCGAGGTGCCCGTGCAGGAAGTCGAGACGACCCGAAGCCTTCACCGAATCCCCTTGGCTCGCGGGCATGGACCGGATGCTATCTGCCCCCCAGATGTCACGAGCCTCGCCCTCGCTGGCCGCCGATCGACGACAGGAATTGAATTCGTCTCCCTCGGACCTTTGGGCACCAATTCCGTTCTGGTGCCCAAATCCAAGCCTATCGCCGGTAATTCACGGGTATCCGCGCCGATGCGCTGGACCGCAAGTGGTCGAACTGCCCG
>CAWFYJ010000002.1:0-136361 GCA_963820055.1 uncultured Conexibacteraceae bacterium
CCCCCGACCGCCGCGCTCGCCAACGCAAACGGCACCACAGCCACCGCCCCGTTCTTCCGCAGCTGGCGGCCGACCTCGGTCAGCGTCCACTTCGAGTCGACGGTGTCGTCGATCAGCAGGACCGGGCCGGGTAGGCAGGCCTCGCGGTCGACGCCGAACGCGCCCTGCACGTTCAGGTACTGCTGGCGGGAGTTCTCGAGCTTGCTCTGCTCCTGGACCTGCTTGGCGACGCCGACGGCCTGGCTGTAGGGGAGGCCGATCGCCTCGGCGAGGCGGCGGGCGAAGTCGGGGACGAGCTCGGGGTGGCGTAGGGACGGCACGGCCGTGACCCACTCGGGGGCCGGCTTCGGGCCCCAGTTGGCGATCAGGGCGGCGGCGGCCTCGACGAGCTCGTCGGAGAAGTGCTCGTCCTTCCACTTGCCCTGGACGACGAGGCGGCCCCAGGCGGCGTCGTTGAGGAGGGAGAGGGCGCGGCCGGGCTCGACGAGCTCGGGGCGGAGGATCTTCTTGAAGCCGCCGACGGCGGTCGGGGTGGACTTGCGGGGCTCGATCTCGATCGGGCGGGCGCGGAGCATGTCGATGGCCTGGAGGGAGAGCTTGCGGTCGAGCTCGCCGGCGAACTTCGGCTCGGTGCAGATCGAGCAGCGGCCGCAGGGCTCGGCGCCGGGGTCGTCGAGCTCGATGCGGAGGGACTCCATGAGGCAGCGGCCGTCGGTGCCGTAGAGCTCCATGGCCTTCTGCTCGGCTCGTCGTGCGGCGGTGACGGCGGTGATCCGCTCCTCGTCGTAGACCCACTCGCGGCGGCTGCGCTCCCAGCCCCCGCGGACCTTGTTGAGCGCCCCCTCGACCTCGAGCTGCTTGAGCATCAGCTCCATGCGGCCCTTGCCGAGGTTGATCTCGTTCATCAGCGCGCCGACCGAGAGCGGGCCGTCGGCCTCGTCGAAGATCGACATGACCTTGGCGACCTGCTCGGCCGGCGGGAAGGCGCTCTTGATGAAGAAGTCCTGGACGTCGCGGTCCTCGGTGCCGCGGAGGAGGACGGCGTCGGCCTCCTTGAGCCCGCGGCCGGCTCGGCCGACCTGCTGGTAGTAGGCGATCGGGGAGCCGGGGCCCTGGAAGTGGACGACGAAGCCGAGGTCGGGCTTGTCGTAGCCCATGCCGAGGGCGCTGGTCGCGACGACGCACTTGATCTCGTTGCGGAGCAGCATGCCCTCGATCCGGATCCGGTCGTCGGATTCGACCTTGCCGGAGTAGGCCTCGGCCTTGATCCCGTTCTGGTCGAGCCAGTTGGTGACGTTGTTGGTGTCGCGGACGGTCAGGCAGTAGACGATGCCGCTGCCCTCGAGCTGCGGGATGTAGGTGGCGAGCCAGGCCATGCGCTCGGCCTGGCTGGGCATGTCGCAGACCTCGAGCCGCAGCGACGGCCGGTCGAGGGTGCCGCGGATCGTGATCAGGTCCCGATCGTCATTCTGGGCGCCGAGCTGCTCGGTGACGTCGGCGATGACGCGGTCGTTGGCCGTGGCGGTCGTGCAGAGGACGGCGGCGGTCTCCGGCAGGCGCTTGACGAGGCCGGCGATCCGGCGGTAGTCGGGGCGGAAGTCGTGGCCCCAGTCGGAGATGCAGTGGGCCTCGTCGATGACGAGCAGGCCGGAGGTCCGGATCAGCTCCGGGAGGACGTTGCGGCGGAAGTGGGGGTTGGCGAGCCGCTCGGGGCTGAGCAGCAGCAGGTCGACCTCGCCGTCCTCGATCTTGTCGAACGTCTCCTGCCAGTCCTCGCGGTTGGAGGAGTTGACGGTCGCGGCGTGGATGCCGAGTGCTTCGGCTGCGTCGAGCTGGTTGCGCATCAGCGCGATCAGCGGCGAGACGAGGATCGTCGGGCCGGCGCCGCGCTCGCGCAGCATCGCGGTGGCGACGAAGTAGACGGCGCTCTTGCCCCAGCCGGTCCGCTGCACGCAGAGGACGCGGCCGCGGCGCTCGACGATCTGGTCGATCGCCTCGAGCTGCCCGTCGCGGAACTTGGCGCGGCGGTTCTTGGTGAGGCGACGGAGGAAGTCGAGGGCGGGAGTCGGCTCGGTGGGAGCCTTCGCCTTGCGGGACTTCGCGGAGGCTTTGCGGGGCTTGGTGGCGGGAGGCATGTACTCAGTCACTCTAGGTGGGCGGCCTAAATGCGCTGGGTGCAGGGCTTGGAGCATGCCGACGACGGGACCCCGGGTGCCCACTTTTCCCGACTTACGTGCATGCCGGTTCCCGACGAGCGCCGGTGCTCGGTCAGCGCTTGCAGATCGCCCAGGCGTCGAGCGAGATCGAGGTAGCCGTGAGGTTTCGGCCCTCGACCCTCCAGCCGTCGTCGGGAACCTTGTCCCGATCCCTTCCATCAACCGGATAGGAGGCGAGCTGCTTGCCGTCACCCGCCGTAGCGACGAACTCTGCACCGCCACCGGTCACATGGGAGTGGGCCGGGCACTTGGCCGTGACCGCCTTGATGCCACCCGCGGGGACGGACTTCGCACGCCCCGTCATGATGATCTTCCTGCTTGCGAGGCACACGAAGTCGCTGGTCATGCCGCCGGAGCCGCCGATCGTGTCGAGGACCGCGATCGACCATGCATGCTCTCCAATCGGGAACGTCGTGCTCAGGTAGCTGCCGGAGGTGGCGATCAGCCCGCCGCCGCCGGTCGGGCGGCCTTTGCCCTCGCAGGTGTCCGTCGTGGTCCGACGCGACGACGCCGAGTCAGGCACGTCGACCCGAACGTATTTGAGCTTCGGCTCCTTCATGCAGATCGCGTAGGAGGTCAACTGCTCGCCGACTGCCGGGTTGGCGGAGACCTCCCAGAAATCGTCGGGATAGGCGTCGTCGTCGCCGAAGGGGAGATAGATGTCGAGCGGGCGCGAGGCAAAGATGCCGGCGCTCGTGTCAGCGGACCTGGAGCCGCCGCCGGCGATGCGCCAGCCCTTTCCGAGCTTCGGGCAGGCCGCGTCGGACTCAGTGTTGGTCGGGTTCGTCGACGTGACCCTGTCGGCGACGTAGGCGATCCCGCCCTTCGTGCCGAGCTGCTTGTCGCCGGGACGCGGGTCGGCCTGGGAGCCGGCCATGGCGTCCGTCGCCGGCAGCAGTGCGACGGCGAGGACCAGAACCGTGATTGCGCGCCGCATGTTCACCGCCCCGAACCTGATCAGCCCTTCCTGCAGAAGGCGTAGAAGGTGGCCGTCGCCTGCTGGTTCGAGTCGTTGATGGCCGTCGAGCTCCAGCCGTCGTCGGGGACCGGATCGCCGTCTTTGCCGTCGGCCGGGTACGAGGAGCTGATCGCGCTCGGCCCCGGGTGGGGGATCCTGACGCCGCCGCCGGTCACGTGGCGGGAGGGCGGGCAGCGGGCGGTGGCGGTGCCGAAGTCGCCGTCGGCGAGAGCGAGCTTCTTCTCGTAGGTCTTGGTCTTTCTGCCGCGCAGGCAGATGACCTCTGCGCTGACGAGGCCCGTCCCACCGCTCGGGTCGATCGCGGCCACCTCCCAATTCCGGGAGCCGATCGGGAAGAGAGAGCCGAGATAGCCGCCCGGCTCGGCGACGAAGCCACCGCCCGCGGAGGGCATGGTCTTCCGAGGACAGCTCGCCTTTCCGTTGCGGCGCGTCGTTGACGAATGCGGAACCGGCCTGGAGCGATATCTGGCGTGGGGATGCCTGGCGCAGATCGCATACGAGCGGATCGTGTGTGCGGGCAGGAGGAAGCTGGTTGCCTGCCAGTAGTCGTCGGGGAGCTTGTCGCGATCGGCCACATCGAGATCGACGGGCCGGGAGGCCCCGACTGCGTCGAACGGGAAGCCGAGGCTGATGCCGCCCCCGACGAGCTGCCACCTGCCGCCGACGTCCGGACAGGCGGCGAGCGAATCCGTGGAACCCGGGACGGCAGCGGTTTCAGCATCCTCGACGTAGGCGAGCCCGCCCTGCTTGCCGAGTAGCACGTCGTTCGGAGTCGGATCGATCCCGGCCGCTGATGCAGTGGCGGCGCTCGCGACGAGGAGGGCGCAGGCGAGGGCGGTGACGACGGCGCCGACAGCTAGACGAGTCACGTCAGGCCTTCGCTGGCTGCTGATCCTTCCCTGATGGAGCTGATCGTATTCCCGGCGCCCTGCAAAGTCCACCGGCGAAGCCCCGGAGCCGAACATCCGTCCAGTGGCCTCGATCGGGTCCGACGAGGTCTGGCTCCGCCGGTGTTGCGGGGGCCCGTCTCCGTGGCCCGGACCACTCGATCCGATCAGGGCGGCGGGAAGCCGTTCGGGCACTGGGCCCAGACGCCGCGGTCGTGGCGGCGGGCCTGTTTCGCCTTCTTGCGGTAGCCGCCGAGGCGATCGAACGGGCGGTCGAAGACGAAGACGTCGGCCCAGCCGCGGGCGGCCTGCTTGCGGCCGAGGTCCTTGCCCTTGAACTCGACGTAACGGAGGAGGCGATCGTAGGTGTCGCGGTTGCCCTGACTGCGATCGCGGACGAGCCGGACCGTGTCGCCGGAGTCGAGCATCTGGTTCATCGAGGCGCTGGCCTCAGGGCCGCCGCAGTCCTTGACGGGATAGACCTCGGGCGTGTCGATGCCGATGAAGCGGACCGGCTCGGTGCGGCCGTGGATGCTGACGTTGATCGTGTCGCCGTCGGTGACCGAGACGACTTCGGCCTTGGTCACGAGCTTCGAGGCTGAGGCTTGACCGGCCGGCAGGCAGAGCAGCGCTGTCGCCACCGCTGCGATCAAGAGTGCTGCGCTCCCCCGCTTCACGGCTCCAGCGTAGTCGCTGCCGCCGCTCCTCGGTCGTCGCGCGGCCCTCGGTGACACATTAGGATCATCGCGATGGGCGGGGGGTTCGATCATCTTGCGGAGGTCGCGTTCAACGCGATCGGCACGCACATTCCTTCGCACAAGATCCGGCAGAGCTGGCTCGGGCGCTTGGGCGCGGAGATCGGCGAGCGGTGCTCGATCTTTCGGGGGACCACGGTTCTGGCTGCCCAGAACCTGCGTCTCGGCGACGGGTGCGTCGTCGGGGAGCGATGCCTGCTCGACGCAAGCGGCGCCGAGATCTGGATCGAGGACAACGTCAACATCTCCTCCGACGTCGTCCTGATGACCGCAGATCACGACATCCAATCCCCCTCGTTCGAAGCGAGGCAGGGACCGATCACGGTCGGGTCGCGGGCCTGGCTCGCGACGCGTTCCATGGTCCTCAGGGGCGTCGACGTCGGCGAAGGCGCGGTCGTCGCGGGTGGTGCTGTGGTCGTCCGGGACGTGGCGCCGTTCACCCTCGTCGGCGGCGTGCCGGCCAAGGTCCTCGGCGAGCGGACCCGTGAGCTGACCTACGAGCTCGACCATCGGCCGCCGTTCGAGTGATGCCCCAGGGACGGCCCGCTTCCGGCGGTAGTAGGTTTCCCGGCCATGGATCAGATCTTCTGGATTCCGATCAGCCTCATCGTCGTCGGCGCCCTGCTCGGCCTGATCGTCGGGTCGCGGTCCCGGAACGGCAGCGCCCGGGTCGGGCTGACCATCGGGCTCTTCCTCGGGCTGATGGCCGGCTTCCCGCTGCTGGCGATCGGCCTCTCAAACACCTAGGCCCGCGCAGCCCGGCTCAGAGGTGGACGGCCTCGACGTCGCCCCACTTCTCCGCCAGGTAGTCGACGACGATCGAACGATGGCATTGCTCGGCGCTCGCCTCGCTGCAGAGGAGCGCGCTCGGCACCTCGAAGTCGGCGGCGTCGAGCTCGGCCTCGATCCGGCGCTCGGCCATCAGCGCCGTGAACGCTTCGCGGAAGACCGACCAGTCGCCCTTCTGCTTCTTGTATGAATCCATGAGCTCAGCCGTCGGGGCGAGCAGGGGCTCGTGGATGTAGTCGGCGCCGATCAGCTCACGCAGGAAATAGGGCAGATCGCGGGCCTTGGCGAAGCCGGCGAGTTGGGAGTCGTTCTTGAGCCGGATGTCGACGACCCGTTCGACGCCGGCATCGCGGAGGCGATCGAAGAAGTGCTCGGCGGTCGTCTGCGTGAAGCCGATCGTGAAGATCCTCACGGTGCCGGGTCCCGTGTCTAGCCGTTGCCCTTCGGGATGCCGGGCCGCGTGTCGTAACACATGGCGGAGGCCCTGACCGTCACCGGCTCCGTCGTGGTGTTCTTGACGCCGATCTGCATTCCGTCGTCGGGAATCCGGTCCTTGTCGTTGCCGTCGATCGGGAAGGAGGCGAAGGTCGGATCGGGCCCGAGGGTCGGTCGGATGAGCTGGTAGAGGGAGCCCATCGGCTGCGCCGGCGCCTCGCAGAGGATCTTGATGTTGACCTGCGTGACGGGGTCGATGAGGATGGGTCGCACGGGGACCCGCTCCAGCCTCTTGCTCCGTAGACAGACCGCATCGGCGGTGAAGTTGCCGGTGCCGGCGTTGAAGTCGTGGACGGCCGCGGTCCAGGTGCCGCCCTTCGAGTAGAGCGAGGTGAGGAAACTGTCGGAGTGGCTGATCGAGCCACCGCCGGAGATCGGCTCCGACTTGCCGGGGCAGTCGACGGAGAGCTTCCGCTCGCTCGTGGCCGAGTCGGGAGCGACCGCGCTCACGTACTTGAGCTTCGGCTCCTTCATGCAGATCGCGTAGCTGGTGATCTTCGTGCCGCCGTCTGCGGAGTTGCTCTCGACCTCCCAGTAGTCGTCGGGGGCGGTGTCGGCGTCGGAGTGGTCGAGCGGCCGGCTCATGTTGATGAGATTGAACGAGTGCCCCGCGTCGAAGCCGCCGCCGGCCACCCGCCACGCGTCACCCTTGCCGGGACAGCCGGCCGAGGCGAGGGTAGAGCCGGTGTCGACGACCGTCTCGGCATCCTTCACGTAGGCGATCCCGTCGTTCCTGCCGAGCTGCTTGTCGCCGATGTTCGGGTCGGCGGCGAACCCCGCGAACGCCGATGACGCGATTGTCGCCGCGAGCGCAATGGTCGCCATCGCGACGAGCAGGACGATCGGCTTTCTCCCCCGGACCATTGAGGTCAGGCTATTCCGGAAGCGAACGGATTGCCACCAGCAACGAGCGGATGGGACGGGGCGACCGACGGGGCGGCGGGCTTGACCGGGCATGGCCATCTTCGTCGAACCGCTCGAGGGCGCTGAGCTCGACCGCCTGATCACGGCGCTGCTGAACGCGACCGGCGCCGTCCACCAGGTGATCGGGCGCGAGCTTTGCGACTCCGAGGCGGACGGCCTCACCGTGATCGGCCGCTCCGCCGAGCACCTGCGGGCGGTCCTCGCCGTCGTCGCCGAACACCACGCCGACGACGAGCTGTCCGTGATCACCGAGTTCCTCGCGATCGCGACGATGCTGATCGCCGAGGAGGGCGGCTTCGACGGCGTGTTCAGGGTGGAGGGCCGCTGAACCGGGGCAATTGCATGCAGATTAGGTGTGAATGATGCAAGTTGCTAGCCTAGGTCGGGTGAAGACCATTCAGATTCGAAACGTCCCCGAGGAAACGCATCTGGAGCTGCGGATCCGCGCCGCGAAGGCGAACATGTCGCTCTCCGACTACGTCCTTGCGGAACTCGAGCGCAAGACGTCGAAGCCGCCGATCGCTGAGGTGCTCGAGCGGGCTCGAAGTCGGTCAGGTGGGCTGAGTAGCCAGGAGATCGTCGACACGTTCCGCGAGATGCGCGGACCGATCCCTCCGGAGTGATGATCGTCGTCGACGCCTCCGCGGCGTTCGATGCGGTCGTCGGCCGTGATCGGGACGACGCGATACCGGCCAGACTGGCCGAAGCGGACGAGATCGCAGCCCCTCACCTGATCGACCTCGAGGTGCTTCACGCCCTGCGCCGTTACGTGCGCACCGAACGCCTGACGGCCGATCGCGCCTCGGATGCGCTCGACGACTTCGCTGACCTCGCGCTGACCAGGTATCCGCACGAGCCCTTCATCGATCGGATCTGGGAGACTCCGCGACGACCTGAGTGCGTACGACGCCGCGTACCTCGCGCTCGCCGAGGCGATCTCGATCCCGCTCGTCACCCGCGACGCCGGGTTGGCCGCGGTCGCTGTCCGAACGGTCGAAGTCGAGCTGTTCCCGCCCTCCAGCTGACCGGCGGCGGATCTCAGCTCAGGCAGATCGCGAAGACCTTGAGCTTCTCGGGCGCCGCGCCGTCGTTGAAACCGATCGCCGTCCAGCCGTCGTCGGGAGTCTTGCCGCGGTCGTCGGTGTCGGCCGGATAGGAGGAGTTGAGAGCGCTGGTGAGCGGACCGCCGTCCAGCAGCGCTCCGCCGCCGACGACGTGTGACTTCGCCGGGCACACGGCGGACTTGAAGCTGGCACCGCCGGCGGGGAGCGTGCGCTTCGCGGTGACCGTCTTCAGGTGCCTGCTCTTCATGCAGACGAAGTCGAGCGTCGTCCCGCCGAGCCCACCGATCGCGTCGAATGCGCCGACGCTCCACTTGTCGGCGGCCGACGGGTACATCGACGTGATCCGGCTGCCGGTCGTGGCGATGAAGCCGCCGCCGCCCGTGACCTTGCGGCCGGCGCTGCAGCTGCCGGTGGAGAGGCGGACGCCGGTCGGCTGGTCGGGGAAGGCGATCGTCTTGTACTTCAGTCCTTTGAACTTGGCGCAGATCGCGTAGCTGGTGAGCGGTGTGCCGACCGGGGCGGCGGCGGACGTCTCCCAGTAGTCGTCGTTGACGGTGTCGGGGTCACCGAAGAAGTCCGCGAGGTCGAGCGGCCGCGACGCCTTGATCGTCACGTCCGGGGAAAGCCCGGCGATGCGGATGCCGCCGCCGAGGATCCGTGAACGGCCGCCGGCGTTCGGGCAGGCAGCGAGGGCGTCAGCGAACGCGGGGTTGGTGACGTGTTCGGTGTCGGATACGTAGGTGATGCCGCCCTTCGTCCCGAGGACCTTGTCGCCGGGACGCGGGTCGGGGGCCGAGCCGGCGAGCGCCTGGCCGGCGAACGCGAGGGCCACCGCCGCCACGACTGCGGTTGCCGTCCCCCTGATCAGTCCCCTCTGCATTCCGGCGATCCTAGTCCTGCCCGGGCCGGAAGTCCACCGCGTGGCGTCGGGTCAGCCATCGCCGACCTCGTAGCCGGCCGCGGTGAGGTCGGCCTTGATCTGGGCGGTGTGTTCGGCGCCGCGGGTCTCGAGGACGAGGTCGACGGCGGTCTGGCTGAGCTCGAGCTCGGAGAGGTCGCGGACGTGGGTGAGCTCGAGGATGTTCGCGCCGGCGGCGGCGATGGCGGCGAGGAGGTCGGCGAGGCCGCCGGGGCTGTCGGGGACGAGCGTCGAGATGCGGACGCGGCGGCTCTCGGTGATCTCGTGGCGGTTGATCGCCGCGGCGAGAAGGCGCGGGTCGACGTTGCCGCCGGAGAGGATCGCCGCGGTCGCGCCCTCCTCGGCATCGGCGGGCTCGACGGCGCCGCTCATCAGCGCCGCGACGGCGATCGCGCCGGCGCCCTCGGTGACGAGCTTCGCCCGCTCGGCGAGCCGGACCATCGCCTCGACGATCACCTCGTCGCCGACCGTCACCATGCCGTCTAGCCATCGCTCGATCAGCGGCAGGGTCAGCTCGCCGGGGCGCTTGACGGCGATGCCGTCGGCGATCGTCCGGGCGCTCGGCGCCTCGACCGGTGCGTGGGCGGCGATCGAGTCGGCCATCGCCGCGCAGCCCTCGGCCTGGACGCCGATCACCTCGATCGAGGGGTCGTGGAGCTTCAGCGCGATCGCGAGCCCGCTCGCGAGCCCTCCACCGCCGACCGGGACGAGCACCCGGCGCAGATTCGGAACCTGGGCGGCGAGCTCGATGCCGACGCCGGCTTGGCCGCTGATCACGTCGGCGTCGTCGAAGGGATGGACGAACTCGAGCCCTTCGGCGGCCGCGGCCTCGCGAGCGAGCGCGACGCAGGCGTCGACCGACTCGCCGCCGCGGACGACCTCGCCCTCGAAGGCGCGGACCGCCTCGACCTTGCCGATCGCCGCGGCCTGCGGCATGTAGACGCGGCAGGGCAGGCCCTCGGCGCGGGCCGCATAGGCGAGCGACTGGGCGTGGTTGCCGGCGCTGCCGGTGACGACGCCGGAGCACTCCCCCGCCGCGACCGTGTGCAGCTTCGCGAGCGCACCGCGGATCTTGAAGCTGCCGGTCCGCTGCAGGTTCTCGGCCTTGAGGACGATCTCGCCGCCGACCTCGCGGCTGAGGCTGCGCGACGTAACCGTCGGAGTCTCGCGGACGAGCTTGCGCGAGGCGGCGTGGACGGAGCGGAGCTCGTCGAGGTCGGGCGAGGAGAGGCGAGCTGGAAGCTCAGTCATAGGTCAGTCCATAACCCGCTCTCGGGCTTCCGAAGCGAGTGCCGCGATTCCGCTTTCAATCTACGCATTGCACTGATACGTTCATCCGGTCCACTTCTGATCGGGGAGGTCCAGTGAAGCGGATCACAGGCATAGCGATGAGTGCGGCGGCGATCTTGGCCCTCGGCATGGTCTTCGCGGCAGCGGCCGACGCGGCGAAGAAGCCGCCGGTGAAGGTCAGCGTCGGCAGCTACCACACGTGCGCGGTTACCCAGCAGAAGAACGTCGAGTGCTGGGGCAGCAACGACGACGGGGAGTCCGATGCACCCGGCGGCAAGTTCAAGTCCGTCGGCGCCGGCTACTACTCGTCCTGCGGGCTGAGGACCAACGGCAAGATCACCTGCTGGGGTCGCGACGACAGCGGCGAGGCGTCCCCCCCGGGCGGGAAGTTCAAGGCGCTGGCGGCGGGGATCGAGAACGCCTGCGCGGTCAGGGAGAACGGCGAGATCGAGTGCTGGGGCGCTGACGACGACGGGTCGGCGAGTCCCCCGAACGGGAAGTTCCGTTCGGTCTCGGTCGGCGAATACTCAGGCTGCGGCGTCAAGGAGAACCAGAAGCTCGCGTGCTGGGGCGACGACGGCTACGGGCAATCGTCTCCTCCGTCCGGAAAGTTCAAGTCGGTGAGCGCGGGCCGGTACCACTCCTGCGGCGTGACGGTCGGTGGCAAGGGGGTCTGCTGGGGCGACAACAGCGAGGGTGAGACGGACGTCGGCGGCTTCTACAAGTCGCTGCGGGCCGGCTACTACACGTCGTGCGGCATCCGGACCAGCTCGCAGATCGGGTGCTACGGCTACGACTCCTACGACATCGTCAGCGCTGAACCCGCGGGTAAGTTCCGGTCGGTCGATTACGGCTCCTACTCGGAGCACGCCTGTGCCGTCGAGCAGAACGGGAAGTCGATCCAGTGCTGGGGGACCAACAACACCTACGGCCAGCAAGACGTGCCGCCCGGGCTGGATTAGTCGATTGGGAACCCTCAGGCGTCCGAGATTGCGCTGGGCATCGGTGGCTGCGGGTCTCGCCGCCGCGGCCTGGCTCGGCTTCGCTCCAGTCGCCGCGGACGCGTCAAGCCAGCCGAGGAAGCCCGCCAAACCCGACGGGATCGTGGTGGTCGATCGCAAGGCGGCGCCGGCCGGCGGCTCGGTAACCGTCCTCAGGACGCCCGATTTCAAGGTCACCGGCGAATGCGTCGACAACGGCGGCGGCGACTTCACCGCCGATACGTTCCTGACTCCCCGCCGGAACAACCTGACCTATTCCGCCTACGGTCCCGGCGGTCTCGACGAGCCGTTCGACACGGACTTCGATAAGTCGGAGTCGCTCGACATCACCTCCTACGACGCGACCGGCACCGATCCGGCGATCGAAGCCGCCGAGTACTACGAGTTCTACGCCGAGGGGAAGGGCGGGCGACCGATGCGCGGGCGGGTCGAGACGACGGTCCACTCGATGGGTGACGACTGCGGCTTCTCGGGGGTGTTCACCGGGACCCCCGGGAACGGTCCAGTCCATGCCGCGAAGCGGGTCAAGGTCGCTGCCGGCGAGTCCGCCAAGGTCTACGGCAACCGGGACTTCAAGGTGATCGGCAACTGTGTCGACAACGGGGCGGGCGACTTCACGGCGAGCGCAAGCCTGGTCGCGAAGCGTTCGAACACGATGTATTTCCTGACGGACTACGACGTGAGCGACACCGACTTCGACCCTGCCGACGGTCCCAGGGATATCACGAAGACAGCCAACGAGGCGAACGGCACCGCTCCCGAGTTCCAGGCGTTCAGCTACTACAACGACTTCTTCGCCGTCGGAAGGGAAGGCGGCGTGTTCCAGGGCCGAATCGGATCAGGCGTACACGTGCGAGGTGCCGACTGCACCTTCTCGGGCATTTTCAGCGGGCCCGGGAGCAGCCGGGATCTCGAGGTCCCGAAGCTCGTCAAGGTCGACGCGGGAGAGAGCAGGACGTTGTTCCGGGACAAGAACTTCCTCGTCACCGGCGAGTGTCAGGACAACGGCGGCGGCGACTTCACCGCCCAGAGCTCCCTCGACGCCCGGCGTGAGCATCTCATGCAGTACTCCTACGACGGGGACCCCGGAATCGACACCGAGTTCGGTCCCGGCGACGGCAGCGTCGACATCATGACTTCGGGCGACGCGACGGGGACCGCGCCACAGCTCATCTCCGTGGATCAATACGCGGACTTCTACGGCGAGGGCCGTAGGGGCGAGGTGCTGGCCGGGCGGATCGCGAGCGCCGTCCACGTCCGCGGCGCCGATTGCGCCTTCACCGGCTACTACGCCGGCTGAGTCAACCCGGCGTCGGCGCGGCGCGGGGAGTGTTCCGCGGGACACTCCCCGGCGGGCTCAGTCGACGGCGACGACGGCCGCAATCTCGACCGTGGCGCCGAGCGGCAGCGCCGCGACGCCGACCATCGCCCGCGCCGGCGGGCTCTCCGTGAAGACGGCGCCGTAGGCCTCGTTGATCTCCGGGCCGGAGGCGAGGTCGGTCGTGAAAACGCTCACCATCAGCGCCTTGTCGAGGCTCGTCCCGGCCGCCGCGCAGACGACCTCGAGGTTCTCCAGGCATCGGGTCGTCTGGGCGCCCGGCCCGTCCTCGACCAGCTTCCCGGTCTCGGGGTCGATCGGTACCTGCCCGGCGCAATAGAGGACGCCGTTGTGGACGGTCGCGTGGGAGTAGGGCCCCGCCGCCTCGGGGGCGCCGTTCGCTTCGATCGTCTCACGTGGTGCCATCGGCTTCCTTTCGGTTGATCGGCTCGCTGCTGCCACCTGACCGTACCCGGAGACGGTCCGCCTAAGCGAAGAACGCGGTCGTGGCGGCGAACATTGCCGCCACTGCTCAGCGCCCGGTGACCTGCCGGACGACGGCGCGGCCGATCGTCACCGGGTGGTTGAGCACGGTGGCGACGCGGCCGGTCAGCTTCAGCGGATCGTGGGCGATGCCGAGCTGGCGGAGGATCGTCGCCGAGTCGAAGTAGACGCGCTCGCAGACGATCCGGTCGGTCCCGGGCGCGAAGACGAAGATCGAGAGGGTCCGGCACTTGAACGGGCGCCCCGTCGGCGGCAGGCCGCGGAAGTTGCCGAGGTGGGTGCCCTCGAGGTCGAACTCGACGAGGATCGAGTCGTCGGCGTGGTGCATCTCGACCAGTGTGTTGCGCTGGTCGGGGAAGGCGGTGCGCGACTCGTCGAAGTAGCGCATCACCTCTTCGGCTCCGTCGTAGACGTCGCCGGTCGGGACGATCTCGTAGCGGGCGTGACCGAAGGTGTCGAGGGTCGCGTCGAACTCGTGACGGTTCTCGGAGTCCATGTGCTCGCGGACGTTCGCCTCGCGCGCCATCCGCAGTTGCGCGCGGGCGGCCTCCTCGGTCACTTGTGCCGCCGCTTGACGACCCTGATCTGATCGCGGGCCCGGGTCGTGTCGGGGTTCACGGTCAGATTCGAGGCGTAGACCGTGAACGTGTAGCGGCCGCGGCCGAGTCCGCTGAACGTGATCGGCGAGCGGCAGGGGTGGTGCTTGACGCCCTTGAACTTGCAGGTGATGTTCGCGCCCGGCTGGTCGGCGCCGAACTCCCAGGTCACGGTCGCCGTCCCATGTCGCTTGATGAAGACCTCGTCGGGTGGGCCGCTCGTGATCACGGCCTGCGGCGGCTCGGCTAGCCGCGGTGCGGCGGACGCGGCGCCAACGAATGCGAAGGCGGTCACGGTCGCCGCGATCGCAATCCGTCGCAGGCGCCCGGCGGTCCGGTTCTCGCTCATGCAGCGAATCTATGCGATCGGGGTCCGTCTGTCAGCCGCTCGGTCGGTTGTTGCGAACGCGGACGCCGTCAGCAAGACTCGCCACATGGGATTGAGGCTGCTGAGCGGGCTGTCGATCGCGGCCGCGTCGCTGGCGCTGCTGGCCCTGCCCGCGGCGGCGGGTGCCTCCCCCACCACAGTCGACGCGATCGCCGACGGCGGCTTCGAGAACTCGACCTGCCACGACGTCGACACCCCCTACGGTCCGATTTCCTACTGCGAGGACCCGGCATGGACGACCGGCTACGTGCAGGCGAATATCTGCGGCCAGGCCAACTGCGCTCCGTTCGCCGCTCACGGCGCCGGCTTCCTGAGGCTCGGCGGGTCCTACATGGCTTCCAGCAACCCGGAGATCGGTGCGGTGACCCAGACCGTCGACCTGCCGCCGGGCCCGAAGACCCTCACCTTCGCGATCCGGACCAGCTACGAGAACCCGGTCACCTCCGCGGTCGCGTCGGTCGAAGTCGATGGAACTCCGGTCTTCGCCGAGGCCAGCGGTGCGGCTTCCGAGTATGCGACCGAGACCGTCGACATGACCGGCTACTCGGGGCAGCACGTGATCTCGTTGAAGGGCGAGTGCTCCTATCAACTGGCGATGCCGGCGATGCGGACCTGCGACGGCTTCGCCGTCGACGACGTCTCGCTGCCGGTGACGCTGCCCGACCTCGAGACGACGCTCGATTCGACGCCGCCGGCGAAGACCTCGCGCCACCATGGGCGCTTCACCTTCACGAGCAACGACGACGCGGCGACGTTCCGCTGCCGGCTCGACGGAGAAGATCTCGACGCCTGCGGCTCGCCGCTCCGGGTGACGGTCGGCGCCGGGCGACACCGCCTCGCGATTCAGGCGCTCGACGGCGACCGCGTCGAGCGCCCGCCCGCGCATTACCGCTGGCGGGTCACGAAGCACCACTGAAGTTCCACTTTCGTCCCACTATTGTTACATCACCCCATCGGAGGTGATGTAAAATGGCGAGGATGAAGCGCTTGCAGATCTCGCTCGAGCCAGAGCTGGACCAGCAACTCGGACGGGCAGCGGCGGCGGAGGGGATCTCCAAGGCCGAAGTCGTTCGACGCTGCCTCCGGCAGCGGATCGGGTCGCCGGCGATATCCGACGACCCGTTCGTCGCTCTCCTCGGAAGCTTCTCGGGACCCGGCGGAAGCGCGGCCGAGGATCACGACGACGTCCTCTACCCCCGGGGTGACAAGTGATCTTTGTGGACACCTCCTTCCTCTACGCAGCGATCGATAAGCGGGACGATCGCCATCAGGACGCCCTGGCGGCATTGGACGCGGCCGGCGGGGACGGCCTACTCACCACGACTCATGTACTCGGCGAGAGCTGGACGCTGACACGGCGACGGCTCGGGCATCGTGCGGCGGTCAGCCTGATCGCGGCGATCCGCGCGAGCACGCTCTACACGCTCGCGACTCCGGGTCGCAAGCTCGAGGAGCGGGCCTTCGAGTGGCTCGTCCAACACGATGAGCGCGAGTACTCGTTCGTGGACGCGGTCAGCTTCGTGACGATGGAGGACCGTCGAGTGGAAACTGCGCTCGCGTTCGATGCTGACTTCGAGGCCGCCGGCTTCAGCACGCTCCGCGGATAGCCGCCGGGGCACCCGCGCCGCCCGACCGCTTACCTTCGGTGAGTGAGTCGCTTCGCTGAACAGGACGCTCTGCTCGACGCCGGGCCGGCGTCGGGGGACCCCTTCGAGGGGGAGGTGACGATCGAGTTCTTCCGGTTCGTCTCCGAGGACGGCACGTTCGCCGTCGCCGAGGCGATCGCTCGAGGACGGCTCGGCGATGCCGGTCGTCGGGCCGCTCGGCCACCTCGAGGAGGACGAGCGGGCGCTCGTCCGCGGTTCGGTCGAGCACCATCCGCGGCACGGCCTGCAGATCACAGTCGCCGAGGCGCAGCCGCTCGACCCGACCGGGGCCGAGGGCGCCCGCCGTTACCTTCGCTCGCTGCCGGGGATCGGGCGCAAGCGCGCCGAGGAACTCGTCGACGAGCACGGCGAGAGCGTCTTCGACGTGATCGACGGCGACCCCTACGCGGTCTTCTCGGCGCTGAAGGGAGTCGGGCCGTCCACCGCGAGCCAGGCCGCCGACGAGTGGGTGGACCGGCGGATGGAGCGCCGCCTCTACACGCTGCTCGCCCCCTATGGGCTGTCGCGGTACGTCGGCGAGGTCGTCGCCCTGCACGGCTCGGCCGCGGCGGAGATGGTGATCGAGGACCCGTACTCGCTGACGCGGATCGCCGGCATCGGCTTCCACAGCGCCGACCGGCTCGCCGTCGACAACGGCGTCGAGCCCGGCGGGCGGTCGCGGACGCGCGCGGCGGCGATCCACGCGCTCCGCGAGGCCGAGAATCGCGGCCACACCCACCTCCCCAAGGCCGAGCTGATCGCGGTCGTCCGCGAGCTGCTCGGGACCGAGCCGTCCCTCCCCCACCTCGACGGCGACGAACAACTCGTGATCGAGGACGGCCTCGTCTACCGCGAGTGGACGTGGCGGGCCGAGCGCTGGCTGGCGGCCACGCTCGCCGGGATGGCCCGGTCGGAGCCGGCGTGGAACAAGCCGCCGCTCGAGGGCGAGACCGAGGGGCTGACCGACCAGCAGCGCGAGGCGGTTACGAATGCGCTGACCCGGCGGCTGTCGGTGATCACCGGCGGCCCCGGCACCGGCAAGACCCACCTCACGCATGCGCTCGTCCTGATGGCCGAGACCAGGGACCTGAAGATCCGCCTGCTGGCGCCGACGGGGCGGGCGGCGCGGCGGCTGACCGAGGCGACCGAAGGCGCGCCGGCATCGACGATCCACAAAGCGCTCGAGTGGATTCCGGGCGAGATCCCCGGCCGCGACGAGGACTCGCCGATCGAGGCCGACCTCGTGATCGTCGACGAGGCATCGATGCTGTCGCTGGAGATCTGCCGGCACCTGATCGCCGCGATCGCGCCGAAGACGCACCTGGTGCTGATCGGCGACGTCGACCAGCTGCCGCCGGTCGGGCCCGGCAAGCCGTTCTGCGAGGTCATCGACTCGGGCCTCGCTCCGACGGTCCGCCTCGAACACGTCTTCCGCCAGGCGCGGCGCTCGATGATCGTCGGCGCCGCCCACTCGATCCGGGTCGGCGAGCCGCCCCGCCGCGAGCCGCGGGCCGACGACGAGGTCACCGAGATCCGCGACTTCTTCCGCCACAGCCGCTCGACCGCCGCAGCCCTCGCTCAGGACGTGATCACGATGGCGACCGAGCGGATCCCGTCCGAGTTCGGCTTCGACCCGGCCCGCCAGGTCCAGATCCTCTCGCCGATGTACCGGGGGCCGCTCGGGATCGACGCCCTCCACGCGCAGATGCGCGACGTCGTCTGCGGATCGGCCGAGCGGGTGCTCGACGGCCGCTTCCGGGTCGGCGAGAAGGTGATCACCACCCGCGGGATCCCCGAGCTGCAGATCGCCAACGGAACGATGTTCGTGATCGACTCGGCTGACGACGTCCGCTCCGAGCTCCGCCTCGAGACCGACCTCGGCGAGTTCGTCGTCCTCCCCTACCAGCAGGCCCGCGCCCTCCGCGGCGCGTTCTGCACGTCGGTCCACAAGGCGCAGGGGATCGAGGTGCCGGCGGTGATCGTCTGCCTCCACTCCAGCCACGCGCCGCAGCTCCTCTCCCGCAACCTCCTCTACACGGCGATCACCCGGGCGCAGAAGCTCTGCGTCCTCGCCGGCGACGATCGGGCGATCGCCCGCGCGCTCCGTAACACCGACGCGACCGACCGTCATTCGCGACTTGGCGAGCGGATGCTCGCGGTGTAGGGTGGCGCCGGTGAGAGGGAGACTTGCAACGGGGTTCGCCACTCTGATTGCGGCGACGGGGGTTCTGGCCTTCGCGGTCGCCGGCGCGAGCGCAGCGACGGTCAGCTCCCAGCTCAACGTCAAGACCGTCACCGAGCTCTCCAAGAAGAAGGCAGTCGGCATCGGGACCGTCTCCAGCCCGAAGCAGGCGTGCATCGCCAACCGCAAGGTCAGCCTGATCATCAACTTCATCGACGGGAAGAAGGTCTTCGACGTCGCGCGGACCGGTGACAACGGCGGCTGGTTGGTGATCGGACCGCTGAGCGACTTCGAGGTCTACGAGTCGATCGAGCTCAAGCTGGCTCCGAGGAAAGCCGGCAAGGTCAAGTGCGGCGGCCAGACGGTGAAGCTCTTATGAGCCTGCGCGGGAAGAGCGCGTGGATCGCGACAACCGTTGCGGCACTCATCGCCTTCGGTCCCGCGGCTGCGGAGGCGGGCAAGACCGCGAAGGCGAAGACGAACGTCAAGGTCATCACCGTCACGTCGGACCCGGACTTCGTCTACGTGCTCGGGGCGGTCTCGTCGGGGGAGAAGCGCTGCCTCGACAACCGGCGCGTCAAGGTCGACTTCGCCGGCGACGGCGGCAAGTTCGCCTTCGACGTCGCGCGAACGGGGCGGAACGGCGGCTGGGACGCGGTCCACGACGCCGACGAGACGATCGCCGCCGGGCCATTCAACAAGGTGCTGGTCGAGGTCGCCGAGCGGAAGATCAAGGCCGGCAAGAAGACGATCCGCTGCTCGTCGGCATCGACGGTCTACCCGCTCGCCGACTGACCCATGACCGAGATGCGGCGAACATCGGGGAGGAGCGGAGCCGCAGCGATCGTTGCTGTGACCGTCGCGCTAGCTGCGGCCGCGCTCGCGCCGGCGGCGGGGCCGGTGGCGTCGACGGTGCAGATCCTCGACTCGGGGACCGACGGCGGCTCCTACAGGTCGATCGGCGTCGTCAAGGCGGACAAGAAGGTCTGCCTCGCCGACCGCAAGATCAAGTTCATCGTCAAGCGGCCCGGCGGCAAGGAGGTCCTAGACGTGGCCCGATCGTCCGACCGTGGCGGCTGGACCTCGATCGTCCCTGTCGCCGACTACACCAGCGGTGGCGTTGACGGGGCTTCCTACAAGCTGGCCTCTCGAAAGGTCGAGAAGAGCGGCAAGAAGATCCGCTGCGCGGGCGACAAGGTGACGGCGGCGTGAAGCGTGCCTTGCTGATCGTCGCCTTTGCGGCACTGGCGCTGACTTTCGCCTCGGGCGCGCAGGGCGCTGCTAAGGCGAAGACGAACGTGAAGATCGACCTCGTCGCCGTGGAGGACGGAAAGCTCTTCATCGTCGGATTCCTGTCGGCGAGCGACGAACGATGCGTCCCGGACCGGCTCGTCAAGATCTCCCTCGTCCCCGCCGACGACACAAAGGCCGTTCCGATCGACGAGGCCCGGTCCGCGGATCGTGGCGGCCTGATGGGCTTCCGGAAGCTGAGCAGCATCCCTCAGAAGCAGTACACGGACCTGAAGCTGTTCGTCCCCGAGACCACCGTGAAGATCTCGAAGAAGAAGACGATCACCTGCGACGCCAAGACCAGGTTGTTCCCGCTCGCGACCTGATGCGGCCGGTCTCCCACCCGCTGGACGCCTGAGTCCGGCATCACCAGGCGCGGACGCCTCAGGCACCGCCTGGTGGCGGAGCTTGTCGCGGAAGTCGCGGAAGCGCCAGAACTCGTAGAGGATCATCGCGACCATCAGGACGGTTGCGAGGGCGAGCGTGAAGATCGAGTCGATCTCGACGGCGAGCGGGATCAGCGCCACTGCGATCAGAGCGACGACGAGCCGCTGGGTGCTGAACCGGTGGACGTTGCGCCAGCGGAAGGCGACGTGGGCGAGCAGGTAGATCGCGAGGCCGCCGAGCATCGCCGTCGCCGTCTCTACCTCGAGCGGCTCGTCGACGTGGCCGATCGTCTTCTTGAGGCCGAGTGCGAGCAGGACGATCCCGGCGACCATCGGGAAGTGGATGTAGGAGAACGAGTCGCGGGCGATCTCGTTCTGCTCCTTCCCCGGCGTCGCCTTGGCGAGGCGGCGGGCGGCGACGAGCGCGACGACGTCGAAGTAGGACCACCAGAGCGTCGCCGCCAGCGCGATGCCGATCACCGCCGCGGCAGCGATCCCGAACGTCAGCGTCTCCTCGGCGCCGACGCCGATCGCGACGATCGACTCGCCGAGGGCGATGATGATGATCAGGCCGTGGCGTTCCGCGAAGTGCTCGGGGATGAGGCGCCAGCCCTCGGTGCTGGCGACGTAGGCGCCCGCCATGTCGATCAGGATCGCGAGCACCCAGAGGCCCCCCTGGGCCAACCCGTCGAGTTGCGACGCGACGACGAGCAGGGCGACGCCGACGACCGTGCTGACGGCGAGGCTGTTCGTCGAGGCGCGGAGGTTGGGGTCGTCGACGCTGGCGAGCCGGAACAGGGCGATGTGCGCGGCGCGGACGATGGCGTAGGCGCCGGCGAAGACCAGGCCGAGGTCCTCGAAGACCTGCGGCACGCAGAGCGAGATGACGAGCAGTGCCGCCATCGCCGCGAAGATGACGATCCGGACCGCCCCCTCCTCCGGGTCGACGGCGCTCGTCAGCCAGGAGTAGCCGACCCACGCCCACCAGAGGACGCTGAGGACGAGCAGGCCCTTGGCGATTCCCTCCCAGGTCGGCTCGTGCGCCATCAGCGCCGTGCACTGGGTCAGGGCGAGGACGAAGACGAGGTCGAAGAAGAGCTCGAGCGGCGTGACCTCGCCGCGCTCCCGCAGCGTCGCCGCGATCTGCGGCCGGTGGATGCGCGGGGCGTTCGGCACCGGCGAATGGTTACCGGATCGGGGTGTCGGCGGAGACGTCGTCGGCGTCGCGGGCGACCATCGCGACCAGCAGCGCCCCGAGGAACCACGGGATGTAGAGGTAGAACCAGTGCTCGAGCGTCAGCTCGACGCCGATGATCAGGGCGGCGCTGAGCGCGGCGATCTGGATCAGCGTGCGCCGCCACGGGAAGAACGCGACGACGACTCCGAGCACGACGACGCCGGCCTTGACGAGCGTGTGCAGCCACTCGAGGTCGGCCTGGCCCCAGATGCTGAACGGGCTCTCGCGGTCGAGCTGGGTCTTCACCGTCCGCTCCCAAAACATCTGCAGGCCCGGGTCGACGGCGGGGTAAGCCAGCAGGAGCGCCGCAAAGAACAGGAACGAGAGCGTGAAGAGGACGAACGGCCGGACCGTGGCGCTGCGGTCGTCGGCGCTGCGCAGGCGGATCCCCCGCCCGCCCGCCGCGTAAAGCGGGACGAGCGGCAGCGACACGAACTTCGCCATCGACGCAACCGCGAGAAGGCCGCCGCGCGCGAGCGGGCTGGCGAAGAAGACGAGGCTCCAGATCAGCAGGGCGCTGACGAGCTCGTCGTTCGAGTTGCTCTGGGTGACGAACGCGGTGTAGGGGTAGGCGACCCACGCGAAGACGAGCACCAGCCCGAGGACGTTGCCCTCGCGGTCGGGGAACCAGCGTGCCAGGCGTCCACGGATCCCTCCGCGCGCCGCGGCCGTGTCGGGCTCGGGCTCCCCGTCCGGGGCGTCGGGCCACGCCTCGACCTCCGCCTCGTCATCGGGATCGTCGGGGTCGCCGCTGCGCCGGCGGCGGACGAGGACGAGGCCGAGCGCGAACATGCCGGCGATCGTCACGAAGTCGAAGCAGATCGTCGCGGCATGGGCGGCGGGAAGGTCGTCCCAAGTGCCGCTCCACGGCAGTGCCGCCTCGAACGGGACGTAGGCGAAGTAGTTGGCGGGGCCGTAGGTGTCGCCCGTCGGGTTGTCCTCGGGGAACGAGTCGTCGTAGATCGGCTGCGCGTTGGTGATCTTGTCGGCGCCGATCACCCCGGCGTAGCCGACGTCGATCACCCCGGAGTCGGCGACGTTGCCGACGAGGCGGAGGACGATCAGCGCGATCACGGCGACCGTCATCAGCCAGACCGGCATGCTCGGGCGCAGGCCCTCCCCGGCGCTGTCGTCGAGGCCGTGGCCGCGGAAGCCGATCCAGAGCATGCGGAGCAGCAGGTAGACGAGGAGCGGGTAGACGATCGGGACCGACGTCGTGATCTCGGCGGCGTTGAAGAAGGCCTGACTGATCCCGAAGGCGAGGAGGACGAGCAGGTCGAGGTGGACCCACTTGCGCCAGCGCTTGAAGTCGAAGAGGCCGAGGAGGAAGACGAGCGCGAGCGGGATCCAGACGTACGGCGCGTTGAGGATGTGGCCGAACTGGCCGGGCTTGCCGCGCGCCATCGGCCAGTCGACCGCCGGGCCCGTCCACGACTGGATCGCCTCGCCGGTCTCGCCGTCGACGATCACGAGATTGACCTTGGTGCCGTTCCGGTAGTAGCCGACCTCCCAGACCCGGACGGCCTCCGCCTTTACGTTGGCGGTGAAGGAATCGCTGCTCGTCAGCTCCTCCTTGCGGGCGATGATCTTCGGATCGGTGTCGGCGATCTTCACCGCCTGCTCGGCGGAGATCGAGTAGTCGCTCGGCTTCGCCGGAAAGCCGGACGGGACCTGCGTGGTCCCCTCGGCGAAGGCACCGCTCGCGAGCGCAAGCGCCGTCAGGACGACGGCGCAGAGGATCGTCCCGGCGCGCCTCACACCGAGGGGTCGGCGATCGCCGCTATTTGCCCTGGTCCTCAGGCTTGGGCTTCTCGCGCGCGACCTGCGCGGCGGCCTTCGCCTTGTCGGAGACCGAGCCCTTGGACTGCGCGATTCCCTTCACGCGGCCGGCCTTGTTCTTGAGCACTTCCGAGCCGCCCTGCTGGTCCATCAGCTCCTTCGCCTTCTGGGCGCGAGCCGAGAGTTTCCTGAAGTTGACCATGGCCGGAACTATGCCAGCCCCGGCCCGGCGGCCGGACGGATGCAGCGGCTCAGCGGTCGAAGGTCCAGAGCTTGTTGCCGATGAAGTTCACCGGCGTCGCCAGGGCGACGGCGATCGCCTGGCTCGGGAGCTCGGCGAGGCCGGCGCTCGAGACGAGCAACTCGAGGATCGCGAGGTTCACGCCGAGGCCGACGAGGCTGACCGTGAAGAAGCGCGCCGCCTGGAAACCGGCGTGCGACTCCTTCGAGCCCTGACGCCGGAAGGTCCAGTGGCGGTTGAGCAGGAAGTTGTTCGTGACGGCGACGACGAAAGCCCCGACCGCGGCGAGCAGGTGGTTGACGCCGCCGGCCTCGGTGAGCAGCGTGAAGACGATCAGGTTGACGACGTAGCCGCTGCCCCCGACGACGACGAAGTGGAAGAGCTGCACCCAGTTGGCGGGCTCCTTCGTGCCGAGGTGGACGCGGCGAATCAGCCCCCAGGCCCAATCGGCCGCGGCTTCCCATCGTCCGGGGGGCGGCTGAACGGCCGCGCCCTCGCCTGTCTGGAGGTCGGTCCCCACCACCCCAATCCTAGTTCGTGAGCCCGAAATGGCCCTCGATCAGGCCGTAGACGTCGCTGATCGCCCACTGTTCGCGATCGGGTCGCTCGCCGTCGAGACCGACGGTCAGCAGCGTCCCGAGCGAGTCGGTGGCGAGCAGCGATCCGTGGCTGCCGCCGGGGAGGTGATTGCCGCCGCCCCAGTCGACGCACTCCCATCCGCTCGCGAGGCTGACGAGGATGTCGCCGGCGTTCGGGTTGTTGAGGGCCGCCCAGAGGCGCGCGAGGGCGTCGGGGTACTCGTCGCTGAGGAAGCGGCCGTCGACGATCCGGCCGCTCAGCCCGGCGGGGTCGCCGTCGAGCTCCCAGCCGACGCCGCGCCGGTCGGTCACCTCGTCGCCGGGCCGGAAGCGGAGCTCGATGCCGCTGCCACTGACGGCGGCCCAGCGCCCACCGTCACCTTTGCCACCCTCGCCCTCGGGAGTGATCCACGCGAGCAGGTCGACTCCCTCGATCTCGTGCTCGAGGTGGGCCGAGACCTCGGCACCGAGGCGGGCGCGCTCGCCGGGGTCGTCGGGCAGGAGCCAGATCCCGGCGCCGCGGCCGCTCGGGCCGACGGCGAGCTGGTCCGTCTCGGCGAGCTCGGCGTTCGGCTGCAGGACCTCCCAGCGTTCCCCGAGCAGCTCCTGGAGGTTGAGCGGGTTCTCGACGAAGCTCTGCGCGTGGTCGGAGACGACGATCACGCCGTTCGTCTCGAGGAAGCGGTCGATGCCGCCGTGGGCGCCGACGAGCTCTGCGAGGGAGTCGTCGGCGAGGGCGATCGCCTCCTGGGTCTCCTCGGGGCCGTCGCGGTGGGAGTAGTAGTCGACGTCGGGAAGGGAGTAGAGGAGGAAGTCGTAGAGGTCGTGCTCGACGAGGTCCCGGCCGGCGGCGGCCGAGTAGGCGTCGCGGGTCGCGGGTCGCGCCAGCGTCGGCTTCGCGTCGACCTTCCGCGACGAGTAGAGCTCGCCGTAGAAGAGCTCCTCCGGGCCCCAGACGGCGTGGTGGAACTTCGCCGCGTTCGCGAACGCCTTCAGCAGCCCCTCGAGGCCGACCTCGTGCCGGGTCCGGCCACGGTAGATGAGGAACGGGGTGCAGGCGGTCCGGTGGCCGGCGTCGGCGAGGCGCTCGAAGAGCGTCGGGGTCTCGTAGTTGAGGTGCCCCATGTTGAGGTTGTAGACCGTGTCGTAGAGCGATCGGAACAGGCCGAACGCACGCGTCGCCTCGAACGACGACCCGTACTCGACGTAGCGCTGCTCGGAGCGCCGGTACCAGTTCATCCCCGGGATCAGGTGGCGGTCAGGCCTGACCCCGGTCGTGATCTCCGACGTGCAGACGGGCGTCACCGACGGGAACGACGAGACGCAGTCGCCGACCAGCTCGCCGCGATCGATCAGCTTCTTGAACGTCGGCGCGTCACCGGCCTCGACCGTCCTCAGCAGCATGTCGGCGCGGAGCGAGTCGACGACGACGAGCACGAGCTTGCGTTGTCCGTTCGCTGCGGGCATCGGGTTGAGCAGGTTTGCAGAACGACGAAGGGCGGCCGTAGCCGCCCCTCTCCCCCGGTCGTCTGCGATCCGATTACTTGAAGGCCACGGTGACCTTGCCGATCGGGGTGCCCTTCTTGATGTCGGCACCGAACGTGGCCGAGAGCGCATCGGCGCCCGGCTTCGCGAGCGAGGCCTTGACTCCGCTCACGGTCTTGCCGCCGTTCTTGACCTTGGCCTTGTTCAGGTCGAGGTCGAGCAGCTTGACCTTGGCCTTGCCGGCGTAGGCGATCAGCTTCGACTTCTTGTCGCCGATCTTGACGACGAAGTTCTTGACGACGAGCTTGTTGCCGCCACCCGCGAACTTCAGGCCGCCCTTGTGGGAGATCTTTCCGGTCAGGTCCTTGTCGAGCTTCGCTCCCGTGATCGGGAACGAGATGCCCTTCTTACCGGCCTTGGCCGGCTTCGTCGGGGTCACGGCCACTCCGAGGTCGGCCAGCGCCCCGAACGTCGCCTTGTCGGGCTTCAGCGTCGTCGAGCCGAGCGTCTTCGCATCGGCGGTCGCGGTGAGCCCGAGGGTGAGCACGATCGCCGCGAAAGCTGCGAGCGATACGAGAAGGCGACTACGGAAGCCGCCGGTGATCGTGGTTGCTTGATTCACGGTCACTCCTTTTGTCGTGTTGGCCCCCTTGCCGGTCCCGTACGGCGAGGGCCGGCGATCGGATCACCGACACGTGAAGGAGTGACCCGCCCGCTAGGGGAACGGGGTGAGCGCGCCCTCGGCGGTGCTGCGGTCGACGTGGCCGTCCGTCGCCGGGTCCGGCTCAGCCGGGTGCTCCGGCTCCTTCCAGGGGCCGGGCTTCGGCCGCGGCTTGCCGCCCGGGAACGCGAGCCGGAGGATCGTCCGCTGGACGGTGCCCCACTGCTTGCTGAACGGGCCCGTGTTGTAGGGCAGGCCGTAGCGCTCGCAGATCTCGCGGACCTTCGGTGCGATCTGGCCGTACCGCGACGACGGCATGTCCGGGTAGAGGTGGTGCTCGACCTGGTAGCCGAGGTTGCCGCTCATCAGGTGGAAGAGCGGGCCGCCCTCGATGTTGGCCGCCCCGGTCAGCTGCCGGACGTACCAGCCGCCGCGCGACTCGTTGGCGGTCTCTTCCCGGGTGAACGTGTAGGTCTGATCCGGGAAGTGGCCGCAGAAGATGATCGCGTTCGACCAGACGTTGCGGATGATGTTCGCCGTGAAGTTGGCGGCGAGCGTCTTCCTCCACTCCTTGCCGCTCAGGGCCGGGAAGAGGATGTAGTCCTTGACGATCTGGTTGAGGCCCTTCTTGCCGATCTCGCGGAGCTCGTCCTTGACCTGGCGCATCGGCTTCTCGCCGCTCTTGATCGCGTCGAAGTCGAGGTCGTGGACCGCCACCCCCCACTCGAAGAACAGCATCAGCAGGACGTTGTAGAACGGCTGCGCGAGATAGACCGGGTGCCACTTCTGGCTCGGGTCGATCCGCATGATCTCGTAGCCGAGGTCCTTGTCCTTGCCGCGGATGTTCGTGTAGGTGTGGTGGACGTAGTTGTGGGAGTGACGCCAGGCCGATGCGGGCGAAGCCGTGTCCCAGTCCCACGTCTGGGAGTTGATGTCGGGGTCGTTCATCCAGTCCCATTGGCCGTGCATGACGTTGTGGCCGATCTCCATGTTCTCGAGGATCTTGGCCGTCGAGAGGCCGGCGGTCCCGAGCACCCAGGCGGGCTTGTAGCGGGACGCCATCAGGACGACCCGCGAGAGGACGACCAGCCGGCGGTGGAACTCGATGACGCTGCGGATGTACTTCGAGTCCTCCTCGCCGAGGTCGTCGTAGACCTCGTCGTGGATCGCGTCGAACTCCTTCGCGAGCTCTTCGAGCTGCTCGTCGCTGAGCCGATGAAGCGGGTTTTCGATCTCGGTCGTGGTCACAGTTCAACCTCCACGTGTCCCTCCGGCGCGTTGATGCAGATCCGGATCATGTCCCCCTGTTCCCCGTGCACCTCGCCGGTTCGCAGGTCCCTTACCTGGCCCTCCGCCAGCTTCCCGACGCAGGTGTGACAGATGCCCATCCGGCACCCGTATTGAAGATTCGCCCCGGCGTTCTCGCCGCCCTCGAGGATCGGGACGCCGGTGTCGCACTTGGCTTCGACGTCGGTCACCCGGAAGCGGACCGTGCCGCCGGAGCCATCGGCACCGCCGCCGATCCGCGGCTGGAAGCGCTCCATGTCGAGCTTCTCGGGGTCGCCCTCGGACTCCCAGTGTTCGGTGATCGCGTCGAGCATCTCGCCGGGGCCCGAGGCGAGCGTGTAGCGCTCGGCCCAGTCGTCGCAAAGCTCGGCGATCGCGGCGGCACCGAGGCGGTCCTTGCTCTCGGTGAAGTGCTCGTGCCGCACGTAGCCGGGATGGCGCTCGGCCATGCCGTTCAGAAGGTCGGAGAAGATGACGCTGTCGGCGCTGCGCTCGCTGTGGACGTGGACGACGTCGTCGAGCGCGTCGCGGCGCTCGAGCTCGCGGAGCATGCTCATTATCGGCGTGATCCCGCTGCCGGCGCTGACGAACAGGAGCTTGTCGGGGAGCGGATCGGGGAGGCCGAACGTTCCCTCCACCCCACCGAGATAGACGGTCGCGCCGGGCTCGATCCGGCGCGTGAAGTGCGGTGACATCCGCCCCTCGGAGACATGCTTGACCGTGATCGAGATCAGGCCGTCCGGGTGGCCGGGGTCACTCGTGAGCGAATAGGCGCGCCAGTGGCGGCGGCCGTCGATCTGGACGCCGATCCGCAGGTACTGGCCGGGCTCGTGGCCGGGCCAGTCGAACGCGGGCCGGATCACGATCGTCGATGCCTCGGGCGTCTCCGGCTCGATCCGCTCGATCCGGCCGAGCAGCTCCTTCGTCGACCACATCGGGTTGATGAGCGCGATGTAGTCGTCGGGGACGAGCGGCGTCGTCAACGCCTTCGCGCCCGACAAGAAGCGCTTGCGAAGCGGCGATACCTCGGGTGTTGCCCCGCGTTCGACCATTTGTTCCCTGCTCTGTTCCCCTCCTCCGCCGCGGAGATACCCGGCAGCGGGTTCGGTCAATCAACCTGCCAACTCGCCAAAGATAATGCGACATCATTTGATGTCAAGAGACACCCGGATCGGGTGTCTCGGCGTTACGCGGGGCGGCTAGCGGAGGATCCGCAGGCCCTCGTACTTCTCGTCGGCGCGCCGGCGGCGGCTCAGAGCGAGCCAGATGATCGCCGCGAGGGCGAGCAGGGAGACGGGCGGGACGAAGAGGCTGACGGCGGCGAGGACGATGCCCGCGGCCGCGAAGGCGACGATCAGGAAGTTGGCGGCGTCGGCCTCCTTGCTGCCGGGCTCGTTGCCCTTCGCACGGGCGACGGCGCCGGCCAGGACCGAGAACGAGACGTTCGCCGCGAACGTCGCGGCGACGGCGCCGATGACGATGCCGATCAGCGCCGGCTCCCCCTCCTCCGCCAATGAGGCCGCGGCGACGATCGCGCCGATCGCGGCGAGCACGGCGATCGAGGGTCCGCGCATCACGTCGCGGCCGCGGGCGAACATGAAGATCACGACGATCGCGAGCAGCGTGACCAGGAACCAGGTCTCCGAAAGGAATCGGTAATCGGTGCCGTCGGGGTGGATGCCGGAGCCGAGCGCCGCCATCATCGCGATGAAGAGCGCCGCCAGCGGACCGCCGATGCCGACGGCGAGGGCGAGCCCGAGGCCCTGACAGATCGCCATGAACAGGTCCATCTGCGCGGGGAGCCTAGTTCATACTTGCGCGATGGACCCCGCCCGTCCCGAGGACGAACCGAGCAGCGGATCCGACCGCCGGCCGCACCGGCGCTCGCACACGACATCCTCCGACGTCGCCCGCTACGCCGGTCTCTTCGCGCAGCGCACGAAGGTGATGCGCTCCTCGGCGATGCGGGACCTGATGGAGATCACATCGCGACCCGAGGTCATCTCGCTCGCCGGCGGCTTCCCCGACACCTCGACCTTCCCTCCGGAGTCGTTCGCCGCGCAGATGACCCGGATCGCACAGGAGTCGAGCGCCAAGGCCCTCCAGTACGGCCCGACGGAGGGCTTCGCCGAGACCAAGGAGGTCATCCGCGAGGTGATGGAGGCCGAGCGGATGAGTCCCGACCCGGAGGACATCGTCGTCACCTCCGGCGGCCAGCAGGCGCTCGATCTGATCTGCAAGGCGGTCATCGACCCGGGCGACGTCGTGATCGCCGAGGGGCCGACCTACCCCGGCGCCGTCCCCGTCTTCTGCTCCTACGAGGCCGACACCCGCCAGGTCGAGATGGACGACGACGGGATGCGGATCGACCTCCTCGAGGAGCTGCTCGCGTCGCTCGATCGCGAGGGGAAGCGGCCGAAGTTCATCTACTCGGTGCCAACCTTCCAGAACCCGGGCGGCGTGACGCTCTCGCTCGAGCGCCGGCGCCGGCTTGTCGAGATCGCCCGCGAGCGCGAGATCCTGATCGTCGAGGACAACCCCTACGGCCTGCTCCGCTACGCCGGCGACCCGCTGCCGACCCTCTACTCGCTCGACGGCGGCGACTACGTCCTCTACATGGGCACGTTCTCGAAGATCCTCTCCCCCGGGATCCGGATCGGCTGGGTCTGCTCGCCGCCGCCGATCCGCGCCAAGCTCGTCCTCGGCAAGGGCGCCGCCGACCTCTGCACTTCGACACTGAGCCAGTTCTTCGTCCGCGAGTACTTCGCCGAGGGCCGCTGGCTCGAGTACGTCGACGAGCTCCGCGACGTCTACCGCTCGCGGCGCGGCGCGATGCTGCGCGCTCTGGCGAGCTACTTCCCGCGCCAGGCGACGTGGTCGCAGCCCGACGGCGGCCTGTTCGTCTGGGCGACGCTGCCGGACTACATCGACACGACCGACCTGCTCGCCAAGGCGCTGCGCGAGAACGTCGCTTTCGTTCCCGGCGAGGCCGCTTTCGTCGACGGCCGCGGGAGCGGTTCGATGCGGCTCAACTTCTCAGCCCAGACCGAGGACGAGATCGCCGAGGGGATCCGGAGGATCGGCGACGTGGTCGGCGAGCAGGTCGGCCTCTACGAGACCATGACTGGAAGCCACGCCGTCGTCGTCCCCGACGAGCCGGCGGAGCCCGCGCCGGGACCGACGGAGGGCGACGTGCTCCCGTTTCACAGGAAGCCGCCGGCGGGGCGATGAGGGTCGCGGTGCTGAAGGGCGGGCGCTCGCTCGAGCGCATGGTTTCGATGCAGTCGGGCGCCCGGGTTGAGGACGCCGTCGCCGCTCTCGGCCACGAAGTCGTCGCGATCGACGCCGACGAGCGCCTGGTCGCGCGGCTCAAGGACGAGCGGCCCGACGTCGCGTTCATCGCCCTCCACGGCCCCGGCGGCGAGGACGGCACCGTCCAGTCGCTACTCGAGCTGCTCGGCATCCCCTACACGGGCCCGGGCATCGCCGCGAGCGTCCTCTGCATGGACAAGGTCCAGTCCAAGCACCGGATGCGTGCCGCCGGGATCCCGACGCCCGACTGGGTCGGGTTCGGGGCGGCGGCCTTCCGCGAGCTCGGCGCCGCCGACGCCTTCAGCGAGATCGAAGCCGGTCTCGGCCTCCCCCTCGTCGTCAAGCCCGCCGGGCAGGGCTCGGCGCTCGGGGTCCGCTTCGCCGCGACCGCTGCCGAGGTCCCGGCCGCCCTCGTCGCCGCGCTCAGCTACGACGACCGCGTCCTCATCGAGCGCCACGTCGATGGCCGCGAGCTCGCCGTCTCCGTCCTCGACGGCGTGGCGCTGCCGATCGTCGAGGCGATTCCCGAGCAGGCCGACGCCTTCAACTACGAGGCCCGCTATGAGATCGGCCGGACCCGCTACGTCTGCCCCGCCGAGCTCAACCCGGGCCAGAGCGAAGCCGTTGCCGACGTCGCCCTCCGCACCTGGGAGGCGCTCGGCTGCGAGGGCTTCGCCCGCGTCGACGTGATGCTCGGCGGCGCTGGGGTCGGGCCCCAGGTCCTCGAGGTCAATTCCGTACCCGGCCTCACCGACACCTCACTGCTGCCGATGGCCGCCGAGGCCGCCGGGATCGGCTTCGAGAGCTTCGTCGCCCGCGCACTCGAGCTCGCGCTCGCGGACTGACCCGGTCCGGGCACGGAGAAGTCACCTCCGTGAACCACCGGTGACGATTCCGGTGCCACGCTCCGAGGATGGAGCGGCCGCAGAGGTGCATACCCCCTCACCAAATCCGGTACCGAGGAGTACCCGCGGGCGAAAGCGGTCGGAGGGACCGTGAGGGCCGGAATCCTGGCTCGGAGGCGGCGCTTTCCGATGACGCGGGTACCCAGGAGTACCGAGCCGGCGGAGGGGGTCCCCCATACCGGTGTGAGCGACGGGCATGCCCCCACCCCCAAAGCGGACGCAATGGCCGGTGAGGGCGACGAGTTCTGGGAGCGGCTGTTGCGGGCGGCGCCGTATCACGGGACCGTCGAGAAGCTGCGCGACGCGGCCGACGTACCGGGCTGGCGGCAGATCGAAGCCGCCCGGGCGGCCGCGGCGGAGCTGAACGGCAGGGCGGCCCGCTCGATTCCCGCCGACGCCGGAAAGCTCCGCGGCCGCGACTGCCGCCAGGTGAACGTGAAACTGGCCGAGGTCGATTTCGAGCTGCTCTGCAACCTCGCGGTGAGCGAGGACGTGGCGCCGTCGACGATGGCGCGGATGCTGTTGCGCCGGGCGCTGGCGAAGGCGGCCGCCGGAGACTGACCGAGCGGACTCCGGCGGGACGGAGCGCGCCTACTTGGTGACCTTGATCGTCTCCGACGTCTTCGCCTGCTTGGAACCGTTGCAGTACGCGGTCTGACCGGTGAAGACGAACTTCGTCGAGCAACCGGTCTCGTCGGTCTCGGTGACGGTGACCTTGTACTTGCCCGGCTTCTTGAACTTGTGGGTGGTCTCGTCGTGCTCGGTCTCCGTCGCCCGCTTCCCGTCGCCGAAGTTCCAGCGGAACTCGATGATCGAGTTCCGGTCGCGGCTGTCGGCAGCACTCAGCTTCACGAGCTTGCCGGCCTCGGCCTTCTTCGGGATCTTCAGCACGGCCTTGGGAGGCTGTGCGGGCCCGGGGACGATCGATTGGAAGTCGCCCTGGGCCGTGAACGTGATCGGAGCGGCCGCCCCGGGCACGCCGTGTGTCAGCTCGGCGATGCGGATCGGCGTCGCAGCCGCCGCGGTCTGCTCGTAGAGCAGATCTCCCGCCGGATCGAGGGAGATGGCGGATACCCCGTTCGGGGCCGGATAGGGCGAGCCGGCCTGAGCGGCGAGCTTGCCGCCGGCGCCGACGTCGAACGCCGCGACCTTGCCGCTGTCGTAGAGGGCGGCGTAGACCTGCTTGCCGTTCGGAGAGACGGCGAGGCCGAACGGGTTGTCGCCTCCCGCCGCATACGGGGAGCCGGCGAGTTCGGTGAGCGCTCCGCTTCCCCCGACCTTGAAGGCGTTGACGGCGGACACCCCGCGATTGCCCGCGTAGAGGGTCTTCCCGTTCGGGGCGATGACGACCGCGAACGCAGAGCTGGCGCCGGTCGCCGGTGACCCCGAGATCTCGGTGAGTGCACCGCTGCCGGCGATCTTGAACGTGTGGATGTCGCCCTCCGATGTTTCAGTCGCGGCGAACAGGTACTTGCCGTTCGGACTCACCGCGAGGCCGGTCGGGGCGTCGAGGGGGATCGGGTCCTGAGCGATCGGCGTCAGGGCTCCGTCACCGGCGACCCTGAAGCCGAAGACGTCCGGCGGCAACCCGCCCGACGCGTATACGTACTTGCCGTTCGGCGTGGTCGCCACCCCGTAGGGGAAGAGGCCGGTCGGCTGGGACGGCCCGGTCAGCGCCAGGGCGTTGCGGCGGCTGATCGAGGCCGAGAGCAGCGCTCCCGAGTTGTCAACGGCGAAGAGCGTGCTCCGGTCCGGCGCGACCGCAAGGCCCTCGATGCCCGAAGCACCGGTGTCGAACGGCGACGTGCCGATCTCGGAGAGCCCGCCGTTGACGCGAGCGCCGACGCCGATCTGCCCGCCGTCGAAGCCGCCGGCGAAGACCGGCTCGAAAGCGCCGACCGGAGCCGCGAGCGCGAGACTCGCGGCGGCGGCGGCGACGATGCCCCCGAAAACTCCGGCGAAGCGCCTTCGTTCTCCCATCAGGCCTACATCAGACCACATTCCGGCAACAAGTGCCAGTCGTTACGAGCCGGCTACTTGCGGACGGTGATCTTGGCGCTCGCCGTAGCCCGCTTGGAGCCGTTGCAGTAGGCGGTCTGGCCGGTCGTCACGAGCTTCGTCGAACAGCCGTCTTCATCGGTCGCGGTCACCTTGACCTTGTAGGTGCCGGGCTTCGCGTACTTGTGGGCGACGTCGGAGCCCATCGTCACCGTCTTCTTCCCGTCGCCGAAGCTCCAGGTGAACTGGACGATGTCGCCGTCGTCCCGCGACGCCTTCGCGTTGAACTCGACGGGTCGGCCGGCATCGCCGTCCTTCGGCGCTTTCAGCCTGGCGGTCGGCGGCTGGGCCGGAGTGAGAACGATCGACTGGAAGTCCCCCTGGTTGCTGAACAGCGAATTCAGCATGTTCATCGGCTCGCCGTCGACGAGGTCGTAGACACCCAGGCCTCCCCCGTCCCCGTTCACCGCGAACAGCCTGCTGCCGGACGCGGTGATCGCGAGCGCGGCGGTCGAGTCGGGGCCCGGATACGCGACGCCCGGCAACGGCGTCAGGGCACCGCTGCGGGCGATCTTGAATCCGCTGATCGTCGAGCTCGTGTAGTTGGCGATGTAGAGGAATCGGCCGTCCGGGCTGATCGTGGAGCCGAACGGGCCGTCGCCCGACACCGGATACGGCGAGCTCCCGAGCTCGGCGAGCGCGCCATGTTTCCCGATCTTGAAGGCATGGACGAAGGACGGCGTGTTGTTGTCGGCCGTGTAGAGATGCCGGCCATCGGAAGAGATCGAGAGCGCGAACGTGTTCGGACCCGTCGTCAACGGAGAGTTGCCCGCCTCCTTGAGCTTCCCCTTCGAGCTGACCTTGAAGATCTTCAGGTCGTTGCCGGTCGTCGCCACGTACAGGTACTTGCCGGAGGGTGTGATCGCAACTCCGGTCGGAGGCGTGTCGCCCATCGACTTTTTGCCGTTCGGCTTCAGCTTGCCGTTCGAAGCGACCCGGTACCCGCGGATGTCCCCGCCCCCGAGCTTGGACGTGGCGACGAACGCGTACCTGCCGTTCGGGCTGAAGACGGCTCCGTAGGCGCTGGAGCCCGCGTAGTCGACGTGGCCGCGTGGCTTGACGCCGTTCTTCGAGACCGAGAAAGAGAAGGCACTTCCGCCGGCGCCGGCGATCAGCAGGGTCTTGCCGTTCGGGCTGGCCGCCACGCCTTCGTTTCCGGCCGCACCAGTCGTGAACGGGGCGAGCTCGTCGATGTCGCCATCGCTGTCGACACGCCCCTGGACGACGCTGCCGTCGTTGAAGCTGTCGATGAAGATCCGCTGGTTCGCTTGGGCAAGCGGGGCCGAGACGAGCGCCAATGCCACCGCGAACAGGAGACAGAGTGACGCTCTCATGCCACCGACTCTACTGCGGGGGCGGTTCGTCGCTGCCGCCGGCGAAGTCCTCGGGCGTCACCTCGTCGAGGAAGTCCTTGAACTTCTCGACGACCTCCTCCTGATCCTCGACCTCGTGCTCGAACTCGATCGAGGACTCCTCGATGACCTCTTCGGCGGCGTAGATCGGGGCGTCGCAGCGGACGGCGAGGGCGAGGGCGTCGGAGGGGCGCGAGTCGATCTCGACCTCGGAGCCGTCGACCGACAGGGTGATCGTCGCGTAGAAGGTGTTGTCGCGGAGCTCGGTGACCGAGACCCGCTCGCACTTGGCGTCGATGGTGTCGAGGACGTCGGCCATCAGGTCGTGCGTCATCGGTCGCGGGGTGCTCGCGCCCTGCAGCTTCATCAGGATCGCGGCAGCCTCCGGATGGCCGATCCAGATCGGGAGGAACCGATTGCCGTCGGTCGTCTTCAGCAGCACGATCGGTTGCTTGCCGACCATGTCGAAGCTGACGCCGTAGATCTGCATCCGTTGCAAGTGGGCGATCCTGGATTCGAACCAGGGACCTCGTCCTTATCAGAGACGCGCTCTAACCAACTGAGCTAATCGCCCGCGATCGCGGATTCTAGTGAGAGCGCGGCGGGGCTACTTGCGGCGCAGCGACTTGGCCAGAGCGAGGGCCTCGTCGAGGTCCTCGAAGCGGATCTGCGCGGTCAATCCGCGGCTCCCGGAGGTGACCCGGACGTCGTGGCCGAGCGCCCGTTCGAGCGCGTCCTCGGCCTTGTCGATCGCAGCCTCCTCGTCGGGGTGGAGCTCGCGCGGCTTGCGGGCGGGGCCTCCCCCCTCCCCCTTCGCGCGGCGCTCGGTCTCGCGGACCGACCAGCCGCCGGCGACCGCCTGGCGGGCCAGCGAGCGGCGCTCCTCCTGGCCCTTCGCGGCAAGCAGCGCCCGGCCGTGACCCTCGCTCAGCTCGCCGGACTCGAGCATGTCGATGACCTGGTCGGGCAGGTCGAGGAGGCGGATCAGGTTCGAGACGGCCGAACGGCTGCGGCCGACGCGGCGGGCGACCTCCTCCTTCGTGACGCCGAGATCCTCGACCAGCGCTGCACAGGCGCGAGCCTCCTCGACGGGGTTCAAGTCCTCCCGCGCCATGTTCTCGATAAGCGCGATTTGCAGGCGTTTCGTCTCGTCCTCGGTGCGGAGGATCGCCGGGACGGTGGCGAGGCCGGCGAGCTGGGCGGCGCGCCACCGGCGTTCGCCGGCGATCAGCTCGTACCGCCCGTCGCTGAGCGGGTGGACGACGAGCGGCTGAACGACGCCGCTCTCGGCGATCGACTCGGCGAGCAGGTTGAGGGCTCCGTCGTCGAACGACCTCCGGGGCTGGTCGGCGTTCGGCTTGATCAGCTCCACTGGGACGTCGCGGTACGTCGGCTCGGACATCTCGTGCGACTCCGGCAGGATCGCCGCGAGCCCCCTCCCCATTCCCGGCTTCCTAGCCACGGGCGAGCACCTCCTCGGCGAGCGAGCGGTAGGCAACGGCCCCGCGCGAGTCGGGAGCGTGGGTGGTCACCGGGACGCCGAAGCTCGGCGCTTCGGCGAGGCGAACGCTGCGCGGGATCACCGTCTCGAGGACAAGATCTGTGAAGTGATCTTTCAGTTCGTGCTCGACATCCTGGGAGAGGCGGGTGCGGTCATCTGCCATGGTGATCGCGATCCCGGTCAGAACGAGGCCGGGGTTGAGTTGGCGGCGCACCGACTGGAGCGTGTCGAGGAACTGGACGAGCCCCTCGAGGGCCAGATACTCGGCCTGGACCGGGACGATCACCCGGTCGGCGGCGGCGAGCGCGTTGACGGTGATCGGCCCGAGCGAGGGCGGGCAGTCGAGGAACGTCGCCGCAAACCGCTCGCGGATCGGCCCGAGGCCGTCGCGGAGGCGGTACTCGGAGCGGTCGAGGCCGGGGAGCTCGACCGATGCTCCGGCCAGGTCGCGGTTGGCGGGGACGACCCAGAGGTTGTCGGTGTCGGTCGGCCGAGCGGCCTCGGCGATCGAGACGTCCCCGCAGAGCGTGTCGTAGCTGGACGGGCGCGCCTCGCGGTCGAGGCCGAGCGTCACGGTCGCGTTGCACTGCGGATCGAGGTCGACGACGAGCGTCTGCTTGCCGGTCTCGGCGGTGCAGGCGGCGATGTTGACGGTGGTGGTGGTCTTCCCCACCCCACCCTTCTGATTTGCGATCGCGTAGACGTAGCCCATGTTCGTTCCGGTTCGTAGTCGCTCCGGCGGGCGACTCTAGATCACGCCGCGCGGGCGCTTCTTGGCCATGCCCGCACGGCGGGGCAGGTCGTCGGGCGTCGGGCCCGATTTGCGGAGCAGGTAGAGGTGGCGGTTCTTGCTGCCGGCGTAGGGATCGGCGCTGCGGACGTCGGCCAGCTCCATCGCGAGCCGGGGGGCCCCGCGTTCGAGTTCGGCCTCCTCGTCCGGATCCCTCCTCCCCTTCCAGGCGACGAGGACGCCGCCATCGCAGAGCAGCGGCGAGGCGAGCTCGGCGAGGGTGCTCAACCTCGCGACCGCGCGGGCCGTGACGGCGTCATAGGCCTCGCGACCGGGGCCGCCGGCCCAATCCTCGGCACGGTCGTTGACCGCATGAGCATTGAGGATCCGGCCCTCGGCGGCCGCCCGGTCGATGAACTCGGCCTTGCGGGTGATCGACTCGATCAGGTCGACCTCGGCGTCGGGGAGCATGGCCGCGAGGACGAGCCCGGGAAACCCGGCGCCGGCGCCGACGTCGGCGATCCGCGAGGCGCTCGCGAGCTCGGTGAAGCCGAGGCCGCTGACGCTGTCGGCGATGTGGATCCGCCAGGCGGGCTCGGGGTCGATCACCGAGCTTGGTGCCGACTCGGCGCTGCCGAGCAGCCGCACGACCGGCTTCAGCGCCCGGCGCGCGGCGTCCGTCAGCTCCGGCTGCGGAAGGGGCGGAGCGTCGTCCGGCAAGCGGTCGATCAGTCGGAGATCAGCGGCGCGACGACGATCCGCCGCTCGGGCTCGTCGCCCTCGCTGTAGGTCTCGACGTCGCTGCGGTCCTTGAGGACCTCGTGGACCATCCGCCGCTCGCTGGCCGACATCGGCTCGAGCCGGACCGGCTCGTCGTTGCGGACGGCGCGCTGGGCGGCGACGACGGCCTCCTCCTCGAGCAGCGCCCGGCGCCGTTCGCGGTAGCCGGCGGCGTCGATCGTGACCCGCTTGCGGTCGGTGACGCCGAGCGAAGCGGCGCGGTAACAGAGCAGCTGCAGGGCGTCGAGGGTCTGGCCGCGGCGGCCGATCAGGATGCCGAGCTCGTCGGGGCCGTCGATCTCGGCGTAGATCTCGTCGTCGCTTTCGGTCACCTCGACCTCGGCGTCGAGGTCGATCTCGTCGAGGACGCGGTCGACGATCGCGCGGACGCGCTCGGCCGGCTCGTCGGGAATCTCTTCGGTTGCTTCGCTCATCGCTGCCTTCCGCTCTTCTTCTTCTTCTTGCGCGGCGGTGGGGGCGGCGGCTTCGCGGCCTGCAGCTCCTCCTCCGTCGGCTTCTTTACCGGTCCGAGCAGCTGGTGCACGACCTGCTGCTGGCCGAGGGTCCAGAGGTTCGTCGAGATCCAGTAGACCGAGAGCGCCGCCTCGAACTGGAGGACGAACGGCGCGAACAGGAAGGGGAGGCCGTAGATGATGTACTTCTGCGGTCCCTCCATGCCCTGGCCGCGAACCGTCATCGCCAGGCCCGAAGCCAACTGTGTGACGATGAAGAGGACGACCAGCACCGCGGCGACGGCGCCCTCGGGCGGCTCGATCAGGCTCGGGATGAACAGCCAGCCCTCCGGCGGGGAGGCGGCGACGTCGTCCTGGAAGCTCGTGCTCTTGAGCATGTAGTAGAGCGAGATGAAGACCGGAATCTGCAGCAGCAGCGGCAGGCAGGAGGCGAGCGGGTTGATCTCGTTCTCCTGGTAGAACTTCATCATCGCCTGCTGCTGAGCCTGCTTGTCGTCCTTGTACTTGTTCTGGATCTGCTTGAGCTGAGGCTGCAGCTCCTGCATCGCCCGCATCGAGCGGATCTGCTTCATCGAGATCGGCAGAATCGCCATGCGGACGACGAACACGAGGGCGACGATGGCCGGTCCCCACCCGAGGTGGAGCGTGTCGTGGAAGAACAGGATTATCTGCTCGGGGATGTCGGTGAAGATCGACGCGATCGGCAGGGACATGGTCAGAAGCTCTCTCGGTTACGGGGATTGCGGGGTGTGGAGGTGCGGAAGAGGGTGCGCTCGGAGACCGGGTCGAGGCCGCCGGGGCTGAAGGGATTGCATCGTAGGACCCGCCATGCGGCCAGGATCATGCCGCGAAACGCCCCGAGCTCGCGGACCGCCTCCTCGGCATAGGACGAGCAGGTCGGGTAGTAGCGGCAACGCTGGCCGAGCGCGGGGGAGAGGAAGCGGCGGTAGAAGCGGATCGGCAGCAGCGCGATCCGAGCAGGAATGCCGGGTTTCGCGGGATGCGGTGCCGTTTCACGTGCAACGCCGGGGTCCGGCACGATGTCGTGAGCGTGCGTTTCACGTGCAACGGTCGGATCGTCGTGTCCGTGCGTTTCACGTGCAACGCTCACTCGCCCGCCTCCTCGATCAGGGCCTTCAGCGAAGCCGTCAGGCCCGCCGTCCCCTCGCGGTCGATCAGCTCGGCGACGCCGCTGCGGCCGACGAGGACGAAGTCGTAGCCGGCGGGGAGCCGGTCGGAGAGGCTCCAGAAAGCCTCGCGCATCGCCCGCTTCACCTTGTTGCGGTCGGTGGCGCCGCCGACCTTACGGCCGACCGAGACGCCGAGGCGGACCTCGTCGTTCTCCTCGCCGCGCGGGAACGCGTAGAGCACCAGGAACCGGTTCGCGTGCGAGCGTCCGTCCCGGTAGGCGCGGTCGAAGTCGCCGCTGCGCGAGAGGCGACCACGCTTGCGACCCTCGCCTCCCGGCTCAGACACCGTCTAGACCGTCAGGCGCTTGCGGCCCTTGCGGCGGCGGCGGCGGATGATCTCGCGACCATGTCGCGTCCGCATCCGGGCACGGAAGCCGTGGGCGCGGGCGCGCTTTCTCTTCTTTGGCTGCCAGGTTCGCTTCATTCTCGGTCTCTCTCTGTGCCCGTGGGTGGTGAGGCGGGCGTGCGGGACGGCGCAGTATAGGGAGGACGCGCCGATGGTTATGGCGCGATTTGCGGAGTTGGGCGAGCGGGGTCCCGTCAGGCCCTCGCGGCGGACCTATGATCGCCGCGGAGAGCCCCTTCCGGCGGTCGCCGGACGCAGTGGCGTTCCCCATCACCTTGCAAGACGATTCGAGACAAGAGCTGGCGACGATCTGGAACGGAGTCCGGGAGGAGCTCCGCGGCACGCTGCCGCAATCCGCCTTCGAGAACTGGCTCGAGCCGCTCCGCGCGGTCGGCATCCAGGGCACCCGCCTCTACGTCTCCGGCCCGGACCGGGTCCGCGACTGGTTCCAGCGCCGCTACGGCGCCGCCGCGACCGAGGCACTGCAGCGCCGCGCGCCCGGGTTCACCGAGATCGCCTTCGCCGACCCGCCCGCCTCCGCGGACGCCGACGACACGGGCGACGGGCGGATCGGCAGCACCCCGATCCCGGCCGGGCTCGCCGGCGGCCTCGACTTCGACCACTTCGTGATCGGCAACGGCAATCGCTTCGCCCATTCCGCGGCCCTGGCCGTCGCCGAGTCCCCGGGCGAGTCCTACAACCCGCTGTTCCTCTACGGATCGCCGGGCCTCGGCAAGACGCATCTCCTGGTCTCGATCGCCAACTACCTGCGCAGCCAGCGCCCCGACCTCGACGTCGCCTACACGACCGCCGAGCGCTTCACGTCGGAGTTCGTCACCTCCCTGCGCGGCGACGGCCGGCCGACCGAGCGCTTCAAGAAGCGCTACCGGGGCGTCGACGTCCTGCTGATCGACGACGTCCAGTTCCTCGAGGGCAAGGAACGCACCGAAGACGAGTTCTTCCACACCTTCAACGAGCTCTATGCACAGGGGAGCCAGATCGTCCTCTCCAGCGATCGTCCTCCGGAGGCCATGGAACGGCTCACCGAGCGGATGCGCGACCGTTTCGCCTGGGGATTGACCGTCGAGCTCCAGGGCCCCGACCCGGCGACGCGGATCACGCTGCTGCGCCGGCTCGCGGCCGAGCACGGCATCCCGGTGCCCGACCTCGAGGTCCTTCAGCAGATCGCCGGCGCCGCCCCCGGCAACCTCCGCCGCCTCGAGGGCGCGCTGACCCGAGTCACCGCCTTCGCCTCGATGCTCGGCGAGGTCCCGTCCGTCGAACTCGTCCGCAAGGCGCTCGGCTCCGACGCCCCACCGGTCACCGACGTCCCCGTCCGCGCGCCCGCGGAGGAGCAGCTCGAGCGGATCCAGAAAGCGACGTGCGACGTCCTCCACCTCTCGCTCGCCGACATGCGCTCACCCCGGCGCGCCCCGAACCTCGTCCGCGGCCGCCAGCTCGCCATGTACGTGGCCCGCAACCAGACCGACCTCTCGCTCGCCGAGATCGCCCGCGGCTTCGACCGCGACCACTCGACGGTGCTGCACTCGATCCGCCGCGTCGAGCGCGATCTCGAGCCCGGCTCCGATATCCACAAAGCCCTCGAGCTGATCCACAGCCGGCTTCACATCGACGTGGAGGGGGCATGACCCCGACGGCGCCGTCCACGTCCGCCGACTTATCGACAACCCTGTCCACAGCCCGCGATCGCGCTCATACACTGCCGTCGCAGGGTTCTGAAAGGGTTTCCACACACCTAACATCAACTCAGATGACCGGAAGAGGATGCAGATGCAATTGAAAGCCGAACGTGATCCGCTGCTCGACGGCCTGCAGACGGCCGCCAGGGCGCTGTCGACGCGGACCACTCTGCCTTCGCTCGGGGGAATCATGCTCGTCTCCGCCGGCGGCAAGGCGGTCGCCCGCGCGACCGACGGGGAGCTGGCCGTCTCGGTCGAGCTCGATGCCGAGGTGGACGGCGACGGTGAGATCCTCCTTCCCGGCCGCCTGCTCGCCGACGTCTCGAGGGCGCTGCCGCAGGGCAGCGTCACGCTGACCGAGCGCAAGGACAAGGGCGACGTCGAGCTGACCGCCGGCACCGCGAACTTCCACCTGCGCCTGCTCGATTCCGAGGACTTCCCGCGCCTTCCCGACCTCGGCGGCGACCTCCTGAAGATGCCGGCCGGCGCGCTCGCCGAGACCGTCGAGCGGGTCGCCCGCGCGGCCTCCCGAGACGAGGTCCGGCCGATCCTGACCGGGATCCTCGTCAGCGTCGAGGAATCGACCCTGACGATGGTCGCCACCGACTCCTACCGGCTCAGCGTCAAGCGGACCGAGCTCGAGGGCGCCGCGCCCTCGGCCTTCGAGGCGAACGTGCCGGCGCGGGCGCTCCGCGAGCTCGCGCGGGTCGTCTCCCAGCACGGTGTCGAGGAGGTCGAGATCGCGCTGCCGGGCAACCAGATCGTCTTCCGCGCCGGCAACGTGACGATGTCTTCGCGGCTGATCGAGGGCCAGTTCCCGAGCTACCGGCAGTTGCTGCCGGACGCGTTCGATCACGACGTCCGCCTGCCGCGGTCGGAGCTGCTCGACGTGACGAGGCGGATCCGCTACCTCGCCCAGCGCAATGCACCGCTGAAGCTGGCGTTCGAGGAGGGACAGGTGACCGTGGCCGCGGAGACGCCGGAGATCGGCGATGCGTCGGAGTCGATGCCGTGCGCGTTCAGCGGCGAGGCGATGGAGATCGCCTTCAACCCGCAGTTCTTCATCGAGGGCATCGAGAGCGTCGACACCGAGGAACTGGTCCTTCGTCTCACTTCGCCGTTGCGACCCGGACTCCTGCAGGCGGTCGGCTCCGAGGACTTCAGCTACCTGGTGATGCCGATCCGGCTCAACGTCTAGGGCGGATGCCGTGACTGACGCGGCACCGGGATCGAAGGCCGAGTGAGGGTCGCGCGGGTCGTCCCGCATTCGTTCCGGAACCTCGCCGACGCCGCGATCGACCTCGGCCCGGGCCTGACCGTCCTCCACGGCGCCAACGGTGCCGGCAAGACGAACGTCCTCGAGGCGCTCTTCTTCGCCCTCACCGGCCGCTCCTGCCGGACCCGCCGCGAGCGCGAGATGATCGCCTTCGGCGGCGAGCTTGCCCGGGTCGAGGCGCTGCTCGAGCCCGACGACGGCGAGCACCTCGACCCGCTGGTGATGCTGGCGTCGATCTCGAGCGGCGAGGCGCGCCGGCGGCTCGTCGACGGATCGGCCGCCCAGCCCGGCGACGATCGCCGCCGTCCGGCGATCTCGATCTTCATGCCCGACCGCCTCGCGCTCGTCAAGGGCCCGCCGTCGCCGCGGCGCGCTCACCTCGACCGCCTCTCGGGCGCGCTCTGGCCGGCGCGGGCCGACCTGCCGCGCGAGTACTCGCAGGCGCTCGCGCAGCGGAACAGCCTGCTGGCGCGGATCAAGCGCGGCGGCAATCCCGACGCGCTGTCGGCCTGGGACCGCTCGCTGGCTGACCGGGCCGTCCCGCTCGTCGCGGCCCGCTCGGCGGCCGCCGCGGAGCTGGCCGAGCCGTTCGAGCGCGCCGGGGCCGAGCTCGGGCTCGCCGGCGGCGCCGACATCGAGTACCGGCCGCGGAGCGGCGACCTCGACGCCGGACGGGATCGTCGCCGAGCTCGAGGAGCGTCGCGCCGGCGACGTCGCCCGCGGCTTCACCGGCTTCGGGCCGCACCGCGACGAGGTCGAGCTCTCGTTCGGCGGCCGGTCGCTGCGCCGCTACGGCTCGCAGGGGCAGCAACGGCTCGGCCTGCTGGCGCTGCTGTTCGCCGAGCGGGAGGCGCTCCGCGCAGCTCGCCGGCAGTTGCCGCTGCTGCTGCTCGACGACGTGATGAGCGAGCTCGACCCGGAGCGCCGCGGCCGCCTCGTCGCGATGCTCGAGGACGGGGGACAGGCATTGATCACCGCCACCGAGCTCGAACACGTGCCGGCGACGGGCGCAGCCGAGATCGCGATCGAGGCCGGGGTCGCGACGGCGGGGGCGGAGCGATGAGCCGGTCCGGCAAGGGTCCGAGTCAACCCCGCCCCAACCAACCACGCAGGCTGGGCTCCGCGCTCGAGCGGCTCGTCGCCGAGCAGGCTCCGCAGACGCTGCTCGCCGAGGTCCAGACCGCCTGGCCGGGGGTCTGCGGGGACGCGATCGCTGCCCGGGCGGAGCCGGTGGCGGAGCGCGAGGGACGGGTGACGATCGCCTGCGAAAGCGGCGCCTGGGCCCAGGAACTGGAGCTGATGGGGGAGCTCCTGAAGGAGCGGCTGGACGCGGCGATCGGGCCCGATCGGGTCGCCTCGCTGCGATTCACGGCCGACCTCGCGCGCCATCGCTGAGCTTCGGGGGCGCATCCGTTTCAAAATAGGCGCATTTGCAGGGATTTCGTAACCGTGCACAGGAACGGCGACCGCTTGTGCGTGATATCCTTATGTCAACCGACCGGCGCACCCCTGGTCCGGGCTTCCTCACCACCGGAAGCCTCTTCCAATCGGGTTCCCAGCGGCTCTGGAGCCGCCGCCGGGCACGGCATTATTGACTGAGCACCCGAACGGGAAGGACCGAGTGGCGGACAACGCTAAGGCGAAGGAAGAAGACGGCAAAAAGGGCAACTACGGGGCGGAGGACATCACCGTCCTCGAGGGACTCGAAGCGGTCCGCAAGCGTCCCGGCATGTACATCGGCTCGACCGGTGTCCGCGGTCTTCACCACCTCGTATACGAGGTGGTCGACAACTCGGTCGACGAGGCGCTCGCCGGCCACTGCGACTCCGTCCAGGTCACGATCCACCCGGACAACTCCGTCACCGTCGCCGACAACGGGCGCGGGATCCCCGTCGGGATCATGGAGAAGGAGGGGAAGCCGGCCGCCGAGGTCGTCCTCACCGTCCTCCATGCCGGCGGCAAGTTCGGCGACGGCGGCGGCTACAAGGTCTCCGGCGGACTCCACGGCGTCGGCGTCTCGGTCGTCAACGCGCTCTCGGAGCGCCTCCACCTCGAGATCAACACCGAGGGCAGCGTCTACGAGCAGGACTACGTCCGCGGCAAGCCGCAGAACGAACTGACGAAGGGCGCGAAGAGCTCGACCACCGGCACGACGATCAGCTTCCTGCCGGACACCGAGATCTTCCTCGACATCGAATACGACTACGCGACGCTCGCCGAGCGGATGCGCGAGACCGCGTTCCTGACCCGCGGCCTGCGGATCACGCTGATCGACGAGCGCGGCGAGGGCAAGAGCGAGGAGTTCTACGCCGAGGGCGGGCTGGTCGACTTCGTCGCCCACCTGAACGCGACGAAGGACGCCCTCCACAAGAAGACGATCTTCATCGAGGGCGAGACCGAGGATGCCGCCCTCGAGGTCGCGATGCAGTGGAACACCGGCTACCAGGAGTCGCTGTTCTCGTTTGCGAACAACATCAACACGCACGAGGGCGGCTCGCACCTGTCCGGGTTCCGCTCGGCGCTGACGCGGACCCTGAATGCGTACGCCCGCGAGAAGGGCATGCTCAAGGAGAAGGACCCGAACCTCTCCGGCGACGACGTCCGCGAGGGCTTGACCGCCGTCGTGTCCGTGAAGCTCCAGGACCCGCAGTTCGAGGGCCAGACGAAGACCAAGCTCGGCAACCCGCCGATCGAGGGATTCGTCCAGGCGATCGTCAACCGCAAGCTCTCCGAGTTCCTCGAGGAGAACCCGGCCGACGCGCGCCGGATCGTCCTCAAGTCGATCGACTCGGCCCGGGCCCGGGCCGCCGCCCGCAAGGCGCGCGACCTGACCCGCCGCAAGTCGGCGCTCGAGAACTCGACGCTCCCGGGCAAGCTCGCCGACTGCACGGTCCGCGACCCGAGCCTGACCGAGCTGTTCATCGTCGAGGGCGACTCGGCCGGCGGCTCCGCCAAGCAGGCCCGCGACCGCTCGACGCAGGCGGTCCTGCCGCTGTTCGGAAAGATCATCAACGTCGAGAAGAACCGGATCGACAAGGTGCTCGCCAACGACGCTGTGCAGTCGCTGATCACGGCGATCGGCACCGGCGTCCACGAGGAGTTCCAGATCGAAGACGCCCGCTACCACAAGCTCGTGATCACGACCGACGCGGACGTCGACGGTGCCCACATCCGGACGTTGATCCTCACGTTCTTCTACCGGCAGATGCCGGAGCTGATCGAGCGCGGCTACGTCTACATCGCCAAGCCGCCGCTCTACAGAGCCAAGAACGGCAAGCGCGAGCTCTACCTCGAGAAGGAGTCGGAGCTCGAGGCCTTCCTGCTCCGCGACAAGTTCGAGAAGTTCGAGATCGTCGATCAGCACGGCAACGTCGCGAAGCTCTCGGAGAGCAAGTGGCAGCGGTTCAACCGCTCCTTCAAGGAATACGAGGGCTGGATCAGCTCGCTGCAGGCCGCCTACGGTCACGACCGGGTCCGGTTCCTGAGCGAGTCGCAGATCCTCGACAAGGGCGCGGCGTCAATCGCCGGCGTCCGCGAGATCATCGAGGCCGACGACCCGGAGGGGGAGGGCTACGAGACCGAGCTGATCTCGTCGACCGACGAGGAGCTCGTCGTCAAGGCGATCCACCGGAAGTCGGGCCTGGCCCGCACTCACCACCTGCCGAGCGCGCTGTTCGCGTCGACCGAATACCGGAAGCTGGTCGAGGTCCACTCGTCGCTGCTCAAGCAGGTCGGCGAGCCGCCGGTCACGGTCTCACTTGCCGACAAGAGCCGCGAGGCGGAGTCGTTCGGCGAGCTGCGCCGCGCGGTGCTCGAGCTGGCGCGCCAGGGGATCACCCTGCAGCGGTTCAAGGGCCTCGGCGAGATGAACGCCGAGCAGCTCCGGGTGACGACGATGGCGCCGGAGTCGCGGACCCTGCTCCAGGTGACGATCGACGATGCGGCGATGGCCGAGCGCACGTTCAGCGACCTGATGGGGGACAAGGTCGAGCCGCGCAAGGAGTTCATCACCGACAACGCCCGCGACGTGGACGTCCTCGATGTCTAGGCGCCGCGAGCCGACGACTGCAGACAACGCAACCGACAACGTGAAGGTGGATGGCTAGATGGAGGCCTCGGACGTTCTGAGCGGAGGCAACGTCGAGATCCGCGAGATCTCGACGGAGATGCGCTCCGCCTATCTCGACTACGCGATGAGCGTGATCGTCGGGCGCGCGCTGCCCGACGTCCGCGACGGGCTCAAGCCCGTCCATCGCCGCGTGCTCTACGCGATGCACGACCTCGGCCTGCAGCCGAACCGCCCGTACCGGAAGTCGGCGTTCATCGTCGGCGAGGTGATGGGCAAGTACCACCCGCACGGCGACCAGTCGATCTACGACACGCTGGTGCGGATGGCGCAGGACTTCTCCCTGCGCGAGCCGCTCGTCGACGGCCAGGGCAACTTCGGCTCGATCGACGGCGATCCACCGGCCGCCATGAGGTACACCGAGGCGCGCCTCGCTCGGCTCGCCACCGAGATGCTCCGCGACATCGAGGCGGAGACGGTCGACTTCGGACCGAACTACGACGAGTCCTCGGCGGAACCGCTGGTCCTGCCGTCGCGGTTCCCGAACCTGCTCGTCAACGGCTCCTCCGGGATCGCCGTCGGTATGGCGACGAACATCCCGCCGCACAACCTCGGCGAGGTGATCGGCGCCGTCCAGGCCTACATCGAGGACCCGGAGATCGACACCGAGGGCCTCATGCAGTACGTCAAGGGACCCGACTTCCCGGGCGGCGGCACGATCATGGGCTCCGACGGGACCCGCTCCGCCTACCGGTCGGGCCGCGGGTCGGTCCGGGTCCGCGCGAAGGCCCACATCGAGCCGATCAAGAACGGCAAGGAGGCGATCATCGTCTCCGAGCTCCCCTACACCGTCCGTAAGGGCGGCGACGGCGGCCTGATCCTGAAGATCGCCGACCTCGTCCGCGACAAGAAGATCACCGAGATCTCCGACCTCCGTGACGAATCGGACCGCTCGGGGATGCGGCTCGTGATCGAGCTGAAGCGCGACGCGATCCCGAAGGTCGCGCTCAACAAGCTCTACAAGCACACGCAGATGCAGGCGACCTTCGGGGTCAACATGGTCGCCCTCGTCGACGGCGTGCCGAGGACGCTCTCCCTGAAGGAGATGATCCACTACTACGTGCTGCACCAGCGCGAGGTGGTCATCCGCCGGACGCAGTACCAGCTCCGCCAGGCCGAGGCCCGGGCGCACGTGCTCGAGGGCATCCTGATCGCGCTCGACAACCTCGACGCCGTGATCGCGCTGATCCGCGGGTCGGCCAACCCCGACGAGGCGCGCGCCGGACTGATCGAGAAGTTCGAGCTGACCGAGATCCAGGCGCAGGCGATCCTCGACATGCGCCTGCAGCGCCTGACCGCCCTCGAGTCCGACAAGGTCCGCGAGGAGCACGCGGAGCTGATGAAGCGGATCGGGGAGCTGCGGGCGATCCTCGGCGACGAGAAGCGCATCGACGGCGTCATCAGCGAGGAGCTGGCCGAGCTCGGCGAGCGCTACGCGAGCCCGCGCCGGACCGACATCACCTTCGCCGAGGGCGAGGTCGACATCGAGGACATGATCGCCGACCAGCAGATGGTGATCTCGCTGACCGCCTCCGGGTACGCGAAGCGGCTCCCGCTTGCGACCTACCGCCAGCAGCATCGCGGCGGCAAGGGGGTGACGGGCATGAACCTCAAGGAGGGCGACTACATCGAGCACCTCCACATCTGCTCGACGCACGACTACCTGCTGTTCTTCACGAACCGCGGCAAGGTCTACCGGCTCAAGGTCTACGAGCTGCCGGAGGGCGCTCGGACCGCGCGCGGCAAGGCGCTCGTCAACGTCCTGCCGCTCCGCGACGGCGAGCGGGTGATGGCGGTGATTCCGACCCGCGACTTCACCGAGGGCAAGTACCTCGCGTTCGCGACGGCCGGCGGGCTGATCAAGAAGACGGAGTTCCCGCTCTACAACACGCCGATCCGCGCCGACGGGATCATCGCGATCAAGGTGCGCGACGGCGACGAGCTCGTCCAGGTCCGGCTCACGTCGGGCGAGGACGACATCCTCATGGTCTCGCGCTCCGGCAAGGCGTCGCGCTTCAGCGAGGACAAGGTCCGGTCGATGGGCCGCGACACCTCGGGCGTTCAGGGGATGAACGTCTCCGACAAGATCGACGGGTCGCCGAACCGGGTCCTGGCGATGGACATCGCCCGTCCCGACACCGACGTCTTCGTCGTCACCGAGAACGGCTACGGCAAGCGGACGCCCGTCGAGGACTACCCGGTCAAGGGCCGCGGAACGAAGGGCAACCTGACTGTGAAGCTGACCGAGAAGAAGGGCGGCCTGGCCGGGGCGCTGATCGTGCGCGAGCACCAGGACCTGCTGTTCATCTCCGTCAACGGGATGGTCCAGCGCACCTCGGTGAAGGGGATCTCCCGGCACGGCCGGGCGACGCAGGGCGTCAAGGTGATGAACATCGCCGACGACGATCGCGTCAGTGCCGTCGCCCTGGTGGTCGAGGATCAAGAGGCCGCGGCACTCCCCGAGGGTGAGGCCGTGGCCGGCGAGGAGCTGCCCATCGACGGGGAGATCGAGGCCTCCGGCGACCAGGTCGAAGACGGTGACGATGACCCCTCCGTCCCCGTCGGCGACGACGTCGACGCGGATGACGGCGAGCCCGACTGACGGGTTTGCTTCAATCCGCGGACCAGAGAAAGGAGGTGGTCCTAAATTGAGTGACATGTTTGTTGGGACTCTGGAGGTGACGGGCCGCTAGGCGGCACGCGGGCCGCCCGGCGAATACCACCCGGGCACCGGCGGGACAGACGAGATCGGAGCTTGTCCCAACCGATCGACGACATCGTCTCCCCGCTTGCTCCGCACCTGTGAGAGGCCGCCGCAGCCACGTGCTGTGAGCGGCCTCTCGCTCGTTCCGGGCCGGAAACGGCCGGCCGGGACCGGGGTGCAGGCGGCACTGCTACTTTCGCCGCCCTCCCGGGTTCGTGGAGATGAGCAATGCAGCCAGCCGCCGCCAAGCCGCCGATCGCCCGCCTCACAGGCGCGTTCGTCCTGGCCGCCCTGCTCTCCCTCCTGGTCACAGGGTCCGCGATCGCCGCGCAGCGGACGGTCCGCGACCCGAAGTTCGACAGCGCGTACCTGTCCAGGCACGGTCGGCTCGACATCACCAAGTCGACCGCGGACCGCAAGCTCACCGCCGTGCGTCACTCGGTCACCACGAAGGCGAAGGTGCGCCCGGCCCGGCCGGCCGAGCGGCCGGCCATCCTCATCAACACCCGCGGCGGCCGCCGCAGCTCCTACGAGTACATCGTCTACGGCTCGACGGTCTTCTCCGTCCCGAAGAAGGGCCGCCCGCAGCCGGTCGCCGGCGCAACCCTGACGGCGAGCGACCGGACCTGGCGCTACAGCTTCGACCTCGCCGACGTCCCCGACCTCGGCGCCGGCTACGGCTGGGCGGCGATCACCCAGAAGCCGGGCGGCAAGGTCGCCGACGTCGCCCCCGACAACGGCTACGTCAAGAGCCCGTAGCGGCTGGGCCGCGAGCGGGCGTCAGGCCGCTGCGACCGCCGCGGTCGCGGCGGCGGGGGTCAGGTAGCGCTCCCAGATCGGCGGGGGCTTCGGAGCCGCGACGCGGATGAAGATGTTCGGCCCCGGCGGCCGCGGGGTGTTCTTCGGGTGCATGTGGATCTCGCGGGGGAGGCGGTTGCCCTTGCGGCGGTTGCAGGGCGCGCACGAGGCGACGATGTTCTCCCAGACCGACTCGCCGCCGCGGCTGCGAGGGATGACGTGGTCGACCGTGAGCCCGCCGCGGTCGGTGCCGCAGTACTGGCAGGTCCAGGCGTCGCGGGCGAGGACAGCCTTGCGGGTGATCTTGCGGCGGTGGACGTCGCGGGGGATGCGGACGTAGGTGACGAGGCGGATGACGACCGGCCGCTCGAGATCGAGACGCTCGGAGTGGAGGACGCGGTCGCCGCTCTCGAGAACCTCGGCCTTCGCCTTGAGGAGGAGGACCGTGGCGCGGCGGACGCTGCAGACGTGGATCGGCTCGAACGTCGCGTTGAGGACCAGAACGCGACCGCCGATTCCCGTCCCACCCGCCGGGCCTGCCGGGGACCGGGTCCCCGGACCCGGTGCGGACACCACGCTCATCTGGGCGGGATTCTACCCGCGGCCAAAGCGGACTAGCGCACCTCGGCGGGCAGCGGCGCCGGCGCGCCGACCGGATAGCTGCCGAGCACGCGGACCGTCTCGGCCCGCCCGCGGAGCGCCTCGATGCCCGCGGCGACGGCGCCCTCGTCGGCGCGGCCGTCGAGATCGAGAAAGAACAGGTAGCTGCCGAGGCCGCTGCGGCGCGGCCGCGACTCGATCCGGGTCATGTTGATCTCGCGGTCGGCGAGCACCGAGAGCGCGTCGACGAGCGCGCCCGGGTGGTCGTCACCGAGCTCGAAGAAGACGAGGGTCGTCCGCCAGGCGAGTCCCTCGGCGGCGACGGGCGGTTCAGCGCCGGCATCGGCGAGCCAGGCGAAGCGGGTGACGTTGCCGGCCTCGTCCTCGACGTTCTCGCGGAGGACGACGGCGTCGTAGGCCGCGGCGGCCCCGGCCGAGCCGAGCGCCGCCCAGGGCCGATCCGGCTCGGCGGCGACGCGGCGGACGGCCTCCGAAGTGCTGCTGACGGTCTCGATCGAGGCGCCGGGGAGCTCGGCGCGCAGGAAGGCGGCGCATTGAGCGATCGGCTGCGGGTGTGAGAGGACGGTCTCGACGTCGGCGAGTGGGAGGTCGCGGGCCGCGATCAGCATCTGGTGGACCTCGAGGTCGAATTCGCCGACGATCCGGACCCTGTCGGTGTCGAAGGCGAGCGCGTCGAGGGTGGGGCGGACCGTGCCCTCGATCGAGTTCTCGAACGGGACGAGCGCGCGCTCGGCTGCGCCGGTCTCGACCGCTTCGACGGCGGCGTGGATCGTGGCGACGGGAAGCGGCTCGAATGCGGCACCGGCGGCGGCGAGGTGCAGGGCCTCCTCCGAGAACGTCCCGGCGGGGCCGAGGTAGGCGACCTTCATCCGGGCTCGCCCCGCGGCTCCGGGCCGCGGCGCGCCTGGTCCATCGCGGCCAGCTCCTCGGGGGAGAGTTCGAGGGCCGAGCGGCCGCCGACGATCGGCTTCGCATAGACGCGCGCCTGGTCGCGCTGCAGGATTGCGGTGATGATCACGCCGTTGTCGAGGTCGTCGAGGAGGGCGACCGTGCTCGACTGCCGGCCGCTGGTCTCGTTGAAGGCGTCGTAGCGCAGCACCGCGCTCTTGCTGACGGTCGCGTCGAGGCGCTGCTCGGCGACGGCGATGCGGGCGGCGCTGCGGGACGTCTCGGCGTGGAGGGTCGCCTCCATGTCGTCGACGACCCGCGCCAGCTCGGCGGCGTGCTCGACGAGGTCGGTGCGCCCGTCGCCGAGGACGAGCTTCTGGTCGGCGCGGAGGCGGCGGACCCGGAACATCAGGATCACGCAGAGGAGCAGCGCGAGGACGGCGACGCCCGCGGCGGCGAGCGCGACGATTCCCACGGTCGAGTCCAGGTTCCGCACGGCCTACAGGTTAAGTACCGGTGAGGCGCGTGGTCAGAAGGTGACCGTGTAGCTCGCCTTGTTGTTGTCGGCGACCTGCTCGCAGCCGACGGTTGCGACGTCGACGTCGATGGTGACGCTGTCGCCGGCCTTCGGCGCGGGCTGCAGCGGGATCTTCACGGTCTGGGTCTCGCCGGCGGCGATCTGGTCGATCGTCCCGGACTCGTTGATGCCGCTGTCGCTGGTGACGTTGACGTTGACGTTGCTCTCGTCGGCCGTGCCCTGGTTCTGGACGGCGACCTCGATCTCGTTGTCGCCGGCGGTCGCGGTGACGCTGCCGCCGTTCACGAGGGCGACGCCCGAGGGGTTGAGGAGCGTGCTGCCGTCGACGAGGCCGAGCCCGTGGGTCTCGCCGTCGTTCTTGCAGGCGGTGTCGCTGGCGGTGCCGCCGGTGCTGGTCGCGACGCCGCCGAGGGCCGCGGCGGTGACGGCGGGGTCGAGGTAATCGGGATCGTCGGGGAGGAACTGGCTGTCGGGTACGCCCTCATCGACGACGACGTCGTTGTCGGTCAGCGCCTGCTCGATCTGGTCCTGGGCCCGCGCGTAGAGGATGTCGCTCGCCGAGAGGACCTTCATCTGGGTGTAGATCGCCTTGCCGGCCTTGTCCGCGTCCTTGCCGCCGGCGCTGAGGCCCGCCAGCTGAGCGGAGATGCCCTCGAGAGCGTCGTGGCGGAGCTCGAAGGAGAGGACGACCTGCTCCTGGGCGCCCTTGATGTCGTCGGGCGCGTCGAGGCCCTGGGCGCGGTCGAGCAGCGCCTGTGACGTGCCCTTGTCGCCGTCGACCTCACCCTGGAAGCCGATGTCGCCGGCGGAGCCCGTGTCCTTGTTCTCGAGCCGGTCGAAGAAGTTCGTGCTGAGCTGCTCGGTCTCGGCGGTGATCGAGCTGAGATCGCTGACGTAGTTCTGGTACGAGCGATCCTTGCGGGCGTCGAGGCAGCCGCGGAAGGCGATCACGATCAGGATCAGGAAGACGATCGCGCCGAGGAGGAGGGCCGCCTGACGGACCCTTGCCTGCTGCTTGTTCACTGGAGGTCCGCCATGCGGATGGTGGCCGCCCGACGCAGGCGCCCGCCCGGCGCGTGCCGGTTCTCTGGATTCCCCGCCAGGGGGAGGCTCGTATGGGTCGTCCTCGTCGAAGAAGTCCACGGCTTACGGGCCTTTCGCCACCGCCAGTATGACCCCTGCCTCGGGCGGTAGGGCGTCCCGGGCGGCTGCGTGCACCCGGAACGCCCACTTCCCCGCTCCGCAGGAGCCCAATCGCAGGCGGCGAAACGGTCGCCGTGACCGAAGGCGAACGAGTACTGGGCCGGTTCACGATCGGCGAGAAGATCGGTGGCGGAGGCCACGGCACCGTCCATCGCGCCTGGGACGAGAAGCTCTGTCGCTGGGTGGCGGTCAAGTCGGTCGAGGGCGAGAACGCCGACCGGGTGATGCGCGAGGCCCACGCAGCCGCCCGTCTCAACCACCCCGGCATCGTCACGCTGTATGAGCTCGGTAGCCAGGGCGGCTGCACCTATCTGGTCAGCGAGCTGGTCGAGGGGCCGAACCTCCGTGAGCTCGCCGCCGCGGGCGCGCTCAGCGACCGCGACCTCTCCGAGCTCGGCGCCGAGCTCTGCTCCGCCCTCGAGCACGCCCACGAATCCGGCGTCGTCCACCGCGACCTCAAGCCCGACAACGTGCTCGTCCGCCCGGTCCGGAGCCGCAGCGTCAAGGGACGCCCGGCCCAGCGCGCCCTCCTCGCCGACTTCGGGATCGCCTCTCTCGAGGACGCGCCGACCCTCACCGCCACCGGCCAGGTCGTCGGCACACTCGCCTACATGTCGCCGGAACAGGCGACCGGCGACGGCGCCGGTCCCGCCTCCGACGTCTACTCGCTCGGCCTCACCCTCTATGAGCTCTGGGCCGGCTTCAACCCCGTGGCGAAGCTCAGCCCGGCCGCGACCGCGCGGGCCATCGGCGAGCCGGTCGAGCCGCTCGGCGACGCCAGGCCGGAGTTGCCGGAGTCGCTCTGCACCGCGATCGACGCCTGTCTCGAGCCAGAGCCGGAGCTGCGACCGGAGCTGTCCGACCTGCGCGAGGCGCTGCTCGAGGTGCGCGGCGCGCTCCATCCCGACCGGGCCGTCCCGCCGCCCGCCGAGGCGCTCGGCGTCGCGACCCTGCCCCCCGGCGTGCCCGCCCGCCCCTTCGCGATCCTCCTCGCCGTCGGCGCCGTGGCGCTGCTCGGATCGCTCGCCGGCCTGCCAGGCCTCGCGATCGTCGCGGCCGTCCTGCTCGCACCGGCCGCGCTCGTCCTCAACCGGATCCGCGACTGGATCCTGCCCGCCGTCGCGCCGCTGCTCGGTCTGATCGGCGCGGCTCCCGCGTTCCTCGCCGTCGCCGCCCGCCGCGACCGGGTCGCCGAGCGGGCCGCCCTCGCCGGGCTGGCCTGGGCGTGGACGGCGATCGCCGGCGGACTCCTCGGCCGCGCGCTCGGGGTCCCGATCGCCGTTGCGGCCGGCGCCTCCGGCTGGGCCGGCTCCGGACCGACCGCCATCGACCAGCTGGTCGCGCCGATGCTCACCCCGACGGCGATCGCCGTCGGCCTGACCTGGATCGGCGGGGCGATCCTCCTCGGCCTCCTCCTCGACGTCGCCTCTCCCGCCGGCGCCGCGGTCGGCGGACTGATCTGGGCGGGTGCGATCGCAGCGCTGCTCGGCGCCGCCGGCGAGGGCGCCGCTCCGACGTTCCTGCTCGCGCCGGCCCTGCTCGCGGGCGTCGCCTGGGCGATCTGGGATCGCGCCGGGCGCCCCGACATCCGCCCGCAACTCGACCGCGGCTCGCGGCCGCAAGCCCGCCCTGAACCCGCCTTCGCGAGAACGGTGCCGCGAAGCGCAGGGCACGCCGAGCCGCGGATCGTGCGGCGCCCGCGCAATCCCGCCGTCATACCGCTGCCGGACGAGCGCATCCGCGCCACCCGCACCGCGAACAGGCACGTGCGAGCAGCACTCCACGGCGCCGGTTCGCGAGCCGGGTTGCCGTAGGATTGGGCCCTCGATTCGGGGCCCGGAGGGTGTTGCCGGGGTCGACGAACGGACTATGCCATGAGCGTTCTACGCAATCTCGAAGCGAGGATCGAGGGCCTTGTCGAAGGCGTCTTCAGCCGTGCCTTCAGCTCCCAGGTGCAGCCCGTGGAGATCGCCCGCAAGCTCGCGAAGGAGATGGACTCCCACAAGACGGCGTCCGTCACCCAGACCTACGCGCCGAACAGCTACACGGTCTGGCTCTCGCCGGAGGACCACGAGCGCCTCGAGGGCTACACCCGCTCGCTCTCGCAGGAGCTCTCCGCCTACCTGCTCGAGCACGCCCGCCGGCAGGACTACGCGCTCCTGACCCGGCCCGAGGTGAAGATCGAGGTCGACGAGCGGCTCCGGCTCGGCGAATTCGGAATTCAGCCACGGCTCGTCAAGGCTCCCGTCCGCAAGGGCGACACGGGCGAGCAGGGCCAGCACGGACACACGATGGTCTACTCGGCGCCCGCCAAGCAGAAGGAGCCGCGCGGCGCGCGCCGGCCCGCCGCGCCGCTCACCCAGACGAAGGCGATCGTCTCCTTCCACGACCGCCGCTACGTCCTCGACGGGCCGACCGCGACGCTCGGCCGCTCCCGCGAATGCGATTGCGTCGTCGACGACCAGAACGTCTCGCGCCGTCACGCCGAGATGCGCCGCAACACCTCCGGCGACTGGCAGATCGTCGACCTCGGCTCGACCAACGGCGTCAAGGTCAACGGCCGCCGCGTCGATACCTCCCGCCTCGCGCCCGGCGACGAGGTGGCGCTCGGCACGATCACCTTCATCTTCGACATCGAGCAGTGAGCTTGAGCCGCCCGCACGGATCCGGCATCGACCGCCAGGGAGGGACGCATCGTGGATGCTGATCCCGCGGCGGTGGCGCTGAAGTTCGCCTTTCTCGGCGTCCTCTACCTCTTCCTTCTCGTGATCGCGCGCAGCGCGCTCAAGGACCTGCGCGGCAGCCGCGCCATCGCCGGTGGCGACGAGGGCACGGGCATGCACGCGATCGCCGGCGGCCGCGTCGCCGCGACCGACGCGACGCTGGTCGCCGTACAGGGCGGCGGCCTGACGCCGGGCGAGCGGATCGACCTGTTCGGCGGCGTCACGATCGGCCGTGCCGAGGAGGCCGACGTGCGGATCACCGACCGCTTCGCGTCCGGCATCCACTGCCGAGTCCACACCCGAGGCAACGTCTACTTCGTCGAGGACATGGACTCGACGAACGGCACCTACCTGAACGGGGGTGAGCTGCGCGGGGAGGCGACCCTGTCGGACATGGACGAGATCCAGATCGGCGACACCGTGCTGCGCTTCGAGCTGACCCTCGACGAGGACATGGGCTGATGCTGCAGATCGCCGAGGTCGTCCAGCTGACCGACACCGGTCGCCAGCGCGAGGCCAACGAGGACTCCTACTTCTCCCGCGCCCCGCTGTTCGCCGTCGCCGACGGGATGGGCGGCGCGCAGGCAGGCGAGGTGGCGTCGCGGCTGGCCGTCGAGGCGTTCGATCGCGTCGGCGATCCCTCCGACGCCGCGCCGGAGGATCTGCTGCGCCGCACCGCGCAGGAGGCCAACCGGGAGATCTTCGACCGCGCCCAGAGCGACACGTCGCGGTCGGGGATGGGGACGACGCTCACCGCCGCGCTCCTCCACGGCGACGAGATCAGCTTCGGCCACGTCGGCGACAGCCGCGCCTACGTCTTCCGCGAGGGCAAGCTCAAGCAGATCACCAACGACCACTCGCTCGTCGAGGAGCTGCGCCGCCAGGGCAAACTGACGCGCGACCAGGCCGCCGAGCACCCGCAGCGCTCGGTCATCACCAGGGCCCTCGGCCCGGAGCCGCAGGTCGAGGTCGACACGATGACCTTCAGCGCCCGCGCCGGCGACGTCTTCCTGCTCTGCTCCGACGGCCTGACGACGATGCTCGGCGACGAGGACGTCGCCGCGATCCTCGCCCGCGAGGACAACCTGCAGATGGCCGGCCGCCGGCTGATCCGCGCCGCCAACGACCGCGGCGGCCGCGACAACATCACCGTCGTCCTCTTCCGGCTCGAGTCGGCCGACGTCGCCGCCGGCGCGGAGGGGGAGACGCTCGTCGGCCCGAGCGCCGCCGAGGCCGGGCTCAGCGCCGAGGCGGTCCGGGCCGGAGTCGCCGCGACCGGCGGTGCCGCCGCCGCGTCCCGCGAAGCCGCGCCGCCGCCGCCGCGCCGCAGCCCGCGCCGTCCCGGTGCCGTATCGCCGGCGCCGAAGCGCCGCTGGCCCAGGCGCATCCTCAAGGGCGTCGTCGCCCTCCTCGTCATCGCGGCGGTCGCGTTCGCGGCCGTCTGGGGCGCCCGCCAGATCTGGTTCGTCGGCACGAACGACGCCGACCAGCTCGCGCTCTACCGCGGACTTCCCTACGACCTCCCGTTCGGGATCGAGCTCTACTCCGAACAGGAGGCGAGCGACGTCGCGCTGGCCGCGCTGCCGGAGGCCCGCCGCCCGGTCGCGGTCGACCACGAACTGCGCTCGCAGGACGACGCGCGCTCGCTCCTCGAGGATCTCGAGAACGCCGCCGCGACCGCCGCCACCCCGCCCGGTAACGGCGGCGGCCCCGCGAACGGCACCGGGGGAACCGCCGGAGGCAACGGCGGCACCGCGAACGGCGGCGGCACCGCCAACGGCGGCGGCACCGCCAACGGCGGAGGCACCGCGAACGGCGGACAGCCCGCCGGCGGCGGGGGAGGCTCGTCCGGAGGGGGAGGCCCGTCGGGCGGGGGCAACGGTTGAGCGCTCGCAACCGCGAGCTGCTCGGCCTGATCCCGGTAGCGGGCCTGCTGATCGCCGGGTTCGCCGCCGTCTTCAGCGTCCGCAGCGCCCAGCTCGACAACACGAGCCTGATCTTCGGCGCCTACTTCTTCGCGATCTGCCTCGCGGCGCACATCTTCCTACGGTTCCGCCTGCCCAACGCCGACCCCTACCTGTTCCCGCTCGTCGCGCTGCTCGCCGCGATCGGGCTGGTGATGCTCTACCGGATCGACGCCAGCCTGGCGCGCGATCAGGCGAACTGGTTCGTCGTCGGCCTGATCCTCTTCGTGCTGACGATCACCTTCCTCAAGGACTACCACGTGCTCGAGCGCTACCGGTACCTGATCGTCATCGCCGGGCTCGTCCTGCTGCTGATGCCGCGGCTGCCGGTGATCGGCGCGCAGGTCAACGGCGCCTACCTCGGCGTCAAGATCGGCCCGCTCGCCTTCCAGCCGGCCGAGTTCGGAAAGCTCGCGATCGTCATCTTCCTGGCCAGCTACCTGCGCGAGCACCGGGAGGTCCTCGTCGTCGGAGCGAAACGGTTCGCCGGGATCACGTTCCCGCCGCTCAAGCACCTCGGGCCGATGCTCGTCGTCTGGGGCGCGGCGATGGTGATGCTCGTCTTCATCCGCGACCTCGGCAGCTCGCTGATGTTCTTCGGCGCGTTCCTGGCGCTGATCTACACCGCGACCAACCGGATCTCCTTCGTGATCATCGGCCTGGCGATGTTCCTCGTCGGCGCGTGGTTCTTCGCGACGACGGTCGGCCACGTCGGCGACCGGATCGACACCTGGCTTGACCCGTACCAGGACGCCAACGGCAACGGCTATCAGGTGCTCCAATCGATGTTCGCGCAGGCCGATGGCGGCCTCTTCGGGAAGGGGATCGGCGAGTCGCTGCTGTGGGCGCCCGGGGTGGCGAAGCAGACCGTCGACAACACCCTGATCCCACAGGTGCAGACCGACTTCATCTACGCGCTGATCGTCAACGAGCTCGGGCTCTTCGGCGGCTGCGGCGTGATCACGATCTACGCGTTGATCGCCGCCCGCGGCTTCAAGATCGCCTCGCTCGCCCGTGACGGGTTCTCGAAGCTGCTCGCCGCCGGCCTGACCGCCGTCTTCGCCCTGCAGGCGTTCGTGATCATCGGCGGCGTGATCCGCGTGATCCCCCTGACCGGCGTCACCCTGCCGTTGATCAGCTACGGCGGCAGCTCGGTGATCGCGAACTTCGTCCTGGTCGCGCTGCTGCTGCTGATCTCCGATCGCGCCCGCCGCCCGGAGCCGGGGGACGTGCGATGAACGTCCCGATCAGGCGCCTGCTCGTCGTCGTCCTGCTGCTGTTCGCGCTGCTCGTCGGCTTCACGAGCCAGTGGTCCGTCTTCGACGCCTCCGACCTCGAGGCGAAGACCGAGAACAAGCGGCCGCTCTTCGAAGCGCAGCAGATCAAGCGCGGCAAGATCACGACCTCCGACGGCCAGGTCATCGCCAACTCGAAGAAAACCGGGGAGAACGAGTCCTACCAGTACGTGCGCCGCTACCCGCAGGGCTCCCTGTTCGGGAACCCGATCGGCTACAGCTTCATCACCCAGGGGACGAGCGGGTTCGAGCGATCCGAGAACGCGACGCTGACCGGCGAGACGAACGAGTTCGTATCGATCATCGATCAGATCCGCGGCCAGCAGCGCCAGGGCAACGACATCGTCACCACGCTCGACGCCTCCGCCCAGCAGCTCGCCACCGACCAGCTCGAGGCGACCGGCCGCCCGGGAGCGGTCGTCGCGATCGTCCCGTCGACCGGCGCCGTCAGGGTGATGGCGAGCACCCCCGGGTTCGACCCGAACAGGGTTCCCGAGGACCAGGCGCAGCTCAACACGGCCGATCCGTCGGTGCTGACGAACCGCGCGATCCAGGACGCCTACCCGCCGGGCTCGACGTTCAAGGTCGTCACCGCGGCGGCGGCGCTCGACTCGGGTACGGCCACACCCGATCAGACATACGATTCCCACTCTCCCCAGGACTTCAGCGGCGTGCCCCTCTCCAACGCGGGCGGCGAGCAGTTCGGAGTCATCGACATGCGCACCGCACTGACCAACTCCGTCAACACCTACTTCGCGCAACTCGGCGAGGATGTCGGCGCCGACACGCTGCTCGAGTACATGGACCGGTTCGGGTTCGGCAAGGACCCCGAGGTGCAGCTGCCGGACGACCAGAAGGCGCCGAGCGGCATCTTCGTCCCGACCGGCAAGGGCGGCTACAAGCAGGTCAACTCCGACTTCGACATCGCCCGCGTCGCGATCGGCCAGGGCGGCCAGGAGGGCCAGATCCTCGCCACCGTCACGCAGATGGCCGAGGTCGCGGCGACGGTCGCCAACAAGGGGACGCTGATGAAGCCGACCTTCGTCCAGCAGGTCGTCGATCCCGACGGCCGGGTCACCGACGAGCTCAACCCCGAGGTGCAGAGCGACGTGATCAGCGAGGACACAGCCGCTGAGCTGACCGACATGATGACCAGCGTCGTCGACGAGGGAACGGCCGCCGACCTGGCCGGCGACCTCGGCGGGACGACGTTCGCCGGCAAGACCGGCACGGCCGAGATCGACATCGAGCAGGACCTCGCACGGCCCTGGTTCATCGCCTTCGCGCCGGCCGACGATCCGCAGATCGCGATCGCCGTCACCACTGACCCCTGCACCGGCTGCTTCGGCGGCACCGACGCCGGACCGATCGCCACCTCCGTGATGAACCAGTTGCTGAACGGCGGATGAGGCTCGAACCCGGGATAACGATCGACGGGCGCTACCGGCTCGTCAACCGGATCGGGTCCGGCGGGATGGCCGACGTCTGGCGCGCCCGCGACACCGAGCTCGACCGCGACGTCGCGCTGAAGATGCTGCACGAGAACTTCGCCCGCGACACCGAGTTCGTCGAGCGGTTCCGCCGCGAGGCGTCGTCGGCGGCCGGCCTGCAGCACCAGAACGTCGTCAGCGTCTTCGATCGCGGCAGCCACGAGGACAGCTGGTACATCTCGATGGAGCTCGTCGAGGGCTCCTCGCTGCGCGAGCTGATCGACCAGGGGCTCGAGATCGAGGAGGCCGTCGAGGTCACCCGGCAGATGCTCGCCGCCGCGGCCTTCGCCCACGACCACGGGATCATCCACCGCGACCTGAAGCCGATGAACGTCCTGATCGACCGCGACGGCCGCGTCCGGGTCACCGACTTCGGCATCGCCCGTGCCGGCGGCTCGGAGATCACCCGGACCGGCTCGGTGATGGGGACCGCGCAGTACCTGAGCCCCGAGCAGGCCCAGGGGATGGACGTGACCGCCGCCGCCGACATCTACTCGATCGGCGTGATCCTCTTCGAGATGCTCTGCGGCCGGGTGCCGTTCGACGGCGACAACGCCGTCGCGATCGCGATGAAGCAGGTCGGCGAGGAGCCGCCCGTGCCGAGCTCGATCAACCCGAAGGTCACCCCTGCCCTCGACGCGGTCGTCCTCAAGGCACTCGCCAAGGACCCGGCCCTGCGGTTCCAGTCGGCGGCGGAGATGCTCGCCGCGCTCGACGCCGCCGAGGTCAGCCCCGAGGAGCCGGTCGTGCTGGCGCCGCTCGCCCGCGAGGATCGCTCGCGCCGCTGGTGGCTGATCGCGGCCGTCGTCGTGCTCGTCCTCGCGGGTGCCGCGCTCGCTTACTTCCTGACCCGCCCTGACATGGTCACCGTGCCCGACGTGACCGGCGAACAGGAGGCCGCAGCGACAATCGAGCTGCAGTCGGCCCAGTTCGAGGTCACGACCGAGCGGATCGAGAACGACATCCCCGAGGGCGAGGTCATCGAACAGGACCCGCCCGGCGGCGACGAGGCAGAGAAGGGCTCGACGGTGAAGATCACGATCAGCCTCGGGCCGGGGACCATCGCGGTCCCGAAGGTCGCCGGGCTGTCGGTGCCCGACGCGAAGGCGTTGCTCAAGAAGAGGGGCTTCGAGACCGAGATCGAGAAACGGACTTCGGAGTCGGTGCCGGCGGGGAAGGTGATCGGCTCGAACCCGTCGCAGGGCACGAGCATCGCGCCCGGCTCGACGGTGAAACTGATCGTGTCGACGGGCGTCAAGACCGCGACGGTCCCGAACGTGCTCGGGCTCGATCGCGTCACCGCCACCTCGCAGCTCCGCAAGGCCGGCTTCGTCGTCAACGCGAACCCGCGCGACTCCGACGAGCCCGAGGATCAGGTGCTCGAGCAGGATCCGGCCGGCGACACCGAAGCCAAGGTCGGCAGCGAGGTCACGATCACCTACTCGAGCGGTGTCGGCACGATCACGCTCGACGACTTCGTCGGCCAGAAGCTCACCTACGCTCAGCGCAAGCTCTCCGGCCAGGGGCTGTCGGTGTCGATCGTCAAACGCGCCACCAACGACTCCTCCGAGGACGGGATCGTGCTCGCGCAGGCGCCGAGCAGCGGCACCAACCTCAGCCCCGGCGACCGCGTGACCCTGACGGTCGGCGACTACAAGGCGCCGCCGAGCGACGGAACGACGAGCTCGACGACGACGACGACCACTCCATGAGGGTCGCCGTCATCCGCGGCGGTCGCTCGAGCGAGCACGACGTCTCGCTGCGATCGGGCGCCGCCGTCGCCGAAGGCCTCGCCGCCGCCGGCCACGAGACCCTCGACGTCGTCATCGAGCGGGACGGCCGCTGGCTTCACGACGGGGGAGAGGTCGACCTCCGCGCCGCCGCGGGGTTGCTCGGCTGCGACGTCGCCTTTCCGGTCCTCCACGGACCGTTCGGCGAGGACGGAACGGTCCAGGGCCTGCTCGAGTGCCTCGACGTCCCCTACGTCGGCCCCGGCGTGCTCGCCGCCGCGGTGACGATCGACAAGCTCATCTTCAAGCGGCTGATCCGCGAGCGCGGGATCGCCCAGGTCGACTTCTGCCAGGTCGGCGAGGACGACTGGCGCGCCAAGGCCGAGGCGCTCGGCATGCCGGTCTGGGTCAAGCCCTCGCGGCTCGGCTCGAGCGTCGGGATCCTCAAGGTCGGCGAGCCCGGCGGCCTCGATGCCGCGGTCGAGACCGCCCTCGAGCACGACCCGCGGGTGATCATCGAGGCGCACTGCGACGGCCTCGAGGTCGAGTGTTCAGTGATCGGGAACGACGAGCCGGAGACCTCGCTGCCGGGCCAGCTCGTCATCAAGGCCGACTGGTACCACTACGCCGCCAAGTACGAGCCCGGCGGCATGGAGCTCGTCGTCCCGGCGCCGATCGGCGACGAGGCCATCGCCCGCGTCCGCGAACTCGCCGCCGACGTCTACAGCTCCTGCGGCTGCACCGGCCTCGCCCGCTGCGACTTCTTCGTGATGGACGACGGCGAGGTGCTGGTCAACGAGCTGAACACGATTCCGGGGTTCACGGAGACGAGCGTGTTCTCGAAGTTGTTCGAGGCGACCGGGGTTGCGTATCCGGAGCTTTGTTCGCGGTTGGTCGAGTTGGCGTTGGAACGGCATGCCAAGGAGCGGTCGTACCGGTACTGAAGCGGTGGGGACGGGAGCCGCCAATCACCACCCTGGCCAGAGCGCACCGTCGGTGCATTAGCTCGGCCTATGCCCGAGTAATCGCACCCGCGTCCAACCCCACCCCAAGCCCGACGCGTCAGCTGATCAGCTGGACGTCGAAGACCTCGGCCGCCGTCCCGTCCTCGACGCTCGTGATCCAGATCAGGAAGTAGCGGTTCGGCTCGCTCGTGTCGAGGTCGATCGTCTGCTTCGGCTCGGCGGTCAGGTCGCCGGTCAGCGGATCGCCCCACCCCTCGATCTCGGTCGGCGGCGACTTCAGGTTCGAGCCGTAGACCTGGAAGGTCCAGCTGCCGCCGCCGGTCCGCAGCGCCATCTGGCTCGGCGTCACCGAAGAGCCGGCGTCGACGTAGAGGCCGACGCCGTCCTTGGCGGCCCCTTCGAGCCCTGCCGTGTACTCCTCGGTGCTCCAGGCCGTACTCGGGCTGCCGTCGATCGCGAAGCTCGTCTCCTCGGAGTGCTCCTCTTCGTCGCCCCCCGAGCTCGCCGGGTCGAAGTCCTTCGCCGCCTGGATCGAGATCACGGTGCTGCCGGTGCTGTCGGGCGGCGGCTCCTTGGACGGTCCGTCGCTACCGCTCAGTGCGGCGATCGCGATGGCCGCGGCGGCGGCACCGACGAGCAGCAGCACACCGACCCAGGAGATCCGCCGTCGCGTGAGGATGCGGCGCTTCTCGGGAACCGAGTCGAGCACCGACGTCGCCTCGCCGGTCGCACCCCCGGCTCGCGCGACCTCGACCTCGAGGGCGTGCTCGAGGTCGCCGAGGAAGTCGTTCATGTCGCGGTAGCGGTCCTTCGGCTCCTTGGCCGTCGCCTTCTCGACCGTCCCCGCGAGCACTGCCGAGGCGTCGGGGCGGCGGCGCTGGACGCTCGGCACGGTCTCGTTGACGTGCTTCATCGCGACGCCGACCTGGGTCTCGGCCTTGAACGGGACCTCGCCGGTCAGCATCTCGTAGAGCAGGATCCCGAGCGAGTAGACGTCGGTGCGCGGGTCGATCTCCTTGCCCATCGCCTGCTCGGGGGAGACGTAATCGGTCGTGCCGAGGACGCGGCCGGTGGCGGTCAGCCCGTGGGACTCGAGCGAGAGCGCGATCCCGAAGTCGGTGATCTTCGCCCGGCCCTCCGGATCGATGAGGACGTTCTGCGGCTTGACGTCGCGGTGGATCAGCCGCGCCTGGTGAGCGGCCTGGAGGCCGCGGCCGATCTCGATCGCGTAGGCGGTGGCCTCGTCGAGCGGCAGCCGGCCCTCGGAGGAGATCCGCTGCTTCAGCGTCTGGCCGGGGACGTACTCGAAGACGATGTAGGGACGACCGCCCTCCTCGCCGGCGTCGATGACTCCGACGAGGTTCGGATGGGAGAGCTGGGCCACGGCGCGGGCCTCGCGGCGGAAGCGCTCGAGCTGGTCCTGCTGGTCGGCGATCTCCTGGTGGATGACCTTGATCGCGACGTGGCGGCCGAGGGTCTCGTCGACGGCCAGGTAGACGGTCGACATGCCGCCGCTGCCAAGCTTCGATTCCAGCCGGTAGCGGCCGGAGAGCATTGTTCCGATCATCGTGCTGCTCAACCGAAGAGCATGGAAGCGGGGTCGGAAGGGAACATCACCCGGGTATTTTGGACGAACGCCCCTTTTGCAGCAGCCAAGCGGGCTCTGCGACATGAACCTTGCGTGAACCAGCCAGCGAGCAACAGCCGACCGAGGCGCCGATGAGCGTCGAAGTGCGGGTCGTTACCGACCCCGCCTGCGCCTGGTCGTGGGCCAGCGAGCCGAAGCTGCGGCGACTCGCCTGGGAGTTCGGCGACGGGCTCGACTGGCGCTGGGTGATGGGCGGGATGGTCCGCGAGGTGGGTCCCGGCCAGCGGGCCCGTTACGCCCGGGTGTGGCCGAACGTCGCCGTGGAGTCGGGAATGCCGTTCGATCCGCGCCTCTGGGCCCGGGGCGGGATCGGCTCCAGCTACCCCGCCTGCCAGGCCGTCATCGCCGCGGGCGAGCAGAGCCGCGAGGCGGCCGAGGCGTACCTGCGCCGCGTCCGTGAGGGCCTGATGTGCGGGCGCGAGCGCCTCGACAAGGTGTCGGCCCTGATCGCGCTGGCGGCGGACCTGGAGGGCGAAGGCTTCGACGCCGGCCGCTTCGAGGTCGACCTTCGCTCCGACGCCGTGCTCGAGCGTTTCGCTGCCCAGCTCGAGGAGGCGCGCCGGGTTCCCGAGCAGGCCGTCGCCGAGAACGCGACCGGCTGCACCGGCCCGATCGAACGGGTCACGTTCCCGTCGCTGACGTTCGTCGGAGCCGATGGGACGCGCCGCGGCGTCTACGGGTGGCAGCCCTACGATCTCTACGCCGAGGCCGCCCGGGCGTCCGGGCTCGCCGCCCCGGCACCGCCGGCGCCCGACGCCCTCGCGGTCCTCGACCGCTTCGGCCGCTGCGCCACCGTCGAGGTCGAGGCGGTCACGTGTCGCTCCCGGGTCGACGTCGAGGCCGAGCTCTGGTCGCTCGCTCAGCAGGGCAGGGTCGAATTCCGGACGACGATGACTGGAAACCTGTGGGAACGGGTATAGGCAGGGGTCAAGGGGTGGGTGCGGAGCCTCGGGACCGCGTCCGGATGCGCCGCGCGACCTAGGCGCGGGTGACCTCGCCGGCGCGGTCCGTCACCGAGCCGACGCGGCGTGCGGCCGGGTAGTGGGCGCGAAGCAGGTCCAGCGCCGGATCGAGATCGGCCTCGGGGACCGTCACGCAGAACCCGCAGCCCATGTTGAAGACCTCGTGCATCTCGGCGTCGTCGATCGAGCCGTGCTCGGCGATCAGGCCGAAGATCGGCTGGGCGGGCAGCGGCTCGTCGATGTCGTAGCCGACTCCCTTGCCGAGCCGGAGCAGGTTGTTGAGCCCGTCGCCGGTGATGTGAGCGAGACCGCGCACGTCGACGTCGGAGGCGAGCAGCTCGAGGATCGGGCGAACGTAGATCTCGGTCGGCTCGAGGAGGATCTCGCCGAGCGGGCTGCCGAGCCGGTCGTCGTCGAGCGGGATGTCGGCGAGGACGCGGCGCGCGAGCGTATAGCCGTTCGAGTGCAGGCCGGAGGAGGGGAGGCCGATGACCGCGTCTCCGGGGGCGATCGACGTGCCGGTGACGATCTCGTCGAGCGGTACGACGCCGATCGCGCTCCCGGCGAGCTCGAGGCCGTTGACGACGTCGCCGACCTGGGCGATCTCGCCGCCGGGGATCTCGATCCCGGAGAGCTCGGCGCCACGCCGGAGGCCTTCGCCGATCGCGCCGCAGAGCTCGGGGTCGGCGGTGGGGCAGAGGATGAAGTCGACCAGGGCGATCGGCTCGGCGCCGACGCAGACGAGGTCGTTGACGTTCATGGCGATGCAGTCGATGCCGATCGTCTCGAAGCGGCCGAGCTGCTCGGCGACGACCATCTTCGTGCCGACGCCGTCGGTCCCGAAGGCGATGCCCGTCGTGGCATCGAGCCGCAGGACGCTCGCGTAGTGGCCGGGGAGGGGGACGACCCGGGAGGGCTTGCCGGTCTCGATCTTCGAGAGGTGTGCGACGAGTGCGGCGACCGAGGCATCCGCGCCGCTCTGGCTGACTCCGGCGCGGGTGTATGCGTCCTGGCTCATCGGCGCGGCTGATTCAACCGCAAGCGGCGGTCAGCCGCGCTCGCCGCGGGTCTTGATCAGGATCAGGGCGGCGAGCCCGGTCCGGTAGGCGGCGTAGGGGAGGAGGCTGCGGTCGCGCTCGATCAGGCGGATCAGGCCCTGCGAGGCGAGCGTCGAGGCGAAGGCGACGCCGACTCCGACCGTCGCTGAGCGGGCGAGCGCCGGGTCGACGTCGCGGCGGCGCAGCTTCGTGGCCTTGCGGACGGCGGCGGCGGTGATGACCGGCAGGGCGACCGTGCGCGAGAGCAGGTTGGCCTGGGCGCGCCGGAAGCCGCGGGCGCGGGCGGCGGCGAGCGTCGAGCCGTTCCGCGAGACGCCGGGGAGGAGGGCGGCCGCCTGGGCGCAGCCGATCGCGAGCCCGTCGAGCGGCGTCGCCTCGACCGCGTTGCGGTCCTGCGGGCAGCGGTCGGCGAGGACCATCGCGACCGATCCGGCGATCAGGCCGAACGCCGTGGAGCGGGGGCCGCCGAGGCGGCGGTCGATGTGCTCCTCGAGGGCGAGGCCGACGGCGACGGCCGGCAGGAAGGAGAGCGCGATGACGGCGATCCGGCGACCGTCGAGTCGCCGCACCTCGTCGCCGATCAGGCGCCGCTGGCCGATCAGCAGGGCGAGCGCGGCGCCGCCGTGGACCGCGACCTCGAAGGCCTTGCGGTCCTCGGGGCTGACGTCGTCGAGGTTCCAGCCGAGCAGCCAGGGGACGATCCGCAGGTGCGCGGAGCTGGAGACGGGGAGCAGCTCGGTCGGTCCCTGGACCGCGCCGAGCACCGCGGCGCGTCCGGTTCCGAGCCCGCTGCCGGCCGTCACCGGCTCAGGAGCCTTCGCCGGGGGCGGCGGTGCCGTTGTCCCGGCGCCCGCGCAGGTACCTGATCAGGAAGTAGGCGGCGGCACCGACGATCACCGCGACGACGAGGTAGTCGACGTAGTGGAGCTTGTCCTTCCAGTCGTCCCAGTTGTCGCCGGCGGACCGCCCGATCAGGGTCAGCCCGAGCACCCAGGGGATGCAGCCGAGGACCGTGAAGAGCGTGAAGCGCCAGAACGGCATCTCGGCGACCCCGGCGGGCAGCGAGATGAACGTGCGGACGATCGGCAGCATCCGGCACCAGAAGACGGTCGCCTCGCCGTGGTCGCGGAACCAGCGGTCGGCGGTCTCGAGGTGCTTGGGGTTGATGTGGATGAAGCGGTTCTTCTCGAGCAGCTCCTCGCGGCCGTAGTAGCCGACGCTCCAGGCGATCCAGGAGCCGACGACGTTGCCGAGCACGCCGGCGGCGACCGCCGCGAACAGGGTCATGTCGCCGTCGCTGACGCTGAACCCGGCGAAGAGCATCGTCGCCTCGCTCGGGATCGGGATGCAGGCGCTCTCGAGCGTCATCAGGATGAAGATGCCGACCACGCCGATCGCGTCGACGACGTCGACTGCGAAGTTGACGATGGGGTCGGTGATCGAGGCGGTGAGCAGCGGTGGGAGCAACGGCTTCCTGTGTGGCGGGGAAGGGCTTGCGAACGCCCTGTCCGGGGCGCCGCGAGTTAGCGCGGGACTCTACCCTTTGGCCGATGAACCGCCTGCGTGCGCCCGTGCTCCGGCACCGGATCTTCCAGCTTGCGGCGGATGCGGTCCTGGCTGCGCTCGCCTTCTATCTGGCCTTCGAGATCCGCTTCATCGACGAGCCCGGCGGCATCCCCGATCGCTACGTGGACATGATCACGGGCTCGATCGTCTTCGTCGCGCTCGGCAAGACGATCATCTTCAGCCTGATGGGCCTCCACCAGAAGTGGTGGCGCTACTTCAACCTCGGCGACATCTGGTCGGTGATGCGCGCGTGCGCGGTCGCGTCGGCGCTGCTCATCGCCATATTCGTGATCGGCAAGCCGTTCTCGAGCCCGATGCCGCGGTCGGTGATGATCTACGACTTCGTCTTCACGCTCGGCCTGCTCGTCGCCGCCCGCAGCGTCGCCCGCTTCTACTTCGTCGAGCGCCGGATGCGCCGGCACAACCGCCGCAAGCACGCCGACGTCCTGGTGATCGGCGCCGGCTCGGGAGGGCAGATGGTCGTCCGCGAGCTGCGGCTGAACCCGGAGCTCGGCAACCCGGTCGGCTTCGTCGACGACGACCCCCGCAAGCGCGGCATGCGGCTGCTCGGCCTCAAGGTCCTCGGCGGGACCGACGACCTCGGTGCGATCCTCGAGCGGGAGAAGCCCGCCGAGGTCGTGATCGCGATCCCGTCGGCGCCGGGCGCCGTCCGCGGCAAGGTCGTCTCCGAGTGCCGCGAGCGGAGCATCCGCGTCCGGACCCTGCCGACCGTCTTCGAGCTCCTCCGCGGCGGCGTCCAGCTGACCCGGCAGCTGCGCGAGGTCCAGGTAGAGGACGTGCTCGGCCGCGAGCCGGTCGTCATCGAACTCGACCGCGTCGGCGCCTACCTCCGCGACAAGATCGTCCTCGTCACCGGCGCCGGCGGGTCGATCGGCTCCGAGCTCTGCCGCCAGATCGCCCGGGTCGAGCCGCGCCTGCTCGTTCTCGTCGACCAGGCCGAGGACAACCTCTTCCAGATCGACCGCGAGCTCACCTCGGAGTGGCACTTCAGCCGCGTCGAGGCGACGCTCGGCGACTGCAAGGACGGCGAGCGGATGCTCGAGGTCATGCAGCGCTACAAGCCCGACGTCGTCTTCCACGCCGCCGCCTACAAGCACGTACCGCTCGTCGAGGCGAACCCCTTCGAAGCGGTCCGGAACAACGCGATCGCAACGCGGATCGTCGCCGAGACCGCCGCGGTCGCCGGTGCCGAGCGCTTCGTCCTGATCTCGACCGACAAGGCGGTCAATCCGCGGACGGTGATGGGCGCCTCGAAGTCGATGGCCGAGTCGATCGTCCGCGCCGCCGCGACGCGGCACCCGGAAACGAGCTTCGTCTCGGTCCGCTTCGGCAACGTGCTCGGCTCGTCGGGGAGCGTCGTACCGATCTTCCGCAGCCAGATCGAGCGCGGCGGCCCGGTCACCGTCACCCACCCCGAGATGACGCGCTATTTCATGACGATCCCCGAGGCCGTCCAGCTCGTCATCCGCGCCGCCGATCTCGGCGGCGAGGGCGAGGTGTTCGTGCTCGAGATGGGCGAGCCGGTCAAGATCGTCGACCTGGCGCGGAACATGATCACGCTCGCCGGCTACGAGCCCGACGTCGACATCGCGATCGAGTTCACGGCGCCGCGGCCCGGCGAGCAGCTCCACGAGCAGCTCCTCGCTGACGGCGAACACGCCGAGCCGACGTCGGAGGCGCGGATCGTCAAGGCGGTCCGGGAGCAGCCGCTCGAACCGAATCAGGTCGAGGAAACGCTTGCGCAGCTGCGTGATCTGATCGGCAGCGGGGACGAGACCGATCTGGCGCGCCGGGTGGTCGGCGTGATCAGCGCCGGCTTGGCCCCCGGTGGCGGGTCTAAGATCACCCGCTGAGAATGGATCTGCTGAAGGAGATCGGTGCGATTCTCGGCTTCGTCGCCTTCGGCGGCCTCGCCGTGCTCGTCTTTATGACGTTCCAGCAGGCACGTCATCTGCGCCGCCTGCGCGAATGGGCGGGGCGTTCCCCGGAGCGCGCGGAGGCCGAGGCCGAGCGTGCCGCGGCCTACTCGTCCGAGTCGACGATGCCGCCCGCTCCGACGGGCGGCGATCGCCGCGAGGCGCCCGGCCCCGACGGGCCCGGCCGCGTCGAGCGCGTCCGCGGTGAGATGGCGTTCCGCTACGAGGAGCTCGACAAGCGCTCACCGGTCAGCCCGGCCGTCCTCGGGCTCGGCATCCTCGCCCTCGTCGTCGCGGCTGTGATCCTGACCGGCGGCTTCGGGTTGTTCGGCGGCTCGTCCGACAGCGGCAGCTCCGGCAGCTCGACGTCGGCGCAGGCCCAGAAGCCCGACAAGATCGAGGTCGCGGTCCTCAACGGGACCGCTCCCGAAGGCGGGGTGGGCGTGCCCGGGACGGCGAAGGCCGCGAGCGTCTTCGTCAAGGACGCCGGCTGGAAGGTCGGCGAGGTGGGCGACGCCGGCAGCTTCACCACCAGCACCGTGATGTTCGAGGACGGCTCCAAGTCCGACGCCGAGGACCTCGCGGCCGACCTCAGCGACCAGCTCGGCGAGGTCGACGTGGTCGCGATCACCCCGGAGATCCAGGACGCGTCGGGCGGGGCGCCGCTGGCGCTCGTCATCGGGCAGGACGACCAGGGCATCGCCGGATGACCCCGCCGACCGGCTCACGATGCACGCAGCGCTGACCGTCACCGCCGCCACCGAGTCGCTCCTCGGCAAGGGACTGCTCGTCCCGTTGGGCGGGATCGCCGCCCTGATGGCGATGCTCGGGATGCTCCTGCTCCTGCCGATCTTCCTCAACCAGCGCCGCGAGATCGGCCGCCTCACCAACTGGATGGACCGCGAGCCCGACGCCGGCACGACCGAGTTCCGGGCGATCCCGCCGCCGGGGAGTCCGGGCGGCCCCTCGCGCGCCGCCGACCGGGTCACGTCCGAGCGACCCGCGCTCGCCCGGATCGGGACATCCGAGCAGCGGGCGATCGAGCTCGAGCAGGCGCCGTGGTGGCGACGCGTCCTCGAGCGCGGCCCCCGCCACCCGCTCGTGATCACGATCATCGTGCTCGTGATCGCCGCCGGCGTCTTCTACGCCGCCGCCCACTTCATCCGCGCCGGCGAGGGGGACAGCTCCGGCGCCCGCGTCGATCCGAGCACGGTCAGCGTCGTCGTCCTCAACGCCTCCACTTCCTCCGGCCTCGCCGGCGAGGTCTCCGACGAGCTCAGCGGCAAGGACTACGACGTGATCGGGACGAGCGTCGCCAACGGCGGCAGCGGCAAGAGCATCGTCCGGTACGCCGACGGCCAGAAGGACGGCGCCCGCACCGTCGCCAGGGTTCTCGGCATCAAGAGCATCAAGCCCTTCGACAAGGAGGCCGAGGCGGCGGCGGCCAACAGCGCCGACGTCGTCGCCTTCGTCGGCGACGACGTGGCGAAGTCCACGGGCGGCAAGGGCTGAGCGACGTGAGCCCGGAGCGGGCCTCGCGCGGGGCGAAACTCGGCGCGGTCCTCTTCGCCTGTCTTCTCCTCCTGTCGGTCGCCGCCTTCGCGGTCGAGCGGGTCGCGCGGTCGTCCGACGACCTGGTCAACACGGTCGTGCTGACGCCGCGCCTCGAGCGCGGGCAGGCCGATGTCTCGTTCACCCTCGCGAAGTCCGACGCCGACGTCGACGTCCTGATCATCGACGGCAACGAGGGCAGCGACGGGGCGCTCGTCGCGACGCTCGCCGAGGGCGAGGAACTCGCTGCCGGCGAGCACACGTACACCTGGGATGGCCGCTCAGATGACGGGCAGTCCGCCCCCCCGGGCCTCTATGCGCTTGAGGTCGTGCTCGGCGAGCAGGACCGGGATGTCAAGCCGCCGGGGCGGATCGAGGTCCCCGATCGCGGCTACACCCTCGAGTTCGGGAGCGACTCCGATGGATGAGCCGCTGCTCTGGCTCGGGACTCTGCTCTGCGCGATCGCCGCGGCCGCCGGGCTGATCCCGCGGTTCTCTCGCCGCGCCCGGCTGGCGGCGGTGACGATTGCCGTCGTCCTCGCTCCCGTCCTCGTCCTCGCCGACAGCTGGGACAGCAGCCGGATCGCCGACCTCCGCGACCGCCCGTCCCTGCTGCTCGCGGCGGCCGTCGCGGGCCTCGTCGGGCTCGTGATCGTCGGCTGGTTCTTCCGGCGGCGCCCGCTCTGGCTCGCGCCGATTCTGATCGCGGCGATGCCGTTCCGGGTGCCGATCGACCTCGGGGGCGGCGACGCGAACCTGCTGCTGCCGCTCTACGCCGTGATCGCCGGCGGGCTCGCGGCGACGCTCTGGGGCGCCTGGCACGACCCCGCCTCCGAGCGCGGGGCGGTCGAGCGCGGGCCGTGGATCGATGCGATCGGCTGGGCGCTGGCGGGAGTCGTCGTCCTCTACGCGCTCCAGGCCGCCTACGCCGACGACATCACCCACGCCCTGCAGAACGTCTCCTTCTTCCTGGCGCCGTTCGCGGCGCTCTACCTGCTCCTCACCGAGGCGCGCTGGGACCGCGACGCGCTCCGGCGGATCGTCTGGGTGCTCGCGGTGGAGGGCCTCCTCTTCCTGCTCGTCGGGCTCGGCGAGTACGTCTCCGGCGAGCTGCTCTGGAACGACAAGGTGATCTCCGGCAACGAGGCGCACACCTACTTCCGGGTCAACTCGCTGTTCTGGGACCCGAACATCCTCGGTCGCTACCTCGCGGTGACGATGACCGTGCTGGCGGCGATCGTCGCCTACGGCTCCCGGCCGCGCGAGGTCTGGGGGGCCGCCGCATGCTTCGCCGTCTTCCTGATCCTGCTCGTGATCAGCTACTCGCAGACGAGCACGCTCGCCCTGTTCGCCGGGCTGATCGTCCTCGTCGCGACGCGCTGGGGGCTCGCCAAGGGCATCGGCGCCGGGGCGGCGACGCTCGTCGCGCTCGCGGTCGCCGTCGTCGCGATCGCCGGCGGCGGGCTGAGCAGCGAGACGTCGAGCGGCCGGGCCGGGCTGATCGACGGCGGCCTCCACATCGCTCGGGACCACCCGATCGCCGGGGTCGGCTCGGGCGGCTTCGGCGACGAGTTCACGGCCCGCTACTACGAGGGCGAGGGCTTCGCCGCAGAGAGCCACACCGAGCCGGTGACCGTCGCCGCCGAGCAGGGGGCGATCGGGGTGCTCGCCTACGCGGCGTTGCTGATCGTCACGTTCGGGGCGCTGCTCTCGGCGACCGGACTCGAGTGGACGCGCACGGCCCGCGGCACGGCGCTGGCGGCGACGCTGCTCGCCGTCTACGCGCTGATGTTCGTCCACAGCCTCGGCTACGCGGCCTTCCTGATCGATCCGATCACGTGGGCGGTCCTCGCGATCGCTGCCACCGCGCTCGTCCGCGCTCCGCGCCGGGCGAGCGGCTGATCGGAGCGGCAGGTGCTCGACTACCTCCGCCGCCTCGCCACGACCGGGTTCGCGTACACGGCCGCGAGCGTCGCCTCGAAGGTGCTCGCGGTCCTGCTGCTGCCGGTCTACACGCGGTACCTCACGACCGCCGACTACGGCCAGGCGGAGCTCCTCTTCTCGACCGTCGTGGCGGCCAGCATCGTCGTCCGCTTCGGGCTGATCGAGGCGCTGCTGCGCTTCTACTACCTGCCCGGCGAGCGCGGCGACAAGGTCATCGCGACCGGCTTCGGGGCCCTGTTCTGGACGACGACGGTCGCGGCCCTCGTCGCCCTCCCGTTCGCCTCGCAGATCGGCGACCTGATCAGCGGCGACCCGCTCGATCCCAGCCTCGTCCGGATCGCGATCGGTGGGCTCTGGGTGCTGACGCTCTACGAATACATGGTCACGCTGTTCCGGCTCGACGAGCGCGCGAAGGCGTACTTCGCGTTCACGATCGGCAACGTCCTGCTGGCGATCCCTCTCACCGTGCTGCTCGTCGTCGGGCTCGACGAGGGGGCGGAGGGGCTGCTCCTCGGCGCCTACCTCGCCGGTCTGCCCTTCCTGCTCTGGCTGATCTTCACCGAGCGCAAGCGGCTGACCCTGCGTCCCGACGCAACGCTGCTCAGGCGGATGTTCAAGTTCGGGATGCCGACGATGCCGGCCGAGATCTCGATCTACTCGCTCGCCTTCATCGACCGGATCATCATCTCCCACGCCCTCGGCCTCGCCGCCCTCGGCCTCTACGGCCTCGCCTTCAAGTTCAGCCAGGCCATCCAGGTCGTCGTCCGCGGCTTCCAGCTCGCCTGGCCGCCGCTCGCCTATTCGATCCGCGACGACGACGAGGCGCGCCGCACCTACGCGGTCGTCGTCACCGCCTTCACGGCGCTCTGCGGCTTCATCGTCGTCGGCATGTGGCTCGAGGCGCGCTGGATCGTCCGCCTCCTCGCCGCGCCCGAGTTCTTCGACGCCTACGAGGCGATCGGCCCGCTCGCCCTCGGCGCCGCCCTCTACGGCGTCTACCTCGCACTCGTCGTGATCCTCGGCCGGACCGGCAAGACCCAATACAACTTCCCGGTCACGATCGTGGCGACGATCGTCAACGTCGTCCTCAACCTGATCCTCGTCCCCGCCTGGGGGATCGTCGGCGCCGGCGTCGCCCTGATCGTCTCCTACCTCGTCGTCATCGTCCTCATCTACGGCGTCAGCCGCCGGATCTTCCCGATCCCCTGGCAGTGGGGACGCCTCACCGTCGTCGTCGGCGGAGCGGCGATCCTGGTCGCCGCCGGCGACCTGCTGCTGCCGACCGAAGGCGCCGCCGGCTTCCTCTCCCGCCTCGCCGTCTTCGCCCTCTACCCGGTGCTGCTCTGGTTCGGCGGCGCCATCAACGCCGGCGAGCGCGCCCAGGTCAGGGCCCTGATCAGCGAGGGCAATCTCCGCGAGCGCCTCGCCGCGATGCGAGCCGAGCGGGCGACCGAGAGCGACGAGCAGGCGCGGGCCGAGGAGCTGTACGAGCAGGAGATCCGGGACCGGGACCGCGGGCAACTTCTAGGTCGTGGCGGTTGGCCGGGGCGGGGAGGCCCTGCCGGACCTATTGCACTGGGAAAGACTGAAAGGAGCGGTCCGGCAGAACCTCCCCACCCCGGCCCCGACGCGCCGAAGCTGCCCCGGCCCGCCGCTCGCCACATCCCCCTCACTGCCAAACCCAAGTCCGCCCGCGCTCCAACGCTGGGCGCCAGCGGAGTCCCCGCGCCGCCGGTCCGATCACTGGGGCGGGTTGTGTGTCCCAGCGACACCAAACCGCCCCAGTGGCCGCCCGCGCCGCTCACCCTCCCCTCACTGCCAAACGCGAGTCCGCCACCGGCCGACCGCTAGGCGCCAGCGGAACCCCCACCCACCCTCGCGTTGTACGCCTCGGCCGCCTCGCGGATCCCCTCGCCGCTCGGGCTCCATGCCTGCCGCGCGTGGAGCAGGTACCAGCGCGGGTCGTGCCCGGGCAGAGCCACGGCCGCAAGCGCACGCGGCAGGTACGAGAACGCGGTCAGCGCCCGGACGGCCGCCGCCGCGGCGGGGCCGTGGTGCTTGCGCATGTAGAGGTCGCGGTTGCGGTGGAACTCGACGACCCGGCGGCTGCCGGACGCCGTGTCGTTGCTGAGCTGCTCGTGGTGGATCGCCCGGGCGCCCGGGACGTAGAGCGTGTGCATGCCGGCATCGCCGAGGCGCTTGCAGAAGTCGGTCTCGTCGGAGTAGACGAAGAAGTCGGGGTCGAGCCAGCCGACGGCTTCGGCGGCGCTGCGGCGGACGAGCATCGCCGACGACTGCGCCCAGCCGACGCGCCGCGTCTCCCCGCCGCCGCTCTGAGTGACGAGCCAGCGGTGCAGGAAGAGCGCCTGGGCGAGGGCGGTGCCGACGCCGGGCAGTCGCCAGGCGCAGGGCTGCGGCTCGCCGTCGGGATCGAGCAGCTGGGCGCCGGCGGCTCCCGCCTCCGGGTCGGCCCGCATCGCCCCGAGCAGCGCCTCCGCGCATCCGGGCGTCACCTCCGAGTCCTCGTTGAGGAGGAGGCAGAACTCGCCCTTCGCGTTCTCCATCAGCAGCGAGTCGTTGGCCGCCTTGCCCTGGCGGCGCTCGGTGACGATCAGCCGGAGGTGGTCGCCGATGTCCCGCTCGCGTTGCGCCAGCTGGGCGACGAGGTCGACCGATCCGTCGTCGGAGGCGTTGTCGAGGACGAGGATCTCGTGCTCGACGCCGGCCGGGTGATCGGCCGCGATCGCCCGCAGGCAGGTGGCGAGATGCTCGCGCCCGTTCGTGTTGACGACGCAGTAGGAGAGCTCAGGGTTCATTCGGGACAATCGTCGCCCATGACGGCGCTCCGGGTCTCCCTGGTCGATCCATCGGCGTTCACGCCGCCCTACGACCGCTCCCTCGCGGCGGCGCTCGCGCGGGCCGGCGCGGACGTCGAGCTGCTGACCAGCCGCTTCCTCTACGGACCGGTCCCCGAGCCCGAGGGCTATCGCGTCTGGACCGGCTTCTACCGCCGCAGCACGGCGGTCGGCAAGGACAACCGGATGCGGCTGCCACTGAAGGCCTACGAGCACATCCCCGACATGGTCGCCATCCGTCACCACCTCGCCGAGCACGCCGACGTCGAGCACTGGCAGTGGACGACCCTTCCGCGCCTCGACCGTCTCCTGCTCGGCCGCCCCGAGCCCGGGCGCCCGCGGCTGCTCACCCTCCACTACCCGCTGCCGCGACCCGGCGAGCACCGCAAGCTCGCACGCCCAGCGCCGCTACCTCGACGCGTTCGACGCCGTCGTCGCCCACACCGAGTCGGCGGCCGACCAGGCTCCGCGACGAGGTGGGCCTCGACCCCGGCAAGGTCGAGGTGATCCCGCACGGCCCGCTCGACTACCTGACCCACCTCCCGAACGAGCGGCCGCTGCCGCCGGAGCTCGCTGCGGTCGAGGGACCGGTGATCCTCTTCTTCGGCCTGCTCCGGCCCTACAAGGGCATCGACACCCTGCTCGAGGCGTTCGCCTCGGTCGAGGGGGCCGAGCTCTGGATCGCGGGGATGCCGCGGATGCCGCTCGAGGGCCTTCGCAAGCTCGCCGCCCGCGCCCCCGGGAAGGTGCGGATCATCCCCCGCTTCATCCCCGACCCCGAGATCCCGGCGCTCCTGCGCCGCGCCGACGTGCTCGCGCTCCCCTACCGCGAGATCGAGCAGTCGGGCGTCCTCTACACCGGGCTCGCGTTCGGCAAGCCGATGGTGCTCGGCGACGTCGGCGGCTTCGCCGAGTTCGGCCGTCGCCACGACGCCGCACGCCTGGTCGAGCCGGGCGACGCCGCCGGGCTCGCCGCGACGCTCAACGAGCTCGTCGCCGATCCCGCCAAGCGGGAGGAGCTGGCCGCCGCGGCGAAGCGAGCCGTGGCCGAGGACGTCGGCTGGGACGCGATCGCGTCCCGCACGCTCGAGCTCTACCGCCGCCTCGGCGCCGAGCACCGCTCCGGGACCGGCACCGGATAATCGGAGGCGACGCACATGGGACTCGCCAGGAAGATCTTCTGGGGCTCGGTCGCGGGCCTCGTCCACACCCACGTCACCTATCCGCTGACGCTGGCGGCGATCGAGCGCCTGCGCGGGCGCCGGGCCGAACCGCCGCCGAGCCCACCCGAGCCGCCGCGCGTCTCGCTGATCGTCGCGGCCTTCGACGAGGAGGACGTGATCGGGGCGAAGGTCGCCGACGCCCTCGCCCTCGACTACCCGCGGGAGCGGCTGGAGCTGATCGTCGCCTCCGACGGCTCCTCCGACCGGACCGTCGAGCTGGCCCGCGCCGCCGGAGCCGACATGGTCCTCGACCTGCCGCGCGGCGGGAAGATGGCGACCCAGAACGCCGCCGTCGAGCGCTCGACCGGCGACATCGTCGCCTTCAGCGACGCCAACTCGACCTGGGAGCCGGGAGCGCTGCGGGCGCTCGTCGCCGCGTTCGACGACCCCGAGGTCGGCTACGCCTGCGGTCACGTCGACTTCACCGATCCCGACGGCGACAACGAGGAGGGCCTCTACTGGCGCTACGAGATGGCCGTTCGCGAGCTCGAGTCCGGCCTCGGCGGCGTCACCGCCGGCAATGGCGGCGTCTACGCGGTCCGCCGCGCCGCCTACCGATTCCTCGAGCCGTCGCGGAGCCACGACCTCTCGTTCCCGTTCGAGCTCCGCAAGGAGGGCTGGCGCTCGGTCGACGTCCCCGCGGCCCGGGCGCGGGAGAAGATGGTGCCCTCGATCGAGGGCGAGTTCGCGCGCAAGCGGCGGATGATGGTCGGCCTCCCCGACATCGTCCTGGCCGACCGGATGTGGGACCCGCGCGGCTACGGCGCCCTCTTCGGCTACCAGGTCCTCTCCCATCGGCTGCTCCGCTACGCGAGCCCGCTGCTGCACGTCACCGCCTTCGCCGCCAACCTCGCGCTGCTCCGCCGCGGGCGCATCTACCGGCTCGCGCTCGCCGCCCAGGTCAGCCTGATCGTGGCGGCAGCCGTCGGTGACGCCGCCCCCGGCCCGCTCGGCAGGGTCACCCGGATCGCCCGCTACTACGTGCTCGTGACCGCCTCGATCGCGCTCGGCTGCTTCGACCGCTGGCGGAACGGCCCGCCCGCGGCCTGGGAGAAGTCGGAGGGCACGCGGTGAGCGGGACCGACCCGGAGGCGATCGCCGCCTTCGCCCCGCCGCCGGGAGACGAGGCGCTGCGGGCCCGCGAGGCCGACGATCCCTTCGCACCCGGACCGCGCGGCCTGCCCCGGCTCCTCGACGCGATCGCCGCCGCCCTCGCGCTGCTCCTCCTCGTCGCCGCTGCTCGTGGCGGCGATGGTCGCGATCCGCCTCGACAGCCGCGGCCCGGCGATCTACCGCCAGCGACGCGTCGGTCGCGGCGAGAACGAGTTCGAGATGCTGAAGCTGCGGACGATGGCGGCCGGCAGCGACCCGGTCGGCGCCGGCACGGCGGTCGGCGACGGCGATCCCCGCGTCACCCGGGTCGGCCGGATCCTGCGGCGGATCTCGCTCGACGAGGTGCCCAACCTGGTCAACGTGCTGCGCGGAGAGATGTCCCTAGTCGGCCCGCGCCCGACCATCCCCTCGCACCTCGCCTACTTCCACCCGCACCAGCACCGCCGCCATGCGGTCCGGCCCGGGATCACCGGCTGGGCGCAGATCAACGGGCGGGTCGGGATCACCTGGGGGGAGCGGATCGAGCTCGACAACTGGTACGTCGAGAACCGTTCGGCCCGCCTCGACCTGCGGATCCTCGCCCGCACCGTCGGGCAGGTGGCCTCCGGCCGCGGCCTCGATCCGGGCTGAGGGCCTCTAAGGTTTCCGCCCGATGACGACCGAACGAGGCTCCGAGGTAGAGGTCCGGATCAGGCCGTTCCGCCCCGACGACTGGCCGGCCGTCCATCGCTGGTTCAACAACCGCGAGGCGATCTCGTCGCTGATGGAGGTCCGCCCCTCCTTCGAGGAGGAGAACGCGAAGGGGTGGACGAACGCCGCGGTCGGGGCCGACGGCGAGGACCGCAAGTGGGCGATCGAGGTCGAGGGCCTCGAAGAGCCGGTCGGCTTCACCGCCCTCTACGGCCTGTTCCGCCAGACCGCCCCGGAGCTGGGCGCGCTGATCGGCGACAACCCCGGCGCTCGCGGAGTCGGACGCGAGGCCGAACGTCTCACCGTCGCGAAGGCTTTCGAAGAGTTCGGCGCCCATCGCGTCTACGGCCGGATCCCGTCCTTCAACGGTCCCGCCAAGAAGGCCGTCACCTGGCAGGGCTGGCAGCACGAGGGCACGATGCCCGAGCACATCCGCCGACCCGACGGGACGCTCATCGACTGCGAGATCTGGGGCATCAGCGCGGCCGGCTGGCGCGAGCGCTGGTCGGTCGGGGAGTAGCCCCATCGGCGCCGAGCTGATCGCAGACGGCGGCGCCGCCGCGGTCGAGGCCGAGTTCTTCCGCAGCCGCGAGTTCCTGGCCGCCGAGGGCGTCACCCACACGCTCGTCGCGAGCGCGGGAGGCAACACCGCGGCCGTCCCGCTCGTCGTCCGCGACATCCCCGGCAGCGACCGCCGCGACGCGATCTCTCCCTACTCCTACCCGGGGGCGAAGGTCGAGGGCGGCCCGGTCGACCACGCCGCCGTGGACCTCGGCGGCTCCGGGCTCGTCAGCGCCTTCGTCCGCGACCGCCTCGGCGAGCCGACGGCGTTCACCGGCGCCACCGACCGGTCGGTCGTCCTCGTCTCCGACCCGGGCGAAGCCCGCAAGTCGCGGATGAGCGACCGCCAGCAGATCCGCAAGAACGAGGCGGCCGGCTACGAGCACTCCTCGCTGCACGGCCCCGACGTCGACGACGCCTCCCTGGACGGATTCCTCTCCGTCTACACCGAGACGATGCGCGTCGTCGATGCCGCCGACCACTACTTCTTCGACGCCGACTACTTCCGGACGCTGCTCGCCTCGCCGCTCACCTGGCTGCTCACCGTCACCGGCCCCGACGGCGACTGCGCCGCCTCGGCGCTACTCGTCCGCAGCGACGGCTTCATCCACTACTACCTGTCGGGTACCGCCGACGACCATCGCCGCCGCGCCCCCTCCAAGAACCTGATCGTCGCCGCGACCGACTTCGCCGAGGCCATGGACATGCCGCTCAACCTCGGCGGCGGCGTCAAGCCCGGCGACGGCCTCGAGGAGTTCAAGCGCGGCTTCGCGAACACCGAGCTCCCGTTCCACACCCACGAGCTGATCTGCGACCAGGCCGCCTACGCGGAGCTGGCGGCGGGCCGGGAGGACGACGGCTTCTTCCCGCTGTACCGGCGTAGATAACTCCGGCCGAATGCTCCGCTTCGCGTCCGCTTCGGCCGGGCGGCGCGGTGGTACTGGACGGGATGACATATGTGTTGACCCCAGCCCGGGTGGGGCTGAGAGGGGGGTGGTGGGACCGGGCGGGACGCCTCCTGCAACCGCGAAGTGTCAGAAACCGGCTGTGGGAGACGGTTATTGACACATGGTGGGGCCTTCGCCGAGGCCGCCTGCGGCCAGCTCCCGATGAGACGTTTGAGGTCGGGACGGGCCGCGTCGACCGAACCTCCACCCGAACCGCCGAAGGCGGGTTCGGGCGATGCGGCCCGGCCCGGCCCGCTCGAGGGGCTCAGCCGATCTTGCGATCCACGGCGCGGCGGATCTTCGGCACCAGCTTGTTGAGCGCCGCGCCGGCGCACTCCGTGTAGTTGGTGGTGCCGTGGTTGAAGATCGTCTTGACCTTGACGCGGTCGCCCTTCGGCGTCTTCTGGCTGGGGCCGCCGCTGGAGAGGAGGGAGGTGTTGCCGTGGGCGGGGACGCCGGCGAGGTCGAGCTTCCAGGAGAGGTACTTGATGAGCCCGCGCTGAAGTTCCTTCGAGGGCTTCTTGCGGCTGAAGTCGCCGATCGCGGCGACGCCGGTGGTCTGGGCGTTGACGCCCTCGGCGTGGGCGCCGATGACGGGCCGGGACATGCCGCCGGCGCGCCCTTGGTAGACGTTGCCGAAGCGGTCGACCAGTGCGTTGTAGCCGATGTCGTTCCAGCCGTTGCCGTTGCGGTGGAAGCGGCAGATGCCGAGGACGATGCCCGGCGCCTCGGCCTCGCTGTAGCCGTTCGTGCTGACCGTGTGGTGGATGACGCCGGCCTTGATGCGCCCCATCTCGGGCTTGACCCGGGGTTCGCAGCCGCCCGGCTTCTGCTTGGCGCCCCACTCGCGCCGGGTGATGAAGTCGGGCTCGCTGCTCGCGGCGGTCGCTTCCGGGACGCCGGCCGCGGCGAGGGTCACGACCGCTGAGTTGACGACGCCGCGCATGTCGTTGAGCAGGCCGCTCGCGAAGCTCGTGTCGCCCTGGACGTTGACATAGTGGAGCTCGCCGCGGATCGGCTCGTTGCGGCTGCGGATCTGCAGCTCGTCGGCGCCGCCGGTGTAGACGGGGTCGCCGTTGTCGGTCTCGACCCACTTGCTCCACTCGCCACCCGTGTCGCGGGCGCGGAACTCGAAGGCGTGCATCTGCCCGGCGATGCCGACGAGGTCGAAGCGCTCGGGCGCGGTGATCGGATCAGTCCGGTAGAGGACGGGACCCTCGGCTCCGTAGCCGCCATGGTTCGCGGCCCGCTCGAGGGCGCCCGGCGTGGCGGAGCGGAGCTTCGCGGCGGGGGGGACGGGCTGGGTGAAGTCGACGGCGGCGGGGCGGTACGGCTCGGTCGAGAGCGCCGGTGCGACCGCCCAGACGAGGGCGCCGGAGGCGACGAGCGCAAGCAGAAGCGAGAGACGGCGGAGAGGCACGAGAGTGTGAGCAGATCCTTACAGACGACGAAACACGGTCCCCGGCCGTAAGTACCGGACCGATGGTGACGGTCCCGCGCCTCGCGCGCGCTGCCTGCAGGAATCGTTGCAAGCGGGCGCCCGCATGCGGGGAGGCCTAGAAGGGGATCGCCTCGGGCCCGCGGCCGCGGTAGGCGTCGCGGAAGTCCTGGATGGCGTCGAGCGTGGCGTCGCCGTCGTAGGTCTTGCAGGTCATCAGCTGGGTCCAGGCGGTGACCGCGACGTCGTAGGGCATGTCGGGGTCGGGGAAGAGGTTGACGCCGGCCCGGTCCGCGTCGAAGACGCCCTTCAGTGCCAGCTGGTCCTCCTCGGAGAGGTCGGGGCTGTACTGGATGTTGATCCGTCCGTGCTCGAGCGAGTGGACGAACGTGCCCGGGCTCGGGTAATCGAGGAACGCTCCATCGGCCAGCGGGATCGGATAGTGGTCGCCGGACGTCGGCGGGTCGGTGCCGTAATCCGGCAGGTCGTCCTGCTGGGGGTCGAGGTGAGTGCTGCCCTCGTCCTTGAGGTTGAGCTGGAGATCGCAGCCGGCTGCCTTCGCCGCCGCGGTCAGGTCGCCGGTCTGGACCGCCGGGGGCGGGGTGCCCTCGCGGGTGTCGACCCGGATGTCCTCAGGGACCTTGCCCCCGAAGTCCGTATTGACGTTGTCGCTGCTCGCCTGGGCCGAGCCGCCGTCGGAGGACGAGTCGCTGCCGCCGGCAAGGGCGATCACGAGCCCGACGACGATCAGCAGCGCGAGAGCGCCCGCGACCACGTAGCCGATGATCAAGCGTGTGCGCCCCGACGACTGCGCCTGGCGCTCTGCTTCGAGCCGCTCCTGACGGAGGCGCTCCTTCTCCTCTTTCCGGCTTGCCACGGCGCGGAATGTATAGGAACGCCGTTCCGGGGCCAGCGGCTCGCGGCCGGTTTCACGGCGGCCGAGCCGGGGTAAAGCTGGGCCGGATGAGCACCGAGACGGAGAGCATCGGCACGATCGAGACGCGGATTCCGAGCCGCCTCGACCGGCTTCCCTGGTCGCGTTTCCACTGGCGTGTCGTGATCGGTCTTGGCGCCGTCTGGATCCTCGACGGCCTCGAGGTGACGATCATCGGCTTCCTCGCGCCGACGCTGGTCTCGAAGGGCAGCGGCATCGAGCTGACCGACACCAACATCGCGATGGCGGCGTCGATCTACGTCGCCGGCGCCTGTCTCGGCGCGCTGTTCTTCGGGCAGCTCACCGACCGCTTCGGCCGCAAGAAGCTGTTCCTGCTGACCCTCGGGCTCTACCTGGCCGCGACCGTCGCCACGGCCTTCGCCTTCGCTCCGTGGTTCTTCCTGGTCGCCCGGTTCTTCACCGGCGCCGGCATCGGCGGCGAGTACGCGGCGATCAACTCCGCGATCGACGAGCTGATCCCCGCCCGGGCCCGCGGCCGCATCGACCTGATCATCAACGGCTCCTTCTGGCTCGGCGCCGCCGGCGGCGGGCTGCTGTCGCTGATCTTCCTCGACCAGGCGATCTTCGCCGCCGACGTCGGCTGGCGGGTCGCCTTCGCGATGGGCGCGCTGCTCGGGATCGGCATCCTCTTCATCCGCCGCCACGTCCCGGAGAGCCCGCGCTGGCTCTTCATCCATGGACGGGAGCAGGAGGCGGACGAGATCGTCGGCGAGATCGAGAGCGAGGTCAGGGAGGAGACCGGGGAGGAGCTCGAAGAGCCCGAGGGCGAGCCGATCAAGGTCCAGCAGCGCAAGTCGATCCCGTTCCGCGAGATCGCCGGCACGGCGTTCGGCAAGTACCCGAAGCGGACCGGTCTCGGCCTCTCCCTGTTCGTCGGCCAGGCCTTCCTCTACAACGCCGTCACCTTCACGCTGGGCCTGACCCTGACCACCTACCTCGGCGTCGCCGAGAACAAGGTCGGCATCTTCTACGCCGTCTTCGCGGCCGGCAACTTCCTCGGCCCGCTGCTCCTCGGGCGCCTCTTCGACACGGTCGGCCGCCGCCCGATGATCGCCGGGACCTATCTGATCTCGGCCGTTCTGTTGGTCGTCGTCGCCATCCTCTTCAACAACGAGGCGTTCAGCGACTGGGGCCTGATCGCGGCGCTCGGCGTCACGTTCTTCTTCGCCTCGGCCGGCGCGAGCTCCGCCTACCTGACCGTCAGCGAGATCTTCCCGATGGAGGTCCGGGCGCTGGCGATCGCTTTCTTCTACGCGATCGGGACGGCGATCGGCGGCATCACCGGGCCGCTCGTCTTCGAGGGCCTCGCCTCCTCGGGCGATCCGGGCAAGGTCGCGATCGGCTACCTGATCGGCGCCGGCGTGATGGCGTTCGGCGGCATCGTCGAGCTGTTCCTCGGCATCCGCGCTGAGGGCGAGCAGCTCGAGGACATCGCCGCGCCGCTGACCGCCGAGGCGGCCGAGGGCGATGGCGAGGCCGACGACGAGGCCCGGACCGAGCGTGAGCGGACCGAGCAGCGGCACCGCGCCCGGGCGGAGCGCGAACGCACGGGACGAAGCCGTTACCGGCTCGGCCCGGGTTCCGCCTCCTACTCGCCGTTCTTCCCCTCCTCGGTGGCGCAGCGACCCGAATGGATCGACGCCGAGGTCGACCGGATCGCCCGTGTGGTCGGCAGCGAGGGCGAGATCGAGACGAGGGCGCTCTCCCGCGAGGTCGGTGCGAACCGCTGGGGACCGGGCCGGTTCCGCGCCGCACTCCGTGAGGCGATCGCCGAGGGCCTGGTCGTCAGGGTCGGCCGCAGCCGGGTCGCCCCGGCCGGCCGCGACGACGGGACCGCGTCGGCCTAGTTCGTGCCGCGTGCGGCGGCGAGGATCTCCCCGCCGGTCCGCTCCCAGGGCCTGCCGGCCTTGAGCGCGCCGAGGATCGCCTTGACCGAGGTGGCCCGGTTGAGGACGAAGAAGTGGATTCCGGGGACGCCGGCGGCGAGCAGCTGCTCGCACTGACGCGACGCGTAGGCGATGCCGAAAGCCTGCTCGGCCTCGGGATCGCCTCCGAGGGCGGCGAGCTGTTCGTCGAGGAGATCGGGGATCTTGGCGCCGCAGACGTCGCAGAACCGGTGCAGGCCGTCGCGGGAGATGATCGGCAGGATGCCGGGAATTATCGGCACGTCGATCCCGGCGTCGCGGACGCGCTCGACCCAGTCGAAGTAGACGGCGTTGTCGAAGAAGAGCTGGCTGATCAGGAACTCGGCGCCGGCTTCGACCTTCTCGCGGAGGAACGCGATGTCGGCCTCCGGCGACGTCGCCTCCGGGTGGATGTCCGGGTGGCAGGAGGCGCCGATGCCGAACTGCGAGGAGGACTCGCGGCCGCGGATGAAGGCGGCGAGCTCGGTCGAGCTTCGGAGCCCGCCGGCGGGCGGCGTGAAGTCGGCCACGCCCCGCGGCGGGTCGCCGCGCAGCGCGAGGATGTTCTCGATCCCGGCCGCGCCGAGGCGGTCGAGGATCGCGTCGAGCCCGTCGACCGTCTCGCCGACGACGCTGAGGTGGGCCATCGTCTCGATGCCGTAGTCCCGCTTGATCCGCGTCGTCACCTCGACGGTCCCCTCGCGCGTCGATCCGGCGGCTCCGTAGGTGACCGACACGAAGCTCGGCTCGAGGCGGTTGAGGTCCTCGACGCTCGCGAACAGCTCGGCGACGCCCTCGTCGGTCTTCGGGGGGAACAACTCGAACGAGAAGCAGGGCTCCTCGGAGGCGGCGAGCAGGTCGGGAATCCGCATGCCCGGAATCGTAGGGGCTGCGGACTTCGATCATCTAGGGTGGCGCCATGGCCGCAGCGGTCGAACCGGGTAGCGCGGGGACGGTGATCTTCTTCCCCGAGGGCGCCTTCGGCCCGACGAACAACTGCATCGGCATCGCCGACGTGATGCGGCGCCGCGGCTGGCGCGTCGTCTTCATCGCCGAGGAGTCGTTCGCCGGCACCTTCGTCGAGAAGGGCTTCGAGGAGCGGCTGATGCGGCTCGGGCCGCCGCCGGAGCAGGAGGAGGACGCCGGCCAGTTCTGGAAGGACTTCATCCGCGAGACCGCACCGGTGTTCCGGAAGCCGACGATCGAGCAGCTCGAGGGCTTCATCGCGCCGACGTTCGAGGCTTTGATCGAAGGCGCCCGCTACGTCGATGAGCGCCTGGCCGAGATCATCGATGAGGTCCGCCCCGACGTGATCGTCGAGGACAACGTCGTCTCGTTTCCGGCGCTGCCCGCCAGCGGCATCCCCTGGGTCCGGATCGTCTCCTGCAACCCGGCCGAGGTGAAGGACCCCGATGTCCCGCCGGTCTTCTCCGGCCTGCCCGCCGGCGATCGGAGCGGGTGGGATCGGTTCCGCGCCGAGTACGCCCGCGTGATCAGGCCGCTGTACGAGCAGTTCAACGAGTTCTGCCGCGAGCGGGGAGCGCCGCCGCTGCCGCCGCTCGAGCTGATGCACGACTCGCCCGAACTCGACCTCTGGCTGTACCCGGCCGCCGTCGACTACAGCCGGGCGGAGCCGCTCGGCGGGATCTGGCAGAACCTCGAATCGTGCGTCCGCAGCACCGACGAACCCTGGGTGATGCCCGGCGAACTCGCCTCGCCGGAGCTGGCCGACCTGCCGCTCGTCTACCTCAGCCTGGGCTCGCTGGGCTCCGGCGACGTCGAGCTGATGCGGAAGCTGATCGCCGAGCTCGCCGACGCGCCCTACCGCGTGATCGTCTCGATGGGCCCCCAGCACGCCGAGCTCGAGCTCGCCCCCAACATGGCGGGGGCGGAGTTCCTGCCGCAGGTGTCGATCCTTCCCGACGTCGACCTGATCGTCACCCACGGCGGCAACAACACGATCACCGAGGGCCTCCACTTCGGCAAGCCGATGGTCGTCCTACCGCTCTTCTGGGACCAATACGACAACGCACAGCGGATCGAGGAGACCGGCTACGGGCGGCGCCTCGACACCTACGCCCACGAGGGGCCGGAGCTCGTCGGGGCGATCGACGGGCTGCTCTCCGACCAGAGGCTCGCGGCGAGGCTCGAGAAGGTCTCCGCCCATCTCCGCAGCGTTCGCGGGACCGAACGTGCCGCCGAGCTGATCGCCACGCTCCGGTAGGAGAAGCGGGCGACAACCGAAAGGGTGGGGGATGAGTCTCGACGAGCGACAGAAGGCCGCGGTCAAAGCCGAGCGCGAGGAGAGCTTCCTCCTCGCCGTTCCCGAGAAGCGGTTCCTCCGCTGGGCCGCCGCGAAGCTGCCGCGCTGGATCCTGCCCGACGACATGACCGCCCTCGGGGTCGTCGCAGCGGTCGCCGTCGCCGTCGCGTACCAGCTGTCGAACGACGCGAGCGCGTGGCTCTGGGCCGCGAGCGCGCTGCTCGTCGTCCAGTGGGTCGGCGACTCGCTCGACGGCACCCTCGCCCGGGTCCGCGGCATCGAGCGCCCGACCTACGGCTACTACCTCGACCACCTCGTCGACGCGATCGCGACGGCGGCGATCGGGATCGGTCTCGGTCTGAGCCCGTTCATGCTGCTCTCGGTCGGGACGCTGATCGTCGTCGCCTACCTGATCCTCTCGATCAACGTCTACCTCGAGAGCTTCGCGTTCAACCGGTTCAGCATCGGCTACGGGAAGATCGGGCCGACCGAGATCCGGCTGATCCTGATCGCCCTCAACACGTTCCTGGCCCTCGACATCATCGGCCTCGACTTCGAGCTCGTGGGCCTCGACCTGACCGTCTTCGACCTCGTCGGCCTCGGCATCGCCGCGACGATGATCGTCCTCCTCGCCGGCCGGGCGTTCCGCAACCTCCGCGAGCTCGCCGAGCGCGAGCCGGCGGCGCCGCGCCGCGCGCCGAGGGCATAGGCTGCGGCCGTGAAGTTCGGCCTCGCGATCTTCCCGACCGCCGAGACGATCCAGCCGGCGGACCTTGCGCGCCGCGCCGAGGAGCACGGGTTCGAGTCGCTCTGGTTCCCCGAGCACACCCACATCCCGGTCAGCCGCGACACGCCGTATCCGGCCGGCGGCGATCTCCCCGATGAGTACCGGCGGATCTACGACCCGTTCGTCGCGCTGACCGCCGCCGCCGCGGTGACCGAGCGGCTGCTCGTCGGCACCGGCATCTGCCTGATCGTCGAGCGCGACCCGATCACGACCGCCAAGGAGGTCGCGACGATCGACCGCGTCTCCGACGGCCGGTTCCTGTTCGGCGTCGGCGCGGGCTGGAACCGCGAAGAGATGGCGAACCACGGGACCGAGCCGCGGACCCGCTTCTCGCTTATGGGCGAGCGGATCGAGGCGATGAAGGAGATCTGGACGAACGACGAGGCCTACTTCCACGGCCGCCACGTCGACTTCGATCCGATCTGGTCCTGGCCGAAGCCGGTCCAGCAGCCCCACCCGCCGATCCTCGTCGGCGGCAACTCCGACGGCGCCCTCGACCGGGTCGTCGCACTCGCCGACGAGTGGATCCCGAACCCGGAAACGCGCTTGAGCGAGCTCGGCGAGCGGATCGCCGATCTCCAGAGGCGTGGCGAGGCCGCGGGCCGGGAGCGGATCCCCGTCACCTTCTACGCCGTCAAGCCCGAGCCGGAGGCGCTTGGGCGCTACGCCGATGCCGGGGTCGATCGCGCCGTCTTCTACCTGCCATCGGGGCCGGCCGACCAGGTCGTCGCCTACCTCGAACACCTGGCCGGCCTCGCGTCCGGCTTCGATGCCGGCTGAAGCCGCAGCCCTGGCCGCGGCCGGGGCGGATGAGCGCGAGCTCGCCGGGGTCCTGGAGCCCGCCCTGGTCGAGGCGATGCGCGCCGAGGGTGTCTTCGCGGCTCTCGTTCCCGCGGCACTCGGCGGCGGTGAGGTCGAGCCCCGCGAGCTGGTGGCGATCGTCGAGTCGCTGGCGGCCGCCGACGGATCGGCGGGCTGGTGTGCGGGCGTCGGCGCGACGGCGGGCCTCGCCTCCGCCTACCTGCCGGAGGGCGAGGCAGCGGGGCTGTTCGGGCGTCCGCCGGCGATCGCCGCCGGGGTCTTCGCTCCCCGCGGCAAGCTGAGCGCCGGCGACGGGAGCGGGACCCGGCGGCTCTCAGGCCGCTGGCCGCTGGCGAGCGGGATCTCCCACGCCGAGGTCGTCGGGCTCGGCTGCATCGACCCCGAGCGCGGACCGCTCTACGTCGTCGTCCCGCGCGCCGACGTCGAGGTGATCGAGACCTGGGACCCGCTCGGCCTCCGCGCCACCGCGAGCCACGACGTCACCACCGACGTCGTCGTTCCCGAGTCGCGGATCGTCGACCTCGCGGGCGGGACCCCGGTCGCCGACGGGCCGCTCTACGCCTTCCCGCTCTTCGGCCTGCTGGCGCTCTCGGTTTCGGCCGTCTGCACGGGGCTTGCGGCCGGGGCGCTCGCCGGCGTACGCGAGGCGGCGACGGCTCGCAAGCCGCTCGGCAGCAGCCGGTCGCTCGCCGAGCGCGGAACGACCCAGGAGGCCGTCGCCGCGGCCGAAGGCTCCCTCCGCGCGGCCCGGGCGGGGGTGGACGCCGCCATCGTCGCGGCCTGGGATGCCGCGCAGGGCGCGGGTCCGCTCAGCGTCGAGCACCGCGTCGACCTCCGCATCGCGGCGACCCATGCCGCCCGGTACCTCGGTCGACGTCGTCGACCTCGCCCACCGCCTCAGCGGCTCCGGCGGCCTCAACCGCGGGGTCGCCGAGCGCCGCCTCCGCGACGTCCACACCGCCGCCCAGCACATGATCGTGGCCCCGGCGACGCTGGAGCTGACCGGCCGGGTGCTGCTTGGCGTGGACGAAGACCCCCCGCAGCTCTAGGTAACTCCGGGGAGATCCTCCGCTTCGCGGAGTGATCGTACCGGAGCTGACGCCGGAGGATCTTGCCGGCAGCTGACTTCGGGATCTCGTCGATGCGCTCGATCAGGCGGATCTTCTTCTGCGGGGAGACCTTCTCGGCGACGTAGGCCTTGATCTCGTCGTCGCTGACCTCGCCGGAGACGACGACGAAGGCCTTGGGCAGCTCGCCGGCCTCCTCGTCGGGGACGCCGATGACCGCGCAGTCGGCGATCGCCGGATGGGTGATCAGGATCGCCTCGAGTTCGGCTGGCGGGACCTGGAAGCCCTTGTACTTGATGAGCTCCTTGAGGCGGTCGACGATCGCGTAGTAGCCGTCCTCGTCGATCTCGGCGACGTCGCCGGTGTGGAGCCAGCCGTCCTCGTCGATCGTGTGACGGGTCGCCTCCTCGTTGTTGAGGTAGCCGGCCATGACCTGAGGGCCGCGGATCAGCAACTCGCCGCGCGTGCCCTCCTCGCCGGTCTCGGGATCGACGACGCGGACCTCGGTTCCGGGCACGGGCAGGCCGATCGAGCCGCCCTTGATCCGCTCCGGCTCGAGGGGGGAGATGTGAGTGACGGGGCTCGTCTCGGTCATCCCGTAGCCCTGGATCGTCGGGACGTCGAGGCGGGTCGCGACGGCATCCGACAGCTCGGCGCCGAGCGGCGCGGCGCCCGACATGATCAGCCGCAGGCTGGACAGATCGGCCTCGTCGACGGCCGGATGCTTGGCGAGGGCCAGCGCGATCGGCGGGACGACGTTGGCGAGCGTGACGCCGTGCTCGGCGATCAGCGACAGGAACTGGTCGAGGTCGAAGCGCGGCATCGTCACGACGGTCGCCCCGTTCCGGAGGCCGAGGTTCATGATCACCGTCTGCCCGTAGATGTGGAAGAAGGGCAGGACGCCGATCAGCACGTCGTCGCCGGTGATCTTGAACTCCTCGTCGATCTGCAGGACGTTCGCGATCAGGTTGCGATGGGTGAGCATCACGCCCTTCGGCAGGCCGGTCGTTCCGCTCGAGTAGGGGAGGACGGCGAGATCGGTTGCCGGATCGATGTCGATCTCCGGCGCCGAGGCACCCTCGGCGAGCAGGTCAGCAAGCGTCGCGTCGTCGCCCTCGGCTTCGCCGACGACGATGATCTCGCCGACGCCCGCGTGCTCCGCGGCGGCGCGCGCCGTGTCGAGGAACGGGGCGATCGTGAAGATCATCTTCGCCCCGGAATCGCTGAGCTGGTGACCGAGCTCGGTCTCGGTGTAGAGCGGGTTGGCGGTCGTGTTCGTCGCGTTAGCCCGGAGGACGCCCTGGAAGATCACCGCGTACTCGGGCAGGTTCGGCATGTAGATGGCGACGACGTCGCCGCGGCCGATGCCGCGAGCGTGGAGCGCGCCGGCGAGCGCCTCGACCCGCTGCGCGAACTCCGCGTAGGTGATCGTCCGCCCCGTCGGCCCCTCGATCAGGGCGGGCTTGTCGCCGAGCTCCGCTGCTCGCGCCAGCGTGAAGGTCGCCAGATCCTGATCGGGGATCTCGGGCGCGGGCGGTGTCTCGGCAACGGTCAAGGGTCTCTCCTCCTACTCCGTGGACTGCTGGCGTCGAGCCTATCGGGGCGCCCTTGACGCGAGGGTCTCACGGGTGTATAACAACTAATTAGTTGTGTAGTTGTGCAATTGAGGAGTAGCAATGGTTTCGTCCAAACGCATCGTCGTCCTCGGCTCGAGTTTCGCCGGCCTGACCGCCGCGATCGAGCTCAGGAAGCATCTCGACGATGCTCACGAGGTCGTCGTAATTGACCCGCGAGACCACTTCACGTTCATCCCGTCGCTCATCTGGCTCCCATTCGGCACGCGCAAGGCGGCCGACATCACGTTCCCCCTCGCTCCGCTCTATGCGCGCAAGGGGATCCGGTTCCGCAACGTTGCCGCGACCGCAATCGACGTCGCCGGCCACAGCGTCACGACCTCCGACGGGGCCGTCGTCAACTACGACAAGCTCCTCGTCGGGACGGGGCCGCGGCTCGCGTTCGAAAAGGTTCCCGGTCTCGGTCCCGAACACGGCTTCACCCAATCGGTGTGCAACCTCGAGCACGCCGAGCTCACGGCGTCGGCGTGGGATCGGTTCCTCGAGAATCCCGGCCCGGTCGTCGTCGGAACAGCGCAGGGCGGTTCCTGCTTCGGCGCCTCCTACGAGTTTCTCTTCAACGTCCACCATCGGATCCGCAAGGCCGGGCTGGAAGAGGTCGCGCCCGTGACATTCGTCAGCGCCGAGCCGTTCCTCGGCCACTTCGGTCTCGGCGGCGTCGGGGACTCATCGGCTCAGGTCGAGAAATTTCTGGACCACCTCGGCATTGAAGGGATTGCCAACAACGTCATCACCGAGGTCCGCGACGGGTCGATGACACTGGACGGCGGCAGGGAGCTCGACTTCGCCTTCTCAATGATCGTCCCGCCCTTCACCGGAGTCGATGCCGTTCGCAACAGCGACGGCCTCTCCAACCCGATGGGCTTCGTGCCGATCGACGACCACTTCCGGCATCCCGATCAGCCCGATGTCTACGCCGCCGGCGTGGCCACCGCGATCGCTCCGCCGGAGGACACCAAGGTTCCGGCGGGTGTCCCCAAGACCGGTCAGATGAGCGAGACCATGGCCAAGGTCGCGGCCCAGAACATCGTCGCCGACATCTCCGGGAGCGGAGACCACCGTGAAATGCCGCTCGCAGAGCTGTCCGCGATCTGCGTTCTCGATGCCGGCAACAACGGCATCGTCTTCAAGGCCGACAACGTCCTGGCCCATGGTCGGTACGCCAACGGCAGGGAACCCAGCGCCAGGGTGTTCTCAGGCCCCCACGCACACTGGGCAAAGCTCGCCTTCGAACGCTACTTCCTCGAGAGCCGCAAGCGCGGCGTCGTTGCCCTCTGATCAAGACGAAAAGGAGTTCCGATGAAACTGCCCTCCCCCGTACCAGTCGATCTCGCCGAGATGATCGCCGAACGCCTCCGGGTGATCGGCGATCCGACGAGGATCCGAATCCTCGATCAGCTCCGCGAGGGCGAGCTCTCCGTCGCTGAGATCACCGAGCGGCTGGGGGCCAGCCAGCAGAACGTCTCCAAGCACCTCGGCGTGCTTCACCAGGCGGGCATCGTCGGACGCCGCAAGAACGGCACCAGCTCGCTCTATAGCGTCGCCGATGAGACCGTCTACGAACTCTGCGAGCAGATCTGCGGCGGCATCCAGGCGCGTCTGGCCGAACTCAGCGAGATGGTCGGAGGCCGGTCATGAGCAGCGCCTGCGCAGCGCCCGCCGCTCGGGACGAGTCGGTCCGCTGGCCGCTCGAGCGCGTCCTCTTCGCGATCGCCGGGACGATGGTCCTGATCGGCGCCCTCCTGTCCGCATTGGTCAGTCCCTGGTTCCTGCTCCTCGTCGCCCTCGTCGGCATCAACCAGTGGCTCTACGTGCTCGTCGGCGACTGCCCGATGTCCCTCGTCCTCACCCGCTTCCTCCACCTCCGAAAGCTGGTCACCCGATGAATCCCACCGCCGCAGCCCGACCCGTCGACATCCCCGACGCGCCGCCTCCCGCCCCGCCGCGGGGCAGTGGCCCGATCGGCCGCCTCGGCCGCTGGGCCGCCGAGCACTCGGGCCGCGTCTTCGTGGCCTGGGCGATCGTCGCCGTCGGCCTCGGCATCTTCGCCCCGCGGGTCGAGACGGCCCTCTCCGGCGCCGGCTGGCAGGCGAACGGCTCCGAGTCGGTACAGGTCCGAGACCTCGTCCAGAGCGAGTTCGGCGGCCTCAACAGCACCGGTCTGATGGTCGTCGTCCACAGCCCCGACCAGACCGTTTCCTCACCCGCCTTCAAGCAGACCATCGCCGCGGTCGGCTCACAGCTGAACGCCGATCCGCGGATCTCCACGGTCGCTCCGCCGCAGCCCGGCGCCACGATCAGCGCCGATCGCCACACCGCCATCGTGATGGGAGGTGCCGCGGCGGACCCGAACGAGATGGTCCGCGCGGCCGATGACCTCAAGGATCCTTTGACGTCCCTCGGCACCGCCGACGTCCAGGTCGCAGTGACCGGCGCCTCGGGCATGTGGTCCGACTTCAACGCCGCCAACCGCGACGCGATGATGAAGTCGGAGATGATCAGCTGGCCGGTGACGTTGGCAATCCTCGTCCTCGCCTTCGGCTCCCTCGTCGCCGCCGGCCTGCCGCTGCTGCTGACGATCCTCGGCCTCGTCGCCTCCGCCGGCTCCCTCTACCTGCTCACCGAGATCACGCCGATCTCGATCTGGGCGATGAACTTCGCGCTGATGTTCGCGCTCGCGCTCGGCATCGACTACGCCCTGTTCATCGTCTACCGCTTCCGCGGCGCCCTGTTCGGCTCGAAGGAGGATCCGAAGCAGGCAGTCGAGGAGACCATGGACACCGCCGGCAAGGCTGTCCTCTTCAGCGGCCTCACGGTGCTGATCTCCCTGACGGCGGTGATGCTCGTCGACAGCCCCGCGTTCCGCTCGATGGCCGTGGGCATCATGTTGTCGGTCGTCTTCGTCCTCGCCGCGACGCTGACCCTGCTCCCTGCGGTGCTGGCGCGACTCGGCTCGCGGGTCGACAGGCTCGCGCTCCCCTGGGTTCACTCCGGCGAGCACCGCTCGCCGCGGTTCGCGGCCTGGGGCGAGTGGCTCTGGCGCCATCCCTGGGCGCCGGGAATCGCGACGGTCGCGGTGCTCGGGGCGCTCGCCGTACCCGTCCTCTCCCTCGATACGGGAATGCCGTCGATCAAGGTCGTGCCCTCGAGCGACACGAGCCGCGCCGGCTACGAGCTGGTCCAGAGCGAGTTCGGCCCGGGAGCACCAGGGGCCCTCCAGGTCGTCGCACCGGCTGCGGACGCCAAGGCCGTCGCTGCGGCCGTGGCGGCTGACCCGGGGATCGCCCAGGTCACCCCGCCGCAGCCGGGTGCATCCGGCGACGTCGTCCTGATCCAGGCCGTCCCTGCGGTCGACCCTTCCTCGAGCGAGCTCGGTGCCACCATCGATCGCCTCCGAGGCGACTTGCCGGCCGGCGCGAGTGTCGGCGGCGCCGTCGCCGAGAACCACGACCTCGAGGCGGAGCTCGCCGCGAAGACCCCGCTCGTGATCGGAGTCGTCCTCGGCCTCGGCTTCCTGCTGCTGCTGATCGCGCTGCAGGCGCCGCTGATCGCCGCGCTGGGCGTACTCACGAACCTGCTCGCGACCGGGGCTGCGTTCGGCGTCGCCCAGTTGATCTTCCAGCAGGGCCATCTCTCCGGCCTGCTCGGCTTCGAGTCGCAGGGCTTTCTGGATGCGTGGGGGCCGGTCTTCTTCTTCGCGATGATCTTCGCGATCAGCATGGACTACACGGTCTTCCTCCTCTCCAGCGCGAAGGAGCACTGGGACCGCACTCACGATCCACGCGAGGCGATGGTCGGCGGCCTGGCCCACTCCGGCCGGGTGATCTTCGCTGCCGGTGCGGTGATGGTGGCGGTCTTCTTCACCTTCGCCCTCTCGGGGCCGCTGCCCCCGAAGGAGATGGGGATCATCCTCGGCGTGGCGGTCCTGCTCGACGCCCTGCTGGTCCGGTTGCTGCTGGTCCCGGTCCTGCTGAGGCTGACCGGCCGCGCGGCCTGGTGGCTTCCCGGCTGGCTACGCCGGATACTGCCCGACGTCCGCTTCGGTCACTGAGCCTCGGGGCCGAGTGTCCGGCGCCCGGAGAGACCGGCGCCGGACCGGTGGTGGGGAGGAGGCCCCTGCCACCTCCGGAGAGTTTCCACCACCGGTCCGCCGGTCTTCACTGACACGCGGCGGGCGTTCCCGATTGGGAGAGCTGGAACGCCGCGCCTCGCGCTTGCTGTGTTCCGCCTTATGCCTCGAGAGTCAAGGCAACGGCACCTTCCCCAGCAACTTTTTCTTGAACGGCTCGGTCCCGTTGACGAGCTGGAGCCCGTCGAAGCCGTTCGCCCTCGCGTAGTTGATCTCGCTCCCGACGTCGCCGACGCCGTTGGAGGCCGGCAGCGGGGCGATCGCGACCGTGCTCAGGACTCCGAGTGCGGCACCGTCCTTGTTCAGGAAGGCCGAGCCGGAGTCACCCGGAATGCCCGGGGTGAGCGTGTAGGCCGTGTAGCTCCAGCCACCCGGCGACCGCTCGAGGGCGACCCCGTTCTTGGGGCTGAGCAGCGCCACGCCCTGTCGCAGCGAAGAGTTCCCGTATGTGTAGACCTGCTCCCCGGCCGCAGCGGTGCCGACGCCGGTCGGCCCGCCGAAGTCGGGGATCGACGGGTTGACCTTGCCGACGTCGGACGGGTCGATCTTGATGAGCGCCAGGTCGTTGTAGGCGCACGTCTCCGGGTCGGCCTCCCCCTTGGCCTGCATCGTCAGCCACGAGTTGTAGGCGAGCGTGCCCTTCACCGAGGCGCCGTCGATCTGGACCTTCGTGCCGAGGGGCAGCGAGGCCGACGTGCAGCCGTCGGTGTCGGTGGCGGCGCCGGTCGACGAGCAGTGCGCGGCCTGACCGATGTAGGTGTCGGTGCCGCGGGTGAAGATGAAGTTCGAGGTGCACCGACCCGAGCCCTCGGTGTTGGTCATCACGCCGGGATGGATCGGGGCCGTGGCTGCCGGCGCCCACGCGGATGCCGCGGCCGGCATGAGCGCGATCGCGGCGACGGCGGCGAGGAGTGCGGTGAGGAGAGGAAGCTTGCGGTGCATTTTCATAAGGCCGAACCTGCCTTCATGTAACGAGACATCAAACGATGTAATCGTCCCGCGGCACTGTACCGCGCGTCTACGGGGAGGCGTCCGAAATCTCCAATCCGGATTTGTGGAGATCTACAAGAAGCGCCCGCAACGGGGCCGTTTGTCGTTTAGGATGGGCTCGTGGGGACAGACGGGAGAGCTGGGGGGCTTGAAACGCTGCTCGAGGCGCTCCTCGGCGGCAAGGAGGAGATCAGCGAACGGCACGTGACCCGGGCACGCGCGGAGATCCCGAACTTCGCCGGCGTGCCGATAGCCGAGCACCGCCGCGACTCCGTCGGCGCCGTGGTGCTGCTGGTGGCGATGCGCCGCGAGGGGCTGGACTCGCTTCCCGCCGAGGCGCGGGACGGGCTCCTCGACCTCGGCGAACGCCGCGCCCGCCAGGGGGTCCCGCTCGAAGACATGCTCCGGTCCTGGCGGATGGGCGTCGAGGAGGCGATGAGTTACGCGACCGCAATCGCTCCCGACATCGGGATGGACCGCGGCGAGGTCTTCGACTTCTTCCAGCAGGCCTTCGACGTCGTCGACGACACGATGGTCGAGATCGCCCGTGGCCACCGGACCGACCCGGGTCTGGAGACGGGCTCGCGCGCCGCGCTCGTGCGCGACCTGCTGATGGGCGAGCTGGCGGCCGAGGCGATCCACTCCGGCTGCGTGGGCTTCGGGCTCGACCCCCTCGCTGGGTACTCGGCATTCCGGGCCCGCGCCGGCGACGAGCAAGCCGACGCCGACCTCGACGCCCTCTTCGACCTCGCGCCCGAGCCCGGCCGCCGCGTCGGTCTCGCGGTCGCCTTCGAGCGCGAGCTGATCGGGCTGACCTGCGAGCCGGTCCCGCGAGGGCGGCTCGAGCTGGTCGCCGTCGGCCCGCGCGTGCCCGCCGTTGACCTCTCCGTCTCCTACACCGTCGCCGGCAGGGTCCTGGCGGCGGCGGAGACGTTCGGGCTGGCGGGCGTTCAGGATCTCGCCGGCGCCGGCCTCCACGCCGCCGTCATCGAGGACGTCGAGCTCGGCCAGGCGCTCAGCGAGGCGCTGATCGAGCCGGTGCGGGCGCAGAGCTCCGGGGAGGAGATCCTCCATACCGTCAGGACCTGGATGGCGGCCGGGATGCGCGTCGAGCCGACGGCTCAGCGCCTGTTCATCCACGCCAACACGGTGCGCTACCGACTGCGCCGGTACGAGGAGCTGACCGGGACCGACCTCACCGTCACCGACGAGGTGCTGCGGGTCTGGTGGGCCGTCCACCGCGACCACGCGGCCGGAGGCTGAGGCCCGCTCCCGACGGGAGCGGATAGCTTGCCCGCCATGGCGAAGAGCTTCCCGTTGCGCGGCAAGGTCGCGATCATCACCGGCGCCGCCCGCGGCATCGGCTTCGCAACCGCCAACGAGCTGGCCCGCCGCGGTGCCACCGTCGTGGTCGTCGACCTCGATGCTGCCGCCGCCACGGGCGCGGCCGAGTCGCTGCCCGGTCCCGCACTCGGCCTCGCCGCCGACGTCACCGACCGCGGGGCGATGCAGAGGGTCGTCGCCGAGGCGGTCGAGCGGTTCGGTGGGGTCGATGTCGTCGTCGCCAACGCCGGGATCGCTTCCCGCGGCGCCACGTTCCGGGCGATGTCGGCGGAGGCGTTCGATCGCGTCCTCGACGTCAACCTGAACGGCGTCCACCGGACCGTGGCCGCCGCGCTGCCCGAGATCGTCCGCCGCCGCGGCCACGTCGTCGTCATCTCCTCGGTCTATGCGTTCGTCAACGGCGTCGGCGCCACGCCCTACGCGATGTCGAAGGCCGGGGTCGAGCAGCTCGGCCGCGCCCTCCGCGTCGAGCTCCCCCAGCACGGCGCCGGGGCCAGCGTCGCCTATTTCGGCTTCATCGACACCGACATGGTCCACCAGACGCTCGACGACGACCCGCTCGGCGATCGGCTCAAGGAAGCGCAGCCGTCGTGGCTGCTGAAGCGGCTGCAGCCGTCGGAGGCCGGCAAGGCGATCGCCGATGGGATCGAACGTCGGGCACCGCGGATAATCAGGCCGCGTCGCTGGGCGGCGTTCTCGGTGCTCCGCGGGATCGTCAACCCGTTCCTCGACCGGGCGATGTCGCGCCAGCCCGAGCTCCAGGACATCGTCCGCGACCTCGACGCCCGCGGCGACGAGGAGCAGCCGACTACCGCCTAGTTCTCCTCGGGTGTTCCTGCGAGGCGCAGGCGTGCCTTGCGAACGGCCGGGACCGAGGTGTGGCAGGCGTGCGCGATCGCCCGGTCGGGCCGATCGGGGTCCCGGTTGAGCTCGAAGTCCAGGGTTCCGAGCTTGCGCAGCTGCAGAAGCTGCTCACGGGTCGAGCCCTCGGCTTCCTCGCCGCTTGCGGCCGTTTCGCCGGCGAGGACGCGACGGCATCCGAGACAGCGAAGCTCGCCGCCCTCGTCGGTCCAGTCGGCGGGCAGTCCCTGATGACCGGTACCGGCAACGAACCGCGCGGTCACCTCGCAGTCGACGCAGGTCCAGCTGACGGAGTCGGTCGCCGGGCTCACGAGCCCTCGGCTTCGTCGGCGGCATCGTCGGGGCCGGAAGTCTCATCGTCGCCCTCGGAGTCGGCGGACGGCTGTGGACCGGCGGCCCAGGCGTGCCGGAGCCGGGCCTCGGAGACCTCGCACTCGCGGCGCAGCTCGCGGAGCCGGGCGGGGCTCGTCATCTCGGCGTTGTCCGTCTCCGACGCGTACTCGTCGTAGCGCTGCTGGGCCGTGCGGGCCTCGTCGGCGAGAGCGGAGGTGTGGCTCCGGCGCTGCCTTGCAGCCTCGATCGCCGCCTTCATCGCAGCCTTCCGAAGTGCGTGCTGGGGGCCGTCGCTGTCGCCATGTTCGAGTCCTTCGGGTAGGTGTCCCCGTGGGTACCACCGAGACTCGGGCCGAGCGGCAATGGCGATTCAGAGGCTTCCCACAAGGTACCAGCGGTCCCCGGGTCGAACCGGCCGGCGCGATCAGGAGGTGTCAGGAGGTCGCGAAGCCGCTCAGCCCCTCGTCGGCGCCGGCGCTCTCCTCGACGCGCTCGACGACCGCCCGCTCGGTACCGCGACCGCAGGCGGCGGCGACCGCCGCAACCCCGTCGGGAGGTCCCTCGAGGTGAACGGCGACCGTTCCGTCGGGCCGGTTGACCGCCCGCCCGGCGACCCCACGCCGTTCCGCCTCGGCGCTCACGAACGCCCGGAAGAAGACTCCCTGGACGCGTCCATGGACGACCAGGTCGCGAGCGACGCGATCAGCCATTGGTCGCGGGCCGGGCGATCACGTCGCAGGTCGCGACCTCGGGGCGGCCATGGGCGACGAGGTCGCGATGGACGCCGCTCAGGGCGGCCTCCATCGCCATCGGCTCGATCGCGCCCTCGTGGTCGCCGTAGGGGCGGTCGAGGAAGTTGACGATCAGCAGGCTCGCGGCCACGGCGGTCGTCACGGCGATGACCATCGCGACCTGAGCCGACAGGCGCTCGCGCGAGTCGGCGAGCAGGAGGCCGAAGCCGACCACCGCCAGGCCGGTGAGGAGGAGCAGGAGCCAGATCGTCCCGGGCACGAATCGCGGAGCCTCGGTCAGCCTCCCCTGGCGCGCTTCGCGGAGCAGGTCGGCGTCGCTGAACCAGCTCTGCAGCGCGTCGCCCTCAGCCTGGGTCGTCGGCTCGAAGGCGTCGAAGTCACGTCCGAGCCGGGTTTCCCAGTGGTCGACGTCGGGGCTCGAGCGCTCGGCGGCCATCGCCGACCACTCGCTCCCCACGACCGCCCGGCTGTAACAGACGACGTCGCCTTGAAGCTCGTCGCGCACCGCGGCCGGGAAGCGCTCGGCGACGTGGAAGAGGCTCTGCGCCGCTCGCGCCTCGTCCTGGGCGCTCTGCCGGGCGGCCGAATAGCTGCCGAAGGCGAGCAGGAAGACGAACCCGACCAGCACGGCGAAGATCGTTCCGGTGACCGTGAAGGCCCCGGCCGCGTGCTGGGAGTCGCGGAACCACCCCTCGGTCGGCCCGAAACGCCGCAAGAGCAGCAGCACCCCGACCGCGAGCAGGTTCGCGGCGACGAGGACGGTGATGACCACCCAGAGCTTCACCCCGCCATTCAACCCGCCGCGGCCGACGGTTTGGCCTTCGCGCCCTTGACAGGTGACTAGTCGGTCACCTATAGTGACGAGCGATGGACGACGTGGACGAGGTGTTCAGGGCGCTTGCCGATCCGACCCGGCGGCGGCTCCTCGACGCCCTCTACGAGCGCGACGGTCAGTCGATGACCGAGCTCGAGGAGGGACTGCCCATGACCCGCTTCGGCGTGATGAAGCACCTCCGGGTGCTGGTCGACGCGGGCCTGATCACGACCCGGAAGGAGGGCCGCCGCCGGCTCCACTTCCTCAACCCCGTCCCGATCCGTCTCATCCACGACCGCTGGGTGAGCAAATACGCGGAGCCGTGGGCGGCCGGGCTCAGCGACCTCAAGTCAGACCTGGAATCGGAGGACCGACCATGAACGAGAACGACAACCCCTACGCAGTGATTGACGGAGCCGGAGCGATGACCGTCTTCGAGATCTACATCAAGACGACGCCCGAGCGGCTCTGGGAGGCGATCACCGATCCGGGGACCCGCGCCCGGTACAGCTTCGGCGTCGAGACCCGCTCGGACTGGACGCCGGGCTCGGCGTACGAGTCGTCGGTGCCCGGCGTGATCGACATCGCCGCGGGCGAGAACGTCGAGGTGGACCCGCCGCGGCGGCTCGTGCAGACGATGACCGCGCTCTGGAGCGACGACGTCAAGGCAGCCGGGGAGTCGCGTGTCACCTGGGAGATCGAACCGGTCGGGACCTCGTGCAGGCTCCGCGTCACCCATGACAACCTCGCCGACGGGACGAACGCGGAGATCTTCGGCGGCTGGCCGATGATCCTCTCCGGCCTCAAGACCCTGCTCGAGTCGGGCGAGGATCTCGACACGCCGGGCTCGCTGCGCTACTCGGGCGCCGGCGAGGGCTGGACGGGCTGAGGTCCGTTCAGCCGCCGTCGACCTGGAGGTTCCCGATCACGCCGATCCGGAAGCCGAGCCACGGGTAGATGAGGTCGTAGAAGCGGTTGTTCTCGGGCTGGAGACCGATCGCCGAAAGCCAGAGCTGGTACGCGGGGGCGTTCGGTACGCCTCCGTGGAGCCGCCTCCAGACCCGCGGCCCGCTCGTGTCGTTGGGCGGCGGCGTGATCGTGTCGGTCCACTCGACGGCGTTACCGCCCTGGTCGAGGGTCCCCCACGGCGAGGTCGTCTTCGCCTGACCTACCGTCCCGAGGCTCCCCTGGTAGCCCTCGGCGTAGGCCTGGGGCGGGATCCCGAAGGGGTTGACGCTCGAGCAGGTGTCGGAGTCGAAGGCGGCCGGGCACCAGTTCGGCGCCGGGTCGGAGGCCTTGAAGGTGGCGAGCGGCTGCGTCGCCGCGTTAGTGACGTCGCCCGTCGTCGGGTCGAGCGTCGTCGCCGACGGCGCCGTGGCGTAGTTGTCGCCGAAGACACCCGGGTTGGTCGGGTACTTCCAGTACGAGTAGGTGCCGCCGCCGGTCGGGTCGTAGTAGGCGGCCTTGATCCACTCGTCCTGGCTCGGGATCACGAAACCCCGCACGTCGCTGCGGGTCGCGCCGGTCTTCCGGTTGCGCAGGTCGTACATGCCGCGGTCCATCTCCCGCGAGAGCCGGACCTTGTAGGTGACGTATTCGAACCCGCCGCCGGTGGACTTGCGCTTGTCGAGGAGCCTGCCGTTGACGAGCGAGTTGGCGAACCTGGCGGCACGGGGAAAGTCGGCGAAGCCGTAGGGCTTGTCCTTCCACTCCGGGAAGGCGACGCGGTAGTGCTTGCCCGCACCGGCGTGCGGCACCTTCTCGATCTGCCCGTACTTCGGCCAGGCGGAGGGGCTGTCGGTCGGGTCGAAGAGGTTGTGCTTGTCGACGCCCTTCGGGTCGACGGTGTTGAGGAACTTGACCCACTGCGCGACGGTGATCTCGAGCTCGCCGATGCCGTAGCGGTAGTCGACGCCACCGACTTCGTCGCATCCGGAGACGCCATCGCAGGACTGATAGATCGCGTCGGTGAAGGGGACGATCCCGACGGCGGCGTTGCCGGCGTCGCCGACTCTCACAGTCCGGACGGTGACGGTCTCGCGCTGGGCGGCGTCGGCCGGCCCGGCCGCCAGGAGGGCAATCGCGGCGGCGGCCACCATCCCGGTCCACATGGTCGTCCCGGTCCGCCTCGATAGGAAACGCATGGGCGTTCTCTCCTCCTCGTTGAACACGAGCTCCATCGACAGGAACGAGGTCGCCCTTGAACCCGTTGCGCTCGACGGCGTGGACGTGGGAACCTCCATCGACATGGAGGAAGGCACAGCGACCAAAGCGGGCGAGCGATTCGCCGAGGCCCTCGGCGCCAAGGACTTCGATCGCGTTCGCGATGTGCTCGACCCGGCCGTCGACTTCCGTGGCCTGACTCCGAACCGGAACTGGGAAGCCACGACGGCGGCCGACGTCGTCGCGGAGATCCTCGAGCACTGGTTCGAGCCGTCCGACCACATCGACGAGGTCGTGGCCGTCGAGTCGGGCAGCTTCGGGGATCGGCAACGTGTCGCCTACAGCTTCCGCGGCCACAACGAGGATGGCCCCTTCGTCGTCGAGCAGCAGGCCTACTTCACGGTGGCGGACGGCCGCATCGACTGGATGCGGGTTCTCTGCTCCGGCTTTCGCCCCGCCTGAGCCGAGCCGTCAACCGCGAAGGTCACGGCGGCGGATCAGCACGGCCGCCGCGGTCGTCAGCAGCGCGGTCGCCGCAGCGAGGATCGCGAGGTCGCCGACGTCGACGCCGTTCGTGATCGGGTCGTTTCCTTCGTAGTAGTAGAACGGCGAGAGGTATTTGAGCCACTCGACCGCATCGACGAGCGGAGCGAAGCCGTTGACGAGGAAGCCGACGACGCCGACGGCCGACGCCACCGAGATCGCGACCGCCTTGCGTCCGGTCGCCGCGGCGACGGCGAGCGCGAGGGCACCGAGTACGAGTCCGAAGAACCCGAGATGGACGGCGAGCGCCGTCAGGTCGCCCAGTCCGATTCCGCCGCCCGCCACCGCGACCCCGGCGATCAGGCCCAGCCAGGTGCCGGCGGCGACGATCCCGACCGCCACGGCGACCGCGGCGGCCTTCGCGAGGATCAGGCTGGAGCGGTCGACCGGGTGGGCGAGGACGAGGCCGAGGATGCCCTGCTCCTCCTCGCCGGCGGTCGTCCCGGCCGCGGCGGTGATCGCCGTCGCGCCGATGACGAGCGGCCCGTAGACGGCGCCGATCTCGCTGCGCATCCACCCGGTCAGCGAGCCGTAGTCGGCGCCGCCGAGCAGGTCCGCGACGCCCTTCGGCAGGTCGAGCTTGCCGATCGAGCCGCCGACTGCGGGGAAGAGGGCGCCGACCATCAGCAGCACGAGGATCATCCCGACCGCCGCGAGCAGGGCCGGTACGAACCGCAGCCGCAGGGCGAGCAGGAACGTCGGCACGTTCATCCCTCCTCGCCCCGGTAGTAGTTGAGGAAGATCTCCTCGAGATCGTCGTCGTGGCTGCGGATCGAGCGGACCTCGCAGGCGGCGAGCGCCTTGACGATCGCGTCCGCCGAGCCTTCGAACGAAATCAGCATGTGCGAGCCCTCGACGCTGGCGGAGCGGACTCCATCGAGCTCGAGCAGCCGCTCCGGTGCGGGCGGCTCGCCGGCGAAGCCGACCTCGAGGCGCTGGACGGCGACGGCCCGCAGGTTGTCGAGGGAGTCGACGACCATCAGCCTGCCGCCGCGGAGGATCGCGACCCGGTCGGCGACCCGCTCGACTTCCGAGAGTGTGTGCGAGGAGAGAAAGACCGTCCGCCCGGCCGCTGCGACCTCGCCGAGCAGGGCGTGGAAGCTCTCCTGTACCAGCGGGTCGAGACCGGCGATCGGCTCGTCGAGGATCAGCAGCTCGGGCTCGTGCATGAAGGCCTGGATCAGGCCGATCTTCTGGCGGTTGCCGGTCGAGAGCTCGTCGATCGGCCGGTCTAGCTGGGCGGCGAAGCGATCGGCGAGGCCGTCGCGGACCGCGTCATCGACGCCGCCGCGAAGGTCGGCGAGGTAGTCGAGTACCGCCGCGCCGGTCAGCTTCGGGTAGAGCTCGAAGTCGCCCGGGAGGAAGCCGATCCGGCGGCGGATCGCCAGGCTGTCGCGGCGGCTGTCGAGGCCCAGCACCGACGCCGAGCCGCCCGTCGGGCGGATCTGATCGAGCAGCAGCCGCATCGTCGTCGACTTGCCGGCGCCGTTCGGCCCGAGGAACCCGAACACCTCGCCGCGCTCGATCGAGAGGTCGAGGTCGAAGAGCCCGTTGCCCCCGCCGTAGTCCTTCGACAGGCCGCTCGTCGTGATCGCGGTGGCGCCGGACACCGGCATTCAGACCGACCCGGGGTCCTGCGACGGTTCCGAGGCGGCCGGCTCGAGCTCGGCGAGCACGGCGTCGACGACCCGGTCCACCGCGTCGAGCACCGCCGGGCCCGCCGAGGCTCCGTTGGCGAAGTCGGTGCCCTCGACCGCGTAGACGACGAGCCGGCGCGGCAGCCGGTCTAGGGCCCGCCCGAGCTCGACCGCCTCGTGCAGGCCGAGGGCGTGGGTCGAGGGTCCGGCGAACGCAGCGGGCAGCGGCGCCACGCCGGCGTCGAGTCGCTGGACGAAGCCGGGCTCGGCGCCGGAGACGACGGCGTCGGCGACGAGTACGGTGTCGGCGCCCTCCCAGATGTCGAGGAGGTCGATCGGCTCACCCTGGTGTTCGACGACCTCGACGCCCGGCGGCGTCCGTTCCATCGCGGCCCGGGCGACGAGGGGACCGGCGGCGTCGTCCCCGCGGAGCTCGTTGCCGAGGCCGACGAGGAGGCGACGACCGCTCAAACCCGCTCGACCTCGAGCTTCAGGAAGTGCGTAGAGCAGGAGATGCACGGGTCGTAGTTGCGGATCGTCTGCTCGCAGCGGTGCTGGAGCTGCTCGTCCGGGAGGTCGACGTGCGCGGCGACGAACTCGGTCAGGTCCTCCTCGATCGAGCGCTGGTTCTGGGACGTCGGCGGGACGATCCAGGCGGAGGCGATCAGACCGTCTTCGTCGATCTCATAGCGGTGGTAGAGCAACCCGCGCGGGGCCTCGCTGACGCCGTGGCCGACGCCGGGGCGCGGCTCGTAGGGGACCGACGCCGCCTCGGGCCGCTCGTAGGAGTCGATCAGGCGCATGGCCTCGTCGAAGGCGTAGAGGATCTCGACGGCCCTGACGACGATGCTGCGGAACGGGTTGCGGCAGTCGGCCCCGAGCCCGACCTCGGCGGCGGCGCCCAGTGCCATGGGGGAGAGGCGCTCGCGGTTGAGGGCGAAGCGCGCCATCGGCCCGGTCAGATACGAGCCGCGCTCGCGGACCCGCGCGTGCAGCGCCGTCGAGTGGGGGACGTGGATCTCCTCGAAGACCTCGTCGAACTCCGCCGGGGCGATGTCGATCCCCCGCGAGGAGACGATCCGGCCGTCGTCGATCGGGTACTCGCCGGCCGTCTCGGACCGCAGGCAGACGAACTCGTAGTCGCGCTCGAGCTCGGGGAAGTCGAGGCCGCTCGCCCAGCGGACGGTCTCGAGCGCCTCGTCGCGACAGCGCTCGAGCTCCGGGCGCAGGGCGTCGAGATCGCGCCGCTCCGGCGCCTTATAGAAGCCGCCGACGCGGACGTTGACCGGGTGGACGGCTCGGCCGCCGACGATCTCGATCAGGCGGTTGCCGGCCTTCTTCGCACGGAGTCCGCGCTCGACCACCTCGCGATGGTCGGCCGCCATCGCGAAGCCGCTCTCGTAGCCGAGGAAATCGGGCGCGTGGAGCATGTAGAGATGGAGCGTGTGGCTCTCCAGCCACTCACCGCAGTAGATGAGGCGACGAAGCAGCCGGACGGCTCCCTCGACCTCGATTCCGAGCGCGTCCTCCATCGCCTGGCAGGCGCTCGTCTGGTAGGCGACCGGGCAGATCCCGCAGATCCGGGCGGTGATGTCGGGGGCCTCTTCGATCCGGCGGCCACGGAGCAGCGCCTCGAAGAACCGGGGCGGCTCATAGATCCGCATCTCGACCGAGGCGACCTCGCCGTCCTCGATCCGGACGTGCATCGCGCCCTCTCCCTCGACGCGCGCGAGCGCCGAGGTCTCGATCCGGCGGGTGCCGCTGCCGTTGCCGTTCGGCCCCGTGCTCATCGCGACACCTCCTCAGCCGCCTCGCGGAACTCGGGGGCGTTGGCGTTGAACGTCCGGTAGGAGCGGATCAGGTCGGGCGTCTCCATGCCGTGCCGTCGCGTCCAGGCAGAGAGCGATGCGGTGTTCGGAGTCTCCATCGGCCCGAAGCATCCATAGCAGCCGCGATCGTGGGCCGGGCAGATCGCCCCGCAGCCGGCGTGGGTGACCGGGCCGAGGCACGGCGTGCCGTGGGCGACGGTCACGCAGACGTTGCCGCGGCGCTTGCACTCGACGCAGACCGAGTAGGACGGGATCGCCGGCCGGCGCTCGGCGAGGGTCGCGGTGATCACCTCGAGCAGCTGGTAGCGGTCGACCGGGCAGCCGTGGAGCTCGAAATCGACGTTGACGTGGTCGGCGATCGCCGTCGAGGTCTCGAGCGTCGAGATGTATGAGGGCGTCGCGTAGACCGCCGCGACGAACTCGTCGACGTCGGCGAAGTTGCGGAGCGCCTGGATCCCGCCGGACGTCGCGCAGGCGCCGATCGTGACCAGCCGCTTCGACACCCTCCGGACCTCGGCGATCCGCTCGGCGTCGGCGGCAGTCGTGATCGAGCCCTCGACGAGCGAGAGGTCGTAGGGACCCTCGACGGTCGCCCGGGTCGCCTCGAGGAAGTAGGCGACATCGACCGACTCGGGAATCGAGAGCAGCTCGTCCTCGAGGTCGAGGATGCTGAGCTGGCAGCCGTCGCAGGAGGAGAACTTCCAGACTGCGAGCTTCGGGCGCGCCGCCATCAGAGCTCCCGGACCGAGAGGAGCCGTTCGGCGACGCCGTAGTCGAGGACGGCTCCCTCGCGGCAGGCGAACGTGGGGCCGAGCTGGCAGCGGCCGCACTGGGTTACGGCGCACTTCATGTTGCGCTCGATCGAGAGGTAGAGATCGGCTGGAGCCATCCCGCCGGCGAGGAGTGCCTGAGCGGTGAATCGCATCATCACCTCGGGCCCGCAGGTGAACGCGACCGCGTCCGCCGGCTCGAAATCCGCATCGCCGATCAGGGTGGTGACGACGCCGACCCGACCGGTCCAGTCGGTGCCGGCGCTGTCGACGGTGACGCCGACCTCGATCCGCGGGTCGGCGGCGAGCCCGTCGAGCTCGGCCCGGAAGAGCAACTCCTCCGGCGAGCGGCCGCCGCAGAGCAGGGTGATGCCGGTCAGCTCGTCGCGCCGCGCGAGCGCTTCGAGGAGCGCCGGGCGCAATGGCGCGAGACCGAGGCCGCCGGCGACGATCACGAGGTGGCGGCCGAGCGCGGCCTCGACGGGCCAGGTGCTGCCGTACGGGCCGCGGAGGCCGAGCTGCGTCCCCGGTTCGGCCTTGCAGATCGCCGCGCTCGCGAGCCCGACCGCCCGGACCGTGTGCTCGAGCGGCCCGTCGCCGGCCGCGTCGCCGCTGATCGAGATCGGGATCTCGCCGACGCCGAACGCATAGACCATGTTGAACTGGCCGGGCCGGAACGCGAGCGCCGGCCCGTCGTCGGCGGGCTCCATCGACAGCGTCCAGGTGTCGGCGGTGTCCTGGCGCCGGTCGACGACCCGGAAGGGTCGCGGCGTCATCGGTCCGGCCGGTGCCGGACGCTCAGCCTGCAGCGGGCTTGCCATACACGTCGATCAGCTGGAGACGGGTGGCCTGGAGGCGTTCGAGGATGACGCCGCTGAAGCGCTGCATCAGCGCGTAACCGAGGTCGCGATCGGCGTCGCACTTGCCGCGCAGGCAGGCGCCGTCGAAGGAGACGGCGCGGATCGGCTCGAGTGCCCGGACGTCGAAGCTCCACCGGTAGGGCGGAAACAGCCACGACCAGCCGACGACGGCCCCGTCGCCGATCGTCTCGACGACGAGCGGAGCGCCGGCGGGCGGATGGATCTCGAGTGCCGCCCGTCCGCGGCGGACGGCGTAGAAGGTGTCGGCGGGATCGCCCTCGCGGGCGAGGTATTCGCCGGCCTCGAAGCCGCGGTTCTCACCGCAGCCGGCGATCCGCGCGAGATGTTCCGGCTCGAGTCCCGCGAACGTCGGCATCTCTGTCAGGACCTGTTCAATGGATCGCATCGGCACGGATCGCCGCCACCTCCTCGGTGATGTCGATCGCCACCGGGCACCACGTGATGCAGCGCCCGCAACCGACGCAGCCGGAGGTTCCGAACTGGTCGATCCAGGTGGCGAGCTTGTGGGTCATCCACTGCCGGTAGCGGGACCGCGCCGAAGCGCGGACGCTGCCGCCGTGGACGTAGGAGAAATCCATCGTGAAGCAGGAGTCCCAGTGCCTCGTCCGCTCGGCGATGTTCCCGGCGAGGTCGCTGCTCTCCTCGACGGTCGTGCAGAAGCAGGTCGGGCAGACCATCGTGCAGTTGCCGCAGGTCAGGCAGCGCTCCGAGACCTCGTCCCAGCGTGGGTGCTCGAGGTTGGCGTAGAGGAGCTCCTTGATCCCCTCCGTCTCCATTACGCGCCCCTGGTTCGCGGCGGCGCGGGCGACCCCGGCATCGGCCGCCTCGACCTCGGCCGGCCCGGCTGCACCGGTTGGCAGCCCGGCGACGAGCTCGGCGCCGCGCTCGGTCCCGGCATCGCAGACGAAGTAGTGGGCGTCGCCCTCGATCACTTCGGTGAGGGCGATGTCGTAGCCGCTCTCGGCCCGGGGACCGGTGTCCATCGAGACGCAGAAGCAGGTCCCGCCGGCGACTGTGCAGTTGACGGCGACGATGAACGCCCCCTCGCGGCGGGCGGCGTAGAAGGGGTCGGGGTAGTCGCCGCCGGTCATCACCCGGTCCTGAATCGCGATCGCGTGGAGCTCGCAGGAGCGGACACCGATGAACGCGTAGGCGGGCGGGTCGTCGTCGGCCTCGCTGATCGCGAGCGCGCCATCTTCGCTGCGTGCCGCTCGCCAGAGCTTGATCTCGGGCGGGTGCAGGTAGCGCTTCCAGGACTGGGGGCCGACCGCGTAGCCGAACAGTGCGTCGTCGTCGCGCTCGTGCAGGCGGTAGGTGCCGCCGTCCTGCTCGTCGGTCATCCCGACCGGCATGTCGGCGCTCGAAGCGACCTCGCCGTAGACGATCGCTCCGTCGCGAATCGTCGGGCCGATCACCTCGAAGCCGCGGTCGGCGATCGCCGTGAGCAGACCGTCGAATCCACTCCGATCGATCGTCACCGCCTCGCCCTGTGCTCCCACCCGTTCAGCCTAGCCCCGGCGCGGGGCGTTCCCAAGAGGTTTCAGCCGGATTCGACTCGGTAGTCGGTGCGGAGGCGCGGCGCCTCGGGGGCAGGGCTCAGAACCAGCGTGCGCGCCGGCTCGACCCGAAGAGCTCCTTCTCGGCCACGAGCGCGTCGGACGGCGGCTGGAAGACGCCGGTCGGCTTCGGGCCGGAGAGGAAGTCGACATCGACGCGGCCGACGAGCCCGCCGCCGAACTCGATGTAGCAGGAGCCCTGTCCCTCGTAGGCACCGTCGGCACTGCCGTCGCGGAGGGCGGCGATCAGCGACGTCGAGACGGCGCGGGCGGCGCCCTCGGCGAAGACGCCCGCCTTCGGGACACCGACGGTCGCGACGTCGCCGCATGCATAGACGCCCGGGTACTTCGTCCTCAGCGTCCGCGAGTCGACGGGGATGTAGCCGTCCTCGGTCATGCCGCTGTCGATCACGATGTCGGGGGCGCGATGCTTGGGGACGCCGAGGAAGAGGTCGCAGGGGATCTCGGTGCCGTCGTCGAGCTCGACGATCCCGGGGCCGTCGTCGACGGCGACGACGCGGGAGTTGGAGAAGAGCTCGATGTCACGCTCGGCGAAGGCCTCGACGAGTGCCTCCGACGTCGCCGGCGATGGCGGCACCGGCGTCCCGAACGGGATCACGAACGAGATCGAGCAGCGGTCGCGGATGCCGCGCTCGACGAGGTGATCGTGGAGGAGCAGGCAGGCCTCGCTGGGTGCGGGCGGGCACTTGAAAGGAGCTCCGCAGACGCCGATGACCGCCCGGCCCTCGGTGAACGCCGGGAGGACGCCGGCGAGGTGCTCGGCGCCGGCGACGGAATAGAACTCGTTCTGACCGAGCACGACTCCCGGGGTGGAGGCGACGTCGTAGTCGGCGCCGAGCGCGATCACGAGGTGGTCGGCCTCGTGGGTCCCGGCGTCGGTCGTCACGGTGCGGGCCTCGGGGTCGATCGCGGTGATCGTCTCCTGCGCGAACCGGACACCGGGCTTGTCGATCTCCGTGTAGTGAAGGCGGACCGACTCCGGGCTCTCGCGCCCGAACATCACGTCGAGCTTCGAGTAGCCGAAGACGAAGGCGTCGTTCTTGTCGATCAGCGTCACGCCGGCGTCCGCGCCGAACTCCTCGGAGAGGATGGTCGCCAGCTCGAGTCCGCCGAACCCGGCTCCGAGAATCACCACCCGCGATTTCACGAATCGAACCTATCGCAGCGACGCGGCCGCGGCCGCAGTGACCCCGGGAACGCGCGGATCGGGTCAGCGGCGGGTCAGCACGACGACCGGGATCTCGCGGTCGGTGCTCGCCTGGTAGGTGTCGTAGTCGGGCCAGACCTCGGTCATGAGCTTCCAGAGGCGCTCGCGCTCATCGCCCTCGGCGGTCGTCGCTGCGACGGGGATGCGCTCGTCGCGCACCTGGATCTCGATGTCGGGATCGGCCGCGAGGTTCTCGAACCAGTCGGGGTGCTCCGGCGCTCCGCCCTTCGAGGCGATTACGACCCAGGTGTCGCCATCAGCGCCGTCCGTGCGATGGATGAGCGGCGTGGTTCGCGGCTCGCCGGACTTGCGGCCCGTCGTCGTCAGCAGCAGGATCGTCGTCCCGCGCCAGTGGTACCCGCGCTCGCCGTTCGTCTCGCGATAGACGCGGACGTGCTCGGCTCCGAACAACTCGTCGTCGTCGGCCATGGGCTCAGACTACCCGCGTGGAGCCGGGTGAACCGTCGGCGCCGATGACGAGCCTGGAGACCTCGACCGCCTCGCCGACGCCGCGGAGCGTGTGCTTCCCGGCCGGCTCCCAATCGAAGTCGCCGCTGGTGGCGAGGACGACCGCCCGGCTCGCGATCAGCTCGTCGCGGTCGGCGAGGGCGAGCAACCGTGCGGCGAGGTTGACGCTGCGCCCGAAGTAGTCGCCGTCGCGATATAGGGCAACGCCGTAATGGATGCTCGCGTGGACGCCGATGTCGCACTCGGCTCGCATCCGCTCGATCAGCCGCTGCAGCGCCGCCACACCCTGCTTCGGGGTTGGGAACGAGAGCATGTAGCCGTCGCCCATCGCCTTGACGACGATGCCGTTGTCGCCCAACTCCGCGGTGAGGGTCCTGGCGTACTGCTCGATCGCCGCCATCGCGACCTCGTCGCCCCGGTCCTCGGCATAGGCCGTGAAGTCCTTGAGATCGCAGAAGCCGAGCGTCACGTTGACCGCCCCCGGCAGTACTCCCGACTCGGCGTGACGTTCGGCTTCGCGCACGGCGGCCTGCGCGATCTCGAGCTCGATCCGCCTCCGATGGACGCCCAGAATCAATGGATCAGTCAGGGGGAGGAGGCTGCCGAACGCCTCGTGGATCGCCGGCAGCGCGGAAAGCGAGCCGGCGCTTGCGGCCCGAAGCGGTTCCTCGACCTCGTGCCGGAAAGCCTCGAACTCGACCTCGGCGACGCGGGCGAGCGTTTCGCCGTAGACGCGGGCCACCCGCAGGTAGACCTCGGGCGGCCAGATCCGGCGCAGTTCGCCGATCTGCCGCAGCGCTTCCCCCTCCTCAGGAGTGAAGTACGGCTCCTCCGGATCCGGTGCCCGGAGCCCGAAGCTGAGCGCCATCATCTGCGTCTCGGCGATCTGCAGGCCACCCTTTTCCTCGATGTCACGGGGTGAGACGGTGCGGCGACCGCGAGCCGGATCGAGTGCCGGATCGAAGATGGCGTCCTCGATCCGGCCCCGCGCGAACGCCTCGCGGATCGCGGTCGCGGAGACCCCGAGGCCGAGCAGCATCGCGATCGCCTCCTCGTCCTCGGGCGTCGCGCCGAGCTCGGCGCTCAGATCATCGGCACCGGGCTGCGGATCCTCTCCCCGATCACCGTCTGCTGGTGCCATCCCCACGATCATCGCGGGTCGGCGGACGGATGGCGAATCCTCGCCGTCAGTCCCCAGGCCAGAAGTTCTCGCCGGCGGACTCGCCGTCGCCGCCTTCGGGCTTCGGCCCGCCGACGGCGATCAGGTCCAGTCCCTCGGGGCCGCCCTCGAACGCGCGGCCGACCTCGGGGGCCACCCGGATCGCGTCCCACTGACGCAGCTCGAAGACCTCGTCGCCGACCTTCATCCGCCCAGAGCCGCCGACGACGACGTAGGCCTCCTCCTGAACGCGATGCTTGTGACCGAAGGGTGCCCGGAAGCCGGGCTCGTAGCGAAAGAAGCTGACGCCGATCTGCTCGGCCTCGAGCGCGGAGCGGCCGAAGCGGGCCTCGATCTTCCCCTCGCGCTCGCTGCCCTTCGACAGGTCGTCGACGTCTTCGCGAAGGTTGATCCTGGAGAAGTCGCTCATCGGCTCACCCTAACGCGGCGGTAGCCTCGGCCGATGGCCAAGGCAGCCCGAGGGGAGGCATTCCGCGCCACCGTCGAGGGGACGGTTCGCGACGTCGGCTTTCGCGACGCCGCCGTCGCCCGCGCCGGCGAGCTCGGGGTGATGGGGTGGGTGCGCGCCCTCGACGACGGCTCGATCGGCGTCCACGCCGAGGGCGATGCCGAGGCGGTCGCGGCGTTCGAGCAGTTCCTCCGTGAGGGACCGCCCGGTGCCGAGGTCAAGGAGGTCGTCGTCGAGCCGGTCAAGCCCGAGGGCCACGAGCAGTTCGCGATCCGCGGCGTCGATGCCGGCCGGTTCGTCGTCGCCGAGGCCGAGCGCGGGTACGAACTGCGCCTCGAGGTCGATGGAGCCGTCCGCGCCTGGGCCGTCCCGAAGGCGCCGTCGCTCGACCCGGCGGCGAAGCGGATGGCCATCGAGCTTGCGGCCCCCTCGGAAGACGACGCTGATGTCTGGGACGAGGGCGGCTATGAGCAGGGCGGCCGGGTCCGGTGGCCGGAGGCGATCGGCCGCGGCCACGCCGTCTTCGTCCTCCATGGATCGAAGCTTCGCGGCGGCTTCGCCCTGCAGCGGACGGGCGGACCGGGCAGCCCACGGTGGCTGCTCGTCAAGCGCCGCGACGAGGAGGCCCGGCCGGAGGGCTGAACGGGCGTCAGCCGCCGGCGCGCCGGATCGCGATCCCGGTGAGGATCTCGCGGACGACCCGGTCGGCGACCTGGGCGGTGATGTCGCGGGCGCCGATGTTCTCCGGGAGCACCTCGACGACGTCGGCGCCGATCAGCTCGACCGAGGACGCGACGATGCGACAGGCACGCAGCAGATCGTGCGAAGCCATTCCGCCGGGCTCGGGCGTGCCGGTGCCCGGGGCGAAGGCGGGGTCGAGCACGTCGACGTCGACGCTGAGGAAAGCGGGCTCCGCTCCGACCGTCGCGACCGCGTCGGCGAGGACCGCGTCGATGCCGCGCTCGCGGACCTCGTGCATCGGGAAGGTGACGATGCCGCGCTCGCGCTGCCAGGCCCAGACCTCCTCGTCGTGGGTGTAGCCGCGGATGCCGATCTGCACGTAGCGGGTCGGATCGACGATCCCCGCCTCGACGAGCCGGAACATCGGCGTCCCGTGCGACAGCTCCGCGCCGAGGACGTCGGGCCAGGTGTCGGTGTGCGTGTCGAACTGGATCAGGCCGACGGGACCGCGCCCGGCCGCCGCCGCACGCACGTCGGGTTCGGCGATCGAGTGGTCGCCGCCGAGAACGATCGGGAGAGCCCCCGCCGCGACCACCGCGCCCACGGTCTCCTCGATCGCGGCGTGGCTGCGCACCGGATCGCCCGGCGTCACCGCGGCGTCGCCGAAGTCGAGGACCTTCAGCGTCGACAGCGCGTCGACCCCGGCCTCGATGTGGGGGCCGGCGAGACTGCTCGCGGACCGGATCGCCCGCGGCCCGTATCGGGCGCCGGGACGCTCGGAGACGAGGTCGTCGGTCGGCGCTCCGACGATCGCGACGTCGACGCCGGCGAGCTCGGCCGGATTCTCGGTGTATGGGAGGCCCGAGTAGGTGAGCAGCCCCGCGTAGTCGGGCTTGTAGCCGTGTTCGGCCCAGCGGCGGAGCGGGTCGATCACGGGCGGGGCGCAGGGCCGGGGCGGTTGCTCACCGCTCGAACCTACCCCGGGTCGTCGCGCTTCGCCACGGTCCGCAGCCGGATCGGGCCCTTGGCACCGTCGAGGTCGACCGGCTCACCGCGCTGGGTCACCTCGATCCGTCCCTCGCCGACGAGCTCGCCGGCCGCGTCCCTCACGATGTCCATGAGCGGCCGGAAGCCGTCGTCGCCTCCGAGCGCGCGGGCGGCGTCGGACGGGCAGATCGTCTTGCCGGCGTCGCGCTCCGCGAGGAGGTCGAGGATCGCCTTGCGGGCGTCGGCCGCGTGCACCGGCTCCCGGCCCGTCATGACCTCGACCCGCCCGGCTCGATCCGGCCGTTGCGCCAGACGAAGCCGCGATCGCCGAGCTGCTCGCGGAGTCGCAGCAGGGCGAGATCCTTGACCTTCGCCTCGAGCATGATGTCGAAGTCCCGGCCGGCGGCCGGACCGCGCAGGAAGTCCTCGAACCCGATCGGATCGATCAGGTCGGCGTGGGCACGGAGCGGCGGCAGAACCGGGCGTCGCTCGACGCGTCGCCCCTTCTTCGTCTTCCGCTCCTCGACCGCGGTTCGCGGCGACGAGTAGTGGATCTTCGGGACCTGACCGTTGGGCCAGGTCGCGAGCGCCTGATCGAGTGCCTCGGCGACGGGGATCCGATCCGGGTCGTAACAGCGGTGATGGAGGATGTCCCAGACGACGCGGAGGTCGGTGCGCTCGGAGACCCCGAGGACATCGGAGAGCCCGAACCGGCCGTCGTCGTTCTCGATCACCAGTCGCGAGCGGGCGACCTCGCCGAGCCCCTCGAAGCCGGCCACGAAACGATCGATCGCCGCCCGCTTGTCGTCGCCGACCCCGCCGACGTGGAGCACGACCACCGCTTCCGGCCCGAGCCCCATCGCCTCCAGCACCGACGCCTGCAGCTCGACGTCGAGCGCCGCGGCGGCGCGGACCCCCTCGTCCTCCGAGTTCAGGACCGCGTACTGACCGGGGTGGAACGAGAGGCGCAGGTCGGCAGCTTGCGCCCGCTCGCCGAGCGCCGCAAGCTCCGCCGAGCATTCCTCAACCTGGCCGTGGAAAGTCTCCATCTGGGGATGGCTGCCGTAGGGGACGAGGCCCGATGCCATCCGGTACATCCGCACGTCGTTGGCCTCCAGGTAATCGAATATCGCCCGAAGGCGCTCCAGCGAGACGCTCAGGTGCGGCCCGGACTGCCAGCGCCGGGTGTCGTGGGAGGGGAGGCCGCCGTCCGCAAGGACCTTGACCGCGAAGCCGAGTCGGTGGGACACGTCCTCCGCCTACCCGCGAGGCCCTGGCGGTACGCGTGACGCCGCGGCACCTCGGGGACTCAGGCAACGTGAGACGGACGTCGGCGTAGGATGGCCGCCCGCCCGCGACGAGAGAGGACACGCCCATGGGCCTGCTGCGAAACCGCGACGACGTGCCGGAGGGCCGGCGCTTTCAGATGCACGAGAAGCTGGTCGCGATCGGCGACGACTCGTGGATCGAGGACGACGGGGGCGAGAAGGTGTTCAAGGTCAACGGCAAGGCGCTGCGGGCCCGCAACACGTTCGTCCTCGAGGACACCTCCGGCAACGAGGTCGCGAAGATCCGGGAGAAGAAGCTCAGTGTCCGCGACAAGATGAAGGTCGAGCGCGACGGCGACACTCTCGCCACCGTCCACAAGGCGCTCGTCGGCATCCGCGACCGTTTCGCGATCGAGGTTGAGAACGGCGACGACCTGAAGGCGCACGGCAACGTGCTTCAGCACGAGTACGAGATCGAGCGCGACGGCGACACGATCGCGACGGTGTCGAAGAAGTGGTTCCGGGTCCGCGAGACCTACGGCGTCGAGATCGCCGCGGGCGAGGACGAGGCCCTGATCCTGGCCCTCACGGTCGCGATCGACGACATGGCCCGCGACTGACTCGGGCCCATAGAACTGCGGAAATCGTCCCGCGTCCGAGTATCTTTCGGTGGATGAATGCTTCTCGGAAGCGAGGTCCGCGGTTGCTTCAGCCGATCGGAATCGTCGTTGTCGCGGCCTGTCTCGCCTGTGCGCTGCTCGTACCTTCTGCTGATGCCGCAAGGCTCCACGCGGATGACCTGAAGCTGACCACGGCGCCCGAACTATTTCCCGCCTTCGATCCCGCCGTAAGCCGATACGTCACGAGGTGTGAGGGCGCGCGGACGCGTACAGAAGTCGTCGCCCGGCACGGCACCAGGGTCCGGATCGACGACGACAAGTCGCGACGGGGCATGTTCCACGCCGGCGTTCGCCTCGATCCTGGGTCCGCAATGGTGATTCATGCCCGCAACGGCAGCGCCCATGGCCGGTATGTCATCCGCTGCCTCCCGCAGGACTTCCCGGCATACACCTTCGAGCGCCGCGGCGGCCCGGTGCCGAAGTGGGAACTGATGGGGCTCGCCGGCTATGCGGTGATCTTCGACCGCAACGGAGTGCCGGCATGGTGGCTGCGGGTGCCGCGCAGTCTCAACGACGCGAAGCTCCTGCCGAATGGCAACTTGTCGTGGTGGACGAACGGGACGGTCGGCCCATACGGGACCGACCCAGAAGCCGCTTACGTGGAGGTGGGTCTGAATGGCAAGGTCAAAGACGAGATCCGAGCGGTCGGTCTCAACACGGACCTGCATGACATGCAGAGGCTTCCCAACGGGAACTCCCTCGTCATGGCCTACGAGGGTCGCGCGCCCGTCGACCTGAGTCCGTATGGGCACGAGTCGGACGCAGCAGTGTTTGACCCGGTAATCCAGGAGGTCGATCCCAAGGGCGAGGTCAAGTGGTCATGGCGCAGCGCGGAGCACATCGGCCTCGACGAAACCGGACGCTGGTGGCCGGTGCTCAAGGGACCCTTCTACGACATCCTCCACATCAACTCCGTCGACAAGACGGGCGACTCGCTGACGGTTTCCTTCCGGCACGCCGATGCCGTGTACAACATTGACCGCGCGACCGGTGAAATCAACTGGAAGCTCGGCGGCACGCAAACGCCCGAGAGCCTCGAGGTCAAGAACGACCCCTACGGGGACTATCCCCTCGGTGGCCAGCATGATGCGCGGCTCGACAAGAACGGATACCTCACGGTTTACGACGACGAGACCGACCCTGCCTGTGGTGGTCGCCCTCCCGGTCCGAGTTGCATCCGCGCCCCGCGGGCGGTGGAGTACAAGATCAACGAAAAGGCTGGCGTCGCCACCCTTGTTCAAGCGCTGAGCGATCCGGAGGTCACGACTACGTGGTGCTGCGGAGGTGCCCGCAAGACCCGCAGCCGTGGCTGGATCGTCGCCTGGGGGGGAAACACCAAGGCCACTGGCTTCGCTCCGGACGGGACGATCACCCAGCGCTACGACTTTTCGGCCGGGCTGGCGGACGGCCAGGCCATCTATCGGATCGTGCCGCTCAGCAAGCGAGACTTCACGGCCGGCAAGCTGTATCGCGCGATGGATCAGATGTATCCGAGGTGACGGCGCCGGCGCGGCGGTAGCACTCGTAGATCACCTCGGATTTGAACACCCTGGTCTCGACCAGCTCCAGCGACACGGCCTCGGCGACCGGCGGCAGATAAGGGGTGCCGCCGCCGACGACGATCGGGCAGCGGAACATGCGCAGCTCGTCGACGAGCCCGAGCTCGAAGGCCTCCGATGCCAGACCGGCACCGCCGATCTCGACAGCCCGGCCGGTCGCGCCGAGCGTCCCGGCGATCTCGTCGGCCAGCGATCCCTCGGCTAGCCGGGCGTTGCCCTCGACGCTCTCGAGCGTGCGGCTGAAGACGACCTTCGGGATCGCCGACCAGGCGTCGGCGAACTCCGCCCTCAGCCCGTCCTCGCGCATCGCCGGATCCGTCTCCCAGGGCAGCATCGTCTCGTAGAGCTTGCGGCCGCAGATGCAGGCGCCGAGCTCGCTGACCCGCTCGAGGTGGAACCGGAACAGCTCGTCGCTCGGGATCGACCAGTCGAACCCGCCGGTGCGGTCGGCGATGAAGCCGTCCACCGAGACGCTCATCGAGAAGATCAGCACCGGACCGCGCTCAGCCATCAAGATCACCGACCTGCTCGACGTTCGACTGATGGGGGCCAGACATCCAGTCCACGTCCATCCGCGGGTCGTCCGGTTCCTCGCCTCGCCGCAGCGCGTCGACATAGGCGCGGTCGGCGGTGAAGCGGGCGGCAACCTCCGGCCCTTCGGCCACGGACCCGTGGCCGGGGATCGCGACGTCGACGCGATCGATCACCGCACCGAGCAGGTCGAATGCCGTCTCGTAGGCGCCGACCTGATCGTCCTGGAACGAGTCGAAGAGTGGGATCAGGACGTCGGAGAGCATGTCGCCGGCGATCAGGACGCCACGATCGGGAAGCAGGATCGCCGCATGGCCGATCGAGTGGGCCCTGTGTTCGATGATCTCGCCCGGCACCGGTCCGCCGTCCGCGGGCAGCGGGGTGACGAGCGCGATCAGGTCGAGGGGGACGTCGACCCAGCCGTCCTCCTCCGGCCCCTCGAGCTGCTGCTCCCTGGTTTCGGCGGCGAACTCGGCGCCGGCGGCCGTGGCGTAGCGGGGCACGTCGCCGAACCGGGAGTGCCAGAGCAGGTGGTCGGTGTGGGGATGGGTGGAGAACCCGGCGACGACCGGAATGCCGAGCCGGTCGATGTCGTCGGCGAGCGCGCTCATCTCGGCGCCGTGGATGCCGGGATCGATCACGATCAGCCCGTCGTCCCCGCGCACCACGATCGAGTTGGTCCAGACCCATTCGCTCTGCCGCACCCAGACGCCGTCGGCCACCTCGGTCAGCGTCTGTTCACTCTCGTCCACCTTGGCCATCTTCGCTCCGTTTCGGTTGGTTCGAGTCTGAGACCGCGGCGGCGCGGCGAAATCATCGGCGTCCTAGGGTTCGTGCCCGAGTCGTGACCAACAGGGAGGGTGTCAATGCAGGAGACCACGTGTCACATGTCGATCTCGCTCGACGGCTTCGTCGCCGGGCCGGACCAGAGCCGCGACGACCCGCTCGGCAGGCGCGGCATGGAGCTGCACGCCTGGCACCTCGGCGACGAGCGCGCCAACGACGCCGACGAAACGGCGGCCGGCTGGCTGATGCGCCCCCGCGGCGCCTACGTGATGGGCCGCAACATGTTCGGCCCGATCCGCGGCGAGTGGGAGGAGGACTGGCGCGGCTGGTGGGGACCCGAGCCGCCCTACCACGCGCCCGTATTCGTGCTCACCCATCACGCCCGCGAGCCGATCGAGATGGAGGGCGGGACGAGCTTTCACTTCGTCACCGGGGGGTTCGACGACGCCTACTCCCAGGCGCTCGAGACGGCCGGCGACGACGGCGTCGACATCGCCGGCGGCGCCTCGACCGTGCGGCAGGCGCTGATCGCCGGGGTCGTCGACGAGCTGACCCTCGACGTCGCCCCGGTCCTGCTCGGGTCGGGCGAGCGGATCTTCGACGGCGTCGAGTCGCTCGGCATGGAGCCGGCGGAGGTCCTGCACTCGCCGCTCGCGACGCACATCCGGTACCGCCGGGCCGGCTAGATAGAGGCTCAGCCCTTCGGCACGAGGATCTGTGCGAGCGCTCCGCTCTTGAAGCGTTCTTCCTCGACGACCTCAAGCTGCAGGTGCTCGACGAGGTCGGCGAACGGGCTGCGCCCCGCCCCGATCGCAATCGGCACCGTCGTCAGCTGGAACTCGTCGACGAGGCCGAGGCCGGTCAAGGACTTGGCGAAGGTGGGGCCGCCGTGGACGAGGATCGTGCCCTCGTCGTCACGCGGCCTTGAGCTCGGCGATGTCCGCCGCAAGGTCCTCCCCGAAGATCTCGACCGGTCCCCACTCCGCCTCCGTCAGGGTGCGGGAGAAGACGGCTTTCGGCTTCTCGTTCATCGAGGTGGCGATCGGGCCCTCGGACGCGGTCCAGTGTGGGCCCATGATGTCGTAGCTGCACCGGCCCATCGCGTGGACGCCCGCCGCGTCGAGCGCGCGGAGGTTCCACCCGGCCGAGTCGTCGCCGAAGTACTCGAACATCCACTCGTGGGTCCCATCGGGGCTCGTGGCGAACCCATCGAGGGACACGACCATCTTGAGAATCACTTTTCTGTCGCTCATGTCGGTAGAGACCTACCCACTCGCGCGGATTCATCGCTCGACTTCGGCGACCGGCCTGCCGTCCGGGCGTGGAGGGTGGACCCAGCCGGACTCGAACCGGCGACCTCCTGGGTGCGATGCGGGGGAGGCGTTGAACGTCCGAGACCGAGGATGTGGCGCTACAAGCGGTTCGGGGTCCGTCGGCCGGAACGATCCACATCTCCGATCGCCAGCCCTTCGATGAGAGCTACTCCGCCCAGGGGATCGTCACGTTGCGCCGCTCTGCGGTGCTGGCACGGGCCCCCGAGCGGCTGCACACGATGGCGACCGCGGAGCCAGGCGAGTTGTTCGTCAGCCGCCGCTGCACGTCGGCGGGAAGGACCTTGGACCCGTGGGGCCCCAGGTCGGTCGTGGTCCCATCAACGTCAAGCTCCAGTACGCCTTCGAGTACGACCAGGATCTGCTCGACATCAACCGCATGGACCGGGCCGGCAGCGCCGGGCTCCATCTCGACGCGCCAGACGGCGAGTTCCGAGCCGGTCACGTGGCGGCTTGCGTAGGTGTACATGACAGCGTTCGGCGTCTCGTGGCGCCGGGACGACAACTCGGCGATCTTCATGACGACTCCTTCAATATAGACAACATGGTTGTCGAAACTGTAACAGAAGGTCAACCCGGTTGTCTAGACTCTCCTGCGTGGCCGAGTCCTTGCCCTTAGTTCGCCTCCTCAGCGCTGCGACGCAGATGTCAGTGCAGCGCCTCAATGAGACGCTCGCCGCCGAGGGCTATCCGGATCTTCGTCCTGCGTACGGGTACGCCATGCTGGCTTTGGGGCCAGAGGGTGCCACCGCCTCACAGCTCGGTGTCCACCTAGGAATCACCAAGCAAGCCGCAGCCAAACTCGCCTCCCAACTGGAACGGGGCGGCTATCTGCGAAGGATCGATCACCCCAGCGACGGCCGCGCCCAGCTCCTTCGGCGAACCGAGCGCGGAAACGCGCTGCTCCAAACCGCTGCGAAGGTCCAGGACCAGATGGAAAGTGACCTGGCGCAAGCGATCGGCGGGCCGACGGTCTGCGCCATGCGCAGCGCTCTTGAGGGCGTGCTCGACCAAGCGGCTCCCCACCGCCCGCTCACACGCCTCTGGTAGGCACTGGCAACGTCCTCGCGAACTGTCGAACCTGACTTCATTCCGGCGGAGGGGCCTGAACGGGGTGCCTTTGAGGTTCTGGGTGAGTGGAGCCAGCCGGACTCGAACCGGCGATCTCCGGGTGCGATGCGGGGAGGTGTTGTGGCCCTTGTGGGCGGGGACTTGGCTCTAGCAAGCGGGGGGAGTTGTCCGCGGGCTCGCCCGGCGGCTGAAACGGATACCTCTGAAATGACCGGGATTGGAGTGGATTTGGGCACCAGAACGGGGCTGGTGCCCAAATCAATTTGCCTGTGCGCAGGCGTGGCGGAGCGCGCCGGTCTCGGGTTGTAGAGGTCGGCCGGCTCCCAGCCAATCGCACTAAGTCGGCCCTGGCTGCGAACGATCGCCGTGGCCTTATTTGCACGGCCGAAGCCGCAGGCACTCCGAAGGGACACCCTGAGCTAGAACCCGCCGCTAGCGCCCCACTTACGCTTGTCGGTGCACTTGCCGACGGTGATCGTGACCTTGCCCTTGGCACTGTGGCTCGTGATCCAATGGCCGGTCCACTTGACCTTCCGCGTCCCAGGGTGGCCGTTCGGAAGCGTGGTCGGCTCCTCGTCGCGTACGGCGAAGCTGAAGTTCTTCGAGAGCGGGATCTCGGTCTGCGTCAGCGGGAGGTCACTCCCGCACTTGTTCGAGTCAGGCGGGTATATGCCGTTGTACATGGGGTCGACGGTCATCGCGTACTTGCCCTGGGTCTTGGTGACGTCCCACACGCCGACCGAGAATGAGCCCTTCCCATCAATGCCAGCCTCGTAGTACCCGGTCTTGATGTGATTGAGCTTCGAGGCGGAGGCGACCCCCGCGAGCGCCGTCAGAGCGAGGATTGCACCGATCGCGATCAGCAGTCGAACTCTCATTGGGCGAACCTACACCGTCGAGGCTTGTGCTCCAAATCGCGGCCACGCATTATCACTAGCTGGGCGTTCGCCCGTGAACACGGCGATCGGAAACTCGAGCGCACCTTGGCCATGGACCGCTGCTCCACCGCGAAGCGCTACTCCGCCTACTCGCTCGAGCGGCAGCGCGGCAGTTACTTCCGAACGAACCCGCCATCGCTGTAGGCCAGGAGGCAAGTCTGGCTGCTCGTCGCGCCAGGGATCTCGATTACGTTCACCCACGTTTCCTTTGGGGAGAACTGGTTGAAGACGATCTTCAACTTGCACGTTCGCCTGGCTGGTCACTTTCCCAATTTCGATCTCGATCTGATTGCTCGGATCACCTCACCGGCAGCGCCGAGGTCGTCGACCGCGTCGCCACGGCGGCGAGCGTGCTGAGCTGAGGTCGGGCGCCTCCGGTTCATCTGATTCAGGTGATGCGCGTCTGGTGCGGGACTTGAGATGCTGACCGGAACGCCCGCCTAGTCATCACGAGACAGATAGGACGATTCATGGCCAAAGATTTCAACGGAAAGATCGCTCTCGACATCAGGGATTCAGAGGGCGATTGGGCTCCGTTCCTGCCACCGCAGGCCGCCGAGGGCGCGCCCAATGTCCTGCTGCTTTCGTGGGATGACATCGGCTACGGAACCATGGACGTGTTCGGCGGTCCTGTCGAGACCCCGAATATGCGACGCATCGCGGACATGGGTGTTCGCTTTTCGAACTTCCACACGACCGCGCTGTGCTCCCCGACGCGAGCCTCTCTGCTGACTGGCCGCAACGCCACCTCGAACGGGATGGCGACGATCGCGGAATTCGGGTCGGGCTTCCCGGGAATCTCCACTCGCATTCCCTTCGAGAACGGAATGATCTCCGAGGTGTTGGCCGAGCAGGGCTACAGCACCTACTGCGTCGGCAAGTGGCACCTGACCCCCGGCGACGAGACGACCCTCGCATCGTTCAAGGGGCGCTGGCCACTTGGACGTGGGTTCGAGCGCTTCTACGGGTTCCTCGGGGGGGAGTCCAACAGCTGGTATCCAGACCTCGTCCACGACAATCACCAGATCGATGCGCCCGCAACGCCCGATGAGGGCTACCACCTCTCCAAGGACCTATCCGACAGGGCGATCGAGTTCATCCGCGACACGAAGGCCATCGATCCCGACAAGCCATTCTTCATGTACCTCGCTTCCCAGGCCGGGCACGCACCGCATCACGTGCCGAAGGAGTGGGCGGACAAGTACAAGGGCAAGTTCGACCAGGGCTACGAGGCGATTCGCTCCGAGATCCTCCAGCGGCAGAAGGAGCTCGGGCTGCTGCCCGAGGACACCGAGCTCTCGAAGATCAACCCACATGGCGAACCTGCCGCGAAGGGTCCGGACGGACAGCCTTGGCCGATCCTCGACACCGTTCGACCCTGGGACTCGCTGAGCGCGGACGAGCAGCGCCTCTTCTCGCGCATGGCGGAGGTGTTCGCCGGCTACATCTCCTACACCGACCACGAGCTCGGTCGGGTACTCGACTACCTCGAGGAATCCGAGCAGCTCGACAACACGCTGATCGTCGTCGTCTCCGACAACGGCGGCAGCGGCGAGGGCGGCCCGAACGGCTCGTTCAACGAGTGGCGCTTCTTCAATGGGATCGCCGATTCGACCGAGGTGACGATCCCGCACATCGACGAGCTCGGCACCCCCTCGTCTTATAACCACTACACCACCGGCTGGGCATGGGCGTTCGACACACCGTTTCCGTACTGGAAGCGCTGGGCCGGCTACGAGGGCGGGGTTGCGGACATGTGCTTCATGGCCTGGCCGGCGAAGATCCAAGCCGACGCCGAACCGCGAGGGCAGTACGTCCACGCCGTAGATATCGCACCGACGATCTATGAGTTGCTCGGCGTCGAGCCGCCCGAGGTGATCAAGGGGTATCAGCAGAGCGCGATCGAGGGAGAGAGCTTCGCTGCGTCGATCACCGACGTCGGGGCGCCGGGGAAGGAGACCCAGTTCTACGCGATGCTGGGCCAGCGCTCGATCTACCACAAGGGTTGGCTCGCCTGCACCCTCCACCCGCCGCTCAGCGGATGGGGAAAGTTCGATCAGGACGTATGGGAGCTCTACAACCTCGAGGAGGACCGCGCGCAGTCGAACGACCTGGCCGAGAAGGAGCCGGTACGGCTCAACGAACTCAAGGCCCTCTGGTATTACAACGCAGGGATCTACAACGGACTGCCGCTCGACGACCGAACCGCCCTCGAGCAGGTACTCGCGGATCGACCCCATGCCGCTAAGGACCGGGAGCGGTACGTCTACTTCCCCGACTGCGCCGATGTCCCGGAAGAGGGGGGCGTTCGGATCACGGGTCGCTCCTACAAGATCGCGGCCGGCGTCGAGATTGATTCAAGCGACGCGCAGGGCGTCATCTACGCCCACGGTGGCGTGGCGGGCGGTCACAGTCTCTACGTCAAGGATGGCCGTCTCCGCTACGCGTTCAACTGGGTCGGGACCCACATTCAGGACGTGGTAGCGGACCGCGATATCACTCCCGGCGAGCACGTCTATGCAGCTGAATTCACGATGACGGGCAAGAACGAGGACCCCGCCATGCCGGGTTTCGTCGGCACGCTCAGCCTCTACATCGACGACGATGAAGTCGGAAACGCCGAGATCGTCACCCAGCCCGGCGTGTTCTGCCTCGTCGGCGACGGGATTTGCGTCGGCCGTGACAGCGCCTCACCTGTGACTCCCGACTACAAGGCTCCGTTCCGTTTCACGGGCGGCTCGATCGACAAGGTGATCGTCGACGTCTCCGGGGAGCCATATGTCGACCACGAGGCCCAGGTCCGGGCCTGGTTCATGCGCGATTGACGCGACTTCGGAATCGACGAAGGCCGGCGATACGTGAAGTGGAGCTAGCCGGACTCGAACCGGCGACCTCCTGGGTGCGATGTGGGGAGGTGTGGGGGTGAATGCCCTTGCTATTCAGCTCAAACAAGCGCCCCGCGGTCCACGGCCGGCCGCGATCACGGCGCCTCGCGAAGCGATTCGCCAAGTCTCCGCCGTGGACTCAGATGATGAGGAGATAGATGGCGACGAGGCGGGGCACATCGCCTTCCGAGAAGGTGAAGTGCATCTTCTGCCCCGGCTTCCCGATCACCCAGTCGTAAAGGGAGAACCGGGTAGCCGAGGGGTACAGGCGCTCGAACTTGCTCAGCTTGTCCCCCAAGCCAAGGCCTTCCTCGGTCTTGTACTTCAGAAGCGGACCAGCTGTTATGCGCCCGAAGGTCTCACCCGTGGGGGTTCCGGAGATCTGCGCCGTGTAGACGCCGCCCCCGGGGACGATCCCGAAGATGGCTCGGCCGAGCCCCGGGTTGCGTGCCTTCCTGTATTCGCAGTTCGTGTAGGCGTTCTGTGCCCCGGTCTTGATGCATTTGCCCGAATTGCCCCACTTCTTCGTGGCCTGGTCCTGGGCCATGCCGAGCTTGACGCCGGCGATGCTGCCGGGAACCTTGATCACAGGGTTCTTGACGCTTGGAAGTCCCGCGAAGCTCGCTGTCGCAGAACCCGCCAGGACGGCAGCGGTCAGGAATGAAACGGCAGCAGCTCTTCTCATCGGGGCTCCAGTGAGGGGTTGACTTGCCCGGCCCAGATGGACCGACGATGGAAAGGATATTCAGGTCGTCGCCTCCGGTGCGCCGATCGAACGCTGCCTTCAGCAAGTCAGAACACACCAGCTAACGGCATGGCTTCCGAGGTTCCGGGAGTGGAGCTAGCCGGGCTCGAACCGGCGACCTCCTGGGTGCGATGCGGGGAGGCGTTGGGGCCGTTGAGGCCGGGGAATCGGCTCTGGCAAGCGGTGTGTGGGCCAGCGGCTCGACTAGCGGCCGAGCGCGGATAGCCGTGGATTACCGGGGATTGGGTTGGATTTGGGCACCAGAACGCGGGCTTGGTGCCCAATGCCCGACCTCACGGCTCCTTGGCCAGCGCCCCTGAGACCGCCATCGACGACAGGATCGAGCTCGTCTCCGAACGTACGCCGACGACCGTCGAGTCTGAGCATGAAGACGTGGGCGACGACGACGGCGACTATGACCAACGCCATGGCTCCCGGGCCGGAGCTTGCGGTGAGCAGGATGACGACAAGCGATGAGGCCAGCGGCAGGCCGAGGACCGCGACCGTCGCCGCCGCCATGCAGACGGCGATAGCGGGCGTCGTCGACATCCCGGGTAGGTCAGCGGCGATGATTCCTGCGGCCGCGCCGAGAAACAGGGCCGGAAACGTCGGGCCGCCGCGGAAGCTGCCGAGCGACAGACCGTAGGCGAGACCCTTGAACAGAGCAGCAGGAGCAGGAGCGTTCCCGTTGCCCAATTGTCGGCGTGCGCGGCCAGATCGGGCAGCGCATCCTGGCCGGAGAGCAGGACCGCGACCGGGCTCTCGTCCGTGGTCAGCGCGAACAGGGCGGCGAAGCAGGCGATCAGGATGCCGGCCGTTACGGCCACCGTCACCGGGCGGCCCTCAGCGGCGCGCTTGGTCGTTCGCCCGAGGCCGAGCACGAGCTGAGCCCCGATCGCGACGACGATCGCGAGGGGGATCGTCCAGGCGAACTCCGGAAGGGTGGGCTGGTCGAACTGAGGGAGCTGCAGCGCGCCCAGCGAGTAGTCGCTCGAACTCAGCCCGCTGAGGCTGCCGATGCCGATCGAGACGAGGCTCCCGATCCCCGCGGCAAGCAGGCCGGGAAGCAAGACGATGCGCTGCTTGACCCCGCCGATGCCGGCGGCCTCGATCACGATCACCGCGGCGATGATCGGCGAGGTGAACAGGAACGAGACCGCGGCGAAGCTGCCGGCCGCGGCCACGACCATCAGAGCCTGCTCAGGGGTGTCCTTGCGGGCGCCGCGCACGAGCGCGACGCCGAGCCCGGAGCCGAGTGCGATCAGCGGGGCCTCCGGGCCGAGAACGAAGCCGAGGCCGATCGTCGCGACCCCGGCGACCAGGACACCGACGAGGGTCAGTCCCTGCGGGGTGGGGCCGCCGGTCTGCAGCCCGTCGGCGGGAACGTGGCCGCCGCGGCCGGGAAAGCGGTCGATCGCGAGGCCGACGATCAGGCCCGCCAGCCCAAGCACGATCAGCAGATACCAGAACGGAGGGTCCCCGGAGCCGAGATCCCCGGGAATCGTCTCAAACAGGAGCTTCTGCAGCTGGTAGGTGCCCTCGAGGAAGCACCACGCCGCGATCGACACGACGACGCCGACGATCGATGCCAGGACGAGCAGACCGATGAACGAGCGGCTGCGGATGAGCTCGTTCGCCTGCTCGATCGTCGGTTCCTGGGTCAGTGACGCGGAGGGGCCGTCCATCGAGGACAGCTTTGCGCCCGGTAGGGCGAAGCGCATCCCCCCGACCGGATGAATACGAAAGCCGCTCGGTGCGGGGGGGCAAATTCATCCCGCCGGGACGACGTCCGCCTTGGGTCGCCGCTCTAGCTTCTCCTCACATGAGCGAGAAGAGTCGAAACTGGGAGCAGATGGGGGCGCTTAGCGGCCTCTTTGCCGTACTGCTGTTCGTGGCGGCGGCACTGATCTTCCTCAAAACAGATCCGAGCGGTGGCAACACGCCGCGCCTCCCCAACATCGCCAACGCGGAGGCATCCCCCGCCTTCTTCGCCGACCACCTGAACGGCATCAAGGCCCAAGTGATGCTGAACGGCATCGGGCTGGTCGTCTTCCTCTGGTTCATGGGAACGCTCTGGTCCGCGCTCCGAGATGCCGAGGGCGGGCCCATGAGGGGCTCTGCAATCGCATCTGCCGGTGCCGTCGTCGGCGTGGCGCTGACGATGGTCGGCCTCGTTCTGACCGGCACCTCGACCCTCACGACAACACTGACGCAGGGCGAGACGGTCCCGACCCTCTATTCCGCGGCGGCGCTCTCCTTCGCGTTCGGCGGCGGTGCTTTCGCGGTCTTCTACCTGGGGGTTGCAGAAGTGACGCTGAGGGCCGGCGGACTGCCGAAGTGGCTTGGCTTCCTGGCGCTGCTCGCCGCTGTTGCCTCGGTGTTCGGTTTCGTGACCCCGTACGCGCAGAGCGGAATCTTCAACCCGGCGACCGGCGGGCTCGGGTTCTACGCCCACTGGATCGCCTTCGTCGTCTGGGTATTCCTGGCAAGCGCGACGATGGTCCTCGGCCAGCACCGCAGTAAACGTGAGCGCCAGGCTGCCGCCGAGCAACCACCGGCCGCCACATCCGAAGGAGCAGCATCGTGAAGCGCATCTGGCACATCGTCAGGCCGTTCCTGGCCGCGGTCCTCGTACTCGTCGGATTGCTGGCACTGATATTGATCCCGGCGCTGACGACGTCCCAAGATGTGACGGGCAACGTGTCCGCCCTGAGTGGGGCCGCCCGAAACGTAACGCCATCGGAGCAGATGACGGTTGGCCCTCTCCCCGGGGATCTGAGCCTTTACGACAAGGAGCAGCGTTGCCAGGAAGGGATCTCGACTCCCGGCTACTTCTCGGCGATGAACGCCGCTGAGATGACCGACGCCCAACGCAGCGGCATATTCCCCTGCGCCGACTTCCTCGGCTCTCGGACTGAGCCCAACGTCGTCTACACGTATAAGGCCGAGACGAACTATCCGAACGTCTACTACGTCAACAGCGATGGGCCGAACGCGACGTACATCGTCGGCGGAGCGCCGCCGGCGAACACGGGGCGATCGGCGGGCGGCCCGTACGTGGCCCGGATCAACCCGATAACCGGGGACCAGGTGTGGCGCACCTACGTCGACAACATCAATACCGGTAGCGACGTATTCGTCGGCGGTACGAACCTCAACATTCTCGACAACGGCAAGATCGTCTTCGCCTGGAGCCACAAGATCGTCCTCCTCGATCGCGACACCGGCGGGATCGTCAAGTCGCAGAACCTGCCAAGCCCGGGTCCCGTCACTCCGCGTTCGATCAACTACAAGGAGCTGACCGTCGCGCCCGACGGCACGATCATCCTCAGGAGTCAGAACCGACCCGAGAACTGCAACCAGCAGGGCGGCGGCGGACTTGCGAGTTGTTCGCAGTCGGCCGGCGGGCCCGAGCAGAAGCCGTCGGCGTTCGTCGCGGTCGATCCCGACACCCTCAAGGTTCTGGACACTCTCGTCGCTCCCGAGGATTCGGCGACACCTCCGATCATCGCGCCCTATGACGGGAAGATTGCGATCTATACGGCGATGCTGAAGAAGGCGTACCGGTTCTTCTGGGACCCAGACACCCAGACCCTCAGCCGCGACAAGTCCTGGACCGCCAGCTATCTGGAGAACGGCCAGACCGTGGGCGACGCTCCAACGCTGATGAAGGACTGGATCGTGATCCAGACCAACGGGATCGGCAGCGATACGACCGCCTCATCGCTTGTCGCCATCAACGTCAACGATGCATCGAACACGCAGACGATCAAGCCGTTCGGCGACCTCAAGTCGGGGCAGAAGAGCAATGCTCCGCCGAAGCCGCAGGGAGATCCTGAGAACGACATGGTCTACTCGGCAGACGGAGGTGTGGGCAAGATCGCCGGCATCCACCTTGACCCGACCTCCGGGCAGATGACCACGAAGTTCGTCGTCGATGACCGCAGCTTCGAATTCCAACCCCTCTTCGGTCCCGCAGATGAGCGGGTGCTGGTGACAACGAAGTGGAACCCGGACGCTCCGGTCGGCGAGGTCGCCACCGGCGGCTATACACAACAGGTCGTCTGGCGCGATGCAGCGACCGGCAAGCCTCTGGCCGAGTCGGACTACCTGCCGCCGATCGGGTTCAACGGGCTGGTCGCGCCGACCTATGGTGGCCGCTGGGTATACGCGGCCCAATCCTCGGGTTCGCTCTTTTTCCTGCAGCCGATGCCAGCCTCATCTCAGCCGCCGGTCGCGACCGCGACCGAGGGTTCCAACTGATGAAGCTTCATCCCGCCTTCGCCGGAATTCATCCCCGGAGGACTATGACGGGGGACCTCGCGGCACTTAGCGTCGAACCCGTGGCAATCATTTCCCGAACGGCCAAACGTTGACGCAGCGGTCCAATGCCTGGGAGCAGATGGGGGCCGCAAGCGGTCTGCTCGCCGCGCTCCTGTTCGTGGTCGCCGGCATCGTCTTCCTCCTCGGTGCCGATCCCGGCGGTACTCCCCAGTGGCCGAGCGTCGCCCATGCCGACCTCTCGCCGGCCTACCTGGCCTCCTACATCAGCGAGATCCGAGTTTCGGTCCTACTCACCGTTCTGGGGCTCACAATGTTCCTGTGGTTTCTCGCAACCCTTTGGGGAGTGCTGAAGGGCGCTGAGGGGGAGGACGGACGGGGCTCGACCCTGGCCCTGATCGGCGGAGTCTCCGCCTCGGTTACCGGCCTCGCAGGACTCGACGCTCATTTCGGCTGCGGCCCTCTCGACGAGCCCCGCCCAGGCGGACACCGTGCCGACCCTTTACACGGCGGCGTCGCTCCTGATCGCACTCAGCGGAGGTCTGCTCTCGATCTTCTTCTTCGGGGTCGCAAAGGTCGTCTTCGCCACCCGGGTGCTGCCGAAGTCGCTCGGCGTGCTCGCCGTGGTCGCAGCTCTGCTTTCGGTCTGCGGCTTCATGACGCCATTCTTCGAGGCAAACGTCCTCAACGCTGCGAACGGCGCGCTTGGCCGTATCGCCTGGGACGTTGCCTTCGTCGTTTGGCTGGGCGTCGCCAGCGCCGTGATGACGATGCGCCAGCGCAGGCAGCAGCGAGCCGACTCTTCAGGAGCGGCGACATGAGAAAGGTGCTGCACGTCATCTGGCGGGTCGTCAAGCCGCTCGGCGAGGTCGTTCTCGCCCTCCTCCTACTCCTGCTGGTCACCTTGATTCCCACTCTTTCCGGCACGAACGGAGACGTGAAGACCAACCTCAACGGTGTCGTCGTCCAGACCTCGCAGACGGAGGGGCCAATCGTCGGCGATCAGACGCTGTTCCCTAAGGAAACGAAGTGCATCCAGAAGTATGCCGCCGACCCCGCCAACAATTACCAGGGCTACTTCCCGGCAATCGGTGCACCCGAGCACACCGACAACGTCCGGTCCGGGGTGCAGCCGTGCGGCTCGTTCACGGGCTCGTTGACCGGCGACAACCAGATCTTCCATTACCAGTCCGAGACCACCTACCCGGGCGGGATCGGACTTGTCGTCTTCGACGGGCCCAACGCCGGCTACCTGTGGGCTGGCGGGATCGTGCCCGGTTCCGGCCAGTACGTATCCAAGTTCGATCCATCCACGGGCAAGGAGATCTGGCGCACCTATCTGACGAACGTCAACGTCTCGGGCCAGTGGCTCGCCCTCGGAAGCCTCGCCGTCATCAAGGACGGCACATTGGCCGCGGCCGCTGGCCACACCTTCTGGAAGCTCGACCCCAACACCGGTGCCATCCTCGCCTCCCAACCGCAGCCGATCGAGGGCACGCCTGCGGTCGACCACAACTTCGACGGCATGGTCGTCGCCCCCGACGACCAAGGCACTCTGCTGATGAAGTCACAGACAAGATCCGTCGGCTGCCCAACACAGACGAACAATGCGATGTCCTCGTGCCCGACCGACTACGGCGCTGCGCCGAACAGCAACTTCGTCGCCGTCGATCCGGACACGATGAAGAACCTCGACTCGATCCAGATCGACCAGAACGTGACCGCTCGAACGATCGCGGTCAAGCACAACGGCAAGATCTACATGTACGGCAACGGCGCCAAGAGCCTCGTGCGGGTGATCTGGGACCCCGTCAGCCAGACGCTCACCCAGGACAAGTCGTGGGAGCCGAAGGTCATCCTCAAGGGTCAGGCCGGCGGTGCGTCTCCGGTCATCATGGGGAACTGGGTGATCGCCAACAGCAACGCTAACCCCTCGACGAAGACGCCACAGTGCCTCTTCGCGGTCAACCAGGACGATCCGAACGACGTCCACCAGATCTGCCCGTGGGGCAAGTCGTTCCCGGTCGCCTCCGGCGCTACCACCAGCGAGACGCCCGCCGCTCCCGGCGTCGATCAGGACAACAGCCTCATCTTCGCCCAGGACTACTTCCTCAAGGGCGTCTATGCAATCCACCTCGACCAGGCGACCGGAGAGATGAAGACGCAGTGGAGCCGACCCGATTGGTGGACCAGCGACTACTTCTCGATGGTCGGCTCGCCGGAGAACCGGGTCCTGATGAGCCAGAACATCAACCCCGACACCACGACGGCCGAAATCGCGACCGGCTTCGACTACACAGAGAGCGTCCTCTGGGTTGACGAGGCCACCGGCAAGACGATCGCCGAGTCCGAGGACGGTCCCTCGACCGCACCGGGCAGCCTGATCAACGTCGGCTACGGAGGTCGCTACTACACGATGGGCAACGGCGGTTCGTTGTTCATCTACCAGGTCGAGCCAAATTCCTAGGGCTGCTCACGCCGGCTTCATATGCCGGCGGCTCCCCTCGGGAGGGCTACCTGGACTCGAGGGCGTCCTCGACGTCATAGCCGAGGGCGAGCCCGATCTCCGGTGCGGCGGCGACTACGCGAGCCAGGCCGATGGTCGGCGCCACCGCAATGACGGTGCCGACGATCTCGTCGACGCTGGCTCCGGCGGCCAGTGCCGCTTCGACGCTCGCCTTGCAGGAGTTCGGGACGGTCTCGACCGCAAGTGTGGCGCCGAGGCGGATCAGGGCGTGAGTGCGGGGCTCGAGGTGGGCGAGCTCCGCCGTGTCGAGCTCCATCCCCAGCACCGAGCGTACAAATTCCCTGTCGCTGACGGCGAGGCTGCGGAGGCGGTCCTCGTGCTCAGGCATCGAGGCCCGCGGCAGGATGAACGGCACCATGGTCAGTTGAGAGGTTGAACCTCGCCACGTTTCCAATGGGACCACATCACAGCCTCCGGGTCATCGTCCCGATTGGGTGAACCTCACGTTCGAAGGGCTGAAACCGCCTAGAGGAGCCCGAGTTCCCGGGACCGCTCGACCGCGTCACCCCTCGACGTGACCTCCAGCTTGCGGTAGATCGAGATCGCCTGCGACTTGATCGTGTGTCTGGACAGAAACAGGCGTTCTCCGATCTCAGGAAACGAGAGGTGCGTGGAAAGCTTCGGAAGCAGGCGAAGCTCCGCCGAGTCAGGGTCGTGACCCCCGGCGTTGCCGACCGGCCGCCCTCGAGCTTGCCGGTCAGTTCCTCGAACTCCGAGTTGAGAGTGCCGAAGTCCGATCCCCGCCGGAGGAGAGCCCCGGTCTCACGAAGCACGGTGCGAGCACCAGCGACATCGGCCAATGACAGGTATGCCGCGGCAAGTTGGAGCCTGAGTTGGATTGCAAGTGCGGCCATAGCGCGATTCAGGTCCGGCCTCAGCCGCTGGGACAGGATCAGTCGCTTCTGGGCATCTGAGGCCTCTCCGCGATGGATGGCGAGTCTTGCCGCCGCGGTGTGGACGAGCGATATGCCGGGATACTCATCGAGGTGTCCACGTTGTACGACCGAATCCGCTTTTTCTACGAGCCGATCGACCAGTTCCCAGTCGCCACGGTCAGAGGCAATCGTGGCCCGCTCCGCGAGCGCCACCGCGACCGCGTTTACGGCACCGGTCTCCATCCCTGACTCCGCGACGTCTGCAAAGAGGTCGTCGGCCGCGTCCGTGTCGCCCGCAACGCGGTGCGATAGGGCCAGGATCAACGCCGCGGGTGGCCACCAGGGGCTGGCCGCGCCGACGAACTCGACAACGAAGCCGCTGTCAAGTCGCATCCTCTCCACCCCGCGGCCACACTGGGCGGCGCTCAGCAGTCGCAGACAGCAGTCCGCCGGCCCCGACGGAACGGCGGCGTCCTCCGCCAGGATGGCTCGGCGGGCGAGGTCGGCGAGGCGGTCGGATTTCGAAGCGTGGCCGAGCAGCGCAGCGAACCACGCGCCGATCGCCGCGATCTCCGGATTGTCTCGGAAGCCGCTCTGCTCCTCGATCCAGTCCATCCATCGGTCGATCGTTACCGCCCGCCCCCTTCGGTACTCGGTGGGGCCATTGTCCGCGACCAGCTGCGCCACCCTCGGTACGTCTCCAACATCCTGGGCGCAGGCCACAGCCAGGCCGATCCTGCCAAGGCGCTCGTACGCCACGGAGGCTCGGCGGAGCAGGTCCGCCGCTGCTCCGGGCTCCC
>CAWFYJ010000003.1:5000-1019763 GCA_963820055.1 uncultured Conexibacteraceae bacterium
TGTATCTGACCTCGGTCGCGTCCGGATCGAGGATCTTGAAGGCCTGCTCCTGGAACGTCTGCGAGTTGGCGGTCGATCTCCTCGGAGCTGAGCATCGGCCGCAGCGCCGAGCGCCCGCTTGGGTCGCCGACCCGGGCCGTGTAGTCGCCGATGATCATCACGGCCGTGTGCCCGGCGCTCTGGAACTGGCGGAGCTTCTCGAGGACGACGACGTGTCCGAGGTGGATGTCGGGGGCCGTCGGGTCGATCCCGAGCTTGACCCGCAGCGGCTTCCCCCTGGCAAGGCGCCGTTCGAGCTCGCCGGCGGGCAGCACGTCGACGGACCCGAGGGTCAGGTCGGTGCTCGCTTCGCCGCCCTCGAGGTCGGATTGCCGCATCGGGGCCAATGCTAGACTCACGCGTCGCCCGGGGGTGCCCGGAAGCGGCAGTGGGACGTGCCGGCAGCCGACCTCAGCGCCGACGACGCGCGCCGGAATTCGAGCGCCGGACACCGGATCAGGGTCCTCGACGTCGCCAGCGCCCCCGGCCTCTCTCTCGATGCCCGAAAGCAAAGACACAAGCGGCGAGGAACCGATCCAGGCGGAGAACGCCTCCGGCAACGGCTCGGGACCCGCAAAGCTCCCCGGGGACGCGCCGAAGACCGACGCCGAGCCGACGCCGGCCGCCGACGATGCCGCGGCCGGATCCGCCGAGAGCGCCGGCGAAACCGAGAGCGAGCTGAGCCCCCGCGAGCAGGCGAAAGAGGACGCCCGCCAGCGCGCCCGCGAGCGCAAGGCGCAAGCGCGGCGGAGCGCAAGGCCGAGCGGAAGGCGGAGCGGCAAGGGCGTTCGCGAACGCGTCTCACGGCTGCGCGCCGGCGACGGCTGGCGGCGACCCCCGGCCGACGGCCAGACGCGGCCACGGATCGAAGAAGCTTCGCTTCATCCTCGTGGTCCTCGGCCTGGGCCTTCTGGGCCTCGTCTCCTGGGTCTTCGGCGTGATGATGGCCGTCGCGCAGGACCTCCCCGACCTCGAGGCCCGCGCCCAGTACGACGCCGCCCAGAACTCGGTCGTCCTGGCCAGCGACGGAACGCCGCTGGCGACGCTGACCGGCAACGAGAAGCGGATCCTCGCTCGAATCGGACGAGATCGCCCCGTCCGTCAAGCAGGCAGTGGTCGCGATCGAGGACGAGCGCTTCTACGAGCACCGCGGGATCGACTTCCTCGGCATCGCCCGGGCGCTGCAGCAGGACATCGTCTCCGGCGGCGCCGTCCAGGGCGCCTCGACGATCACCCAGCAGTTCGTCAAGAACGCGCTCGAGGCGCAGGGAAGCCGGACCGTTCTCCAGAAGCTCCGCGAAGCAGCACTCGCCTACCAGATCGAGCGCCAGTGGTCGAAGGACAAGATCCTCACCAACTACCTCAACAACATCTACTTCGGCAACGGCGCCTACGGCATCGAGGCGGCGGCGAGGACCTACTTCGGCAGCGACCCATCCCGGCTGCGGGGAGCCCGACAACCGCTGCGCGGCGGTCGCTGACGCCGGTCAGAGTCGGCCATGCTCGCGGCCCTGATCTCCTCCCCGACCGCCTACGACCCGATCAGCAACCCGATCGACTCCCAGGCCCAGCGCAACGTCGTGCTGCAGAAGATGCGGGACCAGGGCGTCCTCGAGGTCAGCGACGAGGACTTCCAGGCGATGCTCGACTCGCCGGTCCCGACCAAGACGCGAGATCCAGCCGCCCACCGTGGACTCGAAGGCGCCCTACTTCACCGATTGGCTGCGCCAGCAGGTCGTCGACAAGTACGGCGCCGGTCAGGCGTTCGGCGGCGGTCTCGTCAGATCAAGTCGACGCTCGACTACGGCCTTCAGCAGGCAGCCGAGCAGGCGGTCTCCGACAACGTCGGCGGACTCGGACCGACCTCGGCCGTCGTCGCGATCGACAACGGCAGCGGCGAGGTGCTGGCGATGGTCGGCGGCCAGGACTTCGCACCAGGCTCCCTTCAACCTCGCGACGAACGGACAGCGGCAGCCCGGCTCGTCGTTCAAGCCTTTCACGCTCGTGACCGCGTTGAAGGAGGGTCACTCGCCCGACGAGACGTTCGAGTCCGCACCGCAGGCGCTGCCGTTCACGGCGACGATCAGGACGAAGAGCGGCAAGAAGAAGGAGGTCACCGACAAGTTCCGCGTCGAACAACTACGACGACAACTACCTCGGCACCGCCACGATCACCTCGGCAACCACCTATTCGGACAACTCCGTCTACGCCCAGCTCGGTCTCGAGGTCGGGATCAACGACATCATCAAGACCGCGCACGAGATGGGGATCACCTCGCAGATCAACGACGACCCGGCGATCATCCTCGGCGGCCTCAAGAAGGGCGTCACCCCGCTCGAGATGGCCTACGCCTTCAACACGCTGGCCAACGGCGGCGCAAGGATCAGCGGCACCGAGGCGAGCCAGGGCAACGGCAAGGGCCCGGTTGCGATCGACAAGGTCGTCGACCAGGACGACAAGCCCGTGCCCGACAACCTCGGCGGCAGCGGCGAGAACGAGAAGGTCTCCGACCAGGTGATCGATCCCGCCGTCGCCCAGACGGCGACCGACATCCTTCACACCGTCGTCACGAGCGGCACCGGCAAGCGCGCCCAGGTCGGCGACGACTTCATCTGGGGCAAGACCGGCACGACCGACCAACAACGCCGACGCATGGTTCGTCGGGGCCAACGAGGACATCACCGTCGCCGTCTGGGTCGGATACCCGGACGGAGCGACCCCGATGGAGACCGAATTCGGCGGATTGCCGGTCGACGGCGGAACCATCCCTGCGCTGATCTGGAATCAGGTCGTGAGCGCGTGGGACGGCCTGCAGTCGTCGCGCGACGCAGCGGACGGCTCGACCGACACGACGAGCACGACCGAGACCTACGTCCCGCCGGCCACGACCGTCGCCCCGACGACAACGGTCGCTCCGGTGACACCTGCCCCCGCTCCGGCGCCCGCGCCTGCGCCGACACCGGCTCCCGACCCTGCGGCACCGCCCTCCGGCGGCACCGGCGGAACGGACGCGGCCGGCGGCACCGTCCCCTAGCCGAGCCGGGGCGCGTCGGACGATCGGCGTCAGGCCGCCGGGATCACCCCGCCGGCCGCGAGAGGTGTGGGTTGCCTGCCAGGCAGTACCGCCACGGGTAGTCGGCAGCTTTGGTGATCCCGATCCGCGGCCCGGTGACGATCTCGCGATCGGCGTCGGGCGATGCGGCGGTCAGCTCGAAGGGCGGCGCGAGGGCGTCGTCCCCCGACTGGGACAGCTCGATCGCCAGCGCCTCGCAGATCTTGCCGGGGCCGGAGCAGAGGTCACGGTCCCGGGCGACCCTGCGGCGCTCTCGCATCAAATTCGATGCCGGCGGTCGGCTCGAGGGCGCGGACCAGCACCGCCGCGGCGGTGCCGTCGGACTCGGTGACGAGGTTGAACATCGAGTGGATGCCGTAACAGAGGTAGACGTAGGCATGGCCCGGCGGGCCGAAGATCGGCGCGTTGCGCCGCGTCGGGCCGACGTAGGCGTGGCAGGCGGGATCGTCGCGCTCGTAGGCCTCGGTCTCGACGATCACGCCGCCGACGCCGCGATGGAGCAGCGTGCAGCCGATCAGGTCGGCCGCGACGGCCCGCGAGGGACGATCGAAGAAGTCGCGGTCGAGCGTGCCGGTCGCGCCCATCAACCCAGCGACGCGAGGCTGGCCTCCGCCGCCTCCAGCTGCTCGGCGACGGCCGCGGCGGACGTGCCGCCGCGGGAGACCTTCGAATCCAGCCAGGAGCCCTCTCCGAGCACCTCGTAGTACTCGGCGTCGAGGAGCTCCGAGTGCTGCGCGAGTTCCTCCGGTGAAATCGCCGACAGCGGCATCCCGGCGTCGATGGCATGCCGGACGAGGCCGCCGACGACCCCATGCGCCTCCCGGAAGGGAAGGCCCCGGCGGACGAGCAGGTCGGCGATGTCGGTGGCGGCCGCCATCTCGTCGGCGGCGGCGGCGGCCATCCGCTCGTGGTCGAACTCGATCCCCGGCAGCATCCCGTCGAGGGCGCGGAGGCTGAGCTCGACGGTGTCGACGGCGTCGAACAGCGGCTCCTTGTCCTCCTGCAGGTCCTTGCTGTAGGCGAGGGGGAGGCCGTGCATGACGCCGATCAGCGCGTTCAGGTCGGCGACGACCCGTGGCGCCTTCGCACGCAGCAGCTCGGCGGCGTCGGGGTTCATCTTCTGCGGCATGATCGAGGAGCCGGAGCTGAACTCCTCGGCGGGACGGCAGAACCCGAACTCGCTCGTGGACCAGAGCACGATCTCGGCGCCGATCCGCGACAGGTGCGTCGCGCAGACAGCGGCGGCGGACAGGTAGTCGAGCGCGAAGTCCCGGTTGGAGACGCCGTCGATCGAGTTCTCAACGACGCGGTCGAACCCGAGCTCGTCCGCGACCGTGTGGCGGTCGAGGTCCCAGTTCAGGCCGGCGAGCGCTCCGGATCCGAGCGGCAGGGCACCGGCGGCGGCACCGGCGGCGGCGAAGCGATCGACGTCGCGGCGGAGCATCCAGAACCAGGCCAGTAGGTGGTGACCGAGGGAGATCGGCTGGGCGCGCTGCAGGTGGGTGTATCCCGGTAGCCGCGCGTCGCGATGCTCGGACGCCATCGCGTGGATCCGCCGCAGGCAGGCGATCAGGAGGTCGCGAGCGACCTCCGAGTGATCGGCGACGAACATCGCGAGGTCGGTTGCGACCTGGTCGTTGCGCGAGCGCCCGGTGTGGATCTTGCCGCCGACGCGGCCGACGATCTCGGTGAGCCGGCGCTCGACGGCCATGTGGATGTCCTCGTCGGCGGGCTCGAATGGGAACTCGCCCGCCTCGAGCTCGGCCTCGACCCGGTCGAGGCCGCCGAGGAGCGCGCCGAGCTCGTCGTCGTCGAGGACGCCGGCGGTCCGCAGGGCCCGTGCGTGCGCTCGCGACTGGCGGACGTCGTAGGGCGCAAGGCGCCGGTCGAAGCTCAGCGACGCATTGAGCTGCCAGAAGACGGGATCGGGTTCCTGCTCGAAGCGCGGCATGGCGGCAGTCTATGAACGGCGGCTCAGGCCGGGGTGCGCCCGAGGATCGAGGCGAGCTCGGCGACGACCCGCTCCATCGACGCCTCCGGGAGGGTCGGGTGGAACGGGAGCGCCAGCGACCGCCGCGAGAACTCCTCGGCGACCGGGAACTGGCCGGGACGGGTTCCGAATCGCTCCCGGTAGAGATCGGAGAGGTGGATGCAGGGCAGGTACGGGCGTGCGTCGATGCCGCGGCGGTCGAGCTCGGCGATCACCGCGTCGCGGTCGGTGGCGGCGGGCAGGCGGACGACGTAGACGAACCAGCTCCGCCGCTCCTGCCCGCGGTCACCGAGCGGCAGGACGAGATCGTCGGGGTCGCCGGCGCCCGGTTCGGCGGCGCCGATCGCTGCGAGCCGCTCCGAATAGCCGCTTGCGACTGCGGCCCTGCTCCCGAGCAGGTCGTCGAGGCGCTCGAGCTGGGCGATGCCGACGGCGGCCTGGATGTCGGTGAGGCGATAGTTGAAGCCGAGCCGGTCGTGGTCCATGAACTTCATGTTCGGAGCACGCCCCTGGTTGCGCTCGCTGCGGGCGACGGCCGCGGCCTCGGGTGAGGCGGGGATCAGCATCCCCCCCTCCCCCGTCGTCATCTGCTTGTTGGCGTAGAACGCGAAAGCGGCCGGGTTGCCGCGAGCGCCGGCCAGGCGACCGTCCGCGCAGACGGTCCCGAGCGCCTGGGCGGCGTCCTCGAGCACGCCGATCCCGCGGGAGGCGGCAGCCGCCTCGAGCTCCTCCATCGCCGCCGGCCAGCCGAAGATGTGCACCGGAAGGAGCCCCGCGGTCCCCTCTCCCACCGCCGCGGCCGCCGCCCCGGGGTCGATCGTCAGCGTCGCCGGATCGACATCGCAGAACACCGGGCGGGCGCCCTCGAAGAGCAGGCAGTTGGACGAGGCGATGAACGTCAGCGGCGTGGTCACGATCTCGTCGCCCGGCCCCCAGCCGAGCTCGCGGACCGCCAGGTGGAGCGCCGCCGTGCCGCTCGAGACCGCGACCGCGTCCTCGACGCCGAGCACCTCAGCGAAGTCACGCTCGAAGCGGCCGAGCATCGGGCCGAGCGAGAGCATCCCCGAGCGCAGGACCTCGAGTACGAGCTCCTCCTCGCGCTCGCCGATCAGCGGCCGCGCGAGCGGTATCCGCTCCGGCTCGCTCACCCCGGCAGCTCGGCCGGGGCCGCCTCGACCGGAGCCGAACGGGGCTGGAATGCGTACTCGAGCGAGTCGACGAGCGCCTCCCAGGAGGCCTCGATGACGTTCTCGGAGACCCCGAGCGAGCTCCACCCACGGGTGCCGTCCGACGAATCGAGGAGCACCCGCGTCACCGACGCGGTGCCGTGGTGCTCGTCGAGGATCCGCACCTTGAAGTTGGTCAGCTCGACCTCGGCGATCTCCGGATGCTGTTCGGTGATCGCCGCCCGCAGCGCCCGGTCGAGGGCGTTGACGGGGCCGTTGCCCTCGGCGGTCTTGATGTAGCGCTGCTCGCCGACCCAGAGCTTGATCGTCGCTTCGGTCTCGACCTGGCCGTCGGCGCGCTTCTCGGTCACGACCCGGAAGCTCTCGAGCCTGAACAGCGGCTCATAGGTCCCGGCCTCGTGCCTGAGCAGAAGCTCGAACGAGGCGTCGGCCGCCTCGTAGGAGTAGCCGCGGTGCTCGCGCTCCTTGATCTTCTCGATCGAGCGCCGGACGCCGTCGTCGTCGAGCTCGATCCCGGCCCGGGCGGCGCGGGCGGTGACGGAGCCGCGGCCAGCCAGCTCGGAGATCAGGATCTCGCGGGCGTTGCCGACGTCGCGGGGGTCCATGTGCTCGAACGTGCGGGTATCGGCCTCGACGCCGGCGGCGTGCATGCCGCCCTTGTGGGCGAAGGCATTGCGACCGACGTAGGGCTGCGACGGGTCCGGGGCGAGGTTGCAGATCTCGTCGACGAGGTGCGCGGTCTCGGTGAGCAGCCGGAGCCGCTCCGGAGCCACGCAGTCGTAGCCGAGCTTGAGCTGCAACGCCGGCAGGATCGAGACGAGGTTCGCGTTGCCGGTGCGCTCGCCGTACCCGTTCATCGTCCCCTGGACGAGGGTCGCGCCGGCGCGAACGGCGGCGATCGAGTTCGCCACGCCGCACTCGGCGTCGTTGTGGGTGTGGATTCCGACCGTCGCCGACGAGTCGCCGAGGGCCGTCACGACCGCCCTCGTGGCCGCCTCGATCTCGTGCGGCAGGCTCGATCCGTTCGTGTCGCAGAGGCTGACGTTCTCGGCACCGGCGCCGACCGCCGCCTCCAGGCAGGCGAGCGCGTAGCCGGAGTCGTCCCGCCAGCCATCGAAGAAGTGCTCGGGGTCGTAGATGACGCGCTTCCCGGATTCGGCGCAGAACCGGACGGAGTCGGAGATCATCGCGAGGTTCTCGTCGCGGGTGACCTTCGTGACCTTGTCGAGGTGCAACGCCCAGGTCTTGCCGACCAGCGTCACGACGGGAGCGAAGCAGCCGACGAGGGCGGCGAGGCCCGGATCCTCGGCCGCCTCACGGTCGCGCCGGCGGGTCATCCCGAAAGCCGCGATCGTCGCCCGCTCCAGCGGCACGGAAGCGAGCAGCTCGAAGAGCTCCAGATCCTTGGGGTTGGAGTCCGGGAAGCCGGCCTCGATGAACTCGACGCCGAGGCGGTCGAGCGCCTCGACGACGCGGATCTTCTCGGGGGCCGACAGCGACATGCCCTGACCCTGCATGCCGTCGCGCAGAGTCGTGTCGTAGAGATGGACCTTCAAGACGAACCTTCTTCCTGACCGTTACCGGTGACGCGTGGTGTGCCGGCATCGCTCGATACGACGCCGGGGAGGTGCTCTCCTGCGCCCGAGAAGGACGGCAGGACTCCGCGGACCGCTAGGAAGCGGCGACCGCGGAGCCGGTAATTCGGCTCGGTGCCGGCGTCGGTGCCGGCGTTCCGCAACGCGGACGGGTATCGGGCGCGATACGCATCAGGAAGCGACTTTACTCGGTTCGTCCACCGGATCCAGCCATTCCGCGTACTCGGGAGCGCGTCCGTGCAGGGCATCGTCGAACTTCGCGGCGATCACCTTCGTGATCTCCCCAGGGGCCTCGATCGGGTGGTCGTCGATCTCGCGGACGGGCACCAGCTCGGCCGCCGTGCCGGTCAAGAAGATCTCGTCCGCCAGATACAGCTCCGAGCGGCCGATGTCGCGCTCGACGACCTTGAAGTCGAGGTCGCGGGCGATCTGCATCACCGAGCGCCGGTTGACGCCGTCGAGGATCGACGCCGTCTGCGGCGGCGTCAGGATCTCGCCCTCGCGGACCACGAAGATGTTCTCGCCCGAGCCCTCGCAGACCATCCCCCGCTGGTCGAGAAGGATCGCCTCCTCGTAACCGGCGTTGTGCGCCTCGGTCTTCGCGAGGATCGAGTTCAGGTACTGGCCGGAGGCCTTCGCGTGCGGGATCAGCCCGTCCGGGGAGATCCGCCGCCACGAGGACACCTTGGCGCGGACGCCGACCTGCTTGCCCTCCTCGCCGAGGTAGGCGCCCCACGGCCAGGTTGCGATCGTGACCTCGACCGGAGACTCGGCGAACAGGCCCATCTCGCCGTAGCCGCGGAACGCGATCGGCCGGATGTAGCAGGAGGCGAGTCCGTTGCGGCGGATCAGCTCGTTCGTCGCCGACCGCAGCTCCTCGATGCCGAATGGCATCGGCAGGTAGTAGAGCTCGGCCGACTTGAAAAGTCGCGCGAGGTGGTCGCGGTGGCGGAAGACGGCGGTGCCGCGGTCGGTGTCGTAGGCGCGGATGCCCTCGAACACGCCGGTGCCGTAGTGGAGGCCGTGGCTGAGTACGTGGACGTTGGCGTCGTCCCATGCGACGAACTCACCATTCATCCAGATCGTCTCGGCCTTCTCCACTTCGCCCTCCTTGCTCGTTTAGCGAGGGGCGATTATTGCGGATGCGAATGCCGTCAGTGCGGCTCAGAGTGCCGCGATGACCGCTTCGGTCATCTCAGCGGTGCCGACCTCGCGCTCGCCGGAGGCGCCCGTGGAGAGGTCCGCGGTGCGCAAACCGCCCGCCAGAGCCGCTTCGACGGCGGCCTCGATGCGCTCCGCCCCGGCGCCGTCGCCGAGGCCGTCGCGCAGCATCATCGCCGCCGACAGGAACGTTGCGAGCGGGTTCGCCACGCCGCGGCCGGCGATGTCGGGAGCCGAGCCGTGGACCGGCTCGAAGACTCCGGGGCCGTCCTCCCCGAGGCTTGCGGAGGGAAGCATCCCGAGCGAGCCGGTGATCATCGCGGCCTCGTCGCTGAGGATGTCCCCGAACATGTTCTCGGTGACGATGACGTCGAACTGCGAGGGCTCCGCGACGAGCTGCATCGCCGCGTTGTCGACGAGCAGGTGGTCGAGCTCGACCGCGGGGAATCGCCCGGCGAGGCCCGTGACGACCTCGCGCCAGAGCCGCGACGTCTCGAGCACGTTGGCCTTGTCGACCGACGTCACCCGGCCGCCACCCGCTGGTCCCGCCCGACGTTCCGCAGCCTCGAAGGCGGCGACGGCGATCCGCTCGACCTCGGCGGTCGAGTAGACGCACTCGTCGACGGCCGAGTCGGGCTGGCGGTCCTTGCGGCCGAAGTAGATCCCGCCGGTCAGCTCGCGGACGACGAGCAGGTCGGTGCCCTCGATCCGCTCCCGGCGCAGCGGGCTCGCGTCGATCAGCGCCGCGATCGGCTTGACGGGCCGAAGGTTGGCGTAGAGGCCGAGGCCCTTGCGCAGGCCGAGCAGGCCCTGCTCAGGCCGCGGCGCGTCGGGGTCGGTGGAGTCCCACTTCGGCCCGCCGACCGCGCCGAGGAGTACCGCGTCGGCGGCCCGGCAGGCGGCGAGGGCTTCGTCGCCGAGCGGTGTCCCGAACTCGTCGATCGAGATCCCGCCGATCAGGTGCTCCTCGTACTCGAAGGCTCCGACCCGATCGAGAAGCTCGCGGGCGCCGCCGACGATCTCGGGGCCGATGCCGTCGCCGGCGAGGACGACGATGCGGGGTGTGTCGGGTGTGGCGGTCATCGGGTCGCGGCACCGTATCGCTTGTCGGGTCGATCGCGGATAGGCTGCCGCGGCCCGGCTATCGATTTCATGTCGGGATCAACCGACATGTACTGGAGGGAAGAATGCGGAAGAACGTATGGATTCTGCTGCTCGTGGGCGTCTTCGCCCTCGGCCTCGTGGCCACAGGCTGTGGAAGCAGCGACGATTCGAGCAGCACCACCGAGGTGACCGTCGACAGCAGTGACGCCTCGACGACCGTCTCCGGCAGCGACACGACCGTCACCGCCACGGATTCGACGACGAGCGGCGGCGCCACCGCCGACGACGTCTACAACGCCTGCATCGACGCGATCCAGGGCACGGCCGCCGAGTCCGCCGGTCAGTCCGCCTGCCAGCAGGCTCGCGACGCATTCGACCAGTGCGCCAAGCAGGCCGAGGCCGCCGGTGGCGACGCCGCTGACACGGCGCTGGGGATCTGCCAGGCGGCAGCCGATCAGGCCGTCAAGTCGCTGCAGAGCGCGGGCGGCTGAGCCGAGCTCAGACGACCTAGTCCGGGATCGGGCGGCGCCGGCTTCACGACGAAGCCGGTGTCGCCCTTTTTCGTGCCGCGATGTTGAGGCGGACGTAGTCGAGCTCAGGATCGGGGCCGAGCCGGTCCATGACCGCGCCGGTGAATTCGTCCCGGCGTTCATCCGGCAGCAGCTCGAGATGCGCCCCGAGGCAAACGCTGCGGACGAACTCGCGCGGCTCCGGCGGCCGGACCGGCCGCGGCTCGAGCCCGCACTCGACGTCCTCGAAGCCGCTCGCGGCGAGGATCGCGGCGGTCTCCTCCGGGCCCGGGAAGCGGTGCGGGTCGAAGTCGGCAGGGATCTCGTCGAACCCGTCGTCGGCGACAACCGCGGCGACTGCGGCGTAGAACCGCGAGACGTTCCCCGCCCCTCCGCACTGCGCTTCGATCCGGCCCCCCGGTTTCAGGGCCGCGGCGAGCGCCTCGAAGAGGCGCTCGTGGTCGGTGATCCAGTGGAAGACCGCATTGCTGAAGACGACGTCGACCGGGTCGTCTAGCTCGAGCTCGACGAGATCGGCCTGAAAGACCTCGGTCCGCGACGGGTCGAGGAACCGGCGCGCCTCGGCGACCATCGCCGCCGAGCCGTCGACCGCGATCACGCGGCCGCGGGGAAGCCGCTCGAGCAGCATCGCCGTGACCCGGCCCGTCCCGCAGCCGGCGTCGAGAACGGTCTCGTCGCCGCGCAGGTCGAGCCGAGCCACGACGGCCTCGGCCCACTCCTGCTGCGGCGCCGAGACGCGGCTGTACGTCTCGGCGTCCCAGTCGCGGGTGCCGCTCGGCGGCGCCACGGCTACAGCGAGGTCGTCGGCGCGCCGAGCTGGGGGTGCTCCTGCTCGTAGGCGTCGATCGCGTCGCCCGACTGCAGGGTCACCGAGATCTCGTCGTGGCCGCCCAGGAGCCGGTGCTTCAGCTCCTCGTCGATCTCGAACCGGACGACGCCGCCCTCGTAGTCGACCGTCTGGTCGTCGAGGTCGATCCGCGCCCGCCCCGACTCGGCGATTCCCCGGCAGTGCTCGCGCGGCAGGATCACCGGCAGGAACCCGTTCTTCATCGAGTTCGAATAGAAGATGTCGGAGAACGACGGCGCGATCACGGCCTGGAATCCGAAGTCGGAGAGCGCCCAGACGGCATGCTCCCGCGACGACCCCGACCCGAAGTTCGGGCCGGCGACCAGGATCGGGTTCGGCTCGAGCTCGATCTCACCGTCGCGGACCCAGTCGTAGAACAGGAACTCGCCGAAACCGGTCCGTTCGATCCGCTTCAGGAACTGCTTGGGGATGATCTGGTCGGTGTCGATGTCGGCGCGGTCGAGCACCGAGACGCCTCCCTCGATCACGTCGATCGGCCTCATCGTGCACCGCCTTCCGTCGTTGTCTGCCAATTCCTGATGTCGACGAACCGCCCCTCGATCGCGGCCGCTGCGGCCATCCGCGGGCTGACGAGGTGGGTCCGCCCGCCCTTGCCCTGGCGGCCCTCGAAGTTCCGGTTCGAGGTCGAAGCGCAACGCTCGCCCTCGATGAGGATGTCGGGGTTCATGCCGAGGCACATCGAGCATCCGGATGCGCGCCATTCGAAGCCGGCGTCCCGGAAGACCTCGTGGAGACCCTCCTCCTCAGCGGTCCTGCGGACCTGTTCGGAGCCCGGCACGACCATCGCCCGGACGCTTTCGGCGACCTTCCGGCCGGCGACCATCGACGCGGCGGCACGGAGATCCTCGATCCGCGAGTTCGTGCAGGACCCGATGAACACCCGGTCGAGCTCGATCTCGGTGATCGGCGTCCCCGGCTCGAGTGCCATGTAGGTCAGCGCCCGCTCCGCCGTCTCGGCGTCGACGGGACCGTCCAGCGTCTCCGGGTCCGGAACCTTCGCTGCGACCTCGGTGACCATGCCCGGGTTCGTGCCCCAGGTGACCATCGGAGAGAGCGTCGTCGCGTCGACGTCGACCTCGGTGTCGAACTCGGCGCCGTCGTCGGTCGCCAACTGTCGCCACTCCTCGACGGCCGCGTCGAAGTCGGCCGGTGCACCCGGTCGGCCGCGGACGTACTCGAAGGTCGTCTCGTCGGGGGCGATCATCCCGGCACGGCCGCCGCCCTCGATGGTCATGTTGCAGATCGTCATCCGCGCCTCCATCGAGAGGTCGCGGATCGTGTCGCCGGCGAACTCGACCACGTAGCCGACCATGCCGCCGGTCCCGAGGCGGCCGATCGTCGCGAGGATCATGTCCTTGGCGCTGACGCCGTCGGGCAGCTGACCGCTGTAGTTGACGCGCATCGTCTTCGGGCGACGCTGAACCAGTGTCTGGGTGGCGAGGACGTGCTCGACCTCGGACGTGCCGATGCCGAACGCGAGCGCTCCGAAGGCGCCATGCGTCGCCGTGTGGGAGTCGCCACAGACGATCGTCATGCCCGGCTGGGTGATTCCGAGCTCCGGTCCGATGACATGAACGATCCCGCGCCGGTTCGAGCCCAGCGAATAGAGCGGCACGCCGAACTCCGCGCAGTTGGCCTCCAGCGCCTCGACCTGCTTGCGGGACAGCTCGTCGGCGATCATCCGTGCGACGGGGGTGTCGTCGGTCGGGACGTTGTGGTCCGCGGTCGCCAGGGTTCGATCCGGCCGGCGGACCTTGCGCTCGGCGAGGCGGAGCCCGTCGAAGGCCTGCGGCGAGGTCACCTCGTGGACGAGGTGGAGGTCGATGTAGATCAGCCCGTCGGCGACCTCGTGCCGCTTCCAGATCTTGTCGAACATCGTCTCTGCACTCATCGCCTGGCTCCTGTTCGGTTTCGGTTCATCGGTTCAGCTCCGCCTCAGCCCGGCGGCGATCACGGCGAGGACCTCGCTCGCGGTCGATCCGGGGTTGTGGAGATTGTGGGGAAGATCGGCATCGAAGGTCGCGCTGTCGCCGGCCGCCAGCGGGTAGCGCTCGCCGTCGACGTTGAGCTCGACGCCGCCGGAGATGACGACGACCGTCTCGCGGCTGCCGGGCTCGTGGATCGGAGGGTCGCCCTCTCCACCCGTCGACTGTCCCGGGTCGAGGCGGTGGCGGGAGACGTCGGCGCGCTGACCGGGAAGGGGCGGCGTCAGCTCCTCGATCTCGTGGCCCGGCCTGCTGCTGCGACGCCCGCTTCCGGAGCGGACGATCACGACATGGCGGCTCTCGTCGAGGCGGAGAAGCTGCGACAGCGTCAGCTCGAGCCCGTCGGCGATCTTCGCGGCGACGGCGAGCGTCGGGCTGCTCTCCCCGCGCTCGACCTGTGACAGCGTCGCGGCTCCGACCCCGGAGCGCACGGCGAGGTCGCGGAGCGAGAGGCCCATGCCCTCGCGAAGCGCCTTGACGCGCGTACCGACCGCGACCGGGTCAGTCGCGGCTTCGCTCGCGCAGGGGGTGTCGGTGGCTGTAGGTGTCATCGTTGCGGCTCGCCGGGCCTCGCAGGCCCGTTCGTCCTCATGTCGTGTTGTACGTTATCACATACATCTGTACTGAATCATGGTTAACCGCCGAGGTGCGATCGCCGCCGCGATCGCAGTCGTCGTCCTCGCCGGGGCCGGGGCGGCCTGGTTGCTCGGCGCGTTCGGGGGCGACGAAGATGACGCCCGGCTCCCCGGTCATTGGCAGCGCGGCATGAACCTCACCGCCTTCCTCCCCGACGCCTATGGCGACGCGAAGGCGGGCGAAGCCATCGCCGGCGCGAAGGCGACCGGAACCGACCTCATCGCCCTGACGCCGACGTATTACATGGCGAGCTCGACCGCGAGCGAAATCGCCGCCGACCCCGCGAAGACGCCGACGGACGAGAGCGTCCTCGCCGCCGCCTCCGAGGCGCGCTCGCAGGGACTCGAGGTCGCGATCAAGCCGCACGTCGACGTCCGCGACGGCTCGTTCCGCGGCGAGATCGCGCCCGCGGACCGTGCCGCCTGGTTCGACTCCTACGGAAAGCTCGTCGACCATTTCGCCGAGCTCGCCCAGCACGCCCACGCGGACGTCTTCGTGATCGGCACCGAGCTGACCTCGATGGCGGTTGACGCCGATGCGTGGCGGGACCTCATCGCCCGCGCCCGCGCCCGCTTCGACGGCAGGATCACCTACGCGGCGAACTGGGTGCAGGGGGCCGAGGCGGTCCAGTTCTGGGAGGACCTCGACTACATCGGGATCGACGCCTACATGCCGCTCGAGACCCGCAACCCCTCCGATCCCGGGGTCGATGCGCTCGTCGGGGCCTGGCGTGGGCCGATTGGCGCGATGCGCAAACTCCACGAGAAGTGGGATCTCCCCGTCCTCTTCACCGAGCTCGGCTACGAGAGCCGGCCGGGAACGGCGGCACGGATCGAGGGCGGCGACTCCTCGGTGGACGAGGATGCGCAGGCGAACGCCTACGAAGCCGCCTTCCGCGCCCTCTCCCCCCTCCCCTGGTTCGACGGCATCTGGTGGTGGGAGTGGTCGGCCGAGCGGATCGGGATCGGTCCCTCAGACTCCGGCTTCAACCCCGAGGGCAAGCGTGCGGAGGTCGTCCTCCGCGACTGGCAGGGCGGCTGAGGCCGCTCAGCGAGAGGAGGTCGTCGGGCGGATCAGCATCTCGTTGATGCTGACGTGCGGCGGCTGGGTCACCGCGAAAGCGATCGCCCGGGCGATGTCCTCGGGCTCGAGGATCTTGTCGATCGTCTCGATCAGCGCGTTCATCCGCTCGACGACCAGCGGATGCTCGTTGTGGCCCTGCAGCTCGGTGTCGACCCAGCCCGGCTCGATAGCCGTGACCCGGACACCGGCGAGCGCGCACTCCTGGCGCAGCGCCTCCGAGAACCCGACCACGCCCCACTTGGTCATGTTGTAGACGCCGCTTCCCATCGCCGCGATCCGGCCCGCGACCGAAGCGACGTTGACGATGTCGCCGCTGCCGGCGGCGCCCATGATCGGCAGCGCCGCGTGCGTGCAGTAGAGGAGGCCGAGCAGGTTGACGTCGATCATCTGCCGCCACTGCTCGGTCGGGGCACCTGCGACCGGCCCGAGCAGCATCAGCCCGGCGTTGTTGACGAGGATGTCGAGACGGCCGAGCTCGTCGGCGGTCCGCTCCACGAACGCGTTCGCCTGCGCCTCGTCGGTGATGTCGGTCTCGATCGCGACGGCGTTGCCGCCTGCGGCCGTGATCCGCTCGGCGAGGTCGGCGATCCGCTCCCCCCGCCGCGCCGCAAGGGTCACGCTCGCGCCCTCGGCGACGAGCGCCAGCGCGGTTGCCTCCCCGATTCCTGAGGAGGCCCCGGTAACCGCCGCAACTTTGCCGTCGAGCTGGCCCATCGGCACCCGACCTTATCGGTACATGCCGCAGGGCTCCCCGACGACGCCACAGGGTTTCGCAGCAACGTCACAGGGTTCCCGTCCCGTAACACCCAACGGTCCGAGGGAAGCGGACGGCGAAGCCGGAGCATTCCCTCGGGGTTATCTATCGCCGGGAACCCTGTGAGTTGGTGTTAGGGACCGGGCGGGAATGGCGAGGCCGTCGAAGCCGCATCCGCCGCCACCGACTCGGCCTCGCGCACGGCGGCGCCCTCGAGGGCGTTCGCGAGTGCGCGGACATAGGCCTGGGCGGACGCCTCGATGATGTCCGTCGAGACTCCCTGACCGCTGGCCAGGCGCCCGTGGGCGCGGAGCATCACGGTCACCTCGCCGAGGGCGTCGTCGCCCTCGCCGACCGCCGAGACGGTGAACTGGCTGAGCTCGCAGCGGGTGTCGACCGCCGTCTGGATGGCGCCGAAGACGGCGTCCACCGGCCCGTCGCCGCCGGACTCGCCGGTGACCTCCTCGCCGGCGGGAGTCGTGATGCCGACGCGGGCCAGCGGCTCGCGGCGGCTGCCCGCTTCGACCTCAAACCAGGCGAGCTCGTACTTCTGGGACGCCTCTCGCATCTCGTCGGAGACGATCGCCTCGAGATCCAGCGAAGTGACCTGCTTCTTCTTGTCCGCGAGCTCCTTGAACCGCTTGAAGGCCTGGTTGAGCGCGTTGCCCTCGACGACGAAGCCGAGCTGTTGCAGCGCATCCTTGAGCGCGTGCCGGCCGGAGTGCTTGCCCAGGACGATCTGGTTGGAGTCGAGCCCGACGTCGCGGGCATCCATGATCTCGAACGTCGTCCGCTCCTTTAGGACCCCGTCCTGGTGGATGCCGGATTCGTGCGCGAACGCGTTGCGGCCGACGATCGCCTTGTTCGGCTGGACGACGTAGCCGGTGAACCGCGAGACCATCCGGCTCGTGCGTGCCAGTTCGGTCGTCTCGAGACCCGTGTCGAAGCCGTGGTCGCCGCGCCTCGTCCGGAGGAGCATCACGATCTCCTCCAGCGAGCAGTTGCCGGCGCGCTCGCCGATCCCGTTGACGGCGCATTCGACCTGGCGGGCTCCGGCGAGAACTCCCGCGAAGGAGTTCGCGACGGCCAGGCCCAGGTCGTCGTGGCAGTGGACCGACAGGCGGACGCCGGCGAGGGCGGGCAGCATCTCGTAGAGCTTCCGCAGGTACTCGGTGTACTCCTCGGGCGTCGTGTAGCCGACGGTGTCGGGGATGTTGATCACACCGGCCCCCTCGGCGATCGCGATCCCACAGACCTCGGCGGTGAACTCGATGTCGGCCCGGGTCGCGTCCATCGGCGAGAACTCGACGTCCTCGCAGAGTTTGCGGGCGTGTGCGACGGCGGCCTTGGCCTGCCCCTTGACGTCCTCGCGGTCGGTCCGGAGCTGATGCTCGATGTGGATGTCGGAGGTCGAGATGAACGTGTGGATGCGCGGCCGGTCGGCATCCTTGACGGCGCCCCACGCGGCATCGATGTCGCCCTTCTGGGTGCGCGCCAGGCCGCAGACGACCGGGCCCGAGACCGTCCGGGCGATCGCCTCGACCGCCGCGAAGTCGCCTGGGGAGGTGATCGGGAAGCCGGCCTCGATCACGTCGACGCCGAGGCGCGCCAGCTGACCGGCGATCTCGACCTTCTCCTGGGTGTTGAGGGAGATGCCCGGTGACTGCTCCCCGTCGCGCAGCGTTGTGTCGAAGATCTCGACCCGCTCGTAGCCGTCGTTCCCAGTTACGTCCTCGTTGCCTCGTTCGGAGGCGTTTCGATCAGCGCTCACCGCTGACTCCTTCTCTCTCGTTGGTCGGATTCCCTTTTCTCTCGCGGCTATCGCGCCGCCCAGCGCTATTCCCCCCGGAGGGGGAGGAGAAGGAGAAGCGCGAGGCTGGTCGGCCGGGGGGTCATCCGGCAGGGACTCTAGCGAACACGGTGAACAGAGCAACCACGACCGAAGGCGTTTTCCCATGAGCAGCGACAAGATCGAATCATCGACCGTGTTCAGGATCGTCGCGGTCGCAATCCTCACGATCGCCGCCGCCGCCCTGCTCGGCCTGATCGTCGTCAAGGTCGACACGACGATCCGCTGGCTCGTCACCGCGACGTTCCTCGCCCTCGTGCTCGCGCCCGGCGTCGAGTTGATCCAGCGGATCCCGTTCCGCGGCCATCACGCGCCGCGCTGGCTCGCCGCCGTCCTGACGTTCGTGATCGCCTTCCTCGCCCTCGGCTTCCTCGTCCTCAACGTGATCCCGCCGATGGTCGACGAGGTCGAACAGGTCGGGACGCTCGGCCCCGGCTACGTTCGCGACGCCGAGGACTGGGCCAACGACAACGACCAGTTCCGCGACCTCAACTCGCAATACCACCTGACCGCGACCCTGAAGACCCAGGCCGCCGAGCTCCCCAGCCGCTTCTCGAGCGCCGCCGGCGAGCTCGAGTCGTTCACCGTCGCCCTCCTCAAGCACCTCGTCAGCGCCGTCACCGTCCTCGTCCTCGCGTTCTTCCTGCTGCTCGAGGGCCCCGGTCTGCTCGATCGCGTCCTGCGCTGGATCGGCGGCGAGCGCGAGCGCCGCGGTCGCGAGATCGCCGCCGGCGTATACAGCGTGGTCAAGGGCTACGTGACCGTCAACCTCGCCCTCGCCATCGCGGCGGGCATGTTCACGTGGGGAATGCTCGAGATCCTCGGCGTCGACCTCGCCGTGCCGATGGCCATCCTCGTCGCCCTCTTCGACCTCGTGCCGCTGATCGGGCTGACGATCGGCGGGATCGTCGTCGCCGCGGTCGCCGCCCTCCACTCCTTCCCGGACGCGATGCTGGTCTGGATCGTGGCCTTCGTCGCCTACCAGCAGATCCAGGACCGGCTCGTCCAGCCGCTGCTCTACGGCCGCGCCGTGAAGGTCAACCCCCTGATCGCGATCCTCGTGCTCTTCGCCGGCGCCCAGATCGCGGGCATCCTCGGCGCCCTGATCGCGATTCCCGTCGCCGCGTCGATCGCGGTCGTCTTCAAGGTGCTGATGCCGGAACGCGGCACCGCCGAGGCCGACGACGAGGACGAGCCCGAAGCCCCGGCCGACGCCCGGCCTCAGCCCGCCTGACCGTCGTCGGCCGAGCCGCGGTGCAGCGACTCGCGGACGTGCCGCATCGACGGGACGTGAGGCACCTCGAGCGACCGGCGGCCCTCGAACCGTGCCCGGGCCCTGGCCCTCTTCTTCTCGCTTCGGTAGAAGAGCCGCGCCCATGGTGAGGTCGGCCGGCCGAGGCGGAGTGCTCCGATCAGCGACAGGAACGGCACGACGAGTCCGAGCAGGGCGACGCCGAACTTCTCCTTCGCGCAGTTGACCAGCCCGAAGATGAGCCCGCCGACGCCGACGAACCCGATCACCGCGTGGACGGCGATCGCGACGTCGTCGGCGGCATCGACCCAGACGGTGAACCCGAGGACGCCGAAGCTGGCGATGATCCCGGCGACGATCACCGCGTCGATCGACTTGCGGCCCTCGGCGGACCAGTAGACGTCCTTGAGCTCGAGCCAGAGCGCGAACTCATCGAGCGTCAGGCCGGTGCCGATGCCGAAGGCCGCGGCGACGATCTCCCGTCCCGGCGGCTCGGGGGAGATGACGATCCCGACCCAGCCGGCGATCATCAGCAGCAGGATCCCCCAGACGAGGTGGTGGATGTGGGTGCCGCCGACCTCGACGTTCCCGGGCCACCAGCTGACCTGGGCGCGGATCATGTGGGCGCTCGTCCGGATGAACGCGAACGTGCCGAGGAAGAAGACGAGGTAGATGAACGCCGCGAGGCGATGGGTGTCGACGATGTGCTCGTTGAAGAAGCTGCCGATGCCGGCCAGCTGGAGCAACGCGGTCACGGCACGAGGACGACCTTGCCGACGTTGCGGCGCTCGTGGATGAAGCGGTGCGCTTCAGGCGCGTCGGCGAATGGGAACGCGGCGGCCACGACCGGCTGGATGCGTGCCGACGCGAGATCGTCGCCGAGCGGCTCGACGACGCGGTCGAGGCTTCCCTCCCGGTCCCACCAATGGAGCATGTTGAGCCCGAACACCCCCTTGTTCTCGTTCATGATCCCCATGCTCTTCCACCAGGGCATCGTCGCGGTGGTCATCCGCGCAAGGCTCTTGAGGACGGCCGGGATGTTGCGGCCCTCGCCGGTCTGGACCTCGCTGAGGCCGTAGCAGACGAGCCTGCCGCCGGGCCGCAGCAGGCGGTAGTCCTTACGGAAGCTGGTCGGGCCGATCGCGTCGAAAGCGATGTCGATCCCCTCTCCCCCGGTCAGGCGCGCGACGGCCTCCTCGAAGTCGACGGAGCGGTAGTCGATCGCGTGGGTCACGCCCTGGGCGCGGATCGCGTCGTGCTTGGAGGCCGACGCGGTGCCGAAGATCTCGGCGCCGCGGGCTGCGGCGATCTGCGTGGCCGAGATGCCGACCCCGCCGGCGGCGGCGTGGATCAGAACCCGGTCGCCCTCGCGGAGGCCGCCCATCAGGACGAGCCCGGCGTAGGCGGTGCCGTAGTTGACGGGAACCGCAGCCCCCTGCTCGAAGCTGAGCCCCTCCGGCAGCGGCAGGACGTCGCGCTCGGCGACGGTGCAGAGCTCGGCGTAGCCGCCGAACCTGGTGCCCGCCATGACCCGGTCCCCGACGGCCACCGAGTCGACGCCTTCGCCGACCGACTCGACGAGGCCCGACACCTCGTAGCCGACGACGCACGGCGGCTTCGGGGCGTCCGGGTACATCCCGGTCCGGGCGAGCAGGTCGGCGAAGTTGATCCCGGCGGCCCGGACCTCGATCCGGACCTCTCCCGGAGCCACCTGCGGGTCCCGGCGCTCCTGGACTTCAAGGACCTCCGGCCCCCCGTGCCTAGCAATGACGACAGCTCGCATTCGACGACCCTACCGTCGCCTAACCGGCCTCGCCGACAGCCGGCGAACCGGTGCAGAGCCGCTCCGGCGACCTGACCGTCCGCCGCCTAACCGGCCTCGCACCGTTTCCGGCGGCCCCGCAGGGCGAAGCCCGAGGAGCCGCCGTGATTCAGGCGAGGCCGGAGCCGCGCCAACGACGGCATATGCCCGGACGCGAAGCGGAGGACATATGCCAGTGATCTTCTTAGAAGTCGACGGCCTTGCCGCGGTGGAAGTCGTCGCGGCCGGCGATCTCGGCGACGACCTCGGCGGGCACGGGCGCGTCGGTCGTCAGCGCCATCACCGCCTCGGGTGCGTCGCTCTCGGCGCCGACGGCGGCGGAGACGATGTTCGCCCCGTGCTCGCCGAACGTCGAGCCGACGAGACCGATCATGCCGGGCTTGTCGGTGTAGCGGAAGACGACGATGTGCTCGGCGAAGGGCAGGTAGAAGTCCTGCCCCCAGGCGCGGACCAGGTAGGGATCGTTTCGCGGCCCGACGCCGGTTCCGGCGACCTCGACGGTCTCGCCGCCGGACTCGATCCGGACGGTGACCAGCTCGGTGAAGTCCGGGGAAACCGTGTCCGTCGTCTCGACGAGGTCGATGCCGCGGTCCTCGGCGACGGTCGGCGCGTTGACGAGGTTGACCGGTTCCTCCGTATGCCCGGAGAGGATCCCGACGAGCACCGAGATGCCGAGCAGCCGCGTGTCGTGCTCGGCGAGGCGCCCGCGGATGTCGACCTCGACGCGGTCGACGGACCCGTTGCCGAGCCCCTGGGCGAGGCGGCCGAGCTTTTCGCAGAGGGGCACGAACGGCGCCAGGGCCTCCATGGTCTCGGGCCTTACTGCGGTGATGTTGACGGCGTTGGTTACGACCCCGCCGGTCAGCGCCGCGGCGATCTGCTCCGCGGTGACGGTCCCGGCCCGGTCCTGGGCCTCGGCCGTCGAGGCGCCGAGGTGCGGCGTGACGACGACGTCGTCGCGGCCGAACAGCGGGTGCTCGGTCATCGGCTCCGCCGGGAAGACGTCGAGGGCGGCGCCGGCGGCCTTGCCGGAGTCGAGCGCGGCCTCGAGCGCCTCGAGGTCGATGAGCTCGCCGCGGGCGCAGTTGACGATCCGGACGCCGTCCTTCATCTTCGCCAGCGCCTCGGCATCGATCCAGTCGATCGTCTCGGGGGTCTTCGGGAGGTGGATCGTGATCAGGTCGGCACGCGCGTAGAGCTCGTCGATGTCGACGCCTTCGACGCCGAGCTCGCGGAAACGCTCGGCCGAAACGAACTTGTCGAAGGCGACGACGTCCATGTCGAAGGCGAGCGCACGGCGGGCGACGAGCTGGCCGATCCGCCCGAACCCGATGACGCCGAGCGTCTTCCCGTAGAGCTCGTTGCCGCCGAACCGCGAGCGCGCCCACTCGCCCTGGGCGAGGGTCGCGTGGGCCTGCGGCACGTTGCGGAACAGCGCCAGCGCGAGGGCCATCGTGTGTTCGGCGGCGGCGACCGAGTTGGACTCGGGCGCGTTGGCGACGATGATCCCGCGTTTCGTCGCCGCCTCGATGTCGACGTTGTCGACGCCGGTGCCGGCCCGGCCGATGGCGCGCAGCTTCGTCGCCCGGCCGATCAGGTCGGCGGTCATCTTCGTGGCGGAGCGGATCAGGATTGCGTCGAACTCCGCGATCCGGCTCTCGAGCTCGCCGTCGGGCCAGTCGGTGCCGACCTCGACGTCGAAGCTCTCCCGCAGCAGGTCGATTCCCGCGTCGGCGATCTTTTCCTTGACGAGGACCTTCGGCCTCTCACTCATCGGCTTCTCCTCCGGGTTCTCGGGCAGTTGCTGTTTGTGGCGCGGCGGATCAGCCGACCGGGGCCGGCGAGCCGGCCTCGCTGAAGACACTCTGGGCAGCGGCGACGCCGGCTCCGGCCTCGACGTCGTGGCCGAGGTCGCGCAACGCCATCTCGAGGGCGCTGAGCGCGATCACGATGTCGAAGGCGCCGTAGTAGCCGCAGTGGGCGATCCGGACGATCTTGCCCTTCAGGTGGCCCTGTCCGCCCGCGGCCGTGACGCCATAGACGTCGCGCATCGTCTTCGGAACGGCGGCCCCGTCGATCCCGTCCGGCAGCCTCGCCGCGGTGACGACGTTCGCGTCCGGGTCATCCGGGCCGAACCGCTCGAGGCCGAGTCCGGCAATGCCCGCACGGGCGCCGCGGGCGAGGATCGCATGGCGCTCGAAGACGCCGTCGAGACCCTCGGTGAAGATCTGCTCGAGGGCGACGTCGAGCCCCCGGAACAGGGTCACGGCCGTCGTGAACGGCGAATCGGGCGGCGACTTGCGCTGGCCGTTGGCCGTCTTGGCCCAGTCGAAGTAGTAACGGCCACCCGGGCCCTCGGCGGCGAGGTCGAGCGCACGCTGCGAGACGGAGGCGAAACCGAGGCCCGGAGGGCACATCAGTGACTTCTGCGAGCCGGAGACGACCACGTCGACCCCCCACTCGTCCTGCTTGAGCTCGGCGGCACCGAGGCCGGAGACGGCATCGACACAGAGGATCGCGCCGTGGTCGCGGGCGACCGCGGCGAGGGCGGCGATGTCGTTGAGGACCCCGGTCGAGGTCTCCGACTGGGTCGTGAAGACGACCTTCGGCTTCGGATCCATCGCGGCGAGGGCGGCGTCGACGCGGTCGGGATCGACCTTCTCGCCCCACTCGAAGGCGAGGTGCTCGAGGTCGGCCCCGAACGCCTCGCAGAGCTCGGCCCAGCGCTCGCCGAACTTCCCGCAGGAGGCGACGAGGGCGGGCTCGCCGGGGCGGGTCAGGTTGGCGACGGCGGACTCGAGGGCGCCCGAGCCCGTCGATGCGAAGCAGAGGACGTCGTTCTCCGAACGGAAGACCTTCGGCAGCCGCTCGAGGCAGCGCTCGTAGATCTCGATGAAGGCCGGTGCGCGGTGGTAGAGGATCGGCTCGGCCATGACCTGGGAGACGGCCGGCGGAAGCGGCGTCGGTCCGGCGGTCATCAGGTACTGCTTGGGATAGATGTCGGCCACCGGGCTCCTCGGGTTCGTGTTCTGGCGTCGGGGCGATCGCTCACCGGCGATCGGGCCGGACAGGTTACGCGGTCGTCAGGACGGGCGAGGGGTCCGGGCCCGTGCCTATATTGCGGCCCGCAGTACAGCTACGGAGGGAGCAACCACCATGAATCCGATCCGCTTCGAGGCGGACTACGCCGAGCCGAGGAACCGTCTGACGGTGTTCTTCAGGCTGATCGTCGCAATCCCCTGGTACATCTGGCTTTCGCTATACGGGGTCGTTGCGTTCCTGGCAGCGATCGTCGCCTGGTTCGCACTGCTGTTCACGAAGCGGTATCCGCAAGGGCTCTACGACTTCGTCGCCGGCTACGTCAAGCTGAGCGCGCAGATCAGCGGTTTCGTGATGCTGGTCACCGACGAATGGCCGCCGTTCATGCCCGATCGCGACGACTACCCGGTCCGGGTTGAGGTGGCGCCCCAGCAGGTCGAGTACCGGCGGGCGCAGACGTTCTTCAAGTACCTGCTGAGCTTTCCGCAGCAGCTGATCATCGCCGGCCTCAGCTATCTCTGGCTCGGCGCCGCCTTCGTCGCCTGGTGGCGGATCGTGTTCACCGGCAAGCAGTCCGCGACGATGCACGACGCGCTGAGGATGTCGCTGGCCTACACCGTCAGGGCCGGGGCGTTCCTGCTGATGCTGACCGAGATCCATCCGCGATTGCTCGATCTGCCGCCGCAGCCCTACCCGGCCGACGCGCCGTCGCTGCCGGGGCCGCAGCAGCTGCCGATGGCCGACACGCCGCTGCCGGCGGAGACGGCTCCGGCCTCTCCCCCGGCTCCCCCCGCGCCGCCGGCAGAGAGCTGAGCGTGAGCGAGGAGACGAACGTCGATAGCGGCGTCGGCTGGTCCGTCGCCGCTATCGGCGATCTCGGCGAGGGCTACGGGTTCCGGAAGATCCGGCGCGAGCTCGGCGTCGAGGAGTTCGGAGTCAACGCGATCGTGATCCCGCCCGGCTACGACACCGGAGCGCACTACCACGAGACCCAGGAGGAGCTCTACCTGGTCCTCGAGGGGACGATCGCGATCACGTTCAACGACGGCACCTCCCACGAGCTCGGGCCCGGCGGGCTCGCTCGGGTCGCGGCGCCCGTCCACCGCAGCGTCAAGAACGTCGGCGAGGGCGACGCGACCTACGTGGTCGTCGGCGCCAAGGGCGGCTACGTCGGCCGCGACGGGCGCCCTCCGGACTCTTAGAAGATGTCGTAGCCCTGCTTGGAGATCGAGAAGCCCCGACCGCTTTCGACATCTCGGCAGGTCATCCCGCTCTCCTCGCTCTCGCAGCGCAGCAGGCCGGCGCCGATCGACTTCCCGTAATCGAGCGGGTCGCCGCCGCCGAGCGCGGTGTCGCCGGCGCAGACGAAGTCCGCCGACCCGCCCGCCTTCAGCTCGATCCCCTGGCCATAGTCGAGCTTGCAGCTCTTCGGGGCGGCGGGCGGCTCCCAGTCGCGGTCGCCGATGTCGCAGCGGACGGTGCTCTTGTCGATGTAGCAGCCGATGTTCCCGGTCGGCGAGGTGAAACCGGTCAGCTTCGTGACCTCGACGTCGGCGGAGGGCGTCTCCCCATCGGCCGTCGAAGTGGTCGAGGCGGTCGACGTCGTGTCGGTTGATTGCGCGGTGGTGCTCGAGCTGCCGACGGTCTCGGTGACGGTCGAGGTGCTGGTCGAGTCGGACCCGCCGCAGCCGGCAAGGACGAGGACGGCCAGAGCGGCGGCGAGCAGCAGTGCGAAGCGGGGCATGGCGCGAACCCTAACGCGCCCGGGTGCGGATCAGACCTCGACGTAGGAGCCGAGGACGATCGTCCTGTCGCTCGGCAGGCAGAAGTACTCGGCGGGGTTCGCGGAGACGCGAGACGTCGCCAGGAACAGCCTCTTCCGCCAGGTCCTCATCCCGAGGGCCTGCAGGCTCCGGTTGAGCCGCACGGCGACGCCCGCGGTGCGCCCGACGGCGCGGGTCGCGCCGCCGCCGTGACCGCTCTCGGTCAGCCGTCGATCCAGGGCATCATCGACCGCAGGTCGCCGCCGACCTTCTCGATCTGCTTGCCCTCAGCCTCGCTGCGCATCCGGTCGAAGTTCTCGTGCCCGGCACGGTTCTCGGCGATCCACTCACGGGCGAACTCGCCGGACTGGATGTCGGCGAGGATCTTCCGCATCGCCTCGCGGGTGTCGTCGGTGATGACCTTGGGCCCGCGGGTCATGTCGCCGTACTCGGCCGTGTTCGAAATCGAGTGCCGCATGCCCTGCAGCCCCTTCTCGTACATCAGGTCGACGATCAGCTTCAGCTCGTGGAGACATTCGAAGTAGGCGAGTCGCGGGTCGTACCCGGCCTCGACGAGCGTCTCGAAGCCGGCCTGGACGAGCTCGCTGGTGCCGCCGCAGAGGACGGCCTGCTCGCCGAAGAGATCGGTCTCGACCTCGTCCTTGAAGGTCGTCTCAATGACTCCGGCCCGGGTGCCGCCGATGCCCTTGGCGTAGGCGAGGACGAGGTCGCGGGCGTTGCCCGTCTCGTCGGCGTGGACGGCCATCAGACAGGGCACGCCGCGCCCCTCCTCGTACTGACGGCGGACGAGGTGACCCGGACCTTTCGGGGCGACGAGGCCGACGTCGACGCCGGCAGGCGGATCGATCTGGTCGAAGTGGACGGCGAAGCCGTGGGCGAACATCAGGAGGTTGCCGGGAGCGATGCCGTCGGCGATGTCGGACTCCCAGATCTCGGCCTGCTTCTCGTCGGGGAGCAGGATCATCACGACGTCGCCGCGGCTGGCGGCGTCGGCGACGTCGAGGACCTCGAGGCCGGCTGCCTCGGCGTCGGTGCGGCTCGAGGAGTCGGGACGCAGGCCGACGACGACGTCGACGCCGGACTCCTTGAGGTTGAGGGCGTGGGCGTGGCCCTGGGAGCCGTAGCCGAGAATCGCGACCGTCTTGCCCTCGAGCGGATCGAGGGTTGCGTCGTCCTCGTAGATCATCGTGCTGTCGTGGCTCATCGGGCCCTTCCGTTGGTCGGTTCTCTGTCGCGGATCCACTGTTCGGTCCGGCGCGGCAGCCTACACGTCGTCTAGACGAGCAGCCGGCGCAGGACCTTGCCGGAGCCGGTCCGCGGCAGCTCGGGTACGAACTCGATCCGCTTCGGTACCTCGTGCGGCTCGAGGCGGGTGCGGGCGTGCTCGATCAGCTCATCGCCGTCGGGATCGTCGGCGGCGACTACGAACGCCGTCACCACCTGCCCCCATTCGCGATCCTCGCGACCGGCGACCGCGACGTCCGCGACGCCGGGATGGGAGAGCAGGGCCTCCTCGACGCGATGCGGCCTGACGTTCTCGCCGCCGCTGACGATCAGGTCGTCGCGGCGGCCCTCCACCCAGAGGTACCCGTCGGCGTCGAGCCGGCCGAGATCGCCCGTGTGAAGCCAGCCGTCATCGGCGATGGCGGCCGGTGCGACTGTCGGCCCGCGGACGAGGATCTCGCTGTCGGCGATCGTGACGTCGGTGCCGGGGAGCGGACGCCCCGCCGACCCGACCCGTTCCGTCGCCTCGCCCGGACCGAGGGTGCAGACCTGCGAGCAGGCCTCGGTCAGGCCGTAGGTCTGGACGACGGTCGCCCCGCGCCCGATCGCCTCCTCGAGGACGTCGATGGGCACCGGCCCGCCGCCGATCAGGAGCAGCCGGGGGACGTCGACCGGTGCATCGGCATCAAGTAGGCGGACGAGCTGCGTCGGCACGAGCGAGACGACGCCGGCGTCGCCGTCCTCGATCGCCGCGGCCACGCCGTCGGCGTCGAAGCCGGCGTGGACGACCGCGCCGGTCCCGTAGATCGCCGAGCGCAGGAGGATTGTCAGGCCGCCGACGTGATTGAGCGGCAGGCAGCAGAGCCAGCGGTCCTCGCGCTCGACCCCGAGGTTGAGGGCGCTTCCGAGTGCGCTCCAGAGGTGATTACCGGCGGTGAGCAGGACCGGCTTCGGATCACCGGAGGTTCCGCTGCTCAGGACCCGCGTCAACGGCAGCGCGGGATGGCGGCTGAACGAGGGCCAGGCCTCGTCGCGGCCGCGGGCCGAATCGACCCAGGACTCGCTCAGGAAGGTCGTCGCAGGCGCGACGTCGACCCCGTCCCTCCCCCGCGGCGGCATCGACTGGACCACCGCCCCGGCGAGGATCGAGCCGTGCAGCGCCACGGCGTGCGGGATGCCGGCCGGGAGGTCGATCGCCACCGGATCGCCGATCCCGACGCCGGCGTCGGCGAGCGCTGCCGCGACCGATCCCGCCTGCACGCGAAGCGCCTCGTAATCGAGGGTTTCTCCCTCGGCCCGCAGCGCGACCGTCCCCGGGTGGGTGCGGGCGCTGTGGTCGAGCCAGTCTGTGGGTGCTTCGCGCATGTGGAGGGATCGACGGGCGGCGCCGTCTGGCTATCGTTGCCGACAACGTTACGCCGGGGAGCCCCGGCCCCCGACACGAGACTGCGAGCAGATGCCCGAACGCCACAAGGACGCCCCGCCCGAAGCCGACCTCTACGCCCCGATCGAGTGGGAGAGCGCCGGTGAATACGAGGACATCCTCTACGACGTCGGCGACGGGATCGCGCGGATCACGATCAACCGGCCGGAGCGGCGCAACGCCTTCCGTCCCCCGACGCTCGCCGAGCTCCGCGACGCCTTCACGAAGGCCCGCGACAACCTCGACGTCGGCTCGATAATCCTCACCGGTGCCGGCGACAAGGCGTTCTGCTCCGGCGGCGACCAGAAGATCCGCGGCGACGATGGCTACATCGGCTCCGACGAGGTTGCGAGCCAGGGAGTCGGCCGCCTCGACGTCGGCGACTTGCACGTGCAGATCCGCCGCACCCCGAAGCCCGTGGTCGCGGCGGTGGCCGGATACGCGGTCGGAGGTGGACACATCCTCCACCTCGTCTGCGACCTGACGATCGCCGCCGACAACGCGAAGTTCGGGCAGACCGGCCCGCGCGTCGGCAGCTTCGACGGCGGCTTCGGGGCCGGCCTGCTCGCCCGCCAGATCGGCGCCAAACGGGCCAAGGAGATCTGGTTCCTCTGCCGCCTCTACGACGCCGACGAGGCGTTCGCGATGGGCCTCGTCAACGCCGTCGTCCCGACCGCGGACCTGGAGCGCGAGACGGTCGCCTGGTGCCGGGAGATGGGACATCTGTCGCCGCTCTCCCTGCGGCTCCTGAAGTCGAGCTTCAACGCGGCCGAGGACGGGATCACCGGCCTCCAGCAGCTCTCCCACGACGCGACGCTGCTCTTCTACATGAGCGAGGAAGGTCAGGAGGGCCGCAACGCCTACCAGGAGCACCGGGCCCCGGACTTCTCCAAGTTCCCACGGCGCCCCTGACGCATTGAACGGCTTGCGCACCTGGGCGATGGCCGCGAGGCCGCGGACGCTTCCGGCGGCGCTCGCCCCTGTGTTCGTCGGCAGCGCCGCCGCCTGGGCGGCTTTCGCCGACCCCGGAGAGTCGTTCGGCTGGGGCCGCTTCGCGGCAGCGATGATCGGGGCGATCTTCATCCAGATCGGCACCAACCTCGCGAACGACTACTCGGACGCGAAGCGCGGCGCCGACACCGTCGACCGGCTCGGCCCGGTCCGGGTGACCGCCGCCGGCCTCGTCGCGCCGAAGCGGGTCCTCTACGCGACCTGGCTCGCCTTCGGGGTCGCCGCGCTGGCGGGTCTCTACCTGGTCATCCAGGTCGGACCCGAGATCCTCGCGATCGGGATCCTCTCGATCGCCGCGGGCGTCCTCTACACCGGCGGGCCGAAGCCCTACGGATACGAGGGGCTCGGCGAGGTCTTCGTCTTCGTCTTCTTCGGCCTCGTCGCCGTCAACGGCTCCTACTACGTCCAGCTCGAACACCTCGACTCGCTGCCGGTGCTGCTCTCGCTCCCGATCGGGCTGCTCTCGGCGGCGATCCTCGTCGTCAACAATGTTCGCGACATCGACACCGATCGCCGGGCCGGCAAGCGCACGCTCGCCGTGCGGATCGGCCGCGAGCGGAGCCGCACCCTCTACGTCGCGATGATCGCCGTCTCCTACCTGCTCCTGCCGCCGGCGCTCGCGATCGGCGACGGATCCTGGTGGGGCCTATTCGGGCTGTTGAGCCTGCCGCTGGCGATCCGGCCCATCCGCGCCGTCCGTGAGAGCACCGATGGGCCGACGCTGAACGGCGCCCTCGCGGGAACCGGCGCGCTGCTCGGCGCCTACGCGCTGCTCGTCGCCATCGGTCTGCTGATCTGAGCATGTCCGCCGTGCGGATCGCGTCCGTCGAGGCGATCCCGATCGCGCTGCCGTTCGCGCGTCCCTACATGACTGCAACCGGGCGCCTCGACCGCCGCGAGATGGTCGTCGTCAAGCTGACCGCCGAGGACGGCACCGTCGGCTGGGGCGACGCCGTCCCGATGAGCCTCCGCGGCGGGCCGAGCGCCGCCGCCGTCCACGCCGACATCGAGGGAATCTGCGCTTCCATCCTGACCGGCGCCGAGGCCGATCCCGCCATGATCGCCGCGACACTCGGGCGCTGCGGCGAAGCCGGCGCCGGGCGGCAGGCGCTCTGCGGGGTCGACGTCGCCCTCCTCGACCTCGCCGGCAAGCTCGCCGGCGAGCCCGTCTGGCGACTGCTCGGCGCCGCCGCCGCTGCGCCGGTGGCCTGCAACGCGACGATCGGCGCCGACGACCCCGATTCGGCCGCAACCAGCGCCGCCGCGGCGGCGAGGGCGGGCTTCGGGGCGATCAAGGTCAAGGTCGGCGACGGAGACGAGGGCGACCGCCTCGCCGCGGTCCGCTCAGCGGTCGGGTCCGCGGTTCATCTCCGGATTGACGCCAACGGCGCCTGGACGTCGGCGGAGGCGCTTCGCAGGCTCGAGGACCTCGGGGCCATCGGGCTCGAGCTGGCCGAGCAGCCCTGCCCGGGTGTCGCCGAGCTGGCGGCCGTCCGGGAGGCGACGAGCGTGCCGATCGTCGCCGACGAGAGCGTCGCCTCGGTCGACGAAGCCGCCGAGGCCGTGGCGATCGGCGCCATCGACGCCGCGACGCTGAAGCTCGCCAAGGTCGGCGGGCCTCACGCGGCGCTAGCGATCGACGCCGTCGCCCCCGCCTACCTGTCGAGCGCCCTCGACAGCGTCATCGGCATCGCCGCCGCCGCCCACACCGCTCAGGCGATGGCGAGGCGGGACTTCGCATCCGGACTCGCCCACGGCCTCGCGACGTCGCAGCTGTTCGCGGACAATGTCTGCGATGACGGCCCCTTCTCCGGCCCTGCGATCGATGTCGGCCAGCGCCCCGGCCTCGGCATCGAGGTGGACGAAACGGCGATCGAGAGACTTCGACTGACGTGATCGACCGGACGAACCGCAACACCGCCCTGGCCTCCGCGCTCGTCGAGGAGCTCTTCCGCTGCGGCGTCCGCCGGGCCTTTCTCTCGCCGGGCTCCCGTTCCTCACCCCTCGCGCTGGCGCTGGACCGCGAGCCGGGGATCGACGTCACCGTGATCCTCGACGAGCGCAGCGCCGGCTTCGCGGCGCTCGGGGCCGCCCTCGCGAGCGGCTCCCCGACCGTCGTCACCTGCACGAGCGGCTCCGCCGCGGCGAACCTCCACCCCGCCGTCGTCGAGGCCGACCAGGCGGGTGTCCCGCTGATCGTGCTCACGTCCGATCGCCCGCCGGAGCTGCGCGACATCGGCGCCGGGCAGACGATCGACCAGGTGGCCCTCTACGGGACGGCCGTGCGCTGGTTCTCGGAGGTCGGCACCCACGAAGCCGACGATGACGGGTTGCTGCACCTACGCGCGACCGGCTGTCGCGCGGTCGCCGAGGCGACGACCGGGCGCGGGCCCGTCCACGTCAACGTCTCCTGGCGGGACCCACTCGGCCCCGAGCCCGCCGACGACGTCCCGGCCACGGACCCGCTTGCGATCGAGGGCCGCTCCGGCAACCGGCCGCTGACGGTCGGCCTCGCCGGCCGCGGACCCGCTCCCGCCCTCGCCGATGCCCTCGCTGACGCGATCGCCGGCGCCGAGCGCGGCCTGATCGTCGCCGGCCGGCTTCCCGACCGCGGCCTCGCACCGGCTATCGCTGCGCTGGCCGAGCGGACCGGCTTCCCGGTGCTGGCCGATCCGCTCTCGCAGCTCCGCTTCGGCCCGCAGGACCGGTCGCGGGTCGTCACCGCCTACGACCTGATCGTCCGGAGCGCCCCCTCGGGCCTCTCCCCCGACCTCGTCGTTCGGTTCGGGGACCTGCCGACGAGCAAGCCGCTGCGGGCGTGGCTGCGAGCCCACGAGGCGGACCTCATCGTCGTCGACCCACCGGGCCGCTGGAACGAGCCGAGCCGGATAGCCGGCGCGTTCGTTCGCGCCGACGCGGATGCCTTGATCGAAGCGGTCTCGTCGCGGCTCCCGGAGGGCTCAGACGAGCCGTCCGATTGGGCCGGCGGCTGGGCCGCCGCGGAAGCCGCCGCTCAGGGCGCGATCGCCGAGAGCCTGGACGCCGAGGCGCTCACCGAGCCCTCGATCCAGCGGATCCTCGGCTCCACCTTCGCCGACGGCGAGCGGGTGATGGTGGCTTCGAGCATGCCGATCCGTGATGCCGAGGCGTTTCTCGAAGGCGGCCCGGCGGCGGTGACCCTCCACGCCAACCGCGGCGCGAACGGGATCGACGGCCTGATCTCGACAGCAGCGGGAATCGCGCTTGGCTCGGAACAGCCCACGTGGCTCGTGCTCGGCGACCTCGCCCTCGCCCACGATCTCGGCGGCCTCGCGGCCGCTGCGGCCGTACCGGGTCCGCTGCGGATCGTCGTCGTCGACAACGGCGGCGGCGGCATCTTCGACTTCCTGCCGCAGGCCGGCCAGGTCGCACCCGACCGTTTCAGCGAGCTGTTCACGACGCCGTCGTCGCTCGACGTCAAGTCGGCGGCGGCCACGTACGGAATCCCCTATCTCGAGATCACCGACCCGGCGGGCCTGAGGTCGGTGGCAGAGCACGACCGCGTCCTCGCGCACGTTCGCGTCGAGCGGTCCGGCAACGTCGACCTCCACCGGCGGATCGCCGCGGCGGTCGCCGAATCGCTGGGCTGATCAGCCCGCCAGGAGGGGCAGCAGCGCGCCGAGCTTGATCTCGGTCTCGGCCAGCTCGGAGGCGGGATCGGAGTCGGCGACGATGCCGGCACCGGCGTAGAGGTGGGCGGTCCGGTCGCGGAGCAGCGCCGAGCGCAGGGCGACGCAGAACTCGCCGTCTTCGACGGCATCCATCCAGCCGACCGGGCCTGCGTACCAGCCGCGGTCGAGCTGCTCGAGGTCGGCGATCAGCCGCTCGCCCGCTGCACCGCGCGGCTCCGGTCCGACCGCCGGAGTCGGATGGAGGAGCTCGGCGAGCTCGAGGACGGAGCGCGAGTCGGCGAGCTGCGCGTGGATCGGCGTCGCGAGGTGCTGGATGTTCGCAACCCGGATCACGACCGGCTCCGACGCCGCCTCGACCCAGACCGACACCGGCGCAAGGCGGCGCTCGATCCGGCGGGCGACGATCGCGTGCTCGGAGCGGTCCTTGTCGCTGTGGAGGAGCTGCTCGCCGAGATGGTCGTCGACGGCGGGATCGGCGCTGCGGCGAGCCGAGCCGGCGAGGGCCACGGTCGCGGCGACGGCGCCGCTGCGGCGGACGAGGAGCTCCGGGCTGGCGCCGATGAAGGCCGCCTCGGGAGTGCCGACGCAGAAGCAGAAGCAGGAGCTGAACGCCTCGCGGAGCGCGCCGAAGAGCTCCGCCGGAGAGTGGGCGGACGGGACGGTGACCCGGACCTCGCGTGCGAGCACGACCTTCTGGACGGCGCCGCTGCGGATCTCGCGGACGGCGTCGGCGACGGCCTTCTCGTAGCTGGCCGGAGGGCGCGCCGAGCTGACCTCGACAGGCCCGCCCGGGGACGGGTCGAGAGGCGGCAGCGGCTGCTCGCGGAGACCGGCAAGGCGGGCGCCGATCCGGTCCCGGACCTCGTCGCGGTCGACCCCCGGCCCGGCCAGAGCGCAGACGGTGATCAGGTGACGGCCCGCCGATCGCACGACCAGGACCTCGGGCATCGTCAACAGCGCCGGAGGCAGCGACGCCCAGACGCCGCCGCTCGCCGCCTCGTCGGAGAACGCCATGCCGCCGACCCAGAGCGGGCCGGCGCCCGCCGGGAGGTCGTCGGGCTCGTCGGAGAGCCGGCCGCGGAGCAGCGCCGTCGTGTCAGCGCGCAGGTCGGCGAACCGGGACGGCCCGCGGGAGACGACCTCGTGGGCGCTCCCGAGGCTGGCGATCGCGAAGTCGTCGCGGTCCGGCTCCTCCCAGCAGAACCAGCGATCGTCGGCGCGGCGCGAGGCGAATGCGACGGCGACGGGATCGACCTCACCGATCTCCGCCGTGGCGCTGATCAGCCGCCGGGTGCCGCCACGCGAAGCTCGATCGGCGAGTTCCCCGATCGTGTCGAGGAGCCGGCGGGTATCGAGGGTTGCGGTCAGCTCTCCGGACGCGCTCGGACGATCGCGACCTCGCCGGTGCGGGCCATCTCGATCAGCCCGTGCGGCCGGACCATCCGCTCGAAGGAATCGATCTTCTCGGTCGTCCCGGTCACCTCGACAGTGATCGAGCGACGCGAGACGTCGACGATGTGCGCGCGGAAGATCTGCGTGAACTCGATGATCTCGGCGCGGTTGTCGGCGGCCGCGTTGATCCGGAACAGGGCCATCTCCCGCGCGACGGCGGTGTCGGGGTCCATGTCGCGGATCTTGATCACGTTGACGAGCTTGTGGAGCTGCTTGGTGACCTGGTCGATCGGGTGGACGGCGCCGTCGACGGTGAGCGTGACCCGCGAGATGTCGGGGTCCTCGGTCGGGCCGACCGCGAGCGTGTCGATGTTGAAGCCGCGGCGGCTGAACAGCCCGGCGATCCGCGCGAGGACGCCGGGGCGGTTCTCGACGAGCAGCGACAGCAGGTGACGCCTGCCGGTCAGTCCGGAGCTGGCGCGCAGATCGCTGAGATCCAGCAGGTCCTTGGTTCCCGAATCAGCCATGCCTCTCTCCTCAGCCGACCATGTCCCGGGCGGCGGCGCCGGCGGGAATCATCGGGTAGCAGTTCTCGTTCTGGGTGACGCGCACGTCGAGCAGGACGGGCCCGTCGGTCTCGAGCGCGGTCTTCATCGCCCCCGGGAGCTCGCTCTTGTCGTCGCAGAGCATTCCGGTCCAGCCGAACGCCTCGGCGAGCTTGACCCAGTCGGGGCTCGCCCCCATGACGACCGACTGGTAGCGCTCCTCCCAGAACAGCTCCTGCCACTGCCGGACCATGCCGAAGTGGCCGTTGTTCATCAGGAACACCTTGATCGGCAGGTTGTAGGCCGCGGCGGTGGCGAACTCCTGGCAGACCATGATCAGGCTGCCGTCGCCGGCGAGGCAGACGACCTGCTGGTCGGGCAACGCCACCTGGGCGCCGATCGCCGACGGCAGGCCGAATCCCATCGTCCCGAGGCCGCCCGAGTTGAGCCACCGATTCGGCTTAGCGAAGTGGTAGTACTGCGCCGCCCACATCTGGTGCTGGCCGACGTCGGAGGTGATGATCGCGTCGCCGTTCGTGGCGCGGTACATCTCCTCGACCATGAACTGCGGCTTGATCTCCTGATCGGTCGAGTCCTCGTAGTGGAGCGGGTACTGCTCGCGCCAGCCGTCGATGCGGCGCCACCACTCGTCGAGGCGGGAGCTGTCGGCGGCGAGTGCCCGGTACTCGCCGGTCAGCTTCGGCAGGACCTTCTTGACGTCGCCGACGATCGGGATGTGCGCCGGGACGTTCTTGCTGATCTCGGCCGGGTCGACGTCGATGTGGACGAACTTCGCCCGCGGCGCGAACTCGCTGAGCTTGCCGGTGATCCGGTCGTCGAAGCGGGCGCCGATCGCGACGATCAGATCGGCCTCGTCCATCGAGTAGTTGGCGGTCCGGGTCCCGTGCATGCCGAGCATCCCGAGCCACTGCTCGTGGGGCGCCGGGAAGGCGCCGAGACCCATCAGCGTGCAGGTGACGGGGAAGCGGTCGGAGGTCGCGAGATCGCGCAGCTCCTCGGAGGCGCCGGCGTTGATGACCCCGCCGCCCGCGTAGAGGACCGGGCGCTTCGCGTTGGCGAGCGCCTTCGCGGCGATCCGGATCTGCTTGATGTTGCCCTCGGTGTTCGGCTGGTAGCCGGGCAGCTTCGGAGCGCCGGTGATCGGCTCGTAGTCGATCTCCATCTTCGACAGGTCCTGCGGGATGTCGACGAGGACCGGGCCGGGGCGGCCGGTCTTGGCGATGTGGAAGGCCTTGTGGATGTAGTCGGGGATCTGCGCCGGGTCGGTGACCAGGAACGAGTGCTTGACGATCGGCATCGTGATGCCGGTGACGTCGGCCTCCTGGAAGCCGTCGGTGCCGATCAGGTCGGTGCGCACCTGGCCGGTGATGAAGACGGTCGGGACCGAGTCCATGTGGGCGTCGGCGATCGCCGTGATCAGGTTGGTCGCGCCGGGCCCGGAGGTCGCGAAAGCGACGCCGACGTTGCCGGAGGCCTTCGCGTAGCCCTCCGCCGCATGGCCCGCGGCCTGTTCGTGGCGGACCTGGACGTGCTCGAAATCGGCGTCGTAGATTGCGTCGTAGAGCGGCAGGCTGGCCCCGCCGGGGATGCCGAATACGTGCTTGACGCCCTCGGCCTTGAGGGCCTCGCAGAGTGCGTCGGCAGCGCGCATCGAAATTACCTCCGTGGGGTCGTCGGGTGGGCGAAAAGGGGGTGCGAATGCCGCGACCGACCTTCGGCATGGTCGACCCGCGGCTGCATACAAGTGTAACAGTCGATTTCGGACCTCAGAGCGGGCATTTCACCGTCCGGTCGCGTCCTCGGAACGCCGGAAATCGGGGCCGGGCCGGACCTCGGAGACGTCCGGCAGGTACATGTCCTCGCCGCAGCGGCTGCAGACCTGCACGTAGAGCTTGTGGACGGCGCCGCAGCGCGGGCAGCGGCGCTCGGGCTCCCCCTGCTCGCGCCGGTAGAGGACGGCGGCGATCAGCCCGAGCAGCGGCAGGACGGCGCCGATCACGAACCAGACGAAGAAGCTCGAGCCCTTGCCCTTGCCGACCGCCCCGGTGGCGATCCCGAAGCAGACGCAGATGACGAGGTAGGCCATCGCGCCGGCGATCTAGCCGAGCGGGCGGTGGCTGCCGCCGCGCTCGTAGACCTCTTCGCGGAGCGGCCGCGGGTGACCGATCGAGCCGACCTCGGCCGTGTCGCGGCCGAACGGCAGTCCGATCGTCCAGTCGGCGACGGCACGGAGCTTGCGGGCGGGGCCGGGGATCTGGCTGACGTGGTAGGTCCGCGCCGCCCACCACGCCGGGAATCCGGAGAGGGTGACGCCGCCGGGAATGCTGGCTACGGCCTTGTAGCGGCCGAGGTTCACGAACGCGCCGCGGCTCCGGTAGGTGAAGGGCTCGTGCTTGCCGACGCCGAGGTCGGCGGCGATGTTGCGGGCGGCGACGCGCGCCTGGCGGATCGCGTGCTGTGCCGTCGGCGGACAGAGCCCGCCGTCAGGGTTCGGCACGGCGGCGCCGTCGCCGGCCGCGTAGACGCCCTCGAAGCCGGGCACGGCGAGCTGGTCGTCGACCGGGACCCGGCCGCGCTCGTCGAGCGGCAGCTGCATCGTCCGCAGGCTCGGGTGCGAGGTGACGCCGGCGGTCCAGACGACGGTCCGGGCGGGCAGCAACTCGCCGGTCGAGAGCTCGACCCGGTCGGCCTCGACGCGGTTCAGCGTCGTCCCGAGGCGGATGTCGATGCCGCGGCCGCGAAGCTCGCCGCAGGCGTACTCGGCGAGGCCCGCGTCGATCTCCGGGAGGACTCGCTGCGCAGCCTCGACGAGCACCCACTTCATCCCCTGCAGCCGTGCCCGCGGGTAACGCGTGATCGCGTCGGCGGCGAAGTCCTGGAGCTCGGCGAGCGCCTCGAGGCCGGCGTAGCCGCCGCCGACGAAGACGTAGGTGAGCAGGGCCTCGCGCTTGGCGGGGTCCTCGGTGGCGTTTGCCTCCTCGAGCGTCTCGACGATGTGGTTGCGGATCCAGATCGCGTCGGCGAGGCTCTTGAAGCCGATCGCGTGCTGGTCGAGGCCGGGCACCGGCAGCGAGCGGCTGACCGATCCGAAGGCCACGAGCAGCTCGTCGTAGGGCAGCTCCTCGACCTCGCCCTCGTGGGTCGTCAGCTCGACCGTCCGGGCTGCCGGATCGTGGGCGCTGACGGCGCCCATCCGCAGGTAGGTGCGCTTGAGCAGGTCGCGGAGCGGCGTGACGACGTGGCGCGGCTCGAGCATCCCGGCGGCGGCCTCCGGCAGCAGCGGCGTGTAGAGCAGGAAGTTGACGTCGTTGACGAGGATCAGCCGGGCCGACTGCTTCGGCAGCAGCCGCTCGAGCTCGCGGGCGGCGTTCGCACCTGCGAATCCACCCCCGGCGATGACGACGTTGTGAGCCACGGCGTCAGTATTGCGCACCTTGTAACGCGTTGCTACAAAGTGGCGGGGCGCACTAGCCCAGGCCGAGCTTGGCCCGGATCAGGCGGGTCACCTCGCCGCCGTCGGCGCGTCCGCGGGTCTCCCTCATGACCACGCCGACGATCGCGCCGATCGCCTTGCCCTCCCCCGCCTTGACCTTCTCGGCGGCCTCCGGCTGCGCTTCGATCGCCTTCTCGACGATCGTTTCGAGCTCGCCCGAGTCGCTGGCGCCGAGGTCGAGCCGCTCGACGATCTCGGCGGGGTCGCCACCCTCGCGGACGAGGACGGCCAGCACCTCGCGGGCGCCGCCGCGGCTGACTGACTTGGCGGACACGAGCCCGACGAGGGCGGCGACGGCCTCGGGCGTCGCCGCGGTGGCCGCCGGCTCGGCATCGGCCTCCCGGGCGACTGCGACGAGGTCGCCCGTGACCCAGTTGGCGACGGCGGTCGCCTCGACCTCGTCGCCGGCCGCCGCTGTGGCCGCCTCGAAGAATCCGGCCAGGTCGGCGTCGAAGGCCAGCATCCGGGCGGCGTCGGGATGGAGGCCGAGCTCGTCGGTGTAGCGCTCGCGACGCTGCTCGGGGAGCTCGGGCAGCGCCTCGCGCGCGGCCTCGATGTCGGCATCGGAGGGCACGAGCGGGACGAGGTCGGGCTCCGGGAAGTAGCGATAGTCGTGGGCGTACTCCTTCGACCGCAGCGGCGTCAGCGAGCCGCTGACCGGGTCGAAGTGCAGGGTCTCCTGCTCGACCTGCCCGCCGGCCTCGACGATCCCGCGCTGGCGGGCGATCTCGGCGTCGACGCCGCGCTCGAGGTATCGGAAGCTGTTCATGTTCTTGAGCTCGGTCTTCGTGCCGAGCTCCTCGGTGCCGGCGGGCCTGATCGACACGTTGGCGTCGCAGCGCAGGCTCCCCTCCTCCATGTTCACGTCGGAGACGCCGAGCTGGCGCATCGTCGTCCGCAGGAGCGTCAGCCACTCGCGGGCGGCGGCGGGGTCGGTGATGTCGGGCTCCGTGACGATCTCGACGAGCGGGGTCCCGCCGCGGTTGAAGTCGACGAGCGATGCGCCGGAGCCGTGGATCCGGCCGGAGTCGCCGACGTGGCTGAGCTTCGCCGCGTCCTCCTCGAGGTGGACGCGGTGGATGCGGACGTCGCCGAGCCTGCCGTCGGTGCCGTACGGAATGTCGTACTGGCTGATCTGGTACCCCTTCGGGAGGTCCGGGTAGAAGTAGTTCTTGCGGTGGAAGATCGACCGTGGGGCGACGTCGCAACCGAGGGCGACGGCGATCCTGGTGGCGAATTCGATCGCCTGCTCGTTGACGACCGGGAGCGTCCCGGGATGCCCGAGGCAGACCGGACAGGTGTGGGTGTTCGGCTCGGCGCCGAACTCGAGCTCGCAGCCGCAGAACATCTTCGTCCGCGTCTGCAGCTGGACGTGGATCTCGAGCCCGATCGTCGGGATCAGCTCGGGGCTCATGCCGCGCCCTTCGGGAGCTTCGGCCGGTGATCGAAGCCGACCGCACCCTCGATCGCGTGGGCGGCGTCGAGGATCAGCGACTCGCTGAACGCAGGGCCGGCGATCTGCAGCCCGACCGGGAGCTCGGGACCGCCGCCGTCGGGGACGGCGAGGCCGGACGGGATCGAGACGGCCGGGATGCCGGCGAGCGACATCGGCACCGTGCAGTAATCCGACATGTACATCGCCAGCGGATCGGCGGCACGGGAGCCGAGCTCGAAGGCGACCGACGGCGAGGTCGGCGTGATCAGGAGGTCGAAGTCCTCGAAGGCGGCGGCGAAGTCGCGGGCGATCAGCGTCCGGACCTTCTGGGCGCTGAAGTAATAGGCGTCGTAGAACCCCGACGAGAGCGCGTAGGTCCCAAGCATGATCCGGCGCTTGACCTCGGGCCCGAAGCCGGCCGAGCGGGTCCGCTCGTACATCTCGTCGAGCGAGTCGGCCTCGACGCGGAGGCCGAAGCGGACGCCGTCGTAGCGGGCGAGGTTCGCCGATGCCTCGGCCGGGGCGAGCACGTAGTAGGCGGAGATGCCGTGCCGGGCGTTCGGGAGCGCCGTCTCGGCAACCTCGGCCCCGAGCTCTTCGCAGAGGGTGACCGTCCGCTCGAAGTTCTCGCGGACGCCGGCCTCGATCCCCTCGGCGTCGCTGCTGAGCTCGCGCGGGACGCCGATCCGCAGGCCCTTCAGGTCCTCGCGGGTCGGCATGGCGATCGGCTCCGGGAAACCGATCGAGGTCGAGTCGCGGGCATCGCGACTGCCGAGCGCGCCGAGGATGATCGCCGCGTCGCGGACGTCGCGGGTGAACGGCCCGCACTGATCGAGCGAGGAGGCGAAGGCGATCATTCCCGACCGCGAGATCGAACCGTAGGTCGGCTTGGTGCCGACGACGCCGCAGAGAGCGGCGGGCTGGCGGATCGAACCGCCGGTGTCCGTTCCGATCGAACAGGGCGCGAGGCCGCCGGAGACGACGGCCGCGGACCCGCCGGAGGACCCGCCGGGGACGCGGTCGGTGGCCCACGGGTTGCGGACGTCTCCGTAGGCGGAGTTCTCGTTCGACGAGCCCATCGCGAACTCGTCCATGTTCGTCTTGCCGAGGATCCGGGCGCCGGCCTCGAGCAGCAGCTCGACCGCCGTCGCCGTGTACGGGGGAATGTAGCCCTCGAGGATCTTCGAGCCCGCCGTGGCCGGAAGGCCGTCGACGCAGAAGATGTCCTTGATCGCGATCGGTACTCCCGCCAGCGGTCCGGTCTCGGCCGGGGCCGGGGCCTCCCCGCCCCAGCCGGGGCGCCACAGATAGGCGCCGAGCTCGTCGGGGGTGTCGGCGTAGGCGCCGAACCACTCGTCGGCCGACAGGTTGCCCGCCGCGATCTCGCCGAGGCCCTCGGCGACCGTCAGTAGCCGGGGATCGCTCACGCCTGAGGAGAGGGAACGCGGAAGGAGCCGGCGGCGCTGTCGGGAGCGCCGGCGAGCGCCTGCTCGCGGTCGAGGCTCGGTGCCGGCTCGTCGGGACGCATCACGTTCTCGAGCGCGATCACGTGGGTCGTGGGATCGACGTCGGCGAGATCGAGCTCGCCGAGCGTCTCGACGTGCTCGAGGATCCCGGAGAGCTCCGTCGACATCCGTTCGACCTCGTCCTCGGTGAGGCGCAGGCGGGCCAGCCGTGCGATGTGGAGAACCTGCTCGCGGTCGATCATCGAGGCGCCATTGTAGGAGCGCGGGCGGGGAGCCGCCGGAACGAGAACGGCCGCCCGGTCCGAAGACCGGGCGGCCGCCTCCAGTTCGGTCCCGGCTTCCGCCTAGTTGGCGGGAGGCGGGGGCGGCGGGGGCGGCGAGTCGCCGCGGTTCTGGACCCGGTCGGCCTGGTGCTGGAAGGAGGTCCCTTCCTCCTGCATCGCTCGCCAGCCGCCGAAGGCGATCCCTCCCGCGAGAATCAGCCCGATCCAGACTCCGATTCCACGACTGATGCCGATGTCGAAGCCGTCGGGGATGTCGCCGGACCCGGGCGGGTCGATGATCCGGAAGAGGATCAACAGCACGCTGAGGATCCCGAGCGCCGTCGTGATCGCGCTGATCGCCACGGGGGTGTTGACGCTCTGGGCGTTCGCCGTGATCAGCGCGCCGCCGATGGCGACGAGGATCGTCACGAAGAGGACGATGTCGATGAACCCGAAGGCCTGCCAGGCGTTGGCGCCCGTATCGATGCCCGATCCGAGCCCAAGGTTGTCCTGCCCGAAGTCAACGCTGAACCACGTGAAGATGAACATCACGATGAGGAGCAGGAGCGCCGACACAGCGGCGATCATCTCCCCCTGGTTGAGCCTGTTTGTGTCCAATTGACCTTCTCCCTGGTTGGGTTTTGGCGGCCCCTGTACGGCCGGTTTCGCGGACCCTACACCCGTGATCAGGCGGAAACCGGCTGACGCGACGCTCGGACCCGTGATCAGGCGGAAACCGGCTGACGCGACGCCCTGACGGTGTTCGCCAGCAGCATCGCGATCGTCATCGGCCCGACTCCGCCGGGAACCGGCGTGATCCGGCCCGCCACCTCTGCGACCGACTCGAAGTCGACGTCGCCGACGAGGCCGGCGTCGGTGCGGTTCATGCCGACGTCGATCACGGTCGCGCCCGGCTTGATCCAGTCGGCGCCGACCATCTCGGCGCGGCCGACCGCGGCGATCAGGACGTCGGCCCGGCGGCACACGGCCGCGAGGTCCCGCGTCCGCGAGTGGCAGACGGTCACGGTCGCATTCGCGTTGACGAGCAGGCTCGCCATCGGCCTGCCGACGAGGATCGAGCGGCCGACGACGACCGCCTCGGCGCCGGCGAGGTCGACACCCGATCGATCGAGGATCTCGATCACGCCCGCAGGCGTGCAGGGGACGAGGCCGACGACGGGCTCGGCGGCCTCGAGGTCGAGAGCCTCGCGAACGCCGATCCGGCCCTGCGAGAGGTGGCCGGCGTTGACCGGCGTCAGGCCGTCGACGTCCTTGGCGGCGGAGATGACGGCGAGGACCCGGTCCTGGTCGATGTGGTCGGGGAGCGGCATCTGGACGAGGATCCCGTCGACCTCGGGGTCGGCGTCGAGGGTTGCGACCAGGTCGACGAGCTCGCCCTCGGCGACGTCGGCTGGAAGCTCGTGGTGGATCGAGCGGATCCCGGCCTCCTCGCAGGCGCGGCGCTTGCTGCCGACGTAGACGTGGGAGGCGGGGTCGTCGCCGACGAGCACGGTCGCGAGCCCGGGCGAGCGTCCCCCGCCGGCGACCCGCGCGGCGACGACTTCCTTGACGCGCCCGCGCAGAGCGGCGGCGATCGCCTTACCGTCGAGAATCTCCGCGCCGCTCATTCGTGGTCACGACGCTTTCTGGATGGGGGCGTAGTCGGCCATCAGCTTCCGGTCGGCGCCGCCGCTGCGGAAGCGGACGACGACGACGTTGCCGGGCTCGACGGCGGTGACGACGCCCTCGCCGAACGAGGCGTGGACGACGTCGTCGCCGACGGTCAGCTCCACGGCCGAGGCGGCGGCCGGTTCGTTGAGGCTCTTGGCCCCCTCCGATCCGAAGGTCCCGCCGAACCCGCCGCCGAAGCTTCCCCCGGTGCCCCAGCCGGTCGAGACGGGGACCGAGCTGTGCCGCTCGACGAGGTGAGCGGGGATCTCGGCGAGGAAGCGGGACGGGATGCCGGCGCCGTTGGCCCCGAAGAGGCTGCGGCGGCGCGCGTGCGTAAGTGTCAGGAACTCGCGGGCGCGGGTCAGGCCGACGTAACAGAGCCGCCGCTCCTCCTCCAGGTTGCCCTCGTCGATCGAGCGCGAGTGCGGGAAGACGCCGTCCTCGCAGCCGATGATGAAGACGGCCTTGTACTCGAGGCCCTTGGCGTTGTGGAGGGTCATCAGCGTCACCTTGGTGGCGTCGTCGGTGAGCGCGTCCTGTTCGTTGATCAGCGAGATCTGCTCGAGGAACTCCTCGAGCGGCGCCAGCTCGCTGTCGCCCTCGAGCTCGCGGTTGGTGTCGAACTCGGCGGCCATCCCGACCAGCTCCTGGAGGTTCTCGATCCGGCCCTCGGCTTCGATGGTCCGCTCCGCCTCGAGCGCCTCGATGTAGCCGGACTCGGACAGGACCGCCTCGAGCAGCTCGGCGACGGGGCCGCGGCGCTCGGCGCGCTCGGTCAGGCTCGCGATCATCTCGGCGAATCGCCCCACCGCCTTCTTGGCCGCCGACCCGAGCCCGGGGATCGCGTCGGCGTCGGAGACCGCCTCGAGCGGCGAGACGCCCGTCGTGTTCGCCCAGCCGAGGATCCGCCCCTCGGAGGTGTTGCCGATGCCGCGGCGCGGCGAGTTCAGGATCCGGGTCAGCGAGACGGTGTCGTCGGGGTTGGCGAGGACGCTCAGGTAGGCGATCGCATCGCGGATCTCGGCGCGCTCGTAGAACTTCGTCCCGCCGATCACCTGGTAGGGCACGTCGAAGCGGACGAGCGTGTCCTCGAGCACCCGGCTCTGCGCGTTCGTCCGGTAGAAGATCGCGACGTCGTCGCGGCCGATGCCGCGCTCGTCGACGAGCCGGTCGATCTCGCCGGCGATCCAGCGGGCCTCCTCGTGCTCGTCGGAGAGCTCGGCGATCGTCACCGGGTCGCCGCGGCCCTCGTCGGTCCAGAGGTTCTTGTCGAGCCGGTCGCGGTTGTGGGAGATCAGGCCGTTGGCGGCATCGAGGATCGTCCCGGTCGAGCGGTAGTTCTGCTCGAGCTTGACCGTCGCGGCCTCGGGGAAGTCGCGCTCGAAGTCGAGGATGTTGCGGATGTCGGCGGCCCGGAAGCCGTAGACCGACTGGGACTCGTCGCCGACGACGAAGAGGTTGCCATGCTCGCCGGTGAGCAACTGCAGGAGCCGGTACTGGACCCGGTTCGTGTCCTGGTACTCGTCGACGAGGACGTGGCGGAAGTTGCGGGCGTAGCGCTCGCGGAGGTCGGCGAACAGCTCGAAGAGGTTCACCGTGCGGACGAGCAGGTCATCGAAGTCCATCGCGTTGGCGGTGTGCATCCGCTTCTCGTAGAGCTCGTAGACGTCGGCGACCGTCGCCTCGAAGAACGAGCCCTGCTCCTCACGCAGCGTCTCGGCGTCGCGAAGCCGGTTCTTGGCGCCGGAGATCTGGCTCTTGATCGACCGCGGCGGAAACCGTTTCGGGTCGATGTCGAGCTCGTCCATGCAGCGCTTGACCATCCGCCGCGAGTCGGCCTCGTCGTAGATCGTGAAGCCGCGCTTGTACGCGAGCCGGTCGGCGTGCTGGCGGAGGATCCGCGCACAGGCCGAGTGGAACGTCATCACCCACATGACCCGTGCTGCGGCGCCGGTCAGAGCGCCCACGCGCTCCTTCATCTCCCCCGCCGCCTTGTTCGTGAAGGTGATCGCGAGGATCTCGCTCGGGCGCGCCATTCCCGTCGCCAGCAGGTAGGCGACTCGGTGGGTCAGCACGCGCGTCTTTCCGGACCCGGCGCCGGCGAGCACCAGCAGCGGCCCCTCCCCATGCTCGACGGCCTCGGCCTGCGCCGGATTCAGCCCCGCGAGCAGGCTCTCGACGGCGGTCGCACCGGGGCTGATCGGGGCCCCGCCGCCGCTTGCGCGCAGCTCGTCCAGGGCGTCGAGGTCGGCGTCACTCATCCGGGTCGAGGATAGACCGCGGGGAGGCGGGGTCGGCGGCCGATGCATCGCGCGGGGCCGAGCGGCAGACCACGCGGCTCCGGCGCTTCGGAGTTCGCCGCGTGGCCCACCGCTCGGCCCCTCGGGCGACCGGGCGCCCCGCCCCGCCCCGCCGGCCGAAGCGGAGCCCGGCTCACGCCGCGGCCGCCCGACCGGCGGACTTCTGTTTGGGCGGTGAGGGGTGCGTACCGGGGCAGCCCAGGAGGCCGGTTCAGGGGCAGTGGCGGGGATTTGGTCCGCTATCCGGACCAAATCTGGACCACTGACGGTTGGCCGACCGAAGCGGACGCGCAGCGGAGCATTCGGTCGGAGTTACCTACTACCCGCCGGCGGTCGTTGGGCCCTGCTTGGGGCGCAACTGGCGGACCTCGGCTTCGGCCGGCTCGCCGTCGAGGGACTCGAGACGGCGCTCGATCTCCGCGAGCCGGTCGGAGAGCGCCTTGATGGCCTCGGCGACGGGGTCGGGGAGGTGGATCCAGTCGGTGTCGGGGCCTTCGGGCTTGCGGCCCTCGACGCGAACGATGTGGCCCGGGTTGCCGACGACGGTCGCATGGTCGGGGACGTCGGTGACGACGACGGTGTTGGCTCCGACCTTGGAGCCGTGGCCGACAGTGATCGGGCCGAGCAGCTTCGCGCCGGAGCCGATCGTGACGTTGTCCTCGATCGTCGGGTGGCGTTTGCCGCGCTGGAAGCCGGTACCGCCGAGGGTGACGCCCTGGTAGATCGTGACGCGGGCGCCGATCTCGGCCGTCTCGCCGATGACGACGCCGGAGCCGTGGTCGATGAAGAACTCGCGGCCGATCTTCGCGCCCGGGTGGATCTCGATCCCGGTCAGCGCCCGGGTGGCGTAGACGATCACCCGGGGTACGAGGCGGGCGCCGTTGCTGTGGAAGGCGTGGGCGACGCGGTGGGCTAGGAGGGCCTGCACCCCGCCCCAGGAGGAGAGGATCCCGAGCGAGCTGACGTCGCGGGCGGCCGGATCTCGGTCGCGCGCGGTCGCGACGTCGTCGCGGACCTCCTTCAGCACCTGCTTGGCGGTGCCCATCGCCGACATCGGCGGCTCAGCCTCCGAACCAGGGCAGCGACATGTAGCGCTCGCCGGCGTCGGCGAAGACGATCACGATCCGCTTGCCGTGCATCTCCCGGCGGGAGCCGAGCTCGATCGCGGCGTGGAGGGCGGCGCCGGCGGAGATCCCGATCAGCAGGCCCTCCCGCGTCGCCGCCAGGGAGGCGGTGGCGATCGCCGACTCGTCCTCGACCGCCATCACCTCGTCGATGACGGAGCGGTCGAGCACGCTCGGGACGAAGCCCGGCCCGATGCCCTGGATCTTGTGCGGTCCCGGCTTGCCGCCGGAGATGACCGGCGAGGCGGCCGGTTCGACCGCGAGGACGTAGAGGTTCGGGTTGCGCTCCTTGAGCACCTGACCGACGCCGGTGATCGTGCCGCCGGTGCCGGCGCCGCAGACGATCGCGTCGACCTCGCCGCCGGTGTCGCGCCAGATCTCCTCGGCGGTGGTTCGCCGGTGGACCTCGGGGTTGGCGGGGTTTTCGAACTGCTGAGGCATGTAGGCGTCCTCGTGCTCACCCGCCAGTCGCCGCGCGAGATCGACCGATTCGTTCATTCCCCCCATCGAGGGGGTTTCGCGAACGATCGCGCCGTAGCTGCGGAGCAGCGCCGATCGCTCACGGCTCATCCCCTCGGGCAGGGTGAGGATGCAGCGGTAGCCGCGGGCTGCGCAGACCATCGCCAGCGCGATCCCTGTGTTGCCGGAGGTCGGCTCGACGATCACTGTCTTGCCGGGCTCGATCCGGCCCTCGGCCTCGGCCGCATCGATCATCGCGACGCCGATCCGGTCCTTGATCGATCCGCCGGGGTTGAACCATTCGAGCTTGCCGACCAGCTCGGCGCCGAGTCCCGCGCCGATCCGCTTCAGGGCGACCATCGGCGTGTCGCCGACGACCGCCGAAGCCTCGGCGGCGATGCGGAGCGTCGGAACGGCGCTGGAACCCATGCGCCAACGGTAGCGCCGATGTGCGCTGCGCAAGCCTCGCGGCGGAGCATCTGCACCAGATACCTTCACGGAATGACGCGACGGCTGCGACCGAAGCGGGCGATCGCGGCGATCGACCCCGTGACCGACTTCCTGAAGACCGAGGAGGGCGGCGGCATCGCCCTGCTCATCGGTTCCGTCGCGGCCCTGGTCTGGGTCAACTTCTTCGGCATCTCCGGCTACGAGTCGTTCTGGCACACCGAGCTGACGATCGGGGTCGGAGACTTCTCGATCAGCGAGGACTTCGGCCACTGGGTCAACGACGGTCTGATGACCCTCTTCTTCTTCCTGATCTCGCTGGAGATCAAGCGCGAGATCGTCGACGGCGACCTCAGCGAGCCGCGCCGGGCAGCCCTGCCCGTCCTTGCGGCGGTCGGCGGGGTCATCGTCCCGGTCCTGATCTTCCTCGCCGTCACCGCCGGAACCGACACCACCTCGGGCTGGGGCATTCCGATGGCGACGGACGCCGCCTTCGCGATCGCAGCCCTCGCGCTGCTGGGCGAGCGGGTCGGCGTCGGCGCCAAGCTCTTCCTGGTGACGATCGCCGTCGTCGACGACGTCCTGGCGATCACGGTCATCGCCGTCGCCTACACCTCCGACCTCTCGCTGCCCTGGCTGCTCGCCGCAGTCGCCCTGCTCGGCGTCGTCGTCGCGATGCGGCGGGCCGGCATCGCGCCGATCTGGCCCTACGCAATCGTCGGTGTGCTCGTCTGGATCGCCACCCTCGAATCCGGGGTGCACGCGACGATCGCGGGGGTTGCCCTCGCGTTTCTCGCTCCTGCCCGCCCGATCGGCGGCCGAAAGATCATTGAAGAGCTCGAGGAACGCATCCATCCCTGGACGAGCTTCCTCGTCCTCCCGGTCTTCGCTCTCGCCAATGCGGGCGTCGTGCTCGGCGGCGACGCCCTCGGTGTCGGCGACGGTGCCCAGCTCGCCGTGGCCGTCGCGCTCGGTCTCGTGTTCGGCAAGCTCATCGGCATCTCGGTGGCGACCTGGCTCGCCGTCCGGTTCCGAGCCGGCGTCCTTCCCGAGGGTGTCGATTTCCGCAGCGTGGTCGGCATCGCCGCCCTCGCCGGCATCGGTTTCACCGTCTCGCTGTTCATCGCCGCGCTCGCCTACGACGACCCATTGCTCGTCGACAGCGCCAAGATCGGCATCCTCGCCGGCTCCGTCGTCAGCGCCGCGATCGGCGTCGCGATCCTCGCGCCCGGCGGCAGGCACGAGTCTCGCCGCGAGTAGCCGAGCCGAAGAAAGAAAGGGGGGCGGGCCGCCTCTCCTGCGGCCCGCCCCGGGATGCCGGTCCGCAATCGGTTTGCTCTGGGGGAAGGAGCAACGAACCGGCTAGTCGTTTTGATTCCCCATCGCTTCGATGTCAAACGTCGAAGCGCGCGAATTGCCCCCGCCGGGGCCGCAACCCGACCGGCGGCCACCAGGTGTTCGTCGCCGATGCCACGCCCCGCTCGCCGGCTCGCGGGCCGCGGACGTTGATCATTTTGGGAACCAGCGCAGCCCATGGTGGCTGAGTGGTTGAAGGCGGCTAAGATGTGCTCCTTTGGGACCTCGGGGAAGTTTCGGTCCCCCCACACACTCGGACTGGAGCAACCCATCAAGGATCTTCGCGGCGGCGCCCTCGCCCTTCTCTCGTTCCTCGTTCTCGCGATTGCACCTACAACCGCCAGCGCCGAGGTCTACTGGTCGAGCTACAACAGCAACGAGATCGGCCGCGCCAACATTGACGGCAGCGGCATCAACCAGAGCTTCATCACCGGTGCCAGCACCCCCGACGGCCTAGCTGTCGACCCGGGCCATCTCTACTGGGCGAACTGGGGAGGGGTCAACGGCGCGACCACAATCGGACGCGCAAACATCGACGGTGGCGGCGTCGACCAGAGCCTCATCACAGGAAACTTCGTGAGCGACGTCGCCGTCGACGCCGACCACATCTACTGGACGACAGGCGATCTGTCGGGGCCGAACACGATCGGACGCGCCAACATCGACGGTAGCGGCGCGGATCAGAACTTCATCTCCATCGGCAGTGTTCCGCTCGGTGTCGCCGTCGACGCCGACTACATCTACTGGACGACCTTCACCGGCACGATAGGACGCGCCAACCTCGACGGTAGCGGCGTAGACCAGAGCTTCATAACCGGTCTGACCAACGTGAACGGCGTCGCCGTCGACGCCGACCACATCTACTGGACGATCTACGCCCCGTTCGGAAATGGCGACGGAGGTGAGATCGGACGCGCCAACCTCGACGGCACCGGGCTCGATCAGAGCTTCATAGCCGGTGACTTCAACCCCTACCGCATCGCCGTCGATTCCGGTCGGATCTACTGGTCGAACTACGACGCAAACACGATCGGCCGCGCCATGATCGACGGAGCCGCGATGGATCAGAGCTTCATCGTCGGCGCCGACCACCCGGCCGGCGTTGCGGTTACCCCGCAGCCCCTCGCCGACCCGAGCCCTGCGTCGCTCGCCTTCGGCTCCCCGAAGCCGATCCCCAGGGGCTCAGTTAGCGCCCCTCAGACCGTCACCTATACGAACACGGGAACTGCGGCCCTTTCGATAAACGGCCTCGCCACTAGTGGTGCGAACGCCGATGACTTCTCGGCCGACCTCGAAGGATGTAGCGGCCCGCTCACTCCCGGTGAGAGCTGCATGGCCGAGGTCCGCTTCACGCCGCAGGCGAAGGGTCTTCGATCTGCGACGTTGACCGCGATTACCGACGCGAGCGAAGATCCGAAAACTTTGCTCACGGGTAGTGCCGGCCCGCCCCAGCCTCCGGTGATCACCGCTCTCAGGGTAACGCCGAAGAGTTTTCCCGCCTCCAACAGGTCGATGCCATTACCTCGTAAGGCCCCGGCTCGGATCACACTGACTCTGTCGGAGGACGCAACCATCACCTTTAAGGTCCGCCGGAAGCCGCCCGCCCGCCGCGGAGGCCCGCCGCCAAGGTACCTGCGCAGGTTCAAGGCTCAGCTTCGCGAAGGTAGGAACTCCATTCCGTTCACGGGCAAGTTCGGCGAGTTGAAACTGAAGCCGAGGGACTACAAGCTGACGGCGAGAGCGCGAGGCTCGCTCAAACAGCCCTCGGAACGGGTCGCCACAACTTTCAAGATCGTCGCTCCGCGTTAGCGTTGCCATCCCAGGGTTGAACGAAGCGACGGACGCACGTTCGGGCCGACGGCGTCAGATGAAATACATGCCGCCGCCCTCGTCGCTCTCCTCGCGGCGGGCGACGTCGGCGATGGTGGCGCGGTCGAAGACGTTGCGGAGGGCGTCGACGCCGTCGGCCCAGATGCCTCCGGCCTCGCGGCCCTCCTCGCCGAGGCGGCCGTCGAGGGCCTGGACGACCTCGAGGACCGTGATCTGCTCGGCGTCGCGGGCGAGGCGGTAGCCACCCTTGACGCCGCGCTGGGAGACGAGCAGGCCAGAGCGCCGGAGCGTCGAGAAGAGCTGTTCGAGGAACTGGACGGGGATGCCGCGGCGCTCGGCGACCGTGGCGATCGGGACCGGTCGATCGGCGTTCCGGGCCAGCTCGGCCATGCCGACGACGGCGTAGCGGGACTTGGCGGTGACCGAGATCATGGCCGGCGGGTTGTAGCGGATCGCGCGGCGTCGGCTCCTATACGATCGCCGTCCCGAGACCTGCCGGAGGGGGCGAGGAGAAACCGTTGGGGACTGACCGCTGCTGCATGATCATCGATTCCCACCCGGTCGTGCGGCTGGGTATCAAGCGGCTGCTCGAACCGAGCTGGGAGTTCGAGGAACTGCCCGACGGTCGCGGCGCCGTCGACCTCCTCAACAGCGTCGGGAACTTCGAGGTCGCGATCGTTGAGATGCGCGCCGCCGGCAACACGGCGCCGTCGGGCACGGCGACGATCCGGCGCCTGCTCCATCAGCAGCCGGGCCTCGGAGTGGTCGCCCACGGCGGCCGCACCGACCGGCACGCGATCGGCGAGGCGCTCGACGCCGGCGCGAACGCCTACGTCAGCAAGCGCTCGTCCCCGAACACGATGCGGACGGCGATCGACGCGGTCCTGCAGTTCAACTCGTTCATCGATCCCGACGCCGACCCGGCCAGCGGCGAGCGCCCCCGGGTGACGCCCAGGCAGCGCCAGATCCTGCAGATGTTCGCCGACGGCCACTCGACCGACGAGGCGGCGAAGCGGCTCGGCCTCAGCGCCGAGACCGTCCGCACCCATGCGAAGGCGAGCCTCCCCCGCCTCGGTGCCCGCGACCGCGCACATGCGGTGGCGATAGCCCTCCGAAGCAGCCTCATCGACTGAAGAACACCTGAGCGGCCCTGCGGCCGAGCAGATCAAGGAAGAGGTCGGCGCTGCGGCCTTCGGCCGTGAGCCGACCGATGACGCCGAGGTGCGAAGTGCCGCAGGGTCGCTCAGACCCAGCCGCGTTCCCTTGCGACCAGGACGGCCTGGGCGCGATCGGCGGCGCCGATCTTGCGGTAGACGTTGTGAAGGTGAGTGCGCACGGTGCTCGCCGAGAGACCCATCTCCTCGGCGATCTCCTTGTAGACCTTGCCCTCGGCGAGGCCGCGGAGGGCATCGATCTCGCGGCGCGAGAGCGGGCAGGGCTCGCCGCGGCGCTGACGCGGCGGGCGGGCGTGAGGAAACTCGTAGACGAGCTGGTGGAGGCGGGCCTCGTTGAGGCCGCATGCCTCGGCCGCCGCGACCATCGACTCGGGCGAGACGGTGTCGCCGGCGGCGTGATGGGCGACGAGGTCGCTGAGCCGGACGGCGGCGGCGAGACCGTCGGCGCTCTCGGAGTGGTGGCGCTCGATCGCGCCGGCGATGACGGTCGGAAGACCCCAGCGCCGCGCGAGGACGCCGCCGACGATCGTGTGGTCCATGCCGAACTCGCGGCGCTCGATCTGAGCACGCTCCTCCGGCGTCGTCGTCCGGTCGGCGAGGATGTCCTCGTAGCCCGGGTAGAGGCGGATCAGGACGAGCTGGCCGACGTCGTGGAGCAGTGCGGCGGTGGCGAGCTCGTCGCGGCCCGGGACCTCGGCGAGATTGGCGAGGCTCTCGGCGGCGTGTCGCGTCGCCACGGCGTGACGGCGGAAGCGCTCGGGAAGGACCGCCCAGGACGTCGAGGGCTGAAGGAGCTCGTAGGTCTGCAGCGAGCCGGCGACGGCGCGGACGCCGGCCGGGGTGAGCTGCTCGACGGCGTCGGGGACGTTGGCGACGCGGCCGCGCGGGCCGCCGCCGTTGTTGGCGGAACGCATGACGGCGATTGCCATCGCCGTGTCGCTTTCGACGACCTCGGTGATCTCGGTCAGCGAGGAGCTCTCCTGCGAAGTCGCCTTGACGACCCGCGCGACGGTCTCCTCGAGGGCGGGCATCCGGCTGACGGCGTCGAAGGCGGCGGCGAGCCGCTGGCCCCCCTTGCCTTGTGCCCCGGTGATGGGCTTTCTCTCAGTCTGCTCTGCTGTGGTCATGATCGGTGCCGAGGGCGTCATGCAGGCGCTTCAGAAGGCTCCTGCGATCCCTCTCCCCCACACTGATCGGCAAATCCGGCGAATCCCGTTAGCCGGGAGCCGGTTCCGCACCGGGCGGTCCCTCATCGAGGCGGCCGATTGCCCGATCCAGCCTGAGGATCGAGCGTTCCCCGCCCAGTGCAACAAGGCTTTCGAAGATGCCCGGAGAGATGTTCGACCCGGTGATCGCGACGCGGATCGGCTGCAGGACCTTGGTCGCCGAGACGCCCTCCTCCTCGATCAACCCGCGCAGCGCGGATTCGACCGATTCGACGTCGAACGGCTCAGTCCCGGCGAGCACTTCGGACGCCCTGCGGAGGAGCGCCTCCGAGCCCGGCTTCATGACCTTGTTCCAGACCTTCGGGTCGACTGCCTCGATGTCGGGTTCGGTGAACAGGAAGGCGATCAGGGGCCAGACCTCGGTCACGGTCTGCGCCTTGTCGCGGACGATCTCGCAGGCCTCCCGGCGCGCTTCCGGCGTCGCTGCGGCGAACTCCGCCGCTGCCGCCGGATCGTCACGCCTGAGGTGCGACGCGAGCTGCGACTCGTAGTCGGCAAGCGGCTGCTCGCGCATGTAGCGCCCGTTCAGCCACCGCAGCTTCTTCTCGTCGAAGATCGCCGCGGCCCGGCCGACGCGGTCGATCGAGAACCGCTCGACGAGGTCGTCGGTGGAGAGGATCGTCTCGTCGTCCTCGGTGCCCCAGCCGAGCAGCGCCAGGTAGTTGCGGACGGCGGCCGGCAGGTAGCCGTGCTCGCGCAGCTCCTGTACGGAGGCGGCGCCGTGGCGCTTCGAGAGCTTCTTGCCGTCGGGACCGTGGAGGAGCGGCAGGTGGGCGTAGCGAGGCGCCGGCTCGCCGAGCGCCTCGAGCACGAGCAGCTGCTTGGGCGTGTTGGAGAGGTGATCGTCGCCGCGGATCACGTCGGTGATGCCCATGTCGGCGTCATCGACGGCGACCGCGAAGTTGTAGAGGACGGACCCGTCGGCGCGGGCGATCACGGGATCGTCCTGGAGGTCGTTGCGGAAGGCGATCTCGCCGCGGATCGCGTCGGGCACGACCGTCTCCCCCTCGCCCGGGACGCGGAGGCGGATCGCCGCGCCCTCGGCCGCGGCGCCCTCGAGAGCGACGCCCCGGTAGCCACGATCGGGGTTGGCCTTGCGCCACTCCTGGACCTCGGCCCCCGTGGTCGCGTCGCGATAGGCGGCGCCGGAGGCCAGCAGCTCCTCGAGCCGCTCGCGGTGGCGCGGCGCCCGTTCGGCCTGGCTGATCGGCCCCTCGTCCCAGTCGAGCTCGAGCCACTCGAGGGCGTCGAGGATCTGCGCGACGTTCTCGTCCGTCGAGCGCTCGCGGTCGGTGTCCTCGATCCGCAGAACCATCGTCCCACCCGTGCCGCGCGCCGCCAGCCAGTTGTAGAGCGCCGTGCGGGCGCCGCCGATGTGAAGGGCGCCGGTCGGCGAGGGGGCGAAGCGGACTCGAAGGGGCTGATCCATGCTGATCGTGGCGCATCGTTCCACAGCGCGTCTGCCTCACCCCCGCTGCCCGACGCACTCCGGCCCGACGGCCGCGCCGGTAGGGTCGGCGAATGCGCGACGCAGGCGGCATTCGGGCTCCCAGGTGCTGATCGGCGCCCACGTCTCGACGGCCGGCGGACTGCACAACGCCGTCGACCGCGGCGTCGAGCGGGGCTGTGAGGCGATCCAGATCTTCCACCAGAGCCCGCGCGCCTGGCGCCCGACGAACTTCGGCCCCGACGACTTCGCCGCTTTCAACGAGGCCTTCGCCGCCTCGCCGCTCGGGTCGACCGTCATCCACGCCGTCTACCTGATCAACACCTGCAGCCCCGACCCGACGATCAGCGAGAAGTCGCTGGCATCGCTGATCCATGCGCTTCGGCTCGGCGACGCGATCGGAGCCGACGGCGTGGTGCTCCATGCCGGCTCTCGCAAGAAGGATCCCCTCGACGAGGCCGTCGCGCGCTCGGGCGAGCTCGTCCGTGAAGCGCTGGCCGAGACCGAGAGCTGCCCGGTCCTGTTCGAGAACACGGCCGGGACGACCGGTCCGCTCGGCCGCGACTTCGACGAGCTCGCGATGCTCGTCGAGTCCGCAGGAGCCGGCGATCGAATCGGCGTCTGCATCGACTGCTGTCACCTGTTCGCGAGCGGGTTCGACATCGTCGAGCCGGACGCCCTCGAGGTCGTCGTCGACGACTTCGACCGGGTCGTCGGCCTCGACCGGCTCCGCTGCCTGCACGTCAACGACAGCGCCGTCCCCCGCGGCGCCAACCGCGACAAGCACGCCAACGTCGGCCAGGGCGAGATGGGCGATCGCGGCATCGCCACCTTCCTCTCCGAGCCGCGCTTCGAAGACCTGCCGGCGCTGCTCGAGACGCCGGGGCCCGACAAGCACGGCTCCGACTTCGCGGAGGTCCAGCGCGCCAAGGACCTGCGCGCCGCCGGCCTCGCCGACCGCTAGCCCCGGGCGCTAGCTCGCGAGCCGGAGGCCCGAACGGAGGTCGAGCCCGTCGGGGTCGTTGATGTCGAAGAACGACGGGTTCAGGCAGGTGTGGGCCGGGCCGTCGCCCTCGAAAGCGGGCTCGACGCGGAACTGGCACTGCGGGAGCGGATCGCCGGTCATCTTGATGCCGCCGAAGCCGCCGTTCCGCTCCGCGGCCTCGAAGCCGGCGATGTCGATCTCGCCCCGGAAGACCTTCTGGACGCAGCCCATGAAGCGCCTCCCGGTGGGCCCGTCGACGTAGCTCCACAGGTACGGGCAGCGCATCGTCAGGCAGTCGCGAGGCTCGATCAGCTTGTCGCAGAACGTCCTGCAGCTGCGGCACTCCCCGGACGGGGATGCGACCTCGGCTGTGCGGGTTGCTCCCATGCCTGGATTCTAGTTAGGAGGCCTAAAGCCGAAGCCGGTTCGAAGCGGTCAGGCGGCGATCGGCGGCTGGCCGAGGAGATCCTCGATCTCGGCCCGCAGGCCGACCGAGGCATCGACCTTGTAGGCGGTTCCGAAGCGGAGCTTGCGGACCCCCTCGCGGGTCTTCATCTCGAGCACGACCTCGGCGTCGCCGGGGAAGTTCGCGAACACCGACTTGAGCTCCTCGATTATCGACGGGTCGTAGTCGGCGGCGTCGAGAGCGAGCGGGAACGAGAGCGGCTTGTCGAGCTCGCGGACCTTCTCCTTGGCGGTCTCGACCTCGGCGCTCGTCGGCTCGAACGGCTCGGCGTCGTTGACGACGAGCTTGATCTCGCCGCGGTCCTTGCGGTCGACGCGGCCGCGGACCAGCAGCACGGCGTCGGTGTCGATCAGGTCGCCGTTCGCCTCGAGTGTCTTCGCGAAGATGATCATCTCGACCCGGCCCTCGAGGTCGTCGAGGGTTGCGAACATCATCGTGTTGCCGGTCTTCGTGCGGATCTTCTTCGCTTCGGCGACGATCCCGCCGACGGTCACCGTGGCACCGTCCGGCTTCTTCTCCAGCTCGGCGAGCGTGCAGTCGGCGCGGACGCGGAGCGCCTCACGGACCTGCGAGAGCGGATGGTCGGAGAGGAACGTCCCCATCGTCTCCTTCTCCATCGCCAGCAGCTCGCGCTGCTCGAACTCCTCGCCGAGGATCGGCGCGTGCTGGGCGCGGAGGCCGGCACCGGCCGTGTTCTCCTCGAGGGCGAAGATCGAAGCCTGGCCGCGCTGCGCGTCCTCCTGCGCCTTCGCGCCGGCCGACTGGGCGGATGGCAGCACAGCCAGCATCGCCTTTCGCGAGGCCCCGGTCGAGTCGAGGCCGCCGCACTTGATCAGGCACTCGACCGCCCGCTTGTTGACCGCCCGGCAGTCGACCCGCTCGCAGAAGTCCCAGAGCGACTCGAACGGACGCTCCTCGCGGGCCTTGAGGATCGCCTCGACGGCCGAGTAGCCGACGTTCTTGACGGCATCGAGGCCGAAGCGGATCTTGTTGCCGGAGACGACGAACCCGTGGTCGGAGATGTTGACGTCGGGAGGAAGGACCTCGATCCCCATCTCCTCGCAGCGGTTGACGAAGAACGGGACCTTGTCCTTCGTCGACATGACCGAGCTGATCACGGCAGCCATGTACTCGGCCGGGAAGTTGGCCTTCAGGTAGGCGGTCCGGTAGGCGATCAGCGCGTAACAGGCGGCGTGGGACTTGTTGAAGGAGTAGTCGGCCGCCGCCGTCATCAGCTTCCAGAGGTCGTGGGAGACGGCGGGGTCGGTCTGGGAGGCCGCGGCGCCATCCATGAACTCGGCCTCCATCGTCGCCATCATGTCCCGCTTCTTCTTGCCGATCGCCTTGCGGAGGTCGTCGGCTCGGGCCGGGCTGAAGCCGCCGATCTGCTTGGAGATCTCCATCAGCTGCTCCTGGTAGATGCAGCAGCCGTAGGTCGCCTCGGTGATCGTCCGCAGGCGCTCGTCCTTGAAGCGCACCGACGACGGGTCGCGCTTGCCGCGCGCGTAGTCGGCGATGTAGCGCATCGCGCCGGGCCGGTAGAGCGAGACGAGGGCGACGATGTCGCCGAACTCGGTCGGTTTGACCTGGCGGAGGGCGTCGCGCATCCCCTCGGACTCGAGCTGGAAGACGCCGACGGAGTCGCCGGCGCGCAGCATCTCGTAGGTCTTCTCGTCGTCGAGCGGCAGGTTTTCGACGTCGAGATCGACGCCGCGGGAGCGCTTGACGATTTCGACCGCGTCCTCGATCACGTCGAGGTTGCGAAGGCCTAGGAAGTCCATCTTCAGGAGGCCGATCTCCTCGACCGGGACCATCGAGTACTGGGTGACGATCTTGTAGGAGCGCTCGCCGTCCTTTGCCGCACCGCGGTCCTCGGCGAGCTGCAGGGGAACGACCTCCTGCAGGGGCCGGTCGGCGATCACGACCGCCGCCGCGTGGATCGAGTGGTTCCGGACGATCCCCTCGAGTCCACGGGCGGTGTCGACGATCTGCCGCGTATCGGGCTCCGTGTCATAGGCCTTCTTGAGGTCCTCCCCGTCCTTCAGACACTCGTCGAAGCTCGGGCTGCGGCCCATGATCGGCTCCGGGATCAGCTTTGCGATCCGGTCGCCGGCGCCGTAGTCGAAGCCGAGCACCCGCGCCGCGTCCCGGGTGGCGGCGCGCGGCGCCATCTTGCCGAAGGTGACGATCTGGGCTACCGATTCGCGGCCGTACTTCTCGGTGACGTAGCGGATCACCCGCTCGCGGCCGCGGACCGAGAAGTCGATGTCGATGTCGGGCATTGACCGGCGCGCCGGGTTCAGGAAGCGCTCGAAGAGCAGATCGTTCTCGAGCGGGTCGAGGTCGGTGATGCCGAGGCTGTAGGCGACGATCGAGCCGGCGGCCGAGCCGCGGCCGGGGCCTACAGCGACGCCGTTCTCCTTCGCGTAGCGGACGAAGTCCCAGACGATCAGGAAGTAGGACGGGAAGCCCATCTCCTCGATGACGCCGAGCTCGAACTCGAGCCGCTCGACGGCCTCGGCCGGAGGCGGGTCGCCGTAGCGCTTGCGGAGGCCCTCGGCGGCGACCCGGCGGAGCATGTCGAGGGGCTCGGAGCCGTCCGGCGTCGGGAACCGCGGCAGCAGCAGTTCGCCGAGCTGGATCTCGACATTGCAGCGCTCGGCGATCTCGAGCGTGTTCGGGATCGCCTCCGGCCAGGGAGCGAACGCCTCGTTCATCTCCTCGGCGGTCTTCAAATAGAACTCGTTCGTGTCGAAGCTCATCTTCGGAGCCTCGAGCGTCGACTTCGTCTGCACGCAGAGCAGGGCCGCGTGGTTGCGGTAGTCCTCGCGGCGCAGGTAGTGGACGTCGGCGGTCCCGACGAGCGGCTTGCCGAGCTCCCTGGCGACGCGGGCGATCCCCTCGTTGGCCTTGTCCTGCTCGGGGATTCCGTTGACCTGGAGCTCGAAGTACACGTCCTCGGGGCCGAAGATCTGCAGCAGGTCGTCGACGTGGGCGCGGGCGTCGTCGGGGCGGTCCTCGACCAGTCGCCTGCAGAACCGCGACGCCAGGCAGCCGGTCAGGGCGATGACGCCCTCCGAGTAGCGCTCGAGGAGCTTCGGGTCGACGTTGGCCTTGCCGCGCGCGAAGCCCTCGAGGAAGCCGGCGGAGCTGAGCTTGACGAGGTTCTTGAAGCCGGTTTCGTTCGCGGCGAGGAGCGTCAGATGGTTGCGCTCCCACTTCGTCTTCTGCTTGATCTCCTCGATGTCGTCGACGAGGTAGGCCTCGAGGCCCATGATCGGCTTGATCCCGTGCTTGCCGCAGGCCTGGAAGAGCTCGACCGAGCCGTTCATCACGCCGTGGTCGGTGAGGCCGAGGGCCGGCATCCCGAGCTCCGCCGCGCGGGCGGCCATCGCATCGATCTTGTTCGCCCCGTCGAGCAGCGAATATTCGCTGTGGACGTGCAGATGCGCTGCCTGCTGTGCGGCCGGAGTGCTCACCGGTCCATCATGGCAAGGGGGGTGGATGCCAACCGCGGGTCGGCGGAGCTTTCCGGGACCGATCTCCGCGTTTTGCGGAAGGCTTCGGTCAGCCGGTCCGCTGCTCGGCCCTGTCGATGCGCCCGAGGACGTCGACGAGCCGCTTCTCGGCCTCGCGGACCCGCTCGGCGGCGTCGCGCTCGGCTGCGGCGGTCCGCTCGCGGATCCGCTCCTCACGCTGCTGCGCCTCATCGACGGCGGCGAGCCGCTCGCTCGCCGTGGCGGCGGTTCCGGCGATCCGCGCCGACGCCCGCTCCTCCTCGCGGGCGACGACGGTCTCGATCCGGCGCTCGAGCTCGCCCGAGCGCCGGTCGAACTCGGCTGCGACCGCTTCGGCGGCCCGCTGCTCGATCGCCCGCTCGGTCTCCGCCCGCAGGGCCGTCATCCGCTCCTCGAGGGTCCGCCGGGCGATGGCGAGCGACGAGTCGATCTCGCGCTCGCGCCTGGACTGCTCATCGCGGCTCACGGCGGCCAGCTCGTCTCCGAGCGCGACCCGCTGCGCCTTCAGGGCGTCGAGGGAACGGGCGAGCTGCGCCGTCGCGGCGGCTTCGGCCCGCCGGTTGTGATCGCGATAGCTGCGCTTCGAGGTCTCCTCGCGGATGGCCTGCACCTGTTCTGCGGTCGCGACGGCCATGGTCTGCCGCAGCTCGTCGCCGGCGACCTTCGTCTCGCCGGCGAGGGCGCTCCGAGCCGCTGCGACGGACGACTCCTCGAGCTCGGCGCGTACTCCGGCGACCGCGGCGGCGACCGCCTTCTCGACCCCGACGGGGATCTCCGAAAGCGCCCGGCGCCGCGCCTCGTCGGCGGCGGCCTCGGCGCTGGCGCTCGCTTCGCGGGCGAGTCCTGCCGAAAGCTCGCCGGACACCGCGGTGAGTCGCTGCTCGAGAAGCGACTGCGCCTCCATGTGCCGGGTCGCGAGCCGGTCGAGGAGCCGTCCCTCGACGTCGGCGATTCCGGCGTCGAGCTTCTCGGCGGCGATCAGGTCGAGCCGCTCGGAGGCGGCAGCCATCCGCGCCTCGCCCTTCGCGACCTCACGGGCGATCGCGGCCTCGGCGCTCTGCCGCGCCTCGGCCCGCGAGCGATCGGCGGACTCGGAGTTCGCCCGCTCGACGTCGGCCTGGGCGGCGACGAGCTTGCGGGCCACCTCGCGCTCGATCCGCTCCGAGAGCTCGGTTCCGAGCTGCTCGATCCGGGCGTCGGCGCGGCGCCGGACCTCCCCTGCGGTCTCGCTCGCCGCGGTGCTCTGCTCGTTGCGGAGGGAGTCGAAGAGCCCCCGGAGCTCGGCGCCGAGCCCGCCCAGCCCGCGATCGATCGCCGCCCGGTTCTCCTCCCGGGTGCGCTCGACGTCGGCGGCGAGATCGGTGCGGGCATCGGCGAGCCTGCTCGCGGCAACGGCCTCGGCTGCCTCGCGGGCGTCGCGGACCGCCGCCGAATGGAGCTCGTCGAGACGCTCGACCGCGGCCGTGAGCTCCTCGCGGGCGGCGGCCGAGAACTCGCGCCGGGCCCCCTCACGCTCGGCGTCGAGCTGGCGGCGGAGCTCGGTGGCGGTGCTCTGCAGCGCGGCGGCGAGCTCCTCGTTGATGCGCTTGCGGTGTCCGGCGGCCTCCTCGCGGAGCCGCCGGTCCTGCTCGTCCGCGCCCTCGTCGAATCGCGCCTCGAGTCGCGAGCGCAGGGTCGCCTCGGCCGCTGCGAAGCGGGCCTCGATCGCGGCGCGCTGGTCGTCGGCGCCGCGGTCGATCCGCTCCTCGAGCTGCGGTACCCGGCTCTCGAACTCCCCGGCCACGGCGGCGCCGGCGGCCTCACTGGCAGCAGCGAGTGTCCGCCGCCCCTCGCCCTCGATCTGCTGCAACGCCTCGCCGATCTCGCTGTCGAGCCGGCTCTGAACGTCAGCGGCCATCTCGGCCCGGGCCTCGGCGAGGCGGGCGGTCAGGTCCTCGTGAAGGGCCTTGCGCTCCGCTTCGGCGGTCTCGCGGAGCCCGGCGACCGCCGCACCGACCTCCTCGTCGATCCGCTTGCGGTTCGCTTCGGCGACCGACGTCCGGAACTCGTCCTGCATCGCGGTGCCGAGCGAGCGGACCCGCAGCTCCGCCTCCTTGAGGGCGGCATCGACGCGGTCGCGGACCTCGCCGCTGAGCTCCTCGCGGCCGGCCTGGACGGCGGCCGAGACCTCCGAGAGGGCCTGGTCGGCGGCGGCTGCGAGCGAGCGGCGAACGGCTTCGACCTGCTCGGTTGCGCGGCGGGCGCCGACCGCCTCCTCGCCGAGGGCGGCTTCGAATGCCTCCGATTGAAGCTCGAGCCGGCGCTCGGCCGCCCGGACGCGGCCGTCGACCCACGCCGACACCCGGCGTTCCACGGAAGCGGCGATGTCGTCCGCGGAGCCGGCGGCCGGGGCATCGGCCTCGTCTTCTTCGACGCGGACGACCGAGATGTCGGGGGACGGAGCGCCGGAGCTGCCGGCTCCTCGCTCCCCGCGGGCGATCAGCTCCTCGAAGCTCTTTCCGATCGCCGAGCGGGCCCTGCGGATGCGAAGCTCGGCCTCGTCCTCCTGATCGTTGTGTTCCTCGGGTTCGGCCACGTCGGAACCGTCCTACCACGATCACGGAGGCGGCGCAGCCGCAATTCGCGGCTTTTGCGGGAGCGACGTCCATTTCTGACGCCTTCGCGGATCCTAAGATGGATTCGTGGGAACTCCTGCCAGCGAGCAGATCCGGAGATCGCTGCTGGCGAGCCGCTCCGAGGCCGATCGACTCGTCGCCATCGCCGAGCGTAAGGCGGGTGCGCTCGCCGAAGCCGCGGGGGACGCGGATCGGGCTCTCGCCGCGGCTCGAATCGAGCGGCTGAACAAGCTTCGCGATCAACTCCGAGACCAGCAGCGTCAGATCGAGGTCTGCTATGCCGCGATGGCCGAGGCGATGGCGATCAGCAGCCTCAAGCTCGCCGAGATCGCCCGCAACGCGGACTTCAGCGCACCGCCCTGGCCATCGGGAATTCGCCGCACCGTCGAGATCAAGCTCGCGGAGACGCGGGAGATCACCTTCAGGTTCGAGACCGGCGGCGCCGAGACCCGGACTTCCCAGCATCGGGTTTAGTATCGCCGGGCAATCGAAGGGAAGTAGGCAGTCATCGACGATCAAGTTCAACCTGGAACGCCCCGGAACCGAGCCGCTGGGGCGCCGGTGTGAGCCAGCCGTCCGCGGCCGTCCAGGCGACGATGCAGCAGATGACCGATCAGATGCAGACGGTCATCGAAGCGGCCGAGCGTGCCGCCGAGGCCATTCGCTTCGACGCCGAGGAACAGGCGCGACGCCACCTCGCCGATGCCCAGCGGAAGGCCGACCGCCTGACCGCTGAACGCGTCGGCCTGATCTCGGAGCTGACCGACGACCTGATTCGCCATGCCGCCAACGTCCGCGACCACTCCGAGCAGATGGTCCGCGCCCTCGAGGACGCGATCAACTCGGTCACCGACAAGCTCGAGCAGCCGGCGATGACCGACCCGTTCTCGGATTCCACCCCGCTACCGCCTGCGGCGCAGTCCGGGCTCGACTTCCAGCAGCTTCCGGAGACCGCTCCGCCGCCGCCGCCGTTCGCCGAGGCGCCACCGCCCCCGCCCCCGTCGCTCCCGACGGAGGCACCTCCGGCCGCGCCCTCGTTCGGCGAGCCGGGGCCGTCTGCTCCCGCCTTCTCGGCCCCGGAGCCCGCTGCGCAACCGCCCTTCGGGAGCCCGGCCCCGGAGCCCGCTCCGCCGTCACCCGCCGAACCGGACGATGCCAGCTACACGGACCTGGTCGGGGTGCCCGGCCAGCAGGTGGCTCCTCCCCCCGCCACCGCCCCCCGCCCCCGCCCCCGCCCCCGCCGGCGTCGGCGCCGGCCCCGGAATTCAGACCGACCGCCGCCGAGGCTGCCGAAGACGGCCCCGCCGCGCCCGTCGAGACCGTCGAGCCGGCCGATGACGCGGCGCCCTCCGAACCCGAGGCGGGCGTCGCGGTCTCGCAGCAGGCGCTCATGCATGCGACCCGACTTGCGATTGCGGGCGAGAGCCGGGCCTCGATCAGCGACTCGCTTCGCCGCGACCACGGTGTTGCCGACCCGGATCCGATCGTCAACCAGGTCCTCGGCGACTCCACGACGGCCCCGCAGGGGGCGACCGACCCGGCCCCCGCGGCCGAGCCGGCTGATCCGGAGGAGCCGGCGGCGGCGACGGACGATGACGCGGAGGTGCCTCTCGACGTGATCCTCTACGCGACGCGGCGGGCGGCCAACGGTGTCGCTCCGACGGCGATCGCCTCCGAGCTGCGTCTCCGCTACGGCATCCAGGACCCGGAGCCCGTCATCGCCAGGGTGATCGGATCCGATCCGGGCCAGGGCTCCTGAGCCTGCCGCCGCGCGGGCTCAGAAACCGGATCAGCCCTCTTCGACGTCCCGCGAGGCGAGCAGGTAGGCGCCGACGGCCCCACCGATGATCGCGCCGGCCAGGGCCAGCGCGCCGGCCGCCTGGACGCTGCCTGCCGAACTGGCGGCGGAATACGTAGACCACCAGCCGCCCGATGCTTGTGTACACGAAGGTCATGTCGTCAGGCTAGCGATCCCGGGCGCGTGCCCGGTACGCCATCCGCGTCTGCAGTGAGAAGAGCTCGATGAAACCCGGGCTGGCGTGCTGGCTGAATTCGCCGCCGGACTCGCCGAAGCCGGCGAGCCGTTCGTCGTAAAGCGCGAAAGGCGAGCTTCTACCGACCACCCGGGCCGAGCCCTTGAAGAGCTTCACGGTCACCTCACCGGTCGTGAACTCGTTGGCCGCCTCCATGTACGCATCGAGGTCGGTGCGAAGCGGCTCGTACCAGAGGCCCGCATAGCAGAGGTAGGCCCAATGGTTATCGAGCGTCGCCTTGAAGTTGTTCTGGTGGATCGTCGAGACCAGCTTCTCGAGGTCCTTGTGAGCGGCCAGGAGAATGGTCGCCGCCGGGACCTCGTAGATGTCGCGGACCTTGAGTCCGACGATCCGGTCCTCGATGTGATCGACGATCCCGACCCCATGCCGGCGACCGGCATCGGAGACCCTCTCGATGAGCTCTACGAGGCCATAGTCTCGCCGTCGAGTGAAACCGGGCGGCCGGCCTCGAAACCGATGATGATCAGCTCGGATTCGTCGGGCGCAAGCTCGGGCCTCGTGACGAGCTGAAAGACGTCGTCCGGCGGAGCCTTGTCGATGTCCTCGATGGCGCGGCCCTCCGATGAGCGCCCCCAGAGGTTGTCATCGATCGAATACGGGGGTTTCTCGGTCCCGCCGGAGACCGGTATGCGGTGCTCGCGGGCGTAAGCGATCTCCTCCTCGCGGCCCATCGACCACTCCCGGACCGGTGCCAGGACACGGATCTCGGGTGCGAGCGTCGCGATCGTCGAGTCGATCCGGACCTGGTCGTTGCCCTTGCCGGTGCAACCGTGAGCGATCGTGTCGCAGCCGTGCTCGCGTGCGGCCGCCACAGCGATCCGCGCGATCAGGGGGCGTGCGAGCGCGGTGAACAGCGGGTATCCGCCCCCGTAGAGGGCGTTCGCTCGGATCGCCGGGGCGACGAAGTCGGCCGCGAACTCCTCGCGCGCGTCGACCACGAGGGTCTCCGCCGCGCCCATGTCCTGTGCCTTCTTCGTGATCGCTTCCCAGTCCTCGCCGGCTGCCCGAGCTCGACCGTCAGGGTGACGACCTCCGCCCCGTACTGAGCCTGGATCCAGTGCAGCATCACGCTCGTGTCGAGCCCGCCCGAATAGAGCAGGAGAACTTTCCCGACCTGTGCGGGGTCCGCTTGGTAGGACGCGATGCGGGGGTTGGAATCGGAGGCGGTCACGGACGCGGCAGTCTTTCACGCCCACGATGCCGATGGCATGTGGACCCGGCGCGGCCGGCTTCCGCAATGATCTGCCGGGATGGCACGCGTCCTCCGGATTCTCTCGGTCGCACTGATAACGGCCGGCATCGTCGTCCTCGTCGACGCGGGGGCGACGCTTGCGTGGAAGGAGCCGCTCTCCGCCATCTATGGACAGCTTCAGCAATCGAAGGCGGAGGACGAGCTCGCCGGGCTGGAGCAGAGCTACCTCGCCGATGCCGACTTCGGGCACGGCCCGAGCTTCGAACAGCGGGCGCGACCGCTCGCGAAGCGGTTCGGAGAGACCATCGCCGACGGAGACGCGATCGGGCGGGTTGCGGTGCCGTCGGTGGGAATCGACTACGTCTTCGTTCAGGGAACCAGCGAGGCCGACCTCGAGAAGGGCCCCGGGCATTACCCGGAGACGGGTCTGCCGGGACAGGGCAAGACCATCGGGATCGCCGGCCACAGGACGACCTACCTGGCGCCCTTCCGGAAGATCGCCGAGATCGACGAGGGAGACGACGTCGTGCTCCGGATGCCCTACGGGAAGTTCACATACGAGGTCGTGAAGACGGAAGTGGTGGATCCGACCGATGTCGCCGTGGTCGACGACGTCGGGGTCGAACGGGTCGTGCTGACGGCCTGTCACCCGCTCTACAGCGCCGCCCAGCGCTACGTGATCACGGCGAATCTGAAGAGCGCCGAGCCCCCGTCCGGGTCCGGGTCCTGATTTCTTAAGGGCGCGCCTCGAAGGAGGCGAGCGTCCTGGCCAGCCCGTCGCCGAGCTGCATCCCCGGGGACCAGCCGAGGGCTCGCGATGCAGCCGCCGGATCGATGGCGACACGCTGCACCTCACCCGGGCGGGCGGCGGCCAGCTCGTATGGCAGGTCGGAGCCGCTGATGGAGCCGAGGCGCTCGATCAGGTCGAGGACGCTCGTCTCGACTCCGGTGCCGATGTTGAGCGGCATCGTCGGATTCTCATCATCGCCGAGCAGCCGATCGGCGGCGGCCACAAGGGCCTCGACGGTGTCCCCCACGAAAACGTAGTCGCGCGTCTGGGTGCCATCGCCGAAGACGGTGGCGACCTCGCCGGCGAGCAGCCGCCCGCACATGATCGCCACGACACCAGCCTCCCCGTGCGGATCCTGACGTGGGCCGTAGACGTTCGCGAACCGCAAAACGGCGGCCGGCACTCCGTGCATTCGCCGGTAGAGATCGACGTAGTACTCACCGGATAGCTTGCTCACCCCGTAAGCGGTCTCGGGTGCGGGAGTGGCCGATTCGTCGAACGGCAGCGACCTTCCCTCGCCCTCGCCGTAGACGGCGCCGCCGGTGGCTGCAAAGACGAAAGCGCTGCCGTTCCGCCGTGCAGCCTCGAGAGCGTTGATGGTCCCGATCACGTTCACCCGGGCATCGAAAGCCGGCTCGGCGGCGGCCTTGCGGACGTCAGCCTGCGCAGCGAGATGAAAGATCACATCGGGCGCAAATCCGTCGGCAGCGGCATCGAGGGCCGCCGCATCCGCGACGTCGACCTCGACGACCGTTACGAGGTCGGCCGGCGCGCCGGCGAGGTTGGATCTGTGTCCCGTCGAGAAATCGTCGACGACGAGGACCTGGTGGCCGGCTGCGGTCAATGAGTCCACCAGGTTCGAACCGATGAACCCGGCGCCGCCGGTGACGATCGAGCGGGTCAACCCCCCGGCGAGATCCCGCCCGAGCCGGTCGACGTGCTGTCGGTGCTCGTCGAGGTCGTCGAGGTGGTCGGCTTCGTGGTCGAAGACGTCGTCGTGGGCGTCGTGGTCGTGCTCGTCGGCGTAGTGGTCGTCGAGCTCGTCGTCGAGCTGGTGGTCGTCGAGGTCGTCGAAGGCACGGTCGTCGTGGTCGTCGAGTCGCCGCCGCCGCCCGCGAGGGCGATCACTGCGATCACGAGGCCGATGACGAGCGCGGCGACGAGGCCGATGGCGACCTTCTGGCCGGTGCTCATGCCGCCCGAGTCGTCATAACGGTCCGGACGTCGTCCACCGCGGCCGCCCTGGCCGCCGCCACGGCCGCCCTGGCCGCCGCCACGGCCGCCTTGGCCGCCTCCGCGACCTCCGCCGCCGCGACCTCCGCGGCCTCCGTCGTCAGGGGGCATGACTCTCGTCGGATCTTCGTGCATGCGGGCCAGTCTAGGTCCGGGCGGGGACCGAATCCAGCGCGCGGCTTCCCGAGGGCGATGGATTGCGTCAGGAGCCGAGAATCTCGGCGTAGACCGCCTCGGTGCCCTCGATCATCCGCTCGCGGGTGAAGCGCTCGCGGACGCGCCTTGCGGCGGATTCTCCGAGGCGTTCCGCGAGCCCGGGGTCGATGAGCATCTCCAGCACCCCTCCCGCCAGCGCGCCGGGGTCAGCAACCGGGACGACGATGCCGGACTCGCCGTCGACGATCGCCTCCGCCGAGCCGCCCGCGTCGGTGACCACGCAGGGGCGGGCCAGCGACATCGCCTCGAGGATGCCGTAGGGGAAGGACTCGGCGAGCGCCGGATTGACGAACACGTCCGCAGCGGCGAGCAGGCCCGGGACGGAGTCGACGTGGCCCGCCAGAAGCACGCGCTCGTCCGACCCCGAAGCGGGCGACAGCGGCCTCGGCCTCGGCACGGTCGGGGCCCTCCCCGGCCACGATCAGCCGCGCCTCGGGAACGGACGCGAGGACCGTCGCCATCGCCTCGAGGAGGACGGGGACTCCCTTGCGCCGGAAGAGCTCGGAGACGCTGACCACGAGCGGGCGGCCCGCTGCGAACTCCGCGAGCCGCGGATCGAGCGCCCCGGTGACGAGGGGTTCGATGCCGTTGTGGACGACGCGGGCCCGGTCGCCGGCGCCGAGGTCGACGGCGATCCGGCGCTCGGCCTCGCAGACGCAGAGCACCCGGGTCGCGAGCGGCATCAGCGCCCGCTCGAGGCCGCGGTAGGCGGCGTGGGAAGGCGACCGCCCGGACCCGTCCACGAACGCGTAGCGGTGCGGGGTGTGCACGAGCGGGGTCCCAGGGCGGGCGGAGCGGGCGAGGCGCGCTACGACCCCCGCCTGCGCGCCGTGGGCGTGGATCAGGTCGGGACGGAACGACCGGTAGGCCCGGCCCACCTCACGCACCCCACGGACGGTCGCAATCGGCTCAGGGGACCTCGGGATCGCCGCCCGGAGATGCGGCACGTCGAAGTCGCCCCCGGTCCCATCCGGCCCAGGCCCGCAGACCGCGACCTCGTGGCCGCGTTTCGCGAGCTCTGCGGAGAGGATGCGGACGTGCCCGAACGTGCCTCCGGTCCGCGGCCTGAAGACCTGGAGGATCCGGGCCATCGGGCCGCGGTCAGCCCGTGGCGGCGTCGAGCGCCGCCCGCAGTCGCTCGATCCCCGTCCCGAGATCGCCCTCGTCGATCGTCAACGGCGGCAGCAGCCGGACGGTCTCGGGATTGGGCGCATTGACGACGACGCCGCCTTCGAGGCCCGCCCGCGCAACGGCGGCGGCCTCCACCCCTTCGTGGAGGGCGATCCCGATCATCAGTCCGCGCCCGCGCAGCCCGGCCACGGCGGGATGTTCCTCGACGCCGGCGCGGATCTGCTCGGCGCGCTCGCCGACGTTGGCGAGGACGGCGGGGTCGCTGAGGATCTCGAGGGCGGCCAGAGCCGATCGGGCGCAGATCGGGCCGCCGGCGAACGTCGAGCCGTGCTCGCCGAGCGTCAGGCCGTCGCCGACGACCGGCGCGGTGACGCAGGCGCCGACCGGCAGGCCGCCGCCGAGCGCCTTCGCGCTCGTCATCACGTCGGGCCGGACGGGAGTCGCCTCGTGTGCCCAGAGGGTGCCGGTCCGCCCCATCCCCGTCTGGATCTCGTCGAAGACGAGCAGGGCGCCGACCCGGTCGCAGGCGGCGCGAGCGGCGACGAGCACCTCATCGGAGATCGGATGGACACCGGACTCGCCCTGGATGGGCTCGAGCATCACCGCCGCCGTGTTCGGCCCGACCGCGGCGTCGAGGGCCGCCGGATCGTCGCGCGGCACCGGCACGAAGCCGGCCGGCAGCGGGCCGAAGAGGTCCTCGCGGGCGAGCCGCGGCGTCGCAGCGAGGGCGGCGAGCGTGCGGCCGTGGAAGGCGTAGTCGAGGACGACGATCTCGGGACGGTCGATCCCGCGGCCGTGCGCGAGCCGGCGCACGAGCTTGATCGCGCATTCGTTCGCCTCCGCTCCGGAGTTGCAGAGGAAGGCCCGGCCGCCGAGCGACGACTCGACGAGCCGCTCCGTGAGCAGCATCGCGGGCTCCGAGTAGAAGAGATTGGAGGTGCCGCCGAGCGTCGCGGCCTGCTCGGCGATCGCGGCGACGATCCGCGGATTGCAGTTGCCGGCGTTGTGGACCGACAGGCCGCTGAAGAGGTCGACGTAGGCGCGCCCGTCGGCGTCCCAGAGCGTGCTCCCCTCGCCGCGGACGAACTCGACCGGCGCCCGGGGGTAGGTCGGCATCGCGTACCGCGCCTCGATCTCGCGGAGCGCCTCGACGCCCGCCGCCTTCTCGCCGGCGACACTCACGGGGTCACCTTCGTGCCGATGCCGGCATCGGTGAAGAGCTCGAGCAGGAGGCTGTGCGGACGCCTGCCGTCGAGGATGTGGGCGGACTGGACGCCGCCGTTGATCGCCTCGACGCAGGCCGCGAGCTTCGGGCGCATGCCGCCGGTCATGGCCGGCAGGGCCGCCTCGACCTCCGCGACCGTGGCCAGCGAGACCAGCGAGGCGGGATCGTCGGCGTCCTCGCGCCAGCCCTCGATGTCGGTCAGGAAGACGGCCTTATAGGCCGGGATCGCCGCCGCGACCTTGCCGGCGGCGGAGTCGGCGTTGACGTTGTAGGAGTTCCCCTCGCGGTCGGAACCGGCGCCGGCGATGACCGGGATGAAGTCGGAGGCGATGTGACTGAGGACGTCGACGTCGACGTTCTCGATCTCCCCGACGAAGCCGACCTTGGCGGCCTCGGCGACCGGACGGATCTCGAACATCGCTCCGTCCTCCCCGGAGAGACCGACGGCGGGCTGGCCGAGCCGGTTGAGCCGCTGGACGATGTCGACGTTGACCTTGCCGAGCAGCACCATCTTCGCGACCTCAACGGTCTCGGCATCGGACACGCGGAGGCCGTCCACGAACTCGATCTCGAGGCCGAGCCGCTCCATGTAGTGGCTGATGTCGGGACCGCCGCCGTGGACGATCACCGGGTTCAGGCCGACGTACTTGAGGAGGACGACGTCACGGGCGAACTCGTCGCGGACCGCCGGGTCCCGCATCGCCGCGCCGCCGTACTTGATGACGACCGTGCGGCCGTGGAACTCGCGGATGTACGGGAGCGCCTCGAGGAGCGTCTCGACGCTGCCGGCGGCATCGGCGGCGCGCTCGTCTGCGGTCATTCGGTCGGTCATGTCGTGTACTCCGCGTTGATCCTGATGTATTCGTGGGTCAGATCGCTGAAGAAGACGTGCGCGGCGGCCTCGCCGCGGCCGAGGTCGATCGAGAGCTCCGGCTCGGTGGTGTCGTCCCCCATCTCGGTGGCGTCGATCCGGTCGGGGCCGAGCTCGGGAACCTCCGAGCCGGCGAGCGCCTGGCCGGCGGCCTGGGCGATCCGCCCCCAGTTGGGGTCGCGCCCGTAGAGCGCGGTCTTGACGAGCGGCGAGTTGGCGATCGCCCGTGCAACCCGCTCCGCCTCGCCGTCGTCGGCGGCGCCCCCGACGGCGATCCGGCCGACTCGCGTGGCGCCCTCGCCATCGGCGACGACGAGCAGGGCGAGCTGGAGCAGCACCTTCTCGAGCACGCCGTCGGGCAGGGGCCGCCCGGAGGCGCCGCTGGCCTGCAGGAGCACAGTGTCGTTCGTGCTCATCTGGCCGTCGACGGTGATTCGCTCAAACGAGCCGGCGACCGCGCGGCGGAGGGCCGCATCGGCGTCGTCGACGACGGCATCGGTCTGGACGAAGCAGAGCATGGTCGCGTAGCCCGGCTCGATCATCCCGGCGCCCTTCGCCTGCGCGGAGACGGTCACGCCGCCGGCGCTCACGCAACAGCGTTTCGGGCCGGAGTCGGTGGTCATGATCGCCGCCGAGAAGTCCTCGCCTCCCTCGGGACGGAGCTGGTCGCCGGCGCCGTCGATCCCGGCCAGGACCTTGTCGACGTCGAGCGGGACGCCGATCGTTCCGGTCTCGGCGACCGCGACGGCGGCGGGGTCGGTCCCGATCGCGGCGGCGCACCGTTCCTGCATCGCGACCGCGTCGGCATAGCCCTGCTCGCCAGTGGCGGCGTTGGCGTTTCCGGAGTTGACGACAGTTGCCCGGATCGAGCCGGTCAGGCAGCGATCGCGGCAGACCCGCACCGGTGCGGCGGCGGCGGCGTTCCGGGTGAGGAGCAGTGCCGACGCTACCTCGGGCTCGTCGCAGACCACGATCCCGACGTCGGTGCCGCCGGATTCCTTCAGGCCGCAGGCGGTGCCGGCCGCACGGAACCCGGGCGCCAGCATCGTCGGCTCGAGCTCGGCGACCCCTTCCGGCGGGGCGGCCCAGCGGGAGGTGAAGAAGCTCACGAAATTCCCTCCCCCTCGTCGAGCCCAAGCATCAGGTTGAGGTTCTGAACCGCCTGCCCGGCGGCGCCCTTCCAGAGGTTGTCGATCGCGCTGAAGACGAGGATCCGGCCGCCGGCGTCGCGGGAGACGTGGATCCTGCAGAGGTTGGTGTCGCGGACCTCGCGGACGCCGGGCGGCCGATCGACGACCTCGACGAACCGTTCGCCCTCGTACATCTCCGCGTAGAGCTCGGCGAGCTCGGCATCCTCGACCGGGCGGGTCGGGCGGACGTAGCAGCTGACGAGCTCGCCCTGGTCGAGGGGCAGGAGGTGCGGGACGAAGGTCAGCGTCGGCCCCTCCCCCGCTCCCGAGCGCGGCGAGCTCCTGGGCGATCTCGGGCTCGTGCCGGTGGCCGCCGACGCCGTACGGGGTCGCGTTCTCGGTCAGGGTCGCGAAGCTGAGCCGGTCGCCGCCGCCCCGGCCGGCGCCCGAGACGCCCGACTTGGCGTCGACGACCACGTCCTCGATCAGGCCCGCGGCGGCGAGCGGGGCGAGGCCGAGGACGGTCGCGGTCGGATAGCAGCCGGGGTTCGCGACCAGCTCCGCCTCGCGCACCTTGTCGCGGTAGAGCTCGGTGAGGCCGTAGACGGCGTCGCCGAGCAGCTCCGGAGCGGCGAGCTCGCCGTACCACTGCCGGTAGACGTAGGGGTCGCGGAGCCGGAAGTCGGCGGAGAGGTCGACTACGAGCAGGCCGAGCTCGCGGAGCCCGGCGACGACGGGCGCGGAGGCGTGATGCGGATAGGCGACGATCGCGGCCTCGCACTCCTCGACCGCGTCGATGTCGAGCTCGGTCAGGACCATGTCGGTCCGGTAGCGCGGGTATAGGTCGCTGAGCTTCGATCCGGCGTCCGAGCGCGAGGTGGTCTCGCGGAGTTCGAGCCGGGGGTGGCGCCAGACCAGCTCGGCCGAGAGCGCGCCGGCGAAGCCGGAGGCCCCGGCGACCAGGACTCGCGCCGCCGGATCGCCCTCGAGCGGCTGGGTCGCCTCAGCCACGTAGTTCCGCCCCGATCTCCTCCAGGGCGGCGACGATCTCGGTGCGGACCGCGGCAACCTCGGCGTCGGTCAGCGTCCGGTCGGGAGCCCGGAACTCGAGCCGGAGCGCGAGGCTCCGCTTCCCCTCCGGCACCTGCTCGCCCTCGTAGACGTCGAAGACCGTGGCGCCGCCGAGCAGCGCTCCGCCGGCGGCGACGATCGTCGCCCGGATCTCCTCGGAGCCGAGGCCGGAATCGGCGACGACGGCGATGTCCTCGGCGACCGCCGGGAAGGTGGTCACGTCCTCGTAGAGCTCCTCGCCGGCGCCGGCGCTCGCCAGCAGCGGCTCGATGTCGATCTCGAAGGCCACCCCGCTCCGGGCGTCGAGATCGGCGAGCAGCGCGGGATGGAGCTCGCCGACCCAGCCGACGACGACGTCGCCGACGCTCACCTCGGCGGTCCGCGCCGGATGCAGGAAGGCGCGGCCGCCGGGGGCGAAGGCCAGCTCGGTGCCGAGCGCGGCGGCGACCAGCTCGGTCAGCCCCTTGGCGTCGTAGAAGTCCGCGGGCCGCGGGCGTTCCCGCCAACCGGCGCCGCCGAGGGTCCCGATCAGGACGGCGGCGATCCGGTGCGGCTCGGCGATCGGCGACGGGCGCAGTCCGGCGAACCGGCCGCCGGGTGCGCCGCCCGACTCGGGGGGCGCCTGCGGGAGATAGACGCGGCCGGACTCGAAGAGCGCCACCCGGTCGGCGCCGCGGGCGAGGTTGTGGCCGGCTGCGCCGAGCAGGCCGCCGATCAGATCGGTGCGCATCACCGACTGCTCCTCCGAGAGCGGATTGTGGACGACGACCGGTGGGATGTCACCGAGACCGGCGATGCCACCCCTGGCCGGGTCGACGAAGCTCCACGTGATCGCCTCGTCGAGGCCGGCGTCCCGCAGAAGGTCCTCGATCCGGCGCAACAGCACCTGGTGATGCTGGAGCCCGCCGATCGCGCTGCCGCGCCCCGGCAGCGTCGCGGGCAGGTGCTCGTCGAGGCCGTGGATCCGGGCGACCTCTTCGATCAGGTCGATCTCGCGGGTGATGTCGAAGTGGCGGTCGGGAGGGACCGTGACGGCGATCGGGCCGTCGCCGGTCCCGCCGTCGCCGTGCACGTCGAAGCCGAGCCGGCCGAGATAGTCGGCCGCTTCGGCGGGCGTGACGGTCATCCCGAGCAGGGCGTCGCTGCGATCGGGCCGGTAGCTGAGGTCGAAGGGTGCCATCGAGGCCGGGCGCGCGTCGACGTCGATCGTGCCGGGCACGAGCCGGGCGCCGCAGAGCTCGACCATCAGCTTCGACGCGACATGTTGGGCGCGCATCGCGAGGTCGGGATGGAGCTGCTTCTCGAAGCGGGTCGAAGCCTCCGAGCGCAGGCCGAGGAGGTTCGAGGTCCTGAGGATGTTCGTTCCGTTCCAGGTCGCGACCTCGAGCAGCACCCGGGTCGTCTTCTCGGACACCTCGGAGACCTGCCCGCCCATGATCCCGGCGATCCCGGTAGGGCCGTTGCGGTCACAGACGACGACGCTCTCGGCGTCGAGGACGCGTTCGGCGTCGTCGAGGGTCGTCATCTTCTCGCCGTCGGCAGCCGTCCTGACGATGATCTCGCCGCCGGGAACCTCGTCGAGGTCGAAGGCGTGGAGCGGCTGGCCGGTGAGCAGCATCACGTAGTTGGTGATGTCGACGACGTTGTTGATCGGGCGCTGGCCGGCGGCGGCGAGGCGGGCCTTCAGCCACAGCGGCGAGGGGCCGATCTCGACGTCGGTGAAGGCCCGCGCGGTGAACCGCGGGCAGAGCTCGGGGACGTCGACGCGGACCGAGGCGAGATCGTCGACGCTGCCGTCGCCGGTCGGCTCGGCATCATCGGCCCACGGCGCCGGCGCCAGGTCGGAGCCGGTTATCGCGTGGACTTCGCGGGCGACGCCGTAGACGCCGAGGCAGTCGGGTCGGTTGGGGGTGATCTCGAGGTCGAGGACCGTGTCGGCGATCGGCAGCACCTCGGTGAGCGGAGTGCCGGGCGGCAGGTCGACGTCGAGGACGGCGATGCCGTCGGACTCCTCGCCGATCTCCATCTCGGTCTCCGAGAGGATCATTCCCGCCGACTCGACGCCGCGGAGCTTCGCCTTGCGGAGCTTGGTGCCGTCGCCGAGACGCGCCCCCGGGAGGGCGACGGCAACGGTCTGCCCCGCCGCGACGTTCGGGGCGCCGCAGACGATCGTTCGCGGCTCGTCGTCGCCCGTCTCGACGGTGCAGACGCGGAGCCGGTCGGCGTTCGGGTGCTGCTCGGCCGACGTCACCACGGCCGACGACGAAGCCGTCGGGCGACGGCGCGCCGGCAGCGGCGATCCGCTCGACCTCCGTGCCCGTCATCGACAGGCGTTCGGCGAGGGCGCCGGGCTCGAGGCCGGCGTCGCAGTACACGTTGAGCCAGGAGACCGGGACCTTCATCGGAACTGCTCCAGGAGCCGGACGTCGTTGTCGAAGAACATCCGCAGGTCGGGGACGCCGTGCTTGAGCATCGCGATCCGCTCGATCCCCATCCCGAAGGCGAAGCCCTGGACCCGCTCGGGGTCGTAGCCGCGGTCGCGGACGAAGCCGAAGACGTTCGGGTCCACCATCCCGGCACCGAGGATCTCGAGCCAGCCCGTGCCCTTGCAGAGGCTGCAGCGGCCGCCCTCGAACTCGCCGCTGCCGCCGCAGCGGAAGCAGGAGACGTCGACCTCGACGCTCGGCTCGGTGAACGGGAAGAAGTGCGGGCGGATCCGGACGTCGCGATCGGGGCCGAAGACCGCGCGGGCGAACGTCAGGAGCGTCCCGTGGAGGTCGGCGAGCGTGATGTCGAGGCCGACCGCAAGCCCCTCGATCTGGTTGAACATCGGGGTGTGGGTGGCGTCGGAGTCGCGGCGGTAGACCCGGCCGGGGACGACGATGAAGATCGGCGGCTCGCTGTCCTCCATGCCGCGGATCTGCATCGGCGACGTATGGGTGCGGAGGAGGACGTCGCGCGGCCCGGGCGGCACGCTGAGCGGCTCGCCGTCGGATCCGACGAGGGCCGGGCTGGGGCCGAGCGAGCCCGGGTCGACGTAGAAGGTGTCCTGGAGCATCCGCGCAGGGTGCCCCGGCGGGTAGTTGAGCGCCGTGAAGTTGTAGTAGTCGTGCTCGACCTCGGGGCCCTCCATGACCGTGTAGCCGAGGCCGACGAAGATGTCCTCGACCTCGCGACGGGTGCGGGTCAGCGGATGCAGATGGCCGAGCCGGACGGGCGGCGTGCCGGGGAGCGTCACGTCGATCGTCTCGGCGGCTAGGCGGTCGTCGAGCTCGGCACGCTCGTGCCGTTCCCGGGCATCGTTGAGGAGTCCTTCGAGCTCCTTGCGGACCTCGTTGCCGGTCTTGCCGACCGGACCCCGCTGCTCGGGCGGCAGCTCGCCGATCCCGCGCAGGATCGTCGTCAGCTCCGCCTTGCGGCCGAGGAAGCGCACCCGGGCGTCCTCGACCGCGGCCGCGTCGCCGGCTGCGGCAATCGCCGTCCGGGCTTCCTCTCGTATCTGTTCGATCCGTTCCAGCATCAGTCGCCGCCCCCGCCCGAGAGGAGCGACGATATCCGCTGCAGCCCGATAGCCGCCGCTGCGGCGACGTTGAGCGACTCGGCGCCGGGGTGCAGGGGAATCGTCGCGGTGGCGTCGCAGGCGGCGATCGTCGCCTCGGGCAGCCCGTTTCGCTCGCCGCCGAGGCAGAGCGTCGGCGTCGCGCCGCCGAGCGACGCGATCGCGTCGTCGAGGCTAGCGCCGCCGTGGGCGACGAGCCCGAGCCGGGGCGACGGGGTCTCATCGACCCGCCCGCGGCGCGGCGGCGCCGCGAAGATCGAGCCCATGCTCGCGCGGACGGCCTTCGGCGAGTAGGCGTCGGCGCAGCCGCCGCCGAGGACGACGCGAGCGCCGGTCAGGGCCGTCGCCGTCCGGACGATCGTGCCGACGTTGCCGGGGTCGCCGACGCCGTCGAGATGAACGACCGGGCCGTCGCCGGTGTCGCCGCTCGCCTGCTCCCAGACGGCGATCACGCGCGTGCCCGAGCCGAGCTGGGACACGCCGTCGAGCAGATCGGGCTCGACCTCGATGCCGACGATCCCCGTGTCGGGAGCGACGAGGACGTCAACGGGCGTCCGTCCGGCGTCGATCCCGGCGCTGAGCAGATCCTCGCCCTCGGTGACGAACATGCCCTCGCGGTCGCGCCACTTTCGGTCGCGGAGCTTGCGGATTCGCTTGAGCCTGTCGTTGTCGCTGCTGGTGATCATCTGTCGGTTCGCTGGAGAAACAAAAAAGGCGGCCCAACCATGGACCGCCCGGGGGATCGTCGATGCGACCGTGACTTACGCCACGGCCTCCCGGGCCACTTCGGCAAATCGGCGGAACGCCTCAGGGTCGTGGACTGCGATGTCGGCGAGCATCTTCCGGTTGACCTCGACGCCGGCCAGGTTGAGGCCGTGCATGAAGTCGGAGTAGCTCATGTCGTTCTGGCGGGCCGCGGCGTTGATCCGCGTGATCCAGAGGCGGCGGAACTCACGCTTGCGGTTGCGCCGGTCGCGGTAGGCGTACTGGCCCGACCGCATGACCTGCTCGTTCGCGAAGCGGTAGCTGGAGTGCTTGCGCCCGTAGTAGCCCTTCGCCTGGGCGAGGGTCTTCTTGCGCCGGCGGCGGCGTGCGACTGCGTTGGTTGCGCGCGGCATCGGCTACTTCTTCTTCCCGAGGAGCTTGTTGACCCGCGCGGTGTCGGCGGGTGCGATCGCGACCGGACGAGCCATCTGACGCTTCCGCTTCGGCGACTTCTTCTCGAGGATGTGGCTCGAGTACGCGTGGCGGCCACGGAGCTTGCCCGTGGACGTCTTCTTGAAGCGCTTCTTCGCGCCGGAATGGGACTTCATCTTCGGCATCGGACGGGGTATTGAAGCAGAGCCCGCCGATTGCGTGTCGTGTGCACCCCTGACGTGGAGGTGAGGCGGGCGCCGGGGCTCTAGCCGGCGCTGCCGGCGACCTTGCCGGGAGCGAGGACCATGTGCATGTTGCGGCCCTCCTGCTGAGGTGCCTGCTCGACCGTCGCGAGCTCGCCGAGATCCTCGTAGAGCCGCTCCAGCAGCGCCCGGCCGCGCTCGGGGTGGGCCTGCTCGCGGCCGCGGAACATGATCGTCACCTTGACCTTGTCCTTCTTGTTCAGGAAGCGCTCGACGTGACCCTTCTTGGTCTCGTAGTCGTGGTCGGCGATCTTCGGCCGCAGCTTGATCTCGCGGATGTTGACCTGCTGCTGGTGCTTGCGGGCCTGCTTGGCCTTCTGCTCCTGCTCGTACTTGTACTTCGAGTAGTCGAGGAGGCGGCAGACGGGCGGGCGCGAGTCGGGAGCGACCTCGACGAGGTCGAGATCGGCGTCGCGGGCGATCCGGCGGGCCTCGTCGGTGTCGACGACGCCGACCTGCTCGCCGTCGGCTCCGATCAGCCGCACCTTGGGAACGCGGATGCGCTCGTTGATACGAGTCTGGTCCCGCTCAGGGGGACGCCGGTCGAAACGACGCGGAACCGGCACTAGGAAGAGGCGCTAAGCGTCAAACGGTCAACGCGAAGTGGTCGGGACGAGAGATGCGCAAGTGCACGGGCGCTCAGAAACGGCGCGGCGTGGTCTGGCTGACTTGCATCGCGGCGGAGTATAGACAGCGCGACGGAGATTGCCACCGGATCGGCGATCTCAGCCCGCCGCGGCGCCCAGGCGGTCGGCGACCGCGGCGGCATCCATGACCCCGAGATCGCCGTCGGCATGGGAGCGGACGGCGGCCCCGCCGGCCTCGAGCTCGCGATCGCCGAGGACCAGCATGTAGGGCACCTTGCCGAGCTCGGCGTCGCGGATCTTCCGCCCAACCGACTCGCTGCGCGAGTCGACGCGGGCGCGGATCCCCCGCTCGGTCAGCTCGGCGAGCATCGCATCGGCGGCCTCGGCGTGGCGGTCGGCGACCGGGAGGATCGCCGCCTGCGTCGGCGCCAGCCAGTCCGGGAAGCGCCCGGCGTAGTGCTCGATGAGGATCCCCGCGAAACGCTCCATCGACCCGAGCAGCGCCCGGTGGATCATCACCGGCCGGTGGTTGGCGTTGTCGGCGCCCTGGTATTCGAGCTCGAAGCGGTCGGGCATCATGAAGTCGAGCTGGCAGGTGCCGAGCTGCCAGGAGCGCCCGAGCGCGTCGGTCACGTGGAAGTCGATCTTCGGGCCGTAGAAGGCGCCGTCGCCGGGGTTGAGGTTGTACTCGCGACCTTGCTCGTCGAGGGCGGCCGCGAGCGCCTTCTCGGCGGTCGTCCCACTGCTCGTCGCTGCCGATCGACTTGGCGGGCCGGGTCGAGAGCTCGACGGTCACGTCCTCGAACCCGAACGTCGCGTAGAGCTCGTCGATGGCCTCGCAGACGTCGATGACCTCGCGGCCGATCTGATCGGGCATGCAGAAGACGTGCGCGTCGTCCTGGGTGAAGGCGCGGACGCGGAGGAGGCCGTGCAGCACGCCCTCCCGCTCGTAGCGCGAGACGTTGCCGTACTCGGCCAGCCGCAGCGGCAGGTCGCGGTAGGAGTGCCGCGAGGAGTCGAAGACCAGGCAGGCGCCCGGGCAGTTCATCGGCTTCAGCGCGAAGCGCCGGTCGGTCTCCTCGCGACCCTTGTCGGAGGGCTCGGCGAAGTACATGTTCTCGCGGTAGTTCTCGTAGTGGCCGGAGCGATGCCAGAGGTCGACGTCCATCACCTCGGGCGTGCGGATCTCGACGTAGCCGCGCTTCGCGAGCTGTTCATCGACCTTGGCGCGGATCAGCTTCAGCAGGACGGTGCCCTGCGGCAGCCAGAACGGCATCCCCGGGGACTCCTCGCGGAACATGAAGAGATCGAGCTGCGGCCCGAGCTTGCGGTGGTCGCGGGCCTTCGCCTGCTCGATCCGCTCGATGTGCTCGGCGAGGTCCTGCTTGGAGAAGAACGCGGTCCCGTAGATCCGGGTCAGCATCTGCCTGGTCTCGTCCCCGCGCCAGTACGCGCCGGCGAGTGAGTTCAGCTTGACCGCCTTGATCCGCCCCGTCGAGGGGGCGTGCGGGCCGCGGCAGAGGTCCGTGAACGGGCCGTTCCTGTAGAGCGAGACGGTCTCGACGCCCTCGTTGGTGACCAGATCCTCGATCAGCTCGACCTTGTACGGCTGATCCTCGCCGCGGAAGCGGTCGAGCGCCTCGTCGACCCCGATGTCGGTGCGCTCGAAGTGCTCGTCGGCAGCGATGTGCTCGGCCATCTTCGCCTCGATCCGCTCGAGGTCGGCGTCGGTGACCGTGACGCCTTCGGGGAACTCGAAGTCGTAGTAGAAGCCGCCGTCGATCGGCGGCCCGATCGACACCTTCGTGCCGGGGTAGAGCTCGCAGACCGCCGTCGCCATCACGTGCGCGGCGTCGTGGCGGATCAGGTCGAGGGCGCCGTCGCTCTTCGCCGTGACGATCTCGATCGCCTCGCCGTCGCCGAGCGGAGCGCCGAGGTCACGGGTCTCCTCGCCGACGCGGATCGCGAGGGCGGCCTTGGCGAGGCCGGGCCCGATCGACGCCGCGGCGTCGGCTCCGCTCGCGCCCTCGTCGAGCTCGAGCGGCGATCCGTCGGGCAATGTCACGGTGATCGAAGCCATCGGGGCCATGCTATTGACCGCTCCCCAACACCCGCCAGAGGACGACGCGGTTGGCGCTGCCGATCCGCTTGACGTTCTCGTAGGGCGCGTTCTGATCGCCGCCGACGACCAGCACCCGGGTCACTCCCGCCGGTGCGTCGCCGCCGCCGGGCAGCGGCTCGACGGCGACGTCGGCGGCCGCCGCGGAGCTCCCAGCCGTAGAACTCGGGGCCGCGCTGGCCGGTGACGACGTCGGCCGGCGCGAGTAGCAGCGTCGGCTGGCCGGCGAACCGGTTGGCGAGCTTGCGGACGCCGGGCGAGTAATCGTCGGGGCCGACCGGGGCGTTCGCCAGCGCGAGCGCGCTCGACGCTCCCGCCGCGGCGACGAAGACGGCGCCGAGGGCCGCGATCGCTCGCGGACTGCGGCCCCGCAGCGGCACCGGCGCCAACGGGTCGAGGAGGCCGCGCGCGGCGATCAGCATCACGAGCGGGGCGAGCATCTGCAGCGCCTTCGCGTTCGTGTACGGGGTGCTTCCGACCCTGGCGGCGAGCCAGATCGCGGCCGCCGCCGCCAGCGCGGCGAGGAGCGCCGTCTCCGCCTGCCGCCAGGCGGCGACGACGCCGAGCAGCAACGCGACGGCGCCGAGCAGCGCCCCGAGGTAGAAGACCGGCGCCGGCACGGCCCCGTCGCCGGGATTGACGCGGAAGTCGCCGCTCGGCCAGATCCCGAACACCGATCCGGGGTTGATCTGGCCGAAGAGGTTGCCGAGGTCGTTGTCGTACTCGGGGCGGGCGGCCTTCGGCCCGGTGCCCTGGGCCGGCGAGCCATGGGACGCACCGGGCGCCTGCCCTCCCCCGCTCCCGGCGCCGGCATCGCCGGCCGGACGCGCCGTGCGTTCGGTGACGGCGTCGACGCTGGTCCCGAACTTCGAGATCCGGTCGAGTTCGGGCGCGGCGACGACGGCGAGCAGGACGACGGCGACGATCGCCGCCGGGGCGCCCCTGCGGATCGCCGCACCGAACGGCCGGCGGCGGATCAGCTCCACCGCCGCCCAGAGCGCGAACGTCGCGCCGAGCCAGGCGAGGCCGGGCCAGCTGTAGACGTAGAGGGCACCGGCGGCGATCACCGCTCCGGGGATCAGGGCGAGGAGACGCTCGCCCGTCCTCGCCCGGTCGTGAGTCAGGTCACGCAGCCAGAGGGCGAAGCCGAGCAGGAAGGCCGCCTCGAAGAGCTCCTTGAAGGCGCCCTGGGCCAGGTAGGTCGCCGCGAGGTAGGCGACGGCGGTGAGGACGGAGACGATCAGGGCGCGAACCCGGGAGAGCGAGTCGAGCGCGGCCAGCGCGGCGAGGCCGGCGATCACCGGCACGGCGATCGTCACCCCGGTGAAGGCGATGCTGAGCTCGCCGGTGAACGTGTTCGCGGCCACGGCGAGCGCGTGCGGGCCGAGCGGGTAGCCGTTGCGGAAGAGGCTCGGGCTCAGCCCCTCGGGATCGGCGAGCCAGCTCGCCGCGAACAGGTGCTGGGACATGTCGACGTTGAAGCCGCTGCCGAGGACGCCGAAGTGGCCCTCGACGACGAACGGGATCGAGACGGCGGCGAGCGCCGCGATCCCGGTCGGGAGCATCCGGGCGAGCACGGCACCGGTGCCCTCGAAGCGGATCGCCGCGAACGTGCCGGCGAGCGCCGCCAGGACGACCAGCGCGAGCAGCGCCGTCAGCCCGTGGCCGGGGAGCCGGACCGCCCACCAGGCGATCACCGCGGCGGCGGCGAGGCCGACGACCGGTGCGACCGGCGAGAGGCGGCGGGCGCCGGCCGCGGCGAGGATGCCGGCGCCGAGCGCGGTGGCGATCGCGATCAGCCCGATCGCGGTCGCGTATGTCCCGAGCGCGTCGGCGATCACCGGCGACTCCTGCGGATCGGGCCGGTCAGCCGGCCGTCGTCGGTACGGCCGGGTTCGCCTTCGCCCAGGCGACGATCTCGCTCGTCCCGGCGACGAACTCGCCGTCGTCGAGAACCAGGACCGGGACCTCGTCGGAGCCGGTCAGCTTCCGGACCTCCTTGCGGCCCGATGTGAAGTTGAGGGCCTGCGGCAGCTTCGCCCAGCCGTAGGCCTTGACGACCTCGGGCTCGTAGCCCGCCGCGACGACCGCCTCGTAGGCGATCCCGCAGGGGTGATCGCCGATGATCGGATGATGGGCGTTGGCGTCCCAGCAGACGTAGATGCGCATGGCGGTCAGTCTATGCCGGGCCCAGCAGAGGCGCCGGGCTCAGCGGCTCAGCGAGCGGGCGATGACGACCCGCTGGATCTCGTTCGTGCCCTCGTAGATCTGGGTGATCTTCGCGTCGCGCATCATCCGCTCGAGCGGATAGTCGGTCACGTAGCCGTAGCCGCCGAGCACCTGGACGCCCTCGATCGTCACCTGCATCGCGGTGTCGGAGGCGAACAGCTTCGCCATCGAGCTGTACTGCGCCTTGTCGGGGTCGCCGCGGTCGATCTTCGCGCAGGCGGTGTAGAGCAGCTCGCGCGCCGCGGCCGTCCGCGTCGCCATGTCGGCGAGCTTGAACTGGAGGCCCTGCAGCTCGATGATCGGCTTGCCGAAGGCGATCCGCTCCTTCGCGTAGGCGACCGCGTAGTCGATCGCCCCCTGGGCGATGCCGACGGCCTGAGCGGCGGCGCCGAGGCGGGTCCGCTCCAGCGTGCCGAGCGCGACACCGAGGCCGCGGCCGACCTCGCCGATCACGTTGGCCTCCGGCACGCGGACGTCCTCGAAGACGGGCGAGCCGGTCGGCGAGCCCTTGATGCCGAGCTTGTGCTCGAGGTTGCCGATCGAGAAGCCCGGCCGGTCCTTCTCGACGACGAAGGCCGTGATCCGCCGGCTCTCGCGGTCGGTGACCGCGAAGACGACGTAGAAGTCGGCGATCCCGGAGTTCGTGATCCAGTTCTTGGAGCCGTTGATGACCCACTCGTCGCCGTCCTTGACGGCGGTCGTCCGCATCGACGGCGGGATCCGAGCCGGCCTCGGGCTCGCTGAGCGCGAACGCGGGCGACCACTCGCCGCTCGCGCACTTCGGCAGCAGCCGCTCCTTGAGCTCGTCGGAGCCGAAGAGCTGGATCGGCAGCGTGCCGAGCTCCTGGACCATCAGGATCAGGGCGCTCGACGCGCAGACCTTGGCGATCTCCTCGACCGCGATCTGCTGCATCAGCGTCCCCGTCCCGGTCCCCCCGTACTCGGTCGGGAACGGCAGGCCGAGGATGTCGTGGGAGGCGAGCAGCTCGCGGATGTCCCAGGGGTACTCCCCCTTCTCGTCGATCTCGGCGGCCCGCGGAGCGATCTGCTCCTGCGCCAGCCTGTTGACGAGCTCGCGGAAGTCGCGCAGCTCTTCGGGGACCTCGTAGACGCCTGCTCCGGCGGAAAGTGTCTCGCTCATGGCCCGGAGCTTATTCAGGCGTGTCGGGCCGCACCATGATCACGTAGGCGGGATTGATCCAGATCGGACCACCCGCCTCGCTCGCCGTCAGCTGGACGAGCCCCTCGGCGCGGGTCTCGCGGATCAGCTTGCGGACCTCCTCCGCCGATTCGCTCGACGACGACGGCTTCCTGCTGTCCGCCTGCGAGGGAGATCAAAGTTGGCACCCGACGAGCCTACCGTCCAGTCGCCAAGCGGGACAGACACCCACCGACTTTGGCAGGTCGGGACGGGATTGTGTCGAATCCCTCACAAGGGCCGGGCGCATCCTCCATACCCCAAGAGGTGCGCCTGCCCTTTGTAGTCCAGCTTCGGGCCAGAACGGGGCCCGGAGCTGGACCCTGTCTGACTATATGGCATGGCGGCCGATGTAAAGACTTGGCCGGGCGGCGCATCGCGCCCCCGGCCGTGGCGGAGAATTCGAACGGTCCTCCGCATCATCCCATCGTCCGCTTGCGTTAAGGCCTTTCATGTTCCTCTGGATTCTGGACGGCGGGACGGTCCTAGGCGATGCCGCCCATTCCCTGGGTGCTGGCCAGCGTGCTTCAGCCGTGGGCGGGACGAGTGGGCGGCTAAGCGCTCCGGATGGCCTTGGAATACCACCCTGACGTGGTTTGGGCGTCTTGGCGGTGATTCCGGTGCGATGGGCGTTACTGGGCTCGAACCAGTGACCTCCAGCTTGTCGAGCTGGCGCTCTCCCAACTGAGCTAAACGCCCGGGATGCGGCAATCTAGCAGCGGTCCGCGTCCGGGCGCCCGAGCTTGTGGGCTCCGCGGACGGCCTCATCCGTGGTCGGATAGGTGCGCTCGACCAGATCGGCGGCACCGGCGCGGATGATCAGGTCCCGGACCTGGCCGATGTCCTTGGCGAGGAGCAGCCGCACACGCCGCGCCTCGAGCCGCTCGCGAAGCGCCTCGAGCATCTCCGCAGCGGTGACGTCCACGAAGGGGATCGTCTCGGAATCGATCACGACCGCGATCGTCTCCGGCTTCAGCATCGACAGCACCCGGTGGCGGATCTGGTCGGAGTTGGCGAAGAAGATCCCGCCCTCGGGACGGAGGACGACGACCTCGGGATCCTCGACCGCGTCGGGGTGGCGGCCGACGTCCTCCCAGTGGCCGGCGCCGCCCGGAAGGCGGCCGAGCCGGGCCACGTTGAGCCGCGAGGAGCGGTAGAGCAAAAGCAGGAACGAGATTCCGATGCCGATCGCAAGGCCGGCCAGGATGCCGAAGACCATGACCCCGGCCATCGCCGCGAAGGCGGCGATGAAGTCGGTCCGTGCGACGAATCCGTAGAAGCGCGCCAGCCGGATCGAATAGGCGCGGTAGAGGCGCCCCAGCCCGGGGATGTCGACGAGTTCGACCAGGGCGGCGATGACGACCGCGCCGAGCACCGCCTCCGGCACCTTCTCGAAGAGGCCGGTAAGGAGGAGGATCGTGACGATCGTCAGCGCCGCGACGACGATTCCCGTGAGCTGCGAGGTCGACCCGGCATCGGAGCCGATTGCCGACTTCGACAGGCTGCCGTTGACGGTCATCCCGTTCGAGAGGCCGGCGCCGATGTTGGCGACACCGAGCCCGATCAGCTCGCGGTTCGGATCGATCTCGTCGCCGTTCTTCGCGTAGGCCTTCGCCGCGCCGAGGCCCTCGGCAAAACCGACGAACATGATCCCGGCGGCGCCCGCGACCAGCGCGCCGACGTCCCCGAATCCGACATCGGGAAGTCCGAGCGACGGAAGACCGGCCTCGATGTGGCCGACGACGGCGATGTCGCCGTGAGACGCCGAAGATCTCGACCGCGACAACGGAGCCGACGAGGACGATCAGGGCACCCGGCATCATCGGCCCGACCCGCCTCCCCGCGAGCACGATCGCCAGCGAGCCGAACCCGATCAGCATCGTCACGATGCTCGAGTCGCCGAGGTTGCCGGCGAGGTCGGCGAGCTGTTCGAAGAAGTTGCCGCTCCCCGCCGGGACGCCGAAGAGCTCCGGCAGCTGCCCGACCATGATCGTCAGGGCGAGGCCGACGATGAACCCCTTGAGCACCGGCGCCGAGATGAAGCTCGCGATGAAGCCGAGGCGGAGCAGTCCGGCCACGAGCGCGACGATGCCGACGGTGATCGCCAGCGCCGCCGTCATCGCCAGGAAGTCGCCGCCGCCGGCGACGAGGTCGCCGACCGTCGCAGCGGAGAGTGCTGCGGTGGCGGCCGAGGGGCCGACGATCAGGTGCCGGGAGCTGCCGAAGATCGCGTAGAGGACCAGTGCAGCCGGCGCTGCGTACAGGCCGACGATCGGCGAGACGCCGGCGATTGACGCGTAGGCGAGCGACTCGGGGATGAGGACGGCCCAGACCGTCAGTCCCGCAAGGACGTTGCGGGTGAGCGCCTTGTGCGAGTCGGCTTCTCGCCGCGCGTCGGCCACGCATCCATCCTAGGCCCGCTTTCGGAAACGCTCCGCCGACGTCACCTCGTATTAGGCTCCGCCCCCATGGGCCTGGAGAGCCTTGACCAGACGCTCGCGCGGCTCGCCGGTTCGAGCGTGCCGGGAGTGGAGGCGGCGGTCGTCAAAGCCGACGGCGAGACGCACTTCTCCGGCTCCGGCCTGCGCGACGTTGCCGCGGCCGTGCCCGTCGGCCCGGACACCGCCTTCCTCTGGTTCTCGATGACGAAGATCGTCACCGCGACGGCAGCGATGCAGTTGATCGAGGAGGGCAGGCTCGACCTCGACGACCGGGTCACCGAGCACCTGCCGCAGTTCCCGCAGCCGCGTGACGGCTGGCCCGATGTCCGTGTCCGCCATCTGCTCAGCCACTCGTCCGGGCTGGCGAACCCCCTCCCGGTCCGCTGGGTCCACCCCGCTGACGAGGCGGGCCGCGACCCACGCGAGTTCGCGATGGAATTGCTCGCGAAGAACGGGCGCCTGCGCTCCGAAGCGGGAGCGAAGGCCGTCTACTCGAACCTCGGCTACATCGCGCTCGGCGAGGTCATCGCGGCGGCCGCCGGGGTCCGGTTCGAGGAGTTCGTCAAGTCACGGATCCTCGACCCCCTCGGGATGACCCGGACCGGGTTCTCCTACGCGGGACTCGGCGAGGACACGGCGGTCGGCTATCAGCGCCGGTTCCACCCGATGACGCCGCTGTTCAGGCTGATCCTTCCCCGCGGCATCGTCGACGGGCCACAGGGACGCTGGCTCGCCTTCAACCGCTTCCTCGTCGACGGGGCGGCATACGGCGGCCTCGTCGGGTCGGCCCGTGATGCCGCACGGTTCATGGCCGTCCACCTCGGAGGTGGGCGGCTCGAGGGCGCTCGAATCCTCTCGGCGGATGGAGTCGCAGCCATGCAGGCGATCCAGGCGATGGGTCCGAAGATCGACGTCGGGTACGGGTGGTTCCGTCGCGGCGCTCATCGATCCGGGTCCGATTTCGTCGAGCACCTCGGCGGCGGAGGCGGCTTCTGGAACATGATGCGGATCCACCCCGACCGCGGCGTCGGCGTCCTCTGCATGGGTAATGCCACCTCTTACGACCACGAAGCGGTGGCGGCGGCGGCGATACACCGTCCCTGATTCCCGCGCAAGCCAACGGAAGCAGTGTCAACGAAAGCAAGGAGTAGATCGAGCATGGACGAGCACACCGGCGGCTGCCTCTGCGGCGACGTTCGAATCACGGCTGCGGGAAGCCCCAACCGGGTCGGTCTCTGCCACTGCCTCGACTGCCGCAAGCACCACGGCGCCGTCTTTTACGCCGCCGGGATGTTCCCGCAGGAGGCGGTGACCATCACGGGCGACACCCGCGACTACGAAGGGCGGTTCTTCTGCCCCCGCTGCGGCTCATCCGTCTTCTCACGGTACGAAGACGAGATCGAGATCTACCTCGGCACCCTCGACGCCCCCGACCAGCTCACGCCCACCTACGAGAGCTGGACCATCCGCCGCGAGTCCTGGCTGCCGCCGTTCCCGCTCGACCACCACTACGAGCGCAACCGCGAGGCGACGGACCCGTACGAGTAGCGAGCGATCGTTTGCGGGGAGGAATCAGGGGAACAACGCGCTGACTCGCACAGTTGCAAGGCAAAGCGAGAGGCCGAGGCACGGAAAGCTCTCGGGCAGAGGATTCGGGAGGGCGCGGCACGGAGCTGGGCCCTCCCGCTCGTCATAGCTGCCCCCGCTAGAGGCGCCTACCGGAGTCGAACCGGTGTAAACGGCTTTGCAGGCCGCTGCGTAGCCACTCCGCCAAGGCGCCGAGCGACGGCAAGGGTACCCACTTGTGCCGGACGCGAGGCCACGGGTAGATTGGCGCCGATGGATTCTCGTCGGACCGTTCGCGCAGCCCTGCTCGCATGTCTCCTCGCCGCCGCCCTCGGGGCCGGTTTCTCGGCGACGGCGTCGGCGAAGATCAACCGCTGTAACGGGCAGAAGGTGTTGTGTAACCAGCCGTTCAACGAGGTGGTGCTGGCCGGCGCCCACAACGCGATGTCGAACGAGGCGCTCGGGTGGGTGCTCCCGAACCAGTCGATCGCGATCCCCGACCAGCTCCAGTTCGGGATCCGCGCCTTCCTGATCGACACCTATTACGGGGTGAAGCGCGAGGACGGGATCGTGGTCAACTCGAATGCCGACGATCCGGCGGCTCGCACATATCTGTGTCACGTCTACTGCCAGCTCGGCTCGTCGCGGCTGGCGCCGGTGTTGCGGCAGATCCGCAAGTTCCTCCGTAACCGCCCCAACAACGTCCTGCTGATCGACAACGAGGACTACATCCACCCCGCCGCCTTCGCCCGGGCGATGAAGCGCAGCAAGCTCCTCGATTACGTCTACGACGGGCCGATCGACGAGTGGCCGACGCTGCGGCAGATGATCAAGTCGAAGCAGCAGATCGTGATGCTCGCCGACAACGACGCCGGCGACTTCCCGTGGTACCACCGCACCTACCAGGGGATCCTCCAGGAGACGCCCTACACCTTCCCGACGCCCGACAAGCTGACCGACCCGGCCAACTGGGAGGCCAGCTGCGGGCCGAACCGCGGCGACGTGACCGGCTCGATGTTCTTGATGAACCACTGGTCGCCGCCGACGGCGCCGCCGAAGCCCGACCTCGAGAAGTCCGCCGAGGTGAACGCCCGCAACGTGATCGTCGGACGGGCCGAGAAGTGCGCTGAGGTCCGCGGCCGGCTGCCCTCGATAATCGCCGCCGACCAGGTGACGGCCGGCGACCTGCTCGGCGCCGTGCGGGACCTGAACGGCATCGCGGCGGCGACGCCGGGCCCGTGACCGCTGTCCGGGCCGAGCGCAGCTCCGCCCTCGCCTACCTCGAGGCGAGACCCGACGGCGACGCCCACCCCTCCCCCCTTCTCTGTCTGCACGGCTTCCCCGAGACGTCGTTCATGTGGCGGGGACTGCTCAACGCCGCCTCGGACGCCGGATTCCGCGCCCTCGCCCCGGACATGCCGGGGTCGGGCCGCTCGCCGGCCGACCCGCCGAACACCTGGGAGCGGCTCGTGGAAGCCGTCGAAGCGTTCGTCGCCGAGCTCGACCTGCCGCCGGTCGTCCTCGTCGTCCACGACTGGGGCGGGCTGATCGGGCTGCGTTGGGCGTGCGAGCATCCCGAGCGGGTGGCGGCGCTCGTCATCGCCGACTCCGGCTTCTTCCCGGACGGCAAGTGGCACGGCATGGCGGCCGGGCTTCGCACCGCGGGAACCGGCGAGGAGATGCTGGCGGCGATGGACCGCGAGTCGTTCGGCGGCCTGATGGCGGCGGTCTCGCCGGGAATGACCGACGAGGCGATCGACGAGTACGCGCTGTCGCTCGAGACCGAGGCGGGCCAGGCGGCGATCCTCGAGATGTACCGCTCCGGCGACTTCGAGAAGCTGGCCGTCCATGACGGCGCCCTCGGCCGGCTCGGCGTGCCGACGCTGATCGTCTGGGGGGAGAACGACGAGTTCGCGCCCGTCGCAGGAGCCCACCGCTTCCGCTCCGAGATCCCCGGCTCGGAGTTGAAGGTCTTCCCGGACGCCGGCCACTTTCTCTTCTCCGACGCTCCCGAGGAGAGTGTCGCTGCGGTCGTCGATTTCCTGCGGGGGTTGCCACCCGAAGGCTGAAACGGGATCCGTGTTTGGGTTTCGCAGCCGCGGGTATCGATCCCGCGTCAGGCGGGTCGTAACAAGGACCCGGCCCTCTCCCTCGGGTCCGGTTCGAAGCAGACCGTCTGCACTGCGGACGAGTCGCCCATCTCAGTTGCTGCTGCGGGCGACTCGTCTGCGTGGCTGGCCGTACCGGATCGCTACCCGTCGAGCCGGTCGAGCTCCTCCTCGAGGTAGATCAGGAACGGGAGGTTTGGGTTGCTCCCGATGAGGACCTCGAGAGTCCTCCGGTAGTGGTCCATCCGCTCGTCGGAGATGTCGTCTCCGGTGTCGAGGTATCGGGTGGTCGCGAGCTTGTCGGCCGCATAGATCGCAGCGACGAGCCGGTCTTGGGACATGCGCTGCCGGTGCTCGGCCTTGCGCTCCCGGTAGTCCTCGATTCCCTCGTTCTCGGTCATCTCGCCGACCAGGCGGGTTACCTCCGGTCCGAACTCGGTCGCGAGCTCGGAGAGGCTCACAGTGGTGTCCTCGATCACGTCGTGAAGCAGAGCCGCGGCGACGATCTCGTCGGGGAAGCCCTCCGCGCAGAGCAGCGCCGCAACCGCGACCGGGTGGGCGATCGTCGTGTCATCGGTGCCCCGCCTGCCGTGGGCCTCCGCAGCGACGGCGAAGGCCTGCTGAAGCAGCGGTGAGCGATCTATCCAATCCGGTCGCGGCTCCACGCGCTCAATGGTTGAAAGCCCGGGGGACCTCCGTGTTAATTGGCAGTTGCCGATCTCCGCGGGTTCGCCGGGCCGGGCGGTCAGGCCGTCGTCTTCGATCGCGACCTGGCGGCCTTCTTCGCACTCCTGCTGCGCTTCTCGGCGTTGACCCGACGGGTCCTCGCAGCCTTCTTGGCGGCCTCGGACCGCTTCTCGGGACCACCCTTGGCCCGATCCTTGATCTCATCAGCGGCGGCGCTCAACTCTGCAGCCGCCTTCCGCGCCGGGCCGGCCTTGCCGGGGCCGTCCGCCGGGAGAGCCTTCGACACCTTCGTCGCGACCTTCTTGCGGACGCCACTCGAGCGCAGGCGCTCGTAGAGCTTCGTGTCAGCTTTGTTCTTCGTCTTCGCCATTCTCAACCTCCGGGTGGGAATTTCTCTCTCCCAGAAGCCTTTCCCGCCCCCGAGCAAGCGAAACGTCGAACGGCAGATCAGATGAGGCCAGCCGGCGCCCGTCATACGATTCCCCGGGCGCGACAGGCGACGACGGAGCTCCGTAGGCGGGGGCCTTCCGTTCCGAAGCGGCTGATGGGATTCGAACCCACGACCTTCTGCATGGCAAGCAGACGCTCTAGCCAGCTGAGCTACAGCCGCACGGTCGCGGGAGTATAGCCTCGCCGGGGCGGTCGATTGCGCCCGGCGAATCAGTCACCGGCGTCGAGCGCCTCGTTGACCAGACGGTCCGCCTCAGCGTTGAGGTGGCGCTTGACGTGGCGGATCGACCAGGTGTCGAAGTCGGCGAGCGCAGCCTTTGCGGCCGCGTGGAGCGGCTTCATGTTCGGGTCCTTGACCTTGTACTCGCCGCGAACCTGCTTGACGATCAGCTCCGAGTCGCCGACGAGATCGAGCTCGGAGGCGCCGAGGGCCGCGGCGCGTTCGATCCCGAAGATCAGCGCCCGGTACTCGGCGACGTTGTTGGTGGCGCGACCGATGACTTCGCCGGCGCTGTCGACGATCTCACCGTTCGCGTCGCTGAGGACGGCCGCGATCGCAGCCGGGCCGGGGTTGCCCCGCGACCCGCCGTCGACGTGGACCGTCAGCTTCAAGCTTCTTCGACCGGGGTCGAGGAGGCCGTCTTCTCCTCCAGCGTTCCGTCGACCGCTGCCATCAGATTCCAGGCCCGGTCCGCGGAGCCGAGCTGGTCGATCGTGTCGCCCTTGCCGGACTCGCGGACCTCGTGCCCGCGGCCGGAGACGCTGACCTCCCACTGGTACCAGGTGAGCTCCCAGGCGATCGTCAGACGGACGACGTCCGCGTCCCCGTTGCCCTTGCGGACCAGCGCCGTCGCCCGCGGTGCCCCGAGGGTCCTCGTCAGGCCGGCGACGGTGCGGCGATGGTCGGAGTGATTGAAGGCGTAGACGGCGTCGGCGACGCTGGTCGAGGTCGGCGGCGGCGCCGGCTCGAGGTCCGGCTCGGGCTCGAAGTCCTGGTCCGCCGCCGGCTCGGGGCCGCGCCGCCCCTGCGGGGCGGTGGGCTCGACCACCGGTTCCTCCCCGGTCGCCGGCTGGCGCCGTGACCAGAGGCCGCCGAGGACCTGCGCGCCGCGGTTGCGGCGGCGGTCACGCCCTGCCGCCGTCCCGCCGGCGGCCGCCGCTTCCTCGGGGCGGAGCCAGCCGGAGGCCTCGGCCCGCGGCTTGCAGAGCTCGCAGACCTCGACCTCGGCCCCGTCCCGGGTGATGAAGGCGATCGGGCGCTCTCCCGGCAGGAGCCTGCGGCCGCAGATCGCGCAGGTCGGGTCGGGTCGGGTCTCGTCGAACATCGCCAACAGGTTAAGTCACGCGGCGGGGGTGACCGCGAGGCCGCCGCTCGTGCCGGATCGGGGCTCAGGCGGCGTTCTGGAGGTGCGAGCGCATCCCCAGGACTGCCTTCGTGTGGAGCTGGGACACGCGGGACTCGGTCACCCCGAGGACGTCGCCGATCTCCCGCAGGGTCAGGGTCTCGTAGTAGTAGAGGGCGATCACGAGACGTTCGCGGTCGGGCAGCGATTCGATCGCCTCGGCGAGCCGGTCCTTGAGCTCCACCGTGTCGATCGCCTCCTCGGGGTCGATCGCGTTCGGGTCGCGAATCGTGTCGAGGAGTGAAACCTGGCCGCCGTCGGGGTCGGAAACCGTCCAGAGGTCGTCGAGGGCGAGAACGGAGGAGTTGGCGATCTCGAGCAGCGTCGTCCGGAACTCGTCGACGGAGACGCCGAGCTTGTCGGCCATCTCCTCCTCCGACGGCGCCCGGCCGAGCTTGTTCTCGAGCTGGGAGTGGACCTTCTCGACGTTGCGGGCCTTGGCGCGGACCGACCGGGGCACCCAGTCGAGGGAACGCAGCTCGTCGATGATCGCGCCGCGGATCCGCGAGACGGCGTAGGTCTCGAACTTGATCTCGCGCTCGAGGTCGTAGCGCTCGATCGAGCCGATCAGACCGATCAGGCCGTAGGAGATGAGGTCGCCCTCCTCCACGTGCGAAGGGAGGCCGGAGGCCATGCGGCCGGCGACGTACTTGACGAGCGGCGAGTACGCGACGACGAGGCGCTCTCGTGCCCGTTCGTCGCCATCGTCCTTGAAGCGTCGCCAAAGCTCCTTGAGTTCAACGGCTTTGACGTTAGTTTCCATTCAGAGAGCCCTCCTCGTACTCATACGTTAGTCCAGGTGGTCATCAGGCACGCGGGTGGGCGCCTGCGTAGGCAGCTCGCAACCGCCCGGGCTCGACCCTGGTGTAGATCTGGGTGGTCGAGATGCTCGCGTGTCCGAGCAGCTCCTGGATCGATCTGAGATCCGCTCCGCCCTCGAGCATGTGGGTGGCGAACGAGTGGCGGAGCGCATGCGGGGACACCCGCCCGGCGATCGCCGCCTCGTCGACCCAACGACCGAGGCGCCTGGTCACGTCCGAGGGCGAGAGCCGGCGGCCGCTCTTGGAGATCAGCAGTGCGCGCTCGGTGGGATCGTCGACGAGGGCCGGCCGGAAGCGCTCCACGTACCGGGAGACCGCACGCTGGGCGGGCTCGCCGAGTGGGACGATCCGCTCCTTGTTGCCCTTGCCCCAGACCCGGACGGTCTCGGAGTCGAAGTCGATCGAGTCGACGTCGAGGCCGACGAGCTCGGCGCAGCGCAGACCCGACGAGTAGGCGAGCTCGAGCATCGCCCGGTCGCGGGCGTCGAGCGGGGTCGCCGAGGGAATCCGCTCGAGGAGCTGACGGGCCTGGTCGCGGTCGAGGACCCGCGGCAGCCGTGAGGCGGTCCGCGGGTTCGGGAGGAGCTCGGCCGGGTTCTGCGAGGCCGCGCCGGAGCGAGTCAGGAAGTCGAAGAGGCCACGGGCGGCGGCGAGCTTGCGGCCGACGCTCGAGCGCTCGAGGCCGCGGCCGGCGAGCGCCGCCGCGTAGCCGCGCAGCCGCCGGTAGTCGAGGTCGCGGGGGTCGGAGATCCCGGCCCCGGTCGCCCAGGTCGCGAGCTCCTCGAGATCGGTCGAGTAGGCGCGCAGGGTGTTCGGCGAGAGCTGCCGCGCCTCGAGCTCGCGCTCGTAGCCGATCAGCGCCGACTGCCAGGCGGGGGCGATCTCGGCCTCGGGCCGGGTCTGCTGAACGGTTGCCATATAACCCGATTCGCCCTTCCGGTCCGTGACCCTCCCGGTGGCAGGCATCCTGCCGTCCGATCCGGGGTCAGCCGATGTAGATCGGCGTCCCGACGTCGACTCTGTCGTAGAGGTCGATCACGTCGGGGACCGACATCCGCACGCAGCCGTGGGAGGCGGCGCTGCCGAGCGACGCCGTGTCGGAGGTGCCATGGATGCCGGCGCCGTTGTAGATGCCCATCCAGCGGGCCTTGAGCGGGTTGTCGGGGCCGGGTGGGATCGTCTCGCCGGCGAGACTGCCGGCCCAGTCGGAGTCGGGAACGTTCCAAACCGGATCGACCTGCTTGTCCTGGATCGTGTAGAGACCGGTCGGAGTGTCGAAGCCCTGGGCGCCGATTGCGACCGTGTACTGCTTTTCGACCTTGAGGTTGCGGTACAGGGTCAGCGTGAAGTTGGAGCGGTCGACGACCATGTAGGTCGGGTACTTGTCGGCGACCTCGGCGGTGGTCACGTCGGGCTCGATCTTCTGGACGTCGGCCTTGACCGTCCTGTCGACCGGATCCTCGAGCGCCTTCTCGACGTCGCTCCGAAGGGCGTCCTCGTCGATCTTCAGCCCGGGCTTGGAGGCGACCGGGACGAGCTTGCCACCCGACGGCTTGACGCTCGCGTCGACGGCCTCCTGGTCGACGTTGCCGGCGATGTGGGAGACGAAGTGGTCGACCGCGTCCTTGTCGTAGGAGATCTGCGGGGTGATCTCCTCGTCGACCTCGCCGCCGGTGATGGCGCGCCAGGTACGGCCGGGCAGTCCGCCCTTCTGCGATGCCGCAAGGGCCTGATCGACGGTCTGGTCGATGTCGGCGGTCAGGTCGCTCTCGTGGGGGTTGAGCGTGTAGTCCTCACCGCCGTACTTGACGGTCACGGTCTCGTTGATCGGGTCGAGAAGGTTCGTCTCGACCTGCTGCTTCGCCGCGTCGGCATCGAGGCCGCCCACGTCGATGCCGCCGATCGTCACGCCCTCGGCGATCGTGTCCCCACGCGACGAGTCCCAGACGTAGACGAGCAGGGCCGCGATTATCGCCGTGAAGACGATCGCGACTAGTGAAATCTGTGCCTTGCGCCCCATCAGGAAGTTTCAGCGAGGCCGCGTTGCTGCGCAGCGCTTCGCTTTCTGAAGTGTAGGCAGGTGATCGGCCGGGGGCGCGGGTTTCCCAAGGGTGCAACCGCGGTTGCGCTCAATCGGCGGTCGACGGCAGTCCGCTCAGATGCCGAACGGCTCCTGCGAGGCCGCGGACTCCTCCGGCTGCGGCGGCTTCGGCGGCTGAGCGAGCGGGCTGCGGCGCAGAAACCGCTCGACCTCGCCCTCGTAGGTGTAGGACGACTCGACGCCGCGGAGGATCGGCAGGAGGCGCAGATGCTCGGCGAAGGAGACGGCCGCCTCGCGGGTCGTGTACCCGTACTCGAAGCCGCTCGCCTTGTAGCGGCGGTTGTCGAGCCCGCGGCCGAAGCGCATCAGGTTGAGCATCTCCGGCGGGATCTGGACCCCCAATGCGCGCAGCGGCGCGGTCAGCAGGCCGGTTCCCCACGGCGGCAGGACCGGCAGGGGGCGCTTGCCGAGCAGCCCGATGATCTCCGAGAGGGCGAGGACGCCGTCGGCGGCGACATTGAAGACGCCCGGGAGCGGGTTGACGGCGGCATGCTCGAGCGCGTGGACGACGTCGTCCTCGTGGACGAACTGCAGGCGCGGGTCGAAGCCGGCGATCATCGGGACGAGCGGCAGCGAGAAGAGCCGGGCGAAAGACGTGTTGACGTCGGGCCCGAGGACGTTCGCGCAGCGCAGCACCGTGACGTCGACGTTGCGCTGCTTGTGGGCGAAGTCGAGCACCGAGGCCTCCGCCTCGACGACGTCGCGCTCGATCGGGTTGTCGGCGGCGCGTGACCGCGGCATCGCCTCGGTGAAGAACGCCGGGTCGGTTTGCGCCGATCCGTAGACGTGCCCGGACGACTTGAAGATGAACTTCCGGACCGGCGAGGCCTCGCCCGCGCAGGCGGCGAGGAGGTTCATCGTCCCGATCACGTTGCTCTCGTGGGCGGCGGCGCGGGAGGTCGTGATCGAGTCGACGACGAGTCGGGCGTCGATCACCGTGTCGATCCGGGCCGCGCGGACGATCCGCTGGATCAGGCTGTGCTGGTTGGAGACCTTCACGAACTCGGTGCGCTCGAGTTCGCGGGTCGGGTCGCGCGAGTCGACCCCGACGATCGCCTCGATCTCGGCGAACGATTCAAGCGCCTGCGCGAGGCGTCCCCCCCAGTAGCTGGAAAGTCCGGTGATCAGGACCCGGCGGCGCTGCGGGCGCTCGGCGACGACCTCGACGCCGTCGCTCATCCGAGCCAGACCGACTTTCGGCTCGAGACCATGTCGTGGAGGTTCTCCTGGATCCGCGCCCGGACCTCCTGAGCGACGGACTGGACGAGCGCCTTGTCCTCGGCGGGCTCGGACCCCATCCGGGCCGTGTCGATCGGGTCGAGGAAGCGGATCTTGAACTTCGCGGGCAGGTAGCCGAGCATTCCGGCCGGTCCGAGCCACGGGAACGTCGGGGTGAGCGGGAAGTAGATGAGGCCGGTGGCCTTCTGGAGCAGCTTCGAGCGCGCGAATACCGGCGCGGCCTCCTCGGCGCCGACCACGCAGACCGGAACGAGCTTGGCCTCGGCGCGCATCGCCGCCTCGACGAACCCGCCGCGGCCGAACCGCTGGACCCGGTAGCGGTCCTTGACGAGCTTCTCGGTGCCCTTGCGACCCTCCGGGAAGACGAGGACGAGCTGACCCTCGTCGTAGAGGAGGCGATGGACGTTCGCCGGATGGGCCGGGACGCAGCCGATCTTGGGCAACAGAGCCGAGAAGCCCGGGTATCCCTTGAAGAAGTGCTCGACGGTCATGTAGAGCGGGCGCGGGTCGGCGTGCTCGTCGCGGATCGCCTTGCCGATCATCGCCGCATCCGGAGGCAACGCTCCGGCGTGGTTGGAGACGAGCAGCGCACCGCCCTCGGAGGGGACGTTCTCGATCCCCTCGACGTCGCAACGGAACCAATAGCGGTAGAAGAACTCGACGAGCGTCGCGTCGAAGACGCCCTCGACGCGCTCGGAGCGGCCCCAGTCGTCGATCTGGCGGTCCGGCTCGATCGCCGGCAGCAACTCTCGCATCCGGTCGGAGGCCGAGACGTCGAGGTCTCCCCCACCCTCTTCGCCCAGCTCGGGACCGGGTGCCAGCGATGTGTGCCTCGGGACCATCGCGGAATGATGGCACCTGAACGAAGGGGGCCGCGGGTCTCCGGACTAATCTCCGCGGCGTGAGGTTCGACCGATCCGACAACGGCGAGCGCCCGGCGCGGACTCCGCGCGCCGTCACCTACCCCTACCGGCGGATCGCGCCCGTCGAGTCGACGCCCGCCGACGGCCCCGACCCCTATGGAGATCCCGACCCCGAGTGGCTGCGGATCGATTGGCAGCAGCACCTGGGGACGATCGAGATCGACGGCTCGCCGATCAACTACGCCGACATCGGCGAAGGCCATCCGATCGTCTTCGTCCACGGGCTCGGCGGCTGCTGGCAGAACTGGCTGGAGAACATGCCGGCGATGGCCGCGCTGGGCTACCGAGCGATCGCACTCGACCTGCCGGGCTTCGGCGCCAGCCCGATGCCGTCGTGGCCGATCTCGATCCCCGGCTACGGCAACCTGCTCGGCGACTTTCGTGAGGCGCTCGACCTCGGCACCTGCACGCTCGTCGGCAACTCGATGGGCGGCTTCATCGCGGCCGAGGTTGCCGTCGGCGAGCCCGAATGGGTCGACCGCCTCGTCCTCGTCTCCTCGGCGGGGATCAGCCACGCGACGATGCGCCGCGGCCCTGTCGTCGCCGGCGCCCGGATGAGCGTCGCCGCCAACCCATTCCTGCGCCGCGTCGATCTGACGTCGATGCGGCGCGCCGGCCTGCGCGACCTCGCCTTCGGCAAGGTGATGCGCCACCCCGAGGAGATGCCGCGCGAGCTCCTCGTCGAGTTCATGGCCCCGGCACTCGGCGCCCCTGGCTTCGTCGCCGCCGCGGCGGCGCTGACCGGCTACGACCTCCTCGGCCGACTGGGACGGATCAGAGTCCCGACCTTGGTCGTCTGGGGCCGCGACGACCTGATCGTCCCCGCCGCCGACGCGGCCGGGTTCATCGAGCGGATCCCGGGAGCCGAGCTCGTCGTCTTCGACGACTGCGGCCACGTCCCGATGGCGGAGCGGCCGACCCGGTTCAACCGGCTGCTGACGAGGTTCTGCGAGACCCCCGTTGACGACTGACCGCCCCGGACGCGTCACCGCAATCGCAGTGGCGGCCGCGGCCGCGGCCGAGATGGAAGCGGTCCCCGAGGCGACCCTGATCGCTGGACGGGGCGTCGCAGGCGATCGCTATGCCGCCGGGGCAGGCACCTTCTCGTCGACGCCCGGAACCGGTCGCGACCTGACGCTGGTCGCCCAGGAGGCGCTCGACGAGCTGGCCGCTGCCGGCGTGTCGATCGGCCCCCTCGATGCGCGCCGGAACGTCATCACGACGGGCATCGACCTCGACTCGCTGATCGGGCGGCGCTTCCGGATCGGTGACGTGGAGTGCAGCGGCGCCCGCGAGTGCGTGCCGTGCGCGCATCTCGAGCGGATGACGACGCCGGGCGTGCTGCGCGGCCTCGCACGCAGCGGTGGCCTGCGAGCCGACGTCCTCGGCGACGGCCGGATCGCGGTCGGCGACGAGATCGTCCCGATCGATGACCAGTGCCGCGCGGGTGCGGTCAGCGAAAGCGCTTGACGACCGAGACGAGCGCCTCGGGAATCCGCCGGCGCGATCCGTCGAGGCCGTCGCGAAGAGCGGCCGGGGTGTCGGGGCCGTGCATGCCGGTGCCGTGGCCGGTCAGCAGGTGCTCGGGGGCGAAGCCGGCGAGCTTCCGGGGCGGCGTCAGCCGCAGCATCGGGTGGATGCCGACCCGCTCGGAGCCGGCGCGGAAGTAGGGCGCCGTCCCGACGGCCTCGGGAACGATCAGGGCGTTGTCGGACGGCGAGTGGATCGCGACCTCCTTCCAGAAGCGATTGTCGATCACCTTGACGGCCTTCAGCCCGCTGCCGCGGACGCCGTGGAACGGGACGACGTGCAGCGGCGCGTCGTAGCGCTCAGCGAGCTTCGCGCAGTCCCGCTCGTGGCGGTCGAGCAGCTGCAGGACGCCGGCGATCCCGTCGCCCGCGGCGACCGCCTCGATCCGCTGGTCGAGGCCGGGGACGTCGACCGGATCGACGATCCAGACCTTGCCGCCGCCCTCTCCAAGGCGGACGACGTGACAGGCCCGCTGCATGACCTCTTCGGCGTCGGCGAGCCAGGAGATGCCCAGCGGATGCTCTTCGAAATGCGGTCGTCCCATCGGCTCCCGAGCCTACGCGAGCACGCCCGAGGCTGTCGCCGGGGCCCCGGCTTTCGACCCCGCAAATACCGGCTGTTCAACCCATATTGGGTAGGGGCCACGGATGCGGCGGCGGGTTCCCCCGCGTAGGTTCGTGGCGTGATGTCGATCACCAGATGCCCCGGCTGCGGAAAGGCCACGGTGGCCGTCGCAGGTCGCAGGTCGCAGACGAGTTGCTCGCGCTGCGGCCGTCCGCTCGCGAGCACGCAGAAGCTCGCGCGAGCGGACGCCGAGACGCTGCAGGCGAGGATCCGCGAACACCTTCGCGGACCGCACGCGCTCCGGCGTCCGCGCCGTCCCTAGGAAGTGACCGCGCCCACGGAGGCGCTCGAGACGGTGTTCGCGTACTTCGCCATCACGCCGCTCTTGAACGGCGGCTCGGGAGCCTCATAGGCGGCGACCCGGGAGGCGATCTCCTCGTCGCTCAAGTCGACGTCGATCGTCCGCCCTGCGACGTCGATCGTGATCTGATCGCCCTCGCGGATGGCGGCGATCGGCCCGCCCTTGACGGCCTCGGGCGCGACGTGGCCGATCATCAGCCCGCGCGTCGCTCCGGAGAAGCGGCCGTCGGTGATCAAGGCGACGTCCTCGCCGTGGCCGCTGCCGACGATCGCCGCGGTGACCTGGAGCATCTCGCGCATTCCGGGGCCTCCGGTCGGGCCCTCGTTGCGGATCACGATGACGTCTCCAGGGTTGATGCCGCCCGCCTTGACGACGGCGAAGCAGTCCTCCTCGCGCTCGAAGACCCGCGCCGGGCCGGTCTGGCCCATCCGCTCGGTGCCGGCGACCTTGACGACCGCGCCCTCCGGGGCGATGTTGCCGTGGAGGATCGCAAGGCCGCCCTGAGCCTTGACCGGGTCGGCGACAGGCCGGACGACGTCCTGCCCCGGAGCCTCGTCGGCGGCGTCGGCCTCCTCGCCGATGGTCCGGCCGGTCACGGTGATCTCGTCGCGGTGGAGCAGACCGGCCTCCGAGAGGCGGCTGAGGATCAGCGGGACGCCGCCTGCCCGGTAGAGGTCGGTGGCGACGTAGCGGCCGCCGGGCTTGAGGTCGGCGAACAGCGGCGTCTGCCTGGAGATCCGCTCGAAGTCCGCCATCTCAAGCGGGATTCCGGCCTCGCGAGCGACCGCGAGCAGATGGAGGACGCCGTTGGTCGAACCGCCCGAGGCGCAGACACAGGCGATCGCGTTCTCGAGCGACTCCTTGGTGATGATCCGGCTCGGGCGCAGGTCCTCGGCGAGCACGTTCATGATCAGCTCGCCGACCTTCTCGGCAACGGTGTTCTTCTCGTCGTCCTCAGCGGGGACCATCGCCGAGCCGCCGGCCGAGATGCCGAGCGCCTCGAAGGCGCAGGCCATCGTGTTGGCGGTGAACTGGGCGCCACAGGCGCCGGCGCCGGGGCTGGCGACGTCTTCGAGCTCGTGGAGCTCGTCGTCGGTGACGGTGCCGGCCGCGTGCCCGCCGATCGCCTCGAAGACGTCGAGGATCGTCACGTCCCGACCGTGGTAGCGGCCGGGCGCGATCGAGCCGCCGTAGAGCATCAGCGAAGGGATGTCGAGGCGGGCGAGGGCCATCACGCAGCCGGGGATGGTCTTGTCGCAGGCGGAGAGTGCGATCACGGCGTCGAATTGGTAGCCGCGGGCCGTCAGCTCGATCGAGTCGGCGATCACCTCACGGCTGACGAGCGAGCTCTTCATGCCCTTCGTGCCCATCGTGATGCCGTCGGAGATCGCGATCGTGTTGAACTCCATCGGGGTGCCCCCGGCGGCGCGGACGCCCTCCTTGATGTGCTCGGCCAGCCCACGCAGGTGGAAGTTGCAGGGCATCGCCTCGATCCAGGTGTTGGCGATGCCGATCGTCGGGCGCTTCAGAGCGGCGTCGTCGAACCCGATCCCCTTCATGTAGGCGCGCGCAGCGGCGCGGTCGGGGCCGTCGAAGACGGCAGCTGAACGGGGACGCGGGAAATCTCGGGAATCGCTCATCGTGGCTCCAATTCTTGCGGGTCGGTCTAGACGCCGCCGGCGCCGTCGAGGTTTTCCTCGGCGGTGGCGGCTGAGCGGCTGGTCCACTCGCTGAGCCTGGCGATGTCCCGGCGTACGTGGTCGGGATCGAGCTGCCGGCCCGGCAGGTGCATGTTGGCCTCGTTGATCAGGCCGCGTTCGTCGGCGCGCAGAGCGAGCCATTTCGCGAGCGCATCGTCGGCATCAGGCAGCCGCCGGCCGCCCTCCGGCTCGCTGCGGTCGGGGAAGGAGACGCAGTGCTCGTTGAGCAGCTCGCCCGTAGCCGTGTCGAAGCTGACGATCGGCTTGTGGGGATAGATCAGGTAGCCGTATGCGACCGCACCGTCGCCGGCCGACCCGAAGCAGTGCAGAAACCCGAGAGCCAGGTAGGCCTCCAGCGCGTCGGCGCCGAGGACGTCGCCGAGCAGGCGCTCGGCACGCCGCTCCGCGCGCAGCTGGGCGCCCGGATCGGGGACGGCCTGGCCGGGCTTCGGCCGCTCGGCGGGCTTCGGGCGCATCCGCCGGCGCCGCGCGAGCTCGGGGCCGTAGGCGAACCCGGCGAGCGCCAGGCAGACGATCGCGAGGACCGCGGTCGCGGCGCCGCTCATCCGCCCGCCGCCGGAGGAAAGAAGATGACCCGCTCGGCATCCCGGGGGACGTCTGCGAAGTCGCGAACCATGACGGCCTCGCGCCGGCCGGCCTCGCGCGTCGGAACCGCCGCCCACATGCCGAGGTCGAGCTGACGGCGGAACGCCTCGATCAGCTGCGCCTCTTCCTCGGCGAGATCCGGATCGCCCTCCGCAAGAACCTGGTCACCATGCCCCGGCTTCATACGGACGAGCTTCATAGGGCGATTATGGCAGCGGGCGAAGCGGTCGCCTACCGGCGATCCCGAGCACGTCGACCGGCCCGGCGCCGGCGCCGACGTCGCGGAGACCGGCCGCCACGGCGTCGCCGGCCCGCCGCCGGGCCTCGACCGCCGCATCGCGAAGCGGGAAGTCGAGGGCGAGCAGGCCGGCGAGGGTCGAGCTGTGCGTGCAGCCGGACCCGTGCGCGGCACCACCCGGATGGACCGGTCCGGGAATCTTCAGGGGACCGCCGCCGTCGTCGAGGACGTCGGTGCCATCGGCATGCCCGCCGGTGACGATCACCGCCGTCGGCCCGAGGCCGCGAATCGCGGCCGCGAGCTCGGTCGGCGTCGCGTCCTCGCCCTTGCCCAGCAGCGCTCTCGCCTCGGGGACGTTGGGCGTGACGACCGTTGCGAGCGGCAGGAGCCGTTCGATCAGCGCCTCGCGGGCCGTTTCGTCGAGAAGTCGCGCACCGCTCTCGGAGACCATCACCGGGTCGACGACCACCGGCGCGTCGCCGATCAGCCCCAGCGCCTCGACGACGGCATCGATCGTCGCGACGGTCCCGAGCATCCCGACCTTGACGGCATCGACCCCGATGTCGCTGACGACAGCGGCGACCTGGGCGACGATGACGTCGGGCGGAACCGCGTGGATCGCATCGACCCCGACGGTGTTCTGCGCCGTGATGGCGGTGATCGCGGTCGTGCCGTGGACGCCGACGGCCGCGAAGGCCTTCAGGTCGGCCTGGATCCCGGCGCCGCCCCCGGAGTCGGAGCCGGCGATCGCGAGGGCAACGTGTGTGCGTTCGTCGGGCACGGCCCGATCCTAGATGGCAGCGTCCTCCCCGCCCGCGCCGGGCGGGACCGCCTGCGCCGTCCGCCAGTACCGGCCGAGGTGGTCCCCGCTCAGGTAGCCGTCGCGCTCGAGACCCGCGAGGGCGACCAGCGCCGCCGAGAAGCCGATGCCGGATGCGCTTGCGATCGCGTCGGCGGTCGATGCGCCGCTCTCGACCGCCGTGAGGACGACCGCACCGTCGGGCGTCGTCGGCGGCCCCGTCGGCTGCGGGATCGCGGCGCCGGGGCCGAGGAGCAGGTCGAGGACGTCACGGGCGTCGCGGATCACGGCGGCGCCGTCGGCGAGCAGCCGGTTCGTCCCACCGGACCGCCAGGAGGTGACCGGCCCGGGCACGGCTCCGACGCTGCGGCCGGCCTCGATCGCCATCTCGGCCGTGATCAGCGACCCGGAGCGCTCGGCGGCCTCGACGACGACCGTGACCCCGGCGATCGCGGCCATGATCCGGTTCCGGGCCGGGAACATCCAGCGAAACGTCGGCGAGGCGGGCGGGAGCTCCGAGACGACGGCCCCGTTGGCGCGGATCCGCCGATGCAGCCCGTTTCCGGAGCGCGGGTAGGCTCGATCGGCGCCGGGGCCGAGCACCGCGACCGTCGGGCCGCCGCCGGCAAGGGCGCCCTCGTGAGCGGCCGAGTCGATCCCGAGTGCCATGCCGCTGACGACGACGATCCCGGCCGAGGCGAGCGCTCGCCCGAGTTCGAACGCTACCTCCCGCCCGTAAGCACCGGCCCGCCGCGCCCCGACGATCGTCACCGCCCGCTCCGGTTCGAGCCCTGCGAAGAGCTCGAGGTCGCCGGCGCCGAAGATGGCGCGGGGACGCGAGCCGGCCAGCGCCTCCAGCCCCTCGGGGAGGCCGGCGCCGTGGCGACAGCTGCTCCACCCCGCGGCGCCCATGCCCGCCGTCGGATCTCCCTCCAGCGCCGTCGCCGTCGCATACCGGAGCCGGTCGCGCCAGTCGGCCGGCGCCACGGAAGCGGCGAGGTGGTCGTCGTCGAGGCTGAGCAGATCCCGCGCCCGCTCCCCGGCCCGCGAGCCGACCGAGCGGTCGATGTGCCCGGCGAGGTCGCCGAGCAGGACGCTTCGACGCAGGCAGCCGGGACAGGCGCAGGCGAACGTGTCGCCGGCGCTCACGACTCCGCCGTGCCGCCCCGGCGCCGCATCGACAGGGCCTCGTCCACATGCCGGGCGGCCACGGATCGCTCGCCCTCCAGATCCGCGCAGGTCCGCGCGACCTTGATGACCCGGCTCCATCCGCGACCACTGAGAGCGAGCCGGGCGTGACCGGCGATCAGCAGAGAGCGCGCATCGCGGTCGAGGTCGGCGAGCTCCGCGAGGTCGCGGTCGGTCATCGAGGCGTTCGTCCGCGCCTCGCCGAGTCGCTCCCACTGGGCCTCCCGCGCGTCGACGACGCGGGCTGCGACCTCCGCCGACGACTCTCCCGGGTCGCCGTCCAGCGCCGCGGCCGTCGGTTGCTCGACCGCGAGCGCCATGTCGAACCGGTCGGCGAGCGCGCCGCTGAGCCGGGACGCGTAGGCGCGGATCCGCTCGGCGGTGCACGTGCACCGCGGCGAGCCCTCGCCGTACCCGCACGGGCACGGATTGGCCGCGGCGAAGAGCTGGAACCGGGCCGGAAAGGTGATCGCGCTCTTCGCCCGGGCGATCGTGACGAGGCCGTCCTCGAGCGGCTGGCGGAGCGCCTCGAGCGAGGAGCGGGCGAACTCGCCGAGCTCGTCGAGAAAGAGGACGCCCCGATGGGCCAGCGTGATCTCGCCGGGCCGCGGCGGGCTCCCCCCGCCGACGAGCCCCGCCGCCGAGATCGTGTGATGGGGCGCTCGGAAGGGCCGCGGCGCCAGCGTCCCGTCCGCGCGGGGCCGGCCGGCGATGCTGGCGATCTTGGTCACCTCGATCGCCTCCGACCGCGACAGCGGCGGCAGGATCGAAGGCAGGCGCCGTGCAGCCAGCGACTTCCCGGCGCCCGGCGGGCCGATGACGAGCGCCGCATGACCGCCGGCGGCGGCGACCTCGAGTCCGCGGCGAAGCCCGGGCTGACCTTTGAGGTCGGAGAGGTCCGGCAGGGCCGACGCCACGGGCTCCGGCGGAGGCGATCCCGGATCGCCCGGGATCTCGCCGGCCGCGACGGCTTCGAGGTCGGACAGGGCCTTGACCGGGGCGACCGCAATGCCGCAGAGGAGTCGGGCCTCGGCTGCGTTCGCGGCTGCGACCGCGATTCCGCGGCCGTCGTCGCGCTGTACCCGCTCGGCCATCGCGAGAACGCCGGGGAGAGGCCGGACCGAGCCGTCCAGGGCGAGTTCGCCGACGAGCCACCACTCCTCGAGGATCTCGCCGGGCAGCTGGTCGGAGGCGATCAGGATCGCGGCGGCGATCGCGAGGTCGAAGCCGGGTCCCGCCTTGCGGAGGTCGGCCGGCGCCAGGTTGGCGGTGATCCGCTGGAGCGGAAAGTCGAACCCCGAGTTGACGAGCGCCGCCCGGACTCGCTCGCGCGCCTCCCGCACGGCCGCGTCGGGCAGGCCGACGATCGAGAAGGCGGGAAGCCCCCGGTGGATGTCGATCTCCACGTCGACCGGCACGGCCTCGATGCCGGAGAGAGCGAGGGTGCGGGTCCGTGCGAGCACGGAGCCGAAGCTAGGAGGCGGAGGCGCACGGGTGGCGCCCTCCCGGTGCCGAATCGGGAACGGAAGCGGGGCGATTGACCGGCGCCGATTCGGATGTGACTCGATCGGCACAGTCAGGGCACGAACCGGCACGTCCGCCGCCCACACGTCACGCGGTCGCGGCGAGCATGGACCAGATGGAGGAGATGGGCCGGGAGGCGGTGAAATGACCCAGGCGCGGCTGCGGACCGGGCGAATCGGCGAGGACATTGCCTGCAGGCACCTGGAACGCGACGGCATCCGCATCGTCGCCCGGAACTGCCGGACGCGGTACGGGGAGATCGACGCGGTCGCGCTCGACGGCGAGACGCTCGTCTTCGTCGAGGTGAAGACGACCCGCGCCGGCGGTGCCCACGGGCCTGAGGTGCCCGCCCACGCGGTCGGGCGGCGCAAGCAGATGCAGGTGCGGAGGCTGGCCCGGGCGTGGCTGGCGGAGAACCTGCCGCCCCGTTACCGCTCGATCCGCTTCGACGTGGTCGGGGTCAGCCTCGGCGGCGATCGCGGCGCCGCGATAGAACACCTGCCGGGCGCCTTCTGATCGCCCGTCTAGGCGCCGAGCTCCAACTGGTTGTAGGCGGTCGACGCGAACGAGCGGCGATGGAGGGCGCAGATGCCGTTCCGGGCGATCGCGTCGCGGTGACCGGGCGACGAATAGCCGACGTTCGTGTCGAAGTCCCAGCCCGGGTAGGCGTCGGCGGCGCGGCGCATGTAGCGGTCGCGGGTCACCTTCGCGATCACCGAGGCCGCGGCGATCGCAGCGCTGCGGGCGTCCCCTTCGACCACCGCCTGGTGCTCGACCCGGCAACGCGAGCCGAGCCGGAAGCCGTCGCTGAGGCAGACCGCTCCGGGTACCGCGACTCTGCCGAGCATGTCGCCGAGCGCGTTCAGATTGGTGACGTGGAGACCGCGGGAGTCGATTCCCCCGGCGCAGCGGGCGGTGACCGCGACGCGACTGGCGGCGGCCAGCACCGCCGGGTAGAGGCGTTCGCGCTCCTCCTCGGTCTTGCGCTTCGAGTCGTCGAGACCGGCGAGCGACTTGCGCACGTCCGGGGTCAGGCAGCGGTAGTCGAGGAGGACGGCGGCCGCGACGAGGGGACCGGCCAGCGAGCCGCGTCCGGCCTCGTCGGCGCCGGCAACGAAACGGCGGCCGAACTGCTGGTCGAAGCGGAACAGCCAGGTAGTCCGGCGGCCGTCGGGACGCCGGCTCTTGCGGCGCTTCGGCTTCGGCTCGGCCGCGGCCTCGGTCACCGGGTCAGAGGGTGCCGATCCGGTCGAGAGGCCAGTAGGTGGCGAAGGCCTTGCCGATGATCCAGTCCTTGGGGACGGGGCCCCAGAATCTGCTGTCGTCGCTGGCTCCACGGTTGTCGCCCATCATGAAGTAATGATCGGGCGGGATCGTGATCTCCTTCGGGAGGTCGCATCCGCGGGCACCCCCGCAGGGTCTGATGAAGTCGTCGGGGATCGGCTCGCCGTTGACGATGGCGTGGCCGTCCTCGATCTTCAGCGTGTCTCCTGGAGTGGCGACGACGCGCTTGATGAAGTTCGTGTCCGCGGGCTCGGGGACCGGCTCGGGGCAAGCCTCACGGGGCGGCAGCGGATCGAGGCCGCACTTCTCGGTCGTGTCGGCGCCCTCGGGTGGGTGGAAGACGACGATGTCGCCGATCTCGGGATCGCTGAAGTGGTAGCTGACCCGCTGGACCAGGACCCGTTGGCCCACCTCGAGGGTCGGGATCATCGACCCCGTGGGGATCTGATACGGCTTGACGACGAAGGCCTGGATGACCAGCGCGAGGCCGATCGCGAACGCGACGATGACGACCAGTTCGACGATGGCGCCGAAGGTCGACTTGGGGCGCGGCATGGCGGTTCGACGGTCGGGCGCGCGAAGGCGTCCTACCGCGAAGCCTCAGCGTCTGCGTCGGAGTCGTTCTCCGACTCCGCGGCTTCTCCCTCCGGCTCCCCAGCCGGCTCACTGTCTGCAGCCGGAGCTTCCTCTTCGCTCTCGGCGCTGGGCTCGGACTCAACTTCGGCGGCGGGTTCCTCGGACTCGGCCTCGGCGGCCGGTTCCTCGGTCTGCTCGACCTCTTCGACGGTCTCTTCACCCTCGCCGGTGGCGGGGACGGCCTGCGGGGCGTCGACCTGCGCGGTGCCCTCGGCATCGAGTGCCTCGTCGTCGGCGGAGCCGAGAACTTCCTCGCCGATGCCCCAGCGCCGCTCGGCGACGCGGGCGGCCTTGCCGACGCGGTCGCGGAGGTAGTAGAGCTTGGCGCGGCGGACGTCGCCGCGGGCCGCGACCTCGAGCTGCTCGATCTTGGGCGAGTGGAGCGGGAACGTGCGCTCGACACCGACGCCGAACGACTGTTTGCGGACGGTGAAGGTCTCGCGGACTCCGCTGCCCTGGCGCTTGATGACGACGCCCTCGAAGACCTGGGTACGGGTCCGGTTGCCCTCGATGACCTGGAAGTGGACGCGCACGCGATCACCGGCCGCGAAGCGCGGGCGGCGCTGCAGCTGCTCCTTCTCGAGACTCTGGATGATGGTGCTCATGTGTGGGTCTCCGGCTCGTCTGGATGCCGCCGTTCCGGGTCCCGGTCGGCGGCTTGTTCACCGGCGGCGACCGCTTGGCAGTCGCGCGGCGGGGAATAGTAGCTAAGAGCTGCCCTGATCAGCCCGACCCCGCTCGCGGCTGCGCTCGAGGCGCCACTGCCGGACGCGCTCGTGATCCCCGGAGAGGAGAACATCGGGGACTCCCCACCCCCGGTAGGTCGCCGGGCGGGTGTAGTGCGGGTACTCGGGCAGTCCGTCGAGCGCCGCCGAGAACGACTCCTCGAGGGCGCTGTCGGCGTGGCCGAGCGCTCCGGGGAGCTTGCGGAGGACGGCGTCGGCGACGACCATCGCGGCGAGCTCGCCGCCCGCGAGCACGTACCGGCCGATCGACACCGAATCGGTGACGAGGTGCTCGCGAACCCTGTCGTCGACGCCCTCGTAACGGCCGCAGAGGAGGGTCAGCTCAGGCTCGGCGGCGAGCTCGGTGGCGAGCTCCTCGTCGAACTGGCGGCCCGACGGCGTCAGCAGGACCGTGCGTCGCGTCCGCGCGGCCTCTCCGTAGGCGGCCTGCAGGGCGGCGTCGACGACGTCCACGCGCATGACCATCCCGGCCCCGCCGCCGTAGGGCGAGTCGTCGACCTGCCCGGCGCTGAGCGGCGTCGTCTGCCGGTAGTCGAGAAACCTCAGCTCCGATCCGGACTGAATCACGTTGCGGACGTGCCGCTGGGTCGTGAACCACTCGAACCATTCGGGAAACAGCGTGAAGACGTCGAGGCGCATTGCCCGCGGGAGCCTAGAGCCCTTCATGGGATCCCATGCCGGAGCAGAGTCGAAATCTGCGCAAAGACGCGCGCTTCATCGTCGCGAAGCCGGTCGTCTGTCACCCGCAGCACCTCGATGCCCCGCACCTTCAGATCCGCGTCCCGTGCAAGGTCCCGCTGCCGTTGCGGCCAGGAGCGGTGGTACGTGACGGTGTCGATCTCGACCACGAGGCTCGCCTCCGGCCAGTGGAAGTCGACCTCGTAGCCGTGCAGCCGCACGTTGACCAGCGGCTCCGGTAGGCCGTGGGCGATGCAGAGCCGGAGGAACAGCGTCTCCGGGGGCGACTTGGTTCGGTGAGCGGCACCACGCTGTTCGAGGGCGAGGCGGCGCAGGGCGCCGGTGCCCCGCCGGCCGGGTGACGCGTCGCAGAGGGCGACGAGGCCGGGGACGTCGAGCAGACGCTTGCGATCCGCGGCCTCGACGGCGAAGCGGAGCCGCTCGGACGGCAGCACGGACGCGAGGTCTAGGAGGGTGCGATGAGCGCTGGTCACCGGAATGCCGTCGTGCTCGGTCCGGTGGTCGGCGGGCAGGTTGCGGGTGCGGTGGATGACGATGCCGGGACGGGCGCGGGAGCCGCCGTCGGCGACGACGATGTGCACCGCTGCGACGAAACGATCGATCAACTCCCAGAGCAGACCGGCGGTGAAATGGCTGAGATGTGCGCCCTCACCGCCGGCGAGGACGGCGGCCATCCAGCGGCCCCGCGTCGTGAGGGAAGGATGGCCGACGGCATAGACGCCGAGGTGGACCGGATGCAGGCGACCGGCGGTGATCATCCGGCCGGCGAAGTTGGTGTCGACACCCAGCGCCAGAATCTGCGCGCGTGAAACGACTCCGTGCTGCCGCGCGGCGATTCGCGCCAACACCCGCCCCGGTGGTGCGGATCCAGCAGCCATGTACTGGATGATGTCCGCCACCGCGATCATGCGGCGGAGGTTGGCCCGGCATCGCGCGCTGAACAAGGCGCGAAAGTGGCCATTCAGCGCCCAAATAGCGCCGAGGGCGCCGGGTCAGTCGAGGATGTCGACGACGACCCGGCGGTCGTCGCGGGCGCCGGCGGCGCGGGCGACGGTGCGGATCGCGTTGGCGATGCGGCCGCCGCGGCCGATCACGCGGCCGAGGTCGTCCTCGGCGACGGAGACCTCGAGGACGAGGTCGCCGTCCTCTTCGAACTCCTCCACTTCGACCTTGTCCGGCTGCTCGACGAGAGCGCGGACGAGAAACTCGACGAGCTCACGCACAGCGAAGGCCGATCAGGTGCCGGCGGGGCCGTCGACGCCCTGAGTGCGCAGCAGCTTGGCGACGGTCGGCGACGGCTGGGCGCCGTGGTCGAGCCAATGCTGCGCCCGCTCGGTGTCGATCGTCACCTGCGAGGGCTCGGTCTGCGGGTTGTAGCTACCGATCGTTTCGATCGTGCGGCCGTCGCGCGGGGAGCGCTTGTCGGCCACGACGATGCGCCAGATCGGGTTCTTCGAGGAGCCCGCTCGTCTGAGTCTGATTCGTACTGCCATCTTGCGGCGGCGCAGGTTACAGACCGAGGGGGTCGGCCGTCATCGACGTCTCGCGCCGAGCTGTCCGCGGATCATCGATTCCGGGCTCAGCGTCTTGCCGGAGGCCAGCTGCTTCATCATCTTCCGCATCTGATCGAACTGCTTGGTCAGCTGTTTGACGGCTTGGACATTGGTCCCCGAGCCGGCTGCGATCCGGCGCCGGCGGGAACCGCGGATGACGTCGGGGTTTGCCCGCTCCTCGGCTGTCATCGAGAGGATCATCGCCTCGAGGCGGTCGAGCTCACGGTCATCGAGGTTGGCGTTACGGAGCTCCTTCATCGCCTTGCCCATGCCGGGCATCATCCCGAGGACGCTCGTCAGCGGGCCCATCTTGCGGATCTGCTTGAGCTGCTTGAGGAAGTCGTCGAGGGTGAACTGGTCCTGGCGCATCTTGCGCTCCAGCTCCTCCGCCTCGGTGGCGTCCATGTCCTTCTCGGCCTTCTCGATCAGCGACAGGACGTCGCCCATGCCGAGGATGCGCTGCGCCATCCGGTCGGGGTGGAAGCGCTCGAGCTGCTCGAGCTTCTCGCCGGTCGACGCATAGAGGATCGGCTTGCCGGTGACGGCCTTGACGCTCAGCGCGGCGCCGCCGCGGGCGTCGCCGTCGAGCTTGCTCATCAGCACGCCGTCGAATTCTGTGGCGTCGGCGAACTGCTCGGCGACGTTGACCGCGTCCTGGCCGGTCATCGCGTCGACGACGAGGAGGACGTCGTGGGGGCGCGTCCGCTTCTTGATCTCGGCGAGCTGCGCCATCAGCTCCTCGTCGATGTGGAGGCGGCCGGCGGTGTCGATGATCAGGACGTCGAGGCCTTCCGAGCGCGCCTGGCCGAGTGCCCACTCGGCGATGTCGACCGGGTCGCGGTCGGTGCCCTGCGAGTAGACGGTCGCGCCGGCCTGCTGTCCGAGGCGGGTCAGCTGCTCGACGGCGGCTGGGCGCTGCGTGTCGCAGGCGGCGACGCCGACGGTCTTGTCCTGGCCACGGAGGTGCTTGGCGAGCTTCGCGGTCGCCGTCGTCTTGCCCGAGCCCTGGAGGCCGGCCATCAGGATCACGGTCGGCGGCTTCGAGGCGAAGACGAGCTCGCGGCCGGAGCCGCCCATCAGCTCGGCGAGCTGCTCGTTGACGACCTTGACGACCATCTGGCCGGGATCGAGGCTCTCGAGGACGCCCGCCCCGATCGCCTTCTCGCGGACGTCGGCGACGAACTGCTTGGTGACCTTGAAGTTGACGTCGGCCTCGAGGAGCGCGAGGCGAATCTCGCGCATCGCCTTGTCGACATCGGCTTCGGTCAGCTTCCCGCGCGAGCGCAGGTCCGACAGCGTGCCCTGGAGCCGATCTGAGAGCTGATCAAACATCTAGATAACCCCGGCGGAATGCTCCGCTGACGCGTCCGCTTCCGCCGGACCGTTGGGTGCTACTTGACGGGAAATCATGAACGTTGTGGAGGCTACCCGTCGGTTGATGCCGGGCGATTCCTCGGAGTTATCTACTCACCCACGAGGGCCGAGCTGAACTCCATCGCGTCGAACGGGCGGAGGTCCTCGATGCCCTCCCCCACGCCGATCAGCTTGACCGGGATGCCGAGCTCGCCGGCGATCGCGAGCGCGATGCCGCCCTTGGCGGTGCCGTCGAGCTTCGTCAGGGCGACGCCGGTCACGTCCACCGCCTCGCTGAAGACCTGCGCCTGGCGGAGGCCGTTCTGGCCGGTGGTCGAGTCGACGACGATCAGGGTCTCCGAGGGGGCGCGGCCGATCCGCTTGTCGATGACGCGGCGGACCTTGGCGAGCTCCTCCATCAGGTCGGTGCGGTTGTGGAGGCGGCCGGCGGTGTCGATCAGGACGACGTCGCTGCCGCGCGCTTCGGCGGCGGCGATCGCGTCGAAGACGACGGCGCCGGCGTCCTGGCCGGTCTCGGCCTTGACGATGTCGCAGCCGGCCCGCTCCGCCCAGGTGCCGAGCTGCTCGACGGCGGCGGCGCGGTAGGTGTCGGCGGCGGCGAGCATCACCGAGAGGCCGGCCTCGCGCTGCAGGTGCCAGGCGAGCTTGCCGACGGTCGTCGTCTTGCCGGTCCCGTTGACGCCGACGACGAGGACGACGGCCGGGCGCGGGCGCAGGTCGATCCGGCCGCTGCCGACCTCGGCGAGCTCGGCGAGGAGCTCGACCAGACGAGCGCGGGCGGCCTCGCCGCCTTCGACCTTGCCGGAGGCGACCTCGGCCTCGAGGCGGCCGACGACGTCGGCGGTGGTGCGGGCGCCCACGTCGGCCATTATCAGCGCCTCCTCGAGCTGCTCCCACGCCGCGGTGTCGAGGGTCTCGAAGAGCGAGGAGCTGAGCTCGGCGCCGAGCGCCTGGCGGCTCGTGGTGAGGCTCTCGCGGAGCCGCTTGAAGATGCCGCGGCGTTCCTTGCCCTCGCCGTCATCGGCGCTGGAGGCGTCCGGGGCGACCGTTTCGCGGTCGCCGACGTCGAGTAGCTCTGCCCAGGTGGTCGGCACGGACCGGCAGCCTACGCTGCGCGGGCGTCCGGCTCCGGCTCGGCCTCGGTGAGCTTCGGCTCGCGAGGCAGGCGGCGCGAGATCACCTTCGTGGCGCCGTCCTTCATGCTGACCCCGTAGAGGACGTCGGCCGCGTCCATCGTCCGCTTCTGGTGGGTGACGATCACGAACTGGGCGCGATCGGAGAAGCGGCGGACGAGCTGCAGGAAGCGATCGATGTTGGCGTCGTCGAGCGCCGCCTCGACCTCGTCGAGGATGTAGAAGGGCGACGGCCGCGCGAGAAAGACGCTGAACACGAAGGCGAGCGCGACGAGCGACTTCTCGCCGCCGGAGAGCAGCGACAGCCGCCGCGTCGCCTTGCCTGCCGGCGTCACCTCGATCTCGACCCCGGCGGTCTCGGCGGGATCGCGATCGCCGTCCTCGTCCTCGTCATCTGACTCGGCCACGCTCGCCTCGCCGTCGGCCGCATCCGGCTCGCCGCCGCCGACCGTCGCGGGGTCGGCGCCGCCGAGGACGCGCTCCGGCTTCTGGGCCTCGACCATCCGCAGACGGCCGCTGCCGCCCGGGAACATGTGCTCGATCAGCTCGCTGAAGTTCTCTCCGGCGGCCTTGAAGGTCTCCTCGAATGCCGCGGTGATCTCGCGGTCGGTCTGGCGGATCAGTTTCGCGAGTTCGTCAAGAGCCTGTTCGAGGTCCTCGCGCTGGGCCTCGAGTTCAGCGACGTGCTGCTTGGCGGTCTCGTACTCGCCCTCGGCGAGCGGGTTGACGGGACCGAGCTGCTCGCGGCGCCGGATCAGGCGCTCGATCGCGGCCTCGGCGGCGCTGCGCTCCTCGTCCCCGAGGGACTCGGGCTTCGGGGCGGGGTCGAGCTCGAGCTTGGCGACGATCCGGTCCCACTCGGCTGCGGCCTCCTCGCGGCGGTCGCGAAGGCTCGCGGCCCGGACCTCGGCCTCGGTGACGCGTTCGCCGACGAGCCGGAGCTCGCCGTGGAGCTCGGCTTCGGCACGCGAGCACTCGCGGAGCTCGAGCGCGAGCTCGTCGCCCGCCTGGGCGCCGACGACGCGCTCCTCGACGGCGGCGGCGCGGGTCCCGACGGCGTCGCGCGCGGCGGCGAGCGCCGCACATAGCGATGCGAGGGCCTCGGCGAGCTCGGCCTCGGTCTCGACGCGCTGCTCGAGCGAATCCTGGCGGCGGTGCCCAAGCATGTCCTCGGCCCGGCGGGCGGAGCGGGCGGCGCGTTCGGAGCCGGTGCGGACGCGGGCGAGCGCCTCGAGGCGCGACTCGACGTCGGCGGCGTCCACGGCGGCGGTGATGCCCTCCCCCGCCTCACCGAGGGCGGTCCGGACGGCCTCGAGCTCGCGGGCAAGTGCTGCTTCGGCGTCGCGCTCGGTCGCCCGCAGCTCGGCCGCCAGCGCGCCGAGGGCGGCGCGGCGACGCTCGACGGCGGCGCGGAGCTCGGCCTCGCGGCCGGCCAGCGCTTCGGTCCGGGCGCCGAGGCGCTCGTGGGCGGCGCGGAGAGCCGTCAGCTCGCCCCAGACCGCGGTGCGCTCGCGGTCGCGCTCGGCGAGGCGGGTCTCGACGGCGCTGCGGCGCTCATTGGCCGCGCCGAGCTTCGCTTCGATCGCCTCGCGCTGGGACCGGGCCTCCTTGGCGGCGGCCTCAGCCGTGGCGAGGTCTCCGCCGCCGGCGGAGAGACGGTCGCCGAGCAGGCGCAGATGGATCTCCTGGGACTGGCGCTCGAGGCGGGCGTGCGTCTCGGCCGCGTTCGCCTGCTGGCGCAGCGGCCGCAGGCGGGAGCGGGCCTCGCGCTCGACGTCGAGCGCGCGGTCGAGGTTCGAGCGGGTCCGCTCCAGCTTCAGCTGGGCGCGGCGCCGGCGCTTGCGGTGCTTGCCGAGCCCGGCGGCCTCCTCGATCAGCAGCCGGCGCTCGCGCGGCTTCGAGAGGACGATCGCCTCGACCTTGCCCTGACCGATCACCGAATGCATCTCGCGGCCGAGGCTGGCGTCGGAGAGCGCCTCGGTCACGTCGGAGAGGCGGCAGCGGGCGCCGTTCAGCCGGTAGCCGCCGTCGCCGTTGCGGTCGAGGCGGCGGGAGACGGAGATCTCGGAGAACTCGGACCCCGCGGCGCCGTCGGAGTTGTCGATGACGACCTCGACCTCGGCGGCGCTGCGGGCCGACCGATCGCGGCCGCCGGCGAAGATCACGTCCTGCATCGACTGGCCGCGGACCGCGAGCGGACTCTGCTCGCCGAGCGCCCAGAGGACGCCGTCAGTGATGTTCGACTTGCCGCATCCATTCGGCCCGACGATGACGCTCACGCCCGGAGAGAACTCCAGGTGGGTGCGCTCGGGGAAGGACTTGAAGCCCTTCAGGGTTATCGACTTCAGATGCATTCTCTCCGGCCCTCGATGGAAGCCTGCTGGCTCGACCGGACGGGATCGTGCCGAGCCGAAAAGTCCCTGCTCAATCCGCTGCTTCCTCCAGCGCCTCGGCCGCTGCGGCCTGTTCGGCGGCCTTCTTGCTCGACCCGGTTCCGGTCCCGAGGATCTCGTCTCCGACCCTCGCCTCGACCTGGAATGTCTTGTCGTGAGGCGGCCCGGACTCCTCGATCACCTCGTAGCGGACGCGGCTGCCGCGCCGTGCGAGGCGCTCCTGGAGCGCCGACTTGAAGTCGAGGAGGGTCCCTGAGGCGAGATCGACCTGCGGGGCGAATGCCGCGAGCAGTGCCGCGGACGTGCGCTCGAGCCCGAACTGCATGTAACAGGCGCCGATGAGCGACTCGACGATCGAGGCCATCGCCCGCTCGCTGCCGACGAGCTCGGCCGGGGCGAGGCCGCCTTCGAAGTCGGTCGGGTAGGCCTGTTCGAGCATCTCCGGCACGCCGAGTTCGATTGCGATCTCCGCGCAGGCACGGCCGCTGACGGCCTGGCCGTGGATCTTCGTCAGGCGGCCGATGTCGGAGCGCGGGAAGCGGGTGAAGAGGTGCTCGGCGACGGCGAGGCCGAGGACGCTGTCGCCGAGGAAGGCGAGCCGGCCCCAGGAGCGGACGCGGCGCTCGGTCCAGGACGAGTGGGTCAGCGCCTGGAGGCGAAGGTCGGGCTCGAGGGCGGCGACCAGGTCGAGAAGGGGAGCGACCGCGCTCCCCTCGGGGATCTCATCGCGCGGATCGACCGTGTCGGGGTCAGGCACCGGGGAGTCGCTCGAATACGAAGTCGACGGCGGCACCGACGGTCTCGATCTTCGCCGCCTCGTCCTCGCTCATCGCGATCCCATAGGTGTCCTCGAGCTCCATGACGAGCTCGTAGAGGTCGAGCGAGTCGGCGTCGAGGTCGTCGCGGAAGCGGGTGGCGTCGGTGATCTCCGCGGCCGGGACCTCGAGCTCAGCGGTGAGGTGATTGCGGACCATCGCGAAGATCGCGTCGCGATCGGTCTTGGCCGTCTCTTCTCCGGTGGTGCTCATCGCTTGCCTTTGTGTATCACGACTCGGAGCGCCGGGCACCGCGGATCTCGCTGCGACCGACGCCGGAACGCTCGATCAGCTCCTCGGTCCGCTCGACCGCCCGCTCCTCCACCGACCGCGCCGCGAGGCGGATCTGGTTAGCGATGCCGAGCGGACCCGACGAGCCGTGGCCGACGACGGCGACTCCCCGGAGCCCGAGCAGGATCGCGCCGCCGGTGCCGTCGGGGTCCATGTCGGAGCGGAGGCCGCCGAGCGCCGGCCTGAGCATCAGACCGCCGATCGAGGCGACGGGGTTGGAACGAGCGGCGCGCGCGACCGCGTCGCCGACGGCGCGGGCGGTCCCCTCGATCGTCTTCAGGACAACGTTGCCGGTGAAGCCGTCGGTGACAACGACGTCGACGTCGGGATCGAGGAGGTCGCGGCCCTCGACGTTGCCGGCGAAGCCGATCCCGGGCGACGACGCGAGGGTCTCGTGCGCCTCGACGACGAGGGCGCTGCCCTTCTTGGCCTCGCTGCCGACGTTGAGCAGCCCGACCTGCGGATCGGACACGCCGAGGACGGCGGACGCGAATGCGGACCCGAGGTAGGCGAACTGGACGAGGTGGGAGGCGCGCGCGTCGGCGTTGGCGCCGACGTCGAGCATCAGCAGCGGGCGATCGCGACCGGGCGCGGGGATCTCGACGGCGAGCGCCGGACGCTGAACCGAGCGGATCCGCTTCAGGGCGAAGAGCGCCGCGGTCATCGTCGCTCCGGTCGAGCCGGGGCTCGCGAGGGCGTCGGAGCGGCCCGCCGCGACGTCGGCGGCGGCGCGGACGATCGACGTCTCGGGGCGCGAGCGGACGGCGCGGACCGGCTCCTCCTCGTTGCCGATCACTTCGGTCGTGTCGACGACCTCGATCAGGTCGGATGCGAGGCCGGCGAAGGGTCCGGCAGGGCCGAAGAGGCGGACGGCGATCCCGTCAGCCGCAGCGGCGCGGACTCCCTCGGAGACGGCATCGGTTCCCGCCTCGGCGCCGAGGGCGTCGAAGGCGACGGTCGCACGGCGTTCCGGCGCGGCGCCCGTCGGGCGCGCCGCCGGGGCGCCCACCTACTCCCCCTCGGTGCGTCCGCTCAGCTCGGGCGAGGCGTCTTCGACGACGACCTGGCGGCCGGCGTAGGTCCCGCAGGTCGGGCAGACGCGGTGCGGCAGCCTCGGGCTGTGGCACTGCGGGCATTGGTTGAGGCGAGGGCCTGCAACGGCATCGTGGGCGCGACGCTTGTCGCGGCGGGCGCTGGATTGACGCTTCTTCGGGACGGCCATAAGGCGGGGAATCGTAGCGATACCGGGCGCAGGGACCGTTGCGGCCCCCGCGGCGGCTCAATCGAGCAACTCGCGGAGCTTCGCGAAGCGGGGATCGGGCTCGGCCTCGTGGACGTGGGTGCCGGGCTCGACGTCGTTCAGGGAGATCCCGCAGATCTCGCATAGGCCGGCGCAATCGGGGCGGCAGAGAAGCCGCTCGGGCAGGGCCAGCACCACCGCGTCGTGGAGCCAGGACACGGGGTCGAGAAGGCCCTCGCCGACGTAGGGGCTCTTCAGCTCCGGATCGTCGACGTCGCCCTGATCGACCTCGCGGGCGTCGATCTCGAGGACGAGGCGGGCGGGGCCCAGGCAACGGGCGCAGGTGCCGAGCAGGACGGCCTCGGCGCGGAGCCGCAGAGCGTAACCGGAGCTCGTCCGCGAGACGTCGACGCGCGTGCCCAGCGGCGTCGATTCGAAGGTCAGCGGCTCGCCGCCGAGCTGCGGGGTCTCAGGCGAGAGATCCATCTCCAGGTGCTCGGCCTGGCCGTGGCGCAGGGCGAGCGCATCGAGGTCGACGAGTCGTTCGGCCATCTAGTCTCCGAGGGTAGCGTGAGCGCCCAGTTCCACTGGAACCCAGACACCTACCTCGAGATGATGCGGGCCGAGGTCCCGAACTTCGACGCCCTGCAGGCGGCGGCCGTTGACGCGGTGCCGTCCCCGCCGGAGACCGCCCTCGACCTCGGCATCGGCACCGGCGAGACCTCGCGGCGCCTCCTCGAGGCCTACCCGGACGCCCGGATCACCGGCCTCGACTCGAGCCCGGAAATGGTCTTCAGGGCCCGGCAGCTCGGCATCGAGGTACGGCTCGCTCGGATGGAGGATCCGCTGCCCGACGGTCCCTGGGATCTCGTGGTCGCCGTCCTCAGCGTCCACCACCTCGACTCGGACGGCAAGCGCGATCTCTTCCGGCGTGTCCGCGAGCAGGCGCGAGCGCTCGTCCTCGCCGACGTCGTCCTCGCCGACGAACAGACGACCCCCCTCGAGCCCGAGCGGGATCATCCCGAGCGGGTCGAGGATCTCGTCGCCTGGTCGAGCGGCGAGGTCGTCTGGCAGGCCGGCGACCTCGTGGTCGTCAGGGCCGAGTACTAGATAACTCCGGAGAGATCCTCCGCTTCGCGTCCGGTCTCCCCGGTCGGCGCGGCGGTGCGGGACGGGAAGACATGTGTGTTGACCGGAGCCGACGCTTCCGCTTCGCGTCCGGTCTCCCCGGTCGGCGCGGCGGGAGGGGAAAGAAAGACATGTGTGTTGACCAGAGCTGACGACTCCGCTTCGCGTCCGCTTCCGCCGGGCGGCGCGGCGATAGGGGACGGGAAGACATGTGTGTGTCTCCCCCAGCCGGGGACTTGGCTTGAGAGAAGGGGCCGAGCGGCGGGCCATACGGCGAACTCCGAAGAGCCGGAGCCGCATGGTCCGGCGCTCGGCCCCGCGGCTGCGGGAAGTCGTTCGAGTGAGCGGCGCCGCAGCGCCGCTGATCAAACCTCGGCGGGTTCGATTTCCTCATCGCGACCGGCAAGGCGGTCGCGGCCGCGCTGGACGGCGGCGAGGAACTTCTGGAGGTTGACCTCCAGGGTGGAAAGGATCTCGTCGGCGTAGTCCTCGGCTCCGAGGCGGATCTGGCGCTCGGTGTCGCGGGCGTCCTCGAGGATCTCCTCGGCGCCGCGCTCGGCCTGCTTGTAGACCTCCTCCTCGGAGATCAGGCGAGCCTGCTGGTCGCGGGCCTCCTTGACGACGCGCTCAGCTTCGCGCTTGGCCTCGGCGAGCATCTCCTGACGCTCCTTGACGATCCAGCGCGCCTGCTTGATCTCTTCGGGAATAGTCGCCCGCATCTGATCGAGCAGGTCGTAGATCTCTTCGCGATCCACCCTCACCTGGTCGGTCAGCGGGACCGGCCTGGCGTTGTGGATCAGGTCGTCGAGTTTGTCTATGAGAACGAGGACGTCCATCGGTACGACTAAAGCTTAGGGACCGGAGGGAAAAACCCTCGCGTGGCTGGAACATTCTGCAATCGCCTGCAAGCTCCTGCCCAACCGGTACGTCTCGCCTTCAGCGCTCGATCCGTGCGCTGAGTGCCTCGGCGACCTCCGCCGGGACGAGGTCGCGGACGTCGCCGCCGAAGGTCGCGAGCTCCTTGACGCCGGTCGACGACAGGAAGCTGTACTCGGCGGAAGCCATCACGTACGCGCTCTCGATCTCCGGGGCGAGCTTGCGGTTCAGCTGGTTCATCTCGAACTCGTACTCGAAGTCCGAGATCGCCCGCAGGCCCTTGACGATCGTGCTCGCACCGTTCTCGCGGGCGAAGTCGACGAGCAGCGTCGAGAAGACCTGGGCCTCGACGTTCGGCATGTCGGCGGTGGCCCGCTCGATGAACCCGGCCCGCTCCTCGGCGGTGAACAGGGTCTTCTGCTTGCGGACGGGCTGGTTGACGACGCCGACGATGACACGGTCGAAGATGTTCGCCGTCCGGCCGATGATGTCGACGTGGCCGTTGGTCACCGGGTCGTAGCTCCCCGGGCAGATCGCGATCCGCTCGCTCACCGCTCTTCTCCGTGGATCCGGATCGTCGTCGCGCCGTAGGTGCGCTCGTCGAGGAGCGGCAGGCCGAGGTCGACCGGGTCGGACGTCGCGGACTCGAAGATCACGCGCGCACCGTCCTGAAGGCGGTCCGGGAGCAGTTGTCGGAGGTCGGAAGCAAAGCGGCGCGCGAGTCTATAGGGCGGGTCGCAGAAGACGAGGTCGTATTGCCCAGCTTCGCGCCGGAGGAAACGGATCGCATCGCCGCGGACGACCGTGGTGCGGCCGGCGACCCCGAGCGCCTCGGCGTTCTCCTCGGCGACGTCGACGGCCGTGTCGACGAGGGTTGCCGCCGCCGCGCCGCGGGACAGCGCCTCGAACGCGAGGGCGCCGGTTCCCGCGAAGAGGTCGAGGACGTCGAACCCCTCGACGTCGCCCAGGATCGAGAACAGGGCCTCGCGGACGCGGTCGCTCGTCGGCCTCACCGAATCGCCTCGCGGCGCCCGCAGGCGCCTCCCCCCCAGCTCTCCGGCGACGATCCGCATCAGGCGGCGATCGGCTCGGCCCGCTCGTCGCCGAAGCGCTCGCGGACGGCGTCGATGAGCGGGCCGAGCTCGGGAGCGTCGAGGGATCCGCAGCGCTCGAGGAGCGCGATCAGGTCGGTGCGGGCGGCGCCCAGCAGAGGCGCGTCCTCGGGAAGCGATGCGATCCGGAACCGCGGCAGGCCGCTCTGCCGGGTCCCGAGCACCTCGCCCTCCCCGCGCAGGGTGAGGTCGACCTCGGCGAGCTCGAAGCCGTCGCGCTCGCGGACGACGGCATCGAGGCGGGCCCGGGCCCGCTCGCTCTCGGGATCGGCGAAGAGGATGCACTGCGACTCGTGCTCGCCGCGGCCGATCCGGCCGCGCAGCTGATGGAGCTGGCTGAGGCCGTAACGATCGGCGCCCTCGATCAGCATCACCGAGGCGTTGGCGACGTCGATCCCGACCTCGATCACGCTCGTGGCGACGAGGACGTCGGCCTCGCCGCCGGCGAACCGCGCCATCGCCCGGGCCTTCTCGGCCGCCGGCATCTGCCCGTGGAGCACCTCGACCTCGAAGTCGCGGAACTCGCCCTTCGCGAGCCGTTCGCCCTCGCTCGTCGCCGCCTTCGCCTGGTCCTTCTCGGAGTCACTGACGAGCGGGCAGACGACGTACGCCTGACGGCCCTCGCGGAGGCGATCGCGAATGAACCCGTAGGCGCCCTCGCGCCGCTCCTCGCCGACCAGCCAGGTCGTGATCGGCCGTCGTCCCGCGGGCAACTCGCGCAGCACCGTCACATCGAGGTCGCCGAAGGCCGTCAGCGAGAGAGTCCGCGGGATCGGCGTCGCGGTCATGTGGAGGACGTGCGGGGCCTCCTCCCCCTTGCCGTCGAGGGCACGGCGCTGCTCGACGCCGAACCGGTGCTGCTCGTCGACGACCGCGACGGCGAGCCGGGCGAAGCGGACGGCCGGCTCGATCAGCGCGTGGGTGCCGACGACGAGCGGCAGCTCGCCGCTCTCGAGGCGGGCGAGCATGTCGCGGCGGCGCGCGGCCGGCGTCGAGCCGGTCAGCAGCCCGATCGGGGTCGGCATGCCGGCGAGCAGCGTTTCGAGGGTCGCGAAGTGCTGCTCGGCGAGTGTCTCCGTAGGCGCCATCAGCGCCGCCTGCCGGCCGCTCTCGAGGGCGCGGAGCATCGCGTAGAGGGCGACGACGGTCTTGCCGGACCCGACCTCGCCCATCAGCAGCCGCTGCATCGGCCGGCGGTCGCCGAGGTCGGCGTCGATCTCGGCGAAGGCGGTCCGCTGGTCGTCGGTGGGCGCGAACGGCAGCGCGTCGATCCACCCCGCGACGAGCTCGCCCGGCGCATCGAGCGATGGAGCCGGGAGGCCGGAGCCGCGCTCGCCCCGGCGGATCTGCAGGGCGGCCTGATGGAGGAAGAGCTCCTCGTAGGCGAGCCGGGCGCGAGCGGGCGCGAGGTCGTCGCGGCTGCGCGGGAAGTGGATGGCGATCCGCGCGTCGGCGGCGCCGGGGAAGCCGTGACGTGCGCGGATCACGGCCGGAAGCGGCTCGATGACGGCCGGGGCGAGGCAGAGGGCCGCCCAGACCCACTCGCGGATCCGCTGGACCCGGAGTCCCTCGCCGCTCGGGTGGACGGGGACGAGTCCCGTCGTGTGGAGGCCGGCGGGCGGTCCCGGCGCGTCGCGGATCGGGTCCGCCCCGCCCTCTCCTTCCCGCTCCTCGCCGACGATCTCGAAGGCGTCGGGGCGGAAGCTGCGCCCGTCGAGACGGCCGCTGAGCAGGAGCCGGACGCCGGGCTTGAGCTTGTCGGCGAGCCACGCCTGGTTGAACCAGGCGACGTCGATGGCGCCCGACTCGTCGGCGACCGTCGCCTCGACGATCCGCAGGTTGCGCCGCCGGGTCGGCCGCAGGCTCGACTTCCGGACCTCGACGAGCACGGTCGCCGGGCGACCGGGCACGAGGTCGGCGATCTCGGCGACGACGGTCCGGTCGATCCAGTCGTGCGGGTAATGCTCGATCAGGTCGCCGAAGGTGCACAGGCCGAGCCGGGCGGCGGCGGAGGCGATCTTCTCGCCGACGCCGCGAATGTCGGTGAGCGGGCGGTCGAGCCGTTCGCGGCCGACCACCGACAGGGCCGGCGACGGCCACGTCGCGAGGAGCTCCGCGCGGCTTGACGCGCCGCCGCCGAGCTGCCGCGGCGGGGCGGGCGCCTCCCCGCGACCCTCCGGTACGGCGGTTGCCGGTCCTGCGGACGTCACCTGATGCTCACGCCCCGAGGATAGGAGCGTCGTTGAACGGAACCGGCGACCGCGTAGCCTGGAGGTGATGGCCTCGATCTTCGGACGACACCCCGATCCCGAGCCGGCGACCGGCATCGCGGCCAACGGCCGGCCGCGCGAATCGGTCTGGGACTATCCACGGCCGCCGCGCGTCGAACGCCTCGACCGCCGCGTCCGGGTCGCGCTCGGAGGCGTGACGATCGTCGACGTCCCCTCGGCCCTGCGGGTGCTCGAGACGGCCGGCGCTCCGACTATTTACCTCCCGACCGAAGCCGTGGACGGCGATGCGCTGCGGCCCGGGCAGGGCGGAAGCTTCTGCGAGTGGAAGGGCGCGGCCTCCTACTTCGACGTGGTCGCCGGCGAGGCGATCGCCGAGCGGGCGGCGTGGCACTACCCGGACCCGAACCCGGCATTCGCCGAGCTTCGCGGCCTCGTCTCCTTCTACCCCGCCCTCGTCGACTGCCTGCTCGACGACGAGCCGGTGGAGCCCCAGCCGGGCGGCTTCTACGGCGGCTGGGTCACCGCTGAGATCGCCGGGCCGATCAAGGGCGGCCCGGGCAGCGGCGGCTGGTGAGTGGCTCGGTCCCTAGGGCCTGACCGCGTCGACCCGGTGGCGGGCGAACATCTCCTCGACCCACCGGAAGCCGGGACGCTCCCGGAGCGAAGCCCGGAAACGCTCGTAGGGCTCCGGGGCGTCCGGGAGCTCGGGACCCTGCTCGGGGCCGACGACCGGCACGAACAGCGCCGCCGCGGTCAGATCCGCGACGCTGAACCGGTCGCCGACGAGGTAGTCGCCCGACCCCTTCGCGAGCTCGGCCTCGAGGCGGTCGAAGGCGGCGGCGATCTTCGCACGGGCCTCGTCGGCGGCCGCATCGGAGCCGACCCGGTAGCGGGCCTGGGTGAACAACGCCCCGCCGCGGGCGGCGGCACCGAGGACGCGGGGGTTGGATGCCAGGCGCTCGGGGAGGATGCCGGCGGTGAACTGCTGCAGGCTCTCGTCGCTCTTGCGGAGCTCGTGGAAGGCGAGGAGCCGCGAGTGGGACCCGAGCTCTTCGTCGAAGAAGTCCTCGAGGCCGAGGGCCCGGGAGCGCTCGGCCGGGTCGCCGGGATACAGGGCCGGCTCCGGGTAGAGCTCCTCGAGCGCTGCGATTATCGCCGTCGAATCGGAGATCGTCCGGCCGTCGACCTGCAGTACCGGGAACGTCTTGCCGCGGCCGCGGGTGAGCCAGAGGGCGACCGCCATGTGGGCGCCCGGAGGGGGCGCCCTGCGCTCGGTGGGCACGCCCTTGTAGTCGAGGGCCCACCGCACCTTCTCGTTGAAGTGGGAGACCGGGATGTGCCAGAGGACGGCGGTCACTGTGCGGCGAGCAGCCACCAGTAGTAGGGCTGCCCGCCGCGGTGGGCCTCGGCCTCGACCGGCTCGCGGACGAAGGCCGTCACCTCGTCGATCGAGATCGGCGCACCGTCGCCTTCGACGATCGTGATGATCTCGGCCCCGTCGCTGAGCGCCTCGATCGTCTTCGCGAGCGTCGATCCGGCACCGCCCCAGGCGATCACGTCGCCGTCGACGAACCCGACGGCATCCCCGCGCACGAACCGCCCCTCGGCGTCGTCGCGGGCCGCGGGAGCGACGGCGCCGGTCCGCGTGTCGTCGAGCGCGCCGGCGAGCCGGTCCACGTTCTCGTCGAGCGACGCGGACGGGTCGAGCTCGACCATCGCCACCAGACCCGCCTGCTGAGAGGTGCAGTCGAGAACCCGGGCACCGCGATCGGATAGCTCCGCAGCGTGCTCGGCGGCCATCACGACGTTCGGCGAGTTCGGGAGCACGAGGACGCCCTCGGCACCGACGGAATGGATCCCGGCGAGAAGCTCGTCGGTCGAGGGATTCATCGTCGGGCCGCCGTCGATGACGGTCGCGCCCAGCTCCTCGTAGAGCTGACGGATCCCATCGCCGGAGACGACCGCGACGATGCCGCAGCTGTCCCCGCCGGCGGCGAGGCGGCGCTCGCGCTCGGCCACCTGCTCTCGCATGTCGGCCTCGTCGACCTGCGAGATCGCGCCGTGACCCGCGAACACCTCACGGGCGAGCGGCGGCTCGTCGGTGTGGACATGGACGCGCAGGGTCCGGCGGTCGCCGACGATCAGGATCGAGTCCCCGATCTCGCGGAGCGGCCCCTCGAACGACGGGCCGTCGAGGTCGCCCCCCTGAACGATGAAGTTGACGCAGTACTGGAACCGGCTGTCGCTGTGCTGCGGCGCCGAGAAGCGGGCCGGCGCCTGCTCCGGGATGTCGACCTCGGGCGTCTCCTCCCCGCGGAGCCCGGCGACGATTCCCGCCATGATCAGGACCATGCCGTGGGCACCGGCATCGACGACGCCCGCCTCGGCGAGCACGTCGAGCTGATCGGGAGTCTTCTCGACTGCTTCGCGCCCGGCCTCGGTGATGACCTCGAGTGCCGCGGCGAGGATCTGGTCCTGTTGCGCCTGGGTCAGGCCCGCAGGGAGGATCCGGTTCTCGTCGGGGAGGCGGGCGAGATGCATGCTGGCCGAGTTGGCCATCGCCCGCATCACCGTCAGCATCGTTCCCTCGGTCGGGTTCCGCACCGAGGCGTAGGCGGCATCGGCGGCCGACGACAGCGCGGAGGCGACGAGGACCGGGCTGATCAGGTCGCCCGGCCGGGTCGCGAGGTACTCGGCGGCGCCGCGGACGATCTGGCTGAGAATCACGCCCGAGTTGCCGCGGGCACCCATCAGGGCGGCACGGGCCACCGCGACGACGAGGTCGTTGCGATCGGCCTCCTCCCCCTCCTCGAGCTCGATCCGGTCGAGCTCGGTGAGCACCGCCCGCATCGTCAGGGCCATGTTGTCCCCCGTGTCGCCGTCGGCGACCGGGTAGACGTTGAGGTCGTTGACCTCGTTGCGACGGGCGTCCAGATAGGCGTACGCCGTCTGGACGATCCGCCGGAATCGCGCGACAGAGGGATCCGGCATGACGCGAGTTCTAACAGTCATCCCCGACCAAGCCCGTCTAGACGGTTCCTGACGCCGGTAATGGAGTCCTTAGGCGTTCAGAGCCAAGCGGATCAAGGACGCAGGAGGCGAAGCGGCCTTCGGCCGTGAGCCGACGAGGACGCCGAGCCCGCGCAGTGCTCTGGGCGCCTAAGCGGCCTTGGTGACTTTGTTGGCCTTGAGACACCTGGTGCAGACGTAGACGCGGCGGGGGCCGGAGCCCTCGTCGATCCGGACCTTCTGCAGGTTCGGGTTGAAGCGCCGGCGGGTCGCGACCATCGAGTGGCTGCGCGAGTTTCCGACCGCGGGCTTCTTACCGCAGCTGTGACATACCTTGGCCATCGGAGGCGGCATGGTAGCGACCCCGCCGACCGGGTGGTCAGCCGAGCCGCTCGTCCAGCGACATCAGGTGCATCTGGACCGCGGCGATGGCGGCGTTGCGGCCCTGGTCGCGCTTGCCGCCGCCGGCCCGGGCCTCCGCCTGTTCGCGGGTGTCGCAGGTGATCACCCCGAAGGAGCACGGGATTCCGGTGTCGAGCGTCACCTGTCGGAGGCCGCTCGCGGCCTCGGCGCAGACGAAGTCGTAGTGGTCGGTCTCGCCGCGGATGACGACGCCGAGGCAGGCAACGCCGGCGAACTTCCCGGAGTCGGCGCAGAGCTTCGCCGCAAGCGGCAGCTCGAAGGCGCCGGGCACCTCGAAGGTCTGGATCGAGCCGGCCCCGGCGCCCATCTCGGTGAACCCCTCGAAGGCCCCGTTCGTCAGCCGCTCGGCGAGGTCGCCGTAGAAAGTCGCCACGCAGATCGCCCATTCGGCCCGCGCGACGCGCTCGCGCTCCCCGGCGTCGAGCTCGCGGATCTCCCCGTCACCCATCTTCCCGCTCCCCCTCCTTGCGCCCGTCGCGCTCCTGTTCGTCGTGAATCATCTCCTCGTCGAGCGCGAGGCCCTGGTGGTGGAGCGTGTGCCCCATCCGGTCGCGCTTCGTCGCCAGATAGTCCTCGTTGTGGGCGTTGGCGACGGCGACGATCGGGACCTGCTCGGTGACCGACAGCCCGTAGCCCTCGAGCCCGATGATCTTCTTCGGGTTGTTGGTGAGGATCCGGATGCTGCCGAGGCCGAGGTCCTGGAGGATCTGGGCGCCGATGCCGTAGTCGCGGAGGTCGGCCGGCAACCCGAGCTTGAGGTTGGCGTCGACGGTGTCGAAACCCTCCTCCTGGAGCTTGTAGGCGCGGAGCTTGTTGAGCAGTCCGATTCCGCGGCCCTCCTGGGAGAGGTAGAGGAGCACGCCGCTTCCCTCGTTTTCGATCATCGCCAGGGCGGCGGCGAGCTGGTCGCCGCAGTCGCACCGCAGCGAGTGGAAGACGTCTCCGGTCAGGCACTCGCTGTGGACCCGGACGAGGACGTCGTCCTTGCCGTCGACGTCGCCCTTGACCATCGCGACGTGGTGCTTGTCGTCGACGAGCGAGCGGTAGCCGACCGCGGTGAAGTCGCCGAAGCCGGTCGGAAGCGACGTCGAGACGATCCGCTCGACGAGCTTCTCCTGCCGCCGCCGGTAGGCGATCAGGTCGGAGATCGTGATCATCTTCAGGTCGTGGAGCTCGCAGTAGGAGGCGAGGTCCGGGACCCTGGCCATCGTCCCGTCGTCGTTCATGATCTCGCAGATGACGCCGGCCGGATTGAGGCCGGCGAGGCGCGCGAGGTCGACGCTGGCCTCGGTGTGGCCGGTCCGCTCGAGCACGCCGCCCTGCTTGGCCTTGAGCGGGAAGATGTGACCGGGGATGTGGAGGTCGCCGGGACCCGAGCCGGGGTCGATCGCGACCTGAATGGTGCGCGCCCGATCGTGGGCGGAGATCCCGGTCGTCACGCCCTCGACGGCCTCGATCGAGACCGTGAACGCGGTCTGCAGCGGCGCCTCGTTCTTGGCCGTCATCAGGTTCAGGTCGAGCTCGTCGCAGCGCTGCGAGGTCAGGGCCAGGCAGATCAGGCCGCGGCCGTGGGTCGCCATGAAGTTGACGGCCTCGGGCGTCGCGAACTGCGCGGCCATGACGAGATCGCCCTCGTTCTCGCGATCCTCGTCGTCGCAGACGACGACCATCCGGCCGCGCCGGATGTCCTCGATCGCGTCCTCGACGGTCGTGAACGGTGCCTTCGATGTGTTTGCGGTCATCGTCGTATCTTCACTTTCCATTGCTCACCTCGAAACCTTGCAGTAGTCGTTCGGCGTGGCGGGCGATCACGTCGACCTCGACGTTCACGCGGTCTCCGGATGCGGCTGAGCCGAAGGTCGTCCGCTCCAGGGTCTCGGGTATCAGCGAGACCTCGACGATACGCCCCTCGATCCCGGCGACCGTGAGGCTGACGCCGTTCAGGGCGATCGAGCCCCGCTCGACGACGTAGCGCTCGAGCCCGTCGGGAAGCTCGGCGCGGACGCGCCGGGCGAAGCCGTCGTCGGCCACCGAGGCGACCACCCCGGTCGCGTCGATGTGCCCCTGGACGATGTGGCCGCCGAGCCGGTCGGAGGCGCGGACGGCGGGCTCGAGGTTGACCGGGGACCCGGGGCCGAGGTCGCCGAGCGCGGTCAGATCGAGCGTCTGGTTCATGACGTCGGCCGCGAAGCCTCCCGGGCCGGGTTCAACCGCGGTCAGGCAGGCGCCGGCGACGGCGACGGAGTCGCCGGGGGCGAGCTCGCCGCCGAGCTCGGCGGTGATCCGGACGCGCGCACCCGCCTCGTCGCGATCGATCGACTCGACCGTTCCGATCTCGGTGATCAGGCCCGTGAACATCTCACCACTCCCGCATCCGGACGCGGGCCAGCATGTCGTCGCCACTCTGCTCCCAGCCGACGGCGAGGGCGCGGTCGGCGGCGTCGATCCGCGGCGCCCCACGGCCGCCGATCAGAGGTCTCGCGTCGTCGCCGCCGAGCACGACCGGAGCGTAGAAGAGGCGCAGCTCGTCGAGCTCGCCGGCGTCGCGGAATGCCCCAGCCAGCGTCGGGCCGCCCTCGAGGAGCAGGTTGGTCACCTCGCGGCGCCCGAGCTCGGTGAGAGCCGAACGGACCCGGTCGGGCCCTTCGCCGGGGCAGGCGATGACCTCCACCCCGGCCGCTTCGAGCGCTGCGATTCGATCGGCTTGCGCCGCCGTGGCGGCAATGACCGTCACGGGCGACTCGCCGGCGGTCGCGACGAGCTTCGATTCGAGCGGAAGGCGGGCCTGCGAATCGAAGACGACCCGCCGCGGCTGCCGGCGGACTGGCACGTCGCGGGCGGTGAGCAGGGCGTCGTCGGCCAGCGCGGTCCCGATCCCGACCGCGACGGCGTCCGCCTCGGCCCGCCAGTGGTGGACGAGCTCGCGTGAGCCCTCGCCGGAGATCCACTTCGAGTCGCCCGATCCGGTCGCCGTTCGGCCGTCGAGGGTCAGCGCCGACTTGAGGACGACCAGTGGTCGCCCGGTGCGGGCGTGCTTGCGGAATGGCTGGTTGAGGAGGCGGGCAGCCGCCGCCTCCGGGCCGTCGACCCAGGCGACCTCGACGCCGCCGTCGCGGAGGATCCCGGGGCCGCGGCCGCTCGCCTTCTCGCTGGGGTCGTCGGAGGCGATCACGACCCGGGCGACGCCGGCCGCGAGGATCGCGTCCGTGCAGGGCGGCTGGCGGCCATGGTGGGCGCACGGCTCGAGGGTCACGTACATCGTCGCGCCGGTCGTGTCGGCGCCGCGCTCGCGGGCGGCGGCGAGAGCGGCGACCTCGGCATGCGGTCCGCCGAGCTCGGCGTGAAACCCCTCGCCGATCACGTCGCCGCGAGCGTCGGCGATGACACAGCCGACGAGCGGATTGGGGCTGACCGCGCCGCGGCCGCGTGCGGCCAGATCGAGCGCACGCCTGATCTGCGGCTCCTGCTCGATGGTGACGTTCCGGTCCATTCGTGGTGGCCTTCCCGGTCGCCGGTGTGGCGGTTGATTGACTGGTCAGTCAACAGTGGATGCTAGCGCTCTCAGGGCCGATTTCCAGTCGGCGGCCGGGCGAATCCGCGACATCGCCAACTATCCTGCCCGTTCGCCGCCCCCGAACCCTGGAGCGACACTTGTCCGACGCAGAGCTGATCCTCATCGGCGGCCTGCTGCTCGGATCGGGGATCGCCGCGGCGATGGTCGCCGACCGGGTCCGGGTGCCGGGCCTGATCCTCTTCCTCGGGCTCGGGATGCTCGTCGGAAGCGAGGGTGTCGGCGGGGTCGAGTTCGACGACATCGAGCTGACAAGGACGCTCGGGACGATCGGCCTGGTCCTGATCCTCTTCGAGGGCGGGCTCACCGCCGGCTGGCAGGAGATCCGCCCGGTCCTGAAGACCGCAGTTTCGCTCGCTGTCGTCGGCACGATCCTGACCGCGGTAATCGGCGCCTTCGCCGCCTACTGGCTTTTCGACGTCGGCAGGCTCGAGGCCCTGATCATCGGCTCGGCCATCGCCGCGACCGACTCGGCCGCGATCTTCGCCGTCCTCCGCGGCTCGACCCTGCGCCGCAAGCTCGCCCGCGTCCTCGAGGGCGAGTCGGGGCTGAACGACCCGGTCGCCGTGCTCCTCGTCACCGGGTTCATCGCCTGGATCCAGGAGCCGGGCTACGGGATCGGGGACATGCTCGTCGAGTTCACCGGCGATCTGCTGATCGGGGCGATCGTCGGCGGCCTCGTCGGCTGGGGAGCCCGCTGGGCGTTCATGCGGCTCGACTACCCGACGCCCGGCCTCTACCCCGTCGCCTCGATGGCGGCGGCGGCGCTTGCATTCGGTCTCGCCGACGTCAGCCACGGGTCCGGGTTCCTCGCCGTCTATCTGACGGGACTGGCGCTCGGCACCGGGATCGTGCCCGCCCGGCGCACCGTCACCGCCTTCCACCAGGGCCTCAGCTGGGTCGCCCAGATCTCGCTGTTCTTCATGCTCGGCCTGCTCGTCTTCCCGAGCGGCCTCGCCGACGTCGCCCTCGAGGCGACCGCACTCGCGCTCGTGCTGATCTTCGTCGCGCGCCCTGTCGCGACACTGATCGCCACCCAGGTCGGCTCCTACCCCTTCCGGGAGCGGGTGATGCTGAGCTGGGCCGGACTGCGCGGCGCCGTGCCGATCTGGCTGGCGACGCTGCCCGTGATCGCCGGGGTCGAGGGCAGCGAATTGCTCTTCAACGTCGTCTTCTTCGTCGTCGTCATCTCGACCCTCCTGCAGGGGTTCACGTTCGAGCCCCTGGCCCGGCGGCTCGGTCTGACCACCGGTGAGGCCGCCCTGCCGAGCCCGATCGTCGAGACGGGAATGATCCAGGAGCTCGGCGGCGACGTCCTCGCCTTCCGGATCGAGCCCTCCGACGCTGCCGTCGGCCGGATGGTCAAGGAGCTCGGGCTCCCGCGCGAGGCGCTCATCAACCTGATCGTCCGCGACGAGCAGGCCCTACTCCCCCGCGGGTCGACGGTCATCGAGCCCGGCGACGAGCTCCACCTGCTCGTCCGCCGCGAGAATCGCAACGAGATCGCCGAGTTGATCGGAACCTGGCGGACCGGGCCGATCGTCGGCCCGCCGACGCTGCCGATCGGCGTCCGCGGCTCGCCGGCGATCTTCTCGGTCCGGCCGACCCGGGGGACCGACGGGGACACCGGCGCGCCCATAACCGTCGACGGAGTCGAGGTCGGGATCACGCTGCGGTCCCGCTCCGATGTCGCGGCGGCGATCGTCGTGCTCGTCGACGGCCGCTTCGCCGTGACCGGCCCCGACCTGATCGCCGTCGGCGGCCGCCGCAACATGGTCCGCTGGTGCGCGGAGCGGGCCGAGCGGGCGACGACGTCGCCGCAGGACCGGGCCTGGCTTCAGGAGGCGATCGGGGCGATCGACGCCCCAGCCCTTCGCTAGACGCTCAGATGCTCAGGCGCTCAGACGCCTATTCGGCTCCGACGGCCGCAGCGATCTCCGCGTAGGCGGCGGCGGGGTCGGCCTTTCCGAAGATCGCCGACCCGGCGACGAACCAGTCGGTCCCCGCAGCCGCGGCATCGGGGCCGGTGACGGGGTCGATGCCGCCGTCGACCTCGACGACCGCCTCGCCGGGCAGTGCCCCAAGCGCCTCGAGCTTGCCGAGCGAGCCGCGGATGAACGACTGCCCGCCCCAGCCCGGGTTGACGCTCATGCAGAGCAACAGGTCGCAGTCGACGGCGATCGCGTCGAGCGCGGCGACCGGCGTGCCCGGGTTGATCGCGACCCCGGCCCGGCAGCCTGCCTCGTGAATTGCATGGACGACGCGGTTGAGGTGATCGGTGGCCTCGGCGTGGACGGTGATCGAATCGGCGCCGGCGCGGGCGAACTCGGCGACCTGGGCCTCGGGGCGCTCGATCATCAGGTGGCAGTCGACGACGGCTCCGGTGGCGTGGATACGGTCGGCAACCGCGGCGACGATCAGCGGGCCGATCGTGATCGGCGGGACGAAGTCGCCGTCCATCACGTCGACGTGGATGACCTTCGCTCCGGCCGCGAGGACCTCGTCGACCTGGGAGCCGAGCGCGGCGAAGTCGGCCGAGAGGATCGAGGGGGCAACCCTGCGGCCAGCGGGGACGTCGGGAAGGACGGGCACTCAGATCACCCGCAGCATCGAGGTGCCGCACTCCTGGCAGCGCAGGTCCTGATCGACGCTCATCCGCACGATCGTCTGATGGGTTCCGCAGCCCGGGCACTGAGAGACGAGCTCGTAGCGCTGCAGGCAGTTGACGCAACGGAACCGCCCGGGAAGCTGGGTCGGGCGCAGCCAGGGCTCGCCGCAGCCGGGACAGGACGGTCGCGAGAACGTCGGGGAGCCGGGTTCAGCCGAGGAGCTCATGGCGTCGATCCTAGTGGGCGCGGTGGCCGTCGCCGGGCTCAGATCGGGAACGAGGCGATGAAGAAGCCGTCGGTGCGATCGCGGTCGTTGCGGGTCTGCAGGTAGCGGCCGTCGGTCGCGGCGGCGATCGGCCCGCGAGTGGGGTCGGCTCCGAGATCGACGGGGTCGAGCCCGGCTGAGGCGGCGACGGCCTCGTTCTCCCGCCGCGAGATCGTGCAGGTCGAGTAGACGACCCGGCCGCCGGCGCGGGCGGCAGCGACGGCATTGGCGAGGATCCGGGCACCGACCTCCGCCATCGACTCGACGTCGGCGAGGCCGCGCCGCCAGCGGGCGTCGGGACGGGAGGCAAGCGTGCCGAGGCCCGAGCAGGGCGGATCGACCAGGACCGCGTCGTAGCGGCCATCGGTCCGCGGCGTCGCAGCGTCCGCCTCCTCGACGTTCGCCGCCGGGGCACCGAGGCGATCGAGCAGCTCGCGGAGCTCGCGAGCCCGGCCCGGGTCGCGCTCGACCGAGACGAGGCCGCCTCCCCCACCCCCGAGGGCGGCGGCGATCTGGCCGGACTTGATCCCCGGACCCGCGCAGAGATCGAGGATGCGCTCGCCCGGTTGCGGGGCGAGCACCTCGACGACGGTCGCCGACGCCCGCGACTGCGGGACGACGAGACCCTGCGTCATCAGCTCCTCGACCCGGCCGCGCTCGCCGCCGGTGACGACGATCGAGTCGGCCGGCGCCGGCGGCTGCGCCGGATCGGCGGCTCGCGCCTCGACCCCGGCGGCGGCCAGTGCCTCGAGGGCGCCCGGGACGTCCCCGGCGAGACGGTTGACCCGGAGGGCGCGTTCGGGTGGCTCGTTTATCGCCCTCAGCATCGAACGGGCTCCGTCGGCCCCCAGTTCCTCCCACCAGAGCCCGGCGAGCCACTCCGGCACCGAGTGGGCGATCGCCGCATCTGCCGGGCTCGCGTCGCCGAGGCCGCCGAGCAGGCTCGCCCGCTCGCGCGCCGCGCGACGGAGGACGGCGTTGACGAGGCCGGCTCCGCGACGGCGGCCGCCACGGCCCTTCGCCAGAGCGACGGCCTGGTCGACGGCGGCATGGTCGGCGTCGCCGGAGGCGAACAGCAACTCGTAGAGGCCCAGGCGGAGCGCCGCGAGCAGCGGCGGGTCGATCTTGTCGACCGGCCTGCCGGCGAGCGCGACGACGAAGTGGTCGCTGGTCCCGCGGCGCTGGACGGCGCCGTAGGCGAGGCCCTGCGCCTGAGCCCGCTCCCGGCCCTCGAGCCGGAGGCGTCCCGCGGCGGCGCGGAGGGCGCGGTCTGCCCACGCTTCCTCCTCGAAAACGCGCCGGAGGGTCTCGTAGGCGGCCAGCCGGGCCGGGGTCGGGGCGCTCACTTCTCGGGCGTTTCAGGCGCTTCGTGAGTTTCCGGCATTTCGGGCGACTCGGCCGGTGCGGGCAGGCCGTACCCGCGCAGGAAGTCGCCGGCCGCCATCCAGCGCTTCCCGGGAGGCTGAATCGCCCCGATCCGCAGCGCCCCGGAGCCGCAGCCGAGGACGAGCGTCCCGTCGGCCTCCGCGAACGTCCCCGCGGCGGGCCCGCCCTCCAGCACGACCGGATCCCGGAGGCCGAGTCGCGAGTCGCCGCCGGTGATGACGAAGGCGCCGATGTGCGGCGTCAGCGCACGGATCCGTCTCCCCTCGGCAACGGCCGACCCGCGAGGATCGACCCGCCGCTCGGCCGATTCGATCTTCTCGGCGTAGGTGACGCCCGCCTCGTCCTGCTCCTCGAAGCGGAGATCGCCTGCATCGGCGAGATCGAGGGCGGCGCCGAGAAGCCTGCCGCCGATGGCGGCGAGCGACCCGGCGAGCGCTCCGTAGTCGTCGCCGGGCCCGATCGAGACCTCCTCGCGGAGCGCAACGGGCCCGGAGTCGAGACCCGCCGTGAGGCGCATCACGCAGACCCCGGTCGTCGCGTCGCCGGCCATCAGCGAGCGCTCGATCGGCGCGGCGCCCCGCCACCGCGGCAACAGCGACGGGTGGACGTTGAGGATCTCCGCCGACGACAGCAGCGGCTCCTTGATGAGCTGCCCGAAGGCGCAGACGATGACGACTCCGGCCCCGGGGGCGGCGATCCGCTCGCGAGACTCGCCGGCGTTCACGTCCTCGAACTGGGCGAGCTCGATGCCGAGTTCGGCGGCGGCCACAGCGACCGGCGGCGGGCTGACCCGGCGACCGCGGCCGCTCCGCCGGTCGGGAGGCGTGACGACGAGGGCCGGACGGTGCGCTCCCTCCGCCAGGTCGCGAAGCACGGTCGCGGCGAAGTCGGAGGTGCCGAGATAGACGTTCTTCACGCGGAGGAGCTCACTCCGCCTCGGGCTCGTCCTCCGGCGGGTCGAGCAGCGACGGGTCGAAGTGCTCACCGTTGCGGAGCGCCCGCAGCGCCGCACGGCGCTGCTTGCGCTCGGTCCGGTCGAGGATGAGGACGCCGTCGAGGTGGTCGATCTCGTGCTGGAGGACGCGCGCCTCGAGTCCGGAGGCCTCGATCACGATCGGCAAGCCGGCGAGGTCGAGGGCGGCGACTCGCGCGTGGAGCGGCCGTTCGACGTCGACGATGACGTTCGCGAGGCTCAGACAGCCCTCCTCGGCCGTGACGAGCTCGTCGGAGGTCCACTCGACCTCGGGGTTGACGATCGCCCGCGGCTCCGAGTCGGGTCCGGCCTGGAAGACGAGCAGCCTGCGCATCAGCCCGAGCTGGGTCGCCGCGAGGCCGATTCCGAGGGCGCCCTGCATGAGGGCGACCATCCGCTCCGACTCGAGCTCGAGCTCGGGGCCGAACTCGGTCACCTCCGAGGCGCGCGACTTGAGGACGGGATCGCCGAACTGGCGAACCTCGCCGAGCGCCTGGCGGCGGCGCTCGAGCGTCTCCTCGTCGAGGCCCGGTCCGTCGTCGCCGTCCTCGGCGGTCTCGGCGCGGTCTGTCTCCGTTTCGGCCACGCGCCGATTCTAGGCGCCCGTCACTGAGGGTCGACGTCGACGGCGAGCGTGACGCCGCGCAGCGATGCCGTGACCTCGGGCCGATCGAGGACGTCGCGGACGGCCGCGGCATCGCGCTCCGGGGCGCTGCTCTTGACGAGCAGGCGCCGCCTGTACCGGCCGCGGCGCCGGAACCGCGGCGCCGGCCCGAGGAGCTCGGCATCGGGGCCGAGCACGGGTCGCAGACCGGCCGCGATCGACTCGCCGGCGGCGGCGAGGGCCGCTTCGTCGGGCCCGGTGAGCTCGACGGCGAGCAGCGACGAGTACGGCGGGTATCCGAACTCGCGACGCCTCTCGAGCTCACCGGCGAGGAACCCGGCGGCGTCATGGCCGGCAGCGGCGACGATCGGCGCGGCCGTTGGGGCCAGCGTCTGGACGAGGACGCGGCCACCCCGGTCGCCGCGGCCGCTGCGGCCGCCGAGCTGGGCGACGAGCGCGAACGTCCGCTCCTCCGCCCTGAAGTCGGGGTAGCGGAGCGTCGAATCGGCGTCGATCAGCACGCTCAGTGCGACGTCCGGGAAGTCGTGGCCCTTCGCGACCATCTGGGTGCCGACGAGGACGCCGCCGTCGGCCCGCTCGAACTCGGTCAGGACGTTCGCGTGGCCGCCCCGCACCGAGACCGTGTCGGCGTCGAGCCGGAAGACCCGCGCCGGGGCGACGATCTCGCCGACGAGCTGCTCGATCCGCTCGGTCCCGGCTCCGTGGCGTGCGATCGAGACCGAGTTGCACTCGGGGCAGGCCTTCGGCACCGGCTCGGTGTGGCCGCAGTGATGGCAGCCGACGACCGAGCGACCGCGGTGGAGGACCAGCGAGACGTCGCAGTGCGGGCAGGTGATCGCCGCGCCACAGGACCCGCAACTGAGGTGCGGCGAGAAGCCGCGGCGATTGAGCATCACGATCGCCTTAGAGCCGCCATCCCCCTCCCCCAGCGTCGCGAGGGCTTCCCGGGTGACCGGGTGGAGCGGCCCCGCCGATCCGGGCACCTCGCGCATGTCGAGGACCTCGACGGGCGGCAGCGGCCGGCCGTCGATCCGCTCGGGGAGGTCGAGACGCTCGAGCTCGGCCCAACTCTCGGGACGTGGGGTCGCGCTGCCCGCCAGGTAGACGGCGCCGGCGTCGGCAGCGCGGCGGCGAGCGACGGCGCGGGCGTCGTAGCGCGGGTCGCCCTCCTGCTTGTAGGAGGAGTCGTGTTCCTCGTCGACGACGATGATCCCGAGGTCGGCGAGCGGCGCGAAGACCGCGGAGCGAGGCCCGACGCAGACGCGGGCGGCGCCCGAGCGGAGCCGCCGCCACTCGTCGAAGCGCTCACCCTCCGAGAGGCCGGAGTGGAGGACCGCCACCTCGTCGCCGAGCCGGGCGGCGACCCGGCCGACGGTCTGGGGCGTCAGGCCGATCTCGGGGACGAGGAGGATGGCCGTCCTGCCGCGCTCGAGGGCGGCTTCGATCGCCGCGAGGTAGACCTCGGTCTTCCCGGACCCGGTGACGCCGTGGAGAAGCCGCTCCCGCGCGCCGGTCCCGTCGAGGGCGGCGATCAGCTCGTCGGCGCAGGCCCGCTGCCGCGGCGACAGCTGCGGCGCGCCGGAGACGGCGCCGACGGTCTCGATCCGCGGCGCCCGGCGGACCTCGCGGACCGGACGCTCGATCAGGCCGCGCTCGGCGAGGCGGCCGAGGACGACGGAGTCGGCGCCGGTCAGCTCGCGGATCCGCGGCCCCGGCAGCTCGTCCTCGGCTGCGAGCAGTTCGAGGACCGCCTGCTGGCGAGCGCCGAGCCGCGGGCCGTCGGCCCCGGGAGCCAGAGCGGCCCTCCCCGCATCGGTGATCACTGCGTAGCGGGCGGTCAGCGGGCGCATCGGCTTCGGCTTGCGGCCGGTGCCCGATCCCGGCGGCAGCACGAGGGCGAGGCCGCGCGAGGGGGTCGAGCAATAGCGCTCGGCGACCCAGAGCCCGAGCCTGACGAGCTCCGGGGTCGCCCCGGCTTCGATCGCCTCGAGCGGCTCGGCGATCCGCTCCGGCGGCAGGTCGCTCTCGGCGGCGACGTCGACGACCACTCCGAGCATCCGCCGGCCACCGAACGGGATCATCAACAGCGACCCGACCCCGACCCCGGCCTCGATCATCGGCGCCGGCAAGCGGTAGTCGAACGGGCCGCGCAGGGCGCGCGTCGTCGTCATCGGCTCGACCTTGGCGATCTCCATGCTCACCCCGACGAAGCTACGTCCTTTCACGGACGTACGGCTCGCGGTATATGTTGCGGCCGTGGCGCTCAACCTCGGACCCGGTGAACAGGTCGTATTCGAAGGACACCCCTCGTGGCGGGCGATCCTCGGCTTCTATCTCAAGGGCATCCTGATAATCGCCGTGATCGCCGCGCTGATCGCACTGATCGGCAGCGGCTCCGACGTGGTCCTGATCACCCTGATCGTCGTCATCGGCTCCGCCGCGGTCGTGCTCGTCGGCTTCCTGCGCCGGGTCTCGACCCGCTACACCATCACCACCCGCCGCCTCAACATCAAGCACGGAATCATCTCCCGCGACGTCCAGGAGACGAAGATCGAGCGCGTCCAGGACGTCAACTACCGGCAGTCCTTCTACCAGCGGATCATGCAGATCGGCGACGTCGACTTCGACACCGCTGCGCAGAACTCCGAGTCCGACTTCGTCTTCGCCGGGGTTGCGAACCCCGAGCAGGTCGTCGACCGCGTTCACCACGCGACCGAGCCGACCGGCCCGCCGCCGCGAACGCAGTCCGAGGCAGAGACCCGCTTCGGCTCCGGCCTCTAGTCGCTAGGCCGAGGCGCCGACCTGCTCGCCGACGCCGGCCGCGGCGCGGAGCTCGTCGACGCGGTCGGTCCGCTCCCAGGTGAAGTCCGCATCATCGCGGCCGAAGTGGCCGTAGGCGGCGGTCGCCTGGTAGATCGGCCGGTGCAGGTCGAGGTAGCGGCGGAAGGCGCCCGGCCGGAGGTCGAAGACCTGCTCGACTGCCATCGTCAGCTTCGCGTCGTCGACCTTGCCGGTGCCGAACGTCTGGACCATCAGCGAGATCGGATGGGCGACGCCGATCGCGTAGGCGAGCTGGACCTCGCAACGGTCAGCGAGGCCGGAGGCGACGACGTTCTTGGCGACGTATCGGGCCGCATACGCCGCGGAACGGTCGACCTTCGACGGGTCCTTGCCGGAGAACGCGCCGCCGCCGTGGCGGGCGGCGCCTCCATAGGTGTCGACGATGATCTTGCGGCCGGTGAGCCCGGCGTCGCCGACGGGGCCACCGATGACGAAGTTGCCGGTCGGGTTGACGAGCAGGGTCCGCCGCAGGGCGTCGGCGTCGTAGAGGTCGCCGTACTCCTCGTCGAGGACGGGGACGATCACGTGCTCCCAGAGATCGGGCTTGATCGTCTCCTCGCAGTCGATTCCCTCCGCGTGCTGGGTCGAGATCAGGATTCGGACGATCTCGACCGGGACGCCGTCGCGGTAGCGGACGGTGACCTGCGTCTTGCCGTCGGGCCGCAGGTAGTCGAGGGTGCCGTCCTTGCGGACCGCGGAGAGGCGGCGGGCGAGCGTGTGCGCGATCTGGACCGGCATCGGCATCAGCGCCCGGGTCTCGTTGGTCGCGTAGCCGAACATCATTCCCTGGTCGCCGGCGCCGTCCTGGTCGAACTCGTCCTCGTCGGTGGCGTCGGTGCGAGCTTCGTAGGCCTTGTCGACGCCCTGGGCGATGTCCGCCGACTGCTCGTCGATCGCTGTCATGACGGCGCAGCTGTTGCCGTCGAAGCCGTACTCGCCGCTGTCGTAGCCGATCTCGTTGATCGTCGTCCGAACGATCTTCGGGACGTCGACGTAGGTCGAGGTGGAGATCTCGCCGGAGACGACGACGAGGCCGGTGTTGACGAGCGTCTCGCAGGCGACACGGCCGTCCGGGTCCTCGGCGAGGACCGCGTCGAGGATCCCGTCGGAGATCTGGTCGCAGATCTTGTCCGGGTGCCCCTCGGTGACGGACTCGGAGGTGAAGAGGTGCTCGCCCTCGCCGATCTCGATGTGCTCGGTGATCTCGCTGCTCATCTGACTTCGTGGCCTCTCTTCCGTGGATTGCAGCCGGTGATGCCGGTTGTCGGCATCGCGCCGTCGGGGAATGCTATTCCCCACCGAGCGGCGGGGCGTCGATCTGCGGCTCCTGCCGCGGCCCGACCGCGATCCGGAGGTCGGTGTCGATGCGTTCGTCGCCGCCGTCGACGGTGAGCGCGGCGGCCGTCAGCGAGCGCAGATCGGGGGCGTAGGTCGTGTAGGTCGGATCGGTCGCGAGGCCCGCCTGCTCGCCGAGGCTGAGGAGGCCGGTCAGGTCGAGGTAGGCGATCAGCGAGACCGAATCGGGCATGTCCTCGGTGACGTCTTCGAACTTCTGGGAGTCGCCGAGACCGCCGTCGATCGAACGCGCCTGCTGGATGCCGAGCGAATCGGTGGCGATCACGAGCCGGTCGTCCCACGCGGCGTAGGTGAGGTCGACGGCCGAGCTGACCGCGAGCGACTGCGCCTGGAGGCCCGCGATCTGGATCGTCTGCCAGGTCTCGGGCTTGCCCTTGCCGCCCGAGGTCAGCGCCTTCGCGACCGAGTCCTGCAGGCTGCCGAGCGACTTCTTGGCCGCCTCGGGATCGACGTCCTTGGCGATCAGGCTCACGTATGGGGTCGCCGAGTCGGGCGTCACCCCGGGCGCCGTCTCCTCGGCGGAGGCCGCGACGGGTTGGAGCGACAGCGCGGCCTCGGAGCCGAGCAGCGGCAGCAGGTCCTCGCCGATGTCGATTCCCGCCTGGCGCCCGAGCTGCCGGGAGGCGTCGCGGAACGCGGCGACGAGCCCCGGCGAGCTCGTTCGCGCCTGGTCGAGGAGGTCCGCCGCCCCGGCGCCCGGGTCGCCGAGCCCGAGGTAGGCGAGGGTCGCCGGACCGATGTCGGACGTCAGCGACGGCGAGAACGATGGCAGGGCGGCGAAGAACCCCGGCGATTCGTCCGAGCGGTCCGGGTCGAGGTCGCTGCGGACGGCGAGGTGAACGCTCGTATCGCTGGCGCTGACCGATGCGGCGGCTCCCTCGGTCGCCGCCGTGTCGATGAAGGTGTCGGCCGGCGTGAACCCGCGCTGCCCGAACAGGGCCCGGGCGCCGTCGGCGGAGACGAAGGCGTAGGCGACGCGGTCCTCGGGGAGCTCGTCGATCACACCGGCCCCGTCGGCGTCGGCCAGGGACCCGTCGCCGCCCTTCGGGTCGAGCATCGCAGCGATGCCGGTCCGGGAGCCGATCAGCAGGAATCCGTCGTCGATCGCCCACGCGGCACCCCGGCGGCCGATCGAGAAGTCGGTCCCGCCCGCGTTCGCGGACGACTGCTTCGGACCGAGGAGCTCCGATGCGAATTCGTCGGCGGCGTCGGTGTCGTCGGCCTCGATCATCAGAACGCGCTCGCCGGCGAGCCCGGCCGGGAGGGCCGCGAGCGCGATCTCGCCGCCCGACCATGGAGAGATCTGGCGGTCGAAGTCGACCGCGACCCCGGAGATGTTGCTGAGGGCCGACAGGGCGACCTTGCTGAGCAGCGGGACGCGGGCGCCGACCCCGGTCAGGGCGGCGAACTGGTCCGACTCGGGATCGACGTCGAGGTGGACGTAGGCGAGCGCGTCAGCAGGCACGAGCTCGATCGCGTCGTCGACCGGCGCGCACGCGTCGCCGCCGGGAAAGCCGCAGGGGGCGACTGGGATCAGGACGAGCCAGAAGCCGGCGACGACGGCCGCGACGATCGCCCCGGCCGTGAGCCGGTGGCGTGTGGTCGCCGGAATTCCGCTCCAGCGCTTCGAGCCGCGGCGCCGGAGCGAGCGCAGCCACGCTCCCCAGGCGCCGCTCCCCGGTCCGGAGTCGCGGAGCGCCTGGAGGCGGCGTCCGAGGCCGGACCGGCCGTTCCCCGATCCGCCGAGGGGTGACTTCGGCGTCACCGCCGAGGGCGACTTCTTGCCGGCGTCCCGGCCGTCCTTGGGGTTCTCCTCCGGCACCGGGCGTTTATACCTAGCCCGAGTCCCGGTTACGCCGGCGCGGCACGAAGTCGATGATCAAGGGGATCCCGTCGAGCTTCAGGTCGTGGCGGAGCCGGTTCTCGAGGTAGTAGGACCAGTCGCGGTTGATCAGCATCCGGTCGTTGACCTGGATCGCGATCCGCGGCGGCGCGTCGCCCACCTGCGCCGCGTAGTAGAGCCGCAGGCGCTTGCCGCGCTTCGACGGGGGCGGGTTCCGCTCGACGGCGTCGGCGAGGATCCGGTTCAGCTCCGGCGTCCGCGCCCGGGCGGCGCGGCGGTCAGCCAGCGAGATCGCGTTCGGCAGGACCTTCTGGAGATTGCGGCCGCGCAGCGCCGAGATCGTGATCACCGGCGGGCGCAGGCGCAGGCGCTGCTCGATCCTCGCCTTGGCGTCGTCGAGGTCGACCTCGACGATGTCCCACTTGTTGAGGACGACGAGCGTCGCGCAACCGGACTTCATCGCCAGCTCGCCGATCCGGAGGTCCTCGGAGGTGACGCCCTCGGAGGCGTCGACGACGAGGATCGCAACGTCGGCCCGGTCGGCGGCGCGCTCGGCGCGCAGCTGCGCGTAGTAGTCGATGGTGCCGGCGACCTTCGTCCGGCGGCGGATGCCGGCGGTGTCGACCAGCAGGGCATCCCGCCCGTCGATCTCGATCCTGGTGTCGATCGAGTCGCGAGTCGTGCCGGCGATCGGGCTGACGATCGTCCGCTCGGTCCCGAGGAGTGCGTTGAGGAGCGACGACTTGCCGACGTTCGGGCGACCGAGGATCGCGATCCTCGGCAGGTCGTCGGCGGCGACTCCGTCCCCTCCTTCGACGTCGAGGGCGGTGACGCGGTCGAGGAGGTCGCCCGTCCCGAGGCCGTGGCTCGCCGAGACGGCGACCGGCTCGCCGAGCCCGAGGCCGTTGAGCTCGGCGGCGAGGTGGACGTCGGCGGGGTTGTCGACCTTGTTGGCGACGACGACCACGGGCTGCGGCGCCGCGCGCAGGAGCGCCGCCACCTCGGCGTCGCCGGGGCCGAGCCCGGCCCGGGCGTCGACGACGTGAAGGATCGCGTCGGCGTCGGCGATCGCCTCACGCGCCTGGTGCTGGACCGACCGCGAGAGCGAGTCCTCGGCGGAGAGGTCGACGCCGCCGGTGTCGATCAGCGTGATCGGGACGCCGTTCCACTCGGTGTCGATCTCCTTGCGGTCGCGGGTGACGCCGGCCTCGGAGTGCGTCACGGCCTCACGACCACCCGCGAGGCGGTTGATCAAGGTGCTCTTGCCGGCGTTCGGGTAGCCGACGACTGCGACCTTCATCGCTGCGCCCCGGCCGTCAGGCCGCGCTCGGTCGCAAGGGTCGCGATCCGGTCGACGACGCCGTCGACGTCGAGGCCCGTGGTGTCGAGCTCGACCGCGTCGGGGGCGAGCTCGAGGGCGCCGTGCTCGCGGCCGCGGTCGCGGTCGTCGCGGTCGCGCTGGGCGGCGAGGACGGAGTCCGGGTCCTCCCCGGTCTCGGCGGCGCGGCGACGGGCGCGCTCGGCCTCGGAGGCGGTGAGATGGACCTTGAGCGGGGACTCCGGGCAGACGACCGTGCCGATGTCGCGGCCCTCGGCGACCCATGCGCCCTCGGCGACGAGCTGCCGCTGGCGGGCCACCATCGACTCGCGGACGCCGGGATGGACTGAGACGCGGGAAGCGACCGCCGAGACGTCAGGGGTCCGGATCGCCGCGGAGACGTCCTCGTCGCCGATCGCGATCCGTCCCGCGGCGATCCGCAGGTCGAGCCCGGCGGCGATCGCGGTGACCGCGCCGGCGTCGTCGGGATCGGCTCCGGCGCGCACGGTCGCAAGGGCGACGCTGCGGTACATCGCCCCCGAATCGAGGTAGGTGAAACCGAGGCGCTCGGCGAGCGCCCTGGCAACGGTCGACTTTCCGGCCCCCGCGGGGCCGTCGATGGCGATCACCATGAGCGCGGAGGAGAGTAGCCGGGTGGCCCGCGCCGTCCGGTCGCGGCGTCACCCTGACGGCCGTGCTGGACCTGACGCGACATGCCGATCGGGCGATCTACGTGCTGATCGCGGTGATGGCCGTCGACGTCGCCCTCGAGGGCGTCGAGACCCACGCGGGGAAGGCACTCGCCTACGTGCTCGGGGCCGCGATCGCCCTGACGCTCGCCGAGATCTTCGCCGACCGGATCGGCATCTCCATCCGCAGCCACCGACCCGCGACCGAGGACGAGATCGAGCACGGGTATCGCGCGGCGGCGACCGGTCTCGCGATCGCCTTCCTGCCGATCTCGATGTTCGTCCTCGCCCTGCTCGACGTGATCAGGCTCGAGCTGGCGTTCATCCTCTCCCAGTGGATCGGGTTCGGGATCCTCGCGGTCTTCTCGTATGTCGCGGCGCGGGCCAGGGGCGGCTCGCAGACCCGGGCGATCCTCGGCGCGATCGCCCTGACGGCCATCGGCGGCGCGCTGATCGCGCTCAATGCGCTGACGAAGTGATCGGCCGGCTCAGCCGAGCAGCGACCTGAGGTCGCGCTCGAAGCCCGGGTAGCTGATCCGAGCGGCACCGAAGTCGCGAACGGTCACGCCCTCCCGGGAGGCCAGACCCGCGACGGCCCCGAGCATCGCAAGCCGGTGATCGCCGCGCGAGTCGATCTCCCCGCCACGCAATCCGCCGGTGCCGTTGACGACGAAGCCGTCCTCGAGCGCCTCGGCGTCGCCGCCGAGCGCGACCAGCGCGTCGACGACGCCGGCGATCCGGTCCGACTCCTTGTGCCGGAGCTCGGCGGCGCCCGAGACCCGCGTCGTGCCTTCGGCGAAGCACCCGAGCAGACCGACGAGCGGCAGCTCGTCGATCGTCGCCGCGACCTCGGAGGGCACGACCAGGGCCGCGCCGAGGTCGCCGTGGCGGACCCGCAGGCTCGCGACCGGCTCGCCGCCCTGGCCCCCCTCCTCGACGACCTCCATATCGGCGCCCATCCGGTTGAGGATTCCGAGCAGGCCGATCCGCGTCGGGTTGATCCCGACCCCCGCGACGCGGACGTCGGCGCCGGGGACGATCAGCCCGGCGACGAGGTGGAATGCCGCCGAGGAGAGGTCGCCGGGAACCGACATCGGCGGCAGCCGGATCGATTCGGCCGGGCTGATGCCGATCGTCGCCGCGACCGCGTCGGTCGGCAGGCTTCGCCGCTCGTGCTCGACCCGAACGTCGGCGCCCGCCGCGCGCAGCATCCGTTCGCTGTGGTCGCGACTCGCAGCGGGTTCGCGAACGGTGGTCCGACCCTCCGCCAGCAGACCCGCGAGGAGGACGCAGGACTTGACCTGCGCCGAGGCGATCGGCATCTCGTAGTGGATCGCGCGAAGCGGCCCACCGTCGATCTCGAGTGGCGGGTGGCCTTCGGAGGCGGTCGTGATCGCGGCGCCCATCTCGGCCAGCGGCTTCGCGACCCGCCCCATCGGCCGGCTCCGGATCGACTCGTCGCCGTCAAGGATGAAACGGCGTCCCTCCTGCCCGGCGAGCAGTCCGGACAGCAGCCGGATCAGCGTTCCCGCGTTGCCGACGTCGATCACCCCCTCCGGCGCCTTGGCGCCGCGCAGGCCGAACCCGGTGATCATGACGGCGAGCGCTCCGTCCCCGTCCGGTTCGACGTCCACCGAGGCCCCGAGGGCCTCCATCGCCGCCAGCGAGCTCCGCGTATCGGCCGAGTCGAGGTAGCGGCCGATCCGGGTCTCGCCGTCGCCGAAGGCGCCCAGAAGCGCCGCTCGGTGCGAGATCGACTTGTCGGGAGGTGCGAGCAGCCGGCCGGTCATCGACGCGGCCGGCGCGAAGTGCGCGTCGACGCGCCCCTCCATCAGCCGGCCTCGGAGATCGGCGCCACCTCGTGACCGAGGCCGGCGACGACCTCGGCGGCCTGCCGCGCCTCGTCGAGGCCGCCGATCCAGAGCGAGATCGCGCCGGTCCGGCGGTCGGCGGCGGGGAACAGCGACATGTCCTCGATGTTGACGCCGGCCCGGCCGAGGGCGAGGGCGATCTCGGCGACCGTCCCGGGACGGTTCTCGACCGCGACCCGCAGCTCGACGAGCGGCGCCGACGTCAGGTCGGCCTCGAGCATCGCCCGGCGGTCCTCGCGGGCCGCCTGCTGCCAGGCTGCGATCCGCTCCCTGTCGCCCTCGCGGATCAGCCCGGCGGCGTCGGTGAGACGAGCGACCACGTCGTCGATCTCGGCGGCGACGGCCTCCGAGTTGGAGCTGAAGATGTCGGCCCAGATCGCCGGGTTGGCGCCGGCGACGCGGGTCGCGTCGCGAAAGCTGCGGCCGACCTCCGGGCGACGGTCGCCCTCGGAGCCGATCGATCCGGCCGCCGCCGAGACGAGCGCGTTGGCGAGGACATGCGGAAGGTGGCTGATCGCGGCCATCTCGCGATCGTGGAGCTCGGCGTCGATCGCCATCGGCCGCGCCCCGATCCCGGCGAGGACGCCGTGGAGGCGGTCGAAGAGGACGCCCTGCGACTGCTCGTCTGGCGTCAGGTACCAGCGGGCGCCCTCGAAGAGATCCTGGCGCGACCCCTCGACGCCGGCCGTCTCGGCGCCGGCGAGCGGGTGGCCGCCGATGAAGCGGTCGGAGTCGGGGGCGGCCTCGAGGGCGGCGACGAGCGCGTGCTTGGTCGAACCGACGTCGCTGACGACGGCCTCCGGGCGCGATCCGGCGAGAGCGGCCGCGACGAGATCGGGGAGCGCCGCGACCGGAGCGGCGCAGAAGATCACGTCGGCGTCGGCGACGGCGTCGGCCACCGACGCGGCTGCGCGGTCGGCGGCGCCGAGCTCGACGGCCCGGTTCGCGTTGGCCGCATCCGGGTCGTAGCCGGCGACTGCGGAGCTGAGCCGGTGCCGGGCGGCGAGGCCGATCGAGCCGCCGATCAGCCCGACGCCGAGGACCGCGATCCGGGGCGGATGGTCGGGTGAGGCGGCCACGGTCCGATCATCGCTCAAACGGGCACCGGGACGTTTCGTCCCGCCGCATCCGCGACCATGCGCACCCGCTCGGCGTAGGCGCCGAACTCGGTCGCCCGGAGCGCCTGCGGGCCGTCGCAGAGCGCGTTGTCGGGGTCGTCGTGAACCTCGACGATGAGCCCGTCGGCTCCGGCTGCGACGGCTGCGAGCGACATCGGCTCGACCCAGTCCCGGCGGCCCGGAGCGTGGCTCGGGTCGACGAAGACCGGCAGGCCGCTGCGCTCCTGCAGGGCCGGCACGGCGAGCAGGTCGAGGGTGAAGCGGTAGGCGGTCTCGTGGGTGCGGACGCCGCGCTCGCAGAGGATCACCCGCTCGTTTCCCTCCTTCGTCACGTACTCGGCGGCCATCAGCAGCTCGTCGAGCGTCGCCGCGAGCCCGCGCTTGAGCAGGACGGCGCAGTCGCTGCGGCCGAGCTCGGTCAGCAGCGGGTAGTTCTGCATGTTCCTGGCTCCGACCTGGACGACGTCGGCCACGGCGAGCACGTCCTCGACGTCGCGGACGTCGAGGAGCTCGGTGACGACCGGCAGCCCGGTCCGTGCCTTCGCCTCGGCGAGGATCACGAGCCCCTCGCGGCCGAGCCCCTGGAACGAATGCGGCGAGCTGCGTGGCTTGTAGGCACCGCCGCGGAGCATCGAGGCGCCCTCGGCCGCGACGGCGTCGGCGACCGCGAGCGTCTGGGTGCGACTTTCGACGGTGCAGGGACCGGCGATCAGGGTCAGGCCCTCGCCGACGGTCCGGCCGGCGACGTCGAACGCGCCGCCGGCGCCGTGCGGGGTTCGGGTGGAGCTGAGTTCGTGGGAGTCGGTCGACATCGGAGTTGCCTTTCGGATCGGTGCCCGCGGGTGCGACGGCGGTCGCCGGCGGTGCGAGGTGTTCTGGCTGGGTTCCGGAGGGGTCCGCTCAGGCGGACGCGGGCCGGAGGCCTAGATAAATCGCCAGAGGCGATACGAAAGACGCCAGGGATGACGAGGGGCGCCGATCGGCGCGTGGTTCGAGGTCGTCATCCGGCTCATCGTCGGTGGTTTGTAGCAGGGCGTTGCGACATTCGCAACGCCTCGGCGCTCAGAGGAGCTCGGACAGCGCGGCGATGAACCGGTCGTTCTCGGCCTCGGTTCCGTAGCTGACGCGGATGTGGCCGGGACCGCCGAGCGGCGTCCCGGCCCGCACGATCACGCCCCGCTTGCCGAGGCCTTCGACGATCGCCGCCTCGTCGCGGTCGCCGAGGTCGATCCAGGAGAAGTTGGTCTGCGTCTCCGCCGTCGTGAGGCCGAGCTCGCGGAGTTGCTCCTCGACGGAGATCCGCTCGGCGACCGTCCGCTCGACCCGCTCGATTACGTCGTCGGCGTGGAGGAGCGCCTCCGCTCCGGCCGCCTGGGAGAGGAGGTTGACGCTGAACGGCTGGCGGACGGCGTCGACGGCCGACCGGAAGGCGGGCGAGCCGAGCGCGTAGCCGCAGCGCAGGCCGGCGAGCCCGTAGACCTTGCTGAAGGTGCGGAGGAGGACGAGGTTCGGGTACTTCGGCAGCAGGTCGACGGTGGAATCGGGGTCGTCGAGCACCTGCATCTCGACGTACGCCTCGTCGAGGATCACGGTGACGTGATCGGGGACGCGGTCGAGGAAGGCCGCGATCGTCTCGGCGGGCAGACAGGTCCCCGTCGGGTTGTTCGGGTTGCAGACGAGGACGAGCTGCGTGGCGGCGGTGATCTCGGTCGCCATCGCCTCGAGGTCGTGCTCGTAGGCGTCGTTCAGCGGAACCCGGATCTCGCGGGCGCCGGCAAGCGGAGCCAGCTGCGGGTACATCGAGAACGACGGCCACGCGTAGACGATCTCGGCGCCGGGCTCGCAGAGCGCGAGTGCCGCCGCGAGCAGGATCTCGCAGGACCCGTTCGAGACGGCGATGCGGCCGGGTTCGAGCTCGAAGCGGTCGGCAAGTCGCCCGCGGAGCAGGGCGGCGTACTGGTCGGGGTAGCGGTTCGCCCCGGCCGCGGCGGCCGCGACCGCGTCGAGCACCGCCGGGTGCGGTCCCCACGGCGACTCGTTCGAGGCGAGCTTGATCACGTCCGAGGCCTCGTAGGTCCGGCGGGCGCGCTCGATGTCCATGCCGCCCTCGTAGTGAGGCAGCGCATCGAGTTTCTTCGCGAACCTGACCGTCATCGCGCCCCGCTCACTGTGCCGATGTCAGATCGGAACGCAGCTCGGCGGTCGCACCGAGATAGACGTGCGAGGGCGTGTGGCCGGCCGGCGCGTAGTAGTGGAGCATCGTCCTGATCACCCGCTCCATGGCCCCGGGGACGGCGATCTCACGGGCGCAGAGCAGCGGCACGGAGTCGAGCCCGAGCTCGCGGGCGGCGACGGCGGGGAACTCGGCGTCGAGGTCGTTCGTGGAGGTGAAGATGCAGCTGACCATGTGCCCGGGATCGAGGTCGTTGCGGCGGATCAGCTCCCGCAGCAGCTCGTCGGTCGCCGCGAGGATCGCATCGCGCTCGTTGGCATCGGCCTGCGCCGCGCCGCGCAGGGCGTAGATCCGCTCGTCGCTCATCGGGTTCGGGCCGCGCCGGTTCCACTCATCGCCCCGCATCCTTCCAGAGCCGCTTCACCTCCGATTCCGAGAGCCGCCTCGCGCGGCCCTCGGGGAGGTCGCCGAGCGCCAGCGACGCGAACCGGATCCGGGCGAGGCCCGCGACCGAGTTGCCGACGCGCTCGAGCATCCGCCGGATCTGGCGGTTGCGGCCCTCGCGGATCGTGATCTCGATCTCGCGCTCGCCGACGCGGCGGACCTCGGCGGGCGCGGTCGGCCCGTCGTCGAGCTTGACCCCCTCGCGGAGCCGCTCGATCTCCCGCTCCGAGATCGGGCCGCGGAGGCGGGCGCGGTAGGTCTTCGGAACGCTGTAGCGAGGGTGGGTCAGGAGGTTCGCGAGCTCACCGTCGTTCGTGAGCAGGATCAGCCCGGTCGAGTCGGCATCGAGGCGGCCGACCGGATAGAGGCGGCGCTCCGAGGCGACGAGGTCGGTGACCGCCCTCCTCCGCCCCGGCTCGTCGGCCGTCGAGGTCACGTTGAGCGGCTTGTTGAGAGCCCACGTCTCCCGCGGTTCGGGCAGGACCGCGGCCCCGTCGAAGGCGACGTCGCTCCCGGCGTCGACGTCGCGGGCCGGATCGGTGACGACCTCGCCCGCAATCGTGACCCTGCCGCCGGCGATCAGCTTCTCGGCCGCCCGCCGCGAGGCGACGCCGCAGTGGGCGAGGTACTTGACGAGCCGCATCTCTCAGTCCCCGCCGGTCGCGACCCGGTGGCCGGCGCCGCGCAGCGCCTCCGCGGCGTCGCCGGCCCGGGCTGCGGGGACGAGGACGTAGTCGGTGTCGAACGTCGAGAGCGCGAAGATCGGGACCCCGGCCGCGGCCAGCGGGGTCGCGAGCGAGGCGAGGATGCCGATCAGCCCGTGGTCGAGGACGCCGTCGACGACGAGAGCCCGCCAACCCGGCGACAGGCGGGCGCCTGCTGGGGCGACCGCCGGATCGCAGACGACCGATGTCTCCGCCGCCGTCGACGTGACGGAGAGGATGCCCGCGGCCCCGGGCGCGATCCCGGGCGGCAGTCCGGCATCGGGCGCGAGCCGGGCGACGACCAGCTCGGCGTCGAGGAGTCGCAGGTCGAGGCCGCTCAAGGAGCGGCGCGCTGCTCGCCGGCCCGGAGCAGCCGCTCGCGGAGGTCGGCGGCGTCCTCGGGGGTCGGGTCGAAGGCCGAGACGTCGGGGAGCTCCTCGAGGCCGTTGAGGCCGAAGAGGCGCTCGAACAGCTCGGTCGTCCTGTAGATGACGGCCCCGAAGCGGGACCTGCCGGCCTCTTCGATCAGCCCGCGCTCGTTCAGCGTCTGCACGCCCGACTCGGAGCTGACGCCGCGAATCCGGGCGATCTCCGGCCGCGAGACCGGCTGCAGGTAGGCGACGATCGCCAGGGTCTCGGCCTGCGCCGGCGTCAGCGGCGGCGTCTTCGGCCGGGCGAGGAGTCGCCGAGCCGCGAGCTCGGCGGCCGGCTCGGTCGCGAGGGCGAACCCGCCGCCGACCTCGCGGAGGACGATCCCGCGGCGCCCCGGGGCGAGCTCCTCGGCGAGCAGGTCGAGGGCGTTTCGCATCTGCACCTCGCTGACCTCGCAGGCGTCGATCAGGTCGCCGACCGGAACCGGGTCCGGCGAGAGGAACAGCAGTGCCTCGACGATCCGGGCGAGCTCGGCGGCACTGCCGTCGGCGCTCATTTCGCCGCGCCTCCGACGGACCTGCTCCCGGCGGCGGCGCCGCCCGTGATCTCGATCGGCCCGAAGTTCTCGCTCTGCGACCAGGTCGCCTCGCCCTTCTTGTGGAGTTCGAGGAGGGCGAAGATCGTCACCGCCTGGGTGAGCCGGTCCTCGGTCCCGAAGGCCTCGTCGAAGTCGACGCGGCCCGCGCGCCCGAGCAGCCCGCGGAGGACGTCGAGGCGAAGCTCCAGGGAAACGGTTGGCCGGATGTGGCTGGTGTCGACGACGGGCGGCGGGGTCAGCAGGTCGCCGAGCGCGACGCCGAGCCGATCGGGGTCGTACGCCTGCCGCGATGCCTCCAGGGAGATCCTGCGCAGCTCGATCGGCAGGGGCGCCGACCGGTACAGGTAGGGGGACTCGTTCGCGAACCGCCCCGCGAGCATTGCGCCGGCGTCCTTGTAGCGGCGGTACTCGAGCATCCGGGCCAGCAGCTCGTCGGCGGCCTCCTCGGGCCCGAGGTCGAGCTCCGGCTCCTCCTCGGTGGGCAGCATGAGCCGGGACTTGAGCTCGAGCAGGGCAGCGATCAGGACGAGGAACTCGGTCGCCGCCTCGAGGTCGAGCTCGCCCTCCTCGTCGAGATGCTCGAGGTAGGCGAGGACGATCGCGCCCAGCTCGACTTCGAGCAGGCTGATCTCCTCGCGGAGGACGATCGCCAGGAGCAGGTCGAACGGCCCGGCGAAGACGTCGAGGTCGAGCTCGAGGTCGGCGGTGCGCACGGCTCAAAGACTAGGCGCGGGACCGGTCGGTGGGCGCGCCGGAGGCATAGTCTCGGGGCGATGAGCGGCCGAGTCTCCGCAATTCGCGAGGAACTGCATGCGATCGCCGAGCCCGACCGTGTCCCCGGGCTCCTGCGGTTCTTCAAGACCGGCCCCGGGGAGTACGGCGAGGGCGACGTCTTCATCGGCGTCCGCGTGCCCGGTTGCCGGCGCGTCGCCCGGGCCAACCGCGGCCTCCCGCTCGCGGACTGCCTGGCGCTGCTCGCGAGCGAGGTCCACGAGGAACGCCTCGTCGCCCTGCTGCTGATGGTCCAGCTGTACGCCGACGAGCCGGCGGCGCGACAGGAGGTCTACGACGCCTACCTCGCCTCGACCGGGCGGATCGACAACTGGGACCTCGTCGACGTCTCCTGCCGCGACATCGTCGGCCTCCACCTCCTCGAGCGGTCGCGCGAACCGCTCTACGAACTGGCCGGATCGGCCGACCTCTGGGAGCGGCGGATCGCGATCGTCGCGACGAGCGCCTTCATCAGGGTCGGCGAGCTCGACGACACGTTCGCGCTCAGCGCGGCCCTGATCGGCGATCGCCACGACCTGATCCACAAGGCCTGCGGCTGGATGCTCCGCGAGGCCGGCAAGGTCGACGAGCCGAGGCTGGTCGCCTTCCTCGAGGCCCACGCGCCGGCGATGCCGAGAACGATGCTCCGCTACGCGATCGAGCGCCTCAGCGACGACGAGCGCCGCCGGCTGATGGCGATTCCCCGCGGCTGAGGCTCAGCGCGGCTCGGCGACGCCCATCGCGTCGCGCACGTCGGCGAGGACGGGCGCCGCGACCGCGCGGGCCTTTTCAGCTCCGAAAGCGAGTACCCGCTCGAGCTCGGCCGGGTCCTCGCGCAGCGCGGCGTAGCGCTCGCGGACGGGCGCGAGGAACTCGACGACAGCCTCGCCGACGGCCGCCTTGAAGTCGCCGTAGCCACTGCCCTCGAACTCGGCCTCGACCTCCTCGGGCCCGATCCCGCGAGCGACGCAGAGGATCTCGATCAGGTTCTCGATCCCCTCCTTGCCGCCGTCGGGCCCACCGCGGCGCACCTCGCGCCCGGAGTCGGTGACGGCGCTGCGGAACTTCTTGCGGATCGCATCGGGCTCCTCGAGGACGTAGACGGTCCCGTTCACGGCGCCTCCCGTCGTCGACATCTTGCTCGTCGGGTCCTGCAGGTCCATGATCCGTGCGCCGACCTCGGGAACGCGGTGCTCGGGCACGACGAGGGTCTCGCCGAAGCGCTCGTTGAAGCGACGCGCCGTCTCCCGCGTCAGCTCGATGTGCTGGCGCTGGTCGTCGCCGACGGGGACGTCGGTCGCCCGGTAGGCGAGGACGTCGGCCGACTGCAGGATCGGATAGTTGAAGAGACCGGCGGAGACGAAGGCGCCCGTCCGCTGCTCGACCATCTCCCGCTTCGTCTTCCACTGGTGCATCCGGTTGAGGTCGCCCCAGGCGGTGACGGCGCCGAGGAGCCAGCAGAGCTCGGTGTGCTCGCGGACGTCGCCCTGGCGGAAGAGGGTGCACCGCTCTGGGTCGAGCCCGGCGGCGAGCAGGATCGCCGTCGTGTCGTGGACGCGCTCGCGAAGCTCGGCCGGGTCGTAGTCGAGAGTGATCGCATGCAGGTCGACGATGCAGTAGATCGCGTCCTCGCCTGCACTGGCGTCGAGGCTGTCCTGGCCCTCGACGTACTGACGGATGGCGCCGATGTAGTTGCCGAGGTGCTTGCGCCCCGTCGGCTGAATGCCGGAGAAGATCCGTCGCTTTGTTGCGCCCGCGCTCACGGGCGGGGAATCTACCCTGCCGTCGTCTCGCCGAGGGAATGGTGGGCGATTGCGCGCCCGTCCTCCTCGACGAGGGCGAGGCCGGTCAGCTCGACGATTGCCTGCGGCGCCTTCTCGAGCGAGCCGGTCTCGAACGGCGGATCCGGGTCGTACTCGATGCCGAGCTGGATCGCCTTGGCGACGTCGGTGCCGGCGATCCGCTCGGCGAGCTGCAGGGCCATGTCGATCCCCGACGAGACGCCGGCCGCCGTCATCACCTTGCCGCGCTCGACCACGCGCTCGGCGACCGGGTTCGCGCCGCATTCGCCGAGCAATCCGCGTACGGCCCAGTGCGTTGTAGCGTCGACGCCGTCGAGGATGCCCGCGGCGGCGAGCAGAAGCGATCCGGTGCAGACCGAGGTAGTCCAGGTCGTCGTCTCGTGGACGGCGGCGAGCCAGCTGGCGTAGGGCCCGTCGCGGTCGAGGAGAAAGCGGGTCCCGGTGCCGCCGGGCACGACGACCACGTCCGGGGAGCGGACGTCGGCGAGAGACCGGTCGGCAACGATGCCGAGCATTCCCTGCTCGGTCCGCACCTCCCCCGCCGTCTCGCTGCAGAAGACGACCTCGGCGCCCGGCAGCCGTTGGAGGACCTCGTAGGGCCCGATCGCATCGAGCGCGGTGAACGCGGGGTAGATGGGGATTGCGATCTGCATTCGTCTCTCCTCTGTCAGGCGGCCGTGGGCGGCCGGAATCGCTGTCGGTATTCGCTCGGGCTGGTGCCGAGTCGTCGCTGGAAGGCCCTCCGCATGACCTCGGCGCCCGCGAAGCCGCAGCGGCGGGCGACCGCCTCGAGCGGGACGGAACCGGTCTCTAGGACGGTGCGGGCGCGCTCCACCCGAAGGCCCTCGACGTAGTCAGCGGGGGTGGCACCGACCTCGCTGCGGAAGACGCGGGCGAACTGGCGCTCCGAGAGATGGACCCGTGCCGCGAGATCGGCGACCGAGAGATCGTCGTCGAGGTGCTCGCCGATCCAAGCCTGGAGCTCGCGGATCGGCTCGCGCTCGGCGAGCTGGTGGGCGAGCTGGACCGAGAACTGCGCCTGCCCGCCGGGGCGGCGGGCGTAGACGACGAGCATCCGCGCCGTCTGCAGGGCGACTTCGGCGCCGTGATCCTCGTCGACGAGCGCCAGGGCCAGGTCCATGCCGGCCGTCACGCCCGCCGAGGTGTAGACGTCGCCGTCGCGGACGAAGATCGGATCGGACTCCACCGCGATCGCCGGGTAGCGCTCGGCGAGGCGGTCGCAGCTCGCCCAGTGGGTCGTCGCGCGACGGCCGTCGAGCAGCCCGGCCTCCGCGAGCAGGAAGGCGCCGGTGCAGACCGCCGCCGTCCGCCGAGCGGTCCTCGCGGCGGTGCCGACGGCGGCGACGAGATCGGCGTCGGCGACTGCCGCAAGCACGCCGACCCCGCCGGGGACGACGAGCGTGTCGACGCCGGATCCGATGTCGTCGAGGTCGCCGTCGGCCCGAAAGGTCAGCCCGCTGCTGCTGCGGACGTCGCGGCCGCCGGCAGTGAAACAGGCGAGCTCGGGCACGCGTCCGGCGATCAGGCCCGCGGTGTGCAGGACCTCCCACGGCCCGGTGACGTCGAGCGCCTCGACTCCCGTGTAGGCGACGAAGGCGATGCGCGGAGCGGCCGGTGCGGACATGGGGACATCCTCCGGTCGCCGCCGCTGTCTGTCAAGACGGGTATCCCACGATTACGGTCACCAGGGCCGGAGGGCCGCAAGATCGCGCCCGGCTCCGGTGTTTCAGGCGGAAGCTGCGCGGTATCGTCGAAAGACTGCACTCATGCCTCGCGCGATCTGGACAGGGACGATCACCTTCGGGCTCCTCAACGTGCCCGTGAAGCTCTACTCGGCGGTCTCGAGCAAAGCGATTCGCTTCCGCGAGCTGCGCGAGAAGGACGGATCGCGCGTCCGCCACAAACGCGTGGCTGAGACCGACGGCGAAGAGGTCGCCTACGAGGACCTCGTCAAGGGCTACGAGATCTCCCCCGAGCAGTACGTGATCCTCTCCCGCGAGGAGCTCGACTCGCTCTCGCCGAAGCGCTCGAAGGCGATCGAGATCGAGGACTTCGTCGACCTCGACCAGATCGACCCGATCTACTTCAACCAGCCCTACTACCTCGGCCCCGCGCCGGGCGCTGAGCGGGCCTACGCCCTCCTCGCCGAGGCGATGAACGAGCAGCGCAAGGTCGCGATCGCCCGCTTCGTGCTCCGCAACCGCGAGAGCCTGGCCGCGATCAGGGCCGGCGACGGCGTCCTGACGCTGGCGACGATGCGCTTCGCCGACGAGGTCGTCCCGGCCACGCAGCTCGAGGGCCTGCTCGGCGAGGAGCCGGAGACGCCTCCTCGCAAGCAGGAGATCGAAATGGCCAAGCAGCTGATCGAGTCCCTCTCCACCGACTTCGAGCCGAGCGGCTACCAGGACGAGTACCGCGCCGAGCTCCTCAGCCTGATCGAGCGCAAGGCCGCGGGCGAGGACGTCATGGCCGCCAAGGCCGAGAGCCCGAAGGCGACCAAGGCCCCCGACCTGATGGCCGCGCTCGAGGAATCGCTCGCCGCGATCAAGGGCGACGAGCTCAGCGGCGGCGCCGAGCGCAAGCCGGCCGCGAAGCCGAAGAAGAGCACCGCGAAGCCGGCGAAGTCAGCGAAATCGACCGCCAAGAAGCCGGCGGCGAAGGCGAAGAGCAAGTCAAGGGCGAAGGCCGCGAAGTAGAGATCGACGGCCGGCGGCTGTCGATAACAAACCTCGGCAAGGTCCTCTACCCGGAGGCCGGCTTCACCAAGGGCGAGGTCATCGACTACTACGCGCGGATCGCGCCGGCCCTCCTCCCCCATCTCCGCAACCGGCCGCTGACCGTCGTCCGCTTCCCCGACGGTGTCGAGGGCAAGAGCTTCTTCGAGAAGAACAGCCCGGCCCACCGGCCCGACTGGGTCCGGACGACGGCGATCAACGTCGGCAGCCGTGGCGGGACCATCGACTTCTGCGTCTGCGATGACCTGCCGACGCTGATCTGGCTCGCCCAGCTCGCGGCGATCGAGCTGCATCCGTCGCTGGCGACGGCGACGGAGTTCGAGCGGCCGAGCGTGCTCGCGTTCGACCTCGATCCGGGCGAGCCGGCGACGATCGCCGAGTGCTGCGCGGTCGCCCTGCGGCTGCGCGGCCTGTTCTCCGAGCTCGGACTGGAGTCGTTCCCGAAGACGTCGGGGTCGAAGGGGATGCAGGTCTACGTGCCGCTCAACGGCGAGCTGACCTACGAGACGACGAAGCCGTACGCCAGGGCGGTCGCCCGGGCGATGGAGAACTCCGAGCCGGAGCTCGTGACCTCGCAGATGACGAAGTCGCTGCGCCCCGGCAAGGTCTTCATCGACTGGAGCCAGAACACGACCACGAAGACCACCGTCGCCGTCTACTCGATGCGGGCGCGGTCGCAGCCGACGGCCTCGACGCCGCTGCATTGGAGCGAGGTCGAGCGGACCGCGGCGTCGGGCGACCCGGACGAGCTCCGCTTCACCGCCGCGCAGGTACTCGAGCGCTTCGAACGGGACGGGGATCCGTTCGCGCCCGTCCTCGAGCTCGAGCAGGATCTGCCGGCGGGCCTCTAGAAGGTCTGGCGGACGACCGGGTTGCGTGCGGCGCCGGCCTCGTCGAGGCGGCGGACCGGCGTCGTATAGGGCGCCTGCCGGGCGATCTCCGGGTCGTCTTCGGCCTCGGCGAGGATCGCTTCGACCGCGTCGGCGAAGCCGTCGAGCGACTCGCGGGTCTCCGTCTCGGTCGGCTCGATCATCATCGCCTCGTCGACGAGCAGCGGGAAGTAGACGGTCGGCGGGTGCATGTTGTGGTCGAGCAGGCGCTTGGCGATGTCGAGCGTCTTGACGCCGAGCTCCTTCTTCGCCTCGCTGCCGGAGAGGACGAACTCGTGCATCGGCCGCCGGTCGAAGGCGATCGGCAGGTAGCGGCCGGCGCGTCCCTCGCTCATCCTCGCGAGCAGATAATTGGCGTTGAGGACGGCGGTCTCCGACGCCTCGGCGAGGCCGTCGCCGCCGAGGCTGAGGATGTAGGCGTAGGAGCGGACGAAGACGCCGAAGTTGCCCTGGAAGCCGCGCAGGCGGCCGATCGACTGCGGATGCCCGTCGGCGCCGCGGAGCTCGAAGCGGGCGTGCGGTCCGCCGTTACTCGAGCCTTGGGAGCCGTTCGCGCCGTTCGCCGGAGCCGGCCTCGACGCGCTCGATGCGCGGCACCGGCAGGAACGGTTCGATCCGCTCGGAGACGGCGATCGGACCGGACCCGGGCCCGCCGCCGCCGTGCGGCTGGCTGAACGACTTGTGGAGGTTGACGTGGACGATGTCGAAGCCCATGTCGCCGGGGCGCGAGTGGCCCATGATCGCGTTCAGGTTGGCGCCGTCGTAATAGAGCGTCCCCCCCGCCTCGCGGACGATCCCGGTGATCTCGGCGATGTTCGTGTCGAAAAGGCCGAGCGTGTTCGGATTGGTGAGCATCAGGCAGGCGACCCGGTCGTCGGTCTTGGCCCGGAGGTCGTCGAGGTCGACGCCGCCGTCGGGGTTCGTGGCAACCTTGACCACCTCGTAGCCGGCCATCGTCACCGAGGCCGGGTTGGTGCCGTGGGCGGTGTCGGGCGTCAGCACGCGGGTCCGCCGCTCGCCCTCGCCGTTGGCGTCATGGAAGGCGCGGGTCAGCAACAGGCCGGCGAGCTCGCCGTGGGAGCCGGCCGAGGGCTGAAGGCTCACGTGCGGGAGCCCGCAGATCTCGCTCAGCGAGCGCTCCAGCGACCACATCAGCTCGAGTGCGCCCTGGGCGCGGTCGGGCTGCTGGGCCGGGTGGAGGCGGGCGTGGCCGGGGAGCGCGGCGACGCGCTCGTTGAGACGCGGGTTGTGCTTCATCGTGCAGGAGCCGAGCGGGTAGATGCCCGAGTCGAGGTCGAAGTTGCGGCGCGAGAGCCGGTTGTAGTGGCGGACGATCTCGGGCTCTGAGACCTCGGGGAGGCGCGCCGGCTGCTCGCGGAGGAGCTTCGCCGGGATCAGGTCCTCGATCGGGACGTCGCCGCCGGGGACGCCCGAGGCGGGGGTGGCGGCGGCGCGGCGACCGGCGACCGAGCGCTCGTAGATGGTCGTCGCGCTGTCGCGCTGCATGGGCGTCGGCACCTCGGCGGTCGCCGGCGGGTTGACGGTCTCAGCGCTCACGCGACACCCGCCCCCTGCCGGTCGGCTGCGGTGGCGCTCGCGACGGCCTCGCCGATCGCGGCGGCGAGCGCGTCGATCTGGGCGATCGTCCGCTGTTCGGTGATCGCGACGAGGAGGCCGTTGCCGTACTCGGTGCCGAGCGGAACGCCGGCGGCGATGCCGCGGGCGGCGCAATGGTCGAGGACGCGCTCCACCGGGGCGTCGAAGGTGATCGCGAACTCGCGGACGACCGGGCCGCCATTGAGTGCCTCGACGCCGTCGAGGGCGGCGAGGCGCTCGCGGGCGTAGTGCGTGCGGCGGACGAGGAGCTCGCCGAGCTCGACGAGCCCGTTCCGCCCGAGCCAGCTCAGGTAGATCATCCCGCCGAGCGCGTTCAACGCCTGGGCCGTGCAGATGTTGTGGGTGGCCTTCTCCCGGCGGATGTGCTGCTCGCGGGTCTGCAGGGCGAGCACGAAGCCGCGACGGCCGTCGACGTCGGTCGTCTCGCCGGCGATCCGGCCGGGCATCCGCCGGATCTGGGCCTCCGTCGCACAGAAGAAGCCGAAGGACGGGCCGCCGTAGTCGAGGCGGTTGCCGAGCGGCTGACCCTCGCCGACGGCGATGTCGACGCCGCAGTCGCCCGGCGTGCGGAGGATGCCGAGCGCAATCGGGTCGCAGGCGGCGATCAGCAGCGCGCCGGCCGCGTGAGCGATCTCGGCGATCGGCTCGAGGTCTTCGACCGTGCCGATGAAGTTCGGGTACTGGACGAAGACGGCGGCGGTCTCGTCGTCGACGGCCGCGGCGAGGGCGTCGAGGTCGGTGTGGCCGTCGGCGAGCGGGACCTCGGCGATCTCGGCCGGATAGCCGGCGCTGTAGGTCGCGAGCGTCTCGCGCGACTGCGGGTTGACGCCGCCGGAGACGACGAACCGGCGTCGCTTCGTCGCCCCGATCGCCAGGTAGCCGGCGGCGGCGACGGTCGAGGGGCCCTCGTAGAGCCCGGCGCTCGAGAGCGGCAGGCCCGTCAGTTCTGTCATCGCCGTCTGGAACTCGAACATCGCCTGCAGACCGCCCTGCGAAATCTCGGGCTGGTACGGCGTGTACGGCGTCAGGAACTCGGAGCGGGAGACGATCGCATCGACGATCGCCGGCGCGTAGTGGTCGTACATCCCGGCGCCGAGGAAGCAGACCTCGGACTCGGCGTCGGCGTTCCGGGATGCGAGATCCCGCATCCGCTCGTAGACCTCGGCTTCGCTGAGGCCGTCGGGCAGATCGAGCGCGCGGTCGAGCCGGACCCCCTCGGGAACGTCGAAGAGCTCCTCGATCGAGGAGACGCCGATTGCCTCGAGCATCTCGCGACGCTCGTCGCCGGTGACGGAGGTGTAGCCGCTCACCCCGGGCAGGTTAGAGAACGGGTCCGACCGGTCGGAGTTATCTACTCGGCGATCAGCTCCCGGTAAGCGCCCGCGTCTAGGAGTTCTTCCACCTCGGCCGGGTCGCTGAGCTTGACCTTGACCATCCAGCCCTTGCCGTAGGGGTCGGTATTGATCAACTCCGGGTTCGTGCCGGCCTCGTCGTTGACGGCGAGGATCTCGCCGCTGAGCGGGGCGATCACGTCGGAGACGGCCTTGACGGATTCGACCTCGGTGTAGGGGTCGTCCTTGCTTACGGTCGCGCCGACCTCGGGCGGGTCGAAGAAGACGACGTCACCGAGCGAGTCCTGCGCGAACCAGGTGACGCCGAAGGTGGCCTCGTCGCCGTCGACCTTCGCCCAGTCGTGCTCGGGGTGGTAGCGGAGGTCGTCGGGGTAGCTCTCCTCGGTCGCCATGGGGTCCTTTCGTCGGTCGCTTTCAGTTGCTCTTCGCGTACAGGGGCTTCGGGCGGATCTCCGCCTGACGGTGTCTGCCGCGAACGTCGATCTCGATCGCGGTGTCCGGCTCGGCGAATTCGCTGCGAACGTATCCCATCCCGATGCCGATGCCCAGCGAGGGCGAGAACGTCCCGCTCGTCACGGCTCCGATCGGCTCGCCGCCGGCGAGGATCGGGTTGCCGGGACGTGGGATGCCGCGGTCGGGGATGGCGAAGGCCACGAGCTTCTCGGTCGTCCCGTCGGAGCGCGCCGCCGCAACGGCCTCCGAACCCGCGAAGGTCGTCTCCTCCTTGCAGCACCAGCCGAGCCCGGCCTCGATCGGGTTCCGATCCGGGCCCATGTCGTTGCCATGCAGGTGGAAGCAGACCTCGAGCCGAAGCGTGTCCCGGGCGCCGAGTCCGCAGGGAGTGACGCCGGCGGTAAGAAGCGCGCGCCAGAGCTCGACGACGCCGTCGTTGCCGAGGATGATCTCGACGCCGTCCTCGCCGGTGTACCCGGTGCCGCAGACGAGCGCCTGCGATCCGGCGACGTCGAGGATCGCTGTTCGCATCCGCGCCGGAAGCTCGCCGTCGGTGAGGCCGGCGACGACCGCCCGGGCCTCGGGCCCCTGGACGGCGAGCATCGCGTGAGCCGGCGCGAGGTCTTCGACCTCGACGTCGTAGCCGGCCCCGATCTCGCGGAAGCGAGCGAGGTCCGACTCGTGGTTGGCTGCGTTCGAGACGGTCATGTAGGTGCCGTCTTCGAGCAGGTATGTGAAGAGGTCGTCGAGGATGCCGCCGTCGTCGGCGCAGAGGCACGAGTACTGGGCCCCGCCGGGCGCGAGCTTCTCGACGTCGTTGCTGACGAGATGCTGGAGGAAGCGCGACGCGTCGGGGCCCGAGGTCTTGATCTGGCCCATGTGGGAGACGTCGAACATGCCGCTGCGCTCGCGGACGGCCGCGTGCTCGGCGGCGACGCCCTCGTACTGGACGGGCATCTCCCAGCCGGCGAACGGGACGAGGCGACCACCGGCGGCGACGTGCTCGTCGAAGAGCGGGGTCCGGCGAAGCTGCTCGGCGGTCACGCGGGGCAGGCTAGCGGGGCCCGGCGGCGTCGGGCGAGCGGCTCAGGCCGGGCCGCGAAGCAGCGAGACGGCCGAATGCCCCGGGCCACCGTCGGCGCGCTCGAGGGAGATGTCGATGAGCCGGTAATCGGCCGGGTCGACCGGAAGCGGTACCTCGAGATCGCGGCGACCGCCGGCCCCGACCTTGAAGCCGCCGAGCGAGACCAGCTCTCCGCCGCGCATCAGCCAGAGCTCGTAGTAGCGGCCGGGCGCGGTCGCCGGCATTCCGCTCACTGAGATCGAGAGGCCCTGTTCGCCGTCGGCGCCGCGAAGCACCTCGGCGGAGCCACGCGATTGCCGGCCAAGCTGACCGGCGGGGCTCAGCCGGCTGCTCGAGAGAACCTCGGCAGCAGTGGCACCCGGAGACGCGTCGTTGTCGCCGGCGAGCAGGACACCGAGCGCGATCCCGCCGGCGAGGAGCGCAGCAGCGGCCCCGGCCAGTACCGGGATCCGGAAGCGGTCGAGCAGGCCGGTCCGGGTGGCCGGGACATCGGGGACACCGGCTCCGCCATCCGCCGCGCCGGCATCACGCGGCACGGCACTGCCGTTCACGTCCATCGCCAGCGGCGGCGGGTCGACGGGCGTCCAGCCCTCCCCGGGAAGCTCTCGCAGGGAGAACACGAGCGACTCCGCCTCGGCGACCTCCTCGCGGAGCACGGGGTCCTCGCGCAGCCGCGACTCGAACGCGGTGCGTTCCTCCTCGTCGAGCTCTCCGACCAGGTACTCGATCGGGTCGGGATTCCTTCGGATGTCGCCGCTACCACTCATCGGACCTCGGCGATCAACTGTCGCAGACGGCCGAGTCCGTCGACCATCCTCATCTTCACCGTGCCGAGCGGCATCCCGAGACGGTCGGCGATGTCGCGCTGGGTCAGGTCCTCGTAGAAGCGGAGCCGCAAGACCTCGCGCTCCTCGGCATGGAGGCGTTCGAGGAGCGCAGCGATCCGCCAGCGCTCGGCCAGCTCGTCGATCCCGCCCGCGCTCCCGTCGGAGCTCTCCCGCTCGCGAAGGTCCCCGCTCGGGACGGGGATTCGTCGGCGGTGGTGGTCGATCGCTCGGTTGCGAGCGATCGCCATGATCCAGGTAAGCAGCCCGGACCGTTCCGGATCGTATGTCTCCGCCGAACGCCAGACGTCGAGGAAGACCTGCTGCTGGACGTCCTCGGCGGCCGGTCGATCGCCGAGGGCCTGAAGGAGGAAACCAAACGTTGCGCGGCCGTAGCGGTCGTAGATATCCCGCATCGCGTCCGGATCGCCGTCGGCAAGGCGTCCGGCGAGCTGTCGGCTGTCGATCGCGTCGGAGGAAACCACCACGGAGCGACCAATCCTGACGGATCGACTGCCCCGGCACCAGAGGTTTCCAACCGAACCCGGCCAGCGACTCGTAGACACCGGTAACCAAACCACCAACCGGAGGTCAATACGAGATGAGACACCGAACAGCAGCCGCAGGGATCGGCCTAATCGCCCTGGCGATCGCCGTGCTGCTCCCGGCGGCCGCACAGGCGCACGATCCGCTTGCGGGCGGGAAGACGACGCTGAAGCTGGACGCCGGAACCGCGAAGGTCCTGGCCGCAAACGGGGTCGGACTGAAGGTCCTGAAGCCCGCGGCGGCAAAGGGCGGGAAAGTCACGTTCCCGATCACCGGCGGCGGGATCGACAGCGGCAATGCGAAGGGCTCGATCCGCCACTCGGGTGGCCTCAAGTTCAAGGCGGGCGGCAAGTCGCTGGCTGCCAAGTCCTTCGTGATCGAGCTCGGCGACCGGAATCGGCTGACCGCCGAGGTCGGCAAGGCGCGGGTACCGCTGCTGAAGCTGAAGACCGGCAAGGCCAAGATCACGCGCAAGGGCCTCGACACCCAGATCAGCGGCGTCAAGGCGGTGTTGACCGGCACCGCGGCGAAGGCTCTGAACGCGACCTTCGGCGTGAAGCTGTTCAAGGCCGGCATCCCGGTCGGGACGACGACGACGCTCGCAAAGCCCGAGTCGGTGAAGACCAGGGGTGGCGACACACGTCTGACCCTCGATCCGGACGCAGCCGCGGCCCTGACCAGCCTCGGCATCAGCGCCGCGCCGGTCGGCCCCGCGTCGGCGAAGCCGGACGGTTCGCTGGCATTCCCGATCACGGGCGGCCGGGTTGACGCGAAGACGTTCGCCGGGACGATCCGCCACAGCGGCGGCATCGCGCTGACGGACGGCTCGACCACGGTCGAGCTGACGAGGTTCGACATCCAGATCGACGAGGATCCCGATCTGACGGCCAAGCTGGGTCCGGATCGGGTATCGATCCTCGACCTCGATCTGGCCGGACTCGACGCCTCCGTCGACAAGGGGACGATCCGCCTCGCCGGCGTCAGCGCAGCGCTGACCCAGGGAGCGGCCGACGCTCTCAACGGCGCATTCGGGACGTCCGCCTTCACCGGCGGTCTCGTCCTCGGGACGACGGTGACGAAGGCCACGACCGGCTGACCCCCGGCCGGCACGACGAGGGCCGCGGCGGTTCGCCGCGGCCCTCGCTCGGCCGGGCTAGGGTTGGCGAATGCGCCTGATCCACGAGAACCCAGCACCCGACGACGACCTCGGCCGACCCTGGAGCAGCCCACTCGCCGGGACTCTCGACCGCCTCGTCGTCGAATCCGATCTCCTCGCCGACAACCCGCTCGGCGACCCGGCGCGGCGGCCGCTCTACGTGCTCCGCCCCCCGGGCGTCGAGCTCGACCACCCGCGCCCGCTCCCCTGCATCTATGTGATCCAGGGCTACACGGGCCAGCTCGACATGTGGACGAGCCGCAGCGCCTTTGAGCCGACGTTCATCGAACGGATGGACGCGATGCTCGCCTCGCCGGAGTGCCCGGACGCGATCGTCGTCATGGTCGACTGCTGGACGAGCTACGGCGGCTCGCAGTTCCTCGACTCGCCCGGGACCGGCCGCTACCAGTCCCACCTCTGCGACGAGGTCGTGCCGTTCATCGACGAGCGCTACCCGACAGCACCCGACCGCGATCACCGCGGCATCACCGGCAAGTCGTCGGGCGGCTACGGCGCCATGGTCGTCCCGATGATGCGCCCCGACGTCTTCTCGGCGCTCGCGACCCACGCCGGCGACGCGCTCTTTGAGCTCTCGATGCCGCCGAGCTTCGCGGCGACGATCAGGACGCTGCGGGACAACTTCGAGTCCTCATACGACGTCTTCTTCGAGCAGCTCGCCGAGGCCGACCCCTTCGACTACAGCCTTCACGGCGGCCCGATCGAGATGTACGGCTACGCCGCCTGCTACTCGCCGGACCCGGACCGGCCCGGCAAGGCGCTGCTGCCGTTCGACCCGGTCGACGGCCGCATCGACCAGGACGTCTGGGGCCTCTGGCTCGACCACGACCCGGTCGTCATGGCCCCCCGCCATGCCGAGGCCCTGCGTTCGATGCGCCGGATCTACATCGACGCCGGCCGCGGCGACGAGTACTACCTCGACCTCGGCGCGACCGCGTTCGCCGCCGAGCTCGACAAGCTCGGCGTCGCCCACACGATCGACCTGTTCGACGGCAAGCACGGTGGCCTCACCTACCGCTACCCCGGCGCGATCCGCGAGCTGATCCTCGGCCTCCAGGACTAGCGCAGGCCAGCGCACAAGCTGGGCGCAAGCCTGCGGAGGCTGAGAGCCCGCAGGTCAAGGACGCAGGAGCCGACGCGGCCCCCCAGGGCCGCGAGGCGACGAGGACGCCGTATGGCGGCCTCTCAGCGCAGGAAGGGCGGGATGTCGATGTCGTCGTCGGAGACCTCGAGCGAGCGGATCTCCCGGTCGCTCGGGGGCTGGACGCCGCGACGGCGGCTGCGCCGGCGCACCTCGGCCGGACGGCGGGCGAGCATCTCGAAGCCCTCGAATCCGGTCGCGATGACGGTGACGCGGAGCTCGTCGCCCATCGTGTTGTCGACGACGGCGCCGAAGATGATGTTGGCGCCCTTGTCGGCGGTGCTGGCGACGACTTCGGCGGCCTCGTTGACCTCGAAGAGGCCCATGTCCTCACCACCGGTGATGTTCAGGAGCATGCCGGTGGCGCCGTCGATCGCCGACTCGAGGAGCGGCGAGGAGATCGCCTCCTTTGCGGCCTCGGCCGCGCGGCTCTCGCCGGAGGAGTTGCCGATGCCCATCAGGGCGGATCCGGCGTCGGACATGATCGCCCGGACGTCGGCGAAGTCGAGGTTGATCAGGCCGGGGACGGTGATCAGGTCGGTGATCCCCTGGACGCCCTGGCGGAGGATGTCGTCGGCCTTGCGGAACGCCTCGCTGATCGGCTCGCGGCGCTCGACGATGTTGAGCAGCTTCTCGTTCGGAACGATGATCAGCGTGTCGACCTCGTTGCGGAGCTTCTCGATCCCGTCGAGGGCCTGCTGCATGCGCTTGGCGCCCTCGAACTCGAACGGCTTGGTGACGACGCCGACCGTGAGGGCGCCGATCTCCTGCTTGGCGATCTCGGCGATGACGGGGGCCGCACCGGTTCCGGTGCCGCCTCCCTCACCGGCGGTGACGAAGACCATGTCGGCGCCCTTGAGCGCCTCCTTGATGTCGTCGCGGCTCTCGGCCGCGGCTCCGGCACCGACCTCGGGCTGACCGCCCGCGCCGAGTCCGCGGGTCAGCTCCTGGCCGATCGCGAGCTTGACGTCGGCGTCGCAGGAGCGAAGCGCCTGCGCGTCGGTGTTGACGGCGAGGAACTCGACCCCCTTGAGTCCTGCGTCGACCATGCGTGACACCGCATTCGTGCCGCCGCCGCCGGCGCCGACAACCTTGATCACCGCGAGGTAACTGGAAGCCTCCATCTGAGCTTCACTTGCCTTTCTCTGTTCCGTCCGGAGCTTGAGTAAGAGTTGAGTGTTTGCGCGCCCCGTGCCCGCAAACTGCAGCCAAAGTAAGTCACAACCTCACGGCTGTCAACGCCACCTTAATCGCTCTGCAAGATCGCTGTCTCAACCAGCGGTTGAGACTTTTCCATCCCTCATGTGCGAGTCGAGGGTCGCCTGGACCTACCCGACGACGGGTCGGGACGGCACCGAGAGGTCGATGTAGACGGCGCTGGTGAGCTTCGGATCCGCGAGGACGGCGGCTGCCGCGCGCCACTTCTGGTCCGCTGCTCCGGGGCTGCCGAAGCGCAGCTCGATGCCGCCGTTGAGCGCGACGACGACGCCGTGCTGGTCATCGACGGTCGCCTTGACGACCTGCTCCTGGAGGGGCGCCGGCACCGCGCCGAGGACCCGAGCAGACGCGAGCTCGGCGCCGGTGGCGCGCTCGGCGATGGCGTCGCCGCTCCCGGCGATCTCCGGGACCCCGTCGGGCCGGTCGACCCCGGTTCCGAGGACCGTTCCGTCGGCGGAGATCAGGGTGCCGCCATCGACGTCGAGCCAGCCGGCGGGCGTCCGGCTCTCGACGTCGATCGTCACGGCATGGGGAAAGTCGGTCTGGATCTTCAGCGCGACGACCGCGGGGTTGTCCGCGACCGCCGCCTCGATCGCGCCGCGGTCGAGGTGCAGGGTGCTGAGCCCCGTCGCGGCGGAGCTGAGCTCCTCCTCGACCCCGGGCGCGACATTCGCCCCGGTCACGTTCACGGTCTCGATCTGAACGAACGACGAGTCGCGGAACCAGAAGACGTACGCGGCCGCAAGCGCGGCGAGGACGATCAGCGCGACGATCAGTCGGTTGCGGAGCCGCGGCCACGACGGCATCGAGATGGCCGGCCGCCGCGAGGTCACGCGTCCCGCTCGAGCGCTCATCAGTCGTCGCTCCCCGCTTCGCCGAGGTCCCAATCAGCGGGCCACTCGACCTCGCCGAGGACCTGGACCTCGGGCTCGAGGACGACGCCGGTCAGCTCGTGAACCCGCCGGCGACCCTCCGCCATCAGGGCGAGGATGTCGGCAGTCGTCGCCGTCCCGTCGTTGTCGACGAAGTTCGCGTGCTTCGCAGAGAAGCTCGCGCCCCCGATCCGGAGGCCGCGGCATCCGGCGGCGTCGAGGAGCTGCCCGGACGAGCGACCGCCGGCGCGTTCGTCGTCGGGGTTCTTGAAGGTCGAGCCGAAGGTCTTGATTCCCGACGGCTGCGCCTCCCGGCGTTTCGTGCGCATGCCCGCCAGCGTCGCCTTGACCGACTCGGGGTCGGACTGGGCCAGCGAGAACTGCGCCCGGGCGACGACCTCGCCGTCGGTCAGGTTCGAGTGACGATAGGAGAAGCCGAGCTGGTCGGGGGTCCGTCGCTCCGACCCCTTCGGAGTGCAGACCGTCACCCAGTCGAGCGTCTTCGCGAGTTCGCCGCCGTAGGCGTTCGCGTTCATCCGCACGGCCCCGCCGACGGTGCCGGGGATGTTGACCCCGAACTCCAGGCCGGTGAGGCCCCACCCCGCCGACTTCGCAGCCGCGGACGGCAGCCGGACGCCGGCGCCGCAGAGCAGGCGCTCGCCTTCGCGCTCGATTCGCGCGAGGTCACGATCGAGTTTGAGCACGAGGCCTCGAAATCCATCGTCCGATACGAGGAGATTCGATCCCGAGCCCACCACTCCTACCCGGGCACCCGTGGAATCGGCGTAGGCCAGGAGGCCGACCAGCTCCTCCTCGCTGCCGGCGCGGGCGAACATGTCGGCTCGACCACCGGCCCTGACCGTCGTCAGCCGGGCGAGGTCGTAGTCGCGCTCGATTTCCTCCGGGGCGTTCAGGTCCGGGGCGCTCACTCCAACCCCCCTCCGTCCGTGACGAGGCGGTCGCCGAGCTCGAAGACGTCGCCGGCCCCGAGCGTGACGAGCAGGTCGCCCTCCCCCAGGCTTTCGGCGAGAACGCGTTCGGCCCGGTCGATGTCGCCGAACCAGCTGACCCGCCGTCCGGGCGCGGCGTCGGCCGCGGCGTCGGCGACGTCGAGCCCGCTGACACCCTCGAGTGGCCCGACCGGCAGCTCGCGGGCGGGATAGACGTCGAGGACGCCGATTTCGTCGGCCGCCGTCAGCGCCCGCCCGAACCGCGAGGCGAGCGCCTTCGTCCGCGAATAGAGGTGGGGCTGGAACACGGCGATCAGCCGCCGGTGCGGCAGCTCGCGGAGGGCGGCGAGCGATGCCGCCACCTCGGTCGGGTGATGGGCGTAGTCGTCGTAGATCACCGCACCTGAGCGGGTCCCCTTCCGCTCGAGCCGCCGGGCCATCCCCGGGAAGGTCTCGAGGGCGGCGATCAGGTCATCGAGGCGCGGCAGCCGCTCGTCGAGCTCGAGGGCGCAGGCCAGGGCGCCGATCGCCGCGGTCGCGTTCGCGACGTTGTGGCGGCCGGGTACCGAGAGCCGGACCTCGCGCTCGCCGATCTCCTCGGAGACGACGCGGAACCGGCAACCGCCCTCGGCCGGTTCGACGTCGGTGGCGAGCAGGGCCGCCGCGGCGCCTACGCCGGCGCCCGGAGGCGGGGCGACGGCGAAACCGAGGATCCGCCCGGCGCCGTCCAGCGCCGCGAGTCGTCCTTCCGCCGGCCGGACGACGGCCGCCGCGGGCGCCGCGAACTTCGCGAACGCCTCGATCAGCTCGCCTTCGCCGCCCCAGTGGGAGTGATGGTCGAGCTCGACGTTGGTGACGACCGCGACCTCGGGCTGCACCTTCAGGAAGCTGCCGTCGCTCTCGTCGGCCTCGGCGACGACCCACGCTGAGCTCCCCCAGTCGGCATTGGCGGGGGCTCCGGACGGTCCCGCTCCGGGGAGCTCGCCGCCGAGCAGGAAGGCCGGATCGGCGCCGGCGGCCCCGAGGGCGTGGGAGATCATCCCCGCGGTCGTGGTCTTGCCGTGGGCTCCCGCCACCGCAATCAGCCGCTTGTCGCCGCAGAGGCGGGCCAGCAGGTCGCTGCGATGGATGACGCTCTGCCCGCGCTCGCGAGCGCGGACGAGCTCGACGTTGTCCTCGGGGATCGCCGTCGAGACGACGACCTCCGCATCGGCGGGGACCTGGTCGCCGTCGTGGCCGATCGACGGCTCGATCCCCGCTGCGCGCAGTCGCTCGATGTAGGGCGACTCGGCGCGGTCGGAACCGCTGACCCGATAGCCGAGGCGGTCGCAGACGAGGGCGAGGCCGCTCATCCCGGCGCCGCCGATCGCGATGAAGTGGATTGCTCCGCGATGCGCGGCGGTCACGATGACTCCTCCGACGCGACCGCGGCGAGGATCTCGTCGGCGACCCGGTCGGCGGCGTCGGGCTTGGCGATCTCCCGGGACGCGGCGGCCATCCGCTCGAGCCGCGCGGGATCGTCAAGGAGCGGGGCGACCTCGGCGACGAGCCGGTCGGCGTCGAGCTCCCCGTCCTCGACGACGGCAGCCGCTCCCGCCCGCTCCATCCAGCGCGCGTTGGTGTGCTGGTGGCGGGCCGACGCGTACGGGTAGGGCACGAGGATCGCCGGGCGCCCCGCGGCGGTCAGCTCGAATACGGAGCCACCCGAGCGGCAGAGGACGAGGTCGCTGGCCGCCAGCGCGTCGGCGAGGTCGGGCAGGTACTCGAGCAGCGTGTAGCGGGAAGCGCCCTCGAGACCGGGGGCCACGACCGGGTAGTCGCGGGCGCCGGCGATGTGAAGGACGTGGAACGGCCGGTCGGCGGCCGGACCGCCCGGCCCAAAGGCGGCAGCGGCGGCCTGGTTGATCCGCAGGGCGCCAAGGCTGCCGCCGAAGATGAGAAGGCACGGAACATCCGCGTCGATGGCGAACCGCTCGCGGGCCTGGGCGCGGTCGGAGGTGCCGACCGCCGCCGGCACCGGCCGGCCGGTGACGAGATAGCGGTCGCCGTCGCGGCCGTCGATCGGAAAGGCGAGGCAGACACGGCGGGCGCGCGGCGCGAGCAGCCGGTTGGAGAGCCCGAGGTGGCTGTCGGCCTCGGTGAGGACGAGTGGCAGGCCCTTCGATGCGGCGGCGATCCCGGTCGGCGCGGCGACGTACCCGCCGCCGCCCATCACCGCATCCGCCCGGCGCGCCTCGAGGTAACCGCGGGCGACCCGGACCGCGGCCGCGGCCTTGCCGAGCGCAGCGGCGGCACGAACCGGGTTGCGCCGGTCGATTCCGGTGACGTCGAGGAAGTCGATCTCGTAACCCGCCGCGGGGACCAGGTCCGCCTCCGCGCGATCGCGGGTGCCGACGAAGCTGACCTCGGCGCCCCGCTCAGCGAGCGCGGCGGCGACGGCCAGCGCCGGCACTACGTGTCCCGCTGTGCCGCCGGCTGCGATCACCACTCGCACGCGAGGCTCCCCTCGATGCGGTGGTCCGGCGTGGGGCGGCCGGGCGTTTCTGCGCCCCGCCGTCGACGACGCTGAGCCGGCGTCGCGTGCTCGCCGCCGCCGTCCGCGCCGAGCCTCCGGCAGCCACGTTGAGCAGCAGGCCGACGGCCGCGAGGGTCACGATCAGGCTGCTGTTTCCGTAGGAGACGAATGGAAGGGTCACTCCGGTCAGGGGCGCCAGGCCCAGCACGGCGAAGAGGTTGATCGACGCCTGAACCAGAATCATCGCCGTCAACCCGGCGGCGAGCAGGCGACCGTAGCGATCGCGCGCCTTCTGAGCGGTCCTGAAGCCCGCATAGCCGAACAGCATGTAGAGGCCGACGAGCAGCGAAATGCCGATCAGGCCAAGCTCCTCGCCGATGACGGCGGCGATCATGTCGGTGTGGGCCTCGGGGAGGTAGAAGGCCTTCTGGACGCTCTCGCCGATCCCGACACCGAAGATGCCGCCCGAGCCGAGCGCTATCGACGCCTGCTGGCCCTGGAATCCGGCCCCGGAGGCGTCGGCTCCGGGATTGATGAAGCTGGTCAGGCGAGCCATCCGGTACGGCTCCATGAGGACCGCGATCAGAACCAGGACGAGCAGCGCGCCGGCGATCATCGCGAGGTGACGGATCTTGGCGCCGGCGGCGATCAGCAGGGCCGCCATCGAGAAGGCTGTGACCATCGCCGTGCCGAGATCGGGCTCGACGACGATCAGGGCGACGATCCCGCCCGTGATCAGCAGGATCGGGCGCATCGTCCGGAGGTCGCGCGTCATCGTCGGCCGGTCGGCGAGCAGGCTCGCCCCGTAGAGCATCAGCGCGATCTTCGCGATCTCCGACGCCTGGATCTGGATCGGGCCGAAGGCGAGCCAGCGCTGGGCGCCGTTGGCCGACGTGCCCATCACCTTCGTGACTAGCAGCAGGCCGACCGCGCCGATCAGGATCGCGCCGGTCAGCTGGCGAACGTTCTCGAGGCGCTGCATCGAGATCAGCTTCAGGCCGATCAGTCCGACGGCCCCGAACATCAGCGTCTTCTTCAGATAGAAGAGGCTGTCGCCGTCGTTGAGGAGCGACGCGCTCGAGCTGGCGCTGAAGACCATCACCGCGCCGAAGGTGAGCAGGCACATCGTCGCTGTCAGCAGCAGCGTGTACTCGAGCGGCTTGTCCTTCGTCTTCGCCCTCGTGCGACCGCCGCGCTTCAGGCGCAGCCCGCTCATCGCGTTCGTCAAGCTGCTCATCGCAGGCCTTCGACGAGCTCGCGGAAGCGGCGGCCGCGATCCTCGTAATCGCGGAACGCGTCGAAGCTCGCGCACGCCGGTGCAAGTAGAACCGTCTCCCCGGCCCCAGCGGCAGATGCCGCGTCGGCGACCGCCGTCGCGAGATCGCCGCTCCGCCGCAGCGGGACGCCGGCCGGTGCGAGGTCCGCGGCGAGCTGCTCGGCCGCTTCGCCGATCAGGTAACAGGCGGCGCAGTGCCCGGCGACGGCCGGGACGAGGTCGCCGAAGCTCTCGCCCTTGAGGCTGCCGCCGAAGATCGCATGGACGCCGTCGCCGAACGATGCCATCGCCGCCCGGGCCGCGGCGACGTTGGTCGCCTTCGAGTCGTTGACGAAGGCGACGCCGTCGATCTCGGCGACCCGCTCGAGGCGGTGCGGGACGCCGACGAAGTCGGAGAGGCCCCGGGCGACCGCATCGCGGGGGACGCCGGCGGAGATCGCCGCGGCCGCGACGGCCATCGCGTTGCGCAGGTTGTGCTCGCCGGCGAGAGCGAGGTCTGCCCGGCCGATGATCGGGCCGTCGGCGTCGCGGATCTCGTCGCCTTCCAACCACAGTGTGCAACCACCGTCACGGCATCCGGCGATGCCGTAGCGATGGCGCTGCCCGGCACCGGCAATGTCAGCATCGCCGAGCGCCGGCTCGTCGGCGTCGTAGATCGCCACGCCCGACTCCGGCTGGGAGGCGAAGATCTGCAGCTTCGCGTCGAGGTACGAGTCGAGTGTCCCGTGGCGGTCGAGATGATCGGGGCTGAAGTTGAGGAGCACCGCCACCTCGGGCGCGAACGCCTCGGAGTCCTCGAGCTGGAAGGAGGAGCACTCGCAGACGACCGTGGCGTCCGGGTCGAGGCCGGCCGCGAGGGAGGCGAGCGGAGTGCCGACGTTGCCGGCGACGGCGACCGGCATTCCAGCCGTCGCGAAGACGTGGCCGAGCCACTCGGTGACGGTGGTCTTGCCGTTCGTGCCGGTGACGGCGACGAACGGATTGTCGGTCATCCGCCAGCCGAGCTCGAGCTCGCCGATGACGGTCTTCCCTGCCCCGCGGGCGGCGGCTATCACCGGCGCCTCCTGCGGCACGCCGGGGCTCTTGATCACCGCGTTCACGCGTTCGAGCAGCTGAAGTCCGTCGCCATCCAGATCGAGTTCGACGCCGGCGTCCGCAAGCCTGCTCGCATCCGCAGGATTCCCGCGATCGGTGCCGTACACGCGCTCCCCCCGCGCGAGCAGGGCCTCGGCGGCCGCGATCCCCGATCGGGCCAGCCCGACGACCAGGAACGGGCCGCTCGGCAGGGCGGGTCGCGGGATCGCTGACGACACCGTTGAAGCTTCGCCGCTGCGGAGGACGTACCTGTGGGGCCGCTTGGTTCCCGGTGCCAATGGCAGCGAACGGGGTCAGAGCGAGAGGAACGCCGACTCCAAGGGGCATGACTCTCCGTCAACCCGACATTCTCGACCCATAGCGTCGGTTTCGTCGGTTTGACCGAGGGTCAGCGGCCGACCGCCGAACCCCTCTCGGACCCTCCCCGCCTGAACGCCCGTCAGGTCCCTGACGAGGTCGGGAGCCCGCAGATCAAGGAAGAGCCGGCCGACGCGGCCAGAGCCGGCCGCGAGGCCGGCGATGACGCCGAGCTGCGGCCTCCCGACCCGTCAGGAGCCGATGGAGTTCTGGAAGAGCGTGTAGCCGATGCCCGCGAGCACCGCGCCGATGATCCAGAAGCGGATCATGATCTTCGTCTCCGACCAGGCCTTCATCTCGAAGTGGTGATGGACGGGAGCCATCAGGAAGACGCGGCGGCGGAAGGTCTTGAACGCGAATACCTGGATGGCGACCGAGAGCGCCTCGATGACGAAGATGCCGCCGAGGATGATCAGCAGTACCTCGGTCTGGGTCATGATCGCGAGCCCGGCGATGGCTCCGCCCAAGCCGAGCGAGCCGGTGTCGCCCATGAAGATCGTCGCCGGGAACGAGTTGAACCAGAGGAAGCCGACCGAGGCGCCGACGAAGCAGGCCGAGAGCAGCGCCAGGTCCTCCTGCCCCGTTGTGATGGTGATCGCGAGGTAGGAGAGGAAGACGATCGCGCAGCATCCCGCGGCGAGGCCGTCGAGGCCGTCGGTCAGGTTGACGCCGTTGCTCGCTCCCGCGAGGACGAGGAAGCTGAGGACGACGTAGACGACCGGACCGAGGTAGACCTCGGCGCCGAAGACGCGGATCTGCAGGCTCGGATCGAGCCCGATCTCCTGGAAGGCGACCCACCAGAGTGCGACGGCGAGGGCGATCTGGAAGGAAAGCTTCCAGCGCGCGGAGAGGCCGAGCGAGCGGCGCTTGATGATCTTTATGTAGTCGTCGGCAAAGCCGATCGCGGCGCTGCCGAGGGCGACGCCGAAGACCGCAAGGCTCTCCGTGTCGCGGTCGGAGAGAACGAGGTAGGGGATCGAGATCGCGGCGAAGATGATCAGGCCGCCCATCGTCGGTGTCCCTGCCTTGACGTGGTGCCCCTGCGGCCCCTCCTCGCGGATCTGCTGGCCGAACTCGCGCTCGCGGAGGCGCTCGATGAACTTCGGCCCGAGGAAGATCGTGATCAGCATCGCGGCCATCCCGGCGATCAGGATCGCCCCGCGGTCGACGGGAACGGTGCTGAGCCCGTTCGTCTGCGCGAGCGCGATCAAGCCGACTCCCGCCCGAGCCGGGCGACGAGTCCGTCGGTCAGGCGCTCGAGCCCGACCGAGCGCGAGCCCTTGATCAGGGCGACGTCGCCCTCCTGCAGTTCCTCGGCGACGAGCGCCGTCGCGGCATCGGCGTCGGGCGCCCAGGCATCAGGCGAGTAGTCGCGGGCCAGATCGCCGACCCCGATCAACCGGTCGATGCCGCGGGAGCGGACGAGGGCGCCGATCTCGGCGTGAAAGGCCGGCCCGTCGGGCCCGAGCTCGGCCATACCGCCCAGCACCGCTATCGCCCGGCGATCCGCCGACTCAGGGCCGCCGAGGTTCTCGACTGCCGCTCGCATCGAGATCGGGTTCGCGTTGTAGCAGTCGTTGAGCAGCAAGATGCGCCCGGGCAGCTCGATCCGCTCGCCCCGCAGGCGGGAGAACTCTATCCGCGAGGTCCGGGCGGACATCTCGGCGGGGTCGAGGTCGAGGGCGACGCCGATCGAGATCGCGCAGAGCGCATTGGCGAGGTTGTGGGCCTCGGTGAACGGGAACTCGAAGTCGGCCTCGCCGTGGGGCGTCCCGATCCGGGCGACCGTTCGACCCTTCTCGACCGCTGAGGAGAGCGCGAAGACGTCGCCGCCGGGGCCGAAGGTGAACGCCTCCAGGGAGTCGCGCAGGTGCGGGGCGAGCGCCTCCTCGTTGGCGGGGATCACGGCTCGCCCCCCGTCGCGGAGCCCCTGGAGGATCTCGGCCTTCGCCTCGCGAATGGCGTCGATCGTCCCGAGCAGCTCGAGGTGGACCGGCCCGATGTTCGTGATCGCGGCGACGTCGGGCTCGGCAATCTCGCAGAGCTCGGCGATCTGACCCATCCCCCGCATCGCCATCTCCATCACGAGCAGCTCCGTCTCGGGTGGGGCCGCGAGAATGGCGAGCGGCATCCCGATCTCGGTGTTGAAGTTCTCGGGGCTGGCGTGGACGCGCCGGGGGAGGATCGCCCGGCAGATGTCCTTGACGGACGTCTTCCCCGTCGACCCGGTGATGCCGACCGTCGGGCACCCGAGCTCACGGCGCCACTCCCGGGCGAGCGACTGCAGCGCCGCGAGCGGGTCGTCGACGGCGAAGACGCGACCGTGCTCGAGCTCCGCGGCCCGATCGCGGCCGACGACCACGCCCCACGCGCCCTGCTCGAGCGCCTGGGCGGCAAATCGGCCGCCGTCCTGCTGGGCGCCGATCAGGCCGAAGAAGAGGTCGCCGGCGCGGACCTCGCGCGAATCGATCACGGCCCGCTCAGGACGGATCCCGTCCTCGGCTCCGAGGCGTGACGAGTCGGATCCGACCGCGGCTGCGATCCGGTCCTTGGAGAGCTCGATCACGCCGGACCTCCTCCCGTCGCCGATGCGAGCCTCTCGAGCTCCTCGCGGGCGACGTCGCGGTCGTCAAAGGGGATCTTCCGGCCGTCGGCGAACTCCTGGCCCTGCTCGTGGCCCTTGCCGGCGATGACGACGAGATCGCCTGCCTTCGCCCTGCTCAGCGCCAGCGCGATCGCGGCCCGGCGGTCGGGCTCGACCTCGGTGCAGGCGCGGCGGTCCGCCGAAACGCCCGCGAGGACCATCTCGATGATCGCCTCCGGGTCCTCCGAACGCGGATTGTCCGAGGTGATCACGGCGAGGTTCGAGAGCTCGGAGCCCGCCCGGCCCATCAGCGGCCGCTTCGAGTGGTCCCGGTCACCGCCGCAGCCGAACGCGCAGATCAGCGTCCCGTCGGTGAGCAGCCGGGCGGCGCGAAGGACGTTCTCCAGCGAGTCGGGGGTGTGGGCGTAATCGACGATCACCCCGAAATCCTGGCCGGCGTCGATCGGCTCCATCCGCCCCGGAACCGGGTCGGCGGCGGCGAGGCCGGCGACGGCGTCGTCGATTTCGACGCCCGCGGCGAGGGTCGATCCGAGCGCGGCGAGGGCGTTCTCGACGTTGAAGTGGCCGGGGAGGCGTAGCCGGACCTCGCGCGCCGCACCGGCGCCGTGCAGGGTGAACGAGGCGCCGGCAGCGTCGAATCCGACGTCGTGGGCGGTCAGATCGGCGAGGTGGCCCACAGCCGAGAAGGTCGTCAGCTTCGTCCCGCCGAGCCGCGCCACGTCGGCCGCCAATCGCTGGCCGTATGGGTCGTCGACGTTGATGACCGCGGTCGCCGGCGCCCTGCCGCCGTCGCCGGGAACGAACAGGAGGCGCTTCGCCGCGAAGTAGTCCTCCATATCCGCATGGAAGTCGAGGTGATCCTGGGTGAGGTTCGTGAAGCCGGCGACGTCGAAGTCGATGCAGTCCGCCCGGCCCAGCGACAGGGCGTGCGAGGAGACCTCCATCACGCAGGCCCTGTCACCGGCATCGAGCATGCGGCGAAAGGTGCGCTGGAGGTCGATCGCCTCCGGCGTCGTCCGCTCGACCGGCTCGGCGAGGCCGCCGACGATCTGCTTGACGGTGCCGAGCAGGCCGCAGCGGACCCCGGCCTGCTCGAGGATCGCCCGGATCAGGAACGCCGTCGTCGTCTTCCCGTTCGTGCCGGTGACGCCGATCATGTTCAGCTCGGCACTCGGATTGCCGAAGAAGCCGGCCGCGATCGGGCCCATCGCGAGCCGCGAATCGGCGACGACCAGCTGCGGGACGTCGAGATCGAGTTCGTGCTCGACCACGAGCGCGGCCGCTCCGGCGTCGACGACGGCGGGTGCGAAGTCGTGTCCATCCGCGGAGCTCCCGCGCACGCAGAAGAACAGCGTTCCCGGTCCGGCGGCACGACTGTCGAAGGCGACGTCGGCGATCTCCGGGTCCGCCCCGGATCCGGCGACGTGCGCGGCATCCCCCGGCAGCGCGTCGCTTAGTTCGGCGAGCCTCATCGCCCGCGATTCTAGGAACGCGGCAGGCGGGGACGGGTGCACGCCCGTCCCACGGTCCTCACTCGGTCGGAGCGATACCGAGGTAGGGAAGCGCGAACGAGGCGATCTGCCCGAACGCCGGCGCTGCGACCGAGCCGCCGTAGTAGTCGCCGCCCTTCGGGTCGTCGACGATCACCGAGACGAGCAGCTTCGGGTCGGCGGCGGGCGCGAAGCCCACGAAGGAAGCGATGAACTGGCTGTCTGAGTAGGTGCCGTCGACGACCTTCTGCGCGGTGCCGGTCTTGCCGGCGAGCACGTAGCCGGGAACGCTGACCTCGGACGCGGTACCGCCCTCGCCGAGGACGCCCTCGAGCATCGTCCGCAGCTGCGAGGAGGTCTTCTCGCTGATCACCCGAGACCCGTCCGAATGGTCGACGGGCTGGCCGTCCACGGACTCGATCAGGCGCGGCGTGCGTAGGATGCCGCCGTTCGCGATCGCCGCGTATCCCTCCATCATCTGCATCGGCGTGACCGAGAGGCCCTGACCGATCGGCAGGTTGCCGATCGACGAGCCCGAGTACTCCTTCGGCGAGGGGACGATGCCCATCTCCTCGCCCGGGTAGTCGATCCCGGTCGGCTGTCCGAATCCGAACTTCGAGACCCAGCTCCCGAACTCCTGGGCGCCGAGCTTGAGCCCGATCATGACCGTGCCGACGTTCGACGACTGCGCGAGGATGTCCGCGGTGCTCAGCGTCCGGTAGCCGACGTCGTGGGACTCGCCGATCGTCCGGTCGGCGACCTTGATCTCGGGCGGGACGTCGAAGGTGGTGTCCGGCTTGACGATCCCGTCCTCGAGCGCGCCCGCCACCGTGAAGGCCTTGAAGGTCGACCCCGGCTCGTAGGTGAAGCCGGTCGCCATGTTCGTGAGCTGGTCGGGGTTGGCGTCGGAGAGATCGTTGGGGTCGACGGGTGGCCAGCTGGCCATTGCGAGGACGTCGCCGTCGGTCGGGTCCATGACGATCGCCGTCGCGTCCTCCGGCATGTACTTGTCCCCGATGTCGTTGAGGACCTTCTCGGTATACGACTGGATCCGGCCGTCGATCGTCAGCTGGACGTCGTGCCCCGCTGCGGCGCCGGTGACGACGTCGCGGTTGATCTCCTGGCCGAGGGCGTCCTTGGTGATCGCGACCTGGCCGTCGGTGCCGCGGAGGACGCTGTCCTCGGACTGCTCGATCCCGAACAGGCCCTGGCCCTCGTCACCGATCGCGCCGATCAGCCGACCCGCCTCCTTCTCCTGCGGGTAGACGCGTCGCGAGTCGGGAAGGACGCCGATTCCGGCGAGGTCGAGCTTCTCGACGCGGTCGGCGGTGACGAGATCGACCTTCTGGGCGACGTACTCGAAGCCGCTCTCGGCCGTCAGTGACTTGAGGACGTCCTCCTCGGGCATGTCGAGGACGTCGGCGAGCTTCTTGGCGGCCTTCGGGGGGTCCTCGATCTGGTACGGCGTCGCGAAGATCGTGGCCGCCTCCTCGGAGACGGCGAGCGCGTTCCCACGACGATCGAGGATCGCGCCGCGGATGCCGGGCACGTCGACGGTCGCGACCTGCTGGCTGCGGGCGTCGGCGCTGTATTCCCCACCCTTGACGGTCTGCAGCCAGGCGGCCCGGACCATCACGACGCAGAAGGCCAACGCGAAGGCCGCGAAGAGGAGGCCGACGCGTTTCTCGATCAGTCGCAAGCAGGGGCTCCTAAGGAGTGGTCGTCGGTACCACGGTCGGATCGACCGGCGCCGGGACCGTAGTCGCCGCGACGGCGGGATCCGCAACCACCGCAGCCGGATCGACGACCGCCGGATCGGTGGTCGCCGCGGTCGCGGTCGCCGCCAGGTCGGCCTCGGTCGGCGCGATGACCGGCGGTGAGTTCGCGATCAGGCCGTCGGCGAGCCGCTGCGCGGCCTGTTCGGCATCGGACCCCTTGGCGCCCAGGTAGTGGACGGCGTCGGGGGCGGGGACGCTGAGCCCGAGGGCCGTCGCGGCCTTCGTCACCCGCTCGTTTGAGAGCCGGTTGGCGATCCGGGCGCGATAGACGCTGTTCTCCTTCTGGAGCTCGTCGATCTTCGCGGACGTCTCGCTGCTCGCTGCGCTGAGGCTCAACCCGACGACGTTGAGGGCGACGATGCCTCCGAGCAGCAGGCCGAGGATGACGATCCACGCCCGTCCGCGGGACATCCCGATGACGAACCCCGAGTCGGCGATGCCGCCGACCGCGTTGACGGGGAGCATCGCGACGTTGCCGCCGGAAGAGGCGCGGGTCGCGCGGGTTGCGCGCGGCTGCGGGCGCCGCGGACGGCTTTTCGGCTTCGGCTTCGGAGCCGCCTTCGGGCGCGGCTTCGGCCGGGCCGGCGGCCGTGTGCGGGGTGGCCGTGGGCGGGGTGAAACTGCCGGAGCGCCCATCGCTCAGTCCTCCGTCCGGTCGATCTTCATGGCCACCCGCAGGTGGGCGGAGGCGGACCGCGGGTTGTCGGCGATCTCGCCGGCGCTCGGGGCCACCCCGCCGCGGGTGATCAGCTCGGCCTCGGGCTCGAGGCCGCAGCGGCAGACGGGAAACTCGGGGGGGCAGACGCATCCGCGGGCCCGATCGACGAGGAACCGCTTGACCCTGCGGTCCTCGAGCGAGTGGAAGGAGATGGCAGCGAGGCGGCCGCCGGGTGCAAGCATGTCCCATGCCTGCGGGAGGGCTGCGTCGATCGCCTCGAGCTCCGAGTTGACGGCAATCCGGATCGCCTGGAAGGTGCGCTTGGCCGGGTTCCCGCGGCCGAAGCGGGCGGACGGCGGCAGTCCGGCGCGGACCGCCTCGACGAGCTCGGATGTCGTCTCGAGCGGGCGGCGCTCGACGATCCGCTTCGCGATCGATCGGGCGTGCCGCTCATCTGCGTAGTTGCGGAGGGCCTCGGCGATCCGGCTCTCCGGCCACTCGTTGACGATCGTCCGCGCCGATACCTCGGCGTCGGGGTCCATCCGCATGTCAAGCGGGGCGTCGAACGAGTAGGAGAAGCCGCGCTCCCAGGCGTCGATCTGCATCGAGGAGACGCCGAAGTCGAAGAGAATGACGTCGGGCCGGATGCCCTCGGCGGCGAGGTCGGCGAGCGCGGCGGCGAACTCGTTGCGGACGAAGCGCATCTCGCAGGGCGCCTCGTGGGCGATCTGGGCGAATCGTTCGGCGGCGGCCGGATCGCGATCGATCGCGATCAGGAGGCCGTCGGGCCCGATCCGGTCGGCGAGCAGCCGCGAATGACCGCCGCCCCCGAAGGTGCAGTCGACGACCGTGTCCCCGGGGCGGGGATCGGTATCGCGGATGACCTCCGCGGCAAGGACTGGAACGTGCTCGGTCGGCATGTAGGTGAGGGTCACCATCCCACTACGCGCTCCCCGGAGCCTGAATGGACTGGGCCGCGGCGAGGGTCTCGGTCAGCTCTGGGGTTCGCTGCTCGTTCTCCTCGTCCTCGGCGAGCCACTGATCGGGCGACCAGATCTCGAGCCGCGTCCCCATGCCGGAGACGATGCAACGGCCCTCGAGACCGGCGTGCTCGATCAACTGGCGGCTGAGCCGGACCCGGCCGGCGGAATCGAGGTCCGACGACTCCGAGTGCGCGAAGAAGCGGCGCTGGATCCGCCGGGCATCGCGGCTCATCGGGTTCAGGGCTGAAAGCGTGTCCCGCTCCATCTGCTCGGCGGCGCTCGCCGGCCAGATCTCGACGCACGGCTCGATGCCCTGCATCAGGACGATCCCCTCGGCGAGGGAGGCCCTGTATTGGGCCGGGACCGTGATCCGGTCCTTGGAGTCGAGCGAGTGCTCGTTGAGGCCTCGGAAGGTCATGCATCAAGGGAGGTGGGGTTCGGGGTCGAATTCCATGGGATGTGATCGTTCGGAAGAAGTCGGGCCGGAGAGGTGAGGTGGGAGGAACCTCGCCTCCCCGGCCTTCATTCGACTGTTGGTTCACAACTGGGCGCCACGGTAACCCACAACGCCCCACTTCGCAACACAACACTGGTCGGGCACTACACAACCTACGTCGGACGGACTTGCTACCCGACGGCGATATCCGCCTCCGACCGCTTGAACAAGCGGTTTGAGGACTCACTGGGACGCCGATCGCACGCCGCGCTCCTGCAACGGCCATTGCAGGGAGGAGGATTCGCACGTCCCACCCCAGGGCGCTCGGCACCCCGATCACCGCTCCGCGCCGCCCTTCCGGATAGCCTCAGCGTCCGTGACGGTCCCACCCGAAGGCGAGACGCCGGAGTCGATCCCGCCTCCCGGCGCCGAGCCGCCCGAGGCGGTCGCCGGCAGCGGTGGCGTCGCGCCGCCGGCCGTGCCGGCCGTCCCGCTCGACGCCGACGACACCCGCGGCGCCCACCTGAGCACGCTGATCCGCAACCCGGTCACGCTCAGCCTCGGCTCGGTGCTCCTGATCGGCTGCTTCGTGGGCGGCACCCTTGCCGTGGGCGCGCTCGTCGGTGCCGGGGCGGCCGTCGTCGGAGCGCTGCTCGTGTTCCTGATCGTCTACGTGATCGCCTCCAACGCCGCCAAGGAGGACTTCTTCAGCCATTACGCCTCGGCGCGGGGCCTCAATCGCACATCGGGGCGGATGTCGCTGCCCCCGAGCACCCCGCTCCTCCGCAAGGGCGACCGCCGCTACGCCGAGCAGGTCATGAACGGGACCCTGCCGGGCGGCGCGCCGGGCGCGATCGGCCTCTACACCTACGAGGTCGAGACGACCGACAGCGAGGGCAACGACGACACCGACCATTACCGCTACACGGTCGTCCTCCACGACCTCCCGGCCGTCGCGGCCCTCGTCTCCGACGTCTACTGCCAGCGCCGCGAGGGCTTCCGGTTCATGGACTCCGCCGAGGACGTGTTCCGGCGGATGCAGAGGCTCGAGCTCGAGAGCGAGGCTCTCGACAAGCGCTACGAGATCTTCTACGGCGCCAACGACGACACCGTCTGGATGAAGCAGCTCTTCTCACCCAAGTTCATCGTCTGGCTGACCGAGCGGACCCCGAAGGACTTCGCCTTCGAGTTCTCCGCCGGCAGCCTCTGCGTGAATGTCAAGGGCCAGTACGACAACGCCGCCGAGCTCGACGCCCTCTGCGTCGCCGCCGGCGAGGTCGCCAAGCGCCTCGCCGGCGAAGCCGCCGAGTAGACCGTCGCCGGCGGCGCCGGAGCGTCAGAAGCCGGGCAGCAGCGAGCCGGAGTTGGCGACGATCGCCGCCGCGACGATCAGCAGCACCGACGGCACGAGCAGCAGCGCGACCGCAAGCTGCATCTTCGGCGCGGCCCTGGCGGCCCGCTCGGTGACCTCGCGCCGTCCGTCCGCGCGCAGCGAGGCGGCCTGTTCGTGCAGCGTCCGCGACAGCGGCGAGCCGTGCCGGCGGGACCGCTCCAGTGCCGCGGCCAGCCCGGCGAGCGTCGTCCCCCGGGACCGGGCGCCGAGCGCACGCAGAGCGTCCGCCCTCGAGCGGCCGCACTCGATCGCCGCCACCGTCGCGGCGAGCTCCTCGCGGAGGGGGCCGGAGCTGCTCCCCATCGCCTCGGTCAGCAGCGGACCGATCCCGCGCCCGGTCGCAGCCCCGGTCGCCATCAGGTCGAGCGCGTCGGGCAGAGCTGTGACCAGGCGCCGACGGCGACGGCGGATCGCCGCCTCGACGAGCAGGTCCGGCGCCGCGAACGCCGCGGCGGGGACGCCGGCGAGGACGAGGAGCCCGAGCCGCCCTGGTGCCGCCGGCGCCGCCGCTGCGGCGAGCGGGAGCGAGCAGACGGCCGAGGCCGCCTTGGCGGCGAGGAGCTCGAACGCGGAGATCCGCGCGGCGAGGCCCGCCGCACGCAGTCGCCGTGACCTGCCGCGAAGCATCGCCTCGAGCCCCGCGCCGGCGACCGTTCCCCGCGGGCCGCCGCGGAGCCTGGCCCGTACGCGGCCGGCGGCGGCCTCGCCCCTCGACCCGGCCAGCTCGCGGATCGCGGCGACCGCGAGGATCGCGGCGAGGATCGCGAGCAGGCTCATCGGCGGACCTCGCCGAGCCGGCGGATCGCGAGGAAGCCGACGACCTGGAGCACGCCCGCGACGGCGAGCAGCACCACGGCGGCCGGGTCGGCGAGCATTCCGGCGACGAAGCCGGGCGCGACCAGCTCGACCAGCAACGCCATGATCAGCGGCATCGCGACGACGAGACCGCCCGTCATCCGCGCCTGCGCCGTGGCCGATCGCGCCTCGCGCTCGGCGCGGGTTCGCTGCGCGGCGGCGCGCGCATGACGCCGCAGCAGGCCCGCCAGGTCGCCTCCGGCCCGCTGCTGGGAGAGGACGGCTGCCGCCATCGCCTCGATCCGCTCCGACGGCACGCGCTCGGCGAGACCGGCCACGGCGCGATGAGGCGGGATCCCGAGATCCAGGTCGGCGCAGACGCGGGCCATCTCGACGGCGCTGGGACCGTTCAGGCCCGACGCCGCCGCCGGGAGCGCGATCCGCAGCGACCCTCCCGCCGCCACCGAGTCCGCGATCGCGTTGGCGATCGCGGGGATGTCCTCCTCGACGGCGACCCGGTAGCGGCGCAGGCGGCGCCCGACGGCCCATCCCGCCGCTGACGGCCCGGCGGCGGCGACGCCGGCGAGCGGCACCGAGCCGGAGAGGAAGACGGCACAGAGGCCGATCGCCGCGCCGGCGATCAGGCCCAGCCGCCGCCGTTCGGCCTCCGTCGGCGCTCGGTTCTCGCGCCCGGCGAGCGCCAGGATCCGTGCGGCCGCCTCGATCTGCAGACGCAGCGACGGCAGCGCCGCGACCCACTCGCGGGCCGCGACCACGACCGCGGCGCCGCCGAGGGCCGCGAGCAGGATCGGCGCGGCGCCGCCGCTCATCGGCCCTCGCGACTCCAGATCGCCCGGACCGCCGGTGCTCCGGCGACCCGCGTCACCTCGCACAACTCGACCGCTCGCCGCTCCGTTCCGTGACGCTCGAGGTGAAGCACGAGCTCGACGGCGTTGCTGAGCTGTTCGCTGACGACCTCGTGCGGAACGCCCAGCCCGGCCATCATCGCCAGCGTCTCGAGCCTGCGCAGCGCGTCTCCGGCGCCGTTCGCGTGGACCGTGGAGAGGGCGCCTCGATGCCCCGTGTTCAGGGCGACCAGCAGGTCCATCGCCTCGGCACCGCGCACCTCGCCGATCACGATCCGGTCGGGTCGCATCCGCAGGGCGTTCCTGACGAGGTCGCGGATCGTCACCTCGCCGCTCCCCTCGATCCCGGCGGGCCGGCTCTCGAGGCGGACGACATGCGGCTGGCGCAGGCGGAGCTCAGCGGCGTCCTCGATGGTGATCACCCGCTCGGCGGGGTCGATGAACGTCGAAAGTGCATTGAGCACGGTGGTCTTGCCGGACCCGGTGCCGCCGCTGACGATCAGGTTGCGCCGGTCGGCGACCGCCCCGCGGAGCAGCTCACGCAGCTCGGTGTCGAAGCTGCCCGTCGCGACCAGCTCGTCGGGATCGGGGCGGATGCCGGCGAACCGCCGGATCGAGAGGGCCGGCCCGTCCACCGCGAGCGGCGGGATCACGACGTTGACGCGGGAACCGTCGGGGAGCCGCCCGTCGGCCATCGGGCTGAGCTCGTCGACCCGCCTGCCGATCGGACCGAGCACGCGCTCGATCACATCGCGGAGCCCCTCCTCGTCGTCGAAGCCGATCGCGACCCGCTCCAGGCGCCCCGCCCGCTCGACCCAGACGTCCTCGTGGCCGTTGACGAGGACCTCCTCGACGTCGGGGTCGCGAAGCAGCTCCTCGAGCGGCCCGAGTCCGACCGTCTCGCGCAGCACCCGCTCGGCGACGAGCTCCCGCGCCGGCGCGGACAGCAGGGCCGCATCCTCGGCGACGAGATCGCGGACCGCGGCCGGCAGCTCCGGCGCGTCCCGGGAACCGGCGACGGCCAGTGCACGCCTCTGCTCGATGAGCCGCTCGCGAAGCTCGGCCGCGAAGAGTCCGACGTGGTCCGGGTGCTCGGTCACGACGCCGGGATCAGCCTGATCTCGCGGGCGAAGTTCTCCGCCTCGATCAACTCGAGGGCCTGGCTCCGCGTCAGCGCCAGCGTCGCGCTCCAGCCATCGCCGCCCGTCGCCGTTGCCTCCTCCGGCGCGGCCGGAGCGATCGCGAGCAGCCGGACACCGCGGGCCGCGACGCGGACTCGCGCATGCCCGCCGGTGACGGGCTCGCCGGCGACCACGACGTCGACCTTCATCCGGCCTCCGCCGGCCGACGCCAGCGAGCCGGCGCCGCTGACGGTGACCTCGACAGGCTGGCGATCGGCGCCGAGGCGAGGTCCCGGATCCGGCCCAGCCGAGGGGCTGCGGAGATGGGAGCCGAGGAGATAGGAGCCCGCCGGGACGGCCGCTCCGACCCGGCGGCCGGCGACGTCGGAGGGATCGGCGATCGCGTCCGGCGCGAGGAACCGGACCGGGACGTCGCGGATGGCGACAGCGCGCTCGAGGGTCCGGCCCCTCAGCACGGTCCCGGGCGCGAGCGGCCGGGTCAGCATCAGGACCGGCCGCGTCTCGCCGAGCTGGTCGTCGACCCGCTCCCGGTAGGCCGATGCGATACCCGCAGACGCGATTGCGGCGATCGCCGCCAGCACGGCGAAGGCCACGGCCCGTCCGCGCCGGCTCATGCGCCGATCGCTTCGCGGTCCAGCGGCAGCGAGATCGCGGCGAGGGTGCCGCCGTCTCGCGACGGACGGGCGGCGAGCACCTCGCCCCCATGGTTCGCCGCCACCTCGGCGACGACGTGGAGTCCGTGGCCGTGGCGCGGACCGGTCCGTCGCGCCGGTGCGGACGGCTCTGGAGGCGGGCCGTCGTCGCGAACTTCGAAACGGACGCGGCCGCCGTTCACCCGGATCCCGACCCGGACGATTCCGCTGCCGTGACGGAGCGCGTTCGAGACGAGGTTGTCGAGCGCGGCCGCGAGCCTGCCCTGATCGGCCTCGATTGCGATGGCGCCGCCACTGCGCTCGACCTCGACGTCGGCGAAGCGCCAGCGGCGCTCGAGCGCGTCGAGGACGTCGGCGACGGCCGCCCGGCGCGGCCGGCAGAGGGAAGCTGCGTCTCCGCCGTTGATGATCGAGTCGAGGTCGCGCAGCGCCGCGCGCGCCTGCTCGAGGCATGCTTCGGCGCCGGTCACGTCCGGCGCGGCCGACTCGAGGCTGAGCGCCATGGCCTGAAGCGGACGCCGCAGCTCGTGCATCGCCCGGTTCATCCGCCGGGCGCGTCGCGCGTCCCTGATCATTCGCCCCGCCTCGACCGCGGTGACCGCCGCGAGAAGGATCAGCAGGGTCGCGGCCATCCGGGTCAGCCGCCGATCAGCCGGTAGCCGACGCCCCAGCAGTTGATCACGTACATCCCGCGTTCGGGATCGAGCTTCCGCCGGAGACGGCTCGCGTGCGAGTCGAGCGTCCGCGTCCTCCCCGCCGTCTCGAAGCCCCAGACGTCGCGGAGCAACTCGTCCTTCGTGAATACCCGCTGCGGCTCGCTCGCCAGCGCCCGCAGCAGCTCGAACTCCTTGTTGGCGAGCTCGACCTCGCGATCGCCGACCCGGACCTCGCGTGTGGCCGGGTCGATGCTGAGCAGCCCGATCCGCGTCGGCCCGCGGCGGACGCCGGAGCGCCGGTCGAGGAGCTTGCGGATCCGCTCGAGTACCTCGTCATAGAAGAAGGGCTTGACCACGTAGTCGTCAGCGCCCTCGCGAAGGCCGCGGACCCGGTCGCCGTCGGAGCCGCGGCCGCTGAGGGCGAGGATCGCCATCGCCGGGTCGAAGGCGGGAGCCGGGCCGGTGGCAGCGCGGATCTCGCGGATCACGTCGAGGCCGGAGGCGTCGGGGAGGCCGATGTCGATCAGGAGGACGTCGGGCGTCCCGTAACGGCAGAACCGCAGGGCATCCTCGGCCGTGCCGGCGCCGAGCGGCTCGAACCGATCGGCCTCGAGGTTCTCGCACAGCAGGTCCCTCGTGATCGCATCGTCCTCGCAGACGACGACGGTGGCGAGCTTGTCGGTGGCGGGCAGCATCTTCGCCCCCGGAAAGCCCGGCCGCGAACTCTTCGCCCCCGTGACGACCCGGCGTCGCGATCCGTGCTGACAATCAGAGGCATGGCGGATCTGTTCTCAGTGCTGCGGCACCGCGACTTCCGGCTGCTCTGGCTGGCCGGTCTCGCCAGCGTGCTCGGGGACCGGATCGTCACCGTCGCACTGGCGCTGTTCGTGATCGACCTGACCGGCAACCCGACCGATCTCGGCATCGTCCTCGCAGCCCACGCAATCCCACTCGTCGCCTTCATGTTGATCGGCGGGATCTGGGCGGACCGGGTGCCGCGGCATCGGCTGATGGTCCTCACCGACCTCGTCCGGTTCGTTCTCCACGCCGCCCTCGCGGCCCTGATCATCACCGGCGAGGTCGAGATCTGGCAGGTCGTCGCGATCGAGGCGCTGTTCGGAGTCGCCGAAGCCTTCTTCCGCCCCGCCTCCACGGCGGTCGTCCCCCAGACCGTCCCCGAGCCCGAGATTCAGGAGGCGAACGCGCTCGTCGGGATGTCAAACAACGTCTGCGAGTTCGTCGGCCCGGCGCTGGCGACGCTCCTGGTCCTCGGCGTCGGCGCCGGCGAGGCCTTCGCTGTCGACGCCGCGACGTTCCTCGTCAGCGCCGCGCTGCTGATCCGGATGAGCCCGCGGCGCCGCGAAGCAGCCGCCGGGGCCGAGCTCGCGGCCGAAGAGGAACCGGAGTCGATCCGGGCGCAGCTCCGGATCGGCTACGAGGAGGTCCGCGCCCGGACCTGGGTCTGGTCGATCCTGCTGGCGGCGTGCACGCTCGTCTTCTTCGGACTCGCTCCCTGGTTCGTCCTCGGGCCGGTCGTCGCCGAAGACCACTACGGCGGCACCGACGTGTACGGAATCGTCACCGCCGCGCTCGGCGCCGGGACGATCGTCGGCGCGATCGTCGGGATCCGCTGGAAGCCGCTCCACCCGATGCGGACCGGACTGATCATGGGATCGATCTGGTGCCCGATGGGCGTCGGCTACGCGCTCGGCGCGCCCCTCGAGTTCGTGCTGCCGGCCGCGGTCATCGGCGGCTTCGGCTTCTCGCTGTTCGACGTCTGGTGGATGACCGCGCTCGCCGAGCGGATCCCGCCCGACCGCCTGTCGCGGGTCAGCTCCTACGACTGGATGATCTCGCTCGGGCTGCTCCCCGTCGGCTACCTGCTGGCGGGCCCGCTCGGGGACGCGATCGGTTCGAGCGAGGTCCTCGCGGTCGGCTCGGCGCTGGCGATGGTGGTCTGGCTCTGTGCGCTGATTCCGCGCGAGACCCGGATGCTCGAGCGAATCCCCGCGGCCGAGCGGTCAGGCGAGCCGAACACCGGCGAACAGTGGATCGGCTTCCCCGACGTCTGATCCGGCTTGACAAACCGAGAGAGTGAGTGCACACTCACACTTGTCGATGAATCCTCAAGCCGCCACCCGCACCCTCTCCACCGCCGCCGAGCGCCGTGAGACCGTGCTCGGCGCCGCCCTGCCGATCTTCGCCGAGCAGGGCTACCGCGCCGCCTCGACGGTCGCGATCGCGAAGGCGGCTGGCATCTCGCAGGCCTACCTCTTCCGGCTCTTCCCGACGAAGACCGATCTGTTCGTCGCCGTCTATGACGAGGCGCGGGCGCGGATCGTCGCGATCGTCGCCGCCGCCGCCGAGGACGCCGGCGGCGAGGACCCGCTCCACGCGATGGGCATGGCCTACGGCGAGATGCTCGAGACCGAGCGCGATCTCCTCCAGATCCAGCTCCAGGCCCAGGTCGTCGCCGGCGAGCCGCGGATCGCCAAGGCCGCCCAGCAGACGTTCAGGGATCTCTACGCCCTCGCCTCCGAGCGGTCCGGCGCCGACGACGAGGAGCTCCGCGCCTGGTTCGCACAGGGAATGCTGATGAACGTGATGGCGGCGATCGGCGCCCCCGAGCTCAGCGCGCAATGGTCGCGGACCCTGTGCAAGCACGACGAGGACTGACCCCCCCCCTTTTTTTTCACCTCAAGAGTGAGTGACCAATCACACATATCAATGCGTATCGACCGATTAGGAGTACGACGATGACTACGAAGCAATCACGAGCCGGCTGGACGCTCGGCCTGACCGGGGCGGCGCTGTTCATGACGGCGCTCGACAACCTCGTCGTCGGCGTCGCCCTCCCCTCGATCCGGACCGACCTCGGCGGCTCGCTGGAGTCGCTGGAGTGGACGGTCAACGCCTACACCCTCGCCTTCGCGGTCCTGCTGCTGACCGGAGCGGCACTCGGCGACCGGTTCGGGCGCAAGCGGATGTTCCTGATCGGCGTCGGCACGTTCACGCTCGCGAGCTCGTTCGCGGCGCTGGCGCCGTCGGTCGACACGCTGATCGCGGCCCGCGCGCTGCAGGGAATCGGCGCGGCGATCGTCACGCCGCTGACGCTGACGATGGTCAGCGAGGCCTTCCCGCCGGAACGCCGCGGCGCGGCTCTGGGGATCTGGGGCGGGATCAGCGGCCTCGGCGTCGCGCTCGGGCCGTTCGTCGGCGGCGCGATCGTCGAGGGAATCGCCTGGCAGTGGATCTTCTGGCTGAACGTCCCGATCGGCATTGCACTCGTGCCGCTCGCGCGGCGGTTCCTGACCGAGTCCTACGGCCCCGACAAGTCGCTCGACCTCGGGGGGCTCGCGCTCGCCGGCCTGGGCCTGTTCGGGATCACGTTCGGGATCATCCGCGGCGAGCCGCTCGGCTGGACGAGCCCGACAGTGCTGACGTCGCTCGGGATCGGCGTCGCTCTGCTCGCGGCCTTCCTCCGTTGGGAGTCCGGGCGCGATGAGCCCATGGTGCCGCTGCGGTTCTTCCGCTCGCGGTCGTTCGGCGCCACGCAGGCGCTTTCGTTCGCGATGTTCTTCGGGACGTTCGGCTCGATCTTCCTGCTCAGTCAGTACTTCCAGACCGCGCAGGGCCTCGGCCCCTTCGAGGCCGGGGCGAGGACGCTGCCGTGGACGGCGATGCCGATGTTCGTCGCGCCGATCGCGGGCGCCCTCTCGGACCGGATCGGGACCCGGCCGCTGATGTTCGCCGGGATGACGCTGCAGGCGACCGGGCTCGCCTGGCTCGCCGTGATCCTCGAGCCGACCACCCCGTTCTCGTCGCTGATCGTCCCGTTCGTGATGGCCGGCAGCGGCATGGCGCTGGTCTTCCCGACCGCGGCGGCCACGGTCCTCGCCGCGGTCCGGCCGATCGAGGCCGGCAAGGCGTCGGGAGCCAACAACGCGATCCGCGAGATCGGCGGCGTCATGGGCGTCGCGGTGCTGGCCTCGGTGTTCGCCGCCAACGGTGGCTACGAGTCGCCGCAGTCGTTCACCGACGGAGTCGGCGCCGCACTGCCGGTCGCCGTCGCGGTGCTGGCGATCGGCGCCGTCCTCGCGTTGCTGGTCCCGGGCCGCGGCCGCTCGGAGGCGGGCAGCTCGAGCACGGCCGCGGCGTCGGGCTCGCGGACGAGCCTCCAGGGCGGCACCGCCTGAGCGATGCGGATCACCCGCTCGGTGTCGTCGAGGAAGACGACGTCGAGTGGGAACCGCATCCCGGCGGTGTGGACGCTGCGGCAGTGCGGGAGCAGCAGTCCCTCCCCCGCCCGCTCACGTCCCAGCAGGGCGAGGCCGAGCAGCCGGGCGGCGAATCCGGAGGCGACCGGCACGCGGACGCCGGCCACCGTGCGACGGCGGAGGCGCCGGAATCGGAGCGGTTCGCGGGCCATCGACCGGACGACCCCGGGGCCGCCTGATCCGCCCCTATCCCGTCGCTGCGGGAATCCGCATTCCTCCCCGGCGATCTGGGTGCAAGCCTGCGTTCACACGACGGCCCAGGAGGACCCCGCCGGGCGGGCTTTGGCGAACATGGTCCACCCGCGACGGAGACCCCGTCACCGGGTCAACCCTCATGGAAAGAGCAACACGCAGAGGCAACTACGAGTCGGGCTCCGACTACGTTCTCGAGTACGGAGAACTCCGTTTCGCGTTCAACGAAGCCGACTTCTCCCAGCGCGTCGAGCAGGCGGCCGTGAAGCTCGACTTCACGAATCCGGGCCTCGAGCCCGAGGAGCTCCACGACCTCGTTGAACTCGCTGTCAACGGCGAGATCCGCGACTCCGCCTCACCGCTCGGCGAGCACATAAACGCCCACTGGTTCGAGCTCGTGGGCGGCTCCCACAAGAGCCTCGTCCACTGGATCCGCAGACTCGTCTTCCGCGGCGCCTGGCTCGACCAGCGCGTCAAGGAGGGTGAGCTCGACATCGTCTTCGACGAGCGCACGAACACCTTCGGCTACGTCCAGCCCGATCGCGACCACGAGCCGATCGAGCTCTCGCGCGAGCCGTCCTGGCGCGCCCTCTCCTACCGGCGCTGAGCTTCCTCGCCGGTCAGCGGCTCGACCGTCAGGGTCAGCCCGTCGACCGCGGTCACGCGTACCGCCTCCCCTACCCCGGCGCCCTCGGCGCAGACCGCGGCCCAGATCTCGCCGCGCATCCGGACCCGGCCGCGCGGCTCGCAGGGCTCGATCGTCTCGGCCCGCTCGCCGATCATCCCCTCGACCCCGGTCTTGACCCGGTACCGCTTCAGGTAACGGGTCCAGAAGACCGCCTCGCCGATCTCGAGAACGGCGCCGACCGCGAGAGCAATGCCGCCCAGCGGCGGATCGAGGATTGCGAAGAGGACGAAGCCGACTACCAGAGCCAACGGCTCAGGCGCCTTCGATGATGCGGCGGACCTCGGCCGATGCGGCCTCGGGCGTCAGCGACGCGAGCTCGGCGCGCAGGCGGCGCGCTTCCTCGAGCTGAGCTTCGTCGCGGAGGTGCTCCTCGCCGGAGATCCGTGAGCTCGTGAAGTCGATCGCCGGGAAGACGCCGCGGACGGCGAGATCCGGGTCGAGGACGATCAGGACGTTCTCGGTGGTCTCGAGGATCTTCTCGACGCCACCCTGGTCCTCGCCGCCGTCGCCGAGCGTCGTCGCAACGACGGTCAGCGAGCCGACTCCCTCCTCCTCGGTCTCGCGGCCGGCACCGAAGATCGGCTTGACGCGGCCGGGGTCGTCGGCGGCGACGGCGATCCGCGAGATCGAGTCGACGAGCAGGACGACGTCGGCGCCGGCCTCGGCCTTGCGGCTGGCCCTTCCGAAGGCGAGCTCGACCAATCGGAGCTGTTCCCCGGAGCGCATCTCGGCAGTCGCGATCGCGAGGTCGGCGCCGGGAGCGGCGTCGCGCCATGCCGCAACCTCCTCGGGCCGCTCGTCGATCAGCAGGACGACGAGCTCGATGTCCTCGCTGCGGGCTACCGCACCGGCGAGTGCGCGAAGCAGGGTCGTCCGGCCGGAGCCGGGCCGGGCGTCGACGAGCACGCGCTGGCCGCGGGCGAGCGGCAGCAGCATGTCGACGGAGCGGAGCAGGATCGCGTCGTCCGGCGAGGCGTCGGGGGCGGGCGTCAGATCGATCCGGCGGCTCGGGTGGACGGGAGTCGCCTCGCCGAGGCGGGCCCGGTTCTCGCCGGGGACGACGCCGTTGATCGTGTCGACGTGGATCAGGGCCGGGTAGCGCTCGCCGCGCCGTGGCTTGCGCGCCGGGCCGGCGACCTCGTCGCCGCGCTGCATCTCACAACGGCGGATCTGCGACGGCGAAACGTAGACGTCCTCCTCGGCCGACTCGAGGCCGGAGAGGCGGATGAAGCCGTGCCCTCGCGGGGTGATGTCGAGGACGCCGACGACGGGCTCGCCGGTCTCGTCGACAGGCTCTTCGTCGTCGGAGCCGTCTTCGTCGTCTTCGCTGCGGTCGCGACGTCCGCCGCCGCGCTCGCGGCGGCGGCGGGGCCGGCGCTCCCCGCGGGGCTCGCGATCGGCGCGCGGCTCCCGGGCGGGACTCTCCTCGGCGGCGTCCCCCTGCTCGGCAGCCGCGGCGGCGGCGTCGGGGTCGCGCTCGGCGATGGCCGCGGCGAGTTCGTCGCGGGGCAGCATGCGGTAGCGCTCGATTCCGAGGCCGGCCGCGAGGCGATGGAGTTCGGACAGGTGCTGCTTCTCGAGAGGCGGGGTCATGCGGCGGGGAGGATATAGGCGATCGGCCCGCCGCCCCCCGGCCCCGTACTCAGCCCGGCGATCCCGCGGTCGCCGCACCAGCCGGGTCGGCTCCCGCATCGGCCAGATCGCCGGGCCAGCGGGCCGCCTCGGCCTCGATTCGCGCGGCATCCCAGCCGAGCTCGCCACCGAGGACGCCCGCCGCCGCGGCGACCGACTCCGGCGTGCGCAGCTGCGGCGCCGCAAGGAGCGCCAGGCGCGTCCTGCGCAGGAGGACGTCGGCGAGGTCGCGCGCCTGCTCGAGCCGGGCGGCGATCGCGACCTCGGCGAGGAGGTCCGGGCAGCCGGGGACGATCGGCGCGGCCAGCTCGGGGCGCTCGGCGGCGAGCGCCAGCACGTCCTTGGCGGCATGGCCGTAGCGGAACGAGAGCTGTTCCCTCCACCCCTCCGGCAGGCTCGCGGGGTCCAGTCCGGCGGGCGGGTCGAGGTCGGAGCTGCCGGCCTCCATCCCGAGCGGGATCTCAGCCGTGTGGCAGGGAAGGTCGCGGTCCTCACGCATCGCGATCCGGTCGACGACCGACTTCGCCATCCGCCGCCAGGTCGTCAGCTTGCCGCCGGTGATCGTCAGCATCCCCGATGACGTCTCGTAGAGCTCCGCCTTCCGGGAGATGTCGACGGACTTCTTAGGGTCGCCGGTCGAGATCAGCGGCCGGACGCCCGCGTAGGCCCCGGTCAGATCGCCGCGGTCGAGCGAGGTTCCGAAGTAGGAGTTGACGGCATCGAGGAGGTAGGCGACGTCGTCGTCGCCGGGGCGGACGTGATCGATGTCGCCGTCGTAGTCCTCATCGGTCGTGCCGACGAGGACCCGGCCGTACCAGGGGAGGACGAAGATCGTGCGATCGGCGCCGGCGGGAACGATGCAGGCGGCCTCGTTGAGAGGCAGCAGGTCGAGCGGCAGCGTCACGTGGGTGCCGCGGCTCGGGGCGATCCTCGGCACTTCCGCCTCATCGAGGATCTCCCCGGGACGAATCCGGTCCGCCCAGACCCCCGTCGCGTTGACGACGTTCGCCGCCTCGATCTCGACCGTGGCGCCGCTTTCGGCGCAGCGGCAGACGACGCCGCCGGCCCGTCCGCCGGCCTCCAGAAGCGAAGTCACCTCGAGGCGGTTCGCCATCACCGCGCCGAAGCGCTCGGCCTCACCGAGGATCGTCAGCACGAGGCGAACGTCGTCGGTCTGGCAGTCGTAGAAGAGGTAGGCGGACTTCGGGTCACGGGACTCGAGGGCCGGGACCAGCTCGAGAACCTCCTCGCGCGGGATCGTCCGATGACGGTCCGGCGACCAGTTCGAGAGGTCCAGCCCCTCGACCGTCTCCTCGCGGCGACGGCTGCGTTCGCGACGCTCCTCGCGGCGCTCGCGTCGGGAGCCGCGCTGGCTCGCCATCACGTCGTACATGTTCAGCCCGATGCCGATCTTGCGGTCGCGGCGGTCGTCGCCGAGGGTCGGGACCAGATAAGGGGTCGGGTAGACGAGGTGGGGCGCGAGCCTGACCATGAGCTGGCGCTCCAGCAATGCCTCGCGGACGAGCCCGAGGTCGAAGTTCTGCAGGTAGCGGAGCCCGCCGTGGACCATCTTCGAGGAGCGGCTCGACGTCCCGATCGCCCAGTCGGCGCGCTCGACGATCGCGGTCGAGTAGCCGCGCGAGGCGGCGTCGAGAGCAACGCCGGCGCCGGTCACCCCGCCCCCGATCACGACGACGTCGAACGGCTCGGCCGCCAGCTCCTCGAGTGCCCTGCCGCGCTCGATCACGGCAGGCGGCGCTGGAACCAGACGAACCCGGCTCCGAGCAGTACGGTGAGCCCGCCGAGCCCGCCGAGCAGAACCGGCGTCGCCGGGGCCTCGAACTTGTCATCGGCCTTCGTCTCCGCGGGGGTCGCCGAATCGCCGGAGTTGGCGGCGATCCGCTCGCGGTCGGCGCCGCTTGCGCTCAACTCGTTCTCAGTCACGGCACCGGCGCCGGCGCCGGCGCCACCACTCTTAGTCCCCGAGCCGGTGTCGGCCGACCCGCCGCCGGTGCCGCCGGTGCCGCCGCCGGCTCCGTAGAGATCGTTGAGCCCCGTCCCGGTGCTGCCGTAATCCGGTGTCGTGTAGCTGGGAGTCGTGTAGGTGCCGCTGCCGGTCGTCGAATTCGTCGTGTCGTTCTTCGGCGGCTTCGGCGCCCGCGCCACGGCCTCGAGCGGGAACTCGGCGCTGTAGGCGGCCGCGAGCCCCTGGGCGGTGACCCAGACCGGCGTCTGGTCGCTGGCGCTCGAGTACTCGTAGTGGCCGTCGGAGCGCTGCCGCTTCTTCAGATACTTGTAGGCGCTCGTGCCCTTCGGGCGGAAGGAGCCGGGGTTGCCGCCGCCGGCGACGATCCCCTGCATCGCCCACGCGCTCGACTGGGTGTTCGACGAGGCGCCGTTGACGAGCGACCAGCCTCCGGTCCCGTGCTGGGAGTCCGCGAGCCAGGCCTTTGCCTTCTTGATCTGGTCGTTGCCCCCGGGCGCGACGGCGAGCGCCTGCATGACGGCTCCGGTGCTGTCGGGCTCGCTGCTCGCCCCCGCGACCGAACCCCAGCCGCCGTTCTTGTTCTGGGCCTTGCGCAGCCACTTCGACGATTTCCCGAGCTTCGACTTGTCGACCTTGGCGGCCCGCTGGGCGATGATCGCGTAGGCGGTCAGGTTGATCTGCTGCTGGTAGGAGCCGTCGCGGTTCTTGCGATCGCGCAGCTCGGCGACGAGGTCGCGGCCGGCGAAGGTGCGGGGCTGCACACCGGCGCCGACGAGGGCGATGATCGTCCGCTCGAGGTCCCCGGTCGAGGTGATCGAGGCGGCGTTGCGGCGCAGATAGGAGACCGGGTTGTTCCCGGAGCGGCGGACGTCGAGCGGGTTGACGCCGGCGGCCTCGAGGCCGAGCATCGCCCAGCCGGTCATGCCGACGCTCGAGTCGGCGCCGGGCTCGGTGCCGTAGCCGCCGTTCTTGTTCTGGGCGCCGACCAGCCACTTCTTGGCGTTCGGGCCGCCCGACCGCGCTTGGCTGTCCACCGGGACGATCAGCGGGCCGGCGACGCAGAGTGCGAGGACGATGCAGGCGGCGATCCGTCCGATCGGCCGGTCGCGCCACTGGTAGTCGAACCGGTCCCGGTACCGGTCGAGCATCCTCACGAGTGCTGGGCCCGCGGCAAGCATCAGGGTGAAGTTACCCGCTGCATGGATCACATTGAACGGTATTCCGCGGGCCGACAGTGCCAGGTACCTGTCGAATGACTGCTCGCCTCCATAGCTGACCATCACCGAGAGGTCGAGGAGGGCGCCGTATGCGAAGCCCGCGACCGCGGCCCAGATCGCCAGCTGGAGGCGGCCGAGCCGGCGGCCGCTGACTCGCGCCAGCACAGCGCCGCCGATCCCGACCATCCCCCACCCCGCCATCTGCCATGGCGTCCAGGGGCCCTGACCGAGCCAGAAGTTCGAGACGAGACCGGAGATGGCGCCGACGGCGAAGCCCGGCCCACCGCCGAGCGCGTAGCCGGCGAGGAGGGCGACGTCGGTCGTCGCCACGAGGTTCGGGATCGGGGCCAGGGCGACCCGGCCGGCGACGCCGAGCGCGGCCAGCGCGGCGACGGCGGCGACGATCCGCGCCGACGGGCGCGACCGCTCGAACCAGGCGAACCCGGCGAGGATCGCCGTCGCGAGGATCAGGAGCGATGCGGCCTGCCAGCTCATCGCGCACCCCCCGGGGCCGCCGGTTGCGACTCCGTCGTCAGCAACGCCGCCCCGTCCTCGGGCAGGATCGCCCGGCCGCCTGTGATCCGAGCGGTTTCGGTCGCGAAGTACCAGCCGCCGCCGAGCACCTCGAGCGGGGAGCCGTCGGCGATCACCCGGCCGCGGGCGAGGAGCACGACCCGGTCGGCGAAGCGGGCGGCGAACTCGACGTCGTGGGTCGCCACGAGCAACGCGGCGCCGCGATCGGCGAGCTCGGCGATCCAGGCCGCCAGGTCTTCCTTGCGGCCGCGGTCGAGGCCGCGCGTCGGCTCGTCGAGACAGATCAGCCCGCCGGGCTCGCCACCGGCCCCACGACCCGCCATCGCGATCGCCAGCGCGAGCCGCTGGCGCTCCCCCCCGGAGAGGTCGCGCGGGTCGGCATCGCCGGGGACGTCGAGCCCAACCGCGGCGAGGGCGGCAACCCCGGCGGCGCCGGGCAGTTCCTCGTCGACCCGCTCGCGGACGAAGTAGTCGTCGGGCCGCTGCCCGAGCATCGCGGCCCCTCCCGGCACCGAGATCGATCCGGACACGGCGTCGAGGATTCCCGCCGCCGTCCGCAGGAGCGTCGTCTTGCCGGCGCCGTTCGGTCCCATCAGCGCGACCCGCTCGCCGGGCTCGACGGCCAGGTCGACCCCGCGGAGGACCTCCCGGAGCTCCTCCCCCGCCCGCAGCTCGACCCGCAGCCTCCGGCAGCGCAGCCCGAGACCGTCGCCCGTACCCGCCTCCGGGCCTGGAGCCGAAGGCGCGACCCCGACCGGCGCCAGCCCGGCGCGGATGTGGGTGCGGGCCTCCTTGACGGTGACCGGGCTCAGCTGGATGCCCGCGAGATCGAAAAGCCGCGTCGCCGGGGTCGCCAGCTCGGGAGCCTCGCGCAGCGCCATCCGGCCGAAGGCCGGCGGCGCGCCGTCGAAGAGGATCCGGCCGTCGTCGAGCGCGACGACCCGGTCGGCGGCCGACAGACAGCGCTCGAGGCGGTGCTCGCCGAGCAGGACGGTCACTCCCCACTCCTCGTTCAGCCTGCGGAGCAGGGCGATCAGCTCGTCGCCGGCCACCGGGTCGAGCTGTGAGGTCGGCTCGTCGAGCAGGAGCAACGGCGGCCCGGTCACGAGGGCGGCGCCGAGGGCGACGCGCTGGAGCTCGCCGCCGGAGAGGGAGTCCGTCGTCCGGTCGAGCAGCGGCTCGATCGCGAGCGCGAGCGCGGTCTCTTCGACGGCGCGGGCCGCCTCCACCCCGCTCGCGCCGCGCAGCTCGAGCGGCAGCTCGAGCTCGGCGCGGACCGTCGTCGAGACGATCTGGGTCTCGGGCTCCTGGGCGACGAAGCCGACCTCGGTCGCGAGCTCGGCCGGACCGGTCGTCCGGGTCGATCGCCCGCCGACGGCAATCTCACCGGCGATCTCGCCGCCGTGGAAGTGCGGGACGAGCCCGCATGCGGCGCGGAGGAGCGTGCTCTTGCCGGACCCCGAGCGCCCGGCGAGGACGACGAACTCGCCGGCCTCGAGCCGGAGGTCGATCCCGCCGAGAGCAGTCGTCGCCGCGCCCGGATAGCGGTATTCGAGTGCCTCGATCTCGAGAGCGGGCTCAGCCACGGAGCGCCCTTCGGCGGTGGAGCAGGTCGGGGACGAGCGGCGCGAGGGCGACGATCGGGACCGCGACGACGAGGAGCAGGGTCGGCCCGTCGAGGTCCATCGTGATCCGCGGATAGGCGTCGAAGGAGGCGACCGACGCGATCGCGGCTGCGACGATGAGCCCGAGGCCGGCGAGTCCGGAGGCGAGCAGCCCGAGCTCGCCGCGTTCGCGGGGATGCCGCGGCAGCCGCGAGCGGATCCCGAGTCCGTAGCCGCGGAGCTCGAGGGTCGCGGCGATGTCGACGGAGCGGTCGAGGGAGCCGGCGACGAGCCGCCTCGTCAACGCGGTCCGCCCGACCGGCGCGGCCGCGGGGCCGCGAAGGCGCCCGGCCTCGGCCATCCGGGCGCCGTCGGCCGCGGCGAGCGGGACGAGTCTGCTGACGAGGGTCGCCGTCAGCGCCGACCGCGAGGCGACCGGCCGGATCGCCCGCAGCACCTTGTCGGGGTCGACGCAAGCCGACCAGACTGCGAAGACGAGCAGGGCGACGAGGATGCGCAGGGCGAGGACCGCGCCCTCGGCGAGCGCCTCGAGGGTGATGTCGATCTGGCCGACGACGGGGAAGTCGAATCCGCGGATCAGGATCGTCGCTCCGCGCTGCGAGGCGATCGCGTTGACGGCGATCACCATCACCGCCAGCCCGAACGACCAGCGGAGGGGCTGGGCGATGCTGCGCCGGGCGCCGGATGCGACCCCGATCGCGGCCGCCGCGCCCCCGGCGGCGATCAGGACGAGCGGATGCGCGAACGTGAAGGCGATGACGGCAAGGGGCGCCAGGCAGACGGCGGCGATCCAGGGGCGGGCGCGGCCGAGCGGGCCGGGCCGCGGCGCATAGGCGAGCATCGCCCTCATCGGCAGCCCTCCTCGGCACCGGCGCCGGTGCCGTCGGGTGCGGGGACGGCCTGGGTGTCGGCGCCGTCGACGGCGACGGCGTAGCGGTCGCGGAGCGCGTCCGCACCGAAGCTCAGGGCCGCCGCCGCCGTGGCATCGGCGTCGGTGCCCGTCACGACCCACGTCGGCTGGTCCTCGCCGTCACGGACCGCGGCGATGAGCCCCCCGCCGTCGAGCTGCTCGGCGGCCCGTCCGTGGGAGTCGTCGATCGTCAGCCGGGGACCGTCACCGCACCGGACGAACTGCGCGTAGACGCCGCTGGTACCCGGCCCGGCCTCGATCTGGCGAGCGGCAGGGTCGGATCGGAGCGCATCCCAGGGACCGACGAGGATGCGCAGCTCGTCGGGGGACTCCTGCGGCTTCGCCGGGGTCTCGACCGGAGCATCGGCCCCCTCGCCGGAAAGCGCCGCAGCGACCGCATCGCAGGCGTCGCGAACGGTGAAGCACTGAATCACGGTCGCGGGCGGGTCGCCGCTCTCCCCGTGCAGGAACGGCTCGGGCCAGGAGCCGACGACCGCGGGCACCCGATAGGCCTCAGCCCAGTAGCGGTAGTCCCACCAGACCCGGTCGCCCGGCTCCATCTTCGTCTCCCCCGCGCCGATGTCGGAGTAGTAGCCGTTGACGAAGAAGAACCAGTCCTCCTGCCCGCCGCCGGCCGTGCTCCCGGCATAGCCGTCGATCGAGTCGACGAAGTTGTCGCCGTAGGAGGTGTCGACGTCGGCGTTCTCGTCGAGGACGCGGACGACCGTGTCCGACTCGGTCGGGTCGGACACGGTCGCGTCGACCATCGGCACCGCCCCGAACTCACGGGTGACGCGCAGGTTCGCCTCGCCCTCGGAGGCCTCGCCGGCGCCGAACCCGCAGCCGACCGCCGCGACGGCGCAGAACAGCGCCGCCGCGGCGAATCTGTATGCGGCTCCGGTCATTCCGGCGAACCCCGGCGGAGCCTCATCCCCGGCGCTTCACCTGCTCGCACGAGCTGAACTTCGAGCTCGTCCCGCGCGAGATGATCAGCCGGTCGCGTCCGGGGCCGCAGTTGATCCGGTCGGGCGCCGCTCCGCGGCGGGCATCGATCTCGTCCTTGCCGGCTCCGGCGAGGATTCGCTCGGCGCCGGCGCCGCCGGTGATCCGGTCGGCGCGCCTGGTGCCGCCGACCGTGCCCCCATAGCCCGGCGGGCACTCACCGACGGGAGCGGTGCAGACCGTCACCGCGTTCGAGGGGATCGATCCCGCGCGGGTGGCGCGCAGAGCCGCGGTCCGCCGGTCGAGCGTGACCGTCGTCCGTCCCTCGGCGTCGGTCGGAGCCGCGGCTCCGGTGACGTCGACGCCGGTGGCGGGGCTGACGTCGCCGTTGTCGGCGTAGGAGCGAACCTTCACCGCGAACGGCACTCCGGGCTTCGCGGTCGCGGGAGCCCTGAGCGCGAGCTCGTCCGGAATCGGGTCGTTGAAGTCGTCGATCAGGTACCAGAGGATCTCGTCGCCGCGGGAGATTTGAGTCTGGTCGGCGCCCGCGAACGATGCCGCGTGGTTGACCTTCAGGTACCAGTAGCCGGTCGATGGCGCGACCGCCGACCCGATCCGGCAGATGCCGAGTCCGAAGTCGAAGAAGTCGGTCACCCCGAGCGGGTCGATCCGGTCGTCGATCGTCGCCGCGTTGGCGAGCTGGCCGAGCGCGGTCGACCCGGAGACCGCGACTCGATCGCCCGATCCGCCCGTCCCGGGGCCGAAACAATCGGCCTTCCGGCTCGTCTCGAGCTTCACCGGCCCGGTCAGCTGGGTGCCCTCGGCGAGGGTCTTGGATTTGGAGTCGACGACGCGGAGATCGGCCGGCGTCGTCTGGATCGCGGCCTCGGCGAGCGAGGCGAATGACAACGCGAACAGACAGGAGCACAGGAGAACCTGCGCGGCTGAACGCACGCGAAAGGTAGGTGTTGGCACGGAGCCACCCTTTCCTCGAGGGTTTAAATGGGCTCGGCCGGGGCAGGTCTCCTGGCTTCCGGGACTGGTGCCGCGCCTTCCCGGGACCTCGTCGGACCCAGTGGCCGGCGGCCGAACCGCCTGGCGACACCCTCACCCGGTCACAGTGGCGGGACCGCGCCGGTTTCTCACCGGACTTCCCTTGAACCACCGACCGTATGTAGTGCGGCCACCATACTCCGCGCCGCCGGACGAGGCCGAACACTGCGGGACCCGACAGCCCCGGCGCCCGGCCATAGAGTCCGGGCCCTGACGATCCGAGGAAGGCGAGTCCTGGCCCCGGCGGCCGCAGTCGCGGCGGCGCTGACGATGAGCGCCTGCGGCGTCAGCATCGGCGATGCGGTCAGCAAGTAGCAACGGGAGGACGCCGAGCGCGCGGCATCCGGGTCAGCGCCAGCTGAAGCCGGAGCCCGCGGATCAAGGACGCAGGAGGCGAAGCGTGCTTCGCACGTGAGCCGACGAGGACGCCGAGCCCGCGGCCACCGGGTCAGCTGGAGCGTTCTTCGATGGTCTGTTGGAGCTGCTCGAGAACCTCGGGCATGGCCTTGCGCATGCGCGGGATCTCCCAGCTCTCGATCTTGAGCGCACGGATCGGCGAGGTGGCGACGACCGACGCCGAGCGCTCCTGGCGCTCGAGCAGGCCCTGCTCGCCGAAGACGTCGCCGGGCCCGAGCTCGGCGATCGTCTCGCCCCCACGCTCGACCTTGGCGGTGCCGCTCTCGATCGCGTAGAAGTCGTTCGAGTAGCCGCCCTCCTGAATGACTGCCTTCCCCTCGGGGAACTCGACGAGCATCGTGAACGGAGCGATCTTGCTCAGTTTGCTCTCGTCGACATCCTTGAAGAGCTCGAATTTCTTGAGGCTGCTTGGGTCCATCGGTTCCTCCCGGGCGTTCGCGTGGGCCTCAAGCTATCCGATCGCCGCGCGGAAGCCCGGGGACCTGCGATACATTCCCTAGGTGCGAACGATTCTCACTTTCTTTATCGCTATGGCCCTGCCTGGGGTCGTGGCGAGCGGCTGCGGCGAGAGCACGGCCGAACCCGCAGACGGCCCCGCGGTCGTGGCTACCACGTCGCAGGCGGCCGACATGGCGCGCAACGTCGTCGGCGGCCACGGCGAGGTGACCCAGATCCTTGCGGCCAACGCCGACCCGCACGAATACGAGCCGCAGCCGAGCGATGCCGAGGCCCTCGCGAACGCCGACCTGATCATCCGCTCCGGGGGAGACGTCGACGAATGGCTCGACCAGCTGATCGAGAGCTCGGGAAGCGACGCCCCGGTCCTGATCCTCGAGGACCACGTCGACCGGCTCGAGGCCGACGGTGAGGCCGACCCGCACTGGTGGCAGGATCCGCGCAACGGTCTTCTCGCCGTCGGCGCGACCCGCGAAGAGCTCGACCGCATCGACCCCGCGAATGCGAGGGCGTTCGACGCGAATGCGCGGAGCTATTCGGCGGACCTCGAGCGGCTCGACGCGCGGATCGCCGACTGCATGAGCCGGGTGCCGCCCGCCCGCCGGAAGCTGGTGACGAGCCACGACGCGCTCGGCTACTACGCGAACCGCTACGACATCGAGGTGATCGGAGCCGCGATCCCGGCGCTGACGACTCAGGCGCAGGCGTCGGCCGGCGAGACGGCCGACCTGATCGACCTGATCCGGCGCGAGGGCGTTTCGACGATCTTCCCCGAGGCCGGAGTCAGCCCCGACCTCGAGCGTGCGATCGCCGACGAGGCCGGGGCGAGGATCGGCGGCGAGCTCTGGGCCGACACGCTCGGCCCGCCCGGTTCGGGCGCGGAGACGTACGTCGGGTCGCTCGAAGCGAACACGCGGGAGCTCGTCGACGGCTTCAGCGACGGCGCGACGACGTGCCGGATCGGCGCCGGCGGCTCGTGATCGCGACCCGGTCAGGCCTTGGCGGCGCACTGCGGGCACTGGCCCCGCAGAATCACGTCGTGATCGCCGACCACGTAGTCGAGCCGCCGTCCGAGGTCGTCGATCGCCCGCTCGAGGCTCGGGTCCTCGAAGGGCGTGACCCGACCGCAGCGGTCGCAGACGAGGTGATGGTGGTGATGCTCGCCGCCGGGGAGCGCCGGCTCGTAGCGGGCCGACCCGCCGCCGACGTCGAGCCGCTGGACGAGGCGCATCGACTCGAGCAGCTCGAGCGTCCTGTAGACGGTCGCGACCCCGACCTCGCGCTCGCCGGCGCGCAACTCGTCGGCGATCTCGCGGGCGCTGAGCACGCAGTCCTGGTTGCCGATCAGCTCGAGCACCGCCGAACGCGGCGTGCTCGAACGATGGCCGCCGGCGCGCAAGGCCGCCTCGGCGCGCTCGATCCAATCCGCCGCCGGCGGAGTCGGGACCTCTTCGTGAGCGTGCGCGGCCATCGCCCCGATAAAGATAATGGTTCTCATGCTTGATCCCTTCGACCTGCCGTTCATGCAGCGCGCCGCCCTCGAGATCGCACTGCTGGCGCCGATCGCCGGCGTCCTCGGCGCCCAGATCGTGCTCAGGCACTTGGCCTTCTTCACCCACGGCGTCGGGACCGCGGCGTTCCCGGGCCTTGTCATCGCCGGACCGGCAGGGATCCCGCCGGCGCTCGCCGCCCTGGCGGTCGGCGGCGGCTTCGCGGGCCTGCTCGAGCGCCTCAACCGGCGGGCGGGGGTCGCCTGGGACGCGGCGACGGCCCTGCTGCTCGTTGCCACCCTGGCGATCGGGATCGTCCTCGCCAGCGATGTCTTCGCAACCGGCGCCGGCGTCGACAGGCTGCTCTTCGGCTCGCTGCTGGCCATCGGGGACTCGGAGATCATCGTGACGGTCATCGCGCTCCTCGCCGTCGGCCTCGGGGCGGCGTGCTTCCGGCGAACCTGGATCGCAACCGGCTTCGACGAGACCGGCAGCGGGGCGCTCGGGCTCCGGGCCGGTCTGGCGGACGTCGCGCTGCTTGCATTAGTCGCCGTCGCAGCGATCGCCTCGATCGACGCCGTCGGCGCGTTGCTCGTCAGCGCCGTCCTGGTCGTGCCCGCAGCAACCGCTCGCCTCTTCGCCCGCAGCGTCCGCGGCCTCGAGACGGGCGCGGCGGCGCTCGCGCTGGTCGAGGGGCTCGCCGGGCTCCTCGTCGCCTACCACCTCGACGCCCCCCCGGGCGCCGTGATCGCGGTCCTCGGCGGCGCCGTCTTCGCGGCGGCGTTGCTCGCCCGTGACATCGCCGCCCGCCGGGGCGTCGCCAGGGCGGCGGCATGACCCCCGCTGAGCACGCGATCGCAGTGAGCGACCTCGAGGGCGGCTATGAGGCCGGCAGGCCGATCGTCACCGGCCTCGACTTCACGGTCCCGCGCGGGTCGATGGTCGCGGTGCTCGGGCCGAACGGCGGCGGCAAGACGACGCTATTCCGCGCCCTCCTCGGCGAGCTCCCGCAGCGCAGCGGCAGGGTCTTGGTGGAGGGCACGGTTGCCTACGTCCCGCAGACCGAGCGCTACCGGCTCGACTTCCCGGTCAGCGCACTCGATGTCGTCCTCATGGGCACCTATGCGCGCTCGCCCTGGTACCGGCCGCTCGGCGCGGCGAACCGCGCGCAGGCCGGCGCCGCCCTCGAACGGGTCGGGCTCGGCGACGAGGCCGGGGAGCAGTTCGGGAGCCTCTCCGGCGGTCAGCGGCAACGCGTGCTGATCGCGCGAGCGCTGGCCCAGGAGGCGAGCGTGATCCTCCTCGACGAGCCGCTCAGCGGCGTCGACCAGCCGGGGGGCGAGCGGATCCTCGCGATCCTGCGCGAGCTTCGCGACGCCGGCTCCACGCTGCTCGTCTCAAGCCACGACATCAACCAGGCGCGCCGCTTCGACTCCGTCCTCTGCATCAACGGCGGTCAGGTTTTCCACGGTCCACCGGAAGGCATGACGCCGGAGGTCCTCGCCGCGACCTACGGCGGCGAGCTCGTCGTGCTGCCGGGCGGCGAGCAGGCGATCGTCGTCCAGCACCACAGCCACTGACCGATGATCGACTGGCTCACCGAACCGCTTCAGCAGGGGATCACCCAGCGCGCACTTCTCGAACTGCTGATCCTCGGTGTCGTCTGCGGCCCGCTCGGCGTCTGGGTCGTCCTGTTCCGGCAGAGCTATGCGGCCGAGTCGATCGCCCACTCGATGCTGCCCGGGCTTGTCCTCGCCACCCTGCTGTCGATCCCGCTCGGGATCGGCGCCGCGGCCGGGATTGCGGTCGCGGCTGTGTGCATCGCCGCCGCCTCGCGCCAGCGCGCCGTCAGCACCGACGTCGCGGTCGCGGTCACCGTCACGACCCTGTTCGGCGCCGGCACGCTCCTCGCGCTCTCGCCGGAGGTACCCGTCCGGCTCGGCGAGCTCCTCTTCGGCGACCCACTGAGCGTCTCGACCACCGACCTGCTCGCCTCGGCCGCCCTCGCCGGGCTCACCCTCCTCGCCCTCGCGCGCGGGCACCGGTCGCTGGTCCTGTCCGGCTTCGATCCCCAGACGGCCCGCAGCCTCGGGACCAGCAATGCGCGGACGGCCGCGTTGCTGATCGGCCTACTGGGACTGACCGTCCTGATCGCAGTTCAGGCGCTGGGCAACCTGCTCGTCGTCGCGATCGTGATCGCGCCCGGCGCGGCGGCGCTGCGGATCTGCCGGAGCGTCGCGGGCGCGGTCGCCGTCGCCGCCGCACTCGCGGTCGCGGCCGGATTCGCCGGGATCTACCTGAGCTATTGGGCCGACGTCGCCGCGGGCGCGGCGATCGCCCTCTGCGCGGTCGCCGTCTTCATCCTCGCCCTGCTCGCCCCCCGCCGCGGTCGCACACGAGTGGGAAGCGTCGCGAGCCGATCGGCGCCGCTTCCGTCCTGAATACTTCTGCGGCGATGAATCCCGGCCTGATCCTGCAGCACGAGGAGGGCGGCCCGCCGGCCCTGTTCGCCGAGTGGTGCGAGAGCCGCGGAGTCCCCTACCGGGTCCAGAGGGTCTGGGAGGACGGGTTGCCCGCCGAGGCCGGCGGGCTGCCGTGGATCTGTGCCCTCGGCTCCGATCACAGTCCCGGCGCCGAGGGAGCGCCGCGGTGGGTCGACGAGGAGGTCGCCTTCCTCTCCCGGGCGCTCGAAGCCGGTGTGCCCATCCTCGGGCTCTGCTTCGGCGGCCAGGCGCTCGCCGCCGCGGCCGGTGCCCCGATCGCTCCCGCCGACCCGCCCGAGGTCGGCTGGCTCGAGATCGAGACCGGCGATCCGGACAGGATCCCCGCCGGCCCCTGGCTCCACTTCCACTACGACCAGCTCGCCGTGCCCGACGGCGCCGAGGAGCTGGCGCGCTCGGCGGCCGGCCCGGCGGCATTCGCCCTCGGGCGGAGCCTCGGGCTCCAGTTCCACCCGGAGGGAACCCCGGAAATCGCCGACGCCTGGACGGTCACCGACGAGGAGCGGCTGGTCCCGCTCGGAATCAGCCCGTCCGCCGTGGCGATCGAGGGTCGCGAGAGCGCCGCGGCCGCGGCGGCGGCCGCCGAGGTGCTCTTCGACCGCTGGTGGGAGCGGGTCGAAGGGGATGGGAAACGGGCCTGAGGCCCGATGCGGCTGGAGGGAGTCGAACCCCCACGTCCTTGCGGACACGGCGACCTGAACGCCGCGCGTCTACCAGTTCCGCCACAGCCGCGGGACCGGGAAATCTAGCGCTTGCCCTGCCCGGATACCGCACCGGTCGGGCCCGGCCATGGTTAGCTCTCACGTGATGGAACGCCAGGGACGACTGACGGCGATGCTGATCGCCGCCGCCGTGATCCTCGCCGGTGGGCCGGCGCGGGCCGACGCCGCCGGCTGGGAGCCGCTCGGGGCCGCGGGCCTCGCGGAGTCGAAGCTGTTCGACCTCGGGGTCGCCGATTGGGACGGCGACGGAAACCTCGACCTGTTCACGACGAACCACAAGTTCGAATCGAGCCTGCTCCGCGGCGACGGCACGGGTGGGCTGACGGAATCCGGCACGGCGGCCGGGCTGAGCCCGACCCCCCTCTTCCCCGGCTTCGAGGCGCTGCACCGGGCGCCCGACACGTCGGCGCCCGGCGTCTACCTCTATGCGATCACCCGGGATGCGCCCGGCGACCCGTTGCAGATCCGGACCACCGATACGACGGCGTCGGGGACGCTGACCTTCGCCGCCAAGACTCTGACCGTCGAGCGATCGGACGGCGCGACGACGAGCGTGACGACGAACGCCGCCGGGAACCCGGTCCTCGACTTCGACGCGGCGCCGGGCGCGGCGATCGACGTCGTCGCCGATCACCTCGATCTGCCGATCGACGTGAGCGTCGACCCACCCCTCTCTCCCAGCTCGATCCGCGTCGGCGCCGACGCGGTCCCGGCTGCCACCCGCAGCTTTCAGCTCGACCTCCGCGATCGCCACGCCTTCGGCTTCGCCGACTTCGACGGCGACGGCCGCCGCGACCTGTTCATCTCATCGGGCGGCCTCGGCGGGGAGATCGCCGACCCGTACTTCACCGGCAAGCAGTCCGACGAGCTGTTGCTCGGGGGCGCCGGCGGTTTCGTCGAATCGACCGCCGGGTCCGGCCTCGTCAAGGGCAGCTGTCGCGGTCGCGGCGTCGATCTCGCCGACTTCAACGGCGACGGCAACCTCGACATCCTCCAGGCGTGCGAGGGCGCAGCCCCCTCCCTCCACCTCGGCGACGGCGACGGCGGCTTCGAGACGGTGCCGGGCCCGCCCGCGCCCGCGACCGTCTACTGCGCGCTCGATCTGATCGGCGACCGCCGGCCCGAGATCGTCGCGGCTGGGACCGGGACCGTGGGCGTGTGGCGCGGCGGCCCCGGCAATTGGCGCCTCGCCCAGCAGGTGACGCTCCCGACGGCGAACCAGCGCGTCCTGCACCTCGCCCTCGGCGACTACGACGGCGACGGCGACCCCGACCTCTTCGCCGCGGCGGCGGAGGGGAACACGATCCTTCGCAACACCGACGGCCGGTTGCGGCGGGTCGGCCCCGGGACGATCGGCCTGCCCCCGGGAGGGTCGACGGCGGCGGCGTTCGTCGACTACGACAACGACGGCGACCTTGATCTCGACCTGCTTCCGCAAGGGCTGATGCGCGCCCGCGACAACGGCAGGTTCACCAGGACCGGACGCCTCGCCTACGCGCGCTTCCCCGAGGGCCGGATCCGTTCCGCCACGGTCTCGTGGCCCGACCTGAACGGCGACGGCAGGCGCGACCCGATCAGCGCCCGCGGACGCGGGGAGTTCGCCGCCTCGCAGACCGTCGATACACGGTTGAGCAGAGCGCCGGCCAACGGGCGCGGCTCGCACTGGCTGGAGGTCGACCTCGTCGGAGCGGCCGGAAACAGCGAGGCGCTCGGCGCCGCCGTCCGAATCGACTCAGGCGGCGATCGGCAGACAGGCTGGGTTGGGCAGAGCGAGGACTCACGCGGATCATCGGGCCACTACCGCCTCTACTTCGGGCTCGGGCGGGCCGAAGCCGCCGACCGGATCGTGGTCGTCTGGCCTGACGGGACCCGCAGCAGACGCACCGACGTGGAGACCGACCGGCTGCTGACGATCCGCCATCGCTGAAGACCGCTGCGCTGGGGCGGTGGGAAAGAAAAAGGCGCTCGGTGCCTCGGGGGATCAGCACCGAGCGCCAGAAGTGGAACAATACTGATCCAGTTAGCGGAGGGCGTCTATGGTTCCGGAAACACAGGAGAGAAGTGACTCACGTCGCAACCGCGAAGCGGTCATCGAAGCCGCGATGGCGATCCTCCCCGACGATCCCAGCGCCAGCATGGCGACGATCGCGGAGCGCTCCGGCCTCGGGCGGACCACCGTTTACCGGCACTTCCCAGCCCGCAACGACCTGATCCTCGCGCTCTTCGAGCGCGTGATCCACGAAGCTCAGGCCGTCACCTCGGCGGTGATCGAGGAGGGCCGCTCCACGGCGGACACGCTGCGGGCCCTCGGCCCGGCGATCATCACGATCCCCGACCGGTTCCGGTTCCTCCACGACGTCCGCCACCTCGGCGAGGGGATGATCACCGAGAGCACCCTCGATCCGAACCAGCCGATCCGGCACTTCATCGAGGCGGCGCAGCGTCGCCTCGAGATCGAGCCGGACCTGCCGGTGCAGTGGATCGTCACGGCAATCAACGGGCTGGCGATCGGCACGGCGTCGGAGATGAACGAGGGCCGTCTCAGCGTCGAGGACGCCGGCCGGATCCTCGGCGAGACGATGGTCCGCGCGTTCGCGACCGGGCGCTAAGCGCCCGCACCCGCCGCTTCATCACCCGCCGCTTCATCACCCGCCGCTTCATCACCCGCCGCTTCGCCGCCCGGCGACTCGCCGGCGCGGATCGCCTCCGCCGCAGCGAGCGCATCGGGATCGTGGAGGTGGCAGCGGACCACCGAGCGGCCGACCCCGAGGTCGCGCGGCTCGATCGGGTCATGGAAGCGGACGCGGACGCCGCCCGCCTCGACGCTCGTCGAGGCGACGCCCTTCCAGAAGGGATCGTCGGGAGCCTCGGCGCGCATCGAATCGAGGATGGCCCCGGCCTCCTCGCCGGCCACCCCGTCGGCCGAGGGCAGCAGCGCCTCGGTCGCCGGAGCATCGAGGGTGTCGAGGTCGCCGATCAGCGCCCGCTCGCGCTCGTAGTCGTCGTGCTCGAGCTTCGTCCAGCGGTCCTCGAGCAACGTCCGCAGGTCGCGCGACTCCCAGCCGCAGACCTCGAAGGCGAGCGGGCAGCGGGGGTGGAAGGAGCATCCCAGCGGCGGAATGACGGCGTCGGGGACCTCGCCGCGAGGCAGGTCGCGGGGAACCGCCCGCCGCGGATCGGGCTCGGGGATCGCCCGCAGGAGCGCCGCCGTGTAGGGATGCTCGGGGCGCGCGTAGATCTCCGCCGCCGGGCCGATCTCGACGATCTGGCCGAGGTACATGATCGCGATCCGGTCGCAGAAGAACTTCGCCGTGGCGAGGTCGTGGGTGATGTAGACGTAGGTGAGGTCGAGTTCGTCCTTGAGCTCCAGCATCAGCTCGAGGATCTTCGCCCTGACGCTCATGTCGAGCATCGACACCGGCTCGTCGGCGACGAGGACGTCGGGGTCAAGGATGATCGCCCGGGCGAGCACCGCCCGCTGCTTCTGCCCGCCGGAGAGATCGGTCGGGTATTTGTCGAGGAACTCCGACGCGGGCGCGAGCCCGACCCGCTCGAGTGCGGCGACGGCGCGTTCGCGAAGCTCGTCGCGGTCGGAGACGAGCTTGTGGAACCGCAGCGGGTCGGCGACGAGGGCACCGATCGTCATCGCCGGGTTCAGGGACGCATGGGGATCCTGGAAGACGATCTGCATCCGCTGCCGCATCGGCCGCAGCTCCGCTTCCTTGCGGCCGGTGATCTCCTCGCCCTCGAGGCGGATCGATCCCTCGCTGGCCTCGACGAGGCCGAGCAGCGTCCGGCCGAGGGTCGTCTTGCCGGATCCCGACTCGCCGACGACGCCGAGGACCTCGCCGCGCTTGAGGTCAAGGGTGACGCCATCGACGGCGCGGACCGAACCGGTCGCCCGGCCCTTGAGCCGGTCGAAGAACGACCCGCGCACGGAGAATCGCGTGTGGAGGTCGCGGACCTCGAGCAGGGTCTCCCCCGCCTCCCGCTCGGCCGCGGCTGCAGCGTTCTCGGCTTCGCTGCTCATGCTTCCTCCGCCTCCAGGAACTCCTCGCGCTCGAGCGGCTTGCTGCCGCCCTCGGGGATTTCGGACTCCGGCCCGTGCAGCCAGCAGGCGACGCGCTGGCCGCCGGGCGCCTTCACCTCGACCGGGTGGACGGCGGCGCAGACCTCCATCGCGTTCGGGCAACGGGGATGGAACCGGCACGCCGGGGGCGGGTCGATCAGGCTCGGCGGCGCACCGGGTATGTAGTTGAGGCCGGTCGTCTCGAGCGAGATCGTCGAGCGGAGCAGCTCCCGGGTGTAGGGGTGGGCGGGCTCCGAGAAGACCTCACGCGAGTCGCCCTCCTCGACGATCTCGCCGGCGTACATGACCGCGACCCGGTCGCAGGCCTCGGCGACGATGCCGAGGTTGTGAGTTATCAGCAGGATCGCCGTGTCGAAGTTGCGGCGCAGGTCACTGAGGATCCCGAGGATCTGCGCCTCGACGATCACGTCAAGGGCGGTCGTCGGCTCGTCGGCGATCAGCACCTTCGGCTCGAGGACGAGCGCCAGCGCGATCATGATCCGCTGCCGCATCCCGCCCGAGAACTCGTGCGGGTACTGACCGAAGCGGGTTCGCGGGATCCCCATGCCGGCGAGCGTCTCCAGCGACCGCCGCCGCACCTCCTCCTTGTCGAGGTCGGGCATGTGGCTGTGGACCGCTTCGCGGAAGTGGGCCTCGATCGTCTGCAGCGGGTCGAGCCGGGTCATCGGTTCCTGGAAGATCAGGCCGAGCTCCGGTCCCCGCATCTCGTGCATCTGCTTCTGCGGGACGCCGACGAGCTCGCGCCCGTCGTAGCGGACCGAGCCGGCGACCGCCGCCGCATCGGGAAGCAGCCCGAGGACACCGCGCCCGAGCGTCGACTTGCCGCAGCCGGACTCGCCGACGAGCCCGAGGGTCTCACCGGCACCGATCGAGAAGCTGACGCCGTCGACCGCGCGCACGGGGTCGCCGCCGGTGCCGTACCAGACCCGGAGATCGCGAACGTCGAGGATCGGCTCGTCGCTCATGGTCCCCTCGCTTCCCCGCCCGCCGACGACGGCGGCTGCGGCGGCGCGACCTGGCGGCCCGGATCCTCGGCGGTTCGCTCCGGAATCTCAGGCGGAGCGGTGCTGCGCGAACGGATCAGCGGGTTGATGACGTCGTTGAGCCCTTCGCCGAGCAGGGTGAAGCCGGTCACGAGGGCGACGATCGCGACGCCCGGGAAGAGACCCGTCCACCAGATGCCGGCGCCGGCGTCGTCGATCGCGCGCTGGAGGTCGTAGCCCCACTCGGCGGCGTCGGTCGGCTGAATGCCGTAGCCGAGGAAGCCGAGCGCGGCGAGGGTGAGGATCGCGTCGGCCGCGTTCAGGGTCGCGAGCGCCGGGACGCTCTGGATCACGTTCTGGAGCACGTAGCGACTGATGATCGTCCGCCGCGGGGCACCGAGCGCCCGGGCAGCGTCGACGTACGGCTCCTCGCGAACGCTGATCACGTGGTTTCTGACCACGCGGAAATATTGCGGGACGTAGACGGCGGTGATCGCGACGGCCGCCGTCACGACCCCCTGGCCGAGCTTGTCGGAGAGCAGGAACGCGATCACGATCGCCAGCAGGATGTAGGGGAAGGCGAAGAGCGCGTCCATGATCAGGACGAGCACGCGGTCGGCGCGGCCGCCGGTGTAGCCGGAGAAGAGGCCGAGCGGGACGCCGATCAGGAGCGAGAAGACGACCGCGAGGATGACGACCTCGATCGCCGTTCGCGAGCCCCAGACGACCCGGGAGAGGACGTCGTAGTTGCCGACGGTCGTCCCGAACGGATGGGTGCCGTCGGGCGAGCCCTGCTTCGGGAAGCGAATCGCGCCTTCCTGGACCTGGTCGAAGCCGTAGGGCGCGATCAGCGGCGCGAAGATCGCGAGGACGACAAAGAAGACGACGATCCCGACGCCGGTCCAGAGCAGCGTGCGCGAGACGCCGGTCGATTCGCGGATCGGCCCGAGGATGCGAGAGATGCGGCGCTGCTTCATCGGTACCTCACCCGCGGGTCGATGAAGGCATTGACGAGGTCGATCAGCAGCGAGACGATCACGACCGCGACGGCGAAGACGGTGACGATGCCCTGCACGGCGATGTAGTCGCGTTGGTTGAGGTAGCGGATTAGTTCCGAGCCGATCCCGGGCCAGTTGAACGTCTCCTCGGTGAGGACGGCGCCGCCGAGGAGGATCGCGAACTGGAGGCCGGCGACGGTCACGACCGGGACCATCGCGTTGCGGAACGCGTGGTTGACGACGACGCGGCGCTCGCTCACCCCGCGTGCCCGCGCCGCCTCGACGTAGTCGCCGCGCATCGTCTGCAAGAGGTTGACGCGGATCAGCCGGACGAGGACGCCGCTGATCGTCAGCCCGAGGACGAGGGCCGGCAGGACGAGGTGCTGAAGCACGTCCCAGAAGGCGCTCCAGTCGCCGGCCAGCAGCGTGTCGATGAGATAGAAGTGGGTGACCTTGTCGAGGTCGAACTCGACGATCGGGCTGGCCCTCCCCGATGTCGGCCAGCCGACCTGCGACGCCGCGAGCTGGAAGAGAAAACCGAGGAAGAAGACCGGGAACGCGTAGATGATGATCCCGTAGAGGCGTCCGCCGATATCCCACGGCCCGTCGCGGAACCGGCCGGCGAGAAGTCCGAGTGGGACGCCGACGAGCAGGGTTATCGAGAACGCCGCAAGGGTCAGCTCGAGGGTGGCGCTGCCGTTCTCGACGATTATCGACGGGACCGAACGGTTGTCGGTGACCGACTCGCCGAGGTCGAGGGTCGCGACCTGGCCGAGGTACTCGCCGTACTGCTGGACGATCGGCTTGTCATAGCCGGCCGCCTCCTTGCGCTTCTCGAGCTCCTTGGCGGGCAGCCGGGCGCCGAGCGAGGCCGTGATCGGGTCGCCCGGCGCCACCCGCATCAGCAGGAAGACGACGGTGAGGAGGATCAGGACGGTCGGCAGGGCGAGCGCAACCCGCGTCAGCACATAGGTGCGCAGCCCGGCCGAACCGCTCGAGTCCTTCAAATCACGCTCCCCGCCCGCGCCGGGGCTGGAGTTCCTACTGGTCCTTCGAGATCAGCCAGAACCGGAAGATGAAGGAGGGATCGAAGGTCTCCTCCACCCCGTTGACGCCGTCGCGCACCGCGGCGACCTGATCGGCCTGCCAGATCGGGACCGTCGGCGCGTCGGTCGCACCGATCTTCTGGATCTGGTCGAACGCCTTCTCGCGCACGGACGGGTCGTCACTGGCCCGCTCCTCGGCGATCAGCTTGTTCATCTCGGGGTTGTCGTAGTGGGTGTTCAGGAAGCTGTCCGGGAGGTAGAACGGCGACGTGTAGTCGTCGGCGTCCGGGTAGTCCGGGAACCAGCCGAGCTGGTACTGCGGGTACTTGTCGGTGAACGCCGCCGTCGAGTACTGGTTCCACTCGGTCGACTTCAGCGTCACGTCGAAGAGGCCGCTCTCATCGAGCTGGCGCTTGATCTCGGCGTACTCGTCGCCCGAGGAGGCGCCGTAGTGAGACGGGGTCCACCAGACCTCGAGCGGCACCGGCGTGTCGACGCCCGCGTCCTCGAGCGTCTGCTTCGCGGCGTCGGTGTCGGGGCCGTCCCCGTACTCGTCGGCGAATGCCTGCGTTGCGTACTCGACGCCCTGCGGGACCATCGAGTAGAGCGGCTGGACGGTGCCGTTGTAGACGTTGTCGGCGATCGACTGACGGTCGACCGTCTGGGCGACCGCCTGGCGGATCGCCTGCTTCTGGGCGTCGTCGGTGCCCTCCTGAAGCTTCGTGTTGAACACGAGGTAGCGGATCTCGGTGCCGTTTCCGGAGACCACGTTGACGCCGTCGGCGCCCTCGAGGTCGTCGAAGTCGGTCGGGCTGAGGCTCCGGTAGGCGATGTCGACGTCGCCGTTCTCGACCGCGAGCTTCAGCGGCGAGGCCTTGTCGAAGTACTGGATGATCACCCGGTCGTTCTTGGCCGGGGCGTCGCCCTGGTAGCCGTCGTTCTTCTCCATGACCGTCTGCTGGCCGGGCTCATAGTCAGCGAGCGTGTAGCGGCCGGAACCGACCACCTGATCGCTCGGCTGGAGCTTGTCGGCGGGATAGACGTCGGAGGGGACGATCGCGAAGGAGCCGGTGGTCAGGAGGAGCGGCCACGTCCCGTCGGACTCCTTGAGGTTGAAGACGACGGTGTCGTCGCCCTTGGCCTCGATGCTCTTCATGTTCGCGAGCAGCGAGGAGGCGCCGTTCGGGTCGGCGATGTCGACATTGCGCTCGAAGGAGAAGACGACGTCCTCGGCGGTCAGGTCCGAACCGTCGGAGAACTTCAGCCCGCTCTTCAGCGTGCACTCGAAGACCTTGTTGTCCTGGTCGGTGAACTCGCACTTCTCGGCGGCGTCGGGGACGGCCTTGTTGCCGCCGGGCTCGACGGTCAGGAGGTTCTGGTACATCGAGTAGATGCCGTCGTAGGAGGGGAGGTCGTAGGCCCCCGCCGGGTCGTAGGAGATCGGCTGGTCCGTGGTGCCACGGATGATCGTCCCTCCCGAGCTGCTGCTGGTCGAGTCGCTACTGCCGCATCCGGCGACGACGAACACGGCGATGGCGGTTGCTGCGAGAACGAGCAGCAGACGGACCTTGGTCATTCGGGTTCTCCCCTTCTTGTTGCCTGACGACCGGAGCGCGTGGGCCCCGGACTTCCTCCTGCGGCCACACTATCCATCCGCGGAGCTTCGTGGGGCGCGAATATCGACACCGGCTGGGATATTCGTGGTTGCGGTCGTCCGCCTTTGTGAATAGTTTCCCGAGGTCGGTCAATCGAAGAGCTCGGAGGGAGCAATATGAGGGGAAGAACGAAACTGCGTGCGATAGCCGCTGGAGCCGTCGTGGCCGCATCCGTCGGTGCCATCGGTGTCGCTTCGATCAGCGCGTCCGCAGCGGACAGGGCGGGCTCTGCCGGGACCGCCAAGATCAAGATGGAGGTCAAGGGCAAGGGGAAGAACGCCGACCTGTTCTTCAGCGGGCCGAAGGAGATCGAGAAGGGAGCCAAGCTCAAGATCGTCAACAAGACGAGTCCGAGCAAGGTCGGCCCCCACACCTTCACGCTGATCAAGAAGAACCGCCTGCCGAAGACCAAGAAGGACATCAAGGCGTGTGAGAACCTCGAGCTCGCCGTCTGCATGAACGGCGCGAAGGCGCACGAGGTCGACCTCCAGACGTTCCAGGTGAACCGCCCGAAGGTCGAAGTCGGCAAGAAGGGCTGGGATCAGTCGTTCGGGAAGATCGGCGACTCCTGGTTCACGCAGACCGCCGGCGCTCACAACACCCGGAAGGTCTCGGCCAACGACGGCAAGACCCTCTACTACTTCTGCCTGGTCCATCCCTTCATGCAGGGGAAGATCAAGGTCGTCAAGTAAGGACCGCGTCCTGACCGGGGGTCGAGAGGACGACGATGGCACCCGCCGGGAGCCGACGCTCCCGGCGGGTGCCCGCCTGAGCCGGCGGCGGCTCCTGGTCGCGGCTGCGGGCGGAGCTGCGGCGCTCGCCGCGCCGACGCCGCTGCTCCGCGGCGGTCCGGCGTCGAGCGTCGCCGCCTCCAGGTCCGCGCGCACGCCGTTCCGCTCGGAGCTGCCGATCCCGAGGGTCCTGACCACCCCGGACATCGACCTGCCGATCGTCGAGGCCGAGATCCCGGTCCTGCCGGGGCGACCGACGAAGATGTGGACGTACGGCGGCGACTTCCCGGGGCCGACGATCCGCCGGCCGACCGGCGAGACGACCCGGGCCACGTTCCGGCACCAGCTCCCGAAGTCCGCGGGCGAGCTGACGGTCCACCTCCACGGCGGCCATAACCGCTCCGACGACGACGGCCAGCCCGGCGGCCTCACCGCGAACCTGCGGGAGTCGCTCTATTGCGACATCTCCGGCCGCCTCAGCGCCCGCGAATCCGGCAACGACCTCCTTATCGCCCGCGGCGGCGAGCGCACATACACCTACGACTTCACCGAGGATGGCCACCCCGAGCGGGGTGCGATGCACTGGTATCACGACCATCGCCTCGACAACACCGGCCGGAACGTCTGGCGCGGCCTCGCCGGAATGTGGATCAGCGACGACGCGCTCGACCTCTCGCTGCCGCTCCCGCGCGGATCGCGGGACATCCCACTGATGCTCTGCGACCGCTCCTTCGACAAGCGCAACCAGCTGACGAACCCGTTCGGAGGCGGAGCCCACGCCCCCAACGACGGCGTCACCGGCCGCCACGTCCTCGTCAACGGCGCGATCCTCCCCCACCACCGCGTCAACGCCTGCCGCTACCGGCTGCGGATCCTCAACGCGTCGAACTTCCGCTCCTACAACCTGGCGATGACGGGCGGGGCGAAGATGACCCAGATCGGCACCGAGGCCGGGCTGATGCCGGCGCCGCTCGCTCGCCGGAAGATCCTGATCGGGCCCGGCGAGCGCGTCGACCTGATCGTCGACTTCGCGGCCGCGAAGCACAGCGACGTCGAGCTGCGGAGCGTGTCCCGGGCCGGTGGCCCGGATCGGCTCGGCTCGAAGACCTACAAGGGGACGCTGATGCAGTTCCGGGTCGGCAGGCCGATCACCGACACCACCGCGATCCCCTCCGAGCTGCGGCCGCTGCCCGGCTGGGTCGCCGACGCGTCGCCGGCGGTCGACAAGACGTGGCGGATCTCGATCGGGTCCGGCTTCCCGCCGCCGTGGCTCCTGAACGGCCGAACCTACGACCCCGCCTTCGTCGAACACCGCGCGCAGCTCGGCACCGTCGAGACCTGGCGCCTCGTCAACGCCACGAACGTCGCCCACCTCCTCCACATCCACCAAACGGACTGGTACCTCCTCAGCCGCAACGGCAAGGCGCCGCCGCCGTGGGAGGCGTGCATGAAGGAGACGTTCTTCATGGACCCCGGCGACGAGCTAATCGTCGCCGGACGATTCAGCGACTACACCGGCAAATACGTCGTCCACTGCCACATGCTCGACCACGAGGACCACGGTCTGATGTCGCAGTTCGAGACGTTCGCCTAGCCTCCCGGCGCCATGGAGACGTTCACCGACGCTCACCGGGGCGGCACCGGACCACCGCTTGTCCTCCTCCACGGCTTCACCGACACGTGGCGGACCTGGGAGCTCGTCCTCCCCGCGCTCGAACGGAGCCGCGACGTCCTGGCTCCGACCCTCGCGGGACACGCCGGCGGGTCGCCGCTGGCCGAGCCGGCGGGCGAGGCGATCGTCGATTCGGTCGAGGCGGCGATGGACGCTGCCGGCATCGAGACGGCGGACATCGCCGGAAACTCGCTCGGCGGCTACGTCGCCCTCCGCCTCGCCGAGCGCGGCCGCGCTCGCAGCGTCGTCGCCCTGGCGCCGGCCGGCGGCTGGGCGCCGGGCGACGAGTCCTTCCGCGAGACGCTCGTCTACTTCGAGCAGCTCCAGGAGCTTCTGAAGATGGCGGCCCCGTTCGCCGACCAGATCGTCGCCTCCCCGGAGGGTCGCCGCCGGGCCACGGAGTTCGTCTCCGTCGCCTACGATCACATTCCAGCCGAGCTCCTCGCCCATCAGATCGTCGGGGCGGCGAGCTGCAGCGGTGCCACCGCGCTGATCGAGTACGCCGGCCGCGAGGGCTGGCCGCTGGACCCGGCACGGATCGAGTGCCCGGTCAGGATCGTCTGGGGAGTCGAGGACAGGATCCTCGCCTGGCCGACCGCGGCGGCCGGCTACCGGGAGTCGCTCCCGCAGGCGGACTGGGTCGTCCTCGAGGGCGTCGGCCACTGCCCGCAGCTCGACGTTCCCGCCGAGACCGCGGACCTGATCCTCGGATTCACGGGAAGCTGAGCCGGGCGGCGTCGCGAACGCAGATCGGCGACCGTGGTGGCCGCCGATCTGCAGCCGGTCTGACAGGTCAGTGGGTCGCCGGCCTCAGCCGACGGCCTCTGCGGCGGTCGGAATCGACCGCAGCCAATCGACGAGCGTCAGGCTCTTCTCCGGCTGTGTGCCAGAGCTCATCGCCTCCCACCCGCCGCGCGTGTGCTGGGCTCGCAGTGCGAGGTCAGCTGCTCCTTCGGCGGCTTCGGCCAACTCGCCGTCGCTCGCTTCCGGAGCCTCTTCCTTCGCCAGCACCCACGCCATCGTGAATGCCACGGCGTACCCGAGCTTGTCGAACTCGTCGAGAACCGGCCCTCGGGCCTTCAGCGATTCTCGTAGAGCGCCCTCAATCCCATGGTCGTTGGACATCTCTGCATAGACACGACGGCCCAATGCATCTACCCCGATCATTCTGCTTGCGTCTCCTCGCTTCGGAGGAAACCCCCAGCACCAGTCACACCTGAGACGGTTGCGATCGGTGGCTTTCCAATCTGTCCACCCCTGGTCGTGGGGCTCGGGGGACCCTAGCCGCTGACTCTCCGTCAAGGAAGGACATAGTTTTCCTGCTTTTCGTCCACACGTCTACGTCTCTCCCGCCCCCGCCGTCGGTGAATCGATCCCGGTAGCTTTCGGGGCGCAGGCATGGCCGCCCCTCGTCGCGGGGCGGCCGCGGAGAAGAAAGGAGAGGGGCAGATGAAGAGCGCGCTCGCCGCGTTTCTCTACGGGCTCGGAGCCCTGGCGCTCCTCGTCGTCGTCAACTGGGCACGCAAGGACATCTTCGTCGGCCTGGTCGCCGCCGTCCTGATCCTCGCCGCGGTCGGGGTCGCATCACTCCGCTCGGGCGCCGAGGAGGACGAGCCGGCAGGCTCGACGGGTTCGAGCCGGCGCTAGTCGCGATTCGCGTGCGGCCAGCCGGGTCGACCGGACCGCGGCACCGGACCGATCAGGGACCGACGCCGAGCCCGCAGACGGCGGGTGCATCCGCAGTCACGGCCTGATCGACCGCGCGGGACCGATTCCGGCGCTACGCAGCCGCCACCGCAACGTCACCGCCGCCGCTCTGCGCCTCCCAGACCTTGTTCAGGCAGCTCTGCAGGTAGGGCGGGAACGCGATGCCGATCAGGACGAAGAGAATCAGCGCGATCCAGCCGTTCGCCGGCTCGACGCCCTGGATGCGCGCCGCCGCCTGCATCCGCTGAACACCGCGGTAATAGGAGACGAACGGCGGGATGATCAGTAGGAACCCCGGGACGAGGGCCAGCACCGATGTGACGGGGTTGTCGCCGAGCTCGTCGGTTCCCTTCGCCCGGCCCATCTCGGCCATCTCCTTGTTGACGTAATACCACCAGAAGATCAGGTAGACCCCGAGGGTGATGAGCCCGAGCCCGAAGACCCCCCAGGGGTTCCGCAGCTTTGCCATCTCGTTCGTGCCGTCGATGGCAACCTCTTCAGCCATTTCGTCTCCTGTCTCGTTTGTCCTCGGTGCGCCCGCAGCCTATGCCTTCCGGCGGCCGGAGCGCATGGGCGATCGAGTCGGAGGACGGCCGGCGAGTCCGCTCGTGGGCCGATCGGCGAGGCGCGAGGAAGTACCGCTACGGGGATTCGAACCCCGGTTTCCGGACTGAGAATCCGGCGTCCTAGTCCCCTAGACGATAGCGGCGCGGGGGCGCAGTTTAACAACGGGCAAGGGGCTCCGTTGGGCCAAGAAAGAAGGCGTCCGGTGCCGCGGGGGAACGACACCGAACGCCTAGAAGTGGAACATAGCATCCCGCTTACTCGGGCGGCCCCATCGGTTCCTATGATCGGGGCGAGTAATGGGTCAGGGAGGAGGCCAGCGTCGCGATGCAATCGCGAACCGGCAGGCGGTGATCGACGCGGCGGCCGTTCTGCTGGCCGAAAATCCCGACGCCGGGATGCAGGAGATCGCCGACTACACGGGGCTCGGGCGGACCACGGTCTACCGGCATTTCCCAAACCGGGCGGCGCTTTTCGAAGGCCTGATGGAGGACGTGATCGCGAAGGGTCTCGCCCGCATCGAGGCGGTGGTCGAGCGCGATGTCGGGACCGCCGACCTACTCCGCCAGGTCGCCCGCCTGAGCCTCGATCTCGGCCTCCAATTCCGCTTCCTCTATTCCCACCGCGACGTGACGAAGCCGGCGCTGCAACGGCTGAGCCGGACCGGCGAAGACCCGCTGTCCGACTATCTGCGGGAAGCGCGCGGTCGGGGCGACATCCGCACCGACATGTCGCTGGAGTGGCTGATGTCGGTCCAGCTGGCGCTGGCGCTGCAGATGGTCGGCGACGTCCTCGAGGGCCGGATCGGCCGCGAATCGGCTGCCGAGGTGCTCGGGGATACGATCATCACGCTGATGATCCCGATCGCGAAGCGATGAGCCCCGACGAAGCCCGCCGACGGGACGCAGAGCGCAACCGGCGCCTGCTGATCGAGGCGGGACTCGTGCTGCTCGCCCGCGACCCGGATATGAACGTCCAGGAGATCGCCGACGCCTCGGGAGTGGGCCGGACCACGTTCTACCGGCACTTCCCGACCCGGGACGACCTCGTCGAGGCCGTACTCGAGGAGGTGCTGGAGCGGGGACGCGCGGCCACCGGTGACGCGCAGGTCGACCCGACCGATCCAGCGGCATCGCTACGGAGGATGAGCTTCGCCTACCTCGACGTCGCCTTCGAGTTCGGCCAGCTGATCCAGCGCCGCGACGGCAGCAGCGCCGCCGTCGAGGCCGCCAAGGACACCGAGGAGAGCCCGACCCGCCGGTTCCTCGACGAGGGCCGGCGCCTCGGCACGATCCGTACCGATCTACCTCGCGAGTGGCAGCAGACGGTCATGCGCACCGTGACCCTGACCGCCATCGAAGAGGTCGAAGGCGGCGCCCTGACTCAGGACGAGGCCCGCGAGGTCGTCTCGACGACACTGATCGCTCTGCTCGTCGCCGACGACCGCCGCTGAGGGCCGCCCGGCCGAGCGGCCGGGTTTGAGACCCTTCCCCGTTCGCGCGGCGCCCCCGGCCTCGCGAACACCATGGAACCGTCCGCACTTGTCATCACCGCCGCCGAGCGCGGCTTCGCCCTCGGCGACCTCTACGCGATCGGCCTCGTCTTCTGCGCCGTGGCCATCTTCGCCGCGATCGGCGCCCTCTCCCACCAGGGCGACCGCGCCTTCTCGGCGAGCATCATCTACCTCGGCCTCGGCGCCCTAGCCGCGCTCGCGATCGAGCTCAGCGGGATCAACTGGCTGCAGCCGATCGAAGACGCCGAGCTGATCGAGCGGGTCAGCGAGCTGGCGGTGATCATCGCCCTGTTCGGCGCCGGCCTGAAGCTCGACCGCGCCTTCACGCGCCGCTCCTGGTCCGGGGTCGCGCGGCTGCTGCTGATCGCGATGCCACTGACGATCGCCGGCGTCGCCCTGTTCGGCCACGAGGTGATGGGGCTCTCGCTCGGCGCCGCGGTGATCCTCGGCGCGATCCTCGCCCCCACGGATCCGGTCCTCGCCGGCGACATCGGCGTCGGTCCACCCGGCGACGAGGAGGAACAGGAGCCGAACTTCTCGATCACGGGCGAGGCGGGGATGAACGACGGGCTTGCGTTCCCGTTCATCTTCGCCGGGCTGTTCATGCTCGACCCCGGCGGCACCGAGTGGATAACCGACTGGCTGCTCGCCGACGTCCTCTACGCGCTCGGCGTCGCCGTCGCGATCGGCGGGCTGGTCGGATTCGGAGTGGCGGCCCTGGCGGTGCGGCTGCGCAACCGGCGGATGCTCTCGACGACGTTCGACAGCTGGCTCGCGATCCCGACTGTGCTTCTGATCTACGCGCTGACCGAGACCGCCGGCGCGTACGGATTCATCGCCGCCTTCGTGGGCGGCGTCGCGTTCCGTCGTTACGAGCGAACCCACGAGATGAACGGGCGCGTCCACGAGGGAGCCGAGACGGTCGAGAAGCTCGGCGAGCTGACCGTGATCCTTCTCTTCGGCAGCATGCTCTCGATCAGCGGACTCGAGGCTCCCGGCTGGTCCGGTTGGCTGCTCGTCCCGGTCCTGCTTCTCCTGATCCGGCCCCTGTCGGTGGCGATCGCAACCGCCGGATCACGGAACGTCCCCTACCGCGAGCGCTTTTTCCTGGCCTGGTTCGGCGTCCGCGGCATCGGCTCGATCTACTACGCGGCGATCGCCGCCGGGGCGGTGCAGCTGCCGGGGCCGGCGGCGAACATGATCGTCTGGACGGCGTTCGCGTGCGTCCTCGTCTCGATCCTCGTCCACGGCGTCACCGCGACCCCGCTCAGCCAGAGGCTCCTGCCGGAACCCGGCTCGGAGCTCGCCAAGCGACGGTTGCGCTGGACGAGCAGCGGCGGCGGCGGCCAGGAGCCCCGGCCGGAGCCGGCCGAGACCTGAGGCTCGCCGCCGCGCCGGGTGCAGGCCCCGGTCTACCTGCCCCAGATCATCACCGAGTTCGCGTCGTCGGGATCGACCTTGACCGTGACGTCCTCGCCGGCGCTGAACGGAGCCGACGGGTAGATGTACTGGTTGGTCGTCACCTCGTATGGATCGCCGCCGGCGGGCTTGATCGTCAGCACGACTACGTTCTCGCTGCCGCCGGGCGTGTCGGTCTTCCCGGTGGGCGTCATCGAGTCGATGTGCGCCGGCGTATCGACGCCGCTCTTCATCAGCTTCTGGGCGCGGTTGGCAAGCGCCATCTGGTCCGCCGACGCGCCGACTCCGACCTTGCTGGTCTGCGCCTGCGCCGATTCGGCGGCCTTCTTCATCTTGTCCATGAAACCCATGGGTGATCTCCTTTTCGCGTTGCCCGCTGCCGGCGACTCTATCCCTAGAGGACGCCGGTTTCACGGGCGCCGGCGATCGTCTCGCGGAGGGTGGCGTCGGCGTCCCACTCCGGTTCCCAGCCGAGTTCCTCGCGGGCCTTTCGCGTGTCCATCAGGGTCGGCTCCCGGAAGGCGTTCAACCACTCGACCTCCGGGGGGAGGCCGGGGATGCGCGTCGCGACCTCGCTCAGTGCTCCGACCGCGGCACCGGGCACCGGCACCGACCACCACCCGCAGGCGCGGGCCATCCGAGAGATGCTCATCGCGCCGGGGCCGGCGAGGTTGTAGCGGCCGGGCGGACCCGTCCCCTCGACGGCCGCTCGAAGAGCGGCGGCGACGTCGATGGTGTGGACGAGCTGGAACTCGACGCCCGGATCGGGCAGAACCGGTCCGAGGAACGGCAGGAAGTCGAGCGCACGGCGCGCGAGCCGAAGCTGCCCGTAGACGGGGAGCATCCGCACGGTCGTCTCGATCAGCGTCGTCGCCCCGGCCCCGGCGACGATGCACGGGCGGAACACGTAGGCATCCGTGTCCGAGCCGGCGATGCAGTCGTCGAGGACGTGCTCGAGCTCGGCCTTGTGGGCCGAGTAGTAGAAGCTCTCGGTGCCGCGGGTTGGGACTTCCTCGGTGAGCGGCTGCGGGTTGTCGTCATGGAAGCCGTAGGCGGCGACCGACGAGGTGTAGACGAGGCGCGTCGCCCCGGCCTCGACCGTCGCCTCGAAGACGTTCCGGCTCCCTTCCGTGTTGATCCGCTGAGCCTCGTCGGGGTCGCCGATGATCACGAAGGCGAGATGGACGACGACGTCGGCACCGTCGACGAGAGCGTCGACCGAGGCGCGGTCGAGGACGTCGCCGCGCTGGTAGACGACCTTGTCGGAGAGCCCATGGGCGGCGGGGTCGAACGGGCGGCGGGCCATGCCGATCACCTTCGCGACGGCCGGCGATTCATCGAGCGCGCGCAGTGCGGCGACGCCGATGTCGCCGGTCGGACCCGTGACCGCGACCGTCAGCCCCGTGGCCGCCACCCTCAGGCCGCCAGGATCGCCCGGGCCGTGCGGTGGGCGAGCGCCATCGTCGTGAACATCGGGTTGGTGCCGGAGGCGCTCGGGAACGCGCTCGCGTCGCCGACCCAGACGCCGCCGACGTCGTGAAGCTCACCCCACGGTCCGGCGACCGAAGTCTCGGGATCGGAGCCCATCCGGCAGCTCCCCATCTGGTGGGCGCTGAACAGGCCGATCTCACGATCGGGGATCGACAGCGCGCCGACGGCGGCGATGAACTCTTCGACGCCGTCGCCGCGGTGCCAGATCGGCGCGAGGCGGCTCAGCGCCTGCATCTCCTCGACGCCGCAGGCCTCCATCGTCCGCGCCATCTCGGCGATCCCCCGGTGGAGGTTGGCGATGTCGAGCTCGTCGCGGACCGGGTAGTGGAGGACGGGCCGGCCGGCGTCGTCGATCGTGACGCGTCCGTGGCCGCGGTCGCGGGTCAGGTTGATGAAACCGGCGCTGCGGGCGTACTTCGACATCGCCTCCTTGTGATCACGGCCGGAGCGCCACGGCAGCGCCGCCGCGGTGAGGCCGGTTGAGTGCTGGGCGCACTCGATCAGGAAGCCGTAGCCGTCGCTGAGGTCGGCGAACTCGTGCGACAGCGCCGCCTGCGGCGGCCCCCACCAGGGGTTTTGGGCCTCCTCGTGGTAGCCGAAGACGACGCTCGTCGGGTGCAGGTGCAGGTGATCGCCGGCGGCCGGCCCGCCGATGCCGCTGCGGAGCAGGAGCGCCGGGGACTCGACCGAGCCGCAGGCGACGACGACCGTCGGGGCCCTGACGACGACGCGGGCCGTCCGGCCCTCGGGGTCGAGGTAGGTCGCCTCGACGCCGGCGGCGCGGCCGTTCTCGACGAGGACCCGCTCGACCCGGCAGTGGACGAGGAAGTCGGTTCCGTTCGCGGCCGCGTCGGCGAGGTAGGTCTTGGCGGTCGAGCGCTTCGAGCCGGACTGATCACCGAAACCCATGTAGCCGGCCGTGACCGGGTCGTAGGTGGCCGGGTCGGTGTTCCGGGTGATGCCGCGGAAGTCGAGGCCGCGGGCCTCGCAGCCCTGCTGGAGCAGGCGGTGTGGCCCGTTCAGGTCGCTGCACTCGCCGGTGACGCCGAGGCGCTCCCAGACCGCGTCCATGTCGGCGTCGTAATCGGATCCGTCGATGCCCTCGAGGCCATGCTCCGCCCACTCGCCGCGGACGTGGTCGGTCGTCCGTAGGCAGTTGGTCCAGTTGAGGACGGTGCCGCCGCCGAGCGCCGAGCCGGCCTGGATCGAGACCTGGCCGTCGGCGGTCGCGAAAGGACCGCCGTTGAGGAAGATGTTCTGGTACGCCCAGAGTTCGAGGCCGTTGAACTCGGACTCGTCGTGGTAGGCGCCCATTTCGAGGACGCAGACCTGCTTGCCGGCCGCCGCGAGCTCGGCGGCGATGACACCTCCCCCGGCCCCGGAACCGACGACGACGGCATCGGCGGTCAGAGTCAGCTCTTCGCCGTCGGGAACGATCGGCGAGATCGGCCGCTCGACCTCGGCGGCGGGCTTCGGCAGGGCCTGGGGACCGGGATAACCGATCCCCGGCCAGTTCGGGTTGATGCCGGTGCCGGCGTCGGGGAGCGCGTAGTGCAGGGACAGGCAGGCGCCGCGGAGCGCGTCGAGGCCGGCGGCCGCCTCGAGGTCGGCCATGAACGCGGCGACGATCGCCTCGCGCCCCTCCTGGGGCATCGCGGCGGCCATCCCCTCCGCAGCGAGCGCGTCGAGGAGCCCGGCGAGACCGGCGAGCTGCTCGGCGGGGGCGCCGGACTGAAGCAGCGCGAGCTCGACCGCCATCGGGACCGAGAAGTCGCTCGCCGACCGCGCCCAGAACCCGGTCGGATCCTCGCCGTCGGGCGGCTCGAGTGATGGGACCCAGGTGTCGCAGAGCGCGGCGAGCGCGGCCCGCTGGCCGTCGTCGAAGAGCTCGCTGGCCGCGTAGGCGGCAAGTGCCTCGGAGACCTGGGCGGTCACCTCCCCGACGTAGGGGAACATGTGGACCTCGCGCGCCGGCGCATAGCCCGGGGTGACGAGGATCGACTGCCGCCGGGTGTACTTGCGGATCCCGTCGGAGCCGTGCCGCGAGCCCATCCCCGACTGCTTCCAGCCTCCCATCGGGAGCTCGAGCGCCGAGTAGTTGAGCTGGGCGTCGTTGACGCAGGCGACTCCCGCCTCGATCCGGCGGGCGAGCTGCTCGCCGCGGGCGGTGTCGCGCGTCCAGACCGATGCCTGCAGCCCGTAGCGCCCCTCGTTGGCGAGCGATACGGCCTCCTCGGCGTCGGCGACCCTCATGACCGGCAGCGTCGGGCCGAACGTCTCCTCGGTCATGCAGAGCATCGAGTGGTCGACGCCGGTCAGGACGGTCGGCTCGTAGAAGCGGCCGGGACCCTCCCCCACCCTGCCGCCGGTCCGGACCTCGGCGCCGCGCTCGACGGCATCGCGAACGTGGGCGTCGATCAGGTCGAGCTGCGGCGGGAAGATGATCGCCCCGACGTCGACCGAGCCGAGCTCGCCGGGCGGGCCCTGGCGGAGCGACTCGACCTTGGCGGTGAGGCGCTCGACGAACTCGTCGTGGACCGGGCCCTCGACGTAGATGCGCTCGACGGAGATGCAGACCTGGCCGCTGTTGTTGAGCCCGTAGGAGACGGCGGCGTTGACGGCACGCTCGATGTCGGCGTCGGAGAGGACGATCATCGGGTCCTTGCCGCCGAGCTCGAGGCTGACCGGGGTCAGCGTCTCGGCGGCCTGGGCCATCACCTTCTTGCCCGTCTCGACCGAGCCGGTGAACATCACGTAATCGGCGAGGTCGACGAGCGCCGAGCCGGTCCCGCCCGTCCCCGTCGCGACCGAGAAGACGCCGTCGGGAATACCGGCCTCGGCGAGCATCTCGGCCATCAGGAGCGACGTGAGCGGCGTCACCTCGGAGGGCTTGAGGACGACGGCGTTGCCGGCCGCGAGGGCCGGGATGCAGTCTCCGAAGGAGTTGATCAACGGGAAGTTCCAGGGACCGATGACGCCGACGACCCCGACCGGCTCGTAACGGACCTTGAGCTTGCGGCCGCCGCGCAGCGACGGCGAGGCGCTCTCGACGATCTCGTCGGCGAGCATCTCGGGCGCGCGCTTGGCCCAGAACTCCAGCGCCGAGACTCCGTAGCCGAGCTCGGCGAACATCGTCTCGTCGGCGGGTTTGCCGGTCTCGCCGCAGATCGTCTCGACGATGCGGTCGCCGTTCGCGACCATCCAGGCCCGCGCCCGCATCAGGACCCCGGCCCGCTCCGTGAAACCGGCGCCCCACCAGCCGGGCTGGGCCGCCCGGGCGGCGGCGACGATCGATTCGACCTTGGCGCGGCCGAGATCGGGGACCGTCGTGAGCGTCTCGCCGGTCGCGGGATTCTCAACCGCGATGCCGGCTCCGTTCGTCGTCGTGTGGGCGGCTTCGCCCGTGGACGTAACGCTCTCCATGTCCTGCCGGCGAGTCTACTCGCGGCGCTCCCGATTGCGACACCGCTGATCCGCCAGCCGGTGTCGCCCGATCGTAGTTGCGAGGATTCCGAGCGATGCCGACCACAGTCCTGATCTCCGATCTCCACCTCGGCGCCAACTCCGCCAGCGACGTGCTGCGCCGGCCGGCGCTTCGCGAGCGCCTGCTCGAGGCGATCGCCGAGGCGGGCGCCGAACGGCTCGTGCTGCTCGGCGACACGGTCGAGCTCCGCGACGGGCCGCTCGGCGATTCGCTCGCCGTCTGCCGCGACTTCTTCACCGCGATCGGGGAGGCGTTCGCCGGAAACGAGGTCGTCCTCGTCCCCGGCAATCACGACCACCGGCTGCTCGGCCCGTGGCTCGAGCGGGCCCGCGACGAGGAGCGGCCCGCCGCGCTCGACGAGATCGTCACCGAGCCCCACCCGGCCGTGCGCTCGATCGCCGACTGGCTCGGCGAGGCGAAGCTCGAGGTGCGCTACCCGGGGTTCTGGGTCCGCGACGACGTCTTCGCGACCCACGGCCACTACCTCGACAGCCACGTCACCCTGCCGACGATCGAGCGGCTGTCGGTGGCGACCGTCGACCGGCTCGGCGGTACCCCGACCGGCCGCCGCGACAGCCCACACGACTACGAGGAGGTCCATGCGCCCGTCTACGACCTGATCTTCAATCTCGCTCAGGGCGGTCGTGGGCTCGGCGCCGACGAGGACGGGCGCTCGCGGGCGATGCGGATCTGGGAGTCGATCGGCGGCGCCTCCGGCAAGGCGCGGACCATGCGGGGAAGGCTGCTCGGATCGGCGGTCATCCCGGCCACGCTGCGCGGGCTCGAGCGCGCGGGCCTCGGCCGCTTCAATCGCGACTTCTCGATCAGCGAGATCGGCCGGGCCGGGGTCGAGGCGATGCACGTCGTCGTCGAGCGCCTGAACATCGAGGCCGACCACGTCGTCTTCGGCCACATCCACCGCCGCGGATCGCTCCCCGGTGACGACGGCGCGAACGGCTCGCCGCTCTGGACCCGCAACGGCACGACCCTTCACAACACCGGCAACTGGCTCTACACGGAGGCCCTGCTCGGACTCGCCGTCCCACAGAGCCCGTTCTGGCCGGGGTCGATGGTCGTCGTCGGCGAGACCGGGCCGCCGGAGCTCGTCGAGGTGCTCGTCGATGTCGACCGCGAGGTCCTCGCCGGCCGCGCCGGGCCGCGATGAGCCTAACCGTCGCCCCGGAGGTCCGCGAGCTGCTCAGCGACCCGCAGATCGAGGCCGTGGCCCGCCAGGTCGAGACCGGCGAGGCGCCATGCGTCCGCTGCGGGGAGCCGATCGACCCGGGGCTCGGCGGGACGAGCGTCGTCCTGATCGTCGACCCCGGGCCGCGCCGGGCGGCCGTCCGGGTCTCCCACGAGGGCTGCGGCCCGTCGATCGTCACCGAGGCCTCGCTGCCCGGGCCGGTCGCGGCGCGGCTCGCCGAACGGTGGGCCGCCTTCACGCTGCCGCGCGTTCCGCTCGTCGTCCTCCAGGCCGACGCCGCAGTCTGGACCGACGAGGATCGCCCGGCCCTGATGGCGATGCTCCGCGACCTCGGTTTCGACGACGCGCGTGAGGCCTTCGACTCCGATCTCTTCGCGACCGGCGTCGGCGCGCCGCCCGTGGCGCGGGGAATCGGCCTCGCCGCCGCCGGCGACGATCTCGAAGTCCGGCTCGCCGACGGGACGGGCCTCGAAGCTCTCCCAGGGCTGTTCGGCGGCGATTGGGCGGCGAGCGCCGAAGGGCTCGGCGGGGCGCTGCTCGCGATCGGCCCGACCCTCGGCCTGCCCGACAGCGGCGGCATCGGCTTCGACGAGCTCCTGCCCGTCCTCCTCGACCGGGCGATCGCGGCCTGGGTCGGCTTCGAGGCATCCGCGGAGCTCGCCGGCGCGTAGCAGCAGACGATGAGTCGCCTCGCCCGATCCGAGCTTCTACTGTTCGTCCTGCTCGGACTCCACACGATCGATCACGCGGTCAACCAGCCGGCCCGCGACGTTCCGGCCGGAAGCGGCCTGGTCGGGCTCGCCGGATTCACCCTCGTCGCCTTTGCGATCGTGCTCGCCCTGACCCGCAGCCGCTGGGCGCCCGCCGTCGGCGTCTTCGCCGGGGCCGGGACGGTCCTCGGCTTCGTCGTCATCCACCTGCCCGGCTTCGGCCCGCTCGCCGACCCGTTCACGGACTTCGACGCCAACGCGCTCTCATGGGCGCTGATAATCGCCCCGATCCTCGCGGCCGCCTGGGTGACGGTCGTCGCCGCAGCCGATCTGCGCCGGCCGCAGCCCGCCACCTGACCGGCGCCGGGCCGGTCGCGCTACCCGTGGCGGTCGTTCTCGCCGGCGAGGAGACGCAGCGCGTGCGGCAGGGCTGGAGCGATCGCCTCGCCCGACTCGGCGATCGCCTTCGGGTTGCCCGGGAAGTTGACGATCAGCGTCCGGCCTCGGATCACTGCGACGTTGCGGGAGAGCATCCAATGCGGGGTGTGCTCGCGGGAGGCGAGGCGCATCGCCTCGGCGATCCCGGGCGCATCGCGGTCAGCGACGGCGCGAGTGGCCTCCGGGGTGACGTCGTCGGGAGCGAAGCCGGTCCCCCCGGTCGTCAGGACGAGGTCGCAGCCGAGCTCATCGCTGAAGTAGCGGAGCTGCTCCTCGACGAGGTCGCGCTCGTCGGCGATCAGGTCGCGGCCGACCACCTCGGCGCCGATCCCGGACGCGAAGGCCGCGAGGCCGTCGCCGCTCAGGTCCTCCCCATCGCCGTCCGCCCGCGAGGTGCTGACGGTGAGGATCGCGGCTTTCGGCTGCCGGGCCGCTTCCGGTCCGTCAGCCATCGCCGGCATTCCACTCACCGCTCTTGCCGCCGCTCTTGTGGATGAGGCGAACGCGCTCGATCTCGACTCCGCGCTCGATCGCCTTGACCATGTCGTAGATCGTCAGGGCGGCGATCGACGCGGCCGCCATCGCCTCGATCTCGACGCCGGTGCGGCCGACGCAGCGGGCCTCGGCGGTCAGGACGACCAGCCCTGCGGCGGCATCGACCTCGGCTCGGACGTCGACGAAGCTGAGCGGGATCGGGTGCGCGAGCGGGACGAGCGAGCCGGCCTGCTTGGCGGCGCCGATGCCGGCGATCCTGGCCGTCCCGAGGACGTCGCCCTTCGGCCCGTCGCCGGACTCGACGGCCCGCGCGGTCTCGGGCCGCATCCGGACGCGAGATTCGGCGACCGCGCGACGCTCGCTCTCCGGCTTGGCGCCGACGTCGACCATCCGCGCGGCGCCGTCGGGGCCGATGTGGGTCAGCCCGTGTGGCTCGCTCGGTCCGGTCAGCTCGCTCATCCGGGCTTCACCCCCTCCACCCATCGGGCCTCGCCGCCCTCGATCTCCTGCTTCCAGATCGGTGCCTCGGCCTTGATCCGGTCGATCGCCTCGCGGGCTCCGGCGAACGCCTCGCCGCGATGCCCGGCGGCGACCGCGACGACGACGCTCGGCTCGCCGAGTGGGACGGTCCCCGTCCGGTGCTCGGCGGCGGCGGCCTCGAGGCCGTGGCGCTCGCAGCACTCGGCGAGGATCGATGCGATCCGCTCGGTTGCCATCTCGTCGTACGCCTCGTACTCGAGACGCTCGACCACGCGGGTGACGCCCTGGAAGGTGACGATCGCGCCGGCCCGGTCGCGGACGACCCGACTCGAGATCGCCTCGACCGAAAGCGGCTCCGAAGTGACGCGGCTATGGATGTCGGGGGCGCCGCCGCTGACCGGTGGGATCAATGCGAGCTCGTCGCCGGCGACGAGGACCGTCTCCGGCGATGCGTAGTCGCGGTTGACGGCCATCGTCACCGAGAGGCGGTCGAGGACGCCCTCGAGCCCCGGCTCGTCGCCCAGCGCGTCGATCGCGTCGGCCACCGTGGCGCCGGGACCGAGCTCGATCTCGATCCGCTCGCGGCCGGCCCGCTCGCGCAGGATCGCGAACAGCCGGACGTCGACTCTCATGACCTCCATCGTCCCGAGGCTAGCGCCGTTCACCGCAGCAGCTCGACGCGGAGCTCGGTTCCGGCCTCGAGCTCGACGATGTCGGCGGGCGCGAAGGCCAGGCCGTCGGCGCCGAGCATCGAGGTGAGCACGTGCGATCCCTGCGGGCCGGTCGGCGTGATCTCCCAGCCCGACGGTCCGGCGGCGAGCCGGACGCGGATCGCCTCGGCGCGCCCGCGGACCTTCGAGTAGGCGCTCGTCAGTCGTGCCGTCAGCGCCCGGGCCGACGGATCGGCCCCCTGCATCGCGAGCAGCGCCGGACGGGCGAAGAGGGCGAACGTGACCATCGCCGAGACCGGGTTGCCGGGCAGCCCGAAGACGAGGGCGCCGGTCGGGGCGACGCCGAAGTAGGTCGGCTTGCCGGGCCGCAGCGAAACCCCCCAGAAGACCTGTTCGACCCCGAGCGATTCGAGGGCCGGGCGGACGTGGTCGTGCTCGCCGACCGACACTCCGCCGCAGACGACGAGCACGTCTCCGGCAAGGCCGCGCTCGATCGCCGCTGCCGTCGTCCCGCGGTCGTCGCCGATCACCTCCGTGAAGTCGACCTCGGCGCCGGCGTCGCGGGCGAGCGGCGGCACCGCGTACGCGTTCGAGTCGTGGATCTGTCCCGGTCCGAGCTCGCGGTCGGGCTCGACCAGCTCGTCGCCGGTCAGCAGCACCGCGACCCGCGGCCGGCGCGCGCAGGCGACCTCGGCGACACCTCCGGCGGCGAGCGCACCGAGCTCCGCGCCGCCGAGCAGCGCTCCGGCGCCCACGAGCGGATCGCCCGAGCGGACGTCCTCGCCGGCCCTGCGGACGGCCGTTCCGGCACCGACCTCGGTGAGGACAGCGACCGCGTCGCCGCGGCGTTCGGTGTCCTCGACCCGGACCACGGCATCGGCGCCGCCGGGAAGCATCGCGCCTGTCGAGATCGCAATCGCCTCGCCACCGCGCAGCGAAACCCCGGCCGGGTGGCCGGCGCGGGACTCACCCGCGATCCGGAGCTCCTGCGGCGAATCGGGTCCGGCGCCGGCGGTTTCCGCCGCGAGAACCGCGTAGCCGTCCATCGCGGAGTTGTCGAAACCGGGAACGTCGACCCGCGAGCTCTCGTCCGCGGCCAGCCGTCGGCCCTCGGCGGCCCGCAGCGCCACGTTCTCGACGCCGGTCGGCACGATCCGGTCGAGGACCAGCGACCGCGCGGTCTCGATGTCGGTCAGCGGCATCGCCGGATCATCGCCGATCGATGGGAAACTAGCGGCGATGAGGGCTGAGCACGCGGCGATCCTGGCGGGTGGGCGGAGCACCCGTATGGGCCGTCCGAAGGCCGCCGTCGAGCTGGCCGGCCGACCACTCATCGCCCATCCGATCGCCGCCGCCCGCGCCGCTGGGCTGGTGCCGTTCGTCGTCGCCAAGGACGGCTCCGAGCTCCCGGCCCTCGACTGCGAGCTCGTGACGGAGCCGGAGGAGCCGACCCACCCGCTGACCGGAATCATCGCCGCGCTCGAGCATCTCGATGCGCCGGTCGTCGTCCTCGCCTGTGACATGCCGCTCGTGCCCCCGGCGCTGATCGCTGAGCTCGCCGGCCGGGAGGGCGACCTGGTACTCCCCGCCGACCCGCGCCCGCAGCCGCTGATCGCCCGCTACGCGCCGGCACTCCTGCCTCGCCTGCGGTCGGGGCTGCTGATGGACGAGCCCCTTAACCGGCTCGCCGCCGAGCTCGGCGCGGAGGTGATCGCGCGGTCGGAGCTGGAGGGCTTCGGCGACCCCGCCGAGATCCTCGCCAATGTCAACGACCCGGACGGGCTCGCCCGGATCGCCCGATTGCACGGCGACGACGGGGGAAGCACCTCGGCTGCCGCCGGCTGATTGCCGGCCCGCCTACGCTCACCAGCCATGGACCCCCGGATGCACAAGCGCGTCAGCCACGACGGTCGCGAGGACGACGTCGCCGTCGAGGAGCCGCTCGAGATCCGGGTCGACGGTGCGGCGATCGCGGTGACGATGCGGACGCCGGGCAACGACGAGGAGCTCGCGCTCGGGTTCCTCCACGGTGAGGGGCTGATCCACGGAGCCCGCGAGTGCGGCCCCCCGGAGGACCTCGAGGCCAACACGGTCGAGGTCGCCGGGCCGCTCGACGGCGACCCCGGCGACCGCAGCTTCTACACGTCGTCCTCGTGCGGTGTCTGCGGCAAGGGATCGATCGAGCAGGTCGCCGTCGACGCCCCGCTCGCGACGCCGGGCCCGGAGGTCTCCCGCGACCTTCTCGCGGCGCTCCCCGAGCACCTCACCCAGCCCGCCTTCGAGCTGACCGGCGGGTTCCATGCGACCGGCCTCTTCGACGCCGAGGGGAATGCCCTGATCGCCCGCGAGGACGTCGGGCGCCACAACGCGATGGACAAGGTCATCGGCCGGGCGCTCCTCGACGGCCTGATGCCGCTCGGCGACCTGATCCTCTGCGTCAGCGGCAGGGTCGCCTTCGAGCTCGTCCAGAAGGCGGCCGTGGCCGGATGCCCGGTGCTGGTCGGCGTCGGCGCCCCGACGTCGCTGGCGATCGAGCTGGCCGCCGACCGCGGCATGACCCTCGCCGGCTTCGCCCGGGGCGGCTCGGTGAACGTCTACACCGGCGCCGAGCGGGTGAGCGGCTAGAGCTGGGCGTCGAGGCCGTCGCGCTCGATCGCGTCGACCTTGGCGAGGCGCCGGACGTGGCGCTCCTCGCCGCTGAAGACGGCGTTGGCGAAGGCGGCGACGAGCTCACTGGCGATCTCCGGCCCGATCACGCGGGCACCGAGAGCGAGGACGTTGCAGTTGTCGTGTTCAACGCACTGGGCGGCCGTGTACGTGTCGTGGGCCATCGCGGCGCGGATCCCCTCGACCTTCGTAGCCGCGACGGCGACGCCTGCCCCGGAGCCGCAGACGAGAATTCCGCGCTCGGCATCACCGGAGCGGATCGCCCTGACGACGGCAAGCGCGAAGTTGGGGTAGTCGTCGGCCGGATCGAGCTCGACGGCACCGAGGTCGACGGGGACGTGGCCGTCGGTCTCGAGGGCGTCGAAGACGGTCTGCCGCAGCGGAAGCCCGCCGTGGTCGAAGCCGCAGGCGAACCTCACGAGCCGTCCCCGATCACGTTGCGGGCGTGTCCGGCGACGTCCTCGGCGGTCATGTGGAAGCCCTTGAAGACGTCCGCCGCCGGTGCCGAGGCCCCGAAGTGGTCGATCCCGACCGCGTAGCCGCGGGGGCCGACCCACCGATCCCAGCCGAACGTCGTGCCAGCCTCGACCGATACCCGCCCCGTCACGGCGGGCGGCAGCACCTGGTCGCGGTATTCCTGCTCCTGCTTGTCGAACCGGGTCATGCTCGGCATCGACACGACGCGGACGGCGGTACCGTCGGCGGCGAGCAGGTCGGCGGCCTCGAGGCAGAGCGAGACCTCCGAGCCGGTCCCGATCAGGATCAGGTCGGGCTCGCCTTCGGAGTCGCGGAGGACGTAGGCGCCGCGCTCGATCGCATCGTCGGGGATCGCGTCCGGATCGAGGATCGGAAGCTTCTGGCGACTCAGCGCGAGCGCCGTCGGGTTGTGCTCGGTCCCGAGCAGCCAGTGCCATGCCTGCACCGTCTCGTTGGCGTCGGCCGGCCTGATGACCTCGAGATTGGGCATCGCCCGCAGCGCGGCGACCTGCTCGATCGGCTGGTGCGTCGGCCCGTCCTCGCCGACTCCGATCGAGTCGTGGGTGAAGACGAAGATCGAAGGGATCTCCATGATCGCCGCGAGCCGGATCGCGCCGCGCATGTAGTCGCTGAAGACGAGGAACGTCGCTCCATACGCCCGCAGGCCCTCGATCGTCATCGCGTTGACGATCGCGCCCATCGCATGCTCGCGGATGCCGAAGTGGAGGTTGCGGCCGCCGAAGTCGTGGCGGCGAACGCTCGGGTAGTCGTCGAGGTTCGTCGACGTCGACGGGGCGAGGTCGGCGGCGCCGCCGATCAGCTCCGGGACATCCGGAGCCAGCCAGTTGAGCGCCTTCCCCGAGGCGGCACGGGTCGCAACCGGGTCGTCGCCGGCGGCGAACTTCGGGCCCGCCGAGATCGGCGGCAGCTTCGGCTCGTGGCGGCGGGTGATCCGCAGGAACTCGTCGGCGAGATCGCGGTGCTCGCCCGCGTAAGCCTCGAACCGCTCGTCCCACTCGGCCTCGGCGGCCTCGCCGCGCTCCCTGACTCCGGCGAACAGCTCGTAGACCTCGTCCGGGACCGTGAACGGCTCCTCGTACGGCCAGTCGAGGGCCTCCTTGGTCAGCTTGATCTCATCCTCGCCGAGCGGCGAGCCGTGAGCGGAGGCGGTGTCCTGCTTGTTGGGGCTGCCGAAGCCGATGTGCGAGGGCAGGATGATCAGCGACGGCCGGTCGGTGACCGACTTCGCCTCCTCGAGCGCCGCCTTGATCCGCTCCATAGGCGAGTTGATCTCGAGCTCATGAACCGACCAGCCGTAGGACTCGAACCGCTTGCCGACGTCGTCGTGGTAGGCGAGGTCGGTCGGGCCCTCGATCGTGATCGAGTTGTCGTCGTAGATCCCGATCAGCTTGCCGAGGCCGAGGTAGCCGGCGAGGGATGCGGCCTCGCTGGAGATCCCCTCCTCCATGTCGCCGTCGCCGGCGATGAAGAACGTGTTGTGGTCGACGATCTCCTGCGAGGGCCGATTGAACGTGGCCGCGAGGTGGGCCTCCGAGAGCGCGAAGCCGACGGCGTTCGCGACACCTTGGCCGAGCGGGCCGGTCGAGACCTCGACGCCGACGGTGTGACGGAACTCCGGGTGGCCGGGCGTCCGGCTCTGCCACTGCCGGAACTGCTTGATGTCGTCGAGCGTGAGGTCGTAGCCGCTCAGGTGTAGGCATGCGTACTGGAGCATGCAGGCGTGGCCGGCGCTGAGGATGAAGCGATCGCGGTTGTGCCAGTGCGGGTTGGCCGGGTTGTGGTGCATGACCTGCGAATAGAGGACGTAGCCGAGCGGCGCCAGGCCCATCGGCGTGCCGGGATGGCCCGAGTTGGCCTTCTGGACCGCATCCATCGCAAGCGTCCGGATCGTGTTGATCGCGAGCTCGTCGAGCTCGGTCGTCCCCTGGTCGTGCGCGGATCCCGGCTTGACTTCGTCGGTCATCGGTTTGGTTCCTCTCCTCTGGTCAGTTCCTCTTTGGCAAGAATCGCGGCGCCGAGGACGCCGGCCGTGGTTCCGTGCTTGGAAAGCCGGATCGTCGTCTTCGTACCCACCCCGGGGAGCGTGTACTCCGCGGCGACCCGGCGGGCCGGCTCGAGCAGGAGCTCGCCGGCCGTCGAGACGCCGCCGCCGATCGCGATCACGTCGGGGTCGAGGGCGTTGATCACGTTGGCGATGCCGATGCCGAGCCGCTCGCCGAGGATCCGCAGCAGTCCGACGGCCGTCTCGTCGCCGTCCTTGGCGGCCTCGACGGCGTGGTGTCCATCGATCTCCTCGCCCGCGGCCAGCTTCCGGCCGAGTTCGGAGTCCGGGTGCTCGCGGGCCGCCTCGGCGGCGAGGCGGTCGAGCGCCCGTCCCGCCGCGAGGGACTCGAGAGAGCCTCGCTGAGGGAAGCCGCCGGCCTCCGGCGCGCCCCCGTCGAGCAGGGCGCCGACGATCATGTGCCCGAGCTCCGCGGCGGCGCCGCTGGCGCCGCGGTAGGCGCGGCCGTTCAGGACCATCCCCCCTCCCACCCCGGTGCCGACGGTGAGCATCACGAGGTTCTGGACCTCGACCTCGCCCTCCGAGCAGGCCTCGGCGAGCGCGGCGACGTTCGCGTCGTTGTCGAGGAAGACCGGGAGCCCGATCCGCTCGGCGAGCTGATCCCGCAGCGGCACGTCCGCGAGCGGGATGTTCACCGACGTCCGGATCCGCCCCGCGTCGAAGTCGATCACCGACGGGATGCCGACGCCGACCGCGCGGACGTCGTCGGTGCGGACGGACTGGACGAGTTCGCAGATCTCGTCGATCAGCGCCTCGGCGCTTCCCGTCTCGGTCGGCCGGGTCCCGCGATGGCTGAGGCCGTCCGGCTCGAGGAGGGCGACGGCGACCTTCGTCCCGCCGACGTCGACGCCGATATAGCTGTCGCTCATCCGGTGCGGGATTCAGGGGCGCGGTGCAAACCGCCCGTGACGATAACGGCGCGGCCTGCGGGACTCCGGATAGTCTCGATGCCGTGGCGCTGCACGATGTCTCCATCCCGGTCCATCCGGGGATGATCATCTACCGCAAGAACCCCGGTGTGGAGGTCGAGCGGGCGCTGACGATCGACGGCGGCGACGGCGCCAACGTCAGCCGGCTGACCATGGGAGTGCACTCCGGCACCCACATCGACGGATCCCTCCACTTCTACGACGACGGCACCGGCGTCGACGCGCTGCCCCTCGACGCGATGCTCGGACGCTGCGTCGTCGTCGAGATCGCCGACCCCGGCGAGGCGATCGACCGCGCGGCCCTCGAGGCCGCGGGAATCCCCGAGGGGGCCGACCGGGTGATCGTGAAGACCCCGAACTCGCGACTCTGGGACCTCGACGAGTTCACTCACGACTTCGTCCGACTCGATGGCGACGGCGCCGCGTTCGTGCTCGAACGCGGCATCCGCCTGATCGGCATCGACTACCTGTCGATCGGTGACCACGACGCCCACATGGCGCTGCTCGGCAACGGAGTGGTCGCTCTCGAGGGCCTCGATCTTCGGCGCATCGAACCCGGCGCCTACGACCTGATCTGCCTGCCGATGCGGCTGATCGAAACCGACGGAGCGCCCGCCCGGGTGCTCCTGCGCGACATCGATGTGGAGAGTGACCGATGACACCGATCCGCAGATCCACCACCCGTGGCGGCATCGACCTCGGGGGCACGAAGATCCAGGCGATCATCGTCGACGCTGACAACACGGTGATCGGCCAGTCGCGCTGCCCGACCCCTCACGACGGCGGCCCCCAGGGAGTCACCGACGCGATGGCGACCGCGCTTCGCGAGGCCGCCGCCTCGGCCGGCATCGAGACGGCGAGCCTGCGCGGCGTCGGGGTCGGCTCCCCCGGCGAGGTCGACGCCGCAACCGGTGCCGTCACCAATGCGAAGAACCTTCCCGATTGGTCGGCCTCGTTCCCGCTCGGCACGAAGCTGGCGGAGGCGTTCGGCACCAAGGTCTCCGTCGGCAACGACGTCGGCGTCGCCACCCACGCCGAGTACGTGCTCGGCGCCGGCCGAGGCCACGACTCCGTGCTCGGCGTCTTCTGGGGCACCGGCGTCGGCGGCGGCCTGATCCTCGGCGGCGAGCAGTGGCACGGGCGCGGCTCCGCCGGTGAGATCGGCCACATGGTCGTCAAGCGGGACGGCGCGAAGTGTCCATGCGGAAACCGCGGCTGCATGGAGGCCTACGCGGGCCGCTCGGCGATGGAGACCGAGGCCCGGCGCCGGGTCGAGGACGGCCACCACACCGACCTCTTCAAGCTCATGACCAAGCACGAGAAGCCGCGGCTGACGAGCGGGATCTGGGAGCGGGCGGTGGAGCACGAAGACAAGATGGCCATCGAGCTGCTCGACCGCGCGGTCAAGGCGCTCGGGGCGGGCATCGCCTCCGCCGTCAACTTGCTCGACCCCGAGATCGTGATCCTCGGCGGCGGCCTCGGCATCCGCTTCGGCGAGAGCCTCGGCCCGAAGGTCCGCGAGCGAATGGAGCTGAACCTCTTCGATCACGAGAATCCGCCCGACTTCCGGGTCGCCGCCCTCGGCGACTTCGGCGGCGCCCTCGGAGCGGCCCTCCTCGTCGCCTAGGAACGGCGCTTGAGCAACTCCCCCAGGACAGCGATCGTCGTCGGCGCCGGGATCGGCGGCCTCGCCGCCGGGATCGCCCTGCGGGCGCGTGGCTGGAGCGTGACGGTCCTCGAGCGCGCCCCCGAGTTGCAGCCGCTCGGCGCCGGCCTCTCGATCTGGCCGAACGGGGTGATCGCCCTGCGGGAGCTCGGGATCGCGGCCGTCGCCGAGGACCCCGGCGTCCCACGCAGCGACGGCGCGATCCGCAGAGCCGACGGGTCGCCGCTCGCCCGCCTCGACCCCCGGCTCGTCGAGGAGCGCTTCGGGGCGCCGCTGGTCGGCGTCCATCGGGCTGACCTCCACGAGGCGCTGCTCACTGCCCTCGGCGAGCCGCCGCGGACGGGCGCCGCGGTCGTCGCCGTCGACGCCGGCTCGGTCCGCCTTGCGGGCGGCGAGGAGATCGGTGCCGACCTGATCGCCGGGGCCGACGGCATCCGCTCGACCGTCCGCGAGTGGACGATTGGCGCTGCGGAACCGAATGACTCGGGGATCGTCGCCTGGCGGGGTATCGCATCCGCGGGCGGCGAGGTCCCAGCGGGTGAGTGGTGGGGCGACGGCTGCGTCGCCGGTCTCCTACCGCTGGCGGGAGAGCGGACGTACTGGTACGTCGCCAACCGGGGCGCCGAAGGTGACCGGGACGAGCTTCGTCGCCGGATCGGCGAGTTCGGCGCACCCGTGCGTGACGCAATTCTCTCCGCCGGCGACGACGCCCTCTGCCACCGACTATTCGACCGTGACCCCGCCGACCGCTGGAGCCGCGGCCCGGTCACCCTGCTCGGCGACGCCGCCCATCCGATGCTCCCGTTCCTCGGCCAGGGCGCCTGCTCGGCGCTCGAGGACGCCGTCGCACTAGCAGCGGCGCTCGACGGCGCCGACGTCGAGGCCGGGCTCGCCGTCTACGAGGAGGCTCGGCGCGCCCGGACGGCCGCGCTCGTCAAGGGCTCACGCTCCGCCGCGAAGGTGGCGCTCCTCGGATCCGGCGCCGGGCGAGCGGTCCGGAACTGGGTCGTCGCGCACACGCCGGAGCCCCTCCGTCTCCGCCAGATCGCCCGGTTCGTCGGCTAGCCGCGCCGGGCGCGGTACTCGCGGATCAATGCGTTCGTCGAGCTGTCGTGAGTGAGATCCGGTTCGTCCGCCGACTGCAGCTCGGGCACGATCCGCTTCGCGAGCGTCTTGCCGAGCTCGACGCCCCACTGGTCGAAGGAGTCGATCCCCCAGATCGTCCCCTGCGTGAAGACGCTGTGCTCGTAGAGGGCAACGAGCTTGCCGAGCGTCGCCGGGTCGAGGCGCTCGGCCATCAGGACGTTCGACGGCCGGTTGCCCTCGAACGTCTTGTGCGCGACGAGGCGCTCCTCGACCCCCTCGGCGCGGACCTCGTCGGCGGTCTTGCCGAACGCCAGCGCCTCGGCCTGCGCAAAGACGTTTGCGACGAGCAGGTCGTGATGCGAGCCGAGCGGGTTGAGCGACCGCGCGAAGAAGATCAGGTCGCACGGGATCAGGGGCGTTCCCTGGTGGATCAGCTGGTAGAAGGAATGCTGGCCATTCGTCCCCGGCTCGCCCCAGAAGATCGGGCCGGTCGCGTAGTCGACGCGGGTCCCGTCGAGACGGACGTGCTTGCCGTTCGACTCCATCGTCAGCTGCTGGAGGTAGGCGGGGAAGCGCTCGAGATACTGCTCGTAGGGCAAGACGGCAACGGTTTGGGTTCCGAACAGGTCCGCGTACCAGACGTTCAGCAGGCCCATCAGCGCCGGGAGGTTGCGCTCGTAGGGAGCGGTCAGGAAGTGCTCGTCGATCGCGTGGAAGCCGGCAAGCATCTCCGCGAAACGCTCGGGACCGATCGCGATCATCGTCGTCAGCCCGATCGCCGAGTCCATCGAGTAGCGGCCGCCGACCCAGTCCCAGAATCCGAACATGTTGGCCGTGTCGATCCCGAAGTTGGTGACCTCCTCGGCGTTCGTCGAGAGCGCCACGAAGTGCTTGGCCACCGCCGCCCGGTCCCCGAGCGCCGCCAGCGCCCACTCGCGTGCCGAGTGGGCGTTGGTCATCGTCTCGAGCGTCGTGAACGTCTTCGAGGCGATCACGAAGAGCGTCTCCCCAGGATCGAGGTCGTGGGTCTTCTCGACGAAGTCGGTCGCGTCGACGTTGGAGACGAAGCGGACGGTCAGATCGCGATCGGAGTAGTGGCGCAGCGCCCGGTAGGCCATCACCGGCCCGAGGTCGGAGCCACCGATGCCGATGTTGATCACGTTCCGGATGCGCTTGCCGGTGTGGCCCTTCCACTCGCCGCTGCGAATCCGGTCACTGAAGGAGGCCATCCGGTCGAGGACCTCATGGACGTCGGCGACGACGTCGCGGCCGTCGACGATCAGCGAGCGCTCGCGCGGCATCCGCAGCGCGACGTGGAGGACGGAGCGGTCCTCGGTGACGTTGATGCGCTCCCCGGAGAACATCGCCTCGGTGCGTTCGCGCAGCCCGGCGTCGCCGGCGAGGGCGACCAGGAGGCGGATCGTCTCGGCGTCGGCGCGGTGCTTGGAGTAGTCGAGGCGAAGGCCTTCGGTCTCGGCGACCATCCGTTCCCCGCGGTCGGGGTCGGCGGCGAACAGCTCGCGGAGGTGAACGTCGCCGATCGCCGCGTGATTGTCGACGAGCGACTGCCAGCCCGCCAGCGACTTCATGCCGGCTTCGCCGGCGGGTCCGAAGCCCGGCACGTCAGCCGGCGGTCCCGACCGCGCTCTCCTTGCCGGAGATCACCTCGAGCAGATCCGACCACGAGTCCTCGAACTTCTTGGCGCCCTCCGACTGGAGCTGCGTCGCGAGCGCGCCGACGTCGACTCCGGCCTCCTCGAAGCGAGCCAGCAGTTCCTCGTTGTCGCCGCCGTCGGCCGGGAGCACCCCGCCGATCCCGTCCTCTTCGGCGAGCGCGAGCAGCGTCTCCTCGGGCATCGTGTCGACGGTGTCGGGCGCGGCGAGCTCAACCACGTACTTCGTCTTCGGAAGCGACGGGTCCTTGGTGCCGGTCGACGCGAAGAGCAGCCGCTGCGGGCGGGCGCCCTGGTTGGCGAGCCGCTGCCAGCGATCGGAGTCGAGCAGCTCCCGATATGCGACGTAGGCGCGGATCGAAGCGGCGACGCCGAGCCGGTCCTTGAGGTCCTCTGGCACTTCGTCGGCGACGGCGACGTCCCAGCGGCTGACGAAGATCGAGGCGACCGAGGCGACGTTCGGGTCCTCGCCGTTCTCGATCCGCTGTTCGATGCCGCTCATGTACGCGTCGGCCTGCTTGCGGTACTGCTCGGCGTCGAACAGCAAGGTGACGTTGACCGGAATGCCGGCCGCAATCGACTTCGTGATCGGGTCGAGGCCCTCCGGCGTGCCCGGGATCTTGATGAACAGGTTCGGGCGGTCGGCCTGGGCGTGGAGAGTCGCGGCGGCCTCGGCCGTCCGCTCCCCGTCGTAGGCGAGCTCGGGCGAGACCTCGAGCGAGACGAAGCCGTCGACGCCGTCGGTCCGGTCGTAGACGGGCCGGAACAGATCGGCTGCGCCCTGGAGGTCGGTGATCGCGAGCTCGAAGAAGAGGTCCTCGCCGCGCTTGCCCTGCTCGAGGAGCTCGGAGATCTGCTCGTCGTACTGGTCGCCGTCGCGGAGCGCCTTGTCGAAGATCGTCGGGTTCGACGTCAGGCCGGTCAGCGACAGCTCGTCGATGTAGCGCTTCAGCGTCCCGTCGTTGACGATCTTGCGGGTGATGTAGTCGAGCCAGAGGCTCTGGCCGGCGTCGTGGAGGTCCTGCGTTGCCTTGCTCATCTGATCGATCTCCTTTTCTCAGCTGTGATTCGGTGCGAAGTCTGCTTCCGGAAGGCGCCATCTGTTCGGTGCAACAAGGTCCTGCCCAGCCTGGGGGCCCCACGAACCGCGGGGGTAGGTGTGGATCGGCCCGGGATGCTCGAGGACGTCGGCGCTGACCGCCCAGAGCCGCTCGATTCCCTCGGCGCTCGTGAACAGGGTCGCGTCGCCGAGCATCGCGTCGTGGATCAGCCGCTCGTAGGCCTCGAGCTGGCGGTCCGTCTGGAAGGACTGGTCGTAGCGGAACTCCATGCGGGCCGGACCGAGCTCCATGGTCGGCCCCGGCACCTTGGCCTGGAAGTCGGCGGTGATCGAGCCCGGCTCGCTCAACTCGAAGACGAGCTGGTTCGCGCCCTGGTGCTGGACCTCGGTCGGGAACATCCTCATCGCCGGCTCACGGAAGTCGAGGACCACCATGTGGCGCGATTCGGCCAGGCACTTGCCGGTCCGCAGGTAGAACGGAACGCCGGCCCAGCGCCAGTTGTCGATCTCGACCTCGACGGCGACGAACGTCTCGGTGTTGGACTCGGGCACGACGCCGGGCTCGTCGAGGTAGCCCTCGTACTGGCCGCGGACGACCTTGTCGGGGTCGATCATCCGGTACGCCTGCATCACCTTGTTCTTCTCCTCGCGGAGCGCCTTCGCGGTGAGTGCCGCGGGCGGCTCCATCGCGATGTAGCTGAGCAGCTGGAGCAGGTGGGTGACGACCATGTCTCGGTAGGCGCCGGTGCCCTCGTAGAAGCCGGCCCGGTGGCCGATCGAGAGCGTCTCCGGGACGTCGATCTGGACGAACTCGATGTTGTTGCGGTTCCAGAGCGGCTCGTAGAGGCCGTTGGCGAAGCGCAACGCGAGGATGTTCTGGACCGCCTCCTTGCCGAGGAAGTGGTCGATCCGGAAGATCTGGGAGTCGTCGAACGCGCCGTGCAGGGTCTCGTTGAGCTCGACGGCGGACTCGTAGTCGTGGCCGAACGGCTTCTCGAGGATCACCCGCGCCTCGGGCCCGTTGAGGCCGGCCTCCTTGAGCGTCCCGACTATCGACTCGAAGGCCACCGGCGGAACGGCCAGGTAGTGGAGGAGCCGGCTGTCGGGGCCGACGTCCTGGCGGGCGCGCGACACCGCGGTCGCGAGGCCCTGGGAGCCGGCGCTGATCGGCACGTAGGAGAGCCGGGCGGCGAACCGCTTCCAGGCTTCGTCGGTGACCTCGGTGCGGCTGAACTCGGCCAGAGCCTTGCGGGCATGTTCGACGAAGGCCGCGTCGTCGAGGTCGTCGGTCGCGGTGCCGACGATCCGGTAGCCGTCAGGCAGAAGCTCGGCGCACTCGAGGTGGAAGAAGCCGGGCAGGAGCTTGCGGGCGGCGAGGTCGCCGGAGGCGCCGAACAGGACGACGACGTGGGGGTCCGGGATCGCCGCGTGGGCGGCGTCGTCGGATGCTCCGGGGAGCGTCGCCGTCGAAGTGGCGTTCAAGCGCCCCCTCCCCCGGCTTCTCGTCATGGCCGCCGAACTGCTTGCGCATGGCCGACAGGAGCTTGTTGGCGAACTCGTCCTCGCCGCGTGAGGCGAACCGCTCGTAGAGCGCCGTGCTCAGCACCGGGGCCGGGACGCCCTCGTCGATCGCGGCGTGGAGCGTCCACCGGCCCTCGCCGGAGTCGGAGACGCGGCCGCCGAACTCCTCGAGCGTCGGCGAGTCGTGCAGCGCCGACGCGGTCAGGTCGAGGAGCCAGGAGGCGATCACCGAGCCGCGCCGCCAGACCTCGGCGACGTCGGCGATCTCGATGTCGTAGGGGTAGTACTGCGGGTCGCGTACCGGCGCCGTCTCGGCGTCGATCTCGTGCTGCCGCTTGCCGATGTCGGCGTTGGCGATCACGTTCAGACCCTCCGCGTAGGCGGCCATCACCCCGTACTCGATGCCGTTGTGGACCATCTTCACGAAGTGGCCGGCACCGGTCGGGCCGCAGTGCAGGTAGCCCTGCTCGGCGGGGGTCGGATCGCCGTCGCGACCGGGGGTCCGCTCGGCGGCGGCGACGCCGGGAGCGATCGTGGCGAAAATCGGGTCGAGCCGCGAGACGGCCTCGTCGGGGCCGCCGATCATCAGGCAGAAGCCGCGATCGAGGCCGAAGACGCCGCCGCTGGTGCCGACATCGAGGTAGTCGATGCCCTTCGGGGCGAGCGCGGCGGCCCGGTCGATGTCGTCGCGGTAGTAGCTGTTGCCACCGTCGATGATCGCGTCGCCGGAGTCCATCAGCCCGGCGAGCTCGTCGAGGGTGTCCTGGACGTAGCCGGCCGGGACCATGATCCAGGCGGCCCGCGGCGGGGTCAGCTTCTCGACGAACTCGGCCAGCGATGCGGCCGGAACGGCGCCCTCACCGGCGAGTTCTTCGATCGCATCGGCATTGACGTCGTAGACGACGCACTCATGCCCCTCCCTCATCAGGCGGCGAACGAGGTTCGCACCCATCCGGCCCAATCCGATCATCCCGAGCTGCAACTCAGACCTCCTCCTCGCCGACGCTTCCGGCTTCGCACCTTCTCACAGCGACGCGACGGGCTGCGCGGCGGGCTCGATCTTCACGGCGACGCCGTTCAGGTGGGCCATCCCGGCTAGGCGCTCGAGGTCGTCGGGACGCGACGACATCAGCTGGTTGACGTTCGCCCCGCCGGCGGCGTTCGCCGTCTGCCAGCCACCGTGGTGGCCCCATCCGTGGGGGACGGCGACGGTGCCGGCGATCACCTCGTCGGTGATTCGCACCTCGGTCTCGATCTCGCCGTTCGGCGAGGCGATCCGGACGCGGTCGCCGTCGGCGACGCCCGCCACCTCGGCATCGGCGGGGTTCATGCGCGCCCGGTGGACGCGGTCGCCGGCCATCAGCTTCTCGGAGTTGTGCATCCACGAGTTGTGGGAGCGGAGCTCGCGCAGCCCGATCAGGAGCAGCGGGTACTCGTCGTCGGTCGGCGCCGCCGCGACGCGGCCCACCTCCGCAGCGATCTCCGGCGGACAGAGCCGCACCCGCTTGTCGCGGTGGCGGATCTTCCCGGCGAGGACGCCCTCGGTGAGGTTCTCGGCGAGGACGACACCGTGGGGCGCATCGGCGAGCCGGTCGAGGTTGAGACCGCCGCGGCGGAGGCCGAAGCGGTCCCCCTCGGGGCCGACGCGGAGGAGCAGGTCCATGAGCCGCCGCGGCGAGAGCTTCAGCCCGGCGCGACCGGCCCAGCGGGCGGCGAGGACGCTCGAGGGGACGATCCCGATCGTCTCCGAGATGTCCTCGATGATCTCCCACTCCTGGCGGGCCTCCCCGGCGGGCTCGACGACCGCCTCGGTCATGTTGATGAAGGGCTTGGTGAACAGGGATAGGAAGGGCAACGGCAGGTCCTCGCGCTCGAGGAACGTCGTCGCCGGCAGCACGTAGTCGGCGAGCTGGGCCGTCTCGCTCATGTAGATGTCGATCGCGACGCAGAGGTCGAGGCTCTCGATCGCGTCGGCGAGCTCGTCGCCGTTGGGGACGCTGAGGACGGGATTGCCCGCCGAGACGAAGAGGGCGCGCATCCGCCCCTCCCCGGGAGTCGTGATCTCCTTGGCCATCAGCGTCGCCGGCATCGCCCCGAGCACCTCGGGGAAGCCGCCGACGCGCGAGCGGCGCTTGCCGTAGTCGCCGGCGCCGATCAGCTCGGCGACCCGCTCGAACGGGATCGCCGCCTCGCCGAACATCGAGCCGCCGGCGCGATCGAGGTTGCCGGTTGCGAGCGCGAGGGCGTCGAGCAGGAAGGAGACGAGGGTCCCGTTGCGGCCGAGGCACGATCCGGTCCGTCCGTAGATCGCGGCGCCGTCGGCGGCGGCGACGGCGCGGGCGAGCTCGCGGACGCGCTCGGGCTCGACTCCGGTCGCCTCGGCGGTCGATTCGGGCGTGAAGGGGGCGACGAGCTCGCGGAGGTCGGCGGCCCCGTTCGCGGTCGCCAGGGCATCGCGGTCCTCGAGCGACTCGGCGAAGACGACCTGCAGGAGCGAGAGCAGCAGCTTGGCGTCGGAGTCGGGGCGCAACGGGAGGTGTTCGAACTCGCGGGCCGTCTCCGATCGCCGCGGATCGACGACGACCACGCGTCCGCCGCGGGCTGTGATCGCGTGGAGCTGGTCCTTGATCCGCGGCGCGCTCATCACCGAGCCGTGGGAGACGAGCGGGTTGGCACCGACGACGAGCAGCAGCTCGGTCCGCTCGAGGTCGGGAATCGGCAGCAGGAAGGGCGAGCCGTAGAGCAGCGAGCTGGCCGCAAAGCGGTTTGACACGTCCTGGGAGGAGGCCGTGTAGTAGTGCTGGGAGCCGAGCGCGTCGACGAAACCCTTCACCCAGAGCGGGTGCGAGTAGCTGAAGGCGCCGGGGTTGCCCATGTACCAGCCGATCGACTCGCCGCCGTGTTCGGCGCGGACGCGGCCGAGGCGCTCGCCGATCTCGCGGATCGCGGTCCCCCAGTCGATCCGCTCGAAGGTGCCGTCGGCCCGGCGGCGCTGCGGGTGGAGGACGCGGTCGGGGTCGTTCTGCACCTCGGTCATCGCGATGCCCTTCGGGCAGGCGAAGCCCTTCGAGAGCGGATGGTCCTTGTCGGGCCGGAGCTTCGTCACGCGGCCGTCGTCGACCGTCGCGACCATTCCGCAGAGCGGCTCGCAGATCCGGCAGTAGGTGACGTGCTCGGTGACGGTCATGGACGGCCGAGGCGGAGCCTACTCCGGTCGTGGAGAATGCCGGTCCCGAACGACGGCGGAGCAACTGATGAGAATCCTTTACGGGGTCAACGGAGAGGGAATGGGGCATGCGACCCGTTCGCAGCTCGTCGTCGAGTCGCTGCTCGCCGACCACGAGGTCCGCGTCGTCGCCTCCGGCGCCGCCTACGCCTACCTGAGCGGCGTCCTCCCCGACGTCGAGGAGATCATGGGCGCCAAGTTCGTGATGGAGGACGGCGAGATCCGCCGCTGGGCGACGGTCCGACAGAACGTCACCGACGTCGCCGGCGGTGCGCCGAAGTCGATCAGGCACTGGATCGAGATGACCCGGAAGTGGCAACCGGAGGTGGTCGTCACCGATTTCGAGCCGCTCGCGGCGATCTACGCGCGGGTCGCCCGTGCGCCGCTGATCGCCGTCGACAACATCAACATGCTCGACCGCTGCCGCCACGACGCGGACATCCTCGACGGCCATCGCGAGGACTACGCCGTCGCCCGCGCGGTCACCCGGTCGATGGTGCCGAACGCGGTCCGCTACCTGATCACGACCTTCTTCCACCCGCCCGTCGCAAAGAACCAGACCACGCTCGTGCCGCCCATCCTCCGGAATGCGATCGTCGAAGCCGATCCCGAGCCCGGCGAGCACCTGATCGTCTACTCGAGCGGCGAGGAGAACGCGATGGCGGCGCTGCGGGCGAGCGGCGTCCCCTGTCGCGTCTACGGAATGCGGGGCGGCCCCGACGAGGGCACGGTCGACGGCAACCTCGAATTCAAGCCGCGCTCGAACGAGGGCTTCGTGGAGGACCTGCGGACCGCGCGCGGTGTCGTCGCCGGCGGCGGGTTCTCGCTGATGAGCGAGGCCGTCTACCTCGGCAAGCCGATGCTGGCGATGCCGCTGTTCGGTCAGTTCGAGCAGACGATGAACTCCCGCTACCTCGAGCGCGAGGGCTACGGCGTCGCCGCGACCGAGCTGACCACGGCGGTTCTCGACCGCTTCCTCGAAGGACTCGACGGCTTCCGCGAACGGCTTGGCGGCTACGAGCAGGACGGCAACGAGGTCGCACTGCGGACGATCGCCGAGCGGATCGAGCTGGCCGCCGCGAGCCGGCCCGCCGACCTGCGGAGGGCACGGCGCCGGTCGCGGACGCCGGTCATGGGCAACCGCGGCGAGTCGATCGGCGAAGATGAGGCCGGCCAATGAACAAGAAGATCATCGGAGCGGGAGCGGGACTCGGCGCAGCAGCCGCCGCCGGCGTGGCGTTCTACGGCGGGCAGGTCCCGACCGCGCAGATCTACGGTCAGACGATCTGCCGCAACCCCGTCGCCGGCAAGCGGATCGCGCTCACCTACGACGACGGCCCCAACCCGATCTACACGCCCCGCCTCATGGAGGTGCTCGATCGCTTCGGCGCCCGGGCGACGTTCTTCTCGATCGGGATGTGGGCGGAGCGCGAGCCGGGTCTGCTCCGTGAGCTCCATGCCGCCGGCCACGCGATCGGCAACCACACCTTCACCCATCCGACGATGCCGATGCTCTCGATGGATGCCGTCAAGGACGAGCTGCGTCGCTGCCGGGCCGCCGTCGAGGCATCGGGCGTCGAGTTCTCGCGGGCCGGTGACGGGATGCTGATGCGACCCCCCTACGGACGCCGCCGCCCCGCGACCCTCCGCGCCATGCGCGAGGAGGGCTACCAGCCGGTCACCTGGTCGATCACGTGCTTCGACTGGCGGAAGACCGCCACCCGGCGCTCGATCGCCCGCCACGCCGCCCACGCCGGCGAGGGCGACATCATCCTCATGCACGACGGCAACAACCTCGAGCCCGCCGCCGATCGCTCCCGCTCGGTCGCGGCGACGGAGGACACGCTCAACCGCTACGCGGCCGAGGGCTACGAGTTCGTCACCGTTCCGGAGATCGTCGCCAGCTGATTCGCGGCGGCCCCGGCGGGCCCGTGAAACCCGCGGCTACTCACCGCCCCCGCCGATGCCCTCCGCGACCTCGATCGCCCGCTCGACATCCAATCCCGTCGACCCGGCGATCCAGCACGCGATCGGGGCCGCGATCCGTTCCGAAGAGTGGGCGGCGACCGCGGCGAGCTTGAGCAGTCGCCCGATCATCTCCTCGCTGGGCGGCTCGGCTCCCGCAGCCGCCGCGAACTCGGCGATCCATTCCTGGGCACTGGTCTCCGGCATCTCGACCTCCTGAAGTTGGGACGTCGTCGACGCTAGCGCGGAGCGAGGCGGGTGGCGGTCGCCTTCCACGTCGCCGCCACCCGGACACCGGGCCGGAGGCCGAGCCTCGCAATCGAGGAGGTCGTGACCTCGGCGGCGAGCGGCTGCGGCGCAGCGAGGCCGACCCGAGCCCGATTGCCGAACTCGGTGATCGTGGTGACCTCGGCCGTCAGCCGGTTCAGCGCCGAGCCGGCCGGAGCCGGCGCGTCGGCGGGGTCGATCGAGATCTCCCAGGGGAACACGCCGGCGGCCACGGGGCCGGCGGCCGCATCGGTGCTGAAGATCGCGCCGCCGCCGTCCAGCGCGACCCGGGTGAGGCCGCCTGCCGCTGCGGTCGCGGCCCCGGTCAGGACGACGGCACCGGCCAGGTCGGCGACGAGGCCGCTCGCGGGGGCCGCCGTCAGCTCGGCGGGCGTCCCCCGTTGAACGATCCGCCCGCCGTCGAGAACCGCGACCGAATCGGCGAGCTGAGCGGCCTCGGCGAAGTCGTGGGTGACGACGATCGCCGGGGCGTCGGCGGCCGCGAGCACCGCAGCGAGCTCGCGTCCGGCGGCGGCGCGGGTCCTGGCGTCGAGTGCGGAGAGCGGCTCGTCGAGAAGCAGCAGGCGGGGCTCGACTGCGAGCGCCCGGGCGAGGGCGACCCGCTGGCGCTCGCCGCCGCTGAGGTCGCGAGGACGGGCGTCGGCGCGGTCGCCGAGTCCGAATCGCTCGAGCATCGCCGTCGCCTTTGCGCGTCGATCCCGGCGCGCCCCGCGAAGCCCGTAGGCGACGTTTCGCCAGGCCGCCATCCCCGGGAACAGCGCGTAGTCCTGAAAGACGAACCCGATCCTCCTGCGCTCGACCGGCAATGAGCGGCCCCTCTCGCCGTCGAACCAGCCCTCGCCGTCGAGCGCGACGCTGCCGCGGTCCGGCCTGATCAGCCCGGCGAGAGCCCTCAACAGGGTGCTCTTGCCGGCGCCGGAGGGCCCGACGAGCGCCACGCATTCGCTGGGGCCCGCATCGATGCGGGCGTCGAGCGAAAACCCGCCGCGGGCGACGGCGACTTCAGCCTCGAGCATCGATCGCCTCGGGCCGGCCGCCGATCAGCTTGACGGAGAGGAGGATGAACGCGGAGACGACGAGCAGCACCGCCGAGAGCGCGAGGGCCGCGTTGAAGTCGCGGGCGAGGAACTCGAAGATCGCCAGTGGCGCGGTCTGCGTCCGGCCTTCGAGCGATCCGGCGAACATCAGCGTCGCCCCGAACTCCCCGAGCGCCCTCCCCCACGCCAGAGCCGCGCCCGAAGCCAGCCCGGCACGCGCGCCGGGGATCGCGATCCGCGCGAACGTCCGGCCCTCGCCGGCGCCGAGGGTCCGAGAGGCGTCGATCAGGCTTCCCTCGAGCGACTCGAAGGCGGCGATCGCGCCGCGGACGTAGAACGGGGCGGCGACGAACGTGAGGGCGACGACGACACCCGCCGTCTGCAGGACCAGCTCGATCCCGGCGTCCTCGATCGCGCCGCCGACGAGACCGTTGGGGCCGAAGGCGGCGAGCAACGCGATCCCCGCCGCGGCCGGCGGCAGCACGAGCGGCAGCTCGATCAGCGTGATCACCCCGGCCCTCCCACGGAAGTCGCGGCGGGCGATCAGATAGGCGGCCGGCGTCCCGATCAGAACGATCAGGATCAGCGCCGCCAGCGAAGTCCGCAGGCTCAGCCAGAGCGCCTCGGCAGCCCCGCGCTCACCGAGGCTCGCGATCAGCTCGCGCGGCCCGGTCTCGACGAACAGCGCGATCATCGGCAGCAGCAGGAAGCCGAGCAGCAGCGCGAGCGCGGCGGCGGCCAGCAGCCGGAAGCCGATCGAGCCGCCGTGGCCGCTCATCGGCCCTCGCTCACTTCGGCGGCGGGCCGAAACCGGAGGAGAGCAGGATGTCCTGCCCGGCCCCGGAGACGACGCCGTCGACGAACTGCTGGGCGAGCTCGGGTTGCTCGGCGTCCGTCGTTGCTGCGATCCCGTAGGCGACGTCCGGACTCGCCTTCGCCGGGATCGTCACCTCCTCGATCGCCCCGTCGGTCGCCTGGACGTCGCTGCGGTAGATGAACCCCGCATCGACTGCTCCCTGGGTGAGCTTGCCGACGATGCCGGCGACGTCCGGCTCGCTGCTCGCCACGTTGGCGAGGATCGCGTCGGAGGCATCGGGGCCGAGGGCATCGAGCACCTCGCGCGTGTAGATCCCGACCGGCACGTTCTCGTCGCCGATCGCGACCTTCACCCCGGGCTGCTCGAGGTCGGCGACGTCGTTGATGTCGGAGGCGGCGGGGACGCCGACGACGAGCTTGTTCGTCACGAACGTCGTCGGCTTTTCGATCAGGCCCTCCCCATGGAGGTCGTCGGGAAGCGAGGTGTTGGCGGCCGCATAGACGTCGGGAGTCACGCCCTGCCGAATCTGGGCGGCGAGGTCGTCGGAGCCCGCGAACGAGAACTTGACGTCGGCCCCCTCGAACTGATCGCCGTACTGCTCGAAGGCCGGGCCGAGCGAGGAGGCGGCGAAGACGACGAGTTCCGGGTCGGGGGCAGAGGATGAGTCGGACGAATCGCCCGAGCCGCAGCCGGCCAGGACGGCGGCGCCGAGCAGCGCCGCTGCGAGGCCGAGCCGCCCGGGCATCAGGTCCGTTCCCCGCGCTGGATCATCACGGAGGTCGCCTTGACCAGCGCCGTCGCCTCGACGCCCTCGGCCAGGCCGAGCTCCTCGACCGAGTCGCGAGTGATCGCCGCGATCACGCGGTGCGGGCCGGCCTCGATCTCGACGAGAGCCATGACGCCGTCGACCTCGACTGAGACGACCTTGCCGGGGAAGCGGTTGCGGGGCGAGAGCTCGTCGCCGGTCCGGTGGCGGGCGGGTGCGTCGCGAAGGCGCTCGACCTCCGCGACCGGGACGCGACGGCGGTCGTTGGCGTCGCGGGTCGTCTCGAGCTTGCCGGCGCGGTCCCAGCGGCGCAGGGTGTCGACGCTGACGCCGATCTGCTTGGCGGCCTCCCCGAGGCTCAGATCCTCCATCTGCCTAAGCATTGCATAGGCAGATGGCCTGTCGGTCAGTCGACGCCGATCAGTTCGTACTCGGCCGGGTCGAGCCGTTCCGTCAGCTCCGCGTACTCGCGCATGTATCCGGGCCAGTTGGCGACGATCCGGCCGGTCTCGTCCCGGTACCAGGAGTCGCACTCGAGCCAGGCCGTCCCGGCGAAGCGCTCCTGAGTGGCCCGGTCGCTGGCCGCCTCGACCTCGGGACGGACGGCGATCGCCGCCGCGCCGGCATCGCGGACCCGCTGCAGCGCCTGGCGGATGTAGGCGGCCTGGGCCTCCAGGTAGAAGACGATCGAGCCGCCCGACGTGTTCGTGTTCGGCCCGTACATGAGAAAGAGCGAGGGGAAGCCGGGCACGGAGATGCCGAGGTGGGCGTGCGCCCCACCCTCCCACTCCTCGCGGAGCGTCACGCCGCCGGCGCCCTCGATCTCCATCGGAAACATGAAGTCGTTCGTCCGGAAGCCCGTTCCCCAGATGATGCAGTCGACCTCGTGCTCGGTCCCGTCAGCGGTGCGGATGCCCGTCGGCGTGATCCCCGTGATCGCGTCGGCGACGAGTTCGACGTTCGGGCGCTGCAGGGCCGGCAGGAAGAAGGAGCTGAAGAGGACGCGCTTGCAGCCGAACGTGTAGTCGGGCCAGGCCTTGCGGCGCACTTCGGGGTCGCGGAGTTGCCAGCGCATGAACAGCCACGAGCGCAGCCTGCCCAGCCGTCCGAACGTCCGCGGGTTGCGGATCATCGCCGTCAGCGACTCGCCGTAGTTGAAGACGAAGCGGCGGCGCAGGGACTGGACGCCGGGGACGTGGCGGATCGCTGCCGCCACGATCGCCGGGTAGGAGCGGTTGCGGCGCGGCATGAACCAATTGCCGGTCCGCTGGAAGACGACGAGGCGGTTGACCTCCTTCGCGATCTCGGGGACGAACTGGACGGCGCTCGCCCCGGTGCCGACGACGGCCACGATCTTTCCGCTCAGGTCGCAGTCGTGGTCCCACCAGGCGGAGTGGAAGCTGTGGCCCGCGAAGCTGTCGAGTCCTTCGATCCGCGGGTAGGCCTCGCGGTGGAGCTGGCCGGTGGCGACGATCACCGCCTCGCTCTCCCAGCTGCGCCCGTCGGCGCTCGTCGTCGTCCAGACGCGGCGATCCTCCTCCCAGCGGCATGCGGTGACCTCGACGTCGCAGGTGACGCGCCGGTCGACTCCGTACTCGCGGGCCACGTCGCCGAGGTATTCGAGGATCTCGGCCTGCGTCGGGCAGAGCCGCAACCAGTCGCGGCGCTGCGCGAACGAATACGAGTAGAGGTGGCTCGGCACGTCGCAGGCCGCGCCGGGATAGCTGTTGTAGAACCAGGTGCCGCCGAGCTCCGGGGCCCGGTCGAGCAGGGTGATGTCGTCGAAGCCGTGGGCCTGCAGTTCGATGCAGGCGCCGATCCCGCCGAACCCGGCCCCGATGATCACGATCCGTGGGCTGCCCATGACGTGAATCTATTCGCCGCCGGTCAGCCCAGCGTCGCTCCCTTCTCGCGGTTGCACGAGTCGCAGAGAAGCTGGAGGTTGCCGGGCGCACTCGACCCCCCGAGCGCGACCGGGATGACGTGGTCGAACTGGAGCAGCGCCCGCGAGCCGCACTCCACGCAGCGGCCGCCGTCGCGCTCGAAGACCGCCAGCCTCACCTCCCTGGGGATCCCAGGCCGCGCCGGCGGCGCGCTCGCGGCCCCACGGGTCCGGGCCCGCTCCAGTTGCCGCTGCTTGCGAGCGAGGCGCTCGTCGGCCAGAGCCTCGACGTCCGCCGGCCCGAGATCCTCGCGCTCCCACCAGATCCGATCGCGGTAGAGCCAGTAGCGCCGGTCCCCCTCCTCCCCGACCGCGACCGCGATCTCGCCCTGGAGGTCGTCGAGCCGCCGCCACGCCCGCCTGCCCATCGCCGGGCCTACCTCCGCGGATCCGACCACGAGCCGGTAGTGGCGGCCGACGAGCGACCGGCCCTCCTCGAAGCCAGCATTGACCGCCTCGTTCAGCATCCGGCCCGCGAAGGTAGGACCGGCGGCGGATGAACCGGCGCGAGCTGCAACCGGGATTGCATCGAGTGGTCGGAAACGATGCATATCTCGTCGAATCCGACCGTTCGACGAGGAGCGGAGCGTCCGCTCGGAGCTGGGCGCCTACCCCCCGATTGCGCTCATCGAGCGCGGCGGCGGGCGGAAGCCCTTCTCGCCGACGTGATGCTTGAGCTCCTTGCGCCAGACGGCGTCGCGGACGATCCCCTCGAGCTCGGCGTCGGAGGCGCCGGCTCGCAGCGGCTCGCGGAGGTCGGTCTCGTGGACCGAGAAGAGGCAGGTCCGGAGCTTGCCCTCGGCGGTGAGGCGGAGGCGGTTGCAGTCGGCGCAGAAGGGCTCGCTGACCGGGTTGATGAACCCGATCTCGCCGGCGCCGTCGGCGAAGCCGTAGACCCGGGCGGTCGCGGAGGGCTCGCGCGGCAGCTCGACCAGTTCGTGGCGCCGCTCGATGATCGAGCGGATCTCGGCGCCGGTGAGCACGGAGTCGGGGGTCCAGGCCTGGTCGGCGTCGAGCGGCATGAACTCGATGAATCGCACCTGGTAGTCGCTGGAGCGGGCGAGGTCGACGAACCCGCCGACCTCCTGCTCGGTGAAGTCGCGCATCGCGATCGCGTTGACCTTGATGGGGCGGACGCTCTCGTGGGCGGCGATCGCCTCGAGGCCGCGGAGCACCTGGGGCAGGGCATCGCGCCTGGTGATCTGGAAGAAGCGGTCGCGGGCGAGCGAGTCGATCGAGACGTTGACCCTGCGAATGCCCGCTTCGACGAGCGCATCGGCGTCGCGCTCGAGCAGGTAGCCGTTCGTCGTCAGCGAGAGATCGGCCAGCCCTGGGATCGGAGCCAGCATCGAGACGAGCTCGGGGAACTGCTTGCGGACGAGCGGCTCGCCGCCGGTCAGGCGGACGTCCTCGATGCCGAGCCGGACGAGCAGCGAGACGAGCCGCTCGATTTCCTCGAACGAGAGGACCTCGTTGCGCTCGAGCCACGGCAGTCCATCGGCGGGCATGCAGTACTGACAGCGGAAGTTGCAGCGGTCGGTGACCGACACCCTGAGGTCGGAGATCGACCTCCCGTGGGCGTCTCGCAGCGGCTGTGACGCGTCCTTCATCTCCCCCGATGATCGCGCATCGGGGCGGCGGGCTCAGCCCGAGCAGTTGGCGCGGTGCGGAACCGGCGGGAACGGTAGGTCGGCGACGACCGCCGTCTCGAGGTAGTCGTTCTCGCGCGGATCGCCGGAACCCGGTGTCAGGGCGGCGCCGATCTCGCGCAGCTTCGCCCGCGAGGCATCGGGCCGCGCCCACGGCGCCAAGCCGAGGAACTCGCGCTTCGGGCCGGCGTAGACCTCGTATCTGGCCGGATCCTCGGGGAGGAACTCGGAGTCGCCGACGTAGTTGCATCCGGCCTTCGCGGGCTTGACCCCACGCGGCCCCTTCAGCCCGCGCTGGGTGATCGCCGTCTGCCCGTCGAACGGGAGGTCGGCGAGGTTGCCGACCATGTGCGGCGTGACGTTGTAGTCGAAGTCGACGGTCGGATCGGCGGACGACCGCCACGTCGACGACATCCACTCGAGCGGCTGCCAGCCGCTCTGCGTCGCCCATTCGCCGGGGTTCGCCTCGTCCTGCATGACGAGGTTGGTGCCGAGCGCATCGAGGCAGTACATGTAGTACTTCGACGTGTCCGAGCACGGGTCGATCCCGGGTCCCGGCGCCTCACCGAACGGCGTCACCGAGCCGCCGTTGTAGACGAAGGCCGGCAGGCTGGTGGCGAACGACATCCGCGCCTTCGTCCCGGGGATCCGGTACGGCCTGACGTTCTCGATCGCGTCCGGGCCGGTGCTCGGGCCGGGCGTCAGGCTGATCAGCTGCTCGATGCTCGTCAGCGGCACCTTCTTGTTGCTCGCGACGACGTTGCGGAGCGGCCGCGGGCCGTCGGCGGTGACGTTGCGCGGCCCCCACATGAAGGCCTCGTTGTAGACCTCGGGGCCGGTGGCGACGAATGCGCTCGTCGGCTCGGCGACGTCGGGGTCGGCGAACTTCTCGATCTCGGTCGGGTCGACGGACTCGCGGAACTCGGTCTGGTTGTTGGAGCCGAGGATGTAGACGTCGTAGCGGCGCGCAAGATCACTGAACGTCTGCATCCAGCCGCGCGCGAACGTGTCGGTGCCGGCGACGAAGGTCTTCGAGAAGCCGGGGATGTCCGTGAACCGCTTCGCGTAGGCGGTCTCCTGGTCGGAGTACTCGCCGTCGAGCGTTCCGAGCGCAACCGCGACGCCGCAGGGCGAGGGGATCCCCTCACAGCCGGGGACGTTGCCGGGGTCCTTGAAGACCTCGCGGGTCGATGCGCCCCGGGATCCGGTCGCGAGCGTCATCAGCCCGACGTCCTCGTTCAGGGCCACGACGTTCGGCTGCTTCGACGACAGATGAGGCTCGACGTAGTCGCGGATCATGCACTCGATCTTCGAGCGGAACGACCGGTAGCTGACGACGTTGCGGAGGTCCTGCTTGTACTGGAGCGCGAAGACGCGCGGGCCGCTGTCGTTGGCGTGCAGGTTGACGACCGGCTTGGCGAGGTTGTCGGCGCGGAACTTCGCGCAGGTCGCCTCCGACGGAGGCTTCGGCACCTTCGGAGCCGGCGGCTCGACGGACTTCGCTGCCTGCCGTGCCGTCAGCGGGTCGTTGGCGATCAGCGCGTCGGCGCCCGCCAGGGTCGCCGCCTTGACGGGGGCGCGAGCGTCGAAGGTGAACGGGACGACGCGCAGGCCCTTCGCGTGGGCGTCGGCGATCAGCTCCTGGCTGACCGGCCACTGCGGCGAGATCCAGTCGATGTCGTTGGCGTCCGCGACGGCGGAGGCGATGCTGTTGACGTTCTGGAAGGTCAGAAACGACGTCTCGGCGTCGTCGAAGTAGGGGTCGTCCTGGAACGCGGTCAGGTTGCCCGGCAGGAAGCTCTGCAGGATCAGGTCGTCGGGCGGGAACCCGGACTGCTTGATCTGCGCGGCCTCGCGGAGCGCGAACTGCGGCGGCGTGCCCGGGTCGAAGTCCGGGTCGGTCGGGTAGTTGTTGACCTCGAGGTTGACGCCGACGCCCTTCCGCTTCGCGAGGTCAAGCGCCTGGATCAGCGTCGGGACCTTCGCGCGTCGCTCATCGCGCTTGCCGAGATGGCGCGAGACCTCGTCGGTCCCGAGGATGTCGATCTCGCAGTCGCTGCGGATCTCCGCGAGCGTCCGCTCCGAGACGAGCCCCGTGCAGTTCGTCGTCCGCTTCAGGGAGGCGTCGTGCATGATCACGGCGCGACCGTCGGCGGTCATGCGCGTGTCCATCTCGAGCACCCACCCGGCGTTCGCCGAGTGGCGGAACGCCGGCAGGGAGTTCTCCGGGTACGCCGGGCGCAGCTCGCCGTGAACGGTCTTCAGCGGACCGCCGCGGTGCGCGTCGATGTACGGCGAGGCCGAGGCGACCCCCGCCCACCCGAGTACCAGCACGGAAGCGGCGGCGATCGTTCGGACGGCTGCGGTACTCCTCATCGACTCCTTCTCCCTCTGGACCGGCGCGAGTCTATTCGGCGCCTCGCGGAGCGGCGTCACTTGCCGGAAGGGCGCGCCGCTCTAGCGTCCGGTCGGCCTTGATCGCCGTCCTCGCAGTCCTCGTCGTGCTGGCCGCTCTCGCCGGCATCGCCCAGCTCGCTCTGCCGCGGATCGCGGAGCGGCGGATCGCGGAGCGGTTGAGCGCGTCGGGCGGGACCGCCACCGTCGACGTGTCCGCCTTCCCCGCGCTCCGCCTGCTCCGCAACGGCGGCGACCGCCTCGTCGTCCGCGGCAGCGGTCTGACGATCGGCCTCGGTGACGGCGAGGAGGTCGAAGGACGACGGGCGGGGGTGGCGGCCCTCGACGGTTTCGCGGACGTCGACATCGAGCTCACCGACCTGCGCGCCGGGCCGTTCGACGTCGCCGCGTTCGTGCTCGTCCGCTCCGAGCTCGGCGCCTACGCGATGGCGGCCGAGGGGACGGTGACGGCGGCCGACCTCGTTCGCCTCGGCGACGGGTGGCTGCGCTCCTCGATCCCCGCCGGCGGGCTGATCGGCACCCTCGCCGGCAACGCCCCGCTCGGCTCGAAGCGGCTCCCCGTGACGATCGAGCTCGAGATCCACAGCGAGCCCGGCGGGCTCCGGGTCGGGACCGGCGGCGGCTCGGTGGCGGGTTACCCGGCGGGCCGCATCGCGACGGCGATCGCGGCAGCCGTCGCGCGGCGGCTCGAAATCGTCCCCTAGGAGGTCGGTCCCGCCCGGCGAACAACTATCCACCCCCGCCCGTGTTGCAAGCGAAGATGAGACTCCGAGCCCTGATTGCCGCCGTCCTCCTCGCCGGAGTGCCGGCCGCCGCCCTCTCGACTGCCGACGCCGCCAACCGGAAGCCCGTCAAGGGCATCGACGTGTCCCGCTTTCAGGGCCACATCTCGTGGAACCAGGTCGGCAAGACCGACATCCGCTTCGCCTTCATCGCCGCCAGCCGCGGCTTCGGCAGGGACTGCACCGTCGTCCCCGAGGAGTGCGGACGCGACCCCTTCTACGACCGCAACTACGAAAAGGCGAAGGAGGCCGGGCTGCGGGTCGGGGCCTACCACCGCGCGTTCGCCGCCGGTCCCGGCAAGGAGGGAGCGAAGACGGACGCCCGCCGGGAGGCCAATCGCTTCATCGCCGTCGTCGGCAAGGTCCGCCGCAACGACCTCAGGCCGGTGCTTGACGTCGAATCGCCATTCAAGCGCCTCGACGAGCCCACCCTGCGGATCTGGATCCGGACCTGGGTGAAGCGCGCCGAGAAGAAGCTCCACGCGAAGCCGATCATCTACACGAACACGTCCAGTTGGCTGGCGACCGGCGACACCACGTGGTTCGCGACGAACGGTTACCCGCTCTGGGTCGCAAACTTCGACGTTCCGCGGCCGAGCGTGCCGGCGCAGAACTGGGCCGGCAAGGGCTGGACCGTCTGGCAGTACACGAGCAGCGGCAGGGCGAGGGGCATCGAAGGCGCGGTCGACCGCAACCGTCTCAAGAAGGGTTTCGGGAAGCTCGATTCGCACTGATTCCCGCCCCCGCCCGCCGATCTGGCAAGGTTGCCGGATGAGCAGCAGCGAAGAGACGGGAATCCAGGGGGAATCGATCACGGCCGAGGGGCTCAAAGAGCTCAAGGCCGAGGTCGAAGAGCTCGAGGGTCCGGGCCGCAAGCAGATGGCGGAGCGGATCAAGGCCGCCCGCGAGCTCGGCGATCTCAAGGAGAACGCCGACTACCACATCGCCAAGGAGGATCAGGCTCACCTCGAGACCAAGATCAAGCGGCTGCGGATGCGGCTTCGCGATGCGGTCGTGGTCGAGGTCGACGGCAACGAGGACGTCTTCGCCTTCGGCCGCACCGCCGAGGTGTCCGACGACTCGGGCGAGGTTCACACCTGGACCCTCGTCGGGCCGACCGAGGCCGACATGAGCAGCGGCCGCCTCTCGGCGGAGTCACCGGTCGGACGGGCGCTCCGCGACGGCAAGGTCGGCGTCGGCATCGTCGTCGAGACGCCCCGCGGCAGCCGCACGTTCACGATCAAGAAGCTGGTCGGCTGACTCGGACGGGTCCGCGGCGCCGCCGATGAGGATCCAGCTCGTAACCCAGATGTGGCCGAGCCCGGAGAACCCGGACCTCGGCAGCTTCCTCGTTCCGCTCACCCGCGAGTTCGAGCGTCGCGGTCACACCGTCGACGTCACCGCAATCAGCCGCCGCGGCGGCGCCCCGACGAAGTACGCGAGCCTCGTCGGCAAGTCGGTCGCAACCGCAGTCCGGACGCGGCCGGACGTCGTCTTCGCCCACTTCCTGTTTCCGGCCGGCGCCGCCGGCGTCGCCGCGTCGCTGGCGGGTCGATGCCCGCTGGTCGTGATGGCCCACGGCACCGACGTCGCGAACCTCGGCCGGATCAAGGGCGTCCGCTTCGCCACCGCCCGCGTGGTCGCGCGCTCGGCCGCCGTCATCTCGAACTCGCGATGGCTCGCCGACCGGCTCGCGGCGGCGATTCCGGACGCGGCGGCGAAGACCGAGATCGCCGACTGCGGGATCGACCTCGACGCTTTCGCCCCCGCCGATGCGGCCGCCGCCCGCGAGCAGCTCGGCTGGGACGGCGAAGGGCCGGCCTACCTCTGCGTCGGATCGCTGATCGAGCGCAAGAACGTGCTCGCGCTCGCCGACGCGTTCGCGAGCCTCGGCCGGGGACGGCTGGCGTTCGTCGGCGACGGGCCGCTGCGGGCGCAGCTCGAGGGCCGGCCGGACGTCAGGGTCGTCGGCCGGATCCCGCAGAGCGACGTCCCCCGTTGGATCGCCGCCTGCGACGTCCTCTGCCAGCCGTCGCAGATCGAGCCGTTCGGGCAGGCGACGCTCGAGGGGATGGCGATGGAGCGCTCGGTCGTGGCGACCGTCAACGGCGGCCCACCCGAGTTCGTGCCGCCCGAGGCCGGCGTCCTCGTCGATCCGGACGACCATGCCGCGCTGCGGGCCGCCCTCGAGACGACGGCGGCGATGCCGACGCCGAACCGGGCCGCCCGCGAGGCGGCGAGGCTCCACGACGTCCGCACGGAGGCCGCGACGATGCTCGAGGTCCTCGAGCGGGCGGTCGCGGGGTGAGCGACTTCACCGACCTGCTCGCGTCCGGTGGCCCGATCCTCACCGACGGCGGGATCGAAACGCACGTGATGTTCGAAACGGGGTACGCGATGGACCCCGACCTCCAGGTCGCGGCCATGCTCGGAGATCCCGCCGGTCGCGAAATCCTCCGCTCGATCTACTCCGGCTACGTCGAGGCGGCGCGAGAGCGGGACCTTCCGGTCGTCATCGGGACGCCGACGTTCCGGGCCAGCTCGAACTTCGCCGCCCGATCCGGAGTCGGAGCGGCCGAACTGGCGGCGATCAACGCCGATGCCGTCGCCTTTCACCGCGGCATCCGCGACGAGAGTGGGCACGCGCCGGTCTTCATCGCCGGAGTACTCGGCCCGAGCGGGGACGCCTACCTGCCCGGCGAGGCGAGCAGCGCCGACGCCGCTGCCGCCTACCATCTCCCCCAGGCCGAGGCCCTCGCAGGCGCCGGCGCCGACTTCCTGTTCGCGGCCACCTTCCCGGCGGTCGACGAGGCGGCGGGCGCCGGGCGGGCGATGGCCGCGACAGGGCTCCCCTGCGTGCTCAGCTTCGTGCTCGGCCCGGAGGGCGACGTGCTCGACGGGACCAGGCTCGCGGCCGCGATCGAGCGGCTCGATGCCGACCTGCCGGAGCCGCCGGTGATCTATTCGATCTCATGCGTCCACCCGAGCGTCGCGGCCCGCGCCGTCGAGCGGACCCGAGCCGCCGGCGACGAGGCCCTCGCACGGCTCGGCGAGCTCAAGGCGAACGGGTCGCCGCTGCCGACCGAGCGACTTGTCGAGCTCGGCCACGCCGAATCGGATCCTCCCACGATCCTCGCCGAGGAGATCTGGTCGCTTTACGAGCCCGAAGGCCTACGGGTGCTCGGCGGCTGCTGTGGCACCACGGACGCGCACATGCGCGCCCTCGCAGCCCTGATGTCCGCCGCCGCCTAGTAGCGCTGGTCGGGCGGGTACCGCGGATCGGGCGGAACCTCGCCCTGGACCTCGCCGGGGAGACGGCGACGGGAGTAGCCGAACGCGTAGATGGCGCCGACGACGAAGGCGACGACTCCGACGATCATCAGGATCAACCCGACGACGGTCAGATCGACGACGTCCCACTCGTCCTTGACCGCGTAGCGGAGGATCGCTCCGATCGCGATCAGAACCAGGCCCATACCCATCGTCATTTCGTCGTCCTCCCGGTCGTGTGATGCCGAATGCTTGAAGCAGGCTACCCGCAGACGGCGACGCGAAACCCGGGGTCGGCCCCGGCCCGCTCAGACGTTCGGGCTGCCGGTCACCGTCAGATCGCCGGGCTGCCAGACCTCGTCGGTCCAGTGCTGCTGCACGTGCGGCTCGCTGAAGAACCCGATCACCCGGAGATCCTCGTCGCCGCTGTTGTGGAGGTCGTGCATCGTCCCGACCTCGAGGACGACAACGTCGCCGGCCCGGATCGGGCGCGGCCCGTCGTCGAGCAGCAACTCGCCGCTGCCGGCGACGATGAACTGCGTCTCCTCCGCGGTGTCGCTGTGGCGGCCGAGCCGCTTTCCGGGCGGCACGGCGAAATAGATGACGGTGGAGGACTCTGCCCCGGATCCGCCGTAGGCGAAGAAGCCGCCGACCCATTCGGCGTCGTCGCTGGTGCTCGAGGTCAGTTTCGAGATCTCGACGTCGGCATAGTTGAGCGGGTCGTTCATCGCACTTCCTCCGGTGGCTTCGGCATTCCCGAATGCTTCTACCGGCGGGTTCCCGTCAGGGCAAGGAGACGGACGAATGTTCCACCTGCTCGGCCGCGTCACTGGCGGTCTCGAGCAGGGCAGTGACCAGCACGTGGGCGCCGGCGCCGACCCCGAAGGTCCAATAGCGCCGGAACTTGCGGCGGGCGACGTGGTCGGTGGTGGCGGTCCGCATCGTCCCGCGCAGCTGGGTGCCGCCGTCGGGCAGCGCCTCGGCGGCAAGGCAGTAAACGGTCTTCGCCCAGCCCGGCTCGGCGAATGTCGCGAAGTCCTCGGCGGCGACCGGTCGGTATTCGATGACCGGCTTCCAGAACCGGCCGACGAGGCCGAGGGCGAGCTCGTTCTCGCGCTCGGCGAGCAGCGTCCAATCGCCTTCCGCCCCCGAGCCGCCGGCCGCCATGTCGCGGAGGGTCAGGGAGTCCGGCCGGTCGGGCAGCCCGTGCCGGTGCACGAGGCGGGAGACGAGCTCGGGGACCAGCCGGGCCGCCCCGAGGGCGCCGACGGCGGGACGCTGACGCCCGAGAGCGATCAGGTCGACGTCGAGGAGGGCCGCCCAGCTGTCCGTCGGGCCGGCCGAGACGGCGCAGGCGACGGTGTCGGAAACGTCGAAGACGGGCAGGTACGCCTGCGCGAGTGGTGTGCCGGAGTCCATCGGGTTACGGGCCGAGGCGGAACGGCGGGTACTCGTCGGTGACCATCGCGAACGCGTAACCGACCACGCGGTTGTGCCAGCGGACTACGCCCTCGAGGAAGTCGAACAACTGCCGCGGGAATCTGCCTGTGAAGAGGATCGCGAACCAGGCGACGATCACGGCGAGGAACGCGAGGATGTCGAGGAAGAACAGGCAGACGTAGTGCGGGATCGCGAGTAGCCACTTGATCAGCGGCATGCCGCGCCCCAGGTCGGTGGCGACGTCCGGGTACGGGTACTCGAGGTGAACGGCCTGCTCCTCGTCGGTCGAGGGATACGTGTCGTCCATCAGCAGCGCGTAGACGCCGATCCGGTTCACGAAGCGCTGCAGCTGCAGGTTCCAGTCGAACCACCAGCGCGGGTACTTCTCCCGGAAGAGGATCATCAGCAGCACCGGGATGACGAGGAGCCCGACGCCGCTTACGGCGATCGTGACGGTTGTGTCGCTGACCCCGCTGTAGGAGCTCGACCAACCGGTGAGCGCGCTGAGCAGGATCACGATCGGGATGATCGTGAAGATCCGGAAGAACGTGGTCAGCCGGTTCAGCTTGCGATCCGGATAGTCGACCTCGAAGGTCACCGGGTACTCGTTCAAGGGCCGCTCCTCCCCCGCGCACGGGTCTCGATTGCTGCAGCGACGAGCGTGTCACCGACGGGCGCGCATTCCCTCAGTAGGCAGTACCGACCCGGAACGGTCCTCAGTTCCGATTGACTCCCGCCCGGGCGCTCCTAGGTTGAAACCCATGAGCATCGACACCGATCCCAGCCCCGAGCGAACCCTCCCCGACTGGCTCTCCGGCCGCTACGTAGACGACTTCGCCAACGTCGGCATCGTCGCCTGCCCGGCCGACGCCCCGCTCGAAGAAGTCGCCTGGACGATGGCCGACAACCGCGTCCACGCCGTCGTCGTCGAGACCGAGGGCGACTCGACGCCGGTCATCACCGACACCGACCTGATCGCCGCCGCCTGCTCCGGCCATTTCGACGAGCTCTGCGCCCTCGACGTCGCCGGCACCGAGCCGGTCAGCGTCAGCAAGGAGGACACCCTCGAGCGCGCGACCCAGCTCCTCGCCGAGCACGGCGTCACCCACCTGGTCGTCCGCGACAGTCGCTGGCGCCCGGTCGGCATCCTCTCGACCCTCGACGTAGCGAAGGCGATCTCCGGGAGATAGCGGGGCTCGGCCGCGCGGGTCGCCGTCAGGTGACCGTCAGCACGGCGAGGACGAGGACCGACGTGGCGACGAGGGCGATCGTCGCCCCGGTGGCGAAGCGGCCGACGGGCCCGAGCGCATGCTCGCCCATGATCTCGGGGTCCTTGGCGAGGCTGCGGATGAACGGCAGGATCGCGAGCAGGAGCACGGCGTTGAGGGCCTGGCTGAGGTAGAGGAGCGGGACGATCGGCACGCCCGGCAGGGCGACGACGACGGCCGCCGCGACGAGGACGACGCCGTAGCCGAGGTAGAAGAGCCGGGCGTCGGCGAACTTGTCATCGAGGTCGGCGGGGCGGCCGCGGGACTCGGCCATCGAGTAGGCCGTCGAGAGCGGGACGATCGCGATCGCGAGAAGGGCCGCGCCGATGAAGCCGATCGCGAAGAGGTCGCTCGCGGCGGCTCCGGCAAGTGGTTCGAGCGCTCGGGCGGCATCGCCGGCGTTGTCGATCGATATCCCCTCCTGGTGCAGGGTGGTGGCGCATGCGACGACGACGAAGACGGCGATCACGCCGGTCATCACCGCGCCCGTGACGACGTCGATCCGCTCGAAGCCGATGTCGCGGGGCGTGAGCTTCTTGTCGACCGCGTAGGACTGGATGAAGGCGAGCCCCCACGGCGCCAAGGTCGTGCCGACCGTCGCGACGACGGCGAGGATCGCGTCTCGCCCTCCGGGAAGGGACGGCACCACGGCCCCCTCGGCGGCGGCGCCCCAGTCCGGCCCGGCCATGAAGCCGGCGACGATGTAGGTGACGAAAACGGCGCTCAGCGCGAGCAGGACGTGTTCGACACGGTGGAAGCTCCCACGGAGGACGAGCAGCCCGACCGCGAGGCAGGCGACGGGGATGGCGATGCCTCGGCCGACGCCGGTGAGGAGGTGGACGCCCGCGGACAGGCCGGCGAACTCGGCGCACAGCGTCCCGAAGTTGGCGATCACCAGGGCGCCGACGACGATGCCCGCCGTTCGCCGGCCGCGGCGCTCGTGGATCAGCGTCATCAGCCCCTTGCCGGTGACGACGCCCGTCCGCACCGCGACCTCGTGGAAGACGATCAGGGCGATCGTCGAAACGACGACGACCCAGATCAGTTCGTAGCCGTAGTCGGCTCCGAGCTTCGAGTAGGTCGTGATCCCAGGCGGATCGTCGTCGGAGAGGCCGGCCAGGACGCCGGGCCCGACCACCGCGAGGAGCGCGGCGATGCCACCGACACGTGCGGTCCGGCGCGAGCGGACCCGCTCGTGGACATGGCGGCCGACGGGGTGTCTGGGCCTCACGCTCGCATTGTCACCCGCTGGACGGCGACGCCGGTTACTAGGGTCGCGTCGTGCCGAACTTCGAGATCCTCAACCCGCAGCGGCGCTCGCTGCTCGTCGAGCCGACGGAACTGGCGCGGGCGATCCTCGACGTGCAGCGCTCCTCGGCGGGCCTTGAGGCCGAGCTGGGGACGCTGACGTCGCAGCTGCAGGACGTCGACCCGTCCGCGATCGAGAGCGACGACGCCCGCATCGCCTTCTGGCTGAACCTCTACAACGCGCTCCTGCTCGACCGGCTCGGGCGCGCCCCGATCGCGGGCAGCATGCTCCGCCACCCCGGGCTCTTCAGCCGCACGGCCTACAGCGTCGGCGGCAGGCCCTTTTCGCTGAACCTGATCGAGCACGGCGTCCTCAGGCTCAACCGGCGCCCGCCGTATGTCCCGCGGCGACCTCTGCGCCGCTCCGACGTGCGGCTGGGCGCGCTTCCGTCCCGGCTCGACGCCCGCATCCATTTCGCGCTCAACTGCGGCGCCCGCTCCTGCCCGCCGATCAGGACGTATTCGCCGGCGACCCTCGACGAGGACCTCGAGCGGGCGACCCGCGCCTACCTCGAGTCTGAAACGCGGACCGACGGCGGGGACGCGATCGTCCTCCCTCGCCTGATGCGGCTCTACCGGGGCGACTTCGGCGACGAGGGCGAGCAACTGGCGTTCGCGGCGACCCGCCTCCCGGCCGTCGCGACGGCGCTCGAACGGCCGACGCCGCCGCGAGTCACGTACGGGCGCTTCGACTGGACCGCAACCGGCGCCCGCGGATGAGCTGCGTCAGCGGCCGAGCGTGCGGTGGAACTCGCGGGCCGAGACGGCGAGACCGCTGAGAAGCTGGCGGACGTCGGCGATGCCGGCGCGGAGCTCGGGGTCGCCCGCCTCGATCGGCAGCATCGAGTCTTGAAGCTCGGAGAGGGTCAGGTCGGCTTCGCCGGCGGCGGCGACGGCCCTGTCGACGAACGACTTGACGCCCTGGGACGGCCTTCCCGTCATCGGCGTCTCGGCGGCACGCGTCTCCATGCCGGACCGCTCGGCGAACTGCGAGTAGGTCCGCTTGCAGCGCCCGAAGGCCTTCTGGACCGGGCTGAAGAGCTCCGCCTCGAGCCGGTCGGCCGGTGCGACCGTCAGAAGCTCGTACGCCTCGCTGAGGCAGGCGCTTGCGAGCGCGAGCTGATCGATCGCCGCGGCGAGGTCGCCGAGGATCCGCTCCCTCGATTCGCGCAGGGTGATGGCCACGGGGACGAGCCTAGTGACCGGGAGACGCCGGTCAGGCGCGGAAGCTCTCGACCAGCCGCCGCAGGCCGAGCACGAAGAGCTCCTCGTCGCGCTCCGGGTCGGTGACCGAGACGCTCATCACCTCGTCGATCGACAACCTGGTCCGCTGCCCCGACGGCAAGGCCGAAGCCGGGTCCGACTCGAACGGCCCCGGGGGGTAGGCGGCGCTCGCGTCGGCGGCGAGCTGATCGTTCGCCGTCTTCCGGGCCGCGGCGAAGACGACCGCCCCGATCATGAACGTCGAGTAGGTGTGGAAGCCCTGAGCGGCCTCCTCGCCGGCGAGGCCGAGCCGCTCGAAGAGCGCCCCCATCAGACCGAGCGCCGTCGACGTGAATTCGTTCGACTCCGGCGTGGCCGCCATGTACCCGGCCAGGCGGTTGTGCGCGAGCCACGCTCGCCGGGTCGCGAGCCCGGTCGCGACGAGCACCTCGTCGGGCCCGGCCTCGAGCGGCTTCGGGATCTGTTCGAGCAGCCCGGCGGTCGCTTCCGCCCAGACCATCTCAGCCGCTGCCTGAACGATCGCCGAACGCGAGGGGAAGTGGTGATAGATCGCCGACGGCGCGACGTGGAGGGCCGTGGCCAGGCTCCGGATCGTCGGTTCCGCGGGCTCCTCGTCGAACTGCCGGAGCGTCTCGACGGCGATCTCGTCCGGCGTCAGATGAGTGTCGCGATTCTCCGCCAGTCTCGTCATCGGAGCGCGACTCTGCCTTCCATGCAGTCGAAGCTACCGAACGCGAGCCGTTTCGTGTGACGGCACACTCGCGCATCACGAATCCGCGGACGAACGTCCAGGGGCGATTTGACTGTCGGGACGCTCGGAGTACCTTGGACTGATGCACAGAGGCGGAGTCAGGGGGGCGATCGCGGCGGCCTCGGCGACGATCGCACTTCTGATCGGTGGCGGTACGGCCGAAGCCACGGTGATCAAGGTGAACACCACGGCCGACGAGTACGGCACCGGAACCGGATGCTCGCTGCGAGAGGCAGTCACGGCAGCGAACGGCGACACCGCCTACGGCGGTTGCCCCGCCGGCTCCGGAACCGACGACGTGCGCCTGACCAACGGGTCGGTCTACCGTCACGAGATCGATGGCAACGGCGAGGACGCGAACACCACCGGCGACCTCGACGTCGCCACGCCGATGAGCATCGAAGCGCCGAAGGGCCATGCCATCCTCGACTCGAACACCTTCGACCGGGGAATCGAGGTCCTCGCCGGAGGGAACCTGAAGCTCTCGCGGTTGATCATCACCGGCGGCGACGAGACATACCCGGCCGCCCTCGTCGATGGGACCGGCGTCAAGGTGTCGGGCGGAAAGCTGACCGTTGAGCGGACGAAGATCGTCGACAACGCGACCCGCGGCAACAGCTCGAACAACGGCGGGGGTCTTCTGCTGGCCTCCGGATCGGCGAAGCTCGACCGGTCCACCGTCGAGCGCAACACCGCCGGCAACGTCGGCGGCGGAATCTCCGTCTACCAGGGCAAGCTCAAGGTCCGGCGAAGCACGATCGCCGGCAACGCCACCGGCTCCGTGGGCGGTGGCATGTATCTCGGCGGGAGCACGACTTTCGTCGACTCCGTCCACATCCGAGATTCGACGATCTCCGGCAACGAAGCCGGCGGCAATGGCGGGGGCATCTACGTCGAGATCTACGGACAGAGCAGTGGCTCCGACCGGGCGACCCTGTCGAACGTGACGATCAGCGGCAACAGCTCGTCGGAGTACGGAGGCGGGATCTACGAGTACACGGGCGAGGTCGACCTCAATGCGGCGACGGTCACCGCCAACACCGCCGACGACGACGCCTCCGGCAACGGTCACGGCGGCGGTCTCGCCGGCGGGCCGATCACGTTCTCGAATTCGATCGTCTACGGGAACGCCGACCTGAATCCGACCGACCCCTTGGCCGACTGCGACGGTGCGGGTTCGGGTGGGCGCAGCGTCATCGGAGTCGACACCGGCTGCAGCTCCTTCGCGAAGGACCGCACCGCGAACCCGAAGCTCGGGCCGCTGAAGAAGAACGGTGGGCCGACGGCGACCCACGCGTTGAAGCGGAAGAGCTCCGCGATCGGTCTGGCGAAGCGCAGCGACGCCCCGAAGCGCGACCAGCGCGGCGTCAGGCGCGACGACCATCCCGACAGCGGGGCGTACGAGCGGCGCTGATCAGGCCCCGTCCCCTAGTCGGGGAAGCGGGTCGTCTCCATCGACGTCCACGCCGGCCGGAAACCGAGCCGCGCATAGAGCTCCCTCGGCCGGTCCTCGTCGTCCGCCGCGATCCAGAGGTCGTCCACCGCGCCGGCCGCCTCGATCGAGGATCGGGTGATCGCCGTCCCGAGCCCGTCTCCGCGACGGTCCGGATGGACGTAGACCTGGGTGATCTCCGCAGAGCCGTCGTGGTGTTCGAGCTGAGCAAAGGCGGCCGCGGCTCCCTCCCGGCGCACTGCGAACACGCGGGCGCCATGCGACAGGGCGACCACCCGCGCCTGAGCGTGGTAGCGCTCGGCCTCCCCCCCATCGGGGAAATCCTCCGTGTGCCACATCCGCCGCAGCTCGATCACGTCGTCGTAGGGGACCTCCTCGACCGCGACGTCCTCGCCGGGCGGCGGCCGGCACTCGTGGCGCATGTAGAGCAGGCGCAGGGTGCGCCAGCCGCGGTCCTTGAACCCTTCGCGGCGCGGGTCCGCGGCCGCGGCGAGGTCGAAGTCGATGCGGCGGTGGGCCAGACCGGTGAGCGCCTTGTCGGCGGCATCGATGAGCTCGTCGACGCCGATCCCCGGATCGTCCTCGACCCGGAGCACGTTGTAGTCCCAGTAGTCCGGATACGCGGTGGCCCGCATCACGGTTCCGTGCGCCCACGGCTCGGCGACGTCGCAGACGAGCGCCTGCCGGACGTGATGCCAGCGACGCGCCCGCTCGCCGGCTTCTCCGGCTCCGATCTCCTCCTCCCCCGTCATCCCGCCAGACTATGCCCGACTCTCAACGCCGCCGATGTCAGCCCGCACCCCACGCCACTCCGAGATCCACCTGAGCTATCGCTCGGGTTGGCTGCGCGCGGCGATCCTCGGTGCGAATGACGGCATCGTCTCGACCGCGAGCCTCGTTCTCGGCGTCGCCGCGTCGGGCGCGTCCGGCAGCGCGATCGTCACAGCGGGGATCGCGGGACTCGCCGCCGGCGCCCTCTCGATGGCCGCCGGCGAGTACGTGTCCGTCAGCTCCCAGCGCGATTCGGAGCGGGCCGACCTGCGCCTCGAGCGCTCCGAGCTGAAGCGGGATCCGGAGGGCGAGCTCCGTGAGCTGTCCCAGATCTACGAGGGCCGCGGCGTCCCTCCGCCCCTCGCCCGCCAGGTGGCGGAGGCGCTCACCGAAAAGGACGCCCTCCAGGCCCACGCCCGTGACGAGCTCGGCCTCACGGCCGAACGCCGCGCCCGCCCGCTCCAGGCGGCGTGGGCCTCGGCCCTCTCGTTCTCCGCCGGCGCCATCCTCCCGGTGGTCGCTGTGGCCGCGGCCCCCGCGTCGATCCGGATCGTCGTCTGCGTCGCCGTGACGCTCGTCGCGCTCGCGGTCCTCGGCTACACGGGAGCCCGCCTCGGAGGCGGCGCCCGCTTCACCGCGACCCTGCGGGTCGTCGCCTGGGGTGCCGTCGCGATGGCCGTCACCTCCGGAATCGGAGCTCTCGTGGGTGCTGCCATCTGAGCGGCGATCCTCGCCTATAGTCGGCGACGTGAGCAGGGAGCCAGGGACTCGATTCACCAGCGCCTCGGCGTGGCGCAGGCTCGCCGCCGCGATCGTCTGCGCCGCCGTCGTCGTCCCGGCCGTGGTCGCGAGCGCCGAGGACAAGCCCGCCCCGCGTTCCGGCGCGGCGCGTCCGGTCGCCGACCGTTACGCACTCGCGGACGGATGCTTCGCCGTCTCCGCCGGCCCGCGCCGGCTGATCGTCGGGACCGACGGCTATCGCGGTGCGGCGATCGAGCCGGTGGCGGCAACCGCGTTCTTCATGAAGCCGACGGGCCTCGGCCGCTACCTGATCTACGACGACGGCGGCAAGCTGCTCGCGACCGGGGACGGCGACAGCGTCGTGCGCGCGGACGGTCCGGGGCGAGCCGCCGAGTGGGCTCTCCACTCCGGCCCGGGCGTCTCGCTAACCGCCACGGCGACCGACGGTGTCGGCCGCCTCTCCGTCGCCCCCGGCGGTGCCGTCAGGACGTCCACCGGACCGAGGGACGACGCCACCTCCTTCACGTTCGTCCCAGTCGGCGGCTGCGCTCGCTACCCGGAGGCCGCCACGGGCGCGACCGGCACGCCGCCGCCGTCCGTCAACCCCGACGGCACCGTGTTCGGGTTCGTCGACACCCACCTCCACATCACCGCGGACATGCGGGCCGGCGGCCGTGTAATCGACGGAAAGGCGTTCGACCGCTTCGGGATCACGAGGGCGCTCGGCCGCGACGCCCGCAACCACGGAGCCGACGGCAGCGAGGACGTCACAGGCAACCTGCTGCGCACCGGCCTGCCGTTCGGGACCCACGACACCCACGGGTGGCCGACGTTCGCCGGCTGGCCGGTCAACAACACGAACACCCACCAGCAGATCTACTACCGCTGGCTCGAGCGAGTCTGGATGGCGGGCGAGCGCATCGTCGTCGCGCAGGCGGTCGAGGACGAGCCGCTCTGCCGGATCGAGCCGAAGCGCTCGCATTCCTGCAACGAGACCCACACGATCGCCCTCGAGATCCGCCGCCTCCGCGGCCTCGAGCGTTACGTCGACGCCCAGAACGGCGGACCCGGGCAGGGCTGGTTCCGCATCGTCAATGGGCCCACGCAGGCCCGGCGCGTCGTCGAGCAGGGCAAGCTCGCGGTCGTGATCGGCGTCGAGTCCTCCGACGCCCTCGGCTGCTCCGAGCCGGCCGACTGTGGCCACGACGAGGTCGACCGCGGGCTCGACAGGCTCCAGCGCCTCGGAGTCAACAGCCTCTTCATCGCCCACTGGGTCGACAACGGCTTCGCCGGTGCGGCGCTCGAGGGCGGGGTCAAGGGATCGTTCATCAACGTCTTCAACGAGGTCGAGACCGGGCACTACTTCCGGACCGGCCCCTGCCCGCACCCGAGCCAGGGCGAGGAGGTCAACACGCTCAGCCCGCTCGAGATGCAGGTCCTCTCAGCCTTCTTCCCGGCCACCGCCGGGCTCGGCCCGATGCCCGAGTATCCGCCCGGGAAGCAGTGCAACCGCAAGGGCCTCACCAGGCTCGGCGCCTACCTCGTGCGGCAGATGATCGACCGCAACATGCTCATCGAGGTCGATCACATGAGCGAGCGGGCGCGCGAGCGGGTTCTGAAGATCGCCGACCGCCACGACTACCCGCTCGTGTCGAGCCACACCGGGACCGGCGGCAGCTGGACCGACGGCGAGCTGCGGACGCTCTACCGCCTCGGCGGCATCGCCACCGCCACCCCGGGCCAGGCGCCCGACCTCGCGCAGCGGATCCTCGGCTTCCGGAAGTTCAGCGACGGCAAGCATCCCTTCGGCGTCGGCATCGGCTCCGACACCGGCGGCTTCTCGTCGCTCCCCGGCGCTCCCGCCCCCGGCGATGAGATCTCGTACCCGTTCGAGGGCTACCGGAGCGGCGTCGAGTTCCGGCGCCAGCGGACCGGCGAGCGGACCTTCGACCTGAACACGGACGGGGTCGCCCACTACGGCCTGTTCGCCGACCTCCTCGACGGAGTCGAGGCCCAGCCCGACGGGCCGGCGGCGATGCGCACCCTGTTCCACTCCGCCGAGGCCTATCTGCAGATGTGGAGCCTCGCCCGCTCTCACCGCTGAGCGGCGCACGGTCCTCAAGCGCCGGGAAGCCGGAGCTCGAAGCGGGCTCCCCTCTTCTCCCCCGGAACGAGAACGAGATCGCCGCCCGCGGCCCGGGTGAGCCTCCTGCTCAGTGCCAGGCCGAGCCCCGCCCCCGACCGGGAGTCGCCCTCGGCGCCGGATGCGGCGGTGCCGCGAACTCCGGGCTCGAAGATGCTCTCGGCCTCATCGGCGGCAACCCCGGGGCCGTCGTCCGCGACGGCGATCGCGATTCGCGAGCCGTCCCTTCGAGCGAGAACGCTCACGCGCGTTTCCGCGTACCGGAAAGCGTTCTCGAGGACGGGGGCGAGCATCCGCTCGAGGAGGGTCGGGTCGACGTCCACCGTCGCATCGAGCTCACCGGAGGCGACGAAGTCGATCCGGGCTGCCGTGGGCGGCGGCGCCTCCGCTGCGACCCGCTCGACGGCCTCTCCGACCCGCGCCGCACCGCCGAGCAGTCCCGCCTCGGCACGTGCAGCTGCGAGCAGGGCATCGAGAATCCGGCGGAGCGCGGTCGCCCGCTCGCTGATCCGCTCGAGCACCGCCCGGTCGGCGTCGGACCGGTCGCCGCCCGCGAGCGCCAGCTCGGTCTCGGCGAGGATGGCCGACAGCGGGGTCCGCAGCTCATGCGAGATCTCCGCCGAGAGTCGCTGTTCGTGTCGCAGGCTCGACGAGAGTCTTTCCAGCATCGAGTCGAATGCGGCCGCTAGCTCGGTGATCTCGTCGTACGGCTCGCCGACGGCGAAGCGATGGTCGAGATCGTGTTCGCTCCACTCCGTGGCCTCGTGGGTCATCTGAGCGACGGGGCGCAACGCTCTACCGAGGACGAACCGCGCCGCCACGATTATCGCCACGAGCATCACGGCTGCGAACGCGAGCGAGGCGATCAGGGCCTCCCTGACGATCCGTTCGTACGGCTCGACCGAAACCGCCGCCACGACCGTGCCGACCTGCGCGCCCGACTGGTCCTGAACGGCTCTCGCATAGAGGCGGGTGTCGGAGTCCTTCTCGTCGGCGAAGACGGCGTCGCGACCGGCGAGTGAATCCGCGACGCGCTGGACTCCCGGCGTCGCGCCCGGGCGCTCGAGCGCCCGGCCGCCCTCGGCGAACACCCAGACGCCGGCTCCGGCGTCCTGGCCGGCCGGGGCCTCGATCAGGCGGACCTCGCCATTCCCGCCCACGGCGACGGTCTCCAGTGCCGACTCCGCCCGCTCCCTCGCCACCTGGTCGGCGTCTCCCCGCAGGCTGCTGCGGAGCGCGAGGTTGAATCCGAGCGTCAGCGCGCTGATCAGGATCGTCGCGCCGACCGCGACGACGAGAGTCAGCCGCGTGCGCAGGCCGCGCGGCCTCATCGCAGCGAGTAGCCGACGCCGTGAACGGTTGCGATCGATGCTTGCGCACCGACCGTCGCCAGCTTGCGGCGCAGCCGCCCGATGTAGACGTCGAGCGTGTTGTCGTGGACGATCCCGCCGTCGGGCCAGGCGGCGGCGACGAGATCGCGACGCCGCACGGTCTCGTCCGCGGCGGCCGCAAGGGCCGCCAGCAACCGGAATTCCGTCGGCGTCAGATCCAGGTGCCCATCTCCGGAGGAGACCGAGTGTCCGGCGGGATCGAGCCGGAGGCCGTGAACATCCGCCACCGCTGAGGGGCCTGCTCGCTTCTCGAGAGCGCGAAGCCTCGCGACCAGCTCGGCGAACGCGAACGGCTTGACCAGGTAGTCGTCGCCCCCGGCGCTGAAGCCGGAGAGCCGATCCGTCAGCGCGTCGCGAGCGGTCAGGAAGAGCACGGGGGCGGTTATGCCGCGGGACCGGAGGGCCTGGCAGACATCGCGGCCGTCGGCGTCGGGAAGGCCGATGTCGACGACGAGCAGGGCAGGCGATCCGCCCTCGCCCTTCTCCACCGCCTCACGACCGGTTGCGGCGGTCGACACCTCGAAGCCCTCCCTGACCAGCCCCGCACGGAGGAGCCGGCGCAGATCCGGATCGTCCTCGACCACGAGCACTGGGGTTTCGGCCATGAGGCCAGTATCCACGGCTCCCGGTCCGGCGCAGGCGGGCGGGCCGCTTCTTTCAGGAGCTATTCAGGTGATCGGCGCAAGTCTCCCCGCATGTCGAACTTCGCCGCGCGGACCGCCGCCGACCCCAAGCTCCGTCAGATGCTCAACAAGGTGCCGGAGGTGACCCTCTACTTCTGGGTCATCAAGATCCTCTGCACGACGGTCGGTGAGACCGCCGCCGACTACCTGAACGACAACCTCGGCTTCGGGCTCACGAACACGTCCTATTTCGCCGCGGCGCTGCTGATCGTCGTTCTCGTCTTTCAGTTCCGCCTCCGTCGATACGTCGCGGGCGTTTACTGGCTCGCCGTCGTCCTGATCAGCGTCGTCGGAACGCTCGTCTCCGACAACCTCGTCGACAACTACGGCGTCGGCCTCGGGACGACGACGATCATCTTCGCGATCCTTCTCGCCGCCACGTTCTCGGCCTGGTACGCGAGCGAGCGGACGCTCTCGATCCACACGATTTACACGACGAAGCGGGAGGCGTTCTACTGGCTCGCGGTCCTCTTCACCTTCGCCCTCGGTACCTCGGCAGGCGACCTCGTCTCCGAGCAGGCGAACCTCGGCTACTTCGTCTCGATCCTGATCTTCGGCGGCGCGATCGGCCTTGTCGCGTTCGCCCACTACCGCCTCCGGATGGGACCGATCCTCGCCTTCTGGATCGCCTACATCCTCACCCGCCCACTCGGCGCTTCGATCGGCGACTGGATGTCGCAGGACAAGTCGGCCGGCGGCCTCGGCCTCGGAACGACCGTGACCAGCTACATCTTCCTGGGCACGATCCTCGCCCTCGTGATCTTCCTCTCGGTCACGAAGCGCGACGCGACGCCGACTCCGACGGCGGGCGTCAAGCCCCAGCCCGAGCCGGCGCAAGCCTGACTTGCTGACCTACCCGCAGGCGATCGTGATCGCCCTCGTCCAGGGCGTCACCGAGCTCTTCCCCGTGTCGAGCCTCGGCCACTCGGTCCTCGTTCCCGCGTGGATCGGCGGCAGCTGGAACACGCTGGTTACCCAGTCGTCGACGCCGAACAGCGAGGCGTCCTTCTACCTCGCCTTCATCGTCGCTCTTCACGTCGCGACGGCCCTGGCACTGCTCTGGTTCTTTCGCACCGACTGGATCAGGATCGTTCGCGGCTTCTTCCGGAGCATCGCGCGGAGCGTCCGAGAGCGCCGGCTCAGCGCCGTCGATGCGGACGAGCGCCTGGCCTGGCTGATCGTCATCGCCACGATCCCGGTCGGCATCACCGGGCTGGCGCTCGAGCACGTCTTCCGGACGGCGTTCGCGAAGCCCACAGCCGTGAGCGCCTTCCTGATCGTCAACGGCCTGATCCTGCTCGCCGGAGACCGGCTGCGCAGGCGGGCAGTCGAGCGCGAGGGAGGGCGGCCCACTGCATTCGAGCCGGCAGTCCCGACGGGCCGGACGACCGGCGGCCGTACCGAGTCGGACATCGCGGAGGCCTACGCCTCCGACGTCCGCATCTCCGCAATCTCCCGAGTCGAGGCATTCGGCATCGGGACGCTGCAGATCGCCGCACTGTTCGCAGGCATCAGCCGCTCGGGGATAACGATGGTCGGCGGACTCTGGCGCGGCCTCTCACACGAGGACGCGGCGCGTTTCTCGTTCCTGTTGGCCACCCCGGTGATCCTGGCGGCCGGAGTCCTGAAGATGCCGAGCCTGGCTGGAGACGCCGGGAATGGAATCCACGGTCAGATCGCCGTCGGCTTCGTGATCACCGGGATCACCGCGTACTTCTCGGTCAGGTTCCTGGTCCGCTGGTTCGAGAACCACACCCTGCGCCCGTTCGCGATCTATTGCCTGGTCGCCGGCGTTGCGAGCCTGATTCGCTTCGCCGTCCTCTAGGCGGGTTCGGCCCCGCCCGGCCGGGCGGGAATCCGGACCGTCACGAGGGCCCCGCCGCCGGGTGCACCTGCGGCCGAGATCGTTCCGCCGTGGGCCTCGACGATCGCGCGTGCGATCGCGAGACCGAGGCCGGCGCCGGAGCTGGTCCGCCCCGACTCGGCCCGGGCGAACCGATCGAATGCGTGCGCGGCGAAATCGGGCGGGAATCCCGGTCCTTCGTCGCTCACCGCAAGGATCAGGCCGCCGGAGTCCTCGCGGGCCGTCATGCCGATCGTCCCGGCGCCGTGGCGGAGGGCGTTCTCGACGAGGTTCCCGAGGACGGTCTCGATCCGGCCGGCATCGATCGTGGCCGTCAGCCCGGGTTCGCAGTCGTTCTCGATCGCCCGGCCCTCGGCCGCGGCGCGGGCCGCAAATCGGGTACCCGTGTCCCCGAGCAGGTCACCGACGGCGACAGGTCGGGGGTCGATCGCGAGCCGCGGCTCCTCCGAGCGGGCGAGCACCAGAAGGTCCTCGGCGAGTCGCTGGAGCCGGTCGGCCTCCTCGATCGCCGACCGCATCGCCTCCCGGGTCTCATCCCGGTCGCGATCCGGGCGCATGCCGAGCTCGAGTTCGCTGCGGAGGATCGCGATCGGCGTGCGCAGTTCGTGACCGGCGTCGGCGACGAATTCGCGCTCGCGCTCCATCGAGGCCTCGATCCGGGCGAGCATCTCGTTCAGGGTCCGACCGAGCCTGCCGATCTCGTCGTCGGTCTCGGGAGCGGGAAGGCGCTCACCGCTGCGCTCCATCGTGATCCGCGCGGCGCCGGCACTCATCGCCTCGACCGGCCGGAAGGCGAGCGTCGCGAGTGCGTATCCGAGGGCCGACGCGATCAGCAGGGCGAGCGGACCGCCGATCGCGAACGTCTTGACAAGGTTCGAGAGGGTCTCCTCGCGATCACCCGTCGATGCGCCCGCGACGACTACGAATTGCCCGTCCTCGGTCTGCACCGGCCGCCCGACAAGACGAGCGTCACCCTCGATTCCCTGAACCCGTCCCGCGTCGAAGTAGGTCAGCTTCTGCGTGGCCAGGGAGAACTGCTCGGCCGTCAGAACCGAGACCGAAGCGAGCGATTCCGACGAGGCGACAACGCTGCCGTCGGGTCTCAGCACCTCGGAGAGGATGTCCTCGGCACCCTCCTCGCGGGCGCCGCCCAACCCGACGTCGTCGGGTCCGGCTGCCTGGAGCTGGCGGGCGAGATCGTCGACCCGGGTCCGCAGTGCATCGTCGATCGAGCTGCTGAGATCGTCGGCGACCCGTATGTAGACGAATGTTCCCGCGAGGACGAGCACGACCGCCATCGCGAACGCGAATGCGATCGTGAGGCGCGCACGGATCGGCAGTCTGCTCAGGGGGCCGATGGGACCCGCATCCTGTAGCCGGCGCCCCGGACCGTCTCGAGCGAGTCGCAGCCGAACGGGCGATCGACCTTCTCTCGCAGATAGCGCACGTAGACGTCGACGACGTTCGAGCGATTCTCGTACTCGTAGTCCCATGCGTGCTCGAGCAGTTGCAACCTGGTCAGCACCTCGCCGGGCCGCCGCATGAAGGTCTCGAGGAGCGCGAACTCCTTCGTCGAGAGATCGATCTGGACGCCGCCGCGCGATACCCGCCTGCCGGCGGGGTCGAGCTCGAGGTCGCCGACCGTCAGCACCGCCGGTCGCTCGACGGCGCCGCGACGGAACAGCGCCCGGATCCGGGCTGACAGCTCCGAGAAGGAGAACGGCTTCGCCAGGTAATCGTCGGCGCCGCCGTCGAGGCCGTCGACGCGATCCTCGATCGAATCGCGGGCGGTCAGCATCAGGACGGGCGACCAGACCTCGTCGGCCCGCAACCGCCGGCAGGTCTCGAAGCCGTCGATCCCCGGCAGCATGACGTCGAGGACGATTGCGTCGTACGGCGTGCTGCCGGCCATCCAGAGCGCGTCCTCTCCGCTCGAGCAGACATCGGTGGCGAACCCCTCGTCACGGAGGCCGCGCTGGAGGAGCCTCGACATCTTCGGCTGGTCTTCGACGACGAGAACGCGCACGGTCGACCGATTATGGACCGGCCGCATGAGAGCGGGATGAGAAAACGATGAGCGGCCCGGCACCCGCTCGGAGCGCCGGGCCGTTCGCCGCAGCGACGTCCTAGCCGGCGTCCTGCTGGGTCTCGATCACCTTGAACGAGGAATCCAGGAACACCTTCAGGGCCCGGCCGTCCTTGGAGATCTCGACCTCGTAGGCAGCGCCCTGCGGGGTCGGCTGGTCGTTCGCGTCCTCGACGGGGTCGGCCGCCTCAGCGGGCTCGACGTCGCCGGCGGCGAGCGCCGCCGGTCGCCTGCTCGGCCGCGGCGCGAGCTTTCTGCTCGGCGGCAGCCGCAAGCTCGCCGTCGCCGTCGCCGCCCTGATCGTCGGCAGCGCTCCGCTCGGTCGCTCCGCCGTCCTCGGCTTCACCGGGCTGATCCGGGGCATCGGCGGCCTCGTTGCCTTCAACCTGGTCGGCCTGCTCGGCCTGGGTGCCGCTCGCGTCCGAACCGCTGCTCGTCGCGCCGGCGATCGCGGCGCCTCCGAGGGCGAGTGCGCCGAGGGCGGCGAGGGCCGCCAGCGTCTTCTTGACCTTGTCCGTCATCTCTGTCCTTTCGTTCGGTTCCCGTTTCCGGGAGGCAAGCTAGGAAGCGGAGATGAGGCGGAAGTGAGAGCGCTTCGGCCGGCTCACCCGACGACGATCCGGGCGATCGTCGTGATCGACTGGTAGTAGACGTCGCGGCCGAAGCCCGGCGCCGGGAACAGGAATCCCTGCGATGCCGAAGGGACCTCGACCCTCGCCTTCTCGGCACCGGTGTCGAGGTCGAGGACGACGAGGCTGTCGGAGCCGGTGCGGAGTGATGCCCGGCGAGCCGCCGGCGATCGCGAGAGCACCTGACCGAGGAGCCTCGTCGCCGGCCTGACGCGACGATTCCGCATCGCCTCACGGTCCCGCCAGTCGCCGACGATCAACTCGCGGGTGTCCGGATAGAGGATGAGGTGCCCGGCATGGGCGATCCCGTCGCGCCGCCATAGCGGTTCGAGCGCTCCATCCTCGAACCGCCACGCGCGGACGACGGCGTTGCCGGCGTCGTAGGCGACGACGACCCGTCCCTCCGGGTCCCATCCCGGCGGATTCGACACGGTTCCGAACGGCAGACCGCTGATCTCCGCCGAGTCGACGGCTCCGTTGCCGAGATCGGCCCACCAGAGGCGGACCGGATCGGGCGCGACGCCGCTGCCGAGCATCGTCCTGTCGGTGCGGTTGTGGCCCTGGTCGATCCAGAGGACGGCGTGGTCGGTGATCACCGGGTCCCATCCGTAGCTCCGGCCCGGCGCCGGCCCGTAGGCGGGCTGCCAGGAGTCGTCGATCTCGAGCCGTTCGCGCTCGCGATCGAAAACGAGCCTGAAGACGCGGGTCGTGCCGACGGCGACGATGGACTCCCCGTCTGAGGAGAGGCGGGCGATCGACGGCTCCGGGAGGGTCAGCGGCGTCGCGACCGGGAGCAGCGACTCCGGATCGAGCACCGAGACGGTCGAGGGCTCGCGGCCGACGGGCGCATCGCAGTCCTTGGTGACCAGCTCGCCGCCGTCGAGGACGACGAACGAGTTGTAGGGCCGGTCGACCGGCAGCCGATGCGAGGCGAGGACGTCGAGGCCGGAGCTGAGCCGGTGCGCCCAGCGCCCGAAGACCGAGTGGATGTCGCCGTTCGCGTGGGCCGCGATCCCGCCCGGCCAGAACGGGCCGCCCGGCAGGCGAGGCGTCGATGCGACGACTTCGAGGCTGTCGGGGTCGAGGCGCTCGACCCAGGCCTCGACGGGCCTCGTGTGGGTCCCGCGGACCGGAACGTCGTGGCGGAGGGCGTAGAGCTCGCCGGGCTCGCGGCGGAGCAGCGCGTCGGTGGCGAAGGCGTCGTGGACCGCCTCCACCCGCAGCGTCTCGCCGGGGGAGATGCCGAGCCCCGGCAGCCCTGCCGCCGAGCCCCACCGGCGCGGCCCGCCGTCCTCGCAGGTCCACGGCTGCGGCCAGTATCCGGAGGCCATCCCCGGCCCTCAGCGGCCCACGAGCGCGACCCAGACCTCGGTCAGGCTCTCCACCGCGACCTCGGCCGAGACCCGCGGCACCCGGCCGAAGGCATCGATGAGGTAGCTCTCGTTGAGGAGGTTGAGCGCGCGGGCGGTCTCGGCGGCGTCGGCGAACGGGCGCCCGGTCTCGGTCTCGATCGCCCTCAGTGCCGTCTCGACCAGCTCGTCGAAGCGGCGGCGCCAGGGCTCGCGCCCGTCGGCCACGAGCTGATCGGCGGCCGCGGCCTCGTTGATCGCCCGGAGCAGCGGTCCGTGGCGCTCGTAGACGGCGACGGGGAGCTCGATCGCTCGACGGATTTCGTCGGCATCATGGCCGGCCCGCGTGGAGGCGAGCGCCACCTGGGCGTCGTAGAGCTCCTCGATCGCCTCGCGTCCCGCGGTCATCAACAGGTCGCCGAGGTCGTCAAAGTGGCGGTAGAAGATCGTCCGCCCGATCCCGGCGCGGTCCATGATCTCGCCGACGCTGAGCTCGGCATAGGAGCGCTCGCGGATCAGGTCGGTGGTCGCCTCGAGGATCCGGGCACGGCTCCGTTCGCGCGTTTGCCGTGTTCTGGCTTTCGAGGTTGCCGCAGCCATCCCTGAGTTGACATAGTGTCACACAGGTTGTGACACACGATCGTCCCGCGCCGGGACCGAAAGCGAGATCGATGAAGACCGGAAACGAAGCCGGAAGCACGAGCACCTACGGCATGCGCATCGCCCGGCTGGGAGCGCTCGCCGCCGTCGCCGCGCTCTCGCTGCTCGGAGTCGCAACGGCGTCCGCCGATGTCAGGTCGGGCAACGATCTTCACAACGCCCGCTACTGCGAGATCCTCGAGCTCAAGGGCGGCCCCCCCGACGGGCGGGTCGTCGTCTGGAACACGATCGGCCTCAACGACTGCCCGGCCGCCAAGTGGGACGCGCTCGACGCGTCACAGATCGCCGCCGAGAACGGCGACACCCTCGTGATCAAGAATGGCCCCCGGCACTTCCTGATGGACGCCGCAAGGGCCCGAACCGGCAAGGTCCGCTCCTTTCACGGCCTGCGGATGCGTCGCGTCGCGACGATCCCGATCAAGTCCTCCTCCGATCTCGTCCGCGCCGCCTACACAGAGCGGACGGTCGACCGGACCAATACCTGGCACTGGCGGAAGGGACGACGCGTCTACGAGCTGCTCGCTCCCGACGGCTCCAACTACCTGATGCAGAGCTACTCCCAGATCGTCGACCCGTCCCAGCGGATCGGCGACCTGAAGAGCCTCGGCAAGCGTCTCGACCTCCCGGCCGGATGGAGCTATCGCTCCCGGGTCCTCAAGCACGCCCTGACGCTGAACGCGGAGGGCGAGGCGACGATCGTCCAAGACAATCTCCAGAACACCTATCAGCGCCTCCCCGCCCGGCCCGGCCCGAAGCCCGAGACCCATCGCGTCGATCTCCTCGGCGCGACGAAGAACGTCGGCGGCCCGTCCCCCGGCGTCCTCGAGGACAAGGGCACGGTCACCGGCAAGCCGTTCGGGCCCGGCGACATCGACATCCTCGTCACCTTCGGCGACCCCGGATCCGTGACCGGAACCTTCCAGATCGACGCGAAGAAGGGGTCGATCTTCGGCACGGTCGCGATGACCTACGTGATCAGCGGCAACGAGATCGACTTCACCGGAACCGGGACTTTCACCGGCGGCACCGGCAAGTACCGCGGGATCAAGGGCGTGAACCTGAAGGCGACCGACCACAACACCCTCGACGGCCAGAACGGCGTCGTGACGATGAAGGGCAAGGCGAAGTACTGACGGGCCGGGCGGCGCCCGTCAGCGCCGCTCGTGCGGATAGTCGGCGTCGCGCCCCTGGAACGCGAGGATCTTCGGGTTCTCGACGACGCCGTCGCGGATCTCAACCGCCCGGCTCAGCGCCTCCTCCCCGCTCCAGCCCTCGGGGCCGGCGAGCAGCGGCCGCAGGTAGGGCATCAGCGCCCTGCTGATCTCCCAGGTCGCCGAGTTCCACAGCAGTGACGGGCTGTGGTCCACGGCGTAGCAGCTGCGTCCGCCGCCGAGATCGAACATCGGATCCTCGAACGTCGTCGGGTGCGCCCACTCGAAGCCCATCCCGGCGTCGGCGGAGACGTCCACGAACAGGGTCCCCGGCCGGAACAGGTCCAGCTCGTCGTTCTTGGCGAAGAGGAGCGGGTCCTCGGGATCCTGGAAGACGCAGTTGACGACCACGTCGTGCTCGGCGAGGAACAGCCCCATCGAATCGTTGCGGGTGTCGAGGGCGAGATCGAGGTCGTCTCCCTTCCCGTAGGTGTAGAGGCGAACCGAGTGGATCGGCGCGGCGACTGCGGCTGCCTCGCGATGGGTCAGCACCGAGACGTCGTGCACCCCGAGTGCGCGCAGGGCGAGGACGGCGCCGCGCCCGGTCGCACCGAAGCCGATGACCGCCGCGCGAAGCCGGCGACCGTACTCGCCCGTCAGTCCCTTCAGCTGCATCGCGTGCAGCACCGATGCGTAGCCGGCGAGCTCGTTGTTCTGATGGAAGATGTGGAGGCGGAAGGACCCGTCGGAGCCCCAGTGGTTCATGCCCTCCCAGGCGATCAACGTGAGTCGGCGATCGATCGCGACCTGCGTCAGCTCCGGATCCTGGACGCAGTGGACCCATCCGCAGAGGACCTGACCGGGCCGCATCTGCTCGAGGTCGGCGACCGTCGGCTTCGGGAGCAGGAGGATGTCGCAGTCGCGGACGAGGGCCTCGCGCGAGCGCAGTCCCACCGAGAACCGTTTCAGCTCCTCGTCGCCGACCCCGAAGCCGGCGCCGTAACCCGCCTCGAGGAAGATCCGGCTGCGCAGGGCCGCGGCGATCTCGCCGACGTGCGACGGGTGGATCGGCAGGCGCCGCTCGTTCTCCTTGTGGGAGCTCCCGATGACGCCGAGGGTCAGCCCGCTCACGGGACCCCGGCGTGATCGGAAGTGCTCACGGACCGTTACTCGGCGAGCCGGAACGTCCGGTTGCCGTCCTTGTCGTCGATCTTCTTCAGCTTTCCGGCTTCCTTCGCGGCCTTCCAGCCGGGACGCATGTCGGCGATGTCGAGCCCGAGCTTCTTCGCGACGTCCTCGCGGGTGAACCCATCGTCTCCGAGGGATCGGGCTGCATCCAGGACCTGGTCTTGCGTTGCTTCTGTTGCCATCCGCTCAATCGTACGCCCAGGGGTCCGGCCCACCGTAAACGGGACCGGGATGCCGGATGCAACACGGGGCTTACGGCCGGAGCCGGAATTGCCGATAGGGAGGCCGTGGAGCTTTCCTCAGCCCAGAATCCCGCTCTGCCGGGCACCACGACCCGTGTCCTGCCGCCGCGCCGGCGGCTCGGCGACGTCATCGTCGACCTCGGCTTCGCCGACCGCGGGATCGTCGAGGCGACGGTCGCGCTCGCGCGTGAGGACGGCCGGCCGATCGGTCAGGCGCTCGTCGAGAGCGGCGTCGTCGACTCCAAGCAGCTCGCACAGGCCCTCGCCGAGCGCAACGCCCTCGAGTACGTCGACCTCGACACGTTCCGCGTCGATCACGGCGCCGCCAACCTGATCAGCAGCGACGAGGCGCGTCGCTACCGGGCGATCCCGATCGCCTTCGTCGACGACGAGACGCTGCTCGTCGCCACCGCCGACCCGGCGAACCTGCTCGGCCTCGACAACGTCGCGCTCTCCACGGAGCGCAAGGTCAAGCCGGTGGTCGCCTCCCCCGAGGACGTCGAGGCGCTGATCAGCCAGCTGTCGCGGCTTATCGAGTCGGTCGACGAGTACGGCGCCGGTGAGGAGGAGGAAGAAGAGGAGGAGGAGCAGGAGCTGGTCCTCCGCGAGTCCGCGGACGAGGCTCCGGTCGTCAAGATCGCCCACACTGTGATCGCCGACGCGGTTCGCCGTGGCGCCTCCGACATCCACCTCGACCCGGGCGACGGCGACCTTCGCGTTCGCTATCGCGTCGACGGGGTCGTGATCGACTCCGCCACAGTCCCGAAGCGCTTCGCAACCGGGCTGATCTCGCGCCTGAAGATCATGGCCGACCTCGACATCGCCGAGCGGCGCAAGCCGCAGGACGGCCGGATCGGGCTCACCGTCGACGGTCGCTACATCGACATCCGGGTCGCGACCCTACCCGTGATGCGCGGCGAGTCCGCGGTCATGCGGATCCTCGACAAGAGCCATCTCGTCATGGAGCTCGACCGCCTCGGCATGCGCGCCGAGGACCGGGCGACCCTCGAGCGGGCCGTCACCCGCAGCCACGGCGCCGTCCTCGTCACCGGGCCGACCGGCTCCGGCAAGACGACGACCCTCTACGCGACCCTGGCGGCGATCAACACCCCGGACAAGACCCTGATCGCGATCGAGGATCCGGCCGAGTACGAGCTCGACGGCATCAAGCAGATCCAGGTCAACGCCAAGGTCGGTCTCACCTTCGCCTCCGGGCTGCGCTCGATGATCCGCTCCGATCCCGACGTCCTGATGGTCGGCGAGATCCGCGACCGCGAAACGGCGCAGATCGCGATCGAGTCGGCCTTGACCGGCCACCTCGTCCTCTCGACCCTGCACACCGGCGATGCGCCGATGGCTCCCGCCCGCCTCGTCGAGATGGGCATCGAGCCGTTCCTCGTCGCCTCTTCGATCGAGTGCGTGGTCGGCCAGCGCCTGACCCGCCGGCTCTGCGATGACTGCAAGAGGTGCGTGCGGGTCACCGCCGACGAGCTCACCCGCAGCGGCTTCAAGGTCACCTGGGCGGCGATCGACGCCTACGAGCCGGTCGGTTGCGTCCGCTGCAATGGCACCGGCTACCGCGGCCGGGTCGGCATCTACGAGCTCCTCAAGATCTCGCCGCAGATCCGCACCCTGATCCTCGCCCGGGCGTCGAGCACCGAGATCGGCGCCGCAGCCGAGGCCGAGGGAATGCGACGGATGCGCGACGACGGCCTCGAGAAGGTCCTGGCGGGGCTCACCTCGATCGCCGAGGTCCTCCGCGTCCTCGGCAGCTGAGCCGCCCGGCCGCGCCGAGCGTCAGGAGTCGTCGACCTTCCAGGTGCTCGGCCATGGACGCGGCGGCGGCGCATCCTCGATCCTGATCCGGGCGTCGATGACCGGAGCTCCCTCCGGCCCCGCCATGACCGGGTTGAGATCGAGCTCGACGATCTCGTGGTGGGCGTCGACCATTGCGCTCAGCCTCAGGACGACTTCGCAGAGCGCGTCGAGGTCGGCCTCGGGTGCCCCGCGGAAGCCGGTCAGCAGCGGGTAGATCCGCAGCGAGGCGATCATCTCCCGGGCCTCGCGCTCGGTCAACGGGCAGATCCGGACGGCGACGTCCTTGAGCAGCTCCGCCCTCGTCCCGCCGGCACCGCAGGCGAGCACCGGCCCGAAGACGGGATCGCTGACGACGCCGATCAGCAGCTCGGTCGCGTCGGCGACCATGCTCTGGACGATGAAGTTGCGCCGCTCGACGCCGGCGTCGGCGAGGGCCTCGTCCATCTCCACCGCGGCCCACGAGACCTCGGCCGCCCCCTCGAGACCGACGCGGACGGCGGCTAGGTCCGTCTTGTGGAGGATCGCCGGGCCGGCGGCCTTGAGCGCCACGCGACCGCCGAGCTCGGCGGCGGCGTGCCCGGCGCCGACGGGGTCTGCGGCGGAGCGCCAGGGAGGCGTCGGCACCGAGTAGCAGTCGAGCAGCTCGGTGACCTCGGCCATGTCGAGCCAGCCGCCGCCGCGCGCGAGCGCCCCGGCGATGACCGCAGCCGCGCGATCGTCGTCGGCGTCGGGGAAGGTCGCCGGATCCTCGTGCGGCCGGTCGCGCCACTCGACGTGACGCATCACCCTGCCCAGCGACCGCGCCGCGTCCTCCGGGTAGAGGTGGGTCGGCACGCTGCTCGAGCCGGTCATCGAGGCGTGGTCGCCGGCGGTCATGAAGACGGCCTGTACGGGGATCTTGCGACTCAGCTCCGCGCATGCCTCCTGCACCGCGGCCGCGACGTCCTCGGCCCTCGTCAGCAGCGGCCTGATGAAGATGACGATCAGCGCGTCGACGCCCTCCCAGTCGGCCAGCCTCGTGATCGTCCGGCGAAATTGATCGGCGGACGCGGTGGCGATCATGTCCACGGGGTTGACGAGCGACGCCTCGGCGGCGAGACCCTCCGCCAGCGTGGCCTGAACCTCATCCGGCAGGTTCGGGACCTCGAGACCGACGGCCTCGCACGCATCGGCGCACATGATTCCCGGGCCGCCCGCGTTGGTGATGATCCCGACCCGGCGGCCGGCCGGAAGCGGCTGGTTGGCCAGCAGCGACGCGACGTCCAGCAGCTCCGAGAGGGTGTCCGTTCGGATCACCCCGACCTGGTCGAAGAGGGCGTCGACCGTGACGTCGGAGGCCGCGATCAGCGCGCCCGTGTGGGATTCGCTCGCTCGCGCTCCGGCGGCCGACCGGCCGCTCTTGACGACCACGATCGGCTTCCGGCGCCCCATCCGCCGCGCCACCGTCGAGAAGCGCCGCGGATTCGAGAACGACTCGATGTAGAGGAGCGCGACGTCGGTGCTCTCGTCGTCGTCCCAGTACTCGATGAGGTCGTTGGCGGTGACGTCGGCGCGGTTTCCGATCGACGCGAACGACGAGACGCCGAGACCGCGGTCCTCGGCGAGATCGATGAGCGCCAGCCCGAGAGCCCCGCTCTGAGTCACGAACCCGACGTTGCCGGGCGGCGGCATCGAGGGTGCGAACGTCGCGTTGAGGCTGTGGTCGGGCGCGGTGTTGAGGATGCCCAGGCAGTTCGGGCCGATCAGCCGGATGCCGGACCGCCGGCAGATCTCGACGAGCTCGCGCTGGCGCTCGAGCCCCTCCTCCCCCACTTCCGAGAAACCCGCGGAGATGACGACGACGGCCGGGACGCCCTTGGCCGCGCACTCACGGGCGACGGCCGCAACGTGCTCGGCCGCGACCGCGATCACCGCGAGATCGAGCTCGCCGGGGACGTCGGCGACGCTCGGATAGGCGCGGACCGACTGGACGACCTCGGCGGTCGGATTGACCGGATAGACGACGCCCCCGAATCCGGCGTCGAGCATGTTGTGGAAGATCTCGCCGCCCACGGTGCCGCGGTTCCGGGATGCGCCGACGACCGCGATCGACCGCGGCTCGAAGAAGCGCTTCACGGCCGCTGCGGCGGCGATCCGGTCGCGCTGTTCGAATCGCGCGAAGGCGTCGGGGGAGAACGTGGTCGGGAACTCGAAGTGGATGGCCCCCGGGACCGACGAGGCCTCGACGGGGAATCCGCTCTCACGGAAGACGGTCGCCATCCTGCGGTTGTCCGGGTTGACCTCCGCCTCGAAGAGGCCGATCCCCTCGTCGGAGGCCACCTCGGCGAGGTGTGCGAGGAGGATCGTCCCGAGGCCGTGGCCGACGAGGTCGTCCGCGACCGTGAAGGCGACCTCCGCCCGGCCCGGCCCGGAGGTGACGAACATTCCCTGTCCGACGAGCCGGTCGTCGCCGCCGCGGGTGGCGACGAGGCCGTAGCGGGCCTCATAGTCGACGTCGATCGCGAGCTTCGCGGCGCTCTCGTGACTGGCGCCCGCGGAGAAGAAGCGGAACATCAGCGCCTCGGTGCTGAGGCCGCCGAAGAACTCGATCAGGTGGGGCTCGTCGCTCGCCCGCACGGGCCGGACGTGAACCGTCGAGCCGTCCCGGAGGGCCACGTCAGCTTCCCTGTGAGCTGGATAGGGGATGGCCACGCGGTCACCCTAGCCCGCGTTCTCGGGCCCCGGGAACCGGGGCGACTACGGGGCTCAGACCTGTCCGGGACCGAGCCCGACCCGGGCGAGCGGCTCGACAAGCTCGTGTTCCTCGTAGGAGAGATGGGAGAGCAGCGCGTCCGTCAGCGCATCGATCGCGGCCTGGAGCCGGCCGAAATCCCCAGGGTTGTTGATGTGGTGAACGAGCGCCCCGTCGACCTCCTCGATCGCGTCGTGGATGGCCAGATGCTCGACCGTGAGCTGATCGATGACCGGGCCGAGGGCCGGCTCGGAGCTCTTCAGGTGCGGGAAGACCGATACGTCCTCGAGGTGATGATGGTGGGCGACGACCCGGCAGTAGCGGGCGCAGAAGGCGCCGAGCGTCCAGTCGTTCTGGCGCATCGCCATTTCGTTGAGGCGTCCGCGGGCATCGCCTGCCGTCACCTCGCCGTCGCGAACCTGGGCGACGACCGAGCGGAGCTCGGCGAGCTCGGCGCGGAGGCCGTCGTGGATGTCGATCAGGTGCTTACCGGCCATCCGGCCGAGCTCCGAGTACTCGACGTCCGGGTCGGCCTCGGGCCGGTGGGGCCGCGCCGACTCGTCCCAGGGCATCGAGTCGCCGAGGCGCTCGCCGTTGTCCGGCGTCGGGCTGATCCCGAGCCGCTCGTATTCGCTCTCGGTGCCGATGCCGAGACTCTATGGACAGAACGGGTGCGGTCGGAGTAGTGTCATCCGATACATGTGACGTCCGCCCGGGTCGGACGGGGGACGCGCCGATCACAGGGAGGAACGGGAGATGAAGGACGGCCATCGACGTGAGTCCGGGTCGGAGCGATCGGCTTCAGGCGGCCGGATCCGCCGATTCCCGGATCCCGCAACGCCGGGTTCGGGCGACGTCTTCGTGACTCCCGACCGGCGGCAGGAGCGGGGCGTCTATCCGCTCGCCGGAGCCGTCGCCACGTACGGCCACCGCTGAGCGCGGGCCGCGCTCAGCGCTTGAGGGTGGCGTTGAACTGGAGTTCGTCGGACCCCGTGAAGCTCGGCTTCTTGGACTCGGGGAACTCGACAGCGGGAGAGAAGGTCCAGGTCTGTGCCGTCGAGTTGAAGATTCCCTGGACGCTGTCGCCCTTGAGGCCGATGTAGTCACCCTTGCGGATCGGCATGCTCGCGGGGTAGTGGTACTCGCCGGCTCCCGGCGTCGCCCCGGGCGACGACTCACCGACGTTCTTGAACTTGCCGCCCTTCCTCTTCTTCCGCATCACGACGAGCTGATAGCTGTGAACACCGGGTGAGACGACGTTCCATCCGGTGATCTCACCGGAGAACGGCGCCCGGACCTGAGCGCCGGGCAGACGTTTCTGGATGTAGGTGCACGACGTCGCCGGGAGGGAGCAGCCGAGACCGAAATCGCTGATCGACTCATCGATGTTCGTGCTGCCGAGCTTCACCGCCGCGGACGCGGAAGCCGGGAGAGCGACTAGGGCTCCCAGCGCCAGACAGAGACATGCGAATCGGCGAGCTGATTTCCCCATGGCGGCGATCCTAACCTCTCGATGTCGAGAATTGCCAATCGGCTCCGCTCAATGGGCAAAGGGCCGACAGATTCGGCCCGCGAAACGAAGGAGATCCAGATGCCCAAGTACCTTCTGCTGAAGCGCTACCGCGGCGGCCCCGAGCCGCATATCCCCTACCCCCCGATGGACGAGTGGGCGCCCGAGGACGTGGAGGCGCACATGGCCTTCCTCCGCAACGTCCGCGACGTGATCGGGGACGAGTACGTCGATGCGCAGGCGCTGGCGCCGGCGCAGACGTTCGTCCGCTACGGCGGCCCCGACGCAGCGCCGGTCACCACGGACGGCCCGCACCCGGAGACGAGCGACCTCGTCGCCGGCTGGTACATGATCGACGTCGACTCCTACGAACGGGCGCTCGAGGTGGCGGCGTACGTCTCCTCCGAGCCGGGTCCCGGGGGCGAGCCGCTCTGCGAGTGGATCGACGTCCGCGAGATCCTCGCCCACACGCCGACGGAGGACTGAGGGCCGGGTGAGCGGGACGGGCGCGCAGGGACTGGACGAGGGCGCACTCCGCGCCTTCGTCCCGCGCGTGCTCGCCGGCATGGTCCGGCGGGGCGAGGATTTCGACGCGGCCGAGGATGCACTGCAGGAGGCGCTCCTCGAGGCGCTTCGGGTGTGGCCCGAGCACCCGCCGCGCGACCCGCGGGCCTGGCTGACGACCGTCGCGACGCGCCGGCTCGTCGACGCCCGCCGGAGCGAGGCCGCCCTCCGGCGGCGCGAGGAGGCGGCGGAGGCGGAACCGCCGGTTGCGGTCGCCGGGGACGAGGGCGACGACACGCTGTTCCTGCTCTTCATCTGCTGCCACCCCGATCTCTCTCCCGCATCGCAGGTGGCGCTGACGCTGCGGGCGGTCGGCGGGCTGACGACGGCTGAGATCGCCGACGCCTTCTACGTTCCCGAGGCGACGATGGCGCAGCGGATCAGTCGCGCCAAGCGGACGCTGCGCGGGAAACGCCTCGGCCGGCCCGGCGACCTCGCCGTCGTCCTCCGGGTGCTCTACCTCGTCTACACGGCCGGCCACACCGAGCGCACGGACCTCGCCGGCGAGGCGATCCGACTCGCCCGGCAGCTGACCCTCGCCACCGGCGAGCCGGAGGCTCGCGGGCTGCTCGCGCTGATGCTGCTCAACCATGCGCGTCTGCCGGCGCGGATCGACGGCGAGGGGCGGATCGTGCCGCTCGACCGGCAGGACCGTGGCCTCTGGGACGAGCGCGAGATCACCGAGGGCGTGCGGGTCCTGCAGTCGGCGCTGGCCGTCCAGACCGATGACCGTCCTCCGGGGCGATACCAGGTCGAGGCCGCCATCGCGGCCCTCCACGACGATGCCGCGAGCGCCGAGGAGACCGACTGGCCGCAGATCCTCGCCTGGTACGACGACCTCGTCGGCCTATCAGCGGATCCGGCCCGCGACGAGCCCGCTGCCGTGCTCGGGCGGGCCGTCGCGCTCGGCCACGTCCGCGGCGCCGGCGACGGACTCCATGAGACCGAGCGCGTGCGAGACGCTCTCGGCGAGCGGCACCGCTGGCACGCCGTCCGCGGGCACCTGTTCGAGCTCGGCGGGGACCGCGATGCCGCGGCGTCAGCCTACGCCGATGCCGCCCGACTGGCCACGAACGTCGCCGAGCGCGACCACTTGATCCGCCAGGCGGCTCGCGTCAGGGCCGCCTGAGCCCAGGCTCCCGCGATCAGCCGAACGGCTGTTGGTCCGCCTTGCAGATCGTTCCCGGCGGCGGCGTGATCAGATCGACCAGGTAGGCCACGCGGGCGTCCTCGATGCAGGTGCTCGAGTCCTGGTAGCTGACGTGCCCGTAGCCGTCGTGGGTGAGGAGAACGGCGTTGCCGAGCAGGTGCTCGGCGTGGACGGCGCTCGCGTAGGGAGTGTTCGGGTCGTAGCGGGTGCCGATCAGCAGGATCGGGTTGGGTGTCGAGGCGGTCCATGGGCCGCGGTAGCTGTCCTGGCCCCGCACCGGCCAGGAGGCACACGGCGCCCATAGCCACCAGCCCCCGATCTGGCCCTGCAGCCGGCTGCTGCGCCTCAGCCTGTCGATCACGCGTGGCCAGGCCTTCGGACCGCGATGAGCGCCGGCATCGGCGCACGAGATCGCCGCCGACGTCGTCGCCGTCGCCAATATCTCGGGCGAGCCGAATTTGGCCGCCGCAGTCGCGAGCGCCGACGCGTCTCCGGCAGCGCGGCCTTCAGGTTCTCGGCGTCCTCGGGCCACAGGTGCGGATCCCGCATCTCGCGGGAACTGCGAAAGCAGCAGATCGCTGTAGCTGAGGTCCGCATTTCGCGTTCGGGGCGGGGATCGGCGCCCGCCTCGCCTTCGCGAAGAGCCGATCGACGCGCTCGGCCGCAGTGCGGGAACCGCCGGCGAGCGCACAGCGGTCAGGCCCTGCCGCATCGCAGAGGGAGAGGAACTTTGCGAAGACCTCATCTGCTCCGGAGACCCCCGCGGCCTGCCTCGCTTCGGCTCCCCTCGAGTACGGGACCGGATCGACGATGGCGTCGAGCATCATCGCCCTGACCCGGTCGGGGTACATGTTGGCGTAGGTCTGCCCGAGGAAGGTGCCGTAGGAGAGACCTGCGTAGGTGAGCTTGCGGTCGCCGACGAGGCGACGAAGGTAATCGAGGTCGCGGGCTGTGTCAGCGGTCGATATGTGCGGCAACAGCCAGCCGCTGACCCTGCCGCAGCGCCGCGCCAGAGCAGTGGACCTTCGGCTGTAGCGCTTTGAGGCCCCGGCGGTGGTCGGAATCGAAGCCCCTGCCCAGAAGCTCGCCTCGGCCTCATCGCTGCGGAAGCAACGCATGTGCGTGCTGCGGTTCGTGCCGCGAGGGTCCCAGCTGACGACGTCGAACCGTCCGCCGCCCCAGGCGTCGATCCCATCGGGATCTCCGCGCACGAAGTCGACCCCGCTCTGTCCCGGTCCACCTGGGTTGACGAACATCGACCCGATTCGCTGCCCCGGCTTGCTCGCGAGGTGGCGGATCACCGCCAGCTCGATCATGCGACCGCCCCTGCGGTCCCAGTCGAGCGGCACCTCGACCCTCGCGCATTGGAGCCCGGCCGGCGGTCCGCATTCGGACCAGGCGATCGGAGACCCGAAGGGCGTCGTCTCGCGAGAGGTGCCGGTTCCTTCGGCGGCGGCGAAGGAAGGCAGCGCAATCGCGCCGATGACGACCAGCGCGATCCCGATCAGTGGCCCGCGCAGCGGGATCGAGCCGTTCATGGCCCTCGAGATTACCCGCGCCCGTAGGATGGCGTCGCACTTGTGTTTCCTTCTTCCGGAATTAGCTTGCCGACCTACCGGCGCTCCGTTTCGCGATCGTCCGCGGCGATCGCGCTGACGGTCCTGGCGATCGCGGTGACCGTCGGTGTAACCGGTTGCGGTGGCGATGCGACGTCCTCGTCGACGACCTCCGAGGCCGCCGCGAGCAAGCCCGGCCCGGACCAGCAGCCGGGCGACGTCGGTCAACTCGCCCCGCTGGCGTTCCAAGCGATCCGGTCGCCGATCCCATTCGAGGGCAGCGACGACAAGACGCACCTCGACTACCAGCTGAGCCTCCAAAACGGCGGACCGGTCCCCACGAAGATCAACGAGGTGGCGGTCGTCGACGGCGACGATCAGGGCAAGGCCGTCGCGTCGTTCTCCGGGCCGGCCCTGACCAGCAAGCTGGCGCTGCTCGCATCTCCGATCGAGCCGCTCACCAGCGCGACGCTCGAGTCCAGCCAGGCCGGCGCGTTCTGGGTCGATGCCGTCTTCGACAACGCCGATGAGGTGCCCGCGACCCTGGAGCACAGCATCACCGCCACGCCGATCGGTGAGTCGTTCTACAAGGGCAGGGACACCGTTACGGCTGCGCCCATCGGTGTTTCGGAAGACCAACCGGCACGGCTGGGCGCGCCGCTGTCCGGCGACAACTGGATCAACATGACGGGATGCTGCACCGGCGTGCCAAACCACCGGCACGCGCTCTTTCCCGTCGGCGGACAGCTCTACGACGCGCAGGAGTTCGCGATCGACTTCATGCGGCTCGATTCGAAGCGCAGGCTCTTCGCGGGCGACCAGACCGACTCGGCGAGCTATACCGCCTACGACGCGCCGGTGCTGGCCGTGTCGGACGCGACCGTCGTCGCCACCAGCGACGGGTTGCCCGACCAGGTGCCGGGAGATCCCGACCCGGTCCCGGCCGAGCAAGCCGACGGCAACTTCGTGATGCTCGATCTCGGCGATGGGCGCTACGCCAACTACGCCCATCTCCAGCGGGGCACGATCATCGTGAAGCCGGGCGATCAGGTGGAATCCGGCCAGCGGCTCGCCAAGATCGGCAACAGTGGGCAGACCGGCGTTCCGCACCTCCATTTCCACGTCATGGACCGGCCGCTGCTCGCCGAGGCCGTGGGGCTCCCCTATGAGTTCGAGAGCTTCGACGTCCAGGGTGTCGCCGACCTGAATTCGGTCGATCGCGCGGTCACCGACGGCGCAGCCGCACGGGTCGAGCCGACCGGCGCCGGTCCGCACGAGAATCAGCTGCCGCTCGAGCTGACCGTCCTGAACTTCCCATAGTGCGCCGCCCGGGTCCTCGGAAGGTGGCAGTGACGCTTGCGGCGGCAGCCGTCGTTGCACTCACGGCCTTGGCGGTGCCGGCCCTCGGGTCGGCGGCCGGCGTCGATCACGACGGCTTCCGAAAGCGGGTGGCGATCGATGGGGGCCGCAAGCTCTTCATCGCCTGCCGAGGCGGCGGCTCGCCGACCGTCGTGCTCGAGGCGGGTACCGGCGATCTCGGCCGCATCTGGAGCATGCAGCCGGTCGGGCCGGGCCCAGCGGTGTTTCCCGCCGTCGCCCGGTTCACACGGGTCTGCGTCTACGACCGCCCCGGCACCTACCTGCTCCCCGACCACTTCAGCCGCAGCGACCCCGTCGCTATGCCCAGGACCGCGCTCGACATCGTGCTCGATCTGCGGGCACTTCTTCGCGCGGCCCATGTACCCGGCCCCTACGTCCTCGCCGGACACTCGTACGGCGGCCTGGTGGCGCGCCTCTATGCGACGACCTTCCCGCGTGACGTCGCCGGCCTCGTTTCGATCGACGCACAGAACGAGGACTTCGCGGCGGCCTACAAGGAGTTGCTGAGCCCCGCTGATTACGTTGCTGCGGTCCTCGAGCCTCCCGCTCCGGGCGGGCTCGATTACCCCGATCGCGAACGGCTCGCCCTCGAGGCCTCGGCCGCCCAGGTGAGGCAGGCCCAGGCGGACACACCGCTCCAGCGGATGCCGTTCGTCGTGCTCTCGCACTCGAAGGACCTCCCGAACCCCTTCGAGTTTCCCGACGACTGGCCGATCGACGCACTCGACCACGCCTTCCAGCAGTCCCAGAAGATGCTCGCGGGCCTCCTCCCGAACGCACGCCACGTCGTCGCTGCGCGGAGCGGGCACTACATCCAGCTCGACCAGCCGAGGCTGGTGACCCGCGAGATCAGGCGGGTCGTGCGCGAGGCGCGCTGACCGGCGCTACTCGTCCTTCGGCGCCGGCGCCTCGGACCCGAGCGCCGCGGCGATCTCGTCGAGCACCGAGCGCTCGCCCGGGCTGACCTTTTCGCCGTGCTCCTCGTGAGCCTCGGCGACGCGCTCGGCGAGCCCGGTCACGAAGCCCCGGTAGGCGTCGACGTCGCCGGGCGACTTCGCCTCGATCGCCTTGACGGCCTGCTGCAGCATCTCGATGCCGGCCTTGTGGAGCTCAATCGCCGAGCCGGGCTTGTCGTCGAGCTTCGGCTTCTCGGCGACGATCGCGTCGAGCAGCTCACTCTCGCCGTGGCGCTGACGTGCCTCGGCCCAGGCCTTGGACATCGAGAACGTCTCGCGGATCGTCCCGCCCTTGCTGGCGGTGATGATCATGAATCCGGCGTAGACCGGGCCGTCGGAGATCGCCTCCCACTCCTCGGCGCTGAAGTCCTCGTTGGTCGCCATGCGGTTCCTCTCGGTCGGTGACTGGGCGCCAAGACCTTCCGACACTGCGGACGCTCCGCTTCATCGGGGTGACTGGATTTGAACCAGCGACCTTTCGACCCCCAGTCGACGAGGCGGGGGTGTAGATGGGTCCCCGGGCGTCCCCGCCGTCCCATGCGTCCCCGGCTTGAGACTTTCTGGACGGATCGTACGCAACCGTAGGCACCAAAGCGGTACCAGCCTCGAAGCAGCCCCTCAGTCCGAGCCCGCAGTCCCCACCGGCATCGGATCGATGCGGCGCCGCCCCCGCTCCGGCAGTCCCGTCGGAGCCGGCGGCCAGGGAGCGTCCGGTTCCAGGCCCAGGCTTCCCTTCGTCCTCCAGATGAGGGCCGTCACGGCGAGCCAAAGCGTTGCTGTGATCGCGAGACTGAGAGTGACGTATACCTCCCCCACCTGCTCGTCCTCGGGCCGGAGGATGACGGTGCCCAGGGCGCTCGTCGTCCCGGAGGCTAGGAGCGTCCCCGTGCCCTTACATCCAGGTGGACTCGCCTGCCGGTGGTCGTGCTTTCTACGGAGCGTCCGCTCGCGGGAGCCTCCCCAAAGGGCCCAATCGATCGACACCGCGACCGTCGCGCGCCCTAGCCCGCCGGACGCGCGAACAGCGCGATCGCTGCGAGCAGGAGCCCGAGCAGCCCGTAGCCGAGCTTGGCCGGGACCCGCTCGGAGGTGCGGAGCGCGACCACGCACTGGACGGCGTAGTAGGCGGCGAAGGCGCGTGAGGCGATCGTGATCAGGGTGAAGAGGGGGATGAACCAGATCATCGAGATGGCCGCGATGCCGGTCAGGTTGTAGGCGCGTGCACCGCGGAGGCGATCGCCGAAGAGGCGGTGGAAGTTGCCCTCCGCGGCGGCGGTGTCGGCGGTGGCGGCGCTGAACTGGCTGAGCAGGGCGGTGATCACGACGAGCAGAGAGGGCGGGGACGATCCGCTCGGTAATGTCGATCAGGGTGTCGTCGATCCCGGCGGAGGTGCCGAGGCCCATCACTGGGGTGGCAACGGCGACGAAGCCGATGTAGATCGAGGCGGCTACGAGCTGCGCGAGCCGGGACGCCCAGATCCGCGTCTCGGCGTCGTACTCGTCGCCGAGGTAGCGGATCGTCTCGAAGCCCTGCACGGTGATCACTATCCCGCCGAGGATGAGCAACGTCTCCCCCCCGCCACCATCCGGGATCGGCGGCAGGCTGAGATCGCCGAGACCGCCGACGTCGTGGAAAAACAGCGCGCCACCGAGAACGGTCGTGGCGAGCAGCACCACCGAGAGGGCGATCCGCTCCATCACGTCCAGCCCGGGAAAGCCCCGGAATGTTCCGACGAGGACGATCATGACCACCGCGAGCGTCGCGAGTACAGGCTCAGCCGAGTCCGCCTCCGGAGCCGCGAACACAACCAAATACTGAGCCATGATCCGTAGGTAGAGCGCCACCGAGATCACGTAGGCGGCGACGATCACCAAGTCGGAGAGCTGCTCGAGGCGCCGGTCCGTTCGCCCCAGCCGGCCCTGCTGGGCGAGCGGCTCGACCGTGGCGACGTTGTGGCGGATCGCGTTCCCGACCAGCCAGGCGAGCAAGCTGATCCCGACCGCCCCGACCAACGCCAGAGCGCCGAGGGCTCGCTCGAGAACCGGAACGATGATCAGAAAGCCGCTGCCGAAAATCGACGCCAGGGGCGTGACGGAGGCGCTCAACACCGAGCGGGAGGCGAGCGGCTTCAGGCGACCCACGGCCTCAACCTAGCCTGCTTAGTAACCCGAGAGCCGTCTCCGTAGCGGGCTCTCTCGCTATCGGGGCGACTGGATTTGAACCAGCGACCTTTCGACCCCCAGTCGAATGCGCTACCAAGCTGCGCCACGCCCCGTGACGGCCGCCAATGATGCCGCATCGACAGTCCGAACGTCATCGGGAGAAGCGGCGGACGAGAATCGAACTCGCATCATCGCCTTGGAAGGGCGAGGCTCTACCGTTGAGCTACCACCGCACGTGCGAAGCCACCTCTCGAGGCAGTCCGTCGTCGATGACAGTTTGCACAAACGACCTCGCACTTTGCCATCTCGTTGAGAACCGACCTCCAGTTTCGGTCTCGAATGCCGCCGGATAGGTTGAAGGACTTGTCTCGAAGGTGATCGAACTCGAGCACCGTCGGGTCCGTCTCACCGCAGTCGGTACACGGATTCTTGGCGAAGAACGCGATCAGGTAGAGCGTGCGGCGCTCGAGCTCCGCGTTCTTGCGACGCGCAGCTTCCTCGATGTAACGCGCCTTGTTCGCGAGGTAGTGCTCTCGTCCGTAAGCGGAGCGGCACGGCCGGCAGTAGTTGTCTCTCTGAAGCTTCCGACGGCGACGCCACGCGAATTCATCGACCGGCTTCGTCTCCCCGCAGCGACCACATGTCCGTAGATCCGTCATCGAACGTATGTTCGCATACGGGTCGGACGGAAAGGCGAATCCGTGCGCGGGCTCGAGGATCAACTGAAAGGCTCCAGCACCCCCGGTTGAGCTACCACCGCGTGGGTTCGTTCGGAGCGCGGCACACCATGCCGCAGGCAGCTCAGCGCTTGTAGCCGAAGTCCAGGGTGTAGGTGCCGGCCTTCGCACCCCGGTGATCGGGCGAGCCCCAGCGGACGCCGACGCCGATGTGATCGAAGTTGCCGAGAATGTTCGCGCGGTGTGGCGGGCTGTGCATCCACGCCTTGACGATGCGGCGAGGCGTGCCCTTGTGCCCGGGGCCCCAGCCGATGTTCTCCGCAGCCCCCCAGCTGCATCCGCAGGGCAGGTAGTCGGCCCACTCGAAGCGGCCGACCAGGCTGCGCTCGCCCGGGCAGACGTGGTCGAAACAGTCCGTCTTCTGCATGTGCTGGGTGTGGCTGCGGGCGGCGCGGCTGAGCTTGTTTCGGTACTTCATTCGTCCGTGCCCGTGGCTGGCCCGCTTCTTGTTGACGAGGCATGCCGTCACCTCGAGGCGGTCTTGCTCGAGATCTTGCGCGGGCCGCTGTCGGCACCCGGGCATGTAGCCGCGACCGCAGGCGCCGTCCCGACGACGGTGGCAGCGATGGCCGCAAGAACGACGAACAGGGGTATCAGGAAGTGCCGGATTCGCATAAAGCCTTTGGGTGGGGTGATCGACCGTCGGCTTCCGTGCCCGGGACGAAAATGTTAGCAGTGCGCAAGGATCATTATCGAGTCCTCACATTTGAGTTGCGGCGTTTGAGGCCCACCACCGGAGCCGCGAGAACTATGGCAAGTAGGGCGGACATAACCGCAATCGAAACGTAGGCCGTGTCAGCGCCGTGGTTCTGGAGAAGCCAGCCGCCGACGAGCGGCCCCACGGTGTAGCCGAGCGCATAGATGAGGTTGAGACCCCCGTAGGCGAGGCCGCGGTCGGTCTCGCCGAACGACTCGTCGAGCCAGGGGATGGCGGCGGCGAAGGCGATGCAGATGCCGACCGCGAGGATCGCGAGCGCGACGACTGCTCCCGCCAGCTCCGGCAGGACGTCGAGCAGTACGCCTGAGAGAGCGGCCATGGCCACCCCCAGGAGCGCGACCGGGCGGCGGCCGATGCGGTCGCCCAGCGCGCCCGCGAGCGGCGAAACGAAGGCGTCGGCGAGCGCGAGCCCGGCGAAGATCACGCCGATCGCCGTCGCGGTGGTGCCGAAGCTGCGGTCGAGGTCGAGCGGGACGACGAAGTCGATCAGGCCGAGCAGGGCAGCGCCGACGACGGCGATCGCGGCGGGGAGCGCAGCGCGGCGGCGAAGCAGGGACGAGAAGGACGAGCGGGGCCGGACGGGCTCGTCGCCGTTGGCCGGCACCGCGCGCGGGAGGATGAAGAAGCCGACGACGAACATCGTGAAGGCGGCGACGGTGACGAGGATGAACGGAGCCTCGAACGAGATCACGCCGCCGGCGATGCCGCCGAGGGCGGGGCCGCCGATCGCGCCGATGCTGTTCGCGGAGAGGGCGAAGCCGATCGCCTCCCCCTTCCGCCCCGGGCGGGCGAGGTCAGAGACGAGCGCCAGCGCGGCCACCCAGCTGAGCGTCGAGCCGAGGCCCTGGACGGCGCGGCCGGCGAGCAGCGGCGCGAGGGCGCCGGAGGTGGCGATCAGCAGCGACCCGAGGCCGGTGAAGACGAGACCGGTGAGCAGCAGCGGGCGGCGGCCGAGGCGGTCGGCGAGATGGCCGACGGGAATCGAGATGAAGAGGATCGGGATGGCGTAGGCGGCCAGCGCGAGGCCGAGCGCCTCGTCGCCGGCGCCGGTGCGCTGCTCGATCTCCGGCAACAGCGGAGCGACCATGCCGAGCAGCGCGGTCTCGAGGGCGATGGCCGTGATCGCGATCGCGAGGATCGCGCGGCGGGAGCTCGAGCGGGACGGGCGGGCGGGCGGCACGCGCCCACCGTAAGGCCTCTAACGCCTGTAGCCGAAGTCGGTCGTGTACGTCGCGCCGTCGGCGCCGCGGCCGCCCGTCGGCGTCCCATCGTCGGCCCCGATGCCGATGTCCCGGTAGTCGGGGTTGAGCATGTTCGTCCGGTGATCGGGGCTGTGCATCCACGCCTCGACGATTTCGCGCGGCGAGCCGAGCCGCCCGCCTCCGTAGGCGATGTTCTCGGCGATCGCCCACGAACAGCCGCAGGGCAGATAGCGGGCGCTCGTCAGCCGGCCGGTCAGATCCGCCTCGCCGGGACACTCGTGGGAGAAGCACTTCCTCCGGACCATCAGGCCGTTGTGCTTTCGCGCCGCCTTCGTCTGCTCGTGCTGGCGCCGCAGGGGCCGGACGCCGTGACTTGCGACGCTCCTTGTTGATCAGGCAGAACAACGCCTTATCGGCGCGCTTGCCGCTGAGCTTCGCCGGCGATGCGTCCCCGCCCTTGCACTGCGCGGCCGCGGCGCTCCCGGGCAGCAGCGCGATCACGAGGAAGAGAGCCAGGACCGCGAGGCCTCCTGCTGATGTGCGGGACACGGGTGTCACGCCAGTGAGGTTCGTCCGAAATCCGATCCGGCGCAAGCTTTCACTCGCCGGGTGGACCAACGTCCACCCGAGGTCCGCCGGGCGAACGGGGCAGCCAGGACTCGAACCTGGAATCCCCGGTTTTGGAGACCGGTGCCTTAGCCAGTTTGGCCACTGCCCCTCGCGGGCGGCGATCGTACCGTTCGGGCCGCCGATGGAGCGATGCGGGCGGAGGGACTCGAACCCCCAAGCTCTTGCGAGCACCGGCACCTAAAGCCGGCGTGTCTACCAATTTCACCACGCCCGCTCGCCCGCTCAGTCTAGGAGCCGCCCGGCTGTTGCAGCGTGCGACCGCGGAAGCTCATATGCTTGCCGCGATGCCAAAGGGTTATCAGGCACGGGAGGGGTACGAGCTCTGGCACCCCAACAGGGATAAGCAGGAGTCGAAGACGACGAAGGCGATCGTCGCCTTCGTCCTGATCGCCTCTGCCGTGCTGCTCGTGATCATCACGCTGGGCGGCTGGGAGCGCCTGCAGAGCTCGACCGTCGGGCTGATGACGATCGGCTGGGCCCTCCTCTACGTCCTCTTCGCCTTCTTGGTGATGCGCTGGAACCGCGGCGTCCTTCCGGTGGCCGCCGCCCTCTCGGTGCTGATGATCATCTTCGCCGCGGTCGCCGCGGGCGGCTGGTTCGCCCGCGACAAGCCCGGCCTCGAGTCGCCCGCCCTCCCCGAGGACCTGCTCGGACTCCTGACCCTGATCGTCATCCCGGTCCAGCTGCTGCTGCTGATCGTCGCGATGATCGGCTTCAACCAGGCCTGGAACGTCGAGGAGGAGCGCCCGACCGCCGACAACCGCACTCCTCCGCCCCCGGCCGGCGGCAGTGAAGCCGGCGAGACCGTGGCCGGCCCGCGCTCCGAGTCCGGCGGCACCGACCTCGGCCCCGAGGAGCGGACCAATCCCGCCCTCATCGAAGAGGACGACGACTGGGACGGAACCCAGCCGAGTCCCGCGGTCTGACCCGGCGCCCCTTCTAGAACAGCTTCATCGGCGGCTCGAGCAGCTGCGGGCCGTCTTGGCGCACGTCGTTGACCGCATCGCCGACCTCGCGCAACTGCAGCGCATCCTCGGGCGCCGGTCGGAGCAGCTCGAGCAGGTCGTCCGCCTTCGCGTCGGGGTCGATCCACGCCGCCTCGGCGTCGCGGTCGAGCACGACCGGCATCCGGTTGTGGACGGGGCGCACGGTCTCGTTCGGCTCGCAGGTGATCAGCGCGCAGCTGACCAGCGGCGGCTTCCCCTCCCGCTCGAGCCCGGCCCAGACGCCCGCGAACGCGAACAGCTCGCCGCCCGGCTCACCCGAAGGGCTGAACCAGATCGGCTGCTTGCCCTCGGGATCGCGCCGCCACTCGTAGAAGCCGTCGGCCGGGATCAGGCAGCGCCGCTCGGCGAACGACTCGCGGAACGCCGGCTGGGTCGCCACCGTCTCCGCCCGGGCGTTGATGAGCGGCCGCTGGCCCTTCTTCTCGGCCCAGTGTCCGGGCACCAGCCCCCAGCGCAGGACGCCGGCCTCGTTGTGGCCGGGGCCGCTGCGCCGGATCGCCACCACCGGGTCGGTCGGCGCGATGTTGAAGCGCGGCCGTTCGTCGATCTCGAAGCCGGGATCGAGGTCGAACCGCGAGGCGAGCCGCCGCGGGTTCGGGTTGGTCAGGGTGAAGCGGCCGCACATGGCCCCGGCAAGGTAGCGACCGCGCGCGACGCGCCACCGCCACTCATACCGGAGGTGGGATTCGAACCCACACGTCCTTTCGGACAATCGATTTTGAGTCGATCGCGTCTGCCATTCCGCCACTCCGGCCGGCCGGCCAACACTAGCCGCGGCGGCGCGGTGCCGGCTTCATCGCCCGGCTGGCGGCATTGAGAATCTCGACGGGGTCGTCCGTGCCCGGATCGAGCTCGGCAACGCCGACGTGGAGGCTCACGTCGCGGCCGTCGGGCCGCCGGCAGGAGCCGCGGATCTCCCCGACGAGCCGCCGGGCGAACGCCGCCGCCTCGTCACTGTCGGCGTCGGCGAGGATCACGAACTCGTCGCCGCCCCAGCGGAAGCAGGCGTCGGGTGAGCGCACCGACTGCGAGATCGCCGCGGCCACCTCACGAAGCAGGCGGTCGCCGGCCACCAGGCCGTGGTCGTCGTTGATCGTCTTGAAGTCCTCGACGTCGGCGACGACGACGCTCAGCGAGTGCTGCGTCCGCTTCGCCCGGTCGGCGGCAGCCTTCAGCGCCTCGTCGAAAGCCCGCCTGTTGCCGAGCCCGGTCAGCGGGTCGGCTCGGGCCTGCCGGCGCGCCTCCTCGCCGCTCTCGAGCAGCGCGGCCCGCTCGAGCCGCTGGCGGGCCAGCAGCATCGAGACCGCCATCGCCAGGGCGCTCCAGACGAGCAACCGGACCACCTGGCCGATGACGAGGATGTCGGCGTCCCACGCCAGCGGCAGCAGCAGCCCGGCGGCGATCGCGACCATGTAGAGGGCCATCACCCGGGGCGGGAAACAGGCGGCGACGTAGAGCGCGCCGATCAGGAGCAGCTCCTCATACGGCGCGTCCGGCCCGGCCAGCCAGTTGAGGACCGTGACCATCGCGATCCCGATGTAGCCGAAGGCCAGGATCGTTCGCCAGCCCGGCCGCAGCCGCTCGCCGCCGGCGAACATCGCCGCCCCGTAAAGGGCCGCGGCGCCGACGATCGCGACGCCCAGAGCCCAGCCCGCTGCGCCGAGCGACGACTCGTCGAGGGGCGCAAACGGAAGCATCAGCGCCGCGATCCCCGACCCGAGGATCCAAAGCAGGCCGCCGTTGCGGCGAACCCGATCGGAATCGGTCACCGCGTACAGCTCGGCGCTGCTCACCCTGAACAGCCGCTGCCACGAGTAATCGTTCTCCCCCGTCACCCCGCGCAGAGACTACCCGCTGCAGAAGGCCGGGATTCAGTTACGCGTGTTGACGGCGATGATTGTGCCGACGGCGGTGGCGCAGATCGCGCCGAACACGACCCACTCGGACCAGTTGTCGAGGTCGGAGAGAGCGCTGTAGACGAGCATCGCCAGGACGAGAAGCATCACCCCCGTGAGGATCTGCAGGTGCCGCTCCTGCCGCTTGATCTTCTCCTCGTGGGGCAGCTCGTTCGTCGGGGTCCGCAGGTGATGCTCGCGATGGTGGCTCGCCTGCGGATCGGTCATCGCTGCTTGTCCATCTCGCGCTGGATCTCTTCCTCGCTGATCCCCTGGTTGCGCGGTCCGTAGGCCTGCCAGCCGGTCGTGACCAGGGCGATGCCGAGCCCGAACACGACCCAGATCGGCCAGAAGTAGCCGCCGCCGCTGAGTGCCCAGATGGCGATCATCAGTGCGAGGACACCGACTGCGGTGAGCAGCAGGCCGCGGAACGCGCGCTGTGCCTTGAGCCGACGAAGCGCCTGCTCGCGAGCCCCGTTCTCCGCTTCCTCCGCCATCGCTTCGCATCTTAGCCCGGCCCCGGATGGACCTCGGCGGGCGCGCCGGGGAAGCGGCTGCCATCCTCCGGCCATCGCCGCGACGCACGCCCGCAACCGATGACTCCCGACGGAGACGCCAACCTCGCCTCGGCCGAGGTGCACCGGCGGCTGCGCGGGCAGATCCTCGGCGGCGAGCTCGCACCGGGCGACCGCGTCCCCTCCGAGCGAGCGCTCTCCGAGGAGCTCGGCGTCAACCGTCATGCCGTCCGCGAAGCGCTGAAGCGCCTCCAGCAGGCCGGCCTCGTGCGGATCAGCCAGGGCGGCGCCACCCGCGTCCTCGACTGGCGCGAGAACGCCGGCCTCGACCTGCTCCTCGACCTCATGGGCCAGGGGGACCAGCCGCCCCCCGAGCTCGTCGGCGCGGTGCTCGAGATGCGCGCCGGCGTCGGGGTCGACGTCGTCCGCCGCTGCGCTGAGCGGGCGACGGACGAGCAGCGCGCCGAGATCGCCCGCCGCGCGTCGGCGGCCGGCGCCCTCGCGCTCGCCGGCGAGCGCGAGGCCCTCGTCGACGCCTACGTGCGCCTCTGGGAGCAGATCGTCGACGGCTCCGGGAACCTCGCCTACCGGCTCGCCCTCAACTCCCTGAACGGCGCCCTGACAGCCTTCCCCGAACTGGCGGCGTCCCTGACCCAGAAGCAGCCCGGCGAGCTGCGAGCGCTCGGCGATGCGATCGAGGCCGGGCGGGTCGACGATGCCGTGGCGGCGGCGCGCGCCATTCTCGAACGCGACATCGAGCTCGCGGCCTGAGTCGGGCCCCGTCGCGGCGCCCCTGCGGCGGCGCAACCTTGCGCAACCTCCAAGTCAACTGGTATAACCAGTTGATCATCTGGTCCAACCACTCGTCGGAGGCACCATGATCAACCTGATCGCCAACGCGATCCCCTTCTTCCTGATGTCCGTCGCGGTCGAGGCGTGGGCGCTCCGAACCCGCTCCGCGTCGCGTCTCACGAATGGGTGGCCGTCTGGCGTGACGTCCGCGCCGCGTCGACGTGGCGGGAGCGGCTCGGCTACATGTTCAAGGGTCCCGGCTGGCAGCCGGGGCCGGCTGCCCGCGAGCGAACGGCTCAGCCGGCCTCGAGCTCGACCTTGATCCGGCCGGAGTCAGCGGCCGCGCGCAGGGCCGCGTAGTCGAGCTCGTTCTGGTCGGCATAGCGGGACGCGAACTCGGTCATCGCCCGGTCGAACTGATCGCCGCCGCCGAGGTAGGAGGCGATCGCAACGCGGTCGCCGGAGCGGGCGTGAGCGTTGGCCAGCACGCCGCCGCAGAGACGGGCGTAGATCGCCATCGCCCGCGGCGTCATCTGGTCGATCCGGGCCGATCCCTTCGCGTCCCAGAGCTGGCGGACGTAGAAGTCACGCCGGACGCCGTCGAAGCCGGTGATCGACATCCAGCCGAGGAGGATGTCGCCGCTCGCCTGCATGATCCGCTGGCCCTCGACGACGCGGCGGCCCTGGCGCCCGTAGATGCTCTTCGCCGCGTAGGGCTCGAGGACCGATCGCTGCGCCTCCTTGATCTGCAGGAACAGCGGGTCGCCCTGGTCGCGTCCGATCAGCAGCACGATCCAGGCGCGCGTCCCGACGCTGCCGACGCCGACGACCTTGCGGGCCGCATCGACGAACCGGTAGCGATCGAGCAGCTTGCGCAGGCCCTGCGGAAGCGACGCCCGGTACTCGGCGTACATGTGCCGGATCTCGCGCTCGGCCTCCTTGAGCGCGCCCGGCTCTAGCAGCTCGGTCAGCGGGGTGATCAGCGGCGGGTCGCTGATGATCCGGATCTCGCCGTCGACCTCGCGGGCGAGCTTCGAGAACGCGCGCACGGCCGTCTTCCGGCGCGCCTTCGCGACGTTCTTGTCGAAGTTGGCGACGAGCTGCGCATCGACCGAGTCGGCGAAGCGGTCGCGGATCAGCTCGAGGTCGACCCGCTCGTACCAGGCCTCGAGGTTGCCCATCTTGGCGAGGCGCCGCATCTGCTCGCGGTACTCGGCCGCAGCCGACTGAACGGCCAGCGCTCGCTGCTTGCGGCCGAACTCGCGATCGCGGCCGGCGATCTCGAGGCTCGCGACGAGGCGCTTGACGTCCCACTCCCACGGCCCGGGAAGCGTTTCGTCGAAGTCGTTGATGTCGAAGATCAGCCGCCGGTCGGGCGCGGCGAACCCGCCGAAGTTCGAGAGGTGGGCGTCGCCGCAGGCCTGAACGGTTATCCCCGAGACCGGCGTCTCGGCGAGATCGGCGGCCATCACCGCAGCCGCGCCGCGGTAGAAGGTGAACGGCGAGACGAGCATCCGCCCGTAGCGGATCGGGACCAGCTCTTGGACGCGGCTCGCGGTCTGTGCCTCCAGCACCTCGATCGGGTCCGGGCGATCCGGTGCCGGCGCCCAATCGGCATGTGAGGACCTCGGCGCCAGCTCGCGCGCACGCTTGCCGCGCGCCCGCGAGTCGACTTTGCCGTCGGCCTGGGCGGCCTCCGGTCCCTCAGCTGCTGCGCTCACCCTCCCAAGACTACGACGAAGTCAAGAAATCACCATCACCCCGATCGAACGATCGGGAGGTCCGATGCATGCGGTTCAATCGCGCCATGGAAAAGGCCGAGCCCCGCGGCGCCGATACCTCGAGACCGTCCGTCAGGTTCATCCACGCCTTCGCCTCCATCGACAGCTACGGGCCGGTGCTGCTGACGATCATCGCCACCTACATCCTCGCGATCGCCCTCAGCGGCGAGGACGGTGGGCAGGCCGTCCTTCTCGCCCAGGTGCTGAACGTCTGGCTCGTCTTCAGGGTCGCCCACTCCCGGCCGGCCGTCCGCAAGGCCACGAACGTAATGCTCGTGCTCGCGACCATCACGGCCGCCGCCACGCTCTTCGGGCTCGGCGGCAACGATGGGCCCCTCCTGTTCGCTGCGAGTTGCCTGCTCTATCTGATCGCTCCCGCGGCAGTCGTCCGCCACCTCGTCGCGCGGCGCGTCATCGATCTGCAGACCGTCCTCGGCGCGATCGCGGCCTACCTGCTGATCGGGATGTTCTTCGCCTTCGCCTACCAGCTGGTCGGCACGATCCAGAGCGGTCCGTTCTTCGGCGCCGACGGCGAGGGCACGATGGCGCAGGACCTGTTCTTCAGCTTCACGACGATGCTCACGATCGGCTTCGGCAATCTCGTTCCCGCCGGCAACCCCGGCCAGACGATGGCCGTCGCCGAGGGACTTACGGGCCAGCTATTCCTCGTCGTGGCGGTGGCGAAGGTCGTCTCTGCGTGGAAGCCGGCCGGCGGTGCGGCCGCGTCCGGAGACGACGACGGCTCGTCGGCTGCCGCCTAGCCCGGCCCGGCCCGAGTAGGCACCGCCGCCGATCGCGGCGGCACGCAGCAGCGGGCGACGACGAACGAAGTGCATCAATCGGCTCCGGGAAGCGACATCCCGAGCGCGAGCATGATCTCCGGCGCCGCCGCGACGACCCTGGCGCCGCCGACCTGGGCCGAGACCGCGCGGAGCACCCCGAGCACGTCCTCGGGGGTCGCGCCGCCCTCGAGCGCCGTGGCGACCTGCCTTCCGTAGGTGGCGGGCGGGGCGTCGAGAGCGATCAGAGCCGCGATGCGAACGAGCGCCGCGACCCGGTCATCGAGCCCGGCGGCGTCGACGTCGTGGAGCTCGAACTCCGTCTCGAGGGCGCCCTGGTCGGCGGCGGCCGCAGCCGCCAGAACTTCGGTCGTGGTCCCACCTGCTTCAGCCACCTGCCCACCCTTCTACTGTCCGTCGACGGTCGACCACGACGCTAGATCGCCCGGCGCCCCGACACGTACCCCGATAAGGGTGATCAGGCGGGTTCGCGGGTGATCAGCCCGGCCAGCCGGGCGCATTCGACGGCCTCCGACCGCGACGAGACGCCGAACTTCCGGTAGATCGACCGGGCCTGGGTCTTGACGGTATTCGTCGAGACGATGAGCTCGTCGGCGATCTCGGGAAACGTCAGGTGGGTCGGGAGGATATGGAGCAGGCGACGCTCGGCCGGCGTCAGCGGCCAGCGCTCGTCGAGGCCGGCGCCGGCATCGAGGGATTCCCGGGCGCCCTCGAGCCATTCGGTTAGGACGACCGCGTCGGGATAGCTCTCACGGAGGGCGTTCGCCTGCTGCAACAGCCCCCGCGCGACCTCGGCGTCACCGCGGGCGAGATGAGCGCGTGCCATCGTCACCCTGATCAACGCCGCGAACCATCCGTTGACCCAGATCGACTCATCGATCAGCCCGTCGGCGACCGCCAGCGTCGCGGCGGCCGAGCGGTCTCCACGACCGGCGCGGACGAGAGCCGCAGTCGCGAACGAAAGCGCCGACCCCGGGTATTCGTCCATCCCGTAGAGGTCGATTCGTGCCAGCGACTCCGTCACGGCCGCCTCCGCGTCTTCGGGGCGACCCTCGTCGAGGGCGATCAGGGCAACGACGGCCTGGCACAGGGCCTGCGGGGCCGGAGATGCGACCACGGTGGGCTTCGCGCCGTCTTCGAGGAGCTGCCGTGCATGCGAGCGATCGCCGAGCAGGAAGGCCGCCATGCCGGCGGCAAGGCGGCAGAAGGAGCGCCAGACGCTGCGCTCCGGCAGATTCGCATGGATCGCCTCGAAGCCGTCCGAGATCTCCTCCAGCCGGTGCGGGCCGTCGCCCGACAGGCGGACTATCTCGGCGGCGGCCAGCAGGGTCGGATCGGGGGCGGCCGACGCGGCGAGGTGCTCGGAGGCGATCACCCGCCAGCGCATCATCGTCGCGCCATCGCCGTCGGTGAGCGCCGTGACGGCGGTTGCCAGCGCCAGGGCCGGGACCACCGCGCTTCGCTCTTCGCCGAGCGCGTCGATCCAGCCGTGCAGAGTGGTCCGGCGTCCCGACACGTTGTAGTCGGGAGTGACCTCCCAGATCCGCGCCCCGGCCAGCTCGGCATCGCCGGACGCGATCGCGTGCTCCACGGCCGGTCGACGTCGCCGCGCGAGTGGAACCAGCCGCTGGCGCGTCGATGGAGATCCGTTTCCCCGGCCGCCGGGCTGCGATGGAGATCGCTCCTCAGCATCTCGCGAAGCAGCGAATGCATCCGGAACTCCGAGTCCTTGCTGTCGAGCGGCGCGAGCAGCATGTTCGAACGCGACAGCCTGCGGAGCGTCTCCGCGGACCCGTTGCGTTCGAGAACGGCATCGCAGACGTCGCCCGCGAGGCGCCCGAGGATCGAGCAGCGGGTCAGGAAGTCACGGTCGTCGGGATCGAGGCTCGAAAGGAACTCGTCGCGAAGGTAGTCGGCGACCTCACGCTCGTCACCGGCGAACCGGGCGATCGAGGCGTCTGCGTTCTCGGTCCCCCTCGACGGACTTGGCGGCCAGGTACAGGGCCGCCGGCCAACCCTCGGTCAGCTCCAGGAGCCGCAGCGACTGACCTGCGGAGAGGCGGAGCCCCGCCGCCTCGATCAACGCGGCGGCCTCGGAGCGGGTCATCGTCATGGCGTCGACGCGGATCTCGGCGATCCGTTCCCGACGCGGAGCCGCCCGATGCCGATGTCGGGCTCCGAGCGACCCGCGACGATCAGCTGCGAGCCATCCGGGAACCGCTCGGCAAGAGCAGCGAGCGCATCCAGGGAAGGACGGCCGCGGAGCCGATGCGCGTCATCGAGGATCAGGACGAACGGGATCGCGGCGGACGATCGCCTCGCAGAGCCGTGGGACCGCGACCCGGGACAGGTCCGGGCTCGGCCCGCTGATCGGGGCCAGGACCTCCTCGCCGATCGGCTCGCTCGCGTCGAGCGCCGCGGCGATCCGCCCGATCAGCCGGGCCGGGTCGTCGTCGCGCTTGCCGATCGTGATCCAGATCGTCTCCCGGCGCTCGTCACTCGCCCACTGCGACAGGAGCACCGTCTTGCCGTACCCGGCCGGCGCGATCACCGCGATGCACGGGGCCTGCGCGTTCCTGAGAGCGGCGACGAGTCGCGGCCGTTCGATCGCATCGCGAAGCGGAGGCGGCGCCCCGGCGGGCGCTTCCGCTGCAGGTGAGTTGGTCAATTCGCGTTCAGATCGGTTCGGGGGGCGAGCAATCGGGGCGCCCGGATTTGAACCGAGGACCTTCTCACCCCAAATGAGACGCGCTACCAGGCTGCGCTACGCCCCGAGGCCGCCCGAGTCTAGCCCGCCGGCCGCAGACCCGGCCCCGTATTCAGCTGTGCGAGTCGCGAACCGCCCCGTCGCCCCGATCAGCTCGCGAGGTCGAAGAGCTCTTCCTGGTCGGGCTCGGGGAAGCCCTCCTCGCGGACCCGCTGCATCCAGCCGTGGAGGCGGATCCTGAGGTCGGCGTTGCTGCTGCGCACCGTCATGAGCCCGTGCTCGGCCGTGCGGGCCGGCATCGGGACCGGGCGACTGCGGAACCAGCGCTGGAGCCGGATCTTGTCGTGGCCGACGCCGAGGCGGACGGTCCAGAAGCGGATCATCTCGACGACGTCCTGACCCTCGTCGAACTGGAGCCGGTAGTCGACCCGTCCGTTCGAGAGGCGGCGCAGCCAGTGCGCGGCCAGGGTCACGACGTCCGGGTCGGAGCTGCGGATCTCGACCGGGCCGACGTCCGACGCAGCCCGTTCGGAGATGCACAGCGCCAGGAAATGGCGGAACGTCGGGTCCCGCGAGAGGCGCTCGAACTCGGCGCGCTCGTCGGCGTGGGCCGCGCTCCTGAGCTTTCTGTACTCGGCTTGCATTCTTTTCACCGTTCCCACCTCAGCTTCTCTCGGCTGACTTCTGATTGCTTACGAACGCATGTTCCCTTCCCGGTCGGACGGAACGGCGGAACCGGGCCGCGCGGGGCCGGTCATTAGTCTCCCGGGCCGATGGCAGAGGTCAAACCCTTCCGAGCGCTCCACCCCGACCCCACCCGTGTGGCGATCGGCGACGTCACCGCGCCCCCCTACGACGTGATCGACGCCGCCGGCCGCGCCGACCTCGTCAGCCGCTCCCCGTACAACGTCGTCGAGCTCGACCTCCCCGAATCAGCGGACGGCGACAAGTACGAGCACGCGGCCGAGCTACTCCGCGGCTGGCGCGCCGAGGGCGTCCTCGTCCAGGACTCCGAGCCGACCGTCTGGGCGCTCGAGCAGGACTACGAGGCACCCGACGGCGGCCGGCGGACGCGCCGCGGATTCCTGGCGCGGATCGGCGTCACCGACTACGGCCCCGGGCTCGTCCGCCCACACGAGCGCACCCAGCCGGGCCCGAAGGAGGACCGCCTGCGGTTGACCCGAGCCACCGGCCACAACATGTCCCCGATCTTCGTCCTCCACTCCGGCGACGCCTGGAGCCGTCTCGCGCCCGCCCTCGGCGGCGAGCCCTTCTGCGAGGTCACCGATGCCGACGGCACCGTCCACCGGGCCTGGCCGGTCGCCGACCCGGAGGTGCATGCCGCCCTCGCCGACGTCGTCGCCGGGTCCGAGCTGCTGATCGCCGACGGTCACCACCGATACGAGACGGCCCGCACCTACGCCGACGAGGTCGGAGGCCGCTGAAGGGGACGACGCCCGCTACACCCTGGCCTGCCTCGTCTCCCTCGAGGATCCGGGGCTGAGCGTCTTTGCAACGCACCGCCTCCTCCACGACCTCGACGACGCCCGCCGGGTCGCCCTCCGCGACACGCTGATGGACCTCTTCGACCTCGAGCCGATCGACGACCCCGCCGACCTCGTTCCCGGCCCTGGCGACGGCACGATCGCGTACGGGTACATGGACTCCTTCCACAAGCAGCCCTACCGTCTCCGGCTCAAGGACGACGCGTCGCTCGCGGCCGCCATGCCCGACGCCTCGGAGCCGTACCGAACGCTCGACGCGGCGGCGCTCGAAGCGCTGATCCTGAAGGGCCCCCTCGGGATGAGCACCGACGACATCGCCGCCAAGCGGGGCCTCTCCTACTGCTCCGACTTCGAGGAGGCCGTCGCGCGCGTCGAGCGCGGCGACGCGCAGGCCGGCTTCTTCCTCCGCCCGACCCCGGTCGATCAGGTCCGCGCCGTCGCCGACGCCGGCGAGACGATGCCGCCGAAGTCCACCTACTTCTTCCCGAAGCTCCTCACCGGGCTCGTCTTCAATCCGCTCTCGGAGGAAGCGGCGGGCGGGTGAAGATCTACACGCGCAAGGGCGACGACGGCACCACCGGGCTCTGGTACGGCGGCCGGCGCAGCAAGTCCGATGCGCGGATCGAGGCCTACGGGACGATCGACGAGGCGGGTTCGGCCCTCGGCGTCGCCCGCTCGCTCTGCCGGGCCGGCAAGGAGGAGGTCGAAGCCGACCTCCTGCATCTCCAGCGCGACCTGTTCGTCGCCGGCGCCGAACTCGCCGCCGCGCCCGAGGCCGCCGACCGCCTCGAGGACGGCGTCAGCCGGATCACCGAGACGATGGTCGCCGACCTCGAGCCGGTCATCGACCGCTACATGGACCGCGTCGAGCTCCCGCCGAAGTTCGTGATCCCCGGCGGCACCGAGCTCTCCGGCGCCCTCGACCTGGCCCGGGCGATCCTCCGCCGCGCCGAGCGGCGCGTCACCGCCCTCGCCGCCGAGGAGGACCTCGGTCCGGCCGCGGTGCTCGCCTACCTCAACCGGGCCGCCGACCTCGTCTACGCGATGGCCCGCTTCACCGACGTCTCCGACCCCGCCCTCTTCGAAGGCCGCGGCGGCGCGGGACGGAGCTGATGCGCGCGACGGCGCGTCGCAACGACGGCCTCGCCCACGCCGTCGAGGTCGACGGCCACAACCTCGTCGTCGACGAGCCGCTCGACTCGGGCGGCACCGACTCCGCCCCCTCCCCCACCCGCCTGCTGGCCGCTTCGCTGGCGTCCTGCACCGCGATCACGATCGCCATGTACGCCGATCGGAAGGGCTGGGACACGACCGGCCTCGAGGTCGACGTCGACTTCGAGGGATCACCGCCGCCCGGCGAGCAGGCCCGCTTCGACGTCGCCGTCGCGCTCCCGGCCGGCCTCGACGACGAGCAGCGCCGGCGGATCATGGTCGTCGCCGGCAAGTGCCCGGTCCACCGGATCCTCGCCACCGGATCGGAGATCGGGCTGACCGAGCGGAGCGCCGGCTGATGGACCTCGGGATCGCCGGCCGGGCCTGCGTGGTCACCGGCGCCGGCCGCGGGATCGGCAGGGCGACCGCCCGGATGCTCTGCGAGGCGGGCGGCCAGGTCCTGCTCGTCGCCCGGACCGAGAACGAGGTCGCCGACGCCGCCGTCGAGTGCGGGCGGGCCGGGGCGCCCGAGCACGGCCGCGCCGCCCATCTGGCCCTCGACGTCACCGACGCCGAGGCGGGCGCGGCGATCGCCCGCGAAGCCGAGGAGCGCTTCGGCAAGGTCGACGTCGTCGTCAACGGCGCCGGGACGGCGACGTGGCACGACCTCGACGACGTCACCGACGACGACTGGTACGCGGCCTGGGAGCTCAACGTCATGGCCCCGATGCGGCTGATGCGAGAGACGCTTCCCGCGATGGCCGAGCGCGGCTGGGGCCGCGTCGTCAACGTCTCCTCGACGGCCGGCAAGCGCCCGTCCCAGCAGCTCGGCGAGTACTCCGTCGCCAAGGCGGGGCAGCTCTCTCTCTCCCGCCTCTACGCCGACCGCTACGCGGGATCTGGGGTGCTCGTCAACGCCGTCACCCCCGGGCTCGTCAGGTCGGAGCTCTGGATGTCGCCCGGCGGGATGCTCGACCAGATGGTCGCCGCCCAGGGCGGCGGCGATCGCGACGAGGCCCTCGCGAAGTTCGGCGCCAGTCGCCCGGTCGGTCGCTTCGCCGAGGTCGACGAGATCGCCTCGGTGATCACGTTCCTCTGCTCCGAGCGCGCTTCCTACGTCGCGGGCGCCGCTTGGAGCGTCGACGGCGGCGCCGTTCAGGTGATCATCTGACCGCTCCCGGCCCGTCCGGAAGCGACCTCGCGGGGACGTTCCTCGACCCCGCCGAGGCCGAGCGCCTCAGCGCCCACGGCAGCGAGAGCGCCGCGGTCCTCGTCCCGCTCTTCGGCTGGCCCGAACGGCCGGGCCTGATCTTCACCGAGCGCCGCCGCGACCTCCGCCGCCACGGCGGCGAGATCTCGTTTCCCGGCGGGCGCGCCGATCCGGGCGAGACGCTCGTCGAGTGCGCCCTCCGCGAGGCGCAGGAGGAGATCGGCCTCGACCCGGCCGCCGTCGAGGTGATCGGCGCGCTGCCGCCGACGTCGACCGTCGTCACGTCGTTCAAGGTGCTTCCCGTCGTCGGCCTCGTCCCCGAACGGCTCGCCCACACGCTCAGCCCCCACGAGGTCGAGCGGGTGATCGAACTCGACCTCGACGTCCTCCGCAGCTCCTACGGAATGCGCCGCCTGATCCGCCGCGGTGTGCCGTTCCGGACGCCGACCTTCGACGTCGAGGACGCCTTCATCTGGGGAGCGACCGCGCGGATGCTCCAGCAGTTCTTCGAGCGCCTCGACGGCTGAGCGCCGCCCGCCGGTTGCCGGTCACTTCGGTGGGCCGCTGATCCAGTAGCGCGGGCCCGGGCCGGCGCCGGCGGCACGATCATCCGGGTTTGCGAGCCGGCAGCGATCCAGCGACAGACAGCCGCAGCCGATGCACTCGGTCAGCCCCGACTTGAGACGCTCGAGCTCGGCGATCCGCTCGTCGATCCGCTCGCTCCACCCGGCCGACAGCCGGGACCAGTCGCGGCGGTCGGGAACGCGGCCGGGCGGCAGCTTCTCGAGCTCCCCGCCGATCTCCTCGAGGCTGAGGCCGACGCGCTGAGCGAAGACGATGAAGGCGATCCGGCGCAGGACGGACCGGTCGAAGCGCCGGTGTCCGGAACCCGCGCGCTCGGACTCGATCAGCCCCTTGTCCTCGTAGAAGCGGAGCGCCGAGGAGGCGACGCCGCTGCGCCGCGAGACCTCGCTGATCGTCATCGGTTCGGCCACGCGGTCAGCCTTCCAGATCGCGGACTTGACTTCAAGTTCACTTGAACTTGTAGGTTCGGCGGCACGACCCGACCGACCCCCACCGAACGAGGAGAGCGAAATGAGCGGATACGAAGGAGCCGGCGAGCGGATCGTCGCGACGGTGACCGCCTGGCCGGGCGTCGAGGCGACGACGGGAAGCCGCGGCGAGCTGTCCCTCCGGGTCGGGCGCCGTGAGATCGGCCACCTCCACGGCGACCACGCCGCCCACTTCGGCCTACCGAAGGCCCTCTTCCACTCGCTTCACGATCGCGGCGCCGTCGACTACCACCCGGTCTTCCCCGGTCAGCCGGGCTTCGCGGCACGGCGGATCGAGAACGAGGACGACGTCGAGGACGTGATCGAGATCTTCGGCCTCAACTACGACCGGGTGATCGCCCGCTACGGGCTCCCGGCGGAGACGACGGCGACCTAGGTCCCGGTCTCGATCGGCACGCCGATCAGGTTCCCCCATTCGGTCCAGGATCCGTCGTAGTTCTTGACGTCGGGCTCGCCGAGCAGCTCGCTGAGGACGAACCAGGTGTGCGCGGAGCGCTCGCCGATCCGGCAGTAGGCGATGATCGGGTCACCGCCGCCGACCACCCCGGCTTCGGTGTAGAGCCGGCGCAGCTCGTCGGCCGGCAGGAAGGTCCCGTCCTCGGCGACGGCCCGCGACCACGAAACCGAGACCGCGCCGGGAATGTGGCCGCCGCGCTGGGCGCCCTCCTGCTCGTATCCGGTCATCGCGATCAGCTCGCCCGAGAACTCGAGCCGGCTGCGGACGTCGACGAGGCGTGTCCCGGTCCCGAGAGCGCCGGCGACCTCGTCGCGGAGCGCGCGGATGGCCGGGTCGGCCTCGCGAACCTCGAACTCCGCCGCCGGGTGCGCGACCGGCTCCGCGGTCGTCTCCCGGCCCTCGGCGATCCACCGATCGCGGCCGCCGTCGAGGAGGCGGACTTCGTCGTGGCGGAAGTAGCGGAAGTACCAGTAGGCGTAGGCGGCGAACCAGTTGTCGCGATCGCCGTAGAGGACGACCGTGTGGTCGCGGGAGATCCCGGAGCGCCCCATCAGCTCCGCGAACGCCTCTGCGCCGAGGAGGTCGCGGACGACGGGGTCCTGGAGGTCGTGGCGCCAGTCGAAGCCGATCGCGCCGGGGATGTGCGCCTCCCCGTAGGCCGCCGGGTTCTCGTCGACCTCGACGATCCGGATCGAATCGTCGCCGAGCCGTGCGGCGAGCCAGTCTGTGTCGACCAGGACGTCCTTCGCATAACCAGCCATCTCGCCTCCCTCGTGCTTTTCAGAGTGCCCCGATCACGATAGGGTTTGTCACATGGCTGCAGGGAAGCCGGTGGGGAACGGGGCGGGCGCGGGAAGCCCGGACCTCGACGCCATGGGCAACGACAAACGCCGCTCGGTCATCGGGCAGCAGTACGGGGCGTCGGCGCGAAAGCGACTGATCGTCTACGGGATCGCGCTCCTGCTGGTGGTCCTCGTCGTCGTCGCGTTCCTGACCGTCGTCAGCGGCTACGACAGTCGCGAGGTTCCCCTCAAGGCCACGGCGCCGTGGTCGGCCGAGGGCGCGCCCCAGGAGGCGCCGCGGGACGTCGACTTCGGCCGCAACGGCCCGACCGACACGATCCCGGCGGACGAGATCTTCAACCGCTGAGCGTCAGCCGCTGAGCGTTGCGGCGATCGCGGCCGCCATCACCGCGGTCCAGGCGCCGGCCGCGTCCCGCTCGGCGGTGACGATCCGGACCGGGATCATCCACGTCCGCGCCGCCCGCTCGACGAGCTCGGCGCCGGCTTCGAGCACGGCCGGGTCAGCGGTTCCGGCCCCCTCGAAGACGAAGCCGCGGACGGGGGTATCGACGAGCTTCTCGAGGAGGCTCTCGAGCCGCAGCCTGTTGACCGCCTCGATCTCGTCCGCCGTCCCGGTCGCGGAGCCGAGCAGCCAGGCGACCACGGCGACGTCGCCGACGTGGTCGAGAACGGTCCCGACCCGGTCGGGATCGGCGATCGCGGGCTCGATGCCCGCGGCGGCGATCGCAGCGAGCGACTCCTCCCGCCGCGAAGTGCCGCGGACCGCCCAGCCGTCGTCGAGCAGGGAGCGGCCGAGCTCGCGGCCGTGACAGCCGCAACCGACGAGCAGGGCCCGCGCCACCGGCGGTCGCTACCCGTTCCCGCCGGAGCCGGAGGAGCCGGAGCCTGGGGGGGTCTCGTCCTTACGGAGCTCGCGGTCGAGCTTCGAGAGCGAGGTCTCGTCCATCCGGCCGCGCTCGCGGACGCGCTGGTCCTCGCGCCCCATCCGCTCGGCGTCGGCGGCGGTCAGCTCACGGGCGCCGCGCCGCTTCCGGTACTCGTTCTGGGCGGCGATCATCTGCGCGACGTCGTCCTGTTCGAGCTTGAACTCGGTCTCGTAGTCGCGGGTCGGCGTCCAGCCGACGAGGTCGGACCCGTTGCCCGGGTAGGCGCGCGCGAGGAGGACGAGGACCGCGACGATGAAGGCGACCATCCCGAGCGTGATGAGGACGTATTCCATGCGCTTCGCCACGATAACCCCTGTGCGGGCGCGCGAAGCCGTGCGCGCTATCGTCGCGGCATGGGAGCAGCAACTTTGGCCAGCGTCGACGGCACGATCCTCGCGCCCGAGGACGCGACGATCTCGATCCTCGACGACGGGCTCCTGCGCGGCGACGGCGCCTTCGAGGTGATCAAGCTCTACGGGCATCACCCGTTCCGCCTCGACGACCACATCGCCCGGCTCGGCCGCTCGGCGGCGGCGATCCACCTCGGCTTCGACGAGGCCGCGCTGCGGACCGAGATCACCGCGCTGCTCGCCGACGGCGGTGATCCCGACGGCTGCCTGCGGATCGTCCTGACGCGGGGCGGCCGGCGGCTGCTGACGATCGAGAAGGTCCCCGACTGGCCCGCGAGCGCCTCGATCGCCCTGCTGACGCTGACGCCGAGCGAGATCCTCGCCGGGGTCAAGTCGATCTCCTACGCGGCGAACATGCACGCGACCCGCCTCGCCGCCGAGCGCGGCGCCGACGAGGCCGTCTACGTGGACGCGAACGGCACGGTGCTCGAGGCTCCGACGTCCTCGATCTTCTGGACGACGCCCGACGGCGCGCTGCGCACGCCGAGCCTCGACGTCGGCATCCTCGACTCGATCACCCGCGACGTCGTCGTCGCCACGCTCGACGTCGAGGAGGGCACGTTCCCGAAGGCCGATCTGCTCGCCGCGCGGGCCGCCTTCCTGGCCTCGACGACCCGCGAGATCCAACCGATCTCGGCGATCGACGGAACCCCGCTCGAGCAGGTCGGCGGCGATGACGCCGAAGCGGCGGCGGCAGCGCTGGCGTCTGCGGTCGAGCGCGAGCGCGAGGCCGCCGCCACGTGAACCTCGACCTCAGCGACGAACAGCGGCTGATCGAGGACACGGCCCGCGAGTTCGCCGACGACTTCATCGCCCCGCGGATCCGCGAGAGCGACCGCAACTGCCGCTTCGACGCCGAGCTCGCCCGCAGGCTCGGCGAGATGGGCTACCTCGGCGCCCCGGTCGCCGAGGAGTACGGCGGCCGCGCCCTCGACTTCGTCTCCTTCGCGCTGATCACCGAGCAGGTCGGACGGATCGACAGCGCCGCCCGTACCGTGATCTCGGTCCAGACGTCGCTCGTCTGCGGGTCGATCGAGCGCTGGGGGACCGAGGAGCAGAGGCAGCGCTGGCTGCCCGGCCTCTGCAGCGGCGAGGCGTTCGGCTGCTTCGGGCTGACCGAGCCGGACTCGGGCTCCGACGCAGCCGCAATGAAGACGCGGGCGGAGCGGATCGACGGCGGCTGGCGGATCGACGGCCAGAAGATGTGGATCTCGCTCGGCAACGTCGCCGACGTCGCCATGGTCTTCGCCCAGACCGATCCCGAGAAGGCCCATCGCGGGCTCGCCTGCTTCCTGGTCCCGACGGCGACGCCGGGCTTCTCGTCGCAGGAGATCCACGGCAAGCTCGGCCTCCGCTCCTCCGACACCGCCTCGCTCGCATTCGACTCGCTCGAGGTCGGCGACGATGCGCTCATGGGCGAGGTCGGCGACGGCTTCAAGATCGCGATGAGCGCCCTCGACCTCGGCCGCTTCTCGGTCGCCGCGGGCTGCGTCGGGATCTGCGACGGCTGCGTCGACTCGTCGGTCTCCTACGCCACCGAACGGGAGCAGTTCGGCGTCCCGATCGCCCGCTTCCAACTCGTCCAGGCGATGATCGCCGACATGATCGTCAAGCGCGACGCTGCGAAGCTGCTCGTGATCCGCGCCGGACTCGAAAAGGACGCCGGGCGGCCGAGCACGACCGCGACCTCGATCGCGAAGCTCTACGCCAGCGAATCGGCCGTCGAGTGCGCCAACACGGCGATCCAGGTCCACGGAGGGTCCGGCTACGTCGACGACCACCCGGTCGAGCGTTACCTCCGCGACGCCCGCGTCGCGACCCTCTACGAAGGCACCTCGCAGATCCAGAAGCTGATCATCGGCCGCGCCGCAACGGGAATCGATGCGATCCTGCCCTACGCACCCCAGGGCGACGGCTGAGATGGGCGAGCCGATCAGCGTCCGGGTCGCCAACCGGGTCGCCGTCTGCACCCTCGATCACGAGCCGAGCAGGAACTCGCTGGGCGCCCTCGGCGCCGGCCTGATCGAGACGCTGGAACGACTCGACGGCGACGAGGGCGTCGGAGCGGTCGTCCTCACCGGCAGCGGCGACTACTTCGCCTCGGGACCTGACGTCCGTGCGTTCGCCGCCGGCGCCGAGATCCCGGCCGACGTGACGATGAAGGCCTTCTGGGAGCGGCTCGCGGCGATCGGCAAGCCGCTCGTGGGCGCCGTCAACGGCTGGGCGCTCTCGAGCGGGTTCGAACTGGCGCTCGCCTGCGACCTGCTCGTCGTCGCCAAGGACGCGACCCTCGGCCTTCCCGAGATCACCTACGGGCTGATCCCGTCCGGCGGCGCGACGCAGCGCCTGACCCGGGTCGTCGGCCGCCAGCGGACGATGGAGCTGGTCCTCTCCGGCCGGCCGCTGAGCGGCAAGCAGGCGGGTGAGTGGGGGCTCGCCAACGTCGTCAAGGACCGGCGTGCCGTCGTCGACTCCGCCGTGCTCCTCGCCGAGGGGCTGGCCGATCGCCCGCCGCTGGCGATCCGTTATGCCAAGCAGGCGGTGCGGGCCGCAGAGGAGGTCGGGCTGAGCGAGGGCCTCGAGGAGGAGCGCCGCCGGTTCGCCGAGGCGCTCGCCACCGAGGACCGCGTCGAGGGCATCGGCGCCCTGCTCGAGGGCCGCCAAGCCGAGTTCAGGGGCCGGTAGAGTCGCCGCCGTGAGCACCCGGGAAGGCCCCTCCCACCCGCGTTCCTGCTCCGAGCACTTCCCGCGGATCGGCTCCTACGGCTTCCTCTCCGACTGCGAGACCGGCGCGCTGCTCGGCGCCGACGGGTCGCTGGAGTGGATGTGCCTGCCGCGTTTCGACTCGCCGAGCTTCTTCGGCGCCCTCCTCGACCGCAACGCGGGAGCGATGCGCTTCGCCCCCGACGAGCGCGTCCCGGTGGCGCGCCGCTACGAGCCCGGCACGAACGTCATCGAAACGACCTGGGCGACCGAGACCGGCTGGGTGATCGTCCGCGACGCGCTGATCGTCAACGGAGTCCGGACCCACGACGGCCGCAACCGGCTCGAGGCGGAGCGGATGCTGGTCCGCTGGGCGCACTGCCCCGAGGGCCACGCCGAGATCGAGCTCGTCTGCAACGCGCTCCCCGACTACGGCCGCGGACAGATCGACTGGGATCTCGACACCGAGCTCGGCGTCGCGACGGCGGAGGTCGACGGGGTGCCGCTGCGCTTCCAGGCCGACATGGACCTCGAGCTGATCGACGGACGCATCCACGGCGTCCGCTCGCTCGACACCGACGAGAACGTCTTCTGCGCGCTGACGTGGTCGGACGAGGCGCGCCTGCCCGGACACGCGGGCGAGGCAGCGCGGATGGTCTACGAGACCGGTCAGGCCTGGCGGCGCTGGCTCGAGCGGGGCAAGTTCCCCGACCACCGCTGGCGCGGCGAGCTGCAGCGCTCGGCGCTGACGCTGAAGGGCCTGATGTACGCGCCGACGGGCGGCATGGTCGCCGCCCTGACGACGTCGCTGCCCGAATCGCCGGGCGGCGAGCGCAACTGGGACTACCGCTACACATGGATCCGCGACGCCACGTTCACGCTCTGGGGCCTCCACGTGCTCGGCCTCGACGACGAGGCCCGTGACTTCATGGACTTCGTCGAGATGGCCACCGCCGACGGCGACGGGCACCTCCAGATCATGTACGGGATCGGCGGCGAGAAGGACCTGACCGAGAGCACCCTCGACCACCTCAGCGGCTATATCGACTCGCAGCCCGTGCGGATCGGCAACGCCGCCTACTCGCAGCGCCAGAACGACGTCTACGGGGCCCTCCTCGACTCGATCTACATCCATTCGCGGGCCCTCGGCGGCGTCAGCGACGGCCTCTGGAAGATCGCCTCCCAGCAGGTGGAGGCGGCGATGGACGTCTGGGAGCAGCCCGACCAGGGCATCTGGGAGGCCCGCGGCGAGCCGAAGCACTACCTGTCGTCGAAGCTGATGTGCTGGGTCGCGCTCGATCGCGGCACCCGCCTCGCCAAGGCGCGCGGCGAGCGCGAGATGGCGGCGCGCTGGGGAGCGGAGGCGGACCGGATCAAGGACGACATCCTCACCCGGGGCATCAGCGATGACGGCGTCTTCCGCCAGCACTACGACACCGACGAACTCGATGCCTCGACGCTGCTGATCCCGCTCGTCCGCTTCCTCCCCTCCGACGACGAGCGCGTCGTCAAGACGGTGCTCGCGATCGCCGACGAGCTGACCGACATGGGCCTCGTCCTTCGGTACCGCGTCGAACAGACCGACGACGGCCTGCACGGCGTCGAGGGCACCTTCTCGATCTGTTCGTTCTGGCTCGTCTCGGCCCTGGCCGAGATCGGCGAGCACGACCGGGCGACGCAGATGTGCGAGCACCTCCTGATGATGGGAGGCGCACTCGACCTCTACGCCGAGGAGATCGAGCCCCGGACCGGCCGCCAGCTCGGCAACTTCCCGCAGGCGTTCACGCACCTGGCGCTGATCAACGCCGTCTCTCAGGTCATCTCCGACGAGCTCGCCCACGGCCGCGACCCCGAGGATGAGCGCGCCGTCTTCAGCGAGATGCGCGCCGCCCACGGCGACGGCGAGATCGCCGAGGCCTAGTCAGCGGCGACCGCGGGCGCTCGGCCGGCGGCACCGAATGCGGCACCGAGCAGATCGCCGCTCGACTGAGTCGACCGGCGACTGATGCAAAGGTCCGGAATAGCCGAACGAATGCACCACTCGATGCGTCCCTGACCCTTCTCAGCCCAATACCGAGACCTCCGCCGGCGACCCGCGACCGGGCGCTCATCCGGAAAACCGCCGCTAACCGGCGACCCGCGCCTCCTCGGCCGCCTCGATCTTCTCCGCCTCGGTCGGAGGGGTGTCTCGCAGGTACCACTCGGCGTCGAGGGCGCCGCGGGTGCCGGAGCCGGCCGCGGTGATCGCCTGGCGATAGGTGAAGTCGACCAGGTCACCGATCGCGAAGACGCCGGCGAGATTCGTCCGCGTCGACGGCTCCTCGACCTTGACGTAGCCGTTGTCGTGAAGGTCGATCTGGCCGGCGACGAGCTTCGAGCCGGGAATGTGGCCGATCGCGACGAACGCGCCGCCGGCCTTCATCTCCGTGACCTCGTCGGTCTCGGCGTTGCGGATCCGGATGTGATCGAGAGCGCCGTCGTCGCCGGCGACGAACTCCTCCGGCACGAACGGCGTCTTGAACTCGATGTTCGCCTTGTCGCGAGCCCGGTCCTGCATCACCATCGAGGCGCGGAAGTCGTTGCGGCGGTGGAGGACGGTCAGCTTGTCGGCGTACTTGGAGACGAAGATCGAATCCTCCATGGCGGTGTCGCCGCCGCCGATCACCGCGACGTCGCGGCCCTTGAAGAAGGCGCCGTCGCAGACGCCGCAGGTGGAGACGCCGCGGCCGCCGAGCTCCATCTCGCCGGGGATCCCGAGCCGCTTCGGCTCCGCCCCCATCGCGAGGATGACGCTGCGGGCGCGGTACTCGTCGTCGCCGACCCAGACGGTTTGGATGCCGCCGTCGGTGAGCTCCACCTTGGTCGCGTCGTCGGTGATGAAGCGGGTGCCGAAGCGCTCCGCCTGAGCGCGGAAGCGGTTCATCATCTCCGGACCCATGATCCCCTCCGGGAAGCCCGGGAAGTTCTCGACCTCGGTGGTGTTCTGGAGCTGGCCACCCCACTGGAAGCCCTCGATGACGAGCGGCTCGAGATCGGCACGGGCTGCGTAGATCGCCGCCGTGTAGCCGGCGCAGGCGCCCCCGATGATGATCACGTTCTCGATTCGCTTCTCGTCGGTCATTGCTTGCTCCTCGCTTCGAAACTCTCTCGGAAGTCTACTTCATTTTGTGAAGTATTGGAAGGCAGCGCGGTATCCGGCGCCTCGTCCTCTTCATCATCGTCGACAGACCGTCCCTCCGCCTCCCAGCGGGCGACGGTCCGGCGCAGCTGCAGGAAAGCGACGATACCCGGCGGCAGGGGCATCCAGAATGCGATCAGGCGGTAGACGAGGACCGCCGCGATGACCGTCGAGGCGGGCTCGCCGAAGATCACGAAGGCGCCGATCAGGCCGCCGTCGACGGCGCCGACCCCGGCCGGGTCGGGTGCGAGGTTCGCCGCCATCCCGACGAAGAAGCCCATGACGAGGACGCCGATCGGCAGCGAGACCCCGAACGCCATGAACGTGGCCCAGAGGATCCCGATGTTCGATGCCCAGAAGCCGATCGCCCCGGCGACGGCGAGCCCACCCTTGCCGGGCTCCCGCGTGAAGCCCCAGGCGAGGCGCGTGCCGGTCGAGATCGTCGCCGGCACCTTGCTGAGCTTCAGCGCCGTCCGGCTCGCCCAGTTGTTGCCCTCGAGCGACAGGCGCCGCTCGAGGTCGCCGGGGATCAGCATGATCAACAGGAACACGAGCGCGACGCCGCCGGCGATGGCCGCCGGGATGATCGTCATCGAGACCGGGTTCGGCCCGGCGAGCACGCCGGTCTCGAGCAGCACGCCGAAGACGATCACCGCGAGTACGTAGAAGGCGTAGAGGAGGACGAGGAAGGCGACCATCCGCTCGGCCGCCTCCGTCCGCCGCATCCCCGCCTTGCGGAGCGCCCAGTAGCTGAGCACGACGCCGCCGGCGCCGCCGGCCGAGAGCACGCGCGAGGCGGCAAGCCCGGCCATCGTGATCTGGTAGCTCTCGCGCCAGTCGAGGTGGACGAGGTTCTCACCGATGACACCGCGGAACAGCGCCACGTAGGAGCCGAAGGCGAGGACGTTGAAGCCGACGGCGACGACGAACCACTGCCACTCGCCCTCCCCCATCTTCTCGATCGCGTCCTCGAGGCCGATCAGCTTCGGCAGCAGGACGTAGATCGCCGCGAACATCAACAGGACGACGAGCCCGGTCAGGGCGACCTTGCGGGGGTTCTCGAAGAGCGACGGCGCGTCGTCGTCGGGCCGCCTGCTCACCGTTGTCCGCGGATGCGAAGGCGGCGAATCCGGCGTGTCCCCGTTCACGGACGCGAGCCGCTCCTCTCCGTGATCGAGATCCCTACCCTCGGCCATCGGCGCCCATGTTCGCACCATGACCGGGGGTCCCGGCGGTCGGCCGGGCCGCGCTCAGGAGTTCGCCGCCAGCTCGAGCTGCTGGACGGCGCGGCTGATCGCGTGGGCGAGCGGCTCGGCCAGGGGCTCGCCGGCGCGCACCGCGGCGACGAGGCCGAGGCCGGCGAGGAGGTCGACGACGTAGTGCTCCCCCAGATAGACGAGCGCGAAGCCGAGCACGCCCGCGTAGGCCCAGCCGACGGCGCCGACTTTCCGGTTCGACTCGGTGAGGAGGATGGCGGCGAGGACCGAGGCGCCGAAGTGGAGCGACGGCATCGCCGCCCATGGGTTGCCGTCGACGGCGTTGTACATCTTCGGCCAGGCCGAGCGGAACGTCTCCTCGCCGACGGCGAGCATCCGCCGTTCGACCCGGTCGTCGCCGGTGTAGCCGTTCGCCGCCGACCACCAGGGTGGCGCCGTCGGCACGGCGATGTAGGTCGCGCAGCCGAGGTCGAAGGCGGCGCCCATCTGCCGCGCCGCCCGCGGGAAGCTGCGTTCGTCCTTGACGAGGACGTAGATCAGCGAGAGGTGCGGCTCGAAGAACCAGACCCAGTGGGCGACGCTGAGGAAGCGGTCGAGCATCGTCACCGAGCCGTCGTCCGGTGTCAGCGCCGCCTGCAGGCGCGAGTTCGGGAGGCGGCCGCGGCCGATCAGGCGGTCGCCTCGGATCGGGTAGTGGATCTTGAGCCGCCGGCGGAGCGCCGCCGGGTCGTCGTAGGGCAGCTCGTGGATCATGATGAACGCCCACATCTGCTGGGCGAACAGGAAGGCGTCGCGCGTCTTCGTCCGCGACTTCAGCGTCGCGAGGCCGACCGGGCCCGAGACCGTCGCCGCGACGGTGGCGGCAGCCGGCAGGTTGAAGCGCTTCCGCAGCAGCGGGACGGCGAAGGAGGCGGCGACCGCCGCGTAGGCGGCTCCGCGGAGCCAGGGGCGCAGCCGGGAGCGGCTCCCGCGGGATGAAAAGGCCGCCAGAGACAAAGCGCGGGCGAGTATAGAAGCGATGCCCGAGGGGGCTGAGCGGCATCTGCCGGTCCCTCCCCCTAGAATGGCGGCGCCTTGCAGGCCCCCCGCACGAGAGCCGCCCTTTTCACGCTCGCCGCGACCGTCGGCGCCCTCGTCGCCATGCCCGAGCTCGCCGCCGCCGACCTGCTCGCGCCTGGCGCCACCGCCTCCGACGGCGCCGGCAGCGCCCGGACGCTCTACATCATCATGGCCGTCATCGCGGTGCTGATCGTGATCGTCGTCCTCGGCGCGATCGCCCGGGCCCTCCGCTCGCGCACCGCTGAAGCCGACGAAGACGGCGCCCGCCGCACCCGCGGAACCGGCTCGATCCAGGTCCGCGTCGGCGCCGGCCTCGGCGTCCTCGCGCTGATCCTCTTCGTCGTCGGCATCATCTTCACCGGCAAGGCGACCGAGGTACAGGCTTCCGCCAACGACCCGATCACGATTCAGACCGACGCCCAGCAGTGGGTCTGGCGCTACACCTACCCGGTCACCGACCCCTCGACCGACGGATACACCGCCGATCAGCCCTACAGCTACCAGGAGCTCGTCGTCCCGGTCGATACGCCGATCACGCTCGACATCACCTCCACCGACGTGATGCACCGCTGGTCCGTCCCCGAGCTCGCGCTCAGCGCCGACGCCGTGCCCGGCATCGAGAACGAGGTCTCGTTCACCGCCACCGAGACCGGCACCTTCGAGGGCTCCTCGACGAAGTTCTCCGGCCCCAACTACGCGACCATGCGGACGCGGGTCATCGTCGTCCAGCCGGACGAATACGAAGCCTTCCTCCAGGATCGGCTCACGGGCATCCAGGACGCCCGCAAGGCGGTCCAGGCGCGGGTTCAGGACGGCACAGCACCGGGAGTGAAATTCGAACAATGACGCCGATTCGGACCGCATCCCACCCCGAGGTGGTCAGCGAGCAGGTTCCCCGCGCCCAGAAGGGCTGGATCACCCTCGTGACGACCGCCGAGCACAAGGCCGTCGGCCGCATGTACATCGCGACGGCGCTGCTGTTCGCAAGTGCGGCGCTCGCCGAGTTCCTGATGATGCGCCTGCAGCTGATGATCCCCGAGAACACGCTGGTCCGCCCGGAGATCTTCGACCGGCTGCTCTCCGCCTACGGCGTCACCGGACTCGCCCTCTTCGCGCTGCCGCTGATGCTCGGCCTGATGTCGGTCGTCGTGCCGCTCCAGATCGGCGCTCGCGGCATGGCCCTGCCCCGCCTCCATCACCTCTCCTACTGGCTCTACGTCTTCGGCGGCGCGACGATCTACGGCAGCTTCCTCTACCGCCCGTCGGAGGCTGGAATCCTGGCCCTGCCGCCGCTCTCCTCCTCGGACTTCCTCCCCGGCGCCGCCGTCGACGCCTGGCTCGTCGGGTTCGCCCTCGTCGTCCTCGGCTTCGTCTGCTTCTCGATCAGCATGATCGCCACGATCCGCAACTCGCGCGCCCCCGGCATGGCGCTGCAGCGGATGCCGCTCTTCTCCTGGGCCGCCGGGATCGTCAGCTACACGCTGCTCGTCCTCGGGCCGGTCTTCCTGGCCGCGCTGGCGATGCTGATGATCGACCGCCACTACGGCGGCGTCTTCTTCGACTCCGGCGAGGGCGGCAAGCCGATGCTCTACGAGCACCTCGCCACGATCTTCATGGCCGGCGCCGTCGTCTCCCTCGTCGTCGGCGCGATGGCCGCGATCTCGGAGATCCTCTCGACCTTCTCCCGCCAGCCCCACTTCGGCCACCGGACCGTGGCCGGCTCGCTGGTCGCCTTGACCGTCCTCGCGGTGCTCGGCTGGATGCAGAGCATGTACTCGGGCGCGATCCCCGACGGCTTCCTCTACTTCGCGATGCTGATGGCGCTGGTCGCGATCGTCCCCGCCGGACTGATCATCTTCAACTGGATCGGCACGATGACCGGCGGCGCCAAGCGCCAGGGCATGCCCTTCAAGTACGCGCTCGGCGCCATTGTCCTGATCGTCATCGGCCTCGCCGGCAAGCTCGTCGCGGCGGTCGTCCCGGTCGGCGCGCTCCTCGCAGGCAGCACCTTCTCGACGGGCACGAGCTTCGCGCTGATCATCGGCGCCGGCGTCCTCGGCGGCTTCGCCGCCCTCTACTACTGGTTCCCGAAGGTCTGCGGCCGGTTGATGGGCGACGCGTTCGGCGTCACCTCCTTCTGGCTGCTGATGGTCGGCGCGCTCGCCTACTCGCTGGCGACGATGCTGGCCGGGCTCGAGGGAATGCCCGTCGACGTTGCCAAGTTCTACGGCGACAGCGGCCTCGACGTCCTCAACATGATCGCCTCGATCGGCGCCATCCTCTTCGTCCTCGGCTTCATCATCACGATGCTGAACGCGGCCACCAGCTACAAGCACGGCAACGAGGTCGGCCCCGATCCGTGGCTGGGCAGCACGCTCGAGTGGTTCACGACCTCCCCTCCCCCGGTCCACAACTTCGACCTCGTCCCCGATGTCCGCAGCGCCGAGCCGCTCGACGACATCCGCGACGCGATCCGCCGCCGCGCAACCCGCTGGTACCCGCCGGCGGCGCGGACGGAGGAGCGCGAGCCGGAGCCCGTCGCGGTCCCGGCGGGCGACGCACCGGCCGAGCGCACCGACGCCGCCGACCCGGCGAACGACTCCGAGACCACCGCGCGGGACGAAGACGACAGCCCGGTAGCCTGACGGGCATGTCCGCCCGTCTCCACCAGGTGGCGCCCCCGACCGCCGGCGAGTCCGCCCGATGGAATCCTCGGCAGGCGTAGCCGACCGCGTAGAGCGGCCCCCGGGGCGACCCGGCAGGCCCGCGTCCGCGCCCGCTCCGAGTGGGAGCGCTGACCTCGTTCCGGCCGGGATCGTCGGTCACGTCCGCGACTACGTGGCGCTGACGAAGCCGCGGATAATCTCGCTGCTGCTCTGGACCACGGTCGCGACGATGTTCGTGGCCAAGCCCAGCGGGCTCGAATTCTCGACGATCGTCTGGACCTGCATCGGCGGGTATCTGGCATCCGGCGGGGCCGGAGCCATCAACCAGTTCATCGACCGCGACATCGACTCGAAGGTCGGCCGCACCAGGGGGCGCCCGATCGTCGCCGGCCGGGTCAAGCCCATCCACGCGCTCGTCTTCGGAATCGCGCTGGGAGTGATCGCCGCCGTCCAGCTCTGGGTGACCGTGAACGGCCTCGCCGCCGCGCTCTCGGTGTTCGGGCTGCTCGGCTACGTCCTCCTCTACTCCGCCTGGCTGAAGCGGCGGACGCCGCAGAACATCGTCATCGGCGGCGTCGCCGGCTCGATCCCGCCGCTCGTCGGCTGGGCCGCCGCGACGGGGAGCCTCACCCTCGATGCGCTCTTCCCGTTCATGATCATCTTCCTCTGGACGCCCCCGCACTTCTGGGCGCTCGCGCTGCTGATCTCCGACGACTACGAGAAGACCGGTGTCCCGATGATGCCGGTGGTGCGTGGCGAGGAGTACACGCGCCGCCGGATCCTCGCCTACTCGGTGCTGCTCGTCGCCTTCACGATCGTCCCAGTCGCGACCGGGCTGTTCGGCGGCGTATACCTGGCGGCCGCCGTGATCCTCGGCGCCCTGTTCGTCGGCGGCGCCGCTCACCTGCTCCGGAGCCCCTCGCGCAAGACCGCGCTGCAGCTCCATCTCGGCTCCCTGGCCTACCTGTTCCTGCTGTTCGGCGCGATGGCAGCCGACAGGGTCCTCGCCGCTTGATTAGATTTCACCCTCGATGGATCGCAGCAAGGCAAACAAGAGCATCAGCTCCGGCTTCGTGGCCGCAGGCATCGCCCTCTTCATGTTCGCGCTGACGTTCTACGCCGCCGTCCTCTACGTCGGCGGCTGAGCATGACCCCGCCGAACGACATCGAGACCTCCGAGCCGACCGAGCTCGTCTACGTACCCAACAACTCCTGGGCGCCGGTGATCGTCGCTGCGGGCATCACCTTCATCCTCATCGGGATGTTCAAGGGCTGGTTCCTCTGGGTCGTCGGCGCCTTCATCCTCTTTCTCGGCCTCCGCGCCTGGTGGCATCTCTCGGACGACGAGATCTCCGGCATGCGCCGTGAGCAGCGCAGCGACACGGCGGTCATCCCCGCCGAAGCCGTACGCCGCCGCCGCTAGGCGGCCCTCCGAGGCATGTCGAACCCGGTCGGGTTGCGGCTGGGCCACTGTGGCTTGGCAGTGAGGGGTGGGTTGGCGAACGCCTCCCGGAACTGCCATATCCGCTGACTGACCCGGGGTCGGCGCGAGGACGGCGTGGCACGCCCGCCTCGGTCCCCCCTCTCAGCCTTTCAGCGGGCTCCTCACGAACCCGCATTCGCCCTACCCCGGCTGCATCGCCGACGTCGCCCCGTCGGACGTCCAGACGCGCATGATGTCGCGCATCGAGAGGACGCCGACCAGGTCGCCGTCCTGGCAGATCACGAGGTGGCGGATCCCCCGGGCGGCCATGTCGGCCGCGGCCCGCTCGAGGCTCCAGTCCGGCGCCGCGGTGATCACCGAGGTGCTCATGTGGCCGGCGACGCGCTCCTCGTCGGGGCTTTCCCCGCGGCCGACGGAGACGAGCACGTCGCGCTCGCTGATGATGCCCGGGCCGGGTGCCTCCTCGTCGATGACGATGGCGGCGCCGACTCCCTTCTCGGTCATCATCCGGGCGGCCTCGCGCAGCGTGTGCCCCGGGCCGACGGTCAGGACGACGTCCGACATTCCCTCACGTACCTCCATGCTCGCCCTCGGGCTCCCTTCCTCTCGGGTCCGGTCGCGGTGCCGCTGCCGGACGGCCTTGTACCAATCGTCATAACCCTATCGAACCGCTCCAGCCAGGCGTCAGAGCGGGTCCGCCGACCTATAGGATTGAGGCCGTGAAGCGCACGCGACTCAAGGCGGCGGGACTGATCGCCCTGGGCGTGGCCCTCGTGGCCGCGGTCAGTGGCTGCGACCTGCAGGAGAACGCTGACACCGAGGCCGGGCGCAACCTCTTCATCGCCAACTGCGGCACCTGCCACTACCTGAAGGAGGCCGGCACGACCGGCAACGTCGGGCCCGATCTCGACGCCGCGTTCGCCGCCGCCCGCAACGACGGGATGGACCAGGACACGATCGAGGGCGTCGTCACCGACCAGATCGGCCACCCGCGCCAGACGGACCCCTCCAACCCCACTTACATGCCCGCCGACATCGTCACCGGACAGGACGCCGACGACGTCGCCGCCTACGTCGCTTCGGTGGCAGGCGTGCCCGGTATCGAGCCGCCCACGGCCCCCGGCGGCCCCGGCGGCCAGGTCTTCGCCAACAACGGCTGCGGCAGCTGTCACACCTTCGAAGCTGCCGGCTCCGCCGGCGCTGTCGGCCCGAACCTCGACACCGGGCTGGCCGATCAGGACCCGAAGCAGATCGAGACCAGCATCGTCAATCCGAACGCCGAGATCGTCAAGGGCTTCCAGCCGAACATCATGCCCCAGAACTACGGGCAGGTCATCGAGCCGAAGGACCTGAAGGACCTCGTCGCCTTCCTCTACGACAACAGTCGTCCGTCCGGGGGCGGCGGCGGCAAGTGACGCTCCCGGTCCGGCCCTGACGGCCGGGCCGCCGACCTCAGCTGTCGCCCGGATCCTCTTCGTCGGGCTCGCCGAGCATCACCTTCAGCCAGCCGGCCGATCGCCAGAGCCCGATCGCAATCGCGATCACCGCGAGGATCGCTCCCAGCGTCGCGCTGACCAGGACCGCGCAGGCGATCACGATCACCGCGGCGGCGATGATCATCACGAGAATCCGGAACGCGTCCTCCTCGGACTGGAACGGATTGCGGAGGTCCTTGTCGGGCATCCGATGATCTTTGCAGGCGCAACATGTCGGCCAACGGACCGCCGTCACGGATAGGTTGGCCCGGTGCGGATCCTGCTCTTCCTGATCGCCTGCGTCGCCGGCCTCGTCCTCGGCCTCCTCGGCGACGAGCCCCTCGTCGGGCTCGCGCTCGCCGGGGTGATCGTCTACCCGGTCGCAGTCTCGTTCCTGATCGGAGGCGAGCGCGACACGCGCCCGCGGGAACCGGGTCTGCTGCCGGCCTGCATTGCGGGCGTCGCCGGCACGCTCCTCGTCATCTTCCTGATCAGGCTCGCGTTCGCGGCGCCCGGCTGGGTCGATCCGCTCAGCGCCGACTGCGGCGGGCCGTCCGACGGCCTCCAGCAGCTCGCCACCTGGTTCGCGGCGATCGCATTCGTCTTCGCCGCCGTCCCGGAAGCCGTCACCCTGGCGGCGATCGCCGGGCGCCTGCGTGGTCGCGGCGCCCTCGCGAACCTCCCGATCACCCTCGGTGTCTACCCCTTCGCGGTGGCACTGGCCGGGATCGCCCTCGTAGTCGCCAGCTACGCGACGAGCTGCTGAGGATGGCGGCGAAGCCCTTCCCCACGAAAGAGGCCGCGGAGGCCGCCTGCGCGCGTCTGGCGGCCTCTCACGCGGATCGGGGGACCCATCAGTTCCTCCCGCAGCGGCGGGAGGGCGGATGGGTCGTCGTCAAGGTCGCCCTGCCGCCGCCGGCGGACAACCTCGGGACCGAGACGAGGGCCGACGAACGGCCGTCGACACCCGACGATCCGCGCACCTCCCACGACCGCAACGCCGGCGGCCCGTGGGTCGGCGGCATCTGAGCCACCGAGAGCCCCGTTACAGGATGTAAACCGTCGTGTAGACGACGATCCACATCACGTCGACGAAGTGCCAGTAGATGCCGGGCACCTCGACGCCGAGATGGTCCTCGGGAGCGGTCCCGAAGTGTCCGCGCCAGGCGCGGATGTTGGCAAAGCTGAGCAGCAACAGGCCGACGAAGACGTGGGCGCCGTGGAGGCCGGTGAGTCCGTAGAAGATCGAGCCGAAGGCGCCGTCGCGGGCGCTGAAGCCGATGTGGACGTACTCGTTGATCTGGACGAAGAGGAACGTCGCTCCGAGCAGCCACGTGATCGCGAGGCCGAGCTTCATCGCGTTGCGGTTCCCCTTGCGGGCGCCCTCGAGCGCCCAGTGGACGCTGAACGATGAGGTGACGAGGATCGCCGTGTTGATGCCGGCGACCAGCTTCGGCAGCTCGAACCCGTCGGGCGGCCAGGCGTCGGTCGGGTTCGAGACCTCACGGAGGAAGAAGTAGGAGGCGAAGAAGGCGCCGAACAGCATCGCCTCGGAGACGATGAAGAGGAGGATGCCGAGCGTCTGGCGGTCGATCTTCGACGAGGCGTGGGCCTCGGGCGGGCCGTGATGGGCGTGGGCGCCCGCTGCGATCGATGCGGACTCCATCAGGACTCTCCTCCCTCGGCGCCTGCCCCGACCGGGACGGCGGATGACTCGCTACGGCTGCCGGCTCCGGCCTCGAAGTGCTCGACGGGCAGGTCGGTCAGCTCGTCGATCCGGTCGAGGAGACCGTCGCCGATCCACCTCGACTCGCGGCCCGCGAAGGTCGACACGATGATGTCGTCGACGCGGTAGTGCTCGACGGCGTTGCGAACGGCGGCGAACGGCTCCGAGCCGCCCATCGGCTGCCCGGTGGCGTCGGCCTCGACCCGGTAGAGGGCGGCCATCGTCGCGGCGAGGCGGTCGCAGACCTCCTCGCGGGAGATCTCACCGGAGGCCGGCGAGATGAAGGTGAACCGGTGCGGCTTCTCCCCGTGGAGTGCGACCAGGTGCTCGACGAGGTCCGGCGCGTTGACCGTCTGCGTCGCGATCACGAGCGTGTGGGTCACGTCCCAGCGGACGGCGTCGTCCTCGATGCGGACCGCGATGTGCTCGACCGGCGCGTCAGTGCGGCTCCGCGCCCACTCGATCAGGTCCTTGCGGGCGAGGCCGAAGCGCGCTTCGGGAAGGCTGGAGAAGAGGACGTAGGCCGGATCGAAGGCGCGGACGGCGTCGTCGAATGCGAGCGGCGGCGACGGGTCGAAGATCGACCCGGAGGCGGTGAGGCCGAAGTCGGCGAGGATCGACTGGGTGACCTCGACGCGGCTCAGGGCGGCGTCGCGGACCTCGTCGACGTCGACGATCTGCCCGGCGACCGGCTGGTTCTGCGGCGCGGCGAGGGCGATGTGGCCGGCGCCGGCGTCCACCAGGTCACGGACGCGGCCGAGCAGCTTGCGGCCGCCGGCGACCTCGTTCAGGAAGGCGAGGACCGTGCGGCCCTCGATGTCGGCCGGGATCTCCGCCGGGTTGTGGACGGGATCGCTCACTTGGCTCCTCCGCCGCCGCCGCCCGCGGCACCGACGACCGCTGGTTTCGGCTCGGTGACCTCGGCACCCTCTTCGCTGCTGTGCATGATCACGTGGCGGGCACCGGGGACGCCGTACTCGTACGGGCCGCCGACGACGCGCGGGATCTCGTCGAAGTTGAAGACCGGCGGCGGCGAGGACACCTGCCACTCGATCGTCTTCGCGCGCCAAGGGTTGTCGCCCGCCTTCGGGCCGAAGCGCCAGCTGACGATCATGTTGTAGATGAAGATCAGCTGGACGGCGCCGAGGATGAAGCTGAAGATCGAGATCACGAGGTTCCAGTTGCCGAACTGGGCCGCGTAGTCGGCGACGCGTCGCGGCATGCCCTCCATGCCGATCCAGTGCATCGGGATGAACGTGCCGAGCATGCCGACAAGGGTTCCGTAGAAGTGGAAGCGGCCGAGCCGCTCGTCATACATCCGCCCCGTCATCTTCGGGAACCAGTGATAGATACCGGCGAAGATCGTGAAGACCGAGCCTCCGAAGAGCACGAAGTGGAGGTGGGCGACCACGAAGTACGTATCGGAGACGTGGATGTCCAGCGGGATCATTCCCAGCATCACGCCGGAGATGCCGCCGATCACGAACGTGACCAGGAATCCGAGCGCGAACAACATCGACGTGTTCTCGAGGTGGAGTTTCGAGTCGAACAACGTGCCCAGCCACGAGAAGATCTTGATCCCGGTCGGGACGGCGATCAGCAGCGTCGTGACCATCATCGGCACGCGCAGCCATCCGAACATGCCGGAGACGAACATGTGGTGCGCCCACACGGCGAATGCGAGCACGACGATCCCGAGCAGCGCCAGGGCCATCAATCGGTAGCCGAAGATGGTCTTACGGGCGTGGGTCGAGATCACCTCGGAGACGATCCCGAAGCCCGGCAGCATCATGATGTAGACGGCCGGGTGCGAGTAGAACCAGAAGATGTGCTGGTAGCTGATGACGTCGCCGCCGGCAGCCGCCTGGAAGAAGTTCGTGCCGATCGCGCGGTCGAAGAGGACCATGAACTGGACGCCGGCGATGAACGGCGTCGCGGCGACGACCAGCAGCGAGGTCGAGAGGTTCGCCCAGACGAGCAGCGGCATCCGCCAGAAGTTCATTCCCGGCGCGCGCATGGTCACGATCGTGACCAGGAAGTTCAGAGCCGTCGCCACCGACGATGCGCCCGCGAACTGGACGCCGAGGTTGAAGAACGACTGTCCGAGCGGCGCTCCGGTCGAGAGCGGCGCGTAACCGGTCCAGCCGGCGTCGAACGTGCCGCCCGGAGCCAGGTAGCTCGACAGGAACAGCAGGCCGGCCATCGGCAGCATCCAGAAGGAGAGCGCATTGAGGCGCGGGAAGGCCATGTCGGGCGCGCCGATCATCAGCGGCAGGACGTAGTTCGCGAGGCCGGCGAAGACCGGGATCACGAACAGGAAGATCATGAAGGCCGCGTGGGTCGAGAACAGGCCGTTGTAGAGGCCGGGGTCGACGATCTGCGTGCCCGGCTGGGCGAGCTCGGCGCGAACGAGCATCGCCATCATGCCGCCGATGAGGAAGAAGACGAACGTCGTGCAGACGTACTGGATGCCGATCACCTTGTGATCGGTGTTGAACTTGAAGTAGTCCTTCCAGGTCTTGGCGCCGTGCTGGGAGTGGTCGTCGGGGATCGTCGGCGCGCCGGAGGCCCAGCGGAACCAGTAGTCGAAGCAACCGAGGCCGACCAGGTAGCCGATCGGACCGGTGATGGCCGGGACGATGATGTGCGGGTAGCCGGTCTGCTCGGTCTGGAAGATCTCGAGGCCGCTGATCGCGCGCAGGGCGACGACGAGGCCGAAGCCGAAGGCCGCGCCCACGATCAGTCCGAGGATCGCGCGGGGCTGCCCGGGTGCCTTCATCGTTGCTACCACGTCGTCAAAACCTCCTGATCACTTCGTGACCTGGTCGCTGAATGTGCCTGCACCCTTGCCCCCCGCGGCCCCGGTGCTGACAGCTCCTTCGGGAATCTTGGTCTGGTCTGCGACCCATGCGTCGAACTCGTCCTGGGTCTCGACGACGGCTGCGGCCCGCATCGTGGCGTGGCCCCAACCGCAGAGCTCGGTGCAGACGACCGAGTAAGTGCCCTCCACGTCCGGGGTGACCCGGACGGTGTTGTCGATGTCGTCGCCGCCGGGCAGGTCTGAGCCGGGGACGAGATCCCGCTTGATGCCCCATTCCGGGACCCAGAACGAGTGCAGGACGTCGAGGGCGTTGAGGTGAAGATCGAGCTGGGTGCCGGACGGGACGTGGAGCTCGTTCGAGGTCACGCCCTGTTCGGGGTAGTCGAAGCGCCAGGCGAACTGCTGGGCGGTCACGTCGACCTCCATCGAGTCCGCGGCTTCGGCCTCGATGTCGTTGAGGACGATCGTCGAGTAGATGCCGAGGGCGAGGACGATGATCGTCGGGATCGCGGTCCAGATGATCTCGAGTTTGGTGTTGCCGTGGATCGGCTCGCCGTCGGACTCGTCGCCGGGCTTGGCGCGGTACTTCCAGATGGCGTAGATCATCATCACCATCACGACGCTGAAGACGAGCGCGCTGAGCACGATCGTGACGTTCAGCAGGGTGATGATCGGGCCCTTCTGCGTCGAGCCGTCCATGCCCAGCCAGTCGATGTTGACCATCACGGCGGAGACCACCAGGGTGATCGCAAGAGCCGTGGCGGCGAGCTTCAGGAATGTGGCACGAGACATGTCCTTCATGGGCCGCCGAGCATTCTATTGAGTGAGCGGCGCGTGGTCTTCGACGGCTGAGGAGAGGGATGTGATAGCGGTTTCCCGGCTACTGCCCGGGGACCGGGACGAGCGCGTCGAGTTCACCCTGAGAGGCCGTCACGACGGTTCGGGCGACGCTCTCCCAGCTCCACCGCTCGCGGACGACCCGGACGAAATCACCGCTTGCCGCCTCGCGTTCGGCGCCCGGGAGGGCGAGCCAGCGGTTGAGGCGGTCGGCGATCTCGCGAACCGGATCGCCGTCGAGCGGGAAGGCCGTGAGGTCGTGGATGTCGGCGGGGAGATCCTCGGCGAGCGCCGCCGCGACCTCGGCGAGTCCGGAGTGATCGGCGCAGACCGGCAGCGCTCCGCCCGCGGCAGCCTCGGCGGCGACCATGCCGAAGGCCTCCGGGAACGTGCTCGGGACGACCATCGCGTCGCTCGACCGGACGGCCTCGGCGACCTCCGAGTACTCGAGGCGGCCGGCCCAGTCGATCGTGCCGGCGGCGGCGCGTGCGGCGTCGGCGTAGCCGTCGGGAGGATCGGCGAGGAAAGCGGCGAGCCGGGTCAGCGGCGCCTCCTCCCCGCCCTCGAGCGCCCAGCCGAGCCGGGCGACCTCGCGGGCATCGTCGAGATCGCCCTCCGCAAGCGCGTTCGCCAGGCGGTGGAGGCCGTCGCGGTACTCGCCGAAGCCGATCATCAGCAGCCGGGCGCCGGGATGGCGGCCGGCGACGAGCGGCCACGCGGCGAGGAGCAGGTCGCAGCCCTTCGAGACGATCAGCTTGCCGACGAAGATCACCCGCGGCCCGTCGGCGGTCGCATAGGACCGGACGGCGGCCGCGGCGGCGGGCAGGTCGCGGCCGAGGCCGCCCGGCTCCGCCGATTCGAGCGTGGCGGCGAGGCCCTCGAGTTCGGCGGCGGGATCGGCGCCCGCCGGCAGCGGCGAGAACGCCTCGACGTCGACGCCGGGCGGGCCGAGCCGCGTCTTCTCGCGAAGTCCGTCGAGCTCGACCGTCTCCCAGAGGCTCTCGGCGGTGTGGCGGGAGCCGACGAGGACGGCGCGGGCGCCCTCCATGCCCTCGCGGGCGTAGGGATGGAAGCGCGGGTGCGGGATCACCGTGTAGGAGAGGGCGCTGCCGTGGACCTTGGCGGCGAACGGGCCGAGCGCCGCCGCGGAGCGGGCAAGGATCACCGGCCCCATCACGAGGTGGTTGGCGAGGGCGGCGTCGACGCCGCCGGCGCGGCCGCAGACGTCGCCGACCGCGGCGACGTTCGCCCGTACGTATGTCTCGACCTCTTCCTCGCTCATGTCGGGGAACGGGCGGGCGTCGAATCCGGCGTAGGTGTCGGCGACGTAGACGGGCAGGACGCCGCCGATGTCGGGCAGGTAGGCGGTGATCGACCCGTCGCCGGGTGCGGTGCCGGCCGCGTCGGCGACGGTCAGCTCGCCGTCGCTCCAGGTGCCGACGGCGTCGATCCAGCCCAGGGATCCCGCCTCGAGGTCCTGGCAGAACAGGTGGACGTCGTGGCCGAGCCGCGACAGGGCCTGGGCGAGGTTGGCGTTGTAGACGTTGCTGCCGGTGCCTCGCAGCAGGTAGCCGTGGAAGATCAGGACGCGCATGGACTCATCCTGGCGGGCCGACCGGATAATGTTCCGCCCGTGCCCGAGCACCAGATCTACAGGATGCGCGCCCCGGCCTCCGGCCGGGAGGCCTTCGTGGAGGCCGACTCCGACGGCGTCTACGTCGACCGCGAGACCGGCGAGGAGCTCAAGCCCGTCACCCGGGTGCTCCCCCTCGCCCCCTCCGAGTCGGCTCTGCTCCGGGCCCCCGAGAACCTCACCGAGTGCCGTCGCTGCCGTCAGTTGATCGGCATCGACCTCAGCGACTGCCCGCACTGCGGCCTCCGCCAGGAAGCGACGAACGGCGACTCTTGACGGGCGCGCGGGCTTCGCTCCGCGCCCTCGCAGCCACGGCCCTCGCCGCGGCTTCGATCGGTGCCGCCGGCTGCGGCGGTGACGACGTGACGGTCACGGCCACCTCCTCGAGCACGACCTCCTCGACCTCGACGACCTCCGCATCGACGGTGACGACGCCGACGACCACGTCCTCGACGACTCAGTCGACAGACGCGCCGCCGACCACCACGACCCAGTCGACGACCGGCTCCGCTAGCTCGTCGGCCGACCCGGCGAAGGGCGATGGCCGCAACAACGACACGAAGGGCGACCCGGACACCCCGGAGGGCGCCTTCGACCAGGCCTGCGAGGAGAACCCCTCCTCGTGCGGCTGATCAGCGCTTAGGCGCTAGTTCTTGCCGCCGCCGCTGGGCGCCAGGTAGGCCCAGTAGAGCAGCCGCTCGCCCTTGAACTGGCAGCCGTACTGCCGGGTCGAGCCCTTCTTCTGCTGAGGCTTCGCCTTCTTGGCGTCCTGATTGCAGGTTCCCTCGTCGCGGCTGGCGCGCCACTTGTTGTCGTTGCTCGGCAGGTTGGACGAGAAGAAGGGACCCCAGGTGACGGTGGTGATCGCGACCCGCTGGCCCTGCTTGACCTTGAGCGGCTTCCGCAGCGTGATCACGGGCTTCGAGCCGAGCTTCGAGTCGAGGGCGATCGGCGGCGTCTGCTTGACGAGCTTGTACTTGCCCTTCCCCTTCGGCTTCAGGATCGAGATGCGAGCAGAGGGCTGGCCCTTGAACTTGTTGTCAGGAAAGAAGGAGTTGAACGTGTTCTGGTCGGTGTCGGAGGGCTTGCCGAGATCGACGGACCAGGCGACGATGTGACCGTTCGACGGCACCTTGAAGACGCCCTTCGTGCCGTCGGCAACGGTCTGAAAGCCCGTCACGGAGCCGCCGACGGTGCACTTGTCGGGGCAGTTGACCTGCGGCGTCTTCTTCGTCTGGCCGATGACCTTTGCCGAGGTCGCTCCGGCACTCCGCGCGCTCAAGGCGATCACGGTGGCGAAGCCGAGGAGGGCGACGAAGCACGCGATGACGATCGCGGCGCGGTTTCTGGATGTGGGGATGGCGTCCATCAAGGTTCCCTAACACTAGGTCGGCCGCTTGGTTGCGGTCGGCCGGATCCGTTCCGTACGGGTGATCTTAGGTACCCGGGAGGCCGGATCGCAGCGCACTCGACGTAGGATGAAAGGCGATGCCCGCGATCGAGGTCAACAACTTGCAGCGGGCGTTCTCGGAGGAGGTCCTGGCGGTGGCCGGGATCGATCTCCACGTCGACGAGGGCGAGATCTACGCCTTCCTGGGCCCGAACGGCGCCGGCAAGACGACGACGGTGCGGATGCTGACCACGTTGCTGCGCCCGACGGGCGGCACGGCGACCGTCGCCGGCCACGACGTCGTCGACGAGGCCGCGGATGTCCGTTCGGCGATCGGGGTCGCCCTCCAGGAGGCGGCACTCGACCCGCTGATGACCGGCCGCGAGCTGATCCGCATGCAGGCGACGCTTCACGGCATCCCACGCGACGAGGGGCGACGCCGCGCCGACGACCTGCTGCGCCGGGTCGGGCTGACGAAGGCGGGCGATCGGCGCGTCGGGACCTATTCAGGCGGGATGAAGCGCCGCCTCGACCTCGCCTCCTCGCTCGTGCACGAGCCTCGCGTCCTCTTCCTCGATGAGCCGACCACCGGCCTCGACCCGGTCAGCCGCAAGGCGATCTGGGAGGAGGTCGAGGCACTCAACCGCGAGGGGACGACCGTCTTTCTGACCACCCAGTACCTCGAGGAGGCCGACCAGCTCGCCGACCGGGTAGGAATCATCAGCGCCGGGCGGATCGTCGCCGAGGGCACGCCGACGTCGCTGAAGGCCGAGGTCGGCAAGCCGCGGATGGAACTGGTCCTGGCCGCCGGAGAGCGGACCGACTGCATGGACGTCCTGAGCCGGTTCGGCGACCCGCTGCCCCCGAAGGACGGGAAGCTGATGCTCGAGGTCGCCGATGGAGTCGCCGCGATCGCGCCGGTGGTTCGCGCCCTCGACGAGGCCGGGATCCTGGTCGAGTCGCTCGACGTCGTCGAGCCGACGCTCGACGACGTCTTCGTCGACAAGACCGGGCAGCACCTCGAGGGCGCCGACAAGGAGGGCGAGCCCGGCACTGGCGAGACGGAGGCCGTCGCGGGGTGAGGACCCTGTCGATCGTGCTCGCACTCGGGCGACGCTCGGTGCGCCAGACCCTCCGGCGCCCGCAGCTGATGGCGCCGCTGCTGATCATTCCGACGCTGCTGCTGGCGGTGCAGAGCGCCGGCGCCGGCCGAGCGACCGGACTCCCCGGCTTCCCAGAGGTCGACAGCCTCTTTCAGTTCATGCTCGCCGGAGCGATGCTGCAGTCGGCGCTGCTGGCCGGCAACACCGGCGGGATCGCGATGGCGATCGACATCGAGATGGGCTTCACCGACCGGCTGCTGGCCGCCCCGATCCCGCGCTTCGCGATCGTCGCCGGGCGGCTGGCCGGAACGGCGGTCATGGGAGCGCTTACAGCGGTCTGGTTCCTGACGCTCGGCATCGTCTTCGGCGCGACGATCGAGGAGGGCGTCCTCGGCGCGCTGATGATGATCTTGCTGGTCACGCTCGCGGCGCTGGCGTTCGGGTCGCTCGGAGCGGCGCTCGCCCTGCGCAGCGGCAGCGCCTCCGTCGTCCAGGGAACCTTCCCGCTCGTCTTCGTGATCCTCTTCCTCTCGACCGCCTTTTTCCCCGCCGACCTGCTGCTCGAGCCGGCCCAGACGGTCGCCCGGTTCAACCCGCTCAGCTTCGTCGTGGATGCCGTCCGCGACCCCGTCATCTCGGTGTTCTCGGCGCGGACTCTGCTGGAAGGCCTCGCCGGCATCCTCCTGATCGGGACGATCGGCCTGACGCTGTGCTCGATGGCGCTCCGGCGCCGGCTGCGGATGGGCTGATGGACGAGGGCCTCGCCAACAATCTCGAGACGATCCGGGCGCTCGTCCGGCGCTCGTCGAACGAGCTGATCCGGGTTCCCGGGGCAGCCGTCCCCGGCGTCCTCGCGCCGACGATCTTCTTCCTCGGCCTGACGTCGGTGTTCGGGAGCCTGACCCTGCTGCCCGGCTTCGACACGAACAGCTACGCCAGCTTCATGATCCCGGTCAGCATGCTCCAGGGCGCCGGCTTCACCGGTGCGGCGATGGGCGTCAACCTCGCCCGCGACATCGAGCTCGGCCTCTTCGACCGCTTCCTCGCCTCCCCCGCGCCGCGCTGGGTCCTGCTCACCGGCCTCGTCCTCTCGGCCGCGATCCGGGCCGTCATCCCGGCCACCTTCGTCTTCCTGATCGCGATCGTCGTCGGCGCCCACTTCCCCGGCCCCCTCGGGCTGCTCGTCACCTACATCTCCGTCATGGGGATGGCGATCATCGCCGCCTGTTGGTCGTCGATAGTCGCCCTCAAGTTCAAGACCCAGTCCGCCTCCCCGCTGATGCAGACGGTCATCCTCGCCGCCGTCCTCTGCACCACCGCCTACGCCCCCCAGGCGCTGCTGACCGGCTGGCTGGCCACCGTCGCCGAGTACAACCCGGTCACCCAGGTCGTCGACGCCGCCCGCCAGGGCTTCATCGGCGGCGTCACCTGGGACGGCACCTGGCCCGGCATCGTCGTCCTGATCGGACTGACGTTGTTCCTCGGCGCCCTCGCACTGCGCGGGATGCGCCGCACGGCTTACTGACGCCGCTCGGGATGCGCCGCACGGCTTACTGACGCCGCTCGATTGACGAAGCCCTGACGGTTTCGCCCGGGCCTTTGCACAGAGGGGTGGTGATCGGCGCGGCGACCGTCGCCAGGCTGGGCAAATGGGCGACGAGCGGTGCAAAGGTTCGGACTATCCGGGCGAACGCACCACTCGTGGGCGGGATCGCCGGCTTCGGCACCTGGCGGGCCGGCAAAGGCATCTAGTCACCGCCCGCCAGCTCAGCGAGCTGGGCTTCGGTAAGAGCGTCGTCCACGATCGCGTCGCGACAGGTCGCTGGTTCCCGACGCCCTTTTCCGGCGTCTATTCGCTGGCCCCTCCCCCGCTCACCCGCCTGGCCACGGTCAAGGCGGCGGCCCTGGCCTGCGGCCACCCCTCACTGCCGAGCCATTGGTCGGCCACCGAAGTCCTTCAGATCGCCGAACCGCCTTTATTCCCAATCCACATCACGCGACCCACCGCCACCCGGCGATCCCGCGAACACCTCGTCGTCCACCGCTCCCACGTCCCCGCCTGCGACACCTCCGGGCGCGACGGAATCCTCTGCACCAGTGCCGCGCGCACGATCGTCGACCTGGCGGCGGTGGCGGAGCCGGAGGAGCTGGAGCGGATCCTGATCGCCGCCGACTCGTTGCGGATCCTCAATCGCGGTCGACTCGAGGAGCTCGTGGCCGCCTCGCCGCGGCGCCGCGGCCTGCGGACCCTCCGTTCCCTCCTCTCAGCCGGCCCCGTGCGGGTCCGGAGCGGCAGGGAGACCGACATGCTGTTCGTGAGCCGGCTCGCCGGCCTCCCGGAGCCGATCGTCAACGGGTTCGTCGCGGGCATCGAGGTCGACTTCCACTGGCCGGATCTGCGGCTCGTCGTCGAGGTCGACGGTTACCGGTTCCACGGCGGCCGCGAGCGGGCGAACAACGACCGGGATCGAGAGCAGCGGCTCCTCGCGGCCGGCTGGCCCGTCGCGCGCTTCACGCGCGATCAGCTGGTCGCCGATCCTGACGACTGCGCGCGGCGCCTGGCAGCGATCGCGGCGCGTGGCGCTTACTTGTAGCGGTAGGTGATGCGGCCGCGATCGAGGTCGTAGGGGGAGAGCTCGATCTTGACCCGGTCGCCCGGGAGGATGCGGATGTAGTGGCGGCGCATCTTGCCGCTGATGTGGCCGAGGACCTCGTGGTCGTTGTCGAGCTTCACCTTGAACATGGTGTTGGGCAGGGCCTCGACGACCTCGCCCTCCATCTCGATCTTCTCTTCCTTTGCCATCAGCCGCGGCAGGGTAGCGCAGCTGTCGGGCCGGGAGGCCCCCGCTCGGGGTCCTCGACCGGGAGCCTCCCGGCCTCGACAGCGCTATCTCCCCTCGAATGTGGCCTTGCCGGGACCGTCGGCGAGGAAGCTCTTGACGGCGTTCTTGAGGTCGTCGGAGTCGAAGAGCGGGCCGGCGATCTCGGGCACCGTCGCGTCGGCGGCGGCGATGCCGCCGTCGAGGTAGGCGCGGATCAGGCGCTTCGTGGCTCCGTGGGCGATCGTCGGCCCGGCGGCGAGCTCGCGGGCGAACTTCATGCCCTTCTCGAGCAGCTCGTCGGCCGGCAGGACACGGTTGACGACGCCCCACTCGTACATCTTCGCGGCGTCGTAGAGCCCGCCGGTCATCACGAACTCGCGCGCCCGCGCCGGTCCGGCGCGCTCGGCCATCCGCTGGACACCGCCGCCGAACGGGGTCAGCCCGACGACCCGCTCGACGAGCCCGAACTGGGCGCCCTCGGCGGCCCAGATCATGTCGCAGCCGAGCGAGGCCTCGAGGCCGGCGGTCAGGCAGAGGCCATGGACGAGCGAGAGCGTCGGGATCTCCAGCGACTCGAACGCCTGCAACTCGCGGATGCCGTCGGCGGCGAGGCGCGACCCCTCCTCGCTGCCGGAGACGTCGGCGAAGACGCGGCCGACGTCGACGCCGCCCGTGAAGACCTTGCCCTCGGCGCGGAAGACCATCGCCCGGGCGTCGGAGGCCGCGACCGCGTCGCGGGCCTCGCGCATCGCCACGAACGTCCGCTCGGTGAAGAGGTTGAGCGGCGGGTCGTCGAGGACGAGCACGGCGACATCGCCGTCGCGCTCGAGCCTGATCGGGTTCTCGTCGGATTCGGTCATTAGCCCTCCCTGATGGCGGCGGCGATTGCGGAGATCTCGTCCATGTCGGCCGCGCGCGGGATCCAAGGCAGCTTCAGCGGATCGTCCTCGTAGCGGGGGATCACGTGGATGTGGAAGTGGAAGACGGTCTGCCAGGCGGCGGCGCGGGTCGCGTTGAGGAGGTTGAAGCCGTCGGGACGGAGAGTCGCCTCCATTCGCCGGGCGATCCGCTGGGCGGCGACGGCGGTGTGGACGAGGTCGTCGTCGGGGATCGCGAGCAGATCCTCGGAGTGGTTGCGCGGGATGACGAGCGCGTGGCCCTTCGTCGCCGGGTTGATGTCCATGAGCGTGACCGTGTGCTCGTCGGAGTCGACGATCTCGGCCGGGGACTCGCCGGCGGCGATGGCGCAGAAGATGCAGTCGGGAACGGTCTCGGGCACGCGCGGGGCAGGCTATCGCCCGGCGGCCCAGGCGCGCAGATGCGCGACCGCGGCGGCGCGATCGGTCACCTCGCCCGTGTACTGGGCGGCCTGGAGCTCGAGGACGGCCTCGCCGAGCGCCGGGCCGGCGTCGATGCCCGCCTCGGCCGCGATCTCGTCGCCGCGGAGCAGCGGCGCGGGCGGCCCCTCCCGCTCCCACTCGACCGCGGCGACCAGCATCTCGCCCGCCAGCTCGAGGTGGCCGATGATCGCCTCCTCCGGCACCCCCCCGCCCTGGGCGGAGAGACGATCGGCGACGGTCAGCAGCGTCGTGTCGATCGACTGCGGGGACGTCCGGCTCAGGTAGTCCCAGACCCGGCGCGGCGGCAGCGGCCGCTCGCGGACCATGAAGCCGAGGACGAGGTGGTCGCGGGTCATCGCCGCAAGGTGCGAGGCGAACCGGCGCGAGGTCCGCAACCGGCCGCAGAGCGCGGTGACCATCTCCGCCCCGGTCGCGTCGTGGCCGAGGAAGCTGACCCAGCCCTCCCGTTCGGTCCGGGTCGGCGGCTTGCCGATGTCGTGGAGCAGGGCCGCCCACCGCAACGCGTCGCCGCGGGTGACGTCGTCGGCGAGCGGCTCGGCCAGCTTCGCCGCCACGGCGTCGGCCGCCGGGCCGCAGAAGCGGGGCAGGTCCTTCTCGACCTCGAGCATCCGCCGCAGCACCTCGAGCGTGTGATCGTGGGCATCGAGGTGGTGGTTGGCGCTCTGGCCCACCCCGCGCAGGGCCGCGATCTCGGGCAACAGCACCGCCGTCGCGTCGAAGCGGTCGAGGAGCCCGAGGCCGGCGATCGGCTCGGGGCCGGCGAGCAGCGCCGCCAGTTCGGCGAACTGACGCTCGCCCGCCGGCTCTCCCGCGCGGGGCGCCTCGCGACGGGCGAGCTCGACCGTCTCCGGATCGGGCTCGAAGCCGGCGGTCGCGGCAAAGCGGGCGCCGCGGAGCACCCGCAGCGGATCGTCGGCGAACGAGCGCTCCGAACAGGCCCGCAGCACGCCGGCCTCGAGGTCGTGGAGCCCACCGGTCGGGTCGATCGGCGTGCCGCCCGCAAGCGGGACGGCCACCGCGTTGACCGTGAAGTCGCGCAGCCGCAGGTCCGTCTCGATCGAGTCGGCCCGGAGCGCGGCGACGTCCACCTTCCAGTCGCCGTCGCGGCCGACGACCCGCCAGGTCGAGAACTCGTCGGAGAGCTCGAACGGATGCCCGTCCCCGTCGGCGGCGATCTGGCGAGCGGCGGCCTCGACGTTGCCGTCGAAGGCGATGTCGACGTCGACGACCTCGCCGCCGAGGATCGCGTCGCGAACCGCGCCGCCGACGAGCCAGGCGCGGTCGGCGACGTCGCGGAGGCCCGACCGCGCCACCTCGATGGCAGGCGCCTCGCCGAATCGCTCCTCGAGCCGGGTCAGATGGGTCGGGCGGCTCGCAGCCATCGCGCTCAGCTCCGGTAGGCGCGGGGCACACGCCGGGTCAGCCCGCAGGGGATCTCGTAGTTGATCGTTCCGAGGCGGTCGGCGAGCTCCTCGGCGCTGACCTCCTCGCCGTCCTGGGAGCCGATCAGCACCGCCGGCGCGCCCGGCTCGATGTCGGTCTCCGGTCCGAGGTCGACGGTCACGTTGTCCATCGAGATCGTCCCGACGAGCGGGCGGCGCTCGCCGCCGATCAGCACGTCACAGGCATTCGAGAGCCCGCGCCTGAAGCCGTCCCCGTAGCCGACGGGCAGCACCGCGACCCAGGTGTCGGCGGGCGCCCGCCAGGAGCGGCCGTAGCCGACCGACTCGCCCTCGTGGAAGCGCTTCACATCGGCGACGTAGGTGTGCAGCGAGAGCGCCGGCTCGAGGTCGTGGGCGGAGGCGTCGCTGCCGAACGGATCGAGCCCGTAGAGGGCGACCCCGCAGCGGACCATCCCGAAGTGGAACTCCGGGCCGCGCAGCGTCGCAGCGCTGTTGGCCGCGTGGAGGGTGATGCCGGGATGCCGCTCCTGGAGCGGCAGGGCGACCTCGCGAAAGCGGTCGAACTGTTCCCGGAGATAGGCCTCGTCGTCCTCGTCCGCGGTCGCGAAATGGGTCCATACGCCGGCGAGCTCGACGCGCTCGTCAGCGGCTGCGGCGTCGGCGAGCCGCCCGACCCCGAAGGGCTCACGGTCGCCGAGGCGGCCCATCCCGGTGTCGTACTTGACGTGCACGCGCGGCCGGTGGCCGAACATCCCCGCCCGCTCGGCGAGCTCGGTCAGGAAATCGGCCCGCCAGACGGTCAGCTCCGCACGGGCCTGGAGGGCGACGTCGAGCTCGGCGCCGGTGAGCGCCCCCATCGCGAAGATCGGAACGGCCGCGCCGACGTGCTCGCGCAGCTCGAAGGCCTCGGTCGCGGTCGCGACGGCCAGGCGGGTTGCTCCTCCGCGCAGCGCAGCGTCGGCGCACTGGAGCATCCCGTGCCCGTAGGCATCGGCCTTGACGACGGCGCACAGCTCCGATCCGGCGCCGAGACCGGCGGCCAGGGTCGCGCAGTTGCGCTCGACGGCACCGAGATCGACGATCGCAGTGACCCGCTGAAACGGGTCGTGGGCGCTCAACGAGCCAGGCCTCCGGGGAGCGAGTCGATCACGTCCCCAGCGATCACGGACTCGGCGCCGAGCCGCTCGGCGGCGATGCGGCCCGCGCGGGCGTGGGCGTAGACGCCTGCGCACGCGGCGGCGAACGGCTCCATCCCCCGCGCAAGAAGCGCGCCGATCGTTCCCGACAGGACGTCGCCGGTTCCCGCCGTGGCGAGGGCCGGCGAGTCGAGGACATTGACGGCGACCCGGTCGCCGTCGCAGACGATCGTGTCGTCGCCCTTGAGGACGACGACGGCGCCCGATTCGGTGCTCGCCCGGCGGGCGCAGGCGAGGCGCTGGGCGGAGATCTCAGCGGAGTCGCAGCCGAGCAGGCGGCCGAGCTCGCCGGCGTGCGGGGTCAGGACCGTCGGCGCCTCGCGATCCCGCAACGCGCCGAGATCGGTGCCGAGCGAGTTGAGCCCGTCGGCGTCGATGAGCAGCGCCGCCGGAATCCGCGGGGCGAGCTCGCGAGCGAGTTTCAGGGAGTGATCGGCGCGCCCGAGGCCGGGCCCGAGGACGACGCAGGCGGACCGCTTCGCGCGCTCGAGAATCGGGGCCGCGGCGGCAGCGCCGAGGCCGCCGCCGACGTCGTCGAGGCCGATCGTCATAACCTCGGTCAGCTTCGCTTCGAGGATCGGCTCCAGCGACTCCGGGCAGCCGACGGTCGCATAGCCCGCCCCGGCGCGGATCGCAGCGCTCGAGGCCATCGTCGGCGCCCCGGTGAGGCCGCGCGAGCCGCCGACGACGAAGACGTCCCCGGAGCTGAACTTCGTCGACTCGGCTCCGCGCCTCGGCGCAAGGTCGAGGACGGCGCGGTGGATGGCGCCGGCGACCGGGTGGCCCGGCGCCCCGTCGGGAATGCCGATCGGAGCGACGACGAGCCGCCCGGTCCGCCATTTCCCGGGGGCGATCCGGTGGCCGGCCTTGGCGGCGTGGAAGGTGACCGTCAGGTCGGCGCGGACGGAGACGCCGGCGATCTCGCCGGTCGAGGCGTCCACCCCGGAGGCGACGTCGCAGGCGACCACGGGCGTACCGGCTTCACCGCTCGCCGCAATCGCCTCGATGGCCGTCAGCGCCGGTCCACGCGGGGCGCCTTCGAAGCCGGTCCCGAAGATCGCGTCGACGATCGCCCCCGAGCCCGCCAGAGCATCGGCCCATCCCGATTCCGGGACCTCGGCTGCGCCACCCCCGAGGCGCTCGAGGTTCGCGGCGGAGTCGGGGCTGAGTTCGTCGAGCGGCCAAATCGAAAGTACGTCGACCTCGTGTCCGGCGTCGCGCAGAAGGCGCGCCGCGACCATCCCGTCGCCGCCGTTGTTGCCCTTGCCGCAGACGATCCTGATCGGCCCACCGCGGGCGATCAGCTCGGTCTCGCGGGCAAGAGCCGCACCGGCGGTCTCCATCAGCTCCAGCGACGGAATGCCCTTGTCCTCGATCGCCCAGCGATCCGTCCCGCTCATCCCGGCGGCGTCGAAGAGCGGGTCTAGCCAGGGGACTGTCTCCACGCCCGGGAGCCTACGCGGTGGCGCCGGCAGGGCTCGCGAGGACCACGGCGGCCGCGTTGTCGCGCGAGTGGGTGAGCGAGACTGCAAGGGTCACGCCCTGCTCGGTCGCCCGCTCGGCCGCCCGGCCGTGCAGCTCGAGACGCGGCGCCGGGCTGCCGACCACCTCGACGTCACGAGGCGCGCAACCGCCGCCGAGCGCCTTGATCGCCGCCTCCTTGGCGGCGAACCGGGCGGCCAGATGGCGGGCCGGGCGCGCCCGCTCGGCGCAGGCGCTCAGCTCGCCGGGCCTGAACAGGCGGTCGGCGAGCCGGGGACGCCGCTCCAGTGCCCGCTCGACCCGATCGATCTCGATCAGGTCGATCCCGAGCGCCGCGACGCCCGGGTCGCGGGTCACGGGGTTATCACCGCCGAGGCGGTCGACGAGTCGCCGCTGTCGGTCGGCTGGTCCTGGACGCCGAGCGTGAAGCCGGCGACCGAGCGGTCACCGTCGACCTTGCTGCCGCCGATCAGGTAGTCGAGGGCGTTCAGGTACGGGCGGGCCGACTCGATGCCGGGATCGGACTGGCCGGTGCTGTCGACGAGGTCGAGGATCGGCGCGAAGTTGACGAACACGCTCGGGGTGAGCCCGTCGCCGAGGTTGTCCTCCGCCGCCTGGAACGTGTCGGAGTCGCCGAGCGTCTCCGACGGCGAGAGCACGTCGTCGACGTTGTCGGCGCCCGCAGCGATAACGACCTTGTCGTCGTCGACGGCGACCTGGGCTCCGAGCGGTGCGCCCTCGGCCTGGATGTCGAACCCGTTCTGCGACGGCGTCACCTTGAGACCGCGGGACTTGCCGATCGCCGCCTGGAGCTTCGCGACCGCGTCCTCGGCGGCTCCCTGGTCGTCGGTCGTGATGACAACGCCGCCGCCGAGCCCGAAGATCGACGTGCCCTGGACGAACCCGCCGACGTCGCCGATCCAGGCGAGGTCCTGCTCGAGGTTCAGGCCGGTCGCGTCCTGGAAGGCCTGAATCGGGTCGACCTGGGCGGCGATGTTCGGCGCCGAGGCCTGGAAGCCGGCCTCGAAGCCCGCCTTGAACTGCGCGATCGAGCCGGCGATCTGGTCGCCGACATCGGTCGAGGAGAAGGCGAGCCACGCGTCGGCGGGGAGAGTCGTCAGCAGGTCGGAGGGGTCGGGCGCGTTGTCGGCCGCGGGAGCCGAGGCACCGAAGCCCATCGAGCTGTCGGTGACCGTGCCCCAGGCATCGACCGGGCCGTCACCCATCTGCGAGAGCTGGTCCTCGATCTGGTTGAGCTGGTCGGCCGGGAGCGAGCCGGAGTTCTTGATCAGGTCGATCGCCTTCTGCGGATCCGCGTAGAGCGAGAAGATGCTGTTGTCGGGGACCTGGTCGAGGCCCGTCGTCGAGTCGTCGACCCCGGCGAAGTTGTCGTCCTTCGCGTCGATCGCGTCCTCGACGCCCTGGGTCGTGCCGGCGATAAGGAAGTCGCCGTCGATGCCGTAGGCCGAGTTGTCGGGGCTGACCGAGAGCTGGACACCGTTGTAGTCCTGCTGCTTCGTCTTGCCGGACTGCGCCTGGTCGAGGAACGACTGCGCGGCGCCGGCGTCGGTGATCGCGATGACGGCGGCGCCCTCCGGCTCGTTCGTCTTGGCGTCGTAGCCGTTGAAGTAGAGGCCGGCGCGGGAACCGAGCCAGGGGGCGATGTCGGCCTCGTAGGTGAGGTCCTCACCCTCGGAGGCGAGACCGGAGTCGATCGCCTCCTGGATCTTGGCGCCGGAATCGTCGGTGATCAGAAGCTTCGAGAGCGCCGATTCAAGGTCGTCGCCAAGCTGCCCCTCGGGCCGGATGACGGCCTCCATGTAAAAGGGGGTGTCCGCGGGGACCATCGAGGCCGGGTCGGGGCCGAGGTCGGCGGAGGCGCTGCTCCCGGAGTCGCTGCCGCATGCGGCGAGCCCGATGGCAGCGGTCGAGAGGATGGTCAGGAGGCTGAGACGTACAAGCTTCGTTCGCATTCGGCGGATGCTAAACGCTGCAGTTGCGGAAGTGGAGGCTTGAACTCCGTTTTGTCTATTCGACGGTGACGGTCTTCGCCAGGTTGCGCGGCTGGTCGACGTTCAGGCCCAGTTGGCGTGCCGTGTGGTACGCCAGCAGCTGCAGCGGGATGACCGCCAGAATCGGCTGGAGGATCCAATCGGTCCGGGGCACGAAGAGGGACTGATCGGCGGCCTCGGCGACCTCGTCGGACCCGTCGGTGCCGATCGCGATCACGTCGGCGCCGCGGGCCCGGACCTCGGCGACGTTCGAGAGGACCTTGTCGAGCACCGGGCTGTCGGTCGCGATGCAGACGACCGGGGTCGTCTCGTCGAGCAGCGCGATCGGGCCGTGCTTCATCTCCCCCGCCGCGTAGGCGTCGGAGGGTATGTAGGAGATCTCCTTCATCTTCAGGGCGCCCTCGAGGCAGACGGGCAGGCCGATGTGGCGGCCGAGGTAGAGGAAGAAGCGGCCCTCGTAGTGACTGCGGGCGATCGCGCGGACCTGCTGGTCGCACGACTCGATCGTCTCCTCGATCTTGCGGGGCAGCGCCTTCAGCTCCGAGATCAGCTCGGAGATGCGCTCACGGCCGAGGTGGTCGCGGGCCTGGGCGAGCCAAAGGCCGAGCAGGTAGATGGCGGCGACCTGGCTGGTGAAGGTCTTCGTCGCCGCGACCCCGATCTCGAGGCCGGCGCGGGTGAAGAGGACCGAGTCGGCGTCGCGGGTCGCCTGGCTGCCCATCACGTTCGTGATCGCGAGGACGTGAGCGCCGCGCTCGCGGGCGAGCCGCATCGCCGCAAGGGTGTCGGCCGTCTCGCCCGACTGAGTGATGCCGATGACGAGGTCGTCGGTGCCGACGACCGGGTCCCGGTAGCGGTATTCGGAGGCGACGTCCATCTCGACCGGGACCCGCGCCCAGGTCTCGATCGCGTATCGGCCGACGAGGCCGGCGTGGTAGGAGGTCCCGCATGCGACGACGACGACGCGGCGGATCTTCGCGGCCTGCTCGGGTGTGAGGGTCAGCTCGCTGAGGTCGACCTGGTCGACCTCGGGGAGGCGGTCGGTGATCGTCTCGGCGACCGCATCGGGCTGCTCGTGGATCTCCTTCATCATGAAAGTCGGGTAACCGCCGCGCTCGGCCGCCTCCTCGTCCCAGGTGACCTCTTCGATGTCGCGGGCGTGCGGACTGCCGTCGGCGTCGGTGATCTCGACGCCCTCGGGGGTGATCGTCACGATCTCGCCGTTCTCGATCTGCATGACCGTGCGGGTCTCGCGGAGGAAGGCGGGGATCGCGGAGGCCAGGAAGGTCTCTCCTTCGCCGACCCCGATCACCAGCGGGCACTCCTGCCGGGCGCCGACGAGCAGCTCGGGATGGTCGACGTGCATGGCGACGAACGCGTAGTGGCCGCGGAGGTCGGCGAATGCCAGCCGGACGGCCTCGGTCAGGTCGCCGTCATAGTGGCGCTCGATCAGGTGGGCGACGATCTCGGCGTCGGTCTCGGAGCTGAACTCGTGACCGTCGCCCAGCAGGTCGCGGCGCAGCTCGGAGTGGTTCTCGACGATGCCGTTGAGGACGATGTTGATCCGGCCGTCCTCGTCGCTGTGCGGATGAGCGTTCTCCTCGGTTACCCGGCCGTGGGTCGCCCAGCGGGTGTGAGCCAGGCCGATCGTCGCCTCGGCCTCGGCGACGGCGACGGCGCCCTCGTCACGCGGCGTGGCGACGGCAGCGCGGAGATTGGAGAGGTTGCCGACGGCGCGAACCGAGTCGATGCGCCCGTGATCGAGCACGGAGATTCCGGCGGAGTCGTATCCGCGGTACTCGAGCTTTTCGAGGCCGGCGATGAGTAGATCGCGACATGGCCTCCCGCCCACATATCCGACGATGCCGCACATGAAGTCTCCCGGGTTGAAGAGGACGTAGAAGGATACGGCCGGGCCCTTGGATCGGCAAATCGCGGGCCGCGGGCCGGGTTGCGGGACTCCGCCTGGCCGGCGGGCCGCTCGGTCAGCCGAGTTCGCGGTTGGCGACGGCGACGAGGCGGCTCAGCACCGCTTCGCACTCGGCCTCGTCGGGCGCCTCGACCATCACGCGGACGAGCGGCTCGGTGCCCGACGGGCGGACGAGGACGCGGCCGCGGCCCTCGAGCCCGGCACCCTCGCGCCCGACGGCCTCCCAGAGGCCGGTGGCGGCCGAGAGCGCTTCGCGACTCGGCACGACGACGTTCTCGAGGCGCTGCGGGAGCTTCTCGATCGGGCGGCTCTCCGAGAGGGGCTTGTCGCCGATCGCGCGCATCACCAGCAGCGCCGCCGCGAGACCGTCGCCGGTCGTCGCGAAGTCGGTCCAGATGATGTGACCGGACTGCTCGCCGCCGATCGTCCAGCCGCGCTCGACGAGCTCCTCGATGACGTAGCGGTCGCCGACCTTCGTCGTGGCGACCTCGATTCCGGCTTGCTCCATGGCCGTGTGGAAGCCGTAGTTGCTCATCACGGTGACGGCGGCGCCGCCTGGCAGCTCGCCGGCCTCGCGCAGGTGGAGCGCGGAGATCGCGACGATCTCGTCGCCGTCGAACTCGCGACCCTCGCCGTCGACGGCGAGCATCCGGTCGCCGTCGCCGTCGAAGGCGAAGCCGACCTCGGCGCCGTGCTCGGCGACGGCCGCGGCGACGTTGTCGAGGTGGGTCGAGCCGCAGCCCTCGTTGATGTTCCGGCCGTCGGGCTCGGCGCAGACGGTGATCAGGTCGGCACCGAGGCGCTCGAAGGCGGCCGGGGCGGCGCGGTAGGTGGCGCCGTTGGCGCAATCGATGACGATCCGCCGGCCCGACAGATCGAGGTCGAAGGTCGACGCGAGCGTCCGCAGGTAGTCGTCGAGGGCGCCCTCGAGCTTGCGGATGCGCCCGGAGGCCGAGCCCGTCGCGGGGCCGACGGCGACGCGCGCCTCGACCCGGGCCTCGCCCTCGTCGTTGAGCTTGGTGCCGTCGCGGCCGAAGAACTTGATGCCGTTGTCGCGCCAGGGGTTGTGCGAGGCCGAGACGACCGCGCCCAGGTCGAACCCGTGCTTGCGGACGAGAATCGCCGCAGCGGGGGTCGGTAGGACGCCGCCGAGGAAGACGTCGGCGCCGGCGGCGGCGAGGCCGGCGGCGAGCGCCGATTCGAGCATGTGCCCGGACTCGCGGGTGTCGCGGATGATCAGGACCTGCGGGCGGTCGCCGCGCAGCTCCGCGGCCGTGGCCCGGCCGAGCGCGAGCGCCAGCTCCGGAGTGAGGACGTCACCAACGGGTCCGCGGACGCCGTCGGTACCGAACAGCTTCTCTCGCTCAGGCATAGATCGAAATGATTACGACGTTCCGCCAGGAGCGCCTGCTTCGAGCAAGCGTTGATCTGACGCGTGCGGGAGCCCCCGAGGCAAGGAGCCCGAGGCGATAGGCCGATGAGGCCGTGAGCCGAGGGGGACGCCGCATTCGGGGCCTCCCGTGCCGTCAGATCAGCGCTTGCTGAACTGCGGACGCTTGCGGGCCTTCTTGAGGCCGGCTTTCTTGCGTTCCTTGCGGCGGTCGTCGCGCGTCAGCATGCCGCGCCGCTTGAGGTCGCCGCGCAGCTCCGGCTCGAGCGCCGTCAGCGCCCGGGCGACACCGTGTCGGACCGCTCCGGCCTGGCCGCTGATGCCGCCGCCGTGGACGCGGACCTTGACGTCGACGCTGCCCTCGTAACCGGCGGTCACGAGCGGCTGCTTGGCCAGGGCCACGTGCTGGCTGCTCTTGAAGTACTCGTCGATGCCGCGATCGTTGATGTCGAACGAGCCGTCTCCGGCGCGGACGATGACACGGGCGACGGCGCTCTTGCGCTTGCCGGTCGCCTGGATCTGGGTGTCGGCGGGAACGGTGACGGTGCGCGGGGCGATCGTCTCTTCGTCGTCGGCCGCGGCGGCAGCGGCGGCCTCGCGGGCGCGGCGCTCCTCCTCTTCGGCCTCGCGGGCGGCGCGCTCCTCGGCGGTGAGCTCGCGCTCGTCGCCGATCGCGATCGGCTCGAGATCGGCGCCGGGGACGACGTCCTTCTTGTCGGGCTTGGCGGCCGGCTTCTCTGCGGCGGGCTCCTCGGCTGCTTCCGCAGCGGGCTCCTCAGCGGCAGGCTGTTCGGCTGCGGGCTCCTCGGCGGCAGGCTCTTCCGCGGCCTCGGCGGCGGGCTCCTCAGCGGCGGGCTGTTCGGCCTCGGCCTCGGGAGTCTCCTCGGCAGCGGATTCCTCGGCAGCGGATTCCTCGGCGGCGGGCTGCTCGGCCTCGGCCTCGGGAGTCTCCTCGGCGGCGTCTTCCCCCTGCTCGCGCTCGGCGTCTTCGCTCGGGCTCACTTGTTGACCTCCAAAGTCTTCGGCTGCTGAGCTGCGTGCGGATGGTCAGGGCCTGCGTAGACCTTGAGCTTGAGCAGCTGCTTGCGGGCCATCTTGTTGCGGGGAAGCATCCCCTTGACGGCGCGGCGAATGACGTCCTCCGGCCTGCGGTCGAGCATCTCCTCGAGGGTCCGCGAACGGATGCCGCCCGGGTAGCCGCTGTGGCGGTAGTAGCGCTTGCTCTTGAGCTTGTCGCCGGTGACGGCGATCTTCTCGGCGTTGACGACGACGACGAAGTCTCCGACGTCGCAGTGCGGCGTGTACTCCGGCTTCCGCTTCCCGCGCAGCGCGTCGGCGATCTGGGTCGCGAGGCGGCCCAGGGTCTGACCGTCGGCGTCGACGACGTACCAGTCGCGCGTGCGGTTCTCGGGTGTGGCTACGAATGTCTTCATTCCGCGAAACAGCCGCGTTCCGACCCGGACGGGTCCCACGCGGCCGGCGGGATGATAGCCATTGGCGCGCGGCGCGGAGTGCGCGGTCGCCCGGGTCCCCGGATTCGACGGCGGACGGCCTCCGGAATGCCGATCCCGGCGACCGGTCTCGGGGATATACTGCCGCGCGCACAGGACCTGCCGAATCTCCGGGCGCACGCGTCCGGGGGGCGGGGGAACCGCACGGGAGCCGGACCGGCGACGGAACGGCACCCATGGGGCGAATCCAGGCAACAGCCAGGTAGCGCTGCTCTTTCCGCGCGAGCCCGACAGCTAACCCCGTAGGCCCGAACGAAAGAGTCGAACTTGAGCAAGGGCGCCCCGCGCACGCGTACGACGATGACGAGGACGACCAGCCTCGTCGCCTTCGCCGTGCTCGGCGCCCTGCTGAGCTGGGTCGCAGCCGCCTCCGGCGACGGCGGCATCGGCACGCCGGACCCGCCGAAGGTCAAGGATGTGGTCTGCAGCGACCGCTGCCTCGACGTCCGCACCGTCGCCGAGACCGGCAAGATCGAGGTCACCGGGAAGTCGCTCGAGGACGTCACGAAGGTGCGGTTCCCCGGGGCGAACGGCGGCATCGTCGTCGAGCCGGCGAGCGTCGACTCGAAGACGGTCGTCGCCAAGGTGCCCACCGGCGCGGCGTCGGGGAAGGTCACGGTCGTCAGCCGCTACGGCACCAAGTCGAAGTCGCCGGAGGAGATCGAGGTCAAGCCCGAGGACGCGATCCACTCCGTCGGCGGGTTCGCCGTCAAGCGGGTCGAGGCGGCCCCGAAGACGGCCTATTTCGACGGCAACAGAGACATCGAGCTCAACTACCTGTTCGAGGCCGACGGCCCGGCCGACATCCGCGTCGACATCATCTCCAAGGACAGCGGCCAGACCGTCGATTCGATGGTCGAGAGGGACCGGCAGCCGTTCTCGAACCAGTCGGTCGCCTGGGACGGCCTCGACTCGAGCGGCAAGCCGCCAAAGAACGGCAAGTACAAGTTCCGCGTCTCGGCGCTCGGTGGCGAGAGCGGCAAGAGCGACGCCGCCGGCTTCGGTTACTACGGCTACAAGTTCCCGCTGCGCGGCAAGCACACCTACGGCGACGGCCTCGGAGCCGGACGCGGCCACCAGGGCCAAGACGTCTTCGCCAAGTGCGGCACGAAGATCGTCGCCGCCCGCGGCGGCACGATCCAGACGAACGCCTACCAGTCGGCCGCCGGCTACTACCTCGTGATCGACGGCAAGAAGACCGGCCAGGACTTCGTCTACATGCACATGGAGCGCGGCGGCCGCCCGAAGGAAGGCACCCGCGTCAAGACCGGCGAGACGATCGGCCGCGAGAGCGACACCGGCGATGCCCAGGGCTGCCACCTCCACTTCGAGATCTGGTCGGCCCCCGGCTGGTACGAGGGCGGCCACGTCCTCAACCCGACGAAGCCCCTCAAGAAGTGGGACAAGTACAGCTGAGGTAGGACCGGAGGGCTTCCGGCTCGCGCCGGTACCCGGCGTCGGGTTTGCAGTGAGGGGGGGTCGCTGGAGGTCGACTTGCGGCCACTGGGGCGGATTTGGGGTCCCCAGGACGCACAATCCGCCCCAGTGGAACCGTCCCCCGACCGAAGCGGAGCATTCGGCCGGAGTCATCTGGCGAGGGCGAGGGCCGCCGGATCAAGGAAGAGGTCGGCGACGCGACCTTCGGTCGCGAGCCGGCCGATGACGCCGAGCCGGCGCCCCTCGGTCCGCCAGATCTACTCCCACTCGATGGTCGCCGGCGGCTTGCTGCTGATGTCCAGCGCTACGCGGTTGACGCCGGGGACTTCGTTGATGATCCGGCTCGAGGCGCGCTCGAGGAGGTCGTAGGGCAGGCGGGCCCAGTCGGCGGTCATGGCGTCGTCGGAGGTGACGGCGCGGATGACGATCGGGTAGGCGTAGGTGCGGCCGTCGCCCTGGACGCCGACGGAGCGCACCACCGGGAGGACGCAGAAGGACTGCCAGAGGTCGCGGTAGAGGCCGGCGGCGCGAACCTCCTCCTGGAGGACGGCGTCGGCCTCGCGGAGGATCTCGAGCCGTTCCTCGTTGACCTCGCCGCCGACGATGCGAATCGCCAGGCCGGGGCCGGGGAACGGCTGGCGCCAGACCATGCGGTCGGAGAGGCCCAGTTCGGAGGCGACGGCGCGAACCTCGTCCTTGAAGAGCATCCGGAGCGGCTCGACGAGGTCGAACTCGAGGTCCTCGGGCAGGCCGCCGACGTTGTGGTGCGACTTGATGGTCGCGGCGCCGGTGCCGCCGCCGGACTCGATGACGTCGGAGTAGAGGGTGCCCTGGACGAGGTGGCCGACGTCGGGGATGCTTGAGCGCCTCCTCCTCGAAGACGCGGATGAACTCCTCGCCGATGATCTTGCGCTTCGTCTCCGGGTCGTCGACGCCGGCGAGGCGCTTCAGGAAGCGTTCGCGCGCGTCGACGTGGATCAGCTTGATGCCGAGGCCCTCTCGGAAGGTCTCGACGACCTGCTCGGCCTCGCCCTTGCGGAGCAGGCCGTGGTCGACGAGCACGCAGGTGAGCTGGTCGCCGACCGCCTCGTGGACGAGCGCCGCGGCCGTGGCCGAGTCGACGCCGCCGGAGAGGCCGCAGATGACGCCGCCGTCGCCGACCTGCTTGCGGATCCGGTCGATCTGCTCGTCGATCACCGAAGCGGCCGACCAGTTCTCCTCGCAGCCGGCGACCTCGCGCAGAAAGCGCTCGAGGATCGCCTGCCCGTGCGGGGTGTGGACGACCTCGGGATGGAACTGAATGCCGTAGAGGCCGCGCTCGTTGTCCTCGCAGGCGGCGACCGGGGAGCCGGGGCTCGAGGCGAGGGCGGCGAAGCCGGGCGGCGGCTCGTAGACGCAGTCGCGATGGCTCATCCAGCACTGCTGGGTCTCGGGCAGGCCGGACATGAGCCGTCCCCCCTCTTCGAGCAACGAGAGCTCGGTGCGCCCGAACTCGCCCCGCTCGGCGCCCTCGACGCGGCCGCCGAGGGCCTGGACCATCACCTGCATGCCGTAACAGATGCCCAGCACCGGGATACCGAGCTCGAGCAACTCGGTGCGCAGCGACGGCGCCCCCGGCTCGTACACCGACGCGGGACCGCCGGAGAGGACGAGGGCGCGTGGGTTGCGCAGCTTGATCCGGTCGATGTCGGTGTCGTGCGGCAGCAGCTCGGCGAAGACGCCGCACTCGCGCAGGCGCCGGGCGATCAGCTGCGAGTACTGGCCGCCGAAGTCGAGCACGAGGACTTCCTCGCGATCGACTCCGACCGCTCCCGCCTCGCCGCCCGACGGGTCGACGACCGGGGCGTCGATCGGACGTTCAGGCGAGAGCGCTTCGGCCACTAGTCGTCGGAGACCGCGACGCCGTTGGCGACGGCCGATTTGCCGTTGGAACCCATGCCGACGGACTGGCTGCGCTGCAGCTGCTTGCCCTCGGTCTGCAGGGCCGGCGCGACCATGACCTCGGCCCGGTGGAACGAGGGGATGTCCTCGTAGCCGGTGGTCGCCATCGACGTCCGCAGCGCTCCCATCAGGTTGAACGTGCCGTCGTTCTCGTTGGCCGGCCCGAGCAGGATCTGCTCGAGGCTCCCGTCCTGAGTCGTCGTGACCCGGGTCCCGCGCGGCAGCGAGGGGTGGAACGTGGCCATGCCCCAGTGGTAGCCGCGGCCGGGGGCCTCGGCGGCACGGGCGAGCGGCGAGCCGATCATCACGGCGTCGGCGCCGCAGGCGACGGCCTTCGAGATGTCGCCGCCGGTGCGCATGCCGCCATCGGCGATGACGTTGCAGTACTGGCCGGTCTCGAGCATGTGCTGGGAGCGGGCGGCCGCAACGTCGGCGATCGCCGTCGCCTGCGGGACACCGATCCCGAGGACGCCGCGGGTCGTGCAGGCCGCGCCGGGGCCGACCCCGACGAGAACGCCGACCGCGCCGGTCCGCATCAGGTGCAGCCCGGTCGAGTAGGAGGCGCAGCCGCCGACGACGCACGGCACCGGCGCGCTGGCGATGAACTCCTTGAGGTTGAGCGGCTCCGACGTCGAAGAGACATGCTCGGCCGAGATGACCGTGCCCTGGACGACGAGGATGTCGAGGCCCGCCTCGAGGGCGACCTCGTAGTACTCGCCGACCTTCTGGGGGGTCAGGGACCCGGCGCAGACGGCACCTTCGGCCTTGATCTCCTCGATCCGCTGGGCCATCAGCTCCGGCTTGACCGGCTCGGCGTAGATCTCCTGCATCAGGTGGGTGGACTGGCCGGGGGGAGCCGCCGCGATCCGGGCGAGCTGCTCGTCGGCGTCCTCGTAACGGGACCAGATGCCCTCGAGGTTGAGGACGCCGAGCCCGCCGAGCTTGTTGATCAGCGCCGCGGTCTTCGGGCTGACGACCCCGTCCATCGCCGAGGCGAGGAGGGGCAGCTCGAACCGGTAGGGGCCGAGGTTCCAGGTGATGTCGATGTCGTCGGGATCCCGCGTTCTCCGCGAGGGCACGATTGCGATGTCGTCGAACCCATAGGCGCGACGAGCCTTCTTTCCCCGTCCGATCTCAACTTCCAACTGGTGGCGCTCCCTTGGTCGTTTGCGGAGAGACGATTGTAGGCGCCGCGGATGACGGGCCGGAAAGGCCCGGCGTCCGGAAACTGCGGGGAAACGGGTCGCCGGGGACGGGTCCGGAGGGGGCCGCGGCCGCGTTCAGGCGACGTGGAGGGGCGCCGAGAGCCGCTCGACGGTGACCCGCCCGGTCAGCTTCGCCGCCTCGACCGCGTCGAGGGTGCCGGCGCCGAGGTGCTGGGTCGACTCGGCGCCGCAGGCGACGCCGTAGGCGAGGCAGTCCTCGATCGGGCGGTCGGCCCGCCGCGCCGCGACGAAGCCGGCGAGGAAGGCGTCGCCGGAGCCGACGCTGGCGACGGTCGCCAGCGGCTCGATCGACGCCTCGTAGTGCGTGCGCGCGTGACCCGCCCCGACGAGCGCCATACAGCCCGACGGCGTCGTGATGATCGCCTCCTCGGCGCCCATCCCGACGAGCCCGTCGACGGCCGGCACGAGGTCGCTCGGCTCGGTGAACTCGTAGCCGACGGCCTCCTCGGCCTCGGCGACGTTCGGGACCACGACCGACGGCTGGGCCCGGAGGCCGACGCGCATCGGCTCGCCGTCGGTGTCGAGGAGCGTCGGTACTCCGGCGGCCCGGAGACCGGCGATGAGCGCTGCGTACTGATCGGCGTCGGCGCCGGGCGGAAGCGACCCGGCGATGACGCAGAACTCGGCGCCCCCGGCGAGGTAGAGGATCCGTTCCATGAAGCGTTCGAGATCGGCCGGAGACACGTTCGGACCGCGCTCGTTGATCTCGGTCTGCTCGCCCGAGGTCGGGTCGACGATCGAGAGGTTCGTGCGTGAGTCGCCCGCCACCTCGACGAAGTCGTAGAGGACCTGTTCGCCGTCGAGCAGCTCGCGGATGCGGGCGCCGGTCGGTCCGGCGGCGAACCCGGTCGCGATCACCGGCTCCCCGAGGCCCTTCAGCGCCCGCGCGATGTTGACGCCCTTGCCGCCCGCGGCGCGACGGGAATCGACGACGCGATGGCGGTTGCCGAGCGCGACCCGCGGCACCGCGACCGTGCGATCCAGCGCGATGTTGAGCGTCACGGTGAGGATCACCCGACGTCCCCCCCTCTTCTTCTCCTGATCCGCTCCTGGCGAGTCCTCATTCTCTCCTCCGGGTCGCGACCGTCGCTGTCTCCGTCTTTGCTGCGACGGCGCAGGGCGATCACGACTGCGGCCAGTATGACGATCGCGACGACGATGATCAGCACCGCGACGAGCGGCCCACCGATCTTGTCGATGATCGTCGGCGCGTCGATCGCCTGAGCCGCGACCAGCGGCGTCCGATCGACGAACCTGCCGTCGACCGTGACGGTCGCCTCGCCGAGCTTCGCGCCCGCCGCGACGGGGCCCTCGACCTCGGCCGGGGCCTCGACGTCGACCTTCACCTTCTGGTCCTCGCGGACGCGGACGTCGATCCCGCGCCGGGCGACCAGCGCCAGCGGCTCGTCCTCGTAGCGGACCGATGCGCTCGCCTCCTCGCCCTCGCGCACGACGGGTGTGTCGCGGTCGTAGAGCGAGTAGCCGTAGTCGAGGAGCTGTTCGGCGTCGGCATCGCGCGCGGCTTCGCTCGGTGCCCCCAGCACGGCAGCGAGGAGCGGAACGCCCTCCCGTTTCGCCGACGCGACCAGCACGTATCCGGCTTCGGTGGTGTGCCCGGTCTTGACACCGTCGACGGACGGGTCGCTGAGCAACAGGGTGTTCGTGTTCGTGACGACGCGCGGGTGGTCGCCGCTCTTCAGCGTCGCCCTCGGCATCGCGACGATCCTCCGGAACCGCTTGTCGGCGAGCAACTCCTGGGCGAGCGTCGTCAGATCCGCAGCCGTCGAGTAGTTCTTCTTCGCGTCGAGGCCGATCGGGTTCGCGTAGCTCGTGCCGGTCAGGCCGAGGTCGTGTGCGGCGTCGTTCATCTCGTCGACGAACGCCCCCTCCGAGCCCGAGACGCCGTCGGCGACCGTGAACGCAGCGTCGTTCGCGCTCGGCAGCATCATCGCGACGAGCAGGTCGTGGACCGTCAGGCTCTCGCCCTCGATCAGGCCGGCGACCGACTCCGCCGGCGCCGGCTGGTACTTCGGGACGACCAGACGCTGATCCATCCTCAGTTCGCGAAGGGCCAGGTAGGCGGTCATCAGCTTCGTCGTGCTCGCGATCGCCCGCCGCTCTGTCGGCGCATGGGCGGCCAGCGGGGCCTGGTCCTTGAGGTCGATCAGCAGCCACGACGCCGCATCGATCCGCGGAACCCGCTCAGGCGCGGTCCGCTCCGCCGCCGCCGCGCCGGGAACCAGCGCCACGACGAGCACGACCAGCACCAGTGCCGGGACGAGACGCACCCGGGCCGCCGTTCGCAACCCCGCTGCCCGCATCTAGCGGATCTTCAGCTCCTGGCCGGCATTCAGCGTCTGCGGGTCGATGTCCGGGTTCAATCGCTCGAGGCGCTTCGTGGAGACGCCGAACTTGGAAGCGACCCCGCTGAGCGTGTCGCCCTCCTCGACCACGTAGGTCTTCGGGTTCTCGGGACCGTTCTTGGACTTGCCCTCGGAGTTGATCTTGGCCGTCGTGTCCTGCTCTGCCTTGCTGCTGTCGCCCGTGTTCGACGAGACGATCAGGCCGACGGCGACCAGCACCGCGATCAAAGCCAACGGCCCGAGCAGCCGGTTGAACCAGGAGATCCGCCGGGAGGTGTCTCCCGGTGCGCTGTATGCGGCCACGACGGCGATGGTACGCGACCGGAATCGGAGCGGGCACTGAAATCCCCCGCTTGCGGGGCGGATTGCGGCGCCGGGATCGGGCTCCTCAGCGCGAGGAAGCGGCGACGGCGCTGACGGTGACGCCCTCGAGGAGCCCCGCGACCTGGTCGAGATCGTCGGCCCCGGCCCCGGGGCCGACGAGGACCACCACTCCGTCGACGAGCTCGACGAGGGTGTCGGTGTCCTCGCTGCCGAGAATCGGGGGGGCGACGTAGAGGACGAGCTCGTAGACCCGGGACAGGCGGTCGACGAGCGCCGCGAACCGCGGTCCGGTGATGCCGGCGTCGCCGCTCCGGCCGCCGGCGGGGACGCACGCGAATCCGGTCCCGCCCCCGGACGTGACGCTGCGGAGGACGTCCCGCGGCGCGGCGCGGCCGTCGAGGTAGTCGCGCAGGCCGGGGTCGGGAGCGAGCGCGAGACGGTCGGACAGCTCGGCCGAGCCGAGATCGGCATCGACGAGGAGCACGCGACGGCCGGCTCCGGCGGCTGCGGTCGCAAGCGCCGCGGCCAGCCCGGCCGAATCGGGTGGGCCGTGCGCATCGCCGACGGCCGTGACGGCGAGCGTGGGCGGGCCGTGACCGGATCGCAGGCCGATCCGGTCGGCGAGCATCCCGACGTCGGGGGCGGCGGGGCGCGAGATCGCGATCCCGCCGGTCTCCCCGGGGACGACGGCGCCGGCCGGGCCCGGATCGAACCCGACGATGGCCGCGCCGACGCGGTCCGCGAATCCGGGGACGGGATCTTCGCCGCGCGCCGGAACGGGCCGAGGCGTTGCCGTCGGCTCCGCCGAATCCGGCGACGGCCGCGGCGGCGGCGATGAGGCCCCGGCGCCCGGATCGACGTCGGCTCCGCTCCGCCGGCGCGAGAGGCGGAGCACGGCGACCGCTACCAGGCCGACGATCAGCCCGGCCAGGAAGCCGATTCCCGCCCAGAGGCCGGCAGGCCGGTCCTCGTAAGGGGAGGCGGGGATCGCCGCCGCCTTCCCGAGCGCGAGCGGATCGCCCTCGACGGCGACGAGCGCCCGGGCGAAGCCGTCGGCCGCGGCTGCGGCCACGTCCGGAGCCTCAGCGGTCGCCGAGACGGTCACGAAGCCGCCCTGCGGCGACGGCCGGACCGTGACGTCGGCGAGCAGGTCGGCGCCGGGGACGTCGTCGCCGAGAATGCCGGCGGCGCGGGTCGCGACCTGTTCGCTCTCGCCCCGCTCGGCGAACCGTTCGAGGCGGGCCTGATCGGCGCCCTGCGAGTCGCTCTCGACGACGACGGTCGCGGTCGCCCTGTAGAGCGGGCGGTCGGCGATGCCCCAGCCGAACCCGAGCGCGGCCCCGACCAGCGCGAGGGCGAGAACGATCCTCCACCCCGCCGGCGCCGAGCCAGCGGCTCCGGCGTCAACCCGCGGTGTCAACCGCTCACATCTCCTCCGGCGCCTCGACCCCGAGGAGGTCGAGGAGCGTCGCGATCACGTCGCGGGTTGCGGCGCAGACGGTCAGCCGGGCCTGCTCGAGGCCGGGGCCCGCGCCGACGACCCGGCAATCGCGGTAGAAGGCGTGGAAGTCGGCGGCCACCTCGCGCACGTAGGTCGAGATGCCGTGGGGCTCGCGCTTGCCGGCGGCACGGGCGATCTGGTCGGGCATCTCGAGCAGCCGCGCGATCAGCGCCCGCTCGACGGGCTCGAGCGTCCCGGGCGGGACCGGGTCGTCGCCGCTCTCGGTGCCGCGCTCGGCGGCGGTCCTGAACAGGCTGCAGATCCGCGCGTGGGCGTACTGGGCGTAGTAGACGGGATTGTCGGATGAGTGCGTGCGAGCCAGTTCGAGATCGATGTCGATCGGCGTCTCGTGGCTCCTCATCAGCATGAAGAAGCGGGTCGCGTCGACGCCGATGTCGTCGAGGAGGTCGTCGAGCTTGGCGAAGTCGCCGCGGCGCTTCGACATCCGCGCCCGCTCGCCGCCCTCGACGAGGTTGACCATCTGCATTATCGGCGCTTCGAAGGCCGATGCCGGGGCGCCGAGAGCGACGATCGCCGCCCGCATCCGGTCGACGTAGCCGTGATGGTCGGCGCCGAGGACGTCGATCAGGAGGTCGGGGCCCCGCTCGAGCTTGTCGCGGTGGTAGGCGATGTCGGCGGCGAAGTACGTCGGCGTCCCGTCGGCGCGGATGAGCACGCGGTCCTTGTCGTCACCGAACTCCGAGGTCCGCAGCCAGACGGCGCCGTCGCTGTCGTAGACGAGGCCGCGGCCGCGCAGATCGGAGATCGCGGCGTCGGTCGCGCCGGCCTCGTGGAGCGCGCGCTCCGACGACCACGTGTCGAAGTGGACCCGCGACCGCTCCAGCGTCTCCCGGATCCCGGCAATCATCATCTCGACGCCGCGGGCGCCGAGCTCCGCGGCATCGAGACCGGAGCCGTGCTCGGCGACGATCCGCTCGCCGAGGTCGGCGACGTAGTCGCCCTCGTAGCCGCCCTCGGGCACCGGCGAGCCGGCGATCCTGGCGGCGATCGACGCGCCGAACAACTCGATTTGGCTGCCGGCGTCGTTCAGGTAGTACTCGCGGCTGACGCGGTGGCCCGCGAACTCGAGCACCCGCGCCAGCGAGTCGCCGTAGGCGAGGTGACGGCCGCTCGCGACCGTCAGCGGCCCGGTCGGGTTGGCGCTGACGAACTCGACGAGGATCGACGAGGAGCGGTCGGCGACCCCGGAGCCGAACCGGCGGCCCCGTGAGGCGATCAGTGCCGCCGCCTCGCGGACCCAGCCCTCCGACATGTGCAGGTTCAGGAATCCCGGTCCGGCGACGTCGATCCGCTCGACATCGTCGCCGAGCCGGCTGCCGACGCCGTCGATGAGGCGGGCGGCGACATCGCGGGGCGGTTCACCGATCAGCGGTGCGGCGAGCATCGCTGCGTTGGTCGAATAGTCGCCGAACTCGGGCCGCGGCGGACGCTCCAGCCCGGCGGCGGGAACGCCGGGATGGAGGTCGGCGGCGGCCGCCGCGATCGCGTCGCTCAGTGCGGCAGTCGGGCTGCTGCTCTCGTTCGGGGTCGCTTCCACCCGCGGGACTCTAGGGCCGCGGGCTCAATCGCCGGCGATCGACCAGACCTGCGACCGCAGCGCCTCCGCGGCGGCGGCGGGATCGTCGGCCGAGGCGACGCTTCGCGACGCCGTGACGAGCGCGGAGCCGGGACCGGTGAACGCCGCGGCGAGTTGGTCGGCGGACCCGCCCTGGGCGCCGACGCCGGGCAGCAGGAAGATCGCGCGGGGCATCAGCTCGCGGAGCCGGGCCAGGAAGCGGGGCTCGGTTGCGCCAACCACCGCCCCGGCGCCGCTGAACTCACCGGAGCCGGCGAGCCGGTCGGCGAGGCCGGCGACGTGCGCCGCGACCCGCTCGTGGAGCGGCGCCCCCCCAGCATCGGCGTCGAGGAAGTCGGCCGCGCCGGGATTGGAGGTCCTGACGAGGACGAAGATTCCCGACCCGGTCGATGCGGCCGCGTCGACGAGGGGTGCGAGCGAGTCCCCGCCCATGAGCGGGTTGAGGGTCGCGGCATCAGCGCCGAGGCCGGGGAACGATCCCCAGGGCGTCTCGGTGGCGCCGAAGAGGGCATCGGCGTATGCGGAGGCGCTGACCGGGACGTCGCCGCGCTTGCCGTCGGCGATCACGAGCAGGCCCGCGTCGTGGGCAGCGGCGACGACGGCTTCGAGGGCCGCCCACCCGGGCGCTCCGAGCGCCTCGAAGCGGGCGAGCTGCGGTTTGACGGCCACGCACGCAGGGCCGGCGGCCGCGATCAGCTCGCGACAACCCGCCTCGACGGCGGCGGCTGCGCGCTCTCGGGCGCCGGAACCGCCGCCGCCCCCCGACCAGAGGCCCTGGCCGGGGATCGGATCGAGTCCAAGACAGACCTGGCTGCGGCGCTCACTCTGGAGCGCCGCAAGCCGATCTGCGAATGGGGTCGGGCTCAGGAGCCCTTGACGGCGCTCTTCAGACCGGCGCCGGCCGAGAACTTCGGAACCTTGCCGCCCGGAATCGTGATCCGCTCACCGGTGCGGGGGTTGACGCCCTGACGGGGTCCGCGCTCGTTGACGCTGAACTTCCCGAAACCGGTGAAGTTCACGTCCTCGCCGGCCTTCAGGGAGCTGACGATCCCGTCGAGCACGGCCTCGACCGCGTCCGTCGCGGCCTTCTTGCTGTCGATCCGGTCGTCGCTGGCGACGCGGTCAATGAATTCAGCCTTGGTCACTTGGATTCCTCCTGTCTGGATGCAGAGCGGCCGCACCCTAACAAGGCCCTCCGACGACCTCAGCGCGCGGGGGCGAACGCCGGTTCGCCCGGGTCGATCCCCCGCTCCTCCGCATAGGCAAGCGCCGAACCGACTCGATCGACCGCCGTGGGGTGCGTTTCGAGCAGCCCGTCGACGAGCCCGGAAGGGTCCGGGTCGCCGTGATTCGCGGCGACGAGTCGCTGCTGGAGCGCGATGAACCCGCGCGGATCGTCCGTCAATTGCAGGGCAAACGCGTCGGCGCTGGCTTCGACCCGGCGGGAGAGCTGGTTGCCCGCGAGGTTGAGCGCGAACGTGACCAACGCGATCATCAGCGCGAAGGCCGGGATCGCCGCGGGGAGGCCGGGACGGGTGCCGCCGCGCCGCGCCAGGGCAGCGCCCGCGACGGCGACGAGCAGCATCCCGAGCGGGGCGACGATCGCGACGAAGAGCAGTCCGCGAGGCAGATCGTCGTTGGCGACGTGTCCGAGCTCGTGGGCCACGACGGACCGCAGAACGGGCCGATCGGCGCGGTCGAGGAGGTTGTCGTAGAGCACGATCCGCCGGCTCGATCCGATCCCGTCGACGTATGCGTTGACCGCCGTGCTCCGGCGCGAGGCATCGACCTCGTAGACGTGGCCGACCTCGACGCCGGCGCGATCGGCGAGCTCGACCACCGCGCGCCGGGCCGGGCCCGGCGGCAGCTCCTCGAAGTCGTTGAACAGCGGCGCGAGGACGACCGGCGTCAGCCAGGTGCTGAGGACCGCATAGGCGATCACGATCGCGGTCCCGGCAACCCACCAGAGCCGCGGTATTCGCCGCTGGAGCCCGACCAGGACGACGGCCCCGATCGCCGCGAGGACGGCCGCGATCAGCGCTCCGCGGCCGCGGTCGGCGAGCCAGGAGCCGAGGTCCTGGGTGGAGATCCCGACGTCGACGGCGTGTTCGTGGGCGATCAGGCCGATCGGGAGCGCAAGCATGGCCAAGAGCAATGAAATCCCCGCGCCGGCCGCAGCGGCGCCGATAATCGGGCGCCGTCCGAGCCGGTCGAGCAGCCGGCGGGTCGCACGCGGCCGGCCGAGGGCCAGCGCCGCCAGGGCGATCAGCTCGACGGCGAACGCGAGCAGGAACAGGTTGCGCTGGCCGGACTGGTAGGCCGCCGCGGCGTCGCTCGCCGCCGGATCGAACCACTGCGACGCCTCGACGGGGATCGGATCCGGACCGGTGTCGGCCGGGGCCAGGAGGACGACCGCGAGCTCGGCGACGAGGACGGCCGCGACCGCCACGACGACGAGCCGGGCGATCGTCGCCGCCGGACCGGATCCGCTGGCCGAACGCCCACTCGACGCCATCCGCACCTACGATAGACCGGCTCGCGCACGGCGCCGACACGCCGCGACGCCGCACGCCCAGGCCCATGCAGGTAGCCGTCTTCAGCGACATCCACGCCAACCATCCCGCTTTCGAGGCGGTCCTCCGCGACGCCGACGAGGTCGGCGTCGCCGAGCGCTGGTGCCTCGGCGACGTGATCGGCTACGGCGCCGACCCGGATCTGTGCGTGGAGCTTGCCCGCGACCGCTGCGACGTCTGCCTCGTCGGCAATCACGATCTCGCGGTCCTCGGCGAACTCGACACGTCGACCTTCTCCTCGGCCGCCGCGGCCGCCGTCGAGTGGACGGCCGATCACACCTCGAATAGGAACCTCAGCTTCCTCGCCGGCCTCTCCCCCTCCGACACGTCGCGCGCCGCGGCGCTCTACCACGCCTCCCCGCGCGATCCCGTCTGGGAATACGTCCTCTGGCCCGAGCAGGCGGCCGACTGCCTCGCCGTCCAGGACAAGCGGGTGAGCTTCGTCGGCCACTCGCACGTCGCGCTCTTCTTCTCGGCGACCGATGGCGACGACGACGAGGCGCGGGGCTGGCAGGCCGGCGCCGGAACCCGCCTCGAGATCGACGAGGGCCGCTGGCTGATCAACCCCGGCAGCGTCGGCCAGCCGCGCGACGGAGATCCGCGCGCGGCCTGGCTGGAGCTCGACACGGAGACCTGGGAGGCGACCTATCACCGGGTCGGCTACGACATCGAGAGGGCGGCGCGCTCGATCGAGGTCGCCGGCCTCCCGGAACACCTCGCACGCAGGCTCTTTCTGGGGCGATGAGGCCGCAGCTACACTCGCCGCCGATGTCGTCTCCCGGACGTCTGATCGCCCTGTGCCTGGCCGTCGCCGCGGCCGCACTGCTCATGCTCGGATGCGGTTCGAACGACCAGGTCAAAGTCGACCTCCCGCCCGAGACGATCACGGAGATCAACGCCAAGCTCGATCAGATCCAGGAGCGCTTCGACGCCGGTGACTGCACGGGCTCGAACTCGGCCGAGACCAGCCTCGAGTCGCTTCAGCAGGCGGTCGACGGCCTCGACGGCGTCGATCAGCAGTTCATCGACGACATGAACCAGATGCTCGACAACCTCGGCAAGCAGATCGACTCGCAGTGCCAGGAGCCGGACCCGACGACGAGCTCGACGACGACCGAGACGACCGACACGGTCCCGACGCCGACGGAGTCGATTCCGACCGAGACCTCGACCAGCACGACGACGACTACGGACACGACGAAGAACACGACGACCTCAACGAGCACCACGCCGGAGCCTCCGACCGGACCGCCCGGCAACCCCGGCAACCCGAACGGCAACGGCCCCGGCGGCGGCGTCGTCCCCGGCGGCGGCAAGAAATCCGCCGCCGGCAAGCAGAAGATCGACAAGCCGGAGCCGAAGCCGGAGCACGGCGGCAAGCCGAAGCACGACAGCAAGGAGCGGAGCCGATGAGCGGTTCCACGATCGCCAACCGATACGAGCTCGGCGACCGCCTCGGCAGCGGCGGGATGTCGACCGTCTACCGGGCGACCGACCGCGTGCTCGAGCGGACCGTCGCCGTCAAGGTCCTCGCCGAGCATCTCTCCGACGACGAGAAGTTCGTCGCGCGGTTCCGCCGCGAGGCGCTCGCCGTCGCCAAGCTCGTCCACCCCAACATCGTCCAGGTCTACGACACCGGGGTCGACGCGGGCCGGCACTTCATCGTCATGGAATTCGTCGAGGGCCGCTCCGGCGCGCAGCTGCTGCAGCGCGACGGCGCGCTCGAGCCTGCCACCGCCGTCGAGATCGCCGCCCAGTCGTGCGCCGGTCTCGAGTACGCCCACCGGATGGGGATCATCCACCGCGATGTCAAGCCCGGGAACCTGATGGTCATCGGCGGTCCGGCCGGCGGCCCCCGCGAGATGACGGTCAAGCTCGCCGACTTCGGGATCGCCCGCGCCGCCGAGCAGACCCGGCTGACCCAGGTCGGCTCCGTCGTCGGCACCGCCGCCTACCTGTCGCCGGAGCAGTCGCGCGGCGAAGAGGCGACGCCGATCTCGGACGTCTACTCGCTCGGCGTCGTCACCTACCAGCTGCTCACCGCCCGCCTCCCATATGAGGGCAACAGCCTCGCCGAGCTGGCGATCCGCCGCGAGAACGAGCGCCCGCTACCGCCGACGAGCTACGAGAAGGGCATCCCGGAGGCGCTCTCGAAGGCCGTCCTCCGCGCGCTCGAGAACGAGCCCGAGGATCGCTACGTCGACGCGCTTGCCTACGGAGCCGCGCTGCGGGCCGGGCTCGCCGGCATCGCCCCGGCGGCGGAGGCGACGACGCGGCTCGTCGACACCCGCAGCACCGCCGCGACCCGGGTCGCTCCTCGCGAGCCGCGGACGCCCACCTCGCCGGCCCGCGCCGCCCGGCCGCGCCGGACCTCGCCTCCCCCCCGCCGTCCCGCGGTCGCGCCGGCCGCCGCGCCGCCGCGCAAGCGCTCCCGCTTCGGGAGCTTCATGCGGGCGATCTTCGCGATCCTGCTGGTCGCGATCGTCGCCGGGCTGATCGCCGCTGTGATCCTGCTCGCCACCGACGCCGGTCAGAGCTCGGACGTCGGCAAGTTCATCAGCAACAACGTCGACGACCAGGTCCAGAACATCAAGGACTACATCTCGAAGGCGACCGGCAACTAGCCGGAGCCGGAGCCGGCCGACTAGGCCTGCGACGCCTCCCAGGGCGCTGCGCCGGCCATGATCGCGTCCCGGTAGGCCCCATAGCGGCCGGCGAGGATGGCCTCGCGCCCGCCGGCGACGAGCTCGCGCGCGTAGACGAGGTTGTGGATCGTCAGCAGCCGGACGCCGGTCAGCTCTTCGGCGCGCGACAGGTAGTGGACGTAGGCCCGGCTGAATCGTGTGCAGGCCGGACAGGGGCAGCCGGGGACGAGCGGCGCCGGCTCGCCCTCGTTGCGCTTCTTGCGGACGTCGTAGCGGAAGCGGCGCTCCGGCAGCGGCGCCAGGGCCATCCCGTGGCGGCCGAGGCGGGTCGGCACAGCGCAGTCGAAGCTGTCGATCCCGACGGCGATCCCCTCGACCAGGTCGTCGGGCTCCCCGATCCCCAGCAGGTGCCGGGCGGGCTCGGCGGGCAGCATCCCGACGGTCATCCCTACCACCTCGCGCATCTGCTCCTTGTCCTTGCCGAGCGTGCCACCGATCGCGATGCCGTCCACCCCGGACGCGGCGATCGCGTCGGCGGAGGCACGGCGCAGCTCCTCGTGGGTGCCGCCCTGGACGATCCCGAAGACGGCCTGTCCCGGCGGGCCGTTCCCGGCGTGCCATTCGAGGCAGCGCTCCAGCCAGCGGTGGGTGCGCTCGGTCGAGCTTGGCCGTGTAGTCGTAATCGGCGCGGAAGGGCGTGCACTCGTCGAAGACGAGGGCGATGTCGGAACCGATCTGAGCCTGGACCTCCATCGAGCGCTCCGGCGAGAGGAAGTGCTCGGAGCCGTCGATGTAGGAGCGGAAGCGGACGCCCTCCTCGCTGATTCCCAGCACCCCGCCCTCGAGCGGCGGCCGGCCGCGACGGCCCTTGACCTCGTCGGCGACGCTGCCGAACGCGAGTGAAAAGACCTGGAAACCGCCCGAATCGGTGATCAGCGCCCGGTCCCAGCCCATGAACTCGTGAAGGCCGCCGAGCTCGGCGATTCGCTCGCCCCCCGGCGACAGCATCAGGTGGTAGGTGTTGCCGAGGACCATCTCGTAGCCGGCCCCGGAGACCTCGTCGGGAAGCAGGCCCTTGACCGATCCCCGGGTTGCGAGCGGGACGAAGCAGGGCGTCTCGACCGGGCCGTGGGAGGTGTGGAGGATTCCCGCCCGCGCGTCGCCGTCGCGGGCGACGATCTCGAAGTGGAAGCGCTCCGGCTCGACTCGCATCGGTCGAGCCTACGACCTGCGTCCCATGGCGACGGTCGAGGGGGCTAGCGGTTCCGCAGCGTCGAGCCCGACATGCCCTCGGGCCTGTCGATCCCGAGCAGGTCGAGCGCAGTCGGCGAGACGTCGGCGAGGATCCCCTCGTGCAGCTCGATGCCGTGGACGGTCGTGATCATCGGCACCGGGTTGGTCGTGTGGGCCGTGTTCGGCGAGCCGTCGGGCTCGAGCATGTGCTCGGCGTTGCCGTGGTCGGCGGTGATGATGCAGGCGCCCCCGGCGGCGTGGACGGTGGTGACGACGCGCGCCAGGCAGGCGTCGACGGCCTCGATCGCGGTGATCGCCGCCGGAATCGAGCCGGTGTGGCCGACCATGTCCGGGTTGGCGAAGTTGATGATCCCGAACCGGTAGTCGCCCTCCGACCAGGCCGAGCAGAAGGCGTCGGCGGCCTTCGCGGCGCTCATCTCCGGCTTGTGGTCGTAGGTCGGGACGTCGCGGGGCGAGTCGGCCATCCGCCGCTCCTCCCCGTTCCACTCGGCCTCGCGGCCGCCGTTGAAGAAGTAGGTGACGTGCGCGTACTTCTCGGTCTCGGCGACGTGGATCTGCTTGCCGCCGGCCTCGCTGATCACCTCGGCAATCGTCGTCGCGGGAGCCGTCGGCGGGAAGGCGACCGGGTAGGGATAGACGTCGCGGTAGGTCGCCATCGTCGCGATGTCGAGGCCCGGGTCGCCGCCGCGCTCGAAGCCCTCGAAGGAGGGATCGCCGAGCGCCTCGACGATCTGCCGCATCCGGTCCGGGCGGAAGTTGAAGCAGATGACGACATCGCCCGGCTGCATCCCGTCGTAGTCGCCGATCACGGTCGGCTTGACGAACTCGTCGGTGTCGCCGGCGGCGTAGGCGTCGGCGATCGCCTCGGCGGCACTTTCCGCGCGCGGACCGGCGCCATGGACGAGGGCGTCGTAGGCGAGCTTCGTGCGCTCCCAGCGGTGGTCACGGTCCATGCCGTAATAGCGGCCCCCGACGGTTCCGATCCGGCCGGCGCTGCGGAGCCAGCGCTCGACCTCCTCGACGTAGCCGGCGCCGCCGTGCGGCAACGTGTCGCGGCCGTCGGTGAACGCGTGAAGGACGACATCGGGCACGCCCTCGCGGGCGGCGAGCTCGATGCAGGCCTCGATGTGCCCCCAGCCGGAGTGGACCCCGCCGTCGGAGACGAGCCCGATCAGGTGGAGACGGCCACGCGGGCTGTTGCGGGCGCGTTCGCAGGCGCCGACGAGGACCTCGTTCTCGAAGAAGCTGCCGTCGGCGACGGCGTCGTCGATCCGGGCGAGGTCCTGCTTGACGACCGAGCCTGCCCCGAGGTTCAGGTGGCCGACCTCGGAGTTGCCCATCTGCCCGTCGGGCAACCCGACGTCGTGTCCCGACGCCGACAGCTGCGTGCGCGGATAGGTCTCCCAGAGCTCGTCGAAGGTCGGCGTCCGGGACTGCAGGACGGCATTGCCGGGGCCGGGCTCGGCCAGCCCCCAGCCGTCGAGGATCACGAGCGCGAGGCCCTTGACCGGAATCGAGTCGGGTCCGCTCTGCAGATCGGTCATCTCATGCCTTCCTATGCGGCCGCGACGATCGCGGCGAAGTCCTCTGGGTCGAGCGAGGCGCCGCCGACGAGGGCGCCGTCGATGTCGCTCATGCCGAGCAGCTCGGCGGCGTTGGCGGGCTTCACGGATCCGCCGTACTGGACCCGGACCGCCTCCGCGGCCTCGGCGTCGCGCGCGGCGACCCGTGAGCGGACGAACGCGCAGGCGTCGTTGGCCTGCTCGGCCGAGGCGGTCTTACCGGTGCCGATCGCCCAGATCGGCTCGTAGGCGATGACGACGTCGCCGAGGCGCGAATCCTCGACCTCGGCCAGTGCCGCGTCGACCTGGCGGCGCAGGACGTCCTCGGTCTCTCCCCCCTCGCGCTCCGCCTCAGACTCGCCGACGCAGAGGATCGGAAGCAGCCCGGCGGCCAGCGCGACCGGGACCTTCCGGGCCAGGGCTTCGTCGGTCTCGCCGAAGAACTGACGTCGCTCGGAGTGGCCGAGGACGACCGCCTCGGCGCCGGCGTCGAGCAGCATCGTCGCCGACACCTCGCCGGTGAACGCTCCCGAGTCCTCGAAGTACATGTTCTGCGCGGCGACGGCGATGCCGGAGCCGGCACAGAGCTGGGCGACCAGGGGCAGGGCGAGGAACGAAGGGCAGATGACGACCTCGGCGGCATCGTCGCCGAGCTCCTCGACGTCGGGGAGCAGCTCCTCGCAGAAGGCGCGGGCCTCCCCGATCGTCTTGTTCATCTTCCAGTTCGCCGCGATCAGCGGGCGCCTTGCCATCTCAGCTCCGATCCTCGTCGCCCTTGTCCCGCAACGCCTCGACTCCGGGCAGCGGCTTGCCTTCAATCAACTCCAGGGAGGCGCCGCCGCCGGTCGACAGCCAGTCGACCTCGTCGGCGAGCCCGAACTCCGCCAGCGCGGCGCCGGAATCGCCGCCGCCGACGATCGTCGTCGCGTCGGTCGCTGCGACCGCTTGGGCGACCGCGCGCGTGCCGGCGGCGAACGGCGGCAGCTCGAAGGCGCCCATCGGGCCGTTCCAGAAGACCGTTCCGGCGGCCGCCACCGCGTCGGCGTAGGCGCGGGCGCTGACCGGGCCGATGTCGAGGCCCATCATTCCCTCGGGTACCTCGACGCCGTCGCTGGCGACCGCTCCGGCATCGGCCGAGAAGCTCGCGCCGAGGACGAGGTCGGTGGGCAGCTCGAGATCGCACGACGAGCCGGCTGCCAGCTCGAGCGCCTTCGCGGCGAGCTCGATTCCCTCCTCCTCGACGAGCGAGTTGCCCGTCTCGTGCCCCTGGGCGCGATAGAAGCTGAAGCACATCGCACCGCCGATCAGGATCCGGTCGGCGATCTCGAGGAACCGCTCGATGACTCCGACCTTGTCGGTCACCTTGGCCCCGCCGAGCACCACTACGAGTGGGCGGGACGGGTCGTCGAGGACCGCGGTCAGCTCGCGGACCTCGCGCTCCAACAGCAGGCCGGCGTAGGCGGGCAGGCGGTGGGCGACGCCCTCGGTGGAGGCGTGGGCGCGGTGGGCAGCGCCGAACGCGTCGTTGACGTAGACGTCGGCGAGGGCGGCGAGGCCGTCCGCGAGGGCGTCGTCATCGGCCTTCTCCCCCGGCTCCCAGCGCGTGTTCTCGAGCAGCAGCACGGCACCCGGCTCGAGAGCTGCGACCGCAGCCGCGACGTCGTCGCCGACGACGCCCGGAGCGGTCGCGACGTCGATCCCGAGCAGCTCACCGAGCCGGCGGGCGACCGGCGCCATCGACAGCTCCGGATCCCGGCCCATCGGCCGCCCGAGGTGCGAGCAGAGGACGATCCGCGCCCCGCGGTCGCGGAGCAGCTCGATCGTCGGCAGGGCCGCCCGGATCCGGGTGTCGTCGCCGACCGCGCCGTCGTTCAGCGGCACGTTCAGGTCGGCGCGCACCAGGACGGTGCGGCCCTCGACGTCGGCGTCGCGAACCGACGCCTTGTCGAATCGCCCGCGGTCGCTCACTGCGTATCCGCCGCGGTCCTAGAGGACCTTGTCGGCGAGCTCGACCAGGCGGTTCGAGTAGCCCCACTCGTTGTCGTACCAGGAGACGACCTTGAGCATCGTTCCCTCCATGACCATCGTCTGGCCAGCGTCGAAGATCGACGAGTGCGGGTCGGTGACGATGTCGGTCGAGACGATCTCGTCCTCGGTGTAGGCGAGGATCCCGTTCAGCGGCCCGTCGGCGGCGGCCTTCATGGCGGCGTTGATCTCCTCGGCGGTCGTCTCGCGGCCGATGTTGCAGGTCAGGTCGACGACCGAGCCGGTCGCGACCGGCGCCCGCATCGCGAAGCCGTTCAGCTTGCCGTTCAGCGCCGGGAGCACGAGGCCGACGGCCTTCGCGGCGCCGGTCGTCGTCGGGATCAGGTTGAGCGCGGCGGCGCGGGCCCTGCGGAGGTCCTTGTGCGGCATGTCCTGGAGGCGCTGATCGGCCGTGTAGGCGTGGATCGTCGTCATCAGGCCCTGCTCGATGCCGACCGTCTCGTCGATGACCTTGGCGATCGGCGCCAGGCAGTTGGTCGTACACGAGGCGTTGGAGATGATGTGGTGCGACTCCGGGTCGTAGTCGTCGAAGTTGACCCCGAGGGCGACCGTCACGTCCGGCTCCTTGGCGGGGGCCGAGATGATCACCTTCTTGGCGCCGGCTTCGAGATGCTTGGCGGCATCGGCACGGGCGGTGAAGAAGCCCGTCGACTCGATGACGACGTCGACGCCGAGGTCGCCCCAGGGCAGGTTCGCCGGGTCGCGTTCCTCGAGGGCGACCATCGACCTGCCGTCGACGCTGATCGTTCCGTCGCCGACCTCGACCTGGCCCGGAAAGCGGCCGAGGATCGAGTCGTACTTGAGCAGGTGAGCGAGGGTGTCGTCGTCGGTCAGGTCGTTGACGGCGACGATGTCCAGGTCGATGTCGGACTCGTATGCGGCGCGGAACAGGTTCCTGCCGATCCTTCCGAATCCGTTGATGCCGACCTTGACTGCCATTTCGTCCTCCTGGATCGAGAGCTGTGAGTGGGAGCGGCCGCGGCTGGTCGCGGCCTGCCGGCTAAGCCTATGCAGGTGCGGAAGTTCCTGCCCCCGTCGCGACTACGGACGCGCCTACGGAGCTCACCCGTGACGCGGCGACCAGCGGAAATACCGCATCGTCAGCAGCATTCCGGCGATTCCCCACCCGGCGACGACGGCGAGGTGGCCCCAGTCGAAGCCGGCGCCGGTGGTCAATGGGTCGTAGGCGGTCAGGAACGCCTCGAAGAAGGGCCGGATCGGGAACAGCGAGGCGAACGCGAGGACGCCGTCGGGGATCTCGCTCTCGGGGACGAACACGCCGGAGAGGAAGTAGAGCGGCAGCACAGTGAAGTTCGTGATCGGCGGAGCCGCCTGCTCGCTGGGGATGACGATGCTGAGGGCGAGGCCGAGCGAGCAGAACGAGAACGTCCCGACGATCAGGGTCACGAGCAGCGCCGGGATCGTCGTCGTCGGGATCGGGACGCCGTAGAGGACGTTGCCGAGCAGGGTCACGATCACGACCATCAGCAGCGAGACGACGAACGCGTTGCCGATCCGGCCGCCGACGTAGGCCCAGGTCGGCAGCGGCGTGCCCCGCATCCGCTTCAGCCGGCCGCTCTCGCGCATCTCGACGATCCGCATCGCGACGTTGACAAGGGTGGCCGAGACGACGGCGAGCGTGATGATGCTCGGCACGTAGTAGGTGGCCGCGTCGATCCCGAGCCCGTCGATCGTCTGGTTCCCGAACAGCGAGGCGAACAGGAGCAGGAAGATGACCGGGAACATGACCGTGAAGAACACGGCCGCGGGGCTGCGCCAGAAGACCTTCTGCTCGAAGCGGAACTGGTGGAGGATCAGAGCCGGGCCGCTCACTTGCCGCTCTCCTCGCCGGTCAGCTCGAGATAGACGTCCTCGAGGCTCGGCCGCGTGACCTCGAGGGCCTCGAGGGAGACGTCGTTCGCCATGGCCCAGCCGGTCAGGTCGTTGAGGCTCCGCACCGGGTCTGAGGTGCGGAGGCTGAGGCGGCCGTCGGCGTTCGCCCAGTCGCCGGGAACGGCGGCCTCGATCCTCGAGCCGTCGGCCGTCACCGAATCGGCAGGGAGCTCGAAGCTGATCAGGCTGGCGGCCTCGCGACGCCCGCCGAGGTCGTCGGGGGTGCCGCTCGCGATGATCTCCCCGGCCGCGATCACGGCGACGCGGTCGGCGAGCGCCTGCGCCTCGTCCATGTAGTGCGTCGTCAACAGGACCGTCTTGCCGAGCTCGCGTAGACCTTCGATCACCTGCCAGGCGGCGCGGCGGGCCGACGGGTCGAATCCGGTCGTCGGCTCGTCGAGGAAGAGCAGCTCGGCGTCGCCGATCAGGGCGACGGCGACGTCGAGCCGCCGCTGCTGTCCGCCGGAGAGCCGGCCGGCGCGGTCGTCGGCCTTCTCGCCGAGGCCGACGAGCTCGATCGTCTCCTCGACCGAGCGCGGCCGCTCGTAGTAGCCGGCGTACATCTCGAGCGTCTCGCGGACCGTCAGCAGAGCCTCCATCCGGCATTCCTGCAGGACGAAGCCGACCCGCCCGCGCCAGGACCGGTCGGCCTTCGCCGGGTCGATGCCGAGCACCTCCACCCTGCCCGCGTCGCGGTCGAGATAGCCCTCCATCACCGAGATGGCGGTCGTCTTGCCGGCGCCGTTGGGACCGAGGAAGGCGAAGATCTCGCCACGGCGGACGTCGAGGTCGATCCCGCGCAGCGCCTCGGTCTCGCCGTAGGACTTGCGCAGCCCCTCGACGCTGATCACGGCTTCAGACACGAGCGGGGAGTATGAAGGTCTCCCTCAACCGGCCTTGTTCAGCTGGCGATGGATGTCGCGCGCCAGCTTGCCGGGAATGCCCGGGACCGCCTCGATCTCCTCGGCGGACGCATGGAGGAACCGCTCCGGCGAGCCGAAGTGGCTGAGCAGCGCCCGCTTGCGGGCCGGGCCGACGCCGCGGAGCCCGTCGAGAACCGAGCCGGTCATCGCCTTCCCGCGCCGTTTGCGGTGGAGGTCGAGCGCGAAGCGGTGGGCTTCGTCGCGGATCCGCTGAAGCAGCCGCGAGGCCTCCGAGTCGGGCCGGATCGGCAGCGGTGCCGAGCGCCCCGGGACGTAGACCTCCTCGAGCCGCTTCGCGAGCGAGATGACGGTCGTCCCCCGCTCGATCAGCGGCCGCAGCGCACGGACGCCGGCGGCGAGTTGGCCCTTGCCACCGTCGATCATTATCAGCCCAGGGAGAGCCGCGAACGACTCGTCGAGCTCGGCGTCGTGCGGAGAGCGGCCGCTCTCGTCCATGAACCGGTTCAGGCGCCGCGTCAGCACCTCCTCCATCGAGGCGAAGTCGTCGGAGGCGTCGGTGATGCCGCGGATCCGGAACCGCCGGTAGTCCGACTTCTTCGGGGCGCCGCCCTCGAAGACGACCATCGAGGCGACCGTGTGCTCGGGGCCGAGGTTGGAGATGTCGTAGCCCTCGATCCGGATCGGGACCTCGTCGAGGTCGAGCGCCGCGGCGAGGTCGGCGAGCGCCTCGGTGCGCTCGCGACGGCGGCGCTCGCGGCGGAGCTTGTCCTGGGCGAGGGCGAGCTTCGCGTTCCGCTCGGCGAGCTCGCGGAGCCGCCGCTTGTCGCCCCGCTCGGCCGCCCGCACCTCGACGACTGTCCCGCGCCGTTCGCTCAGCGCCTCGGCGAGCAGAGCGGTCCGGCCGGCGAGCTCGGGGCCGACGACGACGAGCGGCGGAACGGTCGGTGACGCCTCGTAGTACTGGGCGAGGAACTGCTCTCCGACCTCGGCGATGTCGTCCTCGCCCTTGTTGTCGAGGTAGAAGCCCTGGCGCTCGGTGAGGACGCCGTCGCGGACCTGGAAGACCTGCGCGTTGGCCTCCTCGCCCTCGACGGCGACGCCGATCAGGTCGGCCGTCCCGACCTGCTCGCCGGCGACCTGCTGCCGCTCCATCAGCGACCGGATCGCGGCGACGCGGTCGCGGAACAGAGCCGCGCGCTCGAACTCCTGGTCGGCGGCCGCCTCCTCCATCTTCGCGAGCAGGTCCCGCTCGACGTCGCGGTAGCGGCCGGAGAGGAAGCGCCGGATCGCATCGATGTTTCGGCCGTATTCCTCGGCGTCGATGTAGCCGACGCAGGGGGCCCCACAGCGCTTGATGTAGTAATCGAGGCAGGGAACGCCGGAGCGGCGGCCGGGCTCGGGACCGTCGCAGGTGCGGTACTGGAACAGCTTGCCGAGCAGTTCGAGCGTCTCGCGGACCCGGCGGGCGTTCGCGTAGGGGCCGAAGTAGACGCGGTTCGGACGATGGCGCTCGCGGGTGAAGTAGACGCGGGGGTACTCCTCGTCGAGGCTGATCCCGATGTACGGATAGGACTTGTCGTCGCGCAACTTGACGTTGAGGATCGGCCGGTGGCGCTTGATGAACTGCTGCTCGGCGATCAGCGCCTCGGCCTCGGTCCCGGTCACGAGGAAGTCGATCTGCTCGATCTCGTCGACGAGGCTTCCGAGCGTGGTCCGGGACGAGAAATGGCTGGCCACGCGCTTGCGGATCGAACGCGACTTGCCGACGTAGACGACCCTCCCGTCGCTGTCGCTGAACATGTAGACGCCGGGCTGATCGGGCAGCCGCTTGCGCTGTTCGCTGATGTCCTCGCGCCGCTGCTCGCGGCGCTCTCGGTCGTTCTCCGCCATCTCCCTGAGAACTGTAGGGAGGGGCTCCGCCATACACTCGCGCCTGCCCCAAGCCCGCCGAATCCCCGTGGAGAGACCATGAGCAACCCGACCCCGCCCGAGCTGAAGACGATGAAGTTCGAGGTCGACGGACCGGTCGGGACGCTGACCCTCTCGCGGCCCGACCACATGAACGCGATGAGCCCGGAGATGATCGGCGAGCTCGCCCTGATCGCCCCCTGGCTCGCCGACCGGGCGCAGATCCGCGCCCTGATCGTGACCGGCGCCGGCCGCGCCTTCTCCGCCGGCGGCGACGTCAACTGGTTCCGTCGCGGGATCGAAGAGGACGACATCGACCTCGTCGCCGAGGTCCGCCGCGGCGCCGACGTCCTCCATCAGGCCATCGTCGACTTCAAGCGCATCCCCTACCCCGTCATCGCCGCGGTCAACGGGCCCGCCGCCGGCGCCGGCTTCTCGCTCGCGCTCATGTGCGACATCCGCATCGCCGCGGACAACGCCTTCTTCGTCTGCGCCTACGGCCGGATCGGCGCCTCGCCGGACGGCGGCATGACCTACTTCCTCCCTCGCGTCATCGGCCCCTCGGCGGCGACCGAGCTGATGCTCGAGGACCCCAACCTGACCGCGAACGACGCCCTCGAGCGCGGTCTCGTCTCGCAGGTGGTGCCGGCTGACGAACTGCTGACGGCCGCCGGCGCCAAGGCCGCCGAGCTGGCGTCCAAGTCCCCGCACTACCAGCGCATGGTCAAGCAGCTGGTCTGGCAGAGCCTCGACAACTCGCTCGCCGACCACCTCCAGATCGAGCGCCACGGGATCGCCGACTCGATGGCGACCGAAGACCTCCAGAACGGCGTCCGCGACTTCCTCGCCGGCGAGCAGCCCGCCTTCCACGGCCGCTGACCGGGTCCAGCGTCCGCGAGTTTCTGGCCGCGGGAGCGGGCCGGGAGTAGGCTCGTCCCGAACCCACTAGCCGAGGAGGGACACCCTTGCATTCCCGATTTCTCTCAATGAGCAGAATGCTCGCCGCCGTCGCCGTGGTCGCGGTCGCGTCCCTGGCGCTCGCGGCCTGCGGAAGCAGCGACGACACCAGTAGCACGGCCGCAACCTCCGACACGACCGCGGCATCCACCGATTCGTCCACGTCGACGACCGCGAGCGGCGGCGCCACCGTCTCCTTCGAGGCCGACCCGAGCGGCGCGCTCGCCTACACGACGACCGATGTCACCGCCAAGGCCGGGAACGACACGATCGAGTTCGACAACCCGTCCTCCACGGGCCACGACGTCGTCATCGAGGACGAGTCCGGCAACGAGGTCGCGAAGACGGACATCATCAGCGGCTCGACGGCCACCACCAGCGCCGACCTGAAGCCGGGCACCTACACGTTCTACTGCTCGGTCCCGGGTCATCGCGAGGCGGGCATGGAGGGCACGCTCACGGTCAAGTGACCTGAGTTGTTGGCGGGCACGGTACGGCGGGTGCATCGGCGGGCAGCAGACCATGCGACGGGGCTGCAGAGCCGGGCGGGGGCACCCCACCGGCCCTTCACACGTTCATCGGCGGGCGTGGCGGCGTGGCGCCGGGACCGACAGCGAGCGAGCGGAAGCGGAAAACGCCCATATACGGAAGCTTTTCGGGCTCCGCTCGTAGAGCAGCCGCCCCGGTCCTCCTCCCCAGCCCCTATTCAAGCCCGCCGATCCCCCGGCCCCGGCTCACCGGGAGCACCGGCCCGTCACCGAAGACAAGTCAATCGACGAGGATCCGGCCGACGCTGTCGGCGACGCAGCAGGGCTTCTCGTTCCCCTCGACCTCGACCGTGAAGCGGGTGACCTGCTGGTACCAGCCGCCGCCGATCTCGTCGAGGGAGATGATCTCGGCGGTCGCGCGGAGCCTCGAGCCGGCCGGCACCGGGGCCGGGAAGCGGACCTTGTTCCAGCCGTAGTTGACGCCGAGCTTGAAGCCGGTCGTCTCGACGAGCGCGAGGCGCATGCCGTCGATCATCGAGAGCGTCAGGTTGCCGTGGGCGATCGTCTGGCCGAACGGGCTCTCGGCCTTGGCGCGCTCGACGTCGACGTGGATCCACTGGTCGTCGCCGGAGAGGCGCCCGAAGTCGTCGATGTCGGCCTGGGTGACCTCGCGCCACTCGCAGGGGCCGATGGTCTTGCCGACCATCTCCTTCGCCTCTTCGATCCCGTTGATCTTGACCAGCGCCATGGCCGCGGCAGCCTATCGCTCAGGCGACGAGCCGGACCTCGAGGGCGGGTGGCCCGACGGACAGATCCCCGGCCCCGTCGAGGAGGGCGAGGATGCGGGCGACGTAGGCCTGCGTCTCCGGGTAGGGAGGCACGCAGTCGCATCCAGAAACGGCTCCGGGGCCGGCGTTGTAGGCCGCGAGCGCGAGCGGCACCGACCCGAACTGACCGAGCAGCTCGGCCATCAGCCGCGCCTGGGCGTCGATCGCGGCGACCGGGTCGAACGGATTCCGGAGGCCGTAGGCGGCGGCCGTAGCCGGCATGAACTGCGCGATCCCCTGCGCGCCGGCCGGCGACATCGCGTTCGGGTTGAAGTTCGACTCGGCCATCAGCTGCGCGGCCAGCAGCGCCGCCGAGACGTCGTAGCGGGAGGCGGCGGCGAGCAGCGGCGCCCGGAACTGCGACGGGACGAAACCCGGCAGCCCGGCCCCTCCCCCGCCGCGCCCGTCCGGCTCGGCCCCCGTCGCGGCGACGCGATTGCCCTCCGCCGAACACGGCGCCGGGCCGGCCGTCGAACCCGTAATGCCACGCCTCCCAGGAGTAGCGCTGGACGAACCCGAACCGCCCGGCGTTGGCGGCGAGCCAGCCGTAGGCGGCCGACGATCCGAGGTCGAGCTCGGTGCCGCAGCGATGCAGCGACGTGCCCGGCGGGCGCGACCCAGCGCGGATCGGGGTTGGCGTTCCAAAGGCGCTGCTGCTCGGCGTCGGAGCGGTAGGCGGAGTTGATCACCAGACGACACGCCCGCCGAGCGCGCCGCGGCGGCCATCCGGTCGAACGCGACCGCGACGTCGGGCCGCATCGGCTTGCCCTGCCGGTAGGCGAGCGGGCCGGCGTAGCCGCCGCCGCTCGCCGTCGCCGGCTGCCCGGCCGCGCCGGTCGCGCGCGGCCAGATCGAGATCTCCGCCTCGGGCGCTGACCGAGGTCCGCGGCGACCGTCCGCCTCGCGACTCACGCCCCCGATCATCGATCTCGCGCCTCGACGTCGACCCGGACCCGCAGCGGTGCGATCGAGCCGCCGTCGGGAAAGGTGACGTCGACCAGGCGCGGCGTCGAGATCGTTCCGCTCGGCGGCGTCGACGGCCGCCGCCCGCGCTCGGGCCAGGTACTCGGACCGGCTCAGGTGGGCCGGGTTCGGGAGCCCGTTCGGCAGGACGCGGCGGGAACGAACAGCCGGCTGAAGTCGTCGCGCATCGACCGGGCCGCCGAGATCGCCGCGAGATCGGCCGCCCGCTGCAGCCGGCCCTTCGCCGTCGCCGCCCCCCCGATCGCGAGCAGGATCAGGGCGAGCGGCGACGACGAGGATCGCGACCCCGAGCACGGCGGGCAGCGCCTGGGCCCGCTCGGCCCGCAGCCCGAGGCGGGCCGGGTCCGGCGCCGCGGGCCGCGCGACCCGACAAGCGCGGCCAGCAATCGCTCGGCTCGGCGGCCGCTCTCGCCGCCCGGCTCGAGCCCGGCGAGGGCCCGGCGGACGCGCGACCGGGCCGATCGGCGGGATCCAGACCTTCATCGGGATCCCCTCGTCGCGCAGCTCCGCGGCGAGCAGCGCGATCAGCGGCCGGTCGGCGCCGCGCTCGGCCCTTGAGCAGCACCGAGCGCCGCCCCGGCAGCGCCGACTCCGAGCAGGGCCCGGAAGTCGGCGCGGTCGCAGACGGCGACGACGAGGGCCGCCCCGAGCTCCGGCGCCGAGGACGGCGGCGAGCAGCGTCGGCCCGCTCCGGCGGCGTCCGCGCGTCGCCGGCGGCGTCGCGAAGCAGAGCCGGCCGCGGGCGGCCGCCCTCAGGCCGGGTGCCGACTCGCGGCAGGCGTCCTCGAGCGCCCGCGCCGCCGTCGGAGGCGAGCACGGACCCGCGCAGCGGCCGCGCGGCGTCCCGGAGGTCGAGCGAGCAGGACGTCCTCGGTCCGCCGGCGTCGAGTCGACCGGCGTCGCGGCGACGCCGACCGCCGCCGCCGCAGCCGCCTGCGGCCGGCCGTCGCCGTCGCCGACGCGCGGCGCAGAGCAGCGAGTCGCGGCGGGACCGCCTCGTCATCAGCCCGCCTCCGGCCTCGCGTAGGCGCCGGAGTCGACCCCGAGCCGGCCGCCGAGCCCGGGCAGCAGCGCCGGCGGGTCGAGCTCGACCGCGGACCCTGCCGCCGGCGACGTCGACGTCGACCCTGCCGCGCGGCCCAGCCCGGCAGGCCCGTCCGCGCCGCCGCCTCCGGGTCGCGGCCGTCGGCGGCCGCGATCGCGCCCGCCTCGGCGGCGCCGTCGGCGAGCGACTGCGCGTAGCCGACCGCGAGCAGCTGCAGGGCGATCAGCGCGGCGAGCGAGGAGGACGGCAGCCCGGCGATCAGCTCGAGCTGCGCCTGGCCGGCCGTCGGACGGGCCCGGGCGGCGATCGCCGGCCGGCTCAGCCATCGGGCAGCCCCGTCCGGAGGGCCCGAGCAGGGCCGACGCCGTGACCGGGATCCGCGGCATGAACGAGCAGCGACAGCGGCCGCGGCGCCTCGGACCTCGACCTCGGCCCGGTCGCCGTGCTCCCGCACCGACATGCCGTCCCGGAGCGCCTCGGGCAGGGCCGCCCGCGCGGCCCGCTCGACGTCGGTCCCCGCGTAGGCGGCCCGCGCGGCCGCCCGGGCGGCATTCGCGGCCGAGAGCGCCGCATGGCCGGCGAGCGCGAACTGGGCCATCGTCAGAGCGACCAGGATCAGGGCCGGGACGACCGCGACGAGAGCGACCGAGGCCTGACCGCTCTCGCCCGCGCCTCCCGTCACGTGTCCGCTCGTCCGGTGCCATGACCCGAAGCTAGGCCCGCGGCGCGCACGCGTGGCGCGCACGAAGTGACGATTCAGCGCCGGGAGGGGAACGATTCGCGCCCCCGGGGTCCGACGAGCGATCTACAGGCTCTGGGCTTCCCGCCAGGTGTTGAAGATCAGCCAGCCGGAGACGGCCAGGATCGCGATCCAGGCGACCGTGCCCGGCCCCGACGACGAGCAGCTCGTCGGTGCCGACGATCATCAGCGCGATCGCGCCGATGCTGCCGTAGATCAGCCAGCGCTGGCGATCGGTGAACGTGTCGCGCTGCAGGCCGGTGTCCCTCCAGAGCCGGATCAGCAGGGCGACGATCGCCAGGCCCATGACGAGCCCGAGGAAGACGAGGATGCCCTGCGGCGACGTTGCGAGCCCGGCCGGCAGCAGCGTCAGCGCCGAGCGCCAGGAGGACGATGATCGCGACGTTGCGAACGGCCTTCATGGCCTAATGGTGACGGATCGAGGTGACCGAGCGGCTCACCGGCTGATCATCACGATCAGAGCCGACCCCGATCGCGCCGGCGAAGACGAGCGCGCCGACGGCGCCGATCGCCGCGGCGCCGATCGCGGCGCGCGTCCCGCGGCCCTCCCGCCGCCGCTCGGCGAACGTGGCGAGGCCGTAGATCGCCGTCGAGGCGGCGAACGTGACCGTCACGCCGGCGATCAGCGAGGCGACCGTGGCGTCGAGCAGCGCCTCGCCGTCGACGACCTTCGCGACGAGGACCGCGGGATCGCGGCCAGCGGCGCTCATACGATCGGCACCGGATCCCCCCGGCGGATCCGCGGGCGAAGAGCGCCGAGCCCGAGCATGATCGCGAGCAGCGGAGAGGACCACCGGACCGGCGGCGCCCGTCGCCGAAGATGCTCGTGAAGCCGTAGGAGGCCGCGCCGATCGCCGCCGCGGCCGGCATCGTCAGCACCCAGGCGACGACGAGGTTCCCGGCGACGCCCCAGCGGACGGCGGAGAGCCGCTTGCCGGCGCCGGAGCCCATGATGCCGCCGGCGATCACCTGCGTCGTCGAGAGCGGGAAGCCGAAGTGCGAGGAGGCGAGGATCGCCGCCGCGCCGGCGCCCTGGGCGGAGAAGCCCTGGGCCGAGTCCATCTTGATGATCCGGGTGCCCATCGTCCGGATGATCCGCCAGCCGCCGGTGTAGGTGCCGAGCGCGATCGCCGACGCGGAGGCGGCGATCACCCAGGTCGGGATGTCGAAGTTGGTCGTCGGAGAGGTTGCCGTTGGCGATCAGCGCCAGCGTGATCACGCCCATCGTCTTCTGCGCGTCGTTGGTGCCGTGGGCGAGCGCGAGCAACCCGCCGGAGACGACCTGGCCGCGCCCGGAACCCCCGCGTCACCGGCCCGGGCCGCAGCCGGCCGCAGATCCGGTAGGCGACGCCGATCGCGATCACGCCGATGATGAAGGCCACGATCGGAGCGACGACCGCCGGGATCAGGACCTTGCCGACGAGGCCCTCGCCGAGCACGGCCGACGTGCCGACGGCGGCGATCACCGCGCCGACGATCCCGCCGATCAGGGCGTGCGAGGAGCTCGAGGGCAGGCCGAAGTACCAGGTGGTCAGGTTCCAGGCGATCGCGCCGACGCAGGCCGGCGAAGATGACCGTCGGCGTGATCGCGGTCGCCTGCGACGATGTCCTCGGCGATCGTCGCGGCGACCTGGATCGAGATGAACGCGCCGGCGAAGTTGAGGAGTCGCCGCCATCCCGACGGCGGCGCGCGGCGACATCGCGTGCGTGGAGATCGACGTCGCGACGACGTTCGCGGTGTCGTGGAAGCCGTTCGTGAAGTCGAACACGAGCGCCGTGACGATCACGATGACGAGAACGATGTCGCCGTCCATCGCCTACTCCCGGGTCGCTCATGCGTTCTTGATCGCGACGCCCTCGATGATGTGGGCGCAGGTCTCGGTCGCGTCGATCGCGCGCTCGAGGACGGCGAAGATGTCCTTCCAGCGGATCACGACCATCGGGTCGATCCCGTTGGCGAAGAGCGACGCGACGGCGTCGCGGGAGATCCGGTCGCCGTCGTTCTCGAGCCGGTGGATCTCGATCAGGTGGCGGTCGAGGTCCTTGAAGCCGCGGAGCCCGGCGAGCGCCGTCGCGAGCTCGTCGCAGCATCCGACGAGGACGTCGGCGAGGGCGAGCGACTGCTGCCATCGGCGCCTCGATCTGGTAGAGCCCGAGGAAGTCGGCGGCCTCCTCGATGTAGTCGACGACGTCGTCGACCTTGGTGGCGAGGCCGTAGATGTCCTCGCGGTCGAACGGCGTCACGAAGGTCGAGTTGAGGCGCTTGATGATGTCGTGGGTGATCCGGTCGCCCTCCTGCTCGGACTTGAGGATCTCCCGGTTCAGGCCCTCCGACCCGTCGGGCCAGTTCTGGAGCATCTCCTGGAGCAGGCCGGCCGAGCGGACGGCGTTCTGACCCGACTCGGTCGAGCAGGTCGAAGAAGACACGATCCTTGGGCGCGAAGCTGAGACTGACCACGTTCGGCAATATCGCAGCTTCGGCCCGCCGCCGTCAGCCACGGGCCGCCGGACAGCCCGCAAACGCCGGATTGATCAGCCGAGGTGGGCGGCGACGTCGTCCGCGAGGCGCTCGGCGGCATGCCCGTCCCAGAGCGGCGGCGGCTCCGGCGGGACCTCCGTCCGCGGCGGCGATCAGCGCCGGCAGCGTCGGCGATCCGCGCCGGGTCGAGGCCGAGCAGGTGGTTGGTCCCGTGCTCGATCGTGATCGGCCGCTCGGTGTTGTCGCGCAGCGTGAAGCAGGGGACGCCGAGGTAGGTCGTCTCCTCCTGGATGCCGCCGGAGTCGGTCAGGACCGCGGCCGCATCGGCCTCGAGCGAGAGGAAGTCGAGATAGCCGACCGGGTCGACCAGCCGCAGGCCGGCGGGAAGCTCGTCGGCGGCGGCGCCGAGCGCCGCCCGCGTCCGCGGGTGGACCGGGAAGAGCGACCGGCATCGACTCCGAGACGGACGCCGAGGGCGTCGATCGCCGAGCCGAGCAGCGGCCCGTCGACGAGCGCGGGGCGATGCAGCGTGACGAGCAGGTAGGAGCCCGGCTCGAGGCCGTGGGCGGCACAGGCGCCGCGGTCGCGGAACTCGCCCTCGAGGGCGACGAGCGAGTCGATCATCGTGTTGCCGACGAGATGGACGCGCTCCGCGCCGATGCCCTCGGCGTCGAGGTTGACGGCGGCCTCGGGCGAGTGCGTGAAGAGCAGGTCCGAGACCTGGTCGGTGAGGACCCGGTTGACCTCCTCGGGCATCGTCCGGTCGAAGCTGCGCAGGCCCGCCTCGACGTGGGCGAGCGGGATCCGCAGATGGGCGCATGCGAGCGCGGCCGCGAGCGTCGAGTTGACGTCGCCGGGCACGATCACGAGGTCGGGCTCCTCGGCCGCGAGGACCGGAGCGATCGCCTCGAGGACGCCGCCGAGCTGGGCGGCGTGCGAGCCGGAGCCGACGCCGAGCATGTGGTCGGGCTCGGGCACGCCGAGCTGCTCGAGGAAGATCCCCGACATCATCCGGTCGTAGTGCTGGCCGGTGTGGACGAGCACGTGGCGGCCGTCCGGGTCGGCCGCCGCAGGGCGGCGATGACCGGCGCCATCTTGACGAAGTTCGGACGCGTCCCGACGACGTGGAGGAGCTTCATCGTTCGCCCACTCCGCTCAGGCGAGCGCGTCGATCCGCGCGGCCAGGTCGAAGTCGGCCGCGGTCAGCCCGCCCTCGGAGTGCGTCGAGATCCGGACGCGTGACCGTCGCCCACGAGATCTCGAGGTCGGGGTGATGGCCGAGCTCCTCGGCCGGGCCGACGATCTCGCCGGCGAAGCGGACCGAGCCGACGAAGTCGCCGCGGTCGAACTCGCGGACGATCGCGTCGCCGTCGCGGCTCCACCCCTCCCGGTCGGCGAGCCGGCTCTCGATCTCCTCGTCGCTCAGCAGCATCGGCCGATCCTATAGTCAGGGCCGATGCGGATCGCAAGCCTCGTCCCCTCGGCGACCGAGATGTGCTTCGCGCTCGGCGTCGGCGACGACGTCGTCGCCGTCACCCACGAATGCGACCACCCGGCGGCCGTCGCGAGCCTGCCGCGGCTGACCCGGAGCATGATCCCGGCCGGCCTCGACCCTGCTGCGATCGACACGGCGGTCCGCGAGCGCGTCGGCCGCGGCGAGTCGCTCTACGAGCTCGACGTCGAGACCCTCCGCGACCTCGAGCCCGACCTGATCGTCACCCAGCAGATCTGCGCCGTCTGCGCCGTCTCGAGCGACGACGTCCGCGCGGTGGCCGCCCGCCTTCCCTCCCGCCCACGGGTCCTCTCGCTCGACCCGTCGCGCCTCGCCGACGTGCTCGCCGATGCGGAGACCCTCGCGGACGCCGCCGGCCGGCCCGAGGCCGGCACCGCCCTGCGGGCGAGTCTCTCGGCGCGGATCGAGGCGGTCCGCGACGCGACGCGGGAGGCCCTTCCACCGCGCGTGGCCGCGCTCGAGTGGCTCGACCCGCCCTACTGCGCCGGTCACTGGCTGCCGGAGATGGTCGCGGCGGCCGGTGGGGTCGACGCCCTGGCCTCCCCCGGCGAGCGGTCGCGGCAGATCGGCTGGGACGAGATCGCCGCCGCCCGTCCCGACGTTGCCGTCGTGATGCCCTGCGGCCTCCACGCCGCCGAATCCGAGGCCGAGGCGCGCAGACACGCCGAACTCGCCGGGCTCGGCGCGGGGGCCGCGTTCGCGGTCGACGCCGCCGCATCCTTCTCGCGCCCCGGCCCGCGACTCGCCGACGGCGTCGAGCTCCTCGGCCACCTCCTCCACCCCACTCTCGTGCCGGCCCCCGCCGGACTCGAGGGCCGGAGGCTGGACCCGCCGTCTGCAAACCTCTCCGGGTGAGCAATCCGCTCCTCAGCATCGCCCGCGCGACCGGCATCGCCGGCGCCGATCGGATCCTCGGCGGCCCCCCGGACGCGCCGCCGCCCGCCGGCCCGCCGAGCCGGGCGACGCTCGCCGGCGAGGCGCGCGCGGCCATCGAGGTACCACGCCTCATCCTCGGCTCGCCGCGCCTGGCCGCGGCGCCGCGGGGTGATGGCTCGCCGGTCGTCGACATCCCCGGCTGGAAGGCGCCGGAGTCTTCGATGGCGCCGCTTCGCACCTACCTGCGGCTGCTCGGCTGGGACGCCCGGACATGGGGCCTCGGCACGAACGCCGGCAATCCCCAGGGCGACGCGAAGCGGATGCGCCTCAGCATCGAGTCCCTCGCCGAGGAGACCGGCCGCCGGGTCGCCCTCGTCGGCTGGAGCCTCGGCGGCGTCATCGCCCGTGAGGTCGCCCGGGAGATCCCCGAGCACGTCTCGCGGGTCGTCACCTACGGGACGCCCGTCCTCGGCGGCCCATCCCACACGGTCGCCGCCGGCGCCTACTCGCCCGGCGAGGGCGCCCGCGTCGACGCGCTGATCGCCGAGCTCAACCGCGCCAACCCGATCCGCGTGCCGGTGACGGTGATCTTCTCGCGCCGCGACGGCGTCGTCGCCTGGCCCGCCTGCCTGGACCACCACACGCCGGGCGCCGAGCACGTCGAGGTCGGATCGACCCACATCGGCCTCGGCATCGACCCCGACGTCTGGCTCACCGTCGCCAGACGCCTCGCCGAGCCCGCCGGCGAGCCGGCTACCGTCCCCGCCTAGATCGTGAAGTTGACGCCCTGCTGGGCGACGACGATCGCGGCCACGAAGAAGACGACGCCGAGCACGGCCATGATCCCGAGCTCGGCGCGGAGCGTCTCGCGGCTCGCGATCCGGCGCTCGGCCGCGACGACGATAAGCGCACCGATCGTGCCGCCGATGATCCCGCCGATGTGGCCGCCGACGCTGATGTTGGAAGCGGCGAACGTGAACACGAGGTTGAGGACGAGCCAGAACGCGAGCTGCTGGACGACCTGCATCTGCCCGCGCTGACGGGCGATCACGATCGTCGCGATGAAGAGCCCGTAGATCGCGCCCGAAGCGCCGACCGTGAACGTGAACGGGTCGGACATGACGAGCGCGCCGACCGATCCGGCGATCAGCGAGACGAGGTAGACGGCGACGAAGCGGGCCGTACCGATCGCCGGCTCGAGGACCTGACCGAGGATGAAGAGGACGAACATGTTCAGGGCGAGGTGGATGAGCCCGCCGTGCATGAACCCGGAGGTGATGATGCGCCACCATTCGCCGCCGTCGCTCTGGATGATCTGCCCGCCGCCGCCACAGACGCCGCCGGGACCGACGGCGTTGGCGCAGAGCGCTCCGTCGGCGAACACGGTGCCGTCGGTGCCGGACGGCCCGCCGGTGAGGAGCTGGAGCACGAAAACCGCCACGTTGAGGCCGATCAGGACGTAGGTCGCCTGCATCTTGCCGCTCGTCATCGTCTGCGCGGTCCGGACCTCGGTCCGGTCGGAGGCGCACTCCGGGCAGCGCATGCCGACCGACGTCGGGGTCATGCAGTCGGGGCAGATCGGGCGTCCGCAGCGCGAACAGGCGACACCGGTCTCGCGGTCGGGATGTCGGTAACAGGTGGCGATCGGCTGAGGGTAATCGACGACCGCTGCGGGCCTGCGGCGAGACCGGCCCGGCTCAGTCCATCTCGGCGGTCAGGAGCGAGTTCTCGCTGGGGTGCTCGCTGCCGCCCTTCGGCTCGCGGGTGATCATCACTCGACGGGCCTTCGAGAGGCCGTGCGGGATCGCGACGTCACCGACGCCGTCCTCGGAGACGACGAACACCGAGGAGGCATGGACGCTTCCACCGGCGGCCGCGTCGTCCTGGATCCACGCCTGGTAGACCTCGCCCTTGTCGGTGGGAGGCAGGTCGGTGACGTGGAGCATGCCGGCGTCCCCCTCGACGATCAGGCGGCCGGAGGCGGGCGAGTCGGCGCCCTTCCCCTTCGCTGCGAATACCTCGCCGGGGGGTCCGTCGGTCGTGGTGTCGTCGCCACGCAGCGCGAAGCCGGCGACGGCCGCACCGAGCAGGATGAAGACGCCGAGCCCCGCGAGCACGGGTCGCAGCGACAGACCGCTGAGGAAGGAGCCACGGCTCCGCTGCGGCTTGCCGTCGCGGGCGGCGCGGCCCGGGTCGGCGGCGGACTCGATCATCGCGGACTCGCGACCGACCACGTCCATGATCCGCGACTTCAGCGCCGGCGGCGGCGACTGCTGGGCGACGGTGGCGGGAAGCATGTCGACGGCGGGCCGCATCCAGTGGAGGCGCTCGGTGCAGGTCTCGCAGGTCTTGACGTGGGCGGCGACGGTCTCGCGCTCGGGCTCGTCCAGCGCGTCGAGGGCGAGGGCGGCCAGGTCGGCGTTCCAGCGCTCGCCGTGGGCGGCGCGGTCCTCGCCGCCGGCGAAGTCGTCGTCGGATGGATGTCGGCTACGGTCGGTCATGTCGTCTCGAGAACCCCCTCGGGCGAGATCGACTCGGCGATCTGCACCCTGATCTTCTCCAGTCCGAGGCGCATCCGCCCCTTGACCGTGCCGAGCGGCATGCTGAGCATCTCGGCGATCTCGGAATGGCTGAACCCGCCGAAGTATGCGAGCTCGATGACCTTGGACTGGTCGTCGGGGAGCGATTTGAGCGCCCCGCGCAGCTCGCGCGACGTCTCGCGGCGCATCGCCTCCTCCTCGGTGGCCTCCTCGGCCGGCCGGGATTCGATCAGCGCGTCGTCGTCCTGGTCGAGCTTCGGGGCGCGGGCGCCGCCGCGCCGCAGGGCGTCGATGGCGCGGTTGCGGACGACGCTGAGGACCCAGCTGCGGACGCTGCCGCGAGCACGGTCGAAGCGCGCATTGCTGCGCCAGATCGAGAGAAAGGCCTCCTGGGCGACGTCCTCGGCGGCGTTCCGGTCGCCGACGATCCGGTAGGCGAGCGAGTAGGCGGCGCCGCCGTGGCGGTCGTAGAGGACCTCGAACGCCTGCGGGTCCTTGCGATCGACGTGGGCCATGAGCTCCTCGTCGGCAAGCCGCTGCATTCGCGCAGTCGTCGGGTCTGTCGATGCCGCCATCGAAATCAACATACGCTGTCGGGGCGATGCCGGATCAATCCGATCAGCGACGCGAGGCGGAGGGGAACGGGCCGGGTCCGGCGCGATTGTTCGCGCTCGGCGCCGGTGTCGTTCTCTCGCTGCTCGGCGTGCTCGGCTTCTTCTACGACGCCGGCTTCGACACCGGCAAGCAGCTCGCCGCCGACGACGTCGGAGGAATCCTCGTCGTCAACGGCTGGAGCAACGTCGTGTACCTCGTCAGCGGCCTGCTCGCGCTCGGTTTCGCTGCACGTCACCCACGGCGCACCGCCGGAGCCGTCGGCCTCTTCTACCTCGTCCTCGGGCTCTGGGGTCTCACCCAGACCGACCACGACATCGGCTCGATCCTCGAGGTGATCCCGCTCCGCGACGAGGACAACCTGTTCCACCTGTTGATCGGTGGGCTCGGGACGATTGCCGCACTTGTGGACGGGCCGCTGCCGAAGGCGCCGCAGCTGCCGAAGCGGACGAAGAAGAAGCGGGTCGCCCGGACCGAGCGGAAGCCCGGACCGAAGCCGGTTGGGGCGCCGACCGGGCCGAAGAAGCCGGGCGGGCCGGCTTCTAGCCGATCGCGCGCCTGATCCCGTCGGCGAAGCCGCGCAGACCCTCGCCGCGGCGCCGGCGGCGGACCTCGATCAGGACGAGCGCCGTTCCCGCCACGCCGCCCACCGCCGCGGCGGCGACCGGGCGGACCCAGTTGCGCGGGTCGCGCAGCGACTGAAGCTCGGTGTCGGAGAGCTCGTCGGCCCACCACGACAGCTCGTCGGCGGCGGCGCCGGTCAGCTTCGAAAGGGTCGTTTCGACGCGGCCGCCGAGGCGCTCCGGCGGCTCGATCGGCCGCAGCGCGTCGCTGAGCAGGCGCTCCAGGTCCTCGGACTCGAAGCGCTCACTCATCGTCCGCCCCCGCGAGCACCAGTTCCTCCTCGAGCTGCTTGATGGCGCGGTGGATGAGCACCTTGGTCGCGCCGTCGCTGCGCCCGAGGGCGCGAGCGATCTCGCGGTTGTCCATCCCCAGCGAAAAGCGCATGATCAGCGCCTCGCGACGGTCCTCCGGAAGTCGCTCGAGGCCGGCCATGACCGCCCGCATCCGCTCCCGGCCCTCGACGACCCGCTCGGTCCCGTGCGGGTGCTCGACCGGCTCGACGTTGTCCAGGGCCGCCGTCGGCCGCCGCGAGCGGTCGCGGTGATAGTTGGCGGCGAGGTTGTGGGCGATCCGGATCAGCCACGGTCGCAGCGGCCGGCCGTCCGACTCCCGCTGGGCGCGCTCGAAGTGCCGGTAGGCCTGTAGGAAGGTCTGCTCGGTCAGATCCTCGGCGTCGTGATGGTTGCCGATCCGGTAGTAGCAGTAGGAATAGACGTCCCGCAGATGCTCGCGGTAGAGGTCCTCGAAGGCGCGGTCGAGATCCCGCTTCCCGGCGCCGGAAGGCATGCCGTTGCCGTTGTCGGCTGCGGCCGTATCGGTGCTGGGACCCTGCTCCACCCGGCAAGCGTAGTGAGGGGGCGGCGGCGTTCACGCTGCGGTCCTCGCGCGCTCCGCCCGCCGCAGGCCCTCGATCCACTCGATCGCGGTGAGATCGCCCTCGATCAGGGCGGCGAGGCCGCTGAGACCGCTCGCGTCCACCCCGGCCCCTTCGACGGCCGCGGCGATCAGCGGCACCGAGTCGAGCCCCTCCGAGGCCTGGCCGATCCGGGCCGGGATCTGGTCGGCGGGGACGCCGCTGCCCAACAGCTCGCCGGCGCGACGGTTGCGGCTGCCGGGCGCGAGGATCGTGGCCGTCAGGTCGCCGATGCCGGCGAGGCCGGCGAACGTCTCCATCGAGCCGCCGCGCATGATCGCGTAGGCGGTGCACTCGCGCCAGATCTCGGCGGCAGCGATGCCGGCGGCGTTGAGGCCGTGCGGCGCCGCGGCCGCGGCGGCGAGCGAGGCGGCGTTCTTCGCGGCGCCCGCCATCTCGACACCGACGACGTCGGCGCTGCGCTCGCAGATCAGTCCGGCGCGGTCGAAGACGTCGCCGAGCTGGGCGCGGAGGTCCTCGTCGCGGCTCGCGAGCGCAAGGGCGGCGGTCCCCGAGGCGGCCTCCTTCGCGTGGGCGGGACCGCCGAGGGCCGCGACCGCACGACAGCGGACCCGCTCGTCGACGTACTCGCTGGGAAGCGTGCCGAGGGGCGGCACGAGACCCTTGCTGAGGAGCAGGACCGCGGTCCGCGAGCCGACGCGGTCGGAGAGTGCCCCGACGGCCGCGGGCAGCGAGGCCGAGGGGACGGCGAGGCAGACGAGGTCGAGGCCGGCGACCTCGATGTCGGCGGCGCGTTTGACGGTGATCGAGTCGGCGAGGGTGATCCCGGGCAGGTAGGCGTTCTCGCGGTCGGCGGCGACGCGGTCGGCCTGCTCGGCGGTCCGGCAGCCGAGCTGGACCTCGACGCCGCCGCGGGCGAGGAGCACGGCGACGGCGGTTCCCCAGCTGCCGGCGCCGATCACGGCGGCCTTGCGCATCGGCGGCAGGCCGCCGAGCCACTCCCACTGCAGCTCGATGTTCGGCCAGATCCGCGTCGTCACCGTGGCCGCAAGCGACGGCGACGGGTTCTCGGTCTGCGGGAACGTCAGCGTCTTTCCGGCGCGCATCCGGACCTGGCGGGGGCGGATCTTCCAGCCGTCGCGGACGTGCTCGGAGCCGTGCACGGCAACCGGGAGCACCGCCGCGCCCGACTCGAGCGCGAGCCGGCCGACGCCGCGGTGCGGGACGGCGAGCGAGCCGCGGCGGATCCGGGTCCCCTCGGGGAAGATGCAGAGCGCGCCGCCGCGCTCGAGGATCCGGCGCGAGGTCTCGAGGGTCTCGGAGTCGGCCTCGCCGCGGCGAACGGGGTAGGCGCCGAGGCGGCTGAGGATCCAGCCCTGCCAGGCCGGCTCGAACAGCTCGACCTTGGCGACGTAGTGCATGGGCCGCTTCCAGGGGAGCATCGTCCCGAGCACGAAGGGGTCGAGAAAGCTGCGGTGGTTGGAGGCGACGATCAGGCCGCCCTCGACGCGGGCGTGCTCGCGACCGAGCCGCTTGAGCCGGAACCAGATCAGGAAGGCGGGCTGAAGGAACAGCCGGGCGACGACGTAGAGCACCCAGTTGACGCCCTTGGTGCGCGTGTACTCGTGGTAGGCGGTGATCCGCTCCGAGCCGATCCGCTCCGACGCGCCCGTCTTCGGCGCCCGCCGAGGCTTCTCCGTGACGCTCGCAGAATCGCCCGCACCCTTGCCTGTCGCTCCCTTGTCGGCCACCGCGAAGCGGTACACGCCCCGCCCCGCCCAGTTACATGGACACGATCGTCACGAACCTGTGACTTCTCTGAAACAACTTGGTGAAAAGAGATGTAGCGAGCCTGTTTGCGACCTACGCTCCCTGGATCGTGCGGCTTCCACCTCCAACCGACCTCACCGATCACCCGGTGGACGTTGGTCAACGTACGGAGGCGGCCGTCCTCGCCAAGCTCGTGCGCCGGGGATATCGCGTCCTGATGCCGTTCGGCGTCAACCATCGCTACGACCTTGCCATCGACACCGGAGGCAGATTCACTCGCGTTCAATGCAAGACGGGACGCCTGAAGAACGGTTGCGTCATCTTCGCAACCAAGAGCACTCGTGCGAACAGGACGGAATGCTTCTCGAGGGGCTACGAAGGCGAAATCGACTTCTTCGCGGTCTACTGCGAAGCCCTCGACCGCCTTTATGCTGTCCCCGTCGAGATCGCGCCGAAGGGTTATTGCGTCCTTCGGGTGGATCGGCCGGCGAACAATCAGGAGACATCGATTCGCTGGGCCAAAGACTACGAAGTGCCGGAGTAGCTCAGCTGGCAGAGCACGCGTCTTGTAAACGCGAGGTCACGGGTTCGATTCCCGTCTCCGGCTTCCGGCCCCGGAAACGCCGAAGGCCGGGAAATCCCGGCCTTCGAGGCGCGTTGGCGAATATGGAGGAGCCGAACGGGTCTTAGTGGAGCACCTCGCGCGAGGCGAGATGGGTCGAGACCTTGCGCTTCACCCGCTGCAGGGCGTTGTCGACGGTCTTGGTGTCGCAGGCGAGCCGCTCGGCGATCTCCTCGTAGGAGCGACCGTCGAGGTAGCAGGTCAGAACCTCACTCTCGAGATCCGACAGCACCGAGGTGAGGCACTCGACGAGGCTTCCGAGTTCCTCGGTCGAGATCACCTTGCTGGCCGGGTCCTCGACGCGCGAGCCCGGGAGGATCTCCTCCAGGGTCGACTCGCCGTCGCCGGCCGCCGTCGGGGACGTCGCGAAGCTGATCGACTGGTTCAGCGGCGCGTGCTTGTTGCGGCTGGCGGTCTTCACCGCCGTGATCATCTGCCGCGTGATGCAGAGCTCCGCGAAGTTGCGGAAGCTCGACTCGCGATCGGTGCGGAAGTCGCGGATGGCCTTGTAGAGGCCGACCAGTCCCTCCTGGATGAGATCGTCGGACTCCCCGCCGAGCAGGAAGTACGAGGACGCCTTGAGGCGGACGAAGCCCCGGTAGCGCCGGACGATCCGGTCATAGGCGACGCTGTCGCCGCGCTTCGCCTGCGCGACCAGATAGGCGTCTGCGAGCTCTCCACCGGTCTCACCGCTGCGCGTCGACTTCGACGCCGCGGCGATCCGCGGGAACTCCTGGGTCATTGCTGCCACGTGCTCTCCTCCATAGGGGGCCGTGGCGCCTTACCTCCCCAGGCGCCTCAATCTTCAAATGACAAGTACGACGTTTGAACCGTGAACCTTTAGTTCAGCCTTACTTGCTGGCAGCACTCTAACCGTCGGCGGAGTTCTGTCAACCCGAACCTGCGAATTCCTGCAACTTTCCTTGCAGCGACGCGGTTCCGTCCGGGCCGGCATCTAGGAATCCCGGGCCGCAGGACGACAGTTAATCGGCTTGTTCATGCGCTTCCGCGACTGCGAAGAGCAGCACAGCGGCGGCGGCGGACACGTTCAGGGAGCCGACCCGGCCGGCGGTCGGGATCGCGACCAGCTCGTCGCAGGAACCTGCGACTCGAGGTCGCAGGCCCCCACCCTCACCCCCGAGGACGATCACAACCCTGCCCTTGTAGTCGAGGGTTCGGTAGCTCGTCGGGGACTCCCCGTCGGCGCCGTAGACCCATGCTCCGGCGTCCTTTGCGGTCCCGATCCAGTCGGTCAGGTTGCGGACGTGCGCGACCGGCAGATGCTCGACGGCGCCCGCCGAGGCCTTGCAGACGACTGCCGTGATCGAAGCGGCCCGGCGCTCGCAGATGATCACCCCGGCCGCCCCCGCCACCTCGGCGCTGCGGCAGATCGCGCCGAGGTTGCGCGGGTCCTGGACCTCGTCGAGGGCGACGACGAACGCGTCGTCGTCGGTGAGCAGGGATCCGGGGTCGGCGTAGGGATAGGGATCGACCTCGGCCACGATCCCTTGGTGATCGGGCGAGCCGGCGAGCCGGGTCAGCTCCTCGGCCGGCATGTCGTCGCTCGTCCAGACGCGATGGACCCGGCGGCGTCCGTGCTGGGCCTCGCGGACCGGGTTGCGGCCGTAGATCAGGTCCCGGCCGGGCGTTCCCATGGATCAGGTCCCGGTGCGGACGATCCGCGCGCCTTCGGCGGTGTCGCGGACCTCCCAGCCGAGCTCGGCGAGGCGGTCGCGGATCTCGTCGGCGCGGGCGAAGTCGCGGTCGTCCCTGGCCTGCTCGCGCTCGGCGAGGAGGGCCTCGGCCTCAGCATCGCCCCCTCCCCCGCTCTCCGGCCTTGCGAGCGACTCCAGGCCGAGCAGCTCGAGCAGCTCTGCCGCGACCACGCGGGCACCGGGCTGCGGCTCACGCCGGGCGTCGCCGATCAGGCTGAAGAGCTCGGCGAGGGCGCGCGGCGTGTTGAAGTCGTCGGCGAGCGCGTCGAGGAACGCCTCCCGGCGCGCGAGCACGGCCGGTGCCGGCTCGCCCGGCGGATCGTCACCCTCGCGGAAGAACTCGCGGATCCGTGCGTTGCGCGCGGCCGCCTCCTCGAGGGCGCCGTCGCCGAAGGCGATCGGCTGCCGGTAGTGCCCGGAGACGAGGAAGCCGACGACGGCCTCTGCTCCATATGCGGCGATGGCCTCGCCGAGCAGGAAGACGTTGCCCACCGACTTGGCCATCTTCTCGACGTCGCCGGCCTCGTGGCGCATCTGGACCATGCCGTTGTGCATCCAGATCTTCGCCAGCGGACGCTCGCGGGCGGCCTCCGTCTGCGCGAGCTCGTTCTCGTGGTGGGGAAAGACGAGATCGGATCCGCCGCCGTGGATCGAGAACTCGAGGCCGAGGAGGTCCTCGGCCATTGCCGAGCACTCGATGTGCCAGCCCGGTCGCCCGTCCCCCCACGGGCTCGGCCAGAACGTGTCCTCGTCGGCCTTGCGGGCCTTCCAGAGCGCGAAGTCGAGCGGATCCTCCTTGAGCTCGGCGCTGCCCGCCTCCTCGCCCTGGTCCATCTGCTCGGTGTCCCGATTCGAGAGCTGTCCGTAGGCGGGGAAGCTGCGGACCCGGAAGTAGACGTCGCCCGAGGCCTCGTACGCGTGCCCGGAGGCGACCAGGTCCTCGATCAGGGAGACGATCGGCCCGATCGTCTCGGTCGCCTTCGGCTCGTCGTCGGGCCGGCCGATCCCGAGGGCGTCGGTGTCGGCCCGGTAGAGCTCGACCATCCTCGCGGCGTGCTCGGCCGACGGCACCCCGGCCTCTCGGGCGGCGGCGTAGATCTTGTCGTTGACGTCGGTGACGTTGATGACCAGCGACGGCAGGTATCCCTCGTGGGCGAGGAAGCGCCGGAGCAGCATGAAGATCACGTAGGGACGCGCGTTGCCGATGTGGATCGGACCGTACGTCGTCGGCCCGCAGGCGTAGATGCCGACGTCCCCCTCGGGCCCGGCCTCGAGCCGCTGAACCTCGCCGGTCAGCGTGTCTCTGATCTTGACCTCGCGCACGGTCCCGACTCTATTGGCGGCAGGCGGGCAGTGAGGGAGTCGGAGCCGGGCGGCGCGTGATCAGCGCGGCGGGAAGGCAGTTCGGGGTCGAGGCGGGAGCTGGGGCGTGAACCCGCGCTGCGGCCGAGACGGTGCACTTACTCGGTCTCAGACCGAGAAAGTGCACCAAAGTCGCCGCCGGGAAACCGGACGCGAAGCGGAGGCCCCGGCTGGGGTCAACACATATGTCATCCCGCCCCGCACCACCGCGCTGTCCGGGGAGACCGGACGGCGAAGCCGGAGGATCTCCCCGGAGTTATTGAAGGTCGCGCTTCAGGACCTTGCCGGTCGGGTTCCGCGGCAGCTCGTCCATGAACTCGACCTCCCGCGGGACCTTGTAGCGGGCGAGGTTGTCCTTGATGTAGTCCTTGACGCCGGCCTCGTCGATGTCGGCTCCGGAGCTCGTGACCACGAAGGCCTTGAGGCGCTGGCCGAACTTCTCGTCGTCGACGCCGATGACCGCGGCCTCGTCGATGGCTTCGTGGTTGGCGAGCAGGTCCTCGACCTCGCGGGGGAAGACGTTCTCGCCGCCGGAGACGATCATCTCGTCGTCGCGGCCGTCGATGAAGAGGCGGCCGTGCTCGTCGAAGTGGCCGACGTCGCCGGAGGAGAGCATGCCGTCGATGACGTCCTTGCCGCCGCCGCCGGTGTAGCCCTCGAAGGACATCTCGTTGCCGACGAAGATCCGGCCGGACTCGCCACGAGGGAGCTCCTTGCCGCCCTCGTCGAGGATCTTGACTTCCGTACCGTGCGGCGGCCTGCCGGAGGTTCCGGGAGCTTCGCGCATGTCGGCCGGCGTCGCGATCGTCGCCCAGCCGACCTCGGTCGAGCCGTAGAAGTTGTAGAGGTTGTCCCCGAAGGAGTCCATCCAGCGTGTCGCGAGGTCGCCGGGCAGGGCCGAGCCGCTGGCCGCCGTGATCCGCAGGCTCGGGAGGTCGTAGCGGTCGAGGACCTCCTGGTCGAGCTCCATGATCCGCTGCAGCATCACCGGGACGACGACGAGCGCGTCGGCGTCGTTGTCGGCGACCATCTTCAGCGTCGCCTCGGGGTCGAACCGGCGGCGAACGACGTAGCTGGAGCCGAGCGCCAGTCCGAACGCGAAGTTGAGGAAGCCCCAGGAGTGGAAGAGGGGCGCGGCGATCACCGTCTTCCGCTCGGCTCGCATCGGGATCTTCGAGAGCAGGATCGCGAGCGGGGCCAGCGAATCGGGCGACCCGCGCTGGGCGCCCTTCGGGGTGCCGGTCGTGCCGGAAGTCAGGATGACGAAGCGGCTCGGCTCGTCGGGCGGGTCGAGCGGCGCGTCGGAGTTCCGGGCGATCGCCTCCTCGGCGACGACCCGGTCGCCGTCGTAGTCGTCGTCGACCCAGGAGACGATCCGGGTCAGCTCCGGGTCCTCGCCCTCGGCGCCCTCGAGAAGGTTCTCGAACTCGGCGTCGTAGATGACCGCCTGGGGCTGCTCGCGCTCGATGACGCCGAGCAGCTGCGGACGCGCGAAGTCGGTGTTCAACAGCAGGACCGAGGCGCCGAGCTTTGCGCAGGCGAAGATCGCGTCTGCGAAGCCGCGGTGGTTGCGGCACATGATCGCGACCGAGTCGTCGCTGGAGACGCCGGCGCGGATCAATGCGCGGGCGAGGGCGTTCGAGCGCCGGTCGAGGTCGCCGAAGGTGAGATCGCCGAGCTCGTCGGTCAGCGCCGTCTCGTCGGGACGCCGGGCGGCGGCGGAGACGATCCCCGCGGCGGGAGATGCGCCCCAGCGGCGGACGGCCTGACCGACCGCGAGCAGCTCGCGGGGGCCCATCGGCTTGACGATTCCGGCTTCGGCGAGGACCTTCAGGTTGAACGGCAGATCGGCGAGGCTGCCTAGCTGCCCGACCTTGACCTTCCGGACAGCCCCGCCGACCGTCCCAATGATGTTGTTCATCGCACCTGCCACGACGGGCCTGAGCCTAGTCGCTGGCCGCGCCCGACGGCTCATCGGGCTCGAAGGAGGCCACCGCGATCGCCGCGATGCCCTCCTCGCGGCCGATCGCGCCGAGTCCCTCGTTCGTCGTCGCCTTGACGGAAACCGGCGCGCCGACAGCGGCGCTGAGCAGGGACTCGATCTTGCCGCGGTGCGGGCCGATCGGCGGTCGCTCGCAGATGACGGTCGCGTCGACGTTCACGACCCGGCCCCCAAGGCCGGCCACGACGGTCCTGAGCAGCTCGATCGAGTCGGCGTCCCGCCAGCGCTCGTCGGTCGGCGGGAAATGCGACCCGATGTCGCCGGCGCCGGCCGCGCCGAGGACGGCATCGGTGACGGCATGCGCGAGCACGTCAGCGTCGGAGTGACCGTCGAGCCCACGGTCGAACTCGATCCGGACGCCGCCGATGACGAGCGGCAGGCCCTCGGCGAGCCGGTGGCTGTCGTAGCCGATGCCGACGCGGGCGCTCATCCGATCGGCTCCTGCGAGCGCTTGCGGCCGTTGAACACCGAGATGGTCTCGATTCCGAGGCCGGTCATGAACGCGACGGCCTCGGGATAGGCGTAGCCGATCTGTTCGGGCAGGTGCGCATCCGAAGACAGTGTGAAGGGAACGTCCGCTTCGACACAGAGCTCCGCGAACCCGGCGGCGGGATAGATCTCCGCGACCGGCTTGCGCAGGCCCGCCGTCGAGACCTCGACGGCGACGCCGGCCGCAGCGATCGCCTCGACCGCCGGCTCCCAGTAGGTGCGCGGATCGCGCTCGGGGCCGGGCCGGCCGGCTCCCCAGACCTTGACGAGGTCGGGGTGGGCGAGCACGTCGTAGAGGCCGGAGCGGGCGGCGGCGGCGAGCTGCTCGAAGTAACGGGCCCAGACCCGGTCGGGGTCGTGGCCCTCCGCCTCCCAGACGTCCCAGCGGTCCTGGTCGACAGCTGCATCGCCGACGAAGTGGACGGAGCCGATCACGTAGTCGAAGGGGCGCCCCGCGAGGACCGCCTCGATCCGTTCTTCGGCGCCGGAGATGTAATCCGCCTCGATGCCGACCTTGAGTCCCGTTCCGGCGAGGAAGTCGCAGTAGGCGTCGAGGTCGTCGACGGCCTGCTCGACCCAGAAGGGATGGCGCCAGATCTCGAGCGCCTGCGCGAACCGGTGAATGTGCTCGGAGACGCCGAGCTCGGCGATGCCTGCCGCGGCCGCAGCCTCGCGATAGCGGTCGGCGTTGGCGGCGGTGAAGAACCGCTCCGGCGGGGTGTCCGGCTCGTCCGGCCGGAGATGGACGTGGTAGTCGGTCAGCATCGGCTCTGCGGCTACCCTAGAGCGATCGCAACGCTCACCGACATCGCGATCGCGGCGGGTTCGTTCGCCGCCGCGGCCCTGATCGCCGCAGCTCTGGGAGCCGCCAACGCCGGGACCGCGCTCGGAGTCGGGCAGGTCGTTTTCGTGTTCGTCGTCACCGCGCTGCTGCTGCTCCGCGACTGACGCTTCAAACGCGGCCGACGGCGGCCACGAGGGCCGAGGCGGCAGCGAGGTCGGCGCCGGTCGTGACCTTGAAGTTCGCCGAGCCGGTCTCCTCGAGGAGGACGCGGCCTCCGGCCTGCTCGATCAGCGACGCCTCGTCGGTGGCGGCGCCGAGCCGCCCGGCTTCCGCCGCCTGCTTCTGTGCCTCGACGAGCGCCCCGACGCGGAACGCCTGGGGCGTCTGCGCCGCCCAGAGCAGCTCGCGGTCGAGCGTTCGGTCGATGACGACGGCGTCCGGCGAGTCGCCGTCGCGGCTCGCCTTCGCGAGCTTGACCGTGTCGGTGAGCGGAGCCGCGGCGATCGCTGCGTCGGCCTCCGGATCGTCGACGAGCCTGCCGACGACCCGATCGACGACGCCGGGCGTGATCAGGGGCCGCGCCGCGTCGTGGATGGCGACGAGGTCGCCGCGCACGTGCTCGAGTGCGAGCTCGATGGAGGCCGCGCGGGTCGCCCCGCCCGGGGTGACGACGACGGCGGCCTTCGGGGCGGCGAGCTCTGCGGCGAGTTCGGCCTCACGCTCGTAGCCCGCCGGAGCCGCAATGACGATCGCCCCGATCGAGCGGGCCGTGTCGAGCGCCGCCAGCGACCACTCGATCAGCGCCCTCCCCCCGAGGTCGACGAAGGCCTTCGGGCCGCCGGCGCCGAGCCTCTGCCCGGAGCCGGCGGCCGCGACAACGGCCGTTGCGCGGGTTCCGCTCAGGCGGGAGCACCCGCTTCGGCGACGGTTTCGCCGAAACGCTCGGTGAGCAGGCCGTCGAGATACTCCTCGGCGCCCTCCTCGTCCTTGTCGAGCGCGTACATGAACTCCGAGGCGAGGATCTTCTTCGCCCGGGTGTACATCTGCTTCTCGCCGGTCGACAGGCCCTTCTCGATCTCACGGATCGCCAGGTTCCTGACCACCTCGGCGAGCTCGAAGACGTCGCCGGTCTTGATCTTCTCGCGGTTGTGCTTGAAGCGCCGGTTCCAGTTCTTCGGCATCTCCGACACATCGTCGGTGAGCACTGCCGTCACCTTCTTGACGTCGTCGGGACCGATCACGCGCCGCAGGCCGGCCATTCCGGCGTTCTCGCAGGGGACCTGAACGGTCATGTCGTTGTGGAGAATCTTGATCGTCAAGTATTCGCGCTTCTCGCCGAGGAGCTCCTTGCTCTCCTTGCGGAGCACGACACCGGCCCCGTGGTGCGGATAGACGACGTTGTCTCCAACCTCGAAATCCTCGCACTGCAGCATCTCGATCTCGAGATCGGCATCGGTCGCTTCTTCAACTACCTCAGGAATCGTCTACCTCCTCTAGTCGCGGCGCCCCGGCCTGCGGGGCGCCTGTTCACGTCAGTGGATATCGCTCGAAGACCTCGGACTCGCGCACGCGATCGAGTCCCTCGCGGATGTCGGCGGCGCGGTCCTCACCGACGCCCTCGACCGCGGCGAGCTGTTCGTCGCCGGCCGCGAGGATCTCCTCGAGGCTCCCGAAGTGCTTGATGACCTTCTCGCCGACCAGTCGCGGCAGGCGCGTGATCCGGCCGAGAGCGCGGTAGCCGCGCGCCGACACGTGCAGGTCGTGGGGGTTGACCTTGCGGTCGTAGCCGAGCAACTCGGCGAGGCGGCCGAGGTCGAGGAGCTCCTGGTGGCTGAGGCGGGACAGCTCGGCGAGCGTCGTGTCGAGCATCTCCTCGGTGTCGGTGACGGCGTAGTCGCGGATCAGCGCGACGCGATCGGAGAGGACGCCGACCGACGTCTCCTCGAGCTGCATCTCGATCATCCGTCCCTCGGCGCCGAGCTCGATGATGTAGCGCTCGACCTCGTTGGAGGTGCGGAGGAGCAGCTCGGCCCGCTGCAGCACGGTGAGCACGTCATGGAGGGTTGCGGCGCCGGCCATCTCGACGGTCGTCAGGCGCGCCGTCACCCGGTCGAGGCGGAGGCGGTATTTCTCCATCGTCGCGAGGCCCTGGTTGGCCTTGCTGAGGACGGTCGGGATGTCCTGAAGGATGTACTTGATGCCGCCGAGGTAGATCGAGACGACGTCGCGACGGGCGGAGATCGCGATCACGAGCGCGTTCGTCTGCTTCGAGACGCGCTCAGCGGTGCGGTGGCGGGTTCCGGTCTCGGACGAGTGGATCGTCGGGTCCGGCATCAGCTGGACGTTCGCCCAGGAGATCTTGCGGGCCTCGGGGTCGAGGACGATCGCGCCGTCCATCTTCGCCACCTGGTAGATCAGGCCCGGCGTGTAGTCGACGTCGAGCTTGAGCCCGCCGCTGAACAGGAAGGAGATCTCCTCGGGCTCGCCGATCACAATCAGCGCGCCGGTCGAGGCGTGGATGACGTTGTCGATGCCCTCGCGGAGCGTCGTGCCGGGCGCGACCATGTCGAGCGCCCTCAGGAGCCTCGGATCCTCGTGCACCAGCCCCGCGTTCGTGTCGTCCCAGGATGCCAGTGCCATCAACGCGTTCAATGATGGCAGACAGCCATAAAGAGCCGGTTACCGGCCATTCCGACTTGAAAGATCGGAATCGCGCTTGTCAAGCGCCAACCCGCGGATCGGCCCGATCCGCGGGTTCCGGGACTGGCTTCAGGCGGCCTGCCGCAGCGACGTCCCGAACCGCTTCCGGGCGGTGCCGAGTGCGGCCCGCAGCGTCGCCGCACCCTCGAGACCACGCGGGGCCTCGCGGATCGCCGGTCCGAGGATCGGCGAGAGCCCGAACTTCAACGCCTCGGCGACCCGGCGGTCGGCGTGGGCGACGTAGCGGAGCTCACCGGTCAGCCCGACCTCCCCGAAGCAGGCGAGCGGCCGGCCTTCCGTGTCGCTGAGCGGCTCGCCGCGATGGGCCGAGGCGATGGCCAGGGCGATCGCGAGGTCGGCGCCGGGCTCGTCGACGCGGACGCCCCCGGCGACGTTGACGAAGACGTCCGCATTCCCGACCCCGACGCCGCCGTGGCGGGAGAGGACGGCGAGGATCATCGCCAGCCGGTTACGGTCGATGCCGTTGGCGACCCGGCGCGGCGGGACGACGTCGGTGGGCGCGACGAGCGCCTGGACCTCGACGAGCAGCGGGCGGGTCCCCTCCATTGCACAGAGGACGACCGAGCCGGCGGCGGCGGTAGCCTCGCCGACGAAGCGGGCCGAGGGGTCCTCGACCTCGACGAGGCCAGCCTCTCGCATCTCGAAGACGCCGAGCTCGCTCGTCGCGCCGAAGCGGTTCTTGAGGGCGCGGAGGGTCCGGTAGGAGCGCTCGCGCTCACCCTCGAAGAGCAGGACGCAGTCGACGAGGTGCTCGAGGACGCGCGGGCCGGCAACGGCGCCCTCCTTCGTGACGTGGCCGACGAGGATCAGAGCCGTGCCGTTCCGCTTCGCAACCTCCATCAGTCCGTTGGCCGCCTCGCGGACCTGGGCAACCGACCCCGGCGCGCTCGTCAGCTCCTCGGAATGCATGGTCTGGACCGAGTCGACCACGCAGGCCGCGGGCCGCTCGGCCTCGATCGCCGCGACGACGGTCGCGAGATCAGTGGCGGCGAGGGCCGGCACGTCGAGGGCGCCCTCGCCGAGGCGCTCGGCGCGCATCCGCACCTGGGCGGCCGACTCCTCACCGGTCACGTAGAGAACCGTGCGCCCGGCCGCGGCGAGATTTCCGAGCGCCATCGCGGTGATCGTGCTCTTGCCGATCCCGGGCGAGCCGCCGAGCAGGACCAGCGACCCGGGAACGAGACCGCCGCCGAGCACGCGGTCGAGCTCGCCGATCCCGGTGCCGAGCCGCTCCTCGGCCGGTGCCTCGACGTCCCGGAGGGGGATCGAGCGGGGTGCGTTCGTGCGCTTGCGAGAAGAACGCCCGGCGCCCGCGGCAGTCGTGGCGGTGACGACGACCTCCTCGAGCGTGTTCCACTCCGAGCAGCCGGGGCACTGTCCGGCCCAGGCCAGGGACTCGTGTCCGCACTCGCGGCAGACGTAGCGGCTGCGTTGCTTCGCCATCATCGTCGATCCTGCCAAGCCCGGGGGACGGCATCCCGCCCCCGGACCGGCAGGTCGCGCGCAGCGGCGGCGACGACGATCAGCCAGACGCCGAGGATCACCTGCGTGGCGCGGTGAAAGAGGCCGTCGACGTCGGCGAGACCGTCGATCAGGTACTGGGATCCCATCACCACGTTGCACGCCGTCCAGAGCACGCCGGCGACCGCCGATCGCGCGGCGAGCCCGTGGACCCGCCGATCGCCGTCCCCCCTCGACCCGATGAAGAACAGGCCGAACATCGCGATCGTTATCGCGATCGAGATGAACGTCTCGCCGCCGTGGATCACGTCGACGGCGTCGTAACGGAGCGTGCACGGCTCCGCCAGGGTCTCCCCGCAGCTGAGGGGAAACGCGCCGTCGACGACCGTGCAGACGCCGACGGCGACGACGGCGACGACACCCCAGCGGAGCTCTCGGGAGCGTCGCCCGAGCGTCGGCAACATCAGCGCCGCGAAGGCGACGATCAGCAGCCCCGAGGCGATCTCGAGCAGGTCGAAGGTCAGCCCCGTCGACTCAGTCCGGGCTCCGAGGTCGCTGATCCAGGACCCGGCCGGGTCGGTGCGATCGGCGATCAGCGTCTCGAGCGCCCAGTAGTTGGAGGTCAGGGCGGCAAGGACACCCAGAATCAGCATCGCGGTGCCGCGGCCGGATCGGTTTTCGGAGCTCGCCACGGTCAAACCCAGCCTAAGGGGCGGGTGGCGGCGTAACAGGATCTTCTCCACACCGAAACCCGGTCTTCACATGGTCGGCACCCGATTGCAACAACCTACCGGCAAGCCGATTCACACAAGGGAGGTCGGTAATCAACGAGCCAATCCAAATTGCGAACCTCGAGATCCGCCCGGACGAGTTCGACGTTCTCGTCGAAGGCCGCCGGGCCGGTCTGACGATCCGCGAGTACAAGCTGTTCACGGCGCTTGCGGCCAACCCCGACAAGGTCATGCAAAGGCCCGACATCTACGACATCGTCTGGGGTGGGACGATGCGCTATCGCGACAGGTCGGTGGACGTCGTGGTCAGGAAGATCCGCGGCAAGCTGGAGCTGTGGGCGCCCGCCTGGCGCTACATCCACACCCATTTCGCGGTCGGTTACCGGTTCCACCCGGAGCGGATCGCGGCCGGCACCGACGAGGCGCCGCCCAGGGCGACGGTCCGCGACGACGGGAGCGGGGGCACTTCGACGCCGGGCATCGCGACGTTGCGGTCCGCCTGACCCTCCGGCGTCCTCCCGTGGGAGGACGCCGGAGCCGCCGTCATTCGACGTTCCCGAAGTTGCCCTGCGCGAGGTTGAAGGCGCAGCGGAACAGGTTCGGCTGTCCGACCGGTTCGCCGCCGGCGAAGCCGCCGCGGTTCTTGTTGTCGTAGACGGTGATGTAGTCGAGCGTCTCCGGGGACGGATTGGCCGGCATCGGCACCGGATCGGGCTCCCCGATGTTCGGATCGCCCCGAGCCCCGTCGCTGACGCCGAGCGATCCGGCCGCCCGGCCGCCGGAGGCCGTGGTCGTCAGCGACGCGCTCATCTCGCGGCGATCCTTGAGGCCGTCGTTGGGATCGATGTCGATCGAGGCGGTGACCTCGTTGTCGTCGAGCCGTCCCGCCAGCTTCACGTACGCGGCGGCGCCGATCAGCTGCGCCGCGGTGGGTAGGTAACCCCCGAGATCGGCGCACTTCCTCGTCGCGAAGAAATAGTCGCTCTTGCCGACCTGGTTGAGGTCGAGCGGGTACGGATTGGACATCATGCAAACAGTTCCGATCTGCACGGTCTGGGGGGCGCACTTGTCCAGGTAGGTCGTGGACTTCTTGCCTCCCAGCGAGGCGGCGTCGCGGGAACGCTTCACCGTCGGGATGACCTGAGGCGGGAACATCGCGCGCTGGTCGAGCCTGAGGATCCCGTACTTCTTGGGCTTCAAGCTCGGACCCGGGTACTTCTTCTCGGCGGTCACCGCGCCCACCGCGGCGCCGACGGCGACGAGGCCGGCCGCAACGGCCAACGCGACGACGATCATTCCGGCTCTTCTCTGCAGGTTCATCTTCTTCTCCTTCTCGACGTCGGATCGGGCTGCTGAAAGGTGCTTGCGGGCGCGGGTCTCCGCCCCTCGCCGCCGCCGCGTCGGGTGGCGCCGGCGCCGGCGACGGCGGCGCCGAGCACCACCAACAAGACCTGCGAGGCGGGAAAGCCGGACTGTCTGTCGGGCTCGAGGCGGGAGAACGCCTGCGATTCCTCCGGCACGAGTTCCTCCTCGCGCTTCTCCTCCACCTGGTAGACGCGCGCCGGCGTGCCGCCCGGGGGGATCGGACGACTGACCGGCGGGGGCGGCGGGGGCGGCGTGACCGGCACGCGAGGGATCGAGGCCGGCGAGACCAGCGGGAGAACCGGGGGCACGGCGACCGCCGGCGGCGGGGGCGGCGGGGGCGGCGGGTTCGGAGGCGGCGGCGCCGGGGCCGCGGCCGGCGTCGGGGGAACGGGAGGAGCCGCCGGCGGCGGGGGCGGCACCGGGTTCGACACCGGGGCCGGCGGCGGGGCGGGCGGCGGCGGGACGGGCGGGTCCGGCGGCGGAAACTTGTCGGGATCGAGGGGACGGGTGCCGCACGGCCGCTGGACGCTGCCGCGCAGCACCGTCACGTCCTGGGAATAGGAGAGCCCGCCGGCACTGACGGTCACCGTCGTTGTCCCGGCGTTGAACGGGCAGAGCAGGCTCGAAGAGCTGTCCGTGACCACCTTGTCCTCGTCGTTGACGAAGGGCTTACGGAGGTTCGTCGAGGCCGGGTCCTGTTGAACGAAATCGGCGATGTCGGGCTCGGAGGACGTGAACTCGTACTCCGGGGTCATCCGCGACGAACAGCCGGCGATCAGGCACTGCTGCGGGGGGAAGAGCGTGTACGGATCACCGCCCGCCGGATCCGGGGTACCCGACCCCGCCGACGGCTTGCCCCAGCGATCGCCGCCGACCGGTCGCCGTCCGAGCCCGCGGAACAGGGCCGGCCGCGACCGCCGGAGCAGGATCCCGTCCGTCGCCTCGAGCGAGAGATCGTCGATGACCGGAATGAGCCGGGCGCTGACCGGAGCCCGGTTGGTCTCGGGATCGCGCTCGGCCGCGTTCACCTCGAGCATCGCGAAGCCGGTGTCGCCGAACAGCGCGTCGGGGCTGTTGGCACCGACCACCCCCGAGAGCGGTGAGCGATAGCCGAGGGTGCCGATCCCGTAGCTCGGGATCGTTTTCGCGGATCCGGCCGGGATCCGCATCGCCCGGTTCTCCTCGGGCCGGTCGAATACGTAGGCCGAGGCCCCGCCGTCGAGCAGGACCTTCGCCACCTCGGTTCCGTCGCTTGCGGCGTTGAGCGAGGGGGTGAAGTTCGGGTTCAGGCTCCGGCTTCCCATCACGATGGCCGGGATCCCGTCGTCCTTGGCGTCGGCGAGGACGTCCTCGAGCCACGGGAGCTGGGGCTCGGCAGGGTTCTGGAACGGGTCGTTGGCGGCCAGCGATCCGGCCGAGTTGTCGATGACGACGACCCGGACCGTCCCGGACTCCGCCTGGACGTCGAACGCGTAATGAGTCCGCGCCCCCGGACCCGGGGATGCGCCGGGAATGCCGTCGGTGGTGATCCCAGCCGGTGCCGGCCCGCTGCCGAGCGGCGCCGGGAAGTCGGCGAAGGCGCCCATGAAGGCGTCGGTGCCGCCGCCGGAGACGACGTCGCTCGCCCCGACGGCGGGATAGGTCGGCAGGCCCGGCGCCGAGCCGAGCAGTTGCGCGTATCTCGCGGCGTCATCGGGGTTGAGGCCGGTCGCCACGCGGCCGCCCGTATAGAGGAACGCGGCCGGGCCATCCGGACCGCGAAGGGAGTTGACGCGATCCAGGGTCGCCTGCAGGGTCTGATCGGGCCCGAGCCCCTGCGGCGCCAGATCGGTGCAGGTGATCTCGCACTGGGCGTGACCGGCCACCGCGAGACGGACCGGTCCCGCCGGCAGCGCGATCGGCTTCGGGTCCGCGGCCGCGGGGGCCGGCTCCGGCGTTGCCCCGAAGCGGGCGATCATCGCGGTCTGCACGCGGCTGCGGATCGTCCTTCCGGTCGAGCCCGATGTCGAGGTGCCGCGGCCGGCGGCGTCGGCGTTGCCGCTCCAGCCGCCCACGACCCAGCCCTTTCCGTCGGAATCGAGCAGGAGGTCGAGCGCCGGGTCGCTCTTCGACGGCCGGTCCGGGCCCGATCCGGCGAACGCCGTGCGTTCGACGTCCTCCCAGCCGCTGCCGGTCTCGCGTAGGAGGTACCCATCGCCGGCGACGGGGAAGGCCGGCAGGATCGGCGGGGGCACGTTCGGGTCGGGATCGGGAAGGTCGTCGGCCGGGGGATAGGTCAGCTGCGGGACGATCGAGACGACCGCCCGCACCGGCCCCCCCGGCGCCGGGCGCACGGCGGCGGCCGCGACGACCGTCGAGCCGGGCAACGGCTGCGGTGAGTAGCGCCACGGCGACGACGGAGAGTCGCGCTCGATGACGATGTCCCGGCCCGCCGCGACCGCGCCGCCGTCGGGAAGGGTCGCGACGGTGAGGAGCCGCGATTCGCCGGGCGCCTGTGCGAGCAGGTCGTGCGCGGAGGAGTCGACCGACCACCCGCCGCCGTCGTTGACGAGCAGATCGGTGCCGGCGGCGACGATCGCCTGGCTGCCGGAGAACGCGATCGAGGTCATGTCGGCCGTCTCGAAACCGGGCGGGAGGACGTCCTGCTCCCAGCTCTTGCCGTAGGAGAGCAGGACCCCGTCCCGCCCGACGGCGTAGCCGCGTTCGGGTGCCGCCGGGTCGAATGCGATGTCCATGAGATTGCCCTCGAAGCCGATCGGCGCCCCGGGATCGGCGACCCAGAGTCCGTCGTCGGCGTTCCAGATCCACATCGCCCCGAGGTCGCCGACGGCATGGGCACGGTTCGGCTCCGGCCACGCCACCGCGCGCAGGGGCGCCTTGCTGACGGCCCCGACGGAGGTCAGCAGGAATTCCCTCGACCATCCGTTCGCGGGGTCGTACCGGGCCACGGATCCGTCGATGCCGACGGCCAGGGCGGGGCTGTCGAGCGACCCCGGCGCCGTGCCGGGGGCCGGCGTGACCGATGTCAGCGGCGCCCGGGTCGAGATCGGCCACGGTTCGATCATCGACGGAGCGACTGCGTCGGAGATCTCGACGGGACCCTCGAGCCATCCCCGGTCGGCGCTCAGGAACGCTCCCGTCCGGCGGAAGTTCGCGCCGCTTCCGGGCCGGCGGACGAAGTCCCCGCCCTCGAGGCTCAGATACGTGCCGCGGCTCGTGTCCTCTCGCCCATCGGGATCGAGCGGGTTGGTGATGATTCTGGTCCCGAAACCGCTGCCCGCCCAGGCGAAGCTCCTGTATCCGGTCTGCCGTGAGAACCGGACGCCCAATGGGCTGTCGCAGATCGACAGGTCACACCACGTCCCGGTGACCCCGTCGGCGGCGTCCGAGAAGAACAGTGTGGCGCTGTAGGTGCTGCCGCCGTTGCTCGCCTCGAGGTCGACCCAGGCACCGTCGGACGTGACCGTGAGCGGCTGCGATGCTCCGGAGGCGACCTGGATCGCGCTCGTCCCCGAGGAGGGGTCCTCGTCGTCACCCAGCGGGGTCGAGCCGAGGTCGCGTTCGACCCATTCCGGCCCGTTCGGCCCGTCCTGGCGCTGGAGGAGGACGAACGACCTCCCGAGCGCGGGATCGGCCTCGGCGATCGCCCAGGCATCGTCGCGGGAGGAGGCGTCGATCGCGACGATTCGGAAGTCGTTCTCGGAACCGTTCGGGATCACCACGTCTTCGCGGGTCCAGTCCTGCCCGTCGAAGTCGACGATCCCGTCCGCGGCCGGACGCCCCGTCGGCCCGAAGAAGAGTCCGGTGCCTGCGGAGGTGTCATACGCGGCGACCGCGATCGCTCCCGATCCGCGGTCCTCCGCGAGCGCTTCGGCCAGCCCGTCGGGCCCGGCGGGAAAGAGGACGCTCTGAGGCGGGCCCTTGAGCTCCCGCCAGCCGCCCCCGGGGTCGTGGGCGAGGACGACGAGTTGCTCCGCCGGTGGCCGTGTGGTGTCGCGGCCGACGAGCACCCCGCCTCCGTCCGGGGTGATCCGGGCGCTGAGACGGTTCGGTACCGGACCGATGTAGGGGTCGCCGTTCACGTCGACCGGCGTGTCGTAGACCTGCCATCCCGCGTCGTCGGTATGCCGGACGAAGGCGAGTTGCGGAACGGTCGAGCCCGGAGCCGTCGGAGCGAAGTCGAGCGATCGACTGCCGACTTCGGCACTGGCGACGTCCAGCGGCAGTCGCCGATAGCCCCATGCCTCGCCCGGCTCGCCGCTCGAGGCGGCGCCCATCAGGACCGTGCCGGTGTCGGCCGCTCCCAGTTCGGGAAGCGGCCCGACCGTCGTCTCGACGACCTCGCCGCTGCCGCTGTCGACGTCGATGAGAGCGGCGCTGAGCGCAAGCAGCAGTACCGCCCACGCTAGGGCCCCGCGACGCACCGTCGTCTATCCCTCGCTCAGTTCGCGGGTCTTGAAACTGAGCTTGTTGGGCCACCGCTTCGGGCTCACCTTGAGGCTGAGCTTGCCGCGACCCGGATTGAAGCGACGCATCGGCGTCTTGCCGACGACGCGCTTGCCCTTCTTGGCGATGAGCTGCACCTTCGCGGGCCGTGCAACGAGGAAGGAGATGATCAGCCGATGACCATGGACCTTCGAGTCCACGCCCTTGAGCAGCTTCTTCGGCCGCGGCGGGCGCGGTCCCGGAGGGGGCGGCGGCGGCGGCTCGAAGAGGTTGGAATCGTCCTCGGGCGGCGTGTCGCTCACGTACTGCTCGGCCGACTCGTTGGGCCGGAAGTCGATCGTGCCCTGAAACGCCGGCTCGGTGTCCTGGGGAAGCTCGGTGCCGTCGCTGTAGTGGAACAGCCATCCGGCTCGGGTGACCATCCAGCATTCGTTCACGCCCGGGCAGGCGATGCGGGCGGCGCTGCCGCGGCCGGCACCGGCGGCCGGAAGTCGGTCGACGGTCGTCGTTCCATCGGCTTCGATGCGCGCGACCGTCGCCTTGGCGTTGACGCTCCGGCGCTCACCGAACGGGACTGCCGTGACCCACGCGGCATCGCTGCCCGGGAGGACCGCGACGTCGGTGAAGCGCGTACTCGGCGAGAACGTCGCGTCCGGGGTGACCTCCTCGAACCCGGTGCCGGTGAGGTGAGCGACGAGCGGCGGCCGCGCCACCGCATCGCCCGCCGGTGCCGACGGCCCCGAGGCCGCCCCGCCGCCGACGGCCCAGAGATTGAATCCGGCGCCGTCGAGCCCGAGCAGCTCGGTGCCGTCGTCGGGAACACCCGGCAGCGGCGCCGGGGTGAACGGGTTGGTCGAGAACACGGGTCCGGGATCGATCCTGTGGATGAGCCGCGGGGTGCTCTCCGGCTCGGCGAGCTCGACCGGATCGGTGCGGTTTTCGGGAGCTCGACCGACGAGGCTGGTCTCATAGAACGCTCCGGCGAAGGCTTCGATGTCGGTCACCCCGCGTCCCTGCGGTCCGTAGAAGCTCGTCAGGGCGGTGCCGTCCCAGTGCAGGTGGAAGGCCCCGATCCTCTCTCCGAGCGCATCCTGTCCGCCGACTCCGCCGAACCAGCAGTCACTGGGCGAGTTGCACGACCCGGCCGCCATCTGCCGGAACGGGTCGGCGGAGTCGACCCGGGTGCTATAGGACCCGACGACCTCGCCGTTGACGAAATGGCAGAGCCCGAGGCCGGAGCCGCCGCGCGGTGCACTCGGGACGCTGATCACCCAGAACTCGGTCGGGCCCGCCCAGACGATCCGGGCCGTATCGCCCGGGCCGCCGCAGACGGTGGCGAGCTGGTGCCAGGACCGGCCGTCCCAGCTGAATATGCCGCGCGCGATCGCGTCGTTGCCGTTGACCGTGAGGAGGCCGCGGTTGGGAGCCCAGAAGGACAGGTCGCCGGGCTCACCCAGTGGGACCTTGAACGGGGCTCCCGCCGGCGGGAGCGGCTGCTCGAGCCGCCAGATCGGGTCGGCCGCTCTGGCGGCAGTCGCGACGCAGAGCGAGGCGAGGGCCACGCCGGCGAATGCTGCGATCGCGCGCTTAGCTGACATCGACTGAGCCGTCCTCGCTCTCGCTTCCGGAATTCATGACGGGCTGCCCCGTCGTCGGGGCGTGCTCATCGCCATGGCCGTGGTCCTGCGGCGGTCCCGACGGCCAGAGGTCGTCGGCGGGCGCCTCGACGACCGTGGAGAGGGTCGCCTCTAGGGCGACGCCGGAGAGCGTCTCGTGCTCGACGAGTGCCTCGGCGGTTTCGGTGACGGCCTGCCAGTTGCGCTCAAGGACGGCTTCGGCGGTCTTCGCGGCGTCCTTGACGATCCGCTCGACCTCGCGGTCGATCAGGTCGAGAGTCGACGGACCGACGGACCCGAGGTCCTGAAGTGACGCGCCGAGGAAGACCTCGCCCTCCTTCTCACCGATGGTCACCGGGCCGAGGGCCGACGACATCCCGTAGGACGTCACCATGCTGCGCGCCAGCGACGTCGCCATGTGGATGTCTTCGTGAACGCCGGTGGAGACCACGTCGAAGGCCATGCGCTCGCCGGCGTAACCGGCGACGACCGCAACCAGCTGACGGCGCAGGTCCGGCTCCTGCATGACGATCGCATCGCGATCGGTGAGCATGTTCGCCGCCGTGCCGAGCTGGCGGCCGCGGGCGACGATCGAGAGTTTCTGCGCTGACACGACCTGGCCGACCGCGCGAGCCGCGACCGCGTGACACGCCTCGTGGATCGAGATGACCCAGCGCTCGTCCTCGGTGAGGACGTGGCTTCGCCGGGCCGGCCCCGAAACCACCCGGTCGATCGCCTCCTCGAGCATCTCCTGGGTCATCGCGCCGTGACCCTCTCGAACTGTCAGCAATGCGGCTTCGTTGATCACGTTCGCGAGCTCGGCGCCGCTGAATCCCGGAGTCAGCTTGGCGATCTCGTCGAGCTTGACCCCGGGAGCGAGCGGCCGGCGGCCGCAGTGAAGCTCGAGGATCTCGAGGCGCCCGTGCACGTCCGGGACGTCGACCGTCACCTGCCGATCGAAGCGTCCGGGCCGGAGCAGAGCCGGGTCGAGCACGTCGGGACGGTTGGTCGCCGCCAGGACGACGACGCCGGCGTCGCCGCCGAATCCGTCCATCTCGACGAGAAGCGCGTTGAGCGTCTGCTCGCGCTCGTCGTTCCCCTGACCGACGCCGGCGCCTCGCTTGCGGCCGGCGGCGTCGAGCTCGTCGATGAAGATCAGGGCAGGAGCCATCTTCCGGGCCTTGGCGAAGAGGTCGCGGACGCGTGCGGCGCCGACGCCGACCAGCGACTCGACGAAGTCCGATCCGCTCAGCGAGAAGAAAGCCGCCTCGGCCTCACCGGCCGTCGCCTTCGCGAGCAGCGTCTTGCCGGTTCCGGGAGGACCGACGAGCAGCACGCCCTTCGGTGCGCGGGCCCCGACCGCCGCGTATCTGCCCGGGTCGGCGAGGTAATCGCGGATCTCGCGCAACTCCGTCACGGCTTCGCCCGCTCCCGCGACGTTGTCGAACGTGATCCCAGCCCCACTCTTCTTCTTGCCCTTGCCGCCGAACTTCGAGAACGCGGCGAACGCCCCGGCACCGCCGTCCTGGCCGATCCGGGTGAAGAGGACGAACAGGCAGACGAGCAGCAGGATCGGGATCAGGAACTGAACGACGATCTGCTTGGCGGGCTTGTCCCACTGTTGGTCGACCCGGACCACGGCACCGCTCTTCGCGAGGCTGGTGAGCAGCTGGTTCGTCTGCGCATCCGATTCCGGATAGGCCGCGAAGACCGTCCCTCCGGAGGTCGTCGTCACCTCGACCCGGGCGTCCTGGTCGAGGAGCACCGCCTTCTCGACCTTCTTCTGGTCGATCAGCTTGCCGATCTCGCTGATCGGCACCTGCTGACCGCCGCCGGCCGGCTTGATCGAGCCGAGCAGCGTGAAGAACGCGATCGTCAGGATGATCGACGCGATCAGCAGCGCAGTGGTGAAGAGGTCCTTCGCGAACCATCGCCCCACACGCATCGCGAACTCCCCCACGGCCCGGACGATCCTGCTGAATCGTCCCGGCCCGAGAGCGGAACCGGCACCCGGGGCCTTGGCCCCGGGTGCCGACTTCCGCGCGTTGCTGTTACCAGCAGACGCCACCGATTACTTCTTGAGCCTCAGGGTGGCGTTCGTCGTCTTCGGCTTGCCGGCGTCGCCGCCGTCAGGCGTGAAGGTGAGGGTGAGCCCGACCTTGAGCTTGCCCTTCTTCTTCAGCACCCGCTTCGCCGCGCTACTCGGCTTAAGCTTGACGTCGTACGTTCCGGCCTCGTTGGCATCCAACGTGACCTTGCCGACGTTGAGCTTCGGCTTGGTCGACTTGCCGACCATCTTTAGCTCTCCGGCGCCGGGCAGGCGAACCGAGACGGTCACCGAGCCCTTGCTGGAGTCGATCTTCGTGCGCTGCAGAGCGATCTTGTTGCTCGGCGGCGGCGGGGGCGGGCACAGTTCCGGATGCTGGTCGTCGCACACCGGCGGCGGCGGCGGGCACAGCTCCGGATGATCGGGGCCGCAGACCGGCGGCGGAGGCGGCGGGTTGCTCGCCTTGTCCCAATCGAGGTTGGCCAGCCCGGCCCTCGAGATCGCGAGGACCGCAGGCGGTAGCGGCGCGTAGTCGTTGCCGAACAACTGCGCCTGGGCGCCATCGCTGACGATGCTGTCCCAGTAGTCCTTGACGGTCCGCGCCTTGGACTCCTCAGCTGCACCGTTGCCCCAGACCGCGGCGTTGTCGTCGAACACCAGTCCGTAGGTCAGCGTGCAGATCCCGTAACCGGTCGGCGAGTTGACGCCGCTGACCGGTGCCCAGTTGCCCTTCGTGTCGGCCGGCAGGTTGTTGAAGTCCGCCGAGAGGCAGTTCGCTCCCTTGAACCCGTCGGTCCGGAACCCGAATGTCGTCCGCGGTCGGCTCGGCGAACGAGTCCGATCCGTTCGGCACCTGGGTCCAGTACTGGTCGTTGTCGTCGGTCTCCGGAGTGATCGCGAGCCCCGCGTTACGCGCGGTCGAGATGTCCGAGTAGCCGATCGAGCCGTCGGTAGCGATCAGCTTGCTGACCAGTGCACCGTTGCCGTTCGAGCAACCGGACGTGAGCCGGTCGGTGTCCTGGGTCGCACCGCCGCCGGGACCGTTCGGGTTGCCGGCGCAATCGGTCCTCGTGCCGAAGGTGGCACCGGGCCAATCCCGGGTTCCGTTCGAGCCGGACGCGTACGTCGTCAGCCAACCGCGGCTGCCGTTGATCGTGTTCAGGTAGTCCTTGAGCGCGAAGGTCGTGCCCGACTCGTCGAAGCGGACAACGCGAGTGATCGGCACGTTGCAGTCGCTGTCGGCGGCCAGCTCCGGGAACACCGTCGTCCAGTTGTCGAAACCGGCCTCGGCTCCCAAGATGCCCTCGAACTGGGCCTTGGTGAAGCGGACGCGGACGACGTCGTCGGGGACGCTGTCGGCGTCACGATCCTGCTCGGCCGTGCGTGCGGCCGCCGGAAGCAGGCCGACGTCACAACCGTTCGGGAAGTTGACGAGCGGCGCGACCGCGCCGACCGCGGCCGGGACGACGTTGATCTCGCCGTTGTCGTTCGGGTTGGCATCCGTGGCCGGATCGCCGGTGCCGACGCCGGTGTTCATCTGCTGAACGTCGAGCGGAGTCGGCGGCTCGTCCGACATCCCGAACCGGGGGACGTCGTTACGGACCTTCATCGAGAGGCGCCCGGCACCGCTGCCCTGCGCCTCGTAGGTCACGTTGATCGTCCCCGACCCCGGCGTGCCGGCGCAGAAGACGTTCCGGAAGTTGAAGTTGAAGATGTTGTGGGCGTCGCGGGCGAACGAGGCGCCGCGACCGGTGACGTCATCGCCTGCACACTTGTTCGTCGTGAACGCTGCGTTGGCGTGTGGCGCCGCAACGACGAGCACGACCGCGGCGATCAGGCCGGCCGCGATCGCGTACCAGGTCGATCGCATTGCGATTGGAGGACTCATTACGTGTTCCTTTCAGGGACGAGAATGGTGGTCGTGAAGAGGTTCCTGTCACGGGGCACCGAAGAAGTAAGCGGCCGGTCATCGACTGGAGACAATCTGGTGACGGGATTGAGAACGCGATGTGACGGCGCCAGCGTCGATCAGCCCTTGCCGCCGGCCTTCTTGCGGAATGGGACGATCACCGAGTCCCCGAGCCGGCGGTCGCCGACCGAGTAGACGAAGTCGAGCTTGACCGTCGCCTTGATCTTGCCGCGCTTCGCGAGCTCGCGGCGGTAACGCTTGACGACCTGGAGCGGGATCTCGACCCAGCCGGCCTCCGGCGATCGCGCCGACCCGGTCGCGATCGTCCGCTTCTCACGCGGCTTTCCGACCTTGGCGTTGGCGGTCGCCTTAGACCCCGCCGGCCGCCGGAACCTGGACGCGAAGGAGCGTCGCCCCTCCGGAGGCCGGCTCCGAACGAGCGACGAGGCGGTCGTCGTCGGTGTTCGGCGGCGGCGGACAGGCCTCAGGGTGCTCCGGACCACAGGCCGGCGGCGGCGGCTCGACGATCGGGTCGTCGTCGCGCGTCTCGACGAACGCGTCGGTGCGCTGGTTCGCGTCGCCGTAGAAGAGGTTGCCGGCAAACGACGTGTAGGCGACGCGCGCACCGCCACTCGAGATCGTCGCGCCGGTCTGGACGTCGCCGTTGATGTCGTCGCCGACGAACGAGAGGGCGACCCGATCGAGGGTTCGCTTCGCGATGTCGATCACGTAGAGCTCGCGGCGTGCCGGCGACGGTGCGGGGCGGCCCGAGCGCGGACAGCGCGTCGAGCACGAAGTCGGTCCGGGAGGTCGTGATCGCGAGATGCTCACCGTCCTCGGACATCGAGACGCCGGAGATCGGAGCGCTCGTCGTCAGGTCGGTCGTCGTCCCGTCGCGAGTCAGCTCGACCGTGCCGTCCTTGCGGCGTGACCCCAGGGTGCATGTCGGTCACGAACAGGTCGAGGCCGGGACCCGTGAACGCGAGCGGCCTCGGTCCGGATCCGGTCAGGAAGGCGACCGTATAGCCGTCGCCGCTCAGCGCCGGAACCTGGGAGATGATGCTCGAGCGGAGACTCTCCTGCTCGGTGATCGGGCCGAAGCAGGGGCCATCCGTGGACTGATCGAACTGGGTGACCTGAGCGGGCGGGCAGTCGGGGTCGTCGGGATCGGCGACGCCGGTGATCCTCCGCGTGGTCGCGCGCCGGGCCGTCGGCGATGCGGCGCCACATGTAGAAGAGAGGCTCGACTCGTCCGGTTCGCCGGGCAGGAAGTGGGTCTGCGCCGGGGCGTTCGATCCCGTCCAGGCGACCGTCGTGCCGTCGGCGCTGAGGGCGGCGCCGAGCGCCCCGCCGGCGGGCGCGCCGCCGGGGTCCGTGCGGGTGACGAGCGTCGTCGTCGTCGGTCTCGCGGTCGCGGACGAAGACCTGCCCCGGTCCGGTCGTGGCGGCCGCCGCGTCCGGGAGGTCGGAGGCGGCGTCGGTGCGGAACGCGACGTAGCGGCCGTCGGCGCTGATCGCGGCTCCGCGGGTCAGGTCGGCGCCGGGGTTGCTGCCCGGGATCGGGGTGGCGGCGGGCCGTAGCTGGCCGGTACGTCTCCGCCGTCACGCGCCGATACGAGGTCGAACGCTCCCGGATCGCTCGATCCGCGAGGTTCATGTCGCGAACGTAGACGTCGACGTTGCTCGTTGTCGTCGGCGGGCACCAGCCGCTCGGCCGTCGCGAATGCGACGAAGCGGCCGTCGGCCGATGATCGACGGGTTCGACGCGCCGCGGCGGAGGAACTCGTTGCTCTCCTCGTCGAAGAGGTCGCCGTCGGCGACCTTACCAGGTTGCGGGTGGCGATCTCGTACGCGGAACAGGCCGCCGGCCCGGTACTTGCCGTCGGGGTCGGCATCGTCGTCGGCGAAGAAGTTGCGGGCCCGGGTCTGGATGACGACGTAGTTGCCGTCGGCGGAGACGGCGCGTACGTCGTCGCGTCGTCGCCCTGCTCGAGCCGTTGGTAGTCGGCGGAGACCAGGTCGGCGCCCGATGCGCCCGCCTCGGTCCCGTAGGTCGCGAGCGCGGTACCGGTCGGCGCCGAGAGGACGACGACACGGTCGCGAACAGCGCGCCCAGCGTGCCCTCGTGCCGAGCCTCATCGGACCATCGACCTTCAGCTTCTTCTCGGCGGTGTTGCCGGCCTTGTCCTTGGCTTCGACGCTGATCGCGGTAGACGCCGGGCGAGTCAGAAGCGGTGGGTCTTCTTGGCGACGGCACCGACCTTCGCCGTGGCCGCGGTGCGGTCGCCGTCCCCGAAGTTGATCGAGCCTGAGCCCAGGCCCGATCAGGTTCCTGGACCCGTCGTCGATCGTCACCTTGACCTTGCTTCCGCGTCGATCCAGCTTCAGCTTCGGGGCGGTCCGGTCGACCGAGACCGGCCCTGAGGCTGCCGGTCTCCTGGCCGGCGGAGTCGACCGCGATAGACCTGGATCCGGTGGCGAGCCGTCCTGGATCTGCGCCGGTCCGAGCTTGAGCGCGCTCCCCGTCGACGCCGTCGAGCACGGGCTCGTCGTCGACGCTGACCGAGTAGGTCGACGCCGCCGATCGCGTGCGGCGCCGGGTCCCACGCGATCGTGACCTGCGTCGTTCGTTCCGCCACCCGCTCGGGACGAGCACGAGGAACGGATCAGGCGGAGCGTTGACGACGGTCGCAGCCACCTGCTTGCCGGCCCCGGTGCCCTGCGAGAAGGCGATGATCGCGTCGCCGAGGCCGGAGCCGCCCATCACCGGAGGACCGAGTGCTCCGCCGCCGTCGTGCTCAGGGTCGTCGATTCGTCGACGCCATCGGCTCGTCGCTCCTGGACCGCGAGGGCGCCGCCCGTCGCACGCAGCTCGCGCCAGGCGACCACGCCCGCCCCGCTCTCGGCGAGATCGACCTGCGGGCAGCCTCGATCGTGCTGGCCGCATCGTCGATCCGTCGACTCCGTAGAGCGAGAACTCGTCGCCGGTGCTGAGCAGCGTCGCCGGGCCCGAGGCGAAGGCGCGTCGAGAAGATGCCGACCGGGTCGACCGCGACGGCGGGGACGCCGAGCGAGTCCTGGAGCTCGTCGTCGGCGAGCTGAGCGTCGCCGAAATTGTCGGCGCCCTGGGTGAAGACTGATCGGGCATCTCGTTGATCATCACCCGCGGCGCCATCGAGCGCGCTCGCCTGGCCGGGCTGTTGACGGAACGCGACCGCCGCCTGGCCGAATCCGGAGACATCGAGCGAGAAGCCATTGACGGCGCCGCGCAGCGGCTTGTCCTCCCACTTGCTGGGACTGACCTGCAGCGGGATGCCGGTCTGCCCTCCGAACACGCGCCGCGCCCAGACCCGGTCGATGAAGTCGTCGTCGGGCTCGAGCCAGGCGACCACGGCCTGGCCCTGGACGTCGATGCCCGAGCCGCGGTCCCGATCGCCGCGGTCGGCGATCCGCATCGGGATCGCTCGAGTTGCGGTCGATCCGGGAGCCGACCGAGCGTCCAGAGCCGGTTCGAGTAACGCTGCGAGGCGCACGTCGAGGCCGACGTATCCGGTCGGGTTCGAGGGGCTCCGGTCGGTGACGACGTTGTAGACGAGGTAGGCGAGGCCGCCGCGGGACATCGCGAGATCGGGAAAGGTCGACGTCGCCTTGCCGATGTCGAAGTCGACGGGCACCGGCGTCCGGAAGCCGCCGGCGCCGGGATCCATGGTCGCCGAGAACATCCGGTCGGTGCTGGACTCCGAAGTCCTGTACCCAGGTGACGAGCAGCCGGCCGTTGTTGCCGGCAGCGATCCGAGGCCAGCTCGAGTCGAAGTTCTGACCGACGTCGACTCGCTGCGGCGTCCCCCAGACGCCGTCCTCGTAGGCGACGGCGAAGACGTGCGTCGTGGCCGTCGACGCGCTTCAGGTAGACGACTGCCGCCGCGTGCCGTCCTCGGACATCGCCGCATCGGGCGTCGCCGACGAGCGCCGAGCTCGGGCCATCGATGAGGTGGACGTCGGAGACGACCGCCATCGACGGGGTCGGGACGAACGCTGCCAGGGCCACGAATGCACCGACCGCGAGCCCGATTGCGCGGATCCCGGAGGAGCAGCTCATCAGCCCCGCCGAAATCGCCCTGCATCTGAGCCTTGTCGTCGGCGCCGTCCGCACCGTCGTCGCTGGCGATGCCGGCCAGGGTCAGTGCTCCCTGGTCGCCGACCTCGGCGGTCGCCAGCACCGGCTCGTCCGACGCGAGACGGCGTCGAGGTCGATGTCCTTGGGGACGGCGATGGTCACGTCCGCGCCCGACTGGCGGATGTCGTCGGCGGAGAGGAGCAGCTGTGCGGTGCCGGGGCAGGTCGCCTGGACGACTCCGGCGAGATCGAAGTAGTCGTATACGTCCGCGGCTCGGATCGAGGTTCGACTGCACGAGCTCGGCGGCCGGATCGACGACGTCGCACCGGATCCTCCCGCCAGGCACGGAGCCGCGGCCGCCGCGGCTGCGGAGACGGCATCGATGACGGGAGCGGTGCGGGCCGCGCGCTTCGATGCCGCGCTCGTCTTCGGCGGATCCTGGATGTCGGCCTTGACGGCGACGAAGGCGCCGAGCTTCGGCAGGTCCGGCTGCCCGTCGTCGGCCGGAACCCGGATCAGGATCGAGACGCCCGCGTGCCGACAGCGTGTAGGCGGGCTCCTTGCGGTCGGGGTTGATCCAGCTGACGAAGCCGTTGACCTGAGCACTGTCGGTCGAGCCGTTCGCCTTCCGGTCTCCGTCCTCGGCATAGGTGCCGTTGGCGAGGTCGCGGACGGGGACCTCGACCTTGGCGCCGGGGTCGGGGAGCTTCTTGGCGTGGACTCGCGTAGAGCTCGCCGCGGACCGCGATCGAGTAGCTGGACGCGACCGGATTCACGTGGACGACGGTCCCCGACATCGTGTCCGGTGCCGGATCGGGATCGCCGCCGCCCCCCGGCCCCGGCCCGGCCGGCGGGCGGTTCGTGTCGGGCGGCACGGTCGCGGGCGGCACCGCCGGCGGCGGGTAGGTCGTCGGCAGCGGGGTCGCCGGCGCCGGTGGTCGATGCGGAGGAGCCGGAGCCGCCCCCCGAACCGCCGCCGGTTCCGCCCGACGGAGCCGGATCCGCGGCGACCGGCGCGGCCGGAGCCGTCGTCCCGTCGAGGGCCAGTACCTGAGACCCGAGCGCTCCGAGTTTCGGCTGCGGGCCCGAACGCGACGCCGACGAACAGCCCGAAGGCCAGCGCCGAGCAGAGCAGCGGCGCCGACCAGTTGCGGCTCGTGACGGTGAGCGTCCCGATGCCGATGATCGCGTCGCTCAGGCTGTTCAGCCGCTCTCTCACCTGACCACCTCGGAGGGGGGCTCAGCGGCGGGCGGCGGCGCGTCGGCGGCGGGCGGCGGCATGCCCGCCGGCGGCGGTGGCGCGTCCGCCGCGGGAGGCGGGGCATCTGCCGCGGGGGGCGGGATCTCGATCGGCGGAGAACCGGCCAAGGCGCACCCTCGAGCGGAGGCGCATCCTCAACCGGAGGTTGAGGCGCATCCTCGTCCGGAGGTAGAGCCTCGAGCGGCGGTGCACCGTCGACCGGCTCCGGCATCGCGGCGTCGGGCTGGACCACCGTCTCCGCGGTCGAGCTCGCCGGCGCCGCCGGCTCGATCAGCGTCGTGCCGCACGGACCAGCAGAAGGCGGCACCCCGCGCGTACATGCGCGTTGCAGTTCGGGCAGGTCCCGGCGGCGCCGGCGTCCTCGAGGCGCAGCATCCGCTCGACCCCGGCGAGCTCCGCGTCGACGGCCTGCAGCTCGGCGGCGTGACGGGTGAGGACATCGAGGCGGAAGTGATCCCGGCTCGCCATCTCGTAGGCCATTCCGCCGAGGTCCCATTGCAGCTCGGCGAAGCGGCGGGCGAGGACGTTCCGGCGGCGCGCGAGATCGTCGGCGCCGGCAGTCGGTGCGGGAGGCTCGGCACCGGGGGCCGGAGCATCGGACGCCATCGCCGGCGGGCCGCCGGCGGCGCGGCGGGCCGGCGGGCGGCGGCGGCGCCGGCGGCGCGGCGGCGAGACGACGGTCGGTCAGGCTCACTTGATCACCGTGGCCTGGGTGCCGCCGCCGGGGTCGCTGTTGTCCTTGGGCGGAGGCTTGCCGGGCAGTGGCGATCGTGTCCGGGAGGTTCTGGCTCGCCTCCGAATAGTCGTCGCCACTGGCGTTCTCGAGATCCTGCAGGTCCTGCCTGCTCGCGACCTCCGGGTTGTCGATGCTTCCCGACGCGCCGCTGTTGCCCCCTCCGGAGTTGCCACCGCCGCCGGAGCTGGTGTTCTTCGCCGCGGCATCCTTGGACGCGGACTCGAGCTGTCCGCGGCGGGGTCCCGGCATCGGCGACCTGGGCGCCGCTGCCGTCGACCCGCAGCACCGTCGGCGTCCCGCTCGCGTCGACCCGTCGCCGCCACCGCGGCCGATCAGGACGCCGACGAGCAGCATCAGTCCGAGCATGGCGATGCCGGCCGACGGCGACCACCGGCGAGCCTCCCGCGCCGGTTGCCGGGCGACCGCCGGCTCCGCTGCCGCCCCGAGCGGAGCCGGTGCGGTGGTGGCGGGTTCCGTCGCAGCCGCCTCGGAGCTCACGTAGGGCGCGTAATCGACGCGCGGGTCGCCGCGCCGTCGGCCGCAGTTGAGGCAGTAGCGCTGATCGGCCGCGAGGGGATAACCGCAAGCGCTGCAGGGCTCGCCTCGGCTGCCCCAGTTCGACGAATTGCTCACTTGCCATTCTGGCCTCCGTTGGGCTGGTTGGCGGCATCGGTCGGCAGGGACGGGAAGTAGCTGACCGACACGTCGGCGCCTTCGGGATCGCCGATGAAATAGACGTGGTAGACCTTCTGGCGGTCGGGATTCATCTTCTCGATCGCCGCCCGGCCGGCGGCGACGATCTTGTCGCCGTCGCTGCGCGACGCCGTAGATCAGGAGCCGGGCGAGCTGCTCGTCGCTCGTTGTTGATCGGCGGTCCCGGACGCGTTGATGCCGGAGACCGCGATCGTTTTCGAGCGAAGGTTCGCCGACGGTCACGTCGGGGACCGTGGTCGTGAGCGGATCGGCGGTACCGATCTCGACCTCGACCGAGTCGGGCTTGCCGACCGCCAGCACCTGGTTGTTGACCCAGTCGAGCGTCTGCCCGGGCTCGATGCATAGGGATCGTCGTCAGCGCCGGCTCGATGCCGGGGATCGTTGTTCTTGTAGACGCTGTTGCCCTTGCTGTCGCGAACGTTGATCGCGATCGGGACGTTGACGAGCGTCTGATCGGAGTTGTTCTTGACCTCGACGACGACGGCGGTGCCGTTGCGGTCGGTGAGCATCGTCGTGTCGAGGATCTCGACGTCCTTGCTCTTCTTGTCGATCTCGAGGCCCTTCTCCTTCTTGATCGGCCCGAGCGACGCCGCGATCTCGGCGCTCTTCTCCTGGGTCGACTGGCAGCCGGCGACGAGCAAGCGCGAGGGCGACGGCGGAGCCACGAGGATGGGTGCCCGGACGCCGATCAACCGAACGCACCGCCGATGTAGTCGCGGGTCCGCTGCTCGCACGGGGTCACCGAAGACCTGCTCGGCCGGCCCGTACTCGACGAGCTCGCCGAGGTACATGAAGCCGACGTGATCGGCCACCCGGAGCGCCTGCTGCATGTTGTGGGTGACGATCACGATCGCGACCTCCTTGCGGAGCTTCAGGATCAGGTCCTCGATCACCTGCGTCGAGCCCGGGTCGAGGGCCGAGCACGGCTCATCGAGCAGCAGGACCTCGGGCTGCGCCGCGAGGGCCCGCGCGATGCAGAGCCGCTGCTGCTGCCCTCCGGAGAGCCGCAGCGCCGGATGGTCGAGCGAGCCGCCGACCTCGTCCCAGAGCCCGGCGCGGGTCAGCGCATCGGCGACGGGCTGCTGAAGGGCGTGCTTGCGCGGTCGCTTCGCGCCCTGCTCCCGGAGCGCGTAGGCGATGTTGTCGAAGATGCTCATCGGGAACGGGTTCGGCTGCTGGAAGACCATGCTGACCCGGCGCCGAAGGTCGGTGACCTCCATCTCGTCGATGTCCTGCGCCGTCGAGGGTGATCTGGCCGACCCGCTTCGCCGTCGGGGTGATCTCGGCCAGGCGGTTGAGCGTCCGCAGCAGGGTCGTCTTGCCGCAGCCCGACGGGCCGATCAGCGCCAGCACCTCGCCCTGGCGAACGGGCAGCGAGACGTGCTTGACGGCCCACTTCTCGCCGTAGGCGACCGAGACGTCGTTGATCCGCATCCGCTCGTTCTTGTGGATCCCGGCCTCGGCCGACCGGCGGCGGCTCATCGCGGTCCCGAAGCTCGTGCCCGCATCGGGCGCCGGCGCCTGAACCGCGCCCGGCGCGGCGAGCCGCCGCGATCGACGGCTCCCGGTCGACGAACGATCCGGCGGATCGGCGGCGGCGACCGGCGGCGCGCCGCCGTTCCCCGTCGCCTGCCCGGCGTCGGCGGCAACGCCGCTGTGATCGATTCCGTTGCCGTCTACCGGACCCATGTGCGATCTGCCCTCCCGCGGATCGCGCCGGCGACCACGAAGTTGAGGAGAATGACGATCAGCAGCAGGACGAACGCTGCGAAGTAGGCCTTCTCCGGCGAGAGGCCCTCGCCGGCCGGCGAGTTGATGTAGACGTAGCTCGTCAGCGTCGAGCCGAGACCGCGGAGCGGACCGAAGATTCCCTCGCTGCCGCTCTGCAGCTGCAGGGTTCCTCCGAGCAGCACGATCACGATCGCCGTGTCGCCGGCGACCCGGCCCATCCCGAGGGCGGTGCCGGTGCCGATGCCCGGGCGCGCCGCCGGCAGCAGGACGCGGCGGATCGTCGCCGCCTTCGTCTTCCCGAGCGCGAATGACGCCTCCCGGACGTGGCCCGGGATCGAGTTCAGCGCCTCCCTCGTCGAGGCGACGATCAGCGGCAGCGCGATCAGCGACATCATCGCCGAGCAGGCGAAGAACGACCTGCCGAGCACGGCCGATCCCGCTTGGAAGGAGAACGGGGCCAGGATCTGCTGCTGGAAGAAGATCAGGCCGAAGATCGCGAGGACGATGCTCGGCGTGCCCGCGACGATCTCGATCCCCGACTCGACCATCCGGGCGAGCCAGGAGGGTCGTCCGTACTCGGTCAGCCAGATCGCGATGAGGATCCCGAGCGGCAACGCGATCGCCGTGGACAGGAGGATCACGATCACGGTTCCGATCAGCGGGTCCTTGAAGCCGCCGCTCTTCGACTGGTCGAGCTCCGGCGCCGGGCTCTGGGTCAGCAGGGAGAGATCGATGTGCTGGGCGCCCTTGAACCCCATGTAGATCAAGATCGAAGCGGCGATGACGATCAGCATCACCCCCGTCGTCCAGGCGGCGAGGTAGCCGATCCGGTCGCGGAGCGGCCAGGTCCGGACGCTGTCGCGCGGCGGCTTGGCGACTGCCGGGCTACTCACGGCCGGACCCCGTACTTGCGCATCGGCAGCTTCGCGACGTACCCGGCGACCGACAGGAACATGCTCGAGACGAGCAGGACCGCTGCGAAGGCGTAGAGCGTCTGGCGGAACGGTGTGACCGTCAACCCCTCGGAGTTCTGGACGATCGCCGCCGCGAGCGGGAGGATCGGCTCGAAGATGAAGGTCAGGCCGTCGATCGGCTTCGGCGCGAATGCGGCCGCTCCGGCGACCATCGACAGCATGATCGCCTCACCGAGGGCACGCGCGGTCGCCAGCACGGCGGCGGCGATGACGGCCGGCCGGGAGGCGCGGACGTTGATCGTCCAAGCGACCCGCCAACGATTTGCCCCGAGTGCGGCTGCGCCCTCGCTCCAGGAACGCGGCACCGCCCGCAGGGCATCGACCACGATCGCGATCATGATCGGCGTGATCATGATCGCGAGGACGAGGACCCCGATCCCGAGACCTCCCCCGTTGAGCTGGATGACGTTGGCCACGGACTCGCGGCGGTCATCGCTGATCACGTGCTCGTCGACGAACGGGACGATCACGAGCAGTCCGATCAGCCCGTAGACGACCGACGGCACCGCCGCCAGCAGGCGGACGACCGGCTCGAGGACGCGATTGACCGACGGCGGCGCGAACTCGACGATGAACACCGCAGCGAAGACGGAGGTCAGCCCGGCGATCAGGACCGCCCCGGCCGTGACCAGGATGGTGCCCCAGAGAATCGGCCAGGCATGCAGCGTGTAGACGTAGTCGCGGGGATCCGCCGGTGAGTCGAAGATCGCCGTCAGCTGCCGATCGACGCTCCCTCCGCCGCCGAACCAAGCTAGCCCGTTCGCCTGAAAGGACGGCCACGCCTCCTTGAACACGAAGATCATCATCGCCACGATCAGGAACAGGACGATGGAGGCGACGGCGCCGAGCAGCGGCTCGACGCGACTGTCCGGCCATCGCCGTAAGGCGGCGAGCGGGCCGGACTTGCGGCCGGGCCCGATCGGGCCCGGCCGTGTGGTTGCAAGGGACCCGCCGGCCATTTAGCGGAGCGGCACCCAGTCCGAGGCGATGATCTTCTGGGCGGCCTTGCTCTTCCGCGTGAACTCGATGAAGCTCTTCGCCGCCCCCTTGGCCTTGCCGCGGGTGACGAAGAAGAAGTTCCTGACTCCGCCGTACTCGCCGGACTTGGCATTACGCAGCGTGCACGGAACACCGTTGAATGGAACGTCGAACAGATCCCTCGTGTACGAGAACGAGGCATACCCAATCGCCTGCGGGTCGGCCTTGATCGCCTGCGCCTGCAGGCCGTTCGAGGACTTCGCCTTGGCGCTGCCGGCGACGCGGAGCTTCTCTCCCATGAAGATGTTCTGGAAGGCGTCGTAGGTACCGGAGGCGGGTGTACGGACGACCAGGTTGATCGAACCGTTCTGCTTCGAACCGGGGACCTGGCTCCAGCTCCGGATCCGGCCCGAGAAGATGTTCTGGATCTGCGCCCGGCTGAGATTCGGGAGCGGGTTCTTCTTGTTCGTCACGACGCAGACGGAGTCGCGAGCGATTTTGTTGAAGACGATTCCGCCCGGATCAGCGGGCTTCGGGTCGCGGGAGGACATGCCGATCGTCACCCGACCGCGGGCGACGTCGCTGATCCCGATGTCGGATCCGCCCTGGAGGATCGCGAACTTCGTTCCCTTCTTGACCTTGACGTAGGCCTTGGCGAGCTTCGTCGCCAGCGGGGCGATCGAGGTCGAGCCGCTCATCGTGATGGTCCCCGCCTGCGCCGATGCGGCGCCAACGGTCATGACGAAAGCTGCGGTCGCAAGCGCGATCAGACTCCGCGTTTTCATATTCACCTCTCGTGCGTAGAACTTCGGTTGAAATCGAAGTCATCGTGGAGTGCGCCGGAGTCGATGAGGTAAACGCGGGGTGACAGAGTGGAGAAGAAGTGGTGACGCGCCTTTCACCGGCGCATAACTTCCGGGGAACATCGCCGGCCCCGGGGCGCCCTAGGGTCGGCGCACCCGACCAGGAGGCCGCCGATGAGGCGATTGCTTTTCACCACGATGTCCCTGCTCGTTCTCGGCGCCGTGTTCGCCGCCGAAGCATGGGCTCCGCCCATCTGGGGCATTCCCGACGTGCGGGTCTCCGCCGGCTGCGCCGTTTACGGTCAGGCGATCACCCTCGCCGGCGGCGGCTTCGCGCCCGGATCGAACGTCAACGTCTCGGCGCCCTTCGGACATTACGTCGGCGCTCCGCTCCCCGAGCGTTGGATCCCGGCCGTCGACGTCGTCGCCGACGGGCAGGGTCGGATCGAGGCGACCCTGCAGCTACCCAGCCATGGCAGCCCTGACTGGCGCTACCAGGCACGGACGGTGATGGCGACCGGCCCGTCTTACCGTGATGGCCAGGAGTTGTCCTCGTTCGACCAGCTGGTGGTTGCGTCGAAACGAATCTGTAACCGTCTCGAACCCTCCAGTTGAGCTTGAGCCAAGGCCCGGGCTGGGAGCGCCGGCTACTCCGCGGCGTCGCCGCCGTCCGCGGGCTCTTCGCCGCCGGACTCCTCGGCTGACTCGTCCTCGTCGGCACCCTTGGCGCCGACGCCGACGGGCTGCTTGTCCTCGCCGACCGGCTTGCTCGGCGGGATCAACTCGAGCTTGAGCGGCTGATCCTTCTCGTCGCCGGCCTCGTCGCGGGAGACCAGGACCGTGGTCCCCGACTCGATCGAGTCGGGTCCGGCCTTGAGCACCTCGTCGGCGAGCGGGTCCTCGATGTAGCGCTGGATCGCCCGGCGCAACGGGCGGGCGCCCATCGACGGGTCCCAGCCCTTCTCGACGAGCAGGTCCTTCGCCTCGTCGGTCAGGTCGAGCTGGAGCTCGTGCTCGGAGATCTGCGTGCGGACGCGGCCGATCAGCAGGTCGATGATGACCTTGATCTCCTCGCGGCTGAGCTTGTGGAAGACGATGACCTCGTCGATCCGGTTCAGGAACTCGGGACGGAAGACCTTCTTGAGGTCGCCCATGATCCGCTTCTTCATGTCGTCGTAGGTCGTGCCGGTCTCATCGGTGACCGCGAACCCGAGCGGGGCGTTGCGGGCGATGTCCTGGGCGCCGACGTTCGACGTCATGATCACGATCGCGTTACGGAAGTCCACGGTGCGGCCCTGCGCGTCGGTCAGGCGTCCGTCCTCGAGGATCTGCAGGAGGATGTTGAAGACGTCCGGGTGAGCCTTCTCGATCTCGTCGAGCAGGAGCACGCAGTACGGCTTGCGGCGCACGGCCTCGGTGAGCTGGCCACCCTCGTCGTAGCCGACGTATCCGGGAGGCGAGCCGACGAGACGGCTGACCGCGTGCTTCTCCATGTACTCGGACATGTCGATGCGGGTCATCGAGTCCTCGTCGCCGAACAGGAACTCGGCGAGCGTGCGGGCGAGTTCGGTCTTGCCGACCCCGGAGGGGCCGAGGAAGATGAACGAGCCCGACGGGCGCTTCGGGTCCTTGATGCCTGCACGGGCGCGGCGGATCGCCTTCGAGACGGCGGTGATCGCCACCTCCTGGCCGACGACGCGCTTGTGCAGCTCCTCCTCCATGCGGACGAGCTTCTTCGTCTCGGCCTCGGTGAGCTTGAAGACGGGGATGCCGGTCCACATCGAGACGATGTCGGCGATCTCCTCCTCGCCGACGACGGGGCGGGTGCCTTCCTCGCCGGAGCTCCACTCCTCTTCTAGCTCGCGCTTCTTGGCGGTGAGCTGGCGCTCCTTGTCGCGGAGGTTGGCGGCCTTCTCGAACTCCTGGGCCTCGATCGAGGCCTCCTTGGCGCGGCGCGTCTCGTCGATCTCGTCCTCGAGATCGCGGTAGACGGGCGGCTGCGACATCGACTTGATGCGCAGCCGCGACGCGGCCTCGTCGATCAGGTCGATGGCCTTGTCCGGCAGGAAGCGCTCGGAGATGTAGCGGTCGGCGAGATCGGCGGCGGCGGCGAGCGCCTCGTCGCTGATCTTGACCTTGTGGTGCTGCTCGTAGCGATCGCGCAGACCCTCGAGGATCTGGATCGTCTGATCGATCGACGGCGGGTCGACCTTGATCTGCTGGAAGCGACGCTCCAGAGCCGAGTCCCGCTCGAGGTACTTGCGGTACTCGTCGAGCGTCGTCGCGCCGATCGTCTGCAGCTCGCCGCGGGCTAGCGCCGGCTTCAGGATCGAAGCTGCGTCGATCGCGCCCTCGGCGGCGCCCGCGCCGACGAGGTTGTGGAGCTCGTCGATGAACAAGATGATGTCGCCGCGCTGGGTGATCTCCTTCATCACCTTCTTGAGGCGCTCCTCGAACTCGCCGCGGTACTTCGAGCCGGCGACGAGAGCCGCCAGGTCGAGCGTGTAGATCTGCTTATTGCGGAGCAGCTCGGGGACCTCGCCGCTGGTGATCCGGGCGGCGAGCCCCTCGACGACGGCCGTCTTGCCGACGCCCGGCTCGCCGAGCAGCACCGGGTTGTTCTTGGTGCGCCGGGAGAGGATCTGCATGATCCGCTCGATCTCGGTCTCGCGACCGATCACGGGGTCGAGCTTGCCGTCGGAGGCGAGCTTGGTCAGGTTGCGGCCGAACTGGTCGAGCAGCTTCGAGGACTTCTTGCCCTCGCCGGAGCCGGTCGAGCTGGAGCTGCCGGAGCTTCCGCCCTGGCGGCGACCGCCGGGGCCGGACAGCATCCGGATGACCTCGTTGCGGATCTTCTCGGAGTCGGCGTCGAAGTCGAGCAGGATTCGGGCGGCGACGCCCTCGTTCTCGCGGACCAGGCCGAGCAGGATGTGCTCGGTGCCGATGTAGTTGTGGCCGAGCGACAGCGCCTCGCGCAGCGCCAGCTCGAGCACCTTCTTGGCGCGCGGCGTGAACGGGATCTGACCCGACGTGACCTCTTCACCCGAGCCGACGATCCGCACGACCTGCGCGCGGACGCGCTCGACGGTGATGTCGAGGGACTCGAGGACGCGGGCCGCGAGGCCCTCCTCTTCGCGGAGGAGTCCGAGCAGGATGTGCTCGGTCCCGATGTAGTTGTGCTTGAGCGTCCTGGCCTCCTCCTGGGCTAGGACGACGACCTGACGGGCCCTCTCTGTGAATCTCTCGAACACTGCCTACCTGACCTGTCTTCCTGAAGTACTTGAGCTCGGAGCCGAAACCGATCGGCCCCGCCCGGACACTTGCCGGTCCCCGGCCTGGACGCTCCCCGGGAATGCGCTGCCACCGGAGATCTGAATCAAACTCTTCGGCGTTTGCATGCCGATCGATCAGCCCTCCGGTTTGTGGTTTGCGCGGATGCAGAAGTATAGACGGGGGGGTCGGTCGGTCTGAGCGGTCGGGCGAGGGGTTGCGTTCCGTTCCCGCAACCTGCGGCAAGCGGGGCTCCGGAAGCGCCCGTCCGCGAGGCCGCGGCGGTGGTCCCGGCGTTGGCGACGGCTGAAGTTCGCCGCCGAGCATGCCGACGCCGACCTGCCCGGCAACCCGAAGCGGGTCTGGGAAGGGGTGACCGGAGGCGCGCCCGGGGCGCTGATGCTGACCGGCGACGGCCGCAAGCGCGGCGACCAGATCGCCCTCGTCCGCGGCCCCCGCGGGCCGGTTGCCACGGCCGAGCTGAACGTCTCCGCGCCCGGGATCTCCGCAGCGGCGCTCGACGAGGCCACCGCCACCCTGCTGCTCGATCTCGAGACCGCACCCGAGCCCGTCCCGCCCACCGCCGCCGCGGGTTGAGCGGACGCCAGGCCTTGATGTAGGGTCCGCGCCGGATGGGACGGTTGCGAATCTCCTTGCCGCTCTCGGCGGCCGCGGCGATCGTCGCCGCCCTCCTCCTCGCCGGTGGCCCGGCGGCTGCGAGCCCGGCCGGCAATGAGGTCGCCCGCGCCGGCTTCGTCAAGCACTCGGGACCGAACTGGGTCTGGTTCGGGCCGCGCAGCTGGGACGCCGTCTACAGCGCCTACGGGATCACGATCTTCGCGCCGGCACGCGATGGCTCAGCGATCGACTACGGCGGCTCCAGCATCCTCTGCGACGGCGCGCCGCCGCAGCACTTCGCCGGTCAGCGTCAGTCGTTCGCCAACAACCCCGGCCTCAAGCAGGTCCGGTTCCGCCGGGTCAGCAACGTCAGGCGGAACGGCGGCACCTACTCGCAGACGATGAAGTTCACCGCCCGCGCCAACGGCACGCCGATCGGCGGCACCCTCGGCTTCCAGTACGCCTCCTACGACGGGACCTATTGCTACGCGGCGGCGCTCTACAAGGCTGCCGTCGACGATCGCGACTTCAAGCAGTCGATGCGGACCGTCGAGGCGGTCTGGGACCGGACCGCCTACAGCGGCCCTGGGCTTCCGATCAACCCGCAGACCGGGCTGCCTTAGCGGGCTGGGGCGGGTCGTGCCGGGGGTTCTCGGCGGGCGGTCCGGGCGGGCTTTTTGCGCGGCGGGTCCTGCCGGGGGTGCACCCATCGCGGCTGCGCCACCGGCATTGCTCGCTGCGAGGGTCCCTGGCGCCCCCGGGGGTGTGCCGCGGGAGCCGTCGGCTGGAGCTCGGGCGGGCGAGGAACGAGCGGAGGCTGAACGGCAGGCCATAGGCGCCATATGGTGGGCGAAAGCAGGTCCGCTCCGCCGACCCTGAGGCCCGCGACTGGTTTCGCTATGGAGAGCCGGTCGCCTCGGCCCCGCCCTGCGCGCAGCCCGCGGCCGGGCGGCGTTGCCAACGGCCGAACTCCGAAGAGCCGGAGGCCGTTGGTAATGCCGCCCGGCCGCCGCCCCGGCGACGGCTCAGTCGAGGTGAAGGTCGAACAGCTCGACGTCCAGGACCCGCCCGAATTTCTCGCCGCAGCGCCGCTGGACGCCGAACGACCGGAATCCGGCCGCCTCGTGGATCGCGACGCTCGCCGGGTTCGGCTGCGCGATCCGCGCCAGCAACACCGCGACCTCGGGGATCGATCGCGCCCGCTCGACGAGATCGGCCATCAGGAGCGAGCCGATGCCGGCGCCGCGGCGATCGCGGTCGACGTAGACCGAGACCTCGCCGGTCCTGCGGTAGGCGCCGCGCGGCGACCACGGCCCGATTGATGCCCAGCCGACGACCTCGCCGTCGCCGTCGACCGCAACGGTGACCGGGTGGTGGGCGGCGCGCTCGGTCAGCCAGCCGGCGTCGTGATCGGGGTCGCGCGGCTCGATGTCGAACGTCGCGATCCCCTCCTCGACCTCGCGGTTGTAGATCGCAAATACGCGCGGCAGGTCAGCAACCTCCGCCGCCCGAACCGAGATCGATCCCGAGGACATGGCGAAAAGGCTAGACCCGCACGAAGTGCGGAGGCGGGGCCTGCACCCACCGGCCCGCCCCTCGTACAACCCGACCGGGTTAAGCGGCTTCGATCTTCGTGATCTTCAGCTCCCGGCTGCCGCCCCGCGGCACCTCGACGCTGACGACCTCGCCGCGCTTGCGGCCCATCAGGGCCTTGCCGATCGGCGACTCGTGGGAGAGCTTCTCCTCGGCCGGGTTGGCCTCGGCGGAGCCGACGAGCTGGAACTTGCGGGAGTCGCCGCTCTTCTGGTCCTTGACGTGGACGCGGACGCCGACGCCGACGACGCTGGTGTCGAGCTGATCCTTGTCGACGACGATGGCGCGGCGGACGCGCTCTTCCATCTGAGCGATGCGGGACTCGAGCATCGCCTGCTCGTTCTTGGCGTCGTCGTACTCGGAGTTCTCGGCGATGTCGCCGAACTCGCGGGCCTCCTTGATCCGCTCGGCGACCTCGCGCCGACGCGTGGTCTGGAGCTCTTCGAGCTCCGCCTTCAACTTCTCGAGACCTTCGGGAGTGATCAGGGACTCTCTGGCCACGGTTCTCGTACCTTCCTCGTGATCGTCCCGGTGCCGCCTGGAACGCCCCCGGAGACTAGAAACGCCCGATTTGCAAACCCCCGCGGGTCCGCTGGTCGGGCACGGCGGCGCGGAACTATAGCAACGGCCCAGACCGGTCCCGAAACGCCCGCGGCCGACCGGCGGAAAGCCGCCCGGGGCCTCGGATCAGGCCGCCGCGAGCCGCCCGGTTGCGCAGGTCGCGGACCCGCGAGCGCGCCCCGTCGAGGTCCTCGAGCTGCTGGAACTCCGACGCCTCGCGGTGCGGCACGCCCATCCGCGCCAGGTACCAGGGGTAGAACTTGCGCAGGTAATGGGAGGCCCGCTCGGCGCCGAGGTGCTCCTCGGCGGCGTCGATCACCCAGAGCAGCTCGGTGGCGATCTCGTCGGGGTCGGGAGCCTCGGTCCGGCGCCCGGTCAGCTCCTCGAAGATCCACGGGTAGCCGAACGATCCACGGGCGATCATCACCGCGGCGGCCCCCGACTCACGGTAGGCGGCGCGCGCCCGCTCGGCGGAGTCGAGCCCGCCGGAGACGATCACCGGCACGTCGATCCGGCCGACGAGCTCGCGGACGAGCGCGTAGTCGGGGGATCCCTTGTGCTGGACGGCCGCCGAGCGCGGGTGGAAGGCGATCGCGGCGACCCCGGCCTCCTCGACGAGACGCACCGCGACACCGAGTCCCGACGTGTCGCCGGCGCGGAGTCCCGACCGGAGCTTGACGGTGACCGGGAGCCCTCCCCCGCCCTCGACCGCCGCGGCTGCGACCGCGACGGCGAGATCGGGGTCGGAGATCAGCTCGGCCCCGGCGCCGGTCTTGCGGACCTTCTTCACCGGGCAGCCCATGTTGAGGTCGATCAGGTCGGCGCCCGCTCCGGCGGCGACGGCGGCGGCGCCCCGCATCACCTCGGGGTCGGCACCGAACAGCTGGATCGCGGTCGGATGCTCGTCGGGATGGATCCGGAGCAGCTCCTCCATCGTGCGCTCGTTGCGGTAGTGGATCGCGTGGCTGGAGACCATCTCCGAGACCGCGAGGCCGGCGCCGTGGCGGCGGGCCTGCAGGCGAACGAACCAGTTGCCGATCCCGGCCAGCGGCGCGAGCAGGACCCGATTGGCGATCTCGACGCCGCCGATCGTGAACGGGGCGGTCAGCGGCGGCTGGGCCTCTTCGGTGGGCGCCGTGCCGGTCAACTGTTCCGCTCCCAGATCAGCCGCAGGCCGGTCAGGGTCAGGTAGGAGTCGACCTCGTCGATCGTCTCGCAGAGCGGCGCGATCGTCGTCGCCATCCCGCCGGTGGCGATCACCCGCGAATCGTCGCCGAGCTCGCCGAGCATCCGGTGCACGATCCCGTCGACGAGCCCAGCGAACCCGTAGGCGAAGCCGGACTGCAGCGCCGCCTGGGTGTTGCGGCCGATGGCGGCCTCCGGCTCCGATAGCTGGATCCGCGGCAGCTTCGCGGCCCGCGAGGAGAGCGCCTCGATCGAGACCTCGAGTCCGGGGGCGATGACGCCGCCGAGGTACTCGCCGTCCTCGGAGACGGCGTCGACGTTGATCGACGTGCCGAAGTCGACCGACAGGCAGCGACCGCCGACCTTCTCGAAGGACGAGACCGCGTTGACGAGCCGGTCGGAGCCGAGCTCGCGCGGGTTGTCGATGAGGATCGGCATCCCCGTCCGCACCGACGGACCGACGAGCAGGAAGCGGGCTTCGAGATGGCTGCCGCAGAGGCGCTCGTACTCGGGCCCGAGCCGCGGCACGACGGTCGAGACGATCACGCCGTCGATGTCGTCCCAGGCGAGCCCCCGGAACTGCAGCGAGCCGGAGAGAGCGAGAGCGAGCTCGTCCGCGGTCGAGTCGCCGCGGGTGGCGAGCCGCCAGTCGCCGATCAGCTCGGCGCCGTCGAAGGCGCCGACGTGTGTCTGGGTGTTGCCGACGTCGGCTGCGAGAAGCATCGGGCGATTGTCGCAACCACCGCGTCCGGGTTGCATCTAGGATCGCCGCGATGAAAGCACGCCTCTTCACGATTCCCGCATCCCATCCCGGCTGGACGGCCCGACTGCTGCTCGAGCGCAAGGGCATCCCCTACTCGAGGATCGACCTCGTCGCCGTCGTCTCGAAGCCGATCCTCCGGGCGGCGGGCTTCCCCGGCGTCACCGTCCCCGCCCTGCGGATCGACGGCACGAAGATCCAGGGCAGCCGTGAGATCGCCCGCGAGCTCGACAGGCTCGTTCCCGATCCGCCGCTCTTCCCGGCCGACGCGGCCGCCCGCGCCAAGGTCGAGGAGGCCGAGGCGTGGGGCGACGAGGTCCTCCAGGACGTCGCCCGGCGCCTGATCTGGAACCTGCTCAGCCGCGACCGCAGCTCGATACAGAGCTACCTCGAGGGTGCCAAGCTCGGCCTTCCCGTCTCGCTCGCAGCGAAGACCGCTCCGCCGATCGCGAAGGCGTCCGCTCACTTCAACAAGGCGGACGACGCCCATGCGATCGCCGACCTGGCCGCCCTCCCCGCCTTGATCGACCGGATCGACGGCTACATCGCCGACGGTGTCATCGGCGGCGGCGAGCCGAACGCGGCGGACTTCCAGATCGCGCCGAGCGTCGCGCTTCTGATGACGATGGACGACATCCGGCCGTTCGTCGAGGGCCGGCCGGCGGGCGATCTCGCCAGGCGCATCGTCCCCGGGTTCCCGGGTCACACCAAGCCGGGCTTCCCGGACGGCTGGCTGGTGCCGATCCGCCCGCGGGCGACCGCCTAGCCGACGCGCTCAGACGACCGGGCCGAACGGCTCGACGCGCTCGCCGTCTCCGAGCGCGTCGAGGCAGTCGCGGAGCCGGGTCCCGTCGGGCAGGGACAGCTCGGGGTCGAGCTCGAGCAGCGGGACGAGGACGAACCGGCGCGAGCTCGCCTCGCGATGCGGGAGCGTGAGCCGGTCGGTTGCGAGCTCGACGTCGCCGAGGAGAAGCAGATCGACGTCGACCGGGCGCGGGCTGTGCCGCGGGGCGTCGAAGTCGCGGCCGGCCTCGGCCTCGACCTCCTTGCAGGCGTCGAGCAGCTCCTCGGGCTCGAGGTCCGTCTCGATCCGGATCGCCAGGTTCAGGAAGTCCGGCTGATCGAGGATCTCGCCGACCGGCTCGGTCTCGTAGCCGCTCGAGACCGCAGCGACGACGATGCCGCGACGGCGGAGGCCGTCGATCGCGGCGCGGACGTTGGCGACGCGATCGCCGACGTTCGAGCCGAGTCCGAGGTAGCCGGTCCTCATCCGGCGGCGGGCCGGCGGATCGTGACCGCCACCTCGCCGATCGCCTCGGGAATCGGCGGCTCGGTCTTCGCCGCGCGGACCTCGATCTCGTCTGGCGAGAACTCGGCCGCGAGCCGGTCGGCGATCAGGCCGCAGAGATGCTCCAGCGTCCGGCAGCTCGTGCCGGTGACGACTTCGACGGCGACCCTCGCGGCGGCGCCGTAATCGATCGTGCCGCCGAGCTCGTCGTCGCCCACGGTCGGGCAGTCGGCGACGGTCATCGTGATATCGAGGACGATCAGCCTGCCGACCTCGCGCTCCGCCTCGCTGACGCCGTGCGGGCCGAACGCCCGCAGGCCGACCAGCTCGATGGTCACCGGCTCGCCGCTCACGAGGCCGCTCCCGCGGCGAGCGGTTCGCTGATGCCGAGGATCGGCTCGGCGACGCGGATCGCCGCGACGGTCTCGGCGACGTCGTGGACGCGGAGGACGGCTGCTCCCCCGGCGATCGCCGCGACGTTCGCGGCGATGCTGCCGCCGAGGCGGTCGCCCACCTCGCGGCCGGTTACGACGCCGATGAAGTTCTTGCGGGACGCGCCGACGACCAGCGGTCTGCCCAGCTCTGCGAGCCGATCGAGGCGGCCGAGCAGCTCGAGATTGTGGTCGACGGTCTTCCCGAACCCGATCCCCGGGTCGAGCCAGACGAGGCCGGCATCGACCCCCGCCGCCGTTGCGACCGCGAGCCGTTCGGCGAGGAAGTCACGGACCTCGGCGACGACGTCGCCGTAGACGGGGTCGTCCTGCATCGTTCGCGGGGTCCCCTTCATATGCATGAGGATCAGCCCGCAGCCGGCGTCGGCGCAGACGGCCGCCATCTCCGGATCGCCGAGGGCGGTCACGTCGTTGACGATCGCCGCGCCGGCCTCGAGCGCGGCTGCGGCGACCTCGGCCTTCGACGTGTCGACCGAGACCCTGGCTCCGTCGCCGGCGAGCGCCTCGATCACGGGGATGACGCGATCCCGCTCCTCGCCGGCGCCGACTTCAGCGGCTCCGGGCCGGGTCGACTCGCCGCCGACGTCGAGGATGTCGGCACCGGCCGCGAGCAGCTCGCGGCCGTGGGCGATCGCCGCCTCGGCGTCGAGGTAGCGGCCGCCGTCGGAGAACGAGTCCGGCGTCACGTTGACGATGCCCATGACTTCGGTCATGGAGCCATTATCTGCGCTCGGAGCCGGCCGCGCCGGTCCGGGCGGCGTCTAGAGCTCGTCGGGCTCGTCGGCGCGCATCTCGGCGGCGCCGCCGGCGAAGCCCGGGCGGGGCGGTGTGATCGGCCGCGGGCCTTCGCGCTCGCTCTCGCGGCGGGGCTCGTCCGGCGATTCGGCCGCGGGCTCGGAATCGCCCTCGTCCCCCGCCGGGCCGAACACCTCTTCCTCGCTGGCGCCGTCGAGCAGGGCGACGAACTCCTTGGCGTCGATCGTCTCCCGCGAGAGCAGGATCTTGCTCAGCGACTCGAGCTCCTCGCGGCGCTCGGTGAGGATGTCCTTGGCGGTCTGGTGGGCCTCCTCGACGACGCGGCGGATCTCGTCGTCGATCTCGCGGGCGATCTCGTCGGAGTAGTCCGGCTCGGAGGAGAACTCACGGCCGAGGAACGGCTGACCGCGGTCGTGGCCGAAGACGCGCGGTCCGAGGCGCTCCGACATTCCGTACCGCATGACCATCTGCTTGGCGGTCTGGGTGACCTTCTCGAGGTCGTTGGAGGCGCCGGTCGTGATCTCGCTGAAGACGATCTCCTCGGCGGCGCGGCCGCCGAGCGTCATCGCCATCGTGTCGGCGAGCTCCGCGCGGGTCGTCAGGAACTTGTCCTCGGTCGGCAGCGAGATCGTGTAGCCGAGCGCCTGGCCGCGGCTGATGATCGAAACCTTGTGGACTGGGTCGCAGTTCGGCAGCAGGTGACCGACGATCGCGTGACCGAGCTCGTGGTAGGCCGTGATCAGCCGCTCCTTCTCGCCCATGACGCGCGACTTCTTCTCGGGGCCGGCGATCACGCGCATGATCCCCTCCTCGAGTTCCACCATCGTGATCTCGCGGTTGCCCTTGCGGGCGGTCAGCAGGGCCGACTCGTTGATCAGGTTGGCGAGGTCGGCGCCGGTGAACCCTGGGGTCTGGCCGGCGAGGACGTCGAGGTCGAGGTCGGCCGAGAGCGGCTTGCCGCGGGTGTGGACCTCGAGGATCTTCTTGCGGCCCTTGCGGTCGGGACGGTCGACGACGATCTGGCGATCGAAGCGGCCGGGGCGAAGCAGCGCCGGGTCGAGGATGTCGGGCCGGTTGGTGGCGGCGATCAGGATGATGTTGTCGGTCATCGTGAAGCCGTCCATCTCGACGAGGAGCTGGTTCAGGGTCTGCTCGCGCTCGTCGTGACCGCCGCCCATACCCGCGCCGCGATGGCGGCCGACGGCGTCGATCTCGTCCATGAAGATGATGCAGGGGGAGTTCTGCTTGGCCTGCTCGAAGAGGTCGCGGACGCGGCTGGCGCCGACGCCGACGAACATCTCGACGAAGTCCGATCCGGAGATCGAGAAGAACGGCACCCCGGCCTCGCCGGCGACGGCACGGGCGAGCAGGGTCTTGCCGGTTCCCGGCGGTCCGTAGAGGAGGACGCCCTTGGGGATCCGCGCGCCGAGCGACTGGAATTTCTTCGGGTTCTCGAGGAACTCCTTGATCTCGTGGAGCTCCTGGACGGCCTCGTCGGCACCGGCGACGTCGCGGAAGGTGATCTTCGGCGCGTCGACCGACATCCGCTTGGCGCGGGACTTGCCGAAGTTCATGACGCGCGAGCCGCCGCCCTGCATCTGGTTCATCAGGAAGATCCAGAAGGCGAAGATGAGGACGAAGGGAAGGATGTAGGTGAGCAGCGAGAGGATCGACGAGCCGCCCTGGCCCTGGACGGTGGTGCTGATGTCCTGGCGCTCGAGCGTGTTGACGAGCTGCTCCTCGGTGTTCGGCGGGTAGCCGGTCGAGTACTCGGTGCCGTCCTGCTCGGTGATGTTCAGCGTGTTGTCGTTGGTCTTCATCTCGACCGACTTGATCTGCTGAGCGCCCGAATCGCTGTTGATCTGGGCGACGAAGTCCGAATAGGTGGGGTCGCTGTCCTGCTGCGGAGGCGAGATGATCCGCTGCGCGAAGAACGCGAGCACGATCACGATCAGGATGGGCACGAGGGCGCCGCTGCGGGAGATCCGCTTCATCGCTGGTTTCCTTCGGGTGCAATCCGCATGGGAATGGGGCTCGGCAGCTGCTCAGCCGAACGGTGAGCGTACCAGGGAGGAATCCCCGCTCAGCCGCTCTCGCGGCGGGGCGAACGATCGCACCCCGGAGGAGCTAGTCCTGCTCCAGGGCGGCGACGTAGTCCAGGTTGCGGTGCTGCTGCGCGTGATCGAGGCCGTAGCCGATCGCGAAGCGGTCCGGAATCTCGAATCCGACGTAGCGAATCGGGGTGTCGACGCGGCGACGCTCGGGCTTGGTGAGCAGCGCGCAGACCTCGATCGAGGCCGGGTCGCGGGCCTTCAGGTTGCGGAGCAGATACTGAAGCGTCAGGCCGGAGTCGACGATGTCCTCGACGATCAGGACGTCGCGGCCGCCGATCGCGGTGTCGAGGTCCTTGAGGATCCGGACGACGCCGGAGGAGTCGGTGGAGGAGCCGTAGCTCGACACCGCCATCAGGTCGATCTCGCAGGGGACCGTGAGCGCACGCATCAGGTCGGCCATGAAGATCAACGCCCCCTTGAGGACGCCGACCATGACGAGATCGCGCTCCGCGTAGTCGGTGCTGATCTCGGCTCCGAGCTCGCCGACGCGGGTATGGAGGCGCTCTGAATCGATCAGGGTTTCGCCGATCCGCCCTCCCGCGCTGCTCCCAGATGGATCGCCCATCGCCCGGCGAGTCTATTCAGGGACGCCGGCCCACGGCGCGTGCGGTGATGACGGCGACCGCGGTCGACTCCTCGAGCAGCCGGAACTCGTCGCTGACGGCGACGCCGGCGACCCAGGCGACGCGGCCGCCGGCGGTGACGACGGGAATCCGCGAGCGCACCGAGCGGGGCACGCCGCTGTCGGTGAACAGGTCCTGGAGGCTCTTGCTGCCGCCGAGGCCGAGCGGCCGGATCCGGTCGCCGGACTGCCAGGCGCGGATCTCGACCTCGCCCCCGACGGCTGCGGCGTCGAGCGTCGCCAGGCCCGGCCCGGCGGGGTCGACGGGACCGTCGAGCAGCTCGGCCCGGAGCTCCCAGTCGCCGAAGCGGGCGACGCCGGGGATGCTCATCCGGACCGCGTCGGGCACCGGGTCGGTACCGGTGGCGAAGCGCACAGTCCCTCCCTCGCAGAACGCGCTGAGGCCGCCGCCGATCTCGATCTCGGCGGCCTGCGGTCGCGCCGCCGCGGCGGCGATCCGCGAGGCGTGGCCGCGGTTTAGAGGGAGGCGGCGACCGGCCGCGCGCTCGGCCAGCTCGCGGAGGGCGAGGCGGCGCAGCCCCGGCGGCATCCGTTCGAGCTCCTCGATGGCGATCACCGTCGCGTCCCCCCCGGCGCCGGCGGCGGCGAGCGTCTCGGCGACGACCGCCGCGAGCAGCTCGGCTTCCTCGTGGAGCTCGGCGTGAGTCGTCGCGATGTTGCGCTCGACCTCGGGGCCGATCTCGGCAAGCCGGGGCAGGATCTCGTTGCGGATCCGGTTGCGGGCGTAGCGCGGCGAGGCGTTGCTCGGGTCGTCGACGAACGGCAGCTCCGCCTCGGCCGCCACCGCCCTGGTCTCCTCCCGGGAAATCGCGTGGAGCGGGCGGACGACGTTGCCGGTCCGCGGGGGCAGCCCGAGCAGCGGCCGCGTCCCCGGCGAGACCGCGAGGCGGTAGAGGAAGGTCTCGGCGACGTCGCTGCGCGTGTGACCGGTCGCGACCCAGTCGTAGCCGAGCTTGCGGCGCAGGGTCTCGGCCGCGGCGTAGCGGGCATCGCGGGCCCGCGCCTGGATGTTGCCCCGGCCGAGGTCGGGGCGCTCGACGTGGAGGTCGATGCGGAGCTTGGCGCAGAGCGCCCTGGCGGCGCGCTCGTCCTCGCCGGAGTCGTCGCGAAGGCCGTAGTTGAGGTGGATGCCGGCGATCGACTCCGGCCCGCAGAGCGCGACGACGGCCGCTGCCGCGCACGCCGAGTCGGGCCCGCCGGAGACGAGCACGACTCCACCGGACCGACGGTCGATCAAGCCACCGGCCTCGACCGCGTCGGCCAGCGCCTCGATCGCCGGCGAGCTCTGCACGCGGCCAGAATACGAGCGGTCACGGCGGGAACGCGGATCGCGAAGCCGATCGCCGGCGTCGTCGCCTGGCGTCATCGACGCCGCACGTTGGACGCGGTGGCGACGAACAGCTCCGTGGGCTGCGGGAGGCCCTTGAGGGCGACCTCGCCGATCGGCTCGAGGTCGAGGTACTCGGACGCGCCGATCTGGTCGACGACCGAGCGGGTGACGAGAACCTCGCCGGCGAGCGCCCGAGTGACGACGCGGTGGGTCAGGTTGACGTCGCCGCCGAAGTAGTCGCCGTCGCGGTAGACGGCGCCGCCGCAGTGAATCGCGACCCGCGGCTGCGGGCGCTCGTCGAAGAGGGTCAGGAACCCGACGGCCCACTCGGTGAGCATCCGGGCCTCCGAGCAGACGATCATCACCTCGTCGCCGATCGTCTTGACGATCGTCGCGTCGGCCGGCAGGGTCGCCTCGACCGTCTCGATGAAGCGCTCGACGAGATCGAGGGCCTCCTGGTCGCCCTCCTCCTCCGTGAACCTCGTGAAGCCGGTCAGGTCGACGAAGCAGAACGCCATCGCCACGCGGTCGGGGTGGCTACGGGTCAACGGCAGGTCGGCCTCCATGTGCCCGACCACGTCCTGCTCCATGTAGAAGCGCAGGTAGCGGCCGTGGATGTAGTCGAGGACCGGGGCGACGGTCGGAAGCAGCTCCGAGGCCATCCGCTCCATGTCCGCCGCCATCTCCTCCGGGGGAATCCCGTCGCGGATCATCGGCTCGTGGACGAACAGGTGGAAGAGCCTGACCTCGGCCTCGGCGATCTTCCGGCCCGCCTGCGCGTAGACGCGGACCAGCTGGAGGAGCGCGATCAGCGGGAAGCCGTTGCGGAGGGCGCTCGCCATCCGCTCGAGCGCCTCGATGTCCCCGTCGCTGACGCGGTCGGTGAGCGCCATCGGCGTCCCGAGCAGGGCCATCACGCGCTCGATCAGGTCCTCCTCGAGCCCGACGATCTGGGCCGCCTCGGCCCGGGAGTGGTTGCGGGCGGGGGTCGGCAGCAGCTCCTCTACGGACCCGAAGGCGAGCCGGCCGTCGCGGACCGCGCTGCGGATCTCGCGCAGCGAGTGGCCGCGCCGGCGCATCCGGTTGACGACCCGGGCCTGCGAGGCGGCCGCGGCGGTCCAGCGGCCCCCGTGGACCTCGACGATCCGCTGCTCGGCCCAGCGCTTCAGCGTTGCGGCCGAGACGCCGGAGCGCCGCGCGGCCTCGTTGAGCGAGATCTGCTCGTCGCCTGGCATTGCTCAGACCCTTCTAGCAAGGTCGGGCGCGATCGCGCCGCGGCTCGCTCAGATGAAGGCGGAGCCTCGCTTGACCAGGTTCTCGTAGAGCTTCTGCTGGATCGTCTCGCGAACCTGCTCGGAGATCTCGAAGACGAGCTGCCGGTCGTCGGCCGCTTCCGGCCCGAGCCCGCCGACGTCGATCGGCTCGCAGAACTCGATCCGCCACTTCGACGGCAACGGCACCAGGCCGAGGAGCCCGAGCCACGGGAACGTCGGGGTGATCGGCGCATAAGGCGCCCCGATCGCGCGGGCGAGCAGCGAGCTGTCGGCGATCTTCGGATAGATCTCCTCCGAGCCGACTACGGCGATCGGCACGATCGGCGATCCGGTCCGCAGCGCGACCTCGACGAACCCGCCGCGACCGAAGCGCTGCAGGCGGTAACGGTCCGCAAACGGCTTGCCGGTGCCCTTCACGCCCTCCGGGAAGACCATCATCAGCCCGTCGTCGGAGAGGATCCGCGTGGCGTTGTGAGGGCTGGCGGGGACGCCGCCGACCTTGCGCATGAACGCCGACATGAACGGCAGCGAGAACGCCCAGTCGAGGACCATGAACCGCGGCCAGCGCGGCAGCGGGTGCTCTTTCATGATCGCTCCGGTGATCATCGACGCGTCGAAGGGGAACAGCGAGCCGGCGTGGTTGGAGACCAGCATCGCCCGGCCATGGGCGGGGACGTTCTCGACCCCGGTCGCCTCGACCCGCCACCACTGGTCGTAGAGCAGCTCGAAAAACGGGTAGGCGGCCTCGGCGAACTCCTCGTCGAAACCCCACTCGTCCTCGTGGTACTCGCCGCGAAGCCTGCGCGCCATCCGCTCGACCGCATCGCGGAGCGACTTCGGAAGGTCGGCGGACGCCGCCTCGGCCGCTGCGACCGGGTCAAGGCCGCCGTCGACGGCGGTCCGGACGCTGCGCAGGAATCGGACGCCGAGCTCCGGGATCGAGCCGGCCTGAGCGGTCGCCGAGCTCACCGCGCCGTCCCGGCGATCCGGTCGAGGATCGAGCCGACGCCCGGGGTCGAAACGAGGCGCAGGCCCTGGTCGGCGGCCGCGAAGTCGCGGATCGCGCCGACCGCGTCGAACCGCGGCTCGTATCCGAGGTCGTTCCGGAGCCGCGAGTTGTCGACGCCGCGCCCGTACCGCATCAGCCGCACGGCGTCGCCGTAGAGGCTGCCGGCGCCGAGCCGGTCGCCGAGCCGGGCCATCGCGGGGCCGAACAGGGGATGCGGGATCGGCAGCTGCGGCCGATCGATCAGCCGCAACGCCCGCGACAGCGAGATCGAGCCGCTCGGTGCGACGTTGACGGCGCCGCGGACCGGATTCATGGTCGCGGCGTGGAGCGCGCCGGTCGCGTCGTCGGCGTGAAGCAGCTGCAGGCGGGGGTCGAACCCCAGCTGTGTCGGGACGACCGGCAGCGACAGGTAGCGGGCGATCGGCGCGTCGAGGCCCGGGCCGATCTCGGGCTGGTAGCGGAGCATGCAGCAGGTCAGATGGGCGTGGCGGCGGGCGAAGTTCTCGAAGTAGCTCTCGAGCTCGCCGATGTCGCGCTGGAAGCGGGTTCGGAGCGGGAAGTCGGCGGCCATCGACTCGGTGAAGAAGGAGGGGCCGGTCGGCTCGCAGCCGTAGATCGCGGCGGAGCCGCGGAGCACCACCCGCTCGAGCGAGGGCGTCCGCTCACAGGCCGCGAGGAGCTGCAGCGTGCCGATCACGTTGATGTCGTGAAGGGCCCGCTTCGGCTTGCCGGGCTCCGGATACCAGAGGATGCCCGTATGGACGAGCGTGTCGGCGCCGGTCGACGGGAGCAGGCGCGCCAGCAGCGGGCTGCGGATGTCGGCCTCGAGGAACTCGGTGCGCTCGAGCTGGGCGAGCGGCGGCGTCGTGTCGATCCCGAGCACCTTCTCGACGGCCGGATCGCGCTCGAGGCGCAGTGCGAGCTCGGTCCCCCAGTGGGTTCCGATGCCGGCGATGAGTATCCGGCGGCCGGACGTCACTGCTAGCCCGATTCCCCTTTCCCATGGGGTTTAGAGGGTCTACTCTCAGGCTCATCCTGAGGGTTAGAATCTGCGGCTTTCGCGGGTTTCGCGCCCTCGAGATCGGCGAGACGCCGTTCGATTGCCGCGAGCCGCCGGTCGAGGCGCTCGATACTCTCCCGATCGGCCGCCCGGAGCTCGCCGATCGCGTCGGCAAGGCGCGAGGTCGCGGACTCGCCGCGCCGCGCGACCTCCTCGCGGGCGCTCTGGCCGCGGCGGACGACGTCGTCGAGCAGGCCCTGGGCCTTCTCGCGGGTCCCCGTCGCCGACTCGGCCGTCGCCGCGAGCGTCTTCTCGACGGCGCTGCGCAACGCGTCACCGACGGCCTCGGGCCCGGAGCCCGAGGTGCCGGAGCCGGCGTCTGCCTTCGGGGGCTTCGAATCGGCTTCGCTCATCCCGCAAGCTTAGGGTCTCGCCCGCGGCGCAGACCTCTCCCGGGCGCCGTACCGGTCGCGTCTCTGACTAAGGTCGCCCCTCCGTGCCCTTCTACCTGCGGCCGAGCGCCCCGACAGCACCCGACGCCCTGATCTGCGGAGACCCGGCGCGAGCCCTGGCGATCGCGCAGCACGTGATGGTCCAGCCCCGCATGAGCAACCACAATCGCGGCCTCTGGGGCTACCACGGTGAGACGGAGGCGGGCGCCGAGCTCACCGTCCAGGCGACCGGGATCGGGGCGCCCAGCGCCGCCGCCGTTCTCGCCGAGTCGGCAGGGCTCGGAGTGCGCCGCGCCGTCCGGGTCGGCACCTGCGCGGCGCTCGGCGGCACGCCGGCGCTCGGGTCGACAGTGGTGGTCGGCACCGCCGACGGCTCCGACGGGGTCAGCCGGGCACTCGGCGGCGGCGGGCCCGACGAGACCCTCACCGCCGCACTGGCGGAGTCGGGCGCCGGTCCGACGGCCTCGGTCACCAGCTCCGACCTGATCCCGGCGCCGGGCGGGCTGATCGAGCCGGACGCTCCCGGACTCCACGACCTGCAGACGGCGGCCGTGTTCGCGCTCGGCCGCCGGCTCGGGGTCGCGGTCGCCGCGGGACTCGTCGTCAGGAACCTCGATGGGCGGATGCTCGAGGACGAACCTCTGGAGGCCGCCCTGCTTCGACTCGCCGACCGAGCCGTCGCGGCGCTGCTCGAAGTCTAAGCCTGAAGTAGAGGGTCAGTCCGTGGTCCGGCGGTCGCGCCGGAGCCGATCGACCTCGTCCTCGAGAGCCTCGACGCGATCGGACAGGGCGCGGACGCGGCGGGTCAGCCGTTCGAGGTCGCCGGCGCTCGAGACATCGATCGCGTTGAGGGCCGCGCGCTGCGCGCCGGCGGCGCGCTCGCCGGCCCCGAGCGCCTTACCGAGCGCCTGGCTGAACAACGGGTTCTCGAGCAAGCTCTGAGCGAGCTCGCCGATCACCTCTTCTCCGCGTGAGCGGATACTCGACTGGTTCTCCGTCATGCAATCTCCGGTGTCAGTTTGTCTCAAGATTCAAGCTGCGACGGTAACCGATCGATCACATGGGGGAATGGTCTATTCCTGTAGCTTGATCGCGGCGTCGAAAGCGGCGCTGGGACTGATGGGTGTGATGAGTCGAGACAACAGCCGAGAGCGCCGAAATGGCCGCCCCCTTGCCGGCGGAGGTTCCCCGTTGCATTCCGCTTGCCGGACGGATAGTTTTCCGCCTGCTCTTGAAGAGGTCGGCGTCCAGCAGGCAGGGCTGAGCGAGTCTCACGGCAAGGGTGCATGGGAATGAGGAACCGACTGGTCATATCCATCGTGCTGGGATTGCTCCTGGCCATCACCGCGGCGGGAGCCGTCGGCGCTCAGTCGAACGGTGTCTCGGTCGACCTCCCCGGCGGCGGCAACATCGATCCCGGCCAGGTCCTCCCCGCCTGCTCCAACCTTCGTGACGATGACGGCGACGGGGCCGTCGACCTCGGCGACCCCGGTTGCGCCAACCCTCTAGACGGGGATGAGACTGACGCGGCGACCCCGCCGACGACCACCACCCCGCCGACGACCACCACCCCGCCGCCGACGACGACGACCGATCCCTCGACGACGACGACGGACCCGACGACTTCGACCGGTGACGACACGAACCCGCCGCCCCGCGACGACCCCTCCGATCTCCCCGGCAGCAAGAACCCGTTCGGCGGCGGCAAGGACGGCGGCAAGTCCTTCTCCGTCAAGGACGAGTCCGGCGACCAGAAGGGCCAGAACAAGCCCAAGGATCCGGAGACGATCCCGACCCCGGAGATCCGCCGGCCCGACGGCACGCCGACGAACTCCAACCCGACGGTCACGATCGGCAGCACCGGCGCCGCTCCGATCGGTGTCCCCAACTTCGTCATCGAGCAGTTCTCGATCCCGCCCTTCCTGCTCCCGATCTACCAGGCCTGCGGAACCCAGTACGGGGTGCCGTGGGAGGTCCTCGCCTCGATCAACCGGATCGAGACCGCGTTCGGAACGAACCTCAACGTCTCCACCGCCGGTGCTCTCGGCTGGATGCAGTTCATGCCCGCGACCTGGGACATGTACGGAGTCGACGCGAACAACGACGGCCGCAAGGACCCCTTCAACCCGGTCGACGCGATCTGCGCCGCCGCCAGGTACCTGAAGGCCGCCGGCGCCCAGGACGACCTCTACGGCGCGATCTTCGCCTACAACCATGCCGACTGGTACGTCGATGAAGTTCTGCTCTACGCCAAGCAGTACGGCAACCTCCCCAGCGGCCTGGTCGACTCGCTGACCGGCCTCACCGAGGGCGCCCACTTCCCGGTCGCCGCGAAGGCCCGCTACGCCGACGACATCTCCGAGCGCGACGCCGTTCGCCGCGCCGCGCCGACGCCGGGCTCGAGCGGCAACGCCGCCGACGTCATCTCCGACTCCCCCACCCGCCGCGGCATCGACATCTACTCGAAGTCGGGAGCCCCGGTCGTCGCCGCCAATGACGGCGTCATCACCAAGATCGGGAAGAGCAAGGAGCTCGGCAACTTCATCGTCCTCCGCGACGCCTACGGCAACGAGTACACCTACGCACAGCTCGGCAAGATCGCCAAGGCGATCCCGGTGCCCAAGCAGCACAGCCTCAGCGCCAAGGACTTCGACCTGATCACCCCTCCGGGAGACGGCGACGCCAAGCCGAAGGTCTCGGCCAGCGAGACGACCCGGGCGCAGACGATTCACAACGAGGCCGAGGGCGACGGCGGCAAGGGCAAGTCCGGCGGCGACGCCAAGGGCGCTCCGAAGCGCGCCGCCTCGAAGTCGAGCGCAGCCGCGACCACGGACGCAGGCCCGACCAACACTGAGAACAGCCGCGACCGCCTCTTCGCCCTCCCGAAGCGCAAGGACAACGGCGGCAACGGCAGCAGCGACCTCGGCGCCCAGGTCGACGACCTGCTCGGCAAGGGCATGCCCGGCTACGAGACCTTCAAGTCCTACTTCTCGGGCATCGTCCAGTTCAACTCGAAGACCATGGACACCGCTCCGCTGCGCAAGGGCTCGAAGGTCGTCGGCGGCACGATCATCGGCGAGGTCGGCCAGGCCGACCCCCAGGTCGCTCCCCACCTCCACTTCGCGATCACGCCGGCCGGTCGCGGCGCCCACACGATCGACCCGAAGCCGATCCTCGACGGCTGGAAGCTGCTCGAGGCGACGGCGATCTACCGCGCCGCCGGCAAGAACCCGTTCGCCGACCAGGCCACCGTCGGTCAGGTCCTGCTCGCGTCGAAGTCGCAGCTGCAGCGTCAGGTGCTCGCCGACCCGCGCCTCGAGATCTACTCCTGCGGCCGCGAGGACATCGCCACCGGTCAGATCGACCGCCGCGTCCTCGCCGTCCTCGAGTACCTGGTCGCCCGCGGCTACAGGCTCACGATCACGTCGCTCAAGTGCGGCCACAGCATCATGACCACGTCCGGCAACGTCAGCGCCCACTCGACCGGCGATGCGGTCGACATCGCCATGGTCAACGGGATCCCGATCCTCGGCAACCAGGGCAGCGGCTCGATCACCGAGGCCGTCATCAACGACCTCCTGAAGCTCCAGGGCTCGATGGAGCCGGCGCAGATCATCTCGCTGATGGAGATGGGCGGACCGACCTTCGCGATGGCCGACCACAACGACCACATCCACGTCGGCTACACGCCGGACGGCACCGACAGCAGCGGCCAGCCGGTCACCGGCCTGCTCAAGCCCGACCAGTGGGACAAGCTCCTCAACCGGATCTCCGAGCTCGACCAGCCGACGGTGCCCGTCAAGCCGTCCAAGTACTCGCTGCCCGCCAAGAAGGGCGACAAGGCGAGCAACGCGCACATCGGCGAGTAGCCGACCCCCGCCCGCCCTGGCCGCTCAGCCCCTCCTCCCCTTCGCCCAGCTAGATCTCGCCGGCAGGCTCGGCCCCGGCGACGGCCGCTACCTGATCCGTCCCGAGGGGCAAGCTGACGCCCAGCCCGACGTCCTCGTCCTCGGCACACTCGGCGCCCCCCGCGCCGGTCCGCGCCTGCGTCGCGGCAGGGCCCAGCCGCTCCACGAGGCCCCCGGGGCGACCCCTCTGCCGCTCACCCGGGCCACCCTGATCCGTCCGCGCCCGTTCAGCGACGAGGCCGCTGCGGCGACGTGGCTGCAGGAGGTCTGCTCCGACACCGAGCTGCGCGGCAGGCTCGCTCGCGAGACCGCGATCGAGCTCAACCGCCTGCTCCACGCCCATCGCACCGCCGCCGGGGACCCCTACGTACCCGACGTCGACCCCGGCCGCGCGGTCGCGGTCCGGTTCGGCTACGGGACCGGCGACGAGGTCGCCGACGGCCGCTGGCGGGCCGCCAACGAGCTTGCCGAGCCCGACCGCCTGAAGCTCGTCGGCCGCGACTACGAGGCCCTGCGGCCGCAGGAGCGCGTCGCAGCCGTCCTCGGCGGCCGCGAGTCGGTCGGGCCGCACGAGGACCTGATCGTGCGTGCTCGCGGCGACCTCGACGCCGGCAGGCTCGGCGCGGCGGCCCTCGGGCTCGACGCGGCGCTGCGGGCGATGGCGGCGAGCGGCACCGACCTTCCGGCGGCCGCCGATGCGGCCGCGACGGCGCAGCGCGCGGTCCTGGACGGCGGCACGCCCGACCGGGCATCCCTCGAGGCGGCACTGCGCGAGGCCGAGAAGTCGATTCGCAAGCGGGCGCTCGGCTAGGAGCGCCGGGCGAGGCCCGGGTTCAGGCCCCGAGCGCCTCGAGCACGGCCGGGAGCTCGACGGCCACGTCGCCGTCCAGCTTCACCGCGGCGTCGCCGTCGTATGGGGTCGGGCCGATCGTCACCAGCGCGAGCTCGCCGCCGTGGGCGAGCGTCAGTTCCGGGAGGCCGGCGGCAGGGAAGACCTCCAGCGACGAGCCGATGCAGATGATCAGGTCGGCGGCGGCGGCCAGTGAGCGGGCGCGCTCGATCGCCTCGACCGGCAGCATCTCCCCGAACAGGACGACGTCGGGCTTGACGAGACCCGGGCAGATGTCGCAGACGGCGATTCCACGGCTGTCGAAGAGCCCGTCGACCTCGTCGAGGCCGTAGGAGCTCCCGCAGGTGACGCAGCTCGAGGTCGCGATCGACCCGTGGACCTCGATCAGGTCGCGGGTGCCGGCCGCGCGGTGGAGGCGGTCGATGTTCTGGGTGATGACGGCATCGAGCATGCCGTCGGCCTCCAGCTTCGCGAGGACGTCGTGCGCCGGGTTCGGTCGCTTGTCGCCGAGCATGCTGAACCGGGGCCGGTAGAAGTCCCAGAAGCGCTTCGGGTCGCGACGGAACGCGTCGATCGACGCGACCTCGAAGGGGTCGACGTCGGACCAGATTCCCTCGCCCGGCGTCCGGAAGTCGGGGATCCCGGAGGGGACGCTGATTCCCGCGCCGGTCAGGGCGATCGTGCTGCCCGACTCGCGGATCAGCTCGGCCAGCAACTCGGCGCCCGCCGTCGTCGGCGGGCGCCTGCCGCTGTCCGCTGTCGGTCCGCGGCCTACTTGCCGCTCCACTTCGGTGTCCGCTTGCCGAGGAAGGCGCCGATGCCCTCCTTGGCGTCCTCGCTGAAGAACGCGGCGGCGAAGCCGGCTTTCTCGGCCTCGATGCCCTCGTCGAGGCCGCCCTTGTGGGAGACCTTCTTGATCTGCTCGACCGCGATCGGCGCCTGACCCGCGAGCTTGCGGGCGAACGACAAGGCGGTGTCGAACAGCTCGTGGTCCGGCACCAGGTAGTTGATCAGGCCGATCTCGTAGGCCTCGTCCGCCGTGATCGGGTCGCCGATCAGGTTCATCTCGAGCGCCTTCTGAGGCCCCACGAGACGTGGGAGTCGCTGAGTGCCGCCGAAGCCGGGAATGATCCCGAGCTTCACCTCGGGCTGGCCGAACACTGCCGACTCTGCGGCGATCCGCATGTCGCAGGCCATCGCCAGCTCGCACCCGCCACCGAAGGCGAGCGAGTTGACGGCCGCGATCGTCGCGATGCCCTCGGTTCCGAACTCGCGGAGCAGCGCGTGGCCGTCCTCGATCAGCTCCTTGCCGCCGGCCTCGTCCATCTTCGTGAACGCCTTGATGTCGGCGCCGGCCGAGAACACCATTCCGAGCGGCGCCGCCGACGCGACGACCATCGCGTGGATCGAGTCGTCCGCCTTGAGCTTCTCCCAGACCGTGCGCAGGTCGACGATGACCTGCGGGCTGATCGAGTTCATCGGCAGGTTGGCGAGCCAGACGATCGCGACGCCGCCCTCGCGGGTCTCGAGCTTGATCGTGTCGGTCTGGTCACCCTCGTCGGGCTGCGCGTAGGCGTAGAAGCCCTGGCCGCTCTTCGCTCCGAGCCGGCCCTGGGCGACGAGTCGCCGCAGGGTCACCGGGACCGAGAATCGGTCCGGGTGCTCCTCGGCGAGCTCCTCGAGCTTCTCGAGGACCACGTCGAGCCCGGTGGCGTCCGCCTTGGTGAACGGCGGCAGCAGGCCGCGGCGCGGGTCGAGCCCGGCGCCGGCCATCATCCCGAGGTCGATCTCGCGCACGGTGCAGACCCCCTCCTCGAGGATCAGGCAGGCCTCGACGAGCGCCTTCAGCGAGAACATCTCGACGAGCTCGTCGACGTCCGGGTCGGCGTCGCCGTCGAGGTTCGGCTCGCCGTCCTTGTAAGCGCCCTCACCGCCCGTCTTGACGCCGAGCTTGCCCTCGGAGACGAGCTTCTCCATGCCGGGGTGCACGTAGAAGCGGTCGCCGTAGGACTCCCGGAGGTGCTCGGCGACGTGCAGGACGGTGTCGAGGCCGAGGAAGTCGGTGAGGATGAACGGACCCATCGGCGCGGCGTTGGCGGCGGCGATGCCCTCGTCGATCTTCTTGATCGAGAGGCCCTTCTCGGCCTGCTCGCGCCAGACCTCGGCAACGGACGAGTTGAGGATCCGGTTGACGACGAAGCCGGGGACCTCGTCGCAGACGATCGGCTGCTTCTTGATCGCCTGGGCGAAGTTGAAGGCCGTCGAGATCGTCTCGTCGGAGGTGTCGTCGCCGCGAACGATCTCGAGCAGCGGCATTATCGACGCCGGGTAGAAGAAGTGGAAGCCGACGACCTTCTCGGGCCGCAGTGTTGCCTCACCCATCTCGGTGATCGAGAGCGACGATGTGTTGCTGCTGATCACGGCGTGACCAGGGGTGACGCGGTCGAGCTCGGCGAAGACCGACTGCTTGATCTCCATCCGCTCGGGCGCCGCCTCGATCACGAAGTCGACGTCGCCGAAGGACGAGTAGTCGGTCGTGCCCTCGATCCGGCCCATGACCTCCTCGAGGCGGGCGTCGGCCTGCTCCTGGGTCAGCTTCTCTTTGGAGACGAGCTTGTCGAGCTGGCTCTTGGTGACCTCACGGGCCTTGTCGAGTCCGTGATCGACGAACTTCTGGTCGATGTCCTTGAGGACGACGTCGATGTCGGCGACGGCGATCGCCTGGGCGATCTCGCCCCCCATCGTGCCGGCGCCGACGACTGCTGCCTTGAAGACGAACATTCCGCTCCTTACGTGGATCTGATCTGGGTGCCTGGCGCGCGGCGAGGCTGCCGTCACGCACGGCCGGAGCGGGGCTCCGGGGACCGCAAGGCTACCCGTTCGCCTCGAGCCGGAGAGCGCCGAGCGAGCGCTCGAGCGAGCGCCGCATCTGGGTCCGGATGAAGAGGAAATCGGTGATCGCGCCGAACGGTCCGCCGCCCTCGAGCCCGTAGTCGAGGCGTTGGGTCACCTTCGTCCGCCGCTCGTCGCCGCCGGAGAGCATCTCGAAGGCCGTCTCGAGGGTCCCCTTCGACTCCGGGTCCTCGAACTCGATGCGGTGCAGCGAGCGGGGCTCGTGGGCAACGACGCGCTCGCGTACCCGACCGCGGCCGGCCGCGGTCGAACGCCAGACGAGCTCGCCGCCGGGCTCCGGATAGCCATCGGCGGACATGACCGCCGCAAAGCCGTCCACCCACGAGGCCCACCGGTCGGCGTCGAAATAGAGGTCCCAGACCTCGGCCAGCGGGGCCTCAACCTCGACCGAGGCCTCAACCCTCGCCATAGATCTCCCGCTTGATCAGGGTGACCGTCCGGATCATCGAGTCGAGGAACGGCGAGAGCTCGCCCTGGAGCCGCTCGTACTCGGCGCTGCCGGCGTCGGTGATCGAGTAGAAGCGCCGCGTCCGCCGGTCGGGGTGCTCCCAGCGCCCCTCGATCATCCCCCGTTTCTCGAGGTCGCGGAGCAGCGGGTACATCGTGTTCGGGTTGACCGTGATCACACCTTGGGTGATCTCCTCGATCTCCTCGATCAGCCGGTTCCCGTAGGCGGGCTCGCGCGCGACGAGATGGAGGACGAGGAGCGGGAAGACGTCGCGGCGGCGAAGCTCGCTCCCGAACACGTCGGACGCACGGCCGCCGCCCCGGGAGCCCTTGCGGCTCCGCTCAGTCGCGCGGGTCGCCTCGGCGACCGCCTCCGCCATCGGCTTCGAATGCCCATCGGCCATGGGCCGACTATAGGCCCCGCCCCCGAGGGCTCAGCCGTCCAGTCGGCCCTGCAGAACTCAAGTTCCCGTTTCCGCCTCCCGATAGGAGCGCGAGTAGAGGTCGGCGGATCGCCTGTAGGGCGCGCCCAGGGAAGGGCGTGACCAGGGCCAGGAAGGCCTCAGGTGAGCGGCCGGACAGGATGTCCAGCCGGCCCACCAGTCGCATCCGCCGGCCTCTACCGATTGTTTCGCCCCGGAACGACGAAGGGCCGAGCTCTCGCCCGGCCCCTCGGCACAGTCGTGGTCGGAGCGTCCCTACGCGGGGACGACCTCCTCGACGCCCTTGTTCTCGGCCAGGGCCTCGGGGATGGGCTCGTTGACGTTGCGGCCCATCAGGACCTCCTTGGCGATGACCAGGCGCTGGATCTGCGAGGTGCCCTCGTAGAGCTGCATGATCTTCGCGTCGCGCATGAGCTTCTCGACCGGGTACTCCTTGATGAACCCGTAGCCGCCGTAGACCTGGACGGCGTCGGTCGCGACCTCCATCGCCGAATCGGCGGAGAACCGCTTCGCGTGCGACGCGGCCAGCGTGTTGCGGAGGCCGTTGTCGAGCAGCGATGCGGACTGCCACGTCAGCAGTCGGCCGGCCTCGACCTTGGTCGCCATGTCGGCGATCATGAACGCGACCGCCTGGTGCATGGCGATCGGGACGCCGAACTGGACGCGCTCCTTCGAGTACTCGCAGGCGAACTCGAACGCCGCACGGGCGATACCGACCGCCATCGCGGCAACGCCGGGACGGGTGCGGTCGAGAGTCATCATCGCCAGCTTGAACCCCTTGTTCTCCTCGCCGAGGAGGTTGCCGACGGGGATCTCGCTCTCGTTGAACGTGACCGTGGCGGTGTTGGAGGCACGCTGTCCGAGCTTGTCCTCCTTCTTGTCGATGACGACGCTGTCGTCACGCGGGACGACGAAGGCGGAGATGCCGCGGTGACCGGCCTCCTTGTCGGTCTTGGCGTAGACGGTGTACCAGTCGGCGTACTGACCGTTCGTGATGAAGCACTTGGAGCCGTTGATGACCCACTTGTCGCCCTTCTTCGTGGCGGTCGTCTTCATCCCCGAGACATCGGAGCCGGCGTCCGGCTCCGTCAGGCAGAAGCTCGCGAGCTTCGGCGCCTCGGTCAGCATCCCGAGGTACTCCTTCTTGACCTCTTCACTGCCGCCCAGTGCGACCGGCGCCGAGGCGAGGCCGTTGGCCGCGAGCGAGGTGCCGATGCCGGAACAACCCCAGCCGAGCTCCTCCTCGATCAGACAGCCGGACAGGTAGTCGAGACCTGGGCCGCCGTACTGCTCGGGGGTGTGGGTGTTCATCAAGCCGACCTCCCAGGCCTTCTCGATGACCTCCTGGGGCCAGGTGCCTTCCTTGTCGAACTCCCAGGCAACCTTGCGCATTTCCTTCTCAGCGAAGTTGTGCGCCATCTCCCGCAGGTCCTTCTGCTCGTCAGTGAGGGTGAAGTCAACCACCGTGGATCGCTCCTTGTAAGTGTTGGTTAGGGGCTGCTCGGATACGGGACAGGGCGTCTACCAGCGGTATTCACGCTCATTTGCGGCCCGTGGCCGAAAACCGATTGACCAATCAGTCAACCGCGGGAAAGGATAGCCCCTAGCGCTGACGGGCGCAAACCGTGGAAGGTCGCCGGCCCGGCTCCGGCCGCGCATCGGCTGCTCGCCGCTCACCTGACGCGAAGTGACGGAAACCGGCTGTGGGAGCCGGTTTCCGTCAACTCGATGCTCAGACGACCGCGAGCAGGGCGGCGGCGCGGCGGCCGCTGCGGATCGCGCCCTCCATGAGGGCACTCATCTCGCCGCCGAGGTGTTCGCCCGCGAAGGCGATGCGGCCGTGCCGGCGGGCGAGCAGCTCGGCGGCCGGCTCCGGCGTGTCGACCGAGTAGGCGGCTCCGACCCACGGGTCGTCGTCCCAGGTCGAGAGCACCGCCCGGGCGGGGTCGATCGGGAGGTCGGGACGGAGATCAGCGAGCTTCGCCGCCCACCGGGACGGCCCGTCGGCGACCCCGAGACCGCGCAGCGCCTGCGGCGATCCGGCGAAGGCGCTGACGAGCGGCTGGGAGCCGTCCGGGTCGTCGCCGCTCGCCGTCCAGGCCCAGTAGCGGTCGGGCACCGCGAGGGTGGCGCTGACCGGGGCCGGGCCGGGCAGCGGGACGAACAGCTTTGCGGCGTGTCCGTAGGCGATCGAGCGGAGGGCGTCGATCGGCCCATCCCCGACGCCGTCAACGGCGATCGCGCCGATCACCGACGCGGGCACGGCGACCACGCAGGCGTCGGCCGCGGTCTCGCCCGAGTCGGTCGTTATCGCCACCCCTTCCCCGGTCGCGGCGATCGCACGGACCGGCGACGAGAGGTGGATGCGGTCGCGCCCGACCTGGTCGGCGAGCGCTTCGGCGAGCCGTCCGTTGCCGCCGGCGATCCCCGGCGCCGGCAGGTCGCTGACCCGGGCGAGGAGCCCGAGCTCGTGAGCGGGCACGAGGTCGCCGTCGGCTGCGGCGGAGACCTCGGCGCGAGCGAGGATCGCCTCGCGGGCGCCGTCGTCGGCGTCGAGCGAGGCGAGTAGGCCGCGCACGCTCGTGCCCTCCCCCGCCCCCGCCGCGAGCGCCCGCTCGATCGCCGCGACGGCGGCGGCCATCGCCTCCGGCGTGGTTTCGACCCCGCGCGGCTCCCGCTGCCCGTAGCGCATGCCCTTGTCCCAGAGGCCGAGGCCGAGTCGCTCGGCGAGGGCGGTCACCTCGGTGCAGCCGGGAAGGATGAACTCGGCGCCCATCTCGACGACTGCGCCGTTGCCGAGCTCGCGGGAGTGGACGCGGCCGCCGACGCGGTCGCGGGCCTCGAACACCACCGGCTCGTGCCCGGCGGCGGCCACCGCCTCGGCCGCGGCGAGCCCGGCGAGGCCGGCCCCGACGACGGCGATCCTCACGCTCTCACCTGAGCACGAGGCAGTTCTCGGGATGCCACCCGACCCGGACCTCCATGCCCTCCTCCCAGCGATCGTCGGCGCTCGCGCGGTAGGTGGCCTGCTCGAGCGCGACGAGGTGGGAGTCGGCGCCGAGCTCGACTGTGATCTGAGTGTTGACGCCGTGGTAGATCCGCGAGACGACGGTGCCGGTCATCTCGACCATGCCCGGCTCGACCTCCTCATCGACGGCGATCTTCTCGGGCCGGACCGACAGCTGGACGGTGTCACCGAGGTCACAGTCCTCCGGAACCGGCGCCGGTACCTTCATGCCATTCCCGACCTTGACCGTGCCGGGCCCGTCGACGACGCCCTCGAGCATGTTCGAGATGCCGATGAACCCGGCAACGAACTCCTCGTTCGGGTGCTCGTAGACCTCCTCGGGCTCGCCGCACTGGGCGATCCGGCCGTCGCTCATCACCGCGATCCGGTCCGACATCGACAGCGCCTCTTCCTGATCGTGGGTCACGTAGACGAACGTGATCCCGACCTCGCGCTGGATCTGCTTGAGCTCGACCTGCATCTGCCGGCGCAGCTTCAGGTCGAGGGCGCCGAGGGGCTCGTCGAGGAGGAGCACCGCGGGACGGTTGACGAGGGCCCGCGCGAGCGCGACCCGCTGGCGCTGGCCGCCGGACAGCTCCGACGGGCGCGACTTCGCCCGGCTGTCGAGGCTGACGAGCTCGAGCGCCTCGTCGACCCTGCGGACGATCTCGTCCTTCGCGACCTTCTGCCGCTTCAGACCGAACGCGACGTTGTCGGCGACGTCGAGGTGCCCGAAGAGCGCGTAGCTCTGGAAGACCATGTTGACGTTGCGCTTGTAGGGCGGGACATCTTCGACCGGCTCGCCCTCGAGCAGGATCCGGCCCTCGGTCGGCACCTCGAAGCCGGCGAGCATCCGCAGCGTCGTCGTCTTGCCGCAGCCCGACGGGCCGAGCAGCGAGAAGAACTCGCCGCGCGGGATCGAGAGGTCGATCGCATCGACGGCGGTGAAGTCGCCGAAGCGCTTCGTCACGCCCTCGAGGCGGATCGCCTCGCCCCCGGTCGAATCTCCGGTCGGCTCGGTTCCGCTCACGGTTGCCTGCTCCACGTCACTCCTCCTGTCCGGTCAGGACCTTGATTCCGCTTTCCTTGCGGCCGAAGAACCGCGGCAGTAGCACCGCCGCGACCACGGCCGTCAGCGACACGACCATCATCAGCGTCCCGATCGCGTTGATCGTCGGCGAGACGCCGAAGCGGATCGCCGACCAGATCCGCACCGGCAGCGGCTGCGTGTCCTCCCCGGTCGTGAAGAAGGAGAGGACGAAGTCGTCGAAGGAGAGCGCGAACGTGAGCAGGCCGGCGGCGACGATCGCCGGCCACAGCTCCGGCACGAGAACGAGCCGGACAGCCTGAAAGCGGGTCGCCCCGAGGTCCATCGCCGCCTGCTCGACCTCGTCGCCCATCGACGCGAGACGACCGCGGACGACGACGGTCACATACGAGATCGAGAAGGTTATGTGGGCGATCACGATCGTCCAGAACGAGAGCTGGATCCCGAGCTGGGAGAAGATCAGCAACGCCGAGATCCCGGCCACGATCTCCGGCGTCACGAGCGGGATCAGCATCAGGACGTTGGCGGCGGGGCTCCAGCGGGTTTTCGCGCGGACGAGGCCGATCGCCAGGGCGGTGCCGATGATCGTCGCGATGATCATCGTGATCAGCGCGATCCGCAGCGAGACGAACAGCGACTCACGCAACGTCGGGTCGTTGAGGAAGTCGCTGTACCACTGCAGCGAGAACCCCTGGAACGACTGCAGCGACTTGACCGAGTTGAAGGAGAAGAGGACGACGACCGCAATCGGGATGAACAGGTACAGGTAGACGAGCCCGCTGTAGATCCTCAGGAACCGCGGACGATCGAATCCGCCCTCGCGAGATTTGGCGCGACGCCGGTTCAGTCGCCCGGTCCCGACGGCTGTCGGCGGCACCCCGGTCACACGCCCCCCGCGGCGACCGGCTCGCGCGCCTCGCGAGCAGCGGAACGCAGATAGCCGAGCATCCAGATCGACAAGAACAGCATCATCACGACCGTGAGCGCCGATCCGAACGGCCAGTTGCTCGCGGCAAAGAACTGGTCCTGGATCAAGTTCCCGATCATGTAGGTATCGGGGCCGCCGAGCAGCTGGGCGGAGACGAAGTCCCCGACGGCGGGCAGGAAGACGAGCACGCATCCGGCGAGGATCCCCTGCTTCGTCTGCGGCAGGGTCACGTGCAGGAAGACCCGTGCCGGGGTCCCGAACAGGTCCTTGCCCGCTTCGATCAGCGAGCCCTCCATCCGCTCGAGCGAGGCGTAGATCGGGAGGATCATGAAGACGAGGTAGCCGTAGACGAGGCCGCCGATCACCGCGTATGGCGTGTTGACGAATTGGATGCCGGTGTCGGTCAGACCGATGTCCTTGAGCGCGCTGTTGACGAGTCCCTCATCGGCGAGCAGCGCTACCCACGCGTAGGTGCGGACGAGGTAGTTGACGAAGAAGGGAATGACGAGAAGAGCGATCAGCAGGTGCTTGCGCTTGCCCCCGTAGCGGGCGATGAAGTAGGCGATCGGGTAGCCGAGCAGCAGGCAGAGTGCGGCCGTCGCCACCGCGTAGCCGATCGACCGCAGCAGCACCGGGATGTACAGCGGGTCGAAGGCGTCCTTGTAGTTGTCGAGCCGGAATGCGTAGACGGCGCGGCCGAGATCGTCGGTGAACCCGAACGACAGCGCCAGGACGAGACAGATCGGGACGACGAAGAGAAGGGTCAGCCAGACGCCGCCCGGCAGCAGGAATCGAGACCAGAACCCCTTCGAGCTCATCGCAGCCGCACCCTCACGAAGCCTTGACCTCGGTCCAGGTCTGGTTCCAGAGCGCCCGGTCGTCTGCATTGTCGAGTCGGTACTCCATGCCGCCGTCGCCGAGCGTCTCGAGCTTCACGTCGATCGACGGCTCGTCCTTGACGAGGCTCGCGAACGCCTGCCTGCCGCCCTCGACCGGCTGCGGGTATCCGTTCCACATCACGTTCTGCGCGGCGTTGTCGGGCTCAATGATCCAATTCATGAACATCAGGGCGGTCCCCGGTGATCGTGCCGTGATCGGGATGCACATCAGGTCGCTGCCGACGGGCACTCCCTCCTTGCAGGTCTCGTAGCTGTAGTCCTCGGGGTTGCTCACCTGGTTGCGGACGTTGACGATGTCGCCGTTCCAGGCCTGGTGGATGACAGCAGTGCCGTTGACGAGATTCTGAGTCGAGTTCGTCGATATCCCGCGCGCGAACTGCTTCTGGTCGAGCAGCGTCTGCTTCGAGATCTCGAGCTCGTTCGGGTCGGCCGTGTTGAGGTCCCAGCCGTTGATCAGGTTGGCTTCCCCGATCGCCTCCTGGAAGTCGTCGAGGATGAACATCTTGCCCTCGCCGTCGGGGTTGGTGAGGTCGTTCCAGGAGCCCGTCATGCCGCTGACCAGATCGTTGCGCCAGGCGATCCCCGTCGTGTAGTAGGCGTAAGGGACCGTGTACTGGTTGTCGGGGTCCCACCAGCCGTGCTGGTAGAACGACGAGATCCCGGCGGCATTGCTGAGTTTGTCGCGGTTGAATCGGTGCAGCAGGCCTTCCTGCTGCAGCCGGTGGGCGTACTCGGTCGAGGGCCAGATGACGTCGTAGCGACCGCCGGCCCTGAGCTTGGTCACCATCGCCTCGAGATTGTCGAAGTTGACCTCGTTGACCTCGACCCCGTACTTGTCGCTGAAGCCCTTCTTGATGTCCGGGTCCATGTACTGGGCCCAGTTGTAGATGAGGATGTCGCCGTCGATCCTGGGCTTGACCGCGGCCGTGCTCTCGGGCTTGTCGATCGGGCGCTCGACCGTGCAGCCGGACAGCGCCCCGAGCCCGTAGAGGCCGAGCGCTCCGCCGGCGCCGGCCCGGAGCAGCTGGCGGCGGTTCAGGCGCGGGTCGAAGCCGGTCATGCCGCCGCCCCCGCCGGGTCGGCCCGGCGCAGCTCGGCGCCGACCGCGGCCTCGGCCTGCCGGACGATGATCTCCTCCATGCCCGCGGGCGTCAGCGACGGATCCTCGAGGGTCATCTGGACGGATAGCCCGTCCATCAGGGAGGCGATCGCCATCGCCGCCCGCGCGGGATCGACGTCGGAGTCGAACTCGCCGTTGTAGCGGCCGGCGGCGACGATCTCGACGAGCAGCGCCCGCCACTGGTCGTCGCGCCGAAGGCGCTCGCGGGCGGCCTCGGGATCGTGGAGCGAACGCGCCCAGAGCTCGATCCAGAGTTCGATCCGGCTCTCCGCAACCGTCGCCTCGATCAGGAGCAGCAGCTTCTCGGCGGCCGTGCCCGCGGACCCGAGGCGCTCGCCGATGCGCTCGGCGAAATCCTCCTCGTCGGCGATCAGGGCCGCGGTGAGGAGCTGCTCGCGAGACTCGAACCAGTAGAGGACGGCGGCGGGGCTGGTGCCGGCCCGCTCGGCCACGTCGGCGATCCGAGTCGCGGTCAGGCCGCGCTCGGCGATGACCTCTCCCGCCGCCTCGAGAATCTGCGGCTTGCGGACGTGGTCGATGGCGGGCCGCGGACTCACCGGTGCCGGTCGCCTCCATATCTGGTCATCGGTTCCCTGCCTCTCTCCTCGGGAAAGCTGAACCGCCGTTCAAACTACTCCGTGCCGCGGCGCGGTGCAAGCGGGAACCCGATCAGCGGAGGAGCAACTTCGGATCGATGCCGAGCGGCTCGGCGAGAACGCCGGCCACGAGCTCACGGGCGGCATCCGCATCCATGCCCGGATCGCCGAGCAGCGCCCGGACTCCGGTGCCGTCGAGCAGCGCCACAGCGAGATTCGCGGTCGCCTCGACGTCGGTCCCGGCGGCGAACTCGCCGCTTTCGACTCCGGCGGCGATCACCTCGGTCATCCAGGTTCGGTAGCGCTCGTACATCCGCGCGGCCACCGGCCGCAGGTCGGGCTCGCGGACGGCCCGCAGCCACAGTTCCACCCAAAGGACCCATTCGCGCTCCTGAGGGCCGGGATAGGGAAGGCTCTCGCGAATCGCCGCCGCCAACCCGTCGACGGCGCTCCCCTCCCCCACCTCCTCGCCGAAGCGCTCGTCGCCGGCCTGCTCGAAGGAGTGGATCAACGCCTGCTCGAGGAGTTCCTCGCGGGTCGAGAAGTAGTGATGGACGAGCGACGTCGACGCTCCCGCCCGCTGGGCGACCCGGGCGATCCGGACCTCGTCGATCCCGTCCGCCGCGATCAGCTCGCAGGCGGCCTCGAGGATACGATCGGCGGTGTCGGTGCTCACCCGACCGAGACTAACCACCGCCGAGGAGGTCAGAATTGGGTTACAACGTCCTCACCGCCGATGACGCCTTCTGGCGCCCGTCGAACCAGATGGGCGTCCTCAACACGGATCTCGGGCGCCAGCTCGGAATCGATGTCTTCGGCACGCGCCTCTGGCGCCTGCAGCCGGGCCAGGCGTCGACCCATCATCGCCATCTCGAGACATCCGAGCTCTATGTCCTGCTCGAGGGAACGGGCCGGTTGCGCGTCGACGACGAGGTCCTTACCCTCTCCCCCCTCGACGCGGTGAGCGTCGACCCCGAGACCGTCCGGCAGCCCTTCAACGACACCGGTGCCGATCAGCTCTGGCTCGTCGTCGGTGCCCCGAACGAACGGTTCGCGAGCACGCTGGAGATGACCGAGGACGAGCTCGCGACCATGTACCCGGACGGCCCGACGGCGATGCCGCCGGAGCTCGGCGGCGGCGAGCGCTCAGACTGATTCGTCGGCGAGGACGGCGGAGGCGGCGTTGCGGCCGTTCGTCGCGATGACGCTGCCGCCCGGGTGGGTGGCGGCACCGCAGAGATAGAAGCCCGGGAGCGGCGTCCGCGGCGTCAGGCGGTTCTCCCACATCTGCTCGGGCAGAACGGCGCCCTGGAAGATCTGCCCGCCGGTCAGGCCGATCCGCGACTCGATGTCGGGAGGGCCGAGGACCTCGTACTCGATCAGGCGATCCTCGATCCCCGGTGCGAAACGGTCGATCAGGTCGATGAACTGGCGGGCCACCTCGTCGCGCCGCGAGTCCCAGTCCCCCTCCGCCAGCTCGTAGGGCGCGTACTGGCCGAACACCGTCATCGAGTGCTTGCCGGCCGGCGCCGGGCTCGGGTCGAACCCGGTCTGGGTGTAGACCTCAGCGAACCCGACGGCGGGCTCGCCGGCGACGCAGCGCTCGAAGGCCGCCTGGGCGGAGTCGATGCCATCGGTCAGCTCGATCATCGCCCGCGCGGGCCAGGTCTCACCGTCGGCTGCGGCCCAGTTCGGGAGCTCGTCGAGGGCGGCGTTGAACTTGACGACCGGGCTGCGGACGTCCCAAGCCTCGAGCCGCTCCCGGTAGGCCGGGTCGAAGGAGTCGATCGCGTCGGTGCCGATCAGGCCCATCGCGACCTTCGGGTCGGCGTTGGAGATCACGGCCCCCGCCCGGATCCGCGTCCCGTCCTCGAGCTCGACGCCCTCGCCGGGGACGATCCGGGCGACCGGCACGCCGCAGGCGAGCATCGCGCCGGCCTCACGGGCGGCGTCGGCGATCGCGAACGAGACCATCCCCATCCCGCCCTCGACGTAGGCCCAGTTGGAGCCGCCGCCGTCGAGGTCGCCCTGGTGGTGCATGAGCTTCACGGAGGCGGTCCCGGGGTCGCGGGGCCCTGCCCAGGTCCCGATCACGCCGCCGCCGAAGAACGCGTCGTGGAGACGCTGGTCGCTGAAGTAGTCGTCCATCACCTCGGCGATCGACGCCTCGAAGACGAGGTCGATCATCTCGCGGCTGCCGCCGAGCATCGCCTCGATCTCGGGGCGCGTCGGCGTATCGCCCTCCCAGGCGTCCCGGTCGCCCTTGCGGAGCAGCTTGCGGATGTCGTCGTAGAGCTTCTGGTGGCGCCAGTAGCCGTCGATGTCGGCCTTCGAGACGCCCATCTCCTCGAGGTTCGCCTGCGTCCGCGCGTCGTCGACGAACTGCCCGAGCGAGCTGCCGTCGGCGAACGGGATCCAGAGGTTCGGGTCGGCGACCCACCAGCGCAGCCCGCGGCTGTGGAGGTCGAGGTCGTCGATCACCCGTTGGTCGAGGAGGCCGAGGACGTACGCGCAGGGGCTGATCACGAACCGGTCGTCGGCGAACGGGCGCTCGAGCGTGCAGGCGCCGCCGAGCCGCTCGCGGCGCTCGAGGACGAGCACCGACCTGCCGGCCTTGGCGAGGTAGGCCGCGGCGGTGAGGCCGTTGTGGCCGCCGCCGACGATGACGGCGTCCCAGTCCCTCGCCGCCAGCTCCGACACCGGAGCGGGCAGTCCGACCTCGCCGAGTTGCGCTGCGATCTCGCTCATCGATCCACCGGCTCCGAGCATATGCCGAGCGCGGCCGTGCGTGCGGCCAGCGACGTGCGGGGAACTACCGACCGCGTCGGGTTCCCGGCACCGATGCCCGCGCCGTGTTTCGGGTCCAAGGTCAGGTGTGACCCAATCCCTGGAGGCACCGAAATGGCCACTGCTGAGAAGTCAACCACCTACGCGGCGCCCGGCACGGCCGACAGCCCCGTCGAGGTGGACGATCGCTACGGAAACTTCATCGGCGGAGAGTTCGTGCCGCCGGGCAACGGTCAGTACCGGGAGAACCTGAGCCCGGTCACCGGACACGCCTTCACCGAGGTCGCCCACTCCGATCCCGACGACATCGAGCTCGCCCTCGACGCCGCCCACGCGGCCAAGGACGACTGGGGCGCCAGGTCGCCTTCCGACCGCGCCCAGGTCCTCAACGCCGTCGCCGACGCGATCGAGGAGAACCTCGAGATGCTCGCCGTCGCCGAGACCTGGGAGAACGGAAAGCCGGTCCGGGAGACGCTCGCCGCCGACCTGCCGCTCGCCGTCGATCACTTCCGGTACTTCGCCGGTGCAGTCCGCGCCGAGGAGGGGCGGATCTCGGAGATCGACGACCAGACCTACGCCTACCACTTCCACGAGCCGCTCGGTGTGGTCGGGCAGATCATCCCGTTCAACTTTCCGCTGCTGATGGCGGCATGGAAGATCGCACCGGCGCTCGCCGCGGGCAACTGCACCGTCGTCAAGCCGGCGAGCCCGACGCCGTGGTCGATCCTGAAGCTCTGCGAGGTGATCGGAGAGCACCTGCCTCCGGGCGTGCTCAACGTCGTCAACGGGCCCGGAGCCGAGATCGGCAGGGCACTCGCCTCGAGCAAGCGGATCGCCAAGATCGGCTTCACCGGCGAGACGGTGACCGGACGGCTGATCATGCAGTACGCCGCTCAGAACCTGATCCCGTCGACGACGGAGCTCGGCGGCAAGTCCCCGAACATCTTCTTCGAGGACGTCACAGCGGCCGACGACGCCTATCTCGACAAGGCCGTCGAAGGGCTCGTGCTCTACGCGTTCAACAAGGGCGAGGTCTGCACCTGCCCGTCGCGGGCGCTGATCCAGGAGTCGATCTACGACGAGTTCATGGAGCGCTGCCTGGCCCGGATCGACGCGATCAAGCAGGGCGACCCGCTCGACATCGCCACGATGATCGGCCCGCAGGTCTCGGCCTCCCAGCTCGAGAAGATCGAGAGCTACGTGAAGATCGGACGCGACGAGGGCGCCGAGGTCCTGATCGGCGGCGAGCGCAACGTGCTCGAGGGCGATCTCGAGGACGGCTACTACTTCGAGCCGACCGTCCTCCGCGGCGACAACTCGATGCGGGTCTTCCAGGAGGAGATCTTCGGACCCGTCCTCGCTGCGACGACGTTCACCGACGAGGCCGAGGCGCTCGAAATCGCCAACGACACGCTCTACGGACTGGGCGCCGGGGTCTGGACCCGCGACGGCAGCCGGGCGTTCCGGATGGGCAGGGCGATCAAGGCCGGCCGGGTCTGGACGAACTGCTACCACCACTACCCCGCCCACGCGGCGTTCGGCGGCTACAAGTCCTCCGGCGTCGGGCGCGAGAACCACAGGATGATGCTCGAGCACTACTCGCAGACGAAGTGCCTGCTGGTCAGCTACGACCAGAATCCGATGGGGTTCTTCTAGGCCGGTGGCCGACTCCGTCTCGGCGACTCCTGCAGCCTCACGGGCGATCCGCAGGCTGCGGGAGGAGCGGGGCCCGATCTCCATGTTCCAGTCGGGAGGCTGCTGCGACGGCAGCCTCCCGCTCTGCCTGCCGGCCGCGGAGCTGCCGGCAGGCCCGCACGATCTGATGCTCGGCGAGATCGAGGGAATGCCGTTCTACGTCGACGGCGAGCAGTACCGCCGCTGGAACGAGCCGCACTTCGTCGTCGACGTCTCCCCGGGTGACCCCGAGGGCTTCTCACTGCCCGCCGGCGCCGGGATGCACTTCGTCAGCCGCGAGCCCTGATCAGACACCTGCTGCCGCTCAGACGGCGAGTGCCGCGCCCTGGTCGGCGAGGACCGCGGCGGCCGCGTTGCGCCCGTTCAGCGCGATGACGCTGCCGGCCGGATGGGTCGCCGCGCCGCACATGTAGAGGCCCTCGATCGGGGTTCGAGAGGAGAAGCGGCCCTCCCAGAGCTGGTCGGGGGTGACCTCGCCCTGGAAGATGTTGCCGCCGGTCAGGCCGATCCGCGACTCGATGTCGGGCGGGCCGAGGACCTCGTAGTCGGCGAGCACGTCCTCGAAATCGGGCGCGAAGCGGCCGATCAGGTCGATGAACTGGCGGGCGACGCCCTCGCGGGCCGAGTCCCAGTCGCCGTCGGCGATGTCGTAGGGCGCGTACTGGCCGAACACGCTCATCAGCTGCTTGCCCTCTGGTGCCGGACTGGGGTCGTAGCCGGTCTGGACATAGATCTCGCCGAACCCGACCGCCGGCTCGCCGGCGGCGCAGCGCTCGAAGGCCCGCTGGGCCTCCTCCATGGTTCCGCAGACGTCGACGGTCGCCCGTGCCGGCCAGTCCTCGCCGGGAGCCGCCGTCCAGTTCGGGAGCCGGTCGAGGGCGGCGTTGAACTTGACGACGGGACTGCGGATCTTCCAGTTCTCGAGCTTGTCGAGGTAGGCGGGGTCGGCCTCGCGAATCGCGTCGGGACCGACGAGGCGCATCGTCACCTTCGGGTCGGCGTTCGAGATCACGGTTCGCGCCCTGATGTTCGTCCCGTCCTCGAGCTCGACCCCCTCGCCGGGAGTGATCCGGGCGACCGGGACGTCGCAAGCGAGCATCGCGCCGGCCTCGCGGGCGGCGTCGGCGATCGCGAACGAGACCATCCCCATCCCGCCCTCGACGTAGCCCCAGACCGGGCCCTGGCCGTCCATGTCCCCCTGGTAGTGCATGAGCTTGATCGAGGCGGTGCCGTGGTCGAACGGCCCGCCCCAGGTTCCGATCACGCCCTGACCGAACAGCGCCGTCTTCAGGCGCTCGTCGGAGATGTAGCGGTTGAGCACGTCGGCGATCGAGTCCTCGAAGACGAGATTGATCTTCTCCTCGTCGCCGCCGAGCAGATCCTCGATCTCGTCGCGCGTCGGTGTGTCGCCGACCCAGGTGTCGCGAGCGCCCTTGCGGAGCAGCTTGCGGACGTCGTCGAACAGCTCTTCGTAGGCCCAGTAGCCGTCGATGTCCTGCTTCGAGAGCCCGAGCGCCTCGAGGCTCTGCTGGGTCTTCGCATCGTCGAGGAACTGGCCGAAAGAGCTGCCGTCGTCGAACGGCACCCAGAGGTTGGGGTCGGCCATCCAATATTTGAGGCCGCGGCTGCGGAGCTGGAGCTCGTCGATGACGACGTCGTCGAGCAGGCCGACTACGTAGGCGCAGGGAGAGACGACGTAGCGCTCGTCGGCGAACGGGCGCTCGAGCGTGCAGGCGCCGCCGAGCCGCTCGCGCCGCTCGAGGACGAGCACCGACTTCCCCGCCTTTGCGAGGTAGGCGGCCGCCGTCAGGCCGTTGTGGCCGCCGCCGACGATGACGGCGTCCCAGTCCTTGGACGCAAGCTCCGACATCGGCGCCGGCAGTCCGACCTCGCCAAGTTGTGCCGCAACAGAATTCATAGATACCTCCGGCGGAATGCTCCGCTTCGCGTCCGCTTCCCTCGGACCGTTGGGTGGTAGGTGACGGGAACCCTGTGACTCATCATCGCCCCGTGGTCTCAGCGCTTAGCGCGGACATGTATCTGTCCGCCACGAGGGTGTCGAACGCGTGGACGTCGTTCTCGTCGCCGGAATAGCGGCCGGCGGTGTAGCCCTTCGTCCGCACGCCGCGCTGGGTCAGCTCGCAGACGCGCCAGTCCTGGCGGTTGACCGTGTCCCAGAACTCGACCGCGTCACTGGGGTCGAAGTCGTCGCGGGCGACGGTCTCGGGCTCGAAGAACCACTCGCACGTGACCTCGGTGCGATCGACCGCCCGCGGCCAGAGGGTGTGCAGCATCACGTAGTCGGGATGCAGCGAGACGAGCGCGTTCGGGAACAACGCGAAGTAGTAGACGGAGTTGATGTCGTCGGCGTCGAGGCCGGAGATCGGCGGCCGGTCGCCGGCGTGGCCGTGGCCGGTCCCCATCGTCTCGGCGCCCTCGTTGAGGGTCATCGACCCGCCGCACCAGCGCCCGGGCCCGTACTGAGACTCGCCGCTGCGGTAGTCGCTGAGGGCGTTCAGCTCGGGATGGACCCCCGGGCAGTGCAGGCACTCGTTGTAGTTCTCGGCGATCCCCTTCCAGTTGGCCTCGACCTCGTAGGTCGTGCCGCGGGCCCGCTCGAGCGAGCCGAGCCGCCAACGGTCGAGGAATCCGAGCAGGTCGCCGACGTGCTCGGCGGGGTCGGGCGCCTTCCCGCTCATGTCGACGAGCAGCAGTCCGCCGACGACTGCCGAGCGGACCTCGATCAGCCCGAAGCAGCCGCGGTCGAAGTTCTCGACCTCGTCCATGTGCGGCGCGGCGACGAGGCTGCCATCGAGGTCATAGGACCAGGCGTGGTACGGGCACTGGATGCGGCGGCGCACCTTGCCCTCGGTCTCCTCGACGAGGCGGGCGCCGCGGTGCCGGCAGACGTTGAGGAAGGCGCGCGGGACTCCGTCGGCGCCTGCCATCGCGAAGACGCTGCTCGGCCCGATCTCGCGCATCAGCCAGCTTCCCGGCTCGGCGACGGCGGAGGCGTGGCCGAAACAGACCCAGCCGCCCGTGAAGACGTTCTCGATCTCCCAGTCGAGCACTCCCGGCTCGGTGAACGCGGCGGGCGGCAGCATCGAGGCGCGCTCCACCGGTTGCAGGGTCGATTCGATGTCGCGGGGATCGAGTCGCAGCTTCCCGTTCGTCGCAACCGGCGTGCTCATTCGGCGTCTCCTCGTCCGTGTCTCGTCAGCGGCCTCGAAGGTCCTCTGTTGACCTTGTAGTCAATCGATCAAAGTATGTTAGAGTGCCGGTCAAGTGGAGAGCGGCACGACCCAGACGACGACCCCGGCCGGCATCGACCTCGAGGAGATCCCCTTCGAGCTCGACGATCGCGCCCGCGACGTCCAGGCCCGCGCCCGCGCCTTCACCGAGGAGGTCCTCTTCCCGCTCGAGGAGGAAGCGGAGCGCCGCCACGGCCGCCTGCCCGACGACGTCGTCGCCGACGTCAAGCGTGAAGCGATCGCCCGCGGGCTCACCGGCGGCCTCCACGATCCCGAGCACGGCGGCCAGGGCTGGACGCGGCTCGAGTGGGCGCTCGTCGAGGAGCAGTACGGCCGCTCGACGAACGCGATCCACTGGCACATCCCGAACGGCTACAACGTCTGGGAGCACGCCGGCCCCGAGCACACCGAGCGCTGGCTGAAGCCGCTCCTGCGCGGCGAGATCCGTGACGCCTACGCCGTGACCGAGCGCGACGCCGGGTCCGACCCGAGCCGGATCGCCGCGACCGCCACCCCCGACGGCGACGGCTTCCGCCTCAACGGCGAGAAGTGGTTCGTCACCTCGGGCGACGTCGCGTCCGTCTACATCGTCATGGCCAACGTCGTCCGCGACGGCGCCAAGCTCCCGACCCTCTTCGTCGTCGATCGCGACCGCTCCGGCATCGAGATCATCGACGACCCGGCCTTCACCCACATGTATCCGGACGGCCACCCGACGATCACCTTCACCGACGTCGAAGTCGGCGAGGCCGACGTGATCGGCGGCGTCGGCGGCGGCGACGACCTGCAGCGCTCCTGGTTCATGGAGGAGCGGCTCGGCATCGCGGCGCGCTGCGTCGGCGCGATGTGGCGTCTCCTCGACGTCACGAGCGACTGGGCGATCCACCGCGAGCAGGGCGGCAGCCGGATCTTCGACTACCAGGGCGTCTCCTTCCCGCTCGCCGACTCGACCGCCGATGCCGCAGCCGGCCGGCTGCTGACGCTCACCGTCGCCTCGCTCGCCGACGCCGGCGCCGATCCGAAGCTCGTCCACAACAAGGCGTCGATGGCGAAGCTCTTCATGAGCGAGGCCGCCTGGCGCTGCGCCGACCGCTGCGTGCAGGCCTTCGGCGGCCGCGGCTACCTGCGATCGAACGTCGCCGAGCGCCTCCTCCGCGAGCTCCGGGTCGACCGGATCTGGGAGGGCACCAGCGAGATCCAGCGGCTGATAATCGCCCGCGGCCTCGAGCGCCGCGGCGTCGAGCGGATGCTGCACTGATCGGATCCGGGTGACGGCGGCAAACGGTCTCTCCCGGCTGCTCGAGCCCCGTTCGATAGCCGTCGTCGGCGCCACCGATCGCCCCGACGCATACGGCGACACCCTGCTGCGCAACCTCGAGAGGCTCGGCTACGACGGCGAGCTCTGGGGAGTCAACCCGAAGCGCGACCGGATCCGCGACGTCCGCTGCGTGCCGTCGGTCAGCGACCTGCCGGGACCCGTCGACGCCGTCGCCGTCGCCGTTCCCGCCCGCGCCGTCCCCGACGTGATCGACGACGCCGTCGCGCTCGGCTGCGGTGGCGCCGTCGTCGTCTCCGCCGGCTTCGGCGAGGTGGAGTCGGGCCGCGACCTCGAGGCGCGGCTCGTCGCCACCGCACGCGCCGCCTCCTTCCCGGTCTGCGGTCCGAACGGCAACGGCATCGTCAACTTCCCGGGCCGGGCCGGGCTCTGGGGCGACTCGGTTCAGTCGCTACCCGTCGGCGGCGTCGCGATGATCTCGCAGAGCGGCAACGTCGCCGTCAACGCCCTCGGCTCCCGTCGCGGCATCGGCTTCCACACGGTCATATCGACCGGCAACCAGGCGGTCTGCGATGCCGCCGACTGGCTCGGGGCCCTGAGCGCGAGCGACGGCGTGCGCTCGATCGCACTCTTCCTCGAATCCGACGGCGACGGCGAGCGGGTCGCGGCGGCGCTCGCCGACTGTGCCGAGCGCGAGATCGGCGTCGTCGTCCTCAAGGTCGGCGCCTCCGAGGCGGGAGCCGGCGCCGCGGCCGCCCACACCGGCTCGCTCGCCGGTGACCAGCGGGTCTTCCGCGCTCTGATCGAGGAGTCCGGTGCCTGCTGGGCCCGTGACCCCCACGAGCTCCTCGAGCTTGCGCGCATCCTCGCCGAGCCCCGGGCGCGTCCGTCCGGGCGCGGCGGCCTCGCGTTCCTGACCTGCTCGGGAGGCGACTCCGGGATCGCCGCCGACGAGGCCGACCGGATCGGGCTCGAGCTGCCGACGCTCGCCCCGCCGACCCGCGAGCGTCTCGCCGAGCTGCTCCCAGAGGCGGCGACGATCGCCAACCCGCTCGACTACACCTCGCAGATCTGGGCCGAGCGCGAGCGCCTCGCGGCGATCGTCGCGGCCGTCGGCGACGACCCCGCCGTCGACCAGATGGTGATCTTCCACGACACGCCCGAGGAGTTGACGCCGGAGACCGAGCCGGGCTGGCAGGACACGCGTCGCGGGCTCGCCGATGGAGCCGAGCGCGCCGCCGCGGCGCCGCTCTTCGCCTCCACCCTGCCCGACCTGATCGGCGAGGGGATCATCACCGAGCTCTCCGACCGCGGGATCGCCTCCGTCGGCGGACTGATCACCGCGGTCCAGTGCGCAGCCGAGCTGCGGCGCCCGGCCGGCGACCCCGGCCGGCTTCGCGAGATCGCCGCGGCGGCCTCGCGCGCCCGGTCCGCCGGCGGCGACGGCAGCTGGCTCGGCGAGGCCGAGACGAAGGCCCTGATCGGCGCCGCCGGCGTGCCGGTGCCGCCGATGCGGATCGCCTCCGACGGGCCGGGAGCAATCGCCGCGGCCGAGAGCCTCGGCTTCCCGGTCGCGCTGAAGCTCTCCTCGCCGGCGATCCAGCACAAGAGCGACGTCGGTGCGATCGAGCTCGGCCTCGACTCCGCCGACGCCGTCGCCGCGGCGGCCGGCCGGCTGCTCGCCCTTCCCGAAGCGGTCGGCGCGCAGCTGCTCGTCGAGCGGATGGCGGCCCCCGGCGTCGAGCTGCTCGTCGCAGCGCGTGCCGATGCGGTCGTCCCGGCCCTGGTCATCGGGCTCGGCGGGATCTGGACCGAGGCCTTCGACGACGTCGCAGTCCTCCCCCTCCCCGCCTCGCCGGGACGCATCGAGCTCGCCCTCCGCGGGCTGCGGGGCGCGCCGCTTCTGACCGGCGGCCGCGGCCGCGGGCCCGTCGACCTCGCCGCCCTCTGCAACGCCGCGTCACGAGCCGGCGAGGTTCTGCTCGACGCCGGCCTGGCGCTGCTCGAGCTGAACCCGGTGATCGCCGGCCCGAGCGGCTGCGCCGTCGTCGACGCCCTTGCCCGGCGCCCCGGCGGGTACTAGGTCAGGCCGCGCTGAACGTCACGGGCAGCGCCTCGACGCCGTAGATCCCGCTGACGCTCTGCAGCTCCGGGTCGCCGGCGAGCTCGATCGTCTCGACCCGGCGGGCGATGAACGCGAGCGCCTCGGCGATCTCGGCCCGAGCGAGGTTGCGCCCGACGCAGAAGTGGATGCCGGCCCCGAACGTCAGCGCCCGGGAACCGCTGCGGTCGACGGTGATGTCGAAGCGATCGGGGTCGGCGAACGCATCGGGATCCCGGTTCGCCGTGAATGCGCAGACCGAGACGACGGTGCCGGCCGGGAACTCGACGCCGCCGTAGGCGACGTCTTCGGTGAGCAGTCGCGCGGTGAACGGCGTGATCGGCTCGAAGCGGACGACCTCGTCGACCGCCCGGATCGCCATCGCGTCCGGGTCGGCCCGGAGCGCCGCCCACTGGTCGGGGCGCTCGGCGAGCAGCCGCAGTGCATGGGCGAGCTGGCTCTGACTCGTGTCGACGCCGCCGACGAGGATGTTGAGGACGAGGTTCTCGAGCTCGACGCCGGAGAGCCGGTCGCCCTCCTCCTCGGCGCTGATCAGCGTCGAGATCAGGTCGTCGGCCGGCGAGTCGCGGCGGCGCTTCGATGAGCGGCCGGACCCAGTCGTAGAACTCCGCGACCTTGCGGTTGATCGTCGCAAGCTGCTCGGGGTCAGCCGAGCGCCGGCGGGTCGAACTGCCGCTGGATCCACATCGACCAGTCGTGGAGGCGACCGGCGTCCGCTGCCGGTGCGCCCATGACGTCGGCGATCACGCGCGCCGGATACGGCCTGGTGACCGCTTCGACGAGGTCGCAGGATCCGGCCGTGGCGACGGGCTCCCAGAGTTCCTCGAGGATCGCTCGCATCGCCGGGCGATAGCGGTCGACGGCGCGCGGTGCCAGCGCCGGGTTGACCAGCTTGCGGAGCCTGCCGTGGTCGGCGCCGTTGACGTTGATGATGTTGCGGACGACCTGCTCGTGCAGCGGCCCCTCGGTGATCGCGAAGAGCTCGGCGAGCAGCAGCCCGGGGAAGATCGCAGCCTTCGTCCGCAGGAAGAACTCGCCGGCCTCGCGGTCGAGGACGACAGTCGCAAGCGGCGCCCGGGCGAGCCACTCGCCCGAGTCCCGCAGCTCGCCCATCGCCTCGTGCCAGCGCTCGCCGCTGAGCGCGGCGTCGCTCGGATCGATCTCCGGCAGGTCGAGGTCGGCGAGCGCGGTCATCGCTCCCCCCGGGCCCCCGCTCAGACCGGGGCGCCGGCGCGGAGGTGCTCGGTGGCGTGCTCGAGGCCGTGGCGGAGGATCTCGGTGATCTCCTCGAAGACGCCGATGTCGGCGACGAGCGGCGGCGCGATCTGAACGATCGGCTCGGACCGGTCGTCGAGGCGGCAGATCATGCCGCGCTCGAACAGGCGGTCGGAGAGCACGTCCTTGAGCAGCCAGTTCGCCTCGGCCTCGGTCAGCGACTCCTTCGTCTCCTGGTCCTTGACGACCTCGATCGCGAAGAAGTGGCCGAGGCCGCGGACGTCGCCGACGATCGGGATGTCCTTGAGGCCTTCGAGCATGTCGCGGACCTTCGGCTCGTTGGCGAGCACGTTCTCGAAGACCTTCTCGCGCTCGAAGATCTCAATCGCCTTCAGGGCGATCGTCGAGCCGACCGGGTGGCCGCCGAACGTGAGCCCATGCAGGTAGTCGCCCTTGCCGGTCAGGAACGGCTCGGCGACCTTGTCCGACATCATCACCCCGCCCATCGCGGCGTGAGCGCCGGTCAGGCCCTTGGCGAACGTGATCATGTCGGGGCTGTATTCGAGGCGCTGGGCGCCGAACCAGGTGCCGAGGCGGCCGAACGCGCAGATGACCTCGTCGGAGACGAGGAGGATGCCGTGGCGGTCGCAGATCTCGCGCAGGCCCTTCCAGTAGCCGGCCGGGGGGACGATCGATCCGCCGGCGTTCTGGACCGGCTCCATGATGATCATCGCGACGGTCTCGGGCTGCTCGAACTCGAGCGTCGACTCGATCTCGTCGAGGAGCGCGCGGGTGAAGCCGGCCTCGTCGCCGCCGGCGGGATGCCGGTAGGCGTTCGTCGAGGAGACGTGGCGGGTCGGGATCCCGAGCGGCTCGAACGCCGTCCGGCAGACCGGGATGCCGGTGAAGTTGAGCGCCCCCATGGTCACGCCGTGGTAGGCGTCGCGGCGGGCGATGACCTTGCGGCGCTGCGGCTCCCCGTTGGCCTGATGCCACTGGATCGCCATCTTGTAGGCGGACTCGACCGACTCGGAGCCGCCGGACGTGAAGAAGACGCGCTCGAATCCGTCGGGCGCCAGCTCGGCGAGCTTCGTGGCGAGGTCGATCGCCGGCGGGTGGGCGACCGTCCAGTTGCTCGTGTACGGCAGCGTGCTCATCTGCGCGGCCGCAGCGGCGCCGATCTCCTCGCCGTACGAGTGCCCGAGGTTGAGGCAGTAGAGGCCCGACAGGCCGTCGATGTAGCGGTTGCCCTTGTCGTCGAAGACGTAGCTGTCCTCTCCGCGGACGATCACGGGGATGTCCTCGGCGGCGGCGGTCATGTCGGAGAAATGCAGCATCAGGTGCTGCTTGGCGCGTGTCTGGAGGTCTGTCATCGGAGCGGAGTCTAGGGGCTCGGGGGGTCGTTGTTGACCTTGTAGTCAATTGTACTTTCTGTTAGTTTGCCCGGATGGAGATCACAGGGAGTACACCGGCGTCCTCGTCCACCTCGACCAACGGCGGTGCGCCCGCCGCCGCGACCGGAGGCGGCTCCTGGGACGCGATCGTCGTCGGCGGCGGCCACAACGGGCTGACGACCGGCGCATATCTGGCAAAGGCCGGCCTGCGGACCCTGATCCTCGAGCGGCGCCACATCCTCGGCGGTGCCTGCGTGACCGAGGAGGTCTGGCCGGGCGCCCGCGTGTCGCGCTGCTCCTACGTCGTCTCGATGCTGCAGCCGAAGGTCGTCGCCGACCTCGAGCTGAAGCGCTACGGCTACGAGGCCTACCCGCTCGATCCCGCCTACGCGGCGATGACCCCGGACGGGCCGATCATCTTCCACGACGACGTCGTCAAGACCCAGGAGTCGATCGCCCGCTTCAGCAAGAAGGACGCCGAGAACTACGGCAAGTTCGAGGAGCTGCTCTTCATGGCCGCGGACTTCGTGCGGCCGATGATGATCCGCAACCCGCCGGCGCCGGGCTCGAAGGCACCGGTCGACATCGCCGGACTCCTCAAGGAGGCGGGACGGGTCGCCGGCATGTCGCAGCGCGACGTCCAGCAGCTGATCCGGATCTTCACGATGTCCGTCGGCGATTGGCTCGACGGCCTCTTCGAGAACGACTACCTGAAGGGCTCGATCGCCTCGACCGGGGTCGTCGGCGTCTGGGCCGGCCCCTACTCCCCCGGCACCGCCTACAACCTCCTCCACCACGCCCTCGGCGAGCTCGACGGACAGATCGGCTCCTGGGGACAGGTGATCGGCGGCATGGGTGCGATCAGCGAGGCGATCGCGGCGAGCGCCCGCGCGGCCGGCGCTGAGATCCGCACCGACGCGGAGGTCGTCAGCATCGACTCGACCGGCGGTCGCGTCACCGGCGTGACCCTCGCCGACGGTTCGGTCCACCGCGCCCCGATCGTCGCCTCCGGCGCCCATCCGAAGACGACGATCATGGACCTCGCCGGAGCCGAAAACTTCCCCGACGACGTGCGCGAGGACATGGCCGCCTACCGGACCCGCGGCGCCTCCGTGAAGATCAACATGGTCCTCTCTGAGGCCCCGGTCTACGAGGGGCTCAGCGAGGAGGAATCGCGGCACCTGCTGACCGCCGGCGTCAACTGGTGCCCGTCGCTCGACTACCTCGAGCGCGCCTGGCAGGACGCCGTCCGCGGCATCCCCTCCGAGCACCCGTACGTCGAGATGGAGGTCCCGTCCTCGATCGATCCGTCGCTGACCGACGACGACCGCTGGATCGCGACGATGTTCACCCAGTACGGCCCGACCGAGCACGAGCAGTGGCCGGAGGGCGCCCGCGAGAAGTACGCGGACACCTGCATCGCCAGCATCGGCGAGTACGCGACCAACCTGCCCGGCTCGATCGTTGAGCGCGAGGTGCTCGCGCCGCCGGACCTCGAGGACATCTTCGGCCTCGTCGACGGCTCGATCTTCCAGGGCGAGCAGGACATCGCACAGATGGCGTTCATGCGGCCGACCCCGGGCCTCGCCAAGTACGCGACCCCACTCGAGGGCCTCTACCTGTGCGGCGCCGGCACCCACCCGGGCGGCGGCGTCATGGCGGCGTCGGGGCACAACGCCGCCCAGCGGATCCTCAAGGACCGCCGTCGCCAGGCGGGACTCCGCGGGCGCCTGTCGCGCCGCCGCGCGACGGCCTGAGCCGCCGGGGGCCGGGATCCCGCGCCGCTACGCTGAACGGGTGCTGCCCGTGGGGATCAGCAACGGCGAGGTGATCATCGTCGTCGTTCTAATCGTCGCTCCGATCGCCGCGCTCGCGTTCGCGGGGTCCGGCGCCGTCTACCGCGAGATCGGCAAGGGCGCCTTCTCGATGGACCACGAGCCGCCCGCGCCCGGGGCCGACCTCGGCGCGACGATGACCAAGGCCGCCCGCGAGGCCGAGATCCGGCAGATGCTCGAGGCGAAGGCGTTTCGGCAGATCGAGCGCGGCGAGACGCCGATCGACATCGAGGCCGAACTGAAGAAGCTCACCGCCCCCGCCGCCGTCGAGCTCAAGGCCGACCCGGCACTCGTCGAGGAGATCCGCCAGCTGGTCGTCGCCCGCAACGGCCGCCGCGCCCGCCACGGGAAGGAGCCGCTCGACGTCGACGCCGAGGTCGCGCGGCAGTTGCGCGATCTCGAGGGCCTCGGCCAATAGCCGCCCCCACGCATGGGGTCTGGCGTTCCGGGTATAAACCGGCCGATGGCAGACATCGGTGACATCTACGAGCTCGAGCAGCTCGCCGTCCAGCCCGGCACCTACGTGAACCCGCAGACCGAGGTGGTGATCATCGTCGAGGACTCGGCGGCGGTCGACCAGGAGGTCTTCGAGGAGGAGGGCGCCGAGGGAACCGAGTGGGTCCGGGTATCCGACGAGGTCCCGGTCGACGAGACGCTGCTCGAGGAGGCGCTCGAGGAGTTCCAGAGCCGCCGCCACCCCGTCGCCGCGTCGCAGGCTTCGAGCATCGCCGTCGACGACGCCCTCGACGAGGACGACGACCCCAAGCTCGAGCCCGACCCCGACATCGACGAAGAGGAGTAACCGTGGCGATGCCCGAGGCCGGCGCCGCGGCGCCGCAGTTCGAGCTGTCGGATCAGTCCGGCGGCAAGGTCGCGCTCGAGGACCTGCGTGGTGAGTGGGTCGTCCTCTACTTCTACCCGCGTGCCGACACCCCCGGATGCACGACCCAGGCCTGCAGCGTCCGCGACCGCTCCTCCGAATACGCCGACAAGGGCGCCCGCGTCCTCGGCGTCTCCCCCGACGAGGTCGACGCGATCGCCAAGTTCGACACGAAATACGACCTCGGCTTCACGCTGCTCGCCGACCCCGACCACGCCGTCGCCGAGGACTACGGTGCCTGGGCTGAGAAGAGCATGTACGGCAAGAAGTACATGGGCGTCCAGCGGTCGACGTTCATCATCGACCCCGACGGGAAGATCGCCAAGGTGTTCCCGAAGGTCCAGCCGAAGAAGCACGACGATCTCGTGCTCGGCGCCCTCGAAGAGCTCGGCGCCTAGGCGCCGCTTGCCTCAGGCGGTCGCGAGCACGTAGGCCAGGAACGACCCGAACAGGGTCGCCCAGCTGACGACCGGCAGCAGCTCGAAGCGACCGCGGGTCCGCAACGTCACGTAGGCGAGCGTTCCGCCGGCGAGGCCGAGGCCGGCGGAGACGATCGCGAAGCGGTCGAGCTCCCAGCCGGTCAGCGCGAGGCCGAAGGCGATCGGGATCGTCGACTGGAAGACCATCGCGCCGGTGATGTTGCCGAGCGCGAGGCTGTCCTTGCCCTCGCGGATCCAGAAGAAGCTGTTGATCTTCTCGGGCAGCTCGGTGGCGAGCGGCGCGAGGATCAGCGACAGCACCAGCGCCTCGACGCCGAGCGACTCGGCGACGTGGATCATCTCCTCGACGAACAGGTGGGCGCCCCCGACGATCGCCGCCAGCCCGACCACGAGCTGCACGACGATCAGGTTGGTCGGCGGCTGATCGTCGGTGCCGCGGTCCATGTAGAGGCGGCCGATCGTCTCCGCCTCCTGGACCTCGCCACCGGAGCGCAGCGTCGCCCTGACGTAGAGCAGGTAGGAGACGAAGAAGACGATCGCCAGCGGGATGTGCAGGGCCTCGGGAAGGACGATGCCGGCGAGCAGGCCGGCGCCGAAGAAGACCAGGAAGAAGAGGAGGTCGCGATCGAGCGTCTCGATGTCGGCGCTCAGCTCGAGGCCCTGCTTGCGGCGCTTCTGGAAGATGAACGCGGATGTGCCGACGAGCGCCATCGCCAGGGTCGCGAGCAGGAACGGAGCGCCGATGATCGCGCCGATCGCAACGTCCTCGGAGCCCTCCGACCCGCCGATGATCGCGACGATCGGAATCAGCGTCTCCGGCATCGCGGTGCCGACCGCGGCGAGGATGCTGCCCGTCGCTCCCTCGCCGAGACCGAGGCGGTGACCGAGCCACTCGATCGCGTTCGTGAACACGAGCGCGCCCGTCAGGATGACGGCAAAGCTGATCGCGAGAAGGATTACCGCTCCCATTCAGACCAACTATGCCGCGAAGAAGGCGATCGCAAACACCGTGTAGACCGCGAGCAGCTGTACGCCCTCGAACCATGTCGACTCGCCCTCGGAGCTGACGGCGTTGGCGATCAGCACCGCCAGCAGGATCGCGCCGAGCTCGAAGCCGTTGAAGACAAGGGGCATCGGGCTCGGCCCGACCACGAACGACGCGAAGACGAGGACCGGGGCGACGAAGAGCGCCACCTGGGCGCTCGACCCGATCGCGATGTTCACCGCCAGGTCCATCTTGCCCTTGTAGGCGACGAGGACGGCGACCCAGTGCTCGGCGGCGTTGCCGACGATCGCGACGACGATCGCGCCGATGAAGAACTCGCTGAGGCCGATCGACTCCGACGCCTCGGTGATCGAGCCGACCAGCACCTCCGACATGACGCCGACCGCGACGCCGGCGATCGCCAGCGCGACGACCGATCGCCGCACCGTCCAGCCCCAGATGTTCTGGGCGGGCTCCTCGCCCTCGGGGTCCTCTTCGTCGTCGTCCTTGTGCGACTGCGGATTGAAGACGTCGCTGTGCGTCTTCAGCGAGAAGAACAGCCCGGCTACGTAACAGGCGATCAGCACGACGCCGACCGCGAGCGAGAGCAACTCGACCGTCGAGCCGTAGTCGACCAGCTCGGGTCCGACCGACGGCAGCCCGCGCCCCTCGACGAGCTCGAAGATGGCCGGCATCAGCAGGGCGGCGGCGGCCAGGAAGAGCATCGTCGACTGCGTCGATGCGGCCGTACGGTCGAACTTCTGGACCTGGCCCGGGCGGCCGACTCCGCCGGAGACCATCGCCGCGCCGAGGACGAGCAGGACATTGCCGATAATCGAGCCGATTATCGATGCCTTGACGACCTCCTGGAGGCCGGCGTTGAGGGCGAACAGGGCGATTATCAGCTCCGGCGCGTTGCCGAACGTGACGTTGAGCAGACCGCCGATGCCGGGACCGGAGCGCTCGGCGAGCTCCTCGGTGGCCCGGCCCATCAGCGCCGCCGTCGGGATGATTCCGATCGCCGCCGTGAAGAAGATGAACCCGGCCGAGGCGCCGAGCAGGTCGAGGGCGATCGCGATCGGGATGAACGGGACGAGGAGATAGGGCCACCCGTCGGGACCCGTGAAGAAGTCCCTGTTGAGCGCCGGTCCGGGGCCGTTCATCCGCCGATCAAGCTCGCACAGTCCTCGACCTCCGCCGAGCTCTGGGCCTTCGCGACGCAGTCGTAGTACTTCTGCGCGGAACTCGACGCCGGCTGGGGCGGCGTCGTCGTCGCGCTCGGCGCACCGGCACCGAGGCCGAGCGCGGAAGCGCCGCCGGGAATCTGGCCGAGCAGGTCATCGAGCGGCTTCGCGTCGGACGGAGCGCTGATCGACTGATCGGAGCCCGGGTCGGAGATGCCGATCGAGAGCGTCACGGCGACCGTCCCTGAGCCCCCGCGCGGATCGGCGAGGTTCAGCCCGACCTCGATCTTGCGGAGCGAATCGTCGTCGGAGGCGGCGTAGACGTCGATCGTCGCGTCGGTGACGGTGTCCTCGAGGTTCTTGAGGGCGGTCGGATCGAGCTGGGAGGCCTGGCCGGTCTGCTGGGCGACATCGTTGAGGTCGGCGACCAGCTTCGGCACGTCGGCCGCCCCGGAGACGTGAATCACCTCGGTGCCGTCGAGATCCTCGGTCCCCTCGTTGGTCAGATCGGTGACCCAGCTCTGCGGATCGATGCCGAACTGCGAGAGCGAGCCCGTGTCCTCCTGGCTGCTCTGCTGGGAGGCGGACTGCTCGTAGGAGGCCTTGACGGCCTGGAAGGTCGAGTCGTCGAGCTGGTACTCGTCGCCGTCGAAGCCGATGTAGGCGCCGTCGCCCGTGATCGTCAGGCCGCCGTTGAAGTCGAAGTTGGAGGATCCGGAGTCGATCGCCGCCGTCACGTCGAAGTCGACGGAGGGGAGCTGACCGGTGCCGTTCGACTGGAACGGCCCCTTGATCTCGGCGTTGAGGTCGCCCTCCTGCCCGCCCGACGACGAGACGTCGAGGACGATGTCGAGGACGCCGCTGTCGGTGCCTCCACCGCCCCCCAGCGCCTTGTCGAGCACCTCCTGCGGATCGGCGTCGGAACCGCTGCTGCCGCCGCATCCGGACAGGACGCCGACGATCGCGAGGGCGACGATCAGCAGCAGCGCAAGTGTGGTTCGAGTACGCAAGAAAACCGGTGCCCGTCCCGCTTGATCGGGCGCGGTCAGAGTACCCTGGATGCGTGCCGGTCGCCGACGAGAGCGGGCCGAACCTCCCGAGGACGATCCTCTACACGGGCAAGGGGGGCGTCGGCAAGACGAGCGTCGCCGCAGCGACGGCGCGCCGCTGCGCCGCCGACGGCCTGCGGACGATCGTTCTCTCGACCGATCCGGCCCACAGCCTCGGCGATTCGCTCGAGCAGGAGCTCGGTCCCGAGCCGCGCGAGATCGCCCCGCTGCTCTGGGCCCAGCAGATCGAGGCGCAGGCGGAGATGGAGGAGAACTGGGCGGCCGTGCGCGACTGGCTCGGCCGGGTCCTCGCCGATCGCGGCGTGCTCGGGGTCGCGGCCGAGGAGCTGACCGTCCCGCCCGGCATGGACGAGCTCTTCAGCCTGCTCCAGATCCGCGCCCATCACGCGAGCGGTGACTACGACGTGATCATCGTCGACTGCGCCCCGACCGGCGAGACCCTCCGGCTCCTGTCCTTCCCCGACGTCGCCCGCTGGTGGCTCGACAAGGTCCTCCCCTGGGAGCGGCGGCTCGTCTCCGCCGCACGACCCTTCGCGCGGACGTTCCTCGACGTCCCGCTCCCCGGCGACGACGTCTTCGCCGACGTCCAGCGGCTCGTCGGCAACCTGATCGCGATGAACGAGATCCTCCGCGATCGCGAGCGGACCTCGATCCGGCTCGTCATGAACCCGGACCGGATGGTGATCCGCGAGGCCCAGCGGACGTTCACCTACCTCAACCTCTACGGCTACCTGACCGACGCGGTCGTCGTCAACCGGGTCTTCCCCGAGGAGGTCTCGGACTCGTACTTCGGCGCCTGGCGCGACCGCCAGCGCGAGCAGATCGAGGCGGTCCGCGAGGGGTTCTCCCCGGTGCCGATGCTGCAGGCGCGCTACTTCCCCGAGGAGGTCGTCGGCCCGGCGATGCTCGACCGCCTCGGCGACGAGCTGTTCGCGGGCGACCGGGCCGAGCGTCTCATGCACGCCGAGCTCGCCCAGCGGATCACGTCCGAGAACGGCCGCACCGTGCTCGCGATCCCGGTTCCCTTCGCGGACCGCTCCGAGCTCGACCTCAGCAAGGTCGGCCAGGAGCTGATCGTCCGGGCCGGCCGCGAGAAGCGGACTATCATCCTGCCCTCTGCGCTGGCCAGGCACCGCCCGGTCGGCGCCCGTCTCGAATCCGGCACGCTCGAGGTGAGCTTCGAAGATGACCGCCCCCGACGAGCAGAGCAACCCGCCCCCGCCGCCGACGGAGGGGACCGAGATCCCGTTCCGGGACGAGCCGGGTCCGGGCGCGACCGGCAGCGGGCCTGAGCCCGGCCCGGGCGGCCCCGACTGGACGGCCGGTTACGACTGGACGGCCACCCATCACGCCGATTCGCGCTGCCTGGAGCTCTGCCCGATCTGCCGCGGCGCCGAGATCCTCCGCGGCGCCGGCGGCCCGGAGCTGCGTGGCCAGCTCGACGACGTCGGTCGCGAGGCGCTGCTGACCCTGCGCTCGCTCGTCGACCACTACCTCGAGCGGATCGACCAGAGGCCCAGCGACGCCGACCGGGTCCAGCACATCCCGATCGACTGACCGGGGCCGGGCTCAGCCCTCGCCGGGGCCGGGGAGCTCGGCGATCAGCTTCCGGTCGTGCTCGTAGTCGAGGCGCTCGGCCGCGGCCGCGGGCGCCAGCCAGTCGAGGACGTCGACCTCCTCGTTGGGCGTGAACTCGCCCTCGCGCGGCTCCATCAGCCAGTAGCGGACGGTCTTGCGGCGGCCTTTGCGGTCGCGGTAGGTCGTCGCCGAGAGCTCGTCGCCGAGCTCGCAGCGGAAGCCCGTCTCCTCCTCGACCTCCCGGAGGGCGCCCTCCTCGAAGCTCTCGCCGGCCTCCAGCTTGCCCTTCGGAAGCGACCAGTCGTCGTAGCGCGGGCGGTGGACGACGGCGATCTCGACTCCGTGCGCCCGATCCGCGGACGACGACGCCGCCCCCGGCCCTAACCTCGCCGTCGCGCTTCGCCATGTCAGCCCACCAACCCGAGCCGGCGGCCCTGGGCCCGTGCGCGTTCGAGGATCTCGGCCTCGCCCTCGACGACGCCGCCGCTCATCAGCACGCGGCCGGCGACGATCGTCGTGTCGACGACCGAGCCCGATGACGCATAGACGAGCCCCGCTTCGAGGGAGCCGAAGCCGAGCTCGTGGCCGTCGGTCCGGACCAGCAGGAGGTCGGCGGGCGCTCCCGCCTCGATCGGCGTCGCGCCCAACAGTGGCGCCCGGGCACCGGTCGCGATCGCGAGAGTCTCGGCGGCGGGGCTGGCGCCGGCGTCGAAGGCGATGTGCTTCTGGCCGAGGGCGAAGTGCTTGGCGTCTGCGAGCAGGTCGAGCGAGTTGTTCGAGCCCGCCCCGTCGGTGCCGAGCCCGACCGGCAGGCCGTGCCGCTGTGCGGCGGCGAGGTCGAAGATCCGCCCGACCGCGAGCTTCATGTTGGCGACCGGGTTCGAGACGACCGTCGCACCGGCGGCGGCGATCAGCTCGCGCTCCTCGTCGGTCAGCCAGACCGCGTGGGCGAGCAGCGTCCGCGGTCCGAGCAGCCCAACCCGGTCGAGGAGCTCGATCGGCCGGATGCCATGGGCGGCGACGCAGTCGTCGACCTCGCCCCGGGTCTCCGACGCGTGGATCTGGATCGGAATGCCGAGCCGCTCGGACTCCTCGGCGATCCAGCCGAGCGACTCCGGCGAAACCGTGTAGATCGCGTGCGGGGCGAGCGACGGCGCGGTTACGAAGCTCGTGACCGAGTCGATCGCCTCGAGCCCCTCGGCGGCGGCCCGCTTGAGGTCGTCGAGGCCGGCCGGGTCGCCGCCGTCGAGCAGCGGCGGGCCGATCGTCGCGCGGACGCCGGCGTCGGTGACGGCGCGAGCGACTGCTCCGGGCCGCCAGTACATGTCCCAGAAGCGGACGGTGCCGGTCCTGATCATCTCGGCGCACGCGAGGCGGGTGCCCCAGTAGACGTCGTCGTCGTTCAGCTTCGCCTCAGCCGGCCAGATGTGATTCTGCAGCCAGTCCATCAGCGGCAGGTCGTCGGCGTAGCCCCGGAACAGCGTCATCGCCGCGTGCGTGTGGCCGTTCACGAACCCGGGGACGATCGCCGTGCCGGCGCCCTCGATCCGCTCGTCGCCCGCCTCGGCGGTCACGTCCGGGCCGAGGGCGGCGATCGTCCCGCCCTCGATTCGCAGGCCGGCGGGCTCGCCGTCGAGCGTCGCGCCCTCGATCGCCAGCGCCATCAGTCGCCCGTCCCCGCGCCCTCGAGCTCGGCCGCCACGACCTCGATCGCCGCCGTCAGCCGCGAGCGGTTCAGCGCCTTGCCGGCCTCGAACTCGGCGACGGACAGCGGCTCTGCGGCGATGCCGTTCGCGAGGTTGTCGACGACGCAGACCGCGGCGTAGGCGATCCCCATCTCGCGGGCGATGACGCACTCGGAGGCGATCGTCATCCCGATCACGTGGGCGTGGGCGGCGATCAGCCGGATCTCCGCGGGGGTCTCGAAGCGCGGGCCGATCGCCTGCCAGTAAACGCCGCCGTCGATCACGTCCGGCTCGGCGACCCGGTCCCAGACGTCGAGCATCGCCCGCCGCCACCCGGCGTCGAAGCCGGGTACCTGTTCGCCGCCGTGGTGGTCGTGCAGCGACAGGCCCAGGTGCAGAGCGATGAAATCGTCCGGACAGAGGAAGGTGCCGACGCCGAGCTCGGTCCGCAGGCCGCCGACCGAGCCGATCGCCATCGCCCGGTCGCAATCGAGCTCGGCGAGAGCCGCGAAGTTCCGCGGGTGGTCGAGATGGGCGGCCGTCGTGTAGCGGTCGAGGCCGTGACGCTGGAGGAGGACCTGATCGCCGCGCTCGTGGACGCGGACGGAACCGTGCTCGGTCTCGACGTCGCGCGACTCGAACCCGGCCGCCGGATCGCTGCCGAGGATCGAGTGCCCACCGATCAGAGCAAGTCGTCCCATTCCCTGATCCTATTCGCCGCGTTCGAACGCCTCGAGGCGGCGCAGCACGTCGCCCGCAGGGACGCTCGCCGCACCCGCCGCCTTCACCGAATTGCGCAGCCGCCGGTCGCTCGTCGCGACGACGATGCTCCCGGGGTCGGGATCGGCGCGGATCCGGGCGAGGATCTCGCGGTCGGCGGCGTCGGGGCCGCCCGGGGCGAATCCGACGGTGGCCGTCGCCGCCGCCGCCTCGACGCGCCGGTGCGGCTTCCCGTCGAAGACGACGGTCAGCTCAATTCCGGAGGTCGCCGCGAACGCGTCGAGACGGGCGGTCAGGCCGGCCATCGCCGCAGGCCGGTCGCGCCACCAGCCGTCCGGGCGCGAGCCGAGCACGTTCATCCCGTCGACGATCAGCCGTTCCACACGGCGACCGTACCGGCGGGGACGCCGCTCAGGCGGCCAGCGAGCCGGCGGCGGCGACCGGATCGTCGGCGAGGACGGCCGCCCCCATCCGGGCGGCGGCCTCCGTGGTCGCGCCGGGGCCGGCCAACAGGAGCTGGGAGCGGGAGGCGAGGGTCGCGAGCTCGCCGGCGACGTCCTCGATCAGGTCCTCGTCCATCGCGCAGACGACGACTGCGTCCGGCTCGATCTCCTCGGCGCACGCATTTATCGTGCTGATCGGCGTGTCGGCGCCGAGGAACGTCACCCGCCAGCCGAGGCCGCGCAGGGCGACGCCGAAGCCGACGAGACCGAGGTCGTGGAACTCGCCGGGCGGGCAGGCGAGCAGGGCCAGACTGCCGGCGCCGCCGCCCCAGCCCCGCGCCAGGCCGAGCATCCGGCCGCGGAGGACGTTGCTGGCGAAGTGCTCCTGCCCGATCGTCACGTCGCCGTCGACCCAGCCTTCGCCGAGCAGCCGCAGGGTGGGAAGGGCGATCTCGCTGACGAAGGCGTCGGCGCTGAGGGCGGCGAGGGCGCGGTCCATGATCCGCTCCGCCTCCTCGTTGTCGAACGCCAGGAGCGCCTCGAGCAGGTCGGCCCGGAGCTGCGGGGCCTGGGCGGTGTCGCTGCCGGCGGCGTCGCCGTCGATTTCCGCGGCGGCACCGAGGACGCGCTCGGCGGCTTCGGCGGGCGCCAGACCCTGTCCGATCAGGGAGACCATCGACCGCAGCCGGCGCTCGTCGGAGGCCGAGTAGAGGCGGTATCCGGAGCTGCCCCGCTGCGGGGTGACGACGCCGTAACGGCGCTCCCAGGCGCGCAGCGTGGCGGTCGGAAGGCCGGCGCGCCGCGCCAGCTCTCCGATCCGGATCAGCGGTTCTCCCTGGATTGAACGAACCTTTGACATACCTTGAACATAGCTGCTAGCCTCGTAGGAGTCAATGAACGACGCAGTGAAATCCCTGACCGGCTCCGGCGCCGTCGACTGGCTGCTCGACCGGACGGTGCTTCCGGGCTTCAGCTCGATCGGCTACCGCGTCCGCGGCCTCGCCGGCTCCTCCCCCGACCCCGAGGGCCGGCTGCGCGGCCGCGACGTCGTCGTCACCGGCGCCAACTCGGGCATCGGCGCGGCCGCCGTCGAGCAGTTCGCCGCCCTCGGCGCCCGCGTCCACATGGTCGTCCGCAACCCCGAGCGTGGCGAGGACGCGAGGGCGCGGATCAGCGAGGCGACCGGGAGCGACGATCTCCACCTCCATCGCTGCGACCTCTCATCGCTGGAGTCGGTGCGCGCCCTGGCGAGCGAGCTCAACGAGGAGCTCGCCGGCGGTATCACGGCGCTCGTTCACAACGCCGGGGTCCTCACCCAAGAGCGCGAGATCAGCGCCGACGGCTACGAGCTGACGCTCGCCACCCACGTCCTCGGCCCGGTGCTGCTGACCGAGCTGCTCACCCCCGCACTGGCGGCCGGCGCACCCTCGAAGGTCGTCTTCGTCACCTCGGGCGGGATGTACACCGAGAAGCTCGACGCCGACGACCTCGAGCTCACTCACCGCGACTTCGACGGCCCCGCCTTCTACGCCCACGCGAAGCGGATCCAGGTGATCCTCGCCGGCATGCTCGACGAGCAGCTCGAGCCGCAGGGCATCACCGTCCACGCCATGCATCCGGGCTGGGCCGACACCCCGGGCGTCGTCGAGGCGCTGCCGCGTTTCCACTCGACCCTCGGACCGATCCTTCGCACCCCGGCGCAGGGCGCCGACACGATCGTCTGGCTCGCCGCCTCCGACGAGGCCGCCGCGAACGGCGGTCAGCTCTGGATGGACCGCCGCGTCCGCCCCGCCCACCGCGTCCCCTGGACGCACGAGACGGCCGTCGAGCGCGCCCGCCTCTGGGCGAAGCTCAGCGAAATCCTCGATCTCGAAGATCGCCCGGAGGTAACGGGCACCGGCTGATCCCCCGCGGATCGACCGGGGTCGCCGGCGTCCTCCCCTCCCCCTGATGGACGCAGGCGGCCCCGGCCGATCCGAACCCTGCCGCCGCTTCATGCATGTAACACCGCTCCATGTTCCCTCGTCGATAGGCTCCCCCGATGGCAGAAACGACCACCATCGCCGGCGAGATGACGATCGACGAGCTCGCCCGCGAGACCGGGATGACCGCCCGGAACATCCGCGCCCACCAGTCTCGGGGCCTACTCCCCGCGCCCGCCGTTCGCGCCCGGACCGGCTACTACGGCTCCGAGCACCTCGCCCGGATCAGGCTTATCCAGGACATGCAGGCCCAGGGCTTCAACCTGAAGTCGATCGAGCGCCTGCTCGACATGGGTGCGAAGAGCGGCAGCCGCGAGGCGCTCGAATTCCAGCGCTCGCTGCTCGAGCCGTTCGGCAACGAGGAGCCGGAGGTGATCGACGCCGACGGGATCGCCCAGATCTTCGGCGAGGAGCCCGACCGCAAGCTGCTCGCGAAGGCCGAGAAGATCGGCCTCATCAACCCGATCGGCGAGGAGACCTGGGAGGTTCCCTCGCCGACCCTGCTGCGCGCCGGTCGCGACCTGATCGAGCTCGGCATCCCGCTCGAGCACTCCCTCGCCGTCGGCGAGTCGATCAACAAGCACACGACCGCGATCGCCAAGGAGTTCGTCCGGCTCTTCGTCAAGGACGTGCTGCAGCCGATCCGCAAGGACGGCAAGCCGGAGGACCTGGCGGCCGCCGGCGAAGCGGTCGAGCGACTTCGCCCCCTCGCCTCGAAGGCCGTGATGGCGAGCTTCGGCGTCGTGATGACGCAGGCCGTCGAGCGCCAGTTGCAGAAAGAGCTTCGCTAGCCGCCCGAGGCGGCTTCGGCGGGCACGAGCCCGGGAAGCTCGGCCGCAAGCTCGCTGAGGAATGGCAGCTCCGGGCGCCGGCTCACGTACAGCTCGAGCGTGTCCCAATAGTGCTCGAGGCGGTCGGGGTCGATCGCGCCGCCGGCTGCCGTCAGCGCCCGGGTCCGGGCGAGCTTGTCGGCGAGGTAGATCGACGCGGTGACCGACCCGCCGGCGAGAACCCGATGCCGATGCTCGTCCTTGCGCACGTGGTAGTCGGCGATCGAGATGTCCTCGGTGAGGATCGCCACGTAGCCGGCGATCTCGGTCCCGAAGCGGCTTGCGATCTCGTCCGTGGTGGCGGTGCTGTCCTCGACGATGTCGTGGAGGAACGCCGCCGCGACGGCCTCGTCGCTGAAGCCGGCTCCATCGACGAGCGCAGCGACGGCGGTCGGGTGCTCGAGGCTCGCCCCCTCCTCGAGCCCGGGGCCGTCGTAGACGCCGGCGGCGTAGGAGTAGGCGCGGTCGAGCAGATCCCGTCCGGCGATGAAGTCGGTCGCGGTCGCCACGGCGCCGAGGATAGGGCGAAAGAGCAGCGATTCGGTTCGCCGGGTGATCCGGCGGGCATCTAGACCCGAAAGAAGGAGTGACCGATGGCCAGATACACAGCAACAGTCGAAACCGCATGGGACCGCGAGCAGGCATTCGCCTACCTCGCCGACTTCGCGACGATCTCCGACTGGGATCCCGGAGTCGTGCGTTCGAAGCGGCTGACCGGCGAGCCCCACGAGATCGGCGCCCGCTTCGAGGTGACCACCTCCTACATGGGCCGCGAGAGCACCCTGATCTACGAGACGATCGAGATCGACGCTCCCCGCCGCGTCCTCCTCAAGGCTGAGACCGGGACGTTCACCTCGCTCGACGAGATGACCTTCGACCTCCGCCCCGGCGGCGGCACGCTGGTCACCTACGACGCCGATCTCGGGATGAAGGGCGTTGCGAAACTCGCCGAGCTGCCGATGCGGCTCGCCTTCCGGAAGATCGGCGACGCCGCCCGCGACGGGCTGAGCAACCGCCTCGCCGACGCCCCGCCCGCAACGGCGACGAAGGCGGCCAAGGCGGCGTCATGAGCGAGCCCCGGCGCATAGCCGTCGTCGGCGGCGGCATCTCCGGCCTGCTCGCGGCGGCCGAGCTGGTCCGCGCCGGGCACGATGTCACCGTGTTCGAGGCGGCCGGGTACGCCGGCGGCCACACGAACACGATCACCGTCGAGGAGCCGGCCGGCCCGGTCGACGTCGACACCGGGTTCATCGTCTTCAACGACCGCAACTACCCCAACTTCGAAGCGATGCTCGCCGAGCTCGGCGTGCCTAGCCAACCGGCGAACATGAGCTTCGGGGTGTCGGACGGCAGGGGAAGATTCGAGTGGGCGGCTCGGGGCGCCCGCGGGATCTTCGCCCGTCCGCGGCACCTCGTCGACCCTCAGTTCATCCGCATGCTCTCCGACCTGGTGCGCTTCAACCGTGAGGCCCGCGACCTCGTCGGCACGAACGGCAGCGGCCCCTCGCTGGCTGCCTTCCTCGAGGAGGGCCGCTACTCCGACTACTTCGTCGATCGCCTGATCGTTCCCCAGGTCTCGGCCGTCTGGTCCGCCGACCCCGAGCAGATGTGGAGCTTCCCGGCTTCGTTCCTCGCCGAGTTCTTCGAGAACCATGGCGTCCTGCAGATCCGCAACCGGCCGAACTGGCGGACGATCTCCGGCGGTTCGCGGCGCTACGTCGAGGCGCTGACCGCCCCTTTCGCCGACCGGATCCATCTCTGCACTCCGGTCGAGCGCGTTCGCCGCCTCGAAGAGGGCGGCGTCGAGATCTCTCACCTCGGTGGCAGCGCCCGCTTCGACGAAGTCGTCCTCGCCTGCCACGCCGACCAGGCGCTGGCGATGCTGGAGGAGCCGAACCGCCTCGAGAGCGAGCTGCTCGCCGCCTTCCCCTACCAGCCGAACGAAGCCGTCCTCCACACCGACACCAGCCTGATGCCACGCCGCCGCGGCGCCTGGGCGAGCTGGAACTTCCACCTCACCGACGAGCCGACGGGAGCGACCACGGTCACCTACGACATGAGCCGCCTGCAGTCGCTCGTCTCCGCCGAGCGCTACCTCGTGACCCTGAACCGGACCGCCGCGATCGACCCCGAGAAGGTGATCCGCCGGATCGACTACGCCCACCCCGTCTTCACCAAGGACGGGATGACCGCACAGGGCCGCTGGGAGGAGATCAGCGGCGCCGACCGCGTCCACTTCTGCGGTGCCTACTGGCGCTGGGGCTTCCACGAGGACGGCGCCTGGTCTGCCCTGCGCGTCGCCGCCGCGCTCGGCGGCCGCGGCCCCGGCGCCCTCGACCCGACGGCGCCCATCGCGCCCGCCGACCCCTTCGACGACCGCGACGACGACCTCGAGCCGATCCTCGAGGCCGCGTGAGCACCGCGGTCGCCGAAACCCGAGCCGGAGCCTCCGCAGACGCGAGCGTTCCCTCCCCGCCCGCGGCGCGGATCGGCCCCGGCTCGGCCATCTACGAAGGCTGGGTGTCCCACCACCGCAGCGAGCCGATCGAGCACGGGTTCCGTTACCCGATCTTCATGCCGCTCGTCGACCTCGAGGAGCTGCCCGGCCTCTTCGACCGGATCCCCCTCTGGTCGGCCCGGCACCGCGCGCCCGCCCGTTACCGGCGCTCCGACTACCTGCGCGGCCACGGCGACGGGCTGCCGCTCGCCGACGCCGCCCGCGACCTCGTCGCCGAGCGGACCGGCTTCCGCCCGGGCGGCCCGGTGCTGATGCTCTCGAACCCCCGCTACTGGGGCGTCGGCTTCAACCCGGTCTCCTTCTACTTCGCATACGGCTCCGGCGGCGGGCTCGAGGCGATGATCGCCGAGGTCACGAACACGCCCTGGGGCGAGCGGCGCTGTTACGTCCTCGGCACAGGCGAGGACGGCCTCCGCGGCGAGTTCGCCAAGCGCCTGCACGTCTCGCCATTCATGCCGATGGAGCAGACCTACGAGTGGAAGGCGAGCGAGCCGGGCGAGCGCCTGTCGGTCTCGATCAGCAACCGGGAGGGCGAGCGCACCGTCTTCACCGCCGGCCTCAGCCTCGAGCGCCGTGAGATGACACCCCAGGCGATGCGCGAGATACTGTTTCGCTACCCGCCCATGACGGTCTCGACAATCGTCCGCATCTACGTGAACGCGGCTCGGCTGAAGCTCAAGGGAGCGCCGTACTTCAGCCCTCCGGCCGGAGACTGATGCAGCCCGGCGCGGATCCATGGCGGCGCGTCGTCCATGCGGTCCTGCGGCGGATCGAGGCGGGGACGATCGAGCTCGACGAGCGCTTCCCCGGCGGTGAGGTCCGGCAGTTCGGGCCGACGTTCTCCCCGCACCGCGTCCGCATCGAGGTCCGCGACCCCCGCGTCTATGCCCGCCTCGCCCGGTCGAAGAGCATCGCCTTCGGCGAGACCTACGCGGAGGGCCTCTGGGACACCGACGACCTCACCACCCTGCTGCGGATCGCGGCCCGCGACATCGGCCGCGCCGACCCGCTGCGCCGTCGTCTCGCGCCGTTCCTGCTCCCCTTCCAGCGGCTCGGCACGCTGAAGATGCTCAACACCCGCTCCGGCGCCCGCTCGAACATCGCCGCCCACTACGACCTCGGCAACGACATGTTCGAGCTCTTCCTCGACCGCGAGGCGATGATGTACTCGAGCGCGTACTACGAGACCGGCGACGAGAGCCTCGAGACCGCCCAGCACATCCGCCTCGAACGGATCTGCGACGCCCTCGAGCTGAAGCCGCAAGACCACCTCCTCGAAATCGGCACCGGCTGGGGCGGGATGGCCGTCCACGCCGCCTCGACCCGCGGCTGCCGCGTTACGACGACGACGATCTCCCGCGAGCAGCGCGAGTACGCCGAAGCGCGAGTCGTCGCGGCCGGACTCGAGGATCTCGTCACCGTCGCCGGGGCCGACTACCGGGACCTCCAGGGCACCTACGACAAGCTCGTCTCCCTGGAGATGATCGAGGCGGTCGGCTGGGAGTGGTTTGACACCTACTTCCGCGACTGCTCGCGGCTGCTCGAGCCCGACGGGCTCTTCTTCCTGCAGGCGATAGTCGTCGCCGACGGCGCCTACGAGTTCGAGAAGCGGACCCGCAGCTTCGCCAACCAGGTCATCTTCCCCGGCGGCTGCCTGCCCTCGGTCGAATCCATCCAGGCCTCGATCGCCCGCGAGACCGACCTCCGCACCGTCGCCCTCGAGGACATATCCCCAAGCTACGTGCTGACGCTCCGGGCCTGGCGCGATCGCTTCGAGGCGGCGACCGCCCGTCTCGAGGAGCTCGGCTACGACGAGCGCTTCCAGCGGACCTGGTGCTTCTACCTGTCGATGAGCGAGGCCGGGTTCGCCGAGACGCGGATCCGCGACGTCCAGATGCTGTTCGCGAAGCCGCGCTGGAGCGGATCGCCGGCCGTCGAGGACGCGGCCGCCGCCGAGCGCGGCACCGGGGTCGCAGCCGACTCCTGACGATTACGCTGGCGCGGTGCCGGCGATGGCCCGCGACCCCGAAGAACTGCGCGCCCGGCGCCGCGAGGCCGATGTCGCCCGCCGGCGCCGCAACGCACTCGTCGTCGCCGTCGCGCTGGTCGCCGTAGCGGCGCTGGCAATCGGCCTGCTGATCGGAGGCGGCTCCGGCGAGACGGCGGCGCCGACCCGGCGCCCGCGTCCCGATCCGGCCGCCGGCCTCTCCCCCACCCAGCTCGCCGGCCAGCGCTTGATCGCCGGCTTCGACGGCACGAAGGCGCCGCGCGGCCTGCTGCGGATGCTCGCCGCCGGCGAGCTCGCCGGGGTGATCCTCTTCGAGGAAAACGTCTCCGGCACGGCCGGGACGCGGCGGCTCACCGACTCTCTGCAGGCGGCCGCCGCCCGCGGGCCGGTCGACGCGCCGATCGTCGTCGCCGCCGACCAGGAGGGCGGGCAGGTCGTCCGCCTCCCCGGCCCACCCGACGCCTCGGCCGCCGAGATGGCGCAGCGCGGGCCGGCCTACGCCCGCGAGCAGGGCGCCGCCACGGCCGCCTCGCTACTCGAGAGCGGTGTCAACACCGACCTCGCCCCGGTCCTCGACCTAGCCCGCCCCGGCTCGGCGATCGCCGCCGAGGGCCGCAGCTTCGGATCCGAGCCCGCCGACGTGATCGCCATGGGCGTCGACGGCTTCGCCGCGGGGCTCCGCGACGGCGGCGTCGCCGCGGCCGCCAAGCATTTCCCAGGCCTCGGCGGCGCGACCACCAACACCGACCTCGCCTCGCAGTCGATCGACGTCGGCCTGCCGGCGCTCCGCGCCGCCGACGAGGCGCCGTTCGCCGCCTTCGCCGACGCCGGCGGCGAGTTGATCATGCTCGGCCTCGCCACCTACCCGGCCCTCTCCAAGAAGCCCGCGGCGATGGCGCCGGAGATCGCCACCGACGAGCTCCGCGGCGAGCTCGGCTTCGGCGGCGTCACCATCACCGACTCGCTCGATGCCGCAGCGGCGCTCGCGTTCGGCAGCCGCAAGGAATCGGCCCTCGCCGCCGCCGGGGCCGGCTCCGACCTCCTCCTCTACGGCGACTGGCGGACCGCGGCCGGCGTCAACCGCTCACTCGTCGCCGCGCTGCGCAGGGGCGCGCTCGACCGAACCGCCTTCGAGCAGTCGGTCGACCGCGTCCTCTCGCTGCGCGGATCCCTCCCCGGCTAGGGGATGTTCTTCTTCGACTCGCAGGTTTCGTCGGCGGTGTCGTTGTTGCCGCCGCCGCCGTTGCAGTCGTCGGTGCCGTTGTCGCCGTGGAGCTTGTCGGTGCCGTCGTTGCCGAGGACGGTGTCGTCGTCATCGCCACCGAACAGCTCGTCGTTGCTGCCGCCGCCGTCGATCAGGTCGTCGCCGCCACCACCGCGGATCGTGTCGTCGCCGATATCACCGAACAGGAGCTTGTCGGACGCGTCGGAGCCGGTGATCCGGTCGTCGCCGATGTAGCCGTCCATCTTCCTGACCGGCTCGTCCTTCGTCTTCGAGAACAGGACGTCGTTGTCGGCGCCGCCGAGTAGCGAGTCGAAGCCGCCGGCGATCAGCGTGTCGCGGTCGAAGCTGCCATCGAGGAAGTCGCGGCCGTCGGCGATGACCCTGCCGTGCTTCTTGCCGTACCCGGCGAGGCGATCGACCCCGGCCTGGCCGTTCATGTAGTCGTTGTCGGGCCCACCCTGGAGGAAGTCGTTCTCCTCTTCGCCGTAGACCTTGTCGCGGCCGTCGTCGCCGTAGACCTTGTCGTTGCCGACGCCGCCGCAGACGACGTCGTTGCCGCCGCCGCCATGGACGACGTCGTTGCCGCGGCCGCCGTTGATGATGTCGTCCTTCGGCCCGCCGAAGATCTTGTCGTTGCCGTCGCCGCCGTTGTAGAGGTGGCGCCCGCCGCCGAGGTGGACCGTCGTCCCGCTGTTGCTGCCCTGCTCGTTGTGCTTCTTGCAGATCTTCGCGTCGGCGGGCACGTGCGTCGCCCCCGCCTGCGCCGACGTCGCCGCGATGCCGAACACCGCCGCCGTCACCACCAGTGCCGTCAGTCCCCGCCTCATCATCCCCCTGCCTCTTCCGCGGTCTCGGCCGCATCGCTTTCGCCACCGACGAGTTCGTTGATCGCGCTCGTGCGCGGGCTCGTCGAGCGGCCCAGCGCCGCGATCTCGCTCTCCATCCGCGGCACGTTCTGCGCTGCGTCGGCGCTCGCAACCCGCTCGCCGGGGCCGCTCGTGATCAGCGACCGCAGCCAGTAGGTCATCGCCGCCGCCTTCGGGACGAAGACGCGCGCCCGGCGCTGCTCGAAGCCGTCGACGATCGCCTGCGCGCAGGCCTCCACCGACGTCGTCGCCTTCAGCGGCCAGGGCAGCTTCGACCGGGACTCACGGAAGCTCGGCAGGTCGAGCTCGCTCTCGCGGACCATGTCGGTGTCGATCCAGGACGGGTGGATGGCGCCGACGTCGACGCCGCGGAAGCCGACCTCCTGGCGGGTGGCGCGGACGAGCGCCTCGGCGCCGGCCTTCGAAGCGTTGTAGGACGACATCCCGGCGAGCGGTGCGAACGAGGCGATCGAGCAGACGACGCCGATGTAGCCGCGCCGCTCGATCACGTGCGGGAGCGTCGCGTGCATGGTCCGGTAGACGCCGTTCAGGTTGACGTCGACCGTCCGCAGCCACGCGGCCGGATCGCCCTTCTCGGCCGTCCCGTAGGTGCCGATCCCGGCGTTGGCGAGGACGACGTCGATGCCGCCGAACCGCTCGACCGTGCTCGCGACCGCGGCCTCGACCGAGTCCATGTCGGTGACGTCGCAGTGGACGTGGTGGGCGTCGGGGCCGATCCGCTCGGCGGTCGCGGCGAGCAGGTCGGGCTCGAGGCCGGCAAGCGACAACTTCGCTCCGCGCCGTGCCGACTCGACGCCGACGGCGGCGCCGATCCCCCGCGCCCCACCGGTGACGAAGACGACTCTCCCTCGCAGGTCCATGAGCGGGTGAGGATAACGGCGATCCCCGGCACCAACCTCCCCGTCAGCCGCCCAGGCCCCGTTACGCTCGGCCGATGGACAGGCGTCTCAGCAGACGCGAATTGATCGCCGGAGCGGCCGTCGGCGCCGGCGGCATCGTCGTCGCCCGCCAGCTCACCCGCCCCGGCGACGGCGAGGCGACGCCGATCCGCGGCCGCGTCGTCGTCCTCGGCGGCGGCCTCGCCGGTCTCACCGCCGCCTACGAGCTCCAGCGGGCCGGGTTCGAGACCCAGCTGATCGAGGCCCGCGACCGGCTTGGCGGCCGCGTCCACACCGTTCGCGACTTCGCCGACGGCCAACACGGCGAATCAGGCGCCGAGGCGATCGACACCGAACAGCACGAGATCCAGCGGCTCTGCAAGCGCTTCGGCCTGCCGCTCGAGCTCGCCTACGCCGGCTCCTCCGGCAAGGCGACGATCTACCGCCACGGCCGCAACTACACCGCCAACCAGTTCAAGACCGCCGCCGACCAGCGGCAGATGGACCGCTTCTGGCGGACGATCGAGCGCCTCGCCCGCCCGCTGGAGGGCAACGACCCGACCGCCAACGGCGGTGCCCGCCAGGACCGCTACTCGGTCGCCGACCTCCTCGACCGCCTTCGCATCCACGGGCGGGCCCGCTGGTTGCTCACCGCCCGGATCGAGTCCGACTACGGCTTTCCGGTCGAGCGGCTCTCGCTCCTCTACGTGACGATCAACGAGCGCCTCGCCTGGGACCAGCCCGCAGCCGGCGTCGAGAAGTACCGGATCAGGAACGGCAACTCGACCCTCGTCGACGCCCTCACTCAGCGCCTCGTCACCCCGCCGATGCTGAGCTCGCCCGCCACCGCCGTCCGCTGGAGCGGCTCCGGCGTCGAAGTCGACACCGGCGCCGAGACGGTCACCGGCGACAGGCTCGTCGTCGCCGCCCCGACCGCCGCCCTCCGCGCGATCGACTTCTCCCCCGCCCTCCCGAAGCAGCAGGCCGCCTTCATCGCCGACATCGACCTCTGCGCCGTCGCCAAGACGCTCGTCCAGTACGACCGGAGGATCTGGGAGCGGCAGGGGCGGACCGGCGGCTCGACGACCGACCTCCCGATCGCCCAGACCTGGGAGACGACCGACCAGCAGGGCGGCACCCCGGGCATCCTGATCGCGTACACGACGGGCAAGCGCGGTGAGCGGACCGCGAAGATCAGCTCCCGGCACCGCATCGCCCAGGCCAAGGACGACATCGACCTCGTCTTCCCCGGCTCGAAGCGGATCAGCGGCGACACCTACAGCGTCGCCTGGAAGGCCGAGCCCTACTCAGGCGGCTGCTGGGCCGCCTACTCCCCCGGGCAGATCACGAAGCACTGGCTCGGCCTCCACGACCCCGTCGGCCCGATCCACTGGGCCGGCGAGCACACCGAGAAGCTCAACGGCTACATGAACAGCGCCGTCGCCTCGGGCTTCCGCGTCGCGAAGGAGATCGACCGCGGCTGAGACCCCCGCGGGGCCCGGGACTGTCCCGCGGAACGCTGTGTGCAACGAAAGGCGCGCAGAAGCGCGCTACTTGTCCCGGTAGGCGTGCCGGCGCTGTGCCTGGCGGATGCGCGGCATCAGCGCCAGGATGATCAGGACGACCACCAACGCGATCCCGAGCGGCCCCTTCAGCGCCTCGACGACGTCCTTGAACCGCTGCAGCACCGACGCCAGCGGGCCCTGCCCGAACGTGACCGACGGGTTGATCCGCTGCAGCGTCTGCGAGCTCTCCGTCGTGACGGTGTAGCTGCCCTTCTCGGGCGCCTTGATGTAGCCGATCAGCCGCGCCAGCCCGTCGCCCGTTGACTTCGCGCTCGCGCCCCGCGATTGGATCTGAACCGCGTTCCCGTCCGGTCCGACCACCGTGTACTGAAGATCCTCGGGCACGAGCAGCGGAATCCCCGCGTCGGGATCGACACCCTCCGCGTAATAGATGTCGACGTCGCCCTTCGGCAACTCGACCTGCTCCTTGCCCGGCACCGGCACGCTCCCGAACTGCGCCGTGTCCCCGCTGAACGCCGCCAACAGCAGGTAGCCGAAGAACAGGCCGAGCCCGATCAGGATCAACGTGCTCGCACGAACCATCCCCGACTCCTCCCGCGCTCGATCACGAAACGCGCTCCTCATGCGGGCGATCATCGCAGCGGGCACGGAGGTGAAAGGACGGCTCATCCCGTCGCCTATCGACTCGGGAAGCGAAAGGCTTGAGATCGGAGGGCGACGCCCGGCGCCCGGCTGACCCCTAACGAACGGCGAACTTCGTCGCCCGCTGGACCTCGTTGCCCGCGCCGTCGCGGAAGGTTGCGTCGACCGACACGGTCACGGTTCGGCCCCTCGCGATCGCCCGACGGATCTTCAGCCTGTGGCGCTCAGGAACGTGGACTTTGACCCGGCGATCCGAGGCACCCCCGATCTGGACGCTACGGCGCTCCAGGGTGATCCCACGCTTACCTATCTTCGCCGTGGCCGCCACCTGGACCGAGCCGGGTTCGGCGAGTCCGAGATGGACGGATCCTGCGGTTCGACCCTTGCGCCGAACGCGCGCCGACGCCTTCCGGAGAGTCGGATCGAGCACGGTCCGGTCGACCACGAACTCACGCGCTGCGGGGGACGGATCACGGTTGCCCGCAGGGTCGACGGACCTGACGGCGAAGTCGTGCGGACCGTCCGCGGGCGCATCGACCTCGACAGGCGACTCGCAGGGGGCGAACGATCCTCCATCCCAGGCGCATTCGAAGCCGGTGCCGCCATCCAGCGCCGAGAAGCCGAACGTGATGCTCGGCGCGTTGGTGATCCCGCCGGGGCCGGAGTCGATGACCGTTCCCGGCGGAACGCAGTCTGCTTTCACAGTCACTTCCGACTTGCGCGTGAATGTGGTTCCCAGCCCGGTCCCGGTCCCGGTGATCGTCACCTGCTTTGGCCCGTCTGTGGTGGCGGCGACGGTCCACGTGTGAGCTTCGGACTCTTCGCCGGGATCGAGCGAACCGCCGGAGACAGTCTGCTCTGCCGAACCCGCTTGCAGCTCGAGCCCTGGCGGGAGCTGAATGGACGTCCGGGCGTCCTCAGCGACCAGATCGCCGGACGGGTTGCTCAGCGTCGCTTCGATCGAGACCGGCACCCCGCAGCGAACCGCGGCGGGGTCGACGGACGCGTGCGGGGTCGACGGTCGCCGGAACGAGTTGCGTCAGTTGGGCCGCCCCGGCGAGTGCGAACGGCTCGGCACCGGTCCCTTCGACCGTCGAGGCGGCCTCCACCTTGTAGGTAATCGTGTGCGGCCCGCCGGAAGGCGCGCGAACCTGCTCGACCGTGTCATTCGGGTCGAGCGCGTCAGGGCCGCCGCCGTGAGGCGGCGCGGGAGGCGGCATCACTTCAGTGCCATCGCCCGTGTACTGATGAAGGTCGAGGTTCGACTGCGTGTAGGTGAGCGTCTGCGTCCCCGGATTCGGAAAGCCGACGAAGTAGCCCCGCAGCTCGTAAGCGAGGGTCGCCTTCGATCCCCCGGGCACGGTCGCCCTGTAGTAAGCGGCCTCTCCGCCCTCGACGGCGCCGAGCATGTAGTCACTCCGCCGCGCCAGCGCGGTCGAGAGGTCGAGCGCCCCCCAGCCGACCTCGGGCCTCCACCCCGTCTGCGGCGCAGTCCAGCCGTTCAGGCCCGTATTCGTGCCGTCCCAGTCTCGGGCGCTGTTGATCAGGATTGCGCGCTGCGCCATCGGATCCGGGATGCCGGCACCCTCCAGCAGGGTCATCGCCCCGGCCACGTGCGGCGCGGCGAAGGAAGTGCCGGACATCGCCGTGAAGTCAGGATTCGACGGCGGCGAGTTCCATGCCATCGAAGGAGCGACCACGGCGCCCGCCGGTGCGGTCAGGTCGGGCTTCTTCCGACCGCCCGGCGTTGGCCCACGCGAGCTCACCCCGAGAACCACATCGTCGGTCGAAGTCACCGTCCCGACGTCGTTGAACCCGCCGACCGTCAGGACATTCCGGCCAATGTTCCCCACGGTCGGACTACCGTCGACGTTGTCGTTGCCGGCGGCAAACGCCTGGCCCACGCCGAAGGCCGCTGTGAGGACATCGTGCGGGATTGTCTGTCTGGTCATCGTGTGGCTGGCGACACCAAAGCTGATGTTGAGGGTCTCAGCCGGATCGCTTGCACCAGAGCCCTTGGGGCAGTCCCAAGGCGTATAGCTCATTGCTCTGAGCCGATCAGCCGATCAAGGCCATAGCTGACCCCGGGGTAACACCATCTCCCGATGCGATCACACCTCCGGTGTGGGTCCCGTGATCGGTGGATGCTCTGAGTCGGATCGTTGTCGACGATGACCGAGCCAAACGCGGGATGCGTCGGGTCAGCCGCCTCGCTGATGATCGCCGCGTCCGCGGGGACTGTGTCGCTTGGGCCAGAGCCACCGGTGAACCCGGCAGACCACCAGGTTGGAGCCCCGACCACCGTCGTTCCGATCCCCGAAAGGGGCCGAGGCCGTCGCAATGTCGTAATCGCCTGGACTGATCGAAGATGCGACACGCGCTCGGCGTCTCGGCCGCCGATGGATGCGATCACCGCCACCGGAGCGACCTCCACATCGTGAACTGTGCCGCCGCGCCGGCGGACGGCGGCGGCGATTCGTGCAGCCTGCCGCTTTCGAGCGGCGGACCTCGTCATCGAGGCCGCGCAAGCCCAGTTCGAACCGGTCCTCTAAGCGGCGGGCCGCACGCCGCTCCGAGGCGTAGGTCCGGGGCGGACTCAGCCCCGCGCCCGCCCGGCTGGGCGCGGGCCTGAACAGGGCGCGCCGAGAGGAATCGAGGACTGCCTCCAGGAGCGGCTGGCGGTCGGCCTCAATCCGAACATACGAAGAACCCGCGTGCCCAACCATCGCACGAGAAAGACCCCAAGGTCTCATCGTCTCGGCTCGATCCAGGTCGGCGACTGCCGACGACTCACACGCCATCGTCGCGCCGGCCATGGCTGCGAGGGCGACCACAAGACGAAGCGGACCCGGCGAGAAGAACCGCGACCCTGAACTGCTTCGTTGCGCTGCGCTCATCCGGCTCCTCTACCGGCCGATCGACTCATTGCAGATTAGTGACAGCGGCAGCCTCAATCCAGACGTCAGTGCGCGTTCGTCAGGGCACGACCGTAAGCGATCGCGTTCTCGAGACCGCCGGCAGGTATGGCCAGCCCCGCTCGCGCAGGACCAGCGCCCTAAACCTGTACCGAACCGGTCGCGTGTAGTCGGCGACGAAGCGATACCGCAAGGCGAAGCGGCCCCTCGAGTCGGTGCGGAGCGAACGTCCGACAGTCTTCCAGCGAGAGCCGAGGCGAACCTGAACCTCGACGGATTTTCCGCCGTGCGAGAAACGCGCGCCCTTCGCCTTGACACGGCCCGCGAAGGCCACTCGATTCCCCGCCCTCACCCGCTTCGGCACCCGCAGGCTGACGCCCCCTCGGACGTTCGCCGTCACGCGTCCGGATCCAACGCCGACACGCCTGGAATCGCCGGCAAATCCTGCGGTTATCTTTCGCGACGGACCCTTCGCCAGGCGGGCGATGAAACGGCCCGAGCCGTCGGTCCGGGCTGTTGTGACGCGCCGCGTGGGCTTCGCCCCCGCTGCGTAGCTTTCGGACAGGTCCACGGTTGCCCCTCCGATGGGAGCGCCCGAGGCCTCGACAAGGGTGCCGGTCACCGTCACCGGAGCCCCGTACCGAAGCTTCACCTTCGTCTTGCCGTTGACACGAAGGTCCTTGATCGCCGAGATCGCCCGCAGAGGTCCGACGGTCGTCATCTCCGATCCATCAACGCGTCTTGTCGACCTCGACGTATTGCCGGCTTTGTCGGCTGCCTCCGCACGGAACTCGTACTTGACTCCCTGCTCGAGGTCCTCGGAGTCGATCCGGGCCACCAACCGGTTCGCCTGCAGATCCGTCGGGAGGGGTATCCATTCCGACGCACCGCTCTCGCGGTAGCTGATCGCTCCCGAGTCGACGCCACTCAAGGCGTCATCGACAGGGGCTTCGAGTCGGTCCGGATCGGCGGGGTCCTGCCGATTGACGAAGGCAACGGTCGGGGGCGTCGCGTCGATCCGCACCTCGGCGAGTCCGGGTGGGTTGTTGCCTCCCAGCCCGTCATTCTCGTTCCCGGCTAGATCGCGTGCCCAGAATTCGAGCCGGTGGACTCCTTCGCCGGCGACCACAGCCGCCACATCTCCGTCCTCGTCCTCGGTGACCTGACCGTCGACGGTGAGGACCGTTCGGGGAGGCAGATCGTCGGGGAACTCGTCGGTGTCGACCATTCCACTGAGCTCGTCATGGGCCGCAACGGAGACTTCGACCGGGTGGTTGACCCACTGCCCGGGGACCCCGACGGCGGTCGTTTCGGGGTCGGTCAGATCGACCTTGAGCGGCGTGCGCCCTACCTCCGAAGCCCTCACGCCCGACCCCGACACCGGGACTACATGGACCCAGTTGGTCCCTTCGTCGAGATCGCCCGTCAAGGAGTGTCGCTGATGTTTGATCCGATCCCAATGTCAGTAAGCGGGCCGCCGACAGGCTCGCGGGTCGCCGCGCCTGCGCACAAGGGTCAAAGTGCCTGCGATGCCGATCGATGACGACTCGATAGCCAGCGATTCCAGAAGGCGGAACTTCGAGCGTCGCGTGTTCGCTGCCACGGCAGGCGCGTATCCTCGGGTCGAGTTCTGCCGCGAGAGATCCATCCGTTTGCCTTCTCGGGTTGGGACTTCACCGGCACCGTGTCGTCGAACTTCAGGCTGACCGTCGCCGCCGACTGCCGGGACTCGTTGCCGGCCGAATCCCGCAGGTAGACGGAGGCCGTGTAGGCGCCGACGGCGGGGACGGAGATGTCATCGATGGACTGGATTCCGGACCCTGACCGGCTGATGGTTTCCTCGTAGCCGCCGGGGCCGGTCACCGTCACCGACGCGCCGGCGATCGGCGCATGACTCTGCGGCGGGTTGTTCCAGGACAGATCGAAGTCGTTGTCCCGATGCCAGCCGGCGCCACCGGCAACGACGAGTTGGGTCGGTGCCGACGGAGGTTCATTGTCGATCCGAAGATTCCTCGTCGAGCAGGTGCTGGCAGCTGCGAACCCGAACTCATGGGTGCACACCTTGACCTCGTTGACCGGGCCTTCGACGAACGGCGCGGCGTTCGTGTCGAGGGCGACATTCCTCAGCTCGATGGGGTCGCAGGGAGCCATCGTTCCCACATCGCCCTCGGCGTCCTGGTTCGGTTCGCAGATTGTCTCGCTCAATGCCGCGGTTCCGTTGACGTCGACGGTCGTCCGGTAGACGCCACCTCCGACGTCGGTCTCGCCGACGGCGAGCTGCGCACTCCCCCGCGTCCAGGCGCCGTCCGCAGCATCGCCGGCGACGACGGGTTGACCGGGCGGAACCCGGTCCTGGACGAGGAACGAGATGTTCGACAGCCGCGCGAACTGGCCTGGCGCATAGCCGCAATCGGAGGCGGCCTTGCTGCAGAAGACACCGATGCCGACCGCGTCGAAGGGGCTGAGATTCTGGAGGCTCGAGTCGTAGGTCCCCGAGGTCGAACCGAGGCTGACCACGGAGAGGTTCTCCTGCTGATTCTGTCCATGGCGTTTGACGAACAGGTACGAGCGGTTGCCGTCGGGGTTCGAATCGCCGACGAGGCTGTAGTCGGCCTGGAACTGCTCGATCCTCGTACCGGGAGGAGCGCTGTACATCCACTGCTTCGCAGCTCCCGGTGAAGCGGCGGCGCTCGACTGCACCTGCAGCCAGTTGCCGCCCGCGCAACTCGTGCTCGCCGAGTAGGCCGTTGCCATTCCTTCGACCGACGCATCCGGTGTACCGGCGTGACCAGGCGAGCACTCGGCGACCCTGTAGAAGCCCCCCGCGCGGGCGGCATCTGGAAGCAATCCCCAGCTCGCGACCAGCACCGCCAAACACGGGCCGACCATTCGAATGAGTCCCGGAAGGTGAGTCAGTATCGATCTCGTCATTTCCTCCGCTCCTTGTCGGTGTGATCGAACTTCAAGGTCCAAACTCGTTCTGAGCCGCGGAAGCGGATGACGAGCCACCGACCGGCGGGTTCGGCTCGGCCGCGGACGCCGGTGGTGCTGGAGTCGGCGCCGCAGCGACGACGGGATCGAACTCTTCAACCGGCGCAGGCTGGGTGGGCGGGGGCTCTTCGGCCGGTGGGACCTGTTCGGACGGTTGCGGCTCCGGCGGCTCGGAGGCCGACTGGCTGTTCCTTGCGTCCTCCTTTGACTCAACCGCATGTGCCACGGTGATCACGCTCGTCATGGCGGCCCGAGGTCGCGCGACCCGTTGAACCTTCCCGGGGAGCTCCGTCGCACCTCGTCGGCCTTCCGCCCCGTCGGAATCCATGAGTGAGACCCCGGGAACGACACCAGCGGCCACACAGGCCGTCGCGGCGGCGCCCGCTCCGAGGCAAGCCAGCACGGCCTTTCCGCCGCCCACCCCGGCCAACTTGGCGACGGCGCCTGCGCCGATTGTGCCCGTTCCCTTCGCTCCTCCCGACGCGAGAGCCGCGCCGGCGCCCGTCTCGGCCTTGTCCACGATGCCGGCAGCGCTCGACCGCAACATCGACAGGAGTTCGCCGATCCGCTGAAGCGCTGACGTACCACCGCCGATGCAGCCGGCTACAGCGGCCAGGCCGATTGCACTCCCGACGTCGTTCAGATCCCGGTTGAGTCGTGCCGCCAGATCGGCGCAGGCCCGGCAGTGCCCAATGTGCTCGAGGGCCTGCCGGCGACTCGGCTCGTCAGCGGTGCCGGCCACCAGATCCCGAATCAACCCGCGGCGCGATTCGCACCATTGGCCGTCCTCGACCCGGCCCAGACCCTCAATCAGATCCTCGACCCCCCGAGTGATCTCCTTTCGGTAGGCCCGTGGCGACAGGCCGGGCACGAGCGCACACACCTCCGTCGGGCTGAGGCCCCAGCCGTACCGAAGCAACATGACCGCGCGACGTCGAACCGGAAGGCTCATGAGCAGGTCACGTGCCACTCCCCGCGACTCGGAGCCGATTGCAATCTCGTCCGGCAGGGGCGCATGGCCGTCCGTTGCGACCTGCTCTCGCTCGGCTTCGAGAGGGTGGACCGGCTTTCGCGAGCGCCGCCGCATTTCTTTGCTCGCGTGGCTTGCGACCGCGGTCAGGATGTAGGCCCGAAGCTCCCGTTCCTCCATGTGGCGACCACGGTCCCGGAGAGCAGCCAGCGTCGCCGCCCACGCGGCCGAATAGACGTCGTCGATCGCGTCATCGGACAGCGCCCTTCCGTAGGCCCGGGCGACCATCGCCCGGGCCGGACGCCGCATCTCCCCGAATAGCCGCGCACATCGCTCCGACCAGTCCTCTTCGGCTCGACGCGCTGCTGCATCGTGCCGGGGTTGCTTGTCGGGTTCCGAGGGTGTCATCGCGAACTGCGTGGTTGCTCGCTCTCCTCAACCCCGAACGACCGGGGTGTGCCCCCCTCACCCGGATCTGGGGTGCGGGTCAAGCGGGGTGCATCCGGCACCCAACGGAAATCCATTCCTCCCATGCTTGGCACATCCATGTGCGCGGGGGCCCCCTTGTGAGCCCCGAATCACAAGACGTGACGATTCTTTTCACATTCCCGCCGCCTCGGACCACCATCTTTCCCGCAATTTGCACAAATCGACTTCAAAATTCCGATCTTTGTCCAGCCACTAACCTCGGACAGATGCTGGAAGAGCGCGAGCGCGAATACAAAGAGGGGCTGATCGAGCGATTCGCCGGGCGCCTCCCCAGCGGCGAGCGGGTCGAGACCGTGGCGATTTGCCAGGCGGGCGGCGTTCCGCCATGGGCGCAGGTCGCGCCGATCGCCAGCGGGACGATCATCGTCGCCGTCAGTCTCTTCGCCGGCGGGGTGCCGATCTGGATTGGAGCGCTCGGCGTCATCCTGGTCGCCGCCGGCGGCGTGCTGACGATGGTCACCTCGAGGCGACTGCTCGCCAGGACGAACCGAGCCGTTCACGTGTTCGCGCTGCCGCGCTCCCAGAAGGCGGCCTTCGAGAAGCCCATCGGCACGTTCGAGCTCGGCGGCCTCCCAGCCTACGAAGGTGGATCGTTCGAACTCGGCGGCGAGACCCTACGGCCCAACTACGGGAGCACCAACGAGCGGGACGCCCTCTTCGAGGTCCTGGGGCGGCCGTCCTGAGCAAGCGAAGCCTGAAAAGGCCCATATCCGGGCCTTTTCGGCCTCCGCTCATTACATTGGCCGGGTGGCGTCCGGCCCGCTACCTACCGTCCGACCTGCGGCCAGGTAGTCGGCCGCCGGTTTGGAAGCAGCCTGCCGCTTCTCCAGCCGGGCGACCGGGCGCTGCTCGGGAGCAGGTGTCGCGACGTAACCCCGGACCCCACGTCAGCGACTAGCCCGCCTTGCTCCCCCTCAGAGCCGCTGGAAGAGCGAAACGCGACGAGACCGCTTCATGCTCTCGATGGCTTCTTTGGTGCGCCTTTGCATCTCGGGAAGGCGCCGAAGCCACTCGTCGACGAACTCATCGAACTCCTCAGGCGTCAAATCCCGCTCCAAGTCGAGCATGGCTCTGAATTCCCGGTCGGTCATCATCGCCACCTCAGCCTAGTCGGGACGCCGTTCGGAGACAAGGTGAACGCGCATGATGCGCTCGAGCGCTTCGACCCTCAGTTCGATCTCTTCGGTAGAAGCGTCGGAAGAGGCGTGATACTCGATGTTCGCGAAGCGCAGTGGGAACTCACCTCGCGCCGCTCGCGAGATCACGAGGCCGCTCACGCCAAGAATCGCCACAAACGCTGCGGCGCGCTCAAGGTGGAGCAACAGCGACCACCCCAGGGCAATGTCTGGGACCCGTCCCTCAAAGGGAGATAGGACGACGCTTGCCGCGAAGGCGGCGCAGAACAAGCCGCCGCCGAATAGCCGGAACGTGTTTACAAAGCGCACGCCTGGTCCACCCCGCCCCACCTGCTGCCGCCCCGCCGCCCTTGACCGCGGACCGATAGTTAGCTAAGATAATTAGCACTACTAACCAATGACAGGCATCGACGCCACATCCACCACCGATCTGACCGAGCAGGCCGCTCGGCTGCGGCTGGCTGTGAACAGGACGGCGCGGCGGCTGCGGCAGGAGGCGGGAACTGAACTGGGACCGGCGTCGATCGCCGCCCTGGCGACGATCGAGCGCTCCGGGCCGCTGATCTCCAGTGAGGTGGCGCGGATCGAAGGGATCCAGCGCCCCACCGCCACGCGGATCCTCGGCCGGCTGGCCGAGGCCGGGCTGGTGACGCGCACCGCCGATCCCGACGACGGCCGCTGTTCGATCGTGCAGATCACCCCCGAGGGCAGGAAGAGCTTGAACCGCTTGCGGAAGCGCAAGACGGCCTATCTCGCACGCAAGATGCGGGAGCTTCCCGACGACGACGTCGCCACCTTGGCGCGCGCTGCGGAGATCCTCGAGCAGGTGCTCGAGGAGGGACGCGCTTGAGCGCCGCCCTCCACCGCTCCTTCGCATCCCTCGAGATCCGCAATTACCGCCTCTACTTCGGCGGGCAGGTCGTCTCCCTGGCCGGCAACTGGATGCAGATCGTCGCCGAGCTCTGGCTCGTCCTCGCTCTGACGGGCTCCGGCTTCGCCGTCGGCCTCGCCACCGCCCTGCAGTTCGCGGGGATCCTCCTCTTCGGTGCCCTCGGCGGCTCGCTCGCCGACCGCTTCGACAAGCGCAAGCTCCTGATCGTCTCCCAGACCGGAATGGCGATCCCCGCGATGCTGCTCTTCGCCCTGACCGCCCTCGGCGCCGTCGAGGCGTGGATGGTGTTCGCGGTGATCGCTCTCCGCGGCCTCGTGCTCGCGGTCGACAATCCCGCCCGGCAGGCGTTCGTGATCGAGATCGTCGGCCCCGACCGGGTCGTCAACGCGGTCAGCCTCAACAGCGTCCTGGTGCACTCGGCGCGGATCACCGGCCCGGCGATCGCCGGCGTGATCATCGCCCTCTGGGGTGTGGCGCCCTGTTTCGGCGATCAACGCGCTCAGCTTCGCCGCGATGCTCGTCGCGCTGGTGATGATGAACCCGGCCAAGCTCCACCGGCCGAAGCGCGATCGCCCGCGCGGCAACGTCCGCGAGGCGCTTCGCCACATCGCCGACCGCCGCGAGCTGCGGGTGCCGCTGCTCCTGATGCTGGTGCTCAGCACAGTCGGCTTCAACTTCCAGGTGGTGATCCCGCTGCTCGCCGACCGCAGCTTCGCCGGCGACGTATCCGCCTACTCGCTGCTGATGGTGGCGATGGGCGTCGGCTCGATCACCGGCGCCCTGACCGTCGGGACGCGCAAGAACGTCAGCCGCGAGCTGATCACCGCTGCGGCGATCGGGTTCGGCGTCACCTCGATGATGGCCGCCGCGGCGCCGTCACTGCCGCTGGAAATGCTGGCGCTCGGGCTGCTCGGCGTCTGTTCGGTGACGTTCGCCGCCGGCATCAATTCGGGCCTGCAGATCGCTGCCGAGCCGGAGATGCGCGGCCGGGTCATGGCCGTCTACTCGATCGTCTTCCTCGGCTCGACGGTCGTCGGCGGGCCGATCACCGGCTGGCTCGGCGAGGCGGTCAGCCCGCGCGCTCCCCTCGTCGCCGCCGGGCTCGCGGGCTTCGCGGTCGCGATCGGCGCCTTCGTCGCCTGGAGCGAGCGCTACGCGGGCTCGGCTCCCGTCACCGGCGAGCTCGCGCTAGAGCCGGGCACCGGCGAGATGGCGCTCGCCGCGGCTACCGCTTCGCGCCGGCCGCTGCCGCGAGCAGTCCGTCGAGTCCGCGGCGCAGCTCGTCCGTCTCCGGCCAGCCGTAGCCGAGCCGGAAGCAGGACCGGGGCTGATCGAACCAGTGGCCGGGACCGACGTACGTCCCGTGCTCGCTGAGCAGATCGGCGTAGAAGCGGTCGACGTCGACCGAGTCGGGGTCGCGGAAGCGCGGCATCCCCACCACTCCCGCCTGCGGCTCGACCCACTCGAAACGTCTCCTGTGAACCCATCCAGTCGCGGACGATGCCGAGGTGCGAGGCGATCGTCTCGCGGATCGGCGGCAGGATCCGGTCGCGGGCGGCGAGGATGCGCGAGGCCATCACCTCGTCGATCGTCGAGCCGCAGATGAGGATCTGCTCCTTGGCGGCGAGCAGGGTCTCGTCGAGCTCGTGGTCGCGGCTGATCAGCCACCCCATCCGCAGGCCCGGCAGCCCGTAGGTCTTCGACATCGAGGAGACGCTGATCGCCCGCGTCGAGAGGCCGGCGGCGACGGGGAGCGGGTCGCCGAAGGCGAGCTCGCGGTACGTCTCGTCGACGAGCAGGCGCGCCGTCGGGTGCGCCTCGATGATGCCGACCAGCTTCAGCAGCGTCTCGGCGTCGATGGTCGCGCCGGTCGGGTTGTGCGGGTAGGTGACGCTGACGAGCCGCGTCTCCGGGCGCAGCATCGCCTCGACCCGTTCGAGGTCGATCGCCCAGCCGTCCTCGAAGCGGAGCGGCAGCGGCTCGACGGCGGCGGCGAGCGCTCGCGGCGTCTCCAGGTTGGTCGCGTAGTTCGGCTCCTCGATGAGCACGTGGTCGTCGGGCTCGAGCAGCGCCGAGGCGACGATGAAGAGCGCCGGCGCGGCACCTGACGTGACGAGCACCTGGTCGGGCTCGACGGCGTCGGAGTCGGAGGCGATCTGCTCGCGGAGCGCCGGGACGCCGCGGTGGTCGCCGTACTGGAGGAGGAGGTCGCCGACGTCGGTGTCGATCCCGTAGTCGCCGAGCGTCATGTCGGCGAACGAGCTCTCGGCGAGGTTGTTGGCGATCGCGTCGTAGCCGAGCTCCTCGGGTGATTCGATCTCGATCGGTGCCCGGCGGTAACGCATCGGCGGGGACGCTACTTGCTCGGCCGTGGCGAGAGGTCGTGGACGAAACGCGGCTCGCGCAGCCGGGCGCCGTGCCAGTCGCGGACGCGCGCCTCGCCCTCCTCGCGCCAGCCGCGGGCGAGGTAGAAGCCGACGGCGTCACCGCGCTCCTCCGTGTTCAGCCAGGCCTGGCTGTGACCTGCTTCCTCGAGCGCGCCGAGGGCGACCTCGAGCAGGGCGGTGGCGGCGCCGCGTCCCCAGTCCTGCGGGTCGGTGTAGAGGCGGGTGATCTCGCCGGTCTCCTCATCCCAGGCGACGAAGGCGAAGATGCGCTCGGAGTCGACGGCGACGAGGTTCGCGGGATGGCGGATCGAGGCGACGGCCTTCTCGATCCGCCGGGCGCCGAGGAAGCTCCCCCAGGCGGCGACGCCGGCGCGGGTCAGGACGCCCGAGATCGCCTCGGCGTCGTCGGGCCGGGCGGGTCGGATCGTCCAGTCGGCACCGGCCACAGGTGCGGCTCAGTCGAAGGCGCCCGCGTTGATCTTCTCGACGAGGTCGCTCGACTCCTCGCGGACCCAGGTTCCGTCGGCCGTCTCGATCACGGGCAGCTCGAAGCCACCGGTGTGCTCCTTGACGACCTCGCGTTTGCCGCGCGGGAACGTCGGCTCGTTCACGACCTCGTAATCGACGCCGCGGTCGCGGAGGGCCTTCTCGACCTTCCAGCACGGGTGCGCATCGAGCTTGAACCAGTGGATGCCGCAGCGGTGCAGCTTGACGCTCATCGAAACCTCCGGGTCGGTATCGCCAGCGACGCTAACCGCCCTGGGGAGGGGCGCGCAACCGTAATTCCCCGCAGAACGAAAGTAGCGGCCCGGGGCGACTCGGTGGCCTGCCTCGCGCGTAGCCTTCGCGCGTTCAAAGCCTCTCGAGTCGGCCTTGAGAGCTGCCCCTCCACTTGGCTTTCGTGGAGTTCTTTCTCTCTCCCGGACCGCTGCGGCGACCATACGGCCGGTCCGGTGGGAGCGCAAGGGGGTGCCCGGAGGTGTTCCCGCTATTTAGGGAGAAATGGCTGCTGCCGCGACCTCGGCGAGCGCCCCTTCCCCCCTCTCCACCTCCAATTTATACCGGTCCGGACGGCCTCATGAGGGCCTCGGATGTGCCCCATAATCGCGCGCCGAAGCGTGGAAACCAGCGATTGGAGGGGCATATGCAGAGCACGGACGAACATCAGGTGGTCATCGCCGGGGGCGGGCCGACGGGGTTGATGCTGGCGGGCGAGCTGGCGCTGGCGGGGGTCGACGTCGCCGTGCTCGAGCGCCGCGCCGACCAGGAACTGGCCGGCTCGCGGGCCGGCGGGCTGCACGCGCGGACGATCGAGGTCTTCGATCAGCGCGGGATCGCCGATCGGTTCATGGCCGCGGGACAGGTCGTCCAGGTGAGCCAGTTCGCCGGGGTGTCGCTCGACTTGGGCGACGTCCCGAGCAGCCACCCCTACACGCTGGGGCTCTGGCAGAACGAGATCGAGCGCATCCTCGCCGAGTGGGTCGGCGAGCTCGGCGTGCGAGTCGCGTACGGGAGGGAGGTGAGCGGGTTCACGCAGGACGAGGGCGGCGTGGACATCGAGCTGGCCGGCGGCGGGTCGCTGCGGGCGCAGTACCTCGTCGGCTGCGACGGCGGTCGCAGCCGGATCCGCAAGGAGGCCGGCATCGGTTTCCCGGGATCGGATCCGACGACGAGCGCCCTGATCGCCGAGGCGGAGATGTCCGAGCAGCCGGAGCTTGGAATCCGGCGCAACGACGCCGGAATCCATTCGATCGGCAGGGTCGATTACGAGATTTGCGACGGCGAGGTCGTCTTCGCAGACCACGGGCCGGTCCGGGTGATGGTCACCGAGCCGAGCGTCAACGCCGCGGCCGAGCCCTCCCTCCGCGACCTGAGCGAGGGGCTGATCGACGTCTACGGGACCGACTACGGGATCCACAGCCCGACCTGGATCTCGCGGTTCACCGACGCGGCCCGCCAAGCCGACGCCTACCGGACAGGGCGGGTGCTCGTCGCCGGCGACGCGGCCCATATCCACCCTCCCGACGGAGGGCAGGGCCTCCAGACCGGCGTCCAGGACGCGATCAACCTCGGCTGGAAGCTGGCGCAGGTGGTCGCCGGATCGTCGCCGGACGAGCTCCTCGACAGCTACCACTCCGAACGCCATCCGGTCGGCACCGGCGTGCTCCGGCACACGATGGCCTTCGTGGCCCTGCGGCGGCAGGACGACCGGACCGCGGCGTTGCGCGACACGATCGCCGAGCTGCTCGAATCCGAGGAGCCGCGCCGGCGCTTCGCGGCGACGCTGGCCGGCCTCGACATCCACTACGACCTCGGCGAGGGGCATCCGGTGCTCGGGCGGCGGATGCCGGACCTCGACCTGACGACGGCCGACGGCCCGCGACGGGTCTACGAGCTGCTCCACGACGCCCGCCCGGTCGTGCTCGACCTCGGCGAACCGGGTGGGCTCGGCGTTGACGGCTGGGCGGATCGGGTCCGGCTCGTCGCGGCGAGCTGCGAGGGCGAGTGGGAACTCCCGGCGATCGGCACGGTCGCCGCACCGGGCGCCGTCCTGATCCGCCCCGACGGATACGTCGCCTGGGCCGGCGCGGGCGGCCGGGACGGGCTCGCGGAGGCGCTGGCGACGTGGTGCGGTGCGCCCAGCCCCGCCCCTGCGTGATTCAGCTGGAAACGGGGTCGGAGCCGACGGTGCCGGGGGCGGCGGCGCCGGCCTCCAACTTGCGGACGAGGTCGTCGAGGTCGAGCCGCTGGAGCTCGCCGGAGACCGCGTCGAGCTCGCCCTTGCAGTACTCGACGAGCGTCTTGCCCTCGCGGCAGAGCTCGAGCGTCTCGCGCAGCTCGGCCTTGCCGGAGTCGAGGCGACCGAGGATCTCCTCGAGGCGCGCGATCGCCGCCTCGTAACTCTGTGGCTTCGGGCTCTGCGGCTTCGCGTCCTGCGGCTCCGCGCCGCCTTCGTTCTCAGTCATCGTCGACCACCTCCGTGAGGACATCATCGTCGCTGAAGCGGACGCGGAGGCGCGGCTCGCGGCGTGCGGCCTCGGCGCTGGTGACGACGTCGTCCCCGCCTGCGTCCGTGACGATCGCGTAGCCGCGCTCGAGGACGCGCTCGGGCTCGTGGGCGGCCAGCGTCAGGGCGATCCGCTCGAGCGCCGCCTCCCGGGCATCGGTGGCTGCCCGCTCGCGGTGGCGAAGCCCGGCGGCGGTCGCGGCCAGCCGCCGGTCGGCGCCCGCGGCGGCGTGGAGGGTCGCATCGCGCTTACGGGAGAGGACGAGCCCGCGCCGGGCGACGTCACTCCCACCACGGGCGAGGATCCGGGCGGCGGCGGCACGGACCTCGCGGATCTTCTGGTGCAGGAAGCGGCGCTGTCCGTCGGTGTGGTGTTCGAAGGCGCGGGCGATGGCGACGAGCCGATGGGCGCGCTGGGCGCCGACCTCGGGACCGCAGCGGGCGAGGCGGCGCGCGGCGGCAGCAGCACGGTCGTGGGCGTCGGCGACGTCGATCCGGACCGTCTCCTCGATTGCGTGGGTCGGCGTCGAGCAGCAGACGGCGGCGACGTCGTCGAGGAGCGTCCGGTCGGACTCGTGGCCGACTGCGGAGATCACCGGCACGCGAAGGAGCGCGACGGTCCGGCAGAGCGTCTCGTCGCAGAAGGCCCAGAGGTCGGCGAGGCTGCCGCCGCCGCGGGCGACGACGATCGCCTCCACCTCCGGCACCGCGGCGAGGTCGCTGAGGGCGCGGCCGATCTTCGGCGCCGCGTGCCGGTCCTGGACCGGCGGGTGGGCGAAGATCGCCGTGCCGCGCCACGAGCGCCGTTCGAGCCCGGCGAGGAGGTCGGCCATCGCCGCCGAGTCGCGGCCGGTGACGATGCCGATCGTCCGCGGCAGGACCGGGCGCGGCAGCCGCTTCTGCGGTTCGAAGAGGCCCTCGTCGGCGAGCTTGCGGCGGAGCTCGGCGAGTTGCGCGAGCAGGTCGCCCTCGCCGGCGAGGCGGAGGCGCGTGCAGCGGAAGCTGAACGACGGCGAGGCAGTGGCGCTTCCCGGGTAGTAGTCGGGGCCACCGAAGACGACGACCTCGGTGCCGTCGCGGATCGACCCCTCCGGGAGCTTCAGCTTGTCCCAGTCGGTGCGCCACATCGAGCACTGCAGCGCGCCCTCGGAGTCGCGGAGCTCGAAGTAAGCCGACTTGCCGGCGAGGCGGAGATTGGTGACCTCGCCGATGACCTGGACCCGCGCCCGCTCGCGCATGTACTTGCGGAGCGCCGCCGCGTAGCGACCGACCGCATACGTGGGCTCGGCGTCGGGCTCGGCGTCGCCGACGGGCACCGTGCCCGGGATCGGATCCTGGGGAACCTCAGCCATCCCGACGAGGATGGCAGGCCGGCCGGATCAGGCCGGGGTCAGCTCCCGATCGGGCTCGGCGACCGGCTCGACGTCGTACTCGGCGACGTCGAAGTGCTCGGTGTCGCGGGCGTGCTGCGCCGTCCAGTCGGGCCAGAGCGTCGAGTTGCGGCCCTGGCTGTCGAGGTACCAGCTCGCGCAGCCGCCCTGCAGCCAGACGGTCTTGTCCATCTTCCGGTCGAGCTCGGCGACGTAGCGGTCCTGAACCTCGGGACGGACGTCGACGGCGGCGATGCCCTCGCGGCGCATCGTCGCCAGCGCGTCGAGCACGTAGGTGAACTGGTGCTCGATCATCTCGACCGCCGAGGTGTGGCCGATCCCGTCGTTGGGGCCGCCGAGGACGAACAGGTTCGGGAAGCCGGCGACGGTCGTGCAGCGGTTGGCCCGCGGGCTGCCCTGCCAGATGTCGCTGAGGCTGCGGTCGCCGTCGCGGCCGTAGATGATCCGTGCGCCGGGGAAGTCGGTGACCTGGAAGCCGGTGCCGAGGACGATCGCGTCGACCTCGCGCTCGGATCCGTCGCTGCCGACGACGCGGTTGCTCGCGGACTCCGACGAGGCCCTCGGGGATGACGTCGACGTTCGGCTTGCCGAGCGCCGGATAGAAGTCGTTGGAGATCAGGATCCGCTTGCAGCCGATCGTGTAGTCGGGCGTCAGCTTCGCCCGCAGCTCCGGGTCGGGGACCTGGTGGTCGAGGTGGGCGCGGGCGGCGCGCTCGACGACGCCGAGCAGCTGCGGCCGCTTGACGAGGCCGAGCACCATCACCTCGCGGCTCCAGAAGATCCACTGCGCGGGTCAGCTTCTGGAGGATCGGGAAGCGGCGGTAGAGCCGGCGGCGGCGGGCGCTGATCGCGTGGTCGCGCCGCGGCGCGATCCAGGCGGGCGTCCGCTGGAAGAGGTCGAGCTCGGCGACGAGCGGCTGGATCTGCGGCACGATCTGGATCGACGAGGCGCCGGTCCCGATCACGGCGACCCGCTTGCCGCGCAGGTCGTAGTCGTGGTTCCAGCGGGCCGAGTGCATGACCTCGCCCGGGAAGTCCTCGATCCCGGGCACGTCGGGGAGCCGCGGCTCGACGAGCCCGCCGAGGCCGGCGACGAGAACTCGGCAGCGGACCTCGCCGGACGCCGTCTGCAGCGACCCAGATCCGCTCTTCCTCGCTCCAGCGGGCCTCGGTGACCTCGCTGTCGAAGCGGATGTGCGGGGTGATCCCCTGCTCGTCGGCGGTCCGCTTCAGGTACTCCCAGATCTCCTGACCGGGCGAGAAGGCCCGCGACCAGTCCGGGTTCGGCGCGAAGGAGAGCGAGTAGAGGTGTGAGGGAACGTCGCACTGGATGCCGGGGTAGGTGTTGTCGCGCCAGGTGCCGCCGACGCTGGCGGCGCGTTCGAGGACGACGAAGTCGGTGATCCCCTGCCGCTTCAGCTTGATCGACATGCCGAGGCCGGCGAAGCCGGTGCCGATGACGGCGACCTCGTGAACCTTCGCCGCTGCTCGATCGTCGTCGCCATGCCTGCGGCTCCTCGCCTCGCGGACCCCGTCTGCGGAGCCCTGTTTCCGTTCCCTACTCATGGTAGGTTACTGAGAGTAGGTTCAAGTGTGACGTCGACCACAGAACAGCAGCCCCGATCGGAGCGGCTCGCCGCGATCGAGCGCGAGCTCGCCGGCCATCCGCACCGGCGGGTCCCTCGCGAGCTGCGCCGCCGGCACCTGCTGGAGCTGGCGACGGCTCTGTTCGCCGAGCGCGGGCTCGAGGCCGCCTCGATGGACGAGCTCGCGAGCCGCGCCGGCGTCTCCAAGCCGGTGATCTACGACCAGTTCGGGTCGAAGGAGGGACTGCTCGTCGCGGTCATCGACGAGATGGGCATCGAGCTCAACGACGCGGTCCGGACTGCGGTCGCCGGGCGCACCGACCCCGAGGACCTCCTGCGGAGCGGCAGCCTCGCGTTCTTCCGCTTCGCGGGCGAACGCCGGGCGACGTTCTCGATGGCGTTCGGAGCGGTCCGCTCGATCGAGTCATCGACAGCGGCGGTGGCGGAAAAGGTCGCCGAGATCCGCACCCGCCAGGACGCGCTCGTCGCCGCGGCGATCTCGGCGACGGCGCATGCCCTCGGCGGCGAGCCCGATCGGCTCGAGGTGAGCGCGATCACCCGCGGCCTCAACGGCGTCTACGAGGGCCTCGTCGAGTGGTGGGGCGAGCATCCCGAAGCCACCGCCGAGCAGCTGACGGACTGGGTCGTGGCACTCGTCCTCCCCGGCCTGCAGCAGATGGCCGAGGGCGCGCGGCCCTCCCCCGGCCCCGGCGGCGGCTGACCTGCGCGCGGCCGGGCGCCGCGACTTGCGACGATGATGCCCGGAGCTACAAGCCAGAGAAGGAGATCGACATGGCGGCCACAGGGCATGCGAAGTGGACGGGAGACATCGAGAGCGGCGAGGGCACAGTCGACACCGGGACCAAGTCGCTCGAGGGCACGTATTCGGCGGCGTCGCGATTCGGCGACGGCAAGGGGACCAACCCCGAGGAGCTGATCGCCGCGGCACACGCGTCGTGCTTCTCGATGGCGCTGACGCTGATCCTCAGCACCGCCGGCCACCAGCCGGAGAGCGTCGAGACCGACGCGAGCGTCTACCTGCGGCGGACCGACGGCGGCTTCGAGATCCACAAGATCGAGCTCGTCACCACCGGCACCGTCCCCGGGATCTCCCAGGAGGACTTCGAGGGTCACGCGAAGACGGCCAAGGAGCAGTGCCCGGTCTCGAAGGCGCTGACCGGCCCGGAGATCACGCTCGAGGCGACGCTCGCCGGCTGACCCCGGCGAGGGACCTGGGATGAGCGACGACGCCGAGACGCGGGACGCCTACCCGCACCGTGCGACCCTGCAGACGCGCTGGGCCGACAACGACGTCTACGGGCACGTCAACAACGTCGAGTACTACGCCTTCTTCGACACGGTCATCAACAGGTGGCTGATCGAAGAGGGCGGCCTCGACATCCACGACGGCGACGTGATCGGTGTCTGCGCGGAGTCGCACTGCACCTACCGGGACGGCTTCTCGTTCCCCGACGACGTCGAGGCCGGCCTGCGGGTCGGCAAGCTCGGCAACTCGAGCGTCCGCTACGAGATCGGCCTGTTCGCCGCCGGCGCCGAGGAGGCGTCGGCGACGGGCTGGTTCGTGCACGTCTTCGTCGACGCGAAGACGCGGCGGCCGGCCGAGATGCCGCCGCGGCTGCGGGCCAGCCTCGAACGCCTGCAGCCGGGCGGCGGGGCTGCGGAGTGAAGGTCCGCAGCGCGGTCCTCCGCGAGATGGGCGCCCCGGCTCCCTACGCGGAGTCGCGCCCGATCGAGATCGCCGAGCTCGAGCTCGACCCGCCCGGGCCCGGCGAGCTGCTGGTCAGGGTCGGGGCCGCCGGCCTCTGCCACTCCGACCTCTCGGTCATCAACGGCTCACGGCCCCGGGTGATGCCGATGGCGCTCGGCCACGAGGCCGCCGGCGAGGTCGTCGAGACCGGCGAGGGCGTCAGCGGGTTCGCGACCGGCGACCACGTCGTCCTCGCGTTCGTCCCCGCCTGCGGCGAGTGCGAGCCTTGCCTCGCCGGGCGGGCGGCCCTCTGCGAGCCCGGCGCCGCCGCGAACGCGGCCGGGACCCTGCTCAGCGGCGAGCGGCGGCTGCACACGGCGGCCGGCGACGAGATCAACCACCACCTCGGCGTCTCCGCCTTCTCCGACCACATCGTCGTCTCGCAGGCCTCGGCGGTGAAGGTCGACCCCGAGCTCCCCTTCGAGATCGCGGCCCTGTTCGGCTGCGCGGTGCTGACCGGCGTCGGCGCCGCAGTCAACGCCGCGCGGATCGAGCCCGGGCAGCGCGTCGCCGTCTTCGGCCTCGGCGGCGTCGGCCTCTCGGCGCTGCTCGGGGCGGTCCTCCAGGGGGCCGGGACGATCGTCGCCGTCGACGTCGTCGCCGACAAGCTCGCGCTCGCCACCGAACTCGGCGCGACGCACACCGTCGAGGCCGGGCCGGGCGCCGTCGCGGCGATCCGCGAGATCACCGGCGGAGGTGCCGACCACGCGATCGAGACGGTCGGCAGCGCCCGCGTCCTCACCGACGCTTACGACGCGACGCGACGCGGCGGCACGACGACGACCGTCGGCCTCCCCGACCCCGCCCAGATGCTCAGCATTCCGGCCGTCTCGCTCGTCGCCGAGGAGCGCGTCCTGCAGGGCTCCTACCTCGGCTCGAGCGTCCCCGCCCGCGACCTCCCCCTCTTCATCGATCTCTACCGCCAGGGCCGGCTCGACGTCTCGAGGCTGCTCACCCACCGGCTCGCCCTCGACGAGATCAACGAGGGGTTCGACCGCCTCGCTGCCGGCGAGGCCGTGCGCCAGGCCGTCGTCTTCGACTGAGTCAGGCCCAGCCGAGAACCGCGCCGATCTGCGTGTGGAGGGTCATCGGGTCGAAGGGCTTGGCGATCGCGCCCTGCGCGCCGAGCTCCTCGAGCCGCTCGGGGTCGAAACGAGTTGACCTTCGCAGTCAGGAATAGCACCGGAAGCTCCTCGGCCGGCAGCAGTGCTCGCGGATGAGCCCGAGGGTTGCGGGGCCGTCGAGGTCCGGCATCATCACGTCGAGGAGGACGGCGTCGGGAAGCTCGTCACGGACGGTCTCGGTCGCCTCGCGGCCGTCGGCGGCGTCCACGACCTGCCAGCCGGCCACGTCCTCGAGGCACATCCGCGCGATCTCGCGGATGTCGGCCTCGTCGTCGACGATCAGCACCCGGCGGCGTCAGACGACCGGCCTCCGCGAAGGTCACGCGGTCGGCCTCGGCTCGAGGAGCAGGGCCATGGCGGACGGCGGACGAGCTCGGCCGGCTCGACGACGCTCTTCGTCGCATGGAGGCTCGGCCCGAGCTGGAGCTGCTCGCGATCGAGCCTCGGTCGAGGTCCCGGACCGTGTAGACGGCGAGCGGGACGTCGACGAGCTCGGGCTGGCCGCGCATCCAGCGGACGAGCTCGCTGCCGTCGGCATCGGGCAGCGCCAGATCGAGGACGATCAGGTCGGGGCGGCGCCGGCCGAGCAGCTTGCACAGCCTCGGTCGCGCCGGGCGCCGTCCAGACGTTAAGACCGGCTGCCGTCGAGAAGCGCCTCGAGCACCTGGGTGAGGTCGGCGTCGTCCTCGATCACGAGGGCGAGCCGTCCGTCCGAGTCCTCGTCGTCGGCGGCCGCTCGGGTGGAGGCGACGGCCGGCAGGGTGAAGGCCATCGTCGTTCCGTCCCCGGGCGCTCTCGGCCCAGATCCGTCCTCCGTGCTGATGAACGATGCTGCGCGCGATCGGCAGGCCCAACCCGGTGCCGCCCTTCTCCCGCGAGTCGGAGGCGTCGACCTGGCCGAAGCGCTCGAAGACGCTCTCGAGCTGGTCGGCCGGGATGCCGCGGCCGCGATCGATGACCTCGAAGCGGACCTCGCTGTCGGTCCGCGGTCGCCCGCAGACGCACCGGCTCGCCGCGCGGGCGAGAACTTGACCGCGTTCGAGAGCAGGTTCATCAGCGTCTGCATGATCCGGTCGGGGTCCGCCCAGAGCGGCACCGAGCAGGGCTCACGCTCGATCCAGGTCCGCTTCGGCCTCCGCCTGCGACGCCATCGTCGCGGCCGCATGCTCCATCAGGTCCTTGGAGTCGCAGAGACGGCGCGACATCTCCACCCGGCCCGACTCGATGCGCTCGATGTCGAGGATCTCGTTGATCAGGCGGACGAGACGGTCGGTGTTGGTGACGGCGATGCCGATCATCCGCTCGGCCTCGCGGCGGGATCTCGCCGGCGGCTCCGCCGGCGATCAGGCCGAGCGAACCGCGGATCGAGGTCAGCGGCGTGCGGAGCTCGTGGCTGACGACGGAGACCAGCTCGTCCTTCATCTTCTCGATGCGGCGGCGCTGGGTTATGTCGGTGAAGGTGACGACGACGCCGGAGTCGGATTGGCTGTCGATCACCGAGCTCTTGTAGTAGACGGGGAACGACGAGCCGTCCTTTCGCCAGAAGAGGTCGTTGTCGACCTCCTGCTCGCTCCCGTGGAGCATCGTCTCGTGGATCGGGCACTCGTCATGAGGGAATGCGGAGCCGTCCTCGCGCGTGTGGTGGACCAGCTCGTGGAAACTTCTCGCCGCGGATCTCGTCCCGCTCGTATCCGAGCATCGTGCAGCCGGCGGGATTCGCGTACTCGACCCGGCCATGAGTGTCGATGCTGACGATTCCCTCGCCGGCCGAGTTCATGACGGCGAGGACGAACTCGCGGCCGCGCGCCGCCTCCTCGCCACGATCGCGAACCCGCTGCACGAGGCGCTGGATGGTGATGCCGATGATGATCGCGATGCCGACGAGGACCACGGCTCGGCGCCACTCGACGGGCGGATAGACGGGCGGTCCGAACACCAGGATCGGAGTCGGCGAGAGCAACGCCCATGGCGCGCGATCGTGATCACCAGGCCCCTGCGATCGTCGTAGAGGGCGACCCAGACCACGCCGAGAAGCATCAGCGCGGAGATCCCCGCGGCCGTCGCCGCCGCCGGCCTGCCGCAGCAGGGCGACGACGAAGATGCCGAGGATCGGCGGCACGATGCGGGCGCAGCGGCGGCCACCGGTCCCAGGGCGCGAAGAGGATCATGGCCGTGAGGGCCACGGCGATGGCGATGCGGCGACGTAGGGGACGAGGGTCGACATCGACGATCGAGCGGCATGAGCGGGAAGGTGAGGACGAACGCGGCCTGGAAGAGCCGCACCTCCCGCTTCGAGACACCGCGGACGAAGGGATGAAGCGTGTCGCTACGGCGCAAGCGGCCAGGCCCGTGGCCGAGCATCACCGCTTCCGACCGGCGGTCTCGGCGGTTTCCCCTGCGTCTGACCTGCTCGAATCCACGTCGCTGCTCACATCGACAGCGGACAGGTGTTCTCAAGCGCGGGGTGGACATAAAGGCAACTTGTCCGCCTGCCGATGGGATGGAGCCAAGTGGAAAGGGATTCACATGCCGGGAAACCAGGCTGGGGATCGAAGAAATCGGGGTGGCGGGCCGGACGGCGTTTCGTACTGCTGGTCGAGGACGATGAGGTGCTGGCCGAGGTTGTCGCCGAGATTTTGAGTTCGGTCGCGGACGTGACCTGGGCAGGCAGTGCCGAGCGGGCCCTCGAGATGTTGCCTGAGCGCCGCTGGGACCTGATCATCGCCGACATCGAACTTCCGGAGGCGAACGGGATCGAGTTCATCGGCAGCGCAAGGGAGGCGGACAGGACGCTCTCAACGCTGATCGTTTCGGGTCGGTCGAGCTTCGACTACGCGATCGGCGCGATCCGGGCCGGCGCCGACGACTACATGACGAAACCGCTCGCGCCGGCGGCGCTGATCGCCAAGGTTGAGGAATTGATGGAGGCGACGGCGGGCCGCCGGGCGGCGGGGCGTCAGCGCGTGCTCGCGGTCGGAGCCCATCCCGATGACGTCGAGATCGGGGTCGGCGGAATCCTCCTCCGCCATGCCGACGCCGGCGACGAGGTCGCGATCCTGACCCTGACCGGCGGCGAGCACGGCGGCGCCGTCGGACCAGCGCGCCGCCGAGTCCGAGCGGGCGGCGGCGCTGATCGGGGCGAGGCTCTTCCACAAGGACCTGCCGGACACGGGCGTCAGCGACGGCGCCGAGACGATCGCGGCGATCAAGGACGTGATCGACGCGGTCCGACCCGACGAGGATCTACACGCACACGTCCGCGCGACGTCCACCAGGACCATCGCGGCGTCCATAACGCAACCCTGGTCGCCGCTCGCGAGGTACCCCGGGTCGCTCTGTTACCAGGCGCCGTCGTCGACGGTCGACTTCCGCCCGACGCGCTTCGTCTCCATCGACGCCTTCCTCGATCGCAAGATCGAGGCGATCGGGGCCTACGGATCGCAGGTCGAGATCCGCTCCTACCTCGACGAGGAGCTGCTGCGGTCGACCGCCCGCTACTGGGCGCGATTCGCCAACACCCGCTACGTCGAGCCGCTCGAGGTAGTGCGCGATGCCGATCTCGGCGGCCCGGTGGACCAGTCGGCGGCGCCCGCCCGGATGGGGGTTCCCGCCGATGCCCGCTGACGGCTCAGCGCGCTCGCGATCCTGATCACGGGCGCCGGCGGGCCGTCCGGCTACTGCCTGCTCCGGAACCTCGCCGAGGAAGGCGACCGGCTGGAGCTCCTTCGCCGGCCGACATCGACCCCTGCGCCGCCGGCCTCTACTCTGGTCCCGCCCGCGCGGCGGCTGATCCTCGCCCCGCGGGGACGATCCTCGCTTCGCCGAGCGACACGTTCGACCTGTGCATCGAGCACCGAGTGGACGTCTCGTCCCGACCGTCGACACCGAGCTGATCCCGGTGGCGGAGCGGCGCGGGCAGTTCGAGGCGGCCGGCATCGCCCTCGTGCTACGCGAGCGAGGAGACGCTGCGGATCTGCCTGGACAAGTGGCGCCTCCACGAGGCCTGTGAGGGCTCGGTTCGCGTGCCCCGCTGCGCGGTCGCGGACGAGACTGGGATCCCTCGGCGACGTCCCGCTGCCCGCCTTCGTCAAGCCGCGGACGGGCAGTGGATCTCGCGGGGATCATGCTGATCGAGACCCGCGAGGCGCTCGAGCGGCATCCCGCGAGACGGAACCGATGCTCGTGCAGGAGAACCTGCCGGGCCCCGAGTACTCGATCGACGTCCTCGCCCGCAGCGACGGCGAGGTCGTCGCCGTGGTTCCCCGCGAGCGGCTCCGGGTCGACTCGGGGATCGCGGTCTGCGGTGTGACCAAGCGCGACGCGGCGCTCGAGGAGTTCGGTCGGATGGTCGCCGAGCGAATCCATCTGACCGGCGTCGCGAACGTCCAGGTCAAGGACGCGGCCAGCGGCGAGCCGGCGCTTCTCGAGGTCAACCCGCGGTTCCCGGGCACGATGCCGCTGACGGTCGCGAGCGGCATCGACATGCCGAAGCTCTGCGTCGGGGAGGCGCTGGGGAGCCCGATCCGGTGCGGCCGGATCGCGTACCGCCCCGCCGCGATGGTGCGGATGATGGAGGAGACTGTTCATGGACACCGAGGAGCTGGGCGTCGAGGCGATGCCGGTCGACGCCGCGCCGACGCCGGTGGCCACGAGCCGAGCGCGCTCCGGCTTCATCGCCGAGGACATGCACATCCACTCGACGTTCTCCGACGGGAAGCGGGACGATCGCCGAGAACGTCGCCGAGGCGGAGCGGCTCGGGCTGAGGCGGATGACCTGCGTCGACCACGTGCGGGAGTCGACCGACTGGGTACCCGACTTCGTCGCCGCCGTCGCCGAGGCGCGCGAGCGGACCGACGTCGAGCTTCTCTGCGGCATCGAGGCGAAGCTCCTCGACACGAGCGGCAAGCCTCGACCTGCCCACTGGCGGGGCTGATCGAGGGAATCGACCGCATCTACGCGGCCGACCATCAGGTGCCCCTCGCCGACGGGCCCCACCATCCGAAGGAGATCCGCGAGCGCGATCGCGAGCCGGCGAGCTGGACGGCGACGCGAGGTGCTGGAGGCGATCGTCGACTCGACTGCGGCCGCCGTGCGCGAATCACGACGACGTCGTCATCGCCCACCTCTTCAGCGTACTCCCGAAGATCGGCGTCGATGAGGCCGACGTTCCGATCGAACTGATCGAGAGGCTCGCGGACGCCGCCGCCGAGGGCGGCCGAGGATCGAGGTCGACGAGCGCTGGAGCTGCCCCTCCGCGAGGACCGTCGCTCCCTTCGTCGAGCGCGGGGTCGCGCTGCTCTTCAGCACCGACAGCCACCGGCCCGGGACGATCGGGCGCTACTCGCACTGCGCGACGTCGCGCCGCGGTCCGGAGCGCGACGGCTCGAGCACGCGATCGAACCGGGCGCCCGCAGGCCGGACTGAAATGCGGGCCCTCGAGTGGCTGCCTCGTGGGCATGGCGCTCGCGGGCGGGATCCCGCCCCTAGTCGGCTGCTACCAGTTCATGCTCGCCGCGTGCCAGCGGCTGCGGCTCGGCGGCAAGCTTCGAGCCGTTACCACCCGCGGGTGGCGATCGTGATCCCAGCCTGGAACGAGGGAGCCGTGATCGCGACGGACGCTCGAGCGCCTCGCTGGCGCTCCAGTACCCGCGGGAGTGCCTGCGGATCTACGTGGTCGACGACGCGAGCACCGACGAGACGCCGGCGCATCGCCACCGCGAAGCGCCGCACGAGCACGAGGGCGTCGTCTTCCACCTGCGTCGCGAGCACGGCGGAGAGGGCAAGGCGGCGACGATCAACCACGGGCTCGGGGTCATCCAGGCGGACGGCTGGTACGAGGCGGTGCTGGTCATCGACGCCGACGTCCTCCTCACCGCCGAGGCACTGCGGACTGATGACCCGGCGGCTCGCCGATCCGAGCGTGGGCGCCGTGACGGCCTACATCAAGGAGGGAAGTGAACCCCCCGCCTACCTGAACCGCTTCGTCGCGTTCGAGTACATCACCGCGCAGGCCGCCGCCCGGCGCGCCCAGAACGTGCTCGGGGTCCAAGCGTGCCTGGCGGGAGGCGTCGCAGCTGGTGACGAGGGGCGCACTCGAAGCGATCGGCGGCCGGATCGACACCGAGGACCCTCGCCGAGGACACGGTCACCACCTTCAACATCCAGCTGGTCGGCAAGCGCGTCGTCTTCGAGCCCAACGCGGTCGTCTGGGCGGAGGAGCCGCGCGAGCATCGAGGGGCTGTGGAAGCAGCGGCTGCGGTGGGGACGGGGCAACGTCCAGGTCGACGCGGCAGTTCAGCGACGTCTGGCTGCCGGCGTCACAACGGCGGTCGGCTCGGCGGGCATCAGCTTCGCGCTGATCTGGTTCTCGGTGACGCTGATGCCGATCTTCATGGTCGCTGCGTCGGTCGGCCTGATCTCGCTCTATCTGATCGACCGCGAGTTCTCCGTGAACGTCTTCCAGACGCTTTGGGCGATCAACGTGTTCACCTATCTGTTCATCACGCTCTCGAGCTTCTCGGTCGACTGGCGACACGGCGAAGCATTGCCTGGCTCGAGGGCGATCGCGTTCCCCGGGGCTGATCTCGCTGGCGATCATCATCTACGCGTCCTACCCGCCGCTGCTGTCGACCCTCGGAGTGAACCCGGCCAGCGCCGACCTGAGCATCGTGATCCTCGCTATCTACGCATGGCTGTCGCTGTCGATGCTGGCCGCCTACGGGGTCCGGCGTCTGGCGAAGTCGGGGCATCAGCAGTGGCTCGTCGCGCCGCTCCTCTACATCGTCGGGTACGGGCCGCTGCTGACCGCGAGTGACCGCCACCGCCTACGTGAAGGAGCTGCGCGGCGCGGAGATGAGCTGGGACAAGACCGAGAAGACCGGAAGGATCGGTGAGGCCGTATGAGCGCCGACTCGCGACGATGCGCCTGGAATGCGAATTCGCCGAAGAGGTCGCCGCTAACCGACGGGCCGAGACGATGCTGATGCTCCGCGGGATCGCGATCCTCGTGATCGTCGCGATCCTCGTGATCGCGAGGTCAGTCGTCCTCTGACCCCGGGCGCCTGGCGCCGACGGCGTCGCGCAGCTCACCGCACAGCCCGAGGACGCGAGCGGGCAGCTCCGGGCCCGCATCCCCCCCGATCAGGCGCTCGAGGTCGGTCTCGATGCGACCCGCGATCTCCGATCCCGCGCCGACGCCGAGGGTCCCGAGCAGCCCGCGGAGCTTGTGCGCCTCCGTCCTCGCAGCCGGGAGGTCGCCCTCGGGCGCACCGACTGCGTCTTCGATCAGGGCGATTCGCGCCACGACGGCCGGGAGCCGACGCTCCCAGATCGCATCCAACCTCGCTCCTAGCGCCCCCGCTTCGGCCCGCTCGTCGCTCACGCCGGACACCGTAGCGCGGCCCCTTTACAAACCGCCGGCGTTCTGGCAAGATAGTTGCATGAGCAACCTTTCTGCGGACCCTCAGGACGTCGCCACCCAGCCGGTGCTGCCGGCCGACCTCGAGCTCGGTCCGGTGCACATCGTCGTCACCGACCTCGATCGCTCGATCGCCTTCTACGAGCGGTCGATCGGCCTCCGCCTCCGTGAGCGCGAGGGCGACGTGGCCCGCCTCGGCGCCGGAGCCGGCGACCTCCTCGTCCTCCATGAGCGGCCCGACGCGCGCCCCGCCGGCCGCCATTCCGGGCTTTACCACTTCGCGCTGCTGTTTCCGACCCGTCAGGAGCTCGGCCGGGCCGTGCGCCGCCTCGCCGAGACGAGGACGCCGATCCAGGGAGCTTCCGACCACGGCATCTCCGAGGCGATCTACCTCCCCGATCCCGACGGCAACGGCATCGAGCTCGCCGCCGACCGCGGTCGCGAGCACTGGGGCGACCTCCGCGATCCGACCACGATCGGCCCGCGCCCGCTCGACCTCGAGGGCCTGGTCGCACCCGTCGCCTCCGAGGAGCCGTCCGAGCACGCCGATCGCGACACCCGGGTCGGCCATCTGCACCTGCACGTCGGCGACGTCGACGAGGCGCTCGCGTTCTGGCGGGACCTCGTCGGCTTCGAGGTGATGACCAACTTCGGCAGCGCGGCCTTCATCGCCGCCGGCGGCTACCACCATCACCTCGGTCTCAACGTCTGGAAGGGCGCCGGCGTCCCGCCGGCCCCCGACGACGTCGTCGGGCTCGAGCGCTGGACGGTCGTGATCGACTCCGGCGCGATCGCCGAGCTGCGCGGCCGTCTCGAGGCGGCCGGTTACGAAGTCGCCGCGGACGGCGACGGGATCGTCGTCACCGATCCGTTCGGTGCGACGACCTCGTTTCAGCCGCCGGCCTAGCCGAGGATCTTGGCCTTCTGGGCCGCGAACTCCTCGTCGGTGAGGACGCCGCTGTCGCGGAGCTCACCGAGCTCCTTGAGCTGGGCGATCGGGTCGGGCGCCGGTGCGGCGGGCGCTGCCTGCGGCGGCGGTGCCTGCTGCTCGTAGGCGGCCTGGTCCTGAGCGGCCCACTTGCCGGCCTGGCGACGGGACACGCGGTTGCTGACGGTCGTCGCGGTGCCGGCGATTACCGCCGTCCGTGCGACTCCTCTGATCAATCCTGGCATTCGATCTGGTCCTTTCTCTTCAGTTCGGTCGGGTCAGCCGGCCTCGACGGCGTCGAGCGCCGCGAGGAACGCCTGCACGGGGATCCGCTCCGTGCTGACGAGCTGCCCGCCGGTGCGGCGGACGGCGGTCGCGAACGGGGCGGCCCAGGTGTTCTCGTAGACGATCAGGGCTGCGAGGGCTCCGGGCGTGATCGCCGCGGCGGCCTCGGCGAGGTCGTCCTCGCTGAGAATCCCGGACTGGGCGCCCTGGAAGTCCTCGAGGGCGGACGCCTGCTCGGGCAGCTCTCCGAAGTCGATCGCGGCGACGTCGCCGTCCTCGTTCTTGGCGAAGATCGCGAAGTCGAGGACGCGGATGATTCCGCGCTCGACGAGGTCGAAGATGATCGGCGCCGCCTCACCGGTCGGCGGCTCGTCGGGCCATTCGATCAGTACGTAGTCGATCGGCCCCATTCCCTCTAGTTCACCGGCTTCCACAGAGCGCTCCTCTCGTTCAAGTTTGCGCCCCCAGCCTATCCGTCCCGATCACGAACTCAGTCACCCGATCGGAATGAAGCCGGTTGACCGATCGCGTTCTGCACGGATCACCCCAAATGGATGAGATCGTGCCTGAACGGAGTATCTACCTTCTGGATACCGGCACATAGTCGGATTAATGCGGCCCACGCGCGGCCGCCGACTGAAGGAGTTATCTATGAGAGGCACTGGCCGGGTCGTCTTTGCGGCGATCATGCTGCTGATTCTGGGCACGCTGAACGTGATCTACGGGATCGGCGCCCTCGACAACGCAACCTGGTGGGCCGGCGACACGCGAATCGTCCTCAGCGACCTGAGCGCCGTCGGTTGGGTCCTGATCATTCTCGGTCTCGTCCAGGTGACCGGCGGATTCTCGCTGATGGCCGGCAACGCCTACGGGCGCGTCATCGGCGTCATCGGCGCCGGCGTCGGCGCTTTCTGGGCGCTGCTGTCGATCGACAGCGCTCACTGGTTCTGGTCGCTGGCGATGTTCGCCCTCTGCCTGTATGTGCTCGCAGGCATCGTCGAGTTCGGCGACGACGAGAAGGCCGAGCGGGTCTAAACCCCCTCGACCGACAGATTCGTGGGCCGGAGCCCGTCCGATTTCGATCGGGCGGGCTTCGCTCTTTCCGGGCCGGGATCAGCCCGGGATCGAGGGCGGGGCGCCCTTCGGGAACAGCGTCGAGAGGTAGAGCACGACCGGCACGTCGCCCTCGTTGGCGGCGTGGTGATGGTCGCTCGGCTGCTCGACGATCCACTGCTTCGGCTTCAGGCGGGCGGTGTCGCCGGCCTCGAGCTTGCGGACGAGGACCGGATGGTCGTCGGCGGGGCCCTTCTTGACCCGCGCCGTCCCCTGGTCGACCGTGTAGGTGAGGACGCCGGAGTCGATGTAGGCGATCTGGGTACCCGGGTGATGATGGAGGGCGAGGGCCGTGCCGGGCTGGATCGTGATCCGCGTCAGCGCCAGGGTCCGGTCGGGAGCGCCCCGGGCCTTCGAGGTCTGAGCGAGCGGCTCGCGCACGACCGGCGCCGGGTCGGCGGCGCCGAGCGCCCAGCCGATCGCGGTGCCGCCGCCGAGGGCGAGGGCGGATACGGCCAGGAGGGGGATCCAGCGGATCCGCCGGAGTGCTGAGCTCATCCGCGGAATTTACCCTCGCGCCGGGTCGTCCGGCGCCGGTCGCGGAGCGATCGGCTAGGCTCGCGAATGCAGGGATATGCGAAGGGGGTTCGCAACAATCGTGGTGGGGACGGCGCTCGTCGGCGCGCTGACGCTTCCGTGCGCGGCGACGGCCGAGATGCTCGAGGTCCCCTGGACGGTCGACGCGGCGCTCCTCGCGCAGAGCCAGAACCCCGACTCCGCCCCGCCCGGCGCCAACGACTTCAGCTGCAAGCCGACCAAGCGACACCCGCAGCCGGTCGTCCTCGCCCACGGGCTGCTCGCCAACCAGACGGTCAACTGGCGCACGATCGCTCCGTACCTGAAGAACCGCGGCTTCTGCGTCTTCAGCCTCACATACGGCACCAAGGACGAGGTCACCTCCCCCGCCTACCAGCCGGGCGGCCTGCGCAAGATGCAGTCGAGCGCCCGTGAGCTGAAGCGCTTCGTGAAGCGCGTCAAGGCCGCGACCGGCGCCCGCAAGGTGGACATCGTCGGCCACTCCGAGGGCAGCCTGATGCCCGACTGGTACGTGCGCTTCCTGAACGGCGGCCGCTCGGTCGACGACTACGTCGCAATGACGCCGCTCTGGGGCGGCACCGATCCTGCCGGCCTGGCGACCGTGAACACGATCGCGACGACGCTCGGGCTGACGCCGGCGCTGAAGCCGACCCTCGACCGCGCCTGCAGCTCCTGCCGCCAGTTCCTGCAGGGATCGCGGTTCATGCAGAGGCTGCACACCCGCGGGATCACCTCGAAGCGGGTCGACTACACGAACATCGTCACGAAGAACGACGAGCTCGTCATGCCGTACACGAGCGGCCTCCTGCCGAAGGCGCCGAACGTGACCAACGTCGTCCTCCAGGACTACTGCCCGCTCGATCAGGCCGAGCACCTCTCCGTCTTCGCCGACCCGGTGACCGCCGGGTTCGTCTACCGGGCGCTCGACCCCGAGCGCGCCCCGGCGCCGCCCTGCGTCCCGGTCGCGCCCGGCGTCGGCGCGATCGGCTACTCCGGCAACTAGAGCCGGCGGCCCGCGTCAGCTAGGGTCGGGTCCTTGGACGAACTGAGCGTCGACGAAGCCGGACAGGGAGACCCGGCCATGGTCTTCTCGGAGACCCACCGCGCCGAGGCGCGCACGTCGACGATCTGCCCGAACGTCGTCGTCCTCTTCGGCGCGACCGGCGACCTCGCACGGCGCAAGCTCCTCCCCGGCCTCCTCAACCTCTCGCAGGCGGGGCTGCTCCCCGACTTCCGCGTCGTCGGCGCCGGCCGCAAGGAGATGACCGACGACGAGTTCCGCGACTACGCGCTCGACGCCTGCGAGGAGTTCGGGCGCCGCGACTTCGGCGAGGCGGAGCGGCGCGAGTTCGCCCAGCGCCTCAGCTTCGCCTGCATCGCCGAGGGCCCCGTCCCGCTGACCGCCGCGGTCACGCAAGGCCGAGCACGAGCTCGGGCCCGACGCCAAGCGGCTGCTCTACCTGAGCGTCCCCCCCGCCGCCGCCCTGAAGATGATCGAGCTCGTCGAGCAGGCCGGGCTCGCCGCGGAGTCGCGGATCATCATGGAGAAGCCGTTCGGGACCGACCTCCAGAGCGCGCGCGAGCTCAACGACCAGATCCACCGCTACTTCCCCGAGCAGCAGATCTTCCGGATCGACCACTTCCTCGGCAAGGAGGCGGCCCAGAACATTCTCGCCCTGCGATTCGCCAACGGCCTGTTCGAGCCGATCTGGAACCGCTCGCACATCGCCCATGTCCAGATCGACGTCCCCGAGACGCTCTCGGTCGGCTCGCGCGGCTCCTTCTACGAGGAGACCGGCGCCTACCGCGACATGGTCGTGACCCACCTGATGCAGATCCTCGCCTTCCTGGCGATGGAACCGCCGACGCAGCTCGACCCGCTCGCGATAACCGAGGAGAAGAACAAGGTCTTCCGCTCGATCCGCCCGATCGACCCGGCGAACGTCGTCCGCGGCCAGTACGACGAGTACCGCAGCGAGCCCGGCGTCGACCCGCAGTCCGAGGTCGAGACGCTGATCGGCCTCAAATGCGAGGTCGACAACTGGCGCTGGTCGGATGTCCCCTTCTACCTGCGGACCGGCAAGCGGATGGCCGAGGGAGCGCGGATCATCTCGATCGCGTTCCGCGAGCCGCCGCAGGGCCTGTTCCCGCCCGGCTCCGGCGTCGGCCAGTACGGACCCGACCACCTGACCTTCGACCTCGACGACTACGCCCGCCTATCGCTCAGCTTTTACGGCAAGCGGCCGGGGCCGACGATGGCGCTCGAGAAGACCTCGATGCAGTTCTCGCGGGCGGAGGCGGAGGCGAGCGGCGACTCGCTGGAGGCCTACGAACGGCTGATCCGCGACGCGATGGCCGGCGACCACACGCTGTTCACGACCGCCGACGGCATCGAGCGGCTCTGGGAGATCTCGGCGCCGCTGCTGGAGAAGCCGCCGCCGATCGAGCTCTACTTCTCGCACTCCTGGGGACCGAAGTCCCTGAACGAGCTGATCGCGCCGGACAAGTGGCGCCTGCCGTTCGCGCGGCGCTGGCGCGGCTGAGCGGGCCTAGGCGCCGGGGACGACCGGCGCGTCGCGCTCGATCATCGCCTTGCTGTCGCTGGTCTTGATCAGGACCAGGCAGAGGATCAGGCCGAGGATCGCGAAGCCGGCGCCGGTCAGGAAGGCCTGCTGGAAGCCGTCGGTCAGAGCGGCGGCCTGCTGGGCCGGGTCCTGGGCGGTCGCGAGCTTGTCGTCGGTGACCGAGTTGGCGATCGTCGCCAGGATCGCGAGCCCGAGCGCACCGCCGACCTGCTGGGAGGTGTTGATCAGGCCCGATGCGAGGCCCGACTCGTGCTCGGCGACGCCCGCGACCGCGGCGATCGTGACCGAGACGAACGCGAGGCCGAGGCCGATCGCGGCGGTCACCGACGGGCCGAGGATGTCGCTGACGTAGCTGCCGTCGGGTGAGATCTGCGACCACCAGAGCAGTGCAACGGCGATGAAGGCGAGCCCGGTGACGAGCACCGGCTTGAAGCCGATCCGCGTCGAGAGCTGCGAGCTGATCCCGGCCGAGACGATGATCCCGGCCGACAGCGGCAGATACGACAGGCCGGCCTTGATCGGGCCGTAGCCGAGGACCTGCTGCATGTAGAGCGAGGCGAAGAAGAACATCGAAAACAGCGACGCGCCCACGAGCAGGCCGACGGCGTTGGCGCCGGTCAGAGTCGGCAGGCGGAAGATCCGGAACGGCACGAGCGGGTCGGCCGTGCGCTGCTCGATCACGACGAACGCGGCGATCAGTGCGGCGGCGACCCCGATCAGGACGATCGTCTCCGTCGAGCCCCAGCCGGCGCTCTCGGCGTTGACGATCGCGTAGACGAGCAGCGACAGGCCCGCGGTGATCGTCACGGCGCCGGGGATGTCGAAGGAGCGGCGCTCGCCCTCGGAGCGGCTTTCGGCGATCAGGCGAGGGGCCGCAATGGCGGCGAGGATGCCGATCGGTACGTTCACCCAGAGCACCCACTCCCAGCCGAGACCGTCGGTGAGGACGCCGCCGAGGAGGACGCCGACGGCGCCGCCGGAGCCGGCGACCGCGCCCCAGGCGCCGAGTGCCTTGTTGCGCTCGGCCCCTTCCTTGAAGGTGACGGTGATGATCGACAGCGCCGCCGGCGAGACGATCGCGGCGCCGAGACCCTGAATCGCGCGGGCGATGATCAGCTGGATGTCGCTCTGGGCGAAGCCGCCGGCCAGCGATGCGAGCGCGAAGAGCACGAGGCCCGCCATGAAGACGCGGCGGCGGCCGAGGAGGTCGGCGAGGCGCCCGCCGAGCAGCAGGAAGCCGCCGAAGGTCAGCACGTAGGCGTTGACGACCCAGGAGAGGTCGTCCTGGGAGAAGTTGAGAGCGGTGCCGATCGTCGGCAGCGCGATGTTCACGATCGACGCGTCGAGGACGACCATGAACTGGGCGATGCAGAGCAGCGCCAGTGCCTGCCAGCGCTTCTCCGCGTAGTCGTTGCGGTCGGTCATCTCAGTCGTCGGTCGAAGCCGTCGCGGTTACGGGCGTGGCGGTCGGCTGCGGCGCGGCGTCGCCGGAACCCTCGACGTGGAGGCGCGGCAGCAGGCGGTCGAGCCAGCCCGGCAGCCACCAGGCGCGCTTGCCGAGCAGCTCCATGATCGCCGGGACGAGGATCGTCCGGATCACGAACGCGTCGATCGCGACGGCCGCCGCCAGCGCTACGCCGAACAGCTTGATCGTGAGGTTGCCGCCGAGCGCAAACGAGGCGAAGACGAAGAACATGATCGTCGCCGCCGCGGTGATCACGCGGCCGGTCGAGGCGAGGCCGTGCTGCACGGCCGCCGACGCGTCGCGGCGGTGCTCCCACTCCTCGTGGACGCGTGACATAAGGAAGACCTCGTAGTCCATCGACAGGCCGAAGACGATCGCGAAGACCATCACCGGCAGGAACGCGTCGATCGGCGCGGTGGTGTCGAGCCCGATCAGGCCGCCGAGCCAGCCCCACTGGAAGACCGCGACGACGACGCCGAACGAGGCGCCGATGCTGAGCAGGTTCATCAGGACCGCCTTCAGCGGCACGAGCACCGAGCGGAAGGCCATCATCAGCAGGAACGCCGACAGCAGGATCACGACGCCGACGAACAGCGGCAGCTTGCCGGCGATGTAGGTCGTGAAGTCGTCGATGACCGCGGTCTGACCGCCGACGTAGGCGGTGACCCCGTACTGCGACTCGACCGGCGGAATCACGTTGTCGCGCAGGTTCTTGACGAGATCGCTCGTCGCGTTGTCCTGGGGGGCGGTGGTCGGGAAGAGGTTGTAGACGGCGAGATCGCCGGCCTCGTTGACCTTCGGCGGGCTGACGCTGGCGACGTCGGAAGTGTCGGCGAGCGACTTGTCGAGCGTGGCGAGGGCGGCCTTCGTGTCGGCCGGGTCGCTGTCGTTGGGGATGTCGACGACGATCTGCAGCGGGCCGTTGAAGCCGGGTCCGAAGCCCTCGGCGAGCAGGTCGTAGGCCTTCCGCGTGCTCGTGTCGGTTGCGTCGGTGCCGGCGTCGGCGGAGCCGAGGTCGATCGAGAAGACCGGGATCGCGAGCACGATCAGGAGGCCGCCGGAGGCCAGCGCCGCCGCCCATGGGCGCCGCTGGATCAGCTTGCTCCAGCGGGTCCAGTTCGGGCTCTCGTCCTCGGTCTCGGATTGACGCTTCGTCCCCGGGATGCGCAGCCGGTCGATCCGCTTGCCGACCTTGCTGAGCAGGGCCGGCAGCAGTGTGAGGGCGGCGGTCATCGTCAGTAGGACTGCGAGCGACGCGGCGAGCGCGGGTCCGTACAGGAAGCTGACGCCGATCGCGAAGAGACCGAGCATCGCGACGACCACGGTCGCCCCGGCGAACAGCACCGCGCGGCCGGCCGTGTCCATGGCGAGGAGTACCGCCTCACGAACCTCGAGCCCGGAGCGCAGTCCGCTGCGAAATCTCGTCACGACGAACAGCGCGTAGTCGATGCCGACGCCGAGCCCGATCATCGCCGCCAGCGCCGGCGCGAAGTCGGCGGTGTCGATGATGTGGGTGCCGAGGGTGACGAGGCTGAGCGCGGTGCCGAGCGCGACGATCGCGGTCACGATCGGCATGCTCATCGCGACGACCGAGCCGAAGGTGATCAGGAGGATGATGATCGCCGCGAGCAGGCCGATCCCCTCGGCCGCGCCGCCCGCCTGCTGCTCGACCTGGCGGACCGGATCGCCGCCGGCCTCGACCTCGAGGCCGTCCCCGCCCGAATCGTTGACGGTGTCGGCGATCTTCTCGATCGACGACGTCGGCAGGTCGAACGCGGCGCCGTCGAGGGTGACGATCGCGAAGCCGATCGTCCCCTCCTGGGAGACCTGCTTCTTGACGTCGGCGGGACTGCTGACCGTCGCGACGTCGTCGAAGCCCTTGATCTCGCTCAACAGCGAGTTGACCTGATCCTGGACCGCGGGCTTCGTGACGCCGCTCGGGTCGGTGTAGACGACCTGGATCTGGTCCCCGGACTTGCTCGGATCCCGCTCCTTGAGCAGGTTCAGCGCCTTCGTCGAGTCCGAGTCGGGAAGCTGGAAGTTCGTCGAGAAGCTCTCGCCGGCGGTTCCGGCTGCGATGCCGGAGACCAGCAGTGCCACGATCCAGGCGAGGACCGTCAGCCGGCGGTGTCGTATGCAGAAGTCGGCGAGCTTTCTCAAGGCGGGAACCCCCTGGTGGTCGAACGTGAAGCGGAGAAGGCTTTCCGCATAATGCACGATCGGAATCGAACTTGCGTTCCCGGGCATCCGATGTGCCGAACTCGTCTGCCTGCTGCCGGGCGGACCGGGCTTCGGGCCGCCGATCCCTACCATCCCGCGCCCTGTGAGCACCGCCCCGACAACCTCCCCGGCCCGCCGCGACGACCTGCGGAACATCGCGATCGTCGCCCACGTCGACCACGGCAAGACCACCCTGGTCGACGCGATGCTCTGGCAGTCAGGCGCCTTCCGGGCCGGCTCCGACGTCAACGAGCGCGTCATGGACTCGATGGATCTCGAGCGCGAGAAGGGCATCACGATCCTCGCCAAGAACACGTCGGTCGACTACGACGGCGTCAAGCTCAACATCATCGACACGCCCGGGCACGCCGACTTCGGCGGCGAGGTCGAGCGCGGGCTGACGATGGTCGACGGGATCCTGCTCCTCGTCGACGCCTCCGAGGGCCCTCTCCCCCAGACTCGCTTCGTCCTCCGCAAGGCGCTCGAACGCCGCCTGCCGGTGATCCTCGTCGTCAACAAGGTCGACCGCCCCGACGCGCGGATCGCCGAGGTCGTCGACGAGGTCTACGAGCTCTTCCTCGACCTCGACGCAGAGGAGTCGCAGATCGAGTTCCCGATCGTCTACACGAACGCCAAGGACGGCTGGGCGTCGCTCACCGAGGGCGAGGAGGGCACCGACCTGAAGCCGCTCATGAACCTGATGGTCGAGCAGATCCCCGCGCCCGAGTACGACCCCGAGCACCCGTTGCAGGCGCTCGTCACCAACCTCGACGCCTCGCCCTACGTCGGCCGGCTCGCGCTCTGCCGCGTCCACCACGGGACGATTCGGGCCGGCCAGCCGATCGCCTGGTGCCGCGCCGACGGGACGATCACCCGGGCGAACGTGACCACGCTCTACACGACGGAGAACCTCGAACGGGTCGAGACGAAGGAGGCCGGGCCGGGCGAGATCATCGCCGTCGCCGGCCTCGACGAGGTGACGATCGGCGAGACCCTCGCCGACCCCGAGGACCCGCGGCCGATGCCGGTCACGACCGTCGACGAGCCGTCGCTCTCGATGATCGTCGGCATCAACACCTCTCCCCTCGCCGGCCGCGACGGCAGCAAGCTGACCGCCCGCCAGGTCTACGACCGCCTCCAGCAGGAGCTGGTCGGCAACGTCTCGATCCGCGTCAACGACACCGAGCGCCCCGACGCCTGGGAGGTCCAGGGCCGCGGCGAGCTCCAGCTCGTCGTCCTGCTCGAGATGATGCGCCGCGAGGGCTACGAGCTGACCGCCGGCCAGCCCCAGGTCGTCACCCGCGAGGTCGACGGCAAGACCTGCGAGCCGGTCGAGCGGCTCGCGATCGACGTCCCCGAGGAGTACGTCGGCGTCGTCACCCAGGCGCTCGCCGTCCGCAAGGGCCGGATGGAGCAGATGGTCAACCACTCGACCGGCTGGGTCCGGCTCGAGTTCCTCGTCCCCGCCCGCGGCCTGATCGGCTTCCGGACCGAGTTCCTGACCGAGACCCGCGGGACCGGCCTGATGCACCACGTCTTCGACCGCTGGGAGCCGTGGGCCGGCGAGCTCCGGACCCGCCCGACCGGCGCCCTCGTCGCCGACCGGACCGGCAAGAGCGCGAGCTTCGCCCTGTTCAGCCTCCAGGAGCGCGGGCAGATGTTCATCGGCCCCGGCGAGGAGGTCTACGAGGGGATGATCGTCGGCGAGAACGCGCGCGCCGACGACCTCGACGTCAACGCCACCAAGGAGAAGCATCAGACGAACGTCCGCGCCGCGAGCGCCGACGTCCTCGTCCGCCTGATCCCGCACCAGATGCTCTCGCTCGAGCAGGCGATCGAGTTCCTGCGCGAGGACGAGTGCGTCGAGATCACCCCGGAGCGGACCCGCCTCCGCAAGGTCGAGCTCGCGAAGACCGACCGCGTCCGCGCCGCGCGCCGGGCACGGGCCGCCGAAGCCTCCTAGTCAGCGGTCGCGGAGCCCGTTGCAGCGGCCCGGCACGTACCTGCCGTTCGGCTTCAGGTAGACGACCTTCGAGGACCGGTTGTTGTCCTCGTTCAGCTCGAGGATCTTGTTCTTCGGATCGGCGACGTGGACGAGCACGTAGCAGCCCTTCCGCGGGATGTCGTCGAGCTCGACGTACTGCTCGTAGTAGCTCGCCGGGTAGATGTCGGACCAGCCGACGCTGGTGCCGAGCGTCACCTCCCTTCGCCCTCCGTCCTGGCTGCAGCCCGGGTAGACGGCCCCGGACGGCGAGTGCGGGAGGCCGGAATTGGTGCGGACGAGGTCGCGGAGGCAGAAGACCTGCTTCTCGCCGGTCGTTATCCGGCGCTTGCGGCGACCGTCGCGATCGAGGCTCCAGAGCTCGAACCGCGCCGCGTCCACCCACTTCCAGTAGCGGCCCTGCCCCGGAATCTCCTTGAACCGCAGGTGGGCCTTCGTCCGGAACACCGCCTTGCCTCCACCCTTCTTGCGGACGCGCTGGACGGCGATCATCTTGCGGTGCCCGGTCCGGTGCCCGTGCAACTCGGCCGGGCCCCGGCCGACGCTGTCGACCGAGCTCGTCGCGCGCAGGATCGGGTGTCCGTTCTCGCGGTCGGCCTCGATGTCGGTCGGCCGCGCCATCTTCAGGTCGGGACAGCGCAGCCCGCGCTCCTTGCGGATCGACGGCGTCGCGCACGGGTTCTTCTTCGCGACCGGCCGCCGGCCCGGCTGCGCGGAGCCGGAGGCGCCGAGAACCAGCAGCGAGAGCGCGGCCGTCACGACCGAGACACCGAGAAGTCGGAGCAACCTGGCCACTGATCCTCGGTCCCACCCTAACCGCTCCCGAGCCGCCGCAACCGGCGTCGGCCGGACCGTCCGCTGGTACGTTGACCCGGTCCATCGGGGAACGAGATCGGAGGAATTGCACGGATGAACGGACGGACGAGGATCGGCTGCGGCCTGCTGACGGCGGTGGTCGCCTGCCTGCTCGTGCCCGCCGCGGCCTCCGCGGCAGCGACCTGCCCGCTGCCCGCGACGACCGGCACCGGCATGAACTCGGTTCTCGACGTCGAGGGCGACATCGCGGCGAACCGGACCGGCGGCTACCTGCAGATCCCGTTCACGGTTCCCGTGGGACAGAAGGCGGTCCAGGTCCGCTACTCCTACGACCAGGCCGACAACACCTGCTCGGGCCCGGAAACTCTCGACATGGGCGTCTACCAGCCGAAGGCGAACCCCTCCTCGCCCGTCTTCGAGCAGACCGACCGGCGCGGCTGGAGCGGCAGCGCCGTCAAGAACCTCGCGATCGCCGAGAACGGCTTCACCGACGAGAGCGTACTACAACACCATAACAAGAAAGCATTCACCGACGGCTTCACGACCCGCGCCTACAAGCCCGGTCCGATCCAGCAGGGCGAATGGGCGGTCGAGCTCGGGATCGCCTACATCGACCCCGCCGACACCGACGGGATCCACTTCCACGTCCAGGTCCTGACCAGCTCGGACGGGTCCTGGGGCGGCATCGGCTACGCCCCGACCGGTGCTCCGGCCGCGACCACCGGCCAGGGCGCCGGCTGGTACACGGGCGACCTCCACGTCCACGGCGAGCAGGAGCCCGGCAACGCGACGATGACCGACACGCTCGCTGCCGCCTTCGGCTCCGGCGGCGCCGGACTCGACTTCATCACGCTCGTCGACCACAACAACAACATCGCCGCACAACGACATGAAGGCCCAGACCGACCAGTACCCGAACAACCTCGTCATCCCGGGCGTCGAGGTGACCACCTACAGGGGCCACTGGATGAACACCGGCAGCAGCGCCTTCGCGGACTTCCGCGGGGGGCCTGTCTACACGGAGAGCTCACCCGACACACAGATCGACGATTCCGAGCTCGTCCAGTCGCAGGGCGCCGCGCTGCCGAAGGACGAGTTCGCGAACGCCCAGGCCGGAGGCGGCTGGACGCAGATCAACCATCCGGCCTACTTCCGGGACACGCCTGCATCCTGCCGTGGCTGCGCCTGGAGCTACTCCGACTGCCGACACTGACTTCTCGAAGGTCGATGCGATCGAGATCTCGAACTCGATCGGCGCGCTGCAGGGCGCCCTGCCGTTCACGACCGACGCGATCGCCTACTACGAGCACGCACTCGACAGCGGCGCTCACATCGCCGCGGTCGGCTCGAGCGACGCCCACAAGGCGGCGACCGACCCGATCTCCCCGGTCGGTCAGGGCGCCACGGCCGTCTATTCGCCCGGCGGCCTCAACAAGCAGGGCATCGTCGACGCCGTCAAGGCCGACCACACTTACGTGAAGCCGTTCGGGACCAGCGGTCCCGACGTGACCCTCGATGCCGCGAACGAGGATGGCGGCACGGCGATCATCGGCGACTCGCTGAGCGGGACCACGATCGACCTCACCGCCACGGTCTCCGGCATCAGCGCCACCGGGCGCACCGGCACCTGGGATCTGACCCTGCTCCAGGACGGCATCCCGATCGACTCGACCCCGATCGCCGGCGACGGCATCACCCAGCACTACGACGTCACGGAGTCGGGCCGCTACTCGATCGAGGTCAACCGCACCGACGCCGCGAAGGTCTACATCGAGGACTACTCCTCGCCGATCTGGGTCACGGTCGATCCGAAGCCGTCGAACAAGATCAGCGTCGGCAAGCCGAAGGTCAACAAGAAGAAGGGCACGGCGACGCTCCCGGTTCAGGTTCCGGGCGCCGGCACCCTCAAGCTCACCGGCAAGTCGATCGCGAAGGACAGCGCGAAGCCGACGAAGGCCTCGAAGCAGAAGCTGCTCGTCAAGGCGACGGGCAAGCTGAAGAAGACGCTGGCGAAGAAGGGCAAGGCCAAGGCCAAGGTGACGATCGCCTTCACGCCGACCGGCGGCGAGACGGCCAAGAAGAGCGTCACCGTCAAATTGGTCAAGAAGGGTTGATCCAACGGGCTCCGGCGCTCGTTAGATTTGTTGGCGCTCGGGTATCCCGGGTGCCAGGAACAAACCCAGCGGCAGAGTCGCCGGTGTCATTGGAAGGGAGGGGCCTCGTCATCGCGGTGAGCAGCGAGACCGAAAGGCACAGCCTTGAGCCCATCTCTCCAGGACGAACTCCTGAACCGGGACGAGCGCATCCTCCTGAGGCGCTTTGCGGAGACACGTGATCCGCGGATCCGCGAGGAGCTCACCGAACGGTTCATGCCCCTCGCCCGCTCCCTCGCCCTCCGCTATCGCGGCGGCATCGAGGCGGTCGAAGATCTCGTCCAGGTCGCCTGCGTCGGCCTGCTGAAGGCACTCGACCGCTACGACCCGGCCCGCAACGTCGACTTCGTCGCCTTCGCGGCGCCGACGATCCTCGGCGAGCTGCGGCACCACTTCCGCGACCACTCCTGGACGGTGCGGCTGCCGCGCGGTCTGCAGGAACGGTCGATGCGGATCGACGAGGTCTCGCGCCAGATCCGCGCCGACACGCAGCGGCCGCCTGTCGTCGCCGAGATCGCCCGCCGTGCAGGCCTGACCGAGACCGAGGTCCTCGAGGCGCTTTACGCGGAGCGGTCGCGCCGGCCGATGTCGCTCGACGCGGCAACGGCCCGGGTCGAGGACGACCAGACGCCGCTCGTCGAGGCGATCGGCGAGGTCGAGCCCGAGTTCGCCCGGATCGACGCCAACCTCGCGGCGGCGACGGCGCCGCTGCGGCCGCGCGAGCGGCAGGCGCTCCACCTCCGGTTCCACGAGGGACTGACCCAGCGCGAGATCGGCGCCCGGATCGGGATCTCGCAGATGCAGGTGTCGCGGCTGCTCAACGCGGCGCTGCAGAAGCTCCTCGCGGCCGTCCGCGGCGGCGAGGAGCTGGCCGAGCCGGCCTAGGAGCTGCGGGAGCCCTGGCGGGGGCGGCGGCGCTTCGGGCCGGTCGTTCCCCCGCCGCCCTGGCGGGACTTCGCCTTCGGGCGTCCCTGACGGTTCGAGCCGTTGTGGTTTCGCCCGCGGTTCTCGTTGCCGCGGCCGCGGTCGTTGCCGCGACCGCCGCGGGGGCCGCCGTCCTGCGACGGGACGCCCTTGCCGGCGCCCTCGCGGGCGTCGAACTCGCGGGTCAGGCCGAGCGTGCCGGCCATCTTCCGCATCTCGTGGACCTGGTCGCCGAGCACGTAGCTGACGCCGGATCCCGTTGCCCCGGCACGGCCGGTGCGGCCGATCCGGTGCGTGTAGGCGTCCCCGTCCTCGGGCGCGTCGAAGTTGATCACGTGCGTGACCTCGGGGACGTCGATGCCGCGAGCGGCGACGTCGGTCGCGATCAGGACGGTGACCTCGCCGCGCTCGAAGCGGGCGAGGGCCTTCTGGCGCTGCGACTGGGATTTGTCGCCGTGCATGGCGACGGAGACGACATCGCGGGCGTTGAGCTTCTTGACGAGGCGGTCGGCGCCGCGCTTGGTGCGCACGAAGACGAGCGTCCGGCCGCGGTCGCGGGCGTCCAGTTCGTCGACGAGCAGATCCACCTTCGCGGCCTGGCTCGGCGCCTCGATGAAGCGATGACTGATCGCCGCCCGCCCCTGCTCCACCTTGGGAGCATGGACGTGACGGCGTGCGTCGTGGGTGTAATCCGCGGCGAGATCGCCGGCGGCACCCTCGAGGGTTGCTGAGAAGAAGAGTGTCTGACGGTTCTTGGGGATGAGCCGGACGATCCGATCGACGGCGGGCTTGAAGCCCATGTCGAGCATCCGGTCGGCCTCGTCGAGGACGAGCGTCCGGACGTTGCCGAGGCTGAGCGCCTTGCGCTGGATCAGGTCCTCGAGGCGGCCCGGGGTCGCGACGAGGATGTGCGCCTTCGGGGCCTTGCGGATCTGCGGCTCCATGCCGACGCCGCCGTAGACGACCTCGACCTTGAGGGCGCGTGCCCTGGCGATCATCTCGAGCTCATCGACGATCTGGCGGGCCAGCTCGCGGGTAGGGGCGAGGATCAGCGCCGCCGGGCGGCGCGAGTCGGCCTCGATGAGGTCGACGAGCGGCACGCCGAAGGCGAGCGTCTTGCCCGATCCGGTCGGTGACTGGACGAGGACGTCGCGGCCGTCGAGGACGTCCTCGATGACGAGCCTCTGGACGGGGAAGGGACTTTCGATGCCGCGTTTGGCGAGTGCCGTCGCGACGGTGTTGGACACGCCGAGATCGGCGAAGGTCTTACTCATTATTGGCTGCTCCTTGTGAGCGATCGTTGTTCGGAGATTCGTCGGCCCCGAAAACGCTCGGTCGATACCGAAGGCAGCGAGAAACTTGAACCTCTCGGGCGCCCGTCAGTGACTGGGAGGCAACCCGACGCCGGGAACGGTAGCAGCAAACCCCCTGGAAAACGAAGCGACCGGCGCGGATGGCCCGCGCCGGTCGCTCGAATTCAGATTCCCGCTACGACGCTACGGCGTGTAGTTGAAGTCGAAGCAGGGGGCGCCGTTGCACGTGTCGGTGATGTTGCTGACGTTGTCCGGCTGCAGGAAGTCGGAGACCATCTGCTGCTCGGCCGGCGTCGCGCGCGGGAGGCTATGCGGGTCCTCCCCGGTGTCGTTGGCGAGGTTCTCGATCGGCGGCACGTCGGTGCCGAGAACATCGGCGGGATCCACCGAATCCGGGTCGTCGCGGATCGGCCCGCCGTCCCAGTAGACGATTGCCGAGCCACCGCTGTACGGGTAACTCGAGATCGGGTCGATACCCCAGCCGACGTCCACTCCCGGCCAACGGCCGGCCTCGACCATCGGCACGTGGATCTTCGCCGTCCCGATCGTCCGCGCCTCGGTCTCCGCCGCGAAGTTGCTGACCTGGTGATCGCCGACGGCGATGTTCAGCAGGATCTCGTGCGGAGGCGTTCCGGGCAGCGGGTTGTCGGTCATCCGATGGGCGTAGCCGTTCGTCTCGCCGCGGTCCCAGAGGATCTGGACGAGCGAGAGGATCAGCTTCTGATCGACCTCGCTCGGGTAGGCCGGGTCGAGGAACGCCTTGTAGGTATCGAAGTCGACCGAGCGGTTCAGCAGGACCGAGTAGTTCATCCCACCGACGCCGAGCGACGACCGGGTGAAGTCCGGCGAGAGCGCCGTCAGCGCACCGCCGAAGATCGCACCCTGGCTGTTGCCGTTGTAGTAGAGCTTCGACGTGTCGATCACGGCCGGGTTCGTCCCATCGACCGGCCCGGCGTCGTTCTGCCGGAACGCCGGATCGCTGATGAACCCACCCTGGGCAGCCGTGGTGTCGAGCAGGCGGCCGAGGTAGAGGCCGTTGATCATCCCCTGCTGGAGCCTGTCGGCCAGCTCGGGGAAGTCGCTCATGTTCTGCAGGATCCCGATCGTGTTTCCGACGTCGGTCCCTGCCATGCCGATCTCATCGGTCGCGCAGTCCATGATGTTGTGCGTCTGCCCGAGGGTCTTCTGCGGGCCCGACGTGGCTTCACCGGCACTGCCGAGCAGACCGTGGCCGTAGACGGTTGGGCGGGCCGGCGAAGCACCGACGTCATCCACCGCCGCATGGGGAATCATGCAGTTGAAGTTGGCGGTCCAGGTGCCGTTCTGCTGCGGGACCCCGTTCGAGTCGAGGTTGATCCGCGCCCCCGGATCGCAGGGGTTGCCACCGGCCGGCGTCGTCATGTAGCAGGGGACCGTGAAGGTTCCCTGGACACGGCGAGCCATGTTGGCGTCCTGCCCGGTGGTGAAGTTCTGGACGCTCGTCACCTCGAATTCAGGGGCGTCGCCCTCGACGATCCCGTTCGACAGGTTCGTGTCGCCGAGCTGCGAGAACGCGTCGTTGCGCATCGGCAGCGTGTTCTTGGCGATGTTCTCGTCGCTGGCGACGGTGAAGTCCCAGGCGAGGTACAGGTCGGCCCGCTTGATCTTCGCCTTCTGCAGCTTCTTGAAGATGTTCTCGAAGCGGCCGCGCTGATCGTTGATCGGGCCCTTGCTGGACGGCAGGTCGTCGCGGTAGTAGCGGAAGCCCTCGGGAGCGTTGAGCGTCGCGCCGCCCTCGTCCTTGAGGTTGCGCATCGCGACGATGTAGCGGTGCCCGGAGGCGAAGTTCTTCGCCGGATGGATCAGCAGCGCCGTGTCCTCGGGCGAGGTCGCGTTCGAATCGATTTCGACCCAGATCGGCCAGCGCTCGCCGGTGGTCGCGTCGATGACGACGACCGGGGCGTTCTTCTGGGTGTACTGACCGAGGTCGGACAGCGGCACCGCGCCGGTCTGGTCGAGAGCGTCGGGGTTGTCGAGTCCCGGGACGCGAAGCGTGATCGCCTGACCGGGGCTGAAGCCGTCGCTGAGGTTGTAGGGAGCGGCGTCCATCTGCTGGTCGGTCGTGTTCTTCGGCATCGCGGCCGTGTTCAGCGCGAGGCGGCGACCGGTGTCCGTGTCCGGATCTTCGACCGTGTAGTAGTCGTCCGGGAACGGCAACAGGCAGCGGGAGCTGTCCTGGTCGCCGATGAAGTCGCAGTTCGCGGCCTGGCTGAGGTCGATTTTCTGCGGCTTGCAGGCGCCCGTGTCGCGGACGAGATCGGCCTTGGCGGAGGAGCCCTTGGCGGTGATCTCGAGCGTCCGCGCCTGACAGGTGGAGACCTGGCTCTTGCCGTCGCTGGAAAGCTTGATCGTGGCGGTGCCCTTGCCGCTCTTCTTGATCTTGACCTTCTTGGCCTTGGCGAGAGAGCCGGCGTTCGGGCTGTCGAACGTGCTCGACGACAGCTTCACCTTGACGCTGACCTTCTTGCCCTTCTTGGCCTTCTTGGCGAGCTTGCCCTTCGCCTTGACCTGGACCTTGACCCCCTTCTTGAGAATCGAGGACTGGCTGTCGCCCTTGATCTTCAGCGACACCTTGTTCTTCGACTTCGCGGCGGTCGTGTCGGCGGAAGCCGAGGCGGCGAAGGTTGCGCAGAGCGCGATGGCAAGCAGGGCTGCGAGCAGCCGGGACGTCCTGGTCAAAATGGTCTCTCCTCCAGATTGCGTGTGAACGCACCCCTCCCCGAAGCGGTGTGCGACGCGTGACACTATCAGCGGCAATGTCGATGCGTGACAGTTCCTGGACCAACTTCGCCGGCGATCAGAGTTGCGCCCCGGCCGTCTTCGAGCGCCCCCGGTCCCGCGTCGAGGTCGCCGAGTCGATTGCGCGGGCCGGCGAGGCGGGCCGCACGGTGCGGGTCGCCGGGGCCGGGCATTCGTTCAACGACGCCGTTCTGACCGACGGTACGCTGTTGTCGATCGACCGGCTCGACGGGGTGCTCGACGTCGACCGGACGAGCGGCCTCGTCCGGGTCGAGGCCGGAATCAGCCTCGGCGCACTCAGCGAGATCCTCTGGGAGAACGGTCTGGCGTTTGCGAACCTCGGCGACATCGACGTGCAGTCGCTCGCCGGCGCCGCGGCGACCGGTACGCACGGCACGGGCGCGAAGCTCGCCAACGTCTCGGCCTCGCTCGCCTCGATCGAGCTGGCGACTGCCGGCGGCGGCTTCATCGAGCTCGACGCCGAGTCCGATCGCGACGCCTGGCGCGCGGCCCGGATCGCCGTCGGGTCGCTGGGCGTGATGACCGCCGTGACCCTCCGCGCCGTTCCGGCGTTCACGCTCGACTCGGTCGAGACGACCGTGCCGGTCGAGGAGACGCTGGACGGCATCGACGAGCTCGTCGCGGCCAACGACCACTTCGGGTTCTTCACGTTCCCGCACAGCGACCTCGCGATCGTGAAGACGTCGAACCGGATCGACACCGCACCGCGGCCGCGTCGCGCCGCGATCGAGTGGTTCGACGACGTCGCGATGACGAACTACGCCTTCTGGGCGATCTGCCTCGCCGGCCGCGCCCGGCCGGCGGCGATCCCGGCGCTGAACCGGCTCACCTCGCGCCTCGCCGGCACGACGCGGCTCCGCGACCGCTCATACCGCGTTTTCCGCACGCCGCGAAAGGTCCCGATCACCGAGATGGAGTACGCCATCCCGGCCGGGATCGGCGGCGGAGGCGGTTCGCGCCGTGCGCGCCGCCGGCGAGCGTTTCGACGTGCCGGTGCCGATCGAGGTCCGGTTCGCGGCCGGCGACGACGCCCTGCTCAGTCCGGCCGGCGAGGGCGGCTGTTGCTGGATCGCGGTCCACCAGTTCGGCGGTCTCGACTGGCGGCCGTGGTTCGGTGCCGCCGAGGAGATCCTCGCCGGCTACGGCGGGCGCCCGCACTGGGGCAAGCGGCACTCCCGGACGGCGCTCGATCTGCGCGACTCCTATCCGGGCTGGGACGCGTTCGCAGGGGTCCGGCGGCGCCTCGACCCCGACGGCCGCTTCGCGAACGAGTACGTCGACCGCGTACTGGGACCCCTCGCGTGAACCTGCCGCTCCTCCACGACCGGTTCCCGGAGCTGCGCGCGACCCTTCCCCACCTGCCGCTGACCGACGAGCGCCCCACACCGGTCCGGCGGATCGACGGCCTCGCCGGCGGCGACACGGAACTCTGGCTCAAGGACGACGGCGCCTACGGGAACGGCGGCTGGGGCGGCAACAAGGTCCGCAAGCTCGAGTGGCTGCTGCCCGACATTCGGCGCCGCGGGCGGTCGAAGCTGCTGACCGTCGGGGGCATCGGGACCAACTGGGGTCTCGCCGCCGCCCTCTACGGCCGCGAGCAGGGGATCGAGGTGATCCTCGCCCTGATCGACCAGCCCGAGGACGAGCACGTCCGCGCTCAGCTCGAACGGCTCGCAGCGTCTGGCGCGACGATCCACCGAACGCGATCGAAGGCGCGGACGATCGCGCTCGCTCCGTGGCTGCTCGCCCGCCATCACGACGGCCTCCACCCCCCCTACCTGCTTCCCGCCGGTGGGTCGTCGCCGGTCGGCGCTCTCGGTTACGTCGAGGCCGCCCTCGAGATCGCCACCCAGGTCGAAGCCGGCGAGCTGCCCGAGCCCGCCCACGTCGTCACGGCGGTCGGCTCCGGCGGCACGGCGGCGGGTCTCGCCCTCGGGCTGCGGATCGCCGGCCTCGGCAGCACCGTCACCGGGGTCGTCGTCAACGACAGCCTGCGGCTCGACCGGGCGACCCTCACGAAGCTCGCGGTTCGCTCCGGGAAGCTGCTGGCCGCTCGCGGGGCGCCGGGAGCCGAGGCCGGCGCCGGCGACCTCCGGCTCGAGTCCCTGGCCGACTGGCTCGGACCGGGCTACGGCTACGCGACCCCGGAGTCGGAGCGCGCGCGGTCGGCGGCGGCCGGAGCCGGCCTCCGGCTCGACCCCGTCTACACGGCGAAATCGATGGCGGCGACGCTCGAGCTGGCCCGATCGGGCCGGTTCGCCGAGGGCCCGGTCCTGTTCGTCCTCACCGACGGGCCGCGGCCGCGTCCCGCCGACCCGTCCGGCAGCTAGAGGACGCGCTCGAGAAAGGCGAGCTGGTCGCTCGCGATCCGCTCCGGACCGGCGCCGGTGAGCGGCTCGAAGTGGTCGTACGGATAGCGCTGGAGCTCGCCCCGCGGCGCCCGGTCGGCGAGGCGCTCGACGGCGGCGGCCGCGACCGTGATGTCTCGTTCGCCGAGGCCGACCCAGAGGGGCGCCGTGATCCGGCGGGCACGAGCGACGGGCCGGAACATCGCAACGGTCGCGAACACGCCGGGGGAGATCTCGTTGCGCCACGGCGATCCCGGCTCGACGGCGGCGGCGAACCCGGCGGCCTCGCCGGGCAGGGTCATCGCCCCGTGCTCGCCGGGGGGAGCAGTGACCGGAACCAGGTTGGGCCGGCCCGCGAGGTCCGCCGCGGCACGCGGCAGGAGCCAGGCGGACAGCTTCGGCGGGGTCGCGAGGACGCGCCGGAAGCCGTCCGCGAACGGGCAGACGGCGAGGACGGCGGCGAGGTCGTCGCGGCGTGAGGCGACCTCGATCACGTGGCCGGCGGCGAACGAATAACCCCAGAGCACGATCCCGCCGGCGTCGACCCCCTCGCGGCCGGCGGCGTAGGCGATCGCGTTGCGCCAGTCCTCCTGCTGGTCGGCGGCCCGGAACCGCTGGCGCGGTTCGCCGCCGGACTCACCGAGGAAACGGTGGTCGAAGAGGAGGACGCGGTAGCCGGCCGCCGCGAACCGCTCGGCGTACGCGGGCAGCCCGTCGTGACGGGTCAGGCTGAATCCGTTCGCCATGACGACGGCACGGCCGTTTCCGGGGCCGGCGGGGAGATACCACCACGCCGCGCACCGGTCGCCCCCGGACGTGAACCAGACGTCCTCGCGCTCGGCTCGCTCGGCTTGCTGGGTTGAGGCGTCCGGCACGGGCGCCCACCCTATTCCCCGGGTCAGGACAGGATCATGCAGGTGGTCGTCGCCGAGGCGAACAGGCGCTCGCCGGATGCATCGGTGAGTCGGCCCTGCGCCGTCGCCTGACGGCGGCCCCGGTAGGTGACCTCGCCGAAGGCGCGGACGGCGCCGACCTCGCGGGTGATCGGGCGCATGAACTTGACCTCGAGACCGGCGGTCGTGTAGCCGACGCCGGGGTCGAGGGTCGTGTGGACCGCGCATCCGAGCACCGAATCGAGCAGCGTCGCGGCATAGCCGCCGTGGACGGTCCCGATCGGGTTGTAGTGCTCCTCGCCGGGCTCGCCCTCGAAGACGACGACGCCCGGGCCGACCTCGACCGGCTGCATCTGCATCAGGACGGCGATCGGCGGTGGCGGGATCTCCCCGGCCGCGATCGCACGCATGTAGTCGATCCCCGCCCTCCCGGCGCCGGCCCCCGCGACGGAGACCGGGTCCTGCCAGACGATCGTCCGGCTCCGAGTCGTCTCGGGCGAGAGCTCGGCGTGGGCGGCCGCGGAATCGGCCGCCGTCATCGACGGCCCCTTTTGCGGTCCGGGGTCCGGACCGGGGCCGGGTAGAGCAGGTCGGCCATGATCTCCTGGCTGGTCAGCACGAACGGCTGCTTGGCGATCCTGCGGGTCTTGTTGTCGGTGTCGTTGGGCCTCATACGGCCTCCTCCTCCGCGGCTCCCCGCGGATGTGAGTTGCTTGACAAAACCGAGGGTAGCGGAAAACCGAGCCTAAAGTTGCTTGATGCAACTGAGTGTGCCAAGATCACTCAACGGTGCTGAAACGCGACTACGATCAGACCTGCTCCGTGGCCCGCTCGCTCGAGATCCTCGGCGAGCGCTGGACGCTGCTCGTGATCCGCGACGTCTTCTACGGGCGCCGCCGCTTCGACGCGATCCAGGAGGACCTCGGCATTGCGCGGAACGTCCTCGCCACCCGTCTTGCGCGGCTCGTCGAGGAGGGCATCCTCGAGAAGCGCGCCTACCAGGACCATCCGCCCCGCTTCGAGTACTTCCTGACCGAGAAGGGCATCGACCTCTGGCCGGTCATGGTGGCGATGATGCACTGGGGCGACCGCTACCTCGCCGATCACGACGGCCCGCCCGTCGTGATCCACCACAAGGAGTGCGGCGGCGAGGTCGACGACCGCGGCTACTGCGAGCGCTGCGGCCAGCGGCTCAACGCGCGCGACGCGTTCGCCGAGCGCGGTCCCGGGCGAGGCGCGAAGCCGGTCGCCGCCGGCGCGGCGACTGCCTAGCGGCTACTTGCCGTTGCCGTTGCCGTTGCCCTGGATGCCCGGGGCATAGGCGCCGTCGGGGTAGCCGTCGCCGTTGGTGTCGGCGCCGGGCGCGGGCGTCGTGGTCGCCGGGGCCGTCCCTGTCGGAGTTGTCGACGTCGTGTCGGAGCTGGACGATGATGCCGCCGTGCTGCTCGAGTAGGAGGAGAGGTTGGCGGGATCCTTCGGCTGCGGGTAGTCGCGACAGTTGTTCGTCGCCGCGACCGACATGTAGTCGTTCCAGATCGGGGCCGAGAGGTCGGCGCCGTAACCGGGCAGCGGCGTTCGCGCGATCGGATTGCCCGTCCAGACCGCGGTCGAGACGTCCGGCGTGTAGCCGACGAACCACGCGTCCGACTGCTCCTCGGTCGTACCGGTCTTACCCGACGCGGTGCAGCCGGGGAGGTCGTATCCGGCCGCGGTCCCGAAGTCGAGCGTCCCCTCCATGACGGTGGCGACCGTGTACGCCACGCCGTCGGAGATCACCCGCGTGCCCTCGGGGTTCTCGGGCTTGTCGACATCGCCGTTCGGGAAGACGACCTTGGTTATCGCCGTCGGGTCGTGGTGGACGCCGCCGTTGGCGAGCGTCGCATACGCGTTCGACATCTCGAGCACGGTGCAGCACGTGCTGGTGCCGCCCAGCGCCTCGGCCGGGACGCCCTGGAGTTCGGATGTCACGCCGAGCTTGTGGGCCATGTCGACGAAGTTCTCGGGGCCGACGTCGATTCCGAGCTGGGCGTAGACGGTGTTGATCGAGTTCGCCGTCGCGTTGGCGAGGGTGATCGAGCCGCCGGCGCCGCCGCTGACCGTCCACGGCTCGCTGCCCGGCGGGGTCAGCGTGATCGTTGAAGGCGCCGGATAGGAGGTCGTGTCCGGGTCGATCCCCTGGTCGACGGCGGTGGTCAGGACGAAGGGCTTGAAGGACGAGCCCGGCTGCCGCTCGCCGTCGGCGGCGAGGTTGAACTGGCTGGTGTCGTAGGACTGCGAGGATGCCATCGCGATGATCGCGCCGGTGTTCGTGTCCGTGGAGACGAGGGCTCGCGCGGCGCCGGGGATCACGGGGGCGTTGGCGATCGCCTGCTCGGCGGCTGCCTGGTCGGTCGGGTTCAGGGTCGTGTAGACGCGGAGCCCGCCTTCGCGCACGGTCTTCAGTCCGTACTTCTTGATCAATTCGTCCTGGACGAAGTCGAAGAAGAACTGCTGCGAGCGGGTCTCGTACTTGGTGCCGCGCTGGAGGCCGAGGCCTGCGGCCTTGACCTTCTCGGCCTTGGCCGGCGTGATGTACCCCTGATCGGCCATCGCGTCGAGCACCTCGTTGCGACGGTTCGTGGCGTCGTTGGGGTTCGTGAACGGGTTGTACTCGGACGGCGCCTGGGGGAGGCCGGCGAGCAGCGCCGACTCGCGCAGGCCGAGTTGGTCGATGTCCTTGTCGAAGAAGACCTCCGCCGCCGCCGCGACGCCGACCGCGGACTTGCCGTCGGTCGTGCCGTACGTGGCGGTGTTCAGGTACTCGTTGAGGATCTGGTCCTTCGAGTGCTCGTCCTCGTACTGCTGCGCCATCGCGGCTTCCTGGATCTTCCGGGTGGCGGTGTCCTGCGGATCGGGGATGTAGAGGTTGCGGACGAGCTGCTGGGTGATCGTCGACGCTCCCTGGGTGACCTCCCCGGCCTCGGCGTTCTTCAGGGCCGCACGGGCGATCGCCACGTAGTCGACGCCGCCGTGCTCGTAGAAGTTCGCGTCCTCGATCGCGATGGTCCCCTCCTGGAGCTCCTTCGGGATCTTCTTGAGCTTGACCGGCGTCCGAAGGATGTCGGACTGGACGTAGCCGAGGCTGTTGCCGTCGGCGTCGAAGATCTGCGAGTTGGCCCCCTCGTCCGCGGGCCGGAGGGTGTCGATGTCGGGGGCGTCGGCGGCGACGTTGAGCACCCAGACCGCAAGGCCGCCGATCGCGCAGGCGACGATCGCCAGCACCCCGACGAGGACGGCCATCAGCTTCTTGCCGACCGACCCGCTGGAGCGTGCCTGCCGTCTCTGTCGCGCGCGCATTGACATCAGGAGGAACCCGAAAGGGTAACGACCGCCCCCGTCGGGCAGATCGGGTCAGCGGCCCGGTAGGCGCCGGGTTGCAGGGGTGCCGCCGCCGCTAGCCGCAGACGGGCCAGGGGCTGGTGCCGGCCCGCTTCTTCAACGCCACGGCCACGACCGCCTGGGTCTTGTACGTGAAGCGGATCGGGTCGCCGCCGGGGGACTTCGGCGAGGTGCGCCAGGTCGACTTCATGAACTGGAATGCCCCCCGGTAGGTGCCACCGCCGCCGATCGCCCTCGGGTCGCCGCCCGACTCGCACTCGGCGGTGCTGCGGGCCCAGCGCTTGTCGCGCTTGGAGGTGCGGTCCCAGATCTGCACATACTTGCTGTCGGTCCGGCCACCGCCGTCCCTGGCGTCGCTGCCCCCGCCACCCGTCCCGATCCCGCCGGACGCCGCTGCGCCGGTCGGATCGCCGAGGGCGATCGCGAGAACGGAAGCGGCGATCACGGCAATGCCGAGAATGATCGACGCCGGGCTGGTGAACGTTCGGCTGGGGGCGGTGCTCATGCGGCGCGGAACGTTAGCAAACTGTTAGCGAATGGTGATGAAGCGGTGTGGCCGAGCCCGAACGCACCCGGTTACCGGATAGCAACTGAAGGACAACATCTTCATTGACTAAACCGCTAACCTGACTTGCAGCCGCCGCGGTTCACGCTGGGGAGCGGTCCGAAGAAGCAAGCAGCTTTAGGTCTGGACGGGATCAAGGGGCAGAACGCCACTCCCCCGAACGACTCACAGAGATGTGTCAAGCCCATTGGAGGCTTCGATGCGTCAAGCAATGACCACGACGACGACCAGGCCGGCCGGCCGGGGACCGACCAAGCCGAACCTGATCCGAGATCGACGCGACCGCGACCTGATCGAACGGTTCGCCGCCACCCGCGACCCGCGACTGCGCGAGGAACTGATCGAGCGGTTCCTGCCGCTCGCCCGTGCACTCGCCGGCCGCTACAGCGCCGGCATGGAGCCGTTCGAGGATCTGCTCCAGGTCGCCTACGAAGGCCTCGTGAAGGCGGTCGACCGGTTCGACGCCTCCCGCGACGTCAACTTCTCGAGCTACGCGACCCCGTTCATCCTCGGGACGCTCAAGCACCACTTCCGCGACAACACGCAGACGATGCGGATCCCGCGCAGCCTCCAGGAGGAGATCGCCCGGGTCCACTCGATCGCGGCGAGCCACCGGGCCGAGCACGGGCGCGAGCCGACCGTCGAGCAGATCGCGATCGCGTCCGGCCGCAACGTCGACACGGTCCTCGAGGCACTCGAGGCCGATCGCTCGCGCACGCCGATGTCGCTCGACCGGCCCGCCGGCATCGACGGAGACGACGAGGCGCAGCCGTTCTCGGAGACGATCCCGAGCACCGACCTCGGCTTCGACCGGGCCGAGGCGCGACTCGCAACCGCTGAGATCGAGCTCGACGACGCCGAGCGAAAGGCGCTCCGGCTTCGCTATGAGGAGGGGCTGACCCAGCGGCAGATCGGCGAGCGGATCGGCGTCTCGCAGATGCAGGTCTCGCGCCTGCTCCGTCGCTCGTTGAAGAAGCTCCTCGCTGCGGTCCAGGGCCGGGAATCAGGCGGCCGGCAGGCGGCGTGAGGCACGAAAGCGTGCGCCCGTTTCCGCCGAGCGGGACCGGGAACGACAGAAGTGTGCTCGAACGTTCTCCCGACACGAAGGGCGGCGCGGTCCGCCTGACCTTCCCGGTCACCGGCGCCGACGCCGACCTCAACGCGATGGTGCTAGCCGGCGCCGCCGAGGGGCTGCGCCTGAAGCCGACCCAGGCCGCCGGCCTCGGGCGTGCTGTGGCAACCGAATCGGCCGGGGCGATGCTGCGCCACGCCCCCCGCGAAGCCGGACGGATGAGCGTCGAGGTCGACTTCGAGGAGGAATCGCGGCGCCTGAAGGTGACCGCAGCGGAGGAGACGACGACGGAGTCGACCTGCGCCGACAGCATGATCCCCGACTGGTCGGAGTCGAGCCGGGTCGAGCCGCCCGGAGATCTCGTCGCCGAGTTCTTCGGGTCGACCTTCGTCCGCTCCATCCTGCCCCGGGTTCTGGCGCGGGCCGCCCTCTCGGCGCACTCAACCCTCGAGGCGGTGACCCGCTCCACGGTGCTCGGCGACCTCCTGGCCGATGCGGTGCTCGATCTCGGCAGCGATCCGAACCTCGAGATCCGGGTCCAGACCGAAAGCGACTCGCTGCGGATCAGGATTCAATCTTCCTCCGATCGGGTATTGAGCGCTTTGGCTGCCGTCTGGCCCGGAGAGGCCGAGATGGGCAAGTCGGGAAAGCGAACCGAGCTGGTCCTGAGCCAGCCGATTCCGGCCGGATGAGTAACGAAGTAGATTCGGGACGCGTCGCAGCCATGCCGGCTGAAACGAGGAGAGCCCAGATTTCAACGAACTCCGTACAACATGATCGCCGCCGGGAGATCTCCCGCGGGATGGTGAGCCTGTTCAAGGAATTCGTCGGTCGCGGACCGTCCGACGCCCAGACGTTCATCAATGACGGGGTCGTCCTCGTGCTCCTCCGCGACACGCTGACGGTCGCCGAGAAGACCCTCGCCGAAGGCGAACGGGCCGCGCTCGTCCGCGAGGTCCGGCGCGGCTTCCAGGGAGCGATGCGCGAGAAGGCCGTCCAGCTCATCCAGGAACAGACCGGCTGCAAGGTCAAGGCGTTCCTGAGCGACAACTCCGTCTACCCCGACTACGCGGCCGAGGTCTTCGTCCTAGAAGGTCCGCTCGGCGACGACGAGGATCCGGACGAGGTCTACGAGGTCCCCGACGGCCTCGACTGAGCGTCGGCGAAGTCCTCGGTGGTGATCAACCCGCGCTCGGGCGTCAGCTCGTCGAGGATCCGCAGCCATTCGTCCGCACGCTCCGGCTCGTCCACCACCACCGTGATCGTCGGAACCGATCGCCGCAGCGCCAGCAGCCTGTCCCCATGCGGCGGGTGGCGGCCGTCGAAGCCCCAGACCCCGCGCAGGGCCGTGGCGCCGGCGGCTCCTGCCTCGCGGAGACGGCGCACCGCCTCGACGTGGACCGGCCGGCCGGCAGCTTGCGCCTGCTCGCTCGAGTAGAGGGTGAGGCGGCGCATGGCCGCCGACGCTGCTGAATTTCCACCCGCGGTCGCCCGAACCTGAAGCGGGCCGCCGTCGCGCTTGCTGATCACGGCGGGCCCGATCGTCACGATCGCGCCCGGTGGCATCGCGGACCCGTCCCCGAGCGCGGACGCGATCCGCTCGCCGTCGCCGATCGCGACGACCATCGCTGGAACGTCGGCGTTGGCCGCGAAGAAGCCGGCGCGCCGGCGGGTGCCGGCGACGATCCCGTCGACGCCGAGGAGCACAGTGGCGCCCGCGACCCCCGCCTCGCGCAGGCGGCCGACGAGCCATTCGTAAGCCGGCCGGCCGGCGACCCGCCGGCCGCGGCCGAGGAGCACGGAGAGCTTCGCGGGGCCTCCAGGCGGTGGGTCGGCGTCGGCGACCCCGGCGAAGGTCAGCGCCTCGACGCAAACCAGACCGCCGACCGGCAGGCCGCGGATCCGGTCGGCCGCAGCGGCGATGCGGTCCGGGTGCCCAACTCCGATCGCGACCACCGGCAGGTCTTCGGAGAGGGTGAGGAGCCGATCGGTCCGGAGCCGATGCTTCGCGCCGAATCCCTCGACACCGCGGATCACTATCGCCGCCTCGGCCTCCGCACGCTCGAGCTCGTCGACGACCAGATCGGCCAGAAAGCGGCCTCGGGCGCGATCCCGCTCGCCGCAGTACACGGTGATCCTCGAGCCGGGCGCCGGGGTCACAGGAGCTCACCGATCTGCATCCCCGCCCACGCGAGGCCGATGCCGGCCGCGAGGCTGACCGCGACGTTCACGAGGGCGAGGCCGCCTTCACCGTCCTCGGCGAGGCGCTGGGTCTCGAACATCCAGGTGCTGAAAGTCGTGAAGGAGCCGAGCAGGCCGACCGCGAGGAGGCGCAACCCCTCCTCCCCGGTCCCGGCGCCGACGAGCAGCCCGAGCAGGAAGCTGCCGACCAGGTTGACGACGATCGTCCCGGCCGGGAACGAACCCCGCAACCGCGCGGAGATCTCCCCGTCGAGGAGCAGCCGCGCGACCGCGCCCACCCCTCCGAACAGGCCGACGGCGACGATCGTCAGGCCGCTCACCGGGCGAGCCTCGCGCGTCTGACCAGCCCGGTGGCGAGCAGGACCGCGACGAACCCCGCAGCCAAGCTCGCGGCCACGTAGGCGACCGCGAGGCCGGCCGCCCCCTCCTCGGCCATCCTCACGACCTCGAGCTGCATCGTCGAGAAGGTGGTCAGCGCACCGCAGAAGCCGGTGCCGAGCAGCGGCCGCCGGTAGGCGGAGATCGGCAGCCGCTCCTGGAGCCTGGTCACGAACCAGCCGAGCGCGAATGCTCCGATCAGGTTGGCGGCGAAGGTCGGCCACGGCCACTCGGCCGGGCCGTACGGGAGCGCCTCGACGAGTCCGAGCCTGGCGATCGCACCGGCGAAGCCGCCGGCGAAGACGGCAGCAAGCTCGCGAGGGTCCGCGGCCGGCAAGGTCCCGCCTCAGCGATCCCGGGGCGGGTCGCCGCGAAGCACCCGCTGCAGCAGGCCGACGAGGGTCCGGCGCTCGTCCTCGTCGAGGGGAGCGAGCAGATCGTCCTCGGCGCCGATCAGAACCGGGCGGGCGCGTTCGAGCCAGTCCTCTCCGCGCCGGGTGACCTCGAGCGCGTAGGCGCGGCGATCGCTCGGGTTGCGGCGGCGCTCGACGAGGCCCTCTCCCTCGAGCTCGTCGACGACGGCGACGATCGAGGTCCGGTCCTTGCCGATCATCTCGCCGAGGGTCTGCTGCGACATCGGCCCGGCAGCGCGGATCATCGAGAGGGCGCCGAAGTGCATGCCCCCGAGACCGATGCCGGCATCCCGCATCACCGCCACCGATTCGGCGCCCCAGCGCTGGTGGAGCTTGGCCAGCAGGTAACCGATCCGCTCGGCGAGCATCGCTTGGACGTCGTCCTCGGCGGGTACGGGCTTCTCCTGAGGGCCGGAAGTCATCGCCCTCACCGATTCGCTACCTTGATCGTCAGTCCTGCTGATCATCAGCATAACTGTATTGGAAGAGGGGTCGAAGCCGTATGAGCCGTAAGCAATGGACACTTCTGGCGGTCTGCGTGGCGACGTTCATGCTGTTGATCGACGTCACAATCGTCAACGTCGCGCTCCCGGAGATCCAGCGCGACCTCGACGCCAGCCTCTCGAGCCTGCAGTGGGTCGTCGACGCCTATGCGCTGACCCTCGCCTCCTTCCTGCTCGTCTTCGGATCACTCGGCGACCGCCTCGGCCGCCGTCGCGTGTTCACGATCGGCTTCGTCGTCTTCACGGTCGCCTCGTTCCTCTGCGGGCTCGCCGGCAACCCGACCATCCTCAACTTCGCCCGCGGCCTGCAGGGCGTCGGCGCGGCGGCGATGTTCGCGACCGCCCTCGCGCTGATCGCGCAGGAGTTCGAGGGTCGTGAGCGTGCCCGGGCGGTCGGTATCTGGGGAGCCACCGTCGGTGGCGCCGTCGCGATCGGACCGCTCGTCGGCGGCATCATCACCGACGGGCTCGGCTGGGAGTGGATCTTCTTCGTCAACGTTCCGATCGGGCTCGCGGCGATCTTCATCACCGAGACGAAGCTCGTCAACGTCAAGGCGACCGACGCGCAGTCGATCGACTGGCTCGGGCTCGTCAGCTTCTCCTCGGCCCTCTTCCTGCTCATCTTCGGGCTGATCCGCGGCAACGCCGAGGGCTGGGGCAGCCCCGTGATCGTCGCCTGCCTCGGCGCGGCGGTCGTCCTGCTCGCCGCCTTCGTCGTGATCGAAAACCATCGCGAGAACGCGATGCTCGACATGAGCCTGTTCCGGAAGCCGTCCTTCTCCGGGGTCTCGATCGTCGCGTTCTGCCTCTCGGCCGGGATGTTCTCGATGTTCCTGTACCTGACGCTCTACTTGCAGGACGTCCTCCTCTACTCGCCGCTCGAGGCCGGGCTCCGGTTCCTGCCGCTGACGCTGCTCTCGTTCATCGTCGCGCCGATCTCGGCCCGGCTCTCCGACCGGATCCCGTTCCGGGCCCTGATGGGCACCGGCCTGCTGCTCGTCGGCGTCGGGCTCGTCCTCATGAACGGGATCGACCCCGGCGACAGCTGGACGACGCTGCTCGTCGGCTTCCTGATCGGCGGCATCGGGATCGGGATGACCAACCCCGGCATCGCCTCGGTCGCGATCGGCGTCGTCGAGCCCGCCCGCGCCGGCATGGCGTCTGGCATCAACAGCACGTTCCGGCAGGTCGGCATCGCGACCGGCGTCGCCGCGCTCGGAGCGATCTTCCAGGCGCGGGTCGACTCGAAGCTGAGCGAGTCGCTCCCCCAGGCGCCGGCGGCGTTCTCCGACGCGGTGTCGGCGGGCGCGGTCGAGAACGCGCTGCCGTCGATCCCTCCGCAGGTCCGCGATCAGGCCGTCGAGGCCGCGAACCAGGCGTTCATCGGCGGGCTCAACGAGATCCTCCTGATCGGCGCCGGAATCGCCTTCGCCGGCAGCATCGCGAGCTGGCTGCTGATCCGCTCGGGCGACATGGTCGGCTTCCCTCAGCCCCAGGCTGAAGCGCCGGAGCGAGCGGAGGCCTCAGCCGAGCCGGTCGCGGCGCGCTGAGGCGACCGCTTCGGCGGGGAACTGCGGCTGCATCGTGCCGTCGAGTCGCTCGGACGGCTGACCGGCGACGAGGCAGTTGTAGACGGACTCCTGCGCGGCCTCGAACGCCGCCGCGAAGACGATGTTGAGCTCGTCGTCGACGACCCCCGGGCCGCCGTCGATCCCGCCTTCGGTCCCGAACGCGATACCGATCTCACCTGAGCCCTCGGCGCCGTAGGAACCGGCGCGGGCGAGGCCGAGCAGCGGCCTCAGGGCGAGCCGGCGCAGCTGCGCGATCGTCAGCGGCACGTCGGTCGCGCAAACGGCGATGCAGGAGCCGTGCGGGGTCGGCCGCGGCTGAACGCCCGGGATCGGGCCGTCGAACCCCTCGAGGACGTCGAGGTATTCGTGATCGCCGAAGTTGCAGAGGAGCAGGACGCCGACGTGGTGGGAGCCGACCCGGCGTGAGGCGGTCCCGATGCCGCCCGGGAAGTCGAAGCAGTTCATGCCGGTGCCGGCGCCGACGGTGCCCTCGCTCACGTCCTCGCCGAGGTCGGCGAGCGCCGCCTCGACGTCGGCGGCGACCACGGTCCGGGAGTCAGCGAGGTCGCCGTCGTCGCACTCGCCGACGACCGGCAGCACGATGTTGTCCGGCCCCCGGCCGGAGGCGACGATCGCGGCCTGCAGGACGGTCCCGATCGCGTGCGATCCGCACAGGTAGACGGGGGTCTCCATGCGCCCGCGCTCGTCGATCTCGAGCTTCGCGGTCAGCTCGCCGACGCCATTGACGGTCGCGGTGCCCGCCGCAGCCGGGACTTGCGGCGGCGCGACGACGGTCACCCCGGTGCGCTGGCCGCTTGCCGCCTGCGCCCGACCGACGCGGACGCCGGGGACGTCGGTGATCGCATTCCGGGCGCCGGGCTCGAGCCGGCCGACCGGCCCGGCGAGGTCGCGCCAGCGCCGTGTGCCGGCCGATCGTGAGTCGCTCATCGGCCGGGTTCCTGGCCCGCAGCCTTCGCGGCGAGTGCCGGGTCGTGGAGCAGACAGGCGGCACGCTGCCCGGGAGCCCCGGCGTCGAGCAGCTCGGGGTCGACGCTGTCGCACGGTTCGAAGCGGCGCGGGCAGCGCGGATGGAACCGGCAGCCGGTCGGGATCGCGGTCGGATCGGGCAGCTCGCCCCGGAGCAAGTCGCGGCGACCGCCGCCGCCGGCGGTCGGGACCGGCACCGCGGTGACGAGAGCCTGCGTGTAGGGATGCTGCGGCCGCTCGATGACGTCGACGGCGCGGCCCTCCTCGACGATCCGCCCCAGGTACATGACGGCGATCCTGTCGCAGAGCGACCAGGCGAGGCTGAGGTCGTGGGTGATGAAGACGAGGGCGAGGCCGCGCGACTTCTGGAGGCCGACGAGGACGTTGAGGATCTGGGCGCGCACCGAGGCGTCGAGCATCGACACCGGTTCGTCGCAGATCAGCCCCTCCGGCTCGAGGACGAGGGCGGCGGCGATTGCCACCCGCTGGCGCTGGCCGCCGGAGAGCTGGTGGGGATAACGGTCGAGGTAGCGGTCGGGATCGAGTCCGACGTCGTTCATCGCCCGCCGGACCCGTTCGTCGTGCTCGGCCTTCGGGACGCTCTGGACCCGGAGCGGCTCGGTGACGATCGCCGAGACGCGCTGGCGCGGATTGAGGCTCTGGTAGGGGTCCTGGAAGATCATCTGGACGCGCTTGCGCATCGCCCGCTGGTCGCCCTTGCTCGCGACGAGCCCGCCGCTGAGATGGAGCTGACCCTCCGTCGTCGGCTGCAGGCCCATCATCGCCCGTGCCAGTGTCGACTTCCCGCAGCCGGACTCACCGACGACGCCGAGGATCTCGCCGGGCCGCCACTCGAGCGAGATGCCGTCGAGTGCCCGTGCCGTCGCCCGGCGCGTCTCGAAGCGGACCGCGACGTCGCTGACGTTCATCAGCGTGTCGCCGATGCCGATCTCTCCGGCCTGGACCTCGCTCACGTCGCCGCCTCTCCCCCGGCCACGGCCGGAGCGGCGAGCTCCGGCCACTGCTCCCACGGTGCGTAGTGACAGGCGGCCAGGTGCCCAGGCGCGATCTCGCGGAGCGGCGGGTCGACGTCGCAGCGATCGCCACGGTAGGGGCAGCGCGGGTTGAAGCGGCAGCCGGGGGGCGGCTCGCCCGGGTCGGGAGGCGAGCCGGGGATCGGCGGGGCGATGCCGCGTTCGCCGTCGCCGATCACGGGCAACGAGTCGAGCAGGCGCTTCGTGTACGGATGCTGGGGAGCCGCGAAGACCGAGTCGACGGCGCCCGTCTCGACGATCCGCCCCGCGTACATGACGGCGATCCGGTCGCAGGTCTCGGCGAGGACGCCGAGGTCGTGGGAGATCAGGATCAGGGCCAGGCCGAGCTCCTTGCGGAGCCGCTCGAGCAGCTGCAGGACCTGCGCCTGCATGACGACGTCGAGCGCCGTCGTCGGCTCGTCGGCGATCACGAGCGACGGCCGGCAGGCGAGCGCGAGAGCGATCATCACCCGCTGCCTCTGCCCGCCCGAGAGCTGATGCGGGTAGCGGTCGCCGACGCCGGCGGCGAGGCCGACCGTCTCGAGCAGCTCGGCGATCCGGGCGGCGACGTCAGCCGATGAGGCGCGCTCGTGGAGGCGGATCGCCTCAGCGACCTGTTTGTCGATCTTCTGGACCGGGTCGAGCGAGTTCATCGCCCCCTGGAAGACGAGGGAGATGTGACGCCAGCGGACGAGCTGCATCCCGGTCTCGGTCCGGCGGCCGATGTTGATCGGCTCGGGGACACCGTCGGGACGCAGGGTGATGACGCCCGTCTGCTCGAGTGCCGGCGGCAGGAGGCGCATCAGCGCCAGCGCCGTCGTCGTCTTGCCGCAGCCGGATTCACCGGCCAGGGCGAGCGCCTCGCCGGCGCGGATCTCGAAGTCGACGCCGTCGACGATCGGTCGGCCCCGGTGGGTGACACTGAGTCCCTCGACCTCGAGGAGCGCGCTCACGTCGCCTCCCGCAGCCGCGGGTTGATGTATTCCTCGAACAGGAAGCCGAGCACGGAGACCGCGAGGACGACGATCGTGATGCAGAGGCCCGGCGGAACGACGTACCACCATGCGCCGGCGCTCGGCGCCCCGGAGCTGAAGGCGTTCTCGAGCATCGTCCCCCAGGAGATCTTCGTCGGATCGCCGAGGCCCAGGAAGGACAACGCCGCCTCCGAGAGGATTGCGACGGCGACGATCAGGACCGTGTTGGCGAAGATCAAAGGCAGCGTGTTCGGGAGGATGTGGGTCTTGATGATGTAGGTGTCCCCCGCTCCGAGCGCCCGCGCCCGCTCGACGAACGCCCGCTCCCGCAGGGTCAGGACCTGGGCGCGGACGATCCGCCCGGTGCCCGCCCACGAGGTCAGCCCGATCACCGCGATCAGCACCGTCAGCGACGGGTTGAGCACGCGGGCGAGGACGATCATCAAGGGCAGCGTCGGGATGACCAGGAACCAGTTCTCGAACGCGTCGAGGATCCGGTCCGTCCAGCCGCCGAAGTATCCGCCCGTCAGGCCGACCACCGAGCCGAGGACCGCTGAGATCAGCGCCGCGGAGAAGCCGACGACGACCGATACGCGCGTGCCGACGAGGAGCTGCGAGAAGACGTCGGAGCCGTTCTCGGTGGTGCCGAGGATGTGACTCCAGCTCGGCGGCGCCAGCACGTCCGTGCTCGACGCGTTCGGGTCGTAGGGCGCGAGCAAGCCGCCGAAGATCGCGACGAACAGGGTCAGCGCAAGCACGCCGATCCCGAAGCGTCCACGCCAGGTGTTGAGGAGGAGGTCGCGGACTCCGCGTTCGTCGCTCATCGCGTCTGCACCCGCGGATCGAGGAAGAAATAGAGAATGTCGGCGACGAGGTTGGCGAAGATCACGCCGACGCTGAAGACGAGGAACGTGCCGGCGAGGACCGGGAAGTCCTTGTCGTTGATCGCGTTGAAGCTGAGCTCGCCGAGCCCCGGCCACGAGAACACGGTCTCGATCGTGATCGCGCCGCCGGCGACGGCGCCGAACTGAATCGCCGAGATCGTCACCAGCGGCAGCAGCGCGTTCGGAACGGCATGGCGGTTGATGACCCGGTCGCGCGACATCCCGGTCGCGCGCTTGACGGTGATGAAGTCCTCGGTGAGGACGTCGACCATCGACGAGCGCATGATCAGGAAGTACTGGCCGAGCAGCATCAGCGTCATCGCGGTCGCCGGGAGGATCAGGTGGTCGATGACGTCGAGCGCCTGGTCCCACCAGCTCGAGAACTCGACGCCGGGAGTCACCTGCTGGCCGGCCGGGAAGATCGGCCAGGCGACGGCGAAGACGAGGATCAGGATGATCCCGATCCAGTACTCGGGCGAGGCGTAAGTGAAGAGGCTGAACCCCAGCAGGCCGTCGTCGGTCTTGGTTCCGCGGTGCGTCGCCGCCTTCACCCCCATCCACGCACCGATCAGCGTCGCCATCAGCGTCCCGGTGCCGACGAGCAGCAGCGTCCACGGGATCGCCGCCTTGATCTCGTCCCAGACCGGCTCGCGGGTCCGCTGGCTGACGCCGAGGTCGAGCCGGGCGGTATCGCCGACGTAGTCGATGAACTGGCCGGTGAGGGGCTTGTCGAGTCCGTAGTCCTTCCGGAGCTGCGCCAGCTCCTGCTCGGTCGCGCCCGGCAGGCGCGCGAGCTGCGTCGTCGGGTCGCCCACGGCCCGGAAGAGGAAGAAGTTGAAGATCAGCACGAAGATCAGGGTCAGCACCGCCGCCCCGACCTTCCCGATCAACCAACGCCCACTCAATCGACCGGACCTCGGTTCAGAAATAACCCCGGCGGAATGCTCCGCTTCGCGTCCGCTTCCGCCGGACCGTTGGGTGCTGCTTGACGGGAAATCATGAACCGAGGTAGGTCATTCCGGGATCTCCAGGGGTTCGCGCTGGCCGCGGGAGCGCATCCTCGTCACGATCACGCCGCCGATGAAGCCGACGATCAGGCCGATCAGGCCGGCGAGGCCGGCGTTGCCGGAGCCGGTGCTCGTCGAGGCGCCCTCGACCGGCTTCAGCGCCAGCACGCCGTCGTAGGACACCTGGTCGCAGAAGAGGTCGCCCGTCTCCTCGGGGCAAACCGGCTTGATCTCCTGGATCCGGTCGGTCCGGTACGCCTGCAGCTGCGGGTCCTCGGTCAGCACGAGGTACGGGAGGTCACGCTGGGTGATGTCGACCATCCGGTGGATGACGTCGGCGCGCGCCGCGGTGTCGAAGATCCCGGTCTGCTCGCGGTAGAGCTTGTCGTAGGTCGGGTTCGAATAGAACGAGTCGGAGGAGCCGCCGATCTCACCGGTGGTGAGGATGCTGAGCAGGAAACTCGGGTCGTAGGGGTCGCCTCCCCAGCCCCAGATGAACGTGTCGAAGGCCGGAGCCGGCTTGCCGTTCTCCTTGCGGACCGTGAGGTCGTAGAGCTTGTCGGTGCTGACCACCTGCACGTCGAACTTGACGCCGATGTCGCTGCTCATCTCGGCGATCAGCTTCGCCATCTGGACCGTGAACGGCGACTCCGAGCGGACATAGAGGTTGAAGTCGAGAGTCTCGCCGTCCTTCTCGCGGACGCCGTCGCCGTTCATCACCCAGCCGGCCTCGTCGAGCATCTGGTTGGCGAGGTCCGGGTCGTAGGGGTAGGTCTGGTCGGGCTCCTCGTAGAACGACTTGTAATAGGACGGCAGGATCCCGTTCCCGACGAACGAGGTGTCGCGGGTCGCGATCTCCTGGAGCTTCTCGCGGTCGACCCCGTAGCCGATCGCCTGGCGGACGGTCCGGTCCTGGATGGCCGGGTTGAAGTCGGCGTCCGGGCAGAGCTTCTCCGGGCACATGTTGAACGCGAGCTGCGTGTACGCAGGCGTGCCGCTGCGATTGACAGCGACGTTGTCCTTGGTGCCGAGGCGGGCGTAGCTCGAGGACTCGACCTCGCGGACCATGTCGATCTCGCCGAGCGTGATCGCGCGCTCGACCGCGTCCTGGTTGCCGTACTTGATGAACTGGATCTCGTCGTAGGCCCCCGGCTCGCCGCGCCAGTTCGGGTTCCGCTCCATCTTGATGATCCGGCCGCGTTCGTACTCGGTCACCACATAGGGGCCGCTGCCGACGAGCGGCAGCTCCGGCTTGTACTGACCGTTGAGATCGTCGAGCGGGACCTTGCCCCAGACGTGCTTCGGGAGCACGTAGATGAAGAGCCCGCCGATGATCCTGGCGTCGGGACGTTTGGTGTGAATTACGACCGTCTGCGGATTCGGCGTGTCGATCCGCGTGATGCTCGACGTGTAGCTCGTGAAGAGGATGCCGTTGCTGCCGAGCTTCTCGAGCGACCACTTGACGTCGGCGGAGGTGATCGGCTTGCCGTCGGACCACTTCAGATCCGGCGCGATCTTCATCGTCACCGTCTTGCGATCGTCGGAGACCTCCCAGCTCTCGGCGATGCCGGGCACCGGGCTCAGGTCCTTCGCGCTGAAGTTGATCGGCAGATCCCAGTTGAGCGCCCAGACCGTGTAGTCCTCCTCGTCCTGGCCGACGAACGGGTTCAGCGTGTTCGGCTCCTGCGCCCAGCCGATCCGCAGCACGGTCGGGTCGGCGCTCTGGGACGTGTTGTCCTGAGCGCCCGCCGGGATGGCGATCAGCGCCAGCGCCGCGACGGCGAGGACGAAGACGATGGACACGGCTCCTTTGGTCACTGGCGTTCCTCCACTGCCGCTTCGAGGATCTCGAGGCTCTTGCCGGCCCCGTCGATTCGCGCCTTGACGCCGAGCGGCATCGTCGCCAGGTGCTTGCCGTGCCCGAACGGCACGTTCGAGATCGCCGGCACGCCGAGCGGCGCGATCAGCTCGTCGAGGATCTCCTCGACCGAGAGCGTCGACTCAGGTCCCTCCGGAAGGGTCTGATAGCCGAGGTTGACGCTGGTGCCGAACGCGAAGCCGGCGATGTTGTCGAGCTTGCCGGCGAGGCGCAGGTGGTTGAGCGCCGTATCGATGAGATACGCCTCGGTGTTGAGGTCCTCGACGATCAGGATGCAGCCGTCCGTCTGGACCTCGTAGGGGGTGCCGATGCTCGAGCAGAGCAGCGTCAGGCAGCCGCCGACGAGAGGCGCCTCGGCGACGCCCTCGCCGATCGTCAGCACGTACGGCTCCTCGGGATCCTCGAAGACGCGCCCGAGCGGCTCCGGCCGGAACGCCCGGTGGAACCAGTCCTCGGTCTCGGTCGTCAGCTGGTAGTCGCCCTTCGTGCGGGTGAAGCGCAGGAAGCTCGGCCCGTAGAAGCTGACCCAGCCGGCGTGGGCGGCGATGAAGAGGTGCAGGGCCGTGAGGTCGCTGAAGCCGCAGACGATCCGCGGGTCGCCGAGCGCGTCCCAGTCGATCAGCGGGTGGAGGCGGGCGGTCCCGTAGCCGCCCTCGAGGGCATGGACCATGTCGATGCCGGGCTCGCTGAGCGCCCACTGGAGGTCGGCGGCCCGCTCCTTGTCCGTGCCGGCGAGGTAGCCGTGGACCCTGCGGTGATTGGGGGCGAAGACGACCTCGTGGCCGCGCGACTCGAAGTAGGTCGTCGCCTGCTCGATGTCGGAGCGGGTCTGCGGCGGGCTCGCCGGGGCGACGACCGCGATCGTCGCCTTCTCGGGGAGCGCCGGCGGTTTGATCGCCATCAGGACATCCCCCCGACCGGGCGCTGGGACACGGCATCGTTCGCGGCCGCGATCAGCTCGTCTCCGGCGCCGAGGGAACCGAGCACGAGCTCGACGTGGAGCTCGGCGACCTGTTCGAGCCCGAGCGGCCCGTCGCGGTCGAACCAGAGCGCCACCCCGGTGCACTGCAGGAGGATCGCGTAGGTCGCGACGTCGGCGTCGGACGTCCGCAGCGAGCCGTCGCTGACGCCGGCTGCGATCAGCCCGCCGAACATCGATCTGGTAGGCGTCCCGTTTGGCGATCAACGCCCGCCGCGGCTCGTCGCTGAGTGCGCGGATCTCGCTGTCGGTGACGAACGCCTCGCTCGGTGTGGAGGCCGTGGTAGACGACGTGCTCCCGCACCGCGGCCGCGAGCTTCATGGCCGGGCGCGTCCTGTTCGGCGACCGCGGCGTCGACCCGGGCAGTGAGCTGCTCCATGAAGTCGTCCTGGAGCCGGATCAGGATCGCTTCCTTGCTCGGGTACCAGTGGTAGATGGCGGCGGGCTGCACCTCCGCGGTCGCGGCGAGGGCCCGCATCGACGTCGCGTTGTAGCCGAGCTGCGCGAACAGGTCGACCGCCGCGCGATGGATCGCCTCGCGGGTCTCCGGGCCGCGCCGGACGGCGACGGCCTCGTCGAGGATCTCGGCGGCCTCAGCCAAGCCCGAGCAGCTTCCTCGTCTGCGGCCTGAGTCGGCGACCTCGCGGCCGAGCGTCCGGGCGAGCCCGGTCGCCATCTCGACCAACGCAGCGTTCGACGGCGCGTGGACGCCGCGGCTGATGTAGGCGACGTCTTCGAGCCCGGTGCGGATGCCGGGCGCACCGCGGAGCAGCGCCAGGCCGAGCATCCGCTGATGGTGGCGGCCGATGCAGGTCACCGTCCAGAACGTCTCGGGCGGGAGCGGCCGGAGCATCGCCTCGAGCGCCTCCGGCGACGCGTCGATCCCGCCGGGAACGCCGAAGACCAGGTTGACCCGGAACGGCGGCTCGAGGATCCCCTGCTCGAGCCAGCGGACGGCGCTGACGACGTGGCCGACGTCGAAGACCTCGACCTCGAGGGCGATGCCGGCCTCGGTCGCGCGCGGCGGCGATGCCGCGGCCGGCCGGGGGCGGCGTGATGAAGGTCTCGTCGCCGAAGTTCATCGAGCCGGACTCGACGCCGGAGATGTCCGGCTTCGCCTGCAGCCCGGTCGTCCGCTCCTCGATCGTCATGTCGTTGGAGCCGCCGGTCGAGACCATCGTGAGGATGTCGCAGCCGGCGCGGATCCGGTCGATCACGTCTACGAACAGCTCCGGCCGGCCGCTCGGGGTGCCGTCGTCCTCGCGGACGTGGAGGTGGGCGATGGTCGCGCCGGCCTCAGCCGCCCCGATCGCCGAGTCGGCGATCTCCGCCGTCGTGTACGGGATGTTCGGGTTGTTCTCGCGGAACACGTCGGCGCCGGTGATTGCGCAGGTGACGACCACGGGCTTCTCGTTCCAGGCGCTCATCCGGGCACCGCCTCCGATCTGCTCAATGACGCCCGCTCGGCGTCGGTGATTGCGCGGGTCCCCCGCACCGCCGGGTCCCAGAGGACCAGGCCGAACTCGGCCTCGACGACCGTCTCGCCCCCGGGGTCGAGGATCCGCTCCGCTGGTCTTCAGGCTCTTCGTGCCGAGCTCGCTGACGCCGCACTCGACCGTGACGGCCACGGTGCCGGGCTCGATCTCTCCGATGAACTCGACGGCAGCAGCGGCCGACCACGTACTCGTCGCGGCCGATCCCGTGCTCGGCGAGGAAGGCGTCGCGCCCCTCCTCGAGGTAGGTGAAGACGACCGCGTGATTGACGTGCCCGAGGCCGTCGAGGTCCTGCCAGCGGGTCTGGACCGGATGGCCGCGTTCGCTCACGCGAAGGCCTCCCGCAGTGCGGGGGTGCGCCTGTAGAGGTCGAGCGCGTAGGCGCCGCAGTCGGGGGCGAAGCCGTTGCCGACGATCATCGTGATGTCCGAGCTCTGGCCGTCGGCGGTCAGCGCAGCGGTCTGAAAGCGGGTCGCCATCGAGTAGAAGAGGACCGTTCCACGCTGCTCGGTGAGGAGGATCGCGGTCGGCTCGCAGCCGGTCGCGTTGACGACGACGACCGTAAGGTCGGCCGGGCCGACTCCGGCCGCGGCGACGGCGTCGAGCGCACCGAGCGGGTCGCGGAGGTCGGCGACGACGCCGACGTCGCAGAGTCCGAGCGCGACCGCGCGATCGACGGCGTCCGCATCGACGTCGACGCAGGCGATCGTTCCGGCGTCTCCCATCGCGTCGCGGGCGGCCGCGAGGGCGAGCTTGCCGGCGTGGCCCGCGCCGAGGACGCAGACGGTGCCGCCGGCCGGCGCGAGGTCGCGGGTGTGCGATCCGGCGCCGTAGACGTCGTAGAGCTCGATCGCGGTCGCCGCCGGGACGTCGTCGGGCAGCGGGCCCCACGGCGCCCGCCTGCAGACATAGGCGGTGCCTTCGACGTCGACGAGCGCCGAGTCGGGATCGACGCCGGTGACGGCGTCGAGGCGCAGCGGCGTCAGGGTCAGCGATGCGAGGGTGACGATCCGGTCGCCGATCGCCGGTGGGTCGTCGTGGCGGTCGCCGATCGCGGTGACGGTCCCGAGCAGGACTCCGCCGGAATCGGTGACCGGGTTGTGCATCTTCCCGCGCTCGGCGACGATCGTCGCGATCAGCTCGCCCATCCGGACCGGATCGCCGTCACCGCGTTCGCGGATGTCGCGGAACGAGGTCGAGTCGAGGCAGAGGCGCTGGACCGCGAGCTCGAACTCGCGGGACCGGACCGGCCCCTTCGCGTCGAGCCGCTCGGCAGGTTGAGGCAGCGCGCGCGACGGCGCCACGACCCTGTCGGCCCCGAGTTCCTCCCTGATGTCCACAGCGATCTCAGCCCTCAATGAACGATCGTTAGGGAACCTATGCGGCGGACGCCCGCCGTGTCAAGCCCCCTTCGGGGGCAGCGAGCGGGCGAAGTCCGCGCAGCGGTCGACCCAGGGCTGCAGCTCGGAGTCCTCCTCGACGGCTTCGGGGGCCACCCGGAGCCAGCCGGCGATCGGTTTGCCGCGCATCTCGAACGGTCCGACGCCGGGATCGCCGAGGTGGCGCTCCGCAGTCTCCGGTCCGACCCTCGCCATCAGCCCGCCACGGCCGCTGACCGCGATCGCCATGTTCCCGTCGATCAGATAGGCGAGGCCGCCGAACATCGCCTTCTCGGTCAGCCCGTCGATTCCGTCGAGGAGCGCCCGGACCCGGAATGCGAGCTCCTCGTCGTAGGCCATCGGCGGATCATGGCGGAGTTCGCCCTGATACGAACCATCGATGGCCGTCTCGATACCCATCGTCTACGACGACCGCCAGCGGCTCCACGAGCCCGGCGGCGAGATCTGGGTCGGCGTCCGCACGCCGGGCACCGAGGTGCCCGCGCGGGCCGAGTGCATCCGCGACGCCCTCGTCGCCGCCGGCGCGCCGGTCGTCGCCGCCGAGCCTGCGCCCGACGGGGACGCGCTGCGATTCCACGATCCGGAGATGGTCGGCTGGCTCCGCCACTCCTGGGGCGCGTGGGAGGCGGCCGGACTGCCCGGCGACCCGGGCCAGGACCGGGTCGTGCCCTACCTCTTCCCCCACCCCGGCCTCGTCGGCGATCTGCCGGTGCCGGTCCCGGCCGCGGTGACCGCCCGGGCCGGGCGCTGGTGCTTCGACACGATGACCCTGATCGGCCCCGGAACCTGGGAGGCCGCCCGCGGCGCCCTCGACGTCGCGATCACCGCCGCCGCGATCGCGGCCCGCGACGGGGTCGCATACGGCTGCTGTCGCCCGCCCGGCCATCACGCAACCCGGGACGCCTACGGCGGCTCCTGTTACCTGAACAACGCCGCGGCTGCGGCCGGCGCGTTGCGGGATGCGGTCGGCGGGCCGGTGGCGATCCTCGACATCGACGCCCACCACGGCAACGGCGCCCAGTCGATCTTCTGGGACGACCCGGCGGTCGTGACGGGGTCGGTGCACGTCGACCCGGGCGCCGGCTGGTTTCCGCACTTCCTCGGGTTCGGGGGCGAGCGCGGCGGCGACGACGCAGCTGCGATCGAATCTGAACGTCCCGCTCGCTCCCGGCTCCGGCGACGGCGCGTGGCTGGAGGCGGTCGAACGGCTCTGCGAGCTCGCCCGTTCAGCCGGCGCGCGCGGCCTCGTGATCGCGCTCGGGGTCGACGCGGCGGGAGGCGATCCGGAGAGCCCGCTCGAAGTGACTGCAGGCGGGTATCGCGCCGCGGGCGAGCTGCTCGGCGCCCTCGGGCTGCCGACGGCGATCGTCCAGGAAGGCGGCTACGAGCTCGACACGATCGGTGAGCTCGTCGTCGCGACGCTCGAGGGCGTCAGCGCAGCGCGCGGATCGCGCGGAGGTTGAAGGCGGTCATCTCGGCGAGGTCGGCGACGTCGATCGCCTCGTCGGCGCCGTGCATGCCCTCGAGGTAGACGGGAAGCGGCGTCGTGAACACCGGCGCGAAGCCGTAGGCGACGGTCCCGCCACCGCGGACCCAGTGGGAGTCGGTGAACCCGGGCGTAACGATCGGCAGCAGCTCGGCGCCCGGCAGGCGCTCGCGCACGTAGTCCTCGCAGAGCCGGTAGAGCGGCGTGTCGGTCGGCGACTCGGTACCGCCCTCCATCGGCTCGAGCAGCTCGAGCTCGTATTCGATCCCGGCGAGCGCCAGGTCGAGATGGGCGCGGACGTCGTCGAGGTCCTGGTCGGGGAGGGCGCGGCAGTCGCAGATCACGTCGGCGAAGGGCGGGATCACGTTCGGCGGTTCGTGCGTGCGCAGGCCCGTCGGCGTGACGGTCATCCGCGTCATCGCCGGGAACATGCCCGCGAGAACCGGGTGTTGCGCGGCGGCCCAGGCGACTGCGGCCTCGGGGTCGCCGGCCGGAGCTCCGAGACCGTCGAGCGCCGACTCGATCGCCGGCGTCAGGCGCGCCGGCGCTTCGTGGTCGAGGAGCCGCTGGACGGCTTCGGCAGCGCGGCGCAGGACGTTGTCGGCCCCTGCGGGAACTGAGGCGTGCCCGGCCCGGCCGTAGAACCGCAGCCGCAGCGAGGCGACCTTCTTCTCGCCGATCGAGATCGTGACGACGCGACGCCCGTCCGCGAGCTCGAGCAGCGTCCCGCCGCCCTCGTTGATCGCGTAGTCGCAGCGCAGGTCCTCGCGCTCGCGGGCGAGCCAGGACATGCCGACGTCGGCGGTGTTGCGCTCCTCGTCCGCTTCGGCGACGAGGACGACGTCCCCGGCGGGTGCGACCTCCGAGCGGGCGGTGTCGGCGAAGGCGACGATTCGCGCCGCCAACTCGCCCTTCATGTCGGCGGCGCCGCGGCCGTAGATCCGGCCGTCGCGAAGCTCGCCGGCGAATGGGTCGACGGTCCAGTCGGCGTCGGGCGCGGGAACGACGTCGGTGTGCGCCATCAGCATCAGCGACGGCCCCTCCCCCGCGCCGGCGATCCGCGCGATCAGGTTGAGGCGCTCGGGGTCGGGGCCGGCGAGCTCGGCCTCGGCCCCGGCCTCGGCGAGGTAGCCGGCGATGAACTCGGCGGCGATCGATTCGCGCCCGGGCGGGTTGGACGTGTCGATCCGGATCAGCTCTCGGGCGAGCGCCGCGACCTCGTCGCGCAGCCGCTCGATGTCGCCGGAGGGGTCGCCGCTCATCGCCGCGAGTCTATGAGCCGACCGCCTCGAGCAACCCGGGAGTGAGGTCGCCCGGCGTCGCCACCGCCGCGGCGGCGAGGGCGAGGGCGTCGCCCGGCGGGTAGTGCGGATTGGGGATCGCGATCACGGTCATGCCCGCAGCGGCGGCGGCCCTGATCCCGTTGCCGGAGTCCTCGATCGCCACGGTCCGCGAGCCGGTCGACGCCGAGCTGCGACAGCACCTCGAGGTAGACGTCGGGCGAGGGCTTGCCGCGCTCGACCTGCTCGGAGGACAGGGTGACCCGAAACGAGTCGCCGAGGCCCGAGAGCTCGAGGAAGGCGTCGATGATCTCGCGGTTCGCTGAGGAGGCGAGGCCGAGCGGCCAGCGGTCGGCGAGCCGCCGGACCGCGCCGGCGGCGCCGGGTAGGAGCGGCAGCTCCTCCCGGTAGCCGTTCGTCATGTGCTCGACCACGAGGTCGTTGATCCGCTCCGCCGTCAGCGGGACCCCGAGCTCGTCGCGCATGTAGGCGGACCACTCGGGCGAGCTCATCCCGAGCATCGTCTCGGCGGCCTCGCCCGGCCAGTGCCCGCCGTGTTCGCGGACGACCGCCTCCTTGGCGACGTTCCAGAGCTGCTCGGAGTCGAGCAGGACTCCATCGAGGTCGAAGACGACCGCGTCAGGCATTCGCGAGGGCGGGGTCCGCGGGTGGACCGCGGGCCGCCTCGATCTCCTCGAACCGCTGGGTCGGCAGCCGCCGGGTCGCGAAGAACGACGCGAGGACGATCAGGGCCGCGAACAGGAATGCCGTCTTCAGCGCGTTGATCTGAGAGGCCTCGTAGTCCTCGACGAGGGCGTCCGCCGACGCCTGGTCGACCCCGGCATCCTCGGCGGCGGTCCGCACCTCGCTCGAGGAGATGAACGATCCGCCGCTCGAGAGCCGGACCTCGACCTCCTGCTTGACGGAGTCGGAAATCCGGGCGTCGGAGGCGACGTTGCTGGAGAAGGACGCGATCAGGCCGGTGATGACGACGGCTCCGAGGAGCGCGGTGCCCATCGACGAGCCGAGCTGGGCGGCGGTGTTCTGAAGGCCGCCGGCCTCGCTGCGGTCGGAGTCGCCGATCGACGACTGGACGACGTTGCCGAGCTGGGAGACGACGAGCCCCATCCCGACGCCGAGGACGCCCATCGCGAACAGGAACGAGCTGGAGTCGAGCGTCGGGTCGATCGTGTCGAGGAGCAGCAGCGTCGACACGAACGTGACGCCGAGCCCGACCCGGACGATGGTTCGCGCCGGGTAGCGCTTCGAGAGTCCCGAGCCGATGATCGCCGCGGCGAAGAGGCCGACCGAGGCCGGCAGCATCCGGACTCCGGTCTCGAGCGCGTCGAGGCCCTGCACGACCTGGAGGAACAGCGGAATCGTGAAGAAGATCCCCATCAGGATCAGGTTCTGGGCGAGCAGCATCGAGAGCCCGCCGCGAAGCATCGGCTTCTCGAAGAGCCGGAAGTGGACGAGCGGCTCCCGCTCGAGGCGCTCGCGACGGCGCTCCCAGGCCCGGAAGAACCCGAGCGTCAGGCCACCCGCGGCGACGACGAACGGCGTCAGCGAGAAGCCGAATGGCTCGATCGGCGAGTTGCTCGGGCGCAGCCATCCCCAGTTGCTCGCCTGCAGCGTGCCGAGGACGATCAGCGCGAGGCCGAGCGCCGAAAGCACCGATCCGACCCAGTCGAGGCTCGGGCGCGGGCCCTCCTTCTCCGGCTCCTTCATCAGGCGAGTGGCGAGGAGGATCGCGATCGCGACCACGACCTCGCCGACGAAGACGACCCGCCAGCTGAGCTCGGTGGTGGCCCAGCCTCCCAGGATCGGGCCGACGGCGATGCCGGCGCCGGCGATGCCGCCGAGCACCCCGTAGGCGATCGCGCGGCTCTCGCCCCGGTAGGTGGAGGCGGTCAGGGCGACGAGCGCGGGAAGCACGAGCGCGGCGCCGATTCCCTCGAGGATCGACCAGCCGAGCATCAGCGAGGGCACGCTCCACGATGCCGCGGTCAGGGCCGAGCCGCAACCGTAGATGACCATCCCGATCGCGAACGCCCTGCGGCGGCCGATGATGTCGCCGATCTTGCCGCCGGTCATCATCAGCGCGGCCATGACGAGCGCGTAGAGCGCGATCACCGCCTGGATCGTGGTGACGGTCGTGTCGAAGTCCTCGACGAGCTGGGAGATGGCGACGTTCATGACCGCCTGGTCGAGCACCATCAGGAACTGCGCGGCCCCGAGGACCACGAGCACCGTCCATTTCGTCACGGGCGACTCACCATTCGACCGTCTTTCATACAGGAATCGGAAGCGGCGCCGTCACGCTCCCCGATTAGGCGTATTTTCCCGTCCGTGGTTTCTCCCGCGAACGGCAACGATCGAGGCGCCGCGGATTCGTCCGGCGCCGACCGCGAAGTCGTCGTCGTCACCGATTCGACGACCTACGTTCCGGCGGAGCTGCTCGACCAGCTCGGCGTCCGCAGGGTGAGCCTCTACGTCGGCTGGGACGGCGAGATGGCCACCGAGGACAGCTGGGAGAACCTCGACGACTTCTACTCGCAGCTTCGCGACTCGCCGCGGCTGCCGACGACCTCGCAGCCGTCGGTCGGCGACTTCGAGGCCGCCTACGAGCCCGAGCTCGCCGCGGGACGTGACATCGTCTCGATTCACATCGCCGGCGGCATCTCCGGGACCTGTGACAGCGCCCGCGAGGCGGCTCGGTCGCTCGAGGCCCGCGGAGCGGGTGGGCGCATCGAGGTCGTCGACGGGCAGACCGGCGCGGGAGGGCTCGGCTGTGTCGTCCTCGCCGCCGCCAGCTGTGCCCGCCTCGGCAGCGACGTCGACGAGGTCGTCGCCGAGGCGCGCAAGACCCGTGAATCGCTGCAGATGTGGTTCTGCCTCGACACGCTCGAGTACCTGCGCAAGGGCGGACGCATCGGCGCCGCCCAGGCGCTGCTCGGCTCGGCGTTGAAGATCAAGCCGATCCTCACCTTCGGCACCGAGATCACGCCGGTCGACAAGGTCCGGACGAAGAGCCGGGCGCTGCAGCGGATGGAGTCCTATCTCAACGACCTGCACGACCGGGGCGCGACCGACTGGATCGTCCAGCACGCGCAGTCCGCCGACGACGCCGCCTGGCTGACCGAGCGCGGCGAGGCCGTCTTCGGAAAGCCACCGCTCTTCTGCACCGAGGTCGGCCCGGTCCTCGGCGCCCACCTCGGCTCCGGGATGCTGGTCGGCGGAATCGGCGTCGCTGCCGCCGGCGACCCCGCCTGAACCGCTCCGCTCAGCCCTCGATCACGGAAAGCACGTTGCCCGCCGGGTCCTTGAACCAGGCGATGTCCGGTCCGCCCTTGCGGAAGACGCCGTCGGCGTCCGTCGCCATCTCCGTCCCCTCGTAACGCTCGAACTCGACCCCGCGCTCGCTCAGCTCGGCGACGGTCTTCGCGACGTCGTCGACTGGGAAGTTGAGGATCGTGAACGAAGCCGGGGCGTGATCCTCCTTCGGATAGACGAGGACCGCGTTGCCGCCCTCGATCTTCAGCGAGAGGAGGCCATGCGGGGGCAGCTCCTCGACGCCGATCCCGAGCGTCCCGCCATAGAAGTCCTTTGCGGCCGCGAGGTCGTCGACCGAGAAGCCGCTGAACGCCTTCGTGTGCTCGAACATTGTCGTCTCCTGCCTGGGGCCGCTCGGCCCCGAATCGGGTGCTTCGAGGATAGGACTCCGGGGGGAGCCCGGATTCATCGCTCCGGGGCGGGCGGCGGCGCGGGCTCGGGAAGCGGCGGCAGCGAGTCCTCCGTCTCGAGACCGACCCGGGGAATGATCCGCTCCATCCAGCCCGGAAGCCACCAGTTGGCGTTGCCGAGCAGCATCATCACCGCGGGCACGAGCAGGCAGCGGACGATCGTGGCGTCGATGGCGATCGCGGCCGCCATTCCGATCCCGAACTGCTTGACGGTCGGGTTGCCGTTGAGGACGAAGCTCGAGAACACGAAGACCATGATCAGCGCCGCCGAGGTGATCACCCGGGCGCTCTTCGCAAGGCCTTCGACGACGGCCTCGTGGTTGTCGCGGCCGAGGTCGAGGTAGCGCTCGCCGATCCTCGACACGAGGAACACCTGGTAGTCCATGGACAGGCCGAAGAGGATCGCGAACATCAGCAACGGCACGAAGCTGACGATCGGGATCGGATGGTCGAGGCCGATCAGCTCCACCCCCCAGCCCTTCTCGAACACGGCCGTGAGGACGCCGTAGGCGGCGGCGACCGAGAGCAGGTTCATCAGCGCCGACGTCAGCGGGACGAGCAGCGAGCGGAAGGCGATCAGCAGGAGGACGAAGCTGAGCGCGACGACGGTGAAGATCACCTGCGGCAGCTTGTCGCCGATCACGTCGGCGAGATCGACGTAGGCGGCGGTGCTGCCGCCGACGTAGGCGGTCAGCGGCGTTCCCTTCGTCGCCGGCGGGATCACCTCGTTGCGGAGCCGGTCGACGAGATCCGACGTCGCCTCCGCCGACGGCCCCGTCGTCGGGACGACCGAGAACACCGCCGCGGAGCCGGTCTTGTCGACCTTTGCCTGCGTCGCGTACTTGACGCCGGTGGCCTTCCCGATCTGGTTCTCGAGGTGGACGAGATCGGGGTCGCTCGCGTCCGACTTCAGGTAGCTCTTCTGCTTGTCGTACTGCTGCTGTTGCTGCTTGGACGGCTGCGCCTCCGCCTCCGCCTGCTGCTGGGCCTGATCGGGCGGGACGCCTTCGGCGATGAGCTGCTGGGCGGCGGCGTTCGCCTGGTCCTCGGCGGCCTGCTGCTGTTGCTTCTGCTGCTTTTCGAGGTCGTCGAGCTGCTTCTGGTCGTTGTGGGCCTTCGGGTCGAAGGCGACGGCGATCAGAAAGGGGCCGTTGATGCCGGGCCCGAACCCCTTCGTCAGCGTGTCGTAGGCCTGCCGCGACTCGGTCGAGGTCGGGAACTGCCCGTAGTCCTGCTGGCCGAGCCGCATGTCGAGCGCCGGCAGGGCTATCGCGAGGAGGAGGACGATGGCGAAAATGCCGGAGGCCCAGGGGTGGCGGCCGACGAACCGCGCAAGGCGCTCGAAGAACTCCGACTTGTGGTCACGTTCCTCGGGCTTGTGCAGCTTCGGGATCGCCAGCGACTCGATCCGGTGGCCGACGATCGAGAGCAGTGTCGGCAACAGGGTCAGAGCGCAGCAGACGGCGATCACGACGACGATCGCGGCGCTGTAGCCGAGAGCGCTGACGATCGGGATGTCGGCGAGGGTCAGGGAGAGCAGCGCGATGACGACCGTGCCACCGGCGAACGCCACGGCGCTGCCCGACGTCGCGCAGGCGCGCGCCACCGCCTCGTCGACCTCGAGCCCGTCGTGGAGGCCGCGACGGTGACGGGTGACGATGAACAGGGCGTAATCGATGCCGACGCCCAGCCCGATCATCGTCCCAAGGGTCGGCGCGACGGTCGGGATCTCGATCACGTGGCCGAACAGGGCGATCGCGCACAGACCGATGACCAGCCCGAGGATCGCGGTCGTGATCGGCATCGCCATCGCCACGGCCGTCCCGAACGTGAACAGCAGGATGATGATCGCGGCGATGATCCCGACGACCTCGCTCGAGTGGGTGCTCGGCTTCGACACCTGCTGGCCGAGATAGCCGCCGGCCGAGACCTCCAGCCCGGCATCGCTCGCCGGCGCCGACGTGTCGATGATCTGCTGCGCTCGGTCGGTGGTCAGCTGGTCGGGGCCGGCCCGCAGCGTCAGCGAGATGTAGCCGATCGTCTCGTCCTTCGAAAGCGCTTTCTTGCCCCGGCTCGAGAGCGGGCTGACGACATCGGTGACGCCTGGGTCGTGCTGGTAGGCGCTGACCGTCGCCTTCACCGCCTTCTCGTTGGCTCCCGAGGTGAGCTTGCCGCTCGTCGCCTCGAGCACGAGCGGGTTGGTGCCGTTCGCCTGCTCGGGCAGATACCGGTCGAGGAGGTCCGTCGCCTCGGTCGAGCCCGTGCCCGGCAGTGTCAGATCGTCGGAGGTCTTGGCGCCGACGGTCGCGACGAGCGCGATCAGGCCGACGAGGAGGACGATCCAGGCGCCGACGACGACGCGGCGATGCCGCGAGCAGAGATGGCTGAGCCGGTAGAGCAGGAGGCTCATCGCTTCGGCGTGCCCCTCTGGGTCATGGTCTGGTCCCCTCCCACGTTTCGCGTCAACCTCGTCGGTAGAGCGAATCTTCCCGCTTCGGGAGGACGGTGGCGACCGCGACCGGCGTCGGCCGTCCCGGCGGGGTCTACGCTGGTCCGCGATGAAGGGGATGAACCTCCGGCGCGCCGCGGTCGTCGCCGCCGCGGCGATCGCCGCGGGGCTGCTGTTCGGCGGCGCGAGCGGTGCAGGCGTAGCGGCGACGCAGGCCCGGGCCGCGGCCACGCAACCCAGCTTTCTCCACATCCTCACCGACGACCAGACGATCGACAGTCTCGAGACGATGGCCCGGACCGAACGGCTGCTCGTCGACCGCGGCACGCGGTTCACCGACTACAACGACGTCCAGCCGCTCTGCTGCCCGTCCCGGGCGAGCTTCCTCACCGGCCAGTACCCGCACAACCACGGCGTCCTCAACAACCTCTACCCGTACGGATACGCGGCGATGAACTTCAGCCGGACGATCTATACGGCGCTCGACGACGCCGGGTACCGGACCGGCTGGATCGGCAAGGTCCTCAACGCCGAGGGCGACGACGGGATCGAGCCCGCCCCCGGGTTCGACGACTGGCTCGTTCCCCTCCACGCCGAGGAGGGAGCCGACATGTTCGACTATGAACTCAGCGACAACGGCGAGATCCGCACCTACACCGACGCCTACCAGAACAGCGTCTACGCGGATCGCGCCCGCGAATTCATCGCCGCCGCCGGCGACGAGCCGTTCATGCTGACGCTGTCGGTGCACAGCCCGCACTGGAGCCCCTGCCCCGACAACATCCGCGACCGCTGCCCGCCTCAGCCGGCCCCGCGGGACGTCGGCACATACGCCGGCGCCAAGTACCCGTTCGGCCCCGACTTCGATGGCAACGCGGCCCACACGGCGCACCGCGAACCGCTACTGGCGGAGCGAGCTCGAATCACTGCAGTCCGTCGACCGGATCGTCGGGTCCCTGATCGCGCAGCTCCGCCGCAGCGGGCGCCTCGGCGACACCTACGTGATCTTCCAGTCCGATAACGGCATGCTCCACGGCGAGCACGGGATATTCGACAAGAACGTTCCGTGGGATCGCTCGGTTCGGGTGCCGCTGGTGATCCGCGGGCCGGGCTTCGCACCGGGCGCGACGCGGCGCGACCTGACCGCCAACGTCGACGTCCCGGCAACGATCCTCGACGCCGCCGGTGTCGCGCCGCCCCTGCCCCCGGACGGCTACTCGCTGCTCGGTGACCACCGCCGCCGGATTCTGCTGCTCGAACGCCAGCTCGGGTCGAGCCGCCCCTCAACCGGTCCCGTACGCCATGCCTGGCTCCAGCTCAAGACCGCTACAGGCTGGGCTTTCTGGCGCGACGAGACCAACGGCCACCGCCATCTCTACGACCGGGGCGACGATCCGCGCGAGACCCACAACCTCGTCAGGCGCCACCCCGAGGTCGCTCGGCGGCTCGAGGCGAGAATGGATGCCGTCGCCGACTGCGCCGACCCCTGCCCCTAGGGGCTGAAGGCCCGGGGCGACGCAAGCGAGCGGGGAAGCTCGACCGCAGATTCGCGGCGTATCCCGCGGCAAGCAGGTCGGGACTTCAGCGATGGACCGAGCACGTTCGGGGTGGTCGTCGCGTCGAGCGGCGGCAACGGCGCGCCCGACGGTCCTTAGGACGCAGCCCGCTGCAGCGAATCCGCGGTCGGCATCGATTCACGCTCGAGGTCGGGACAGTCTCCGAGCAGCAGCCAACCCCTGTCGGGGCGCCGCGCGATCAGTCCCCTCTCGGTCAGCACGGCCAGTGCAGACGTCACCGATGGGCGCCGCGACCCGACGATCGTCGCGAGCAGCTCATGGGTCAGCGGGAGCGGCATCGTGACGCCATTCGACTCGACGTGGCCGCAGAGTTCGGCGAGATGCCAGAGGGCGAGCAGAACCCGGTTCTCGATCCCGACGACGCTCTCGATCGCGCCCGCGATCGTCAACACGTGGGCCCTGCGGATGCCACGCGCCAACAGCTCGATGAGGAGCTCCTGATGCTCGGCGATCCTGCCGCTCAGGCGCCGGTCGACCTCGTAGAACGACAGCTCCTCGAGCACGGCCCAGGTCACGTCGGCGAACGACGGCTGCTCGACGGTCCAGGGCTGGAGGATGTGGCCCGAAGAAACGAGCTCGAGGCTGTTCCCGCCCGGGACGGTGACTGTCCGCGCGAGGAGTCCGCTGATGATCACCAGGCCGAGTGAATCCCGAGCCGCGTAGCGTCCCGGCTCGAAGCGGCCTGGGCGCAGGGTCGTCAGCGTGACCGACTCACGGCGCAACGAGGCGACTGCCTGCGCCGACGCAGCGGCCCGAAACTGCGGGTCGGCATCGAACAACCTTCGTTCGTCGTCCACGTTCATGCGTTACCCGACCTGACCTGCCGGAAACGTACGGGGTGGACAGGCCCGCCGACGTCGGCTCAGATCCCGGCGACGCGCTCGCGGAACTCCGCAATCTCCGGCCCGGTCAGCGCGTCCCGCCCGAGTCCGGCCGCGAGGAGCCGCTGCTGGCGCGCGATCTCCTCGGTCGGTCGTCCCTCGGACCGCGCGACTGTGCGGAGGTGGTCCAACAGGGCCATGAGCCGGACGGCCAAGCCGGGATGGCTGCCGCAGCCGAGCCGGACCTGGTCGAAACCCTCGCGGGTCAGGTCACCTACGTCCGGCAGGTCGAGGATGAAACGCGGCTCGCCTCCGTCGTCGCAGAGGATCTCCGGCTGCCGGTCGCGGCGGGCGAACTCGACGAGGATCGTCGTCAGCTGCTCCATCGCGTTCTGGGCGGTCGTCGGATCGTTGATGCCCGGCGAGAGAGCCTTCAGGGCGATGTCGGCCAGTTGCCGGATCGGAAAGCCGACATCCTCGACCATCGTCCGCTGCCGGCCGAGGCGGAAGGACTCACGCACGACCGCCGTCAGGTCGTCCTCGGTCGATTGCCCGGCGTCGGGCGGGAGCCGCAGCCGGGCGATCGTCTCCCCGGGCAGTACCCACGTACCCACCCGGGCGACCTGCTCCACGAGCGCCCCGGCCTCCTCGGCGGCCGCCAGGACGGACCCGGCGACAACGAACGTCACGTAGCCGGGCCGGCGGCAGCGCACCGGGACCGGGTCCGCGAGCCGCTCGCAGGCCGCCCGTGCGGCGGCGGCCGCCCCGGGAGGCTCCTCGAAGGACCGTCGCGACAGGACCCCCTGCGCGTCCTCATGGATGGCCGCCACGACGGACGAGGGCTGCAACATCTGCACGATGTGAGCCACGAACAGAGCGAAGAGCATGAAGGACCCGATGCTCGCGATCACGGCGAGCGTCATCGACAGGTTCGGAGGCTCCGCCGACTCCGCGCTGACCCCGAGCCTGACGAGGAGCACCAAGCAATAGACGAAGGTGCCGAGCAGGGCGGCGAGCGTCGCCTGGCTCAACCGGTCGCCGCGAAAGCTCCGCAGGACCCTGGGGCTGAGCTGCTGGGAAGCGAGCGTGAATGCAACGACCGTGACGGAGAAGGAGAGGCCGGCGACCGAAACCGTGGCGGTGGCGATCGTCGCGAGGACGGACCGGGCCGAATCCTGGGCGTCGAAGGAAAGCGCCGGGATGTCGATCCCGAGCTCACGGTCGAGGACCGGGACCATGATCGCGGCGACGAGGCCGGCCAGCATCGCGACCGCCGGCAGGAACCCGAAACTCGTTCGGAGCGAGTCCCAGCGCTCGGCGAGACGCGAACGCTGCTTCACGCGGACCGCCCCGCTCTCAGCTGCCGATCGACGTCGAACGGGCTCCGTTCTTCATCCACTCATCACAGTTACCCGACGTGACGTGCCGGAAACGCTGCGGCTTCCTCGCGCCGCCGGGTCAGCGGCCGAAGGCTTCGTTCTGCGGAGGCTGGTAGTCGCGGCAAGGCTCGCCGCGCAGCGCCGGGCACTCGGGCAGCGGCGTCGGAGCATCGGCGCCCGGGACGACCGGGAGGACGAGCCGCGACGGCAGCTTGCTCGAGTGCGCGATCGCGACCCACGGGTTGCCGGCCGGCGTCGTCGACGTCCGCGCGAATCCCCAGATCGGCTGATCGCCGCCCGGTGCCGAGACGATGACCCGGACCCGGGAACCGGCCCGGTACATGTGGCCCTCGTAATAGAGCGGAATCCGCACCTTCACCCACTTGCCCTTCGGCAGCGTCTTCGCGTCCTTCTTCTCGAACGTCGGCTGAGGCTCGGTCAGCGTGCTCGTCGCCCTGTCGACCTTGCGGGCGTCGGTTCGCAGCCATCCGCCCTGGACGAACGTCTCGCGATCGTCGGGGCGGACCTCGGTCACGGTCGCCTGGAGATCGACGTTCTTCGCCTTCGAGCGGACCCAGACCTGGACCTCGCCGGCGCCGAGCACCGTCGTGTCCTCGGCGAGCGGCGCGCTCACATATGACAGCGCCGTTCCGTCCGGGTTCTGGCTCCAGTCGTAGCTCGGACTCGCGGTCCAGAGGCCGTTCGTGCCGCTGCCGGTGTCACCGGTGAAGTCGGTCGGCGGGCGTGCGGTCGGATCCCAGGTGAACTGGTCGGCCCCGCTGCCGGGCTTGCCCTTGAGCTTGCCGTTGCCGGAGAAGTACCAGGACTCGGGCTTCATGTTCGCGGGCGGGAAGTCGCCATAGGAGCGCTCGAACCCGGGCACCGGCTTGTACGGGGTGTCACCCGCGCCGTTGTCGAACAGGATCCGGACCGGCTTCTGGGCCTCGAAGGCAGCCTTGGCGGACGCGAGGTCGGGCTCGGACTGGATCGGGTCGTCGGGCAGCGTCACGCCGGCGACTCCGGTGAACGCCTGGAAGAGAACCGGCGCGAATGCCTTGACGGAGGGGCTCAGTTCCGGCTTGTCCTTGGCGATGTAGATCTGCATGAAGTCGTACCAGCGGTTGAACGTCTCGGGGTCGAGCGAGTCGACATGGACGCCGTTCGTGAACGTGAACCACTTCTTCTTCGTGCCGGTCATCGCGCGGACGAGGGTCGGGCAGTGCCCGCCGGTCTGCTCGTCGGTCCACTGGCAGGCCATGAACACGGGCACGTCGATCTTGTCGACGAACTTGACCGGCGAGAGCGGGTCGGAGACCTTCGCGCGGTAGTAGCGGTTGCGCTCGGTCTTCTTGAGGAGGTCGACGGCCTCCGGGTGGAGGACCTGGTTCTCGGCGCAGACATTGTCGCCGTTTTGGATCTGCGTCCAGGCCCAGGACTGGCCGGAGTCTGGGCCGGCGGCCTGCGAGTCGTCGACGCGGTCCTGCGCCCAGGCGAGCGCGAAGCCCGTGTTGAGGATCCCGCCCGGGTAGAGCGTGGTCAGCGAGGCGTCGATCACCGAGAGCGGTGTGATCGCCGCGAGGTGGGGCGGCCGCGTCGCGGCGACGAAGAGCTGGCTGATGCCGCCGTAGGAGATGCCCATCATCCCGACCTTGCCGTGGGAGACCCAGGGCTGGCGGGCGATCGTCTCGACGATGTCGTAGCCGTCGAGGGACTGCAGGGGCTCGAAGTAATCGAAGGCGCCGCCGGAGCAGCCGGTGCCGCGCATGTTGACGTCGACGACCGCGTAGCCGAGCTGCTGGGCGACCGGCTGGATGCCGCTCTGTGGCGAGCCCGGACGGGCGTAGCCGTAGCCGGAGTACTCGATCACGGTCGGGTAGGGACCGTCCTCGGCGGGGCCGGGGAGGTGGACGTTGATCGCGAGCTTGGTGCCGTCGCGGGTCGTCAGGTAGCCGTAGCCGTCACCGATCGTCTGGTCATAGACGCTCTTGTCCGGCGGTGCCGACTTGTTGCTGAAGACGCGGACCGGCGCGGAGCGCGTTCCGCCCGAGCTGACGACGTAGCCGCCGCCCCGCTCAACGTTGCGGAAGACGACGCCGCCGAGGTCACCGGCCTCGGTCTTGTCGACCGCCTTGCCGTCGTGCAGCAGCTTCACGGTCGCACCGGGGGTGGCGCCCGTCACCTGGACCTGTTCGGCGCTGCCGCGAGCGTTGAGCGCCGACACGCCGGCGAACGCGCCCGGCGCGAGGGTCAGCAGGAGCGCCGCCAGGGCGATTGCGATTCCCGCCAGCGGTGCACCGCGGACGCCGACGTGCGAACGATTTCTCTCTCCCATGGCGCGGAACTCTGTCAGTTCCGGAGGCAGCGTGTCGCAGTTGCCCCGCGGGGCGGTCGCCGGCCGGTTACTTGAGGACGCGGATCGAGCCGCGCATCAGCGGATGGATCCGGCAGAAGTACGTGTACGTGGTCGCCTTCTTGGCCTTCCTGCCGGGCTTGTACAGCAAGGGCGGAGTCGTATAGACGTTCGAGCCGGTCGTCACCCCGGAGCTCGTGCCGGTGCCGTAGCCGAGCTGGCCCGAGTCGAACTTGATCGGGCCGTTGGCCAGCGGGTAGCCGATCCCGGAGCCGCCGGTGCACGGCAGGCGACAAGACGTGATGCTGTGCCATGCCTGGTCGGTCAGCGCCTCGCCGGGAAGGGCGTCGAGGTTCGTGAAGGTGACGGACTGGCCGGAGTGGATCGTCGGCGGGCGCATCAGGCTCGTCGGGAATCCCTTCACAGCGGTGAAGCCGCCCTGCAGGTAGCTGAAGCTGCGGATGTCGATGCCGGAGGCGGGGACGCTGCCCTTGCTCTTCAGCTTCCGCGGGTTCGGGAGGCCGAGGTCCTTGCGGGCCTTGACATCGATGTTCTCCTGCAGGCGCCGATGCGTGAGCTCGCCGCCCTCGTCGTACATCGCCTGGACGTCGGCGGCATCGTCGAACGGGTCCTTGGCGGCGGCATCTGGGTGCCCCGGCACCCAGGCCAGCGGCAGGATTCCCATCGACTCGTACCAGGAGGCCTTGTGAACGTCGTAGACGACGTTGATGAAGACCTTGTCGCCCTGCTTGAGGCTGATCCGCCAGTCGCGAGGCGTGGCCTTCATCGCCACGTCCCAGCTGACCGCGCCGGCCGGCTCGTAGTACTTGGCATCGGAACGGAACAGGTCCTTGACCTCGGATGGGTCGTCGCCGGCGACCGTTCCGGCGTCGGCGCCATCTCGAGCGACCATCAGGTTGACATTGCTGCCGCCGGGATGAAGGTGGCCGGCGCCGAAGACAAGCGTTGCGCCATTCTTGTTGGCGACGGTCCACTGGCGCGAGTTGCTGATCTTCGAATGCTCCTCGGCGTAGGCGGGATCGGAGGGATCCATCGCCTCGTCGGGAAAGACGAACTTGCCGTCCCCGTTGGTGTCGTAACCCTTCTCGGCGTCGAACACGGGATAGACCTGCGGGGCGCCGGCGACGTCGAGCCACTGCGTGTTCAGGGCGCGGATGTCGGTCCGGGCGGGCGTCGTCTCAGGGACCCAGTCGATCTGCCAGGTCAGATAGACCTGACGATTGTCGGACTGCCCGAGGTTGTGGATCATCTGGTTGATGAACCAGTTCTGGTCGGCGCCGACCTTCGTCCCGTAGCCCTGCGGCATCGAGGCGATCGTCTTCTCCTCGCCCGAGGCGAACGTCGGGTTGCCGTTGATCAGCCAGACGACGTGGTGGAGATGGAGGTCCCAGACGGCCGGGGTGACGAGTTTGCCGCTCGGCTTGATCTCGACCATGCTCGGCTTGAAGCGGGTGATGAAACCGGAGGCACTCGATCCGGCGTCGAAGATGTCGGCGCTGCCGGGGCCGCTGACGACCTCGGCATGCGGGCACGTCTTCGTCGTTGCGAAATCGTTGATGTTCTGACCGGGGTGGATGTCGATCGCGTCGGTGCGACACGAGTACGTCGTCAGGTCCGGATAGCTGGCCGGCTGAAGCACCGGTTCGCCGGCGCTCGCGGGCGCTGCGAAGACGAGGGCTGCGAGCAGAGCTGCGCAGGCGGTTGCTAGGAGTCCTCCCCGGACATGCCTGGTCATGGGACGGCATTCTTACGCATTCGCATGCCGGACGCGCCGGTGCCGGTCGGGACTGGTCAGGTCGTGCCGGCTTCACGCCTCTCCAGGTGCCGGCCGATCCACCTCGCTCCCAGGGTGTCAGTCAGGCCATGGGCCACGATCGAGGCGAGGATCACCAGTGCGGCCAGTTGGAAGATCAGGGTGGACTCCGACGACTTCCGACTTGAGCACGAAAAGGGCGAACAGCATCGACGCGACCCCCTTGGGACCGAACCATGCGAGGAACAAACGCTGGATCTTCGGCATCGACGAACCCGCCAGCGCCGCGAGGATCGACACCGGGCGGGCGACGAGAAGAGTCAGGAGCACGAGCGCAAGCACGGCGAGGAAGGGCGCCGGGATTCCGGACGAGACGACGAGGGCTCCGAAGACGAAGAACGTCACCGTCTGCAGCACGGCGCTGAGGCTCTCGTTGAAGTCGAGAAACGTCTCCGGAGTCTCGCGGTCGGCGACGCCCAGAGCGATGCCCGCCACGAAGGTCGCAACGAAGCCGTTCCCGAAGGTCACCTCCGCCAATCCGAAGGCGGTCAGGCCGATGCCGAGTGCATAGACGCCCTCGTACTTCCGGGTCAACCCGACCCCCGGCATGTCGTCCATCGCCCGCCCGGCGATGGTTGCCACGCCGAATCCGAGTATCGCCCCGACGCCCGCCTCGGCGAGCAGCTTGCCCGCCTCCCCGAGGGCGCCGCTCGCACCGGAGGCGAGCACGATAAAGACGAGGACGAACGGAAGCGCGAGCCCGTCGTTGAGCCCGGACTCGAGGTTGAGCACGTGCCGCAGCTCGGCCGGGATCGACCTGGCTTTGACGACGGCCGACGTGATGACGGGGTCGGTGGGCGCAAGGACAGCACCGAGCAGGAGGGCCTCGGTCCAGGAGAGCTCGGGGAACAGGAGCTTGGCGGACACGGCGACGATCGCGATGGTCGCCGGCATCGCCAGTACGAGGGCGCGGGCTGCGGATGCCCGGTTGCCGACCAGCAGCTCGCGCTCGACGACGAGGCCGTCGCTGAACAGGGTGAAGACGAGGGCGAGCTCGATGATCGCCACGACGCTTTCGTCGCGGGGTCCGATCTGAACCACGTCGAGTCCGTCGAGAAGCATCCCCGCCGCAACCGAGACGATCGAGACGGAGAGGATCGTTCCGCGGGCGAGTCCGGAGAGGCCCGCAACCACGAGCAGCAACAGGCCGACTGTGAGGACGACCTCCGGGAGCTCGACCGTCATCGGCCTGCCTCAGCCGGCAACGAGTTCGACGTGAACCGGCGAGGGCGAAGCCCGCTGCGGTAAGGCCGTTGGTCAGCGCCAACCGCCGGTAGCGGCGATCAGCCGCTGCAAAGCCGACCGCGGTCAGCGCGTGGGTCAGGTCGACGACGCAACCGGCAACCGCCCAGGCGCGCCCGCGCCCGGCGACCAGGACCGCCGCTTCGACGAGATGGCGGGCTCCGAGGACGCGGGCCACCGCCTCCGCCCGCCGATCGGCATGGCGATGCGGGGCGGCGCGCAGCAGCGGACCCGGATCGAGCAGCAGTGCGGCCCCGAAGCAGACGCGCACGATCGTCTCGGCGCGCACGATCTCAGTCGGGCCGGCGGGGCGAAGCTTCGCGCGGAAGCGTGAAGGAGCGCCGCCCGACTCGGGCTATCTCGCCGGAGGCGACACCTTCGCGCAGCGCCCGAGGGAAGACGCCGGGGCCCCAGTACCGAGCGCCGACGGCCCTCGCCAGGTCGCCCCGATCGAGAGTTCCGCGTTCGTTCAGCGCCCGTTCGAGGGTGTCGATCTCGCGATCGAGCTGCACCGGGGGTAGGCCGGCGGCCGTGCTCAGACCGGGTGACCCAAAGCTGCTTCCCGGACCGGGCCGGTAACGGCGCCATCCGGTCCGCTCGCGGGCCTGATGGCCCTCGAGACGCCGGCGCCGCTCCTCGCGGCGTTCGCGATCGGCGTCCTCGGACTTGCCGTCGCCGTCGCGCTGATTCGAGTCCTTCTGGTCATCCTCGGAGCTCTGCTGATCCTCCTCCGCGCCAGCGCCCCCGCCGTCGGCGTCCTCCGCGGTCAGCGGCTTGGCGACCGACTCGAGGTCCTGCTGCTCGGCCTTGACGCCGAACGCGAGCTCGGTCAGGCCGCCGACGAGCATCGTGGCGGCGCCGATGTACATACCGATGGCGACCGTGCCCATGTCGCCCGAGTTGATCAGGTGGCCGAACAGCAACGGCCCGGAGATTCCACCTGCGGCCGTCCCGATCGCATAGAAGAACGCGATCGCCAGCGCCCGGGTCTCCATCGGGAAGATCTCGCTGACCGTCAGATAGGCGGAACTCGCGCCCGAGGAGGCGAGGAAGAAGGTGACGCCGATCAGCGCCATGAAGGACCAGATCGACAGAACGCCGCCGGCGAAGAGGATTCCCGTGACGAGCATGAGCGCCGCCGAGCCGATGTAGGAAGCGCTGATCATCGGTTTGCGGCCGACCGTGTCGAAGAGCCGGCCGAGAGTCAGCGGGCCGAGGAAGTTGCCAACGGCGAACAGTGCGAAATAGAAAGGGACCTTCCCTGAACCGATGTCGAAGTACTTGCTGATCAGGGTGCCGAGGTCGAACGTGATCGCGTTGTAGATGAAGGCCTGACCGACGAACAGCGAGAGGCCCAGGGCGCTGCGCTTCGGATAGACCTTGAAAGCGGTCCTGGCGATCTCCCGAAATGGGATCGTCTTTCGCTGCCGCACTTCGATCGAGTCGTCCGGCTCGTCGAGGTCCTCACCGGTCTCGTCCTCGATGCCGGATTCGATGTCGTCGACGATCCGCTCGGCCTCCTCCTCCCGACCGTGGATGAAGAGCCACCGTGGACTCTCCGGAACGTGGCGCCTGACCAGCAGGATCATCAGGCCGAGGACGAGCCCGGTCCCGAAGGCGATCCGCCAGCCGATGTCCTTGGCGAAGATGCTCGTGTCGAGGAAGAGGAGGGCGAGGACGGCGCCGGCGGCGGCTCCGACCCAGTAGCTCCCGTTGATGATCAGGTCGACGCGACCGCGAACCCGGGCCGGGATCAGCTCGTCGATCGCCGAGTTGATGGCGGCGTACTCGCCGCCGATGCCGGCGCCGGTGACGAACCTGGCCGCGAAGAAGTACCAAGGGGCGAAGGCGAAGGCGGTCGCGGTCGTCGCGAGCAGGTAGATCCCGAGACTCAGCATGAACAGCTTCTTACGGCCGAAGCGATCGGTCAGCTGCCCGAAGAAGAGCGCCCCGAGGCAGGCTCCGGCGACGTAGAAGGCGGCCGCCGTCCCGATCTGCCCGGCGCTGATGTCGATACCGCTGCCCTTCTCGGTGAGCCGGCTGGCGACGCTGCCCACCAGCGTGACCTCGAGGCCATCGAGGATCCAGACGGTCCCCAACCCGATCACGATCATCCAGTGGAACTTCGCCCAAGGCAACCGGTCCAGGCGCGCCGGTATCCGGGTCTCGATCTGTCCCGTTTCGATGGAGGCTTCCATTCACGACGAGGTTCCCCACCGACGGCGAGCGATAATCCCGGCGGTCAGGGATCTGACATCGACCCGATCCGCGGCGGGTTCGGACGGGCCGCCCCGCGGGTAGGGGCGGGACATGACCCGCTGCAGCTTCATCGGTCACCGAGTCCGGTTCTGGTCCGAAGCCGAAACGATGCGGTGGGCCTGCGAGCGCGGCTGCGGTTTCGACGGGTCCAAGGTTTACCCGACGGCGACGGACGCCTCGCGGTACGCGAGGGCGCTCGATCGCGAGGACCGCTCTGATCTCGGCCGCCGGGCCCCGCTGATCGGTCTGCTGCCCCTTCGCATCTGGCGGCGCATGAGCGACCGCGTGAGCGGACGCGACCGGGCCTGACCGCGATGCCGCCCGGCTGGCTGGAGACGATCGCGTGGGCGGCGCTGGCGATCGCGTTCGCCTGCGCCGCCATCATCGCGGCCGACATCTTCCTGCGCGGCTATCGCCAGCCGATGTGGATCATGGAGATCGTCTGGCCGGTGACCGCGCTCTACCTGGGGCCGCTGGCGGTCTGGGGCTACGCCCGCTGGGGTCGGCCGAAGAGCCCGAGGTGGCAGGAGCGTTTCGGGGAGCCGGCGGAGACCTCGGAGGGCGCCTCCGTGGCCGTCGGGGTCAGCCACTGCGGAGCCGGCTGCACGCTCGGCGACATCCTCGGCGCGTGGCTCGTGCTCGCACTCGGCCTCGAGCTCTCGGATTGGCCCTACCGGTCGAATACGGCGTCGACTTCCTGCTGGCGTTCGCTCTCGGCATAGCCTTCCAGTACTTCTCGATCGCTCCGATGCGCGGACTCGGGCCGCGCGAAGGGCTGACGGCAGCGGTGAAGGCCGACACGCTCTCGCTCAGCGCTTTCGAGATCGGCCTCTTCGGCTGGATGGCGTTCATGCAACTCGTCCTGTTCACCGGGCCGCACCTTCATCCCGATCACGCCTCCTACTGGTTTCTGATGCAGATCGGGATGTCGCTCGGGTTCGTGACCGCGTATCCGGTCAACGTCTGGCTGATCCGCCGCGGGATCAAGGAGCGGATGTGAGCGCCCCCGGCAGCAGAGAGGCGCCCGTCACCATCGTGCTGCGGCCGATCGGCGTACCGCTGCCGCTCGGGTTCTCGGCGCTCGCCGTCGGCAGCGTCCTCGTCTCGGCGCAAGAACTCGGGTGGATCGGCTCCGGTGACCGCCTCGAGCTCGGCGTGATCCTGGCCGCGGTCGTGTTTCCGCTGCAGATCATCGCCGCGATCCTCAGCTTCCTCGACCGCGATCCTGTCGCGGGCACCGCGGCAGCACTGACCAGCGCCGCTTGGCTCGTCGCTGGTCTCTCCCGGATCGTGCCCTCCTCCGACGAGCTCGTCCCCGGGTTCGCGCTCGCGGCGATCGCAGGCGCGCTGGCGGTTCCGCTCACCCCCGCCTGGATGTCGAACCGAGCGGTCTTCGCGGTCCTGGCGGCCACCGCGGCGCGATTCCTCCTCAGCGCCGCGCACGGCTTCGGAGCCGGAGCTTCAGTCCAGACCGCCGCCGGCGTCCTCGGCATCGCCGTGTTCCTGCTCGCCGTCTACACGGCCCTCGCCCTTGCACTCGAATCGGCCGCGGATGGCCCCTCCCTACCGCTGCTCAGGCATGGCAGCGGATGGGCGGCGGTCGCCGGCGGCTTCGAGGAGCAGGTCCGATCGATCGAGCACGAAGGTGGCGTTCGCCGGCAGATCTGAGGGAGTCATGACCGAGCCTCTGCCCCGGTCTCGGGCGGCGCCGGGTGCAGGGGCTCCGGCGATTCCGGCCTCGGGCCGAACTCGGCCCCGGTCGGCGCGTCCTCCATCGGCTTCACCCAGAGCTCGTCGACCATCACGACCACCAGGGAGAGAATCGGGACCGCGACGAACAGGCCGATGAGACCGAACAGCTGGCCGACCACCACCACGCCGATCGCAACTACTGCGGGGTGAAGCTTCACCCGCTGCGCCATGACGAGAGGAATCGTCACGTTGCTCTCGATCTGCTGGATCAGTACGTAGATCCCGAGCGCGAGAAGCGCCTTGCCGGGAGAGTCCGTCAGCGCGAGCAACACCGGCGGGATCGCCCCGGCGATGGCCCCGAAATAGGGGATGAGAACCAGGACCGCCGAGAAGACCGCGAACACCAGGGCGAAGTCCAGTCCGATCAACGTCAGACCCAGATAGAGGAGGACGCCGGTGATCGCCATGTCGATCAACACGCCCTGCATCCAGCCGATCCACGCAGCTCGCAGGCGCTCCGCCGCTTCACGGGCCCACGCCCGGCGCTGCGGCGGCAGCACCCTCGTCATGCCACCGATCAGCGGCTCGGGATCGATCGCCACGTAGAAGGCGGTGAGGATGATCAGAATCATCGCCCCGAGCACGCCGGCGACGGTCACGCCGATCGATGCGAGCGGCCCGATCAACGCGGAGGGATCATCCGTGTACCGCCCGAGAAAGTCCTGGATACCGAACCCGAGCTCCTGCGAGGAGCCGGTCAGTCCGCGGTACTGCTCCTGCAACGAGTCGACGATTGCCGGCACCTGCTCGACGAACACGCCCGCTTCTTCCGCAAAGGGCGGGATGACGAGATAGAGGATCCCGCCGATAACGGTTATCCCGGCCAGGAGGGCCGCGAGGGCGCCGATCGCCCGCGGTAGGCCACGGCGCTCGAGCGCCGTTGCGGACGCGGACAGGGGGATCGCCAAGAGGACAGTCATCAGCACCGCGACCAGCAGCGTGACCAGCTGGCGGAACAGAATGCCCGCCAGGATCAATGCGAAAGCGAGCAGCACGGCCCGAATCGTCACATGCAGTCTTCCGATCCAGGCCATGGAGTGGATCTGCCCGTTATCGGCGATTCCGAACGTTCGCGAGGCGATCGGGCGTGCGGCGCGAACACGCGAGTCCTCGTCGAGCGGGTCGCTCACCGCGTGGCTCGCTCTTCACCCTCCTCGAGCGCATAGGCGGCATTGATGAGAGCCAGATGGCTGAGGGCCTGCGGGAGGTTGCCCAGGAAATCTCCGGTCCGCGGATCGATCTCCTCCGACAGCAGGCCGACGGCACTCGTCCGGCCGACCATGAGCTCCATCTTCTCGCGAGCACGCTCGATCTCCCCGACCGCGACGAGTGCTTCGATCATCCAAAACGAGCAGGCGACGAAAGCGCCCTCCTGATCCTGCATGCCGCTGTAGCGATAGAGCAGGGCGTCGCCGGCGCCGAGCTCGTCCTCGATCGCTCGGATCGTCGAGCGCAGGCGCTCTTCGCGACCGCGGAGGAAGTCGGAACGTGCGAGCAGCAGCGTCCCGGCGTCGAGGTCGTCAGATCCCGCCGAGCGCGAGTAGGACCGCCGCGACTCAGACCAGCAGCGGTTATCTATGTAACCGGCGAGTTCGCCCTTGGCCCGGGACCATTCCCCGAGCTGGCGCTCGTCGGGACTCAGCTCTCCCTCCTCGGACAACCTGAGGGCACGATCGAAAGCCATCCACGCGGCGAGCTTTCCCTGCGTGTAGTCGCGGCGATCCGGGAGCTCCCAGATACTCGAATCGGGGCGCCGCCAGACAACGGTCAGGTAGTCGAGGGCGGTTGCCAGACGGCCCGGCGCGGACCGGCCCAGCGAGTGGCCTCCGTCGACGAACATCTCCGCCGCTTGGAGAAGGTCTCCGTAGTTGCCGAGTTGCAACTGGTCACCGGCGTCGTTGCCGGCGACCACCGGGGATGAGCCCCGATAACCGCCGAGCGGCAGTTGGTGCTGGGCGCCCCCGGGAGAACCCTCGATGCCGTAGAAGGGCTGCAAGTTCGGGCTCGTCGAGTCGATCGCACGCAGTAGCCAGGTCAGTGTCGCGTGCACTTGGTCGATCCGGCCGAACTGCTGAATCGCCTCGAGGCAGAAGGCGGTATCGCGGAGCCAGCAGTACCGATAGTCGAAGTTGCGGCCGCCGCCGATCGCCTCCGGGAGCGAGGTCGTCGCTGCGGCCATCATCGCCCCGCTCGGAGCGTGGACGAGCATCGCCAGCGCAAGGGCGCTGCGCTCGACGGCCGCTCGCCACGGCCCCCCGTAGCTGCCGGCGGCGAGCCAGCGGCGCCAGTACTCGCAGGTCTCCTCGATCCGGCTCTCGATCGCCGATCGATCCGATAGGAGCCACGGCTGATCTTCGTGTACCGACAGGCAGATCAGGGGCATCGATCCGGCCTCGGTGGTGAACTCGCCGGTGATCGCTCCGGTCTCGGTCGGTAGGACCTCCCCTGCGTCCCAGGCGCGGACCACGAGCGCAAGATCTCCGTCGCGAATCGCGACGGCCCCGGCGCGATGCTCGATCTCGCCGACCCTGGATCCCCAGCCGAACCTCGGTTCGACCCGCCATTGCATCGGGACGGAGCCGGAGAGCGGTTCGACGCGGCGAACGAGCTCCTCCCACTTCGGAGGCCCGGTGAGCGGGATCGTCAGCGCGTCGAGGACCTTGACCGTGCCGGCAGCCGTCGCGTACGTCGTCTCGAGGACGTTGGTGTCGTCGAGGTACCGGTGCTCGGCCTCGAACGGGATCGACGGCGCGAGTTCGAAGCTGCCGCCGCGGTCGGGATCGAGAAGCGCGGCGAAAGCGCCCTCAGAGTCGAAGCGCGGGACGCAAAGGAAGTCGATCGAGCCGTCGAGTGCGACCAGGGCCGCTGTCCGCTCGTTGCCGATCACACCGTAGTCCGCGATCGGGGCGAAGCCGTCGATCCGCTGCGGGGCGCGCATGCCGCGGTGGCTACCCGGCCCATCTCCTCACAACCGGGGAAGTCAGATCGCGGACATCCGGCGTTAGGCGTCTCGAGCCGGGGGTAGCGAATCGCCATGGACGAAGCAACGCAGGAAGTAGTGGTAATCACGGGACCGGGATCCGGCGTCGGGCGCGCGATCGCCCGGCGGTTCGCGGGATCCGGAATCAAGATCGGCCTGGTCGGCAGGAACGAGGACTCGCTCGCCGCCGCACGCGACGAGATCGAGTCGGCGGGCGGGGAGGCACTGCCGTTGCCGACCGATGTCGCCGATCCGGAGGCCGTCGACGCCGCCGCGGACGCGGTCGAGAAGGCGTTCGGTCCGATCGACATCTGGGTGAACAACTCGATGACGACCGTGTTTTCGTTCTTCGAGGACGTCAGTGCCGAGGAATTCCGTCGAGCGACGGAAGTCACTTATCTGGGCACGGTATGGGGCACGAAGGCCGCCCTCCGGCGGATGCTGCCGCGCGACCGTGGAACGATCGTCGAGGTCGGCTCGGCGATGGCGTACCGGGGAATCCCGCTGCAGGCTCCCTACTGCGGGGCGAAGCATGCGATCAAGGGCTTCGTCGAGTCGGTTCGCTGCGAGCTCCGCAACCGCAAGTCGAAGGTCCACCTGACGATGGTCCAGCTTCCCGGCCTGAATACCCCACAGTTCGATCATTGTCGTTCGAAGATGCCCAAGCACCCGATGCCGGTGCCGCCGGTCTACCAGCCCGAGGTGGCCGCCGACGCGGTCCATTGGGCCGCCCACCACCGACGCCGCGAGGTCTGGGTCGGCATCCCCACCGCCTACACGATCATCGGCAACCGCCTGGCTCCATGGCTGGCTGAGATCTATCTGGCGAAGACCGCGGTGAACGGTCAGCAGACCGATGGCGACCCCGACCCGGAGAACGCCAGTGGCAACCTGTTCACGCCTCAGGACGGTGATCCCGGTGCTCACGGTCCCTTCGACGACCAGGCCCACCGGCATTCCCCGCAGCTGTTTCTCTCTCGCCATCGCAGGTCGCTGCTCGCCGGAGCGGCCGGCGCCGCCGGCCTCGCCGGCGCCGCGCTCGTCGCGAACCGCGGCTGATCTTCCTCCCAGGCGAAGCGAGTCTCGGGTCTTCTCCCGCCCGGGGCTCCTCGCCGCGCCGTCATCAGCGATGAGAGCGCTCGCGCTCCCTCGCCTGAGCGTCATCGAATCCGCCGCCCGCGTTGCGGCGGACGATGCGCGACCGTGAGCCCCGTAGCGGGTGGATCTCCCGGCCTCTCAACTCTTCGGCGATCGCCCCGGCTCACGAAGAAGATGATCACCGGTAACAGAAAGGCCATGCCCCGGAAGAACCAGACCTGCGCCTCGTAAGAGATGAAGGAGCGAAGGAAGAAGCGATCGGCCGCGCCGGCGGCGAAGATCGTGAAGACCCACGCGGTGAGCGCGAGGACCGCCGCGGTCCGCGTCGGGTTGTCGCGCGGGCGGTCGAGGAGATTGTGTCTGCCGGGACCGTCGAAGAACCTGCGACCGATGAACGGCCACGCATAGAGGACCACGAAGACGATCGTCGGGAAGAGGATGCCGCCCCAGAACGGCGTCGGGACGATCGTGTAGCCGCCGGCCTGGAGTTCGAGCGGAGGCATCAGCCGCAGCCCGCCGATCAGCCACCCCAGGTACCAGTCCGGCTGGGCCCCGTTGGTGGAAAGCCACGTCTCGTAAGGCCCCCACTCCCAGATCGGGTTCACCTGGACGAGGCCGCCGAGGAGCAGCAGGACACCGGCGACGATCCCGAACAGGCCCAGCGAGCGAAGCGCGTACCCGGGCCAGGTCGGGGTTCCGAGGACCTTCTTCTCGCTGCCGCCGTCACCGCGGAACTGCGTGTGATGCTGCCGCATGATCTGGGCCAGATGGATGCCGATGAGCCCGGCGATCAACACCGGGAAGACGAGCACGTGAGCGATCTCGAGGCGCGGCCAGAATGCGCCCGTTCCCGGATACTCGCCGCCCCAGATCAGGAACGTCAGGTCGTCCCCGACGAATGGGATCGCAAGGGCCACGGAATAGGCGATCACCAGACCCATCCCGGAGAGGAGGTCGTCGACCAGCGAGTAACCGAGGAATCCCTCCAGTAGTGCCAGTGCGACCATCGTGACGCCGACCCAGTAGTTGATCTCACGGGGCTTCCGGTAGGCGCCGGTCAGCAGGATCCGCAGCGCGTGCAGGACGATCGCGACGATGAAGACGTTGGCGGCCCAGTGGTGCGTCTGGCGGATCAGCAGGCCCGCCGGGACGTCGAACGAGATCTGCAGGACCGACCGGAACTGCTCGCCCATCGAGGCTCCGTAGAGGGGGTCGTACGCCCCGCGATAGACGACCGTCGAGTCGCTCGCCGTATAGAAGAACGTCAGGAAGACGCCGGTCAGCACGAGGACCACGAACGAGTAGAGGGCGATCTCGCCGAGCATGAACGACCAGTGGTCCGGAAAGACGTAGCGCAGCAGCTTCCGGCCGGCCGGCCCGACCCCGAGGCGCTCGTCCAATGCCCGCATCGCCGGCATCGATCTCCTCATGTCGAGCCCCCGGGATCATCCTCGCGCACCGTGCCGTACGAGGGACCGATCATCTCGTAGAAGTCGCCGCCGGCCTCGAGCTCGCGGCTCGAGTTGATCCGCAGGGGCAGTTGGGGCAGTGGGCGGCCGGCCGGCCCGAACTCGAGTGCGCCCCCGCGCCGGGGATCGAACGTCGAGTAGTGACAGGGGCAGACCAGCGCCGGGCCGGGCTGGGTGGCCTCGACATTGGGGTGGCGGTACATCGACACCGCGCAACCGGCGTGAGGACAGATCCGCGAAAAGGCGAGGATTCCCTCCGGCGCCCCGGCGAGCCGGTCCGCGGGCATCTCGAGTTCGGCCAACGGAAGGCGGAGGACGATCAACGGCGCCCCGAACACGTCCATCTCTGCGCCCTCGGGGAAGCCCAGTGCCATGGTCGCCTCCTCGATGTCGTCGGCGAGCACCGGACGTCCTTCGGAGTCGACCACTCGCCTGCCGGCCCGCCAAGGGGTGCTGAACGGGGGCGACGGTGGGTTCGGTCCGAGCGAGGCAAGCGGGGCCAGCGCCGCCGCGCCGCCGGCGGCCGCCACGGCCCCACCGGCGACGACCAGGAGCTTCCTGCGAGTCACCCCCTCACCGCCTTGTCGGACGGTCTGATCGAAGGCGGCCTGTTCCAGCTCGTCCCCGAAGTCGTGGTAGTCGCTCTCCGCCTTCTCCTGGGGAACAACGGCTTTACCCGCGACGGCGAGGGCGACGCCGACGAGAAGGGCGCCGAGGCCGAAAGCCAAGCCCAGGGCCTGAGTGTCCGGAAGCACCGCATAGAAGACGACGAACGCAACCAGACAGCCAGCCCCGGCCAGCAGCAGCACGGCCACCAGGACCGTGACCTGCGAACCGCGATCGGGGAGGTCACGCTCCAAGGTCGGCGACTCCTGCGACGGAAGCCGCTCGGCCCTCTCCTCCGGTCGCCGCCAGAGCACGGCGACGACGACGCCCACGACCAGCTTGAGCAGGGTCCCGATGCGGGCGAGCAACCTCATCGTGTCGTTCGCTCCCCGATCAGCCTGATCGCGATCAGCAACGCCGCGCCGGCGAGAAGCCAGGCAACCATCCCCTCCGGGATCGGTCCGATGTGCCCGATCCCCCACCCGCCGCGGTCCTCGGGGTCGCGGGTGGTCGTCACGTAGGCGGCGATGTCGGCCACGTCCCGATCGCTCAGCTCGAACCTCGGCATCACGTACGGCCCGATTCTCATCGCCTCGGCGACGTCGGTCGGCGACGACTGCTGCAGGTCCGGCACGACCGCCCCCGGGAGGATCCCGCCCTGCCCGACGATCTGGTGGCAGCCGGCGCAGTTCTCAGCGAACAGCTTCTGGCCCCTGGCGACGTCGGCATCCGCGGTGTCGACGGTGGGCACGGGGGGACCGCCGAGACTCGCCACGTAGGCGACGAGCGCATCGATCTGCGCGCGACCGTAGGCGGGATCGCTCCGCACGGGCTGGTCCCGTGGATCGTCCATCGGCATCCTGCCCGTGCGGAGGTAGAAGTCCGCCGAGAGCGCTCCGACGCCGTGCAAGTCGGGGGCCACTCCGTCGATCCCGCGGGCGTCGAATCCGTGGCAGTCCGAACAGCCCTGGACGAACAATCGCCTACCCGCTTCGAGCCCGGGATCCGCGGCGGCGGCGGCGATCGCCGCGCCCGGTGCGGCTCTCGCGGGTCGGTCCGCTGCGACAGCCAGCATGGCGGCCGCCAGCCCGAGCATGACCGCCACCGCTGCGAGGGTCCGCCGCCGATGGACGTTCATCGTGGACCCACCTCGATGCTCACGCTCGCCTCGTGGGCGTCGCGGACCCGCTGCCGCCGCTCCTCCGCGACCAGCCCGCGCCATCCGAGCACCACGATCGCGGCTCCTAGGACCCCGGCGCCGGCCGCCCACATGATCATTCCGGCACGCCACTGGTCGGCCAGGGCGCTCGGACCGCTCCCGTAGATCGGATAAGCCGCGTCCACGGCGGTCATCAGGCCGAGGCCGACATCGCGCCCGGGAAACATCGCGAACAGCAGGTAGAGGACACGGCCGAGCGGGCTGAGCTGATTCGGGCAGCGGGCTGGGCGCAAGCACCGGCGTCCAGAGCAGCAGGCCGGCCGACAGGTAGAGCACGTGCTCGCAGGCGTGGAGGACCGGATGGCGAATCGCCGCGTCGTAGAACCCGGGACGTGAGTGGCGAGCACGATCACCGCGAATCCGGCGAGCGCGACGCGCGGGCGGGCTGAGCGAGACGCAAGCGGCAGGCTGCGCGCCATACGGACAACCGCGCGGCCGGCATCGGGCCGGGAGCGTCGCGAGGGCGAGCCTGACGGGAGAGCCGGCCAAGCAGCAGCGGGGGGGCGACGAAGATCAGGACGAGGTGCTGGACCATGTGTCCGCTGAGTCCGTCGTCGGCGAGCGAGTCGAGCGGTCCGAGGGCGACCGCGACCGCCGCGAGACCGGCCAGGAAGGAGGCCGTCCGCAGGGGATCCCAGCGGGCCGGGCGCCGGCTCGCCCAGAGGTAGAGCGCAGCGAGCGCGGCAAGCTCAGCCGTCGGCACTGGTGCGAATGCCCCCATCAGGTCCTCCCCCTCCCCCATGCGCAGGCGGCGTTCGGCCCGCCGCTCGCGCAGGACGATCCCGCCGATCCCTGCTCCGCACATCCCCGCCGCGATCCAGGTCAGCCAGAGGCCGAACACGGCGCTGATCGCGAGCAACGACAGCGAGATCCCGAGCCAAGCGGTCGGCCGGGCTGGCGTCGGGAGCGACCTCGGCGACGACCGGAGCGGGAGCCGCGACGGCGACGGCGAGACCGGCGACGAGCATGAAGACGGCGGCGCCCGCCGAGCAGGGCCGGCGTCTCGGCATCGAGCTGGAACGCGATGACGCCCGTCGCGATCAGCACCCCGAGGAAGCTCCCCCAGAGCATCGCAACATAGCCCGGTCGAGATCTCATGGCGCAGCCCCGGCGACACTTGGATCTGCGTCCGGACGCAGATCACCCGGGTCGCGTCCCGACTCGCGCAGGTCGAGGAACGGGGCATGGCTGCGAATCGGCGGTAGCGCGGTGAAGTTTTCGCCTGGCGGCGGGGAACCCGGCGAACCATTCGAGGGTCTGACCCTTCCACGGGTCCGGCCCGGCCGGTTCCCGAGGCGCAGCGAGCGGATCAGGTTGACGAGGAAGAGGACGAGGCTCGCGAAGATCATGAAGGCGCCGATCGTCGCGATCAGGTTGAGGGTCGTCAGCCCGTCGGTTGGCAGATAGTCGGCGATCCGCCGGGTCATCCCGTCGACGCCGAGGAAGAACATCGGGATGAAGGTGACCAGCGCACCGGCGAACATGAGAAGCGCCTGGAGGCGGCGCGAGTCGTTCGTCGAGCATCCGGCCGGTGAGCTTCGGGAACCAGTAATGGATCGCCGCGAACAGCCCGAAGACGGTGCCGCCGAACAGCGTGTAGTGGAAGTGGGCGACGACGAAGTAGGTGTCGTGCACGTTGTAGTCCAGCGGCGGCGAGCCGATGAAGATCCCCGTCAGCCCGCCGATCAGGAAGAGGAGGACGAAGCCGAGCGCGAACAGCATCGGTGAGGCGAGTCGGATCCTGCCGCCGACCATCGTCGCCAGGAACGCGAAGTATTCGATCCCCGCGGGCACCATCAGCAGGGTCGACGTCGACGAGAAGTATCCGTTGGAGACGGCCCCGGTGGTGAACATGTGGTGACCCCAGACGCTCATCGAGATCGCCGAGAAGACGAGCAGCGAGAGCACCGTCGCCCTGAAGCCGAAGAACCGCCGTCGTGAGAACGTCGCGATGACCTCGCCGACGACGCCGACGAGTGGGAAGAAGACGACGTAGACGACCGGGTGCCCGTAGAACCAGAACAGGTGCTGGTAGGTGATCGGGCCACCGGGTCCGGTGAAGATCCCCACGCCCTGCCGATCGAGGAAGAGCAGAGTCATCGTGACGATCAGGACGGGGAATGAGGCGACGACCATGAAACAGGTGACGACCTCGCTCCACGTGAAGAGTGGCATTCGCAGCAGGCTCATTCCGGGGGCGCGACGGCGGAGGATCGTCGCGAGGATGCAGACGGCCTGCATCAGCACCGCCGCGGTGGCGAGCACGACGGCGACGATCCAGAGATCGGCGCCCGTCCCCGGTGTCTCGGTCGAATCCGAGAGCGGGTAGTAGGCCGTCCAGCCGAACGTCGCGGCACCACCCTGGGTCAGAAAGCCCGAGTACATGGTCACCCCGCCGGCCGCGAAGAGCCAGTAGCCGAGCAGCGCGAGGCGCGGCCACGCGATGCCCGCTGCGCCGATCTGCAGCGGCACCATGTAGACGCCGATGCCGACCGCCGCCGGAGCCGCGAACAGGAAGAACATCGTCGAGCCGTGAACCGTGAAGAGCTCGTTGTAGGTGTCCTGGGAGACGAGCTGCATCCCGGGAGCGGCGAGCTCGGTCCGCATCAGCAGGGCCAGGATCCCGCCGACGAAGAAGAACCCGATCGCCGTTGCGGTCGTCGCGATGCCGATCCGCTTGTGGTCGGTGCCCGTGAGGGCATCGATCAGGGATCCCCGGCCGTCGCGGAGGGTTGCGGTAGCGCCACTCATGGTCGCCCCCTCCGGCTCTGACGAGCGGCTCCAGGCGTCGAACTCGTCGGGGGCGAGCACGTCGACGTTGAAGCGCATCTCGGCATGACGGAGACCGCAGAACTCGGCGCAGCGTCCCGCTCCCGACATGAAACCTGGGGTCGGCGAACGTCATCTGCCAATCCGTCTCTGCGATCGGGGAAGACATCTCGCTTGAAGCGCTCGTCCGGGAATCCAGAAGCTGTGGATCACGTCGATCGAGTTCCCGGTGAAGTCCACCGGCTCACCCGCCGGCACCGTCAGCGTCGGGATCCGCGCCCGGGTCCCCTGCTCGACGGCCCCGAGCTCGGGATAGACGAACCGCCAATTCCACTGTGCGCCGGTCACGTCCACGTGCACCGCTGCCGGCGAGTCGAACTGGGCTTCGAGATCGTCGTTGGTCGTCAGCGTCAAGGCGATCAGCCCCGCCGCCACCAACGCGAGAACCGCGGCATAGGTGATTTCGACGGGGTTCCTCTCGTCGGTTCCGCCGGGGAACTCCTCGCGACCGCGAGCCCGCCAGCGAAGGACGATGAACCCGAGCGACAAGATGACGATCACGAAGACGCCGATCGCGATCGGCCCGTAGACCCCGAGCACCCGATTCCACGCTTCGTCGGTCGTGTCGGTCACGCCTCCACCCCGCTCCCGCGTCCCACGTGCACCGGAACCGCGCAGAGGAGGCCGAGCGCGATTCCCCACGTCCCGGTGCTCAGCCACCACCCCCAGCGCGGCAGCGCCTCGTAAGCCGGCAGGTCGCCGAGCAGCCCGCCGATCAGGAGTCCGACGACCGCGATCTGCATGACGAGTCCCCAGGCCGCCCCGACCGCCATCGCCGCTACGACACCGGGCGCCGGGCCGAGGAGGAAGGAGATCACGGCGATCCCGGCGAGGCCGAGGCCGACAGCGGCGACCATCGCCAGCACGAGCCCGACGGCGATGGGCCTGAACGCCCAGTCGCCGCCGAACCAGGAGGACCCGCCGACGAGCGCGCCGATCCCGCGCAACGGAGTCCAGGTGCTTGAAAGCACGCCGGCCTCGGACGTCGGCTCGGCGGCGATCTCGGAGATCGCCGCGAGCGACGCAACGAGGAACGCCGCCGCGGCGGTGGCCGCTCCGGCCGCCCGAGTGGCTAGGCCGGCATCCATCGATCGTTCTGACATCGCGGGCACATCGGCAGGTTGGTCACGGAGCCGGGCTCCTTCCGCAGTCGATACCCACATTCGCGGCAGGCGAACTCGCCTCCGGTCACCGTCTCGCCGGCGAGAAACGGCTGGCCGCGCGCATAAGTGGACTTCATCGCCCTCCGCGATCTCCGCAGGCGGCCGAGCGATGCCATCGCCTAGGCGACCCGATCCGGGTAGGCCCGCTCCGGGCGACTGCCCGGAACGCCCTGGGGGCCGTGTTCGAGGGCCATCTTGAGGATCTGCGCGGTATGCAACGCGCGGCGATTCGAGAGCTGCTCGATCTGCGTCTTGCACGAGAAGCCGTCGGCGATCACGATCGTGTCGTCGGAGACGTCGCGGATCAGCGGCAGAAGCCGGCTCTCGGCGATATCGACCGAGATCCCGTGGTGGCCGTCCTCGAAGCCGAACGAACCGGCCAGTCCGCAACATCCGGAGTCGAGGATCTCGTGACGGAGACCCATTCGCTCGTAGAGCTCCTGCTCGGCGGAGCTGCCGGCGGTCGCCTCCTGGTGGCAGTGGACGTGAACCACAGCCCTGCGATCGAGCCGGGGCGGGTCCCAATCGGGTGCGTGAAGCTGCAGGAACTCGGCGAGCGTCAGCGTCTGCAGGGCCAGGCGCTTCGCGTCCTCGTCGTGGGGGAAGAGATTCGGCAACTCGTCCCGGAACGCAGCGACGCAGCTCGGTTCGACGCCGACGATCGGAGTACCGGCGCGGATCTGCGGACGGAGACGATCGAGGGTGCGCCGCCAGAAACGCTTTGCGGTGTCGAGCATCCCGTAGTCGTAGAGCGGCCGTCCGCAACAGAGCGCATCCTCCGGGACCTCGACCCGAAACCCCGCCGCCTCGAGTACCTCGGTCGTCGCCTTGATCGGTTCCGGATGGAGGTGGTCGTTGAACGTGTCCGGGAAGAGCAGGACAGGCTCGCCGAGCGGATTGACCGTGCCGCGCGCCGCGAACCACGCCTTGAACGTCTCCGCAGCGAAGGGCGGCATCGGCCGCTCCGGCGCGATGCCGCCGGCCTTCTTCACCAAGGTCGAGATTCCCGGCGCATGCGTGATGAAGTTGGCGAGACGCGGAGCCCGGACCGCGATTCTCGCCCAGAACATGATCAACCCCATCGAGTAGGCGGCGAGCGGGCGCAGGCGGTGCCTGTAGTGCTTGGAGAGGAATTCGGCCTTGTAGGTCGCCATGTCGACGCTCACCGGGCAGTCCGTCTTGCATCCCTTGCAGGACAGGCAGAGATCGAGGGCTCCCTCGACCTCCTTCGACCGGAAGCCGTCGGAGATCGTGTCGCCCTCGAGCATCTCGTAGAGGGCCCGGGCGCGGCCCCGGGTCGTGTCCTGCTCGTCCCTGGTGGCGGCGAAGCTCGGACACATCGTCCCGGTCGAGTCGTCGCGACACTTGCCGGCCCCGACACAACGCATGGCGGCGTGGGCGAAGCTGCCGCCATCTTCCCCGTAGGTGAAGTGGGTCTCGATCTCGGGCGGCGCGTATTCGGCACCGAGCTTCATGTTCGAGACGATCGGGTACGGGTCGACGACCTTGTGGGGATTCATCCGATTGTCGGGGTCCCAGATCGCCTTGAAGCGCTCGAAGGCTTCGCAGAGCTCAGGCCCGAACATCTTCGGGAGCAACTCGGCCCGCTGCTGGCCGTCGCCGTGCTCACCCGACAGCGAGCCGCCATAGGACACCACGAGGTCCGCACACTCGTCGAGGAAGCTGCGGTAGTCGCGGATCCCGCCGGCGCTGCGGAGGTCGAAGTTGATCCGGCAGTGGACGCAGCCGTCTCCGAAGTGCCCGTAGAGAGCGGCGCGGTAGCCATGACGCTCCAGGACCTGCTGGTAGTCGCGGAGGTACTCGCCGAGCCGGTGGGGCGGCACCGCCGCGTCCTCCCACCCCGGCCAGTGGTCGCGTTCCATCGGCACGTAGGCGGTGGCGCCGAGGCCGGCCTCGCGGATCTCCCAAATCTGCTGCTCCTCCGCCGCGTCCTCGATCAGCTTCATCGCCGGCGTGTTCTCCTCCCCCTCGAGCAGGTCCATGCATTCACGGGCGCGCTCGTCCGCGCCGTCGGGCGTGTCCCCGGCGAACTCGACGAGCAGGAAACCGTTGCCGTCGGGCAGCAGTGGCAGGTCGGACTCGTGTAGAGCGCGTCGGTGCATGTCATCGATCAGCTTGTGGTCGATCGCCTCGAGCCCGACCGGGCCGTACTCGAGAATCTCCGCCACGTGGTCGGCGGCGCCGAAGATGTCCGGATAGCCGAGGACCAGAAGGCTGCGATGGGGCGGGCTGTGGACGAGCCGGACCGTCGCTTCGAGGACCGTGACCAGGGTGCCCTCCGATCCGACGAGCGCGCGGGCGACGTTGAATCCGTTCTCCGGCAGGAGTTCGTCGAGGTTGTATCCCGAGACCCGGCGCGGGATGTCCGGGAACCGCTCGCGGATCAGCTCGCCGTACTCATCGGCGAGCTCACGCATCGCGGCGTAGATCTCACCCCTGCGGCCGCCCGCGGCAACGATCCGCTCGAGCTCATCGTCTGAGGTCGATCCGACCCTCATCCGGACGCCGTCGTAGGTGACGATCTCGAGCTCGTGGATGTTGTCGGACGTCCGCCCCGCCATCACCGAATGGATCCCGCACGAGTTGTTCCCGATCATCCCTCCGAAGGTCGCGTACTGATGGGTGGAGGTGTCGGGGGCGAAGGTGAGTTGGTGCTCCGATTCGGTCTCGGCGGCGAGCTGATCGCGGATCACGCCCGGCTCCACCCGCGCAGTGCACCGATCCGGATCGATCTCGATGATCCCGCGCATGTACTTGGAGGTGTCGAGGACCACCGCCATGTTCGTCGTCTCACCGGAGAGGCTCGTCGCGCACCCGCGCGGCAGCACCGGCGCGCGATGGTCCCGGCAGACGCCGATCGCGGCGACGACGTCGTCGGCCGTACGCGGGATCACCACCCCGAGCGGCCGCTGCCGGTAGTTGGAGCTGTCGTGAGAGTAGATCGCGCGATCGCCATCGCCGAAGCGGACCTCGCCCTCGACGACCCGGTCGAGGTCGCGGGCCAGAGCCTCGCCGTCGATCGCCCCAATGCCATCTGGGCCGAGCATCTGGTGGCCGCCGTTCTCGCGCTTCCAGCGCTCGATCGTCGGGTGCGGTCGCGAGGGGCGCCGAGGACCGCGGCCCCGTTCCGTTACCGCCATCAGCTGATCTCCTCGAACCGGCGGGACCGCTCGCTGAGCTCGAGGCCGGTTCCGGGTGCAGCGGCATCAGGGGCCAGGAATCCACCTTGCGGATCGCGCGTTCCGTCGAACAGCTGCCGCTCGACCTGGACGTGATCGTGGAAATACTCGATGTGAACGCAGGTCTCTACGGCGGCGCAGGCGTGGACGCTCACGGCCGGCGCGCAGTGAGCGGACAACTTCATGTTGCGCGCCTTGCAGATCCCATCGGCCCTGAGCAGATTCGTGATGCCGCCACAGCGGGTGACGTCGGCCTGCAGGACATCGACGGAGTCCGCGAGTTCGCCTAGCTGCGCCAGATCCCACTCGTACTCGCCGGCTGCGATCGCCATGCCCGCCGGCCCGCGATCGCGAAGCAGTCGCAGGCCCTCACGGTCCTCAGAGGAGACCGGCTCCTCGAACCAGGAGACCCCGTACTCGGCGTACACCTCCGCCCATGCCAGGGCCTCCTTCGGGGTGAAAGCCCCGTTCGCGTCGACGAACAGTTCGACGTCGTCGCCGACGGTGCGTCGGGCGAGTGAGAGCCGCTCCGGATCAAGGTCGGGATCCCGCCCGACCTTGATCTTGACCCTCGGAATTCCGGCGTCGACCCACCCCTGGAGCTGCTCGGCGAATTCGCTCGGACCGTAGGAGGTGAAGCCGCCGCTGCCGTAGATCGGGACGCGCCGGTGGAAACGGGGCAGCAGATCGGCCATCGGTACCCGCCAAAGCCGCGCCTTCAGATCCCAGAGCGCGATATCGACCGCCGAGATCGCCATCGCGCCGATTCCCGGACGCCCCGCGTTGCGCAGCTCGCGTTGCATCGCGGCGTTCAGCGCTGCCGGCGCGTTCGCTTCGGCGCCGCGGATCAGGTCGGCGAGCTTCGATTCGATCAACGCGGCGACGGCGGCGTCGCCGTAGGTGTATCCGATGCCCCGCTCGACGCCGGCGTAGACCGTCACGACCACCGCGGTCGTCGAGTCCCAGCTCATCGTTCCGTCGCTCTCCGGCGGATCCAGCGGCACCGTGAAGACGCGGACATCGCTGCCGTCGATCGTCGCCGATCCGGCTTCCTGCGCCCGCCCGTCGTCCGGCGCGGTGGCAACCTCGTAGGGCATGACGGTGCGCCTGCCTTCCCTAACGGTTCGCGAACTCGGCGAGCTTGCCCTTCATCGACTGCTTGATGATCCGGCCGGCGTTCTCGTCACCGCCGAGCAGCGCCTTCCCGATCGACATCGCCTGGTCGATCTTGATGTGCGGCGGAAGCGGCGGGAACTCGGGATCGGTGACGGCCTCGAGCAGCACGGGTCGTCCCGCGGCGAAAGCGCGGTCCCAGGCGGGACCGACCTCGTCGTCGGACTCGATGCGGATGCCCTCCAGCCCGAGCATGCGGGCGTAGCCGGCATAGTCGAAGTCCGGAAGCGACTGGGACGCGACGAGCTTGGGATCGCCCGACATCACCCGCTGCTCCCACGTCACCTGATTGAGGTCGTGGTTGTTGAGGACGACGACGACGAGCTGCTTGTTCGGCCACTGCTCCCAGCGAGCGGCGATGTCGATGAGCGCATTGATCCCGAGCATCTGCATCGCGCCATCGCCGATCGAGGCGACGACGGGACGATCCGGGTATGCCATCTTCGCCGCCAGGGCATAGGGGACCGCCGGGCACATCGTCGCGAGCGTGCCCGAGAGCGCCGCCTTCATCCCATTGCGAATCTTGAGATGGCGGGCCCACCAGTTCGTCGCCGACCCCGAGTCGGCCGTGAGGATGCAGTCGTCCGGGAGCCTCGGGCTGAGCTCGTGGAAGACGCGGGTCGGGTTGATCCCGACCTCGACGCTCTGCATCGCCCGATCGCTGAGGATCTCCCACCAACGGGAGACGTTCGACTCGATCTCCTCGCGCCACCCGCGGTCCTGCTTGCGCTCGAGGTGAGGGATCAGCTCCTTCAGGGTGTCTCGGGAGTCGCCGACCAGCGACACCTCCATCGGATAGCGGATCCCGACGAGACGACCGTCGAGGTCGATCTGCACCCCTCTCGCCTGACCGGGCTCGGGCAGCCATTCCGCATACGGGAAGCTCGACCCGATCATCAGGAAGGTGTCGCAGCCGTCGATCATCTCGTAACTCGGCTTCGATCCGAGCAGCCCGATCGGACCGGTCACGAACGGCAGCTCGTCGGGCAACACGTCGCGGCCGTTGAGGGCCTTGGCGACGCCGGCCCCGAGCAGGTCCGCAACCTCGATGACCTCATCGGCCGCGTTCGCCGCGCCCTGGCCGACGAGGATCGCAACGCGCTCACCCGAGTTGAGGACCTCTGCGGCCCTGGTCAGCTCTGACTGGGGAGGAATGACGCGCGACGGCAGCGCGCCATCAGCACTCGTGTAGACGACGCCGTGCTCGCGCGGCGGCTCCTCCCACGGCTCCTCTTGGATGTCGGCGGGAAAGATCACCGCGGTGACGGAGCGGGATGCCTTCGCGACCTGCACGGCCCGGTCGATCAGCTGCCGCGCCTGGCCCGGGTGCATGCAGGTCTGCACGAACTCCGAGGCAACGTCCTTGAAGAGGGTGTTGAGATCGACCTCCTGCTGGTAGTTGGCGCCGAGCGAGAAGGTCTTCTGCTGCCCGACGATCGCAACAACGGGCTGGTGGTCGAGTTTGGCGTCGTAGAGCCCATTGAGGAGGTGAACTGCGCCCGGCCCCGACGTCGACATGCAGACCCCGACCTCGCCGGTGAACTTGGCGTGCGCACTGGCTGCGAACGAAGCGATTTCCTCGTGGCGGGTCTGCACGAACTCAACGTCGTCGCCGTGCTCGTGAAAGCCTCCGAGAATCCCGTTGATGCCATCCCCGGGGTAGCCGTAGACGCGTTCGACTCCATGCTCGTGCAGGCGTTCCAAGATGTATGCGCCGACGGTCTGCGACATTGCTGCCTCCGGTTCGAGATGTTGCGGTCTCTTCTTCGCTACCCGACCACGGCGTCGAGAATCCGGTTGTCATGTCGCTGACATCGCGGACGCCGACCGCGGGATAGACGGACGGAGACGCGGGTAAATGGAGGTCCATGAGCGCGCGGAGGAGCAACCCTCTCGGAAAGGTGCGCGCATCCCTGCAGATGGCCATGTCGGCCAATTCCGCGGCGTTCGGATTCTCGATCGCGATCACCGGGGCACTGGCCGCGGTCGCCCATCGTCACGGCAGTCCAGCGCCCCCGGATGTGCTCCTGTTCGGCGCCGGCGGCGTTGCGGCGTTCACGCTGTTGGACCTCGCGGCGACGGAGGGCTTCAAGCTCTCGGTCCGCCGCGACCCCGACGACGTCACGATCCATGCGGCCGCCTTCGGCTTCATCTCCGTGGCCGCTGCCATCGGCGCGGCAATCGGCGCCGCTGACCTCGGCTCCGGTCTCCTCGCCTGGCCATTGGCGTCCTTCCTGGCTGCCGCTGTCTACATACTCCTCGTCGCCGTCGAGCTGACCGCGACGGCCGCCCTCGAGGAGGAGGAGGGATGACTTGGTAAGCGATCTGACACGGCCGTCGATAGATCGGTTTGCCCGTACTGCGCAGCGGATAGGTTGTAGCCCGAGTTGACGTCGATGGACCCACGATCCCTGCCACTGTTTCGCCAGGTGCGCGACCGGGACGCGACCGCTCGTGGCGCCGTTGCCCAGTCGAGTCGCTCGGCGGAGCTGAAGCCGCGAACGGCCGGCCGGGAACCCGTGCGATCGATCTGCCCGTTCTGTGCGGTCGGTTGCGGCCAGCGAATCTACGTCGACGACGGACGAATCACCCAGATCGAGGGCGATCCCGACAGCCCGATTTCGCGCGGCCGCCTCTGCCCGAAGGGCGCCGCGTCACGATCGCTGGTCCAGAGCCCCTCGCGGGAGTACAAGGTCAAGTACCGGCCCCCGAACGCCACCGAGTGGCGGGAGCTCGGCCTCGACGACGCGATGGACATGATCGCCGACCGGGTGATCGCCAGCCGCGCGGCCGGCTGGCAGGACGAGACCGACGATGGCGGCACGCTGCATCGGACGATGGGGCTCGGAAGCCTGGGCGGAGCGACCCTCGACAACGAGGAGAACTACCTGATCAAGAAGCTCTTCACGTCGCTCGGCATCGTCCAGATCGAAAACCAGGCGCGAATATGACACTCCTCCACCGTCCCCAGTCTGGGGACGTCGCTCGGTAGGGGTGGCGCCACCACCTTCCAGCAGGACCTGCAGAATTCCGACTGCATAGTCATCCAGGGATCGAACATGGCCGAGTGCCACCCGGTCGGGTTCCAATGGGTCATGGAGGCGAAGGAGCGCGGCGCGAAGATCATCCACGTCGACCCGCGGTTCACCCGGACCAGCGCGCTGGCGGACGTCCATGTGCCGCTCCGCGCCGGCACCGACATCGCCTTCCTCGGCGGTGTCGTCAACTACATCCTCAGCAACGGCCGCGAGTTCCGCGACTACGTCAAGAACTACACGAACGCCGCGACGATCGTCTCCGAAGAGTTCGCGGACACCGAGGACCTCGATGGGCTGTTCAGCGGCTGGGACCCGGAGTCGAACTCATACGACATCGAGACCTGGCAGTACGAGGGCATGGAGGTGTTCTCCTCCGGGGGCAAGCGCGAGGAAGGGGCCGTCTTCGGCGAGGGCGCCCATTACGCCCAGGGCGGCAAGCTCGAGCACGGCAACCCGCCGGAGATGGACATGGACCTCGAGCACCCCCGTTGCGTCTTCCAGCTCCTGAAGCGCCACTTCAGCCGCTACACGCCGGAGATGGTCGCGGAGATCTGCGGAGTTCCAGAGGAGGCCTTCCTCGAGGTCGCGGAGGCGCTCTGCTCCAACTCCGGGCGCGAGCGGACCTCGGCGTTCTGTTACGCCGTCGGCTGGACCCAGCACACGGTTGGCGTCCAGTACATCCGCACGGCGGCGATCATCCAGCTGCTGCTCGGCAACATCGGCCGCCCCGGCGGCGGCATCCTGGCGCTCCGCGGACATGCCTCGATCCAGGGCTCGACCGACATTCCGACGCTCTACAACATCCTCCCCGGCTACATCCCGATGCCGCACCCTCACGCCCACCAGACGCTCGACGACTACCTGGAGATGAACTCCGCCGAGACCGGCTACTGGGGACATATGGACGCCTACGTGATCAGCCTGCTGAAGGCGTGGTGGGGCGATGCCGCGACGGCCGAGAACGACTGGTGCTTCGACCATCTGCCGCGGATCGACGGCAGCCATTCCGCCTACCAGTCGGCTCTCGACATGCTCGACGGCAAGCTCGAGGGCTACTTCCTGCTCGGCGAGAACCCGGCGGTCGGCTCGGCCAACTCGCGGCTCCACCGCCTCGGCATGGCCAACCTCGACTGGCTAGTCGTCCGCGACTTCCAGGAGATCGAGAGTGCCGCCTTCTGGCACGAGGGCCCGGAGATCGAATCGGGCGAACTCGTCACCGAGGACATCGGCACCGAAATCTTCTTCCTTCCGGCCGCCGCCCACACGGAGAAGGACGGCAGCTTCACCAACACCCAGCGGCTGTTGCAGTGGCACCACAAGGCGGTCGAGCCCGAGGGCGACTGCCGCTCCGACCTCTGGTTCACCTACCACCTCGGCCGCAGGATCCGCGAAAAGCTGGCCGGGTCCTCCGAGCCGCGTGACCGGGCCGTGCTCGACCTGACCTGGGACTACCCGACGGAGGGCGCCCATGACGACCCCAGCGCGGAGGCCGTGCTGCGCGAGATCAACGGCGTCGATCTCGCCGAGGACAAGGCACTCAGCGGCTACACCGCGCTGAAGAACGACGGCTCGACCGCCTGCGGCTGCTGGATCTACTCCGGCTGTTACGCCGACGAGGTCAACCAGACCGCCCGCCGCAAGCCCGGGTCGGAGCAGACCTGGGTCGCGCCCGAATGGGCATGGGCATGGCCGATGAACCGGCGGATCATCTACAACCGCGCCTCCGCCGATCCGGACGGGAACCCGTGGTCGGAGCGCAAGAAGTACGTCTGGTGGGACGGCGACGAGGGCAAGTGGACGGGCGAGGACGTCCCCGACTTCAAGGCCGACAAGGCGCCCGACTACGTCCCCGACGACGATGCGAAGGCCGAGATGGCGCTGCGCGGCGACGAGCCGTTCATCATGCAGGCCGACGGCCGGGCCTGGCTGTTCGTTCCTTCGGGGTTGACCGACGGCCCGTTTCCGACCCACTACGAGCCCCACGAGTCCCCCTTCCGGAACGCGCTCTACAAGCAGCAGGCGAACCCCGGACGTGAGCAGTTCCCCCGTCCCGAGAACGCCTACAACCCGAGCGCCGACGACCCCGACGGCGGCGCCGAAGTCTTCCCGTTCGTCGTCACCAGCTACCGGTTGACCGAGCATCACACGGCCGGCGCCATGACCCGCACCGTCCCCCACCTCAACGAGCTCCAGCCCGAGATGTTCTGCGAGGTCAGCCCCGAACTCGCGGCCGCGCAGGGCCTCGAGCACCTCGGCTGGGCGACGGTCGTCACCTCGCGGGCCGCGATCGAAGCACGGGTGATCGTCACCGAGCGCATGAAGCCGCTGCACGTCCAGGGCCGCACCGTCCATCAGGTCGGCCTTCCCTACCACTGGGGATTCCGCGGCCGCAGCAAGGGCGACTCCGCCAACGATCTCTTCAGCATCGCCCTCGACCCGAACGTCCACATCCAGGAGGTCAAGGCGGCGACCTGCGACATCGTCCCGGGTCGGCGCCCACGGGGTGCCGAGCTGCCGAAGTTCGTCGCCGGCTACCGGCAGCGGGCGGGTTCGGAGGAGTCCCCGTGAGCGTTCCGGCACGTCATCCGACGCCTGCCTGGCCCGAGAGCTGGGGCGAGCAGGCCGAGCCGCGGGTCGGCTTCTTCACCGACACGAGCGTCTGCATCGGCTGCAAGGCCTGCGAGGTCGCCTGCAAGGAGTGGAACGAGGTCCCCGAGCAGAACGACGGCCTCAGCGGCAAGTCCTACGACAACAGCCTCGACCTCGGCGCGAACCGCTGGCGCCACGTCGCCTTCATCGAGCAGCGCGTCGAAGTCGGCGGGGTGACGGAGGCGGCGCCGGACTCGTGGGTCGAGGAGGCGTCACGCCAGCAACTCGTCGAACAGGGTCTGCCGCTCCATTCCGACGACGACGGCTTCCGTTGGCTGATGAGCTCCGACGTCTGCAAGCACTGCACCGAGGCGGGCTGCCTCGACGGCTGCCCGACCGGTTCGATCTTCAGGACCGAGCACGGCACCGTCGTCGTCCAGGAGGACATCTGCAACGGCTGCGGCTACTGCGTCGTCGCCTGCCCGTTCGGCGTGCTCGACAAGCGCAAGGACGACGGCCGCGTCTGGAAGTGCACCCTCTGCTACGACCGGCTCCAGGACGACATGGAGCCCGCCTGCGCGCAGGCCTGCCCGACCGACTCGATCCAGTTCGGCGAACTCGACGTTCTCCGGCAGCGCGCAAGCGAGCGGGTCGAGCACCTCAAGGAGCGCGGGGTCGCGGGGGCGCAGCTCTACGGCGCCGACGACGGGGACGGCGTCGGCGGGTTCGGAGCCTTCTTCCTCCTCCTCGACGATCCCGAGACCTACGGGCTGCCGCCGGACCCGGTCGTCCCGACCCGCCACCTGCCGGAGACCTTCGCCGCGGCCGCCGCCGCCTCCGCGGCGCTCCTCGCCGGTATCACCGCCGCTTTCATCGGGAGGCGGAGCCGATGAGTCCCGAGGGCGATGGCGACGGCGGGAGCGGCGACGCCCGCGAGGCCGGGAACATCGACGTCACCCGCGTCCACGGCGCCCAGGGCGACGGGCCGGGGAGCGGTCAGGGGACGCCGTCGCGAGTCGGCCGCGGCCGGGGCGGAGCCGAGCGGCGGATGGTCCCGAAGGACCGGCCCCGCAGCTACTACGAGCAGCCGATCGTCAAGCCGCCGGTCTGGACCTGGGAGATCCCGTGGTACTTCTTCGCCGGCGGCATGGCCGGGGCCTCGGCGCCGCTCGCCTGGGCGGCCGGCACGATGGGCAACGAGACACTGGCGCGCCGTGCCTGGGCGGCGGCGATGGCCGGCGTGGTGGTCAGCCCGGCGCTGCTGATCTCAGATCTCGGGCGCCCGGAGCGATTCCTGAACATGCTCAGGGTCTTCAAGGTGACTTCCCCGATGAGCGTCGGGTCGTGGATCCTCAGCGTCAACGGCGCGCTGATCGCGCCGGCCGCGCTCGGCGCGTTCTGGAAGCGCGGGCCGCGGGTGCTGCGGGCCGCGGGCCCGCTAGCGGCGATCGCCGGGCCGGGGCTCTCGACCTACACGGCGGTCCTGATCGCCAACAGCGCGATCCCGGTCTGGAGCGAAGCGCGCCGCCAGCTGCCGTTCCTGTTCGCCGCCGGCTCGGCCGCGAGCGCCGGCGGCGTCGCAACGATCCTGACCCCCGCCGCAGCCGCCGGCCCGGCCCGGCGGCTAGCGATTGCCGGCGGTGCTGCTGAGCTCGCCGTCGCCCAGGCGATGGAGCGGTCGCTGGGGACCGCGGGCGAGCCCTACCACGGCGGCACGGCCGGACGGCTCTCCAAGGCGGCGCAGGCGATGACGGCGGCCGGAACGGCGATGTTGGCCCTCGGACGGCGCCGCCGCGGCATCGCCCGTGCGGGCGCCGGCCTTCTCGTCGCCGGGGCCGCCTGCGAGCGCTGGGCCATCTATAAAGCAGGCTTCGCCTCGGCGGGCGACCCCGCCTACACGGTCGGGCCGCAGCGCGACCGCCTCGAGCGCTCGCCCGACGGCGGGGCAGCCGGTCAGCCGAGCGGCTCGACCGGCAAACCGGCCTCGCGCCAGGCCTGAAACCCGCCCTCGAGGTCGGTCGCGTCGAGTCCGAGACGGAGCAGCGTCGCCGCGGCGAGGCTCGACTGGTACCCGGCGTCGCAGGTCACGATGACCCGTGCCCCGGGGCGCGCCAGCTCCTCGATGCGGTGCGGGCTCGCGGGATCGAGTCGCCACTCGAGGACGTTGCGGGCGATGCAGGTGGCGCCCGGGATGACCCCGTCGTCGGCGATCTGGCTCTCGGTGCGGATGTCGACCAGCACCGCGCCGCCTCCGAGCTCGCGGTGGGCGGCATGGGGGTCGACGCGCCGCATCGACGCGCGCGCCTCGGCGAGGAGATCGTCGACCGTGATCGGCTCAGGCGACGTCATCGGACCTCGATCGATCCCGCCGGCCCGGCGGTGACCTCGCCGATCACGGGCCCAGGGACCTCGTCGGCGCGATCGGCGGCGAGGCTGACCAGCAGCCCACCGGACGTCATCGCATCGGTGAGCAGGACCCGGAGCCCGTCGGGCACGCCCGTTCCCCAGGTCGCGAACCGCTCCGCCTGTTCGCGATTTCGCCGGCTCCCCCCGGCCACCGCTTCGCCGCCCGCCGCAATGTCGAGGACGCCGTCGATCGCCGGGACCGCTGCCGCCTCGACGACCGCGCCGACGCCGGACGCCGCGCACATCTCGTTGAGGTGGCCGAGCAGCCCGAAGCCGGTGACGTCGGTCGCGGCCGATGCGCCGGCGGCGACCGCCGCCCGGGATGCCCGATCGTTGAGCTCGCACATCACCTCGACCGCCCTCGCCGTCAGCTCCGGGTCTCCGGCTCCACGCTTTGCCGCGGTGGTGACCAATCCCGAGCCGAGCGGCTTGGTGAGGACGAGCACGTCCCCGGGGCGGGCGCCCGCGTTGGTGAGCATCCGCTCCGGGTCGACGAGACCGCTGACCGCGAGCCCGTACTTCGGCTCCGGGTCGTCGATCGAGTGGCCGCCCCCGATCACCGCGCCGGCCGCGGCGACCGCTTCCGATCCCCCCGCGAGGATGGCGGCGAGGATCGAGCCGTCGAGGTCGTCGAGCGGGAAGGCGACCAGGTTGATGGCCACCAGCGGCGTGCCGCCCATCGCGTAGACGTCCGAGAGCGCGTTCGTCGCGGCGATCCGGCCGAAATCGCGCGGGTCGTCGACGATCGGCGTGAAGAAGTCGGCCGTGTGGACGAGCGCCTGGCGCTCGCCGATCCGGTAGACGGCAGCGTCGTCGGCGGTTTGCGATCCGACGAGCAGATCGGGGTCCTCCGACCCCGGCAGGCCCGCGAGGATCTCCTGGAGACGGTCGCGCGGGATCTTGCAGGCGCAGCCGGCGCCATGCGACAGAGAGGTCAGCTTCGGCGTGGCAGCGGATGTCTTCACGGGGGCGAAGATACCCTGGTTCGGTGGAGTCGAAAACGGGACAGTCCGGCACCGGCCCGGATCGCGGGGCGCTCCGCAGCCTGCCCGCCGTCGATCTGCTCGCCGACCGGATCGACGCACCGAACGGCCTCGCGGTCGCGGCCGCCAGGGCCGAGATTGCTGCCGCCCGCGCACTCATCCTCGCCGGGGCGATCGAGTCCGTCGACACGGAGGCGCTCTGCCGATCGGCGCAACGGCGCGCCGAGACACTCGCCGCTGGGTCGCTGCGGCCGGTGATCAACGCGACGGGCGTGATCCTCCACACCAACCTCGGCCGCGCCCCCCTGGCCGCGGACGCCGCGGCCGCCGCCGCGATCGTCGCGTCGTCCTACTCGAATCTCGAGTACGGCATCGAGGACGGGTCGCGGGGCAGTCGCCACGAGCATCTGCGACCCCTGCTCGTCGAGCTGACCGGGGCCGAGGACGCAATCGCCGTCAACAACAACGCCGCGGCGGTGATGCTCGCGCTTGCGGCGCTCGCCGGCGACGGCGAGGTGATCGTCGGCCGCGATCAGCTCGTCGAGATCGGCGGGTCGTTCCGGGTCCCCGAGATCATGGCCGCGTCCGGCGTCGAGCTGGTCGAGGTCGGCACGACGAACCGAACCCGCGCTGCCGATTACGAGGACGCGATCGGTCCCGACACGACGGCGCTACTGCGGGTCCACCAGTCGAACTTCCGGACGGTCGGTTTCACCGAGGGGCCGGAGATCGAAGAGCTCGTCGAGCTCGCATCCGCGCGGGAGCTGCCAGTTGTCGACGACCTCGGCTCCGGAGCGGTCGATCCGATCGGGGACGAGCCGCTCGTCGGGCGCTCGGCGGCAGCCGGGGCCGTCGTCTGCTTCTCGGCCGACAAGCTGCTCGGCGGCCCACAGGCGGGCGTGATCGCAGGCCCGGCCGCTGCCGTCGAGCGGTGCCGCTCGCACCCGCTCGCCCGCGCCGTCCGGCTCGACAAGCTGCAGCTGGCGGCGCTCGAAGCGACGCTGCGGATCCGCCGCGATCAGGGGCCTGAGGCGATCCCGGCGACGGCGATGCTCTCAACCCCGGAGGAGACCCTCACGGCGAGGGCCGAGTCGATGGCGGCGGCGATCGGCCCACGGGCGCAAGTCGCCCCGAGCGCCGGCCGCATGGGCGGCGGCACCTTGCCGACGCTGGAGCTGCAGGGGCCGGTCTGCCTCGTCGACCCGGGCGCCGAGGGAGCCGACTCGCTTGCCGAGCGCCTGCGCGTCGGAGAGCCACCCGTGATCGCACGGATCGAGGACGGCTCGGTCCTGCTCGACCCGCGGACACTCGACGATGAGGAAGCTGCGGACGCCGCGGGCGCCGTTGTGCAGGCGCTTGGCTGAGGGACCCGAGGCGAAGCGGGGGCTCGTCCTCGGCACCGCCGGGCACATCGACCACGGCAAGACGCGACTCGTCGGGGCCCTGACCGGTACCGACACCGACCGGCTCGACGAAGAGGTCCGGCGCGGGATCTCGATCGAGCTCGGGTTCGCCGAGCTCGAGCTGCCATCAGGCCCCTCGCTCAGCGTTGTCGACGTACCCGGCCACGAGCGGTTCGTCCGGACCATGGTCGCGGGAGCGGGAGCGATCGACCTCTTCCTGCTCGTCGTCGCCGCCGACGACGGGGTGATGCCGCAGACGGAGGAGCACCTCGAGGCGCTGCGCGCGCTGGGCGTCGAGGCGGGCGTCGTCGCGCTCAACAAGATCGACGTCGCCGACGCTGAGACCATCGCGATGGCCCGCGAGGAGGTTCGCGCCCTGTTGCCGGACGCTCCGATCGTCGAGGTCAGCGCCGTGACCGGGGCGGGCCTGGCGACGCTGACCGGGACGCTTGACGAGGTCAGCCGCCGCGTCGAGCCGAGGGGAGCGGGTGGATGGCCGCGGGCGTCGGGTGTCCTCCACGTCGACCGGTCGTTCACGATCGCCGGAGCCGGCACGGTCGTAACGGGGACGGTCCGCGGCTACGGTTTCACCGCCGGATCGGTCGTCCGGCTGCAGCCCGGTGGGGACTCGGCGCGGATCCGCTCGATCCAGGTTCACGGGCGCGATGTCGATACCGTCGGACCCGGGCATCGCGCCGCGTTGAACCTGACCGGGATCAAGCCCGACGCAGTTCCGCGCGGCTCTGCCGTGGCCACCGCTTCGTCTCCGTCGCCCAGCTACCGGCTCGACGTCGTCCTGCTCGGCCAGGCAGCCGAGCGGTCGCTGCCGCGCCGGGTCCAGGTCCACCACGGGACGCGCGACGTCGCCGCCCGGGTGGTGGTCCTCGGGGATGGGTTCGCGCAACTGCGGCTCGAAGCCCCGATTATCGCCCGGGCGCGTGACCGGGTCGTGCTGCGATCGATCTCCCCGGCGGGGACGTTCGGCGGCGCCGAGGTGATCGACCCGGACCCGCGGCGCCACGGCCCCGGTGCCGACAGCCGCCGACTGGAGACACTCCGTTCGGGCACCCCGAGCGAGATCGTCGCCCTCGCCGTGGCATCCGGGGACGAGCTGCCCGCAGATCCGGCCGCCTGGGATGCCGACGCACCGATCGCCTGGGCGCTGAGGCGGTTTCCGCCCGAGACCTGGCAAGAATCGGTGCGCGCGCTCCTCGGTTCCGGCGCGATCGAGGAGTCTCAGGGTTCGCTCGCGCTCAGGTCCGAACCCGCGGCGCCGGAGCCGCAGCCCGTCCGAGCGCTCGACAGGACGGATCTGCGACTGCTGACGATCCTCACCGCCGACGGTGTCGAGCCGCGGTCCCCTCAGACCCTCGCCGACGAGCTCGGCCTGACGCGCTCGGAGGTCGTCGGCCGCCTCGATGGGCTGACCGCGCAGGGACGCCTGGTCCGGGTCTCCGCGGGGATCTACTACCCCCCGGACCGGCTCGCCGCCCTCGAGCGCTCCGCCGTGGGACTCGCGGAGGACAGCGGCTCGATCTCGCTCACGCAGCTTCGTGACGGCCTGCGCACCAGCCGGAAGTACTCGCAGGCTCTGCTCGAACACCTCGATCGGACCGGGACGACGGTGCGCCGCGGGGACGAGCATCTCCTGCGCTCGCCGGGGCCGAGCGCATAGCCTGCCGGGGCCGCATGGGGCGGCAGGGGTCTGGTGGCCCATCTGGTCTTCAAAACCAGCAGGGCGGTGAAGCCCACCGCTTGGAAGGTTCGATTCCTTCGCCGCCTCGTCAGATCTCTTCCGGAACCATCTGAATCGCCCCGCTCGGACACTCGGCGACGCAGATTCCGCAGCCCTTGCAGAAGTCGAGATCGATCTCGTAGCGCTCGCCCGGACGGCCGAGCTTGATGACCGCGTTGTCGGGACAGACGCCGTAGCAGTTGTCGCACGAGAAGCAGTTTCCGCAGGACATGCAGCGGCGAGCCTCGAATAGCGCGCTCGATGCGTCGTGACCCTGCACGACCTCGTCGAAGTTGCTCTGCCTGCGGACCGCGCCGAGGCGCGGCCGATGGGTGCGCGAGGCCTCCGAGTAGTACCAGGTGTTGAGCTTGCCGAAGTCGGCAAGCTCGGCGTCGGCGGGAGCGCCGACGGTCGTGCCGCGAAGCCAGGCGTCGACGTTGTCGGCGGCGCGGCGACCATGGCCGACGGCCACCGTGACCGAGCGCTCGGCCGGGACCATGTCGCCGCCGGCGAACACGCCGTCGCGGCCGGTCATCAGGTCCTCGCCGACGCTGACGACGCCGTCGTTGACCTCGATCCCGGGCACGCCCTCGACGAGCGAGAGGTCGCACTCCTGGCCGAGCGCGAGGACGAGGGCATCGGCCTCGAGCTCGTCGATCTCGCCGGTCGGCTGCGGGAAGCCGGACTCGTCGAGTTCCATGCGTTCGAGCACGAGCTTGCCTTCGTCGGCCCGCTTGATCGTCGAGAGCCAGCGGATCAGCACGCCCTCCTCGGCCGCCTCCTCGACCTCGACGTCATGTGCGGGCATCTGCCCGCGCGTCCGCCTGTAAACGACGATCGCCTCGTCGGCGCCGAGGCGCTTCGCCGTCCGGGCGGCATCCATCGCCGTGTCGCCGCCGCCGTAGACGGCGACGCGGCGGCCGAGCAGCGGCTTCTCTCCCGCCTCGACGTCGTGCAGCATCGCGACGGCGTCGAGCACGTGGGCGGCGGAGCCGGCCGGGACGTAGGCCCGCTTGCCGATCTGCGCTCCGACGGCGAGGAAGACCGCGTCGAATCCCTCGCCGAGTCCCGCCTCGACGTCGGTCACCTTCGCGTTCAGCTCGAGCTCGACCCCGAGATCCATGATCCGGTCGACCTCGGCGTCGAGGATCCCCCGCGGCAGCCGATAGCGGGGGATGCCGAAGCGCATCATCCCGCCGGTCATCGGCCCGGCCTCGCGGATCGTCACCTCGTGTCCGTGACGGCGCAGGAAGTAGGCGGCAGCGAGTCCGGACGGTCCGGCGCCGACGACGAGCACGCGCTTGCCGGTCGGCTCCCCGGCGCCGGGGAGTGCCCAGCCGCGCTCGATCCCCTCGTCGCCGAGGAATCGCTCGACCGAGTTGATCCCGACTGCCTCGTCGAGTTGCGCGCGGTTGCAGGAGGTCTCACACGGGTGGTAACAGACCCTCCCCATGATCGCCGGGAACGGGTTCGCCTCGACGATCTTCCGCCAGGCGCGCTCATAGCCCTCGCCGCCCTCCTCGGCCTCGTAGAGCCACTGCTGAATGTCCTCGCCGGCGGGACAGGCGTTGTTGCACGGGGGCAGGCGGTCGATGTACACGGCGCGCTCGGTCCGCCACGACCCGGTCTTGTTGGCCAGGCTCGTCCCGACGTCGAGCGTGATCGCGAAGGGCTTCTCCATCACCCCTCCCCCTCGTCGTCGCCGAGCAGTCCATAGCGCTCGATGTCGCGATCGGCACCGGCCTGGATCCGGTCGATCACCTCGCGGTTCTCCTCCGGCTTGAAGAGGTGCGCGAACCGGCGTTGCAGCTTCAGGTACTCGACCACCGGCGTCCACCGGCGGATCTTCGAGACGTTGGTGATCTCGCCGCGCTCGGCCTCGAAGACGGGGAACAGGCCGGTCTCCTTGGCGAGCCGCGCGAGCTTGATCGTGTCCTCCGACGCCGAGCCCCAGCCGAGCGGGCAGGGGACGAAGGCGTGGATGTAGCGGGCGCCCCGCATGCCCATCGCACGCTCGACCTTCGCCTCGAGGTCGCGCGGCTCGGCGACCGTCGCCGTCGCCACGTAGGGGATCTCGTGGGCCATCGCGATCCGCGGGACGTTCTTGCCCTGCCCGAAGACGTTGCCGGGTTCGGGCCCGACCGGCTTGGTGTTGGCGGTGCGAGCGGCCGGCGGCGTCGCGCCGGAGCGCTGGACCCCGGTGTTCATGTAGCCCTGGTTGTCGTAACAGATGAACAGCACGTCGTCGTTGCGCTCGAACATCCCGGACAGGCATCCGAAGCCGATGTCGACGGTCCCGCCGTCGCCGGCCTGGCCGACGACGCGGACGTCCTCCCTCCCCTTCGCGCGCAGCGCCGCCGCCATCCCGGCGGCGACGGCCGGCGCGTTGCCGAAGAGGGAATGGATCCACGGCAGCTGCCACGACGATTCCGGGAACGGGGTCGAGAAGACCTCGAGGCAACCGGTCGCGTTGGCGGCGATCAGCTGGCCGCCGGTCGCCCGCATCGCAGCGTCGAGCGCATAGCGGGCGCCGAGCGCCTCGCCACAGCCGCGGCAGGCGCGGTGGCCCGACGTCAGCGTGTTCGAGCGCTCCATCCGCGCCTGAACCGATCGCTGCTCGGGATCGAGGAGCCGGTTGCCGACCACGAACGTGCCCGCCTGGTAGTGCTTGATGCGCTGCTCGGCCATCGCTCCAGCTCTCAGTGCGGCCTCGCCGCGACGATGCCGAGATCGCGGACGATGTTCTCGGCGTGCGGGCCGGGCCGGCCGCCGCCGCGCATCCGCTCGAGCTCGCGCTCGACGACGTCGATCTTGAGGTCGAGGAAGTGGAGGCGGTCGGGCTCGAGCCGGTCGGCGAAGACGTCCTCGAAGAGCGCGTGCAGGGAGTCCTTGGTGATCGGCCGTCCGCCGAGGCCGGCGACGACGTCGGTGACCGCGACGTCCGTGCCCGACAGCGCCAGCCGCACGTTCTGGCCGACGATGCCGCCCGCCCCGACCGCGAAGGCCTTCTCGATCACGACCGCCCGCTCGGCGCCGGCGAGAGCCTCGCGGACCTCGTCGAGCGGATACGGGCGGAAGCACTTGATCGAGACGGCGCCGATCTTGACTCCGCGGTCGCGGAGCTCGTCGACGACGTCCTCGATCGTCCCGAGCACCGAGCCGAGCGCGACGACGATCGTCTCCGCGTCATCGCAGCGGTAGCGGCGGACGAGCCCACCGGAGTCGCGTTCGAAGGCGGCCTGGAAGTCGGCGGCGATCACCGGAATCGAGTCGAGCGCCGCGAGCTGCTTGGCGTGCATCAGGTAGCGGACCTCCGTGAAGGCCTCGGGGCCGACCATCGCGCCCATCGTCACGGGATCGGCGGGGTCGAGGACCTGGCGCGGCTCGAACGGCGGCAGGAAGGCGTCGACCTGCTCCTGCGACGGCAGGTCGACCTGCTCGTAGGCGTGGGTGAGGATGAAGCCGTCCATGCAGACCATCACCGGCAGCGAGAGCTCCTCGGCGAGCCGGAACGCCTGGACGTGGAGGTCGGCCGCCTCCTGGTTCGTCTCGGCGAAAAGCTGGATCCAGCCCGAGTCGCGCTGCGACATCGAGTCGGAGTGGTCGTTCCAGATGTTGATCGGGGCGCCGATCGCCCGGTTGGCCAGCGTCATCACGATCGGCAGCCCGAGCCCGGAGGCGTTGTAGAGGGCCTCGGCCATGAAGAGGAGGCCCTGGCTCGCCGTCGCCGTGTAGGAGCGGGCGCCGGCCGCCGACGCGCCGATGCATGCCGACATCGCGGCGAACTCGGACTCGACCATCAGGTACTCGCAGGGAGCGAGATCGCCGGTCCGGACGAGGTCGGAGAGGGCCTCGACGATGTGGGTCTGCGGCGAGATCGGGTAGGCGGAGATCACCTCGGGGCGGCAGGCGGCGACCGTTCGCGCGACCGCCTGGGAGCCCTCGAGCTGCTCAAGCACCGGCGTACCTGCCGATCTCGTCGGCGACGTAGGCGAGGGCGGCCTCGGCCCCGGCGACGTTGGCGTCGCCGAGCCGTCCCGGGAAGCGCTCGCGGACCGCCTTCGCCACCGATTCGATCGAGACGATGCCGGAGAAGGCGGCGAAGCCGCCGAGCAGTACCGCGTTCGGCATCGGCCGGCCGACGTGCTCGCGGGCCAGCGCCGTGGCCGGCACCGTCAGGAGCCGCTCGGCGCGGAAGCGGCCGGCCAGATCGCCGAGGCCGAGCTCGCCGAGGTCCTTGGAGCTGTTGATGAGGACGTATGCGTCTCCGCCGAGGCCCGAGAAGAGGTCGACTTGATGGAGCAGCGTCGGGTCCTGGACGATCAGGGCATCGGGCTTCGAGATCGGCTCGCGCACCCGGATCGGCCGATCGTCGATCCGGCAGAACGAGACGACCGGCGCTCCGGTCCGCTCGGAGCCGAAGGTCGGAAAGGCCTGGGCGTGGCGGCCCTCGTCGAAGGCGGCGACGGACAGCAGCTCGGCTGCCGTGACGACGCCTTGTCCTCCTCTCCCGTGGATCCGTACCTGGAACACCAGGTTGAAACTAGACGCGGCCCGGCGCCCCGGCATCGTGGAGCAGCCACATCTTCCTTGGGTTGTAACTACTGATGGACGGAGGGCCGGGCGGCCCTAGGTTTGTCGAAGTGGAGCGAGGTACGAGCGAGTGAGCGAAGGGGCGGGAGCAACGGCGGGGCCGGTGCGATCCGGACGCGGCGACCGCTGGGTCGTCGGCTTCGCGGACGGCTCCGCGGCGATGCGCGACCTGCTCGGCAACAAGGGGGCGAACCTCGCCGAGATGACCCGCGTCCTCGGCCCCGAGCGCGTCCCCGGCGGCTTCACGATCACGACTACGGCTTGCGTCGAATACATGCGCTCGGGCGGCGAGCTGCCGGCGGGCCTCGACGAGCAGATGGCGGCTGCGCTCGCCGTACTCGAGGAGGAATCCGGCAAGCGCTTCGGCGACCACGCCGACCCACTGCTCCTCTCGGTCCGCTCGGGCGCTCCGGTCTCGATGCCGGGCATGCTCGACACGGTCCTCAACCTCGGCCTCGGCACCGCCTCGACCGCCGGCCTCGCCGAGCGGACCGGCAACGAACATCTCGCGCTCGACTCGCGGCGCCGCCTGATCCAGATGTTCGCCGAGGTCGTGCGCGGCGCGCCGGCCGATGCATTCGAGGAAGCTCTGACCCGCGCCCGGGACGCGGCCGGCGTCCGCTTCGACAGCGACCTCTCCCCGGACGCGCTCCGCGACCTCGTCGCCGAATACCTGGCGCTCTACGAAGCGCACGTCTCGGAGCCGTTCCCCGAGGATCCGCTCGAGCAGCTCCGCCGTTCGGTCCGCGCCGTCTTCGATTCGTGGAACAACCCTCGCGCCTTCACCTACCGGCGGCTGAACGGGATTCCCGACGACATCGGCACGGCGGTGACCGTTCAGCGGATGGTCTTCGGCAACACCGGCGACCGCTCGGGCTCGGGCGTTGCCTTCAGCCGCGACCCGACGACCGGCGACCCGCACCCGGACGGCGACTTCCTGATCAACGCCCAGGGCGAGGACGTCGTCGCCGGCGTCCGCAACACCGACGACCTCAACGGTCTCGAGCGGGTCATGCCCGAGGCCCACGCCGAGCTGGTCGAGAGCCTCGAGCGCCTCGAGCGCCACTACCGCGACATCCAGGACGTCGAGTACACGATCGAGGAGGGCCGCCTGTACATCCTCCAGACGCGCAGCGCCAAGCGGCACGCCCTCGCCGCCGTTCGCTTCGCCTCCGACGCTCGCCACGAGGGACTGCTCAGCAAGGAGGAGGCGCTCAGCACCATCGACCCGGCGGCGCTCTCCGCCCTCCTCCACCCCGCCTTCGACCCGGACAGCAACTACGAGGTCCTGACCCGCGGCGTCGCTGCCTCGCCCGGCGCGGCCCAGGGCGCGATCGTCCTGACCGCCGCCGCCGCCGAGCAGCGCGCGGCCGAGGGCGAGGACGTGATCCTCGTCCGCCCGTTCACGTCGGCCGACGACGTCGGCGGCTTCCACGCCGCCAAGGGGATCCTCACCGCCCAGGGCGGCAAGTCGTCCCACGCCGCGATCGTCGCCCGGGGCATGGGCAGGCCCTGCGTCTGCGGCGCGTCCGGGATCGCCGTCGACACCGCCGCCGGCACAGTGACGATCGGCGACCGCGAGCTCCGCGCCGGCGACCGGATCGCAATCGACGGGTCGACTGGAGCCATCACGGCCGATGACGTCGTCCTCGTCCGCCCCGAGGTCGGCGACGCGTTCGCCGAGGTGCTCGGCTGGGCCGACGAGATCCGGACGCTCGGCGTCCGTGCCAACGCCGACACCGCCGAAGACGCCGAGCACGCCCGCGACCTCGGCGCCGAGGGCATCGGCCTCTGCCGCACCGAGCACATGTTCTTCGGCTCCGACCGCGAGGAGCTCGTCCGCGAGATGTTCATCAGCGGCGAGCTCGCCCGGCGCGAGCGCGCAGCCGGCGGCGAGGCGGGCCCGCGCGAGAGCGAGTTCCGCGATGGCCTCCGGCAGCTCGGCGAGATGCAGAGGCGCGACTTCGGCGCCCTGCTCGCGGCGATGGACGGGCTGCCCGTGACGATCCGCCTCCTCGACCCGCCCCTGCACGAGTTCATCCCGGTCTCGATGTTCGACCGCGAGATCGCCGGCGCCGAGAGCGCCGGTGACGACGACGCCCTCGCCCGGGCGCGCGAGCGACGCGCCGTGGCCGCCGACCTCGAGGAGGTCAACCCGATGCTCGGCACCCGCGGAGCACGCCTCGGGCTGATGCTCGCCGGGCTCTACGAGATGCAGACCCGGGCGATCGTCGAGGCCGCCCTCGAGACCGAAGGGCCGGCCCAGGTCGAAATCATGCTGCCGCTGATCGCCTACGAAGCCGAGCTGACCGCCCTCCGCGAAGGCGTGGAGAAGACCGTCGCCGAGACGCTTGCGAACGCCGGCCGCGACCTCGACGTCCCGATCGGCACCATGATCGAGCTTCCCCGCGCCTGCCTCCTCGCCGGCGCGATCGCCGAGCACGCCGACTTCTTCAGCTTCGGCACCAACGACCTCACCCAGACCACCCTCGGCCTCTCACGCGACGATGCCGAGAGCGGCTTCCTGCCCGACTACCTCGACCGCGGCCTGATCACCCGCTCGCCCTTCGAGACCATCGACGTCGACGGCGTCGGCGAGCTCGTCTGGATCGCCGCCGAGCGTGGGCGCGCCGCCAAGCCCGGCCTCAAGCTCGGCGTCTGCGGCGAGCACGGCGGCGACCCCGCCAGCATCGCCTTCTTCAACTCGGCCGGCCTCGACTACGTCAGTTGCTCGCCGTTCCGCGTCCCGGTCGCCAGGATGGCGGCGGCCCGCGCCGTGATCGACGGGGGGTAGAGCCCCAAGCGGGGGTGGGTTTGGGCAGTGAGGGGGCGGTGGCTGACTTCCGGATGCAGAAATTGCACCGGTGGGGTGCAAAATCCGCACCGCGGCGGTCCATATATGGAAGTTTTCGGCTTCCGCTCCGCCACGAGCCGGCAGTGGTCCAGATTTGGTCCGCATAGCGGACACAACTCGGACCACTGGCTGATCCTTCGGCCCCGGACCCCCTTCACTGCCCTACCCCTCGGCCGAACAGCCCGCCGGGCCCCGCCGGAAACGCCTTACCTACCCCGGGATCACCACATCCTTCGTGACCGCGATGCGGTTGCCGGCTTCGTCGCGGAGACGCAGCACGGCGGTCGCGTCGCCGGCGGTCGCGGCGCGGCGGATCCGGACCTGAAGGCGGTGACGGCCGGGGCCGAATGGCGTGTCGGCGGAGGCGCCGAGGCGCTCGTCGCCGCGGCGGACGCGAAGCCGGGCGTTGACCTGCTCATCAGTCTTGAACTTGACTCTGACGGTCCGGCGGTCGCCCTTCGCCCGGACGCGGGGATCGCCAGTCACCCGGCCGGCGACCTTCTCGTCGGGCGGGTCCGCAAGGACCGCGGGGTCGGGCTGCTCGCCGGGCTTGAGCTCGTAGAAGCCCCAGGGCGGGCTGGCGTTGACGAGGCGGCCGTTCTCGCAGTGAGCGAGGAACGGCGCGACGTCCGCGCCCGGGTTCGACCCCTCCATCCGGTACCAGCCGGGCGGCACCTCGACCCAGAGCACTCCGCCGTCGACCGACGAGGACGTCTGCGTGGTGTCGGGGACCACGGACGAGTTGAAGTAGATCGGCCCCCGGGTGCTCCCCTCGACCGGGTCCATGGTCGCTGTCGAGCCGGGCAGCCCGTGCGGGTAGACGTTCTTGAAGCCGGGGTCGAAGGTCGTCGCCTCGCGGGCGGCGACGATCGAGAAGGTCGAAACGATGACGCACTCCTTGATCGTCTGCGCGTCGTCGAGCGGCACGCTGAGCAACCCCGCGAAAGCGAGGTAGTAGAGGTCCGGCGTCACCTGGAAGTGGACGTTCTCGAGGTCCTCGCCGGAGGTGTGGAACGTCTGCAGATAGGTCGCGCGGTATCCGGGCGGCGGGTCGATCCAGGGGGTGACGTTCGCGTCGTCGGGAACCTCGATGTCGTAGCTGCCATCGGGCTGGACCGGCGCCGACAGACCCGGGAACTCCTCGATCCGCACGATGGCGCCGGGCATGTGGTCGTCGATTCCGAAGAAGGCGTAGGCGACGCCGCGGATGTGGACGGTGCCCCCGGTCCCAGCCGAGGCCGCGGCGGGAATCGACACGCCGAGACAGGCGATAGCGGCGAGGGCGGTGAGCACCATGGCGACGCGGCGACGAACGGCGGACTTACTCAATTGGACCCTCCCGGGATTGCTCGAATGCGATCCCCCCGACCCGCGTGCGCGGGACCGGAACCTATCACCGTGGACACGACTATCGGGTCATTACGGACGCATGCGCGAGTGCCGCTCAGCTCCGCTCGAGCTCCTTTGGCCTGACCATCCGGGCGAACCGTGCCCCGCCCGGCCCGAGGTCCTCCCACCCGCAGTCGAGGTCGAATGCAGCGAGGCCGCCGGTGGGGAACTTGCCGCTGAGGCGATCGAGTCCGGCGCCGACGCCGACGAGGATCAGCGCCAGGTCCTGGATCGCCGGTTGATGACCGATCAGCATCACGGCCCCGAAGTCGTCCGGCGTCTTGCGCAGCCGATCGAGCAGTTCGGTAGCCGTCGCGGCGTAGATGGCGACGTCGGTTTCGACGACGGGCTCGGCGCCGGCCCCGAAGCCGGGTGCCACGAGTTCGAGCGTCTGCCGGGTCCTGAGCGCCGAGGAGCAGATGACCAGGTCCGGCACGGTGCCCTGCTCCCGGAGGTGGGCAGCGAGTAGCGTCCCGGCCCGGCGCCCGCGGGGAGCGAGCGGCCGGTCGTGGTCGGCGATGGTCGGATCGTCCCAGCTCGACTTGGCGTGGCGAAGGAGGAGGAGCCGCTTCACAGACGGAACTTTCGCGGATTCGACATCTGTGGGTCGGTGCCGAACGGGCCGGATCTCAGGCGGGCTGCGGCGACGGCTCGCTGCGCCCGAGCTCGCGGCAGAGGCGGTCGATCATCGCGTCGACCTCGGGGGACTCGGAATCCCAGTCGGCGACGAGCTCGGTGAGTCGCTCGCCGCGGGCCCGGACCAGGCGTGCGCAGACGTCGCGCCCGGCGGCGGTGAGCGCGAGGCCGCCGGGCTCGAGCAGACCACGCTCACGGAGAGCATCGCGGGCCGCCGCGAGCCGTTCGCCGTCCTCGGGTCGGCGGGTCTCGAGGGCCGCCGCCGGGATTTCGCCGTTCTCGGAGCGGCCGATCAGCCAGGCCTCGGCGGGCGACACGTCGATGCCTGCGCGCTCGGTGACGGAGCCGATGAAACGGCGGGTCCGCTCGCGGCCGACGAGCCGGCTCAGCTCCCGGGTGATCTCGCCGATCGAGGTCGCCTGCTGCGGCGCGGCGAAGGCGTCGCCGAGGTCGCTCGTCTCGACGGTCTTCCGCAGCGGCCGCTCCTCGAGGAACCAGGTGAGGACGAAGGCGACGGCGACCACGCATCCGGCGATCAGGAACACAGAGGAGAGCGAGTCGGTGAACGAGGCGACGTAGGCGTCCTTGACGGGCGCCGGCAGATCGAGAAGCTGCGCCGGGTTGAAGCCGCCGGCGTCGACTGCCCCCGCTCCGGAGCTTCCGGCCGGCAGCCGGTCGGCGAGCTCGGCGGTCAGCCGGTTGGCGAAGATCGCGCCGAGGATCGCGGTGCCGAGCGAGCCGCCGATCGAGCGGAACAACGTCGCCGACGAGGTTGCGACGCCGAGCTGCGAGTACGGGACCGCGTTCTGGACGGCGAGGATCAGCACCTGCATCACACAGCCGAGGCCGGCGCCGAGGATCAGCATGTAGAAGGCGGTCACTACCGACCCGGTCTCCGAATCGAGGCTCGAGAGGAGCAGCATCCCGATCGTCGCCAGTGCCGTGCCGATGATCGGGAAGCGCTTGTAGCGGCCGGTCCTGCTGATCAGCTGGCCGGAGAGGATCGACGCCGTCAGAAGGCCCGCCATCAGCGGCAGCAACTGGAGGCCGGATGCCGTCGGCGACAAGCCATGGACGATCTGCTGGAAGAGCGGCAGGTAGGTGAGCGATCCGAAGAGGGCGAAACCGACGACAAGGCCGACCGCGCTCGTGACCCGGAAGACGGAGTTGCGGAAGAGCGCCGGCGGTAGGACCGGCTCCTCGGCCCGGTTCTCGGTCCGCCAGAAGAGGAGGAAGGCGACGATGGCGAGGACCCCGAGCCCGACCACCTGCGGTGACGCCCACCCGTAGGTCGTTCCGCCGAGCGTCGTCAGCAGCACCAGCGAGGAGAGCCCGGTGCCGAGCAGCAGGGTGCCGAGGTAATCGACCCGGTGCTGCTTGCGCTCGGAGACGCTCGGCAGCGCCGCCGCGATCGCGACGATTGCGACGAGCCCGAGCGGGACGTTCACGTAGAAGATCCAGCGCCAGCTCGCGTGAGTGGTGAAGAAGCCACCGATGAGCGGGCCGGCGACGCTCGCGAATCCGAAGACGGCGCCGAAGAGCCCCATGTACCGGCCGCGCTCGCGCGGCGAGACGACGTCGCCGATCGCCGCCTGAGCGCTGACCATCAACCCGCCTCCGCCCAACCCCTGAATGGCGCGAAACGCGATCAGCTCCGTCATGCCCTGTGCCAGCCCGCAGAGAACCGAGCCGACCAGAAACAGAATCAGAGCCCCCTGCAGCACGACCTTGCGCCCGTAGAGATCGCCGAGCTTCCCGTAGAGCGGCGTGACGATCGTGATCGCCAGCAGGTACGAGGTGACGACCCAGGAGAGGTGCTCGAGGCCGCCGAGCTCGCCGACGATCGTCGGCAGCGCGGTCGAGACGATCGTCTGGTCGAGCGCCGCCAGCAGCATCGCGAGCATCAGCGCCGCGATGACGATCCGGACCCGCCGCCGGTCCGGCCCCTGGCCCTCCTGCCGGTCTTCCTGCACTTCCACCTCGGTGGAAGATAGCCAGCGGGCATGCGCGGCCCATAGGCTGCGCGCATGAAGCTCTACACATGCGGACAGGAGGACCACGCCGCCGCTCTCGGGCATCCCTGCGGGCGCGCGGCCAAGGCGCTCCGCGACAGCGGGCACGATTTCGAGATCGAGACGGTCGAGGGCTACAGGCTGATGCCGTGGACGCGCCGCGGCAAGCGCGACGAGATCCGCGAGATCAGCGGCCAGGAGAACGTCCCGGTCCTGGTCGCCGACGACGGGGAGGTCGTCAGTGGCTCGGGGACGATCGCCCGCTGGGCGAAGGAGCACCCCGCCGGCTGATTCAGGCCGAGGTCGGCGCGATCACGTGCGCCGTGGCGGGGCCGACGCGGCCCTCGAGCAGCGCCAGGTAGGCATCGGGGACCGATTCGAGGTCTTCGCCGCGGACGATCTCGAGCCACCCGCCGATCCAGTCGGCGAAGGGCTGCCACGACTCAGCAGCCCGCGACTCAAGTCCGGCCGGACCCCAGTCATGCGAGCGCTTCGAAGCGCGGTCAGGGGCGAAGAACATCGCCGGCTCCGGGCCGGGCAGGTCGCCCTCCCCCGCTCCGAGCTCCTCCCAGTGGGTGACGCCGACGGTCATGCTGCGGGCGAGGTGGTCCCCGAAGTGAGCGTGGACGGCTTGACGGACCCGGCCGTCGCCGGCGATGTCGACGAAGGTCGCCGGCCCGGGCTCGAGCGAGTCGATCTCGTCGTACGCGACCGTCCGGCCGTAGATGCCGAGCCCGGCGACGAAGTCGGAGTTGCCGCCTGAGGTGAGCCCGACGAGCTCGACCCCGTCACGCTGCGCGAGCAAGAAGGCCGTCGCGATCGCGGTCTTGCTCGAGGCGCTCGAGATCACGACCGGCCCGGCCTCCGTCGCACCCTCGTCGGCCAGCTGGTCGGCGATCAGGAATGCGGTCATGAACAGCGGCCGCAGCAGCATCTGCAGGTCCTCGGTGTCGGCGGCGTAGAACGGATCGCCCACCGTTGATGCGAAGCGCTGGTAGGTGGCCGGGAGCTCGCGCCGGTGCGGCGAGCCGTCGCTGAAGCCGCGCTCGCCGACGTCGGCCGGCTCGACGACGAGGTGCGTCGAGGGCGGCAGGTAGCCGTAGACGCGGCTGCCCACCTCCAGCTCGGGAGCCTCGCTCCGCTCGACCTCGGCGAATCCCCAGACCGGGATCCGCCCCCAGCCGTCATCGGCCGGGAAGAACGACCAGTACGACATCAGGTCGCCGAGCACCGCGTAGGTGATGTTGTTGGACGTCAGCCCGAAGGCGTCGACCCGCAGCAGCGCCTGACCCGGCCCCAGGGCCGGCGGCTCGGATTCGGCGACGCGGCATTCGCGCAGGTCGTCCCGCCTGACCAGGAAGTCGCTCATCGTCCTTCCGCGACTTCCCGGCCGGGTGGACTATCGACGGCGCGAGTGCTGGAACTCCAGGACCTGCTGGAACGTCGGACGGTTCGTGCTCGGGAACCTGGTCGGCAGCAGGCCGGGCGCGAACCCGGTGGTGCTGGCCGTGCCCCGCCACGTCGACGGATCGCTGCTGCCGTAGTCGCTCTCGAGGCTGTCGGCGCTTGCGTCGATCGCGTCCCAGAGCGACGCCCGGCAGGCGGCCAGGTCGCCCTTACCGCAGTAGCTGAGGTTGAACTTGCCCTTGACCTTGCGGCCGAGCAGCGTCCTCAGGTCCTTGTCGACGTACGACTCGCCGGAGAGGCTGCCGAGACCGCGCACGTTGTTGAGGTCGTCGAGCACCGGCCCGAACCGCGGTGCCATCACGGCGTCGGCGATCGGCCTCCAGGTCCGGTCCATGATCGTCGGGCCGGCCTCGTCGTACTTGGTGTCGAGGTCGGCGTCGAGGCGGGGCGCGTCTCGCTTCACCCAGTCGTCGAGCAGGTCGACCATCGCGGCGTCCCGGGCGTTCGGGGCCTGTCCGCCGTGCAGCACCTTGCTCACGACCGGCCAGACGGGCGAGCGCACGTCCTCGGTCGCGGCCCGGTTCATGATCCCGACGTTGTCGGTGATCTTCGCCTTCTTCGGCCACTGGTCGAAGAGCTCGACCCGTTGGACGGAGCCGTAGGGCTCGTCGTCGCCGTGCATGAAGCCCGGCGCCGAGCGGTTGTTCCAGTTGAGCAGCAGACCCTTCGGACCGCCGACGGCGTGCGGGTGCTCGTCCTCGGCTGAGGAAGCCCTTCCACTCGTACTTGCCGGTGCCGAGCGTCGGCAGGCGACGGTCGAGGCCCTCGGCGCGCTTCGGCAGCAGGCCGGACGCGAAGTACGAGGTCTTGTTGCGCGAGGTGTAGGCCCAGTTGAAGGTGAAGCCGAACTTGTTCGCCGTGTCCCAGAACTTCCGCGGGGTCTTGGCGTCGCCGCTCGGTCATCCCCTTCAGGGCGGCGAGGTTGAGGCCGTCGCGGCCGAACGTCGAACGCTGGCGGGACATCGCGTACGGCTTGCCGTTCACGGTCGCAGTCGCGAAGACCGGGCCGTGGACGGAGACCGGGTAGCTGATCGTGTTGCCGTTCAGCTCACCGGCGTTGAAGCTGGCGGAATGCCCGGCACTCGCCGTTGTAGAGGTAGTGGTCGGAGTCCCGCGTCGGCGTCGAGCCGTCCGGGTTGCAGAGCTTCTCCGCGAAGACGTCGCGGACGTCCTGGCCGGCCGAGGTCAGGCTCCAGGCGTAGTTCTCGGTCCGGCCGATCAGGATGTACATCGCCAGACCGGGAACCGCGGCGCCCTGCGCCTTGATGCCCGGGCCCTGGAGATCCATCTGCTGGACGATCTCGGGGTAGTAGTAGCCGAGCTGCGGGCCCATCACGGCGAGCGCGTTGCCGCTCGCCGAGCGCTGGCCGGAGGCGACCAGGAAGTTCGAGGCCTGCCGGCGGGCCGGAGCGGCCGCCGCGACGGTGTCGGGGACCTCGGGATCGAGGCTCTCGATCGAGTCGGGGTCGACGGTCACCGAGCCGGTGACCTTGCCGCCGGTGAGCGGCCGCGTAGTCGAAGCGCTTCTTGATCGTCGTCGGCGCCTCCGGATCGTCGGCGAGCATCACGTCCTCCCAGGCGCCGTGGCCCTTCGCCGTGCCGAGCTGGTCCTGGAGCTTCGCGAGGAGGTCCGAGTTGGCCGCCTCGCCGCCGCCGCCGGCGCCGAAGATCGAGCCGATGAAGGCCGTCACGGCGATCACGTCGTTGGCGTTCGCGGGCGGCTGGTCGATGTTGTTGGCCTCCCAGTAGGCGTTGATGCCGTCCGCATAGGCGCGGGCGTCGCTGAGGACCTGCTTGCCGTCCTTGCCGTACTTCTTGACGAGCAGCTTCTTCTGCTTCGTCACGAGTGCCTCGGTCGCGGCGCTCGGGACGAAGGACTGGCCGCTGGTGACGAGCGAGAAGGCGTCGAGGTTGGGAACGTCGGCGACGGCGGCGCGAGCGGGGCCGCGGCCGAGGGTCAGCAGCAGGCCGCGGTCGCGAGCGGTGGTCCAGCCGGCGCCGAAGGCGACGTCGTCACGGGTCTTGCCGTAGATGTGGGGGATGCCGTAGGCGTCGTAGATGAGCTCGAGGCCGGGACGGCCCGTGTCCTCCTCGTGAACGTCGCCGATCGGGGCGAAGTTCTCGGGCAGGAAGTGATCGTTGATGTCGCTGATCGTGATGTTGTCGCGGAGCGGCGTCAGCCCGCTGTAGAGCGGCAGCTGGTCGGTCGAGTTCTCCGTGAACGGCAGTCCGCCGTAGTTGCCCGGCGGCAGGATGTAGCGAGCCGTGTCGGGCTTCGCCACAGCGGCTCCCGCCGGGACGAGCGCGACGACCAGCGCCGCGCAGAATGCGAACAGGAACGACCTCGATCGGCTCACGCTTGTTTCCTCTCTCCGAACCCGCGGCTTCCCCAGGCCGCTCTCTCTCCAGGACGCGCTGAGTATTTCAGACGGCCCGCCGGAGGGAGCAGGTTCGCGTCTCCGCCGGGTCGCTCAGCGGGACCTCGGCCGGTCGAGCGCCGCGCCGAGGTTGTCGAAGCAGAGGTTCCAGCCGTGCTCGTGGTCGCGCAGGACCTCTCCTCGTTGAGGAGGCCGTTGTGGGTGAAGCGGACCTCCGTGCCCTCGCCCGTCTCCTCGAACTCGATCTCGATCAGCGTCTCGTGCGGGTCGTCGTCCCAGACCCACGTGAAGGCGAGGCGGCTGGGCGGGTCGACGACCGTGTAGCGGCCGCCGCCGCCGTGCTCGACGTCCTTGTGCGGGTCGCGCATGACGACGCGGACCGCTCCCGCCGACCTGCAGGTCGACCTCCGCCTCGGTGGTCTCCCAGTCGTGGCCCGCGTGGAACCAGCGGCGCAGAACCTCCTCGCTCGTCCAGGCGTCGAAGACCCGCTCGGCGGGCGCCTCGTAGGTCCGCTTCATCCGCAGCGTCGTCTTCATCGTCATCTCCCCTCCTCCCTTCGCCGCCCCAATCGCGACGCTATCCAACCACGGACGAGCAGGAGGCGCGGCCGCGCCGCTCGTCAGCGTCGGTACCAGCAGCTCCTCGACCGGCAGGCCGCCGACGTGGGCGACCCCGCATCATGTGCTGCGGGCGCCGCGCTGGGAGGCCGACGCATCGGAGAGGGCGTGTTCGAAGTCGGTCGCCTCGTCGTACTCGTCGTGGCGGTTCCACCAGCCGTACGCCTTCGTCTGCGGATACCCGTCGGGCGAGTCCTCCCAGATCTCCTGTCGGCCGAGGGCGGTGATGTCGAGGTAGCTCCAGGTCCCGCCCATCAGCTCGTCGCCGCGCTTGTCGATGAAGTACGTGCGGTAGATCGCCGTCCTCGTCGCGAAGGAACGCGTTCGTCCCGTGCCACTCGCCGACGTCGAAATCGGCATCGAAGTCGTCGGTCAGCGTGTACCAGGGGATCTCCTCCCACCCCATCCGCTCCTGCAGGGTCCGGATCTGCTCCTGCGACGCCCGCGAGACGAACGCGAGCGAGGTGTCGCGGGCGTTCAGGTGCGCCGGATGGGCGACCTGGTCGGCGACCATCGAGCAGCCGCGGCAACCCACCTCGGGCCAGCCGTCGACGTCCGGGTCGAAGAAGAAGCGGTAGACGATCAGCTGACGACGGCCGGCGAACAGGCCGGCGAGATCGACGGGGCCCTCCGGTCCCTCGAACGCGTACTCCTTCTCGACGGCCATCCGCGGCATCCGCCGGCGCTCGGCAGCGAGCGCGTCGCGGGCGCGGGTCAGCTCCTTCTCCCTCGCGAGCAGTCTGCTCGCGGGCGGCCTTCCATTCCTCGGGCGAGACGATCGGCGTGGCAGTTCATTTCGTTTCCTCCTCGTCAGGTACTCGTCGACGACATCGAACATGCGCTCCCAGTGAGCGCGCTGACGATCCATCCACTCGGCCGCACCCCGGAGCGCGTCGAGCTCGAGCGAGAGCCGATGAGTCCGCCCCTCGACCTCGCGCCTGACGACGCCGGTCTCCTCGAGCACCTTCAGGTGCTTGGAGATCGCCGGCTTCGACACGCCGAAGCCGGCCGTCACGTCGCCGACGGTCGCCGGGCCGTCGGCCAGGCGTTCGACGATGCCGCGGCGGATCGGATGTGAGAGCGCCTTGAATGGATCGTTAACCATATGGTTAACAATACACACCGGGCGCGGTCTGCGGCTAGCCGCCCCCGCGAACGGTGAACTCGGCGCTCCCGGCCGACTCGTATTCGTCGGCGAGCAGGTAGTGGACGACGTAGTCGCCCGGGGGGAGCGGCCAGGAGGCGCCCTGGCTGTCGGGGCCGAGGACGGCGTCGCCGACGGTCCGGGGAGGCACGGTGCCCGCCGAATGTCCCTCCGCGTAGTCCCAGGTCAGGTAGTTGCCGCCCTTTTCGGGATCGGCCGCCGATGCCTTGTAGACGCCGAGCCAGTCCCAGCGGTTGGCGGGACCGCCGGTCCAGGAGACGTCGATCGGCTCGCCGCGATCGTAGGTCCGCTTGCTCGTGGCGAGATCGAGCTGGGCGCCGGGGTCACGGAGGTAGAACGAGACACGGGCGATCTCGGCGCCGTCGCCGTCGAGCAGGACGGCCTCGTAGGAACCCGGGTCCCAGCCGGCGGTGTCGAGCTCGGCGTCGCCGCGGTCGCCCGGCGCATCGAGGGTCTCGATCGGGTCACCGATGTCCCCGCCCTCAGGCACCACGGCGATCTCGTTCCCGTCGGCCCCGGGGTCGTTGTAGCCGACGGTGATCGCGTCGCCGACGGTGGCCAGCCGCGCATCGACCGACACCAGGGTCGGCATCGCCACCGGGGTGACGTCGAACGACGAGACGACCGCCCGGTGATCGGACGTCCACGGCGACTCCTCGATGTCGACGTCCTCCCCGCCCGGCTCGCCGACGAGCTTGCTGTCGAGCGTTTCCGACGGCCCGGCTGCGTAGACGTAGTCGATGCGCTCGCCGGACCGCTCCTGGGTGATCGCCGGATCGGCGACCGGATCGGGATGGATCTCACGGTAGGAGTCGCGGAAGCCGAGGTCGAAGAGCCGCTCGCTGACCGGCCACGCAACCGGCGCGGTGATCTCCTTGCGGGTGCCGACCGCCGCGGCCGTGTAGTCGAGGCTCGACGGCTCGTTGAAGTCGCCGGTCAGGAAGACCGGGTAGCCGGCGTCGATGAGCTTCCCCATCGCCTCCGCCGGGCGGTCGAGCGCCGACGTGCGGACCTCGTTCTCGTTCGCGATCACCGATTCGACGGAGTCGCCCTTGGCGAGCGACCGCGGGCCCCAGTCGACATAGTCGAGGTGGACGTTGAAGAACGGGACGACGTAGCCCGGGTCGGTCTCGAGGAACGCGTAGAGGCCGTCGCCGCCCGAGGGCTCGAGGATCGGGTACTTCGAGAGCAGCTGCAGCGACGAGTTGTAGTACGGGTAACCGGTCCGCTCGGCGATCTTCGGCAGGCGCTCGTACGACTCGAGCACCCCGACGACGTCGGCGTCGATGTCGCGGATCACCGCGTCGGTCGCCGGGTCGCCGCCGTACTCGACGTTGTAGACGAGCACGTCGAGCTTCCGCGACTCGCCGGACGCCGGCGCGGACGCCGCGCCCGAGTCGTCGTCATCGCCGCCGCAGCCGCCGATCGCGAGGGCACCGACGACCAGCGCCGAGCCGATCGAGAGCGCGCGGGAGCGACGTCCGGCCCCACTTCGCATGGCCCTCGCTCCCATCACTGACCTTGTAGTCAATCATACGTTCCGCAGTCGGGACCATCCCGCTCGGAGTCGCCCCGGCCGCGCGGGCTCGGCGGCCTCGCGTGCCTGCAGGTCGAAGTAGAGGAGCGTGCGGCCGACGGTCACGTACGGGATCAGCAGCGCGTAGACGAAGGCCCCGAGGAGGTCGATCCAGACCAGCGGCAGGGGCGTGAAGATCAGCGCGAACGTCAGCATCGGCCCGGCGACGACGCTGAGCAGGCTGAAGAAGACGATCGCCCGCATCGCGTGCCACCAGCGGCCCCGGACGAGCTCGGAGCTGCCCCGGAACGACTCGCGCAGCGACTTGTCGGTGAAGAGGACCTCCTGTTGCACGAACGCCCACCCGACCAGCTTCCAGATCGCGAAGGGAATGCCGACCACGGTGAACGCGAGCGCGATGACGCCGAGGTTCGCGAGCAGCTGTGCGAAGACGACCCGCCAGATCCGCTGACGGACCCCGCCGAACGAGGTGCGGAAGCCGGCCGGCCTCGACGCCGCGATCTCGCGGACGAAGACGACGATGACCGCGGCCACGATGGCCGATGCGATCGGGCGGCCGAACGTGTCGATCAGATCGGCGATGGCGAGGTCGACACCCTCCAAGCCCGAGGCCTCGCCGACCGAGCTGCCGCCGCCGAGCTGGTCGGACACCAGGTTCGTGCCGCCGATTATCGGGATTGCGATGAGCGCGACCGGGAGGAGGAAGCGCCAGTGCCGCCGGTAGAACCGCGCGCCGGTGCGAACGATCTGGCCGAAGGCGCGCTGCTCGCGGAGGTGCGCGATGTCGACGGGCCCCCAGCGCGTGAAGCCGACGAAGAAGACGATCAGCAGCCCGATGACGGTGAGGGTGATGACGAGGGCCGAGGTCGACTCGGCCTTGAGGTTGATGAGGTCGGAGACGGTCGCCACGGCGCCGCAGAAGAGGCCCGTCACCTGCGGTCCGACGATCGATCGAGGCGACCGCATGGCCGCGCCGCTCCGGCGGCACAACCGTCAGGGTCCGGCCCCGCGGTCCGCTCGAACACCGCCTCGATCGTGGTGGGCGCGTCCGAATCCGGGTGCGGATCACATTCACCCCGATCGGCGGCGAGCCCCTAACGAAGAAGGCCCGCGTCGCGCTCGTCCGGCGCGGTTGAGCCCGGTGCGCGCTGGCTGACGCCCTCAGCCGCACGTGTCAACCGGCCGGGACGGTGAGGGCATCGCGGATCTCCCCGCGTCCCGAAATCTCGAGCTTTTGGAACACGTGGCGGAGATGCGTTTCGATCGTCTTCTGGGTGACGAAGAGGTCCTGCGCTATCTCGCGGTTCGTCATTCCCGCTGATGCCATCTGGGCAACGCGGAGCTCGCTGGGCGTCAGCGATTCCTCGCCGGCGAGAGCGACGCGACGAATGCGTGCTCCGGCCGCGGCGAGTTCCGTACGAGCGCGTTCCTCCAGAGGCGTGGCGCCGCAACGGTGCGCGAGCTCGAGCCCTTCGCGGAGTGGTGGGCGTGCCTCACGGCGATGATTCGCTCGCCTCAACGCAGAACCCAGGTCCACGAGCGCAGCCGCGCGGTGGAGTTTCGCGTTGGTCGGCTCGAGCGTCGAGACGGCGTTACGGAACAGGTCGATCGAATCGCTCGGGTCCGCGAACTGGCCTTGAGCCCGGAGCGCGAAACCGACTCCTCGTGGGTCTCTCGCCCGGCCGGCGATCGCGGTGGCCTGGGCGGCGAGACGTTGCGCCCCGGCGCGATTCCCCGACTCGATCTCGCAGCGAGCCAACCCGATTCGCCAGGGGAAGGCGGCGAGATTCGGTGACGCCATCCACCCGATCCGATCGCCGGCAGCAATGAAATCGGCTCGGGCCGCATCCGATCGGCCCCTCGCCAGGTTCAGCTCACCGCGGCTGCACAGATAGAAGGCGCCTGTCGTTCCCTGGAACGGCTCCCGCCCGTCTCGATAGTCGTCGATGACCTGCTCGGCTTCGTCGACATGGCCCCGGTACATCAGTGCTCTGACCATGACGCCGATGTAGAGAGTCGCTCCGGTCGTCAGACCGATCCGATGCAACATGGGCACCGCGAGTTCGGCGTCGGCCTGAGCTTCCCGCAGGTCACCCTCCATCAGCCGGAACAGCGACCGCGCCCCATACCCCCCTGGAACTCCTGGCGAGCCGCGTCGACGAGACGTTTCGATCGAGAGCGAGAACAGACTCAGGGCCACGTCGGCGTGCTCGGCAAAGCCCAACGCGAAGGCAGCTCCCTGCGGTGGCATCCCGGCCATGGCGTCGGCGGTCAGTTCTTCGAGTCTCGATGAAGCTACCCGCTCGGCAAGCTCGCACCCTTCGTCGATGGTGCCGTTACCGAACGCAGAGAGAGCGGCCGCGAACTGAAGGACGAGGCGACCCCCGAACGAGTCCGTGCCGATCATCTCGCCAGGCTGGGGCAACGCCCCTTCGGGAACTCGTTCGAGGCCCCACAGGCTCTGAAGGATCAACAATCCGCGAACCCTGAGACCGATCTCGCTTCCCCGGTCAGGCAACTCCGCAAGCGATTCCTCGAGGATCTCGGCACCCTCGACGCAGCGCCCCCGGAGGCAGAGCGAGTTGCCCGTGATAATCGCGAGCTCGGCCCGAAGCTCCGGATCGTCGAGACGCTCCCGGGTGATGCGCAAGATCTCGTTCCCCCTGGGGTCGTTCGCGTCAAGGAGAGCCGAGCCGAGGTCTCGCTCGACGCCCGCTCGGTCCTCCTGCGATGGGGGCTCGTCGAGGGCTCTGCTCAGGTACCTCGCCGCGGCGTCGGGCGCGCCGCGGCCGAGTGCGGCACTCGCTGCTGCTCGCAGTTTTCCGACCACCCACGGGTCACCAGCCGATTCAGCCAGAAGGAGCTGAGCGGCAACGCCGTCCGCCTCAGCGCCATCGGCGTCGAGTACGCGCGCCGCCTGGAGGTGCATGGCTGCTCGTCGCAGCACAGGTATGTCGGTGACGACGGCAGCCCTTACGAGCGGATGGACGAAGCCGAATGGACGCGTGTCGAAGATCAGGTGCGCGGCGATGAGGCGGTCGCACGCTTCGTCGACCCGCCCGGCGGGGAGCTCCGCCAGTGTCCGAATGCGGCGAACCTCGGCATATGGCTCGAGGATCGCCGTCGCCCTTGCGACGGCGATCGCATCCTCTCCCAGTCGCTTCAGGCGGCCGAGGATCGAGCCCGACACCCCCGCCGCCGCCAACTCCGAGATCTGTTCCGCACCCTGCTCGCCCCCCTCGGCGCCACCCTCGTCGAGACCACGAAGCAGCTCGACGAGCAGCAGCGGATTGCCGGCCGTCGCGCGACGGCATGCCTCTGCCAATCCGTCGGAGGCGGCGCGGCCGCGAGTCCGCGCGATCATTTTCATCGTCGCCTCGGCGGTGAACGGTCGCGGCGTTATGGATCGTGCATGCGGCTCCCGCCGCAGCTCATCGATGGGACCCATCTGGCCGCCACCCTCGCCGGACCGGACAGCCATTGCCAGTAGGACCGGCAGGCCCTCGAGGCGGCGGGCGCAGTAGACGAGGGCCCGAAGCGAGGCGAGGTCGGCCCACTGCGCGTCGTCGACGAGAAGGGCGAGCGGTGACGGTGCCACCAGGTTCACCAGGAGCCAATAGAGGCCGTGCTGAAGGCTGAACGGATCGCGACCCTCCTCGAGGGGTTGAGCGGCGAAGATCGGTGCCGCCATCGCGGCAGTCCCATCCAGTAGGTCCGTCCCATTCCCGGGCTCGCTGATTATCGGTTCGGCGAGTTGACGAATCACCCCATAGGGGAAGTCCTGCTCGTACTCCCCTCCTCGCGCCCGAAGCACCACGATCCCTCGGTCCGCAGCCCTCTCCGCCGTCGCCGCGAGCAGGGACGTCTTCCCCGCCCCGGCCTCACCCTCGATCAGCAGCAGATTGCCGTTTCCGGCGACGGCGGCTTCGACAGCACCGTCGACCACCGCAAGCTCGTCATCCCTCTCCAGAAGTGCGGTCGACGCCCCCATCGGTTTCAATCCCGATCCTAAGCGCTATGGGGTCGATCACGCCACTGCAGTCGCAACTTTCAGATCGGGGGTCATCGCCCTAGTCAGCGCGAGAACGAGCGCTCTGATCGCCTCGGGCGAGTTGGAGCCTGCAGCTTCGATCAGCTCCACGACGGCCGGGTCCTCCACGGCCGCCAATGCCGCCAGCTCCAGCGGCCGCGAGGCATCGCCGCCACCCATCATGCATCCACCCGCCGCGGCCAGCAGCGTGATGAGTCGCTGCTGCGACGGGTTCGTAGCCCGGAGCGCCGATCCGGGGGCGGGCCCGGCATCGACCGGCGGGAGTCCCGCGAGGAGATTCTCGAGCTGTCCGCCCATGACGAGGGCGATGGCATCGGGCGAGAGGCCGTTGAACCTCGCACACCGGAGGGTGATCGCAAGCAGCAGTTCGACATCCATATACGGGGCGTCGCTCCCATAAAGGATTCGGCCCGGAGGGACGAGCGCGAACAGGGCGAGCAGATCCGACGGCACCATCCAGGCGGTGTCGAAGTAGAGGTTCGGATGGTCGGGAACCTCCCGCCAGAGCCAGGCGAGGTCGGACGCGCCGGCGTGGGCAAGGATCATCGGCGCCTCGCGATTGGCTGCGGCGAGATCGGTGATCGATCGACCGAACGATCCGACCCCGGAACCGGCGTGAATCAACACCGGGACGCCGGCTCGGCTCGCCACCCCGAAGATCTCGGAGACGGTTGGATGCTCGAGCCGGAAACTCTCGGCCCTGGGGTGGAACTTGAAGCCGCGGGCGCCGCCATCGAGTGCCGCGACGGCGGCGTCCGCTCCATCCACGCGTGGGTCCAGGCGAGCGAACGGGACGAGGCGGTCCGGGTGTCGCTCGCTCTCGAGCACGACCCGCCGGTTCTCCACCTCGTAGCCCGAGTCCACGCAGAGCGGGAAGATCACGGACCGACCGTCAATGGACTCGAGCTCAGCGATGTGCTCGTCGCAGGTTCGGGTACTCCCGTCGATGTCCGTTCCCGTGTGTGCGTGAACGTCGAAGGGCCTGAATTCGTCGCTTCCCATCGCCTCGAGCTCGGACCTGACCTCGTCGGTTACGTTCATCGCCGCCCCGTCGTCCGCGCAGGCGGGATCACAACCGCCCCCAGCTCCCTGCGCATCCACTCGTCGGCCCGTGGATAGTCGAGGAGCGCCATCTGTGACGCCGCCGCGAAGGCTCGAACAACCCCCTCGCCGAAGCTCCGCCGACGGCTCTGGGCCTGCGCTGAGTTCCTCTTGTTCTCATCCATGGGCCGATCCTCTGTGAACGCGGCCCGATTCGCATCAGGGGCCCACCCTGAACTTAAGACGCCCCGATCCGATTGCCCTGGACATGCCCCCTGGGCGGAGGTAGCGTGATCGGAACGAGGAGAGGAGATATCGATGTCTGACGATGCCCTGTTCGTAGGTTGGGGCGAGGTCGTACGAGGTCGCGAAACGAAGGCCGTCGCGGTCTTCAATGAGGCCATCGAGTACTACTCGAAGCTCCAGCAGGAAGGCAAGATCGAAAGCGTCGAACCGTGGTTCCTGGCGACCCACGGCGGCGACCTCGGCGGATTCATGTTGCTCCGCGGCGAGCGCGAGAAGCTCGACGAGGTGGTTCGCAGCCCTGAGTTCGAGAGGTTGCAGACGCGAGTCGCGATGATCGTCGACAACCCGGGCGTGATCCAGGCCGCCACCGGTGAGTCACTGGCCCGTGGGATGGCGCAATTTCAGGAGGCCACTGCCGACCTGGCCTAGCAACCGAATCGATCAATCGCGTCTGTCCCGCCGGTCAGCTGCGAAACAGCCGCGCGCGCTCGACACCTGATCCCCCGGCCGGCAACTTGTAGAGGTCGCCGTCCTCGGCGAGCCACAGCGGACCCCTGAACCGTTCCCGGGCGTCGCTCAGGAACGGAGCCTCGAGCCCCTTGAGGGGAAGCGGCGGAACGATGTGAGTGATCGCGAGCGCGCCGACTCCGGCTTCCCGTGCAGCGTCCGCAGCCTGCGGCGCGGTCGCGTGGTAGTCGGAGACGTCGGCGAGGATCCGGCTGCGATTGGCGAGGCCCGCCTCCCCCGCGGCATCCTCGACGAACTTGAGGAGCTCGATCGAAAGGGCGTCGTGGAGGAGCAGGTCGGCGCCCTTCGAGGCGCGGACGAGCGCCGGCGCGTAGACCGTGTCGCCGCTGACCACGGCGCTGCGGCCGGCATAGTCGAAGCGGTAGCCGACGACGGGCGCGACCGGAGTGTGGTCGACGACGAACGCCGTCACCCGCAGTCCGTCCTCGTCGAGCACGACCTTCGACTCCTCGTCGTCGGTGAAGTCGAACGGCTCGCCGGCCATCGTCGCGCCGGAGGGCGGCGCGATCTCGGCGCCGTGGTGGGCCGTGCGGTAGCCGGCGTCGAGCGCGTAGGCCTCGTTGAACCCGGCCAGGACGCGGTCGAGGCCGGGCGGCCCGAGCACGCGCATCGGCGTCGTGTCGGCATCGGCGACCCAGCGCTGGAGGTTGACGCTGCCCAGCCCCCCGATGTGATCGGAGTGGTAGTGGGTCAGCAGCACCGCCGCGATCCGGCTCGGGCCGATGTTCATCCGGTTCAGCGTCTCCGAGGACCTCTCCCCCGCGTCAACGATGAAGACGCGCTCACCGGCGATCACCGCCACGCAGGGGTTCCCCCGCTTCGGATCCGGCAGCGGCGAGCCGGAGCCGGCGACCGCGACGTGGAGGCCGTCGGGCAGATCGGCCACCGCGTCGGCGGTCATGATCTTCGGCAACTGCCGCTTGACGACGGCGATGGCGATGCGGGATCGAAGCGACGTTCTCATCGCGCGAGCCTACTCGCGCGTACCGTTGCGCGAATCGGTCAGATGCCGGTCTCGGCCTTGATCCGCCCCGAGTCGACTGCCGCGACGACGGCGGCGTAATCGCGCTCGTTCTGGTCGGCGTACGCCTCAGCGAACCCGGCGAGCGAGCGGTCGAAGGAATCGCCGCGGCCCAGGTAGGACGCGATCGCGATGCTGTCGCCGGCCCGGGCATGGGCACGGGCGAGCGTTCGCCCACAGATCCGGGCGTAGTAGGTGAGCGCAATCGGATTCATCGACTCGACCAGCGCCGAGCCCTTCGCATCCCAGAGTTGGCGGACGTAGTAGTCCCGCTCGACGCCGTCGATGCCGCTCGTGCGAACCCAGCCGAGCATGATGTCGCCGGCGGCCTGCATCAGACGCTGGCCCTCGACGACGCGCTGGCCGTGCTGGTCGTATCCGCTCTCGCCGAGGAACGGCTCGAGCACCGATGCCTCGGCCTCCTTGAACTGGAGAAAGAGCGGATCGGCGTTATCGCGTCCCAGCATCAGCATGATCCATGCGCGCGTCCCGACGCTGCCGACGCCGACGACCTTCCGGGCGGTGTCGACGTAGCGGAACCGCTCGAGCAGTTGCCGCCGGTCCTCGGTGAGGGTCGAGCGGTACGAACGGACGAGCGTCCTCAGGGCTTCGTCGAGGGTCTCGTGCTGGGTGGGATCGACCAGCTCGTGGATCGGAACCACGACCGGCGGGTCGTTGCGGATCCGCACCTCGCCGTCGACGGTCTCGGTCAGCTTGCCGAGCGCCCTGAGACTGTCCTTGCGGCGCGCCTTGGCGATGTTCTTCTCGGCCCGCGCCAGCTGCTCGGTGGTCCCCATCTCCGCGGCCCCGGCGAGGATGTCGTCGACGTTGACCCGGGAGTACCAGAGGTCGAGGTTGCGCTCGGCGCCGTGCGCGCGCATCGCCTCGCGGTAGGCACGGCCGACCTCGAGGTTGACGCGCTCGCGTTCCTTCCGGCGGAATCCGCGGTCGCGGCCGGCGATCGCGAAGCTGGCGGCGAGGCGCTTCAGATCCCACTCGAACGGACCCGGGAGCGTCTCGTCGAAGTCGTTGCAGTCGAACACGAGCGTCCGGTCTGGCGCCGCGAAGGCCCCGAAGTTCGAGAGGTGGGCATCGCCGCAGAGCTGGGTGGTGAGGCCGGTATGCCGGGAGGTCGCGAGATCGGCGGCCATCACGTAGGCGGCCCCGCGGTAGAAGGTGAAGGGCGAGACGAGCATCCGCCCATAGCGGAGCGGGACGAGCTCGGGCACCCGCGTCTTCGCCTGCTCTTCGAGGAGGTCGACGGGGTCGCGCCGGTCGGCGGCGGGCTCCCAAGCTCCGTGGGAGCTGCGCGGCACCTCCTTGCGGACAGCGCGTCCCAGCGCCGTCCGCTCGTCCTCGGTCAGATGCGGCATGGCGTCGGCGGCGTTGCGATTCATGAAGGCGAAGCTACCCGACGGGCGTCGCCCGCCCCGTACCTCGATCCGGGTGAACCGGTGGGCGGCGTCTAGCCGCGGACCCGGAAGGACCCGCGCATGTACGGGTGGAGACGGCAGAAGTACGTGTAGGTCGCGCCCGGCTTCAGGCTTCCGCCTCCCCCCTGCGCCGTGCTCGGGAGCGACGGCGTCGTATAGGTGTTGGAGCCGATCGTGACGTTGCCGTTGAGGCCGGTTCCGTAGCCGAGCTGGCCGGAGTCGAAGTCGATCGCGCCGTTCGCGAGCGGGTAGCCGATGCCCGTCCCCTTGTTGCAGGGCGCGCGGCACGCGGTGATCGTGTGCCACGCCTGCGCGTCCTGCGGCTGGCCGGGGAGCGCGTCCTGGTTGGTGAACGTCAGCGACTCACCCGAGCCGATGACGGGCGGCTGCATGAGCTCGGCCGGAAAGCCCCGCACCGCGGAATAGCCGCCGGTCTCGAACAGGAAGCTGTCGATGTCGACGCCGGACGCGGGCGCCGGGCCGCTGGCGGGCAGCTTGCGCGGGTCGGGCAGCTTCAGGTCGTCGCGGGCCTGGGTGTCGACGTTCTCGGGCAGGCGGCGATGGGTCAGGGCGCCGCGCTCGCGGTACATCGCCCGGACCGCGGCGGCGTCGGTGAATGGATCCTTGGCGTTCGGGTCGTCGTTCGGCGTCCAGCCGAGCGAGAGGATGCCCATCGACTCATACCAGGAGGCTCGTCGCACGTCGTAGGTCGCGTCGATCGAAACCGTGTCGCCCGGCTCGAGGTGGATCCGCCAGTCGCGACGCGCGACGGTCATCGCGACGTCCCAGCTGACCGCTCCCGCCGGCTCGTAGTAGTGGGCGTCGGAGCGGAACAGCGGTTTCACCTCGGACGGGTCGTCGCCGTCGAGCGTTCCCGCGTCGGGACCGTCGCGTGCGACCTGCAGGTCGACGTGGAGGCCGCCCGGGTGCATGTGCCCACCGGCGGTGAGCAGGGTGACACCGTCGGTGTACGTCGAGGGCACGGTCCAGGCTCGGCTGGAGCTGACCTTGCCCGCCTCCTCGTAGCTCGGATCTGCCGGGTTCGACGAGACGTCCCGGGGGAAGGTGAACTTGCCGTTCCCGTCCGTGTCGAAGTCGCGCTGGGCGTCGAAAACCGGGTAGGCGCCGCCGTTGGCGACGTCGAGAAACTCGCCGTGGATGGCGGTGATGTCGGTGCGGGCGGGCTCCGTCTGCGGGACCCAGTCGATCTGCCAGGTCAGGTAGACCTGCCGCCCCGGAGTTGCAGTCAGGTTGTGGAGCATGTGGACGAGGCCCCAGTTCGCCGTCGCGTCGAGGCCGATCCCGTAACCCTGCGGCAACATCGCGATCGTCTTCTCCTCGCCGGCGGCGAGCACTCCCCCACCCGGCGGCAGCCAGACCACGTGGTGCAGGTGCAGGTCCCAGACCGCCGGCGTCACAAGCTTTCCGCTCGGCTTGATCTCGACCATGCTCGGTTTAAAGCGGGTCAGATAGCCCTTCGCGTCGGAGCCGGCGTCGAAGATGCTCGCGTCGAGCGGCCCGCTGACGGCCTCGGCATGCGGGCAGGCCTTGGTCAGCGTGTAGTTGTTGAGGTTCTGCCCCGGCTGCAGCGTGATCGCATCGGTGCGGCAGTTGAAGGTGGTCATCCCCGGATAGCTCGCCGGCTTCAGCACGGGGAGCTTTGCCGCCGCCGGAGCCGCGAGGAGCAGGGCAGCGACGACCGCAAGGATCAGCGCGTGGACGAGACGACGCATCGCGTGGCATTCAACACGAAATCCCGGTCGGGTGTGCCCCTACGCCGGCGAGGCAGTCGAAGCAACGGCCGACTCGATCGCTCCGAAGCTCCCTAGACCTTGCGGTAGCGGGAGTCAACGATCGAGTAGAGGCCGAAGGCCGCGAGCCCGGCGGCCACGACGCCGAGCAGGACCGGCCCGTACGACGCGTTCGCAAGCTTGGTCAACGCGCCGTCGAGGGAGACCGCCGCGTCCGGGTTGTAGTCGATGGCGGCCTGACGAGGAAGTAGCCGATCAGGACGAAGACGACCATCCGCGAGAGGTGCCCGAGCACGCCGATCCTCGTGAACGTGGTCGTGGTCGTCGCCGTCATCTCCGCCGTCTTCGACTTCTCGAGGAACTTCTTGCTCAGCCCGCGGTACCCCTACTCGAGGCCCCCGCCGATGACGACGACACCGGCGATGCCGACGATCCAGACGCCTCCCGGCCAGCCGAGGACCCCGCCCGTCGTCTGCGACGTGCCGCCGCCGCCACCGCCCGATCCGACCAGGACTCGATCGCCGTGGCGCAGAGGATCGCGTATCCGATCCCGCTGACGAGCCCGCCGAGCCGTTCGAACGTGCTGTCCGTGTCCTCGGTGCCGTGCCCGATCGCCGCGCGAACGATCCTCCGGATCGCGTACCCGGCCAAACCGATCGCCGTCAGGACGAGGAGGATCTTGCCGAATGGCTGCTGCGCGATCTCGTGCAGCGCCCCCTGCTGGTTGGTGGTGCCGCCCCCGGCTCCGATCGCCAATTCGAACGCCAGCAGCCCGATCAGCCCGTAGATCACTCCCCGGGCTGCGAGCCCCGCACGGGCCAGCCGTTCGAAGGTCGTGGAGCGGGCGACCCGCTCTCCCTGCCGCTTGCCGGCGTCCATAGCCGCCTCCGGGTCGCTCATCTTTCTCCCTCTGCTCTCAATACATGCTCCGGTTCAGATCAGCCGCCCCCGCCGCCCGGCAGGCGAAGGTCACGATTGCGATCGTCGCCGCACCGACCAGAAAGCCGGCGGCGACGTCGATCGGGTGATGCATGCCCCTGTACATCCTCGACAGAGCCACGAAGACCGCGATCCCGACCGCAACCGCCCAGACGAGGAAGCGAATGGCAGGGTCGGCGATCCGCGAACCGAGGAGAAGCACGAGCCCGACGTAGACGGCGACCGATGCCCCCGCATGGCCCGAGGGGTAGCTCGCATCGGCGGGGAGGTCGTCGAGACGGAGCACGTCCGGCCGCTGCCGGGGGTCCGCAAGGCTGGTCACGCGGTACAGCCCGGACTCGACCAGCGGCAGAAGGGCGGCGAACGCCGCCGTCCTCCACTCGCGCTTGTAGGCGAACCAGAGCGCCACGAGGACGGCGATCGCCACGAGGACCACGGACCCGACCGTCGAGCCGACCGCGGAGACGTCGGTGAGCACGCCGGTCCGTTGCTCGACGAGGTCCCGGACGACGCTTTCGTCGGCGGACCCGATCCCGTTCGACTCGATGATCACGTCCGTGACGAGAGCGCCGAAGGCGATCGAGACCGCGGCGACGAGGACGAACCCGATGAGCAGAGCCGCGATGAAGACCAAGACGGGGTGCCACCCGTGCATCCGGCCCGCGAGCCGCTCGGCCGGCCCGCCCGGCGCCGGGGTGAGGATCGGAGCGTCGTGCATCTGCCCGCCCTGCCCGGTGAGGGCATTTCGCAAACCGCCTTCCGGATCCCGGCGACGGGCCTCGACGCCGGCTGACGCGCTCCGGACGCTTTCGCACGGTATCGATTGGATCCTCGACTACACCTGCGGGAACGAGAGGCCGCCGCCCGACGGCGGCCCCCCGACCGTTCTACTCCTTCTCGTACTTGAACGAGACCCCAAGGCGAATGCGGAATCCCGAGATCTTGCCGTCTTCGATCGTCACGTCCTGGCGAACGACTTCGGCGACCCGGAGATCACGCACCGATTGACCGACCATCTCGACGGCGTTCTTAGCTGCCTGCTCCCATGAATCCGAGCTGACACCGACAACCTCGGTGACGCGATAGACGCTCTCTGCCATTGCTCCTCCTCCGTGGAATTTGCTCCTTCCACCATCGCACGGCACGAGCGGCGGAGCAATCCGCATCGAGCGGTCAGGGCGCGAGCGCCGGACGGGCGGGCTCAGCCCGAAGCGTTGGGGCGGCCCACTCAGCCCGGCGGCAGGGCCTCAACCCGACCCTCCTCGGGAGGGCGCCGGCACCGGGCATCGGTCCGCTGCTCGCTCCACGCGAGAAGCCACAGAGCCGATTTCGACTCCTCGTTGCCACACATCGCCTCGATCCGTTCCTCGATCTGAACGAAGGGCTCGCCGGCCTGAAGCATGGTCTCGACCTCAATACGATCTCGCACGGCAGTCTTCCTGCTCGGGTATCGCCGTCATGAGTGAGCGTGGCGAACGATGCGAATACTTCAAGGGTTGCGGGCACGCAAGTGCGCTGTTTGCGAGAAATGAGGAGCTCGAGCCGGCTCAAACGATGAGGCCGTGACGAACGGTGCGCTCGCTGACCACGCAGGGCGCGACGAAGCCGAGCAGGTAGTCCGGGCCTCCCGCCTTCGACCCGGTTCCCGACAGTCGGTTGCCGCCGAACGGCTGGCGACCGACCATCGCCCCCGTCATCCCCCGGTTCACGTAGAGGTTGCCGACCGGGCTCGCGCGGGCGAAGCGGTCGATCGTCACCGGATCGCGGGAGAAGACTCCACCGGTGAGCCCGAACGGCAAGGCGTCGATTCGAGCGAGGGCGTCATCGGCGCCCGCGACCGCCTCGACCGTGATCAGCGGCCCGAACAGTTCCGTGTCGAGAAGCGACGAAGTGCGCGGCAGCCCGCCGACGAGGATCGGCGCGACGAACCAGCCGTTTTCGGTGTCGGGTGCTTCGGCCCTCGCCAGCACCGTCCCCTCCCTCTCGGCTTGCGCCGCCGCGCTCCCGAGACGTTCCTTTGCGTCGCGGTCGATGACCGGTGGAACGTCCGTCTCGAGACGGTCCGCCTGGCCGACATTGAGAGCCTCTACGGCACCGCCCAGGCGCGCAACCATTTCGTCGTGGCGGCCCTCTTCGACGAGGATTCGCGAAGTTGCCGAGCACTTCTGCCCGGCGAAACCGAACGCGCCCTCCACGAGCGCCGGGATCGCGTCGTCGAGGTCGGCGTCCCCGTCGACGAACGCGCAGTTCTTTCCGCCGAGCTCGGCCAGGACCCGCTTGATGTGCTTCTGACCGGGAGCGATTCGGCCGGCGCGCTCGAGGATCGCGGCGCCCACAGCCAGCGATCCCGTGAACGCGATCGCGCTCACGAGCGGGTGATCGACGAGGGCGGATCCCGTCGCGGCCTCGCCGTGGACCACGGAGAGGGCCGTGGAGGGCACGCCGGCCTCGATCAGGATCTCGGCGAGCAGAGCGCCGCATCCGGGCGCTTGCTCAGCCGGCTTGATCACGGCGCAGTTGCCGGCCGCCAGCGCCCCGGTGGTCATCCCGCAGAGAATCGCGATCGGGAAGTTCCAGGGGGCGATCACGGCGACGACGCCGAGCGGCCTGTAGGCCATCCTGTTGCTCTCACCGGGAAGGCTGACGACCGTCCCGCCGCGATCGAGCTCCACCGCCAGGCGCGCGTAATAGCTCATGAAGTCGATCGCCTCGCAGACGTCGGCGTCGGCCTCGCGCCAGGGTTTCGCGCATTCGCGCACGACCATTGCCGCCACCTCGAGCCGGCGTTCCTGCAACAGGCCGGCGGCGCGCTCCAACACGGCGGCGCGCTCATCCGCGCTGCGCGATCCCCAGGCCGCCCTGCCGGGGCCCGACGCCAGCGTGACGGCACGATCGACCTCGGTCGGCGAGGCGACGGCTGCGACCGCGACGGTTCGGTCGATCCGTCCGGGATCAACGGAGACCAGCTCCTCGCCATGGCGGAGGTCCTCGCCGACACGGATCGGAGCTGCGATCGGGAGCCGCTCATCGAGCTCGGCGAGCGCCGACGCAACCTGTTCGCGGACGGCAGGACTCCGTAGGTCGAGGACCGGGGTGTTGACGAAGTCGCTCATGGTCGCTCGAGCAGTGCGTCGAGATCCCCGCTCAAGCCGCGGGCGACGAGGAATGAGTCGTTCGATGTGTTCTCGAGCAGCCGCCGGACCAGATACGCCATGCCGGCGATCAGGTCGCCGACCGGGGTGTATACCCGGGCGATGCTGCCGCAGCCGTCGATTGCGGCGGCGAGCTCGTCGCCGAGTCCGCGAAGCACCTGGAACTCGAGCCCGGCACGACCTTGATCGGAGACATCGGCGTACGCCATCGCGTGTGCGATCGAGCGGATGTTGTGAGAGCCGATCGCGACCTGAATCCGCGGCCGGGAATCGAGGAGCTTGCGCGTGAGGAACTCGAAGTTGCGGTCGGTCTCGGGGCGCGTCCCGAAGACCGGTGCTGCCCAGCCGTGGTCGGTCGCCTCGATTGTCTCGTGGTCCCAGTACGCGCCCTTGACGAGACGGATCGACAGCGGAGCCCGGCGACGATCGGCAAACCCGAGCATCTGGTCGGCAACCTCGACCGAGTCGCGGAAGTACGCCTGCAGCACCAGTCCGACCGACGGTCCGCAATCGAACTCGTCCTCGGCCAGCACCGTACCGACCAGGTCGAGTGTGGTCTCCCGTGCGTCCAGGGACTCCATGTCGACGTGGACGTGAGCATTCACGGATTGGGCTTTGCGGAGGATCGCGCGAAGGCGGGCAGCCGCGTCCTCGGTCGCAGACCATGGCGCCCACGGCCGGATTTCGGCGGTCAGCGCCGATGGTTTGACGGACAGGTTCGCTCGCGGCGCCTCCCCCGGAAGTGGGTCCCGCCCGCTGTCCCAGGCTGCCGCTGCGCTCCCGAAAACGTCGAGCGCCTCGAGGCAGCGGCGGGCGTACTCGTCGGCCTCCTCGGCACGGACGACCGACTCGCCAAGGAGGTCGACGGTGGCGCCGATTCCCCGTCTCCATAGGGAGTGGATGTAGGGCAGCGCCTTCGCCGGCGAGGAGGCGACGATGAAGCGACGGCCGGCGATCCGATTGGCAAGGGAGAGGACGAGCCCGAGCGCGGCGGCGCCGGTGTCGCCCCCCTTTCGCGGCGGACGATCGCCAACCCGCAGGTAGGCGGTGAAGTGGGCGCCGAGGTCGCGATGGCTGCGGCAGACGGGCGCGACGTCGACCATCCGGTAGAAGGCGCTCCGGATCCGCGGACTCGCCGTCATCCGGCGGGTGACGGTGTCGTCGACGGTTCTCCACGCGCTTCTCCGCGGCTCGGCGGCTACGAGCTCGCGCGCGCGCAGCACGGTGGCGGCCTCGAGGTCGTCAATCGGACGCGTGCGCTGCTGAGGCTGCGCCGTCTGCATCAGTGGTAAGTATCGCCCTTGACGTGAGGAATGGCGAAGATTCAAGGCGACTCGAGGAGAAGTACGGCGTTCACAACTACGCGCCGCTGCCCGTCGTAATCGCACGTGGTGAGGGATCGTGGGTCGAGGACACCGAGGGGCGTCGCTACTTCGACGCGCTTTCGGCGTACTCCGCGCTCAACTTCGGCCATCGTCACCCGCGGCTGGTGGCTGCCGCACGCGAGCAGCTCGACCGCTTGACGCTGACGAGCCGCGCATTTCGCAACGACCGTCTCGGCGAGTTCTGCGAGAGCCTCGCGGAGCTCTGCTCGAAGGATCGGGTATTGCCGATGAACACCGGCGCGGAGGCGGTTGAGACAGCCGTCAAGGCCGCCAGAAAGTGGGGCTACGAGGTTAAGGGCGTCGAGTCGGGCCGGGCGAAGATCGTCGTCTGCAATGGCAACTTCCACGGACGTACGACCACGATCATTTCGTTCTCCGACGACGAGGCGGCGCGGACGAACTTCGGGCCCTACACGCCCGGATTCGAGAGCGTTCCCTACGGGGACCTGGCAGCGCTCGAATCGGCTCTCGACGGGGACACAGTCGCGTTCTTGATCGAGCCGATCCAGGGCGAGGCGGGCGTGATCATCCCGCCCGACGGATACCTCGCGGGCGCTCGCGCCCTCTGTACGGACGCGAACGCTCTGCTCATCGCCGACGAGATCCAGTCCGGCCTCGGCCGCAGCGGGCGCACCTTCGCATGTGAGTACGAGGACGTCAGCCCCGATCTGCTGCTCCTGGGCAAGGCGCTGGGCGGCGGCATCATCCCGATCTCGGCGGTGGTGGGCGGCGATGAGGTCCTCGGCCTGTTCCGGCCCGGTCAACACGGCAGCACCTTCGGGGGTAACCCCCTCGCCTGCGCAGTCGCCGTCGAAGTGCTGGAACTGCTGCGGGACGGCTCGCTGCAGCGCAACGCGATCGAGCTAGGAGCGCGGCTGGCCGAATCGCTGCAGACGGCTGACCATCCGGCCGTGACGGCGATCCGTCAGCGCGGCCTCTGGGTCGGCATCGACGTTCGCGAGGGCGGTGCAACGGCACGTGGGATCTGCATGGACCTGATGGCGAGTCGCGTTCTGGCGAAGGAGACCCAACGGCGCACGATTCGCCTTGCGCCACCGCTGACGACTACTGCCGCAGAGCTCGACTGGATGCTCGAGCGCGTCAACCGCGTCCTCGCGCCCCTCTGACGCGGGGGTCTCTCGGGACGCCCGAGAAGAACCTGGGAGCCGAACGACAGCGCTTGGCGGGCCTGCCGGCAGGGGCTCCTCGCCCTCCTGCTCGGCGACGAGCCGCTCCACGCTAGGAGAACGGTAGCTCGATGGTGAATCGCCGCGTCCGGGTGATCCCGCGAACAGTCGCCGTCTCCCCTGATTCGGAGCCGTCGACAGCCCGGCAGTAGGCGCGTCGGGTCGGGACGGGCTCGCCGTCGACGGACGTCACCACCGCCCGCTCCTTGCCGAACCCGGCATCCGCTGCCGGCGATCCCTCGACCGCGTTGTTGACGAGGAGCCCCTTGCCGCCTGCGACGAAGTCGAAGCCGAGAAAGCCGATCGAGTCCCCCTGTTCGAGGGTCTCGGACTGGTCCCTGAACAGGTCGACTCCGATCGCGAACCCCTGGCCCTGCGTCTCCAACGTCGTCAGGGAGTTGATCCCGACGAGATTTCCGTTTTCATCAACGAGCGGACCGCCGGAATTCCCGTGGTTGATCGCAGCATCGGTCTGGATCAGGTTCGGGTACTGCCTCAGGTCGGGGTCGCCGGCGGCATCGGAACGCTTCTGAAGCGACTCCTTCACCACCGAGACGGTTCCGGTCGTCGACTGCAGCGGCGTCGATGAGAAGGCCGTGAGCTCGTTCGCCGGGAAGCCGACGACGTTGACCTGATCTCCCTGGGCGAGGTCCGCCTGCGAGCCGAGCGGCAACGCCCTCAGGCCGGCCGGGTCATCGACCTGGAGCATCGCCATGTCGAAGCAGGGTGAGTTGGCGTAGAGCGTGGCCGGCCGCAGGTGACCATCGATCACGACCCGATAGGAGGTGAGACCGGGAGACCCCTGGTCGCCGACCACATGGGCGTTGGTGACGATCAGGCCCCGGTCGGCGTTGTACACCCAGCCCGTTCCGGAGGAGGCGCTGACCCCGTCGACCTTCGCGAGAACCCGCACAGTTGAAGGGGCGGCCCCGGCGATGATCTCACTGGTACTCGGCGCGCTCGGAGTCTCCGAGTCGGAGGAGAAGACCCCTGCCAAGGCCCCCGCGACCGCCAGGGCGCCGACGACCAGCGCACCGATCGCGAGGATCGTCGCCCGGCGGACCGATCGCTTGAGCTCGAGCCGTCGCCCTCGTCTGCGCCCGGTCCTCCGGCCCCGCCGGCCTCGCTTCTTCTCGTCGGTCGGTTCCACTTGAGGCGGCCAGCCTAACCGGCGGTCAACGAAAGCCCTCCAGGACGCGAAAACCCTCCTGGCGGAGGGTTCGAGCGTGGTGGTGACGGATATAGCGGGGACAGGATTTGAACCTGTGACCTCCGGGTTATGAGCCCGGCGAGCTACCTGACTGCTCCACCCCGCGGCGGTTTTCACAAGATAGCAACGTCGGGTGGGCGCGCAAGGCGCTCAGGGGATGGCGGTGACGGTCTCGCAGCCCTCTTGGTCGTCGATGCCGTCGCCGCCGTTGCAGATGTCGGTGTCACTGCCGCCGTTGAAGTCATCGTCGCCCGAGCCGCCCGTCAGGAAGTCGGTGCCGCCGTTCCCAAGCAAGAAATCGTCTCCACCGCCGCCCAGGAAGGCATTGACGCCCTGGCCGCCGGACGCCAGGTCGTCGCCGGAGCCGAGCCGTGCCTGCTTGACGCCGTTGCCTTCATGAGAACTATGTCGTCGCCGCTGCCCGAGCTACCGGCGGTCGACTCGCCGGTAGTGCAGATCACGTCGTCGCCGCTCCCCGAGCTGACCGTGACGTCGCAGCCCTCGGGCGAATCACGTCGTCGCCGTCGGTTCCGCGAAGGAGCTTGCGTGCCGCCTTGCCGACGATCGTGGCCGGACTCCGCCGCACTTCGGCTTCGGCTTCGGCTTCGCACGGTCGTGCGACACCGCCGCTGTTACCGGTCGCGGCACCAGGCCGGCAACGGCGACCGACTGCCGCGAGCCCCGACGCGATGGCTCATGACCTTCATGACGTTCGCACAAGACCTACCGCTAGCGGCGAGGGTCGGACCGCGGCTCGAGGGGTCTACGATCGCGTCCCTTGCGCGTCGCCAGCATCGACATGGGCACCAACTCGACCCGGCTCCTCGTGGCCGACGTCGACGACGGGCGGGTGGAGACCGTGCGCCGCGAGTCGCGGGTGACCGGGCTCGGCCGCGGCGTCGAGATCTCCGGTCAGCTCTCGACCGAGGCGATCGAGGACGTGTTCGCGGCGATCGGCGACTACCTCGGGATCGCCGAGGAGCTCGGCGTCGACCGAGACGTTCGCCTTCGCGACCAGCGCCGCCCGCGACGCGATCCAACTCCGAGGCGTTCATCGCCGAGCTGCGCGAGCGGTTCGCCCTCAACGCGACCGTCCTCAGCGGCGCCGAGGAGGCGGAGCTGACCTACATGGGCGCTCGCGGCGGCTGCGAGGGCTGCCAGACGATGATCATCGACATCGGTGGCGGCTCGACCGAGATCGTCGTCGGCTCCGACGACGGGATCACGTTCAACACCTCCCTGCAGCTCGGCGTCGTCCGCCACACCGAGCGGTACCTGCAGACCGACCCGCCGCAGACGAACGAGCTCGAGTCGCTGGCCGAGGACGTCAGCGAGACGATCGACGCCGAGCTCGCGACCCATCCCGGCCTCGGCGCCGAGCGCGGGATCGCCGTCGCCGGCACCCCGGCGATGCTGGCGGCGATGGATCTCGGCCTCGAACGGGTCGACTACGAGCAGGTCGAGGGCCACCAGCTCGAGCTCGCGACGATCCAGAAGCTGCTCTCGCGCCTCGCCGCCCTGCCGATCGGCGAGCGGCGCCACGAGCCGGGCGTCGACCCCGACCGCGCCCCGACGATCGTCGCCGGCGTGATCATCCTGATCAAGGCGATGCGAGCTTTCGCCCTCCAGCAGATCACGGTGTCGGAGCGGGACATCCTCTTCGGCGCCGCCCTCCGCGCCGCCGACCGGCACGCCTCCGCGGCGGGCTGACCGGCCGCCCGCGCTCAGGGCGCGAGGCGTTCCCAGATCCACGCACCGTCCTCGTCGCGCCGGTAGCGGAAGCGGTCGTGGAGGCGGCCGACCTGGCCCTGCCAGAACTCGATCTCCCTCGGGACGACCCGGAAGCCGCCCCAGTGGGGAGGCCGCGGCACCTCGCCGTCGCCGTAGCGGGCCTCGATGTCGGCGACCCGGGCGTCGAGGTCGTCGCGCCCGTCGATCGGCGTGCTCTGCGGGCTCGCCCAGGCGCCGACCTGGCTGCCCCGGGGGCGGCTCGCGAAGTACTCGTCGGATTCGGAGTCGCCGATCCGCTCGACCGGGCCTCGAATCCGGATCTGGCGGTCGAGTTCGCGCCAGTAGAGGACGAGCGCCGCCGCCGGAAGGCCGGCCAGCTGCGCGCCCTTGACCGACTGCTCGTTCGTGAAGAACCGGAACCCGCGCTCGTCGAAGCCCTTGAGGAGGACCATCCGGGCGTCCGGCTCGCCGTCGCCGTCGACGGTCGCAAGGCAGACGGCCTCAGCCAGCGGCAGCTCGGCGGAGGCCCGCTCGAACCAGGCCGCGAAGAGGTCGATGGGGTCGGCGAGGAGATCGTCCTCGCCGAATGGCGGCATGTCCGGGCGCGGTTTCGACATCGGCGGGACTCTACGACGCGGCTCGCTAGTCTGGCCGCCGTGGCAACCCTTTCGGCAAGCTGGACGGTCGAGATCGAGGCCCCGCTCGAGCGGGTGTGGGCGGTCGCCGCCGACGTGCCCGCCTCCCCCGTGTGGCAGCCGGCGCTGCAGACCGTCGAGGCGGTCGAAATCGACTCGGAGGGCCGCGCGACCCTCGTCGACACCACCTCCGACGCCGTCGTCAAGACGACCAACCAGCAGCTCCGCTTCGACTTCGACGAGCCGACCGGGATGAACTGGGTCCAGGTCAAGGGCGACGTCAAGTCACTCGTCGGCTCGTGGGAGTTCGTCGAGCTCGCCGCCGATCGCACGAAGGCGACCTTCGCGCTGGCGATCGACCCGGGCCGGATGCTCGGCATGCTCCTCCGCGGCCCCGTCGAGGGCAAGGTCAAGGAGTTCCTCACCAAGGGCGCGGCCGAGGGCCTCAAGGAGCACGTCGAGTCGGCAGACGCCGGCTGAGCCGTGCCCGGCCCGGCCACCGGTCGATCGTTCACGGCCCGCCATCGCGTCGGCGCGGCCGACGTCGGGGCCGACGGCGGCGCTCATGTCTTCGCGATCGCGCGCTGGCTGCAGGAGACCGCCTTCGCCGACGGGCTCGACTCCGGCTACGGCGCCGAGGCCTTCTGGATCATCCGCCGGCTCCGCCTCGACATCCGCCGCCTGCCGGTCGTTCCCGGAGGAGCTCGAGCTGACGACGTGGTGCAGCGGCAAGGGCAAGACGGTCGCCGAGCGGACGACGAGCGATCACCGGCGACGCCGGCGCCGACGTCCGCGCCGAGGCGATCTGGGTCCACGTCGATCCCGAGACGCGGATGCCGTCGCGCCTGCCGGCCGAGTTCGACGAGGTCTACGGACCGAGCACCGAGGGGCGCAAGGCGCGCGCCTCGCTCCGCCATCCGCCGGAGCCGCCGGAGGGCGCCGAGCGCCTCGACTGGTGGTTCGGCAAGCTCGCTGATCGACCTCGCGGGCCACGTCAGCAACCTCTGGTACTGGCTGCCGGCGGAGGAGTTCCTCGCGATGCCGACCGCCTCCTCGGGCCCGATCGTCGTCGAGGCCGAGTTCCGATCCGGCATCGGCCACGGTGCCGCCACCGTCCACCGCGCCGGCTCGATGCTCTGGATCAGCGACGCCGGGGGAACGGTCGCCGGGACGATCGCCGCCCCGGCGGCCTGATCAGCTCGCCTGGCGGACCGTGAACTCGACGCCGACGACGCGCTCGCGCTCGCCGCTCGGAAGCGACACGTAGACGGCGCCGTCGCGCTCGAGCCGCTCGCGGGGCTCCATCAGCGCGATCCCGTGGAAGCGGTCGTCCTCGTCGAACAGCCAGACGTGCTCCTCGGGCGAGGGCTGCCGCCGGGCCGACGGCGCTCCGTCGTACTTGGCGTAGATGACGTCGCTCGCCGCGTCGTAGGTGACGTAGGCGAAGTTGTGGCGTCCGACCCTCAGCCCCATCGGCGCGTGCCCCGCTGCGGGCGCTCAGGCAAGGACGGCCCGGCGCGGGTAGATGACGTCGGGGTCGGTGAGGACGTTGACGAGGGCCGGCTTGCCGGATGCGAACGCCCGCTCGAGCGCCGGCCGCAGCTCGTCGGGCTCGCGGACGAGCTCGCCGTGTCCGCCCAGCGCCTCGACCACCTGCTGGTAGGGCGTCTCGGGCTGGAGCTCGGCGGCGATCGAGTAGCCGTACAGGTACTCCATCGGGTTCTTCTCGAGCGCCCAGATCCCGTTGTTGCCGATCACGCCGACGACCGGCAGGCCGTGGCGGACCATCGTGTCGAACTCGAGGCCGCTGAAGCCGAAGGCGCCGTCGCCGAGCAGCAGGCAGATCTGCCGCCCCGGCTTCGCGCAGGCGGCGCCGATCGCCTGACCGGGACCGGCGCCGAGGCAGCCGAACGGCCCCGGGTCCATCCAGGTTCCCGGCTCGAAGGTCTCGATGACCCGGCCTGCGTAGGAGACGAAGTCGCCGCCGTCGCCGATCACGATCGCGTCGCGGTCGAGCACCTGACCGAGCTCCTCATAGAGGCGCATCGGATGGAGCGGCGAGCGCGGGTCGGCGCGATCCTCGGCCTCGGCGCCGCGTTTGTTGCCCTCCTCCTCGCGGAGGCGGGCAATCCAGTCGGAGCGATCACCGGGGTCGGCGGCCTCGGAGAGGGCGGCGAGGCTCGAGGGGACGTCGCCGACGAGATCGACGTCGGCGACGCGGTTGCGCTCGAGGCGGTTCGGCTCGACGTCGACGCGGATCAGCTTCGCGTCGGCGCCGATCGCGGCGCCGAAGCCGAGCCGGAAGTCGAGCGGCACGCCGACGACGATCGCGACGTCGGCCTCGCCGAGGCCCATTCCGCGGGTCCGGCTGAAGGCGTTCCCATGGTCGGCGGGCAGGCAGCCCCTCCCCATCCCGTTCAGGAACACGGGGATGTCGTGCCGCTCGGAAAGCTCGCGAAGCTGGTCCTCGGCGCCCGCCCAGTAGAGGCCGGTACCGGCCATGATCGCCGGGCGCTCGGCACCGGCGAGGAGCTCGGCCGCGGCCTCGATCCCGGCCGCAGCCGAATCGGCGGCTTCGGCGGGCGCAGGGATCTCGGCGTCGGCATCCATGAAGACGACGTCCAGCGGGTAGTCGAGAAAGGTCGGGCCGGTCGGGGACGCGGCGGCGAGGTCATAGGCGCGGACGGTGGCCTCGCCGATCGCATTCGGCGACTTCACGGTCTCGGCGGACTTGGTCAGCGGGGAGACGAACGGAAGGTGGTCGATCTCCTGGAGGCTGCCGCTCCCCCACCGCCCCTCGGCGGCGCGGCCGCCGAGGACGACGATCGGCGTCCCGTTCGCGGCGGCGCTCGCCATCGCGCTGACGCCGTTGGTGACGCCGGGACCGGCGGTCAGGGCGCAGACGCCGGGCGTGCGCGTCGCCTTCGCCCAGCCCTCGGCGGCGAAGGCGGCAGCCTGCTCGTGGCGGACGTCGACGACCTCGATGCCCTCCTCGCGGCAGCCGTCGTAGAGGCTGAAGAGGTGGCCTCCGGAGAGCGTGAAGAGGTGGGTTACGCCGCGGCTGCGAAGGGCTTTGGCGGCGAGCCTGCCGCCGTGCAGGGCGCCGGGGTTGGCGACGCCGCCCTCAGTCTTCTGCGCGGCTGCCACGGACGCGAGCGTACACGGAGCGGACCGCCTCGACCGCGTCCCGCTGGAGCCCCCCGCCCTCGCGCGCCGGCGCGTAGAGGCGGACCGGCCGCTCGATGCCCTTGAACTCGCGCTCGCCGCGGGATTGCAGCTCGAACTCCCCGCCGAGCCGCTCCCTCGTCGCCTCGGTGAGCAGCAGGTCGTCGCCCGTCTCGCGCGTCGCCGCCTCGACCCGCGACGCGACGTTGACGGCGTCGCCGATCACGCTGAAGTTGAGCCGCCCGCCGCCGCCGATCGAGCCGGCGACGACATCGCCGGTGTTCAGGCCGATCCCGACCTCGAAGCCGCCGCCCTCGCCGAGACCGTTGACGACCCTGACGATCTCGAGCGCCGCCCGCAGGGCGCGATCGGCGTGGTCGGGGACGACCTCCGGCGCTCCGAACACCGCCATCAGCCCATCGCCCTCGAACTTGTCGATGTGGCCACCTTCGCGGGAGATCACCGGGACGACGACCTCGAAGAGCGCGTTCAGGCAGGCGACGACCTCCTTCGCGGCGGCGCTCTCGGCGAAGCTCGTGAAGTCCTTGACGTCGCAGAAGAGGATCGAGACCTCGACGAGCTCGCCGCCCTCCGAGAAGCCGTCGCTGAGGATGTGCTCGGCAACTTCGCTGTCGAGGTAGGTGCCGAAGGCGTCGCGGATGCGCTCGCGCTCGCGGAGGCCGCCGACCATCTGGTTGAACGAAGCCGCCAGCTCGCCGATCTCGTCCCCGGTCGTGATCGGGACGGCGACGTCGAAGTCCCCCTCGGCGACCGCGTCGGTCGCCCGCTTGAGGTCGGCGAGAGGCCCGAGGATCGAGCGCGAGAGCAGGATCGTCAGCTCGAGTGAGATCGTCGTCGCGACGCCGATCGCGACCAGCACGGAGACGCCGAGGTTGTCGGCGCCGGCGATCGCGGCGACGACCACGCCGGTGATCACGTTGATCATCGGCAGCGCCGTCAGGAGCCGCCAGCGGAGCGGCAGCGCCGAGACCTCGGTCTCGATCCGCGGCGAGACGGCGCGGTTGATGTCGATCAGGATCGGCCGCATGCCCGCCTCGAGCGTCAGGTGGTGGAGGATCGCCCCGTAGCCGACCGCGACGCCGCCGGCGACGGCGAGCGGGATGAAGTCGAGCCACGACAGGTCGAGGATCAGGACCGCGGCGACGCACGACGGTAAGACGACGGCGATTATCGGCCGGACGAGCTCCTCGCGGACGAGCGCCAGCGGCAGGCCGACCGCCGCCGCCCAGGCCTTCTCGGTCGCATCGTCGTCGCGCGCGCCCCCGATCCAGCGGCTGATCGGCCGCAGCCGCGGAAGGATCCGGTACAGACCCCATGCGAGCGCGGCCGCGGTCAGCCCCATCGCCACCGCCAGGAGCTTCAGGAAGTCGTCGAAGCTGGCGTCGTAATAGGCCGCCAGGAGCCCCACCGTTCCGGCAGTGACGAGGAAGCCGGCCTGCAGCTCGAGCGTGACGAACGTGTTCGGATACCGCGATCCGAGCTTCCCGTAGAGCCACTCGAAGGGTGCATGGAGCACGCCTCGATTGTCCACGAGTCGGGCGCAACGTGGGTTGCGGGGGCCGCCCACCGGGACAGATGACACGATTCGCCCCCTTCGACAGCAGGCTCTCGGGCCGATGTCGCGAAACAACCAACCGTGCTCTACGACCTCTGGGACCGAATCACCTTTGCCCTCGAAGGGGCATGGCTCCGCGTCACCGACGGATTCGACGCGCTGCGCCACCGCCGCGGCGGCCTCGCGATCGCCGGGGCCATGGCCGTCCTGGTCGTGGTCGGGCTCGCCCTCCTGGTCTCCGGCGGCGGCTCATCCGACGACTCGACCAAGGCCGCAAGCGAGCCGGCCGCGGTGACCGAAGCGCCGTCGGTCATCAACAACCCCCAGTTCGTCGAGGAGAAGGGCTTCTCGATCGCCCTCCCCGACACCTGGAAGCGGACGAAGCCCCCCGAGGGCGCAAGTTTCGCCGCCGCATCCGAGGACGGGCTGGGGGAGGCGACGCTTTGGGTCGATCGAAACCCGAACCTCAGCTTCAGCGACTTCATCGACCAGTCGCTCGCCGGCCTCGAAGGGCTCGGCGACAACGCCGAGGTGACCGATCGCGTCAAGGGTCCCTCGATCGAGACTTCGATCGCGGTCCTCTCAGCCGACGTCCCGGTCGACGACGGCGTCGCCGGCCCCTATCGCGTCACCCTCCGGGCCGCCGGCCCGTACCGCTACTACCTCGCGACCTCGATCGGCGCCGGCGCCCCGCCACGCCTGGTCGCCGACGCCGAGCTGCTCAGCGCGAGCTTCCGGCCGCAGGTCGAGGTCGCGGAGAAGTAACTCCGGCGGAATGCTCCGCTGCGCGTCCGCTTCCGCCGGGCGGCGCGGCGGTAGGGGACGGAAAGACATATGTGTTGGGCCCAGCCAGGGATTCCGACTCGGACTTTCCTCGGCCGGGAGACACACACATGTCATCCCGTCCAGTTCACCGCGCCGACCGACCGGACCGGACGCGAAGCGGAGTCCGCGGCTGGGGTCAGCACATATGTCTTCCCGTCCCGTACCACCCCGCCAACCGACCGAAGCGGACGCGCCAGCGGAGCATTCGTCGGAGTTATCCCTACAGGTGCAGGTCCTCGTAGAGGCTCGGCATCGCCCGCTCGTCACGGATCACGTGGGTGACGGCGTTGATCAGCGCGAGGTGGGTGAAGGCCTGGGGGAAGTTGCCGAGGTGGCGGCCGGAGGCGGACTCGAGCTCCTCGGCGTAGAGGCCGAGCGGGCTGGCGTCCTTGAGGAGGCGCTCGCAGAGTTCGCGGCCGCGCTTGCGCTCGCCGATCTCGAGGAGCGCCGAGACGAGCCAGAAGGAGCAGATCAGGAAGGTCCCCTCTTCGCCCTCGAGGCCGTCGTCGGCTTCGTCGGTCCGGTAGCGGAGGACGAGGCCGTTCTCGGTCAGGTCGTCGGCGATGGCGAGCACGGTGGCCCGGACCCGCTCGTCGCCCTGGGGCATGAAGCGGACGAGCGGGACGAGGAGGTTGGAGGCGTCGAGGGCGTCGGTCTCGTAGTGCTGGGTGAAGACGCCGCGTGAGTCGATGCCGTTGGCGAGGACGTCGGAGTGGATCTCGTTGGCGATCAGCCGCCACTCGTCGGCGAGACCTTCGTAGCCGCGGCGAGCGGCGAGGCGGGCGGCACGGTCGAGCGCGACCCAGCACATCACCTTGCTGCTGACGTAGTGGTGGGGGTCGCCGCGCATCTCCCAGATCCCCTGGTCGGGCTGGCGCCAGACCTCGGCGGCGCAGCGGGCCTGGTCCTCGATGACGGGCCAGAGCCGCGGCGAGTTGTGGCCGTACTCCTTCTGGTGCAGGTAGATGGAGTCGAGGACGGCGCCGTAGACGTCGTTCTGGCGCTGGCCGTAGGCCTCGTTGCCGATCCGGACCGGGCGGGCGCCCTCGTAGCCCGTCAGGTGTTCGAGCTCGGCCTCCTCGAGCGTCGTCTCGCCGCCGATCCCGTACATGATCTGCAGGCCGCCGTCCTCGTTGCGCTGGACGTCGCCGACGAACTGGATGAAGTCGTCGGCCTCCCAGCTCAGGCCGAGGGCGTGGAGCCCCTGGAGCGTGAAGGTCGCGTCCCGCATCCACGTGTAGCGGTAGTCCCAGTTGCGCTCGCCGCCCGGTGTCTCCGGCAGCGAGGTCGTCAGGGCGGCGACCATCGCCCCCGTCGGCAGGTAGGTGAGGCCCTTCAGCACGAGGGCGGAGCGCTGCAGATGGTCGCTCCAGCGGTGGTCGGGGAAGTCGCCCGAGGCCAGCCAGGTGCGCCAGAAGCGCGAGGTCGTGTCGAGGGCGGCCTCGGCGGCCTCGAAGCTGTCGGGGCCGTCGAGGCGGGACGACCAGGAGAGGGCGAAGTAGCAGCCCTCGCCGGCGTCGAGGCGGCGGCGGGCGCGGGCGCAGCCGCCCTCGATGCCGATGTTGACGTCGGAGTGGAGGCGCAACGTGCTCTCGCCGTCGCTGGCGTCGGCGATGCCGTGCTCGGGACCGGGCCGGCTCCACGTGGCGGGACGGGCGCCGTAGCCGAAGACCGGCTCGCAGACCTGCTCGAGGTGAACGGTCCCGTGGACGCAGCGGGCGGTGCGGACGAGGACGTGGTGGGAGTCGAAGTCGGACGGCGGCCGGGTGTGTGCGGTGGCTTTGGTCGACTCACGGGCCCGCCAGCGGCCGACGATCAGGGCGTCGCGGACGATCATCCATCCGGTCGGCGTCATCCAGGTGGTCTCGACGATGTTCGTGCCCGGCTCGTAGCGGCGGCCGACCGGACGGCCCACGTTGGACGGGCCGAAGCGCCAGCCGCCGGCGGAGCGGTCGAGCAGCGCGGCGAAGACGCTCGGCGAGTCGAACCGCGGCGGGCAGAGCCACTCGACCGTCCCGTCGGGCGCGACGAGCGCGCCGGTGTGGCAGTCGGAGAGGAACGCATAGTCGGCGATCGGCGGGAACGGCGAGGACGGCATCCGCCGCTCGAGGAACGGCGTCGGCTCCGCCTCCTTGTCGGGATCCATTCCGCCGGCCCGGCGCGGGCCGGGCTCGACGGGACGCGGACCGATCAGGTCCGTCTCCTCGGTTTCGTGTGGGTGGCTGCTCATCTCGATGCGCGCTTCATCGACCGGAGGCGAACTTAGCGAGAACTCGCAACCCGCCTGTCATCGCCGCGCCTCTCGCAACCGGCCGCCCTCGCTCAGAACAGGTGGGCGGTGACGGCGTCGCTGAGCAGCTTCCCGGCGAAGACGAGACAGAGGAGCACGACGATCGTCGTGCTCTCCCGGACCATCCACGAGCGCACGGACCCGAGGGCGGCGGGGCCCCGCTCGCCCATCAGCAGCGAGATGGCGAGCGGGATCCCTGGCGCGAGCGTCCCGACGAGCACGAACGCGGCGACCCCAGCGGCCTGTGCCCCCGGCTCGGCGCCGAGCTCGGCGATCGCTACCGCGACGCCGATCGACAGCAGGAGGTTCTTCGGCTTCACCGCGATCAGTGCCGCCATCGCGGCGGCCCCGCCGGTCGACAGCCCGTCGACCTTCTGCATCCACCCGGGAAGCTCGTCCTCAGTCACGGCCTCTCCACGCCCGCGCCACTGGCGCCCGGCGACGACGAGAAGCGCGAGGCCCAGCAGGATCTGCAGCCCGACGACCCAATCGGCGGGATCGCCGCCGTCGTCAGCCCCGGCCCCGTCGGCGAGGAGGAGCGCCGCGGTGGCCACGGCCGCCAGGGCGCCGGCCCAGACGAGCGCGAACAGGACGGCTCCGGTCCGTCCCCCGCGCTCCGCCAGCATCAGGACGACGGCGATCACGGCGAGCGGGCTGAGCGCGACGCCGATCCCGAACAGCGCCGCCTCGCCGACCGCCTGACTCATGCGCCGAACCTACAGGCCCGCTGGTGCCGAGGCCCGGGGGGAATGCCGGGGGAGGGATTCGAACCCTCATGTCCTCTCGGACAGCCGGGTTTAAGCCGGCCGCGTATCGCCAATTCCGCCACCCCGGCAGCGTCGGTGCAGGCTAGCCGCAGTGGGCGAAAAAGCCCATTCCGATCGCCGATTACCCCAAATGGGTGGAAATTTAGGTTGGCGCAACTTTCGCCCTCTAGCTTTGTTTGCAAGGAGGACGTCTCGTTTTGGAAGCATCTGCACTCACACGCGCACCGTCGCGCGGGTTTCTCACCCGTCGCTCGCCGCTGCTGCGCCTCGAATCCGATGAACGCCTGGTCGAGCTGATCAGGTCCGGTCACGACGGCGCTTTCGACGTGCTGTTCACGCGCTACAACGGCCGCCTGCTCGGCTTCTGCCAGTCGATGCTGAAGAGCCGCCAGGACGCCGAGGATGTCCTTCAGGAGGTCTTCACCAACGCCCACTCGGCGATGCTCGGCGACGACCGCGCGATCAACGTGCGCCCGTGGCTCTACCGAATCGCCCGCAACCGCTGCCTCAACCACCTGCGCCGGCCGGTGCCGGAGGGACAGGACTCGATGGACGTGCTGCCGCACAACAACGGCACGACGACCGCCGAGCACGTCCAGATGCGCGAGGACCTGCGACAGCTGATGAACGACGTCGAAGGGCTGCCCGAGACGCAGCGGACGGCGCTGCTGCTGCGCGAGATCGACCAGCTCTCATACGAGGAGATCGCCCAGGCGATGCAGACGACCGTCCCCTCGGTCAAGTCGCTGCTCGTCCGCGCCCGGATCGGCCTCGCCGAGTCCGGCCAGGCCCGGATGCTCACCTGCGATGACGTCCAGCTCAGCCTCGCCGAGGCCGCCGAGGGCATCGGCAAGGTCGCCGGCCCCGAGCGCAAGCACGTCCGCGACTGCGACGGCTGCCGGGCGTTCCGCGACCAGCTCCGCTCCGACCGCAAGGCGATGGCCGCCCTCTTCCCCGTCGGCGTCCTCGCGTTCTTCAAGCACGGTGTCATCGCCAAGCTCTTCGGCGGCGGCTCCGCGAGCGCCGGCGCCGCCGGCGCCGCAGGCTCCGGCGCCGTGGGCGGCGCTTCGGCGTCCGGCGGCATCGGTGGCATCAGCCTCCTCGGCGGCGCGATCGGCGCGAAGGCCGCCGCCGGGTTCGCCACCGCGGCGATCCTCACCGCCGGCGCCGTCGAGGTCCGCAACATCAACGCCGGCGAGAACCAGGAGCCGAAGTCCGCGCCCGCCGCGGCGCTGGCCGCCGACCCCTCCCCCGCCCCGGTCCGCGCGAACCACCTGACCGCCCGCGTCGAGACGCCCGCCGTCTCCTCGAAGCCGGACCAGGCAGCGCTCGTCGACCGCAGCGGCCCCGCCACGGCGCCGGCCGACAACGGCCCCGCCGATCCTTCCTCCACCAGCCCGGCCGACGCACCGAAGCCGGCCCCGACGGAGCCGATCGACGCCGTCACGACCCCCGATGACGGCAACGTCGCCGTCGGAACCCCGGTGACGCCGTCCGACGGCAGCACCGACGGCGATCAGGACACGGGCAGTGCCCCGGCCGACCCGCCGCCGACGACCGACCCGACCGTCCCCGAGGTCCCGGTCCCGGTGCCGCCGGCTCCGGCCGACCCGCCCGCGGACCCGGCTCCGGTTCCGCCCGCCGGCTCCTGAGCCGGACTCGCGTCCAGGCCCCAGCCCCCTCCTAAGGTCCAGCCCCCACGTGCCGATGGGGGGCCCGGTGACGACTCGATCGAATTCCCGCCCCCTGGACCGGACATGGCCGGATGCGGCGGGTGACCCTCTGCCCGGGGACATAACGATCGAGACCCGTCCGGATCGGTTCTCCCGGCGCACGATTGGCACGATCACTCGCCCCTGGACGAGGCGAGGCGCCCCGGTGGACTGGGACTGACCGGTTGCACGGCGCCGCCCCCGAGGGGGCGGCGCCGGCGGCCCGGTCGCGCCTAGACGGTGTGCGAGCCGCCCGGCTCGAGGACGACGACCTCGGACGAGGTCGACCCCTCGACCTTCTGCTTGAAGTCGTTCGCGTCGGCCTCGATCGCCGGGAACGTGTCGTAGTGCATCGGGAGCACCGTCTTCGCGCCGATCAACCCGGCGGCGTAGACGGCGTCGTCGATACCCATCGTGTAGTGCCCGCCGATCGGCAGGATCGCGACGTCGACGGGCGTGCGCTCGGCGATCAGCTTCATGTCGCCGAACAGGCAGGTGTCGCCCGCGTGGTAGACGGTGGTGCCGCCGAGGTTGATGACGAGCCCGGCCGGCAGGCCGATCACGGTGCCCGCCTCGGCGCTGAACGGCTCGTCGCCCTCGCCCGGCGTCGTGTTGGTGTGGAAGGCCTGGACGAGCTTGACCCAGCCCCAGTCGAACTCGACGACGCCGCCGAGGTTGGGGTCGTACGTCTCGGGGACGCCGCGGGCGTCCAGCCACTTGGCGAGCTCGACGATCGCCACGCAGGGAGCCCCGGTTCGCGTCGCCAGGCCGACGGCGTCGGCGACGTGGTCGGCGTGACCGTGGCTGAGCAGGATGTGAGTCGGCTCGACCTCATCGGCGGTAACCGGCGCGGTCGGGCTGTTCGGCTTCAGGAACGGGTCGATCAGGATCCGGGTATCGCCGTCGCTCAACTCGAAACAGCTGTGTCCCAGCCATCTGATGTCCATTTCAACTCTCCTCTCGTTCGGGGATTTCGGTGGGTGGTCCAAGTTCGCCCGCAAGGGCCCAGCCGACCGCGACGCCGACCATCATCGAGATCCGAGTCTCCTCGGCTAGCAGCGTGTCGACTGCGGTCGCCCGCTCGGCGGGGTCCTCGATCGAGGTGACGCGCATCAGCTCGGAGCGGTGCGACTCATCGAACCAGCCGCCGGCGGCGAGCGCCTCGACGAGGACGCGCTGCAGGGCCGGCGCGGCGGCGGCGACCTCGGCCTCGGCGGCCCGCAGCCTCGTCCCCTCGGTCAGGCGGCCGACGGCCTCCTCGAGCTCGGCCTCGGTGAATGCTGCGCCCGGCACAGGCTGAACATACCCGCCGCGGGGCGGCGGCAAGCGCGAGGCGCCCCGGCCCCCGGGGTACTAGTCGCTGCGCGCGTCGGCGCGGCGGGCGGCGAGCCCGCCCATACCGAGGCCCACGAGACCGCCGACGACGCCGGCGACCGGATCGGCTCCGACCTCGAAGATCGGCAGCAGCAGAAGGACGATCGCGGTGACGGTCACCGCAATCGTCTCCAGCGGCTCGCTCAAGTTGTGTTTGGCCTCCCCGCGCCAGAGCATCAGCCAGGCGGCGAGCAGCCCGAGCGCTACGGCATTGCCCCCGGCGACTACGAGGGTGTCGGTGAGGCCGGCCGAGTAGACGGCTCCGGCGGCGAGCGATCCGAGCGTGCCCGTCGCGAGGATCAGGGTGGCGGCCGCAAGCGAGCCGAGGCGGCGCTCGACGGAGCTTCCGAACACCCAGATCGCGAGCCCGATCACCAGCAACGCGCCGACGTCGTCGTAGGCGAACGGCGCGGTCACGTAGCGCCAGGCCTCCGAGCCGACCGGACCGACGATCGCCCCGACCTCGGCGAGCGTCAGTGGGACGGCGCGGCCGAGGATCAGCAGGATGCCGCCGATCAGCAGGGTCCCGACGGTCGCCATCGGCCGGACCCCGAGCGCGACGGCGGCGCTGCGCTCGGCGGAGCGCTCGCGGCGGAGGCGGCGGCGCTTGTCGCGGCGGCTCTCGCGGACCCGGATCTCATCGCCCTCCCGCTCGAGGCGGGGAGCCCGCTTCCGCAGCCGGTGGCCGCAGTAGGGGCACTCCGTCACATACGGACTCACCTCGGAGCCGCAGCTCCGGCAGACGACGCTCAGCTCCGGTGTCTGGGACACAGAGCGAGGATAGCTCTGCGCGGCCCGGCGATCAGCGGGCGGTCAGGGCGACGGCGGCCTCGACGAGCTCCCGGAGGTCGTCGCCGTGGTTGTCGGCGAAGTCGAGCTGGCGTCTCGCTCCGGTCCCGTTCTCGACGATCTCGGAGGCGCGGCGGAGTTCCTCGCTGCACCCGACTTCGGCGGCGCTCGTCTCGACCTGGGCGATCAGCTCGGCGGCCATGTCGGTCGCCTCGCGGGGGCAGCCCTTGGCGAAGTCGACGAGCTCGCCCTCCATCCCGCGGACCGCCGCCCGGACCTTGTTGTCGTCGATCAGCTCGAACGGCGCTTCGACGAGCGGCTCGCCCTCGTCGAAGAGCTCGGCGAAGCGGTGCGAGAGCGACAGAGTCAGGGCGGCGAAGGCGGCGGTGTCCTCGAGGCGGGTCGCCTGGTCGAAGATCCGCGTCTCGACGGTGCCGAGGTTCGGGTGCGGGCGGACGTCCCACCAGAGGTAGGTGTAGTCGTCGATCGCCCCCGAGCCGGTCATCTGCCCGACGCGCCGCGAGTAGATCTCCCAGCTGCCGTAGTGCGGCGGGACCCCCTGGCGGGGGAAGGCGCGGAAGACGGGCGTCCGCGCCGACATCATCCCGGTGTTCCGCCCCTCCCAGAACGGCGAGTTCGACGAGAGGGCGAGGAGCAGCGGCAGGTGGCGGCGGATCCCGTCGGCGACGTAGATCGCCTTGTCGGGGGAGTCGATGCCGACGTGGACGTGCGTCCCGAAGATCAGCTCGCGCTCGGCGATGAAGCCGAGGTCGGCGACGAGCTCTCGGTAGCGGGGGCGTTCAACGATCTCCTGGTCGTCGCAGCGGGCGAACGGGTGGGTTCCGGCCGCGCCGACGAGCATCCCGTTGCGCTTCGCGATCGAGCCGACGAGGCGGCGCATGACGGCGAGCTGCTCGGTCGCGGTAGCGATGTCGGGACACGGCGTCGTGGCGACCTCGAGGACCGACTTGAAGAGCTCCGGCTTGACCTGGCCGGCGTGCTTGTCGGGCACGTCGGCGAGCACCGACTCGATGCCCTGGGACAGGTCGAGGGTCGCGGGATCCAAGAGCATCAGCTCCTCCTCGATCCCGACGGTGAAGGGTTCGCCGTTGAAGCTGTGCTCGAGCACGATTGGGTCTCGGCGATCCTACCCCGGTGGGGGCGCTCTTACGCACATATACTGGCCATTCCCCCCTGCCGCCCGTCGACCGACGCTGTTTGCGGCGCCCCCAGACCAAGGAGGAACTCCAAGTGGAGGTCAAGAGCATCACCGAGCAGAAGTCGCTCCTCGACACGTTGGCGCCGGGCAAGCGCACCCGTCTGCACCGCCTCCTCTTCGAGTTCGGTCCCGGCAACGGGACACTGATGCTGCTGCCGATCGACCAGGGCATCGAGCACGGCCCGCGCGACTTCTTCCCGAACCCAGCTTCGAAGGACCCCGACTACCAGTTCCGGCTCGCGGCCGAGGGCGGGTACTCGGCGATCGCCTGCCAGATCGGGATGGCCACGAAGTACTACCCCGACTACGCCGGCAGCGTGCCCCTGATCCTCAAGGTCAACGGCAAGACCGACATCCCGCCGTCCCCTCGCGCCCTCTCGACCGTCAACGCCTCGGTCGAAGATGCCGTGAAGCTCGGCGCCGACGCGGTCGGCTACACGCTCTACGTCGGCTCCCCCCGCCAGGACGAGGATCTGCTCCAGCTCAAGCAGGTCCGTGAGGACTGCGACCGCTTCGGCATGCCGCTCGTCGTCTGGTCCTACCCGCGCGGCGAGGCCGTCGAGGCGAAGGGCGGCCAGAACTCCTTCTATGCGATCGATTACGCAGCCCGGATGGCGATGGAGATGGGTGCCGACATCGTCAAGCTGAACATGCCGAAGATCGACCCCGACAAGGACAAGGACTCCCCCGCCCCTTACAACGAGGGCGGCTTCTCGCAGGAGGACGCGATCTCGCACTGCGTCGAGTCGGCGGGCCGGTCGCTCGTCGTCCTCTCCGGCGGCTCGCGGATCGACGACGAGGCACTCATCCACCAGACGCGGGGAATCATGCAGGCGGGCGGCTCCGGCGTCATCTATGGCCGCAACGTCTGGCAGCGCGAGTGGAACGAGGCCCTCGAGATCATCAGCCAGATCAAGGAGATCATGCTCTCGAGCGTCCACCGCATCCCGTAACCGGGGGCGCGAGGACGCAGCCCGGGGTCCGACTGGCGGACATGGTCCCGGGCATCAGAGGCGGTTCCGCTGGGCTTCTCCTCCTGCTCGGCCTCCTCGTCTACGTGCTGATCGCGGGCGGCGAGGACCCGGCCGACATCCCGGGCGGCGATCCGGCCTCGCGGCCAGCGGCCGGGGCGGCCCGCCCGCCCGCCGAGGCGCGAGTGATCCGGGCCGTCGACGGCGACACGATCGAGGTCGCCCTCGACGGAGCCGCCGAGGACGTCCGCTACATCGGCGTCGACACGCCCGAGACGGTCAAGCCGGGCGAGCCGGTCCAGTGCTTCGGGCCGGAGGCGTCGGAGTTCAACCACTCGCTCGTCGATGGCGAGCGCGTCCGGCTCGTCTTCGACCGGGAGCTCCGCGACGTCTACGGACGGCTCCTCGCCTACGTCTTCGTCGGCGATCGCTTCGTCAATGCCGCGCTGATCCGCGGCGGCTACGCCCGGACCCTCGAAATCCCTCCAAATACGGCTCGGGCGGACGATTTCGCGGCGTTCCAAGCGCAGGCCGGGAGCGCCGGAAGGGGGCTCTGGAGCGTCTGCTGAGCGTCCCCGCGGATGGCAATCCGTCTTAGCAACAGCTAACATTCCCTCTCGTGGCCACCCAGACCCCAATGGCGGCTCCGCGGATGGAACGCGACTTCGACGAGTTCGAGGAAGCCTTCGAGCGCGAGCAGCAGATCGAGGAACAGCGACGCCTCGAACTGCGGCGGCGCGCCGCAAACCGCTCGCGCGCCCGCCACATCGTCAAGACCGAGAAGCGCGGCCGCGTCCGCTTCAGCGTCCTCGCACTCTGCCTCACGGTGACCGTCGTGGTCGTCGTCGTGGTGATGTTCGAGACGCTCGCCTGGCTAGTCGGCGGCTGACCCCTGGCGGCCTGAGAGGCCGCGGGGTCGGCGTCATCGGCCGGCTCACGGCCGGAGGCCGCTTCGCCGACCTCTTCCTTGATCCGCGGGCTCTCAGCCTCGCCAGGGCAAAGGCCGGCGAGCAGCCCGCCCCGCGGCCCCTCCGCTCACTGCCCAAACCACCGCGGCCCAGCCGCGGCCAGACCGCCTCTCGGGCCTGGGACCCCGGCCCCTCGGCCGCTTACTCGGACTCGGCGCCGTCCGTCGAAGTCGTGTCGGGCGTCGTCTCGGCGTTGTCGAGGACCTCGCGGCGGAAGACGCTGATGTCGCGGGGAGCCTCGATGCCGATCCTGACCTTGTCGCCGGAGACCGAGAGGATCGTGATCTCGATGTCGTCTCCGATCATGATGCTCTGGTTGGTCTTCCGGGTGAGTACGAGCATGGGCGACCGGACCTCGGACCGGGCTGGAACGGCTTGGTGGCACGGCTCCCGCCGCCGCAACGGGGGGATCGACCTTAGCGAAACGGGACTCGGGGGTCCACACCCGTCCGGGTGGGCAGAGGGGTCGCGGCCTCCCGTTGGGTAGACTCACGCGCCGCAATGGCAGGCAAGCCCCTCAGGTCCCAGTTGAACCAGATCCGCGCATGGGTGCGCGAGGGTCGGACCGACGCGTGGATCGCCCATCAGCTCGACATTTCGGCCTCGGAGCTCCGTGAGTTCCGCCGCCGTCATGACCTCACCCCCGACTCCGAGCCCGACACTTCGGACGATCTCCGCGACGAGATCGAGGCCGAGGTCGAGGCCGCGACCCTCGCCGCCGCCGAGGCGGTCGAGGAGAGCGACGAAGAGGTCGACGACGAGGACGCAGACGAGGACGATCGCGCCGAGGGCCGCGAGGAGGGCGACGACCGCCCGCGCCGTCGTCGCCGTCGTCGCGGCGGCCGAGGACGCCGTCGCGGCTCCAACAACACCATCGAGGCGACCTTCGACCACGGCGAGGAAGACGGCTACGGCCTCTGGCTCGATCCCGCGGTCAAGGACAACCCCGTCTACGCGGAGAACTGGGCCGGCCAGCGCGCCGTCCGCGTCACGGTCGAGGCGGATCAGATCGTGATCCGCCGCGCCGGCGACTCCGACTGACCCGACCGGGTCCCGCGAGCCGAGCCTCAGTCGTTCCCGCCCTGCCAGGCGGGTGCATCGACACGTCGCAGCGAGGCGAGCACGTGCTCGAGCGTGTGCAGGTCGAACGGCTCGGCGACGCCGTCGTTGATCAGCTTCTTGCCGAGCTGGTCCCGGGCCGCGATCGGCCCCTGCGCGAACAGGTAGGCACCGATCTGAGCGTCGCGGTCGTGGTCGTCGCGGCGTGCGTAGTTGTCGGGGACGCCGGCCGCCCCGCCCTCCTTCGCGACCCGGCGGAGGATCGTGACGAGCACGGCATCGGCATCGCCGGCACCGTTCCCGTTCCCGTTCCCGTCCACACCCCCGTGCCGGCGCATCGTCAGCGCGGGCTTGGCCGCCTCCTCCGAGGGCAGCCCGCGGACCACGGCCCGGCGCAGGGACTTGCGCTCACGCGGCCGTAGGGCCTCGAGACCGGCCGCGGGCTCGAATCCGTGGTCCCGGCGGCGCAGACCCTTGACCATCCCCCAGAGGGCTCCCCTGTGGCCCTGGGGCACGGCCCCGAAGACGAGGCAGAGGAACGCCCAGAGGATGATCGCGAGGACGCCCGCGATCAGGTCGAGGATCAGGCCGCCCGGATCGAACTGGCTGTGGGCGACCCCGACGATCACGGCGAGGCCGCAGCAGATGAACATCTGCTTCCAGGGCAGGACGATCGGGCTGCGGCCGCGCTGCGACTTCAGGAACACGAAGACGGTCGGAATCGCGAACGCCAGCATCATCGAGATCGGCGCCGCCTTGACGCCGATCGGGCCGACCAGCAGCATCGTCAGGACGACGAAGGCGATCATCGCGCCGACCGCGCCGATGATGAACGGAACGCGCTTGTCGGCGTACTTGACCGACTTGTTGACCATCCGATAGACGGTCGGCGCGACGAGGCCGCCGGCTACGAGCGGGATCAGCGAGGCCGCGCTCGCGTAGGAGGCAGGGGCGATCCGGACCATGACGGTCGCCATCACGGTCGTCATCAGCATCGTCGCCGCGAGGACGAACGTGAAGTACCCGAATTGGATGCCGCGGGCGTTGCCGACGCCGTATTCGTCTTCGACGGCACGGAACATCGGCGTCTTCTGGAGCGGCCGCAGCGCCTTCCGGTATCCGCCGGGAAGCACCGCGACGAGGAACGCCATCCGCGACGCCAGGTGGTAGGTGCCGAGCTCGGCGTGGTCGACGTAGCGCGAGAGGATGAAGATGTCGGCGTAGCCGACGACCCACATCGAGAGGACGAGCGGGACGCGGATCGCGCCCTTGCGATAGATCGCGACTGCCTCGCGCCAGTCCCAGTGGAACTTCCAGCTGCCGCGGAGGATTATCAGCGAGAGGATCATCGCCAGCCCGGTGCCGATCGCCTGGCCGGCGATCGCGCCCTTGACCGAGAGGCCTGCGATCAGCAGCGGCACGACCGCGGCGAGGATGAAGACCGGCTTGGCGATTTCGACCGCGACGTAGGAGTACGGCCGGCGCTCGATCCAGATCGCGATCGAAGAGACCCTGTAGAGGGCCGCCGTCGCACCGCCGAGCGCCGCGTAGACGACCAGGTTCGGATCGGCGTCGCCGAGCAGATAATGGGAGATCTGATCGGCGAAGACGACCGACAGAACGGTGCCGATTATCGAGACGAGCGTGATCGTGATGAGTCCGGTTCCGAGGCTGCGCCGCGGGTCGGTCGCGAGCTCGTCGTCGTCCTCGTCCTCTTCCTCGTCGTCGTCGTCCTCGTCGTCGCCGCCGAACGTCCGCTTCAGCGTTCCCTGCTTGCTCGCCAGCGTGAACAGGATGGTCAGCAGCCCCGAGTAGAACATCAGGAGCCCGAGCTGACCGAACTCGCCGGGATCGGAGAAGTTGGCGATGACGATCGTCGAGACGAACGTGACGATGTTGCCGAGCAGCATCCCGATGCCGTGGATGCCGGAGTAGCGAAGGACCTGCGTGCCGAGCGCCGTCCCGGTTCCCGCCGACTTGTCCGGGCGCTTCGGGCCCTTGCCGCTCTTGTTGCGGTTCTGCTTCTGCCGCTGGTTCTTCTTGCGGTTGTTGTTGCGGTTGTTGCCCTGGTTGCTCAAACCGACCAGTGATCGAACGAGCGGCCCGTCTGGGCGCGGAGACGTTCGGCGTCCTCGTGGAGGACCTCGAGCACCTCGGGGCCGAGCGCCTCGGCGACGCCGGTGGGCTTCTCGATCGGCTTCGAGAGGGGCAGCGCGGCGTCGAGCGCCAGCCAGGCGCGCCGCGGGATCCGGCGGCCGAAGCGGGTCCTGCTCATCCGCTGGACGCGCATGCCGAGGCGGGTCGCCCGCTTCTTGCGCGACGTCGAATGACGGACCTGCTCGAACTTCGGGTGCTGGAAGGACGGGTCGACGCCGGCGAACTCGAAGAGCCGTCGCAGGGTCGGCATCCGGTCGTCGCGGAGGTCGCGCTGGTCGAGCACGAGGATCTGCTGTTCGTCGAAGTGCGCGAGATAGCGCTGGAGCTGCATGAAGTACTTGCTGCGCGTGACGTAGGACGTGTTCGGATGCAGCAGCGTCGCCCGGAGATCGCCCTTCTCGCGGCGCTTCGCGAAGTTGTGGACGAAGTGGGCGGTGATCCGCTCGATCGGGTCGCGGACGATGTAGACCAGCCGGACGTCGGGCACGACCTCGGCGATCCGCTCGGGCACGCCGAGGTGCTGGGGATATGCCGTGTAGTTCGGTGAAGCCTCGCCGCGGCAGCGCGCCGTCGGGTCGAAGTGCCGCGAGTACCACTCGAGGCCGCGCGGGTAATTGCGCTCCTCGATGAAGAAGTTGAGCTCCTTCGGCGTCGACATGGACACCTCCGGGTGGAGGCTGAGGTAGTAGTGCAGCCCGCTCGTCCCGCACTTCTGGGCGCCGACTACGATCAGATTCGGCAGCGTGAGATCACGCGTCCCGGAAACCGGGCGCGCTCGGGGGAGCGTCTCTTCGGCGCCGTCCCCCCCGGTGACGGCTGCCATTTCAGTCGGGGCCGGAGCCTCCATAGGCGTCCCCGAGGGTACCGTAGGCCGCTCCACGATCAGCCCTCAGCCCCGGGGTCGGGCGCGGCGCCGAGACCGAGCAGATCCTCGCCGTGATCACCGATCGAGACGGCCCGGAGCGGGCGCCGTCCCTCGAGCAGCAGGCGGACCCGGGCGCGGATGTCGTCGGGCGACGGCCCGGCACTCGCGTCGGCGCTCGGCCAGGCCGGCAGCAGCTCGAACGCGACGCCGAGCCCGCGCAGATCGGCGAACTCCGTCGAGTCGGTCAGCACGAGCACCCGCTCGGCCGGCAGGTCCCCGATCGCCTCGCGCAGCCGCGGGAGCAGCTCGGCATCCGGGACGCCGAGCGCGAGGACCGCGAGGTAGGGCTTGCGGCGCTCGGGGTGGCGGGCCATGTCGCGGGCGCCGAGCGCCGCGACGAGCGGCAGGGTCGGCCCGATGCGGTGGCTCGAGAGCCGCAGCCAGCGGTTGAACCGACGGCGGTCGCGCACCGGAGGGGCGGGGCGGTCGCCGACGGCCATCGCCGCGACGAGGTCGGCCGCGTCGCCGGCGCCGTTGCCCGGGAAGACGCGCTCGCAGCCGGCCCGCAGCTCCGCCTCGCGACCGGCGTCGGCGAGCTCCCGCAGCCGGTCCTCGAGGGCGGGGTCGGACGCGCCGCCGACGGCGAGGGCGACGCCGGCGTCAGCGGCCCAGCGGGCCCGGGCGCCCTGGTCGTCGGTGTTGCGGGACATCGGGACGAACAGGGTCGGAACGCCGAGCGCGATCAGCTCGTGGAAGGCGTTGTACCCGGCGGCGGCCACCGCGAGGTCGAAGGCCGCGAAGTAGCGGCTCATCGGGAAGGTGGCGTCGAGCCCGATCACCCCGGCCGGCACCTCGAGGGCCGGCGAGAGGCTCGAGCGGAGGGCCGCAACCTGGAGGTCCGGGACGGCGGTGAGGACCTCGAGCGAGTGAGCGACGGCACGGTCGACCTCGCCCCCCTGCCCGAGCGTGACGAGCGCCGTCCGCCGCGAGGGGTCGAGCCCGAGCTCGGCGGCGGCCCGATCGCGGGGAAGCAGCTCGTCGCGGTCGAGGTAGACGATCGGCCGGACCCGCCGCGCCTCGCGCCGGTGGCCGACGGTCGGCCCGGGGTCGGCCGTCTCGGCGAGCTCGCCCGGCTCGAGGACCGCATCGAAGGCACCGACGCGCTTCAGCGGCGCCGTGGCTGAGCCGGCGCGCCACATGGGCCGTCGGCACCAGATCGAGGCCGGGGCGTCGCGGGCGCTGAGCAGGTGCGTGAGAGCGCGGTAGGGGTGGACGCCGTCGAAGACGACGAGGTCCGGCTCGCGCTCCGCGAACACCTGCTCGAGAACGGCTCCGAGGCGGAGGTTCCAGGCGCGGTCGGTGCCCGACGCCGGACGCCGGTAGGACGACAGGTAATCGACGTCCCAGCCCTCGGCGGCGACGACCGGCGCCGCCCCCGAGAGGGTGAAGAACGAGGAGCGGTAGTTGGGCGGAAGGCGGCGGGCGATCGCCATCGCCCGGTTGAGGTGGCCGAGGCCGGTCCCGTTGCTGGTCGCGAAGAGGATCCGCGGCGAGCCGCCGCGGCGGGCGGTCCGCGGGCTCATCGAATGACTCCCGCCGCCTCGCGGTCGAGCGCGGCGCGGAGGGCCGGTGCCGCGTGGTTCCCCTCGCGCTCGAGCGACGACACGGTCCACTCGTAGCGGCGCTGGACGATCAGCCTGCCGGGGGCGCTGAGCTGCTCCCTCCAGCGGCCGAGGTGGGCCTTCTCCGGCGTCATCTCGGCGTCGAAGAAGGCGTGCATGTCGGGCTCGTCCTCGAGCCCGAGGAAGGCCAGGAGGCTCTCGTAGGTCCGGTCGCGCTCGAAGCCGACGAGGTCCTCGAGGAGGACGACCCGGAAGCTTTCGGCGGGGACCGAGAACTCGGCGCCGTCCTCGTTGCCGCGGACCCCCTCCTCGATCGCTCGCAGCCGGTCGGCCCACCAGCCGATCGCGGCGCCGACCCGGCGCGGTCCCCAGGTCTTGCCGGTCACCGACGCTGCCGAGTCGCGGCCGTCGCGGAGCGCGTGGATGAAGCTCGCCTCCGGGAACAGGCGGAGCAGGGTCTGGGAGGCCCGCACGTTGTGGGAGGACATCTCGACGAGGCCGGGCTTGCCATGGCGTTCGGCGACCGGCCAGAGCAGGTCGAGGAAGAGGCCCCGGCAGCCGGCGACGGGATCCTCGGCGTAGGCCGCCTCGAAGCGCTCGAGAGCGGCGTCGAACTCGGCCTGGCGGAGCAGGTTGTAGAGGCCGCGCGGGCGACCGTCGACGCGGACGCGGTGCCACCAGAAGCCCCGCAGCTTCGCGAGGTAGCCCTGCAGCGTGATCCGGCCCTCGAGGAGGTCGGGCATGCCGCGCTTGTTGCAGTGGAAACGGGCCTCGATCGGGACGTCGGCGAGGAGGCTGTGGCGGCCGAGCAGATGGGCGAGCGCGTGAGTGCCGGAGCGGCCGGTGCCGCCGATGAAGACGAGGTTGCGGCCCCGGGACCGCGCTTCAGCGGGATCTGCGCCTGCGCCGGCGGCCCCGCTCACGCGGGCTGGTGCTCGTAGGCCCGCCGCAGCTGCGGGGCGCAGTGGAAGTTCTCCCGCTCGAGCCGGTCGAGGGTCTTCTCGTACTCGCGGACGAGCATCTCCTGCTGCTCGGGCTCGAGCCCCTCGCGCCAGCGCTCCTTGTGCGCGGCGTCGGCGCTCATCTCCTCCTCGAAGAAGGCGCGCATCCCCGACTCGTCCTCGAGGCCGAGGTAAGCGAGGAGCTCGCCGTAGACGCTCTCGCGGTCGCCGTCGACGAGCTCATCGAGGCTGATCGTCAGCAGCCGTCCGGGCGGCAGGGCGCGGACGCCGGCCTCGATCTTGCGGAGCCGTCCCTCCCACCAGCGAATCCCTTCGGACCCGTCGCGGGGGTGGCTGCGCTTCTGACGCTTCGAGACCTTGGAGGAGCCGGCATCGCGGCCGTCGCGGACCGTGTGGATCAGCTTCGCGTCCGGGAAGAGGCGGATCAGGGTCGGGCTCTCGGCGATCGTGAAGCAGCTCATCTCGATCAGACCGGGCTTGCCCGCCTCGGTCGCGACCGGCCACAGCAGATCGAGGAAGAGGTTCCGGCAGGCGAGCTCCAGATCGGTGCCTGCGGTCCCCTCGAACTCGGCGACGGCGGCGTCGAAACGGTCGCGCTCGACGACCTTGTGGAGGCCGCGCACCTTGCGCCCGAAGGCGATCCGGCGGGCGACGACGGGCGCGACCTCTCCGGCCCGGATGCGACGCCACCAGAAGCGCTTCAGCTTGCGGAGGAACTGGTCGGGGGTGACCTGCCCGGCGAGCAGGTCGGGGAATCCCTGCGGGTTGACGTGGAAGCGCGCCTCGATCGGGACCCGGGCCCAGTGCGAGTGGTTGGCGATCAGCTGCGAGACGACATGGGTGCCGGAGCGGCCGGTGCCGCCGACGAAGAGCAGGTCAGGGTTCTCGGGCCGCTCGGCGGCGAGGTCGATCATCCGCGCCTCCCCTGGACGCGGCGCAGCAGCGGCACGCAGCTGACGCCGTCGGCCTCGAGGCGGTCGAGGATCTCGCCGTAGTGGGCGTCGACTGCCTCGTGCTGGCGGGCCGGCACGTCCGCGCGCCAGCGCTCGGAGTGGGCGTTGCGGACCTTGACGCGCCGCGTGAAGTAGCCGAGCATCGCGTCCTCGTTGCGGAGGCCGGCGAACTGGCGCATCTTCCGGTAGGTACGACGGCGGCGGTTGCCGGAGACGAGGTCGTCGAGGCTGACCTCGTGAACGCGGTCGGAGCCGACGGAGCGGATGCCGTTCTCGATCCGGCGGATCCTCGACTCCCACCAGTCGAGGCCCTGGCGCATGGTCCGGGGGTAGGCGAGCCAGCGCGCCTGACCCACGCGCGACGCGGCGACGTCACGCCCGTCGCGGACGACGTGGATGAAGCGGGACTCGGGGAAGAGCATGCCGAGCGGCCCGGCCTCGGCGACGACGTCGCAGCTCTGCTCGATCAGGCCGGCCTTCGCCTCCTCGGTTGCGAGCGGCCAGAGCAGGTCGAAGAAGAGCTGGCGGCAGGCGGCCTCGGGCTCGCCGCGCTCGCAGCGGGCCAGGAACGAACTCGTCGCGGCGTCGAGCCGGCGCTTCGGCACGTAGCGGTGCAGGCCGCGGTAGCTGAAGCGGGCGGGCTCGAAGTTCCGCCACCAGTAATGCCGGAGCCGGTAGGCGAAGAGGTCGGGGCTGGTCCGGCCGGCGAGGACGTCGGGGAACCCGCCCGGATCGGTGTGGAAGCGGGCCTCGTTCGGAACCTTCCGGAAATGGCTGTGCGAGTTGAGGATCTTCGAGACCACGTGGGTGCCCGAGCGCCCGGTGCCCCCGATGAAGAGCAGGGGTACGGGGTCCCGCAAGTCGGGGCTGGCTGTGCCGCCGGGCACAGCCTCGGTGTCGAGTCCGGTCGGCATGGTGCTTGAAAGGGTTGGCGCGCAGCGCCGTAGGGCCGGAGGAAGCAACCGAACCCGACCCGACAGGTTAGTGGACGGGTCCGGGGCAGAACGTCCCGCGAGGGGCCTGCTCGGGACTACTTGACGCCGTCGAGCACGTACGCCTGCTCGGAGGCGCCGACGAGGCCGAGCTTGCGGGCCTCGGCCATCATCGAGGAGTCGCTTTCGAGCGCCTTCGCCTTGCGGGTCAGCTCGGCGTTCTCGCTCTTCAGCTCGGCCAGGCGGGCATCGGCCCCCTTCGACTCGCGCCAGCTCTCGAAGACGTGAAGCGACGGTCCGACGTAGGACGCGATGACGATGAAGAGGACGAGGACGAGGACGATCCGGCCGAAGCGATCCCAGCGGATCCGCGAGCCGCGGCTGCCGCGGGTGCCGCGCGGAGCGACGCGAGCGCGGTAGCGGGGCTGGGCAACGGACGCCATTAGGTGGCGATTTCGGCGCCCGGCGCCGGTCCCCTTCCCGTGTCAGGGAAATTTCACCCGGGCCTCAGCGGCCGCTGAAGGCGCTCAGACCGGGGAAGGTCGCCGCCGTGCCGAGCTCCTCCTCGATCCGGAGTAGCTGGTTGTACTTGGCGACCCGGTCCGAGCGCGACGGAGCGCCGGTCTTGATCTGCCCGCAGCCGGTCGCGACGGCGAGGTCGGCGATCGTCGTGTCCTCGGTCTCGCCGGAGCGGTGGGACATGACCGCCGAGTAGCCGGCCTCGCGGGCCATCCGGACCGCGTCGAACGTCTCCGTCAGGGTGCCGATCTGGTTGACCTTGACGAGGATCGAGTTGCCGACACCGAGCTCGATGCCCCGGCCGAGGCGCTCCGGGTTGGTCACGAACAGGTCGTCGCCGACGAGCTGGCAGCGGTCGCCGATCGCCTCGGTGAGCGCCTTCCAGCCGTCCCAGTCCTCCTCGTCCATGCCGTCCTCGATCGAGAGGATCGGATACCGGTCGACCTTGTCGGCCCAGTAGTCGGCGAGCTCGGCCGAGCTCAGCGAGCGGTTCTCGTGGGCGAGGCCGTAGGAGCCGTCGTCGTAGATCTCGCTCGTCGCCGGGTCGAGGGCGATGAAGACGTCTTTGCCGGGCTCGTAGCCGGCTGCGGAGATCCCGGCCACCAGGGCCTCGAGCGCCGCCTCGTTCGAGCTCAGGTCGGGAGCGAACCCGCCCTCGTCGCCGACCGCCGTGTTGAGGCCGTTCGACTTCAGCCACCCCTTCAGGGAGTGGAAGACCTCGGTACCCCAGCGCAGGCACTCGCCGAACCCGGACGCGCCCGCCGGCACGATCATGAACTCCTGGAAGTCGACCGAGTTGTCAGCGTGCGCGCCGCCGTTGACCACGTTCATCATCGGCACGGGCAGCACCGTCGGCTCGTCGGTCCCGTAGACCCCGCCCAGGTACCGGTAGAGCGGCTCGCCCGCCGCCGCCGCCGACGCCCGCGCCGCCGCCAGCGAGGCGCCGAGGATCGCGTTCGCACCGAGGCGGCTCTTGTTCGGGGTGCCGTCGAGGTCGATCAGCGCCCGGTCGATTCCGGCCTGATCGCTCGCATCGGCACCGCGCAACGCCTCGGCGATCTCGCCGTTCACGTTCGCGACCGCATTCCCGACGCCCTTGCCGCCCCACTCCGGGCCGCCGTCGCGAAGCTCCGTCGCCTCGAACTCACCCGTCGAAGCGCCCGACGGAACCGCGGCGCGCCCCCGCGCTCCGCCCTCCAGCTCGACTTCCACCTCCACGGTCGGGTTGCCCCGCGAGTCGAGAATCTGACGGCCGTGAACGTGCGTGATTGAAGCCATAGGCGCGCCAGTGTATTTGGAGCGAGCCGAGCGTTCCTCCGGGGGAAGTACGAGGATCACTCCGACCAAATGCTCCGCTTCGCGTCCGCTTTGGTCGGGCGGCGCGGCGGTACTGGACGGGATGACATATGTGTTGACCCCAGCCGGGGACTTCGCTTCGCGTCGACCGCCCCCGGCCCCTCTCAGCCCTCGCCCGCCTCCCGCAGACCGTCCGCCGCCGCTCGCAGGGACAGCTCCGGGTCGACCCGGGCGATCCGCGCGACGTCGACGGCCGCGAGCAACAGCCGGCCGAGCGCGTCGTCGGCCGCGGCGCGCTCCTCCGGGCTCGCGTGCTCGGGGTCGGCCGTCGGCGGCCCGGCGGCGACCGCGTCGACGGCGACGCGGAGGCGATCGACGGCCGCCTCCCGATCGACGGCGGGTCCAGGCAGGCCGGCGGAGGCGGCACGGCGCTGGAGCTTGCGGGCGTAGAGCGGCCCGGGCAGGTTCTCGGGGACGTCGGCGAACGGTCCCTCGGAGCCACGGCCCTCCTGGTCGCGCTTGATCCGGTCCCAGTTCGAGCGGACGTCCTCGGTGCCGTCGACCTCGACCTCGCCGAAGACGTGCGGGTGGCGGCGGATCAGCTTGGCCGTCGTGTTCTCGGCGACGGCCCGGAGGTCGCCGGACCCGCGCTCCTCGAGCAGCAGGGCCAGGAAGTGCACCTGGAAGAGGACGTCGCCGAGCTCGTCGAGGAGCTTCTCGTCGTCGCCGGAGGCGGCGGCGTCGGCGAGCTCGTAGGCCTCCTCGACGGTGTGGGGCACGATCGACCGCTCGTCCTGGGCGCGGTCCCAGGGGCACTCGCGCCGGAGGCGGCGCGTGATCGCGTCGAGCTCGGCGATCGCGTCCGCACCGGCGGCGGCGCGGGCGTCGTCGGAGCTCATCGCGGCGTCAGGGCGTCGGGGCGGCCGGAACCGTCTGGGTTGCGCCGGCGGGCGGCGCGCCCGTCGGCGGCGCGGCGGTCGTCGGCGCGGCGCCGGTCGGCGCGGGTGCTCCGGTCGGCGCTCCGTCGGGGCCGATCGGGACGGTGCCGGCGGGCGGCGTCGTCGCCGCGCTGGCCGGGGGCTGCGGGCCCTGCGGGAGGCCCTGCTGGGCGGAGCCGTCGATCGAGATCGTCGAGGTGCCGGGCTCGATCGGCTGCCTGGAGACCACTGCGGGCGGGGTCGGCTGGCCGGGGACCGGCTCGGCCTCCGGCGTCACGAAGTTGTCGCACAGCTCGATCGTCTCCTCGGGCGCGCAGATGGTCCGCGGCGTCCACTTGTCAACGAAGTCGGACTGGAAGTCGGAGGCGATCTGCTGCTGCTTGGCGGAGGCCAGCTGCTGCTCGATCGCGGTGCTCGCATCGGAGAGCGGCTGCGTCGTCTCCGGGTTGATCGCGGACACCTCGAGTACGTACCAGCCGCGATCGGTCTTGAACGGGCCGACGATCTCGCCCTCGGCGGCGGAGAACGCCTGCTCCTCGAGCTGCGGGTCGCCCTGGCCCTGAGTGAGACCCTCGAGCAGTCCGCCGCGGTCCTTGGACGCCTGGTCCTGGGAGTACTGCGACGCGACCTTCTTCCAGCTCGCGTCGGAGTCGTCGGCCTCGAGCGCCTGCTTGGCCTTCTCCGCCTGCGCCTGCGACGAGTTCAGGATCACCCGGACGTCGCGGTTGGCGGGCTGCTTGAAGCTGTCGATGTTGACCTCGTAGAACTTCTTGATCTCGTCGTCGGAGACGGTCGGCTTGGCGATGACCGCCTGCTCGAGCTTGTCGCGGAGAAGCGTCAGCTCGACCTGCTCCTGGACGTCGGCGTCGCTGAACTTCGACTGCTTGACGAACTGCTGGAACTCCTTCTCGCTCGAGAAGGACTGCTCCTTGATCCGCTTCAGCTCGGCGTCGATGTCGTCCTGGGTGACCGTGATGCCTCGGTCGGCCGCCTCTCCCTTGACCCACTTGGCGAGGATCAGGCTCTGCATCGCCTGCTGGACGAGCGAGTCGTACTGCGGGTCGTCGGCGGGCGGGACCTTGGGCAGCCCGCCCTGGGCCGCAGCCTGGTCGAGCGCCGAGTCGAGGTCGTCCTGGGTGATCGCGCCGTCGTCGACCCCGTCGACGAGAGCGACGTCGCCCTCGGGGAGGCCCGGCTTGCCGAGGCCGCTCGTCGCGGCGACGAGCGCGACGGCTGCGACGAGGATGAGGGCGAGGAATATCGCCAGGTTGCGCTTCGAGGAGCGAGCCACGGGTTCAGAAACATACCGGGACGGCGGACGCTCCCACGCACTTGCGCGCCCGCCGCGCGGCTCAGGCGGCTTCGGCCGTCGCTTCCCGCGATGCCGAGATCGCCTCGGCGAGCTCGCCGAGGCGTGCGACTCGCTCCGCTTCCGGCGCGTCGGCGTCCGGAGCGCGCAGCGTCAGTGTGCTCTCACGGGAGCTGTAGATGGCGTCGGGAAGCCGTTCGCGGATGCGCCCGACCCGCTCCGAGTCGAACTCGAGCGGCTCGGCGACGATCCGCGCGCCGCGCAGGACGAGGCTTCGGGCTCCCTCGCGCCCGAGCTCGATCCGCGCCCGCTGGATCGACAGCAGGGCCTCGATCGGCTCGGGCGGCGGGCCGAACCGGTCGCGCAGCTCGTCGTGGAGGGCGCGCAGCTCGCCGGGGGCGTGAGCGCCGGCGATCCGCCGGTGGATGTCGATCTTCGCCGCCTCGTAGGGGACGTAGGAGGAGGGGACGAAGGCGGAGACGTCGGTGTCGACGCGGACCTCCTCCTCGGTCCTCTCCCCTCCCCCGGCCGCCCGCAGCTCGGCGACCGCCTGATCGAGCATCTCGACGTAGAGCTCGAAGCCGATCGCGGCGACGTGCCCGGACTGCTCGGCGCCGAGCAGGTCGCCGGCGCCGCGCAGCTCGAGATCGCGCATCGCGATCCGGAAGCCCGAGCCGAGCTCGGTGTGGTCGGCGAGGGTCGCCAGGCGGGCGGCCGCCTCGCGCGTCACCCCCTCCTCGGAGGGATAGAGCATGTAGGCGTAGGCGCGCTCGCGAGACCGGCCGACGCGGCCGCGGATCTGGTAGGCCTGAGCGAGGCCGAGGTTGTCCGCCCGCTCGACGATCAGGGTGTTCGCCGCGGGGACGTCGAGGCCCGACTCGATGATCGTCGTCGCGACGAGGACGTCGGCCTCGCCGCGCAGGAAGGCGAGCATCGTCGTCTCGAGCTCGCCCTCGTCGAGCTGGCCGTGGGCCTCGATGAAGCGGGCCTCGGGGACCATCGCCCGGAGGCGCTCGGCGGTGTCGTGGAGGGTCTCGATCCGGTTGTGGAGGAAGAAGGCCTGACCCTTGCGCCGGACCTCGCGGCGCAGCGCCTCGGCGACGAGCTCCTCGTCGTAGGGGCCGACGTAGGTCCGGACCGGCCGGCGGCCCTCCGGCGGCGTCTCGATCACCGAGATGTCGCGGAGACCGGCGAGGCTCATCTGCATCGTCCGCGGAATCGGCGTCGCCGACATCGAGAGGACGTCGACCTTCAGCTTCAGCTGCCGCAGCAGCTCCTTCTGCTTGACGCCGAACCGCTGCTCCTCGTCGATCACGAGCAGCCCGAGGTCCTTGGCGCGGACGTCGCGCGACAGCAGCCGGTGGGTGCCGATGAGGATGTCGATGGAGCCGTCGGCGAACCCGGCAAGGGCCGCCTTCACCTCGGCGGGCTTGCGGAGGCGCGAGACCATCTCGATCTCGTAGGGGAAGTCGCGGAGCCGCTCGCGGAAGGTGCCGAGGTGCTGGGTGGCGAGGATCGTCGTCGGGACGAGGACCATGACCTGGCGGCTGTCGGCGAGCGCCTTCTGGGCGGCGCGGATCGCCACCTCGGTCTTGCCGTAGCCGACGTCGCCGCAGATCAACCGGTCCATCGGCCGGTCCGACTCCATGTCGGCCTTGACGGCCTCGATCGCCTCGAGCTGGTCGGCGGTCTCGCGGAACGGGAACGAGCGCTCGAGTCGCAGCTGCCACTCGCCGTCGGGCGAGAAGCTGTGGCCCTTGCGCGCCTGGCGCTCGGCATAGAGGTTGATCAGCTCGCCGGCGAGCTCGCGTGCCGAGCGCCGGGCCTTCGCCTTCATCTGGCTCCAGCGCTTGCCGCCGAGCTTCGACAGCTCGGGATTCTCGCCGCCGACGTAGCGGGTGATCTTGGCGAGCTGCTCCGCCGGGACGAGGACCTTGTCGCCGTCGCGGTACTCGAGCTCGAGGTAGTCGCGGGTGATGCCGGCGACGGTCCGGGTGTCGAAGCCGGCGAAGCGGGCGACGCCGTGGTCCTCGTGGACGACGTGCTCGCCGGCGGCGAGGTCGCCGAGCGAGGCGAGGCGACCCCCCGCGGGCGCCGGGGCTGCGGCACGGCGGCGGTGGACGAGGCGGCGGAACGGGACCACGGCGAGGCGCAGCGCCGGGGCGACGAAGCCGTCGGCCACCCGCGCCTCGGCGAACAGCACGGCGGGGTCGGCGGGTGGCGGGCCGTCGCCGAGGATCTTCGGGGTCAGCCGATCGAGCGCGTAGCGGGCGCGCTCGGCCTCGCCGATCCGCTCGAAGGCGACGACGGTCGTATAGCCCGAGCGGGTCTGCTTCTCGAGCTCGGGCTCCGCCTCGCCGAGACTGCGGGCGGCGGACACGGGGATCGAGGCGCGGAACGCTCCGCTTCCCGCGGCGGAATCCGGGTCGCCGTCGGAGACCGAGGTCATGCAGAGGGCCGACCGCGCCCGCAGGGGGTCGCGCACTGCGACGTAGAGCTTCGCCACGTCCTCGTCGTGGATTGCGGCGCGGACGTCGGTCAGGTGGTCGTCGAGCGCCGCGTCGAGCTCCTCGGGCGCGGCGATCACCACCGCCGTGCGCTCGTCGATCAGATCGAGGAAGGATCCGAACCGGTCGGTCGGCAGCAGCTCGGCGAGCGGCCGCTCCGCCCCCTCCTCCTCGGCGTCGGCGAGCGCCGCCTCGGCGGCGATCCGGTGGTCGGGGTCGATCTCGGCGGCGGGGTCGAGCTCGATCCGGTCGGCCTCGCCGAGCGAGCGCTGCGTGAACGTCGAGAAGTAGCGGATCGACTCGATCTCGTCGCCGAACAGCTCGATCCGCGCCGCCTGGTCCTCGGTCGAGCCGAAGACGTCGAGGATCCCGCCGCGGACGGCGAACTGGCCGCGATCGTCGACCTGCTCGACGCGCTCGTAGCCGCATCCGGCGAGGAGCTCGGCGACGTCGCCGAGGTCGATCTCCTCACCCTTCGTGAGCGCGAAGCCGGCCGGGCGCAGCGACGCGTCGGGGACGGCCTCGGCGAGTGCGACGGCGCTGGCGACGACGACCGGCGGCTCGCCGTCGCCGTCGCCGACGAGCGCGTCGAGTGCGGCGATGCGGAGGCCGACGAGATGCGGCGGCGGCGCCAGGTGCGACTCGTATCCCGTGCCGCGCGACGGGTAGTAGCGGACGCGCCGCGGCGCGAGGTAGGCGCCGAGTTCCGCCGCGAGATCGCGGGCGCCGCGATCGTCGGCGGCGACGACGAGCACCGGCCTGCCGGCCAGGCCGGGCTCGGACTCTGCGAGGGCGGCGAGCAGGTAGGGACGGAGGCCGGCCGAGACGGCGACGGTCAGCTCGGCGCCCGGCTCGGCGGTCGCCGCCTCGGCGGCCAGGGCCGCGAAGGCCCGGTCGCCGTGAGCGATGTCGAGTAGAGAGCGGAGCGCCACTGCGGCGGGCTAGGTCCTGTACCCGAGGCCGGGGCCCTCGGACTGCCACGCGACCTGACCCTCACCCTCGGCGCGAGAGCGGTCCTCGACCCCGTCCCATTCGTGGAGCATCGACTTGATCCGGCTGACCGACTCCGGCGGGTGCTCGGAGATCTGCGTCGCGAGCTGCAGCGCCGCCTCCTCGGTCCGCGGTGCCGGGGCGACCTTGTGGACGATCCCCCAGCGGTAGGCCTCGTCGACCGCGATCTCCTTCGAGGTGATCAGCAGGTACTTGGCGACCGAGAGGCCGCAGAGCGTGACGAGGCGGGCGGGCCCGACGGGGACGCCGAGGCCGGCCCCGGGAAAGCGCATCCGCATGTTCGAGCCGCCGATCCGCAGGTCGCAGGAGACGGCGATCTCGGCGCCGCCGCCGACGCAGGCGCCGTGACAGGCGGCGATCGTCGGGCGCGGGAAGCCGGTCAGGCCGTCGTAGAGGTCGGCGAATAGCTGCATCCGGCGGATCGCCCCGTCGCGGACGAGGTCCTCGCGGACATCGGCGCCGGCGGAGAAGGCCATGTGGTCGGTCGAGGAGAGGACCAGGACCCGGAGGTCCTCGTCGATCCGGGCGACCTCGAGGTGGGCGAGCAGCTCCTCGAGCATCTGCGTGTTGATCGCGTTCCGCGACTTCGGGCGGTCGAGGCGCAACATGGCGACCCCGTTGCCGTCCATCTCGTAGGTGGTCACTGCTTCGTCCATCTCACTCCTCGTTCTCGTCGGTTTGGCCGGCGATCTCGTCGATCAGGCGCTCGGTTTCGTCGGCCGCGGCGGCTATCAGGTCGGCGACGCGGTCGCGGCCCTCGTCGAAGCGGCCGAGCACATGCCGGGAGACGATCTCGGGGTCGGTCGAGTCGGGGCGCCCGACGCCGATGCGCACGCGCCGGAAGTCGCGGCTGCCGAGTCCGCGCTCGAGGCTCTTGAGGCCGTTGTGGCCCGCCACCCCGCCGCCGAGCTTCGTCCGGATCTCGCCGAACGGCAGGTCGATCTCGTCGTGGAGCGCCACGACGCGGTCGAGGGGGACGCCGAACGAGCCGCGGGCCGGGCCGGCGGCGTTGCCGGACTCGTTCATGAAGGTCTGCGGGAGCAGGATCGCGACGCGCGGCCCGCCGGGGCGGATCCGGCCGTTCGTGACGAGGCCGCCGAAGCGGCTCTTCGCCTTCGGGAGCTCCCACCGTGCGCTGAGTGCATCGGCGACCTCGAAGCCGGCGTTGTGGCGGGTGCCGGCGTAGCGGTTGCCGGGATTGCCGAGGCCGACGATCAGGAAGTCGGCGGACCCGGAGCCGGATCCATCTGCGGCCTCGCCGCCGGGACGGCGACCGAGCCGACGCACCGGCGCTTAGTCCTCGGAGCCCGAGTCGCCTTCGTCGCCGCCGCTCTCGTCCGCGGCGGACTCCTCGGAGTCGCCCTCGCCCTCGCCGACGAGCTCGGTCTCCTCTTCGACCTCGGGCTCCTCCTCGACGACGCGAGGCGGGTTGAGGGTCGCGATCGTGACCTCTTCGGGGGCGTCGGCGACGAAGCGGACGCCCTCGGGCGGATCGATCGTCGAAAGCTGGACGGTGTCGCCGATGATCATCTCGGAGACATCGACGGTGATTCCCTCGTCGGGAATGTCGGTCGGGAGCGCCTCGATCGTGATCTCACGGGTGACGTGCTCGAGGATGCCGCCCTCCTTGACGCCGGGCGCGTCCTCGACGCCGGAGAGCTCGATCGCGATGTCGGCCTGGATCTCCTGCTTGAGGTCGACCTGCTGGCAGTCGAGGTGCATGAGGTCGCCGCGGACCGGGTGCCGCTGCTCCTCCTTGACGACGACCGGGACCTTCCCGGCGCCCTCGATCTCGAGATCGAAGAGGGCGTGACCCTCGTTGATGAAGAGCGAGAGAGTGTGGGCGTCGGCCTGAAACGGGCGAGCCTCCTTGCCGCCGGTGTAGACGACGCCGGGCACGAGCCCGTCACGACGGAGCCGCCGCGCGGTGCGCGAGCCGAACTCCGAGCGCTGGGAAACCTTGAAAGTGGGACGGGAAGTGGCCATCGGGCAGGGCAGGATAGAGAGTCCGGGCGTTCGGGCGCCGCTCGGTGCCCGCCGCGGCTACTGGAGCAGGCGCGGGTCGTTGGAGACGACGCCCGTCACCCCCATGTCGCGGAGTCGCGCCACCCCCTCGGCGTCATCGACGGTCCAGGCGATCAGCTCGATGCCGAGGTCGCGGGCGACCTCGGCCAGGCGGGGCGTCGCCAGGCGGTGGAAGATCCAGATCGCCGCGGCGCCGATCTCGGGAGCGCGGCGCCGCGCCTGGGCGGGGAAGCGCCTGCGCATCAGCTCGAGCGCGGCGATGACCGCCGGCGCGGCGACCGGCCGGCGATCCCAGGGGCGGGTGACGAGTGGGTAGGTCCAGCCGAGCCGCAGCCGTGGCTCGAGGGCGGCGATCCGGGTGAGGCTCTCGACGTACATGGTCGAGACCATCGCCCGGTCGACCAGCTCCCGCTCCTGCAGGGCCCGGACGAGCTCGTCCTCGCGGCCGCGGAGCTTCAGGTCGCAGTCGATCTCGACGCGGTCGAGCGGCGGGCGGGTGAACGCGTCGAGGGCGTCACCGAGGGTCAGCCGGGGGCGGGTTTCGGCGTCGTGCCAGTCGTGGGCGAGGACGAGTGGGGAGCGGCGCTCGGGCGGCAGGCCGGGGGCGCCGTCGCGGAGGCGGAGCACGTCGAACTCGACCATGTCGACGCCGATCTCGACCGCCCGCTCGAAGCTGGCGATCGTGTTGCCCTCGACGAGGTCCGCAGCACCCTTGTGGCCGACGCGGCGGAACCCGGGGCGCGCGCCCGGGGTGGCGCTCACCTGCGCTCGCGCCTCCGGGGCGTGGGCGCGGGAGGCGAGGCGGGCGATGTGGCTGCGGCCTCGTCGTCGAAGGGAAGCTGGGTCTGGGTGTCGCGGCCCCGCTCGGGTGCCGGGCCGAGCGCCTCGAGTCGTTCGGTGACGAGCATCCGCAGGATCGCGCCGAGTGCGGCAAGGAGTCCGGCGGAGGTGAGGCCGCCGCCGAGCGCGGCGATGGCGGCGATTCCGCGTCCCTGCTTCTCGAGGTCCTCGCAGCAGCGGCGCCGAGTTCTCCGATCCGGCGATGACGATGGCCGCGACGGCGGAGAGCAGCAGGACGATCCCGGCGATCCAGACGAGACTCCTGGCGAGCAGCTCGTACCACTCGAGGGCGGCCCTGTTCATGGCGCGAACACTACTCGGGCGCCGGATCGGGGTCGGGCGTCCGGCCGAGGTCGAAGACCGCGACGAGGAAGCCGACGACCGCGATCGCGGCGACGACCTTGAAGCTGGTTTGGACGCCGTGCGCGAACGAGTCGCTGACGATCTGCTCGATCTCGGCGACGGCGCTGCGGGGAAGTTCGGCGAGGGCGTCGGCCGCGGCGTCGGTTCCGGCGAGCGTCCCGTGGAGGACGGCCTGCTCGTGGCCGGTCAGCGTCACCGACGTCTCGCTGCTGACGAGATCGCCGAGCTGATTCTCCGACGCGCTCGTGAAGATCGCGGTCGAGATGCCGAGGCCGACGGCGCCGCCGGCGATCTGGAACATGTAGACGATGCCGCCGGCGAGGCTGCTGCGGGCCGCGTCGAGCGCGGTGACGGCGGCCGTCGTGACCGAGGGGTAGAAGAGGCCGCAGCCGATCCCGATCGCGAGCAGCCCGGGGGCGACGTCGGTGAACCCGGCGTCGGGGCCGATCAGGAGGGCGAGCAGGATCGCGCCGAGGGCGATCATCCCGGTGCCGACACCGACGACGATGCGCATCCCGATCCGGTTGTAGAGGGGCCCGGCGACGAACGAGGTGATCGCGAAGGCGGCGAGCATCGGCAGCATCCCGAGGCCGGCCTCGATCGTCGAGTAGCCGAGGATCTTCTCGAAGAACTGGGGTACGTAGAGCACCGCGGAGAAGAAGACGGCGGACAGCAGGAGGACGGTGAGACAGGCGGAGCGGAAGCGCTTGTTGGCGATCACGTCGGGCGGGACGAGGGCGCGATCGCCGGCGCGGCGCTCGATGAACCCGAAGGAGACGACGAGGATGACCGCGAGCGCCGCCATCGCGATCACCCGCGGATCCCCCCAGCCCCAGTCGACGGACTGGTCGAGGGCGACGAGGAGGAGCACGAGTCCGCCGGAGATGGTCGCCATGCCCGCATAGTCGATGCGCTCCTCGGAGAGCTCCTGAGGTTGGTGGACCTTGCGCCAGGTCACGAACATCGCGAACGCCGCGATCGGGACGTTGAGGACGAAGATCCAGCGCCAGCTCAGAGCCTCGGTGAGGACGCCGCCGAGCAGCGGGCCGACCGCGTTGCCGATTCCGGCGACGCCGAGGATCAGGCCGCCGGCGAGTCCGGCCTTCGACTCGGGCAGGGCTGCGAACGTCATGCCGAGGATCGCCGGCCACATCAGGGCGCCGCCGATGCCCATCCCGACCCGGGCGCCGATCAGAACGCCGAGGTCGGGAGCGATCGCGCCGACCGCCGAGAACGCGGCGAACAGGACTGAGCCGATGAAGAAGATCCGCCGGCGTCCGAACATGTCGGCGAGGCGGCCGCCGGAGACGATCGCCATCCCGAACACGAGCGCGTAGGCGTTGATGACCCACTGCACAGAGCCGACGTCGGCGTTCAGGTCGCCCTCGATCGAGGGCAGCGCGACGTTCAGAGCCGTGAAGTCGTTGGCGATGACGAAGACGCCGAGGCCCATCGCCACGAGCGCCATGATCGTCCCCGGCTCGATCGCGTCCTCGTCCCCTGGCGCCGTGTCTCCCGCCACGTCGCACACTCTATTCGGCGCGGTCCCAGATCGGCCGGACCGCCCTCCTGGCTGCCTCCCCTGAGCGGCGGGCTACTCGCCCGCCACCCGGTGGTACTGCCAGGACTCCTCGATGACGCGCAGGCGCCGGAAGCCCGGCTGCGACGCATAGGCGCGCAGCCACAGCGCTGCCTTCGCCTCCTCGTCGGAGGGCATCTCGTCGATGCGCTCCTCTATTTCACGGAGCGGGAACCCGTCGTCGATCATGACCTCGATCTGATCCGTCGTCGCAATCATTTCGACACACCTCCTCCGGTGGGTAGATCCTTCACCACCATCCCAGCGCCGCCCGGTAAACCGGCGGTAAGAATTCGGCCAAGAACCGGGAAGTTCTATGGCTCAGAAGAGCTGGTTCTCGCCGGCGAAGATCTCGGAGACCGAGTCGTCGGTGAAAATGCGCCGGATCGAGTCGGCGAGAACCTGCGCGGTCGAGAGGACCGTGATGTTGTCGGGCGCGCCGTCGCGGAGCGGGATCGTGTCGGTGACGACGATCCGCTCGATGTGCGAGTTCTCATAGCCGAGGCGCTCGTAGGCGGGACCGCTGAAGACGCCGTGCGTAGCGCAGGCGATTACGCGGGCGGCGCCCTCGTCGAGAACCGTCTTGGCGGCGGCGCAGAGGGTGCCGGCGGTGTCGATCATGTCGTCGACGAGGACGGCGGTCTTGCCCTTGACGTCACCGACGACGTAGCCGATCTCGGCGACCTGTTGTGCGGGACGCTCCTTCTCCATGACGGCCCAGTGGGTGCCGACCTTGCGGGCGAAGTTGCGGGCGACCTTGACGCGGCCGGCGTCCGGGCTGACGATCACCAGCTCCTCGTCGAAGTGCTGATCGATGAACCACTGGGTCAGCATCGGCATCGCGGTCATGTGGTCGACGGGGACCTCGAAGAAGCCCTGGACCTGGCCGGCGTGTAGGTCCATGGTCAGGACGCGGTCGGTGCCGACGGCCTCGAGCGACTTGGCGACGACGCGGGCCGAGATCGGCTCGCGCGGAAGCGACTTCTTGTCCTGGCGAGCGTAGCCGTACCAGGGCATGACGGCGATGATCCGGTGGGCGGAGGCGCCCTGCGCCGCGTCGATCATGCAGAGCAGCTCCATCAGGGCGTCGTTCGGCGTCATGCCGGCGGCCAGGTTGGCGGCGGTCGACTGAACGATGAAGACGTCGGCGCCTCGGATCGACTCCTGGTAGCGGCAGTAGACCTCGCCGTTGGAGAAGGTCCGGAGGTCGGCCTGGCCGAGATCGACGTCGAGCTGGCCGGCGATCTTGGCGGCGAGCGTGCCGGACGCGCGGCCGCCGAACACCATCAGGCGCTTGCGGTAGTCCTGGCCGATCGAGCTGACCGGATGCGGCGACGGGTCGTCCATGTCCGAAGGAGGGTGTTCCAGGGTCATCATCTTGGTGGGACCGCTCACTTGTCTTCGTTTTCCTTGGCTTTCCGCTCGGCGAAACCCTCGATGTTGGTCTGCCGCGCTCGCGCGATTCCGAGGGCTCCCGGAGGGACGTCCTCGTCGATCACCGAACCGGCGCCAGTGTAGGCGGAATCGCCGATCTCGACGGGCGCAATCAATGTGGTGTCGACGCTGGTTCTCGCACCATGCCCGATCTTTGTCCTGTTCTTGACGTATCCGTCGTAGTTGGCGGTGATCGTCGCGGCCCCGAGGTTGGTTCCGTCGCCGACGTCGGCATCGCCGATGTAGGACAGGTGCGGGACCTTCGTCCCGGCCCCGATCCGCGAGTTCTTGATCTCGACGAACGTCCCCGCCTTGGCTCCCTCGGCCAGCTCGGCCTTCGGCCGCAGGTAGGCGAACGGGCCGACGTTGCAACGGTCACCGACCGCGCACTCGACCAGGTAGGAGTGCGGGACGTGGACGTCGCCGCCGAGCCGCGAATCGATGATCGTCGTGTGCGGGCCGACGACCGAGCCGCTGCCGACCGCCGTCGCGCCGATCAGCGAGCAGCCGGGCTCGATCCGGACGTCGGGCTCGATCGCCACGTCGACCTCGATCCAGGTCGATGCGGGATCGACGACGGTTACGCCGGCGAGCATGTGGCGCTCGAGGATCTGGCGCCGCGCCTCGGCCTCGATCACCGCCAGGTCGACGCGCGAGTTGACGCCGAGGATGACGTTCGGGTCGTCGGAGACGTGCGCGGCGACGTGCCCGCCGGCCGCCTTCAGCAGCGGCAGCACGTCGGGGAGGTAGTACTCGCCCTGGGCGTTGTCGTTCGAAAGCTCAGGGAGAACCGCGGCGACGGCCGGGCCGTCGAAGGCGTAGATGCCGGAGTTGATCTCGCGGATCTCGAGCTCCTCGGCGGTCGCATCGCCGGACGCCTTGGCCTCGACGATCTTCTCGACCTCCGTGCCGTCGGCGCTGCGGACGACGCGGCCGTAGGAGCCGGCGTCGTCGAGCACGGCGGTCACCACGGTTGCCGCGGCACCGCTGCGCTCGTGGGTTGCGAGCAGGTCGGCGATCATCTCCGCCGAGACGAGCGGGACGTCACCGGAGAGGACGACCACGGTCTCAGACTCGCCGACCAGGTCCGCGGCGGCACGAAGCGCGCCGCCGGTGCCGTTCGCCTCCGGCTGAGGGATCGTCTCGATCCCATCGGGCAGGGCGCCGGAGATGTCGCGGTCCGGCGAGACGATCACGCCGATCCGCCCCGCCCCCGCCTCGCGGGCGGCCTCGATCGGCCAGGCGACGAGCGCGCGCCCGCAGACCGGGTGAAGCACCTTGGGCACGGCGGACTTCATCCGCGTGCCCTGACCCGCGGCCATGATCAGGACTGTCGGAGCACTCACTCGCCGCATCGTATTGCGGCAGCGCTAATCGGTCAGGCCGCTCTTTCGTCGCTGGCAGCCCGCTCCCGCTCGTAGGCCCGGACCCACTTGCGGATCGCGTTGTCGGTGACGCCATATTTGCGCCCGACGGCGACGTAGCCCGACGCCTCGATCTCGGCGATGAGCTGCTCGTAGGGCGGGCGGTCCGCCTTACGTCGATTCGGCCGGGATCGATTCGTCTGTGCCACTCGCTGCCCGCACTCTCTTGAGCAATACCTCTGCCGATTCCGCTTTGGCATGAAAGTGCCCCCACACAGCAGACACGTGCGCTCGACCAGCGGCTGGCGCAAAGCGCGGCCGCAATGAGTTGGAAGCGTCGCGGCGCAGTTCGGGCAGACGATTCGAAGGTTCTCGATCCGATTGTCGTTCCGGATCCCGTTGATGTGATCAAGGATCAGCCCGATGCGCTTGCCACGCCAGAGCTCCCCTTGTCCACAGAGCTCACATTGCCGGGTCTTGAGCCCTTCGTCGTAAAGGCGGCGCTTGAGATTGGATCGGCTGTACGAAGAACCCTCGACGAGCACTTCGCTCAGCGAGTTGGGTTCACGGGAGATTGCTTTTCGCCGAGCGAAGTCGGGATCGAAATGGCTGCAGTCGATGCCCCATTTCGCGATGTACTTCTTGATCGTCGCTGGATTGCCGCCCGTCGGGCAGTAGCCGAGATTACGAAGCGTCTCCGTAAGACTGAGCGAGACCGTGACGGCATCCTGAAGGTCTTCTCGGGTGAATCCAGGTCGTCCTGACACGAACACATGTTCGCATCGGAACCGGACGGAATATCTACTGGGGAGCCCGGATTCGAACCGGGATAGCTGACTCCAAAGGTCAGAGTCTTGCCATTAGACGACTCCCCAACGTGCCCAATTCTCGCACCCGCAGGAGCGGTATCAGTCCCGCTTGCCGCGCCCCGACTTCTCGCCCTTCGCCCGGGCCTCCTTCGCCGGGCCGCCGGGCGCCGGGATGCCGAGGACGCGCATCGCCTTGAGGCCGAGGCCGAGCTTCTCGCGGCCCTCGGTCGAGCTCAGGTCGTGGCCGCAGAGCTCGCGGACGCGCTCGAGGCGGTAGCGGACGGTGTGGCGATGGGTGAAGAGGGTCTCGGCGGTCGGCGTGACGTTGCCGTCGTTGTCGAGGTAGGCCTCGACGGTCGCGACCAGCTCGGTCTCGTACTGGTCGTCGTAGGCGGCGAGCGGGTGCGACGGTCTCGTCGAAGAAGCGCTCGAGCTCGGCGGGGTCCTCGCTCATCGCCGGCAGCAGGAGGCGGTAGGAGCCGGTCTCCTCGAAGGCGAGCGGGGAGCGGTCCTCGGACTCGGCGACGTTGGCGGCCATCAGCGCCTCCTTGCCGGCGCGGTAGACCTGCGAGGCGTCCTCGGCGTGGCGGCTGAAGCCGATCGCCAGCGAGAAGCCGGAGAGCGAACGGCGCAGCTCGTCCTCGATCGACTTGGCGGCCCGCTCGATCGGGCCGGCGTCGGCGGCGGGAAGCAGCATGGCCACCTCGCCGCGCTCCTCGTTCGTCATCGCCGCCAGGGCGCCGCTGCTGCCGGAGCGGACGGCGCGCAGCGTCAGCGTCAGGACGCGGGCGCGCCAGTCGCCCGTCTGGGTCGCCTGCGGGGCGGCCCGGGCGATGACGACGCCGGCGCCGCCCGACAGGTCACTGCCGAGGTCGTTGGCCCGCGAGCGGATCTCCTCGGGGTCGGCGAGGCGTCTCTCGAGGACGGAGCGCAGGAAGTCGCCGGCGGCCTCGTCGCTCGCCCACTCCGGGGAGCGGGCACGCTCGACCTCGAGGCCGAGCAGCGTCGTCACCATCCGCAGCCCCGCGGGGGCGCCGTCGGCCCCACCCGGCCGCCGATAGCGGAGCTCGCCCACGGCGACGTCGGCCACCCGCAACTCCGTCGTACTGACGTCGGCGGCGCCGGCGAGGAGCTTCTCCTCCTCGGCGCCCGACGATGCGGCAACGGCGAGCACGGCGCTGGAACGGTCGATCAGGGCGAGGCTGGCGCCGAGGGCGGCCGCAGCGGCGCGCGCGACGGCGGGCAGCCCGGCACCCGACTCGATCGCCTCCGAGAGCGCCTCGAGCGATCCGGCCGAGCCGCTCCCGCGGTCCGAAGCGGGCGCGGTCCCTTCGTCGGCGGCAGCCGGTTCTGTCGTCTTCGATCCCACGGGCACCGACAGATAGTAGGGCGGCACAGGTGGCCCGCAGGCCGCCGCGATCGGCGCGGAACCGGCTTTCTCAGCCGAACAGCGTCGAGATGTCGTCCCAGTAGTAGACGATCGCCACGCCGATCGCGAGGCCCACTCCGACGAGCGCGACGAGCACGATCAGCGACAGCGCCGCCGCCGTCGCCTTCTCCCAGCCGCGCGAGAACGAGCCGATCGCGGGGACGAGGATCAGGGTGGTGAAGGCGATCAGTGTGATCAGCCCGGCACCGGCGAAGATCATCACCTCAGGGGACATCGGATTCATTCTGCCGGAAGTGGACGACGACGACCGCGATCGCGGACAGCAGGGCGAAGATTCCGACCCCCAGCGCCCAGCCGCCCGAGACGTCGCTCATGTAGTGGACGCCGAGGTAGACCCGGCTCAGCCCGATCGCCGCCGTCAGCAGCAGGCCGGCGACGACGAGCGCCGTCCCGCGGCGCATGCCCGGCCGCAGCCGGATCGCCACCGTCAGCGCGATCCACACGTAGACGACCGAGTGCGAGGCGTGGCCGCTCGGATACGAGTAGCCGGGAGCGTCGATCAGCCCGTCGGCGGGTCGCGGTCGCGCGACCGCATCCTTGATCAGGTCGGTGCCCCAGAGGATCGCGATCGTCCCGACGACGAGCACGATCAGCTCGGCCCACGCCCGTTGCGCGACCAGCCAGACGGCCGTTGCGAGCCCGACGATCACGATCGCCTCCCAGGAGCCGAGCGCGGTCACGCCCTTGGCGATCGTCGTCAGCCAGTCGGTCCGGATGTGGCCGACGAAGTCGGCCGCGGTCGTGTCGCCCGTCGTCGGCCCCGGCGTCTCGTCGACGGACGAGCGCGTAGGCGATCGCGACGTAGCTGCCGACGGCGAGCGCCGCGAGCGCGGTCGTGAACTCGAGCCCGAGGCCGCCCGGGGTCAGGCGGTCGGCGACGAAGCGCGCCTGCGGGCTGAGCCGGCGCCCGAGCGCGACCAGGTTGCGCAGCACCGGACGCTCCTCCATCTCGGCGACCAGCTTCTTCCGGTTCTGCGGCTGCTTGATCCAGCGCCAGCCGACGATCCCGCCGACGATCAGCGCCACGATCACCGCGAAGGCGAGGAGCGCGTGCTCGGAGTTGCTGAGGACCGCGTCGATGTTCTTCGAGGCGTAGTAGCCGAGCAGCGTGAAGAGCGTCGCCCACAGCCCGGTGCCGAGGATGCTGTACGGCGCCAGCTGGCGATACGGCATGCCCGAGCTGCCGGCCACGAACGGCGCCAGGGCGCGGACGAGGCCGATGAACCGCCCGATCAGGATCGTCTTGCCGCCGTGCTTGGCGAAGTAATCCTCGACCTGGCCGAACCGCTCCGGCGTGATCCGCAGCTTCGGCCCGTGCTTGATGACCCAGTCGCGGCCGAGCCGATCGCCGAGCAGATAGCTGCACGTGTCGCCGAGGAAGGCCGAGAACCAGACGATGCCGATCGTCAGCACGACCGAGGTCGAGCCCTGCCCGGCGACGGCGCCGGCGAGGACGACGACCGTCTCCCCCGGCGCCACCAACCCGACGAACGCCCCCGTCTCGAGGAAGGCCAGCAGGCCGACGATCAGATACGTCCACGACCCGAGCGAGCCGGACGCGTCCTCGAGCAGCTTCTGCGCGTCGATGTCGGGGAGCGCCCGCTTGATCAACTGGTAGGCGACGATGATCGCGACGACGACCGCGACGATCTTCAGCCAGTCCTTGCGCTTGCGCGGCAGCTCCATCAGACGCCCTCCACCGAGCTCGCCACGAGCGCCTCGTGTCCCGCCCCCCGCAGCTCGGCCGCGGCCGTGACCGCCGCGTCGCGGTCCTCGAACAACCCGACCGCGGTCGGCCCCGACCCGGTGACGAGCGAGACCGGCGCGCCGACGTCGTCAAGCATTTCCAGCGCCGCGCCGATCGACGGCCGCAGCGACAGGGCCGCCGGCGCGAGGTCGTTGACGAGCAACGAGGCGTAGTCGAGCGGGTGGACGCCCGGCCCGGCGGCGGCGAGCACCCGGCGGCGCGCGTCGAGCATCCGCTCCGGGCTGCGCGTCGTCCCGAGCCGGTCGGCCTCGGCGTAGACCGCCGGTGTCGACAGCCCCTCCGGATCGGGAATCAGGACGGCCGCGAAAGGGTGCACGGGCGGGAGCGGCGTCAGCTCCTCGCCGGCCCCGCCGACGAGATAGATCGCGGGCGCCAGCTGCGAGCTGACGTCGGCGCCGAGGCTCCGCGCGATCCCCCCGATCACCTCATCCGGCAACTCGCCGCGCGCGAGGCGGAGCACGGCCGCGGCGTCGGCGCTGCCGCCGCCGAGGCCTGCGGCGACCGGGATGACCTTCTCGACCTCGATCCGCATCGGCGGGTGCTCCCAGCCGGCGTCGCGCAGGGCGGCCAGCGCCCGCTCGGTGAGGTCCGGCCCCTCGACGTCCCCGATGCCGGCGACGACGACCTGGTCCGACTCCGCCTCGCTGACGACCATCCGGTCGGCGAGCGAGAGCGGCACGAAGAGCGAGCAGAGCTCGTGGAGGCCGTCGTCGCGGACGGGGCCGACGTACAGGCAGAGGTTCAGCTTCGCCGGCGCGAACATCTCGAACGACCGGCTCACGCGATCCCCTCGGCGACGGCGAGCAGCTGCTCGGGGGTGAGCATCTCGGCCCTGATGCCGTCCGGCAACCCGAGCCCGGACAGCACCTCGCGGCTGCGATGGCGGATCTCCGCCGAGCGCGGACGGGGCGCCGGCAGCCCCTGCTGCTCGGCCTCCTGCTCGCGGCGCCGGACCGCCATCTCCAGCGACCGCGGCAGCGCCTTGCGCCGGTGGGCGAACGCGTCGCGGATCAGCTGCGCGGCGCCGGGATCGATCGCCGGGCGACGGCGCTGCAGCGACAGGACGGCCGAGTCGACCCGGGGGCGCGGCGTGAACACGGCGGGATCGACCTTGCGCAGCATCCGCACGTCGCAGCTCAATTGGACGACCGCGCTCGGCGAGCCATAGGAGCGCGTTCCCGGGCGGGCGCGCAGGCGCTCGGCGATCTCGCGCTGCACCATCACGGTCCAGCGCCCGAGCGACGGCAGCTCGGCGATCGTGCGAAGGATCAGAGGCGTGGCCACCGAGTAGGGAAGATTGGCGACCATCGCGGTCGGAGCGGGCTCGAGCGCGCCCAGGTCGGCCTTCATCGCGTCGCCCCAGACGATCCCGACGCCGGGGTGGGCGGCCTCGATCCGCCCGAGCGGCTCGCGCAGGCGCTCGTCGAGCTCGATCACGTGCAGCGTCGCGACCTTCTCCGCGAGCCGCTCGGTCAGCACCCCCTCCCCCCCGCCGACCTCCAGCACGACATCGCCGGGGTCGAGCGCCGCGTCCGTCACGATCGCCTCGAGCAGGTTGGAGTCGGCGAGGAAGTTCTGGCCTAGCCGGACCATCCGAACAGCCTCGCCGCGTTCTCGGAAACGATCGCATCGAGTCGCTCGTACCCGATTCCCCGTGCCTCAGCGACGACCTCGGCCGTGTGAGTGACGTTGGCCGGGCTGTTCGGCTTGCCGCGCACGACCTGCGGCGCGAGGAACGGGCTGTCCGTCTCGACCAGCAGCAGGTGCTCGGGAATCAGGGTCGCCGCCACGCGCAGCCCCTCCGACTTCGGGTAGGTGACATTGCCGGCGAACGAGACGTGCCAGCCCCGCTCGGCGGCCTCCTCGGCCCGCTCCGGCGTCGCCGAGAAGCAGTGGAGGATCACGTCGACGCCGTCGGCCTCGGCGGCGAGCAGCTCGTAGCAGTCGGCGACGGCGCGGCCGGCCCCAGGCCCGCTCGAGTCGCGGACGTGGATGACGAGCGGCAGGCGCGTCCGCCGGGCGATCCCGATCTGCGCCTCGAACGCCCGCACCTGGGCCTCCTCGGAGGCGTTGTCGCGGTAGTAGTCGAGACCCGTCTCGCCGATCGCCCGGACGACGTCCTCCTGCGCGAGCGCCTCGATCGCGGCGGCGGCCTCGTCGTCGAAGCCCTCGGCCGAGTTCGGGTGCCGCCCGACGGCGGCGAAGACGCCCTCGAACTCCTGCGCGGCGCGAACCGCCTCGAGGTTCGACGCCTCGTCGAGCCCGATCGTCAGGATCCGATCGACCCCCACCCGGCGCGCATCGGCGACCAGCTCGGCGTCCGGCGGGTCGCAGACCCCGAGGTGTGCGTGGCTGTCGATCACCTGGCCTCCAGCTTCGGGAACAACGGCGCGATCCGTTCGACGCTCTGGCCGCCGCCACGCGCCCCGAACGACGAGATCCCGCGACCCTCTTCGGCGAGGGCGCCGAGGAGGACGTCGGAGGAGCGCGGCACGTAGGGGTGGAGCAGCAGCGTGACGACCCGCAGTCCCTCCGCGAGGTTGTAGAGGACGCGATCGAGGTCGCCGGCCCGCTCGTCGTCCTTGGCCAGCTCCCAGGGCTTCTGCTCCTCGACGTAGCGGTTGAGGCGCCGGACCGCGCCCCAGCAGACCTCGAGTGCACGGCTGATCTCGGTCCGGTCGAGCAACCCGGCGACGAGGATCTCGATCCCGCCGAGGCCGCCCTCCCCGTCGGCGAGAGCCGGGTCGACATCGGCGTCCGGCACGACGCCGTCCCGGTAGCGATCGATCATCGCCAACACGCGGCTCGCAAGGTTGCCGAAATCGTTGGCCAGCTCGGTCTCGTAGCGCGCCTCGAACCCCGCCGTCGAGATCGAGCCGTCCTGGCCGAAGCTGACCTCGCGGAAGCAGTAGAAGCGCAGCGCGTCGGAGCCGAACTGCTCGATCACCTGGAACGGGTCGAGGACGTTGCCGAGCGACTTCGACATCTTCTTCTCGCCCATCAGCAGATAGCCGTGGACGTACATCCGCTTCGGCAGCGGCAGCTCGGCGGCCATCAGCAGCGCCGGCCAGTAGACCGAGTGGAACTTGATGATGTCCTTGGCCATCACATGCAGGTTGGCCGGCCAGAAGCGGTCGGTCAGATCCTCGCCGGGACGCGCGAACGAGAGCGCCGTGTAGTAGTTGAGGAGCGCGTCGAACCAGACGTACATGACCTGCTCGGGGTCCCACGGCAGCGGCACCCCCCACTTCAGCTTCGCGCGGGACGAGCGAGACGTCCTGGAGGCCGCCGCGGATGAACGAGAGCGCCTCGTTGCGCCGGAAGTCGGGCGCCACGAAGTCCGGCTGCTCCTCGTAGAGCCGGAGCAGATCGCCCTCGAAGGACGAGAGCCTGAAGAACCAGTTCTGCTCGGTGACGATCTCGAGCACGATCTCGTGGATCGGGCAGGTGTTGCCCGGGCCGAGCTCGGTCGGCGTCTTGAAGTCGGCGCAGCGCGGGCAGTAGTAGCCCTCGTAGGTGCCCTCGTAGACGTGCCCGTTGTCGTGGACGCGCTGGATCACCTCCTGGACCTTCTTCGTGTGCCGCTCGTCGCTGGTCCTGATGAAGAAGTCGTTGGAGACGTCGATCTTGGGCATCAGGTCGAGGAACCGCTGCGCGTTGCGGTCGGCGAGCTCGCGCGGGGTCACCCCCTCGCGCTCGGCGGCCTGCGCGACCGGCTCGCCGTGCTCGTCGGTCCCGGTCAGGAAGAACACGTCCTCGCCCCGCTGGCGCATGTGCCGGGCGAGGATGTCGGCGCCGATGGTCGTGTACGCATGGCCGAGATGGGGCTCGGCGTTGACGTAGTAGATCGGCGTGGTGACGTAGAAGGACATCGCAAGAGAGACTATTCGGGGCGTGAAGGGACCGAGGGCGGGGTCCGGCGGCGCCCTACGAGATCGAGGGCACGACCGCGAAGCCGACCGCGAGCGCGAGGTCGCGGGCGACGGCGAGACCGCTGACCCGCGAGCCGCCGCCGAAGCACGCACACGGCGCGCCGACCTGCCCGCGCAGCAGCGCCGAGCCGAGCGTCAGGGCGAACAGCAGCATCAGTGCCGCCGCCAGATAGGCGGCGCGGTCGCTGCCCGCCGCGACGCCCATGGCGAGGGCCGCCTCGGCGACGACGGTGATCGTCCACGCGATCCGCCGCGAGACGGGCGTCGCGAACCCGAAGGTCGCCATCGCCGCGGTGCTGGCTCGGGCGTCGGCGAGCTTCGACGCCGACGACCAGGCGAGGACGGCGGCGAGCGCGAGCCGGAGGGCGAGGCCCATCAGCCCCGCACCGTCGCGAGCACGGCGAGGATGTCCTCGCCGTAGCGCTCCAGCTTCGTCGGCCCGATCCCGTTGCAGGCGAGCAGGCCGCGTTCGTCGTCCGGCATCGCCGCGGCGACGCCCTCGAGCTGCTTGTTCGTCAGGACCACATAGGCCGGCACGCCGTCCTCGTCGGAGCGGAGCTTGCGCCAGGCGCGGAGCGCCTCGTCGGCGGCGTGGGATTCGGGGCCGGCGCCCTCCAACGGCGAGTCGGCGGCGCGGCTGCCCATCGCCCGCCGCGCCCGCGAGGTCGCGGCGCCGAGCATGTCGGGGGTGACCGCCGGCTTCGTCGCGGCCTCCTTCGCCTCGCCGCGGATCTCGGCGAGGAACGGCGAGGCGCGCTCGGCGTCGGCGAGGACGACGCAGCGATGGCGGGCGCGGGTGATCGCGACGTGCAGGACGCGGCGCTCGGCCTCCCAGCTCTCGCTGAGCCGGTGCGGCATCAGCCCCTGGTCGGCGCCGTAGACGGCGACCCGGTCCCACTCCCGTCCCTTGACCCGGTGGACGGTCGCAAGCCTGACGCCCTCGCCGCCGGCGGACGCTTCGAGCGCCGCCCGCAGCCACGGCTCAAACCCGCCCGGCTCGTCGTGGAGGTCGGCGACCTGGATCAGCCCCTCGAGGTCGTCGAGATGGCTCGCCGTCGCCTCGCTCCCCTTCGAGCCGTCGAGCATCTCCATCGCGCCGCCGAGGCCGATCCGGTCGCGGACCGCCTCGAGCAGCTCCCGCGTCCGCGCGCCCGACGCGGCGAGGCCGGCGAGCATGCCGATGTCGTCGGCCATCTCGTCGACCTTGCCGGCGACCCGGGCGTCGTCGATCCGCCTGCCGACCATGCGGAGGTCGTCCAGCGAGCGGCAGTTGGCGAGCCACTTGCTGATCCAGCGCGGAAAGCCGCGAGACGGCCGGCGCCGGATCGCCTCGAGGTCGGCGCCGACGAGGTTCTCGGGGTCGACGGCGACCCGCAGCCAGGCGAGCGCGGCGGCGGTGCCGGTCCGGTCGAGCATGTCGCCGCGGACGGCCGAAGCGACCGGTACTCCGGCGGAGAACAGCGCGACCTGCGGCGCCAACAGCAGCGAGTTGACGCGGGCGAGGACGGCGACATCGTCAGGCCCCACCTCGGGCTCCGAGAGCCAGTCGCGGACCAGCCCGACGAGCGTCTCGGCCGCCTCCGACGACGGGCGGATGCGGATCTCGAGGGCCTCAGGGCTCTCGTCGGCCCCGGCTGCCGCCCGGATCGACTTCGGGACGCGCAGCCGGTTGTAGCCGAGCAGCTGCGATGCGCCGGCGACGATCGCCTCGGCGCAGCGGTAGTTGACCTCGAGCGCCGCCTGCTCGGCACCCGGGAAGAACTCGGCGTAGTCGACGAGGAAGCGCGGGTCGGCGCCGGCATGGTCGTAGATCGTCTGGTCGTCGTCGCCGACCCCGAAGACGTCGAAGCCGGGCATCGAAAGGAGCCGGATCATCAGGACGTGGGCCGGCGTCAGGTCCTGGAACTCGTCGACGAGGAGGTGGCGGTGCTCGCGCTGGACGCGCCGCCGGAACTCGCCGTCGCGGAGCAGCGCCTCGAGCGCCCCATAGATCTGCTCGTCGAAGTCGATGCCGCCGGAACGGGCGAGCTGGTCGCGGTAGGCGTCGAAGCCCTCGGTGAAGCCGGGGACGTCGTCGCGCATCTCCTCGACCTCGGATGGCGGCACGAGTCCGAGCCGGCAGACGGTCAGGGCGTCGAGGTAGGGACCGACGGGGTCGGTGTTGGTGCGACGCTGCTTCGGGATCGGGAAGACCCGGGCGATGATGTCGCGCGCCTCGGGCTCGCTGAGGACGTGCGCGCGGGAGCCGCGATGGCGGTTCAGGAGCGAGTAGCCGAGCGAGTTCAGGGTCCGCGTCCGCGGGTCGAGGGCAAGAAGGCGGGTCTCGAGCTCGTTCTGGGCGAGCTTGTTGTAGGCGACCGCGATCACCGCCTCGCGCCGGTACCCGCGGTCGGCGAGGACGTGGCGCATCCGCTCGGTGAGGACCCGCGTCTTCCCCGAACCGGCCGGAGCGATGACGCGGACGGGGCCGCCGTGGTGCTCGACGGCCGCGAGCTGGTCGGGGGCGAGCTCGGCCGCCGAACCGGGCCTGTCGGCGGGGATCGGCTCGAGGATTCCAGCCTCGACGGCGCCGGACTCGATCACCAAGGCCTCGGTCTCGGGCGCGCTCCAGCGCGGGCCGCCGTCGATCCACGCGTCGCGGCCGTCGGTGAGCGCAACGTCCGCCGCCCCGGAGACGACGGCCCCGAGGCGGGCGGCCTTCTCCCCCCACCACCAGATCGGCTCGCCGGAGCGGGCGTCGTAGTTGTTGGCCCAGACGAGGTGGTGAAGGCGGTCGAACGGCAGGTCGAGCCCGGGGGCGAGCGAATAGGGCGCCTCGGCGATCGACTGTGGCTCGCGGAACGAGACCGGGTCGGCCCCGAGCTCGACGACGACCGGCTCGCGAGCGGCCCACCGCGCGTGCAGGAGCCCCACGACCGCCGAGGGATCGGCGAGCTCCCTCGGGCCGACGACGACGCGCGCGACTCCCGCCCACTCGGCCGGCGGCTCGGCCCCGGCGGCGACGATCACGCCGCGCCCGAGTGCCGTCGGTGGTGCCGGGAAGTGGGTCACTGCCGCGGCTCGCGGCCGGTCAGCTCCCGGTAGAGCTCGTTCGGCCGCGTGCCGGTCAGCGTCGCGACGACCTGGGCGGCCGCGCGGGGACGGGCGCCGGATTGCACGAGGCGGCGCAGGGCGTCGACGGCGAAGGCGGTGTCGGGAGCGGACGCCCGCTTGCTCGACGCGGAGATGACGACGACGATCTCCCCCTTTACCTCGCCGCGGAACTGGCGGGCGAGATCGCCGAGGGTGCCGCGGGCCACCTCCTCGTGGAGCTTGGTCAGCTCGCGGCAGACTGCCGCCTCGCGGTCGGGCGCGAGAGCGGCCAGCGCTCGCAGCGAAGCCGGCAGCCGGCGCGGCGACTCGAAGGCGACGACCGTCTCCGTCGACTGGAGCACCCGCTCGAGCTCGCCGGCCCGGCGCGGCAGGAACCCCTCGAACCGCCACCGGTCGGCCGGCAGCCCCGAGGCGACGAGGGCGGTCGTGATCGCGGTCGGGCCCGGGAGCACCTCGACCTCGAGACCGCGATCGATGCAGGTCCTGATCAACCGGTAGCCGGGGTCGGAGAGGACCGGGGTGCCGGCGTCGCTGAGCAGCGCGACGCGGGCGCCGCGCTCGATCGCCTGTGCGATCTGAGGCGCCCTCCCCTCCTCGTTGCTGTCGTGGTTGGAGACGAACCGTGGCGGGTCGAGCTCGAGGCGCTCGTAGAGGCGCCCGGCCCGCCGCGTGTCCTCGCAGGCGGCGAGGTCGGCGTCGGCGAGCGCCTGGCGGACCCGCGGCGAGACGTCGCCGATGTTGCCGATCGGCGTCGGGCAGACGATCAGGCGGCCGGCCATCAGGCCCCCGCTCCAGCCGGCTGCAGGGCGCCGGCGGCGAGGATCGCGGCGCCGATCATCCCCGCGTCGGGACCGAGCGCGGCGGCGCGGATCGGCGTCTCGTTCTGCGGGGTCAGCGTCCGGGCCGCGAACTGCTCGCGCGCCGGCTCGAGCAGCAGGTCCCCCGCCGCCATGACGCCGCCGCCGATCACGATCACGTCGGGATCGAAGATGTTGGCGAGCCCGGAGAGGGCGACGCCGAGACGGCCGCCGACCGTCCTCGAGGATCTCGACCGACACCGGCTCCCCCGCCTGAGCCAACTCGGTCACGAGCCGCCCGTCGACGATCGCGCCCCCGGCCGCAGCGCGGGCGATGCCGGATTCCGGGTTCTCGGCGACGGCGAACTCGGCCTCGATGCGGAGGGCCGTTCCCGACGCGATGGATTCGATGCAGCCGTGATTGGGACAGTTTCCCTGGCAGGGCGGCCCGTTGAGGTCGACGACGAAATGACCGAGCTCCGCGCCCGCCCCGCGCGAGCCCCGATACGGCCTGCCGCCGAGGATCAGGCCGCCGCCGATCCCGGTCCCGATCGTCAGGAGCACGACGTTGGTCGCCCCCCGGGCGGCGCCGCGGCTCAGCTCGGCGATCGCCGCCGCGTTGCCGTCGTTGTCCATCGCCACCGGCAATCCGGTGAAGGCGGCGACGCGATCCCGGAGCGGGACCTCGACGAGCGGCAGGTGGTTCGAGTTCATGCAGTAGCGACCCTCGAGGTCGACGATGCAGGGCACCCCGAGCCCGACGGCTGCGACGCCGGGACGGGCGTCGAGCGCGATCTGGATCTCGGTCTCGAGCAGCGCCAGCACCTCGTCGCCGCTGAGCCCGGCCGAGGTCGCGACCCGCCTGTGGAGGGTCCGGCCCTCGCCGTCGACGACGCCGACGAGCATCTTCGTGCCGCCGAGGTCGACGCCGATCGTCTCGGGGCCGAGGGCCGGCGAGGGGCCGGGTGAGGTCACGAAGCAGGAAACCGGGAGGGCATGCGGCAGTATTACCGCGTAATGGCACCCGGCGACCCCGAACGCCCGGATCGCCCCGACTACAACGTCTACAAGGCCGGATCGAGGAGCCGTGGACGCGGGCGACGGGCAGAGCCGAAACCCTCCGAGCGCGCCGCGCCCGGCGATGCCCCGAACGACGATGCACCCGCCGAGGGCACCGGCTACACGGTCTACAAGGCGCGCCGCGGCTTCAAGCGGACCGGCACCGACGGCGGCCCTTCGCTCCGCGAGCGGCTCTCACGAGGCGGCTCGAAGACGCCCCCCGGCGAGAAGCCGACCTGGCGCAAGGTCGTCAAGTGGGTCGCGATCGGCGCCGGCGTCTGGCTGCTGATCAGCTTCGCCGCGTTCGTCGTCTCGGCGCAGATCCAGAAGTCGAAGCTGAACGAGGACGCCGCCGCCGAGCTCGGCGGCTTCCCGCTGATGATCTTCAGCGGCCAGAACATCCTCGTGATCGGCACCGACGCCCGTCCCGAGGGCAGCAACGAGGCCGGCGCCGAAACGAACCCGAAGTGCCTCGACGCCGCGGCCCACGGCGACCCGCCGCCGTCGAGCTGCCTGCCCTCACGCGCCGACACGCTGATGGTCGTCCACGCCGGCGGCGGCTCGTTCGACAAGCTCTCGATCCCGCGCGACACGCTCGCCTCCATTCCCGGCCAGGACGACCAGCGCATCAACGCCGCCTACGCGTTCGGCGGCGCCGCGCTTCAGATCAAGACCGTCGAGGACTTCCTCGGGATCGACATCAACCACGTGGTGATCCTCGACTTCACCGGCTTCGCCGACTTCATCGATTCGATCGGCGGCGTCACGGTCAGCCTGCCGCAGAAGATCAAGTCGGAGATCAACGGCGGTTCCACCAACGGCGGCGTGACGCTGAAACTCGATCGCGGCGAGAACCATCTCAACGGCGACCAGGCGCTGGCGCTGGCCCGGACGCGCGAGAACCTCGCCCACACCGACGAGGCCGCCGCCTACAACGACACCGACCGGGCGCGGACGCAGCAGCTGATCGTTCAGGGGATCAAGAGCCAGCTGACGAGCCCGTGGCGGGCGCCGATCAACTTCATCAAGGGCCCGTGGATCGGCTGGAACGCACCGAAGGCGATGGTCAGCGACATGGGCGGCTTCGTCCTGCCCCAGCTCGCCCTCTCGGCGGCGATCGCCGGCGATTCCGGAACGAAGATCCTCAACCCCTCCGGCCAGACCGCCGACGGCGCGCTGATCGTCGACCAGAAGCAGTGCCTGACCGCGGTCAAGAAGCTGCTCGGCGAAAAGGGTCCGAACCCGCCGAAGTGCTCGCCGGGCGGCGAGTGAGCCGGTAGTCAGTCCTTCTTGGCGGGCGTCTTGTCGCCGCCGCTCGACGACGACGAGCCGGAGTCGCCGGAGCTCTTCTTGTCGGAGCCCTCCGAGCTCTTCGACTCGGACTTGGAGGAGTCAGATCCGTTGGCGGCCTTCGAGCCGCTGCCCTTGCGGGCGTAGTCGGTCGTGTAGAAGCCGGAGCCCTTGAAGTGGACGGCCGGAGCGTGGAGAACGCGTCGCGCCGGAGCGCCGCAGATCGTGCACTTCTCGAGCGCGTCCTCGGACATGGACTGCATCTCCTCAAAGGTGTGTCCGTTTTCGCACTTGTATTCGTAGATCGGCATTTGTGTGGCATCATCATAGGCCGGATGAGGGATCCGGCAGGCAGGGGAATAAGGGGACCGATGCGGGCGATGGCTTTCCTCGCCGCGCTCGCCGTGCTGCTCGTCGCCGCGCCGGCAGCGAACGCGGCCTTCGGAATCTCCCCCTTCTCGGCGCAACCGGCGAGCAAGGCCGCCGGCGCCAACAGCGACTTCACCGTGCAGTTCTCGGTCACCGACCCGAGCAACGGCCTCAAGGACCTGACCGTGCACCTCCCGCCTGGGCTGATCGGCAACCCGCTGGCAACGCCGACCTGCTCGGAGACGCAGCTGCAGGCCGATGCCTGCCCCGCCAAGAGCGACGTCGGCGACGCCACCAACAACGTCAACGTCAAGCCGCTCGGCCTGCTGCCGATCCCGCTGACGGTCAACGGGCAGGTCTACAACGTCGAGCCGCGCCAGGGCGAGCCCGCCCGGTTCGGAATCGTCCTCGACCCCGCCCCCGTGCCCGGCCTCGGCGCGGTCCTGCCGAAGATCATCCTCCAGCAGACCGCATCGCTCCGGCAGAGCGACTTCGGCCTCGACACCGGCCTCAGGAACATCCCGAACTCGGCCAAGATCGCCGGCATCTCGACACCGCTCGAGGTGACCGGCGTCGCCCTGACGCTGAAGGGCAAGGTCAACGGCGGCGCCGGCTTCCTCCGCAACCCGACCTCCTGCGGGGTGCAGACGGTCAAGATCGACGCCGACGCCTACAGCGGCGCGACCGCCTCCAGCCAGGACCAGTTCACGACGACGAACTGCGACGCGCTCCCGTTCAGCCCGAAGTTCGGCGCGAAGATCCGTCAGGTCAGCAAGGACCTCGCCGATCCCGTCGAGCTGACGACGTCGATCTCGCAGACGATCGAGGAGGCCGGCCTGAAGAAGGCGGTGGTGACGCTCCCGACCGACATCATCGGCAACGGCCCGGCACTGGCGATCCAGTGCGAGATCCCCGACTTCGACGCCGGCAACTGCCCCGACAACACCAAGGTCGGCAGCGCCGTCGCAGCCTCGCCGCTGCAGGCGAGCCCGCTGGCCGGGAACGTCTATCTGGTCAAGCCCGCGATCCCCTCGCCGTTCCCCGACCTCGGGGTCGACCTCAAGGGCGGGCTGGCGCTGAAGGTGAAGGGCGCGATCTCGGCGGCCGCCGTCCCGTCCGGGCTGCAGATCTTCGTCACCTTCAACGGGCTGCCGGACATCCCGCTCAGCGATTTCAGCCTGACGTTCGCCGGTGGCCCGGGCGGGCTCAACGTCGCCGGCCGCGATCCGTGCTCGCCGCCGCCGTTCATGTTCGGCGCCGATTTCGACAGCCACTCCGGCAAGTCGACCCACGTCGACTCGGAAGCGCAGTCGACCTGCGTGGGCGGCGGTGAGGGACGACCGCGGGCGAAGGCCCGCGTCAGCAAGCTGAAGTCGGGCAAGCCGAAGGTCGGGATCCGCCTCCACGCCGGGGCGACGCCGATCGCCAAGGCGCGGGTGAAGCTGCCGCGGGGGCTGAAGGTCGGCGCCAAGCGCCGGCTCGTCAACGGCTCCAAGGTGTCCGGCGGATCGGTCCGCGGCCACGGCCGGACGCTCAGCATCAAGGCGAAGGGCGGCGGTGTCGACCGGATCGGCGTCCGCCTCGCGAGGGGCGCGGTGAAGGCCCGCAAGGGCGTCAAGGCGAAGCGCCTGAAGCCGTTCGCGGTGACGATCGTCGACGCGAACGGGACCCGCACGAAGCTCTCTCCGCGCGCCGCCAAGTAACCAGACGCGCGGACTCGTCGAGCCGACAGGTACGGTTCCCTGCCCATGACCGGCACCCCTGAAGGCACAACCGACCCCGATAGCCCCGTAGGCCCCAGCCTCGACGAGATCGTCGCGCTCTGCAAGCGCCGCGGCTTCATCTTCCCGTCGTCGGAGATCTACGGTGGCGTCGGCTCGACCTACGACTACGGCCACTACGGGGTGCTGCTCAAGAACAACGTCAAGAACGAGTGGTGGCGGGCGATGCTGCGCGACCGCGACGACATCGTCGCGATCGACTCGGCGATCATCCAGCACCCCCGTGTCTGGGAGGCATCGGGCCACATCGGCGGCTTCAGCGACCCGATGGTCGACTGCAAGACCTGCGGACAGCGCTTTCGCGCCGACCACATCGAGACGGCCACCTGCCCGCAGAAGCCCTCGAAGTCCCCGGGCGACGGTCCCAATTGCGAGCTCACCGAGGCACGGGAGTTCAACCTGATGTTCAAGACGCAGGTGGGGCCAGTCGCCGAGACCGGCTCCGAGGTCTACCTCCGGCCCGAGACGGCGCAGGGCATCTTCATCAACTTCAAGAACGTCCTCCAGTTCGCGCGCAAGAAGCCGCCGTTCGGGATCGCCCAGATCGGCAAGTCCTTCCGCAACGAGATCACGCCCGGCAACTTCATCTTCCGCACCCGCGAGTTCGAGCAGATGGAGATGGAGTTCTTCTGCCCGCCCGACGACGCCGGCAAGTGGCACGAGCACTGGATGAAGCAGCGGATGTCCTGGTACACCGACCTCGGCATCCGGCCCGAAAACCTGATCCTTCGTGCCCATGAGTCCGACGAGCTCTCGCACTACTCCAGCGCCACCTCCGACATCGAGTACCGCTTCCCGATGGGCTACTCCGAGCTCGAAGGGATCGCGGACCGCGGCAACTTCGACCTCACCCAGCACGCGAAGTTCAGCGGCGAGAAGCTCGAGTACTTCGACCAGCAGAGCGGCGAGAGCTACGTGCCTCACGTGATCGAGCCGGCCGCCGGCGTCGACCGGGCGATGCTCGCGTTCATCGTCGACGCCTACGACGTCGAGGAGGTCGAGGGCCGCTCGCGCACCGTCCTCCGCCTGCACCCCAAGCTCGCTCCGGTCAAGGTCGCCGTCATGCCCCTCGTCAACAAGGAAGGGATGCCCGAACGCGCCCGCGAGGTCTTCGATTCGCTGAAGCACCGGATCGGCGCCGAGTACGACCAGGGCGGCTCGATCGGCAAGCGCTACCGCCGCCAGGACGAGATCGGCACCCCCTGGGGCATCACGATCGACGGCGACACGGCCGTCGACGACACGGTCACGCTCCGCGACCGCGACTCGCTGACGCAGGAGCGCGTCCCGGTCGACGGGCTCGCCGAGCTTCTCCTCGAGAAGCTCGAAGCCGACTGGGTCAGCCCGAAGGGCTAGTCAGGGTCGGGGCGGCCCGCGGGGCGCGCCTCTCGCACGTCATACGGCACGGCGCGGTTCGGTTCTGGCATTGAGAGGTGCGTCCCGCCGGGCCAAGATCGCCCGATGCCCGGTGAACCCGACGAAACCCACCGCATCGGGGGACGGAATCGGGTTCACCGTTCGGATGCGGAGATCGCTGCCCTCGCCGGGCGACAGCACGGGGTCGCGTCCTATCGACAGCTCCGCGCCCTCGGGCTGTCCGCTCGCGCGATCGAGGGGCGCGTCGCGGCCGGCCATCTCCACCGCGTCCATCGCGGCGTCTACGCGATCGGCCACCCGAGCCTGTCCCTCCGCGGTCACTGGATGGCCGCCGTTCTCGCCGGTGGTGCGGGCGCCGCGCTCAGTCACCGGCCGGCGGGCGCAGGGTGGACTCTGCGCGCGTGGACCGGGAGGCCTGCCGTCACCGTCCCCTCGTGGCGCCGCAGCACCGATCGGATCGACTTCCACTGCAGCATCCTCCCGCCGGACGAGACGACAACGCTCGACGGCATCCCGATCACGACGATCCCGAGGACGCTGCTGGACCTCGCCACCGTCCTCGACCATGACGCGTTGGTCCGCGCGCTCAACGAAGCCGAGGCACGCCGCCTCGCCGACCCCCTCCCCCTCACAGCCCTCGTCGATCGCCACCAGGGCGAGCGCGGCACGGCCCGGCTCCGCGAAGCCCTCGCCTCAACCGCGGTCGGCCGCGGCGTCACCGTCGGGGCCCTCGAAGAACGATTCGCCCGCTTCCTCGCCGCCCACTCCTTTCCGCCACCGCTCCTCAACGCGGCGGTCGACGCCGACGGCCGGAACTACGTGGCCGACTGCCTCTGGCCGAAGCAACGCGTCATCGTCGAGCTCCAGAGCTTCGCCTTCCACGGCACCGCAGCCGCCATGACCCGCGACGCCGAGCGCACCCGTCACCTCACGCTCGCCGGCTTCATGGTCGTCTACGTGACCTGGGCGCAACTGCACGACCGCTCCGCAGCGGCGACGCTGGCGACCGATCTGAATCGGCTGCTCAGGCCTGGGCGGCGATGATGCTGATCGCGAGGAAGATCGCGGCGGCGGCCGTGACGAGCAGCAGTGGGCGACCGCCGCGGCCGCGGACCGTGAAGGCGAGGGCCATCAGCGCCGCGATGCCGGCGAGCACGGCGCCGATCCATCCGGCGCCGAGGACGATCGGCTTGACGGAGTCGGAGAAGTCGTAGCACTCGTAGCCGCCGACCTGGATCTGATCGGCGCTGACATCGGCGCAGATGCCGGTGTCGTTGACGTCGACCATCACGATCACGGCGACGGCGCAGATGATCGCAAGGATGAAAGCGCCAGGACCACGGCGCCGATTCGCAGGCCGACGCCGCCTTGTCGCTGCCGCCGGCCGAGGCCGAAGAGGGGGCGGCGTGCCGCGGGCGGGTCGGAAGGGGGCGGGTTGACCGGTCCGCCGCCGGGCGGCGGCGTCTGCGAGGACTCCATGCGGGCAACCTATTCGATGCCCGGGTCGCGTGCGGATCGCCCGATTCCATGCGGTTCGCGAGATCAGCTGTGTGACATCCCTCACGCACCTGGCTGGCTGGCCAGTGGCGCGTATATGCTGGCGCGAGCCATCAATCGCGGCCGCGGGAACCGCCGTCGATGCCACCGAGGAGGAGAACCCATGTCTGTCGCCGAGAACAACCTGACGAGCCGGATCACCTACACCGATCTGTACACGCGCTGGGAGCAGAACAACTGGTCGGCGATGGACATCGACTTCAGCGAGGACAAGGTCGGCTGGCAGAACCTGACCGAGATCCAGCGCAAGTCGGCGCTCTGGATCTACTCGATGTTCTTCTTCGGCGAGGACTCGGTCGCTGACAACCTCTCCCCCTACATCGACGCGGCGCCGAAGGAGGAGCAGAAATACTTCCTGACGACCCAGCAGGTCGACGAAGCGCGCCACGCCGTCTTCTTCCACCGCTTCTTCAGCGAGGTGATCGGCGCCGGCGACGACATCGCCGCGACCCTCGCCTTCACCGAGCAGCACCTCGGCTGGGGCTACAAGCAGGTCTTCAACCGCCTCGACAAGATGGCCGACGAGCTCCGCCGCGACCGCTCGCTGCCCAAGTTCGCGCAGGCGATCACGCTCTACCACCTGATCGTCGAGGCGAGCATGGCCCAGCCGGGCCAGCACTTCATCGAGGACTTCTTCGTCCGCGAGGGGACGATGCCCGGCTTCAGCGCCGGCATGGAGCACGTCTCCCGCGACGAGCAGCGCCACATCGGCTTCGGCGTCAAGGTCCTCAGCGAGCTGCTCGCCGACTCTGACGAGTGCAAGGCGGCCGTCGACGAACTGCTCACCGAGGTCATGCCGTGGCTCTCGTCGGTGTTCATCCCGCCGAACTGGGACCGCGAGTACACCCGCTGCTACGGCTTCGAGCTCGAGGAGATCGCCGCCTGGGGGTTCAAGGCGGTCGAGATGAAGTGGAAGGCGATCGGCTACCCGATGCAGGAGATGCCCCCGGGCGTCGCACCGATCGACTTCGATCTCGATCCGATGGAGCGGGCCACGAACGTGATCAGGATGTCCGAGGCCGGCGTCATCGGCGAGCCCGGGCAGGAGCCGGACAGCTCACCCGAGATCCAGGCGCTCTACTTCGACTCGGTCAGCCGGGCCGTCGATCCCGGCGTCGTCAACGGCCACGGGCCGTTCACGGTCCAGTGGCGCTTCGCCGACGCCGCCCCCTGGCACCTCGTGGTCGACAACGGCTCGACGCGGGCCGAAGCCGGCGAGGCGCCGACCGCCGACGTCACGCTCGAGTCGAGCTGGCGCGACTTCATCGAGGTGAGCAAGGGCGCCGTCGCGCCCCCGAAGCTGCTGCTCCAGCGCCGCCTCCGCCTCCGCGGCGGTCCCAGGCACCTGCTCACCTTCGCGAAGCTCTTCGGGTAGGTTGCGCCCCCGATGAGCGTCGCCGCGATCCGTACCCCTGACGAACGCTTCGCGGATCTGCCCGACTTCCCATGGGAGCCGCAGTACCTCGACTGGGACGGGATCCGGCTGGCGCGGATCGACGAGGGCGAGGGCCCGATCGTCGTCCTCTTCCACGGTGAGCCGACCTGGTCGTTCCTGTGGCGCAAGGTCATCCCGCCGCTACTCGGCGCCAGCTATCGCTGCATCGCCCCCGATCTACCCGGCTTCGGCCGCTCCGACAAGCCGACCGACCTCGAGTGGTACTCCTACGACCGCCACGTCGAGGCGGCGACCTGGATGCTCGAGCAGGCCGGCGTCCGCGACGCGACCTTCGTCGTCCACGATTGGGGCGGCCCGGTCGGGATGCGCGTCGCCGCCGAGAACCCCGAGATGTGCTCGCGGATCGTCGTCATGGACACCGGGATCTTCAACGGCCACCAGCGGATGACCGACGCGTGGCTGACGTTCCGCGACTTCGTCCGCAGGACCGAGGACCTGCCCGTCTCGATGCTGGTCAAGGGTGCCTGCGCGATCGAGCCGACCGCCGACGTCGTCGCGGCCTACGACGCTCCCTACCCGGACGCAGCCTCGAAGGCCGGCGCCCGTGCCTTCCCGCTGATGCTTCCGACCAGCCCCGACGATCCCGGCGCCGCCGAGGGCGGGGCCGCAGCGGAGGGAATCGCGAAGCGTGACCTCCCCTCCCTCTGCCTCTGGGCCGACTCCGACCCGATCATCCCGCTCAAGACCGGACACGCCGTCGCCGAGCGGCTCAACCTGACCCCGCCGGAGACGATCGAGAACGCCTCCCACTTCCTCCAGGAGGATCAGGGCACCCAGATCGGCGAGCGGATCGCCGCCTGGCTCGGCGAGCAGCGCTCCTAGCGACCCCGGAACGCGACGGGGCGGCCCTGAGGCCGCCCCGTTCGCATCACCTGACTGGTTCAGCAGCAGCTACTTCTGCTTGCAGCTGGACTTGTAGTCATCACTCACGGTCGGCGACGTGTAGTTGTCGAACGTGGTGACGGCCTGCCACTTCTCACTCTTGACCTTGCAGCGGGCCTGGACGTACTTGCCGTTCTTCACCGTGGTGGTGAATCGGGCGATCGCTCCCGCCAGTAGCGGCGGAATCGTCACGTCGAGCTGCGAGCCGTAGCCCTTCGGGGCCTTCTTGCCCGACTTGAGCTTGCCGACGAGGACCGAGGTGTTGTTCACCGAGTCCGCGCGGGAGTGCAGGAACAGCGTGTTCTTGTTGGTGCCGTTGAACGCGGTCACCACGACGGGGACGCCGAGCGTCGTGTTGTCGCCGGGTAGGTCGACCGTGACCCACGCGGAGGTGCCGGTCTCGTGCTCAGGTCCGGTCGGCGTCTTCGAGCCCTTGCTGACGATCGACTTCGTGCCGCAGATGTCCTTGGCCTGGTCGGTCGTCGTGTTCTGCAGCTGTGCCTCGGTGCCCTTGCACCGCGGAACGGCCGTCGGATCGAACTTCGCGTTCTTCGGGAAGTTGACCTTCGTGTTCGACGCACTCGGCGGCTGCTCCGGGTTGGTGCCGGAACCGCTATTCGGGCTGGTCAGGATCTCGACATAGATCTGCGCCGGCTTGAACTTCTTCTTGTCCCGCTTCGCCGGTGTCAGGTTCGCCGTGATCGACTGGATCGGGTCGGCCTGGCCGATGCTCGGCAGGGCCAACGCAGCGACGATGACCGCCACCATGGCTATCAGGTACTTACGCATTCTTCCTCCTAGGTCCCATGAATCAGGCCTCATCGGCCGATCTGGCCCGCGTGACCCGCGGACTTCTCTCGATTTCACATTTCGCGCCGAACCTGCCTGCAACTGGCCGATCCGTCGCGTTTCTCTCCTGTGCCGCGCATCCTAGCGACCGGGCTGCCGTCGGTGCGCAGGTTGTCCGGAGAAAAATCGCATCTCCCCGAATTCCCCCAGAACGCAGAACGGGCGGCCCCGAGGGGCCGCCCGTCCGGACGTTCAGTTCGAAGCGGAAGCTACTTCTGCTTGCACTTCTGCTTGAAGTCGTCCGAGGTCGTCGGGTGGTTGTCGTACTTCGTGACGGCCTGGTACTTCATGCTCTTGTTCTTGCAGCGAGCCTGGACGTACTTGCCGTTCTTCACCGTGGTCGTGAAGCGGCTGATCGCACCGGCGAGAAGCGGCGGGATCTTGACGTTCAGGGTCTTGCCGTAACCCTTCGGGCCGTTCTGGATCTTTCCGATCAGGACCGAGGTGTTGTTGACCGAATCCGCACGGGCGTGCAGGAACAGGCTGTTCTTGGCGGTGCCGTTGAACGCGGTGACGACGACGGGGACGCCGAGCGTCGTGTTGTCGCCGGGCAGGTCGACCGTGACCCACGCGGAGGTGCCGGTCTCGTGCTCGGGTCCGACCGGGGTCTTGGAGCCCTTGCTGACGATCGACTTCGTGCCACAGATCGACTTGGCCTGCTCGGTCGTCGAGTTCTGCAACTGCGCCTCGGTGCCCTTGCAGCTCGGCACCTTCTTGGTGTCGAACTTCATGTTGGCCGGGAAGTTGACCTTCGTGTTGAAGGCGCTCGGCGGCTGCTCCGGGTTGGTGGCGCTGTCGCTGTTCGGGCCGGTCAGGATCTCGACGTAGATCTGCGCCGGCTTGTAGGTCTTCTTCGACAGCTTCGTCGGAGTCAGGTTGGCCGTGATCGACTGAATCGGGTCGGCCTGGGCAATGCTGCTCAGGGCGAGGGACGAAACGATCGCCGCAACCGCGACTATCAGGTACTTACGCATGCTTTCTCATTCCTCCTGGGGTTTTCGTGGGCATCAAAAGACGGCATTCGGCGGGACCCGCACTGGGTGTGCCGATCTATCCGGTGTCCCGGATCCGGCTGGTGGGCCGGGACCGCGCGAACTGTGACCAAGAACACCGACGGGCTCACAAAGTTGCGGCGCCCTGGTCGGCGGTGTCGGTCAGCTCTCGTTCAGCACCCTAGCGGCCCGAGTTAACGTGCGGATAAGTCGTCTGCTGGCTCGGGGAGCCGCCGATCGAGGACTGCTTGCCCTGCTGGACGCAGCCGGGGGTCGGCACGTTGTCGGTGTTGGTGATGCCTGCCCCGCCGAGGGCGTACTGCTGGACGTCGGCCCAGAGGCTGTTGCTGAGGTCGCCCTGCTGGAAGGTCACGCTGTCGCCGCTCGAGCAGTTGGCGGTGTAGAAGCTCTTCAGGCCCTGAGCCAGTTCGGAATATCCGCCCGGCTTCATGTAGGCGTTGAGCCTCGATGTCTTGTATGGCGAATCCGGTGACGTGAGCACGCTCGGCCCGAGCGGACCCGCCGCGCGGAGGAACTTGTAGGCGGAGTTCAGTGAGCCCGGCGTGCTCTCGCCGTTGAACGCCGCCGACGTGTTGCCGAGGAACGCGGTGACCTCGCTGCGATAGCGGTTGACCGTGTCGAGGATCGGGATCAGCTGGTTGAAGGCCGGGTCGAGATCCCCGAGGAACGGGGGCAGCTGGTCGTCGAGGACCGTCCGCAGCGAACTGAACCCGGGCTCCGCCTGGCGGATCACGGGCTTCAGGCCCACGAAGAAGCGCTCGAGCTCCGGCGAGAGCCGCTGCAGAGCGAGGAAGGTTCCGCTGAGCTGACGCGCCACCGGCTGCAGCTGAGTGACGAGCGGGTTGGTGTCCGTCGAGAACTCGGCCAGCCGGTCCAGGGTCAGCTTCGATTCGTCGAGGAAGGTCGGCAGTGCCTGGAAGATCTGGCGGATCTGCTCGTCGCGCGCCGCCGTCGTCGAGAAGACCGACTCGGTGTTGTTGATCAGGCTGCGAAGCTGGTCGGGCTGCTTGCTGATCGCGTTGAAGGTCGTGCCACCGTCGGCGAGCAGCTTCTTGACCGCGAGCCGCTGGGTGTCGAGGACACGCAGCAGGTCGTCGCCGCGCTCGGCGAACTGGTCGAGGTTGCCGAGGGCTGCGTTGAGGTCGATGCCGCGACCCTTGAACGCCACGGCCGCATCGGCCATCCAGGTCTGGAACGCGGCGCGGGTCGGTTCGTCGAAGGCGCGGAAGATCTCGTCGAGCTGGACGGCGTCGGAGACCTGGGCGTTCGGAAGCGTCCCGCCCTCGGGCAGCGGCGGCGCGTCGGCGTTGCCCGGGGTCAGCTCGACGTAAGTCTCGCCGAGGAGCGTCTTCTGGCGCAGCATCGTTCGCGTGTCGGAGGGGATCGGCGCGTACTTGGGATCGATCTCGATCGTCGCGTCGGCGAGCCCGTCGTCGGCCAGCTCGATCCCCTTGACCTTGCCGACGGAGACGCCGGAGATGCGGACGTCCGACTCGACGGCGAGCTGGCTCGCCTCGTCGAAGTGGACGTCGAAGCGGTAGCTCTTCGACTTCAGCGGCACCGGTCCGCCGAACGCCAGCCAGAGGAAGAGGAGCAGGCCGAAGCACGACAGGGCGAAGCCCGCGGCGATCGCGATCCTTCCGAATGTCGGTGGGCGTGTTTCCATCAGCTACGGCGTCTCACCGGTGGTCGTGGTCGAAGTCGCCCCGCCGGCGGCAGGCGCGGGGGCAGTCGTATCGGTCGTGGTCGACTCCGTCGAGGTACTGGACGTCGTCGAGTCGGTGGTCGTGCTCGAGTCGGTGGTCGTGCTCGGATCGGTGGTCGAACCATCCGGCGATTCCTCCGCGGAGCCGCCCCCGGCCGGAGCCTTGAGCGTCGCCGGGCAGATCTCGGCCGTCGTGGGGAGGCGAATGAGCGCTCGAGCGGTACGCGGCACCGGTCGAGTCGGATCGCTGAGAAGGTTGTCGGCGAGCGACGAGGTGGCGCACGTGTACATGGTCACCGTGCGGAGCAGCGGCCCGAGCCCGTCCTGGTTGAGCAGCATGGAGTTGGTGTTGTGGTTCAGCCAGCTCAGGTAGAAGAGGTAGCCCTCGGCATCGCCCGGCGGGTTGTAGGCGAGCGGGTCGACGAGCTGGTTGAGCTCGGTGAGAGCGCCCTTCGTCTGCTTCGAGGAGTCGAGCAGCGGCTTGGATGCGCGCCGCAGATCCTCGACGGTGCCGTCCACGTTGCGGGTGAACGGCCGGACCTGATCGCGCAGCGAGGGCGTGGTCTGCCGGAAGAACGGACGAATCCCGCGCAGGGCCGGACCGAGGGCCTTCGCCTGGGGGATCAGTTCCGTCAGGGCGGGCTTGAGCTCGCCGGAGAGGGTCGCCGACGCGCCGAGGGCACCGCGGGTCGCCCGCAGCGCTCCGGGTAGCTCCTGGAGGCTGGAACGGAGGTTGGCCTGCGATTCTGCGAACGCGCCGAAGACCTTCGACTGCGAATCGACGAAGCCGGTCAGGTTCGTGTCGGACTTCGACAGTTCCTCGGCGATCAGCTTGAAGTTCGTGACGACGCGGCGCAGGTTGTCGCGGCGCTTCGCGATCGCGCCGTTGATCTTGGCGATGTCCCGGGTGGTCGGCTCGAGGCGGCGCAGGACATTGGAGAAGTTCTGGCTCTTCTCCGTCGTCCCGAGCGCCTGGGCGCCGCCGGCGAGAAGCAGGCGCAGGTAGGCGCGCGTATCCCCGTCGAGCGAGGCGAGGATCTGATCGGTGTTGATGTTCGGCTCGGAGTTGGCGAGCGGGATCGTGAAGCCCTCGGGGATCTCGCCCGGGTCGGTGCCCGCATCCAGCTCGATCGTCATGTCCTGAAGGCCGGTCCGCGGGCGCAGGAGCGCGGAGGCGTCCGGGTGGATCAGCTGGGCGAAGTCGGGGTCGACCTGCATCGTCACGACCGCGACGCCGTTCTCGAGGTTGACGTCGGTCACGTCGCCGATCTCGACGCCCGAGAGGTTCACCGTCTGACCCTGGCCCGGCGTGATCGCCTGCGCGGTCTGGAACTCGGTCTTCAGCTCGAACCGATCCTCCCCGAGGATCGGGAACCAGGCCGGGAGCGCGGTGCTCTGCTGGGAGAGGATCACGAACAGGGCGAGCAGGCCGATGATCGCGAGCACGATGATCGCGATGAAGTCACGGGTGTATGTCCGCAGTGCCTTTTTCATGGACCGGGGAACGGCGTTGCCGCCGGGTTGGGGGCGCCGACCGCGGCCTGCGAGCCGTTCAGGTCGGGAACGTCGTTCTTGAAGCAGGCGACGTTGGTCTTGAAGGGGGGATCACTGGCCGGCTTCAGCGGCTGGGTGCCGATCGGGTTCGCCTGCGACCGAGCCCAGTTCGTCTTGTCGGACGGGAACCCGGGCGGGTTGTTGTTGCCCTGCGGGTAGGGCTCGCTGACCGAGACGGGTCCGCCGCCCTGCTGGACCCGCAGGAGCGGTCCGTTGCCGTCGAACATGGCACCCGCGCCCGCCTGCGAGACGGCCGCGTAGAAGAACTCGCGGAAGTTCTTCTGGCCGGTCGAGAACGTGTCGTTGATGACCGTTCCACCGGTCGGGACCAGAACCTGGCTCTGACAACGCGAGACGAGGCCGAGCTGGGTGAGAAGCCCGGTCAGGTTGGCGGTGCCCGCGGCGAGGTTCGGGGTCGCCGCGTGGAGGTCGTCGACGATCCCGGCGAGCTCGTTCTTCTGCATCAGCTTGTCCGCCTGGAAGAGCCAGGGGGTGCCGGCCCTGATCGTCGACGGCAGCTCCTTGACGGCCGGCGTCAGCTCGCGGGCATAGGCGCGGAGCGGCGGGAAGGCGGAGTTGATGACCGGGAGCTGGGTCTGGGCCTGTTCCAGCGTCGGTGCCAGCTCGGCAAGGGTGTCCTGGAGGTTGGTGGCCTCGGAGGCGAACGCGCCCGTGGTGATCGAGAAGTTCGTGATCAGGTCGCTGAGCTGCTGGTCGCGGCTCGCAAGCTGCTGGAAGACGCTGCCGCTTGCCTTGATCAATCCGCGGAGGTCGCCGGCCTGCTCGCCGAGAAGCGCTTCGCTCACCTGCGAGGAGGTCTTGCCGGCCCGGCCGCCGTAATCGAATGACTTGTTGATCGCCTCGGCGCCGGAGAGGCCCACCACTTCGGGATCCATGCCGCGGTCGTTCTTCCGCGTCGGCTTGTCGACCAGTGCCGACCCGTAGCCTTCGAGCAGGAGCCCGAGGTTCTTGCGGTCCGGCTTCTGCAGCGCCGCCAGCACCTCGTCGAGCTCGACGGCCGTCGACGTCGCCGTGACGGGAATCGAGCCCCCGTCGGGCAGATCCGGCGCGCTCGGGCTTCCCGGGCTCAGGTCGAGGAAGTAGTTGCCGCCGAGGAAGAGGCGCGGCCGGATCGTGATCCGCGCGTCGTCGTGGAGGGGAAGCCCTTCCGAATCGACGCTGAAGGTGACGTCGGCGTTGTCGCCGTTCGCCTCAATGTTCGTCACCTTGCCGACGTTGACGCCGGCGATCCTGACCGGCGCGTCGGGCCGCAGCGTCGTGGCGTTGCTGAACGTCGCCGTCGCGGTGTACCCCTCGCTGCTCCAGGGCAGCTCCTTCGTGTAGGCGAAGTAGGTGAGGATCAACAGCACGATCGCGGCGAGGACGCCGGTCTTGAAGAAGCTCAGTCCGGCGGGCGGGCGGTGGTAGATGCCCTCGTTGAAGTCCTTGACTCCAGGCTTGGGGCGACGGGAGCGAGCCATTACTTCCCACCCCCCCTTGCGATCTGTGAGGGGAGCTGGCCCTCGGTGATCACGCCCTGGTTACCCCGCGGGTTGCCGATCGACAGGACCCCGGTGTTGTACGGCTCATTGCCGGACTCGCACTCGATCGGGCTCTGGCTCGGAGCGGCGGTGTTCGGGTAGGGGTTGATGTGCAGGAAGTTGCGCTGGTCGGAGCCGCCGCCGTTCGCGGGGGCGGAGGACGGGCTTCCCTCGCTGTTCGGACCGGACGGCGAGTTGAGCGCGTTGCCGCGCTGCCAGTTGCCGGTCGAGGTGCCGAGGTCGGCCGAGCTCGCGACGTTGCGAAGGATGAGCGTCGCGTAGTTGCAGACCGACTGCGCCGGCGCAATGAAACGCAGCGGCGGGCCGAGGGCGTTGTTGAGGTCGATCAGGTCGGTGAGCCCGCCCCGGACGGTCGAGTCGTCGTTGAAGCGCTTCAGCGACGCCGCCGTCGGCGGCAGCTGCTCGTTGAGCTGCGGCGACGCGCGGAGGACGGGGATCCCGGTGACGAGGGCCGACTCGATCTCGTCCGCCGAGGCCGCCGCGGCCTTCACTCCCGGTTGCAGGTTGACGAACAGCTTCCGGGAGTTGACGAGGAACGGCCGGACGACGGGCAGGTCCTCGTTGGCGGCGCGAAGCGTGATCGGGCTCTTCGAGATCGTGTCCTGCAGGTAGGGACGAGCGATGTCGGCGAAGGCCGCCAGCGTCGTGTCGAGGTCGACGAACATCTGGGCCTGGGTCTCGGCGACCGGTGCCACAGCGGACGCCGAGTTGGCGAGCGCCGTGAAGAACGGGCCGATGCCGCTCTTGGGGTCGGAGATCGTGCGCATCACGCGCTCGAGCCGGGGCAGAAGCGGCTTCAGGGCCCCGATCGCCTCGTTGATGTCGGGGCCGCGGCCCGCGAGGGCGTTGCCGAACTCCTTCAGGTTCGCGCGGATGTTCTCCCGGGTCGGCTCGTCGAAGGTGCTGAGCAGCTGGTCGAACTCGACCGGCTCCGGAGTGGCGGCCGTCAGCGGCAGGGTCGATCCGGCGGGGTAGCCCTGGTCGGAGGTGCCGCGGACGATCTGGACGTACTTGAGCCCGAGTGCCGACCGGGATCGGATCACCACCGTCGAGTCCTCGGGGAGCGGCTCGACAGACTTGTCGAGCTTCATGGAGAGTGCGGCCGCGAACGTGCCGTCGTCCTCGGTCACGGGGGTGATCGACTCGACGACGCCGACCCGCACCCCGCCGATGCGCACCTCGTTGCCGGGGACGAGCGCGGCGGCGTTCGGAACCTGGGCCGTGAGGCGATAGGACTGCACGAACGGCAGCCCGTTGTTGGCGTTGTATGCGAGGAAGACGGTGAGCACCGTCAGCAGCACGGCGAGGGCGCCGATCACCGTCGGGTTGCGGAACGCCGCGTTCAGGGGGGTCTGCCCGCGCCTCACTTGCCGTCTCCGATCAGGAAGTTGAGGAGGTCCTTGGTGCCCTTGGCGTCGGCCGGCTTGTCCGTGCCGGATCCGGCGTCGGGAGCCGGATCGACGGTCGCCGAGTCCTGGGTCGCATCGACCGCGCCGGAGGCGCTGTCATCCGCCGGCACGACCTGACCGGCCTGGTTGAGCGTCGCGCCCCTGAGCAACTCGTTCAGGAGCGTCTGCTGATCGGGCGCCGCGGTGGTGTTGGGGTCCGACCAGTTCGCGTCGCAGCCGGTGACCGGCGCGACGACGTACTCGACGCAGTTGGTGATCTGCAGCTGGGCACGGATGTAGTGCCCGTACTGGTCGAAGCCGTTGACGACGTTGGAGGAGTTGATGATGAACTTCATCAACTGCTTGGTGCCGCCGGTGCGGCGCAGCGTGTTGAGCAGTTCGTTGAGGTTCTTCGTGCCGGGAATCGAGGTCTCGGCGACCTTGCGGAGCTGGCGGATGACGGGGGCCGAGCCGGCGAGATCGTCGGAGGCCGCCGCGGTCGTGTTGCCGAGGCTCTTGACCGAGATCGTCGCCGCCTTGGAGAACGGCGTCAGGGCCTTCGTCGCGCCGGTCAGCCCGGGCGCCGCCTTGCGCAGGTCAACGGCCACGGGCGTCGCCTGCACGGCGAACTTCTGGAGCTCGCCCATCGTGCTGTTCAGCTCGCGAAGCGCGCTCGGGAACTCGTCGAATCCGGCGACGATGTCGTTGCTGCGCTCGGCCGCGGCCGTGCCGGCCGTGGCGGAGTTGCGGATGAAGCCGGCCAGGTGCTGGCGCTCACGGGCGAGCGGGGTCAGGACCGTGTCGGAGTCCTTGGCCAGCTGGGCGAGCTGCTTGTTCTGCCGGGCCAGGGTCGACAGCACCTTGTCGGTCTGCTTCAGCGCGGGGTCAGCGCGGCGGATGACCTCGGCGAGATCGGGGCCTCGCGCCGCAAGGCCGGCGCCGAGGTCGTTGAGGATCAGGCGGAACCGCTCGGTCTCGGGCTGGCCGGTGATGTTGTTGACGAGGTCGAGGTCGACCTGCTTGCCGTTGTTCTCGAGCGGCAGGAAGTACTGCCCTTCACCGATGTCGCCGTCGGGGATCTGCGACAGCTCGGGCGGCGGCTCCGTGGCCGGAGCGCGCGGTTGCGTCGGCACGCACTCGACGTATTTCTCGCCGAGCAGCGACTGCGGGCGGATCAGGCACGAGGCGTCGGTGCGGAAGTCCTGGAAGCCGGGATCGGTGATCGAGAGGACCGCGACAGCCTTCCCGGGGTCCTCGTCGCCGTTCGCCTTGACGCTCTCGCCGGGGAGCGAGACCGTGACCTCGTCGACGACACCGACGGTTGCGCCGGCGATGCGGACCTCCTCGCCGTTGACGAGGAAGCCGGCGTTGTCGAAGTAGGCGCGGACCTTGTAGTCGCCGCCCCGATCCGCCGGCGTCCCCGGACGCGGACGCGGCGATCAGCGCCGCGAGAGCCGCGAGGCCGAGGAATATGGCGACGACGCGTCTCATGGGCCGGGTGGAATGTCGCTCGGATCGCAGTCGGCAGCGGTCAGGTCGCTGTTCGGCCAGGCGGGCTGCACGAACGGGTTGGAGGCGTCGGGTGCGGGCGCCGAACCGGCACCGGGGCAGCGGGTGATCGGGTTGAGGAAGTAGGGCGGGTTCGGCTGCGTCGGGAACTGCACCTTGTTCGCCGGGGTCGGGGTGATGTTGCCCACGGAGACGCCCGCGACCGGAGCGTCGAAGGGGTTCGCGGCTGCGGGCTGGAGGCGCAGGTAGTGGCCGTTGCCGTCGTAGTACGCCATCGTCTCCCCGAACTTCGCCAGGAAGGCGAGCAGATCGGGCGTGTAGGGACGGAAGAAGGTCAGATCCGGCACCGAGTCGTCGAGCGCCTGCGAGGCGTCCGGAAGCGCCCGCTTGCCCTTCTTCTTCGTCGTCGGCAGCTCGTTCAGGGTGTCGGCGAGGTCGTTGTTGGCGCCGGGCAGCTTGGCGATGTCGGCGAGCTTCGAGAAGACCGGCGTGCTCTCGTTGGCGACGAGGGCGGTCTTGCGGAGGAACGGCGCGAGGTTCTTGGTCGCCGGATACGACGCCTGGACCAGCGGATCGAGGTCGTCGAGGGTCGCCCGCAGGTTGACCTGCGTCGTGTTCAGCTGGCGCAGCGTCTCCGGGAAGGCGGCCAGCGAGCGGTCGAGGTCCTCGTTGCGGCTCGAGATCGCACCGAGCGTCTGGTTCGCGGTGACGATCAGCGAGGAGAGGTCGTCCTGTCGGTCGGCCAGGGCGCCGAAGGTCTGCGATCCCGAGACGAGGAACCGCGAAAGAGCCGCGGAATCGCTCGAGAGCTCGGTGAAGAGCTGCGTGGAGGTGCTGAGGGCCGGGTTGAGGAACTTGTAGGCGCGGTTGGCGAGCTCGCCCTTGCCGGCGTAGACGGTGGCGTTGCCCTGGATGAACTTCTGGAGAGCGGCGCGCTGCTTGGGACGGAAGATGTTGAAGAGCTGGTCGATGTCGACCGGAGATGTGGTGTCGTCGCCCGTGATCGTCGAGTTGGGCTCGATCTCGGGCCCGTTGTTGGGGCCCATCGTCAGCGAGATGTAGCGGTTCGCGACGCCGGAGAGCGAGGTCGTGCGGATCAGGGCGGTCGTGCCCTCGCGGAGCGGCTCGTCCATGGTCACGTCGACTGCGGCCTGGTTGTCGTCGGTCAGGTCGATCGAGTTGATCGTGCCGACGCGCTGCCCGGCGACGAGCACCTCGTTGCCGGGCACGAGCTGGCCGCCGGTCTGGAAGAGGAAGGTGTAGGCGTAGCCACCACCGCCGCCGAACAGCAGGACGACGACGACCGCGAACGCGATCAGCACCGCGGCCACCGCGGCGATTCGAGCTGGAGTCGAAGCCCCCCTCTGCCCATGCGTATTCAGGAAAGAAGACTCTGGCTGCGTGGTGACGCGCCGGTCCTCCCCACGTTTACTTGTCAACGCTTGGGCCTCTCTCGCTCTCCTGACAACCCCCGGAACGGGCAGCCTATCGGGACGGGGGGCGTCTAGCCACCTGCAACCGGCGAGCGGCCTGGACGAAAAGGCACTATTGATCGGCGGCGAAGAGCTGCCGCGCGGTGACCCGGCCGGCCTCGAGGACCTCGGTGTGGTCCCGCTCCGGATCCGAAAGCGCCTGGACCGCGAGCCCGTCGGCGATCGCGAATAGATACGACACGGTTGCGTCGGCGCCGAACCGCAGGGAGATCACGCCCTCGGCGTCCTTCTCCTCGAGGGCCCGCGCGACGTGGTCGCGGGACTTGCTGAAGAGCGCCCCGACCTCACGGCCGATCTCCTCGTTGCGGCGGCCGGCGGCGAACAGCTCGAAGAGGACGACGAAGAAGCCGGGATCGTTGTCGATCAGGTCCATCAGGCTCGAGACGAGGACATCGAGGACGCCGTCGACGTCGGCGGCCGCATGGAGCGGTGCGTCGAGCCGCTGGACCCGGTTCTCGCTGTCGCGGCGGACCACCTCGACGAGCAGCCGCTCCTTCGTCCCGAAGTAGTAGTGGAGGAGCCCCCGACTGACGCCGGCCTGGGATGCGACGTGCTCGAAGGTGGCTCCGGCGATCCCGCGATTGGCGACCGCCTCGCGCATCGCGTCGACGATGCGACCAGCGCTGTCGCCGCTCAGCTCCCGGGTCGCCAGCTTCCCGGCCCCTTTCCGTGCCGCTGTGGTCAGCTCGAAGGGGTCGGCGGGGCGGTCGTCGAGCTGTACTCGAACTCCTCCTCGGCGCCGAAGAGCTGGTCGAGCACGGACTTGCGGAGGTCCTCGCTGAGGGCGATCGCAAGCACGGCGCCGATGAAGGCGATGACGAGCAGCTTCAGGAACGGATGGCCGCTCTTGGCGACCTTCTCCGGCTCGCGCAGCGCCTCGGAGGCGGCCCGCAGCGATTCGCTGGCGCTCTTCAGATCCTTCTGGAGCTTCTTGTCGTCGAGCAGCGCCGACGGCTTCTTGGCGCCGGACGCACGGGCGTACGCGTCGCGGCCGGCCTCGTAGGCGTCACGCAGGTTGTCGCGCAGCTCCTCGTCCTCGATCAGACGCTGGACGTAGGGGCGCGCCGTTCCGTACGCGCTGCTCGCAGTGTCCTTCGCCTTGCTCTTGGTCGACATCGATAGCTCCTCTCGGTTCCCAGTGCAGTTCCCGGCCAGCATATCCCTCAAACCCGGGCCGCCCCCCGCCGGTGCGAGCGGTCAGCGGCGCCGCGACCGCGCCGGCTCGAGGGCTGCGGCCAGCGCCGCCTCCGCCTCGCTGACGTAGACGAACTCGAGGCCGCCGAGCTCGTCCTTGGGGATCTCGGCGATCTCGCCCTCGTTGCGGTCCGGCACGATCACCCGCTTGATGCCGGCCCGCTGCGCCGCCAGCGACTTCTCCTTGAGGCCGCCGACCGGCAGCACCTGACCGGTCAGGGTGATCTCGCCGGTCATCGCGACGTCGTTGCGGACCGGGCGGCCGCTGAGCAGCGACGTCAGCGCGGTCAGCATCGCGACGCCGGCCGAGGGCCCGTCCTTGGGGACGGCGCCGGCCGGGACGTGGAGGTGGATGTCGTGCTCGGCGAACCAAGAGCTCGGGTCGCCCTCGAGCCCGGGGACGAACTCGGCGGCGTCGGCGCGCAGAAGCGAGAGCGCCGCCTGCGCGGACTCGCGCATCACGTCGCCGAGCTGGCCGGTGATCGTCAGCTTGCCGTTACCCGGCATCGCCGTCGCCTCCACGAACAGGACCTCGCCGCCCACCGGCGTCCAGGCGAGCCCGGTCGCGACGCCGGGACGGCTCGTCCGCCGCCGCGCCTCCGAGAAGTACATCCGCCGACCGAGCAGTTCGCGGGCGAGCTTCGCCGAAACCGAAGTCCGCTTCGCCGAGCCGCCCTCGGCCACGCGCCGGGCGAGCTTCCGGCAGACGGTCCCGATCATCCGCTCGAGGTTGCGCACGCCGGCCTCGCGGGTGTACTCCTCGACCATCGCCCGCAGCGCCGCGTCGGAGAACGCCGCCTGGCTCGTCGTCAGGCCGTTCTCGGCGACCTGCCTCGGAACCAGGTAGCGGCGGGCGATGTGAAGCTTCTCGTCGACCGTGTATCCGGACAGCTGGATGACCTCCATCCGGTCGCGGAGCGGCGCCGGAATCGGGTCGAGCACGTTCGCCGTGGCGATGAAGATGACCTCGGAGAGGTCGAAATCGAGATCGAGGTAGTGGTCGCGGAACGAGTCGTTCTGGGCCGGATCGAGGACCTCGAGCATCGCGCTTGCAGGATCGCCGCGGAAGTCGGCGCCCATCTTGTCGATCTCGTCGATCATGAACACGGGGTTGCGGGAGCCGGCGTCGCGGAGCGCCCGGACGATCGTCCCCGGCATTGCGCCGACGTAGGTGCGCCGGTGGCCGCGGATCTCCGCCTCGTCGCGGACGCCCCCGACCGAGATTCGCTCGAAGCTGCGGCCGAGCGCCCGGGCGATCGAGCGCCCGAGGCTGGTCTTGCCGACGCCGGGCGGGCCGACGAAACAGAGGATCGGTCCGCTCGACTCGGGCCGGAGCTTGCGGACGGCCAGGTATTCGAGGATCCGGTCCTTGATCTGCTCGAGGTCGTAGTGGTCGGCGTCGAGCACCTCCCGGGCATGTTTGACGTCGAGGTCGTCGGTCGTGCGCTCGTTCCACGGCAGGTCGAGCAGCCAGTCCATGTAGGTCCGGATCACCCCGTACTCGGCGGCGGCGGGCGGCAGCCGCTCGAGGCGGGCCATCTCCCGGTCGGCCGCCTTGCGAGCCTGCTCCGGCAGCCCCGCCGACTCGACCCGCTCGCGCAGCTCGTTGATCTCGGCCTGCTGTTCGTCCTCTTCGCCGAGCTCGGCCTGGATCGCGCGGAGCTGTTCGCGGAGGTAGTACTCGCGCTGGCCCTTGTCGATCCCCTCCTGGACCTGCGACTGGATCTGGGTGCCGAGCTGGATGACCTCGAGCTCGCGGGCGAGGATCTCGGAGAGGCGCCGCAGCCGCTTGCCGACGTTGACCTCCTCGAGGATCTCCTGCTTCTCGGCCGAGGGGATGCGCAGGGCACCGGCGATCAGGTGCGCGAGCGCCGAAGGGTCGTCGACGTTGGTGACGGCGAGCTGGAGCTCCTCGGGGAGGTAGGGAATCTCCTCGATGATCTCGCTGAAGGTCCGCTGGACGTTCCGCGTCAGCGCCTGCAGCTCGGGGCCGTCGTCGCTGACGTCGGGCATCGCCTCGACGGTGGCGACGAGGTATGGCTCGGTCGCGACGAAGCGCCCGAGGCGGACCCGCTCGGTTCCCTGGACGAGGATCCGGATCGTCCCGTCGGGGACCTTGAGCATCCGGGCGACGACGCCGGCGACCCCGACCCGCTCGATGTCGTCGGGTCCGGGCTCGTCGAGTTCGGGGTCCTTGGAGGCGACCATGACGAGGCCGCGGTCGCCGGAGAGGACGTCGTCGATCAGCTTGATCGAGCGGTCCTGGCCGACCGCGAGCGGCGTCAGCGTCCCCGGGTAGGTGACCATGTCGCGGAGCGGCAGGACCGGGAGCGCCGCCGGCAGCTCGCCGCCCTGCGCGAGGGCGTCCTCGATCTCCTCGGTCGAGACGATCTCGATCGGCGACCCGCCGGAGGGCATCTCGCTCTCGAACTCGATCGGGGTCATGCCCGTGGCTCCGCGCTCAATCGGAGGACCGCTCGATCGGCACCTGCCGGGCCGTCGACTCCGGCAGCCTGATCGGCAGCACGACCCTGAGCAGGCCGTCCTCGAAGGTTGCGCGCGCGGAGTCGGCCTCGATGTCGACGCCGAGCTCGACGGCCCGGCGGAAGCTCCCGGTCGGGATCTCGACCTGCTGGTAGGCGCGTCCCTCGGTGCGCCGGACCGGGCGCTTGCCGGAGATGACGAGCATCCGCCCGGAGACCTCGATGTTGACCGCGTCGGCGGCGACGCCGGCGAGATCGGCGACGACGACGGCCTGCGGCCGCCGCTCCTGGCCCTCGCCTGCCGCCTCGCAGTAGTAGACGTCGACGCGCGGGTGGAAGTCGCTTCCGCGGGCGGCTGCGCGGGTCGGCACCCAGCCCTCGCCGAGCAGCTCGTCCATGTCGCGGCGCATCCGCTCGATGTTGACCAGCATGGTGCGCTGACGGGCCATCACGCGGGAGACTAGCTAGACCTCGAAGGCCGATCCCTCCGCAGCGATCTCGACCGGGCCGGAGAAGGCCGAGCGGGCCTCGGCGAGGGCGTGGCCGGGGTCGAGCTCGTCGGAGATGTGGGTGAGGACGAGGCGGCGGACGCCGGCGCGCTCGGCGAGCTCGCCGGCCTGACGGGCGCTCATGTGCCCCTGCTCCTCGATCGGCGCGGTGTCGGGCTCGGCGAGGGTCGCCTCGGCGATCAGGACCTCCGCCCCGCCCGCCGCCGCGGTCAGACGCTCCGAGAGCCTGCCGTCGGCGCCGAACACGATCCGGCCACCGGAGGGGGCCCGGAGCTCGATCGCGTGGGTCGGGCCGAAGTGAGGGACGGCGTGCGGGTGGACCGCGACGCCGCAGACCCCGATCTCGTCGCCCGCCTCGTACTCCTCGAGGGCGAAGGCGCGATCGATCAGGTCCTCGCCGTCCCAGGTCCCGACGAGACGCCGGAAGAACGCCTCGGCTCCGCGGGGGGCGATCAGCCGCGGCCGGTCGAGGCTGCCGGCCGAGGGGCCGACGGTGAGCGCATAGGAGAACGGGACCAGGTCGAGGACGTGGTCGCCGTGGAGATGGGAGATGACGATCGCCTCGACGTCGCGGTAGTCGCGGCGGAGCCGGAGCTTCCCGAAGACGCCGTTTCCGCAGTCGAGGAGGAACGGCCGGTCGTCGACACCCTCGACGAGGTAGCCGCTGCAGGCGCCCCCCGCATCGGACCAGGCCGGGGACTTGCCGAGAACGGTGAGCCGCATGTCCGGAATCTATCCGGCGGCGGGTCCGGCGCCCGGATCAGGCAGCGAGGAGCTCGGGCTCGAGGACCGCTTCGTCGGCGCCGATCAGCAGCATCGGCTGCGTCGGCGGCACAAGCCCGTGGGGGGAGTCGGGCCGGAACGTCGAGCACGGCTCGCCGAGCTCGAGCGCACACAGCATCCGCACGCCGAAGTAACAGGACTCGCAGCTCGGCTTGGCTTTCGCGCGGCGGCTGCGGCCGGTCTTCGGGGGGGCTGTGGAAGTGGGCAACTCGGTCTCCGGGTCGGTGGTGCGGGCGGCGACCACAATTGCACCCGGGTCCCGGTCGCGCACCCCGCCGAACCGCAAACAGCGCGTTTCGCCGCGATTCGGAGTTCGCCGCAAAACCCGCATTCGCGTGCGACTTCCCCGCAGTTTGGGTTCCTCTGCCGAGCAGGAATTCCGGGCGCCGCCGCGTCGGACCACCGCCGCGCGAAGATTTCGGATCGGACCGGCCGGTGGCTACAATCCGGCTCACGATGTCCGCTGAGCGCACCGACCACCTGAGCGCCTCCCCTCCCCTCTTCGAGAGCCGCTTTCTCGACTTCTTCTCGCGGGTCCATCCGGCGATCCCCGGGATCATCTTCGTCCCGGTCGTCGTGATCGCGGCGTGGGCCGGCTTCGACGGCGGATACAACGCCCTCCAGGTCGGCGGCCTGTTCCTCTCCGGCCTCCTCATCTGGACGCTGAGCGAGTACTGGCTGCACCGCCTCGTCTTCCACTGGGAGCCCGACCATCCGATCGGCAGCCGCCTCCACTTCATCATGCATGGCGTTCACCACGAACATCCGAATGACCCGCTCCGTCTCGTCATGCCCCCGGCGGTCAGCATTCCGCTCGCCGCACTGTTCCTCGGGCTCTTCGTGTTGATCTTCGGCACCCCGGCCGCCTACCCGGCATTCGCGGGGTTCATCGCCGGCTACCTCACGTACGACTACACCCACTACCACCTTCACCACCACGTTCCTCGGACCGCCGCCGGCAAGCAGCTTCGCGAGCAACACATGCGTCACCACTTTCAGGATCATCGCTACGGCTATGGAGTGTCGTCCCCACTGTGGGATTTCGTGTTCCGCACCCGGTCCGAGAAACTCAGCGACCACTGACCACGGCTTCACATGGGGTCCATTCGTCACCTGTGTGATGTGACTCCACAACCCCGTTGCCTGTTTCCACCTACAGTGTGTGTTGACCGTTTCGGGAGAAACGGGGGATACAGGGGGAAGCGGTTGCTGTTCGAAAGCAACAACAAGGAGTCACACATGGCAGAGGACGCCAACGTTCTCGACAAGGCAAGGTCCCTGATCGAGGAACGCCTCAAGGAACTGGATGACGAGCGCAAGCGCCTCGAGAAGGCGCTGAGCAATCTCAAGGGCGAGAGCAGGGGCCCCGGCCGGCCGCGCGGCTCGCGTTCGACCACCTCCTCCGGCAGCGGCCGCCGGCGTCGCCGCCGCCGCGGCGGCACCCGCGCCGACCACGCGCTGAAGGCAGTTCAGGAGCAGCCCGGTATCAGCGCCTCCGAGATCGCCTCGAAGCTGAAGATCAAGCCGAACTACGTCTACCGGGTCATGTCCGACCTGGTCAAGGACGGCAAGGTCACCAAGGACGGCCGCGGCTACACCGCGGCCGCCTAGGACCATGGACGGTTCGCGGATCGGCCTAGACCAGGCCGAGTCCGCTGACCGTCTCGCGCTCGCTCTCGAGCTCGGCGACGCTGGCGTCGATCCGCTCACGCGAGAAGTCGTCGATCTCGAGCCCCTCGACGATCGAGTACTCGCCGCCCGAGCAGGTGCACGGGAAGCCGGAGACGATGCCCTCGGCGACTCCGTAGGAGCCGTCGGCGGGGACGCCCATCGAGACCCAATCGCCCTCGGGGGTTCCGAGCACCCAGTCGTGGACGTGGTCGATGGCGGCGTTCGCCGCCGATGCGGCGCTCGAGGCGCCGCGGGCGTCGATGATCGCCGCGCCGCGCTTGGCGACGGTCGGGATGAAGTCGTCGGTGATCCAGCCCTGATCGCCGACCTTCTCGGCGGCGTTCTCGCCGTTGACCTCGGCGTGGACGAGGTCGGGGTACTGGCTGGCGGAGTGGTTGCCCCAGACGGTCATCTTCTTGACGTCGGAGACGCTCGCGCCGAGCTTCGTCGCGAGCTGGCTCTTGGCGCGGTTGTGGTCGAGCCGCATCATCGCCGTGAACCGCTCGCGCGGGACGTCGGGAGCGTGCGAGAGCGCGATCAGCGCGTTCGTGTTCGCCGGGTTGCCGACGACGAGGACGCGGATGTCGTCCGCGGCGCCGGCGTTGATCGCCTCGCCCTGGGGCTTGAAGATGCCGCCGTTGGCCTCGAGCAGGTCGGCGCGCTCCATGCCGGGACCGCGCGGGCGGGCGCCGACGAGGAGGCCGACGTTGCAACCGTCGAATGCGGGCTTCGGGTCATCGTGGATGTCGACGCCGGCGAGCAGCGGGAAGGCACAGTCGTCGAGCTCCATCGCGGTTCCCTCGGCGGCCTTCACGGCCTGCGGGATCTCGAGCAGGTTGAGGTGCACGGGTGTGTCCGGGCCGAGCATCTGACCGCTCGCGATGCGGAAGAGGATCGCGTAGCCGATCTGTCCGGCGGCGCCGGTGACGGTGACCTTTACTGGGGTGCTCACTAGTCGTTACTCCTCGGTTGTGGTGCTGATTCGAAGACCGGGCCGATCCTAGAGGTCGGGCGGGCCCGGGCGGGCGGAGGTCCCGGCCGTGCCGACGACGAAAGGCCTTGCGATTTGCCGCCTCGCCACTAGGTTAGGAAAGACCTGTCGGTGATCGACGGGAACCGCGAAGGCGGTGAAGAGAGGACGAGCTATGGACACGTTCATGATCCGTAGGCGCGAGGCATGGAAGACGCCCGCCGAACTCCAGGAGGCGGCCGGACGGTCGACGTCCGTTGCCGAGGAGCAGTTCCCCGACAGCATCAGCTGGATCCGCAGCTACGTGGTCGAGGAATCCGACGGCGGACTCGGCACGGTCTGCATCTACCAGGCGAGCGATGCCGATGCGGTCCGCGCGCACGCGGACGCTGTGGGCATGCCCGCCGACGAGGTGCTCGTGGTCGCCGACACCGTGATCGTTCGGCCGGACCCGCAGGCCGCGGCGGCGTAGCGCCCGTCGCCTCGCGGAGGCGACGGTCAGCCGATCGCCTTCTCGAGGTTCTCGTCGATCGAGGCCAGGAACTCCTGGGTCGTCTGGTACTCCTGATCAGGGCCGATCAGGAGCGCGAGATCCTTGGTCATCTTGCCGCTCTCGACGGTCTCGACGCAGACGCGCTCGAGCGTTTCGGCGAATTCCTGGACCTCGGGTGTGCCGTCGATCCGGCCGCGGGCGCCGAGGCCGCGCGTCCAGGCGAAGATCGAAGCGATCGGGTTGGTCGAGGTCGGGTTGCCCTTCTCGTGCTCGCGGAAGTGGCGGGTGACGGTCCCGTGGGCGGCCTCGGCTTCGACGGTCTTGCCGTCGGGGGTCATCAGGACGCTCGTCATCAGGCCGAGCGAGCCGAACCCCTGGGCGACCGTGTCGGACTGGACGTCGCCGTCGTAGTTCTTGCAGGCCCAGACGTAGCCTCCCTCCCACTTCAGCGCGGCGGCGACCATGTCGTCGATGAGCCGGTGCTCGTAGGTGATGCCGGCGGCCTCGAACTCGTCCTTGAACTCGGCGTCGAACACCTCCTGGAAGAGGTCCTTGAAGCGGCCGTCGTAGCGCTTGAGGATGGTGTTCTTGGTCGAGAGGTAGACCGGGAAGCCGCGGTCGAGGCCGTAGCGCATCGACGCCCGGGCGAAGTCGCGGATCGAGTCGTCGAGGTTGTACATGCCCATCGCGATGCCGCTCGACGGGAAGTCGTAGACGTCGATCTCGATCGGCTCGCCCTCGTCCTTGGGAGTCCAGGTGAGAGTGAGCTTGCCCTCGCCGGGGATCAGCGTGTCCTCGGCGCGGTACTGGTCGCCGAAGGCGTGACGGCCGATCACGATCGGCTTCGTCCAGCCGGGCACCAGCCGCGGGACGTTCGAGATCACGATCGGTTCGCGGAAGATGACGCCGCCGAGGATGTTGCGGATCGTCCCGTTCGGCGAGCGGTACATGTCCTTGAGTCCGAACTCTTCGACCCGCGCCTCGTCGGGGGTGATCGTGGCGCACTTGACGCCGACCCCGTGCTCCTTGATCGCGTTGGCGGCGTCGACGGTGATCTGATCCTCCGTCGCGTCGCGGCTCTCCATCCCGAGGTCGTAGTACTTCAGGTCCACGTCCACGTAGGGGAGGATCAGCTGCTCCTTGATGAACGACCAGATGATCCTGGTCATCTCGTCGCCGTCGAGCTCGACGATCGGGTTGGAGACTTTGATCTTCGACATGTCGCTTCGCACCCTAGCGAGGGTTCGGTTCTGGGATAGTTCGTGACGATGAGCACCCTCGAGAACGCCGCCGCGACCGGCCCCGGGGCGGCCGCCACCCACGCCGTCGTCAACCAGTCGGTCCCGCTCGCCGGCTACAACGTCTTCGAGGCCGACCGGCCGCTCGTCGAGGCGGTTTCCCGCGAGGGCGGCGACTTCGGGATCGACACGATCCGCGCCGTCGGTGACCTCGCCGGCCGGGCCGAGACGATCGAACTCGGCAGGCTCGCCAACGAGAACCCGCCCCAGCTGCGGACCCACGACCGCTTCGGCAACCGGATCGACGAGGTCGAGTTCCACCCGGCCTGGCACGAGCTGATGTCGATGCACGTCTCCCACGGGCTCCACGCCCTCCCCTGGCGGCAGCCGGAGCCCGGCGCCCACGTCGCCCGCGCCGCCGCGTTCATGTGTCTCTCGCAGGCGGAGGCCGGCACCGGCTGCCCGATCTCGATGACCTACTCGGTGATCCCGGCGCTCCGTCGCCAGCCCGAGCTCGCCGACGTCTGGGAGCCCCGCTTCACCTCACTCGACTACGACCCGCGGATGGCCCCCGCCCCCGACAAGGCCGGCGCGCTCTGCGGAATGTCGATGACCGAGAAGCAGGGCGGCTCCGACGTCCGCGCCAACACGACGGTTGCCGTCGCCGTGAACGGCGGCGGTCCCGGTGCCGAGTACGAGGTGACCGGCCACAAGTGGTTCTGCTCGGCGCCGATGTGCGACGCCTTCCTGATCCTCGCCCAGACCGACGGCGGCCTCTCCTGCTTCCTGCTCCCCCGCTGGACTCCCGACGGCGAGCGCAACCGCTTCCACATCCAGCGCCTCAAGGAGAAGCTCGGCAACCGCTCCAACGCCTCGAGCGAGATCGAGCTGCGCGGCGCCTGGGCGCGGATGGTCGGCGAGGAGGGCCGCGGCGTCGCGACGATCATCGAGATGGTCAGCCACACCCGCCTCGACTGCACCCTCGGCTCGACGTCGGGGATGCGGGCCGGCACCGCTCAGGCCATCTGGCACGCCGAACACAGGTCAGCTTTCGGGAAGGCGCTCGCGGAACAGCCGCTGATGATGAACGTGCTCGCCGACCTCGCGATCGAGTCCGAGGCGGCGACGGTGTCGAGCCTCTGGCTCGCCCGCCAGTTCGATGAAGCTCACGCCGGCGACGAGCGCGCGGCGCTGATCCGCCGGATCGCCACCCCCGTCCTCAAGTACTGGACCTGCAAACGCGCCCCCGAGCACGCGGTCGAGGCGCTCGAGTGCTTCGGCGGCAACGGCTACGCCGAGGAGTCGGGGATGCCGCGGCTGTTCCGGGAGTCGCCGCTGCAGTCGATCTGGGAAGGGTCCGGCAACGTCCAGGCTCTCGACGCCCTCCGGGCGCTGGCAAAGGAGCCGGCGGTCCTCGAGCCGCTGCTCGCCGAGATCGGCGCCGGCGGCGAGGCCGAGCCCCGCGTCGCGGCGGCCGCCGCCGAGATCGGGCGCGAGCTCTCCGACCCCGAGCAGCTCGAGACGCGGGCGCGACGCCTCGTCGAGCGGATGGCCCTCGCCCTGCAGGGGTCACTGCTCGTCCGCTACGGCGACCCCGCCGTCGCCGACGCCTTCTGCGCGACCCGCCTCGACCGCGACTGGGGCAACGTCTTCGGAACCCTGCCGGCGGGCGTCGACACCGGCGCGATCATCGATCGCCACGCGGTCCGGATCTGAGCACCGGATGAACACCGCCGAGCACCGCGTCGAGGTGACGATCGCCGACCACGTCGCCGAGGTCCGCCTCGACCGCCCCGACAAGCACAACGCTCTTGACTTCGCGATGTTCGAGGCGATCTCCGCCGCCATCGACGAGGTCGGGGCCGATCCTTCGGTTCGGGCCGTCGTCCTCCACGGCGAGGGGAAGAGCTTCTGCTCGGGTCTCGACCTCGCCAGCTTCGCGGCGAGCGGCCGCCCCGTCGATTCGATGTTCACGCGCCGCGACGGCGAGGACGCCAACCTCGCCCAGCGCGTCTCCTACGGCTGGCAGCTCGTCCCGGCACCCGTCATCGCCGCAGTCCACGGCAACTGCATCGGCGGCGGCGCCCAGATCGCCCTCGGGGCCGACGTCCGGATCGTTGCCCCCGACGCGACCATTTCGATCCGCGAGGTCCACTGGGGCCTGATCCCGGACATGGGCATCACCCGCTCGCTGCCGCGGCTCGTCCGCTTCGACGTCGCCAAGGAGATCGTCCTCACCGCCCGGATGATCAGCGGCGAGGAGGCCGTGCGCGTCGGTCTTGCGACGACCGTCGCGGCCGATCCGCTCACCGCGGCCCGCGACCTGGCGGCCGAGATCGCCGGTCGCTCTCCCGACGCGACACGACGTGCGAAGGACCTGCTCGAGCGCGCCTGGGGCGCCGGCCCGGCGGAGTCTCTCGCCCTCGAGGAGGAGCTCCAGCGCGAGCTGCTCGGCTCCGCCAACCAGATGAAGGCCGTCGAGGCCGGCATGGGCGGTTCGCCGGGCGACTTCGACGACCCCGCTTAGACCCCCGACCACGAATTCGCCGGTCCACCGACCCGCCCGCCTACTATCCACGCATGCCTTCGCGCGGCAGATTCACGCTCCTGACGATCCGCGGGATCCCCGTGGGCGTCGACTGGAGCTGGTTCTTCGTCCTGTTCCTGATCATCTGGCTGCTGTCGGGCTTCTACCGCGACGTCCTCGGCACCACGCAGGACTCGCTCGAGCCCTACGCACTCGCGGTGGCGAGCGCCTTCGGGTTCTTCGCCTCGATCCTGCTCCACGAGCTCGGCCACGCGGTGATCGCCCAGCGCAACAAGATCGGGATCTCGAACATCACGCTGTGGATGTTCGGCGGCGTCGCGTCGCTGGACCGCGAGCCCGAAAGCGCCGGCGCCGAGTTCCGGATCGCCGTCGCCGGGCCGGTCGTGACGCTGCTGATCACCGCCGCCTGCCTCGGCATCGGCGCCGGGGCCGACGGCAAGAGCTTCTGGGACGGCGCGAGCTTCGACGAGAGCGCGCAGATCTCCGCCGGCGTGGCCGTCCTCGCCTGGCTGGCGAACATCAACGCCGCGATCCTGATCTTCAACCTCCTCCCCGCCTTCCCGCTCGACGGCGGCCGGATCGTCCGGGCGATCGCCTGGCGGCTCACCGGCAATCGCGACCGGGCGACGATCTTCGCGGCCCGGCTCGGCCAGGGGTTCGCCTACGCCTTCATCGCGATCGGCGTCCTCCTCGCCCTGACCGGCAATCTGTTCGGCGGGGTCTGGCTGGCGCTGATCGGCTGGATGCTGGCCGGCTCAGCCCGGGCGACGGCCAATCGCAGCAAGCTCAACACCAAGCTCGACGGCCTCGTCGTCGCCGACGTGATGGACGCCGAGCCGGTCGCGATCCCGGCGGGAACGACCGTCGAGCAGGCGCTCGACGAATACTTCCTCCGCTACCGGTGGCCCTGGTTCCCGGTCGTCGACACCGGCCAGCGCTTCATCGGCCTGCTCAACCGCGGGACCGCCGACGCGGTGCCGGAGACGAGCCGGACCAGCCAGGTCGTCGACGAGATCATCGACCCGGGCGGGTCGACTGATCAGACGGTGAGCTCGGACGAGCCCCTGGAGGCGCTGCTCGCCAACGTCGGAGCTGCGCCGGCTCGGCGGCCTCGCCGCCGTCGACGCGACCGGCCGCCTGACCGGCGTGATCACGCTGGAGCAGGTGGGTCGGGCGCTGCGAGACGCAGCAGCCTGATCGTCGCGGTGACGAACAGCGCGGTCATGACGACGGCGCTGCCGACGCACCATTGGCAGATCGCGTCGATCATGAACAGCTCCAGATAGGTCAGGTAGAGGCTGAACGCGAAGCCGCTCAGCGTCAGCATGAAGGTGAGCGCCCGGCCGACGTCGCCGGGGACGGCCAGCGACAGGAGGATCGAGACGTAGCCGATCAGCCCGAGCAGGGCGACGGGGATCGGACCGATCTCGGAATAGCTCGAGGCCTGAACGCGCTCGCAGCCGCCGGTCGTGCAGACCGGGGACAGGCCGCGGTAGTGGATGTAGGTCAGATAGGACGCGATCGCGAGGCCGACGAGAGCCAGCACCGTGGCGATCATCGTGGGCCGGTCGGCCCAGTACCGGGTCACTTCGCGTCGGCGAGCTGCTGGTCGATCGCGTCCTCGAACGCGGACGTCTCGAGCTTGCTGACGTTGAGCGTCGTCAGGTCGCCGCCGGTCGGGCCGATCTGGAAGGTCGGGGTCGAGTTGACGCCGGCGTCCTGCGCGGCGGAGGCGGCGTCGGCGATCTGGTTGGTCACCTCGGTCGAGCTGCTGTCGGTGTTGACCTGCTCGGGGTCGGCGCCGGCGGCGGTCGAGACGGAGTCGACGAAGTCGCTCGTCGCGTAGTCGGAGTTCTCGGCCTCCTGGCGGGCGTAGGCGACGTCGGCCCACTGCCACATCAGGTCCTGCTGCCCGGCGGCGTAGGCGGCCGCGGCCAGGGTCTGTGAGTCGGGGCCGATGAAGGTCAGGAGGTTCAGCTCCATCCGGACGTCGCCGGACTTGACGTACTTCTCGACGAGGTCCGGCAGCACGTCGGCCGTGTACTGGCGGCAGAACGGGCACTGCATGTCGGCGTACTCGACCATCGTCACGGGCGCCTTCGGGTCGCCGAGCTCGATGCCGGACTGCTGAATGCCGTCGAAGACGGCGACGTCGCCGTTGTCGGAACCGCTGCTGCTCGAGCCACCGGAGCTGATGACGATGAGGACGACGACCACGATCGCAGCGAGCAGCACGGAACCGCCGACGAGGGTCCATACCTTCTGTTTCCGGGCCTTCGCCGCCTCGGCCTGTTCGGCCGCTTCGCGGGCTTCGCGAGCCGCCTGCTTGCTGTCGGATCGGGAACTCATCGGTGCGGAACATACACACTGGTGAACTCCAGGCCTGTGGTTATCGGCTCGCCCGGCGGGCACCCGCAGATCACAAGGCGGCATGCGGAAAAACCGACCCTCGGGATCGGGATTCCCCCGTCAGCCGCCGAGCCCTGCGACCCCATAGGATGCCCCTCGTGCCTGAACATGACGTATTGGTGATCGGAGCCGGACTGGCCGGACAGCGTGCAGCACTTGCTGCCGCCGAGAAGGGCGTTTCGGTCGGAATCATCAGCAAGGTCCATCCCGTCCGCTCGCATTCGAATGCGGCGCAGGGCGGAATCAACGCGGCTCTCGACGTCGACGACTCGTGGGAGTCCCACGCGTTCGACACGATCAAGGGCTCCGACTACCTGGGCGACCAGGACGCGATCGAGGTGATGTGTCGCGAAGCTCCCGACGAGCTCCTGCACCTCGAGCACATCGGCGTCACCTTCCACCGCAACGAGAAGGGCGAGCTCGGAACGCGCGCCTTCGGCGGCGCTTCCAAGGCCCGGACCTACTACGTCGCCGACATCACCGGCCAGGCGATCATGCACGTCCTCTACGAGCAGCTCATGAAGTACTCCGAGCAGATCGACCGCTACGAGGAGTGGTTCACAACCGACCTCGCGATCGACGAAGAGGGCAAGTGCGTCGGCGCCGTCACCCGCAACATCAAGGACGGCTCCACCGAGCTGTTCCGCGCCAAGAGCGTCGTCCTCGCCTCCGGCGGCAACGGCCAGATCTGGCAGCCGACGACGAACGCCCTGATCTGCACCGGCGACGGGATCGCGATGGCCTACCGGGCCGGGGCGATGCTGATGGACATGGAGATGATCCAGTACCACCCGACGACGCTGGCGGGCAAGGGCTTCCTGATCACCGAGGGCGCCCGCGGCGAGGGCGCCCACCTGCTCAACGCCAAGGGTGAGCGCTTCATGGAGAAGTACGCGCCGAACAAGATGGAGCTGGCCTCCCGCGACGTCGTCTCGCGCGCCGAGCAGACCGAGATCAACGAAGGTCGCGGCTTCCCCGACGGCACCGTCGCGCTCGACGTCACGGTGGTCCCGCGGAAGCGGATCCACGAGGCGCTGCGTGAGATCGTCCTCGTCGGCCGCGACTTCGCCGGCGTCGACATCACCCGCGAGCCGATCCACATCAAGCCCGGCAACCACTACACGATGGGCGGCGTCAAGACCGACATCTGGGGCCGCACCAACGTCCCCGGCCTGTACGCGGCCGGCGAGGTCGCCTGCGTCTCGGTCCACGGCGGCAACAGGCTCGGCGCCAACTCGCTGCTCGACACGCTGATCTTCGGTCGCCGGTGCGGCGAGGACGGTGCCGATCACGCCAAGGGCCGCGGATTCGACCCGATCTCACGGAGCGTCCTCAGCGACGCCGAGTCGCGGGTCGAGGCGATCATCGCCCGTGCCCACGAAGGCGGCCGCCGGGTCTCGGAAATCAAGGCCGAGCTCGGCAAGACGATGGACGAGAAGGTCGCGGTGTTCCGCGACGAGGAGGGCATCCAGAGCGCCCTCGAGATCGTCCAGCGCCTCAAGGAGGAGGCGAAGAGCGCCTACATCGACGACCGCGGCACGATCTTCAACCAGGACGTCCTCGGGGCGATCGAGCTGCAGAACATGCTCGACAACGCCGAGGCCTGCTGCATGGCCGCGCTCGAGCGCAAGGAGAGCCGCGGTGCCCAGTACCGCACCGACTATCCGGAGCGCAACGACGAGGAGTGGCTCAAGCACATCGACGTCTCGATGAACGGGGAGGGGCCGAAGATCAGCTACTCGCCGGTGACCATCACCGACTGGCAACCACAGGAGAGGACCTACTAGACGATGTCCGCTTACACGCTCAAGGTCCGCCGCTACCAGCCGGAGGCCACCGAAGACGACAAGCGCGGCGCCTACTGGGAGACGTTCGACGTCGAGCTCGACCCGACGCTCTCGGTCCTCGACGGCCTGCTCCAGGCAAAGAACGACGAGGACGGCACGCTCGCCGTCCGCTGCTCGTGCCGGGCCGCGATCTGCGGCTCCTGCGGAGTCAAGATCAACGGCCAGTCGACGCTGGCCTGCAAGACGCAGCTCGGCGAGGCCGCCGAGGAGGCCGCGCGGATGTCACGGTCGGCTGACGGCCCCGTCGACGGCGGCGCCGAGCCGGCGCCCGGCGTCATCACGGTCGAGCCGATGGGGAACATGCCCGTCATCAAGGACTTGGTCACCGACATGGAGTCGACCCACTGGACGAAGTACCGCCGGGTCACACCGTGGCTCTTGCCGACCGGCCCGCCGCCGGAGCGCGAATACATCGTGCCGGCCGAGTCGATGGTCGACGTCACCCAGTCGGTCGCCTGCATCCAGTGCGGTGCCTGCGTCTCGTCATGCTTGTCGATGGAGGCCGACCCGGAGTTCATCGGGCCGGCGGCGCTCGCCAAGGCCTACCGCTTCGTCGGCGACCCGCGCGACGGCCAGACGACCGAGCGGCTCTTCGATCTCGCCAACGATCCGCACGGCATGTACGACTGCACCCATTGCTTCTCGTGCATCGACGCCTGTCCGAAGGACGTCGCGCCGATGAACCAGATCATGAGGCTGCGGCGCCTTGCCGGCGACCACGAAATCCGCGACGTCAACAACGGCCACAGCCACGAGATGGCCTTCGTCAAGAACATCAAGAAGAAGGGCACGCTCGACGAGTCGCTGCTGCTGCAGGAGTCCTACGCCCCCGGCGTCAAGGGCAAGCTGATGCCTCGCGTCGCCGCGATCAAGGGCCTGCTCGAGTCGATCCCGACGGCGATCCGCGGCATCCGCACCGGCAAGATGCGCTCGGTGCCGAAGCTCATCCCGGGCGTCCACCACAAGCTCCCGGGCGACGCCCAGGACCACGTGAAGGCGATCTACGAGCGGGCCGAGGAGAGCAAGATCCAGCTCAACCTCTACATCATCGATGAGGGCGGCGAAGAGGACACGTCGGCTGAGTCCAACGAGCCCGAGTCCGTCTCCGAAGAGGCCACGACAGCATGAACACCACTAACCAGGAGCAAGGCATGAAGCTTGCCTATTGGCCCGGCTGCGTATCGCGCGGCTTCACCCCCGAGCTGCACGGGTCGATGGCCCTGACCGCCGATGCCCTCGGCATCGAGCTGGTCACGCTCGACCGCGCGAACTGCTGCGGCGCCGGCGTCATCGCCGAGCACAACCAGGAGCTCGCCGACACGCTCAACGCCCGCACGTTCGCGCTCGCCCAGGAGACCGGGCTGGCGATGATGAACATCTGCTCGACCTGCCAGGGCGCCCAGTCGGAGTGCCAGCAGCGCCTCGACGCCGACTCGGCCTACCGGGCTCACATCAACGACACGCTCAGCGGCGAGGGTCTCTCCTACACGAAGGGGAAGGACGGGTTCACGAACAAGAACTTCCTCTGGCTGCTCGTCGAGGACTACGGCCTCGACAACCTCGCCGCCAAGGTCAAGCGCCCGCTCGAGGGCCTGCGCGTCGGCCCCTTCTACGGCTGCTACGTCCTCCGCCCGAAGACGCGGCTCGGCTACGACGAGTTCCCCGACCGCGATCTCTACCTCGAGCAGGTCATCGAGGTGCTCGGCGGCCAGGTCGTCGACTACGACGGCGCCCGTCGCTGCTGCGGCTTCCCGGTCATCACGATGAACCGCGAGACGTCGCTCAAGCAGGCCGGCACCCACGTCGGCGACGCGCTGGACGCCGGGGCCGACTGCCTCGTCACGCCCTGCCCGCTCTGCCACCTCAACCTCGACATGCAGCAGCCGGAGGCCGCCAAGGTCGTCGGCCGCGACCTCGGCCTCGCCGTCCTGCACCTCCCGCAGCTCGTCGGCCTGGCCCTGGGCTTCGACCCGAAGCAGCTCGGCATGCCGAAGCACATCGCGTCGACGGTGACGGTCAACGACCGCATCGCCGCCCTGGCTTAGGGGCCCCCGACTACTTCTGCTTCGGCACCTCTGCGGTGAAGCCGCCGCTGTCGTTCGTCAGGGTCACGTTCACCGTCACCTTGTCGCCGTTCGGGGCGGTCAGGGTGCAGTCGAACTTGTTGCCCTCCTTCGCCTCCTGATCCTCCGGACACGAGGTGCTGACGTTGGCGGGGTCGACGCCGGCGTCCTTCGAGAGCTGGTCCGTCAGCTCCTGCTCGAGGCTGGCGGTATCGATCGTGTCGCCGCCGCCGATCGAGAAGCTGCAGCCGGCCATTCCGATTGCGAGGGCCGGCACCGCGAGCGCGATGGCGGCGATGCTCGTTGACTTGCTCATTGTTTCTCCCTTGGGTGGTTACTCCGCCAGCGCTCCGGCGAGCTCACGGCGGCCGCTGATGTCGAGCTTGCGGTAGGCGTTCGAGAGGTGGACCTCGACCGTCTTCGGGGTGACGAAGAGCTCCTGGGCGATCTGCTTGTTGGTCTGGCCGGCGGCGGCGAGGTCGGCGACGCGGCGCTCGGAGGCGGTCAGGGAGGCCGGGCCGGAGAGGGCGCTGCTGCGGGGCCGGGCACCGGAAGCGTGCAGCTCGGTGCGGATTCGCGAGGCGAGCGGCGCGCCCCCGCAGGCCTCGGCGAGCTCGTATGCGCGCCGTAGGGGATCGCGGGCGTCGCTCGGGCGACGCGAGCGGCGAACCGCGGCCCCGAGCGCCGCGAGCGCGTTGGCGAGGTCGAGCTTCAGCGGTGACTGGCCAAGCAGCTCCGCGCCCCGCTCGAGATCCTCGATCCCGTCCTCGCCGCGGAGCTCACCGAGCTGCGCCAGCACCCGGCCCACCGTCCCGGGCGAGCCCCAGCGCTCGGCGAGGGCGAGGTCTTCGCGGAGCACGGCCTCGGCCTCCTCGGCTCGCCCGAGCCTGGCGAGCGCCCGCGCCTGGAGGCGGCGGCCGGGAGCGAAGGCGGGATTGACGCGCCAGCCGCAGAGCTCGATGTGCCGCTCGGCCGCTGCGAGGGCCTCCTCGTCGCGGCCGCGCTCGAGGAGCAGCTCGATCTCGGCGACCTTCCAGACGAGCGCGCCATCGCCGATTCCCGCGGGCCGGGCGATCGAGTTGAGCTCGCGCTCGGCCTCGTCGACGCGGCCACGTCTGATCAGGGTCGATGCGAGCAGGCCGTAGGCGTACTCGAGCGTCGCCCCGCCGAGCAACCGGATCTGCTCGACGCCGGCGCGCAGCGACAGCTCGGCATCCTCGAGCTCGCCGTGGTGGAGTTCGGTGAATCCGCGCCAGAGCTGGACGCTCATGACGCCGAACATCGAGCCCTGCTGGTGCGAGCGGGCGAGCGCCCGGTCCCAGAGCTCGACCGCCTCGGGGCGCTCGGCGGCGACGAGGACGACGTTGGCGACGATCCAGGTCAGTCCGGTGTCGACCTCCATCTGCGCGGCCTTCTCGATCGCGGAGGCGGCGAGGTCCGCGCACTCGGCGGCCGATCCGCCGCGGTAGAGCCAGTCGTAGGAGGCGGCGGCGGCGAGCACGCTCTCCCCCGGTCCCGCGTCCGCGGGCAACTTCCGGAGCCGCTCGAACCGCTCCTCGGCATCGGGCACGTCGGCGCCGAAGTAGATCGAGATCAGCTCGACGGACTCGACGATCCGGATCAGCTCGGGCGCCTGCTCGCCGAGCTCGTGCCGTGCCTCGGCGGCGAGCTCGGCGGCGCGCTGCGGCTCACCGACGAAGAGTAGGACCCGCGAGAGCGCGTAGGCGGCCGCGACCCGCAACTCCGGCGAGTCGAGCTCGAGGTAGGCCGCCCGCAGGTGCTCGGGCGCAGCGGCGCCGCCGGTCCCGGCCTCGGCCATCCCGAGCTGAAAGAGGACGCCGGGCCGCCGATCGGGTGCGATCGGCTCCGCCAGCATCCTCGTCAGGTAGGTCACGGTGCTGTCGGCTGCACCGGCCGCGGCGGCGACCTGGGCCGCGCGGTCGAGGCTCTCCGCCGCCCAGTCCTCCCCGACCGGAGGCGCCGCGAGGAGCTGTGCGGCCACTTTCTCGGGCGCCGCACCGAAGTCGTACATCAGCCGCGCGGCGCGGGCATGCGCGAGCTCGCGCTCGCCGGGCGGGACGTCCTCGACGATCGCCGCTCGGACGAGCGGGTGGGCGAACTCGAGCGGCGTTCGCGGCGCGAGGATCCCCACCCGCGAGAGCGCCCCGGTCGAGCCGGCGACCGCGTCCGGCTCCTGGCCGGCGAACCTGGCGACCGTGGCGACGTCGCTGCCGTCCCCGAGGATCGCGACCGCGCGGGCGACCTCGGTCGCCTCGTTGGGTAGGCCGCGGAGGCGGGCCACGACGGTCCGCGAGACGGCGCGCGGGCCGAGGTCGGTGATCGCGCCGGCGTCGCCCGCCGTCGGCGAGCGGCCATCCATCGCGATCGCGTTGAGCGTCTGCTGGAGCAGGAGGGGATTGCCGCCTGAGGCGCGCCGGCAGGCATCGCTGAACTCGGCCTCCCCGGGCCGCTCGAAGCGACGTTCGATCAGGGCACCGATGCCATCGATCGACAGCGGCCGCGGGCTGATCACCACCGATGACGGCTCGACGGCGATCCCCGCGACGAGGGCCGGGTCGACGCCGGGCTCCGTCGAGCGGCGCCCGGTGAGCAGACCGACCCGGGTCCCCTCGAGCCGATGCGCCAGGTAGGCGAGAAAGCGAAGCGACGGCCGGTCGCACCAATGGAGGTCGTCGACGATCAGCAGCAGCGGGTCGTCGCCGGCGACATTGAGGGTCATCCAGAACAGGCCGTGGAGGACCGAGAAGGAGACGTTGCCGGCGGCAACGGCTTCGTCCGGGGAAGCGGCGGCTTCGAAGAGGCTGGCGGCGGGCGCCGCCGCCCCGGCGAGGGCGACGTCTTCACCGACGGCGGCGATCACGCCCTCGAAGAGCTGGCGGACGACCCCGAACGCGTAGTCGATCTCGAGCTCGCTGCCCCGCGCCGACTGGATCGAGAAGCCCTCGGTGACGGCCTGGTCGGCGATCTCGGCGATCAGGGCGCTCTTGCCGATCCCGGCGGGGCCTTCGACCGCGACGACGCAACCGTCCCCCGCGCCGATCTCCTCGAGCGCGAGGCCGGCGGCCCGCAGCTCGGCTTCCCTCTCGATCAGTGCCCCATCCTGCACGGACCCGAATCTATATGGACCCGGGTCCGTGCGTGTGGGTCAGTCCGCGTCGATCGAATGGTTGGCCAGGAACATCCCGTCGGGGTCGACGTTCGCCCTGACCTCGCGGAGCCGGGCAAGGGTCCGCTCGCCGAAGATCGACCCGGGATCCACCCGGGACTCGGCGAAGTTGAGGTACGCCTCGCCGCTGTCCTGGGCATCGAGGGCCTCGCGGGCCGCTGCGAACGATGCACGCAGCGGAGCCTCCAGCTCGGGCACCGGCAGCATCCCGACGGCGAACGTCATGTACCGGCCACCCAGCGCGCCGAGCGCTCCACTCCCCTCGGCGCGGCGGCCGAGGGCGCCGCCGATGTGGCGGAACTCGAACGACACGAGCGGCGAGCCGGAGCCGGGGCCGACCGCCTCGACGAGCCTACTCAGCGAGCCGGCATCGAGGTCGGCGAGCATCTGATGATCGCCGAGGCCGGGAACGGGACCGGGAGGATCCATGTGGAGGTGGAGCAGCGCCGGGATCGGGACGGTCGAGAACGTGTCGATCTCAGGACCGAGCTCACGCAACGGGGCGAGCAGCTCGTCCCCCTGCTCGGCGCTGCCGAGGAACGACATCTCGATCACCGCGAACGAGTTGCCCCGCAGCGGCTCCGGGATCTCCGGCAGCGGCGGGATCTGAACCATCCGGCCGACCGAGGTGACCTCGTCCGGCACCGAAAGCGTCCAGCGGCGCCACGCCTCGAGCACCTCACCGGCGCGCTCGTAGGGGAAGAACAGTGCCCCTGCGTACGCCTCCGTGATCGGCAGCAGCGAGAACTCCATCGCCGTGATGACGCCGAAGTTGCCGCCGCCCCCGCGCAGGGCCCAGAACAGGTCCGGGTCGGTCAGCGCCGTGACCTCGCGGAGGTCGCCGTGGGCGCTGACGAACTCGACCGCCGTGATCCGCTCGGCGGCGAGCCCGTGCTTGCGGGCCAGCCAGCTGACGCCGCCGCCGAGCGAGTAGCCGACCACGCCGACGTCGTGCGATGAGCCGGCCAGTGCGGCCAGGCCGTGCTCGGCCGCCGGGCCGACGACCTCGCCCCAGGTGACTCCGGCGCCGACCCGGGCGGTCCGGGTCGCCGGCTCGATCGCGACCTCGCGGAGGCGCTCGGTCTTGATCATCATCACGCCGTTCAGATCACCGAGGGGGCTGACGTTGTGGCCGGTCCCCTGGACGGCGACCTTCATGCCCGTGTCGCGTGCGAACCGCACCGCGCGGGCCACGTCGGCGGCGTCGGCGGGGATCGCGACGGCTGACGGGTGCTGGTCGACGGCCAAATTCCAGGCGCTCCGGGCCTCGTCCCAGCCGGGGTCGGCCGCGGTGTGCAGGTCGCCGGAGAAGTCGCTCCGGAGCGGGGTCAGGTCGATCGTGGTCTCGGTCGTCGCGGTGATCGGGTTCATCGGGGGCCTCCTCGGCTTCGAAAGGGAATCGGTGATCGCATCCTGCGCGACACCGGCCCCCCTGCCATCGAGGAAACCCCCAGACCCCTACCCCAATGTTTTCATCAGCCCTCGCGGTACCAGTCGACGTATTTCCCGCACGTCTGGCGGACCGGGACGCGCTCGACCGCTCCCGCGTCGAGCGGCGTTGCGGTCAGCGATCGCAGGTGCGCCTCGTTCGGCGCCCGGAGGATCCGCCCGACGACGTTCGGGCGCTCGGGCTCGACGGTGACGGTGGCGTCGGTCGGTCCGTCGACCCGGATCTCCCCGACCGGGAACGTCGGCGTCTCGCCGCGGAAGTCGAGATTGGCCTCGACGGTGGTGTCGAGATCGAGTTCCGGCGAGGACACGTGCAGGGGGCGGCGGCTGTCGTATTCGAGCGAGATCAGCCAGCGGCCGGCCTCGGGGATCTTCAGCTTCATCGTCGCGGGCGCCCCGTCGGAGGGGGTGTCGGAGGGCGTCCACCCGTCCGGCTCGGCGATGACCGGCGGCGTGTTCCAGATCAGCGCCGTGCCCTTCCCCTGTGCGACCTCGCGCTGGGCCGGGTCGGTGCAGTCGAGGACGGCTCCGGGCGCGGTGCCCTCGTCGAGCGTCCGGCGCTTGCCGGTCCTGCCGGTGTTCTCGTAGAGGACGTAGTCGGTCGTCCGCTCGAGCTCGCGGAAGCGCGGCGGCACGCCGGACGCCGGGCCGCCGGTCGTCGCAACGATGTAGCGGAAGCTGTCGAGCGTCGCCGGGAAGACCGCGTCGACGTCGAACTTCTCTCCCCCGCCCTCGCCCTTTTTGAAACGGGGGCGCGCGTCCTCGACGTCGTAGAAGTTGGTGACGATCCCGGTGATGTCGCCGGAGCCGCGCAGCTCGTAGCCGATGAAGTCGTCGCGGCCGAGGAAGAGCACCGGCTCGCCGTCGACCGCCGAGCGGAACGACTCGAGCTGCGCCGCGTGCGAGTCCGGGCCGACCGGGGCCTGGCGGACGACGAGGAAGCTCGACCCGGCCGCGCCGACGACGAGGACGATGCCGAGAGCAAGGGCGGGTCCGCGGGCGGCGAGTGTTCCGCGGAGCGCGATCGCGATCACCACGGGAGCGACGATCGCCAGCGCCTTGGCGGCGATGTAGGGGCTGCTGAACAGGGCCGCGAGCGCCCAGACCCCGACCATCGCGACGAGCAGGGCCGGCAGCGTCCATTCGCGCTCGCGGCGATCGCGGGCCAGCCCGAGCACGAGGGCGGCGATCCCGATCAGCGCGCCGAGGTAGAAGAGCGGCGCCGGCGCTCCGGCCGACGTCGGGGTCGCGTCGAACTCGCCGGCGGGCCAGATTCCGAACGCCTCGAGCGGTGAGAGCGAGTTCGCCAGGTTGCCCAGGTCGGAGCCGAAGCGATCCGGATTGAGCGCCGAAAGCCGGCTGAAATCGGCGATCCGCGACCACTCGCCGGCCGTTGCCACGGCGAGGACCACGACGAGGCCGATCAGGTAAGGCGCGAGCTTGCGAAGCCAGTCGTCGGGGAGCTCCGGTCGCGGCTTGACGAGGATCCAGCGGGCGGCGAGGACGACGACCCCGACGGCACCGATCCAGAGCAGCCCCGGGAGGCTGTAGTTGAAGACGGACGCGGCGGCGAGGATCGCCAGCGGCAGGACGCGCTTGACCGGGTGGGCGTCGCGGTGTTCGGCCTCGCCGGGTTCGTCCTCCTCACCGGGCTCATCGAGCGGAGTCCGCAGCCCGATCAGCGCCGCCAGCGAGAGCGCGAAGCCGATCAGCAGCATCGCCTGCAGCGGCTCCTTGAAGGCGCCCTGGGTCAGGTAGGCGGCGCCGAGGTAGGGCAGCGCGACGAGCGAGGCCCCGACGACCAGACGCAGGCGGGACATGTTCCCGAGCAGCCCCACTCCCAGCAGCCCGAAAAGCGGCGCCAGCACCATCGTGAAACCGGCAAAGACGTCGACGAGATCCCAACTGCCGGCCCCCGCGACCGCCGCGACGACGGCGTGCGGGCCGATCGGGTAGCCGCCCTTGATGAAGCTCGGCACGGCCCCCGAGTAATCGCTGATGAAGTCGGCGATGATCAGGTGCGAGGCCATGTCGTCATTGACGAGGCCGACGCCCAGCACGCCGATGAATCCGGCGATCGCGAACGGCACCGAGGCGGCGATCACAGTGATCGCGACGACCGGCACGCCCACCGCCGCCGCGTCGCGCCGCCCCGTGACCCGGCCGCGCAGGTAGATCGCGGCTCCGACGACGGCCAGGCCGAGGACGATCGCGGCCGTGGTCGCGTGGCCGGGCAGGCGGATCGCAATCCCGGCGATGACGAGCAGCAGGCCGAGGCCATAGGCGGGCGAAAGCCAGGAGAACGGCAGCGGCCTCTCGCGGTCGGCGCCGGCCGCGAAGACGGCGAGCGCCTGGCCGAGCACCAATGCGGCGACGAGGACGATTAGGAGGGTGACGTAGGCGCCGATCAAGTCAGGATTCCGATCCGGTTTTCTCCGCGGACGCCGTCGGCGCGGCGTTCCGTCAGACGACCAGCGGCTGCTCGGGGACGCGCACGAGGTCGCGCTCGACGAGGACCTCGGCGACCTGGACCGCGTTGGTCGCCGCGCCCTTGCGGAGGTTGTCGCCGACGATCCAGAGGTTCAGGCAGCGCTCGTGCGACGGATCGCGGCGGATCCGGCCAACGAGCACCTCGTCGCGACCGGCCGCCACCGTGGCGAGCGGGTAGATGCCCTCGGCGGGGTCGTCGAGCACGACGAGGCCCGGCGCGGCAGCGAGGAGCTCGCGGCAGCCGTCGGGGTCGAGCGGATCGCGGGTCTGGACGTTGACGGACTCGGAGTGGCCGTTGAAGACGGGGACGCGGGCGCAGGTCGCGGAGATGCCGAGGTCCTCCCCGGCCCCGAGGATCTTCCGGGTCTCGGCCATCATTTTGCGTTCCTCGGTGGTGTAGTCGTCGCCGCCCTTGAAGGTCTCGACCTGAGGAAGGACGTTGAACGCGATCTGGTGCGGGTAGATCGACGCCTTCGCCTCCTCCCCGGCGAGGACCGCCGACGACTGGTCGCGCAGCTCCTCGATCGCGCGCTGGCCGGTCCCGGAGACCGACTGGTAGGTGGAGACGACGAGGCGCTCGATGCCGACGGCGTCGATTATCGGCTTCAGCGCGACGACCATCTGCATCGTCGAGCAGTTCGGGTTCGCGACGAGCCCACGGTGGGAGTCGGCGGCCTCCGGGTTGACCTCGCTGACGACGAGCGGGACCTGCTCGTGCATCCGCCAGTAGCTGGTGTTGTCGACGACGACGGCGCCGGCGGCGACGATGCGCGGCGCCCACTCGGAGCTGACCGAACCGCCGGCCGAGGAGATGACGACGTCGAGGCCGGCGATCGACTCGTCGGAGAGCTCACGGCACTCGACCTCGCCGCCGGCGAAGGGCAGCATCCGCCCGGCCGAGCGCGCCGAGGCGAGCGGAACGAGCTCGGCGACGGGGAAGCGGCGCTCGGCGAGCACCTCGAGGACCGTCGAGCCGACGGCCCCGGTCGCGCCCAGCACCCCGACCCGGAGGTCGGCGGCTGCGTCGCCGCTCATCGGCTGCCGGCGCGAGCCTTGTGCTCGCCGGTTGAGTCCTCTTCGTGGACCGTGTCGGCGCCGAGCTCGAACGCACCGTGGAGAGCGCGGACCGCGTCGTCCACGCGGTCGGCTGCGATCACGCAGGAGATCTTGATCGGGGAGGTGGAGATCATCTCGATGTTGATCCCCTCGTCGCCCAGCACCTGGAAGACCTTGGCGGCGACGCCCGGGTGGCTGCGCATGCCGGCGCCGATGATCGAGACCTTGCCGATCTGGTCGTCGGTGAGGACCTCGCCCGAGCTCATGTTGTTGCCGGCCTGGATCGCCTCGACGGCGGTCGCGAGATCGTCGCGGGCGACGGTGAAGGAGAGGTCGGCACCGTGCTCGGTCGAGACAGGCTCATTCTGGATGATCACGTCGACGTTGACGTTGGCCTCGGCTAGCGCGGTGAAGATCCGCCCCGCCATGCCGGGCTCGTTGCGGACGCCGGCAAGAGTGACCCGCGCCTCCTCGGCGGAGTGGGTGACGGCTGTTACGAAGGGGTTCTCCATGGTCTCTTCCTCTGCGACGACGAGGGTACCGGTGCCCTGCTCGAACGAGGAGCGGCAGTGGATCCTGACGCCGTGGTTGCGGGCGTATTCGACGCTGCGGAGCTGCAGCACCCCGGCCCCCGAAGCGGACATCTCGAGCATCTCCTCGAACGAGATCGTGTCGAGCTTGTGGGCGTCGGGAACGAGTCGCGGGTCGGCGCTGAAGACGCCGGCGACGTCGGTGTAGATCTCGCAGACCGAGGCGCCGAGCGCCGCCGCAAGCGCTACAGCGGTGGTGTCGGAGCCGCCTCGCCCGAGGGTGGTGACGTCCTTGGAGTCGGTCGAGACGCCCTGAAAGCCCGCGACGAGGACGATGTTGCCGGCGTCGAGGGCCTGCTCGATCCGGCCGGCCCTGACGTCGACGATCCGCGCCTTCGTATGCGAGGAGTCGGTGACGATCCCGGCCTGCGAGCCGGTCAGCGAGATCGCCTGGTGACCGAGGTCCCAGATCGCCATCGCGCAGAGCGCGCAGGAGATCCGCTCCCCGGTCGAGAGCAGCATGTCCATCTCCCGCGGGCTCGGGCGGTCGGAGATCTCGCCGGCCATCGTCAGCAGCTCGTCGGTGGTCTTGCCGCGTGCCGAGAGCACGGCAACGACCCGGTTGCCGCGCTCGCGCTCGGCGACGATCCGCGCCGCTGCGCGCTTCAGGTCCTCGGGCCCGGCGACGGACGTGCCGCCGAACTTCATGACCACGGTCTCGCCGCCCGGGCCGACCCCGGGGGTGCTCACCGCAGTCTCGGTCTCAACTGCCTCGGCCATGGCGGCTCAGGATAGAGAGCGCCCGCGCATCATTCGCGTCGCCGGGCGGCCAGGGCGAACACGGTCAGATCGCGATCGAAGGGCGCGCCGCGCCGCGAGGGCGCGATCGTCCACGGATCGACAGGCGCCCGTCTGCGGCCCGTGCAGACGCCGATGGACCGCCATGACCCATGCCCAGGAGGCGGGATCTTGGGGATCACGGCGCCGGCCTGATTCGTGAACACGGGCTGTCCCGCCTCGATCTTGACGCCGAATCCGCCCTCGTGGACCAGCCGATGGTGAAACCGGCACAGCTGAACGAGGTTGCGAAGCGACGTCTCCCCTCCGGTCGCCCAGTGCTCGACGTGATGTGCATCGACGAACCACTTCGAACCACACCCGGGGAACACGCATCCTCGGTCCCGCGAGCGCAATGCCCGTGCGATCGACGGCGGAATCGCGCGCGTCTTGCGGCCGACCGAGACCGGCTCGCCGCCGGCTTCCACGATCGCGACGATCGACGCATCGCAGGCCAGGCGCTTGACGGTCTCCGGAGCGATCGGCGCGCGGTCGCCGACGATGCCGTTGGCGCGCGCCATCGACGGGCTCCTGAGGTCGTCGAGGTCGACGTGAACCACGACCTGGTTGCGATCGCCGCCGCTCCGCTCGCGTTGGACATCGCCTGCGAGCGACCCCTCGGCCAGGGCAACGACGGCGTCGGCTTTGCTCGGCATCGGGCACCGGCTGGTCACCGCCTTCTCCCCCTCCTCGTCGCCGGGCATCGCGTCAGCGAGCGCATCCGCGACGTTCTGCCGCCGCAGGCGCTCCTGAGCATCCTCGATCGCTCTCAGCAGCAGCGCACCTTCCTCGGCCGGCAGATTGCCGCTCAGCTGCAGGGTCCCATCGGGCTCCCAGGAAGCGCGGAAATGCCGTCGGGCGGCAGCCCGCTCGGCCTCGCCAGGGCCGATCGCCGATCGGTAGCCGACGAGGATCCGATCGAGTTGGGCAGCCGTCGCATCCTCAGCGATCATCAGGAGGTCGGCTTCGTTAGCCGGATCGGCGATCCGGGTCAGCGCCCGCACCTTCGAGTAGCTCAGCCTCCCCTCGAGAAAGGCCGCGGTGATCCCGGGCAGCCCCGCGAGCGCACGCGCCACCCGGACGTTCTCGAAGGCGGTCCGCACCGAGAGCGAACAGCGCCAGGCCAACCACCTGGCACAACACGGAAAGCCCTGTTCGAGATAGGCCGCCCGGCGGTCGAATTCCGCGACGAGTAGTAACCAGCGGCAGCTCGCTGCGGCGATGTTGGCGGCGAGCTGACCGATCTCACGCTCGATCGAGTCAACGTCGAGCCCGCGGAGCGTCGCTGGGTCGGCTGCGGAACGCGGACCGCTCTTCGCGGGAAGCTTCGGCGGAGATTCGACGAACATGTGTTCGATCGTAGCCTCGGGGGCGGACCGAATTCGTCGGTTTCGCCCCGTTTCGGGGCTTGGTCACAAAATTGGCTCAGAGTCGTCACTGAACCGGCACACATCGGTGGACGATCAGAGCCCGGTCAGCCCCCGCGGGAGTGTTCCGCGGAACACTCCCCCGGGTCGCTCGTCAGACCGTGCGTCGACCGGTGAGGGCGCGGCCGAGCGTGACCTCGTCGGCGTGCTCGAGGTCGGCGCCGACGGGCAGGCCGCTGGCGAGGCGGGTCAGCGTGACGCGACCGCGCAGGCGCTCGCCGATGTGGTGGGCGGTCGCTTCGCCGGTGGTCGTCGGGTTGGTGGCGATGACGATCTCCTCGATGCCGCCGTCGTCGACCCGGGCGACGAGCTCGTCGATCTTCAGGTCGGAGGGATCGATGCCGTCGATCGGCGAGAGAGCGCCGCCGAGCACGTGGTAGAGGCCGCGGTACTCGCCGGTGCGCTCGATCGGGATCACGTCCTGAGGCTCCTCGACGACGCAGATCAGCTCGCGGCTGCGGCGGGGGTCGGAGCAGATCTCGCAGACCGGACCCTCAGCGAGGTTGAAGCAGGTCTCGCAGAGGCCGATCTGCTCCTTGACCTCGCGGATCGCGGCGGCGAGCGCAAAGGCGTCGTCGTCGCTCGAGCGCAGGATATGGAAGGCCAGCCGCTGCGCGGTCCGGCGGCCGATGCCCGGCAGCTTGCCGAGCTCGGCGATCAGTCGATCGACCGGGGCGGGGTGCAACTACATCCCGGGGAGGCCGAGGCCGCCGGTGATGCCGCCCATCTTCGACTCGGCCCGCTCCTGCGCGGCGCGAATCCCCTCGTTGACCGCCGCCAGGACCATGTCCTGGAGCATCTCGACGTCCTCGGGGTCGACCGCGTCGGGATCGATGACGATCTCCTGAACGCTGAGGTCGCCGGTGACCTTGACCTTGACCATGCCGCCGCCGGCGCTCGCGTCGACGACCTCGTCCTTGAGCTCCTCTTGGGCCTTGGCCATGTCGGCCTGCATCTGCTGGGCCTGCTTCATCAGCGCGCCCATGTCCATGCCGCCGGGGCCTCCGGGCATCCGTCCTCTCGCCATCAGCTGGTCTCCTCCATCGGTGTGTCAGGTTCGTCGTCGATCACGACCTCGGCATCGAACTCGGCGATGAAGCGCTCGACGAGGTCATTCTCGCCGGTCGCGGCGACGGCATCGCCGCTCGGCCCCTGTGGGGCGGCCTCGGGCTCGGCGTCGAGCATCGTGTAGACGGGTCGGAGCGGAGTGCCGAGTACCGCGAGGATCGAGCCGGCGACGAGCTCGCGGTTGTCCTTGTCGTCTGCCTTGCGGAGGTTGAACGCAGAGCCGGGCGGGAAGGCGATCGTCAACGTGCCGGCGTCGGTGTCGACGGCGGTCGGCCTGGCGATGCCGACCACCGCCGAGAGCATCCCGGCGCCGTCCTGGCGCATCTGCTCGAGGACGCCGGGCCAGAGTTCGACCACGCGCTCGAGGTCGGAGGCGGTGGGGTCGTCGGGGCCGGCGACGGCGACGGGGCCGGTCGGCTCGGGGGCCGGGGGAGGCGTCGTGGCCTGCGGGGCCGGGTCCGGTGCGGCGGTCGGCGCGACCGGCTCGGGGTCGGGTTCTTGAACCGGGGCAGCAGGGGCCGCTGCGACCGGCGGGTCGGTCGCTGCGGCGGGCGGCGCAGGCGTCTCTGTGGCGGGCTCCGGCGCCGCGGCGGGAGCGGCCGGCTGAGGCGCAGGGGCCGGCGCGGCAACGGGCGCGGGGCCGGTGCCGGCGACGGCGCGCTCGAGCCGCTCGATGCGCTGGTTGAGCGCCGCGCGGGAGGGGTCGATCTCGGGACGGGCGGAGCGGAGCAGGGCGAGCTCGACGGTCATCCGGGCCTCGTCGCCCTCGCGGATCGCGGTCAGGGCCGCCGAGAGCTCGTCGATCGCCCGCAGCAGGGCGAGCTCGCCGAGCCGGTTGGCCTGCTCGGAGATCTGCGCCTCGTGCTCGGCGACGACGAGGAAGTGATCGGGGATCTCGCCGAGGGTCGCGACGACAAGGAGCTGGCGGAGGTGGCCGACGAGGTCGGCGGCGAAGCGGGCGGGATCGTGGCCGGAGCTGGAGATGACGGCGCTGACCCGGAGGGCCTCGGCTCCGTCGCCGGCGGCAATCGCCTCGGTGGCGCGGAAGAGCAGCTCGGCGTCGGCGACGCCGAGGACCGCCAGCACGTCGGCGGTCGCGATCTCGTTGCCGCTGTAGGCGACGAGCTGGTCGAGCGTCCCGAGCGCGTCGCGGAAGCTGCCGTTCGCGGCGCGAGCAATCGCGCCGACGGCCCCGTCGTCGAGAACGAACCCCTCGGCCTCGGCGGCGCGGCGGATGACGATCGCGATCTCGTCCGGCGACGGCCGGCCGAAGTCGAAGCGCTGGCAGCGGTCGACGATCGTCGGCATGACCTTGTGCGCCTCGGTGGTCGCGAGCACGAAGACGGTGTTGGGCGGCGGCTCCTCGAGCGTCTTCAGGAACGCGTTCCACGCCTCCCGGGTCAGCATGTGGGCCTCGTCGAGGATGTAGACCTTCCACGTCCCCTCGGGCGGCGCATAACTGACCCGCTCGCGAAGGTCGCGGATGTCGTCGACCGACCGGTTCGAGGCGGCGTCCATCTCGATCACGTCCATCGAGTTCCCGGCGGCGATCGACACGCACGAGTCGCAGACCCCGCAGGGCTCGAGCGTCGGTCCGTTCACGCAGTTGAGCGAGCGGGCGAGGATCTTCGCCATCGACGTCTTGCCGGTTCCGCGCGATCCGACGAACAGATAGGCGTGGTGGACGCGATCGCGCTCGATCGCGTTGCTGAGGGTCCGCACCACGTGTTCCTGGCCGACGACGTCGGCGAACGACTGCGGGCGGTGGCGGCGATAGAGGGACTGCTCGGACACGAAGCGTCAGTCTAGAGGCGAGCCATCCGTAGACTCCCGCGCCACCGATGGCGCCCGCTTTCCCGATTCGCACGATGCTCTGGAGCGCCCTCGCACTCCTCGCAACCCTGCTGCTGCTCGGCCTCGCCGCGGCCCCCGGGGCACGCGCTGCGGGCGGCAAGCTCGACGCCGCCCTGGACAAGATCATCGACGACCCGCAGGGACCTCCCGGCCTCTCGGTGATCGTCCAGCGCCGCAACCACATCGAGTTCCGGCGCCGCGGCGTCGCCGATCGCAAGACCGGCGCGAAGCCGAAGATCGACTCGCCGATGCGGATCGCCAGCATGGCGAAGGCCTTCAACGGCGCCGTCACCCTCTCGCTCGCCTCGAAGGGAACGCTCGGGCTCGACGACACCGTCGGCCAGTGGCTCCCGGGGGTCTGGCCCAAGGCGGACGCCATCACCGTCCGCGAGATGCTCGGCCACACCGCCGGCCTCCCCGACTACATCCGCCAGCAGGCGTTCATCGACGTCCTCATCGCCGACCCAGGCCAGTACCTGCCGCCGCTCGACCTCATCGACTTCGTCAACGACCTCGACGTCGGCCTGCCGCCCGGCGCCGGCTACGAGTACTCAGACAGCGACAACATCATGGTCGGCCTGATCGACGAGGCCGCCACGGACCGCAGCTACGACCAGCTGCTGCGGAGTGAGATCTTCCGCCCCGTCGGGATCGGCGACACGAGCCTGCCCGACACCCTCGCGATGCCGAAGGGGTACATGCACGGCTACGACCGCAACGACGACGGCCGTTTCGAGGACGTCAGCAAGTTCATCAACCCGGCCCTCGCCTGGGCCTCCGGCGGGATCGTCTCGACACCCGCCGACGTCAACGACTTCTTCCGCGCCTACGTCGGCGGCGACCTCTTCAGCGCCAAGGTCGCGAAGAGCCAGAACCGCTTCGTCCACGGCCGGTCCTCCCCTCCCGGACCCGGTCGCAACGACGCGACGCTCGGGCTGTTCCGCTACCGGACCCGGTGCGGCACCGTCTACGGCCACACGGGCTCCTATCCCGGCTACCGCCTCTTCGCGGCCTCGAGCGCCAACGGCAAGCGCTCGGTCGTCTTCTCGGTCAACTCGCAGATCGTCCCCGGGCAGGGGTCGCCGCGGGTCTCCGGGCTGATCCGCAAGGCGCAGGCCGACGCGGTCTGCCTCGCGCTCCGGCGCTGAGTCCTGAAAGGCCGTTCATCAGCGGCCGATTTCTCTAGCCTCAGGGGCCGTGGAACGGAGGATCTTCAATAGGGGATCCGAGCTGGCAGGCGGTCGCTACGTGCTCGAGCGGAAGCTCGGTCGCGGCGGCATGGCCACGGTCTGGCTCGGGCGCGACGAGCGGCTGGCGCGCCGCGTCGCGATCAAGATCCCGTCCGAGGGGATCCTCGCCGAGGAGACGTTCTCGATTCGCTTCGAACGCGAGGCGCAGACGGCGGCGGCCCTCTCCCACCCCCATCTCGTCTCGGTCTACGACTACGGCTACGAGGGTGAGCGGCCGTATCTGGTCAGTGAGTTCATCGACGGCCGCAACCTCGCCGAGTTGCGCGACGAGGGGCGAGCGCCGGACACCGCGACCCTCGCCGAGACGCTGCTCGAAGCTCTCGCCCACATCCACGCGGCCGGGATCATCCACCGCGACGTAAAGCCCGGCAACGTCCTCGTCGACCGGGCCGGCCGGATCCTGCTCACCGACTTCGGCATCGCCCAGTCCGGAGAGGCGACCGGCCTCACGAACGAGGGCCACGTCGTGGGGACCCCCTCCTACCTCGCGCCGGAGGTCGAGCGCGGCGACCGGGCGACGCCCGCCTCCGACCTCTTCTCGCTCGGCGTGGTGCTCTCCCAGCAGTACTCGGAGCGGGATCCCGACCGCGTCGGGCGGCTGATCGACGCCCTCACCGAGCTGAAGCCGGCCGACCGTCCGGCGACCGCGGAGGAGGCGCTCGAACTCGTCACGCGGCAGAGCGTCCACGTGACCGCCGTCAACCCGGTGGCGACGCCCGAACCCACCGCCACCCGCCCCGCCGCTGCGGTCCTGCCGCCGGCACCGCGGCGGCCGGCCACGGAGACGGCCTCCGGCGACGGCGACGGTGGGCCGAACGACGGAAGCAACCGCGGCCGGCTGATCGTCGGCGGCCTCGTCGCGCTCGTACTCGGCGCTGTGGCGGCGATCGCCATCGCATCAGGGGGTGCCGACGAGGGCGGGGGCGGTTCGAAGCAGGCGGATCGCAAGCCGGCAGCCAAGACGACGACCACGGAGGCGCCGGCGTCGACCACGACGGCGACCACGACCGCCACGACCACCACGACCACCGCGGCCGCGGAGCCGCCAACGGACGCGGGAGCGGTGCCGGCGGGCGGCGACGACCCGGCCCGCGGGATCGAGCTCAACAACGAGGGCTACGCGCTGCTTCAGCAGGGCGACGTCGCCGGGGCGCTGCCGAAGCTGCGCGAGGCGGTCGCCTCCTTTCCGGAGGACGACACCGAGATCGACTACGCCTACGCACTCTTCAACTACGCCCAGGCGCTGCGGCTCTCCGGCGACCCTGCGGCGGCGATCCCCCTGCTCCGCAAGCGGCTCAGCTTCTCCGACTTCAAGATCGACGAGGTCAGGGCCGAGCTGGCAACGGCCAAGCAGGCCGCGGGCAAGGGCTGACGGCGGGTTAGGATCGCGCCGATGCTCGTCAACGGAACCGAACTGGAACAGCCCGCGCCCCCGCTCGACGACCTGCTCGCAACGGGGCTCGCGGCCGAGCCCGACGCGCTCGCCGTCGTCTCGGCCGAGAACCGGATCAGCTGGCGCGAGCTCGAGGATCGATCGACGGCGCTCGCCGCCGCCTACCTCGAGCTCGGCCTCGAGCCCGGCGACCGGATCGCCTCGCTGATGCCGAACCGGATCGCCCTGCTGACCCACTACCTGGCCTGCTTCAAGGCGCGCCTCGTCGCGACGCCGCTCAACTACCGCTACACGCACCGGGAGATCGACCACGCCCTCGAGGTCAGCGACGCCGCGGCGATCCTCGCCCACGTCGAGCGCACCGAGGACCTGGACGCGAGCGATCGCGCCGGCGATCTTCCCCGGGGCGCGATCTGGTTCGGAGCCGACGAGGGCGACGGGCGGACGCGGATCGAGGACCTGCTGACGGGACCGGCGAGTCACGATGCGCTTCCCGCCTACGAGCCCTCCGCCCCGGCGGCGATCTTCTTCACGTCGGGGAGCACCGGCCCGGCGAAGGGCGTGACCCACACCCACGAGACGCTGCGCTGGATGATTGCCAGCGCCGCCGCTGCCTTCGACCTGACCGCCGACGATGTCTTCCTGCCGGGCTCGTCGATGTCGCACATCGGCTCGTTCCTCTGGGCGCTGACGACGCTCGGCGTCGGCGGTCACGTCGTCGTCGCGCGCACCTACGACAGCCACGAGATCCTGCCGCTGCTCCGCGAGCATCAGCCGACTGTCCTGGCGATGATCCCTGCCGCCCTCGCCGCGCTGATCCGCGACCACGACCTCGACCCCTCCGACTTCCAGTGCCTGCGGATCTGCCGCGCCGGGTCCGACAAGGTGTCGACCGAGCTGCTCCGCGAGTTCGCCGACGCCGCGGGCTTCCCGATCGACGAGGGGTACGGGATGACCGAGGTCGGCCTCGCCACCCTCAATCCGCCCTCCGGCGTCATCAAGCAGGGCAGCATCGGGCCGCCGATCGCCGGCTTCAGCGTCGAGATCCGCGACGAGGAGGGGAACGGCTGCGGGCCCGAGACCGTCGGCCGCGTCTGGATCCGGTCGCGGAGCCGGATGGCCGGCTACTGGCAGGCGCCCGACGCCACCGAGGAGGTCGTCCGCGACGACTGGCTCGACTCCGGCGACCTCGCCCGCAGCGACGAGGACGGCTACCTCTGGTTCTTCGGGCGCAAGAAGCAGGTGATCGTCCACGACGGGTCCAACATCAGCCCGCTCGAGGTCGAGGCGGCGCTCATGGAGCATCCCGCCGTCGACCTCGCCGGCGTGATCGGCATCCACGACACCGTCCACGGCGAGAACGTGCGCGCCTACGTGACGCTGCGCGAAGGCGCCGAGCAGCCATCGAGCGCCGAGCTGATCGTCCACTGCCGGGACCGCATCGGATACAAGGCGCCGGAGGAGGTCGTCTTCATCGACGAGATGCCGCTCAACCCGACCGGCAAGATCGACCGGCCCGGCCTGAAGCGGATGGCCGAGGACCACCTCCACCCCCACGAGTAGCGGGTCCCGCGCTAGGATTCCCCGCGGACCGTGCTGAGCGGGGACGTAGCGGAGCCCTATACCCGCAATCCGCTCTAGCGGGGCTGAACGCCCGCCCGAGGATCCGGCCTTCGGGGCCAGTACGTCGCGGGCAGCGTTGAAGGTCAGGTCCCGCGCGATGTGAGCCCGCGAACCAGGTCAGGTCCGGAAGGAAGCAGCCTTAAGCGTCAGCCCGCAAGCGCCGCGGAACAGCCTGACCCGAGCCAGCCACGGCGGGAACGCCCGGAGGTTCGTCTTTCAGAGGCGGGCCGCACGGTCCTGCGCCGATACGCAGGGCGTCTTTCATTTGGTTAGCTGTTGCTCAAGGTTCTCGGGGACGAGGCCGAAGCTAGTAGCAGCGGGATGACCCTTCGACGGACACAAGCGCTCTTGATCTGCCTCCTCGCCTTTGCGGTCGTCGGAGCCTTCGCGGCGAGCGCGCCGGCGAAGATGCGCAGCAAGAAGATCGGGGCCGGCCTCTGCAAGACGACCGGCGGCGGCAAGTTCGTGCCGATCCCCGGATTCCCCGGCGAGAAGATTGACCGCCGGCTCCTCCCCGACATCGCCTACCTCGTCAAGAAGTACAAGCTCTTCATCACCGACGGCTACTCGCAGGACGGCGTCCACGCGGCCAACGGCGAGCATCCGCTCGGCCTCGCGGCCGACATCGTCCCCGACAAGGCCAACGGCGGCAGCTGGAAGCTGGTCAGCCGTCTCGCCAAGCGCGTCGAGCCGGTCCAGGACCAGCCCGTCGCTCCGTTCCGCTGGGTCGGCTACAACGGCGACGCCGGCCACGGTCGCGGCAACCACCTTCACCTCTCCTGGAACCACTCCGACGCGCAGCCGTTCCACCCCGCCAAGACCGTCTACACGATGCGCTGCCCGGGGACCTCGGGCGGCGGAGGCGGAGGCAAGAAGGACGGCGGCGGGGGCAACGGCGGCGGAGGCGGCAAGCACCACGGCGGCGGTGGCGGTGGCGGCCTCAACCCCGGCCACGGCGGCGGCGGGGACGGCGGCGGCGGTCTCAACCCCCGCGTCGCAGCGAGTTTCGAGCGCCAGGCGGCCGACCCGGTCATCGAGACCGGCGGCGTCGGCCTCCCCTAGCCACGGCCTTCTTTCTAAAGCTCGCGGATCACCCTCGCAGGCGTGCCAGCCGCCATCACGCGGTCCGGGATGTCACGGGTGACGACGCTGCCGGCCCCGATGATCGAGTGCTCGCCGACCGTGACGCCGGGGCAGATGATCGCCCCCGCCCCGATCCAGCAGCGGACGCCGAGGTGGACCGGGAAGGCGAGCTCGATGTCGGCGGCGCGGCGCTCCGGCTCGCGGGGATGGTCGGCGGCGAGGACCTGGACCCCGGGCCCGAGCCGGGCGTGGTCGCCGACAGCGATCTGAGCGCAGTCGAGGAACACGGCGTTCGTGTTGATGAACGTGTCGTAGCCGAGCTCGATGTGGGTCCCGTAGTCGCAGAAGAACGGCGGCACCACCAGCGACCGCTCGCCGCAGGCGCCGAGGATGCCCGTGAGCATCTCCATCCGCCGCTCCTCGTCGGGCTCGGAGTTGAAGGCGATCACCGTCTCCTGCGCCCGCTTGCGTCCGGCGACGAGGTCGGGGTCGAACGGGTCGTAGGGCTCTCCCGTCAGCATCTTCTCGCGCTCGTTCATCCACCGATCCTGCCAGGCCTGCCCGATCGGCGCCCCGCCTAGAATCTTCCGGCCCGAGGGCGCGTAGCTCAGTGGGAGAGCGTCCGCCTCACACGCGGAAGGTCGCTGGTTCGAAACCAGCCGCGCCCATCGCCCTCAGGGCCTCGGCGGTCCCGGCGTCGGCGGGGAAGAAGGACTCGATCGAGAGCTCGCTCGTCGTCACCTCGACCGCGGTGCCGAAGGTCGAGATCGTGCTGATCAGGGACAGCTCCTCGTCGCCGGCGCGGATGCGGAGCGGGACCGCGATCTCGCTCGCCGATGCTCGTCGTCGGCGTCGTCGTCCTCCGGGGGCGCCGGGTAGGACCTCGATCTCGGCCAGCAGCGTCCGCAGCGCCTCGCTCTCGGTCAGCGCGATCTGGCGGCGCAGGCGATCGAGGAGATGAGCCCTCCACTCAGCGAGGTTGCTGATTCGCGGCGCCAGCCCGTCGGGATGGAGGCTGAGGCGGAGAACGTTGACCGGCGGCGCCAGGAGCTCCTCGTCGATCCCGGCGATCAGTGCTGCGATGGCACCGTTGGCGGCGAGCATCTCCCAGGCCCCGTCGACGACGAGCGCGGGATACGGCTCGTGGGCGTCGAGGAGCTGCTGGATCGCCTCACTGACCGGGGCCATCTCGGGATCCTCGAGGGGCCGGTGCTCGTAGGCGGGTGCGAAACCGGCCGCGTGGAGGATGCCGTTGCGGTCGCGGAGCGGGATGTCCAGCGCCTCGGCGAGGTGGACGATCATTCCCCGGCTCGGCGACGAGCGCCCGGTCTCGAGGAAGCTGATGTGGCGGGCCGAGACCCCGGCGTCGAGGGCGAGGTCGAGCTGGCTCAGCCGGCGGCGGCCCCGCCAAACGCGGAGCATCGTCCCGACGCCGGAGCTGGCTGCCTCTCGCCCCATGGCCCGGAAGTTACCCCGAAGCCTGAGCAGCGAAGCTCGCCGCCCGGTAGCCGGGCTCGACGCCTTCGACGAGGATCGCCGAGCTGTCGGAGTTCTCAGTCCTGAGCGACAGGATCCGCTGGTATTCCTCGGAGCGGTACCAGGCGCGGGCGCTGTCGAGATCGGGGAACTCGATCACGACGATCACTCCCTCCCAGGGCTCCTCGACGACCTCGGGGGTCCCGCCGTGGACGCGGAACTCGCCCCCGTAGGGCTCCAGCGTCGCGTCGATCTCCTCCAGGTAGCGACCGATGTCCGGGCCGAACTCGACGGTTCGCAGCTGACAGATTGCAAAGGCGCTCATGGGCTCCTCCTCATGTTCGTTTTGCGATGTGGGCGCAACGTACGAACCGTTCGGGGTCGCGTCGATTACCTCCGAGGTAATCGACGAGGCGCACCCACCGTCCGAGCCGTTCAGGTAGAACCCCCCTCCATGCTCGTTCCGCTCGCAGGCCTGACGGCCGACTTCGACGCCGAGGTCGTCGACGCGGGCGAGCTTCCGGCCCTGCTGCTGCTGATCGCGTTCGGCATCACCTTCGGACTGACGCGGTTCATCACCCATTCGATCCGCTCCGACCGCTTCTCATGGCTCGGCAACGTCGAGGCCGGCGACACGCACATCCACCACCTCGTCTGGGGGATCTGCCTGCTCCTGGTCAGCGGCCTCCTCGCCGTCGCCGTGCAGCCGCCGCTCGAGGTGACGGCCATCGTCTTCGGGATCGGGGCGGCGCTGACGCTCGACGAGTTCGCCCTCTGGCTGCACCTCGACGACGTCTACTGGTCGGAGCAGGGCCGGCAGTCGATCGACGCCGTGATCGTGTTCGCGATCGTCTCCGGGTTCATGGTCCTCGGCGCCTACCCCGTCTCCTTCGAGGATTCGGGCGGCGGCATCACCGGAATCCTCGGCCTGATCGTCTCGCTGGCGATCGGCTGGGCGTTCGTGATCGTCTGCTTCATGAAGGGGAAGCTGATCTGGGGCGTCCTCGGCCTCTACATCCCGCCGATCGCCATCGTCACCGCGTTTCGCCTTGCTCGCCCGACGTCCTGGTGGGCGCGTAACAAGTACGCCGACGAGCCGGAAAAACTCGAGCGCTCGGAGCACCGTTACAAGGGCGAGGACAAGGTCGTCAAGCCCGACGTCGTGACGACGACGAGCTGACGAGCGCCGGCGTGGCCGTCGCCCTCGCCCTCGGGGCAGCTCTCCTCTTCGCGCTCGGCACGGTCCTCCAGCAGAAGGCGGGACTCGACGAACCCGATGCGTCGGAGGGTTCGAGCTCCGGCCTGCTGCTGCGGATGGCCCGCAAGCCGGTCTGGCTGGCGGGCATCGCCGCCGACTCGCTCGGCTTCGTCGGACAGGCGGTCGCGCTGACGATCGGACGGCTCGCGGTCGTCCAGCCGCTCCTGGCGACGTCGATGGTCTTCGCGCTCCCGCTCGGCCATCGCCTGACCGCCCAGCGGGTCACCCGCGCCGACGTCGGCGCGGCGGTGCTGGTCACGCTCTCGCTGATCGCGTTCCTGACGATCGCCAACCCGAGCGGCGGCCGCGACGACGCGCCGCTCGGCGAGTGGCTGGTGCTCGGAGGCGTCATCGCCGGGGTCAGCGTGCCGCTCGTGCTCGCATCGCTGAAGGCGCGCCCGGCGATCAAGGCGACGCTGCTCGGGATCGTCACCGGCATCCTCTTCGGGCTCAGCGCCGCGCTGACGAAGTCGGTCGGGGACGAGGTCGCCGACCACCTCTTCCACGTCTTCCTCGACTGGCACCTCTACGCGCTGATCATCATCGGCTACATCTCGATGACGTTCAACCAGATGGCGCTCACGGCCGGCGTGCTCGCGCCCGCGCTCGCCGCTTCGATGGCCCTCGACCCGATCACCAGCGTGGTGATCGGCGTGACGCTCATGCAGGAGTCGCTCCACGAGACCCCGGCCGGCAAGGCGGCGACGATCGGCGCCCTCGCGGCGACGGTCATCGGCATGGCGATCCTCGCCCGGACGAGCAAGGGCCAGGCCGCGCCGAAGCCGGGCTCGGCCGGCCCGGTCGCCAGGGCCCGCCGCGCTACTTCTTCCTGACCACCCGGTAGGCCCTGCTCGCCGCCGCGCCATCGTCGGCGGGGTCGACCACGAGCCGCCAGCGACCCCGGCCTGCCCATCCGCCGGCCCGGCACGCGGAGGCGGTTGACCCCGGCGTCGACGCGACCGCCGGCGCCGCGGACCGGGCGCAGCTTCCGCGGCTTCGCGGTGCCGACGCGCCGCCGCATGACCTCGACCGACGTCTCGGCGTCGGCCGCGGAACCTGATCACGGCATGGCGGCCGCGAACGACGGGACGGGGCCGGATGCCGAGGCCGCTGATCCGCGCCTTCGGCCCGGGGAGCGGCTCCTTCAGCGTCTTGACGACCGATCGGGCCATGCTCGCCTCGCCCTTGGCGTTCGGGTGCAGTGGGAAGGCCGGCTCGGTCGGGACGAGCCCCTCGAACCAGCGCGTCGGCGGGAGCTTGCAGACGTCGTGGCCGATGCTGTCGTCGTAGGTGTCGACGAAGTAGGCGTCATGCTTGGCCGCCTCCTGCTCGATCATCGCGTTGATGCGGCGGATCAGCGCGTCGATGTAGGCGACGTCGTCCTTGCTCAGCGGGACCATCGGGTAGCAGTTGGTGCCGTCGATCGGCAGCACGTTCGGGTAGCCGACGATCGCCACGCGGGCCGCCGGGCTGCGGTCGTGGATGCCCTCGAGGACCGCGTCGATCCGCGGCCGCGTCGCCTCGATCTTCGCCTCGACGGTGTCGTTGCCGCCCGGCGCGTAGTGGTCGCGGCAGGCGGTTCCGGTCGGGGCGGTGAGCCCGAGCTGCGCGCACTCGGTCGCGACGCCGACGAGGCCGGCGTCGTTGCCGCCGATCCCGACGGTCACGAGTCGACGCGTCGCGGCGGAGCCCGTCGAACTGCGGCGGGTTGGTGCCGCCGAGCGGCAGGCCGGTCTGCGGCTCGGTCATGTGCTTCGTCTCGGCGCTGCTGCAGCTGACGTCGATGTGCTTGCGCGGCGCCGAGCTGCTGGGCGACGAGCGACGGGTAGTTGTGGTCGGAGCGCGCGCAGTCGATCGGCGTGCCGACCTGGTTGAGGACGAGCGGCCCCGCCGTGTAGGAGTCGCCGAGCGACACGTAGGTGCCCTCGCTCGCGGCCGCGGACCCCGCCGCCAAGTGCCGCCAGAGTCCGAGCATCGTCAAGGCCGCTGCCGACGCAGCCGCAATCGCCCTCCCGGGCGCCGTTCCCCGCATTTCCCTGCCTGCCTTCTTTCGCGCCCGCCGCTCCCTGCCGCCGGCTCCTGCCGTCATCTTCGCCGCTCCGGCGGCGAACCGCAAGCGGGGTCGGCGCCCGCGGGGGCTAGGTGACCGGGCCCGGGTCCGCCTTCTCGGCGGCGGCGAGGCGGCCCATCCGCTCGGCGGTGCGATGGCGGGCGTAGAAGAAGTAGATGAGCAGGCCGATCGGCCAGCCAGACGCCGAGACGGATCCAGGTCGTGATCGGCAGCGTCGCCATCAGCGCGATCGCGAAGAAGATGCCGAGCGGCGCCACGAACCAGACGCCCTTGACGCGGAAGGGGCGCTCGAGATCGGGACGGCTGCGCCGCAGCACGAGGACGCCGGCGCAGACGATCGTGAACGAGAGCAGCGTCCCGATCGAGACGAGGTCGCCGAGGATGTCGATCGGCAGCAGCGCCGCCACGGCTGCTCCGGCGACGGCGCAGACGACGGTGGCGGTCGTCGGCGTCTGGAAACGCTCGCTGACCCGCCCGATCCGGTCGGGGAGCATCCCGTCCGACGACATCCGCATGAAGATGCGCGTCTGGCCGTAGAAGGTGACGAGGACCGTCGCGGCGAGGCCGATCACCGCCGCCGCCGAGACCGCCGACTCGAGCCAGTCGAGCGAGCCGCCGGCATCGCGAACCGCGAGCGCGAGCGGGTCGGCGACGTTCAGCGACTTGAACGGGACCATCCCCGTCATCACGATCCCGATCAGGACGTAGAGGACGGTCGAGATGATCACGGTCGCGAGCAGGCCGATCGGGATCGTCCGCTGCGGCTTTCGCGCCTCGGCCGCGGCGGTCGAGACGGCGTCGAAGCCGACGTAGGCGAAGAAGACGACCCCGGCGGCGCGGAGGATGCCGGTCACCCCGAAGTCGCCGAAGCCGCCCTGGTTGGCCGGCACGAACGGGTGCCAGTTCGCGTTCGTTATGTAGAAGGCGCCGACGCCGATGAACAGCGCCAGGACGGTCAGCTTCAGCGCCACCATCGCGTTGTTGGCCCGGGTCGACTCGCGGGTCCCGATGAACAGCAGCCCGCAGGTCGCGAAGACGATGAACAGGGCGGGCAGGTTGAGGATGCCGGTGTCGTCGCCGAACGGCGGGTTGACGAGGCTGTGCGGAACCGAGACGCCGATGCTGCCGAGGAAGCTGACGAAGTAGCCCGACCAGCCGACCGCGACCGTCGAGGCGGCGAACAGGTACTCGAGCAGCAGGTCCCAGCCGATGAACCAGGCGAGGAACGAGCCGAAGACGGCGTAGGCGTAGGAGTAGGTCGACCCGGCGGCGGGGACCATCGCCGCGAGCTCGGCGTAACAGAGGGCGGTGACGCCGGCCGCGAGCCCGGCGAGCATGAACGAGAAGATCACCGCCGGGCCGGCGTACTCGGCGGAGGCCTCGCCGATCGTCACGAAGATGCCGGCGCCGACGACGCTCGCGATCCCGATCGCGGTCAGGCTGAACGGCCCGATAGCGGCGGAATCGAGCCGCTTGCGATCGATCTTTGCCTGCGCGACGACTGCATCGATATTGCCGGCGGGCATTTGCGAATCCTGTCAGAGTGCGGCCCCGGAAAGGCGACGAGAGGGAGCAGTGAGCAGCGAGGAGAAGCAGGGGGGCGAAGCCGGCGACGGCGACGACTCGCGCTTCATCCGCGAGGAGCGCGCCCACCGGCTCGCCAAGCTCGACGCGATGCGGGAGCGGGGCATCGACCCCTACCCGGTCCGCTTCGACCGCGATCACACCGCCGCCGAGATCCACGAGCGCTTCGCCGAGCTCGGCCCCGGCGCCGACTCCGGCGAGCGCGTCAGCGTCGCCGGGCGCGTCATCGCCCTGCGCCGCCACGGCGGCCTCGACTTCATCGACCTCCGCGACGAGACGGGCAAGATCCAGCTGATCGCGACCCGCGACGAGCTCGGCGAGGACACCCTCCACGACCTCAACGCCCTCGACCTCGGCGACTGGATCGGGACCGAGGGGATCGTCGTCACGTCGCGCCGCGGCGAGCTCTCGATCAAGGTCGAGACGTTCAAGCTGCTCTCGAAGGCGCTGCGCCCGCTGCCCGACATGCGCCACGGCCTCACCGACCCCGAGGCGCGCTACCGGCGCCGCTACCTCGACCTGATCGTCGACGACGACTCCCGCGAGATCTTCGCGAAGCGCTCGATCGTGATCGCGGCGACGCGCGACGTCCTCCTCGACCGCGGCTTCCGCGAGGTCGAGACCCCGGTCCTGCTCAGCCAGGCGGGCGGCGCGGCGGCGCGGCCGTTCATCACCCACCACAACGCCCTCGACATCGACATGTTCCTGCGGATCGCCCTCGAGCTGCCGCTGAAGCGGCTGATCGTCGGCGGCATGAACCGGGTCTTCGAGGTCAGCCGCGTCTTCCGCAACGAGGGCCTCGACACCCGCCACAACCCCGAGTTCACGATGCTCGAGGCCTACCAGGCGTTCGGCGACTACCACGACATGATGGAGCTCACCGAGTCGATAATCGAGGCGTCGTGCATGGCCGCCAACGGCCACACGAAGATCAACGTCGACGGCCGCGAGCTCGACATGAAGCCGCCGTACCGGCGGGCGACCATGGCCGAGCTGATCGAGGAGAACGCCGGCGTGAAGATGCACCCCTCGATGCCGATCGCCGAGGCGCGCGAGATCGCCGACCGCTTCGACGTCGAGTGGCTCGACGTCTGGGGAGCGGGCAAGATCATGGCCGAGGTCTACGACGAGACCTGCGAGGCGAAGCTGATCGAGCCGACCTTCGTCATGGACCATCCCCGCGAGGTCTCGCCACTCGCCCGCGCCCATCGCGACGACCCGACCCTGACCGAGCGCTTCGAGCTGGTCGTCGCCGCACGCGAGCTCGCCAACGCCTACTCCGAGCTCAACGACCCAGTCGATCAGGCGCAGCGCTTCCAATCGGAGGCGAAGCTCCAGGCCGGCGGCGACGACGAGGCCGAGCCGGTCGACGACGACTACGTCGAGGCGCTCGAGTACGGGCTTCCGCCGACCGGCGGACTCGGGATCGGCATGGACCGCCTGGTCATGCTCGTCACCGGGGTCGACACGATCCGCGACGTGATCCTCTTCCCGACCCTGCGGCCGGAGGAGGGCCGCGAGGCGGCTCCGAAGACGCTCGACCTCGATGTCGGCGACGTCGGGGACTCGGGCGAGGCGCCGGCGCCGCCGCCGATCCAGACGCCGACCCGCTGGACGGGCCGACCCCGCGGCCGCTCACAGGCGACGCGCGTCCTCGCCTGGCTGACGGCGCTGCTCGGCCTCGCCTCGCTGCTGCCGACGCTGCCCTGGGTGCACGGATCGCTCGGGCTCGGTGACCTGCTTTCGCGGACCGGCCGCTCCTACCTCTTCATCGTCAGCGCCGTCCTCGGGATCGGGCTGATCACCGTCTCGCTGCAGCTCGCCCGCGGCAAGCGCCGGGCGTGGGCGATCGCGATGTTCCTGTTCGCCGCCGCGGCCATCGTCCACCTCGTCAAGGGACCGGACCCGATCGCCGCGCTACTCGACATCGCGATGCTCGTCGCCCTCGCCTCCTACCGGACCGAGTTCCGCGCCAAGGGCGACGCGAGCTCGCTGCGGCAGGCGATTCTCTTCGTCCCCTTCTACCTGCTCGTCGTCGGCGTCTTCGGGTTCGTCTCGCTGCTCACCCAGCGCGACTTCGTGACGCCGGACCTGAGCTTCGGAGGGATGGTCGAGGCGACGTACGGCGGGCTGCTCGGCTTCGACGGCCCCTACGACTTCGAGCACCGGATCTTCAGCGACTTCTTCGGCGACGCGCTGCTCGTGCTCGGGATCGTCGGCCTGATCCTCTTCCTCTACCTCCTGTTCCGCCCGCTCGTCCGCGACCGCGGCCCGGAGGAGGAGGCCCGCGAGCGGGCTCGCGAGATCGTTCGCGCGAACGGCTCCGACACGCTCGCCTACTTCGCGCTGCGGCGCGACAAGAGCTACTTCTTCTCCGCCGACGGCCGGTCGCTGATCGCCTACGCCTATGTGCGCGGCTACGCGATGGTCGCCGCCGACCCGGTCGGCCCGCCCGAGGACGCCGGCGAGGTGCTCGACGAGTTCCTCGCCTTCTGCGCCGAGCAGGGTTGGAAGGCGGCGTTCCTCGCCGTCCGCGAGGACGCGACCCCGATGTACCGCGACCGCGGCATGCACTCGCTGTACCTCGGCGACGAGGCGATCCTCCGCTGCCGGGACTTCAGCCTCGACGGCGGCGACATGAAGGCGGTCCGCGAGGCCGTCAACCGGGTCGGCAAGCACCACCATTTCGAGCTGATCAAGGAAACCGACGCGTCCCGGCCGCTGATCGACGAGCTCAACGAGATCAGCGAGGAGTGGCGGGATGGCGCCGAGGAGCGCGGCTTCACGATGGAGCTCGGCCAGGACGTCGAGGGCACCGAGGAGGACTTCGTCCTCGCCATCGCCCGCGAATCCGGCGAAGGCGGCCGCGTCGCCGGCTTCCTGCGGTTCGTCCCCTGCTACGGCACCGATCCCGGCTACTCGCTCGACCTGATGCGCCGGCGCCCCGACTCCGCGAACGGCCTGACGGAGTACCTGATCGCGAATGCGGCGCTCAGCCTCGGCGCCTCCGGGGTCGAGCGGCTCTCGCTCAACTTCGCCGCCTGGGGCCGTCTGCTCGACGAGACCGAGAACATGGGCATCGGCGGCCGTCTCCAGCGCCGGATCGCGAAGGCGCTCAACCCGTTCTTCCAGATCCAGTCGCTGCGCGACTTCAACGAGAAGTTCGACCCCGACTGGCTCCCCCGCTCGATCGTCGTCGAGGACCCCGCCGACCTGCTCAAGGTCGCGCTCCTCTACGCGAGCATCGAGGGCTTCATCGACCTCCCGCTGGTCGGCCGCTTCCTCGAGCCACCGGTCCGCCGCGCCGAGAGCGGCATCGCGACGACGAGCGCGCCGGCGCCGCAGTTCTGAGCCGGCTTCGACCGGTGCGCTAACGGCGCACAGACGCTCGCTACTGACTTAGAATCAATAACGGAGAGTCCACCGCGGTGAGGTCAGCACCACACCGCAACCATGGGAAGTCGAGAGTGTCTTGAAGGTCATGAGAGTCGTTTCGTCCTTTGTCGCCGTGATTGTCGCCGGGGCCTTCGCCGCCAGCGCGAGCGCCGCCCCGATCCCCGACGCCGGGGTTCCCTCGATTCCGACCTCGACCGGCTCGGCCGCCGCGAAGAACCCGATCAAGAACCCGACGGTTCCCGAGCAGAACCCGTTCATGACGGACAACCCGAACTCAAACATCCACAACGACACGTGGATGACGGACGCCTACAACCGCAAGGGTCCGCTCGGCGAGAACCTGCAGACCGACAGCTACACCTACCCGTCGTCGCTCTGCGGCTCGATCACCTTCGACTCGCAGGGCCGGATCCTGACGAGCTGCCCCTCGATCCCCTTCCCGCCGCAGCTCCGGATCATCGACCCCGAGACGATGGCGCCGATCGACACGCTCGACATGCCCACGGCCCCGAACCCGCCGAACACGCCCGCCTACCAGAACTTCACCGGCGGCGGGTACTTCTACCTCGACAACAAGGACAAGATCTGGGCGGCGACGAAGACCGACCACATCTACAGGGTCGGCTTCGGCGACGACGGCGACACGCTGACGGTCGAGCGCGACTACGACCTGACGGGGGTCCTCGACGCCGACACCGAGCGGATCACCTCCGCCCTGCCCGACTACGACGGCCGGATCTGGTTCATCTCGAAGGCCAACGCCAAGATCGGCACGCTCGATCGCAAGACCGGCGACCTGAAGACGATCCAGCTCGACGACGACGAGGAGATCGAGAACTCGTTCTCCGTGGACTCCACCGGCGTCTACATCGTCTCCAACAAGCGGATGTACAAGCTGAAGGCGAACAAGAACGGCAAGCCGAAGATTCTCTGGCAGCAGAAGTACCCGAACTCCGGGATCGTCAAGCCGAGCCAGGTCGACGCCGGATCCGGGACGACGCCGACCAACCTCGCCGGGGGATACGTCGCGATCACCGACAACGCCGACCCGATGAACGTCGTCGTCTACCGCTCGAAGACGAACCTGAAGAAGAACCAGAAGCGGGTCGTCTGCAAGGTGCCGGTGTTCTCGAAGGGCGCGAGCGCCACCGAGAACTCGATCATCGCCTCGAAGCGCTCGCTGGTCGTCGAGAACAACTACGGCTACCAGGATCCGTTCGGGGTCAACTCCGGCGCTCTCACCGAGCCCGGCTTCGCCCGCGTCGACATCGACAAGGACGGCAAGGGCTGCACAAAGAAGTGGACCAATCACGACGTGCGGGCGCCGACGGTCGTCCCGAAGATGTCGACGAAGACGGGCCTCATCTACACCTACCAGCGCCCCGAGGACCCGACCAACCAGGGTTACTTCTGGACCGCGATCGACTTCCGGACCGGAAAGACGAAGTGGACGAAGTACGCCGGGTCGGGGCTCGTCTACAACAACAACTACGCCGGCCTCGCGCTCGGCCCCGACGGAACCGCCTACCTCGGCGTGATCGGCGGGATCATCGCGCTGCGCGACGGGAACTGAACCGATGCGGATGCGGACCGGCGGCGTGATCGCGGGGCTGGCAGCGGTGCTGTCGGTCCTCGCCGTCACCGCGCCGACGGCGGAGGCCGGGCTCGCCTCCCCCACGCCCCAGCAGGCCGACTCGCTGGGCCGCCAGGCGTACCGCTACGGGTTGCCGCTGCTCGAGTTCTCGCGGGTCCGTCGCGAGCAGACCAGCGTCGCCTGCCCCGACGGCAAGGGCAACTCCCCGGTCAACACGTTCTCGAACGCCAAGCAGTTCCCGAGCCCCGACGACCGGACCGTAGTCGCGCCCAACACCGACACGCTCTATTCGATCGCCCATCTCGATCTCGGTCACGGGCCGATCGTCCTCAGCCACCCGAACATGGGCGACCGCTACTTCAGCTTCGAGCTGCTCGACCCCTACACGAACGTCATCGACTTCATCGGGACGCGCGAGACCGGCTCGAAGGCCGGCAGGTTCGCGATCAGCTGGAAGGGCAAGCCGGGCAAAGCGGCGCTGGACTCGAAGGACGGCAAGTCGATGCCGGTGATCAAGTCGAAGTACCGGCACGTCTGGGTGATCGGCCGGACGCTCGCGACCGATCGGGCCGACCAGCGCGCCGCCTATTCGAGCATGAAGAAATACGGGCTCTCCCGGATCGGCCGCGACCCGAAGGCCTTCCCGAAGAATTGCGACCCCGGTGAGCCGGGCGAGTTCCCGACGCCGACCGACGGCAAGGCGTTCGTCGCCAAGCTCAACCGCAAGCTCGCGTCGAACCCGCCGCCGAAGCGCGACCGGCCGCTGCTCGACCAGCTCGCGACCGTCGGCATCGGCCCGGGTCTCTCGCCCGAGGACGCGAACCTCCCGCCCGACACGCTCGCCGCGCTCTACGACGCGATCACGTCCGAGGCCGCATCGTTCCCGACCGCGACCAGGATCGACGCCCTTCAGAAGTCGATCGCCGCCGGCGGCTGGCTGCTGCCGGCCGGCAACATCGGCGACTACGGGACCGACTACGACTTCCGCGCCCAGATCGCCGTGATCGGGCTCGGCGCCAACACCCCCGACGAGGCGATCTACCCGACCGGGCTGACCGACTCGACCGGCGGGCTGCTCAACGGCGCCAACGACTACCGGATCACCTTCCCTCCCGGCGAGCAGCCGCCGGCGAGGTACTTCTGGTCGCTGACCGTCTACGACAGCAACGGCTACCTGACGCCGAACCCGATCGGCCGCTACTCGCTCGGCCCGAGCCACCCGCCGCTGCTCGAGAAGCCCGACGGGTCGATCGTCATCGCCCTCCAGCAGACCGAGCCCGCCGAGGCGAACGTCAACTGGCTGCCGACGCCGAACTCCGGCTTCCGCCTCAACCTGCGGCTCTACGGCCCCAGCAGGGCGGCGCAGAACGGCGCCTGGTCGCCGCCTCCGACAGTGAAGGTCTCACCGTGAACAAGCACCAAGTCATCCGCCGCACCGCGGCCGTGCTCGCCGTTGCCGCGGCCTGCATCCTCCCCGCCGCCGCCCACGCGGGCACCGTGGGCGTGACCCCGCAGCAGGCGACCGAGCTCGGCAAGCAGGCCTACGAATACGGGTTCCCGCTGCTGGACATGCTGCGGATCCGTCACGAGATGACGAGCGTGCCCTGTCCGGACGGACGCGGCAACGCGCCGATCAACCACTTCGCGAACGCCTCCAAGTTCGCGACTCCGGACGACACGACCGTCGTGGCGCCGAACACCGACACCCTCTACTCGCTGAGCCAGATCGACCTCAAGAAGGGCCCGATCATCCTCCGCCATCCCGACATGGGCGACCGCTTCTTCGACTTCGAGCTCGTCGATCCCTGGACGAACGTGATCGGCTACGTCGGGACGCGCACCACCGGCTCGAAGGCCGGCCGATTCGTGATCAGCTGGAACGGCGCGCAAGCAGTCCTCGAAGGTGAAGAAGCTCGACCTGCCGGTGATCAAGTCGAAGTACCGGCGGGTCTGGGTGATCGGCCGGACGCTGGCCGGCGACGCGGCCGACCAACAGGCCGCCTACGAGATCGAGAAGCGCTACAAGCTGACGAAGCTGAACGGCGACAAGTACAAGCTGCCCGCCGACTGCCACCGCGGCAAGGGCGAGCCCTCGCAGTACCCGACCCCGACCGACGGGCCGGAGTTCATCAGCCAGCTGAACCAGGCGATGGCGAACAACCCGGCGCCCAGCCGCGACCAGCCGCTGCTCGATCAGCTCGCGACCGTCGGCATCGGCCCCGGGCTCTCGCCCGAGGACGCCGGGCTCTCGCCGGCGGCGCTCCAGGCCCTCTACGACGGCGTCAGCGCCGAGGCCGCGGCACTCCCGACGGCCGCCAAGGTCGGCTTCCTGCAGCAGTCGATCACGAACAAGGGCTGGGTCTTCGCCGATTCGAAGATCGGGCGCTTCGGCACCGACTACGACTTGCGGGCGCGGATCGCCGTCGTCGGGATCGGCGCCAACACGCCCGAGGAGGCCGTCTACCCGGCCGCGCTCGCCGACTCCGACGGCAACCTGCTCAACGGCGCCAACGACTACGAGATGACCTTCCCCGCCGACGACCTGCCGCCGGCCAAGTACTTCTGGTCGCTGACGATGTACGACTTCGACGGCTACCTGGTCGACAACCCGATCGACCGCTACTCGCTCGGGCCGAGTCATCCGCCGCTGGTCACCCGCGACGACGGTTCGGTGGTCGTTGCGATCTCCCACGACGACCCGAACGACCCCGACGTCAACTGGCTGCCCTCCCCGGCCGGTGCCTTCCGCCTCAACATGCGGCTCTATGGCCCGAGCCAGCGGGTCCTGAACGGCAACTGGACCCCGCCCCCGGTCGTCAAGCAGCCGTAGCGGCTAGCTCTCGCGTTCGCGCAGCTCGATCCGGCGGATCTTGCCGGTCAGGGTCTTCGGCAGCTCGTCGATGAACTCGACCTTGCGGGGGTAGGCATAGGCGCTGAGGCTGCCCCGCACGTGGGCCTTGATGTCGGCGGCGAGGTCGTCGGACGGCTCGTGGCCCTCGGCGAGGACGATGAACGCCTTGACGACGTTGCCCTTGACCTCGTCGGGGGAGGCGACGGCGGCCGCTTCGGCGACGGCCGGGTGCTCGAGGCACGCGGACTCGACCTCGAACGGGCCGATCCGGTAGCCGGCGGCGATGATCACGTCGTCGGCGCGGCCGGCGTACCAGACGTATCCGTCCTCGTCCATCGTCGCGGCGTCCGGGAGTGGAACCAGTCCCCGCCGAAGGTCTCCTCACTGGCCTCCGGCATCCGCCAGTAGCCGAGCGGGTAATGCGGGTTCGAGCGGGCCCGGAGGCAGATCTCGCCGCGCTCGCCCTGGGCGACGGGGTTCTCGTCCTCGTCGAGGATCTGGACGTCCCAGCCGGGCATCGTCCGGCCCATCGAGCCCTCGCGGACCTCCATGAACGGGAAGTTGGCGCAGAGCGGGTACGACTCGGTCAGGCCGTAGTAGTCGAGGACGGTGACCCCGTACTGCTCGCGGAACCAGCGGATCGCCTCGGGGTTGAGCGGCTCGCCGGCGCTGCAGACGATCCGGAACTTCTGCGGGTACCTCTCCCCCGCACCCTCGATGGCCATCATCGCCCGCATCGCGGTCGGTGTCGTGAAGACGTTCGTCACCTCGTTGCGGGAGAGGAAGTCGAGCTGCTTGCCGGGCTCGAAGCCGCCCTCGCGCTGGTAGACGCACTGGACGGCGCCGAGCCGCCACGGGCCGAGCAGCGGGCTGATCCCCGCCGCCCACGCCCACTCCCCCATGCCGTGGAAGCGCTCGCCGGGCTGAACGTCGTGGCAGTAGGTGAACTCCTCGTGGGCGAGGATGTAGCGGTGGGCGTGGACGATGCCCTTCGCCTTCCCGGTCGTGCCGGACGTGTAGTAGAGCTGGGCCGGGTCGTCGGCGGAGGTGTCCTCGCAGACGTGATCGATCGGAGCCCCGGCCAGGAGCTCGTCGTCGAGGACGAGAACCTCGCCGACCTGTTCGGCGTCGAAGCGGCCGGCGTTGGCGGCGTCGGTGACGAGGACCTTCGGCTCCGAGTCGCCGAGGCGGTGGCGGATGCCGTCGTCGCCGTAGAGCACCGACATCGAGAGCAGGATCGCCCCGAGCTTCCAGGTCCCGAAGAAGATCGCGGCGGTCTCGGGCGTCGGCGGCAGGACGACCGCGACCCGGTCTCCCCTGCCGACGCCGTGCTCGCGGAGGACGTGCGCGGCCTGGTTGGCGAGATCCTGCAACTCACCCCAGGCGACCTCGCGGGTGGCGCCGTCGTAGCGCTCCCAGACCATCGCGAGCACCTCGCGGTCGTGCTTGTCGCAGACGTCGGCGGCGATGTTGAACCGCTCGGGCACGTCCCAGCCGTGCCCCGCGCAGGCCTCCTCGTAGGAGCCGACCATCAGCAGCGGCCCTCGAGCGCTGCCATCAGCAGGATCGACGAAGCCGTGTAGTCGATCGCCGGCTCGGACGTGACGTAGTCCACGCGGCGATCCTCGTAGGTGGCGAAGTCGCTGTCAAACGGGCCCGAGGCATGGAAGCCCTGGCCCCGGACCTCCGACCGCGGGGCCGGCCCGCCGACGACCGCCCCCTTCGGCAGCCCGGAGCCGAACACCGAGCCCCAGTGGTGCGGGTGACGCGGCGCCCGCGGCCCGTAGCCGACGATGAAGCTCGACCCGTGTGGGTTGCGACCGAGCATCCAGTCCCGCGCCCCGGCGGCGACGCGACACCCGTCGGCGGGCCCGTGGGCGGCGGCGGTCGAGAGCGCCGCGAGTGCTCCGGCCGCGCCGTTCTGCGCCGTCGTGCCCCAGCTGAAGTAGCCGGGCATCCCGAATGCGTTCGAGCGCGACTGGCGGGCGGCGATCCGGCCGTTCTCGGCGAGCCGGTCGCAGGCGACGCGGCGGCCGGCCGCCGAGAAGTCGGCGCCGGTCGGGCCGAACGCGCCGCAGACCTCGGCCTCGCCGAACGAGGCGAAGTCGTCGACGGCCCCCATCGCCGCGTAGGCCCCGGTCTGTCGCTGGTCGGAGAGGAAACGGCGGAAGTCGGCCTCGTAGGCCGCCTCGCAAGGCCCCGCCGCGCAGGTGGCCCGGTAGAGCTCCGCGGCTCCGCTCGCCATCGAGTCCTTCCAGTTGTCGGCGGCGTAGAAGTCAGCGGCGTAGTTCGGGTAGCCGGCGTCCTTCAGCGGCCGGGCGGGCCGGCCGCTCGCCTCGCCGGCCGCGTACCAGTCACGAGCGGCGGCGAGTTGCTGCGGATCGCCAGTCCGCAGGTAAGCGAGCGCCAGCGCGGCGGCCGCCTTGCCGCCGAGGTCGCCGCCGATCTCCGGGTAGGCGAAGCGGATCCCGATCCCGGGGCGCGAGCTGTCGTCGTCGGAGGCCGGGTCGCGGAAGCCGACGTCGTGGTCGCGCTCGTCGCCGACCTGGGCGATGAACAGTCCCGGCGACGGGTGGGCGGCGAGCAGCCAGCGGACGCCGACATCGGCCTCGGCCTCGAGCTGCGGCGCCGCCGACGGCGCGAGGCGGGCCGCCGCCTCGAGCATCGCAGTCGCGAACGCCGTCGTCTGCGTGAAGTGGATCATGTCGCCGGCGTCCATCCAGCCGCCGGTCATGTCGATCGCCTCGCCGCCGTGGGACGGGGCATCGGGGTGGACGACGGCGTCGTGCAGGTGCGAGGGATCGTGGAACGAAGTCGGCTCATCGCCGTCGCGATTCGCATCGAAGTAGCCGAGCATGGCGTCGATGGCCGGCGCCGAGCCGCCCGCCCGCACCCGCCACGGCCGCGATCGCAGACCGCCGGCGACGACGGTGTACGACCCCGGCTCGCGGATCCGGCTGAGGTCGGCGCGATAGGCATGGCGCCACGGCGCCGGGCGGCCGTCGGCGCTGCGGAGGCGGCCGCGGAGGACCGTGCGGCCGCCATCCCGGACCGCGAACTTCCGGCCCGCCAGCGAGCGGTCGCTGCCGACGATCGCGACCTTGCTTTCGCCCGGTGCGCTCGGCCCGCCGACCCGGATCGCCGGCTTCGCCGCCCCGGCCCCGGCGGCGGCCAGCAGCGTCGTCGCCGCCGCGAGGACGGCGATCGCTGCGACGGCGCGGAGGGGCATCGGCCAAAGGTACTCCGCCCGCACCGCCCGATCGGATACAACCCACCGATGGACAACCGGAACATCCGCATCGTGGTCGAGACCGATAGGCACCGGATCGTCGGTGAGCTGACCCTGCCGTTCGAGGGCTATCGCAGCCGCCTCTCCGACTACCTGAACCAGGGCGATCTCGATTTCGTCGCCCTGACGAACGCCACGGTCATCGAGCACCTCAGATCCGGCGCCACCGACGCGAGCGAGCACGAGTTCATCGCCGTCGGTACGCGCCACGTCCTCTTCGCCTACCCCGACGAGTAGGCCCGGCCCCCGCCCGCCCCAGTTACTTCGGAGGCATCCGGATCGCGCCGTCGAGGCGGATCGTCTCCCCGTTGAGCATCGGGTTCGCGGCGATCGCCGCCACGAGGTCGGCGAACTCGGCGGGGCGACCGAGACGGCTCGGGAACGGGATCGACTCACCGAGCGCCTGGCGGGCGGGCTCGGGGAGCGCCGCGAGAAGCGGCGTGTCGAACAGGCCCGGGAGCGATAGCCATGACGCGGATCCCGCGGCTGGCGAGGTCGCGGGCGGCGGGGAGCGTCATCCCGACGATCCCGGACTTCGAAGCCGCGTAGGCGATCTGGCCGATCTGCCCGTCGAAGGCGGCCACCGACGCGGTACTGACGAACAGGCCGCGCTCGCCCTCCTCGTCGGCGTCGTTGGCGTTCATCTGCGTCGTCGCGAGACGCATCAGGTTGAACATGCCGACGAGGTTGACCTCGACGACGTTCTTGAAGAGGTCGAGCGGATGCGGCCCCTGCTTGCCGGTGACCCGCTGGGCCCAGCCGATGCCGGCGCAGCCGACCGCGATGCGGAGGCCGTGCGGCGCCTCGGAGGCGACCGTGACGGCGGCCTCGACGGCGTCGGGGTCGGTCACGTTGGCCTCGTGGAAGCTCGCCCGGTCGCCGAGTTCGGCGGCCAGCCCCTCGCCCTTCTCGCGGTTGAGGTCCGCGATGACGACATGTGCGCCGGCGCCATGGAGGCGCCGGACCGTGGCTTCGCCGAGGCCCGAGGCCCCGCCGCTTACGAGCGCGCCGGCTGAGTCGATCTGCATCGACTCAGCCTATTGCGCGCGGGGACCGTCTAGGCGCGTCCGCCCCTCAACGTCGGAGCCAGCAGCAGCACGAGACCGATGAGGATGACGACGATTCCGAGGATGTAGTTGACGAGGATCGCCAACGCGATGCCGATGATTATCAGCAGGACTGCGAGGGGCATTTATGACCTTTCTCTCCAAGTGGGCCTGATTACAAGGCCAGCAGTACCCCGTCGCGACGATTCCTACACAACGAACCGCGCAACCCGGTGCTCCTGCTCAGAGAACGCGGTCCCAGTACTCCCGCTCGGCACGGCCCAGCTCGGTCGAGGGCGGCTCGTCGGCGAAGTACTCGGCCCCGATTCGCGCCCAGTCGGCGCCGGCGCGGAGCTCGGCGAGGGTGATGAAGACGAGCCCCTCCTGGCGGCGCATCAGCAGTGAGGCCGGCGGCATCGTCTGCCGCTTCATCCGCTCGTAGTGGGGGCTGCGAGGCGAGCTGCTCTCCTCGATCAGCTCTCGGGCGTACTCGGGGTCGAGCCGCAGGAAGCCCGGCTCGAAAAGCCAGCGCGCGCCGCGGTAGACCTGGTCGAGGAGGTCCTCGGGCGGGAACTCGTCGGGGTCCGGCAGGTAGCCGAGCTCCGACATCAGCTCGTGGACGCAGGCGGCGTCGCGGGCGGCGATCGCGCGGCCGAGGGCCCGCTCCCGCTCGAGATGCTCGACCGGCACCCGCCGGACCATCCCGAAGTCGAGGAAACCGACACGCCCGTCGGGAAGCAGCAGGTAGTTGCCGGGATGGGGGTCGCCAAGGATCATCAGCGTCCGCTCGCGGTCGAAGAAGAAGCGGAACACGATCTCCCCGTAGCGGTCCCGGGTCGCCTCGTCCATCTTCTTGACCTCCTCGAAGCGCGCTCCCTCGAGGAAGTCGCTGACCAGGACCCGCCGGCCCGACAACCGGGTATGGACCTTCGGGACGACCGCGAAGGGGTGGTCCTGGAAGGCGCGCTCGAGGGCGCGGTGGTTCTGGGCCTCGAGCTCGTAGTCGAGCTCCTCGGAGATCCGCTCGCGGATCTCGCCGCCGACGGCCTTGACGTCGAGGCCGGGAGCGAGCCGCTTGACGAGACGGAGGATCAGGTGGAGGTTGCGGAGGTCGACCTCGACCGCCTCGGCGACACCCGGATATTGGACCTTGACGGCGACGTCCTCGCCGCCGCGCGTCCGCGCCCGGTGCACCTGCCCGATCGACGCGGCGGCGAACGCCTCCGGCTCGAACTCCGCGAACGCCTCGTCGATCGGCCGGCCGAGATCGGCCTCGACGACGGAGCGGATGTCCTCGTAGCCGAACTTCGGAGCGTCGTCGCGGAGCTTCGCGAGCGCCGCGCGGAACTCCTCCTGGCCCTCCTCGGAGAGACCCGGCAGCTCGACCGTGGAGAGGACCTGGCCGATTTTCATGGCCGCGCCCTTCATCTCGCCGAGCTGCTTGGCGATCTGCACGGCGATCGCGGCAACGCGGTCGTCGGTCGCGCGCTGGGAGCGCTCGTCATCGCGGCCGAGGTTGGCGAGGCGGGTGCCCGCCCAACGCAGGCTCTGGCCGGCGACCATGCCGCCGACGCCCGCCGTCCGGCCGATCCGGCCGGTCCTGATCCGCGGCGATTCCTCCTCGGCGGGAGGCCGCTCAGCCAACCGGGATCCTCCGCAACCGACCCGGCACGAACGGCAGGACCCCGCGCTTCAGATACTCGGCGTAGGCATTGACGGCCAGCTTCCGGACCGGGACCGGCGGCAGCGACGAGAAGCCGTACTGATCGCGGATCTGGTCGGGCAGGAGCGCGACGGTGATGAAGTTGACCCACTCGACCAGCGGCCGGAGCCCGATCGGCACCGGCGGATCGAGGACGATCGAGCGCGCCTGCTCGCGCGCCCAGTCGGACACGTAGAGGTCGCCGCTCGCGTACATCTCCTCGCGGTAGTCGTCGAGCTCGGCGAGGTCGGCGGGCATGTCGGCGTCGGCGAGGCCGAACAGGTTGCCGACGATCCGGAAGTCGGCCCAGTAGCGCTCCTTCTCGTCGCTGCTGAGCCGGCCGACGAACCGCTCGTAGACGACGATCCCCGAGTCGACGAGGGTGAACAGCACCCACATCAGCAGGGCCGGGTCGTCGGCGGCATAGGGCGTTCCGGCGGGGAACGGCCCCGCGTCGGTCTCGAGCACGCCCTTCGCCCGCCGGTGCATCGCCCGGACCCGCCGGGTCATCCGATCGGCCTTCTCGCGGCTGTCGAACCCGATCGCCGACATGACCTCGGCGGTGCGGCGGAGGCGCGTGTAGGGATCGTCGAGCTCGGTCGTGTGCGCGAGCAGCCCCTCCACCGCCAGTGGGTGTGCCGCCTGCATGAGCAGCGCCCGCGGACCAGAGATCATCAGGACCCGCTCCCCCTGGACACGGCGCAGCATCGAGTCCGATGCGAAGTAGCCGTCCATTGCGAACGTTTATAGCGGGTCGGGTGTGCCGGCCCGGCGGGCTGACTGGCGGTCACGGCTAAAGCCGACCGCTGCACACGGATTTTGTTAGGGTGCCCGAACTTAGGGCAGCCTAATACCGCGAGAGGGCGGCGGGACCCGCGAAATCCGAAACACCAGGAGACGAAAACCGACCCCATGGACAGCACGCAGGCGAACGAAGACGGAAGAAGGATGGCCGCTCGACGGCGGGCGCCGCTGTGGCTCCTCGGCGGGCTCATCGTCGCCGGACTCGTCTACCTCATGGCGACGGCCTCGACAGGCCCGGTCGATCCCACCGAGGCGACGACACCGCAGAGCCACGCGACCGTCGTCTTCAACTCCGCGATCATCGTCTTCCGGGAAGGCCTCGAAGCGGTGCTGATCTTCGCCGCGGTGATCGCCAGCTTCATCGGCGGGAACCGGGTCCGCCGGCGTCCGGTCGTCGGCGGAGCCTGCGCTGCCTTCGCCGCCGCCGTCGGGACGTGGTTCATCGCCCAGGCGGTTCTGGCCGCGGCCTCCCCCCTTGGTGCCAAGCTCGAGGCGATCACGGGCTTTCTGGCGATCGTCGTGCTCCTGCTCGTCCTCAACTGGTTCGTCCACAACATCTACTGGAGCCAGTGGATCGGCCGTCACCACCGACGCCGGCGGGAGCTCCTCGCCGCGACGGGGATCGGCGCCACGATCGGTCTCTTCGCGCTCGGCTTCACGAGCGTCTACCGGGAGGGGTTCGAGGTGGTGCTCTTCCTCCAGACCCTCCAGATCCAGAGCGGGACCGCGACGGTGCTCGAGGGAGTGGCGATCGGCCTTGCGGGGACTGCGGTTGTCGGCCTGATCACGTTCCGCCTCCACCGGAAGCTGCCGTATAAGCGGATGCTCGTCCTCACCGGCGGCCTCGTCGGCTTCGTTCTCGTGGTCATGACCGGGGGCACCGCACTGTCCTTCCAGCAGCTGGGATGGATCCCGGAACATCCCACGCCGTTCACGGTGCCGGGCTGGATGGGCTCATGGTTCGAGGTCTACGGAACCTGGGAAACGATCGGAGCCCAGCTTCTGGCCGCCGCATTCGTCGTCGGCTCCTACCTGCTCGCCGAGCATCTGAAGGTTCGCCGTCCGCGGCGGCAGGGCGCGCCGGTGGCGATCAGGGCCGCAGCGCCTCCCCGTGAGACAGCTGCCCCAACCGAAACCGCTTATACCCACTAGGGGTATATGATCCGGGACATGGAATCAGCGAACCCGGGCTACATCGACGACAAGCAGGACCTGACGAAGCGGTTGCGCCGGATCGCCGGCCAGGTGAACGGAGTCGAGCGGATGATCGAGGACGAGCGCTACTGCATCGACATCCTCACCCAGATCTCCGCCGTCCGCTCGGCGCTCGACAGGGTCGCCCTCGAAGTGCTCGACGACCACGCGCGTCACTGCGTAGTCGCGGCCGGCGAGGGCGAGCGGGACGAGCGGACCACCGAGATGATGGACGCCGTCGCCCGCCTCCTCAAGAGCCGCTGAGCCCGCGGAAACGGGCAACGCTCGGACGGAAGGCCCCCGAGAGCCATCGGTCCGTCCCCCGTGCGCCGAATCCTCCGGTCAGCCGACCTTGCTGATCCGGAACGAGTAGTTGCCGGTCGTGCTCTTGAACTTCTGCTTCGGCTTGAGCAGCTTCCAGCCCTTCGGGAGGACGTTGCCGGGAGCGCTCAGGAACTGCTTGAAGTTGTTCGAGGCGGTCTGACAGGCCATCCGCTTGACCCGGATCTGGTACTTGCCGGCCGGGATCGACAGGTTGTTGATCTTGTCGTTGTGGAGGACCTGGAAAGTGCCGGGGCACTTACCGGTGGTAGCGCCGCCGCCACCACCACCGCCGCCGCCGCCACCGCCGCCGCCGACGCGCTTGACGCGGAAGGCGATGTTCTGCGACTTGTTCTTGAACTTGAGACGGTTAGCGAACAGGTTCCAGCCCTTCGGCAGGTCGTTCTGGTCCCCGGCGAGGAACTGCCGGAAGTAGTCGGAGGCGCTCTGGCAGGCCATCCGCTTGACGTTGATCGAGTACGCGCCGGCGGGGAACGAGACGCCGTCGATCTTGTCGTTGTGCTGGACCTGGAAGGTCCCGGGACACTTCTGCCCGGAGCCGGCCGAGGCGCTTGCGGCGCCGAGGGCCGCGACCATCGCAACCGCCGCGAGGGCGACGGCGAAGCGTGCGCCGAGCCTGGTCGTGGATCCGTCCATCAAGTTGCTCTCCTTGGGTATGTGCGGGACGTGCAGGGGAAATGCCGAATGGCGAGTCCACCGTACTGGCCGCGACCGCGGCGCGCGCCGGTGGGCTCAGGATGCCGCCGGCAGGCCGAAGCGCTCGCGGCTTCCGGCCGGGACGAGGTCCATCTCGTCGGGGTGCTTCTCGATCCAGGAACGCACGAACGGGCAGAAAGGCAGGACGTCGAGCCCGTCGGCGCGCGCCGACCGCAGCGCCGCCTCGACCAGCCTGCCCCCGAGGCCCCGGCCCTCGAACGCGGGATCGATCTCGGTATGGCTGAAGGCGATCGACCCGGGCTCCCGCTTGTAGGCGGCGAAGCCCGCTAGCTCGCCGCCGACGCTGATCTCGAAGCGGCTCCGCTCCGAGACGTCGGCGATCTCCGGCTCAGCCTCCGCTGCCATGGGCCAAAGGTAGCGGGGCCGTCCGGCGCTCTCGCTCGGCGTCGCCGGGGAGCAGCATCGAGATCAGGCCCGCGGCGAGGACGAACGCGGCCGACGCCCAGAGGCAGGCGGTCAACCCGTACCACTGGTAGAGCAGCCCCGAGAGCACCGTCCCGAGCAGCCGGCCCCCGGCGTTGGCCATGTAATAGAAGCCGACGTTCATCGCCACCCGGTCGCTCTCCGCGTAGGAGAGGATCAGGTAGGAGTGGACGGCGGAGTTGAACGCGAAGATCACTCCGAAGACGATCAGGCCGACGACGAGGACCGTCGTCGGGTCGAAGTCCGCCGTCAGTGCGATCGCGATCGCCGCCGGCAGGACGGCCATCACGAACGCAAGGTGCATCGCTGTCCGCCCGTCGGGCTCGCGGCCCTCGCCGTCGACCTCGCGACGAATCAGCCGCGGGGCCGAGGCCTGGACGATTCCGTACCCGATCACCCAGACCGCCAGGAAGGTTCCGACCTCCCAGAAGCTCCAGCCGAGCACGGTCCGCAGGTAGACCGGCAGTCCGACGACGAACCAGACGTCGCGGGAGGCGAACAGGAAGATCCGCGCCGCGGCGAGGACGTTGACCGCCCGGTTGTTGGAGAACATGTGCCGGAACCGCGCTTTCGCGTCGGTGGTCCCGAGCCCGCCGTGCATGAGGCTCGCCGTCGTCACCAGGGCGATGGCGACCATCGCGGCGAGGATCATCATCGCCGTCTGGAAGCTGGTCACCGTCAGGAGCAGGCCGCCGAGGAAGAACCCGACTCCCTTCAGCGCGTTCTTCGAGCCGGTGAGCACCGACACCCAGCGGTAAAGCGACGACTCCGAGTCCTCCGGCACGACGAGCTTGACCGCGCTCTTCGAGCTCATCTTCGTCAGGTCCTTGGCGATGCCCGACAGCGCCTGCGCCGCCATCACGTAGGGAACGACGAGCCATGCGTCGGGGGCGAGGCCGAGCATCGACAGCGCGACGATCTGGACGCCGAGCCCCATGAACAGGGTCGACTTGAGCCCGAACCGGGCGGCGATCCAGCCTCCGACCAGGTTCGTGACGATCCCGAAGACCTCGTAGAACAGGAACAGCGAGGCGACCTCGAACGGCGTGTACCCGAGTTCGTAGAAGTAGAAGAGGACGAGGATCCGGCTGGCCCCGTCGGCGAGCGTGTCGGTCCAGTACGCCGCCGTGACGAGCGCGTAGTTGCGGAGGTCCCCGCTCCGCCGTTCCCCGGCCTCGCTCATCGCTCCGGGAGCCGCTCGCCGACGGCCGCTGCGAGCTCGACGAGCCGGTTCGCGTAGCCCCACTCGTTGTCGTACCAGGCGAGGATCTTCACCTGGGTCCCGTCGACGACGATCGTCGACGGGCCGTCGACGATCCCCGATCGCGGATCGCCCTTGAAGTCGACGGACACGAGCGGCCGCTCCTCGAAGCCGAGGATCCCGGCCAGCGAGCCCTCCGACGCCTCGCGGAGCAGCCCGTTGACCTCGGCGACGCTGGTCGGGCGGGATACCTCGAAGACGCAGTCGGTCAGCGAGGAGTTGAGCAGTGGGACGCGGACGGCGAGACCGTCGAGCTTGCCCTCGAGCTCGGGGAAGATCAGGGCGATTGCGGTGGCCGAGCCGGTCGTCGTCGGAATCAGCGACAGGCTCGCGGCACGGGCCCGGCGCAGGTCCTTGTGCGGCGCGTCGACGACCGACTGGGTGTTCGTCATGTCGTGCAGCGTCGTGATCGACCCGCGCTCGATCCCGATCCCCTCGTGGATCACCTTGACGACCGGGGCGAGGCAGTTGGTCGTGCACGAGGCGGCCGTCAGGACGTCGTGAGTCGCCGCGTCGTACAGGTCGTCGTTGACCCCGACGACGACGTTGAGCGCGGCAGGGTCCTTGACCGGCGCGGCGACGATCACCTTGCGGACACCGGCCTCGAAGTAGGGCGCAAGCGAGTCCATCGTCCGGAACCGGCCCGAGCACTCGAGCACGACGTCGACGCCGGACCAGTCGCAGCCGGACGGCTCGGCGGCGCGGGTATAGGCGATCTCGGCCCCGGCGACCGCGATGGCCCCGTCGCCGGCCCCGGCCGTCGGTTCCTCCGTCCAGCGGCCCTGGACCGAGTCGAACTCGAGCAGGTGGGCGGCCGTGGCGGGGTCGGCGTTCGGCTCGTTGATCGCGGCGAACTCGAGGGCGGGATCGCCCCAAGCGGCTCGCAGCCCGAGGCGGCCCATGCGCCCGAACCCGTTGATTCCGATGCGGGTGGTCTTCATGTCTTCAGCTCCACCTGCCCCTATAGCCGGCGTTGCGGTCCCGACCCTACTCCATTGACAAACATGATTTCAATAGATATATGTGGATAGATGAACTTCGATCAACCCCGCGGAGCCGCCCGATGAGCACGACACTCGAGCTGGCCCCCAAGCAGAAGCGGCCGAAGGGCGAAGCGTGTTGCGAACCCGTCGTCTATCCCGACGTCGAGCGGGCGGCGGCGATCCGAATGGCCGAGATCGCCAAGGCACTCGGCGATCCGGTCCGGATCCAGCTCGTCGACGTCCTCCGCAAGCACGCCGGCAAGGTCTGCGTGTGCGAGCTGGTCCCGCTGTTCGACCTCTCCCAGCCGACGGTCTCCCATCATCTGAAGAAGCTCCGCGACGCCGGCATCGTCGGCTCGGAACGGAAGGGCCTCTGGGCCTACTACTACGTCGAACCCGAGGCACTGGAGGAACTGAGCGCATGGCTGAGCTGAGAGACGACACCGAGCACGTCCGTGAGGTCGTCCGCGAGCGCTACGCCGCCGCGGCGACCGACGCCGCGAACCGCGACGGCTCCTGTTGCTCCGGTCCGGCCGTGATCAGCGACGAGCAGCGGGAGGTGTTCGGGTCGGCCCTGTACTCGGGAGACGACCGCGAGAGCCTTCCCGAGGCCGCGCAGCTCGCCTCGCTCGGCTGCGGCAATCCGACCGCGGTCGCCGAGCTCAACGACGGGGAGACGGTGCTCGACCTCGGCTCGGGAGGCGGTATCGACGTCCTTCTGTCGGCCCGTTGCGTCGGCCCGGCCGGCAAGGCCTACGGGCTCGACATGACCGACGAGATGCTCGAGCTGGCCCGCTCCAATCAGCGCGAGGCCGGGGTCGAGAACGTCGAGTTCCTGAAGGGCGAAATCGAGAGCGTGCCGCTGCCCGACGACTCCGTCGACGTGATCATCTCCAACTGCGTCATCAACCTCTCCGGCGACAAGGACGCCGTCTTTCGGGAGGCGGCCCGCGTCCTCCGGCCGGGCGGCCGCTTCGCGGTCAGCGACGTCGTCGCCGATGCGGACATGAACGAGGCGACCCGGCGCGACATGCAGGCCTGGACTGGCTGCATCGCCGGCGCGCTGACCCGCGACGAGTTCGAGCGCGGCCTACGAGGCGCCGGCTTCGAGTCGATCGAGATCGTCGAGACGCATCGCGTCCACGACCAGGCCGCATCGGCGATCGTCCGCGCTCGCGTCCCCCGGTGAGCGACGACGAGATCCAGCTCAACGACCCCCAGGCCCTCTACCGAAACTGGGAGGGCTCGCAGTGGAACCCCTTTGAGGTCGACCTCCGGACCGACCGTGAGCAGTGGGCGGCGATGGCGGAGTCGGACCGCGAGCTCGTCCACTGGGTGCTGTCGTCGCTGATGGTCGCGGAGGAGCGGATCACGACCAAGTTCTCGGGGCTGGTCGGCGCCTATGGGACCGAGGAAGAGGCCACGTACCTGGCCACCCAGCAGGTCGACGAGGCCCGCCACATGCAGTTCTACGCGCGCTTCCAGGACGAGGTGGTCGACTCGCCGGCGACCGTCGCCGCGCACGAGCTCCTCCCGTCGGTCGCCGAGTCGCTGAGCCCGGGGTCCGACGGCGAAGGCCCTGACGTCGGGGCCCTCGGCGTCGGTCCGGACGAGATCCGGGACTTCGCCCTCGGCGGCCTGACCCGCCGGCTGGACATCATCGGCGTCCCGGTCGCGACGCTCTAGCGCTTGCCGGCCTTCTTGCCGCCGCCGCCGCTGGTCCTCTTGCGGGCGGCCGTCTTGCGGGCGGTCGACTTCCGCGAGGAGGACGCACGGCGCGACGACGGCTTCCCGTTCCGCTCCGCGGCCGGGATCTCCGCCTTGGCGACGGCCTTCGTCAGGATCGGGATCTGCTTCTCCAGGAAGGAGGCCATCCGCTCCTCCTCGCGACGGATCCCCTTCGCGAGCTTCGCCGTCTCGGTGTCGCCGATCTCGGTCGCGAGGGTCTCGATCGCCATGTAGAGCGCGATCTCCTCGTGCTCCTCGGAGAACTCGGTCCGGGCGTTCTTGAGCTGCTTCTCGTCCTCGCCGGTCCCGCGCACCGCGTGGATCGGTCCCTTCGCGGCGGCGACTCCGCGGCTGGCGATCTCGCCGGCCTTGGCCGTCAGCCCGCCGGCGTCGCCGCCGAGCTTCTTGAGGCGGCGTTCGGTCAGCTTCGCGTGCTGCTTGGTCTCCTTCAGGTGTTCCTTCAGGCGCTTCTTGTAGGCCGGCCGGGTCGCCATCTCGATGTGCGCCGCGAGGGACACCTCGAGCTCCTTTTCCTTGCCGTTGGCCTCGGCCAGGTACTGCGCGAGCTTTGCGTCCGCCGTGTTCTGTTCCGCCATTGTCATTCCTCTTTCCGATTCGGGTACCGGAATGGCGTACCCGGAGCCGCCCGCGCCTAACCCCGGAGCGGGCCACCGCGTCCCACTAGTCTGGCTCCCGCCCGATGCGCCGTGCCTTTCCCTACCTCGCGACCTTCGTCGTCGTGCTCCTCCTCGCCGGTGTCCTCTTCCTGCGCCCGACTCCGTTCATCGGGGTCACCGCCGACGCGATGGCGAGCTCCCTCGCCGATGAGGTCCCGGCGGCGTCGGCGATCAGCTGCGCCGAGAACGGTGAGGACGCGTGGACGTGCGAAAGCGATGGAGCGCCCGACCCCGTGACCTACGACGTCACGGTCAACGGCTTCGGGTGCTGGACTGCACAGCCCGCCGGCGAGGTGGCGCAGATCGGGACGCCGGCGACGCTGACGGGCTGCATCACACTGCTCGACCACTGACCGCGGCGCCGGTCCGTCCGGCGGTCGTCAGGAGAGGTTCGAGAGGCCCGCGGCGACGGCGAAGCCGAGGACGCTGACCAGCCCGGCGAGCTGACCGGCCTTCCTCGTGGCCTCGGGGATCATCGTGTCAATCAGCATGACGAGGAGGGCGCCGGCGGCGAATCCGTCGATCGCGGCGGTGAACGACGCCCCGGTGACGTCGGCGAGCGCATACCCGGCGACCGTCGCGAGGGTGACGGCCGCGGCCACGACGATCCAGAGGCGGATTATCCGGCTCCCCTCGCGACCGCCCTCGTGCATCTCGCCGGCCGACCCGATCGCCTCGGGCAGGTTCGAGATGAAAATGGCGAGCAGCAGGCTCGCGCTGATTCCCTGACCGGCGGCGAGGCCGATCCCGAGGACCAGCTGCTCGGGGATCCCGTCGAGGGTCGCCCCCAGCGCGAGCGAGGTCCCGCCCGCGTCGGCCGCGCCGCCCGTCCCACCGCCTCGGCGGCCGAGCATCCGGCTCGCAAAGAAGTAGGTGAGGGCGCCCACCGCCAAGCCGACACCGACTCCGACGGCGCCGCCGACCTTGATGCCCTCCTCGGCGAGCTCGAAGCTGACGGCGCTGATCAGTGCGCCGGCGCCGAACGCGAGGATGACCCCGATCTGGAGGTCGGGCCATTTGCGGGCGACGCCGAGCACGGCGCCGATCACCAGCGACGATGCCGCCAGCGCTCCCCAACCAACCGCTGCGGCCATCAGTCCCGTCCCTTCATCGGGATCAACCTACCCCGCGCGGCTAGGCTCGACACGATGAGCAGCGAGATCGAGCGCAAGTTCGTGCTCCCCGGCCCGCCGGAGTGGCTGGAGGGCCTACCTTCGGAGCCGATCGAGCAGGGTTACCTGGCCGCCGACGACGACTCGGAGGTCCGGCTTCGGCGGATCGGCGGCGCGACCAGGCTCACGGTCAAGCGCGGGCGCGGGCTCTCCCGCAAGGAGCGGGAGGTCGACCTCGCGCCCGAGCAGTTCGACGCCCTCTGGCCGCTCACGGCGGAGCGACGCGTGACGAAGCGGCGGCACCGGCGCGAGATCGATGAGGGCACCGTAGAGGTGGACGTCTACTCCGGTCCCCACGACGGTCTCGTGGTCGCGGAGATCGAGTTCGATTCAGTGTCGGCGAGCGAGCGCTTCCGGCCGCCGTCGTGGCTCGGCGCCGAGGTCACCGGCGACGACCGCTGGTCGAACCGCGCCCTGGCAGATGCCGCGGCGGTCCCGCCGCCACCTGGCTGACGATGCCGCTCAGGGGGCGGCGCCGGCCTCGATGATCCCGAGCCGCTCGAGCACGTCGGGCGGCGTGAAGTAATGGACGGCGTCGGCGATCAGGCCGTCGGTCAGGCCGTAGAGGCCGGTGAACGGCGACAGCGACCCGGATGTCCCGAGCCGCACCGAGCCGGCCGCGACGAGGCCGCCGGAACCGGCCGGCTTGAAGGCCTCGACCTCGATCCGGTGAGGATGGCCGGCCGCGGTGACGACGTCGAACCAGAGCCTCACCCCCTCGTGGCCGTGGTAGACGTGTGCGACGCCCGGGAGGCGCAGAGGCCGGAACTCGATCTCGGGATCGAACGCCGCCAGGACGCCGTCGAGGTCGCGATCGTTGAACGCATCGACCCAGGAGGCGACGACGCCCTCGGCTCCCCGCTGATCGGCACGGCTGTCCTTTTGGCCGGCCAGACGCTCCCCCTTTCCCCTCTTTCCGTTCAGCTTAGCGCCGCCGCGATGACCTGACACGATTGAAGGCGTGCAGGAGTTCCGGATCGTCGCCGTCCCCTACGAGCTCGGCCGGCTCCGCGATGGAGTCGGCTGCGGGGCCGAAGCGCTGCTCGCAGCGGGCGCCGCGGAGGCGCTCGGGTCGGCGGGAGCAACCATCGCCGTCGAAACGGTCGAGATCGACGAGCGTTACGCGGCCACCGGCAAGGGCGAGATCGACGCGGCCTTCGCACTGATCGCGGAGGTGTCCGAGCGGGTCCGCCGCTGCCACGAGGGGGGAGCCTTTCCGGTGATCCTCGGCGGCAGCTGCTTCCTCGGCGTCGGAGCGCTCGCCGGAATGGATGAGCCCGACCCGGCGGTCGTCTGGCTCGACGCCCACGGCGACTTCAACCATCCCGACACGACGACCTCGGGCTACTTCGACGGCATGGGGCTCTCGGTGATGACGGGCGGTGCCTGGCAGGGCATGCTGGCGACGGTGCCGGGGGCCGTGCCGATCGCGGAGTCCCGCGTCGTGCAGGCGGGTGCGCGCGACTTCGACCCGCCGGAGGAGGTGCGGCTGGACGCGTCGGACGTCATCCGGGTCACGGCCGAGCAGCTGCGCACCCCGGAGCCGCTCCTCGCCGCCGTCGACTCGATCGGCCCCGTCTCGGGGCTCTACCTGCATCTCGACCTCGACGTGCTCGACGCGAAGGCGGCCGGGGTGAACGTCTACAGCGCGCCCGGCGGCATCGATGGCCCCGAGCTCGAGGCGGTCGCCGCCGCAGTCGTGGCCGGCGCTCCCGTCCGGGCGCTCTCACTCACCTGTTACGACCCCGCCTACGACCGGGACGGGAAGCTGCCGCCGATCGCCCTCGCGGTGCTCGAGGCGGTCGCGAGGGAGATGGCCCGCGGCTGACGCGCCTCGCCGCTACCGGCGCGGCGGGACGAGGTAGCGGGCGACGTAGATGTCGTTGCCGGCCGAGCCGGCGACCACGACCGCGCCAACGGCGGAACGGGCATGCATGAGACGGGGCGGTCTAATCGTCATCGTCCGGCAGGACGCCACCCGGCGGACCGGTCCCCGGGACGACCCAGACCTCGGCGACGATGAGGAGGATGACGAGGACCGCAAACGCGCCGACGACATCGCCGACGTCCTCGGCGATCAGGTGCCCGGCGCCCATCAGCGCGCCGAACAGGGCGAGCCCTGCGACCGACATCGCGAGCATCGCGAGGGCTGCGCGAAGGTGGCCGCGGCGCTCTGCAGTGCCGCCGTCTTCCTCGGCCTGATCTTCGGGTTCATGCCCCGGGCCACGTCCTCTGCCCCTGTTCACAGAAACAACGTAGAACGTCCCGCTTAGCGCCGGCTAAGCGACGACCGGAACGTCCTCAGCGGTAGAGAAGCCGTGCGGTCAGGGACTTCCTCGACTTCGACTGCGCGATCTTCGCCCAGATCGCAACGTCACACTTCGGGCCGCGCTTCGGCGGCATCGTGATGTTGAAGTGAACCGGGGTCGTCGAGTGGTTGCCGGTCGAGCGCCAGACGTCCGGGGAGGAGTAGTCGCGGGAGCAGGTGTTCGTGTAAGCCCACTCGACCTCCTGGCGACCGTTGCCGGAAGTGATCACGCCATCGAGCTCGCGCGGGTGATAGACGGTCCCGAGCGCGACCACGTTCGGCTTCTCGCGGCGCGAGGAATCCTTGTCGAGCAGGCGCATGCCGCCCTTGCCGTCGGACTCGCGGACCGTCTTGAAGCCGGCGATCCTCGAGAACTTGTCCGGGAAGGGGTAGCCGTCGGAGGTGATGTAGGGAGCCGATCCAGACTGGCCGCCGGGCTTGCCGCCGCCCTTGTCCCGGGCGACCGTGAGACCGCCGGGGACGCCGGCCGGGACGCGGCCGCCCGCCTCGCGCTCACGCTCGCAGGAGTTGAGCTTCTCGCTCTTGCGCCCCCAGTTGCAGGTATCGAAGCCGCCGTCGCCCCAGAAGCCGTCCCGGCCCTCGCCGCCGGTGAGGTCGTCGTCACCGTCGCCGCCGTGCATCGCATCCCGGTTGTTCTCGCCGAGAAGCGTGTCGTTGCCGACGCCGCCGCTGAGGTCGTCGTTGGAGCCGCCGCCACGAAGCATGTCGTCGCCGCCCAGACCGAAGAGCTTGTCGTCGCCGATGTTCCCCTGCATGTGATCGGCGAACTGCGAGCCGTAGATCCGGTCGTCGTCGTAGCCGCCGTTCATATAGGAGGCGCTCTCGGTGTCGCCCGGGGTCAGGCGGACCGACAGCTTGTCGTTGAGGGTGCCGCCGAAGATCTGGTCGCCGGCGCCACCGACCACGACGTCCTTGCCGTAGTCGCCGTCGGCGAAGTCGAGCCCGTCGCCCCAGGTGAAGACGTGATCGTTCTCGGCGCCGCCGAGCACGTAGTCGTCGCCGGGGCCGCCCTCGACGTCGTCGCGGGCTTCCTCGCCGTAGACGGCGTCGTTGCCGGAGCCGCCGAACACCTTGTCGTGGCCGGTGCCGCCGCAGACGATGTCGTCGCCGCCCATCCCGTAGACGCGATCGTGGCCGTTACCGCCCTGCAGGATGTCGTCGTTGGGCGTGCCGTAGATCGTGTCGTTGCCGTCGCTGGCGCTGTATTTGACGCCCTTGCCGTGCAGGTGGATCGTCTGGCCCTTCTTGTCGCCCTCGCGATCGAACTTACGGCAGATCAGCATGTCGGCGCCCTCGGAGGGCGGCGGTACAAGGAGCGCGGCGAGCAGCGCGACGCCGGCGAACAGGAAAATCAGGGCGGTGGCGGGCGCGGACGGACCGGTGGTGGACATTCGGGGTATCACGGTCACTAGTGCCAGATCGACAGATGAGCTCGGGAGCTTGAGCCTTGTGGACGAGCGTTCAGGTTGCCGACGTCCACGGCGGAACCGGTATCTACCACATGGAGGGCGAGCCTTCGCTACGCTGACGACTCTGTATTAGGCCCGCCTAATTAGGTCGACCTAAACGAACCTCCGAGAACCGCCAGCTTTGCTTCCCACATTCATCATCGGTCTCCGCGAAGGCGTCGAAGCCGCCCTCATCGTCGGCATCATCGCCGCCTTCGTCAAGAAGGAGGGCGACAGTTCGCAGCTCCGCCATGTCTGGACCGGGGTCGGCATCGCTGCGGCCATCTGCATCGCGTTCGGGCTCGGGCTCGACCTCCTCAACCAGGAGCTTCCGCAGCGTCAGCAGGAGATGCTCGAGACGGTCATCGGCCTCGCCGCCGTCGGCATCGTCACTTTCATGATCTTCTGGATGCGCAAGCACGCCCGGATGATCAAGTCCGAGCTGCACGAGAGCGCCTCCGCCGCGCTCAACTCGGGTTCGGCCTGGGCGCTGATCGGCATGGCGTTCTTCGCGGTCCTCCGGGAGGGATTCGAGACCGCCGTCTTCCTACTCGCCCTGTTCCAGGGCGCCTCCGATCCGACGAGCGCCGGCGTCGGCGCGGTCCTCGGGATCGCCGCCTCCGCCGCGATCGGCTACGGCATCTACCGCGGCGGCGTCCGCCTCAACCTCGCCCGGTTCTTCAAGCTGACGGCCGCCGTTCTCGTCTTCGTCGCCGCCGGCCTGCTGGCCACGGCCGCCCACACCGCGTGGGAGGCGGGCTGGATCACGAGCTTCCAGTCGCAGGCCGTCGACCTCTCGTGGCTCGTCGTCCCCGGCACCTGGACCTCGTCGCTTCTGACCGGGATGCTCGGCCTGCAGTCGACGATGACCCAGGCCGAGGTCTTCGCCTACCTCGCTTATCTGATCCCGATGCTCGCCTACGTGCTCTGGCCGGAGGCATGGCGCCTCGGCGCCGTCCGCCGGCGCACGTTGTCCCGTGGAGCCGCAGCCCCCGGCGCCGCGGACGCCTGAGCCGCCCGCACCATCACCGAGAGGTTCCGAATGTCACTCGCCCCCACGCCCCTGCGCGTTCTGCTCGCCACCGCGACGCTCGGATTGCTCGTCGTCGGCCTCGCCGCCTGCGGCTCCACTGACGACTCGACCGCATCCGACACCCAGCAGATCGAGGTCAAGATCACCGACGGCGGCTGCGACCCCACCGACCTCGAGGCGACCGCCGGCCCGACGACGATCGTCGTCAGCAACGACGACAGCTCGATCAACAACGAGTTCGAGGTCCTCGACGGCTCGGCCATCATCGGCGAGGAGGAGAACGTCACCGCCGGCCTGACCGCCGAGGTCTCGATCGACCTCGACCCGGGCACCTACGACATCGTCTGCGGAAACCCCGGCGACCGCGAGCCGACCGGGACCCTGAAGGTCACGGGCTAGCCAGGCGGAGGCCCGCGCTCAGCGGGCCAACTGCGGTTCCGGCCGCCCGCATCAGGGATAGAGTGGGCACCGAGCCGGCCGCTGCCGGGCCATGGGAACGAGGGAGTCGAAGTGAGCCGGATCAAGATCGTCGGACTGCTGACAATGGCGGTGCTGCTGGTGGCGAGCGTGGGCACCGCGAGCGCGAAGGTCAAGAACGGGAACTTCGAGAAGGGCAACTTCAGCGGTTGGTCGACGAAGACCTCCGACTCGGGCAACCGGTGGGAGCTCTACACGAACAAGACCCGGAGTCCCTTGCCCGGGGGTGTCATGCGCGGCGGCGCCCCACCCGTCGTCTTCCCGAAGACGCTCGGCAAGTACAGCCCGTTCATCAACATGGGCGGCCGCGGGACGAACGTGCTCTACCGGACGATCAAGGTGCCGAAGAAGGCGAAGAAGCTCACCCTGAAGGCCTTCTGGAACAACACCGCCCGCGCCTGGGTGTTCAACGGGAGCTTCCAGCCCGTGACGGACGGCAACCAGTTCTTCAGCATCGACCTGCTCGAGGCGGGTGCGAAGCCGACGTCGACGAAGAACAAGGACGTCCTCGCGAATCTGTTTGCGCCAAAGGCGACGGATACCCCACCGGTCCTGCCCCGGCGGTCCTACGGTCGCGGCGCCCCGGCGCGCGGTCTGGCCGGCACGCCGTACGTCGACGGTTGGAACGGTTACTCCGCGAAGCTCAAGAAGTACCGCGGCGAGAAGGTGCTCCTGCGCCTGGCCGAGACCGACACGCTCTCCTTCAATTACGTCGGCATCGACGACGTCAAGATCGTCAAGAAGAAGAAGTAGGCGTAAGAGCGGAGGGGGAGGGATTCGAACCCTCGATACGCCTAATCGACGTATAACAGTTTTCGAGACTGCCGCATTCAACCGCTCTGCCACCCCTCCAAGGGCGCCGAGGCGCGGTGCGGAAGGGTATCGCGGGGACCGGAACGGCGGTCAGCGCCGAGCGCCGCGAAGGACCGTCAGGCCGACGATGCGGGAGACGAGCATCGCCACGAAGGCGAGGCCGACCAGCTGCTCGATCATCACGACGCTGCGCCCGAACGACTTGACCGGGATGACGTCGCCGAGGCCGGTGCTCGAGAGCGTCGTGAAGCTCATGAAGAGGAGCTCCATCCAGCTCCGCTGCCCGGCCGGGTCGACGGCGGCCGTGAACGTCCCCGGCTCGATCGCCTGACAGACGACGTAGACGAACGCGAACCCCCAGGCGACGAGGGTGAAGGTCGCACCGACCGCGAAGAGCTCGTCGCGGGTCACCTCGTGGTCGGCGAGCATGTAGGCGATCAGTGCGCCGGCGGCGTAGAAGTAGAGGACGGCCTCGAGAGCCGACGAGTACGGCAGCAGGGCGTCGCTCCCCGTCACGACCTGGATGAGCAGGAGAACCGAAGCCGGCAGCGCCAGCCCGATCGCGACCCACGTGAGGCCGGGCGAGTCGTGAACGGCGAGGACGACGAGGCCCAGCAGCGCAATTCCGAACAGGCTGAATGCGGCGCGGCCGACGCTTCCATTCATGAGCGGGTAGATGAGGACGCCGAGGATCTGACCGGCGAACAGGAACGCCGAGGGTTCGCGCTTCGCGACGGCCAGCACCGCGCAAGCGTACGAATCGGTCCGGTCGCGCTTGCAGGCCCGCCGGGAGTCGCGCCGGGGCGGCCGTTCGGCATAATTGCCCGGCACGCTCGAGATCCGCTGCGCGCCGTCCTCGACTGAGTCGAGGGAGAGGCTCCGGTCACGTGCAACCGGGTGTTTCGCAGGATCTTCAATCAATCAGGGGTCACAAGCCCCAAGACCGATAGGAGATTCTCCATGGGCACCACCGAAGCGCCGACCACTCTCGACTACAAGGTCGCCGACATCACCCAGCACGAGCTGGGCCGCAAGGAGATCCAGCTCGCCGAGCACGAGATGCCGGGGCTGATGACGATCCGCGAGGACTACGCCCCGACGCAGCCGCTCGCCGGCGCCCGGATCACCGGCTCACTCCACATGACCGTCCAGACGGCGGTGCTGATCGAGACGCTGACCGCGCTCGGCGCCGAGGTCCGCTGGGCCAGCTGCAACATCTTCTCGACGCAGGACCCTGCCGCGGCGGCCGTCGTCGTCGGCGTCGGCGGCACCCCCGAGGAGCCGAAGGGCGTCCCCGTCTTCGCCTGGAAGGGCGAGACGCTGGAGGAGTACTGGTGGTGCACCGAGCAGGCCCTCACGTGGCCCGACGGCGAGCCGAACCTCATCCTCGACGACGGCGGCGACGCGACGATGCTCGTCCACAAGGGGACCGAGTTCGAGGCCGCCGGCCACGCCCCCGACCCGTCGACAGGCGAGTCGGAGGAGTTCCGCGTCTTCCTGAAGCTCCTCAACGAGTCGCTCGAACGCGAGCCCGGCAAGTGGACGCGCATCGGCGAGGCGATCCGCGGCGTCACCGAGGAGACGACGACCGGCGTCATGCGCCTCTACGAGATGCATCGCGACGGCAAGCTCCTCTTCCCCGCGATCAACGTCAACGACTCGGTCACGAAGTCGAAGTTCGACAACATCTACGGCTGCCGCCACTCGCTGATCGACGGCATCAACCGCGCCACCGACGTGATGATCGGCGGCAAGGTCGCCGTCGTCCTCGGCTTCGGCGACGTCGGCAAGGGCTGTGCCGAGTCGCTGCGGGGCCAGGGCGCACGCGTCAAGGTCACCGAGATCGACCCGATCTGCGCGCTCCAGGCGGCGATGCAGGGCTACGAGGTCGTCCGCGTCGACGACGTCCTCGAGACGGCCGACATCTTCATCACGGCCACCGGCAACCGCGACGTGATCTCAGTCGACCAGATGGCGCGCATGAAGCACCAGGCGATCGTCGGCAACATCGGCCACTTCGACAACGAGATCGACATGGCCGGCCTCGAAAGCTACGACGGCGTCGAGCGGATCACGATCAAGCCGCAGGTCGACGAGTGGAAGTTCCCCGACGGCCACTCGATCATCATCCTGTCGGAGGGTCGCCTCCTGAACCTCGGCAACGCCACCGGCCACCCGAGCTTCGTGATGTCGAACTCCTTCACGAACCAGGTGATCGCGCAGATCGAGCTCCACACGGAGGGCGAGAGCTACGAGAAGGGCGTCACCGTCCTGCCGAAGCGGCTCGACGAGCTCGTCGCTCGCCTCCACCTCGACGCACTCGGCGTGAACCTGACCGAGCTGACGCCGAAGCAGGCCGACTACCTCGGGATCCCCGTCGAGGGCCCGTACAAGTCGGACCACTACCGGTACTAGGCGGGTCGCTCAGCCGTAACGCACGTACAGCTCCGGCAGGAGCTCGGCGAGGTTCGCGTACTCCTCGATGCAGTGGCCGGCGACCGCACGGGGAAGGTCCGCCGGCAGGATGCGGCGGCGCATGAAGGGCGTATTGAGGAGCGGCACCAGTGGCGCGGCGAGCGGTCCGAGGTAGGGGCGCATCCGGGAGCCGAACCAGAAGCGGCTGCGGAGGACGACGCCGTCGCCGTCAGCGTCGTTCAGGAAGACGTGGACCATCAGCGAATGGCGGGCGCGGCGGCGGTCGTCGCCGACCTCGCCGCCGACGATCGTGGCGACGCGGGGATCGTCGAGGGCGTCCGTCGCGAAGCCGATGTCGGTCGGCCGCATGAACGAGATGCGCGCGTGGGCGACGCCGACGCCGACGTCCTCGACCGGATGATGCGTGGCGCCCCAGTGCGGCTTCGGCGCCCCGGCGGCGGAGGCCTGCGCGGCCGGTGCCGGGTCGAGTGAGTTGGAGACGTGGGCGAGCGGGTGCCAGACGCGGTAGCGGATCGGCTCGCGCGGGTGCCAGTCGAACCACCAGTCGACCATCTCGGCGGTGACACCGGGCATCGGCGTCCTCGCGGCGACGTAGCCGACGCCGTCGGGGAGCCAGCACCAGCCGGTCTCGGCGGGAAGCGGCGCCGGATCGAGGAGGCGGTCGAGCTGCTCGATCGGCAGGGCGTCGGCGGGGTCGATCGGCCCGGCGGCGACGGCCTCGCGCTCGGCGTCGGCGGGGACGGCGAGGGGCCGATCGAGAAGTCGGGTCAGATATCGGGGCATCGCTCGTCCGGCATGGCCGCTCCGGTCCCCCGTCCCCTACTCGGGCCGGCCGAGCCAGGGGTGGAAGCGGCCGTCCGGGTCCCACCGCGCGCGGATCTCGTCGAGCCGGGCGAGGTTGGCGTCGCTGACGAAGCGGCCGGGGCGGTTGATCAGGTTCTCGTCGGCGAGCTGGATCCCCGACGCGGAGCCCTCCATCGCCCGCATGCTGTCGGTCGCCCAGTCGGCGAAGCGCTCGTCGTCGGTGGGGTCGGCCCAGACGCCGTAGCAGGCGATGTAGGTCTCGTCCTCGACCGAGTAGGCCATGTCGGGACGCTCCGGGCTCTCGCCCCAGTTCATCCAGAGCATGTGCGAGGGGGCTGTCGGCAGGGTCTCGGCGATTCGCTGCAGGCCAGGTAGGAGCTCGTCGACGGGGGCGTGCGTCCAGATGTTGTCGACGCAGTAGCGATGGTCGTCGGGATAGGTGCTGTGGACGCCCGCGTAGAGGTCGGTGAGGCCGACGTCGACGCGCGGGACGGCGATCTTGGCGCTCGGGCGGGCGGGACAGCTCGCGAGGATCGCGAGCGCGCGGTCGGCCGCGGCGTCGTCGGCGGCGAGGACCGGGCCGGTGAGCGCGACCTCCGTCTCCCCCGCTTCGTCGCGGTGGATGAAGGGCATCATCTCCATCTCGCGCGGAACCTCGGGGCCTACTTCGGCCGCCCACCTGAAGACGGTCTCGAGCTCGTCGACGGGAAAGGTGAAGACGCCGTTGGCGATCACTTTCGGGGCCTCGTAGATGCGGAGGTGGAAGCGGGTGACGGCGCCGAAGAACCCGGGGCCGGAGCCGCGGGCCGCCCAGAAGAGATCAGCGTTCTCGTTCTCGTCGGCGCGGATCAGTTCGCCGTCGGCGGTGACGACGTCGATCGCCTCGACACTCATGCATGCGGGTCCGTGAACGCGCCCGTTCCAGCCGAAGCCGCCCTGGAGCAGGTAGCCGCCGAGAGCGACGCCGACGCAGTGGCCGGCGGGGAAGAACCGGTCTTGGGCGAGCAGCGCGGCGAGGAGCTCGTTGCCGAGGCAGCCGGGCTGGGCGGTCGCCGTCCTCGCCTCGGCATCGATCGTCATCTCCTGCAGGCGCGATACGTCGAGAAGCATGCCGCCGTCGCGGACGTGGTTTCCGGCCCAGCTGTGGCCGCCGGCGCGAATTCCGATCGTCATCCCCTCGGCGGCGGCGAGGCCGACGGCCGCGACGACGTCCTCCTCGTCGACGGCCTGGACCACCAGGTCCGGATAGCGCTCGGGCGTGCGGGCGTTCCAGACGGCGGCGCTTCGCGCCTCCTCGTAGCCATCCGTCCCGCGGGCGAATGCCCTGTCGCCGAATCTCTCGCGTCCGGTTCCGGCCATCATCGTCGTTCCACCATACAGTATTGTTGTTCCACGATGCAGGACACGACTTCCAAGGAGCGAGCCGGCGGCGTCCAGGCCATCGCCCGGGCCGCAGCGGTGCTGCGCGCGCTCGAGGAGTCGCCCGACGGCTTCGCACTCGGCGACCTCGCCGAGGCCGTCGACCTCCCGAAGTCGACGGTGCACCGCCTGCTCGCCGCCCTCGCCGCCGAGGACCTCGTCGAGCTCGGCCCCGAGGGAACGGCGCGCCTCGGCGGCGGCCTCGTCCGCCTCGGCGCCGCGACGAGGCGCGGCCTGCGCTCCCGCCTCGCGCCGGTGATGCTGAAGCTGCGCCGGGAGCTCGACGAGACCGTCGACCTGGCGATCCTCGAAGGGGACGAGGTCACCTTCATCGAGCAGTTCCCGGCCCCGCAGCGCCTGCGCGCCGTCTCCGCCGTCGGTACGGCCTTCCCGGCTCACTGCACCGCCAACGGCAAGGCGCTGCTCGCCGCCCTCTCCGACGACGAACTCGAACTGCTCCTCCCCGCCCGGCTCGAGCGCTTCACCGCGCGGACGATCACCTCGCGATCGAAGCTGCTCGCTGAGATGGCGACGGTCCGCAACCGCGGCTACGCCGTCGACGTCGAGGAGCACAGCGAGGGGATCGGCGCGGTCGGCGCGGTCGTCCGCGACTCCGGCGGCGCCGCTGCCGCGATCTCGGTGCCGGCGCCGGCGCAGCGCTTCGCCGCCCACGGCGATGCCTACGCGGCCGCGGTCGTCGCCGCCGCGGGCGAGGCGACGCGGCTGCTCGGCCGCTCCGACGCGCGATAATCGCTTCCCGTGTCCGACCTCGACAAATCGCTCGCCGTCCGTGCCGCGCTGATCCAGCTCGCCGGCGTCGCCGTGATCTCGATCGTGCTGGCCATCGCCCTCCCCCACTCGTTCTTCGAGGACTGGGGATGGATCAGCGGACCGGCGGCGTGGATCGTCTGCTCGCTGATCACCGCGACCGCCCTGCGACTGCCGCTCGGGTTGACGATGCTCGGCGCGATCCTCGCCGGCCTGCCGAGCCTCCTGGCCGTGCTCGTCGGCCTCCACTGGCTCGGCGCGCTCGTCGCGATCGTCCTCTTCGCGCTCTGGTGCGGTCGCCTCGAGCCGCGTCACGACGCACACGCCGCCGCCTGAGAGCCGGTCGACGGCCCGGCGGCCGGTATCTTCCCCGGCCTCACCCGGAGGGGTGACCGAGTGGCTTAAGGTGCACGATTGGAAATCGTGTGGGCGGTGAAAACTGCCTCGTGGGTTCGAATCCCACCCTCTCCGTTGACGGCCCGGGCGCACCCGAGCGCAGGGACGAGCGGAGCCGCGGCGAAGAGGTCGTCTGCGTGGTGGGGTGCCGATCGCCCGCAACGCGTGAGATGACCGAGACCGCAACAGCAACCACCGCCCGGCAGCGACCCGATCGGCGTTTCGCCGGCGGCAGCGACGCCACCGCCGAGGCCGGGACCCGGATCGTTCGCGACCACCGCTCCGATCGTCCTTCCCGAGCGCGCCAAGCCGCGCCCGAAGCCGGCGCCGACGCGAGCGGAGCTCGAGGAGCTCGGCCGTCGCACCGCGGGCGTCGCCCATGACTTCAACAACCTGCTGTCGGTGATCATGGTCTGCGCCGGCGAGATCGCCGCGGCCGCAGGCGACCCGGTCCAGCGTGAGCGAGCCGAGGAGATCCGCGCCGCCGCCCAGCGCGGCGCCGAGCTGAGCCGCGGCCTGCTCGCCGCGGAGCAGTCGTGCGGATCCTCGACCGGAGGCGGCGACGGAGCCATCGATCCGGTCGCCGTCGACGCAGCGGTGCTCGGATCGATGAAGCTGCTCGAGCGGGCGCTCGGCCCGGCGATCCGGCTCGTCTTCAGCTCCGATGGGGCGCTTCCCGGGATCGGCCTCGCATCGACCGACCTGGTCCGGGTCCTGCTCAACCTCGCGGCGAACGCCCGCGATGCGATGCCGGGCGGCGGCACCGTCGCGATCCGCACCGGCGTCGTCTCGATACCGCCCGGCGACTACGTCCTCGGCACCGGCTGGCACGTCCGGGTCGCGTTCGCCGACAACGGCAGCGGCATGACTCCCGAGGTCGCCCAGCGCGCTCTCGAGCCCTATTTCTCGACGAAGGCCGACGCCGGCGGAAGCGGGCTCGGCCTCGCCGGCGCCTACGCGATGATCCGCGGCGCCGGGGGCGATCTGCGGATCAACTCGAGGCCCGGCAGCGGAACCACGGTCCAGATCTACCTGCCGGCGCTCGACGGCGAGGGCCGGCCGCTGGCGCTGCCCGGCACCGCGCGCTGAATCAGCGTCGCTCCCGGAAGAACCCGCGCAGCATCTCCCCCGCCTCCTCCCCGAGGACGCCGGGCAGGACCTCCGGCCGGTGGTTGAGCCGCGGCTCGCCGAGGACGTCGAGCGACCGATCCGGCGGCGCCCGCCTTCGGGTCGGGAGCGGCGTAGACGACGCGGGGCACGCGGGCGAGGACGATCGCGCCGGCACACATGGCGCACGGCTCGAGGGTCACGTAGAGGGTCGTCGCCGGAAGCCGCCAGCCGCCGAGCAGCTCCGATCCCTCGCGCAGGGCGAGGATCTCGGCGTGAGCGGTCGGGTCGCGGCGCAGTTCCCGCTCGTTGACGGCGGTCGCCAGCGGCTCGCCGTCGCGGGCGAGGACGGCGCCGATCGGGACGTCGTCGTGCTCGGGGGCGGTCGCCGCGGCCGCGAGGGCCAGGCGCATGAGCTCCTCGTCGGTCACCAGAGCTTGGTCGCGGCGATCACCATCGACGCGACCAGGCAGATGACCAGGATCACCATCGAGATCGTCCAGGAGCGGGGCACCTCTCAAGCGTAAGGCTTTAGGGTGGCGCCGATGGCCCTGAACCCGCTGAAGCCGATCACCGAAGAGATCGCACCCGGCGTCTGGCGCCACGCCGGCGACATCAAGCACGGGATGAACGTCTACTTCCTCGTCGAGGACGACGGCGTGACCGTCTTCGACGGCGGCACCGCAGCGATGACCGAGGGCGTGCGCGAAGCCGCCGAGCCCTTCGGTCCGATCAAGCGGCTCCTGCTCGGTCACGGCCACGCCGACCACCGCGGCATCGCCGCCGACCTCGGCGCGCCGGTCGTCTGCCATCCCGACGAACTGGCCGACGTCGAGGGCGACGGCGGCTACCACTACTTCAAGCTCGACCGGATCCCCTACCGCTTCCCGCGCACCGTCTACCCGAGGCTGCTCAAGCACTGGGACGGCGGCCCCGCCAAGGTCGCCGACACGGTCTCCGAGGGGGACGAGGTCGCCGGCTTCGTCGTCAAGCACTTCCCCGGGCACGCGCCCGGGCTGATCGGCCTCTGGCGGGAGAGCGATCGCGTCGCCCTCGTCAGCGACACGACCTACTTCGTCGACTCCATGAAGTTCAAGCCGGTCGACTGGGCGAACGTCCCGAACCGCGTCTTCAACAAGGACCACGACCAGGCGATCGAGAGCCTTCGCAAGCTCGCCGCCCTCGAGCCCCGCCTCGTCGCCGCGGGCCACTCGGAGCCCGTGATCGAGGAGCCCGCCGAGATGCGGATGCTGCTCGAACAAGCGGCCAACCGCGGCTAGATTCAACGAAGTGTCAGAAACCGGCCCACCCAGCCGGTTACGGACACATCGCGTCAGTTCTTGTCGAGGACGACCTTCTCGCAGCGGACGTTGACCCGATCCTTGCGGTCAGCCGTGACCCGGTCCCTGCCGGAGCCGCACCTGATCCGGTCCTTGACTCCGTCGGCGGCCGCGATCCTGTCGGCACCCCCGCCGCCGTTGATCCGGTCCTTACCGGCGCCGCCGTCGAGACGATCGGACCCCTCGCCACCGCGCACGCAGTCATCACCCGAGCGCCCGTCGATCCGGTCGTTGCCGGCGCGGCCCTCGATCCGATCGCCGTCCGCCGTGCCGTGGAGTCGGTCGGGGCCGGCGGTCCCGCGGAGCCGGTTCGCGCAGCTGCCGCCGACCGACGGCGCCTTCGCCTTGACCGAGACGACCCGTCCGACGTTGCCCTGCTCGTCGACTGCCCGGACCGCGACGAAACCCTTCGACTTCGGCGGGATCGCCAGCTTCTGGGTCGTGCCGGCGGGCTTCGGTGCCGGGGCGCCGCCGAGCGGCTTGGCGCCCGCGAAGCTCGTCTCGTCGATCTTCTCAGGGGCGGTCGCCATCTCGTAGTGGTCGGCGGTGCCGCAGAGCAGGTCGTCGCCCGGGGCACCGAACTGGATCTTGTCCCCCTTGACCTTCAGCGACGTCGGCGCGCCCGGCAGCACGGCGTCGCGCGAGTAGTCGCCGGAGTTGGCGTTGTCGTGGTGGAAGCGGGGCGAGGAAGAGGGCGAGCATGCCGGCGCCTCCGTCCGGTACGCGTGCACGATCCCGGAGCGGGTGATCCCGACGACGACCTTGGTCGCCGACGACTTGGTGTCTTCGGTGCCGAAGCTGCCGATCAGCGGTGTCGCGACGGTCCAGTCGGAGGTGAGCTTCGGCCAGCCGCGCGACCGCGGCCCCGGTCGGCCCGTAGGCGACGAGGTCCTGGCTGGAGCTGCCGGAGAGGACCTCCTCCCCGTCGGCGCCGTCGATGTCGGCGACGGACGGGCCGGTGAGCAGCTGGAGATCGTTGACGGTCTCGGGGAAGCCGGCGCGGAACTGGCCGGTCGAGGCGTCCCAGACGCCGAGCAGGTCCTGGCCTCCCTGATATTCGGACACCTGAAGGTCGAGGGCCTTGAACAGCCCGATCGCGCCCATCACGAAGGCCGGGTCGCTCGCCGCGGCGCCTCCCGCCGCTCCGAAGGCGGGGTTGCCGAGCGCCGGGATCAGCGGCGTGTCGCTTGCGTTCGCCGTGGCGCCGAAGTCGGGTGAGAGGGCGTTGGCCTTGCCGGAGGTGTCGCCGTAGCAGGAGGTGCCGTCGCCGTTGATCACGTATGCGGGGCCTGCAGCCGTGGCGGTCCCGACCTTGGAGCCGCTGCCACCCGAGGGGCAGTCGACGGGGCCGATCACGGGCGGCCCGGCGACTCCCTCGCCGACGATCGGCAGCGTCTCGGTGAGGAGCATCCCGACGTCGAACGGCCAGCCGGGCACGATCGCATCGGTCGGCAACGGGTCGGCGTCGCCGCCGCCGCTCGCCTTCAGCGCGTAGACCCGCGAGTTGCCGGGATCGACGAGGCCGGCGCCGAGCAGTAGCCCGATGCCGCCCGGGTTGCCGAGGTTGAGGTCCTCGTCGTACTCCTCGTTCGTCCCGACGACCACCTCGGGCACGCCGTCGCCGGTGACGTCGCCGACGGCGGGGGTGTCGATGATCGCGCCCTGCATGAACGAGCCGGCGCCGCCCGCGAAGGTGACGGCCTGCGTCTGCGGGTCCACCGAGCCGACCTTGGCCGGGTCGACGACGAGGACCGGATAGCCGGGAGCGTCAGCGGCGCCGCCGGGTGCGGCGGGATCGGAGTCGTCGGCCTTCCATGCGTAGACGTGGCGATCCATGGCGGCGGCGATGATCTCGTCGTGTCCGTCGCCGTCGAGGTCGCCGAGGACGGGCGCTCCGAAGAATCCGTGCTGGGTCCGGTTCGTCTTGCCGTCGCGGACGTTGACGAACGGCGTCAGCGGCTTCCCGGACCAGTCCGGGTTCGACTGCTCCTCGAACACCCGGGTGCCGTCCGGCGCCCAGCCGTAGACCTTGCCCTCGGCGTCGGCGGCGTAGACCTCGGGGATTCCGTCGTCGTCGGTGTCGCCGACCGCCACGGCGGCGAGGAACGCGCCGCCGAGATCGGAGCCGACCTCGCCGCTCGCGTAGGCCGGCGAGCTCTCGTGAGCGGCGACGAAACCGGGTCGGTCGCCCCGCACGGGCCAGCCGGGCAGCTCGGCGCCGTCGGAGCCGATCGCGTGGACGAAGCCGTTCGAGTCGGCGAACACGAGCTCGTTGCGGTTGTCGCCGTCGATGTCGGCGAAGGCCGGAGATGAGGCGCCGTCGGCACTCGGCGCCGACTCGGGGCCGCCGGTCGAGCCGGCCTCGCCGATCGTGCGCGGGAAGTCGTTGAGCAGATCCCGATCTCGGTGGAGCCAGGCGGTCCGCTGGTCCTCCCCGGTCCGCGGCGTGCCGGTGGTCGGGGTGACGACGACCTTGAAGGTGAACGCGTGCGGCGCGAAGAACGGCCGGCCGTTGCCGGTCGAGGCGGAGGCGGGCGGGATCGGGCCGGCGAAGTCGGTGCCGGTCGGGAACCGGGCCCGGAGCGCCGCGACGTCGATCGATCCGAGGACGCCGTCGTGGGCGCTCGCGGCCGCGCCGCCGCTGTGGACGGTCGTGCCGTCGCACCAGCCGTTGCCGAGCGCCGCGAAGTCGCCCGGAGCCGGGTCGGTCGTCAGCGCGTTGTTCGGGTATTGGCCGGGCGCGACGAGGAGCTGGCAGCGGTAGGCGTCGCCGCGGGCGAAGACGGCGCCCTCGACGTCGACGGAGGCGCGCGAGGGGTCAATCTCGGCGAACCACTCGGGCGAGGTGATGTCCGCCTCGGGCGGGAGGTCGACCGGGCTCGGGGCGGCCGGATCGTCGACGACGCCCTTGACGGCGCGGTTCATGTTCGCGCGGCCGTAGCCGTAGAACTGGTCGAAGCCCTTCCGGGCGGGGTAGCTGGTCGACGGCACCGGCGCGCCGAACACCTGGCGATTGGCGTTGACCTGGTTGCGCAGCGCGTTGCCGGCGCCGTAGGGGCTCGTGCAGTCGGGGAGCGGCGTCGGCGAGCAGGACGGCTCGTTCGCCGAGCCGGCAGGCGAGCCCGCGAAGTCGACGTCGTCGGCCTGCGGCGCGCCGTTGAGCGTGCCGGAGGCGAGGAGCTGCTTGATCTCGTTCGGCGTGATCGGGCAGGGATCGCCGCCGACGAGGCGGCACCGCGACTGGTCCGGATAGGGATCGAGCGCCCCGGCATCGCGGGCGTTGAGGGCGGCGCTGTAGATCAGCCCGGCGAAGCCGGCGGCGAGGCCGACCGCGTTGGAAGAGCAGGCCGTGCTCGGGATCGCGACGGTGATCTTCGCGCCGAAGTTCGTGCAGCCGTTGAAGGCGAGGTAGGACTTGTTCGGCGCGGAGCCGCCGCCGTCGCGGACCGAGTTGGCGACGATCACGTGCGGCAGACTCGACGGCCAGTTGTTGTGCTGGGCGGCCTCGTCCGCCGCCGAGGCCATCACCGTGACGCCGTGGCGGTAGGCGTACTCGACGGCGTCGCGTGCGAGGCTCGAGTTGTTGAGCGCCCCGAGCGCCTCCTGGATGATCTGGACGTCGTTGTCGGTCGCGTAGGTGACGGCGGCGCCGAAGCGGTTGACGTCGGCGACGAAGCTGTCGCCGACCCGCAGGTACACCCCCATGCAGTTCGGGCAAGCCCCGACCTCGCCGCCGTTGTTCGCCTCCGCGGTCGAGTCCTTCGCCTCGCCGGTGCCGTGCCCGTACTGGACGTCGTCGAACGGATCGTTGTCGTCGTCGAGGAAGTCCCAGCCGACGAGGTCGTCGACGTAGCCGTTGCCATCGTCGTCGACGCCGTCGCTGAACGCGATCAGCAGGTCCTGCGGCTCGAACATCCCCGGCGGGCCGACGCCGTTCGGGCTGTCGGCCTGGACGCGACCATCGCACGAGTAGTCGAGGAGGTTGAAGACGCCGTCGCCGTTCAGGTCCCAGTCGCCGGTGTTGTCGTAGGGGCCGGCGCCGCTGCAGTCCTCGCCGGGCTCGTTCGGCGTCGCAAGCCCGCTGTTCTGCGGCTTCGGCGCCTCGCCGGTGCTGATCCGGGTCTTCATCCGCAGGTCGTTCATGTCGCCGGCGTCGTTCCACTGGATCCCCGAGTCGAGGATCGCGATCGTCACGTCGGGCCGGCCGGTCGTCGTCCGGAACGCCGTCTGGACGGCGGCGTCGGCATCGACGACGTGAGCGCCGCGGACCCCACCGAGCTCGACCGGGTTGGCGTTGTTCGCGGTGTTGGCCGGGTCCGGGGTGGCGGCGAACTTGAACGTGTTCCCTCCGAGGTCGGTCGGGACCTGGCCGGCGTTCAGGTAGAGATCGTCGTAGCCCGTCGGCGACGCGTTGCGGCTGTAGGGGAAGTCAGCGGATGCCTGCGCGGCGAGCGCGCCGGAGATGGCGAGCGCAAGAAGGGTGAGCAGCGCCGCCCCCAGCATCGATGCACGGGGCCGCGTCGGCCGGATCGGTCCTCCCTCTCCCAAGGCCGCCGCAGCCTAACCGAGCCGGACGGGGGCCGCGCCGGTTCCGGAACCGGGCCGCGCCCGTTCGGCTATTCGCAGTAGTGGAGGCCGGGCGGCGGCTGCGGGTCGCGGCCGCGAATGCCGGTACAGCTCCCGAGCCGGCGCATCTTCCGGGCGAGCTTGATCCGGAGCGCGTCGTTCGGAGTGCCATCGGTGGTCGGCAGGAGGTCGTCGAGCTGGAAGGGGTCCGCCGCGATGTCGTACATCTCCGCCTCGCCGGGAACGCAGCCGGTCGTGTCGGGCGCCGAGTAGGCGACGTAGAGCTTCTCGTCCCAGCGCACACCCCGGTACTCGCAGCTCGAGCGCTCGAGGGCGATGCCGCGCGTGTCGGGAAGGCCGTCGGTGCCGAGGATCGCCGGCATCAGCGAGCGCCCGTCCATCGTCCGGCAGCGGTCGGCCCTGACGCAGGGCGTGGCATCGGCGAGTTCGAGCAGCGTCGGGGCTACGTCGATGTTGGCGACGGGAGCGTCGGACTCGGGGACGAGCGGGGCGCCGCCGCGGTAACGGGTCGGCACGCGCACCACGAGCGGCATGTGGATGTTCTCCTCGTAGGGGAACGGCTTGCCCTTCGCGATCCGGTGCTCACCGAAGAAGTAGCCGTTGTCGGAGGTGAAGACGAAGACGGTCTTGTTGAGCTCACCCTGTGCCTTGACCGCGTCGAAGATCTCGCCGATCCCGCGGTCGACGCCGTAGAGGGCCTCGAGGGCGCAGCGGTAGTGCTCGGTCGTCTGCGCGATCTGCTCGTCGGTCAGCTTCGGCCGGTCGCGGATGAAGGACGGCATCTCGCTGACGTCGTCCTGATTGAAGCTGGGCGGATGCGGGAGCGGAGTCGATGCGAACCTGCCGACGTCCTCGGGCGCGGGCTTCGGCGCGCCCTTGCAGGTCTCGTCGCGGCCCGGTCCGGTGTGGGGCGCGTAGTAGTCGACCTGGAGGAAGAACGGCTTGTCCTTCGCCGCGAGCCGCCCCGCCCAGGAGCGGGCGTAGGAGTTGGTGACGTCGGTCAGGTGGTCGGAGTCGTCGGTTCCGAAGCGGACCACGTGCCCGTTCTTGGATGCCTTCCAGTCGTAGTACTTGCGCTTCTCGAGCTGGGTGAACCAGTGGTCCCAGCCGGGCGCGACGGTCCGCGGCGAGTCCTGCTCCTCGTACTTGTTGAGGAACTTGCCGATGTGTGCCGTCTTGTAGCCGCGGGCCTGAAGCCACGACGCGAGCACCTGCTTCTTCTGCTTCAGGTCGGGGTAGAAGTTGCCGAGCACGCCGTTGTTGTGGCCGTATTGGCCGGTCATGAACGCAGCCCGGGACGGGCAGCAGAGCGGCGTCGTGACGATGAAGTCGCTGAACGAGGTCCCGTCGGCGATCATCCGCGAGTAGAGGTTCGGCATCACCTCGGGCGACATCGTCGAGCGAGCCTGGTCGTCGGTGACGATCACGACGATGTTCGGCGGCCCCGACCCGGCCTTCGGCTTCGCGGCGTGCGCCGGGCCGCCGACAGCGGCGACGAGGATGAGCGCCGCAAGCAGGCAGGCGGCGGCACCGGCGGCGAACCGCCGACCCCCGCGGGCGGATGTCGGAGTCGAGAACACGTTCCCTGCAGACTGCAACATCGCACGGGCGTCAAAGTCGCGGCGCATCGGCCTGAACGACCTCCGGCGCTGCACTACCCTTCGGGCCATGTCACGCGCCACCATGAACACCACCGCCGGTCCGATCGAACTCGAGCTGCACGACGAGGATGCGCCGAAGACGGTCGAGAACTTCCGCAAGCTCGCCTCGCAGGGCTTCTACGACGACCTCACCTTCCACCGGGTGATCCCCGACTTCATGATCCAGGGAGGCTGCCCGGAGGGCACCGGAACCGGCGGCCCCGGCTACACGTTCGAGGACGAGTTCAACGACCACAAGGTCGAGCGCGGCGCCCTCGCGATGGCCAACGCCGGCCCGAACACCAACGGCTCGCAGTTCTTCATCGTCACGATCCCGGCCGCCGAGTGGCTCGACGGCAAGCACACGGTCTTCGGCCGCGTCGTCTCCGGGATGGAGGCCGTCGACGCGATCGAGGGCACCGAGACCGGCGCCGGCGACCGCCCCGTCGAGCCCCAGGTCATCACCAGCATCGAACTGGCCTGACGGGCCGAGAGGCCGCCATACGGCGTCCTCGTCGGCTTACGGCCTGAGGCCGCTGCGCCTTCTGCGTCCTTGCCTGACGGGCTCTCGGCCTCGTCAGCCGAAGGCCCCCGATTCGGTCAGACGCCGCCGTCGTAGGGGCTCTTGGGGAGGATCCAGTCGAGTATTCCGACGCACGCGGAGTACTGCTGGGGCGAGCGTCCCCTCTCGCTGGCTCGCTTCCGAGCCGCCGGGCTCATGGTCTTGCGGGCGCTCCAACAACCCTCGTCGTCGGCGTCGAGGGAATAGACAGCGCCGATCCCACTTCCGGCGTCGATCTCGACGCCGCAGCTGTAACGGCCGTCGTCGCCTGCGGGCCTGCACTGACCGCCGCCGAGCCCGACCTGCCTGGCCAATGAGGAGCCCAGCGTCTTCGGCTGGACGTCGAGGAAGAGGGTCGGCTTGAACACGAGAGCAATGCCGGCGAAGCATGCGAGCACCGCCAGGATCGTCGCTCCGAGCAGGATGTACTTCCCCATCGGAAGCCCCTCCGCCGTCAGGCAGTCGACGCCGCCAGCTGGCCGCAGGCGGCGTCGATGTCGCGTCCGCGTGTGAGCCGCACGGTGGCTGGGACGCCGCGGGAGATCAGGGTGTCGCGGAAGGCGGTGATCGCCTCCGGCGAGGAGCCGGTGAACTCGCCCGGCGTCGGGTTGAAGGGGATCAGGTTGACCTTGAAGGCCTCGTGGGGCTTGAGGACCTCGCTGAGGACGACCGCCTGCTCGGGGTCGTCGTTGACGCCGGCGAGCATCAGGTACTCGATGTATACGCGGCGGTTGCGGGCCTCGCGCCAGCGCAGGCAGGCCTCGATGACCTCGGCGACCGGGTAGCGGTCGTTGACCGGCATCAGGCCGCTGCGGACGTCGCCCTCGGCGGCGTGGAGCGAGAGGGCGAGGCGGACGCGCGGACCGTCGGTCGCGAGCCGCTCGATGCCGGGCACCCAGCCGACCGTGGAGATCGTCGTGTGGGCGGTCGAGACGCCGACGTCGGGGAGCCGCTCGCAGGCCGCGATCACCGAGTCGAGGTTCATCAGCGGCTCGCCCATGCCCATGAAGACGACGTGGTTGACCTCGCCGCGGCGGCGGAAGTGGAGCGCCTGGTCGAGGATCTCGGAGGCGGTGAGGTTGCGGCCGAAGGCCATCCGCCCGGTCGCGCAGAAGTTGCAGGTCAGCGGGCAGCCGGACTGGCTCGAGAGGCAGATCGACCGGCGGCCGTCGCGGTAGGTCATCAGCACGGCCTCGATCGGCCGCCCGTCGGCGGTCTCGAACAGGGCCTTGCGGGTCCCGTCGACCGACTTCACCTCGCGAACCGCCTCGAGGGTCGAGAGCGGGAGCTCCGCCTCGAGCTGGTCGCGCAGCGACTGCGGCAGGTTCGTCATCTCCGCGTAGGAGCGGGCGCCGCCCGCAAGCCACTCCCACACCTGTCCGGCGCGGAATGGCGGTTCGCCGCGAGCGGCGAGGATCTCTTCGAGTCGGCTCAGGTCCACACGGTGGAGTCTGGCATCACGCCTCGCGGAGCTCCCACATCTCCACGCAGCCGACGTCGGCGAACCCGAGCCGGGCGTAGACCGGGGCGCCCGCCTGACTCGCCTGCAGGCTGCCCGTGCGGAGTCCGCGCTCGCGCCCGGCGGCGAGCAGTTCGGAGATGAGCGCGCCGGCGAGGCCGCGGCCTCGATACCCGGGCACGGTCGCCACGCCGCTCACGCAGGCGTCGTCTTCGCGGTCGAGGACGAGGGCGCAGGCGACCGGGCGGTCGTCGGCGATCGCGACGGCCGACTCGACGGCGAGGTCGGGCTCACGCTCGAACGCCGACCCCCACCCCGATCCCTCGATCCCATAGGCGACATCGTTGATCGCGGCGATCTGGGGCATCGAGCCGGCGACGATCTCGACGCCGTCCGGGATCGCGACGGGTCGCAGGTCGGAGAGCTCGAGCGCCATCGCCCGCGGGGCGCCGTCGAGCACATGGCCCCGCTCCGCCAGCAGATCGGCACTGCGGCGGTCGTCGTCGGGAACCCAGACGGTCCACGCCCGGACGCCGGCTTCTCGGTAGACCGCCTCGAGGTCGTCGACAGCGGCTGCCAGCGCCTCCGGGCCCGTCATCGTGACCGAGTTGAAGATCGACCGGTCCGGGGTGTCCGGCGAGACCGATGCGAGCACGCCGGGTCGCTGGACGACCGCGGCGCGATCCGAGCAGCTGCCGAACAGGGCGAGCTCGACCTCGAGGCCGTCGATCACCCGTCGCCGCAGCTCCTCGCTCGTCACGCGGCGACCGTATCGGGGCGATGGGCGGCCGTAAAGGGCCGGGCCGGGCGCGTTCAGAGGTAGCGCGAGGCGGCTTGACCGGCAGCCGAGCCGTAGGAGCCGCCGAAGAGGATCGCGTGGACGAGCAGCGGCTGGATCTGCCAGAGCGACACGCGCTCGTCCTGACCGGGAGCGAGCGGCAGGACGTCCTCATAGGCGGAGAGCGTGCGGGCGGAAATGGAGCCGAAGAGCCTGAGCATCGCGAGGTCGATCTCGCGGTGGGCGCCGTGGGCGGCGGGGTCGATCAGCCACGGCATCCCGTCGGCGGCGGCATGGACGTTGCCGCTCCAGAGGTCGCCGTGAACCCGCGCGGGCGGCTCGTCCGGACCGGTGAGGAGCGAGAGCCGGTCGACCACCGAATCGACCCGGGCGCGGTCGCCGGCGTCAAGCCTCCCCGCTCGATGCGCCCTCTCGGCGAGGAGTGCGATCCGCACCCCGTAGTGCTCCGACCAGGGAGTACCCGCGGCCGAGGCCGCGCTCGGAAGTTCGACGCCGCCGAAGCGAAGCGGGACGTCGGGTGCGCCCGGAGGCAGGGCGCCGAACCGCGGGGCCCCGGACGCGTGGATGCGGGCGAGGCCGGCGCCGAGCAGTTCCTCGCCGGCGGTCGAAAGGCTCCCCTCCTCGACCCACTCGAGGACGAGGCCGTGGACGCCGTCGTCGTCGACGACCGCGAGCACCTCCGGGACGGGCAGGCCGCCGACCGGATCGGCGAGCCATTCGAGCCCGGCCGCCTCGAGCTCGTACTCGCCGGCGAAGGCCCCGCCGCGGCTCTTCAGAAAGGCCCGACGCCCGTCGCCGAGGCCGAGCAGCCAGGCGTCGTTGATGTCGCCGCCGGCGATTCGCCGCGCCGACTCGACCGGGGTGCCGAGGGCGCGACCGGCGGCACCGATGACGGGCGGCTCGCTCAACCCCCGGCGGCGGTCGAGGAGCGGATCTCGGCGATCAGCCCCTCGCACGCCCGGTCGATCATGTCGAGGACGTCCTCGAATCCGTCCTCGCCGCCGAAGTAGGGGTCGGGGACCTCGAGGTCCCCGGCGGCGACGGCGAGCGGGTCGTACTCGCGGAAGAGCCGCAGCTTGCCCTCGGCGGCGGCATGCGGCGCGAGCTCGCGCATGTCGGCGAGGTTTTGACGGTCCATTGCGAGGATCAGGTCGAAGTCGTCGAAGTGGTCGGTCTCGAAGCGCTGTGCCCGGCTCCGGAGCTCGATGCCGCGCGCGGCCGCGGCGGCCGTGGCGCGACGGTCGGGCGGGTTGCCGACGTGCCAGCTGCCGGTGCCGGCGCTCTCGACGTCGACGTCCTCGCCGAGGCCGGCGTCGCGCAGCTTGTGGCGGAGGACGCCCTCGGCGGTCGGCGAGCGGCAGATGTTGCCGAGACAGACGAAGAGGATTCGCATCGACCGCAGACTAGGCGCCTTCGGCTGTCGTCGCCCGGCGCCGGGCCTCGGGGGCCGCGATCCGCATCAGCACCTCGATCGCGCCCCGGAACGAGGCGGCGACCGCGAACCCGGTGCCGGGCACCCGCGGCTCGAGGTCAACGGCATAAGTGACCCGGGTTCCGGTGGTCCCGGCCGCGCCCGGCTCGAACGTCAGCCTGCCCCGATAGGCCCGCGCCGGCCCGCCGCCGGACAGCACCTCGAACTCGAACAGCTGCGGCGCCTCGTAGGCAACGACCAGCTCGCGCACGGTGACGAGCGGCGCCGGATGGAGGGCCCTGATCGCGCCGACGCCGTCGGCGGCCCCCTCCCCCGTTCGTTCCATCTCAACCGAGCGGATCGGTGTGTACTCGGAGTAGCGCGACGCTTTCGTGAACACGTCGAACACGGCCGCGGGCGGCGAGTCGAACTCGCGGGTGACCGCGAAGGAGCTCAACCGAGAAGGCGGTCGCGGCCGGCCTTGCTCATCCGCCGGTAGCCGCCCTTGCGTGGGTCCCAGTACCACGAGTCGGGCGGGGTCGCCGGCAGCGGCAGGCCCTCCGCCTTGAGCGGTCCGGTGATCGGCCGGTACCAGGTGGTCAGCGGAATCCGGTCGACGACCCGGACGACGAGCGGGATCCCGTTGTCGCCGAGGTCGGTGAGCGCGCGCTCGATCTCGTGGACGTCGAGCTCGCGCCCCTCCCTGAGGGTGACAGCCGCGCACGGGATCTCGGTGCCGTCGTCGCGGCGGACGCCGTAGGCGACGGCGAGCGCGACCGCGTCGACGTCGCCGAGCGCGTCCTGGATCGGTCCCGACCAGACGATCCCGGAGGCGGCGCGGATCACGGTCGAGAGGTGGTCGACGAGCCAGAAGTCGCCGTCGCCGTCGACCCGGAAGAGGTCGCCGGTCTCGAGCCAGGCGTCGCCGGGCTCGAAGACGCCGCGGAGGACGCCGTCGCCCATCCCGATCGCGTCGTGGCGGACGCGGGCGAGGAGCATCCCAGTGTCGGTGAGCGCGCATTCGATCGCGTAGCCGTTGTCGCCGAGGATCAGCCCGCGGTCGAGCGGGTCGTATGCCGCGACCCTGACCTCGGCGCTGCCCGGCAGTGGCCGGCCCTTGCAGCCGGCCTTGACGCCGGTGACGTTGACGAGGACGGCGTCACCCTCGGTCGAGGCGTAGAACTCGAGCACGCGGGCGGGAGCGAACCGCTCCGTGACCCGCTTCCAGAGGCCGCGGGGCATGCCCGAGCCCATGAACAGCCGGACCGGGTGGTGCTGCTCGCCGGGGTGCGGCGGGGCCTCTGCGATCTCGTCCATCATCGCCCAGGTGTAGGAAACGACGGTCGCGCCGTAGCGGCGGACCTCGTCCCAGAACGTCGACGGCTCGAAGCGGGAGCCGACCGCGAGGCGGGCGCCGCTCGCGACGACGCCGCCGACGCTCATCAGCAGGGCCGACGGGTGGTAGACGGGGCTGGCGCTGTAGACGGTGTCGCTGCGGGACAGCGAGGCGGACGACGCGGTGCCGAAGGCCGAGAGCGCCCAGCGGCCGTTCGTGATCCGGTTGGCGAGCGTCCGGTCGCCGCTGCCGGTGAAGAGGACGAAGGCGAGGTCGCCGGCCCGGCCCGGGTTCGGCTCGTACCAGGCCGGGACCTCGACCTCGTCGGGCTCGATCCGCTCCATGTCGATGAGGCCGCGCGGAAGCTGGCGCTCCTGCCCGCCGCCGCCGAGCACGTAGACGCGGAGGTTCGTCGCCGCGGCCGCGGCCTCGCCGTTCTGGGGGTCGGCGATGATCCGCCGGGCGCGGCCGAGGTCCGCCTCGCGGGCGGGGTCGCCGTCGGGCCGCATCAGGACGGCGACGGCGCCGAGCCGGTTCAGCGCGGCGACGACGGTCAGGGCGCTCGGCCGCGTCTGCATGAGGACGCCGACGTGCTCGCCCTGGCGAACGCCGATCTCGAGCAGGCCGCGGACGACGTTGTCGACCCGGCGCTTGACCGCCTCCTGGGTGTGGGCGCGATCTTCGAAGAGGAGGACGACGTCGGTGGGTTCTTCCTCGGCGCGCTCGTCGAGGAGCAGGCCGAAGGAGATCCGGGTCCGCGGGTTGACGCGGCCCAGGCGGTTCAGCTGGTCGAGCTGGCTGGTCGTCTCACCGACGATGTCGCGCAGCGACCGCGTCGCCCCGAGCGCGGCGCCGGCGAGCGCCTGGACGGTGCCGATCCCGGCCCCGAGCGCGAGCTGGGCGCCGGCGCTGAACCGGTCGCGGTTGCTGAACCCGCCGTTCTCGGGCCGCTCGATCTCCTCCTCGATCCGGGCTACGCCCTCGGGAAGTTCGCCCTCCCCCGCCCGCCAGTGCGTCCAGGCGGCGACGGTCGGCCAGGTCTTCTCGACCGCGGTGGAGCCGACGACGAGGCCGAAATGGCCGGCCGGCAGCGTGTACTCGTAGACGTCGGAGCGCGGCGCGGCCCAGCGAGCGGCGCGGACGGAGCGGGCGGGCGCGATCTCGTCCGTCTCGCCGACGAAGGCGAGGATCGGGCTCGTCATGTCGGCGAGGGTGACGAGCCGCTCGTCGATCACGAAGCCGCCCGAGACCAGGCGGTTGTGTACGCCGAACTGGCGGATCACATCGGCGAGGGCCGGACCGGGCCAGGCGACCCATCCCTCGGCTTCGAGGAAGCGGCGCTGACGCTCGCGGGGCAGCAACGCCTCGCGGTCGTGGAGCTGGCTGACGAACTCGAGGCGCTGGCGCATCGACTTTGCGGGGTCGAGGAGGCGGAACCCGGTCCGGCTCATCCAGGCGGGGACGCCGGAGTTGGCGAAGACGTGCTCGGCGAGGAAGGCGGCGGCCGCGATCGCGGCGTCCTCGGGGAGGCCGAAGCTGAGCGTCCCGCGGGTGTCGACCGGGCTGCCGAAGGCGATGATCGAGTCGATCCCGCGCGAGCGCCGCCAGGCGGCCACCTGGTAACAGAACATGCCGCCCTGCGAGTAGCCGCCGATGTGGATCTCGTCGTGGCCGGTCTCCTCGCGGATCCGGTCGATCGCCTCGTCGATCGCGAGGACGTGGTCGTTGAGTGAGCGCTCGAGACCCCCCTCCTCCTCCTCGGGCGCACCGAAGTCGACGACCCACGGGTCGACGCCGTTGCGGGCGAGGATCTCGACCGCGCTGGTCGACGGCGCGACGTCGTAGATGTCGGCCGAGAGCATCATCGGCGGGACGAGCATCAGGGGTGGACGAACGGCGCCGTTCGCGCCCGGTTCGGGCGGGAAGTAGCGGCGCAGCTTGTACATCCGCTGCTCGGAGACGACCGCGTAGGGCGACGGCTTCTCGTCGGTCTCGAAGCCGCCGAAGCGCGCCACCTCGAGGGCGTTCTGCGCGGCGTCCGCGAGCCGGCCGGCCGGCAGGGTGATCAGATCGCTGAATATCGACATCGTTTCCCCGAGACCCGGCCCGATCGGCGTGCCGGAGGACCAGCGACTCTACCCAGCGGGCGCTCCTGCAACCGATCTCGCAATGCCGCCCTCGTCCCCCGCTTACCATCGGCGTGTGCCCGGCCGACTCGCTTCCATCGCCGCGCTCGTCGTGCTGCTCGCGCTCGCCTCGGCGGGGCCGGCGGCCGCGGGCACCTACCCGCCCCACGGCAAGGGCCTCTACGCGGGCATCTCCGACGGCGGCTCCAAGCAGGACTACTTCGACTTCGCCGGCGCCGTGAACGCTCACGTCCCGGTGATGCAGGCGTTCGAGACCTGGAACGCGTGGAACCAGGAGGCGATCCAGCGCTGGAAGCGGACCGAGACGCGCGGAATGCTCAGCATCTCGACGACCGGCTGCTACGAGTGCGAAGGCGTGATCAGCCCCCGCGCGATCCGCAAGGGTGAGGGCGACCGCTACCTGCTCACCGTCAACCGCAAGCTCGCCCAGTGGGGCCGGCCGACCTACATCCGGCTGCTTCCGGAGATGAACGGCCATTGGAACCCGTACTCCGCCTTCAACGCCGACGGCTCGCCCCGCGGCCGTTCCCACAAGACGGCGCAGTTCCGCAAGGCCTGGCGGCGCACGGTGATCGTCATCCGCGGCGGGCCGAGGCGTGAGATCAATCACAAGCTGAAGGCCAATCGGATGCCGCCGCTCTCGACCGGCCGCAACAGCGCCCACCCGCCCGAGCACATCCCCGAGCCGAAGGTCGCGTTCATGTGGGTCCCGCAGACGGCAGGCTCGCCGGACCGCAGGGGCAACGGTCCGAACGCCTACTGGCCGGGCGCCCGCTACGTCGACTGGGTCGGGGCCGACATCTACGGCAAGTTCCCGAACTTCGGCGGCCTCAACGGCTTCTACAAGCAGTACCGCGGCAAGCCGTTCGTGCTCGGCGAGTGGGGTCCCTGGGACGTCGACCGGCCGGCCTTCACCCGGCATCTGTTCCGCTGGATCCGCTCGCACGGGCGCGCCCGGATGGCCGTCTACTACCAGGGGTTCGGGCCCGGCAACCCGTTCGAGCTCGACCATTACCCGCGGAGCCGGAAGGCCCTCCGCAAGGAGCTGAAGGGCAAACGCTGGATCAGGCACGCCCCCGACTCGCGGCGGCCCGACGGCGGCGGCCACAGTCGCGGCGGGCCTGACGGCGTCCCGCCCACGCCCGAAGTGCGCCGGCTGCTCGGCTAGCGGGCTGCGACACTCCTCCGGTGACTGATCGTCAACACCCGAGTTCCGAAACCGGTCAGCAGCACCGCGTCGAGGAGCTCGTCGAAGAACTCGCCGAGGAGCACACGAACTGGATTCCGATCATCGCAGCGGTCGGCGCGGCGCTCTCGATCGTCGCTCTCGTCCTGCTCGTCGACCCGCTCCGCGCGGCTGTGACCGACGCGCTCAGCGGCGACACCACCTCGCTTCGCGAGGACCTGCGCGGCTTCGGCGCCGGCGGCGTCCTGCTCGTCCTCGCCCTGGCCATCTCGCACGCGGTCATCTTCTACCCCGCGGAGATCCTCGACGCCGCGGTCGGCTTCGTATACGGCGTCTGGTGGGGCTTCCCGCTGATGATGTTCGGCTGGATGCTGAACGGCATCCTCTGCCACCAGATCGGGCGCCACGCCGCCCGGCCGGCGCTCGTGAAGATGTTCGGCGCCGAGCGCTTCAACGGCTACGACCGGGTCGTCGAGCGCGGCGGCGTGACCCTGCTGCTCGCCTGCCGGATGGTGCCGATCGTCCCGTTCAGCCTGTTCAGCTACGTCGCCGGCTCCGCCCGCGTGCCGCTGCGCACCTTCATCTGGACGACGTTCGTCGGCTACATCCCGCTGACCCTCCTCTTCGTCTACCTCGGCAGCCGCCTCGAGGAGCTATCCCCGAACGACCCGGCGATCTGGATCGGCGCGGCCGGGCTGATCTTCTTCGTGCTCGTCTCCCGCAAGGTGCTGCCGATGCTCAGCGATCGCGAGCTCGCGGCCGACCCTGCGGACCCGGGCGTGACGGAAGCGGCGGAGCCTCCTCCGGCTCCACCCATAGTTGACAAAATCTGACGTTGTGTAAAACTGTTCGACAACGAGTCGTTTGTTGTCAAGCAGGAGGAACTCGCAGTCATGGAATCCGCTACCGCCGTCGCGGCGCCCGCCGTCCCCAGCTGGACGGACCCGAAGCGCTACCTCTGGCTGCTCGGGCTGATCGTGCCGCTGATCCCGTTCATGGCGTTCGGCCTGGCCGAGGCGACCGGGCTCGGCGCCTTCTACTGGTTCGGCCCGGTGCTCGTATTCGGGATCATCCCCGCCCTCGACCAGCTGATCGGCAAGGACTCCGACAACCCGCCGGACAGCGCGATCAAGTGGCTCGAGGAGGACCGCTACTACCGCTGGTGCACCTACCTCTTCCTGCCCTTGCAGTTCGCCTCGATCGTGCTCGCATGCGCGCTCTGGTCGAGCGGCGACCTCAGCGTCGTCGAGTCGCTCGGCCTCGCCGTCAGCCTCGCGATGGTCGGCGGGATCGCGATCAACACCGCCCACGAGCTCGGCCACAAGCGCAAGAGCTACGAGCGCTGGCTGTCGAAGATCGCGCTCGCGCAGACCGGCTACGGCCACTTCTTCATCGAGCACAACCGCGGCCATCACGTCCGGGTCGCCACCCCGAGGACCCGGCGAGCTCGCGGCTCGGCGAGAGCTTCTGGGAGTTCCTGCCCCGGACGGTCACCGGCTCGCTGCGCTCGTCGCTCGAGCTCGAGCGGGTCCGCCTCGACCGCCTCGACAAGCCGTTCTGGTCGATCTCCAACGACGTCCTCAACGCTTGGGCGATGACGATCGCCCTCTACGGGGCGCTGACGATCGCGTTCGGCTGGGTCGTGCTCCCGTGGCTCATCCTCCAGGCCGTCGTCGGCTTCTCGCTCCTCGAGGTCGTCAACTACCTCGAGCACTACGGGCTGCTGCGGCAGCGGGAGGAGAGCGGCCGCTACGAGCGCTGCGCGCCCGAGCACTCCTGGAACTCCAACAACGTCGCCTCGAACGTGTTCCTCTACCACCTGCAGAGGCACAGCGACCACCACGCCAACCCGGTCCGGCGCTACCAGGCGCTGCGCCACTACGACGAGGTGCCGGAGCTGCCCTCGGGCTACGCGACGATGATCGTCGCCGCCTACGTCCCGCCGCTCTGGCGACGGATCATGGATGACCGCGTGCTCGACCATTACGGTGGGGACGTGACCCGCGCCAACCTCCTCCCGCGCAAGCGCGAGCGGCTGATCGCCCGCTACGGCGGCGGCCCGGCGGCCTGACCGTGGCCGCCTTCAGCTGCCCGGTCTGCGGGTACACCTACGACGAGGCGGCCGGCGAGCCCCGCGAGGGCTTCCCGGCGGGCACGGCCTGGGCCGACGTTCCCGACGACTGGACGTGCCCGGACTGCGCGGTCCGCGAGAAGGTCGACTTCGAGCCGGCCGGGGACGCGTGACAGAGGCGGCTCCCCCCCGCCCCTCCCACGCGGAGGCGAGCCGCGCGCTGCTGCGCGAGACGGTCCTCGACGCGGTCGGCGAGCTGCTCGCCGACGACGCTTGGCCGGACGTGACGATGAGCGAGGTCGCGCGCGCCGCCGGCGTCAGCCGGCAGACGCTCTACAACGCCTTCGGCGGTCGCGACGAGCTCGCCCAGGCGTACCTGCTCCGCGAGTCGGAGCGGTTCCTCGGCGCGATCGACGAGGCGGTCGCCGCCAACTCCGGCGACCCGCGGCAAGCGCTGCGGACGGCCGCCGAGGTCTTCCTCTCGCTCGTCGCGACGCACCCGATGATCCGCGCGATCTCCTCCGGCGACAACGACGATCTCGTCGCTCTGGCCACGACCCGCGGCGGCGTCCTGCTGACGACGATGACCGCCCGCCTCGCCGACCGCCTCGAGCAGACCTGGCCGGAGGTCGAGCGGCCCGAGGACGTGCGGCTGCTCTCCGAGACCCTCGTCCGGCTCGCGATCAGCTACGCGGTGCTGCCGAGCGCCGCACCGGAGGACACGGCGGAGAATCTGACGCGCGTCCTCGGCCCGTTCATTACGGACCTCTTCAGATAGATGGTCAACACAAATGTCTTCCCGTCCCTTCCACCGCGCCGCCCGACCGGACCGGACGCGAAGCGGAGTGGTGGGCTCCGGTCAACACATATGTCATCCCGTCCCCTTCCACCGCGCCGCCCGACCGGACCGGACGCGAAGCGGAGTGGTGGGCTCCGGTCAACACATATGTCATCCCGTCCCCTCCCGCCGCGCCGACCGGCCAAAGCGGACGCGTCAGCGGAGCATTTGGCCGGGGTGATTACGGGGCAGCAGTGCCCTCGGCGGCGACCGCGCTCGGCGCGGCGCCGCGGGTCGGAGCCGCGCCGCCCTCCTCGCGCGTCAGCTTGTGGGCGAGGTATACGGGGATTATCGAGATCAGGATCACGAAGACCGCGACGACGTTGACGATCGGCAGCTGGTTGGGTCGCGAGAAGTTCGTGAAGATCCAGAGCGGCAGCGTCTCGATCCCAGCTCCGGCCGTGAACGTGGTGACGATGATCTCGTCGAAGGAGAGGCCGAATGCGAGCAGGCCGCCGGCGACCAGCGCCGTCTGCATGCTCGGCAGGGTGACGCGCCGGAACGTCATCCAGGGGGTCGCGCCGAGGTCGGCCGACGCCTCCTCGAACGATCCCGAGACGCGGCGGAGGCGGGCGACGACGTTGTTGTAGATGACGACGATGCAGAACGTGGCGTGGCCGACGACGACCGTCAGCAGGCCGAGATTGATGCCGAGGAACTGGGTGAAGGTCGTGTTCAGGGCGACGCCCGTGACGATGCCGGGCAGCGCGATCGGGAGGATCACGAGGAACGAGATCGTCTCCCGTCCGAAGAAGCTGAAGCGGGCGACGGCGAGCGAGGCGAGCGAGCCGAGGACGAGGGCGAAGATCGTCGCGATCGCCGCCACCTCGAGCGATGTGAAGAAGGCGTCGCGGGCGCCGCTGTTGTTGAGCGCGTCGCCGACCCACTGGGTCGTCAGCCCCGGCGGCGGCCACTCGAGCGCCTTGCTGGTGTTGAAGGCGTAGACGAAGATCACCGCGAGCGGGATGTAGATGAACGCGAGCGTCACGCCGCTCGCCGCCCGCAGCAGCAGCTCCGCCCTCCGCGAGAGCCTCATCGCCTGTCCCCTCCGCCGCTCATACGTGCTCGAAGGCGCCGAGTCTTCGCGCGATCAGTAGGTAGACGATCATGATCATGATCGGGACCGTCGTGTAGGCGGCCGCGAGCGGCAGGTTGTTGGTGATGTTCGAATAGATCGCATTGCCGATGAACTGCGTCGAGCTGACCAGCGACGGAGTGATGAAGTCGCCGAGGGTCAGCGAGAAGGTGAAGATCGATCCGGCGACGATCGCCGGGAAGACGAGCGGCCAGATGACGCTCCGGAACGTCTTCCAGGGCTTCGCGCCGAGGTCGTCGGAGGCCGCGAGCAGCGAGTTCGGGATCCGCTCGAGGCCCGCGTAGACCGGAATGATCATGTAGGGAAGCCAGATGTAGCTCATGACGAGCCAGACGGCGACGTTTCCGTAGCCGGGGCCGTGCAGGCCGAGCGGCGAGAGCACCCAGTTGAAGATCCCGTCCTCGCTGAGGATCGTGCGCCAGGCGTAGACCTTGACGAGGTAGGAGGACCAGAGCGGGACGAGCACCGCGACGACGAGCAGCCCCTTCGAGCGCTGCCGGGCGATCTTCGCCATGAAGAAGGCGAGCGGCAGCGCCAGCATCGCGTCGGTGATCGTCACCAGCGCGGCGATCAGGACCGTCCGCAGGGTGATCGTCCGGTAGACCGGCTCGGTGAGGATCGTGTCGAAGTTGTCCAGCGTGAACGTCTGCTGGACCTCGCCGCTGAGCTCGCCCAGCGACCAGAAGCTGGCCATCAGCAGGACCGCGAGCGATCCGAGATAGCCGATCACCAGCCAGCCGACGGGGCCGGCCAGCAACGCACCGACCTGAAGGCGCGGCCGGCCGTGGAAGAGGTCGGCGAGCCTGTGGCCCACCGACCTCCTCGGCTTCGGAGCTCCCAGCCCCGCTGCTTCCACGGTCGTGCGCGTCCCTCCGGCCGTCGCCTACCTAGCCCTTGATCTCCGTCCAGGCCTGATTCCAGTCGTCGTACGTCTTGCAGACGTCGCCGCGGTCATCGCCGCAGTCGGAGACCGGAGTGGTCCAGAAATAGACATCGTCCAGGTACTTCTTGCCGTTCGCGTCGTAGATCTCGCAGTGGTTCGGATCGGCGGTGTATTGGCAGGCCTTCTCGTTGGCCGGTGCCTCGCCGAACCACTCCGCTACGGCGGCGTTGGTCTTCGGGTCGATGATGTGGTTCATCCACATGTACATGCAGTTCGGATGCTCAGCCTGAGAGCTGATCATCCACGTGTCGGACCATCCGGTCGAACCCTCCTTCGGGTAGACCGCATCGACGGGCTGATTGTCGGCCTGCAGGAGCTGGTTGATCACCTGCCAGGTCGTGCCGACGACGCTGTCGCCGTTGGTGAACGCCTGGATCTCCTTCGTGTAGTCCGACCAGTACTCGCCGATGTAGTCGTTCTGCGTCTTCAGCAGATCGACGGCCGCGTTGAACTGATCTTCGTCCAGCTCATACGGGTTCGTGATTCCCAGGTCGGGCTGCGTCGCCTTCAGGTACAGCGCCGCGTCGGCGATGTAGATCGGGCTGTCGTAGGCCGTGATCTTGCCCTTGTTCGCCTCCATCTGCTGCTGGTCGAAGACCGCGCCCCACGAGCTCGCCGGGGGGTTGACCACATCGGTGTTGGACATGAGCAGGTTCGCCCCGCGACCATGCGGGATCCCGTACATCTGGCCGTCGACGCTGTTGTAGGGCTGATCCTTGAGGCCCGGGAACACGTCGGCGTAGTTGGGGACGAGATCGGTGTTGACCGGGGCGACGTCGCCGCCGTCGATCAGCCGCAGCGTTGCGTCGCCGGAGGCCGAGACACCGTCGTAGTCGCCGGTACGCATCAGGTTCACCATCTCGTCGGAGGTGTTTCCGATCTTGACGTTGACCTGGCAGCCGGTCTGCTTCTCGAAGTCGCTGATCCAGTCCACCTTGGCGCTGGTCGAGCCGTCCTCGCAGTAGCCGGCCCAGCAGATCAGGTTCAGTTGACCCTCACCCTTGCCGACTTCCGTCATCGCCGTTGCACCCGTGCTGTCGCTCGAGTCGCTGCTTCCGCAACCGACCGCGAAAGCGACGATGAAGACGCTCAGGCCTGCCACGGCGAGCCAGGCCCACCGTGCAGAGCGCGCATCGCTACTCATCTTTCCTCCTCTGTTGATTTCCTACCCCGATCCCCTGCGCCTCGGCGACCGCGACCGTGTGCTCGCGCCGCCAGCCCACTCTGACCCGCTGTCCCCGCAGGCCCTCGTCTTCGTGTGAAGTCTGTTCCAGGTTCTGACGGGCGACCTGGAGCCGGTCGCCGGCGTCGAGCTCGACGTGGAAGCGGGTGACCATGCCGGCGTAGGAGACGTCGGCGATCGTGCCCTCCTCGACGACCAGACCGTCGGCGGGCTCGTCGCCGCTCAGCAGCCGGACCTTCTCGGGGCGGACGGTGAAGCTGCCGCCGTCGCGGTGGATCAGGTTCGAGACGCCGACGAAGCCGGCGACGAAGGCGTTGGCGGGGCGCTCGTAGACGCCCTCGGGCTCGCCGATCTGCTCGATCCGCCCCTCGTTGAAGACGGCGATGCGATCGGACATCGTCAGCGCCTCCTCCTGGTCGTGGGTGACGTAGATGAAGGTGATGCCGACCTCGCGCTGGATCTGCTTGAGCTCGATCTGGAGCTGCTCGCGGAGCTTCAGGTCGAGGGCGCCGAGCGGCTCGTCGAGGAGCAGGACCCGCGGGCGATTGACGATCGCGCGGGCCAGGGCGACGCGCTGGCGCTGGCCGCCGGAGAGCTCGGTCGGCTTGCGTTCGTCGTAGCCGGTCAGGCGGACCATCTCGAGCGCCTCGGCGCGGCGGGACGCCCGGTCCCCCTTGCCGACCCTCGCGACCCGGAGCCCGTACTCGACATTGTCGCCGACGGTCATGTGCGGGAACAGCGCGTAGTCCTGGAAGACGGTGTTGACGTCGCGGTCGTAGGCGGCGTGGTCGGTCACATCATTGCCGGCGAGTTCGATTCGGCCCTCGTCGGGCAGCTCGAAGCCGGCGACCATGCGCAGCATCGTCGTCTTGCCGGAGCCGGAGGGGCCGAGCATCGTGAAGAACTCGCCGCGCCTGATCTCGAGGTCGACCCGATCGACGGCGACGACGACGCCGTACGTCTTCCGCACCCCCGACAGGCGAACGTCGGGAATCGACTCGGACTCGTTGCTGGCTGCTGTTTGCGAGGCTGCCTTTGCCAATTGGTACAAAGGATCGACGGGACGTTCGCGACGCTATCCCAAACGGCTGCCTGCGGGGATTACGCCTCCGGCCAACATTGGCCGATGTCGTTGGCCGCTCTGTACAGCGCGCTCAGGCGCTGAGCCGCCAGGTGACCGGGTCGGTGTCCGCAACCGGTTCGGCCTCGCCGAGAGCCTCGAGGTGATCGAGGTAGGAGAGCGACAGCTGCAGCCCCCAGGCGGCGGCCGGCCCGGTCATGTTCTCCTTGCCGATCAGGTATTCAACGACCTCGAAGGGCGTCTTCTCGCCGTCGGCGAGCGCCGCGCGGACGCGGCCCATCTGCTCGTCGACCTCGTTGCGGTACGCCTCGATCTTGGCGCTGACGTCGCGGAACGTGCGGCCGTGGCCGGGCAGGCAGAGGCGGATGTCGAGCTCGTCGACGACGTCCAGCGACTCGATGAACTCACCGGCCGGGTCGGGGGTGTGCCCGTGGTCGTAGAACAGCGAGATCCGGCCGAGCAGGTGATCGCCGGAGATCAGCAGGCCGCTCTCGGGCTCGTGGAGGACGACGTGCGACGGCGCGTGGCCGGGCGTCTCGTAGGCGCGGAAGAAGCCGAGGTCGGTCGCGACGTCGACGCCGTCGACGAGTTCGCGGTCGGGCGCGACGATGCGGTCGATGTAGGCGCTCTCGCCGCGGCGCGCCTCGTAGCGCTCGAGCGAGGCGGCCGGGACGCCGCTGTGCCGGGCGACCTCGATGCGGTTGTCGAGCGCGCGGTCGGGGTCTTCGACCATCGACCGGACGTGACCCCAGGCCGGGTGCATCCAGAGCTCGCAGCCGGCGGCGTCGACGATCGGCGCGGCGCAGCCGTAGTGGTCGCTGTGGGAGTGGGTGCAGACGACGAGGCGCACGTCGCGGAGCTTCAGCTTCGCCTGGCCGAGGGCGAGCTCGAGCTGATGCAGCCCCTCTTCGCCGCCGATCCCGGTGTCGAAGAGCACGATGCCGTCGCCGCGCGAGATCGCCCAGGCGTTCACGTGCGGGACGCCCGGCCACGGGCAGGGAAGCCGGAGCCGCCAGACGCCCGGAAGGATCTTCTCGCTTCGCGCCACCTCGTTGCGGCTGTCGGGGCTCATGGAGCGAGCCTATCCACCGCCGCCCCGCCCGGGATCGCGGTCCGCGTCCGGCTAGGATCCGCCCCATGAGCATTCCAACCGTCGAGAGCCACACCCGGATCAGTCGCTACGGCATGGTCAACGCCTTCCTCGTCCAGGAGGACGACGGGCTGACCCTCATCGACACCTGCCTCGGGGGCACGGCCAAGAAGATCCTCGCGGCCGCCGCCGACCTCGGGTCCCCGATCGTCCGGATCGTCCTCACCCACGCCCACGGCGACCACATCGGCTCCCTCGACGCCCTCGCCGCCGAGCTCCCCGACGCCGAGGTCCTGATCTCCGCCCGCGACGCCATCCTGCTCGCCGGCGACAAGTCCCTGCAGCCCGGCGAGTCGGGCAAGCTGAAGGGCAGCTACCCGGGCGCCAAGACCAAGCCCACCCGCAACATCGAGGGCGGCGACATGGTCGGCTCACTCGAGGTCATCGCCACGCCCGGCCACACCCCCGGCCACCTCTCCCTCCTCGACACCCGCGACAGGACGCTCTACTGCGGCGACGTCTTCTCGACTCTCTTCGGCGTCTACACGACGGCCCGCGCCAACCCGCTCTTCCCGCTGCCCGCAATGGCGACCTGGAACAAGGAGCTCGCCCTCGAGAGCGCGATCGAGCTCCGCACCCACGAGCCCTCCGCCCTCGCTCCCGGCCACGGCCCGGTCAACATCGACGCCCTCGAGCAGATGGACGACGCAATCGCGAAGAGCGCCGAGGTCGCGAAGAAGGCCTAGCGGCGCGGCCTGCCGAGGGGATTGACCGGCGGGCGGGCTTTGGTTTGGGCAGTGAGGGAACGTGGTGCCGGTGCGAAGGTGGTGCACTTTCTCGGTCTGAGACCGAGCAACTGCACGATCGCGACTCCCGCTGCCCAAGTTCGCCACGCCCCCCTCTCAGCCCAAACCAAGCCCCGAACTACGAGGCGCTCCCTCGGCAGGCCACGCGCACGCGACAGCCCTACGGCGTCGAGGTCGCCGGCCGCGGCTGGATCTGGGTCCGGCGGTAGCTCGCCTTGGCGGCGGCGAAGCCGACGAGCTGCTTGCTCGAGGGGTCCCAGAGCTTCAGGCGTGAGCTGCGCAGGGCCTTGCGGACCGTGAGGACCGGGACCTGCTGGAAGACGTCCATCTCGTCATGGGCGCGCTGGAGGTTGTAGTTGGGGACCCGGGCGCTGAGGTGATGGACGTGGTGGAGGCCGATGTTGCCGGTGAAGAACTGGAAGGGCTGCGGGAGCTTCAGGTAGCTGCTGCCGCGGAGGGCCGCCTCGGAGTAGTCCCAGCTGTCGGTGTTCTCCCAGTAGACGTCCTCGTACTGGTGCTGGACGAAGAAGAGCCAGACGCCCGCGGTGCCGGCGATGATGATCAGCGGCGTGTAGATGAGGAGGACGGCCTGCCAGCCGAACGCGACGCAGAGGGCGGCGATCATCGCGACCACGGCGAGGTTGGTGAGCAGGATGCTGTTGCGGAGCTTGCCGGGCTTCGAGCCGGCCCAGACGCGGGGGCCGACGAGCAGCGACCAGATCGGTCCGATGCCGAACATCACGACGGGGTGGCGGAACAGCCGGTAGGCGGTGCGCGCGCCCCAGGACTTCGAGTAGTACTCGTCGACGGTCCAGGTCATGACGTCGCCGGTGCCGCGGCGGTCGAGGTCGCCGGCCGAGCCGTGGTGGTAGGCGTGATGGAAGCGCCAGTTGGTGAAGCACTGGAACGTGAGCAGCCCGAAGATGCGGCCGCCCCAGACGTTCGCCGTCCGCGACTCGAAGAACGAGCCGTGCGTGCAGTCGTGGAAGAGGATGAAGGTGCGGAGGAGGAAGCCGGCCGTCGGGATCGCGAGCAGCAGGACGAGCCAGTAGGAGACGTCGAGCGCCATGTACATGAGCGCCCAGCCGATCACGAACGGAACGGCGCGACGTGAAGATGTCGAGCAGCGACCGCGAGAAGACGGGGCGGGCGTAGGGCGCCATCGCCACGCGCCAGTAGGGGTCGTTGGAGGGGTCACTCATCGCGGATCCATTCTTCGTGGTCGGGGCCGTCCTTCGGCGCCGCGCACATCACCGCGACGAAAGAAAGCGTATTCGTTATTGACCCCGAAAGCGAACGGCAGCCGGTCCCGCCGCGATGTCGAACGCCCGTCGCCGGACTTTGTACGCACGGACAAAGGGGGATCGCCTGTCAGGCCCTACGGTTCCGGCCAGAACTTTGCGACGATGCACGGACGGATCGCCCCTGCCGGGTCGAGCCGCGCAGCCACGAGAAGGAGCAACTCAGACACATGACCATCACCAGGGCCCGCAAGCACAACCTGACCGCCGCCAGCTGGAGCGCGAACGGAGGGTCGATCGAGACCGGCGACCTCCGCGACGCGGCCAACCACCCGTTCGGCGCGAACGTCTTCTCCCCCGCGGTCCAGAAGGAGCGGCTGTCCTCCGAGACCTTCGACCGGCTCAACGAGACCCTCGCCTCCGGCGCCGCCCTCGATCCGTCGCTCGCCGACGAGGTCGCCGAGGCGATGAAGGAGTGGGCGCTCGAGCACGGAGCGACCCACTACACGCACATGTTCCAGCCGCTCACCGGCCTCACCGCCGAGAAGCACGACTCGTTCTTCGAGCCCGGCGGCGACTCCGACGCGATCGCCGGCTTCTCCGGCAAGGAGCTGATCCAGGGCGAGCCCGACGCGTCCTCGTTCCCGACCGGCGGCATCCGCGCGACCTTCGAGGCCCGCGGTTACACGGCCTGGGACCCGACGAGCCCGGCGTTCCTGCTCGAGAACCCGAACGGCGTCCTGCTCTGCATTCCGACCGCGTTCGCCTCCTGGACCGGCGAGGCGCTCGACGGCAAGATCCCGCTCCTGCGCTCGATGGACGCGCTGTCGACGTCGGCGGTCAAGGCGCTGCGGCTGCTCGGCGACGACAAGACGGCCCGCGTCTTCACGACGGTCGGCCCGGAGCAGGAGTACTTCCTGATCGACGAGCAGTACTACTTCGAGCGCCCGGACCTGGTCACGACCGGCCGGACGCTCTTCGGCGCCCAGCCGCCGAAGGGCCACGAGCTCGACGACCACTACTTCGGCTCGATCCCGGAGCGCGTGCTCGCCTGCATGCTCGAGACGGAGCGTGAGCTGGTCAAGCTCGGCGTCCCGGTCAAGACCCGACACAACGAGGTCGCGCCCGGCCAGTACGAGCTGGCGCCGATCTTCGAGAACTCGAACGTCGGCTCCGACCACCAGCAGCTGACGATGCAGGTAATGCAGAACGTCGCCCGCAACTACGGGCTCGTCTGCCTCCTGCACGAGAAGCCGTTCGCCGGCGTCAACGGATCGGGGAAGCACAACAACTGGTCGATGGGGACCGACACGGGATCCAACCTGATGGACCCCGGTGACACCCCCGCCCAGAACGCCAGCTTCCTGTTCTTCTGCACGGCCGTCATCCAGGCCGTCAACAAGCACCAGGGCCTGCTGCGCGCGTCCGTCGCCAACATCGGCCAGGACCACCGCCTCGGGGCGAACGAGGCGCCGCCGGCGATCATCTCGATCTTCCTCGGCGCTGAGCTCGACAAGGCGTTCGACTCGATCGTCTCCGGCGAGGGCGACGGCGTCACCGAGGACGCGACGCTCGGCCTGGGCACTCCGGTCCTGCCGCCGCTGCCGCTCCACGGCGGCGACCGCAACCGGACGTCGCCGTTCGCGTTCACCGGCAACAAGTTCGAGTTCCGGGCACTCGGGTCGAGCATGTCGCTCGCCTTCCCGAACACCGTCCTGAACACGATCGTCGCCGAGGCGATCGACGACCTGGCCGGCAAGCTCGAGGAGAAGATCTCGGGCGGCGAGGAGATCGGCGCCGCCGTGACCGCGGTCGTCAAGGAGAGCTACTCCGCCAACAAGGCGGTCTGCTTCGGAGGCGACAACTACTCCGACGAGTGGCACGCCGAGGCCGAGGAGCGCGGGCTCAAGAACCTGCGCACCACGCCCGACGCCCTGCCCGAGGTGGTCGCGCCGGACACCGTCGCCGCCTTCGAGAAGTACCACGTGCTCTCCGAGCGCGAGCTCGAGGCGCGCTTCGAGGTCTGGATCGAGCAGTACGCCGTGCTCGCCAACATCGAGGCGGAGACCGCACGGGCCATCGCCAAGACGATGCTCCTCCCCGCCGCCATCCGCTACTCGATCGAGGTCAACGCGGCCGGCGTCGACGGCATCGCCGCCGAGCTGAAGCCCCTGATCGACGAGTTCGTCGCCAAGATCGGCGAGCTCGAGGCGGCCAACATCTACCCCGACGGCATCGAGGGCATGGAGCTCGCCGAGTACGCCCGCGACAAGCAGCTCGCGAAGATGGCGGAGGTCCGCGAGGTCGCCGACACGCTCGAGCAGATCGTGGCCGACGACCTCTGGCCGCTGCCGAAGTACTCAGAGATCCTGTTCATCAAGTAAGCGCTACGAGCCGGCACCGGCAGGGGACCGCCCTCGGGCGGCTTGAGCGGGCGGCCGCGCCGGCTCACCCCGAGCGCCGATGGCGAATTTGGGCTCCCACAGGGCCCAAATTCGCCATTCGCAGGCTGAGTCAGACCCCGAACCCGGAGCGGAGCCTGATTTCCCCCATATATGGGCGTTTTCAGCCTCCGCTCGCCCCGGCCCCCCCTTCACTGCCCAACCCCTCGGCCGATCAGCCCGCCGGTCCCCTCGGACCGAAAGTCCGCCCGCCCCCACCCGCCGATGTTGACTCAGACTCAATAGAGTCGCCGGCATGAGTGAACCGCCCGAGGCAGAGCAGCTGAACCCCGACGCGTTCCAGGAGTTCCTCGAGACCTCCCGTTCGGACGAAGACGGTCCGATCGTGATGCTCAACCTGATCGCGCTGAAGCCTGACGGGGGGCTGGAGAAGTACATGGAGTACGGCGACGCGGTCGCGCCGATCCTCGAGGGCGTCGGCGGCAAGCCGGCCTTCATGGGCAACGGCAACAGCGCCCTGATCGGCGGCGGCGACCGGAGGTGGGACATGGTCCTGCTCGTCGAGTACCCGAGCCGCGCGGCCTTCCTTGAGATGATCGGCTCACCCGAGTACCAGGCGATCGCGCACCTGCGGACCGAGGCCCTCGAGGCCTCGGAGCTGCACCCCCTCGACCCGGCCAGCTGAACCTCAGCCGGAGACGGGAACCGCGCCAACCGGTGGCGCTGCGGCGTCGGCGCGCTCGCGCCCGGCCTCGAGCTCGCCGCTCAGGTCCTTCATGTAGTCGTCGTAGTCGACCTGGATCGTGTGCCGCTTCGACGCCACGTAGCGCTTCTTCATCTTCTTCCGCTTGTCGGCGATGTCGGCCTCCATCTCCCGCTGCGAGGGCAGCTGGAAGCGGCCGCGGAGCGACTCGCCGATCAGGGCCGACTGGCGCTCGGCGATCGGCATGATCGCCCCGAGCGGCTGGACGAGCCCGAGGAAGAACAGGTTCTCGTGCTCGGGGTGGAACATGAACTTGTAGAGCGGCAGCTCGTTCTCCTTCGCGGCGACGAAGTCCTCGTCGAAGAACGGGAAGGTGATCTTGTAGCCCGTGCAGTAGACGACGAGGTCGGCGTGGACCTCGGTGCCGTCGGTGAAGCGGACCTTGTCGCCCTCGAGCGCGGCGATGTTCGGCTTCGGTGTGATCGCGCCGTGGGCGAGCCGGTCGAGGATCCGCCCGCTGATCGTCGGGTGCGCGTGAGCGAACTTGTGGTCCGGCTCCGGGAGCCCGTAGTTCTCCATCCGGCCGACGTTGAACTTGAGCAACTGCGCCATCAGCGGGAACCGGATCCAGCCCGGGATCCATTCCGCCGCGCCGATCTGATCGACCGGCTTGCCGAAGATGTACTTGGGGATGATGTAGGCGCCGCGGCGTGCCGAGAGGTAGGTGTTCTTGGCGTGGTAGGAGGCGTCGACTGCGATGTCCATCGCCGAGTTGCCCATGCCCAGGATGACGACGTCCTTGTCGGCGATCTGGGTCTCCTCCTTGTAGAAGTGCGAGTGCATCTGCTCGCCCTCGAAGGTGTCGCTGCCCGGGAACGGCGGCTCCGGCCAGCGCGGGTCCCAGTGGTGGCCGTTGGCGACGATGACCGCGTCGTAGGTCTCGGTCTCGCCCTCGGTCGTGCGGATCTCGTAGCGGCCGTCGTCGAGCCGCTCGACGTGGTCGACGCCGACGCCGAATCGGATCTGATCGCGGAATCCGAAGTGATCGACGTAGTCGTCGAAATAACGGGCGATGTGGTCGTGTCGGGGGAAGTCCGGATAGGACTTCGGCATCGGGAAGTCCGAGAACTCCATCCGCTCGCGCGACGTGTTGATGTGCAGCGACCGGTAGGAGGAGCTGATCCCGTTCGTGTTCTGGAAGACCCAGTTGCCGCCGACGCGGTCGCCGAGCTCGTAACAATCGAACGGGAGCCCGCGCTCGTGGAGCGCCTTCGCGGCGGCGATGCCGCTCGAACCGGCGCCGATCAGGCAGGTGCGCGGGGCTTCGTTGGAGTCGGTCGGCGCCATGCGGGAAGTGGAGGTTACCCCTCCGGGCGTCTGCAACGATGAACGCGTGAGAAGCAATCCCCTCGCCGCCCCGAGCGGCATCGCACTGGCCGTACTAGCCCTCCTGCTCGCGATCGCGGCTCCCGCATCGGCGGCGTTCAAGCCGGGATCGAAGTCGCTCGGCGACCCGATCATCCCCCAGATCGGCAACGGTGGCTACAACGCCAAGCACTACGCGATCGACCTCGACTACGACCCGGTCGCCAACGCCTTTGCGCCAGGCACGAAGACGACGATCACCGCCAAGGCGACCCAGAACCTGTCCCGCTTCAGCCTCGACTTCCAGCGCGACCTGCAGATCGACTCGGTCGAGGTGAACGGCGACCCGGCCGCCAAGTTCAGCCGCGCCGACGCGAAGCCGAAGTTCAGCTCCGACCCCAGCGTCACCCAGCCCGCGAAGCTGACCGTCACCCCCACCGCCGGGCTCCCCAAGGGTCAGAAGTTCACGGTCGAGGTCGCCTACCACGGCGAGCCGGCTGCGATCATCGACGCCGACGGTTCCCTCGACGGTTGGGTCCAGGCATGCTCGGCACCCGGCGACTGCGACGGCGCTTTCACCGTGAACGAGCCGATCGGCGCTCAGAGCTGGTACCCGGCCAACAACCACCCCTCCGACAAGGCGACCTTCGCCCTCCACACGACGGCCCCGACCGCCTACACCGCGATCGGGGGCGGCGAGCAGACCGGCCGGGTCGACAACGGCGACGGCACCGCGACGACGACCTGGATCGAGAGCAAGCCGATGGCGCCCTACCTCGCGACCGGCACGGTCGGCCTCTTCGACGTGGTGGACGGGACGATGACCGACGACAGCAACGGCGCGACGATCCCGACCTTCACCGCGATCGACAGCGCCGGGTCCCCGCAGCGCAAGTCGGAAGTGAGCGCCGTTGCGAACCGGATCCCGGAGATGATCAACTTCCTCTCCTCCCGGTTCGGGTCCTACCCGTACGAGACGGTCGGCATGGTCGCCGACTGGGTCCCGGACGTCGGCTACACCCTCGAGAACCAGACCAAGCCGCACTTCTCAGGCGACAACGACGGGCCTGAGGCCGACAGCTCGACCCTCGCCCACGAACTCGCCCACCAGTGGATGGGCGACAGCGTCACCGCAGCGAACTGGAGCGTCATCTGGTTCAACGAGGGCTGGGCGACGTTCTCGGAGGTTCTCTTCGACCACAAGGTCGACGGCGCGAAGATGAGCCCGAAGAAGTTCTTCAAGCTCGTCTACGACTCCGACGCGAAGAACTGGAAGCTCGCCCCCGCCGTCCTCGACGGCGACCCCGCAAACCTCTTCGACGGCTTCGCCGTCTACAACCGCCCCGGGGCGATGCTCGAGGGCCTGCGGGAGATCATCGGCAACAAGCGGTTCTTCAAGTTCGCCAACGAGCTCAACGACCGCCACGGTTACGGGAACATCAATCGCGGCCAGTTCATCAACGAGGCGAAACGCGCCAGCGGGCTCGGCGGTAAGAAGGCCGATCGTCTCGGCGACTACCTCCACCAGTGGCTGCTCTGGACGAAGCGCCCGAACCTGACCCCGGCCGACTTCTAGGAATGAAGAGGGCCCCGATCGCGGTCGCGGCGGTTCTCGCCGTGCTCGCCGGATGCGGGGGATCGGGCGGCGAGGGATCGGCCACGACGACGTCGGTTGCGGCCGACGCCGGACCGGTGAAGCTCGGTCCGTGCAAGACGCAACCGGGCGTTCCCGGCTTCCGCTGCGGCAGCATCGAGGTCCCCAAGTACCGCTCCGATCCCGGCCGGGGAAGCTTCGACATCGGCTTCGCGGTCCGCCCCCGCAACGACACCGACTCGCCCTCCCAGGGAGCGATCTTCGCAGTCGAGGGAGGGCCCGGCTACGCGAGCACGACCACGGCCGCGACCTACCAGGGTCTGTTCGCGAACCTGCTCGACCATCGCGAGCTCGTGCTCGTCGACATGCGCGGCACCGGACTGTCGGGCCCGATCAACTGCCCGAACGTCCAGCGCGGCAGCGCTCCCGAGTTCGTCGGCCTCGGCGAGTGCGCCCGGCGTCTCGGCGACGACTTCGAGGCGTACAACACGGGCGCTGCCGCCGAGGACATCGACGCCGTCCGCGCAGCGCTCGGCTACGACCGGATCGCACTCTACGGCGACTCCTACGGCACGTTCCTCGGCCAGTCCTACGCCTACCGCCACCCCGCCCGCCTCGAGGCGGTCGTCCTCGACGGCGCATATCCCGTCCGCGGCGAGAGTCCCTGGTACCCGAGCCTGATCCGCAGCGGCAACCGCGACTTCGTGACCGCCTGCGATCGCTCCCAGAACTGCCCGCCCAGGGCCGCGAAGCGCCTCCGAAAGCAGGCCGAGCTCATGCGCGACCGCGGCATGAACCCCGGGACGCTGATCGACGCGATCGCCGGCGCCGCCTACGGCCCGCCGCAGAGCTACCTCGACGTCGAGGCCGCCGGCCGGGCGCTCCTGGAAGGCGACGACCAGCCGTGGATCGACCTCAATGCCGACCTGCGCGTCGCCTACAGCAAGCCGCACCGCTACGACTACACGACCGAGCTCGTCGTCGGATGCAACGACTACCCGATGCTCTGGGACAAGGGGGCCTCCGAGCCGGAGCGGCGGGCACAGCTCGAGTCGGCGATCCGCGCCCACGACCGCCATGCCTTCGATCCGTTCACCCCGCGCGAGGTGGCGCTCGGTTCGACCGTGGGCTACCTGGAGTGCCTGACGTGGCCGCAGCCCACCGAGCTGAGCGAGCCGCCGGTGCCCGAGGGAGCGGAGCCGACTGATGCGCCCGTCCTCGTCGTCAACGGCGAGCTCGACGACCTGACGACGCCCCGGGAGGGGGCGACCGTCGCCGCCGCGTTCCCGAACTCGAAGCGCTTCATCGGCCGCAATGCCGGCCACGTCGACGCTCTCTACGACGCCCGCGGACCGTCGGCCCGGACGATTCGCCGTTTCCTGCGCAGCGAGCTCGCAACGAGCGCCGCGAATCCGTGAGCGCTTGAGGCCTGTGCCCTGAGCCCCCGGGCCCCGGTCCCAGGTGTGTTCACCCCGGCAGCGGCGCGGCGGGCGTCCGCGCGATCGAGAGCGCTGCGGTCAGCAGAATCGCCGACGGCGGGAAGCGGACCTCGCCGCTCTCTTCCTCGGCCAGCTCGCCGGCGCGGGCGAGCAGCGTGTGGATGCGGTCGAGCAGCGGGCGCGCCTCGTCGTCGCCGACGGCGTCGCAGGCGAGCCGGGCCAGCGAGACCGGCTCGGTCGGCTCGGCGCCGGCGACGACCTGCGAGACGGCGGAGACGAGATGGTCGACGACGCGCTCGAGATGCGGGCTGATCGGCTCGCGCTCGCCGGGCGGCCGGCCGTGCTCCTCGAGGTCCTCGCCGGCGAGGACCCGCTCGATCTGACCGCCGGCGATCGAGCGCAGCGCCGCCCCCTCCACTCCCGCCTGGATCGCGAAGCGCAGGTGGGTGACTGCCGAGTTGATCGGCCTCCCGTAGGGCGAGTCGCTGGCCCAGACGATCTGGCCGGACGGGATCAGCTTGAACATGGCCATCATGTCGCCGGGGCTCCACCAGGCCGTGTCGACGAGCAGGTTGGGATGGTCAGGCATCTCCTCCCAGATCCAGGCGAGGTCGGATACGGCGGCGTGGGCGAGGATCAGGCGCGAGTCCGGGTAGCGGCGGGTCAGCGTCACCGCGTTCTCGCCGAGCGCCGGAATGCCGCGGCCGGCGTGGATGAGGATCGGCAGGCGCCGCTCGTGGGCGAGGGCGAAGAGCTGCTCGACGGCCGGCTCCTCGAGGGTGAACCCTTCGGCGCGCGGATGGAGCTTGATGCCCCGGGCGCCCAGATCAAGGCAGCGATCGGCCTCGGCGACGGCGTCGGCGCGTGGGTCGACGCGACAGAAGGCGACGAGCGTGTCCGGCGCCGCCGAGGCGGCTTCGAGAACGTGGTCGTTCGCCGGCGGATAGCCGTCCGGCTCGTGCATCGGGAAGGTGACGGCGCGGGCGTCGACCGGCTCGAGAGCGTCGAGGAGCTCGTCGGCCTCCTGCCGGTAGCCGTCGGGATCGTTGCGACCGAGATGGGTGTGGGCGTCGTAGAGGACGGCGCCGTCGAGCAGCTGCTCGACCGGCTTCCACCAGGGCGCGAGGGCGCGGTCGATCGGCTCGAGGTTCGAAGCGCTAGGCATCGATCGCCACCGCCATCCGCTCGACCGCCATCCGCAGGAGCCCCGGCGAGGTCCCGGCATTGATGCGGACATGCCCCTCTCCCCCGCTCCCGAACATCGGGCCACTGCTGAAGGCGACGCGGCCGCGCTCGAGAATCGGTGCCGCGGGGTCGGCGCCGAGGCCGTAGGCATCGAGGTCGACCCAGGCGAGATAGCCGGCTGCGGGAGGCACGTAGCAGGCCTCGGGCAGCGCGTCGCCGAGCAGGTCGGCGAGCAGGCGCCGGTTGTGGTCGATCACCGCGAGCACGTCGTCGAGCCAGCGATCGCCCGCGAGGTAGGCGGCCTCGGAGGCGATCGTGCCGAGATGCCCGGGATGGCGGGCGGCGAACGGGAGGTCGGCGACGGCCTTCCGGGCGCGGTCGGAGCCGGTGATGATCTGGGCGCAGCCGAGACCGGCGAGGTTGAACGTCTTCGACGCCGAGACGAGTGCGATCCCGTGATCGGCGGCCTCGCCGGAGACGCTCAGGAATGGGATGTGCTCGGCGCCCGACAGGGTGAGAGGGGCGTGGATCTCGTCGGCCAGGATCCAGACGCCGTGCTCGGCGGCGATGGCCGCGAGACGCTCGAGCTCCCCTCGGGTCGCCACCGTGCCCGTCGGGTTGTGGGGGTTGCAGAGCAGCATCGCCCGGGCGCCGCCGGCGAAAGCGGCCTCGATCCCGTCGAGGTCGAGATTGCGGCCGTCGGCGAGCGGGACCTCCTCCACGGTGCACCGTGCGTCGCCGACGAGGCTGAAGAACGGGTGGTAGACGGGCGGCGTGACGACGACCCTGTCGCCGCCGTCGAGCAGCAGACGCAGCAGATCGGTGAGCCCGGCGACCACGTCGTTGCAGGCGATCACCTGCTCGGGGTCGGGCCGCCAGCCGTGGCGGCGCTCGGTGAACCCGCTGACCGCCCGCGCAAGGCCGGAGCCGTCGGCGTTCGCGTAACCGGCATCGTCGCGATCGATCGCCGCCCGCAGCGCCTCCTTGACGGGCGGGGCGAGCGGGAAGTCCATCTCGGCCACCCACGAGGGCAGCACGTCGCGGTCGTGGAAGGTCCACTTGACGCTGCGGCGCTCCCGCAGGCTGTCGATCGAGAGCTCGGTCAGCTCGGCGGCGAGCGGCACGTTCAGGCGGGGACCTGCGCCGCGGCTCGCGGCTCGAGCGAGAAGGCCTCGGCGAGCAGCTCGTAGGAGCGGAGGCGGTCGTCGTGACCGTGAACGTTGGTCATCGCCATCAGCTCGTCGGCGCCGCTGAGGCTGAGCAGCTCGTCGATCCGGTCGCGGACCATCAGCGGCGAGCCGACGATCATCCGCTCCGCCCGGCCCGGCCGCCGCGGCGGCTGCGGGCCCTCTTCGGCGAGCGCTTCCTCGATCGTCGGAAGCGGCGTCGGGCGGCCGGTGCGCAGGCGCCGGAAGGCGACGCGGGACGGCGCCGCGATCCGCTGCGCGGACTCGTCGTCGTCGGCGCAGACGATCGCGTGGGAGACGATCGCGTAGGGCTCGGCGAGCTCCTCCGAGGGCTGGAACTCGTTGCGATAGAGGCGCAGGGCGTCGACCGCCATCTCCGGGTTGATCTGCGCCGCGAACGCGAAGCCGAGGCCGGCCTGAGCGGCCAGCTGGGCGGAGAAGTCGCTCGAGCCGAGCAGGAAGATCGGCGGCAGCGGCGCCTCGAAGGGCGCCGCCCGGACGTGGCTGAACGCGTGTCCCTCCGGCCACGGCCGGGCGCCGGCGAAGGCGAGCAGCTCGCCGAGCTGCTCGGGCAGGTCGTTCGCGGTCATCGCCTCGCGGCTGCGGCGAAGTGCGTAGGCGGTCATCTGGTCGGTGCCGGGTGCCCGTCCGATCCCGAGGTCGATCCGGTCGGGAAACAGGGCCGACAGCACCTTGAACTGCTCGGCGACCCGGAGCGGGCTGTGGTTGGGGAGCATCACGCCGCCGGAGCCGACGCGGATTCCGCTCGTCGCGGCCGCAACCTGGCCGATCATCAGCTCCGGCGAAGAGCTCGCAACCATCGCCCCGCCGTGGTGCTCGGCGAGCCAGTAGCGCTCGAACCCGAGGCGGTCGGCGTGGCGGCCGAGGTCGATCGTGTCGCGCAGCGCCTGCGACTCGGTGGAGCCGGCGACCACCGGGGAGAGATCGAGAACCGAGACTGGCGGCATGCGAGCCAAGTTACCGAGTCGCCCCGGTCCATCCGTGGGCCGGACGTAGACTGGCCCACGGCATCGCGAAACCGGATTCCACCGAAGGGAGAGTCAATGAGCCAGAACCAGGCGACGACCCACGAGCAAGGCGAGGGCTGGGTCACCTTCATCGGCGTCCTCTTCGGGCTGCTCGGCACGTTCAACGCAATCGACGGAGCCGTTGCGCTGGCGGGTGACGCCAAGTTCCGCGAGGAGAACCTCTTCTTCGGCGACCTCACCTTCTGGGGGATCACCCTCCTCCTCGTCGGCGCCCTGCAGATCTTCACGTCGGTCCTGATCCTGCGCCGCAATGCGAACGGTCAGGGCCTCGGCGTGATCCTCTGCTGCCTCAACCTCGTCTTCCAGCTCTTCTTCGTCGCCGTCTTCCCGATCTGGTCGCTGACGATCATGGCCGCGGACATCCTGATCATCTACGGGCTCTGCATCCACGACCGCCAGTTTCACTAGCCGGCCGATTCGCTCTCAGCGCCGCCGTTCTGATGACGGCGGTGCAGGCCGAGGCCGAGCAGGCCGAGCGGCAGCGGCAGCCAGTAGGTGAAGAGGCGATAGAGGAAGGTCGCGAGGACGGCATCGCCGGCGCCGACCCCGGCGAGGGCCAGTAGCGCGGTCAGGCCGGTCTCGACGAAGCCGAGCCCGCCCGGGGTGACCGGGATCTGGGCGAGGACCTGAGCGGCGCAGAAGGCGAGCAGGACCAGGCCGGGTGCCGGGTGGGCGCCGACCGCCGCCAGCGAGGCGAGCAGGATCGCGTAGTCGAAGGCCCAGCGGCCGACCGTCGCGAGCAGGGCCTTCGGCCAATCGTCGCCGAGCGCAGCGAGGATCCGGTCGCGCTCGCGCTTGACCCTCTCCGGGAGGTTGCGGGTGTCGGGTGAGTTGCGCCGCAGTTTGTTGCGGCCGCGCTCGATGAGCGTCGTCACCTTGTGGAGCGGCGTGTCGGCGGCGAGCAGGACCGAGGCGGCGGCGGCGAGGAGCACGAAGACGATCAGGCTGACGATCCCGGCGTCGAGGAGGTCACCGTTGACCGAGCCGCTGATCAGCGCCGGCAGGGCCAGGACCGGCAGGCCGAGAACGACCGCGAACGTGAGCAGGTTGACGGCGGTGATCCCGGCGACCGCACGGCCGCGCTCGACCCCGCGCTCCACGAGCATCCGGTACTGGAGCGCCGCCCCCATGGCGCCGCCGCCGGGCGCGATCTTGGCGAGGGCGTTGCCGGCGAGCTGCGAATCGATCACGGCCGACCACGGCGAGCGCGGGATCGTCAGCCGCTGGAGGATCCACGTGCAGCCGAGCGTCGCGAACTGCAGGAGCGCCAGCAGCGGGAACCAGAGGATGTCGATCTCCCGCAGGTTCTGCCAAGAGCCGAGGACGTCGAGGAGGCTCGGGAAGACGAGGTAGAGAGAGATGCCCGTGACGAGGAGCCAGAAAGCGGAGCGGCGGATGCTGGGTCCGCGGGAGACCGACTCGACCTCGCCGCGGGCGATCTCCGTCTCGGCGTCGGTGCGCGCGTCGATCGTCCGCTCGATGCGGTCGCCGAGCGACTCGCGCGGCGGCTTGACCGGAGCGCTCAAACGGGGCGCAGGGTCCGCAGCCCGGCGTTGAGAACCGCCTCGGAGGCGTCGATCAGCGCCTCGCGGTCGGCATCGGCGCGGTCGAGCGAGGCGAGGATCGCCCCCTCGAGGAACCCGACCCACCCGCGCAAAACCGCGCAGACGTCGGCTCGCTCGACGTCGATGCCGGCCACCTCGCCGATCAGCGCGATCGCGTTCCAGCGCTGAGCCTCGATCCGGTCGAAAACCTCGCGAAACCCTCCGCCGCCGGCCATCAGCGACCGGTAGCCGGCCGGATGGGCGCGAGCGTCGTCGTAGTAGAAGCCGATGGCATGACGGAGGCGGTCGTTCGGCGCGAGGTCGTCGGGGGCGCTCCGGGCGCGCTCCTGAAAGCCGGTCAGCAATGGCTCGAGCGAGGCGATGTAGAGGTCCTTCTTGGAGCCGAAGTACTGGAAGACCAGCCCGTGAGAGACCCCGGCGCGCTCAGCGACATCGTCGACGGAGACCTCGTCGTAGTCGCGTGCGAGGAACTCCTCCAGCGCGATTTCGAGTAGCTGTTCGCGCCGCTGGCGGGCTCTCTCCGTTGTCAGGGGGCGGCGTCCCAGAGTGCAGGCGAGTCTAGCCCCGGGCCCGGCCCGCGGGTATGCGATGGTGCCGGGCGAGTGGCGGCGATCGAACTGCAGGGCGTGGTCAAGACGTTCGGCCCGATCAGGGCGGTAGACGGGCTCGACCTGACGGTGCCGGAGGGCGTCTGCCTCGGCCTGCTCGGACCGAACGGCGCCGGCAAGTCGACGACGATGCGGCTGCTGACCGGCCAGGCGATCGCCGACAGCGGGTCGCTGCGGGTGCTCGGATACGACCTGCCGGAGCAGTCGAAGGACGCCCGCGCGCTGATGGGCGTGGTGCCGCAGCTCGACAACCTCGACATCGACGTGACCGTCGAGGAGAACCTGAAGATCTTCGCCCGGCTCTACCGGGTGCGCGACATCGCCGCGGCCGTGGACCGGGCGCTAGCACGCGCTCGCCTCGCCGACCGCCGCCACGACGCGGTCGACGAGCTGTCGGGCGGGATGCGCCGGCGCCTGCTGATAGCCCGCGGGCTCGTCCACGACCCGAAGCTGGTCCTGCTCGACGAGCCGACCGTCGGACTCGATCCGCAGATCCGTGCCGAGATCTGGACGCTGGTCGAGGACCTCCGGGCGCAGGGGACGACGATCCTGATGTCGACTCACTACATCGAGGAGGCGGAGCGCCTCGCCGACGAAGTGGCGCTGATGGCGAGCGGCCGGGTGATCGCGCGCGGCCGTCCCGACGAGCTGATCGCCGAGCATGCCGGGCAGCGGACTGCCGAGTACTACGCGCCGCCGAAGCGGCGGGCGGAAGTCCGCGCAGCCGCGGAGGCCGCCGGGCTGCCGGTCCGGTCGGCCGGGCCGGCGCTGGTGATCGTCGGCTGCGAGCGGGCGCCCGAGGGGCTCGTTCCCGCCGACGCGATCACCCGCCCGAGCTCTCTCGAGGACGTCTTCGTCGAGCTCACCGGAGAGGAACTCGAATGAGGCGGATCGAGCCGGCGGCCGTGCTCGGCGTGATGAGCCGCGAGCTGGCCAACTTCAGGACGTTCTGGCGGAGCACGACCTTCTCGAGCCTGATCGAGCCGATGATCTACCTGCTCGCCTTCGGGTTCGGGCTCGGGACGACGCTCGTCAGCACCGTCGACGGCGTCGACTACGTCGAGTTCGTCGGCACCGGCATGGTCGCGACCGCGGTCGTCTTCTCGAGCGCCCTCCCGGCGATGTTCGGGACGTTCGTCAAACACCGCTTCCAGCGCACCTACGACGCGATCCTCGCCGCGCCGGTCGACGTCGAGGAGCTCGTCAGCGGCGAGATGCTCTGGATCGGCATCCGCTCCGGCATCTTCGGCACCTTCCCGCTCCTCGTCACGATCGGCTTCGGCCTCGACCCGACCCCGGCGATGCTGCTCGTCCCGTTCTTCGCCTTCGTCACCGCCCTCGCGTTCGCCGGCTTCGGCGTCGCGGTTGCCGGCAGCGTCGCGAAGATCGACCAGTTCAACTACGTGACGACGCTCGTCATAACGCCCATGTTCCTGCTCGCCGGCACCTTCTTCCCGATTGAGGGTCTGCCCGAGTGGGCGCAGGTCGCCGCCCAGTTCAACCCCCTCCACCAGCTCGTCGTGCTCGTCCGCGGCGCCTGCTTCGGCTTCGAGTCGTACGACATCCTCCGGCTCCTGGCCCTGGCGATCCTCGCGTTCGCGATGTGGCGCCTGGCGATCTCGAGACTGAAGGCCCGGCTGATCGACTGAGGCGGGGGTTGGGCCGAGGGGACCGGCGGGCTGTTGGGCCGAGGCGTTTGGCAGTGAAGGGGTCCGGGGCGAAGTCTGACTCAGCTCGCGAATGGCAGGTTTGGGCCCTGTGGGAGCCCGAATTCGCCATTGGCGCTCAGGGTGAGCCGCCGCGGTCGCTTCAACCCCCCTCAGTGCCCAAACCAACGCGCGGCGACGATCTCCGCCGGACTCACCTACTGGCGCACTTCACGCACAGCACGCTCTCGGGCACGCTGCGGAGGCGGCCGGCGGGGATCTCGGCGCCGCAGTTGTCGCAGATGCCGTAGGTGCCCTCCTCGAGCTTCTCGATGGCGCGGAAGAGGCGGCCCTCGATGGCCTCGAGGCTGTCGGCGACGCCGACGTCGTTGAAGCGCCCGATCGCCTCGGTGGTGCCGTCGCCGATGCGCTTGCCGAAGCCGATGCCGGAGCCGCGCTCGGGCGGCTTCTTGAGGACGGCGAGGCGCTCGCGGACCTCCGCGAGGCGTTCGCGGAGCGCGGCCTCGGTGGCCTCCCGGTCGATGTCCCCTGCCTGAGGTTCCGGCGTCACGATGGTGCATCCTCCCCGACATCCGCTTCCGCCGCGCCCGCGCCCGATCCCGACCCCCGGCCCCCCGCCGCCGGCCGCAGTCCCGCCCCGCCCGCTACTACGCGGTCGCCGGCGTCGATCTGCGGGCGGAGCTCGAGCGCCTCTGCCGGCTCAACGCGCTCGGCGGGCCCGAGGGCCGGCTGGCCGGCGAGCCGCCGGAGCTGACGGTGCGGCGGGCGTCGCGCCGCCCCCGATCGCGGCTCGGGTTCGCCGTGCCGGGCGAGCACCGGATCTCCGTCACGGCGTATCCCGGCATCCGCCGCGGCGACGTCCTCGAGACACTGGCTCACGAGCTCGTCCACATCGCAGTCGGGCCGGCGAGCGAGCACCGGCGCTGGCACGGCCGCGAGTTCACTGAGGTGCTCCGCCACACCATGGCCGAGGGCTACGGGATACCGGCCCTGCGCGCGCCGAGCAGCTACCACGGCGCCTACGCGGAGGCGCTCGAGAGGCTCAGCGAAGCTTCGCCGTGGCAGCAGCCGGAGCTCCCCATGGCACTTCCGCGCTGACCGCCACGGGAATCCTCGTCCCCTTCTTGACGGCCTTCGCGACGACTTTGCGGGCGGCGGCGCCGAGCTTCAGCTTCAGCACCTGGCTGCCGCCCGCCTCGAGTTCGACGTCCTTCGCGCGCCCCGCGCCCTTGCCCCCGATGCGGGCCGCGACGCCGATCCCCGCGGCATCGGTCGCCGCCGACAGGCGAACCTTCACCTGTCCGGACCGCTTGACGGCCCCCAGTCGCTTCGAGGCCACGGCGACGGAGACCGACGGGCGCGGCTTCGGATTGACGCCCGCCACCTCGAGCTTGCCGGTCATCTCGGTGTGGATCGTGCAGATGAAGTCGTAGGTGCCTGGCTGCAGATACTCGGTGCCGGCGACGAGCACCGACGTGCCCCCACCGGCGATCAGCGGCGTCTGGAAGAGCGGCTCGTCATCGGGCCCATCCTCGACGGCGATGACGTTGTGCTTCTCGCTCGCAAGGTCGTCGTTGCGGAACACGGGGTTCTGTCCGGCGGTGAGGCGGAAGGCGCCCGCGGTGCCGGTGCCGCCGGTGTAGCTTCGGCCGGGCGCGACGATCGTGTCGGTGCCCGCCGGCACGCCACCGGCGGCTCCGCCCGGAAGCGCGAGAGCCAGCACGGCAAGCGCCGTCGCCCCGGCTCCGATTCCCCTTGTCCTCCCGCCCCAGCTCATCGGGCGCCGACGATAGACGAAGCGCCGGGCAACCACGCCGGGTCCCTCTCGATAGGTTGGGCCGATGGCCCCACCACTGCTCGTCGTCGACACGCCATCGATGCTCTACCGCGCCTTCTTCGCCCTTCCGAAGTCGATCAAGGGGGCCGACGGGGAGCCCGTCAACGCCCTCCTCGGCACCGCCAACCTGGTCCTCCGCGAGGTCGTCGAGTACGGGCCGCGGGCGGTCGTCCTCTGCTTCGGAGCGGAAGCCGCCCACTACCGCGTCGAGCTCTACTCCGGCTACCACGCCGACCGGCCCGAGATGCCCGAGCTGCTCGTGCCGCAGTGGGAGGCGAGCCACGAGTTCTTCTCGGCTTTCGGATGGCAGATCGCCGAGCACGAGACGCTCGAGGCCGACGACCTGCTCGGCTCGCTTGCCGAGGCCGAGACCGCGGCCGGGGGCACGACGCTCCTGATGACCGGCGACCGCGACATGTTCCAGTGCGCGAACGACTCGGTGGCCGTCCTCTACCCGACCAAGGGCGTCCAGGGGATGGAGCGGATCGACGCCGCCGGCGTTCGCTCCCGCTACGGCATCGATCCCGCCCAGGTGCCCGACTTCATCGCCCTCCGCGGCGACCCCTCCGACGGCATCCCGGGTGCGAAGGGCATCGGCGAGAAGACCGCCGCCGACCTGCTCAACCGCTACGGGAGCCTCGAGGAGATCCTCGACAACGCGCTCGAACAGAGCACGCCGCGGATCCGCGGCGCTCTTCGCGACGATCGCGACCAGTTGCTCGCGTACCGGGAGATGGCGACGCTTCAGGACGCCGGTGTCGACAGGCCGCCCGACTCGGCAACCGACTGGAACGCTGCCGGCGCCGCCGCCGAGCGGTTCGGGATGAATCGACTGGCCGAGCGGCTGCGGGAGGCCGCTTAGCTCAGGAACTGGACCATCGCGTCGTGCGTCGCCTCGGGGCGCTCCAGCTGCGGAACGTGACCGCAGTCGAGCTCGAGGTGGACGGCGCGCGGGAGCGCCCGCTCGACATGGCGCATGAAGGAGATCGGGACGAGGATGTCCTCGCGGCCCCAGACGAAGAGCGACTTGGGGGCGAGCTTCTTGAGGCGGATCCAGAAGCCCTCCTCGCCGTAGGGGTCCTCGCGGTAGATGTTGCGGGCGCACTCGTAGAAGGCGTAGCGGCCGGCGGGCGTCAGGTAGGAGCGGAGGAACTCGTCGACGCCGGCGGCGGTCCAGCCGCGGTCGCCGCCGGGGACGAGGCGGCGGACGATCGGCTCGACGAGCATCCGCGGGGTCGGCTGCAGGTAGCCGAGGCGGGGCAGCGGCACCTGCAGCAGCCACTTCCAGCGGCGCTCCTTCAGCCAGGCGAGCGACGGGGCGAGCAGGACGAGGCGGTCGACGCGGTCGGTGTGGCGCATCCCGAGCTCGAGGGCGATGCGGCCGCCCATGCTGTTGCCGGCGAAGCTCGCGCGCTCGTAGCCGAGCGCGTCGAGCAGCTCGACGACGACCTCCGCGTACCAGGGTGCGTCGTAGGGAGCGGCGTGCGGCTTGTCGGAGTCACCGAAGCCGGGAAGGTCGATGGCGATGACGCGGTTGCCCTCCGGGGCCAGCGCCGCGAGCGTCGGCAGGAACGAGGCCATCGTGCCGCCGAGGCCGTGGATGCAGATCAGCGGCGGGCCCTCGCCGGCCTCGCAGTAGGCGATCTCGTGGCTGGCGGTCTCGATCCGGTCGAAGCGCAGGCGCCCGGCCTCGCCGGAGCCGGCCGTGGCGGCGAGCAGGCCGACGCCGAGGTGGAGGTTGTCGCGGACGCGAAGCCGCCCGCGCCGAAAGGCATCCATGCCGCCGGCGACGTCGGCGGCGATCATCTCCCAGGTCTTCTCGTCGGCGATCAGCCTGGCGTCGGGATTGCCGTCGGCGGGCTCGAGCCTCGCGTCGGGCATCTCGATGACGCAGTCCCAGTCCTCGCCGTCGCTGACGCCGAGCCGGATCCGCGCGGATCCTTCCGGGAGGTCGATGTCGTCCGGGTCGAAACGGGCGACAAGCTCCTCGAGTGCTGCTGCCGCAGCCGTAGGAGGCTCGGCGGTGGCGGTGCCCATCGCCCTGAAATCTACCCGTCGGGTGTTCGGTTGAACCCGAACGTGAGCACCGTCACGCGTCGGACGAGGCCTCGATCCAGCTATTTGCGACCACCGTCCAGGGCTCGATCCGGGACACGGTGACCAGATCGGCCGCCACGTATGGGTCACCGTCCATGAACTCCTCGGCCGCCGCGGCCGGGTCGGCGTCGTCCTCGAACACGAAGAGCGCGCCACTCGGAGGGTCGCCGGTAGCGCCGGCGACGACGAGCCCGCGTCCCGCGGCGAACTCGCTCACGCGGGCGAGGTGCGCGTCCCGATGGGGCTTGCGCAGTTCGAGGATTCCCTCGACGTACTCGTAGGTGAGGACCGCGGTCGCCACGAGCCGCAGTCTCCCCGATCGCGCGGCTCAGCGGCGCGGCGGGAGGCCGCGGCAGACGCGTACGGCACCGGTCGTCCGGGCGAGCCACGGATCACCGCTCTCGTCGTCGGGCAGGAGCACCGCCGCCTCGCGGCCCTCGCGGAGCTCGCCGATCGCGACGTCAGGGACCTCGGCGTAGCGTCCCAGGTCGAGCTCGGCGCCGGCGGCGCCCGTGTCGCGGACGAGCTCGACCACGTTGAGGCCCGGCTCGAGCTCGAAGCTCGTGTAGCCGTCGGCACCGGGCTGCGTCGTCACGCAGCCGGCGGTCCGCGGCCCGCCCTTCGCCGGGATGTCCACCGATGCGATGCCGAGGCCGCGAACGAGCACGAAATCGGCGCTGCGGCGGACCTCCTCGGACTGCTCGCGGATCTCGGATGCGGTGAACCCGAGCGGCCCGACGGCGTCCTCGAAATCGCGGATCGCCGCCTCCGTCGCGGCGATCTGGCTCGAAGCCGGAGGCCCGAGGTCGGAGACCCGCAGGTCCGCCACGAATGGGCTGCCCGACGCATCGAGGGCGCCGAGCTGCGCTGCGACCTCGTCGGCGTCGCGTGCGTAGTCGGGCGCGGTCCGAAGCAGCAGCGAGAGATTGCCGATCAGGCACACGAGGGCGAGTGCGAGGAGCCACCTGTAGACCCGGGTCGAGGGAACCCGGTCGCGGAACAGTTCGGCCGCGATCAGGACGATCATGATCGCGCCGAAGAACAGGTAACGCGGCGTGTCCGGCTCGCGACCGTCGCCCTCGGCGAGGCCGATGCCGGCCCAGAAGGCGAGGAGCGTCGCGAGGTAGGCCCACGTCCACGCCGTTCCCCGGCCGGTTGCGAGACGAATGGCGATCAAGACCGCCCCGACGATCGCCGCAAGGTCGAAGATGATCTTCAGCAACGATCCGACGTCGCTGTCGGGCGGCAACCCGACCATCCCCTCGAGCGCCGCTCCAGCAGCCTCGACGAGGAACAGCGGCGTGCCGAGCAGGTTCGAGGCCGACGTGATCCCCTGGTCGAAGTGCCGCGCCCAGAGCCACCAGGCGAACCACAGGAAGAGCGGTACAAGCGGCACCCAGAGCTCGCGCCGGCGCCCGCGATCGACGGCGTAGAAGACGAGGAGGCCGATGGCGACGATCGTGCCGAACGTGTGCGAAAGCATCGAGAGGATCAGCAATGCCATAGCGAGGACGTCCCCGCCGAGACTGCGGCGCTCGACGGCGACGAGCGCGCCGAGCCCGAGCCCGATCGAGAGCGTGAACGGGATGCCCAGGGGCGAGATGAACATGTCCTGGGCGGAGCCGAAGAAGAGGAGCACGATCGCCGGGAGGACCGCGACCGCGGCGCCGAGCCGGCGCCGGACCAGGACGAAGACCAGAACCGCGCAGGCCTGCAGCGAGACGATGCCGAGGATCCGGAAGGGCAGATAGTCGGTCCCGAAGATCCGGGGCAGGCCCTCATAGATGACCCGGGTCGTTGCGATCAGGTGACTGTTGTGCGGCGTCAGCAGGTGGGCCGGAGTGAAGTCGCCGGCAAAGGTGAGCCAGTCGAGCTCGTCGCTCCAGAACGTCAGGTCCCGGCCGAGGACCAGGATCAGAGCCGCCGACACGACCATCGCGACGACGAGAACGACGCGCGCGAGACGGTCCGCGCGCTCGGTGGGTCCCGATGGCATCGCGGGAACGCTAGCGTCAGCCCCGCATGGATCAGCAACCGGGATGGATCAGCCGCGCGACCTCGCAGGACCAGACCGGTCCGCCGTCGCTGCTGGCGACCGTGGGCGGGTGGCTGGGGATCGCCGAGGCGACCCTGCCGTTCCTCGCCTTCACGATCGTCTGGGCGGCGTCCGGGCAGGACATCCTGCTCGGCGGCATCGTCGCGGTTGCGATCAGCGGCACGCTCGCCGTGGCCCGGCTCCTGCGCCATCAGACGACGCAGTTCGCGCTGTCGGGCGTGATCGGGGTCGCATTCGGCGCCTTCGTCGCCTCGCGGACGGGCAAGGCCGAGGACTTCTTCCTCCCCGGCATCCTCATCAACGCGGCGTCGGCGACCGCCTACCTCTTCTCGATCCTGATCCGCCGGCCGCTGCTCGGCCTGATCGTCTCCACGGTCACCGGCGAGGGACGCGCCTGGTACCAGGACCCGGACCGCCGCCGCGCCTACACGAAGGCGAGCTGGATCTGGGTCGCCCTCTTCTGCTTCCGCCTCTCGATCCAGCTGCCCCTGTATCTGTCGGGGCTGGTCGGTCCGCTCGCAGTCGCCCGGATCGTCACCGGCATCCCGCTGTTCGCGCTCGGCGTCTGGCTCTCCTACCTCCTGCTCCGGACCACGCTGCCGGAGCTGGAGCCGCAGACCGACCCGCCCGTTCCTTGAGCCCCCGCGCGTGGACGTCCTTCGCGGCCGTCTCCGTCCTCTGGGGCATCCCCTATCTCTTCATCAGCATCGCCGTCGACCACGGCATCTCGCCGGGCTTCCTCGCCTGGTCGCGGGTCCTGCTCGGCGCCCTCGTGCTGCTCCCGATCGTCTGGCGGGCAGGACTGCTCGGCTCGCTGCGGCGTCACCGCGGCTGGATCCTCCTCTATGCGATCGTCGAGATCGCGATCCCCTTCCCGCTGATCGCGTTCGGCGAGCAGCACGTGAGCTCGTCGGTGGCGGCGATCCTGATCGCGGCCGTGCCGCTGATCGTCGCCGTGCTCGCCCGCCTCTTCGACCACTCCGAGCGCGTCGGCGGCCGCCGGCTCGCCGGGCTCGTGGTCGGCTTCGCGGGAGTCGTCGCGCTGGTCGGAGTCGACATCGCCGGCGACGGCGACGAGGTGATCGGCGCGATCGCGATCCTGATCGCCGCCGTCGGCTACGCCGTCGGCCCGATGACCCTGCAGGCGAAGCTCTCCGACGTCGACCCGCGGGCGATCATGGCCGGGGCGCTCGCGGTCGCGGCCGTGGTCCTGACGCCCTTCGCAGCGCTGGCCCCGCCCGACGCGGCGCTCGAGCCGCAGGCCGTCCTCTCGATCGTGATCCTCGGGATCTTCTGCACCGCCGCCGCCTTCGTCCTCTTCGGAGCGCTCGTACTCGACATCGGCGCCGGCCGGGCGCTGGTCATCACCTACGTCGCCCCGGTCGTCGCGCTGATCGCCGGCGTCCTCGTGCTGAGCGAGTCGCCGGGGGTCGGCACCCTCGTCGGGCTGCCGCTGATCCTCGGCGGATCGTGGCTCGCGACCGGCGCCGACTGAGCGGCGGGCGACGCTCAGGCCGCGGTGCCGACCGCGGCCCGCATCCGCTCCTCGAGCCGGGCGGCGTCCTCGGGCGAGATGATCCGGAGCTGACCCTGGAAGGCGAGGTGCCAGTGCTCAGCGGGCCACTTGGCCATGTGGTCGAGCTCGCCGAGCATCGACTCGGCGGACACGAACTCCGACTCGTCGAGGACCAGCACCGGCTCGCCCTCGACCCGCCACGGATAGTCCTCCGGCGCCTTCTTCTTCCCCTGCGGCCAGATCGGCTCGCGGTCCTCGAACACCGGGGTGAGCACCCGGGCGATCCCGCCGAATGCCTGGACGCCGGTCACGTAGAAGATCACCAGGTCACCGGGGACGAACTGCTCCGCCTGCCGGATCCGCCGCTCCTTCAGCCCGATGACGTCGAAATTGCGCTCGACGTTGATCCGGAAGTTCTCGAGCGAGCCCGTCAGGATCCACGTTTTCGGGGCGTCGGCGGCCATCGGCGACGATCATAGAACGGGATTTCCGCGCCGGGTGCCGGGTTGCTCCGCAACTCTCGACCGGCCCCGCGGTTAAAGCAGGACACTAGAGTTGTCGATCCCCACTTAGGTACCTACCCCATGGAGAGCCACTTGCACGCCCTGCCGAAGCCCGTTTCCATCCGTCGCGCGATCCTGATCGCCGCGACCGCGCTGCTCGCCATCGCCCTGGTCGCGATCGCCGCCGCCCCCGCCGACGCGGCCAAGGAGGGTCCGAAGGGCAACGCCTTCTACAAGACCCCGAAGAAGCTTCCGAAGGGCCACGGACAGGTCATCTGGCAGCGCGACGCGACGAAGCTCGCGCCGATCGCCGGCGCCAAGGTCAACAAGACCGTTCTCTACACCTCGGTCGCCCCGAACGGCGACGAGGTCGCGGTCAGCGGCTCCGTCGCGATTCCGAAGGGCAAGGCGCCGAAGGGCGGCTGGCCGGTGATCAGCTACGCGCACGGCACGACCGGCAACGCCGACTCCTGCGCCCCGACGCGCATCCGCCCATCGAGCCCCGCCGCACCGTACGTCGCCTACGCCCACCCGCAGTTCGAGGACTGGGTCGACGCCGGCTACGCGGTCGTCGCCAGCGACTACCAGGGCCTCGGCACCGCCGGCCCCCACCCCTATCTGATCGGCAAGGCCGAGGGACGCAGCGTTGTCGACATGGTCCGTGCCGCGCGCGACCTCAACCCGAACATCGGCAGGAAGTACCTGATCGCCGGTCACTCGCAGGGCGGCCAGTCGTCGCTGTTCGCCGCTTCGCTCGCCGACAAGTGGGCGCCCGACCTGAAGCTGAAGGGCACCGTCGCCTACGCCCCGGCGTCGCACATCACCACGCAGGCACAGCTGTTGCCGTCGCTGACAAGCCCCAGTGGCCTCTCCGCCCTCGCGGCGCTGATCCTCGACGGCGCGACGACGGCTGACCACAACATCAAGATCAACCAGCTGCTCACCCCGGACGCGAAGGCGCTGTTTCCGCAGACCGAGCAGACCTGCCTCGCGCAGCTGTCGGAGCCCGACAGCTTCGGCGGGATCGCGCCCGCCGACCTGCTGAAGTCCGGCGCCGACACGACGGAGCTCTACAAGGTGCTCGACGGTATGAACCCCGCCGTGAAGCTGAAGGCGCCGCTCCTGCTCGCCCAGGGCACCACCGACACGACGGTGTTCCCGTTCTTCACCGATCAGCTCAACGGTGAGCTCACCGACCTTGGCGACGACGTCGACTACAAGACGTACGCGGGCGTCAACCACGGCGCGATCGTCGCCGCGGCCGAAGACGACGCACTCGCCTTCTTCGAGCAGCAGCTGCCCGCCAAGTAGGCGGGCCGGCTGCGGCCGGTCAGCCTCCGGAGTTCTCCCGGAGGAACTCGCGGATCCGAACCGCGCCCTTCGAGGCGGGGTCGTAGAGCGACTGGACGTGGCCGGCGTTGCGCCAGATGAACAGCTCCGAGTCCGGGAACTCGGCTGCGGCCGCCCGGCCCTCGGCCGGCGACGTGACGTCGTCGAGCTCCCCTGCGATGACAAGCACGGAGATGTCCGGCGCTGTCGCGTCGGCGGCGGCAGCGGGCTCGTAGAGGGGACCCGGCTTCGGGGCGCCAAGGCACTCGCGATATGGGTAGTCCGGGGTCAGGGCGACCTCGGCCGGAGAGAACGGGGCGAACGCGTCCTTCGGGTATTCGGCGATCGCCTCGCCGAACTGCCGGCGCCGCTCCTCCCATGACGCGTTCTTGTCCCAGATCATCGGGTAGTCGTTGCAGCTGATCGTCAGCTCCTGGCCCACCGAGTAGCCGTCGGGCTTCCCGAACCCGACGTGACCCTCGCGGGTCATCGCCTCGTAGCGGGTCGGGTCGCCGGCGAGGTAGTCGGAAATCGCCCGGTCGATCCGCAGGTAGCTGTCCGGTGGGGAGAAGCCGGCCTCGCTGATCGCGTCGAGGAGCGGGCCGACCGACATCCGCTTCTCGCGGAGCAGGGCGACGAAGCGGTCGAGGCGCTTCCCGGCATCGCCGCTGCAGTCCGGCGAGCGGTCGCAGGCGATCCCGAGGCCGCGGATCCCGGTCCGCCAGATGCTCGGGTACCAGGGGCTCTCGCCCCTGACCGGGTAGGCGCTGTCGAGGACGAGCGCCTCGAGGGTGTCGCCGTGCCGGAACGCATACGACTGCGTCAGGAACGTGCCGTACGAGTCGCCGTACATCTGCACCTCGTCGTAGCCGAGCGCCGCCCGCACGTCATTGATGTCGTCGGCGGCGGCCGCGCTCCGGTAGGAATCGAAGCGGTCGCCGAGCTGCTCCGCGCACGCCGCCATGCCGATGTCGTCGGTGGCGCGGCCGCTCTGCATGTCCGGGCAGTCGATCGGCTTCGAGCGGCCGGTGCCGCGGGCGTCGACGAGGATCAGCTCGCGGTGGTCGAGGAGGTCGCCGAACGTGTTGATGTAGCCGCGGGCGCTGCCGATCGAGCCGTACCCCGGCCCGCCTTCGACGGCGACGATCGCTCCCTGTGAGGGCGAACTGCGATCGGTTCGCGGCCGCACCGCGAACGCGATCGGGATCTTCCCGAGCGACGGGGCGGCGCGCTCGAACGGGAGCCGGAGCTTGCCGCAGAGCAGACCCTTCGCGGGCTCGGCGTCGCGGCAGGGCTCGAGGTCGGCGAGCGAGATCGAGTCGGGCGCGAGCGGCTGCGGCGGCTCGGCGGCCGCGGTTGCCGTTCCGGCGCCGCCGTCCCCGCCGCAACCCGACGCCAGCGCAGCCGCGGCGAGAAGCGCGAGGGCCGCGCCGCCGAGGCGGCCGGCGCGGCGGCGATCAGCTCGGCGCGAGCGCACCCTCGGCCTGTTCGAGCTCGTCGTAGAGATCCTGGATCGCCTGCTTGGCCGCCTCGTGCTTCTCGCCGGCCCGTCGTGAGCGGCCCGGGCTCGACCAGGCCGCCGGGTCGGCGAGCTCGTCCTCGATCGCACGCAGCTCCGCCTCCGCCCGCTCGATCTCGCGCTCGAGAGTCGCGACCTTCCGCAGGGCGTTCTTCGACGGCCCGCCGTTGCTGCGCGTCCGCCGCCCACCGCCACCGGCCGGCTGAGCGGGGCGCGCCGCAGCCTGACGCTCCTCGCGGTCGCGGGCCTCGCGCTCGTCGCGGGCGCGCTGGTACTCCGCCCAGCCGCTCAGGTGACTCTGCAGCTCGCCGTTCTCGCAGACGACGGTGCGCGTCCCGACCGCCTCGAGCAACGCCCTGTCGTGGGAGACCAGAATTACGGCGCCCTCGAACTCGAGCAGGGCGTCCTCGAGCGCCTCGCGGCTCTCGATGTCGAGGTGGTTGGTCGGCTCGTCGAGGATCAGCACGTTGGCCCCCGAGGCGACGAGGATCGCCAGCGAGAGGCGGCGCTGCTCGCCGCCCGAGATGTCGGCGAGGCGCTTTTCCACCTCGCGCCCGGAGAACAGGAAGCCGCCGAGCAGGTCGCGCGCCTTCTGGCCGCTCAGGCCTGTGCCGCGCTGGACGGCGTCGAGGACGGTGCCGTCGCCGGCGGCGGTGTCGGCGTGCTGGGAGAGGTAGGCGAGCTCGACGTTGTGGCCGACGGCGAGCTTCCCCGTCGCCGGGCGGCGCCGGCCGGCGAGGGTCTCGATCAGCGTCGTCTTGCCGGCGCCGTTCGGTCCGACGACGACAACGTGCTCGCCCCGCTCGACCCGAAGCGTCCCGTTCTCGACGAGGGTCCTGCCGGGCACCTCGATCCGCGCCTCCTCCATCTTCAGGACGAACCGGCCCGCTCGGACCGGCGGCGCGAACGAGAAGCGCAGCTTTCGCTCGTCACGGGGGTCGCGGACGGCGGCATTGGCCTTGACGCGCTCGATCTGCTTGACCCGCGACTGGGCCTGCTTCGCCTTGGTCGCCTTGTAGCGGAAGCGCTCGACGAAGCGCTCCATCCGCTCGATCTCGGCCTGCTGCCGCTCGATCTGCTTGCCGAGCGCGATCTCACGAGCCGCCTGCTCGGTCCGCCACGCGTGCCAGGGGCCGGAGAAGTAACGGCCGCGGCCGGCCTCGAGCTCGAGCACCGACGTCCCGACGGCCTCCAGGAACCAGCGGTCGTGGGCGACGAGGACGACGGCGGCATCGAGGTCGGTCAGGTAGCCCTCGAGCCACTCGAGCGAAGGGATGTCGAGGTGGTTGGTCGGCTCGTCGAGGAGGAGCAACTCCGGCTTCGCCGCAAGCGAGCGTGCCAGCGAGGCGCGGGTCAGCTCGCCGCCGGAGAACGTCTTCAGCTCGCGCTCGGACTGCTCGGGCCGGAACCCGAGGCCGGTCAGGACGGCAAGGACCTGGTCGCGCCAGCGGTATCCGCCCGCCAGGTCGAGGCGCGCCTGGGCGTCGGCGTAGGCCTCCATCGTCTCGGCGGTGTGGTCGCCGCCCGACATTCGGCCCTCGAGGTCGGTGAGGCGCTCCTCGAGCGCGATCACGTCGGCGCGGCCGGAGAAGACGTAGTCGCCGAGCGTCATCGCCGAGTCACGCGGCGGCCGCTGGTCGTGCAGCGCGACCCGCGCGGCCTTCTCGAGCGAGACGCTGCCGGAGTCGGGCGACAGCTCGCCGGCGAGGACGCGGAGCAGCGTCGACTTGCCGGCGCCGTTCCGGCCCGAGAGGGTCATCCGGTCGCGTCGTTCGAGCTTGAACGACACGTCGTCGAACAACGGCATGCCGCCGACGTGGATCCCGAGGTTCTGTGCGATCGCAACGGCCATCGCCGATTCAAGATACGGACCGCCCGCCGCGCTCGCGACCGCCGTGGCTGACAGGCTGCAGAGGTGCTCGACGAGCGGTTCACCACGGCGCTCCACGTCGAAGCGCTCAAACGGTCGGCACTGCACGCCGGGACCGACCCGGCGGTCCTCTTCCAGACGTCGACGATCGGAGCGCTGCTCGACGGTGCCTACGAGGGCGACGTCAGCTTCGCCGAGCTCGCCGAGCAGGGCACGCTCGGGCTCGGCACGCTCGACGCGCTGGACGGCGAGATGATCGCGATCGACGGCCGCTTCTACCGGGCCGACCTCGACGGCCGGATCAGCGAGATCGACCCGAGCACGCGGACTCCGTTCGCGGTGGTGGTCCCGTTCGCCGAGCGGCGCGGGCACGCCATCGAGGGGCCGATGTCCCAGGCGGACGTGCTCGCATCGCTCGACCGCGAGCGACCGCCCGGCGAGAGCGCAGCGGCGATCCGGATCGATGGGCGCTTCCGGTCGGTCACCGCGCGCTCGGTCCCGCGCCAGAGCCCTCCCTACCGGCCCCTCGCCGAGGTCGTCGCCGGCCAGCACGTCTTCGAGCTCGCCGGAGTCGCGGGCTCGATCGTCGGATTCCGCTTCCCCGACCACAGCGACGGCATCGAGGTCGACGGCTTCCACCTCCACTTCATCGACGGCGAGCGAGCGCGGGGCGGCCACGTGATCGACTTCGTCTGCGACGACGGCTGGATCGGCGTCGACCCGGTGACGGACCTCCACGTCGAGCTGCCGCCGGGCGTCGACCTCGAAGGCCATCACGTCGACGGCGCCCGTGCCGAGGACCTGCGCCGCATCGAAGGCGGGTAGCCGCAATCGGCGTTTCCGCGTCCGGATCGCTTCAGATCCGGCGCGTACGGCCGATAGGGTGCTCGCATGGGAAGGATGAAGCGAGGCTGGGGCCTCACGAAGAAGAGCTGGGGCCTGCTGACGGAGCACCGTCAGCTCGTCCGTTTCCCGCTCTACGGCGGGATCGCGACGACGATCATGGCGATCGTCGTCGTCGGCCCCGGGCTCTACCTGATCGAGGACGACAAGCTCGCCCCCGGTGCCCCGCTCGTCATCCTCGGGCTCTATCTGCTGGCCCTGATCGGCACCTATTACAGCGTCGGCCTCGCGGCCTGCGCCGACATGATCTTTCGCGGCGAAGAGGCGAAGTTCTCCGACGGGACCGCCGTCGCCCGGAGCCGATTCGGCAAGATCGCCGGCTGGGCGCTCGTCTCGACCGTCGTCGGGACGATCGTCGGAATCCTCCAGGACCAGGGCGGCATCGCCGGCGCGATCTTCGGGCGCCTCCTGCAGTTCGGCTGGCAGCTGATCACCTTCCTCGCGGTCCCGGTCATCGCGATCGAGGGAACCGGCCCGATCGAGACCCTGAAGCGCTCCTCCCATCTCTTCAAGGAGCGCTGGGGCGAGCAGATCACCGGCAACGTCGCAATCGGCGGCATCGTCTTCCTGATCGGAATGATTCCGGCTGCGATCCTGATCGCCGCCGGAGTCGTCCTGATGGCGTCCAGCGGCGTCGGCGGGGGCATCCTGATCGCGCTCGGCGTGATCGTGGGTGCAATCGCGCTGCTGATCCAGAACGCGCTGGCGGGGATCTTCGGGGTCGCCCTCTATCGCTACGCGCTCGAGGGCGAGACGGTCGGCGGGTTCACCTCGGCGGAGTTCGAGTCCGCCGTCCGCCGCAAGGGCGGCTCGGGCGATGGCCCCCAACCCGCGGGCATCTAGGCTCGGCGAGGCCCTGACCGACGGAGCCGTGCGGGCGCGCAAGCGTCTGCGGGTCGCGTGGCTGCCGCTGCTTCAGGTCACCGGTGCGGCCGCCCTCGCCTGGTTCATCGCCCACTACGTCCTCGGCCACCCCGCCCCCTTCTTCGCTCCCGTCGCCGCGATCCTGGCGCTGAGCGTCAGCATCGGTCAGCGCGGACGCCGCGCCGTCGAGATGATGGCCGGGGTCGTCGTCGGGATCGTCATCGCCGATGCGACGATTGCCCTGTTCGGCACCGGCGCCCTCCAGATCGGGCTTGCGGTCGGTCTCTCGATGACGGCCGCTGTGATCCTCGGCGGCGGGGTCATGCTCGTCAACCAGGCGGGTGCCTCGGCTGCGATCGTCGTCGCGCTGAGCGCCTCCGAAGCGGGGACCGAGCGGATCTTCGATGCCGCGATCGGCGGTGTGATCGCACTGATCGTCTCCCAGGTCCTGTTCCCGCCCCGCCCGCTGAAGATCGTCCTCCCCGCCCGCCGCGAGGCGATCCTCAGCCTCCGCGACGGCATGGTCGAACTCAGAGGCATGATCGAGGACCCCGACGACCGCCACATCGACTGGGCGCTGCGAACGGCGGGACGCATCCACGACAAGCTCGCGAAGCTCGCCGCCGCGCGCCTGCTCGGCGCCGAGATCGCCCGCACGTCCCCCGCCCGGCGCAGTCAGATCCCGATCGTCGACCGCTTCTCGGAGGTCGCGATCGTCGTCGACCTGATCTCGAACGCCACGCTGACGCTGATCCGCGACACGGTCCGCCTGATCGACGACGGCGAGGAGTCGCCGCAGTGGCTGCCCACCGCCGTCGGGCTCCTCGCCGACGGCCTCACTCAGCTCGCCTCCGACGAGAGCTCCGGCCTCGTCCCGGGACCGGGCGCGGAGCGCTGCCGGGAGTCGGCGCTCGCCGCCGCCGCGACGGCGGCCGGGTTCGGCGAGGGCAACCACGACTGGCGGGTCCGGCGAATCGCCGTCGACATCCGCACGGTCTCGGTCGACATGCTGAGGATCACCGGGATCGAGCGCCGCGAGGCGCTCACGAAGGTCAGCTCCGTGTGGCGAGGGATCGCGGCCGGACCGGCGACGGGCGAGATGCCTCTCGAGCCGTCGGGGCCGGCCGAGCCGTCTGGGTCGTCGGGACCGCCCGGGCCATCGGGCTCCGGCTGATCAGTCCGAGTTGGCGGTCTCGGTCGTCTCGTCGGTGACGATCCCAGCCTCGCGCATCGAGTTGCTGCGCGGGACGATCACGACCGGGCACGGAGCCACACGGACGATCTCCCGCGAGGTTCCGCCGAGCAGCACGGTCCTGATCGGGCCGTAGTCGCGGGAGCCGAGCACGAGCAGGTCGAGCTCGACCGCCTGATCGGCGAGCGCCGGGCCGGCGTCGCCGAGCAGCAGCTTCGTCTCGGCCTCGACCTCGCGACAGGAGCCGAGCCCCGCCTCGAGCTCGGCGGCCATCAGGTCGTGAGCGCCCTCGGCGACCGGCGAGACGCCGATCAGCCGTACCGAGGAGTCGGACCAGCGGGCCAGGTCCACGGCGGTTTCGAGGGCGACCTTCGACTCGTCGCCGCCGTCGTAGCCGACGCCGATGATCCCGAGGCCCGGGTGGATCCCACTCGAGTAGCCCTTCGGCGCGATCGCGACCGCACACGGGGACCCGCTGAGAAGCCGGTCGGCGACGCTTCCGGTGAGGACGCGGCCGATCGGCCCACGGTGGGTCGAGCCGAGCACGATGATGTCGGCCTTCTCGGTTTGCGCGATCTGCTGGAGAGCGGCAGGCGCCGAGTCGCAGGCCGTCCGCCGGCTGAAATCGCGGTGGCCGAGATGTTCGACCGCCTTGCGGCCCATCTCGGCGTAGTAGTTCTGCTGGAACTCCCAGTAGCCGCCGACGTCTCCCGTCGGCGGGGCGTTCTCGTCGACGACCGCGACGATCAGCTTCTTGCCGGTGGCGACGCGAAGTCGCTCGGCGAGGCGCAGGGCGTCGAAGCCCTCCTCGGTTCCGTCGAAGCCGACGACGATCCCGCCCATCGGTCAGCCCTTCTCGTGCGGGGCCGGCACGCACAGCACCGGGCAACCGGCGAGGTGCAGCAGCTTCTGGGTGACGCTCCCGAGGACCACTCCGGCCAGCGCGGAGTGCCCGCGCGTGCCGACGACGATCAGGTCGGCCCCGACCTCGTCGGCGACGTCGGCGATGGACCGTGCAGGTCCTCCGAGGACGACGGTCTCCATCCGCACCTCGGCGTCGACGCCGGCCGCCTTCAAATCTTCGGCCTGCTTCTCGATCCCCTGCTTGACCTCGGGCTCGTCGGCGCGGACGGGCGCCATGTCGCCCTTCGCGGCGATCCGCTCGACGACGTGGCAAAGGATCACCGCTGCTCCGTCGCGCTTGGCGACGTCGGTTGCTTCGGCGAGTGCCCTGTCGGCTCCCTCGGACCCGTCAACCCCTACGACGATCTTGCTCGGCATCTCCGTCTCCCTCTGTATTGCCAACTCCCCCGATTTTTCCGGTCCCCGTCGACCCGGGCATCCGGACCTGTCGCTCAACCTTCGCGGTAGGGGGCCCACCGGAGCATCCGTAGAAACTACGGACGGAGATTTCTGAGGATCAGGTCCGCCGGCGCCAGCGGAGCACCGAGCTGGCCTCGCCGTCGGCGGTCCTGACCGGCTGGGTCCTGAGGGTCAGATAGTCGCCGTGGAGCTCGTAGTCGCGGCGCTTCTCCATGCCCGGCTGATCCGGGTGGAGGGCGATCTCGACGTGGTGGACGACCACGCCGGGCTCGAGGATCGAGAAGGTGCCGGCGTAGGCGTTGTAGCTGCGGTACGCGGCGGCCTGCCCGGGATCGTCGCCGGCTTCGAGGTCGCGGGAGCCGAGGGGCTCGCGCTCGTCGTTCGAGATCTGCACGGCCATCCGCCCGGAGGCCAGGTAGATCAGGTCGCCTGCCGGCGCCGGGCCGCCGTGGGCGATCTCCTCCCCGCTCGCCGTCGTCCCCGACCAGGAGACGAGCTCCCAATGGCCGAGCAGCGGCTGCGCTTCGGCCGAGACCCAGGTCACGACCGGGCTCAGCCGCGGCCGGGCCGCGGGAACTGGGTCGCGTTGAAGCGGTCCCAGATCCGGTCGGGCATCAGGTGGCTCTGGTTGATCAGCAGGGTCGCCGAGGGCGTCACCCGGTAGCGGGTCTTCGGCCGCTTGGCCGCGATCGCCTTCTCGATCACCTTGGCGACGTCGTCGGCCTCGCCGCCGAGCAGCTTCAGGGGCCCCTTCTCGTAGGCCTCCTGAGTCGCCTGGCCGACCTTGCGGTTGAACTCGGAGTAGACGTCGTCCGCTCCGCCCGCCTGCTCGAGCGAGGCGACCGCCGCCTTGTCGAACTCGGTCCGGATCGCGCCGGGCTGGATCACGACGACGTCGATCCCGAAGTCCTCGACCTCGAACCTGAGAGCGTCGGAGATGGCCTCGACCGCGTACTTGGTCGCGTGGTAGGCGCCGCCTCCCGGGAATGTGAAGTTCGCCCCCATCGAGCTGATGTTGACGATCCGGCCGTGCCCGCGCGAGCGCATCCCCGGAAGCACCAGCTGCGTCATCCGCACCAGCCCGAAGACGTTCGTCTCGAACTGGCGGCGCAGCGCGTCCATGTCGAGCGTCTCGATCGCCCCCGACTGCGAGTAACCGGCGTTGTTGACGAGCGCATCGACGCCTCCCGCCTCCTCGTCGATCCGCTTCACCGCCGCCTCCATCGAGGCTTCGTCGGTGACGTCGAGGGCCATCGTCTTGCAGCCCTTCGCCTCGAGATCGGCAAGCGTCTCGACCTTCCGGGCCGTCGCGTAGACGCTGTTCCCGGACGCGGCGAGGCGCTCGGCGGTGGCCCGGCCGATTCCGGTCGAGCAGCCGGTGATCAGGATCGTCGTCTTCGTAGGCATTGAAACCCTTCCGTCGCGAGGTGAGGTCGGGATTCTCCGCGAATCGGACCCGCTACGGGTTCCGGACCGTCGCTCAGTGCCTGATCGTGACCGGGGTGCCGAGCGGGACGCCGTCGATGAGGGCGTGCAGGTCGGCATCGCTGCTGTGGACGCAGCCGGTCGAGTTCGCTTCGCCGAGCGGCACCGACGTGCCGTGGATCGCGATCCGGTTGCCGCCGCTCCAGCCGGCCGGGAGGTTCGGCTGAGTGGCACTGAGTGCAATCGCGCAGCAGCCGTAGACGGGATTGAGGCCGCCCTCGATCTCATCGGTGATCGAGAAGTGCCCGGTCGGCGTCGGAGTGCCGGAGGCGCCGATGCCGACGGTCCAGCGGCGCTCGAGGTCCGAGCCGCGGTAGAGCCTGCCGCGCATCTCCGAGAGGTCGATGACGATCCGCTGCCCGACCGTGTCGGCTGCGAGGGCGCCGGGGTCGACCTTGACCCAGCCGAGGTCGCCGTTGGGGACGAGGTTGCTCGGGACGCCCGCCCAGGCGCCATGGCGCTCGCGGACGGTGAGCACGGTCGGCGAGCCGAACTCGGTCGTGTCGCCGAGCGTCTCGACGACGTCGCCGCCGGGAGCGTCGCGGAGGGCGACCGACGCGCCGGGCCGAACGGTGAGGACGGTCGCGTCGGGATGGGCTGGCTTCGCGGCCGGCGCCGGTGCCGGCGATGCCTGCTCGGCGGCCGGCGCGAGGGTAGGGGCGGCCGCGGGCGTCGTCACCGTGAGCGTCGTCGCGGCCGCTGTGGGCGCCGCCGTCGCCGCCTCGGCGCTCTCGAGCCTGCCGGCGCTGCCGTCGGCGACCCCGAAGGCCAGCAGGAGCAGGGCGATGCCGGCCAGCACGGCGCCTGCGAGGTAGACCCGATCGGTGTTGCGCAACCCATCCATCACGCTCCGAGTCGGCGCCGCGACCGCGGGCCTGCAACCCGGTGGCGTTCCGTGGACGACGGTTGGACCTGACCCCGCCCGGCCGCGCCGTCAAGGCCGCCCGAGGCTGACGAGCACAGGTCTGAACCCCGTAATCCGTATCGTCCGTGGTGCCGACCAAGCCGGTCGGCTCTACAAGGCTTGTTTTTTTGGATGAGTTGGTGCCGTGTGCATTGCTTTTCATAAGGACCGGCACCGATCCCTTAGGAGGGACTCAAATGGCTGAAGGAACCGTCAAGTGGTTCAACGACGACAAGGGCTACGGCTTCATCGAGGTCGAGGGTGGTGGCAAGGACGCGTTCGTCCATGTCAACGGTCTCGCCCCCGGAACTCGCATCGCCGAGGGTGACCGGGTCACGTTCGACCTCGAGGAGGGCCAGAAGGGCCCCCAGGCAGCGAACGTCACCGCCGCCGGCTGAGCAACTTTCTCAGTTAGGTCTTTCGAAGGCCGGGTCGCGCAAGCGGCCCGGCCTTCGTCGTTCCGGGGGTCCTAGTGCCCCACTCCCTCACGGGCCGTGCGGCTCGGCGCCACGCCAGCGCGCCAAGGACCCGAGCGCCCGCCGGATCGCCCCCGGCGCCCGCCGGCCCGGCTCCTCGTGCAGGGCGATGACCCTGAGGACGCGGTCGTCGTCGCGGTCGATGCGGAGATCGGCGCGGGCGATGAGACGCTCCCGGTGGAGGATCGGCAGCACGTAGTAGCCCCACCGCCGCTTCCCGGGTGGCACGTAGATCTCGAGCCGGTGGTCGAACCCGAAGAGCTCCGCCGTCCGGGCCCGGTCACAGAGCAGGTTGTCGAACGGCGAGAGGGCCACGGTCCGGCGCCCGGGCTCGAGCCGGTCGGCCGACTCGAGAGCGTCGGGGAGTCCCCACCACTCTCCGCGCAGACCAGCGACCGCGACACGCTCGATCTCGCCGCGTTCCTCGAGGCGGCCGATCGCTCCCTCCCCCGCGCCGCCGAGGTCGGGATAGCGGCGTCGCGTGAAATGGGCCGCGATGTGCGGGGCGCGGGCGACGCCGAGCATCCCGACAGCGCGGACGATCGACCGCTCGACCGCGTCGCGCCCGTCGATCGGCTCGGCGTCCACGGCCGCGAGCGCGCCGTCGGGCAGGCAGCGCTCGAAGAGGTCCCAGCGGCGCTCGATGCCGATCCGGTCGGCGATCCCGATCCGCCCCGTCATCCAGAGCTTGTCGAGCATCCTCGCGATCGTCTGGCGGGAGGAGACCTCGTCGGTCCAGTGGCCGCGCTGCCACGCGACCTGCGAGCGGTCCTCGAGCTGCCGTGCCCGCAACGGTCCCTCGGCCTCCAGGGTGGCCACCGTGTGGTCGGCGAACTCCGTGTTCTCGGCGAGCCACTCTCCGTGCACCCGCCGCGCCGGCGACAGCCGCTCGACGTAGGTCCGCATCGCCCAGCGATGGACCGGCAGGTCGGCGATGTGACAGAGGCTGGCCTCGTGGCACCAGTAGTCGAAGAGCTGCCGGTCGCTGTAGGCGGCGCGCGCGAGCGCCCGCTCGTGCGAATCGTGCGTGCCGCCGCTCATCCGCGACCGGAGGACGAGGAGCGGCGAGCGGGCGACGACGCCGACCGGGTCGAGTTGCAGGCAGCCGACCCGGGCGACCACGTCGGGGACGGAGGTCCCGGGCTCCGGCGGCACCGCCAATCCCTGGGCGTGCAGGGCCAACCGGCGCGCGACTCGATTCGAGAGCTTCTTGACCACGAGCAGATCGAATCACGTGGTCGGTACGGATGGGGTACCTGACGACCGCCGCGGATCTATAGGCTTGGACGGAATGGTCGAGCACGATCCCAGCGCCGGGATCGCCCTGGCCTTCGACGACTTTGGATGGGGGGAACTTAGTGCCGAAGCCCGAGCGAACCGATGCACCGAAGTTGAACTCGTCACGGGTGCGATCGCGGATTATCTCGACCAGATGGAGAGTGGCGGATGGTCCCGGACGGGACGGGTCCCGCGCTTCGCCCGAGAGCCGGCGAGGCGCCCGCAGCAGCTCGACGTCGACCTGTCGACCGAGCAGATCAAGAGGTTACGCGAGGAGGCCGAGCGACAGCAGGTCTCGGTGCCGCAGCTGGTCGTCCACGCCGTCCTGCTGAAGCTGGGCCAGAGCTGAGCCTGTGCCGCGCCGCCCTCAGCGGGCGGTGGTCGGGGCGACGTCGAGTTCGGCGAGGATCCCCCTGAGGGTGGCGCGCCCGCGGTGATGGAGGCCGTGGATCGAGGGCTCGCTCTTTCCGAGCCTCTCGGCGATCTCACCAGGCGTCATCCCTGTGAAATGTCGCATCGCAATCACGCGGCGCTGCTCCAGTGGGAGCTGCGCCAATCCGGTCAGCAGCGCCCGTGACCGATCGAGGGCGACCAGATCGCTGCCGGGGTCGGCCAGTCGGACCTCTTCAACCGGGATCTGCCGTCTGCTGCGGAGATGATCGAGCGCCGCGTTGCGGGCGACCCGCATGATCCACGCCCGGAATGGAACCGCCCGCTCCTCGTAGCGGCCGATCACGCGCGGAAGCTTCGCGAACACTCCCTGGGTGATGTCCTCGGAGTCGTGATGGTCGCGAACGACGCTGTGAACGACGCCGAAGACGGTGTCGGAATGGCGGACGTAGAGATAGTGAAGCGCGTCCATCTGCCCGCGCCTGAGTGCGACGATGGCGCGACGCTCGCGGGCAGTGTTGCTACCCCGGGACGAAGGTCCGGCGACGGCATCGCCGACGTCGTCTTCGGGATCCTGAATCGGCTCGCTGGACTCGGACACGGAGTGGCTCACTTGACTCTCCCCTGGTACGCCGGAGCGATCGTCTCCCCCGGCGGCCTGATTGGAACGGTGAGCGGACTTCTATCGGTATTTGCAGAGTTTCCGTTGGGTAAGTTTCAACCCCGAAAGATTTTGCGGGTTACAAACGTTGCGATCCGCACGGCGTAAGGCCACGGATCATCCGAACATGACGTTGGCGCCCTGCCCGACCTCCAGCCGGGTGCCCCGGGGGATCCTGAAGTCCTTCTCGACAGTCGCGTGCGGACCGATCACGCTCGAGTCGAGCCGGCCGCCGATGTTGGAGATCCGGCTCCCTTCCAGCACGACGGAGTTCTCGATCTCGGCTCCATCGATGGAAACGCCAGGCCCGATCGCCGTGAACGGCCCGACGAAGGCATCGGCGATCCGGGCGCCGGCGCCGATCCAGACCGGGCCGCGGATGACGCTCGATTCGATCTTGGACGTGGGGTGCGCCCGCACGGCGCCCTCCACGTCGGAGTCGATCGTCCTGGCCTCCAGCGGCTCCGCCCCGATCCCGGCGAGCGCGAACCGGTTGGCGGAGAGGATCCCCTGCCGGTCGTCACGCCGCCGCCACCAGCCCGTGACGTGACGCCGGTCGATCCGGCCACCGTGCCCCTCCATCCAGTCGAGCGCCGACTCCATCAGGCTCGAAGACTTCCTCCCGACGCCGGGCAGCGCCGACGGGAAACCGGAACCGAGGGCGAAGACACCGACATGGAACTCGCCGAGCGCGGTCGGCCTCCGGGCGGGAATCCGATCCGACGCGTCGCGGGTGTCGTCGAACCTGCTCATCAGGGCGACGCCGTCGAACTCGCCGACGGTCAGGTCACGAATCTGCTCGCCCGCGTCAAGTCGCCCGATGCAGTCGGCGAAGCGAAGGATGAACGGGCCGTCGTCGAGCATCCGCCGCGCCGAGCCGATCATCTCGGTGAGGACGCTGTCCGGATTCCCGCAGACCAGGCCGACCGCGGCTCCATCGGTCACGCAGCCCTCGAGCGCCCGCGAGACGGTCCCCTCCGTGGCGCTGTCGACAAGCACGCTGATCCTGCTCACGCCGAGCTCGACGAGGTCCCTTACTGCATGCGCAACGATCGGCCGGCCGAGGACCGGGATCAATGCCGGCGGCGAGCCCTCCCACCCCCGGTCGACCTCCGGACCATCCTCAGGATTCGCGACGGCAACGAGTACTGCTGAACTGAACATGGTGAACCGATCAACGGTCGGCGGACGATGCTTGTACCGAGGTAGCGGATTGATTTTCGTACAGGGGAGCGCTTTCTAGGCCCAGCACGACGCTCCCGGAATCGTCGATCACCGCCACCCCGCCCTGTCCCGGCGCGGGCGCTTCAACCGCGCCGTCGCGCTTCCGCCACCATGTCGCGACCTCCCGTGGCAACGCTCTCCAGAGGCCCGGCCGATCGGCGACGGCGTCGAGGAAATCGGCGTAGATCGCCTCCTTGCGGCGGTCGCCGAGGTAGCCCGGGTCGGGGTGCGACAGGCACTGAGCCAATCCGCAACGCCCCTCGATCGCCTCCAGCTGATCCATCCACACGGCGGCGGATCGCTCTCCGAGCAACGTGAACAACGTGTGGTCCTGTGGAAGCGTCCAGGGGAGCTCGACGACCTGTCCGAGGAAGTACGGCCAGGGTGAACAGCACCCCCCCGGCTGTGGCTCGTACGGATCCGACATCGGGACGGTGCAGTCGTAGGAGACGGGCAGCTCGCCCAGCCAGCCGTGGACGCGATGGGTCGCCGGCGACCGAAAGCCCTCGGCGCCGAGGCGCTCGACCATTCGCCGTAGCGCCGGCTGCTGGGCATCGAAGCCCGCCCGCGAAGCGAACATCGACCGATCGTGGTGGACACCGTGAACACCGAGCTCGAACCCGCGATCGCGGAGCTCGCCGACGATGCCCCAGTCGATCGGATACTCGTCCGCGACGATGTTGAACGACGACCGCAGGCCCCTCGCTTCCTCGAGGTCGGCGACCCGGATCGAATTGCGGAGGCCGGCCGCCGACTCGACGTCGTGGGTGAGGATCAGAGCTGCCCTTGCCCGGCCGGGCCAGAACCAGCGGAACCTGAGCTCCCGTCGCGACCGCGCGATCAACTCGCAACGAACCCAGAAGCCGAGCAGGTCGGCGACGCTGGCGTCCATCGGCCAGGACGGGAACTCGGGCCTGCCCTGCCAGCGGATCAGCGCCCGCCGGGCGGCGAGCTGGGCGGACCGGGGGATCGCGCGCTTCAGTTGGTAGAAGGCATTCAGCGCACCCTCGCCGAGGGCCCGTCGGGATCCCGCCCGTGCGTGGAGTTCAGCCGTGTACCCGTCGTAGGCATCGGCGAGCCCGAACGGAACGAGCACGCGACCGTCATCCCCTTGCAGGCAGAGGGCCGCTGGCCCACGATCTCGCTGGAACCGGGCGAGCTCGCGTCCGCCGCTCGGCAACGCGCCAGGTCGGGCGTAGACGCCCCAGCCGTTCGAACGCAGCAGCTCCCATTCGCCGCCGGGGCGGCACTGGACGGCCGCGCCTTCATCGGGTCGCTCTCCATCCCAGGAAGGATCGGCCAGGGAAACTTCCTCGATCGGCGCCAACAGCCGCGTGAGCGGATGGCCGGCTCGGGCGTTGTCCTTGTTGATGGCGCTCACGGTCTCACTCACCGACCCGGCCTGGCTCGCACTGGTCGCCGACGATCCGGCGGCGGCCCCGTTCCATCATCCGGCTTGGTCCGAGACCCTGACGAGCGCCTACGGCCTCGATGCTCACGGTCTCGTCCTCGAGCTCGACCGACGGCGGGATGGCCGCCCTGCCGGTCGCGCTGTTCCGGCGGCGGGTCGTTTCGCTGCCGTTCACCGACTCCTGCGAACCTCTCTTCGGGGCATCGCGGGAACCCGGGGCGCTCGCTGACGAGCTCGCGGCACTTCGCGTGGCCCGGCGGCTGGCGTCGATCGAGGTCCGTGGCGACGTTCCCGCCAAGGCCGGTCACCGGGTTCCGGCCGGCTACAGACACGAGCTTGCGCTGCAAGACGACTATGCGGCGACGGCAGCCGGCTTCAGCAAGTCGAAGGTTGGGCGCAAGCTGCGCCGTGCCGACCGCGAGGGAGTGGCGGTCCGTCGCACGACGACGACGCGAAGCCTTCTCGAGGACTTCTATCCGCTGCACGTCGCCACCCGGCGGCGCCTCGGGGTGCCGGTCCAGCCGCGGCGGTTCTTCACCGAGCTCGGAGAACGCATGATCGAGACGGGTCTCGGCTTCACGCTGGTCGCGGAGGTGGGCGGCGAGGTGACCTGCTCGGCCGTCTTCCTGATCTGGAACGGGAGGATGATCTACAAGTTCTCGGCCTCCGAGCGCAGTCACGGCGACGTCGGGGCGAGCCAGGCATCATTCGAGAGGCCGTCCGCTGGGGTTGCGAGAACGGCTGCGCCTCGCTCGATTTCGGCCGCACCGACCCCGAGGCGGAGGGTCTTCGCGCGTTCAAGCGGTCCTGGGGAGCCACGGAGCATGAGCTGACCTACACCTTCTTCGCCGATCGCCGGCCCCGGGCGGGATCGGGTCGCGGCCACGAACTGCTCGCCCACGTGCTTCGCCGTTCACCGGAGTCGCTCACCCGCATGGTCGGCACCGCGGCTTATCGCTACACCGCCTGAGAGCTCGCGCGGCGGGTCGGCGGGCGACATCGACACGTACACATAGGCGTCCAGCAGGACCGAGCCGGATTGCTCCCAGGATAGGTTCAGCACCCGCCTCCGGCCGATCTCGCCCATCGTCCGCCGGCGCTGAGGATCGTCGAGCAGGTCGTTGATGCAGCGACCAAGCGCCGATGGATCGGAGGAGTCGGCGTAGGCGGCGGCTTCGCCGGCCGACACACGCGTCTCGGGGAGGTCGAAGCTGGCAATCGGCCTTCCGATCGCCATGTACTCCGGAATCTTCGCCATCGTCGAAACATCGTTGAGCGGGCCGGGCGGGTCGGGCGCGAGGCAGACGTCAGCGGTCGACAGCCAGCTACGGATGTCGTCGTCCTCCCGCCAGCCCGCGAACTCGACCTGATCGCCGATCCCGAGGGCCGCGGCGCGCTCGCGCATCGTCGGGACGACGTCGCCGTCGCCGACGAACGCGGCATGCCAGTCGTCTCCGCGCAGCCGCCGCAGCTCGGCGAGCGCAGCCAGGGCGCCGATCGATCCCGTCCTGGGGCCCCATCACCCCTAGGTAGACGAGCAGGTGCTTCCTGCCCCGCCGCAGCTCCGGGTCCGGATCGGTCTCCGTGAACCGGTCGAGGTCCGGGCCGTTGCGGACGACGAAGACGGCCCCGGGGCGCACGCCGGCACGTTCGATCGCGATTCGCCGGTACGACTCGTTCGTGGAGATCACGACGTCGGCCTTCCGCAGCGTGCGCCGCTCGATCGCGAGCAGGATGCGGTGAATCAGGCCCCGCCGCCCGAAGCGCTCCGCGAACAGCTCCGGGACGAGATCGTGGTGGTCGAAGACGAGCCGCGCTCCCCGGGCCAGGGGACGCAGCTGCCGCGATCCCGAGGAAGTCCGGCGGGTTGGCGACGTGGACGACGTCGAAATGCCCTTCGCGCTCGGCCCGCCGGACCAGGCGCCTGATCCTCAGCAGAGCCTGCCCGTACTCACGCACGTAGCCGAGCGGTCGGGACGCGGGACGCAATGGGAAGCGGCGGATCTCGACCCCGTCGAGGACCTCGGTCTCGAGTTGATCTTCGCTCGTGGGCGGCGGCGCAGACGACCGTCACCTCCCAGCCCGCGCCGGCCAGCGTCTGCGCCTCGGCCCAGATCCTTCGATCACCGGGAACGCCCTCGTTCTCGCTGATCATCAGCACCCGGCCGCGGGGTCCGGAACTCATGCGGCGACCGCCGAGCAGTGGAGCGCGAGCCGATCGATCACGTAGCCCTGCTGCTCTTCCGAGAGGCCCGGGAACAACGGCAGCAGGACCGTGTCATGAGCGGCCGCCTCCGTGTGGGAGGCAACGCGCCGGCATCCGACCGCGAAGTAGGCGCCCTCGAGATGGATCGCCATGACCCCTCGGCGGGTCGACGATGCCGTCCCCGAGCAGCAGTCGCATCAGCTCGAGCTGATCCGAGCGGCGACCCTCGCCGTCAGCCGCACCGGATAGGACTGCCAGGTCGCGGACCGCATACTCGGGATCGCGGGGAGTGTCGATGCCTTCGACCCCGCTCGAGGGCCGCCGTGTAGCGGTCGGCCAGCCGGCGCCGAATCCGGAGGATCTCGTCGAGGTCGCCGAGCTGGCGGATCCCGACCGCGGCCTGCAGATCGGTCATCCGCGCGTTCCAGCCGCGCTCCGGATAACGCCTCGATGACGACCTCGTGCGGCGTCGTGGCGATCCGAGCGCGGAGCGATCCATCGCGTGCTGGCGCAGGCGCCTGAGCCGTTCGGCGAGCATCGGATCCTGGACGGCGATCATCCCGCCCTCGCCGCAGGTGATCACCTTGCGGGGGTGGAAGGAGAAGCAGGCGAGCGGGCCGAGCGACCCGATCGTCCGGCCCCGGTACTCGGCGCCCACCGCGCAGGCGGCGTCCTCGACCACCGCGAGCCCGTGTGCGCTCGGCGAGGTCGATGAAACTGTCCATGTCGGCCGGCAGACCGACCTGATGGACCGGTACGACGCCTTGGTGCGCCGGCCCGATCCGGCGCTCGACGTCGACGGGATCGAGATTGCAGTCGTCTCCGGATCGACGTCGGCGAAGACCGGCGTGGCGCCGCAGTGCCAGACCGCGTTCGCGGTCGCGATGAACGAAAGGGACGGGACGATCACCTCGTCTCCCGGGCCGACGCCGGAGACGTACAGCGCGAGGTGCAGCGCGGTGCTGCAGCTCGACGTCGCGACGGCCTCGCGGAGCCCCGACCCGATGGGCGAAGGCCCGCTCGAACTCCTCGACCCGCGGGCCCTGGGTGAGCCAGCCCGACGCGATCACGTCGGCGACAGCCTCGGCCTCGCCGCCGCCGAACCACGGGCCGCGCGAACGGGACGTCCATCAGACCAGCGCCCGATCCCCGGATTCGGCCCGCCGCGCCCCGGCCGGCCCGCCACCAATCGACGAGGCTCCGGAGGCCCTCCTCGAGGTCGATCGCGGCCCGGAAGCCGAGCTCGCGCCTCGGCACGCGAGGTGTCGGCGAGGCGTCGCGAGACCCCGTTGACCGCGCGCGGCGGGCCGTAGTCGATCGGCAGGTCCGAGCCCATCACGCCGAGCAAGCGTCGCGCGCCAGCTCGTTGAGGCTGGTCTCGGCGCCGCTGGCGACGTTGAAGACCTCGTCGGTCACATCGGACTCTGCGGCGAGCAGGTTCGCCCGAGCGATGTCGGTCGTGCAGACGAAGTCCATCGTCTGCGTCGCCGTCGCCGAGGATCAGCGGCGGCTCGCCGGCCTCGATCCGCTCCATCCAGCGGACCAGCACCTCCGTATAGACGCCGTGGACGTCCATCCGCGGGCCGTAGACGTTGAAGTAGCGGAGCGCGACGTAATCGAGGCCGTTCATGGCGTGGTAGCTGCGCAGCAGGCCCTCGTTGAAGACCTTCGACGCGCCGTAGAGCGTGTCGTTCGCGTACGGGTCGTGGTCCTCGGTCGTCGGGAATTCGTGGGCCATGCCCGTAAACGGAGGCCGACGATGCTGCGATCAGCCTTCTCGACGCCGCGCGGCGACCGCCGCTTCGACGACGTTGAAGGTGCCGTCGACCAGGACCTCTAGCGGCGAGCCGGGGTTCTTCGGCGCACTGCGTGATCCGGATCGCCGCCTGGTGGAAGACGACGTCGATGCCCTCGATCAGCTCGCCGACGAGCGCCCGGTCGCGGATGTCGCCCTCGACGATCTCGAGGCGTCGCGTCGGACATCGCCCGGCGAGGTTCGCGCGCCGGCCCCGGACGAAGTTGTCGAGGACGACGACCTCGCTGCTGACATCGCGCTCGAGGAGCTGGTCGACGATCGTCGAGCCGATCGTCCCGGCGCCGCCGGTGACGAGAATGCGCTTGCCGGCGAGCTTCGAGGCGCCGCTCACGTCGTCAATCCCGCCTGTCGGAGCTTCAGCGGCTGGCGCATCCGCGCCCGCAGCTCGCGGCGGACGAAACGTCGGAAGTCCTCGTCCTCGACCTGCGGGATCCCGCGCAGGGCGGCGCGGCAGTAGCCGTAGAGGAATGCGACACCCGAGAGGCCGACCGGCGGGACGCTGGCGACCTTGAGCGAGCGCAGCGAGACCCAGCCGAGCCCGTAGTGGAGGATCCAGGCGCATTCTCCGTGGCGGGCGCGGCCGCGGAGGCGGCCGTCGGCGCGAGCCCCAGGGGCGGTGGTGGCGGGCGACGAGGTCGGGGAACGAGACCGTCTCGAATCCGCGCATCCGCGCATAGGTCTCGTCGATCGTGTCCCAGCCGAGGCGGTTCTGGAACCCCGCCGATCTGCTCGAAGCAGTCGCGCGGTAGAGCTTGACGGCGCCGTGGATGTGAGTCGCCGGGATCGGGATCAGCTTCCAGCCCGTGCGGTCCCGGCTCGGTGAGGCGGCCCGCCGCCAGACCGAGGCGTCGGGTCCTCATCGAAGCGCTCGACAGGGTCGCGAACCACTCCGGCGGCAGTTCGACGTCGCCGTCGAGCTTGCCGATCGAGGTCGTAGTCCCGCACCCGGCCTCCTCGAGCCCGAGGTTGAACGCGAAGCACGGGACGCGCCAGGGCGAGATTGTCCTCACCGGCCGGGACCTCCTGCGGCGCCTCGAGGACGGTGACGAAGTCGAGCTCCTGCTCCCAGTAACGGGCGACCTCGAGCGTGTCGTCGCGTGGAGCCGTCGTCGACGATCACCCAGCGATCCGGCGGCCGCTCCTGCGCGGCGACGGCCCGCGCGGTGCGGTCGAGGTGCTTGCCCTCGTTGTAGACGGGGCTGACGATCAGGATGCGGTGGCGGTCTCCCATCGCAGACAGCAACGGCCTGAGGCCCGCCGATCTTTTGCCGCCCTCGCCACGGCGGGTACCGGAGAAGGACGGGGAGGCGCGCTCGTTGCTTATCCGAGCGCACGTCTCTGCCCGATCGATGCCGGAAGAAGCACCAAGCCCCCCCACGCAAGTCGACAGGTCTTCGCTGGCCGCCGTCTTCCGGCGACGGCGGATGGCGGCGGCGATCGGCGCCGCGGTGCTGATCGCGCTCCTCGCAGCGTTCGCCTCCGTCTTCCGGCTCGGTCTGCTGCCCCCGAAGCTCGAGCAGCGGAGCCTGGCCGTCGGCGCCGCCACCGCGCACGCCATCGTCGGCCCGAAGCTCGAGCGAGGGGACCTGACCGACGTCGACACGCTGACGGAGAGCTACCAGATCGATACGCGCATCGACCGGGCGACGCTCGTCGCGAACGTGCATGACAAGCGGCAAGGTCGTCGACCGGATCGCTTCACGGATGGGTATCGAACGGTCGCGACATCGCCGCCACGACCCAGGTGACCGCGAGCGTCCCGGACGCGCTCACCGAGCCGAACTTCGCCGATCGGGCGGCCCAGATCGCATCGTCGGGGCCCCGTACCGGCTCGACGTCCAGGCCAACCCGGCCCTCCCGGTCATCGACTCTACGGACTCGGCCCGACCGCCGCCGAGGCCGGTCGCGCTCGCCGACAAGGCCGTCGCGGCGGCAAACTCCTACCTGCGTGGGCTCGCAGGGCTACGTGGCGAAGTACTCCGGGAACCAGGCCGGCGTCCGGCTGAGCCGACGGCTCGGCACACCCGTCACGACCACCCTGAACCCGACGGCGCCAATGGAGATCGCCGCGCTGACGTTCCTGGTGGTCCTCGGGCTCTGCCTCGGCGTCGCTGCCGTCGTGCTCCGGATCGTCCTCCGGGGCTGGCGCGGCCTGGGACCGCGACCCAGCGAGACACAGGCGAGGCCGGTGGACGTTGGGACCGAGCCGTCAGGCGGGGCATGGCCACGACACCGGCCGGCTCCTGCCGTGGATGCTCGCTGGCGTTCATGGCGATGCTCTGGCTGGTGCCGTTCAACGGCGATCGCGATCGACGTCGCGCTGCCCATCGACCTCAAGCTCGACCGGATCGTGCTGCCCGCGATCGTTCTGCTCTGGCTGCTCGCGCTCGCGGCCGGGGGGCGTGGCGGCGCCGAGCCGCCGCGTGACTGCCATCCACGCCGCGATCGCCGGCTTCGCCGCCGTCGCGCTGCTCAGCGTCGTCGTCAACGCGGAGCCGCTCAGCAACGGTCTCAGCCTCGACCTCGCGATCAAGAAGCTGACCCTTCTCGTCGCCTACGCGTCGGTCTTCGTCGTCGTCGCGAGCGCGGTCCGCCGCGACGAGATCGGGGCCTTCCTGAAGCTGAATCTGGTCCTCTCGGTCGTCTGCTCGATCGGCGTCATCTGGGAGTACCGGTACGGCTTCAACGTCTTCTACGACGTCGCCGCCGCACGTCCTGCCGCCGATCTTCGACGTCCAGACCGCCCCGTCGGGCTTCGACGAGCTCGGGCGGCGTTCGGTCTCCGGTCCAACCGACCACAGCCTCGAGCTGGTCGCGATCCTCTCGATGGCGCTTCCGATCGCGCTCGTCGGGCTGATGCGGGCGCGCGCAACTCCTGGGCAGATCCTGTACGTCGCTCGCCGCCGTGACGATCGGCGCGGCGATCATCTCCACTTACCGCAAGAGCGCCCTGCTGGCTCCCCGGCCGGAGTCGGCACGATCGCGTTCCTGGCCCGGCGGCAGGCCCTGCAGGCTGGCGCCGCTCGGGCTCCTCGCGCTGTGCCTTCTGCGCTGACCTCGTTCAGCGCCTTCGGCTCGATCTCGGTCAGCTCGATCCGGCGAGCTCGGAGTGCCCACGGTCGACGACCGCGTTTCCGACTACGACGCCGTCCGCCCCGACATCCTCAGCAACCCCGTCCTCGGCCGCGGCTTCGGATCCTACGAGCACACGCACGCGACCCGACCAGGCGACGGATCCTCGACTCGGACCTGCTGCTGCGGGCGGTCGAGACGGGCATCATCGGGCTCGTCGCCTTCCTGGCGATGATCGCGACGGTGATCGTCGTCGCCCGCTCCGAGGTGCGTGCCGAGGGCCCGACGGCGGCCCCCCTGGCGATCATCGCCGCGGCGGCGGCGGCTGCGTTCCTCGCGCTCACAGCCCTCTTCGACGAGTGGTCGTTCCCACACGCCCCCTACGTCTTCATGGTCCTCGCCGGACTGCTGGCGGTCGCGACCGGAGCCCCCCACGGCAAGGCGGAGCAGCAGGTGAAGCAGCGTGTGCTTCGACGTCCGCAAATCCCGGCGGCACGCGAGAAACGGGTTCCCGCCCACGTTTCTCTACAGGATGTGCGGCATCGTGGGACAAGTAAGGCCGGCGCAGAGCACGGTCGATCCGGAGCTGCCGCTTCGGATGTGCGCCCGGCTTGAGCACCGGGGGCCGGACTCGCGGGGCATCCACCTGAGACGGAACGTGGCACTCGGCATCCAGCGGCTTCGGGTGATCGATCTCGACACCGGGGACCAGCCGATCTACAACGAGGATCGCTCGATCGTCGTTGTCCTCAATGGCGAGATCTACAACCACCGCGAGCTGCGTGCCGAACTCGAGGGCCGGGGACACAGCTTCCGGACGAGGTCGGATACGGAGGTGATCGTCCATCTCTACGAGGAGCTCGGCCATCGCTGCGTCGAGCGCCTCGACGGGATGTTCGCGTTCGCCCTCTGGGACGAGCGCGAGGAGCGCCTCCTGCTCGCACGCGACCGTGTCGGCAAGAAGCCTCTCCTATACGCGCTCCGCGGCGGGGTCATCTCGTTCGCCAGCGAGATGCATGCCCTGCTTGCAGACTCCGAGATCGCCTTCGAGGTCGACGCTGGCTCCCTCGACGCTTACCTCGGGCCTCGGCTACGTTCCCGCGCCGCGGTCGGCGCTGCGCGGCGTCGAGAAGTTGCCCCCGGCCCACACCCTCGTGCTCGACCGCTCCGGCGTCGAGCTGAGCCGCTACTGGCGTCTCGACTACGGTCGGACCCGCGGCGGCGGAGTGGCCGAGATCGCCGAGGAGACTGCTCGAGCTGATCGGTGCGGCGACCAGAAAGCGGCTCGTGGCGGACGTCCCGGTCGGCGCCTTCCTCTCCGGCGGCATCGACTCCTCCGCCGTCGTCGCCGCGATGGCCGCCGAGTCCTCGCGGGCCGGTCCGTACCTTCTCGATCGGGTTCGACGACGACCGCTACGACGAGCTCCCACACGCTCGCCGTATCGCCGAGCGGTTCGGCACCGACCACGAGGAGTTCCTCGTCCGTGCCGACGCGGTGTCGATCCTGCCCGACATCGTCCGCCATCACGGTGAGCCCTTCGCGGACCCGTCGGCGATACCGACCCACTACCTCGCCGCCCTGACGCGGAACCGGGTCACCGTCGCCCTCAACGGCGACGGCGGCGACGAGTCGTTCGGCGGCTACAGCCGCTACGTGGCCAACTCGGTGGCGGCACGACTCGACCTCCTTCCCCGCCCGTTGCGGCGAGCGCTGGCCTTCGCAGCCTCAGGGCTCGGAAACCACGGTGATGTCGGCGAAGTCCGCAACAAGCTGCGGCGCCTCGGCGGGGCGATGGCGCTCGGCGAGGCGGAGCGCTACGGGGCCTACATGTCATGGATCGGCAGAGATGCGCGAGCCGCGCTCTACACGGCCGACTTCGCAGCCCAGGTCGGGCACGCCGCCGGAGACACCATCGCCGCCGCTTTCGAGGCCGCCTCGGGGGGGGACGTCGTGGACCGGATGCTGGAGGTCGACGTCAACACCTATCTCGTCGGCGACCTGATCGCCAAGGTCGACATCGCGACGATGGCCCACGGGCTCGAGGCTCGCTCCCCGCTCCTCGATCCCGAGTTGATGCAGTTCGCGGCCTCCCTTCCGGCCCGGATGAAGGTGCGGGGCCGGGAGAAGAAGTGGATCCTCCGCCGGGCCCTGCGCGGCACCCTGCCGGACGATCTCCTCGATCGTCCGAAGCAGGGTTTCTCGGTGCCGTTGTCCACCTGGCTTCGCGGTGATCTGCGACCGTGGGCCGCCGAGATCCTCCTCGACAGGGAGACGATCGGCTCGAGGGTACTTCCAGCCCGCCGCCGTCGAAGACCTGCTCACCCGCCACGACGCCGGCTCCGATGCCCTGGCGAAGCCGATCTGGGCGCTGATCATGCTCGAGCTCTGGCACCGCGGGGCGATCGAAGCGACCGCTCACTCGCGGCGGAGTCCCCGCGGTGGCCTGAGATGACGGACGTGATGACGCGCCGCGACGAGGAAGTCGAGGTCCTCGAGACCACGGCCCGGCGGGCGTTGTGGTGGAGCGTGGCCAACAACGTCGTCGGCCGGGTCGGCACGACGCTGATCGGGATCGTCCTCGCGCGGATCCTCAGCCCCGAGGACTACGGCGTCTATGCAGTCGCGCTCGTCGTCCTCAACATCCTCCTGAGCATGAACGAACTCGGCGTCAGCATGGCGATCGTCCGACGGCGCGGAGACGTCTCCGAGATAGCGCCGACGGTCGGGACGCTCTCGCTCGCTACGAGCCTGCTGATGTGGCTGATCATCTTCGCCACCGCGCCGCTGGTCGCGGACGCCCTCGGCGTCGCCGATGCGTCGGGGGTGATCAGGGTCCTGGCGCTGGCGATCATCATCGATGCCCTGACCGCCGTTCCGGCCGCATTGATGACGCGCGACTTCATGCAGAAGGAGCGGCTGATCGTCGATTCGGCCGGGTTCGTCGTCACGTCGGTGGTCGTCGCTCGCCCTCGCCGCTGCCGGCGCCGGGCCTGGGCCCTCGTCTGGGGCGCCCTGCTCGGGAACCTGGTCAATGCCGCGTTCATCCTCCGCTACGCGCCCCACCGCTACGGCTTCGGGTTCCGCACCCAGGTGGCACGCGAGCTGCTCGGCTTCGGCCTGCCGCTGGCCGCCGCGAGCCTGCTGATCATCGCCCTGCTCGAGATCGACTACATCGTCATCGGAGCCGAGCTCGGAGCCGTCTCGCTGGGCTTCTATCTGCTCGCCTTCAACCTCTCCACGTGGCCGGTGAACATGTTCTCGGCCCCGGCTCGGCGGATCTCGCTGCCACTGTTCGCGCGCCTCCACAACGGGGAGACGAGCGCATCCGACGCCTTCGTCCCGGTGTGCTGTGCGCTGCTGCTGGTCACCCTTCCCGCCTGCGTTCTGCTTGCGGTCTTCGCCGAGCCGACTCGTCCGGCTGGTATACGGCGATCGCTGGATGCCTTCGTCCGAGGTTCTGCCATGGCTGATGGTCCTCGCCTTCACCCGCGTCCTCGGCGAGCTCGTCTACGACTTCCTCGTCGCCCTCGGAATGTCGCGCTCGAACCTCTCCCTGCAGGCGATCTGGCTCGTCGCCCTGATCGTCACACTGCCGGTGGCGGTGCGCCTCGACGGGATCGTCGGCGTCGCGATCGCGTCACGCATGCGTGGCTCTGGCGATCGTGCTGCCGTCCTACGCCTTCATCCTGCACCATGCCGGCGTCTCCCTGCGGGGCCTCGCCGCCAAGCTGCATGCGGCCGCTCGCCGGCGGGGTCCTCGGCGCCGCGGCCGGTATCTGTGCGGTCGAGCTGATCGGCGACGGGATCGTCGCCCAGATCGCGATCGGCGGAGCGCTTGTGGCCGGCATCTACGTCGTCGTCGTCTACCCGATGAGGGCGATGCTGACGGCTCCTCTGGCGGGGTCGGTGTGATGCCGGCATTCGAGAAGCGACGTCTGTCTGTCGCCGGGACCTCGTGGGACGGGGTCTGGCAGTCGGAGCGACACCTCGGCGATGCAGCTCGCTCGCCGCGGTCCCGTCCTCTGGGTCGACCCGCAGATGTCGCGGCTGAGCCCGCTACGCGACCCCGCGGCCCGCCGGGCGCTGCGCGAGGACAGGCTCCGGCCCGTCGGGCCGAACCTGTTGCGACTGACGCCGGTGACCGTCCCGGGCGTCACCCGCCCGGTGCTCCGCGACGTCGCCGGGCGCGAGGCGCGACGAGCAGTCCGCCGTGCCGTGGAACGGATCGGGATGCCGGTCGGATTGACGATCGTTGCCTCGCTGAACGACATGCTCGACGTCGTTCCCTGCGACGCCAGCATCTTCTTCGGAACCGACGACTACGTCGCCGGGGCCAGGTTGATGGGCACCGACCCGGCTTGGCTGCAGCGCTCGACCGAACGCCAGCTCGAGCGAGCCGACGTCGTTGTCGCCACCTCGCAGGTGCTCGCCGATCGCTGGTCGGGGCATCGCGGGGACATCCACTTCCTACCGAACGGCTGCGATTTCGAGCGCCTGTCCGCATCCGATCGCGCCGCGCCCCCCGAGGACGTCGTCCTGCCGCGGCCGATCGCTGGATTCCTCGGTCACATGTCCGAGCGGATCGACCTCGAGATGCTCGACGCGGTCGCCGATACCGGCGCCTCCCTGCTGCTCGTCGGACCGCGCCAGCCGACCTTCGAGATTGCCAAGCTCGACGCGCTGATAGCGCGCCCGAACGTCCAGTGGGTCGGCGCCAAGCGGTTCACCGAGCTGCCCTCCTATCTGCGGGTGATCGACGTCGGCCTGACGCCCTACTCGCAGTCGTCGTTCAATCGCGCGAGCTTCCCGCTGAAGACGCTCGACTATCTCGCCGGCGGGCGGGTGGTGGTCGCATCCGACCTTCCCGCTCACCGCTGGTTGGGGACCGAGCAGGTCCACATCACGACGACGCCGGCGGATTTCGGCGCCGCGACAGCGAAGCTGCTCGCGACGCCCCGCGGGCCCGAGGTCACCTGCGCGTGCCATCGCGTCGCAGCCCGGAATTCCTGGGCTGTCCGGGCATCCGAGCTCACGGAGCTCGCATCGGCTGCCCACCCGCGGCCCGATCGGTGGTCGCGTGAGGGAGCGGGATCTCATCCTGATCGGTTGCGGCGGCTTCGGCCGCGAGACGGCCGACGTCGTATGCGCGATCAACGCGGTCGAGCCGCGCTGGCGGCTGCGGGGCTTTCTCGATGACAGCCCCGAGCTTCACGGCGGAACGGTCTCGGGGCTGCCCGTCCTGGGCCCGATCGATGCCGCCGCTGATCATCCGGACGCGGCGATCGCGATCACGACCGGAAGACCCGACAACTTCGTGAGCCGCTCGCTGATCGCCGGCCGTCTCGACCTCGACGAGGAGCGTTACGCGACGCTCGTCCACCCGACATCCGCGGTCGGTACGAACTGCTCGATCGGCGTCGGATCGGTGCTGCTGGCGCACGTCACGCTGACCACCGACGTCGTCGTCGGCAGGCACGTCGCGGCGATGCCACAGGTCGTCCTCCCACATGACACCGTCGTCGGCGACTTCGCGACGTTCGCCTCCGGAGTCCGGGTCGGCGGGGGTTGCGAGATCGGCTCCGAGGCTTACATGGGAAGTGGCTCATCGCTCCGCGAAGGGTTGTGCGTCGGAACCAGGGCGATGGTCGCGATGGGCGCCCTGGTCACCCGCGACGTTCCGCCGGAACGCCTTTGGTGCGGTTTCCCGGCCCGCGATGCCGGTCGTGCCCCGATCCCCGAACAGCCGCAGATCGGAGCCCAGCGGCCATGAGGATCATCGTCTACCCGCACACGCTCGAACTCGGCGGCAGCCAGCTCAATGCGATCGAGATCGCCGGGGCGGTTCGCGATCGCGGTCACGACGTGGTGATCTTCGCCCAGCCGGGGACGCTGGCGGAGCGGATCGACGAGCTCGGCCTCGAGTTCGTGGTCGCGCCGCGTCCACGCGGTCGCCCGACCCCTCGGGTGGTTGGCGCCTTGACCGAACTCGCGCGCCGCTACCGGGCCGACGTCGTCCACGGCTACGAATGGACGACGGTTATCGAGGCCTATTGGGGGCCGCGCGCCCGGCTCGGCGTTCCCGTGGCCGCGACGGTGATGTCGATGGCGGTGGCCCCGTTCATCCCGACCGACCTGCCGCTGGCCGTCGGCTACGAGCAGATCGTCGAGATCGAGCGCCGGGCCGGACGTCCCGACGTGACCTTGATCGAGCCGCCGGTGGACGTCGCGGGGAACGCACCCGGCGCCGCCGATCCCGACGAGCTCCGCCACGACTTCGGCCTCGACCCCGATGCGCTGACGGTGGTGTCCGTCTCGCGGCTCGCTCCCGAGCTCAAGCTCGAGGGCCTGGAGACGGCGATCGAAGCCACAGCGGAGCTCGCCGCCGTCCAGGCGATCCAGCTGGTCATCACCGGGGACGGTCCGGCACGACCGCTCCTCGAGGAGCGTGCGGCCGAGGCGAACCGGCGAGTCGGCCGGCGAGTCGTCTTCCTGACCGGCCAGCTCGTCGATCCCCGCCCCGCCTACGCCGCCGCCGACGTCTGTCTCGGCATGGGCGGCTCGGCACTGCGCGCCATGGCCTTCGCAAGACCGCTGATCGTCCAGGGGGAGGCGGGGTTCTGGAAGCTCCTCGACTCCTCCAGCGAGGACTTCTTCCTGGCCAACGGCTGGTACGGACTTGGCGAGGGCCGGGAGACCGGCGTCGAGCGCCTGATCTCCCAGCTTCGCCCGCTCATCGACGACCCCGACCACCGCGCCGCGCTCGGCGCGCGTGCCCGCGAGGTGGTCGTGACTAGATTCGCCCTCGAAGTCGCGGCCGAACGGCAGATCGAGATCTACTCACGCATGGTCGCGTCGGGGCGGATCCCGCCCCGACGCCGCCTCGAGGGAGCCGGTCGTTCGACCGCCGGCCTGGTGTCCCACCGCTTCCGGCGGGCGGTCGCATCGGTGCGCGGTCGCGATCAGGCCGACGACTTCAACGCCCGAAAGCGGATGACGGTCGCATCGGTTCGGGCGGTGTAGTGCGACAACTGTCCGTATTCGGTACCGCGGAAGCCCTGGCGCCCGGTAACTTCAGTCGCCCTTGCGCTACGGATTCGCCGTAACCGTGGCGGTGCTCGCAGTTGCCATCGTGCTCCTGGCCGTCATCGCCCCTCACAGCGCGGTCGGCGCCCGCCTGACCGCCACTCCCTCGACTCTCGACTCGGTCTTCTCCCGGGCTGAGGCGAACGACACGATCGAGCTTCAGAGCGGCGATTACGGGAGGTTCGACGGCGGCATGAAGTCGGGCCGGGTGACGCTGCGGGCAGCGGACGGCGCGAACGTGACGATGGAGCTCGACTTCTCTCCCGCAGCCAACATCTCGGTCCAGGGAGTGAGACTGGACGACGTCGTGATCGCCGCCGGCTCCCACGACATCACGATCCGCGACTCCGATATTCCCGGTCAGGTGATCCTCGACGACCTGACCGACTCCAACGTGACCCTCGACAACAACGTGCACCGCGACTGGGACAAGTGCAGCAACTGCGGTGAGGGGCGGATCTTCATACCCGGCGACTTGAGCCGCCCCTCCGGGATCACGATCTCCAATAGCGAGTTCGTCCGCGGCGTCAGCGACGGGATCCTCAACGGCTCGAACGGAACGCGGATCCTCAACAACTACTTCCACGACCTCGAGGAGGGAACCCCCAACGGCGTCCACACGGACGCGATCCAGCTCTACGGGTCGAAGAACACCGTCATCAGAGGCAACTTCTTCCGTGACGTGCCCGACGCGATCATGGCTCCCGACGGAACCGACCACGAGGTGATCGAGGACAACGTCATCTCCGGCGACCGCGGCGGATACCCCTACGCCGTGACGATCTGGTCCGACGACGGCTCGGTGATCCGCCACAACACGTTCGCCGACGGAGCGTGCCTGTTCAACCTGCGCTGCGGGATCATCTCGATCGGCTCAAAGTCGGGTCAGCCTGCTGGTCGAGGCACGGTCATCGAGGACAACATCGCGAACGACATCTCCGTCGGCGACGGCCAGGCGACCGCCTCCCGCTCCCACAACATGCTCTTCGGCGGATCTCCGAGGGGCACCGGCGAGTTCCGCGGCAAGCCTGCGTTCGTGGGTGGATCGGCGCCGACATCTCGCAGTGGATATGCGCTTGCACCGGGCTCGCCCGGCATCGGAGCGGCGAGCGACGGACTTGACGTCGGCGCGATCATCGACCGCAGGACCGCCTGCGTCGACGCCAAGCAGAAGGTCGACCTTGCCAAGGAGAAGGTGGCGCGAGCGCGCAACAGGCTCAGCCGGGCCGACGGTCGCAGGCATCGGAAGAAGGCGAAGGCGAACCTGCGAAAGGCGAAGGGCCAGCTGCGCGACGCGCGTCGGCAGGTCGATCAGCTCTGCTGAGGCTCTCCCACGGCCGCCCGGCCGGCGGGAGACCCCGTCGCTCGCCAGGCGCGCATCGCGCCCGAGACGAGGACGATCGCCGAGCACCAGAGCATGAAGGCGAAAATTGCGACGGCGAGGGCGCCATGCCAGCGGACCTCGCCGCCGGTGATCTGGACCGCGGGGACACCGAGGGGCTCGGCGAGCAGATAGCGGTGGCCACCCCGGCCGGGTGCGAGCCGTTCGACCAGGGCCACGAGCTCCGCGGTGGCCGCATCGGCGAGGGTCCTCGCAGACGACGCGTCGGGGGCCGCCGCGGTCAGCGAGATGACCGGAACCTGGGGGTCGGCGGAGATCGTCACCACATGGTCCCCGTTCGGCTTGGTGGTCGACGCCGCCTCGTCGGCGAGCGGGGTGATCTTGAGGGGGGTATCGGAACCGGCGTTGGCGAGCCTGAGCTCACCGGGTTCGACCCCCGCCCGCCGCGCGATGGCACCGGTGACCCGCGTCTCGGACATCAGGAACGCGAGGATCCGCGTACGCGGTGTGATCGTCTCAGCGCCCTTCACGTGTTTTTCGACGATCAACGAATGCGGGGCGTCAATCTGGACGCGGCTGATCGCCGTGGCACTGTCGGGACTGCTCGATCCGAGACCCGGTGGCATCGGGGTCAAGATTCCTGAAGCGACCAGGCCGACGAGAACGGAGAGCAGAGCCCCCGCCGCGATCAGCCAACGGTGCGGCAGCAGGATCCGGGTGATCGCGACGAGTTCCACGGCTCAGGTCGTACGGGCTGCGGGCTTGCGCCGCAGGTCGTCCCGTCCGGACCAGCCGCGGCGCACCCGGGCGACGAACAGCACGAAGCCGCCGGTCAGGCAGAACGCCAGGACGAAGGCCAGGAGCGCCATCGCCACGGGCGCGCCCGGGTTGACGGCGGCGCCGTTCGCCAGTCCGAGCTGGATCAGCTTGACCCGGCTGTCGGCAGGCGTGTTCTCCAGATCGGCGACCTTGCTCATGTAGTCCCGGGTGGCCGAAACGGTCGCGTCGGCCAGGCGAGCGGCGAGATCGGGGTCCGATGCCTCGGCGTCGATGGTCAGGATCGGAGAGGTCGGGCTGGCCTCGACGGAAACCCGGGGACGACCCGGTGAGGCGACGAGATCCGTGACCGACGGGTCGTGCGCCCCGGCGATTGGCCGGGGCTGATCGGCCGTCAGGGGTGGAGATATGGTGATCTGCCGGGCCGGAATTCCCGTCCGCCGCCCGATCATCTCCCGGACCTGGGGGCTCGCCATGAGGTTGCCGACCAGGACTCCCCGGTTCGTGAGCGAGTCGATGTCGTAGGTGGTCTGGCGGAGGTCGACGAGCGCGGAGTTGGGCGTATCGACGAGCACCTGCGTGGAGGCGCTGGAGAGCTTGACCGAGTTGCCTTCGAGCGACGGCGGCAGGATGCCGATCGAGAACAGGACCCTGGCCGCGGCGAGCGCACCAACCGACACGGCGATCGCGAGGCCGAGCTTCGTCCCCCAGAGCTCCCGCAGGTGGCGACCGAGCTTCATGGCATCAACGTCCGGCCGGTGGCGACGTCGCCGGCGCCGCTTCGCCCGATCCGTTCAGTCCCCGACCGGCTTTCCGTTTCGACTTGTGTTTGGCCTTCGGGCCCGGATTGACCGTCACATCCCGCACCGGTTCGTCCTCGATCACGGCGGTCGCGGTCGCCTTCGGCTCGCCGTCGACCTCCGCCCGCTCGTCGAGTGCACGCGAGACGACCACGATCGCCCCACATCCGACCGTCAGAACCAGCAGAGCGGCCAGGACCGCGCCCACTCCTCCAGGCCCGCCGGACTGCGCGATCGCTGAGTGAAGGCCGATCGAGTCGACTTCGAGGCGCTGGATCTGCGGAACTTGATCCTCGGCGGCAACGGAGCCGAGGTATTTCTCGAGCTCCCTCGACGCCCCGGCGACAAGCCGGTTCGCCGTGTCCTCCCCCGGGGCCTGCCCGAGGACCCGGATGATCGGCAAGGTCGAGTCGGTGGTCACCGTCAGGGCGACTGCGTCTGCCTTCGCCGCGTCCTCGCTGTTCTGGCTCACCGGCGACGACTCGTCGGCCCCGCCGTCGGGCGGCGGGACGACGATGAGGCGATCGGGGTCCACGCCGGCGCGTTTGGCGATCGCACCCGCGATCGGTCCCGACGCCATCAGGTTGCCGAGCAGCCGAGCGCGTGTCGCAAGGATGTCGATTTCGGGGACGGTGTCGTTCTGCTCCCCCGTGGTGCCGACGTCGACCGCCTGGGATCGGGGTGTGTCGAGAAGAATGTCCGTCGAGGCCCGGTATACGGTGTACCCGCGACCGGCGACGAAGACCGCTGCGACGATCGCGAGGGCGATCACCACAAGCGTCAGGTGCTTGCGTCGCCATAGCTCCCGCAGGGCGTCCGTTGCGGTCATCGCGTTCCCGCCACGCTCAACTCGATGCGCTCATCGGATCCGTCAGTCCCGCCGGTGAGAACCGCCACGCGGGGCGGTGGCACGAACGGCGGCGGACCGATCCCCAGCACGGCCGCCAGCGCCGCGGTCGACGCGATGCGGGTCCGACTGTCACCGCGAATCACCGCCAGCGCCCAGCGGAGTCCGTGGTTGGTCGCCAGCGCCAGCCTGTAGGCCTCGCGCTGAGGCAGCGTGAAGTGCTTGTCGGCGTGCTGCATCCGGGCATACGCATTCTGTGCCTCCATCCTCGGATCCACCCCCGCCCTGCCGGCGTGATGGATGATCGTCATCTGCGGTAGGTGAACAACGCGCCAGCCCGCCTGCTTGATCCGCAAGCAGAGGTCCGTCTCCTCTGAGTAGAGGAAGAAGCGCTCGTCCATCAGCCCGGCAGCTTCCAGCGCCTCGCGACGACCGAGCATGAAGGCGCCGACCGTCCAGTCACAGTCGGTCTCGCGCTCGTATGCCGCCTCCTCGAGCACCCGCTCGCAGGCCCACGACGGATGAATCAGCCAGCGCTCAGACCCCAGGGCGGCACCCAAGGCCCGCGAGGCGCTCGGGAACCGGCGGATCGACGGGTAGACCGCCCCACGGGTCAGGTGGCGGACTCCCGCGAGCCCGATCTCCGGGCGAGCATCGAGAATCGCGACCAGATCGGCAAGCCGGCCGTCGACGAGCTCGGTGTCGGGGTTCAGGAAGAGGACGTACCGGGCATCGCTGGATCGGAGTGCCAGGTTGTTCGCGTGGGCGAAGCCGCGGTTCTCGCTCGCCACGAGTTCGACCGCGGGGAACTCCGCGGCGAGCAGTTCCGCCGCCTCGGCCGGGTCGCCGTTCTCCACGACCGTGATCTCGAAATCGATTGCCCCGGCGCGCTCGTAGACCGTTTGCAGACACCGCCGCAGCCACTCCGCGTCGTTCATGGAGACGACGATGATCGCGAGGTCGGGGCCGGGTGACATCGCCTCAACCCGCCGGGACCGCATGCTCGGCATCGTCCGGCGACGCCTCGTCGCGCCGCAGCTTCGGATCGATGGAAATCCCGAGGGACGGCCCTCGCTCAGGATCGAGGATCAGCCTCGCCGCCTCGTGGCGCGAGGAGACGTTGAGCTTTCCGAAGGCGGACGACAGGTGGCTCTTGACAGTGCTCTCGGTCAGGTACAGCTCGGCCGCCAGCTCGGCGTTGCTCATTCCCTGGGCAACAAGCGCAAGAACCTCGCGCTCCCGCTGGGTCAGGACCTCGGTCTCGATCTCGGTTCGACGGGCGCTCGGAACGCTCGTCTGGCCGTTCAGCACCGACTCGACGACTGGCGCAAGCGCCGAGTCGATCCGTTGCTCGAGGACCACACCATCGACGCCGAACCCGATCGCCCGGCGGACGTCACCGGCGCCGGCGCGCCGGCTCACGGTCAGGATCGGTGCCGTCGGAACGCGCGTGTGAACCTTGGCGATCACCTCACCGAAATCGGAGTCGATCCGGGGTGCGGCGAGGATCACGCAGGCCGGGGGGTCTGCCGGCCGCAGGGTGGAGTCGAGGAGCTCCTCGACGTCGCCCGCAACCGCCACCGGCTCCTCGGCACCGGCCAGGGCATGGCGGATGCGGCGTCGCAGCGTCCCCTCGGCGCAGATGGCGATTCCCGATCCCTTCTTCCGCTGGTTGCTGCCCTGGGGCGGCTCTGCAGCCTTCATCACGACAACAACGCATGATCGTTGCGGGTGCTTTCGCAGCGTTCGCCCTTCGGACCATTCGGAAGTGACCGACCCGATCCCACGTTGTTCGGTCGACATGCAGAGCGACACACTTCAGCGACGCCCCGACTCCCACGTGGATCCGGGTGCGACCGTCGCCGCCGGGGTCGAGATCGGACACAACGTCGTCGTCCACGGGAGCTCGACAATCGGCGCCGGATGCGTGGTTCAGGACAACGCGGTGATCGGCAAGCGGCTCGAGCTGGGCAGCCAGTCGACCGCCAGTCCACTCGCAGGCCGCCGACCGACGCTCATCGGTCCCGGCGCCCGGGTGCTCACCGGAGCCGTGGTCTTTGCCGGGGCCGTACTCGAGGCCGGGGCGATCGCCGGCGACCAGTCACACGTCAGGGAGGGAAGCGTGATCGGAGCCGATTCCGTCGTCGGCAGGGGGTCGGCCGTCGACAACGACGTCCGGGTCGGCGCCCGGGTGCGGATCCAGACGAACTGCTACCTGACGGCTCACAGCCTGATCGAGGACGACGTCTTCGTCGGTCCGGGTGTCGTGACCACCAACGACGACACGATGGCGCGACATCCCGCCGACGAGCCCCGGGTCGGCGTCACGCTTCGCCGCGGCTGCCGGGTCGGCGGCGGCGCCGTCATCTGTCCGGGGGTCGAGGTCGGCGCGGAGGCTTTCGTCGCCGCCGGCGCGGTCGTCACCGCCGACGTGCCGGCCCGGGCCGTCGTCATGGGCGTGCCCGCCCGCCCGGTCCGGAACGTCCCCGACGAGGACCTCCTCGAACGTTGGCGCTGACGGCCACAGCTCCGCCGATCCCGCTCTTCGCTACCCGCGAGGCGATCACGGCACTCCTCGACCGGGTCGCCGAGCGCCAGCGGGCGGTGCTCGAATCAGGGCGCTACATCCTCGGCCCGGAGGTCGAGGCCTTCGAGGCGGATTTCGCAGCTCACATCGGCCGGGCGCACTGCATCGGGGTCGCGAACGGCACCGATGCGATCACGATCGCCCTGCGCGCGCTGGGGATCGGCGCCGGAGACGAGGTCGTCGTTCCCGGGGTGAGCTTCTTCGCGACGGCCGAGGCGGTGGTCAACGCCGGGGCGACCCCGGTCTTCGCCGACATCGACGCGGAGACGCATTGCATGACGGCAGCCACCGTCGAGCCGGTGCTCACGCCTCGGACCCGTGCGATCGTGCCGGTTCATCTGTTCGGCAATCCCGCGCCGATGGAGGAGATCGGGCACTTCGCCGACGCCCACGGACTCCGCGTTCTCGAGGACGCGGCCCAGGCGGCCGGTGCGATGCTCGGTGACCGGCGGGCCGGCGCGATCGGCGACGCGGCGACGTTCAGCTTCTACCCGGGCAAGAACCTGGGCGCGACCGGGGACGCCGGCGCGATCGTGACCGACGACGACGACGTCGCCGAGCTGGCCCGCTCGCTGCGCGCGCACGGTCAGTCGCCGGAGCGCTGGAGGCACGATCACGTCGGCTACAACTCGCGGCTCGACGAAATGCAGGCGGCGGCCCTGCGGGTCCTGTTGCCCGAGCTCGACGGATGGATCGCAGCCCGCCGCGATGCGGCACGCGCCTACGCCGATGCCGGGATCGCGGAGCTGGTCCGGCCCCAGAGCGAGACGCCGCAGGCCGCCGCCGCGTACCACCTGTACGTGGTGATCGCCGATGACCGCGACCGGCTCCAGGCCCGTCTCAGCCGGCTCGGCATCGAAACGCGCGCCTACTACACGACGCCACTCAATCGCCAGCCGGCCCTTGGCCGCTTTGATCAGGGCTGGACGCTGCCGCGATCCGAGCTGCTCGCGGCGTGCGGCCTCGCGCTGCCGATGGGCCAGTGCCTGACCGCTGCCGACGCCGAGCGCGTCGTCGATGCGATCCGCTCCTCGCTCTAGCTGCGATCGGCTAGCGCCGGCCTGAACCAGGGCGCGGGCGCCGCAACGACGCCCTGGTTTCAGTTGGCGCCGCGGCGGGCCAGTACCGCCGGAATCGTCCGCGCGATCAGCTTCAGATCGAGCCAGAGCGACCAGTTCGTGACATAGAGACAGTCGAGCTTGAGCATCTCCCGGAACGGGATGTCGGTCCGGCCGAGGACCTGCCACATGCCCGTGACCCCCGGCGAGAGGTCGAGCCGCGTCCGCTCCCAGCCGTTGACGAGGCTGTCCTCGCTGTCGATCAGAGGGCGCGGGCCGACCAGGCTCATCTCCCCGCGGAGGACGTTCAGCAGCTGCGGCATCTCGTCGATGCTGACCCGTCGCAACACCCCTCCCACCCGCGTTATGCGGGGGTCGTGATCGAGCTTCAGCCAGTCCGGATCGCTGCTGGCGGCGCGCAGCTCCGCGGTGGATGCCTCGGCGTTCACGGCCATGGTGCGGAACTTGAGCACCGTGAAAGGCCGGCCCCAGCGGCCGATTCGCCGCTGACGGAACAGGATCGGGCCCGGGGAATCGAGACGGACCGCAACCGCGGCCGCGAGCAGGATCGGCAAGAGCAACACGAGACCGACGGAGGCTCCGGCGACGTCGAGCGCCCGCTTCATCGCCGCCGAGGAGCGAGGCAGGACAAGCGGGTTCAGACCAAGCATCGTCAACCCCTCGATGTCATCGACCTCGAGCGAAGGTCCGAGGGCATCGACGTGGCCAGGCAGGAGGCTGACCTTCGCGGACACCGTTCCGCAGTCGCCCACCAGCTTCATCATCGTCTCCTCGTCGATCCCCTGGGCGGCGACGATGACGCGATCGATCCGCTGCTCGGTCACGAGCGCGGCGAGGTCGATCTCGTCGAGCTCGCCGAGCCAGGGGATGTCGACTCCGGGATCCTCGTAGACCGTGACTTCGCCGACCGGCTCGAGACCGTACTGCGGGTGATCCCGCATCTTGCGGATGAGAACCTTTCCGATCGCAGATCCGCCGACCAGCAGGACCCGAGCGGGTCCCTTCGCATGGAGGAACAGGCGCCTGGAGAGGAGCCGCGCGGCCGAAACCGTGAGGAGCGCGGTGAGCCCGAAGACGGCGGCGCCGGGAAGCCCCGGGCCTGGGTCGTATCCGATCAGGTCGATGTAGCCCCAGAGGAGCAGCGTGCTGAGCACCAGGGCCTGAAACAGCGCCGGCAGATCGTCCAAGACCGAGAGGCTGATCCGCTTGACATCACGGTCGTAGAGGCCGTAGACGCGGAAGAGCACGAGCCATGCCGGCAGGGTCGCGAGGAGAAGCAGCACCCCGGGCCACGGGTCGCGAACCGGGATCAGAAGCAGCGTGAGCGCCCCGGCAACGGTCACCCCCGCGATGTCGGCGACCGCAAGCACACGACGCAGAAGGTAGTCGCGAGGCCGATAGGCGGACGTCACGACGGGACGGGTACGGATTCCTTCGGCGGCCGTCGGCTCCGCAGTGACCGTGGCGGTTCCGGCGACCATCATCACCCCGCGCGGACCCGGAGGCGGCTCACGCCACGAGGTTGCGGTGACCGACGGGTGCCAGGCGCACCGGCCCGCCGTGATCGTTGAGCGATTCCTCGGCGGCCTCGATCATCTCGACTACGTCGAGGGCCAGATCCAGTTGCGCCGTCAGCGGACGTCCGGCCCTGGCGGCTTCGATGAAGTCCTGGATCTCGAGTGAGAGCGGCTCGCTCCCTTCGACCCGCGGGGAGACGATGTCGCCGGTGCGATAGGAGAGGTGGTATTCGCCGAACGTCTCCGGGTCCTCGTAGACGACGCCGTGATCGAAAATTCGTACGGGCTCGGGCGAGCCGTCCTCGTAGACGACCATCTTCTCGCTGCCGACTAGGACCGTTCGCCGCAGCTTGCTCGGGGCGAGCCAGCTCAGCTCGATGTTGCCGAGCACCCCCGACCCGTATTCCAACGTCAGGAAGGCGACGTCGGGGATGCCCTGCACGACCGCATCCCGTCCGCTGGCGGCGATCGTCAGCGGGCTCTCGCCCAGCCAGTAGCGCAGGATCGAGAAGTCGTGCGGGCCGAGGTCCCAGAGGACGCTGACGTCCCGCTGATGGAGACCGAGGTTCACGCGACTCGACGAGATGAAGTAGAGGTCGCCGAGATCGCCGCGATCGATCAGCTGCTTCACGGCTCGCACCGGCGGGCTGTACGTGAACGTGTGCCCACACATGAGGACGAGGCCTCGCTCGGTCGCGACCCGGGCGAGACTCCCCGCCTCGTCCGAGGACGCGGCCAGGGGCTTCTCGACGAAAGTGTGCTTGCCGGCCCGAAGACACGCATCGGCGAGGCCGGCATGGGTTCCCACCGGCGTCGCGAGGATGACCGCGTCGAGCGACTCGTCGCCGAGCAGGTCGTCGAGGTCGGTGCTGGCCCGGGCAGCCGGATACCGCCTGGCCATCCTGTCGAGTCGGTCCCGATCCTGGTCGCACACGTAGGCGAGCTCGGTCGACTCGAGATCGGAGATGACCCGGAGCAGGTTCGGGCCCCAGTAGCCGAGCCCGACGACGCCAACCCGGCAGGCGCTCGTTTCCGCACCTTGCGGCCGTGCCCGGCGGAACCGCCTGCGGAGGCCGAGGGACGGGACGTCGCTGTCGAGCCCGATCCGGTGAGTCGTCAGGTCAGACATTGAGCGAACCCTCCATGGCTTTCATCGCGGAGACCGGGATGGCCCCGCTGCCATGTCAACGGCAGACGAGAGCGGCGAATCGCGCGTTCGCTGCGCAATCAGACCTTTTTGGCACCGGCCCGGCCCCGGTGCCGATCCTCACCCCTCGGGGTCGGCCCCCGGCTCGCGCATCCTGTTGGTCTCCCTGATCGCCTCCTCGCGGCTGTGGACATCGAGCTTGCGGAGGATGTGCTTGATGTACGTATAGATGGTGCCCTCGGAGAGCACCATCTTGTTGGCGATCTGCCCGGTGCCGAGGCCCTCCGACATCAGATCCGCGACCTCCCACTCGCGCGGAGTGAGCTTGCTCCTGACCGGCCGCATGCCGGTTCCCGAGTCCGGCAGTGCCCGCAACCTCTCCACGAGGCTCATCGCCAGGGTCCGCGAAACCGCCGCCTCGCCGCGAAGCACGCCTCGTACGGCGCTGGCGACCCCGCTGGTGTCGACCCGCTTCGACACGAATCCGCTGGCCCCGGCCCGGAATGCCTGAAGCTGGGTCTCGTCGTCGTCGCGACTCGAGAAGATCAGGATCCCCACCTCGGGCATTTCGGTCGCGATCCGCTCCGTCAGCTCGAGCCCGCCGAGCCCGGGGAGCTCGAGCTCGATCAGCGCGATGTCGGGCCGGTAGAAGGTGATCAGCTCGAGTGCTTCGGTCCCGTCCCCGGCGCTGGCGACGACGACGAAGCCGGCCTCGTCCCGAAGCGCGTCGCGGATCCCGCGCCGGGTCTTGGTTTCAGGTTCCGCGATGACGATGCGTCCTCGGGACCCCCCGCCGCCGGATCGGCCGTCATCGGACCCATTTCCAGTCTCTACCTTCGCCATGTGGCGGCTGCCACTATTGCACAGGATCAGAAGCTCGGAAGCGGTCCGGAACCTCGGCTGGTCCATCGCCGTCGCCCGGCCGTACGGCGATTCGGCACCTTTCCGGCACCCCGCCGACGCAGATCGGAGGAAGGGATCAGGTAGTGGGTCGTTGATCCCATGTGGTGCAGCAACGAAGGTTCAGCGCGGGGGCCTGGTTCGGCGGCGCCTGCCTGCTCGGCCTGATTGCGCTTGTCGCCGTCGTCGCAGCCCTCGGTTGGCGAGCCGACACGGCCCGGGCAGCACCGTGCGATCAGCCCGTCCTGAACCCGATCGCCTGCGAGAACTCGAAGCCCGGCACGCCCCCGAGCCAGTGGGACGTCTCCGGAGCCGGAAGCGCCGGCATCCAGGGCTTCGCGACCCAGATGAGCGTTGATCAGGGTGAGACCGAGGACTTCAAGGTCGACAGCAACGCAACAGACTACCGCCTCGAGATCTACCGAATGGGCTACTACGACGGCGACGGCGCCCGCCTCGTCGACACGGTTCAGCCATCGGCGAGCCTCCCCCAGAACCAGCCGGCCTGCATCAACCAGCAGACGACCGGGCTGATCGACTGCGGCAACTGGCAGCGGTCGGCCTCCTGGCAGGTCCCCGGCGACGCCGTTTCCGGCATCTACTTCGCCAAGCTCGTCCGCGAGGACGGAAACCCGGGTGAGAGTCACATCTTCTTCGTCGTTCGCGACGACGACGGTGGCTCCGACCTCCTGTTTCAGACCTCGGACACGACCTGGCAGGCATACAACCGCTACGGCGGCAACAGCCTCTACACGGGCTCCCCCGACGGGCGCGCCTACAAGGTCAGCTACAACCGACCATTCACGACGCGGGGGACGACCAATGAGGACTGGGTGTTCAACTCCGAGTACCCGATGGTCCGCTGGCTGGAGTCGAACGGTTACGACGTCAGCTACTTCAGCGGGGTCGACAGCGATCGGCGCGGCGCCGAGATCCTCGATCACAAGGTGTTCATGTCCGTCGGGCACGACGAGTACTGGTCGGGCGGGCAGCGCAGCAACGTCACAGCTGCCCGCAACGCGGGGGTGAACCTCGCGTTCTTCAGTGGTAACGAGATCTTCTGGAAGACGCGCTGGGAGAACAGCATCGACGGCTCGGGGACTCCGTACCGGACGCTCGTCTCCTACAAGGAGACGCACGCGAACGCGAAGATCGACCCGAGTTCCGAGTGGACCGGCACCTGGCGTGACAGCCGCTCGTTCAACCCCGAGGGCTCGCAGCCCGAGAACGCCCTGACCGGAAACATCTTCATGGTCAACTGCTGCAGCTTCGCCATGCAGGTGCCCGCGGCCGACGGCAAGATGCGCTTCTGGCGCAACACCAGCATCGCCGGCCTCTCGGCCGGGCAGACCGCGACCCTGCCGGACGACACCATCGGCTACGAGTGGGACGAGGACCTCGACAACGGCTTCCGTCCCCCGGGGACGTTCCGGCTCTCCTCGACCACCGTCGACGCGCAACAGCGCCTCCAGGATCAGGGCACGAACTACGGTCCGGGACAGGCGACGCATTCGATGACGCTCTACCGCCACCAGGGCGGCGCACTCGTCTTCGCCGCCGGCACCGTCCAGTGGCCGTGGGGCCTCGACGCCGAGCACGATCGCAGCGGCCCGCCGGCCGACGCGAGGATGCAGCAGGCGACGGTCAACCTGCTCGCCGACATGGGCACCCAGCCGGCCACACTCGCCGCCGGCCTGCAGCACGGCCACCGAGTCGACCGACACGAACGCGCCGACCTCGACGATCCAGCAGCCGACCACGAGCACGCAGCTCTCCGTCGGCAACCAGACGCAGATCAGCGGAACAGCGACCGACCAGGGCGGCGTCGTCGGCGGCGTCGAGGTCTCGGTCGACGGCGGCTCGACCTGGCACCGGGCGACCGGCCGCGGTTCATGGACGTACTCATGGACCCCGAGCCAGCAGGGCCAGACCCAGATCAGGGTCCGCGCCGTCGACGACAGCGGCAACCTCGAGAACGGGCAGGTCGGCGTGACGGTGAACGTCGGCGGTGGGGGATCGGGCGGCTCCTGCCCCTGCTCGATCTGGAACAACTCCGTCACCCCGCCGGTCGAGACCGATCCCAACGCCGTCGAGCTCGGGGTCAAGTTCCGGTCCGACCAGGACGGCTACATCACCGGACTTCGCTTCTACAAGGGGAACCAGAACACCGGCACCCACGTCGGTCACCTCTGGAGCGCCTCCGGCAACATGCTGGCCCAGGCGACGTTCACCGGCGAGTCCGCGAGCGGTTGGCAGCAGGTGGCGCTGAATCCGCCGGTCCCGGTCACAGCCGGCACGACCTACGTCGCCTCCTACCTCGCTCCCAACGGCCACTATGCCGCGACGACGAACGGCTTCGCCTCGGCGACCGACACGCCGCCGCTGCACGGCCTCGCCAACGGCACCGACGGCGGCAACGGCGTCTACCGCTATGGCTCCACCGGGGGCTTTCCGACGCAGACCTACCAGGCCAGCAACTACTGGGTCGACGTCGTCTTCAACAACAGCGCCGGCCCCGACGTCACCCCGCCGTCGGTGACCTCGGTCTCGCCCGCGCAGGACTCGACGACGGCGGCGACGAACACGCCGGTCACCGCGACCTTCAACGAGAAGATGGACCCGGCGACGATCAGCGGCCAGACGGTCAAACTGCGCAAGGGCAGCCAGGAGATCGCCGCCACGGTCAGCTACGACGCCAACGCCAAACAGGCGATCCTCGCTCCCAGCCAGCCGCTCGAGAACTCGACTACCTACACCGCGACGGTCAGCGGCGGGGCGTCGGGGGCGGCAGATCTCGCCGGCAACCGCCTCCCCTCCGACTACAGCTGGACGTTCGCGACCGGGGCGGCGCCGGGCTCCTGCCCCTGCTCGCTCTGGAGCAACTCCGTCACCCCGCCGGTCGAGACCGATCCCAACGCCGTCGAGCTCGGGGTCAAGTTCCGGTCCGACCAGGACGGCTACATCACCGGACTTCGCTTCTACAAGGGGAGCCAGAACACCGGCACCCACGTCGGTCACCTCTGGAGCGCCTCCGGCAACATGCTGGCCCAGGCGACGTTCACCGGCGAGTCCGCGAGCGGCTGGCAGCAGGTGGCGCTCGAATCCGCCGGTCCCGGTCACAGCCGGCACGACCTACGTCGCCTCCTACCTCGCTCCGCAACGGCCACTATGCCGCGACGACGAACGGCTTCGCCTCGGCGACCGACACGCCGCCGCTGCACGGCCTCGCCAACGGCACCGACGGCGGCAACGGCGTCTACCGCTATGGCTCCACCGGCGGCTTCCCGACGCAGACCTACCAGGCCAGCAACTACTGGGTCGACGTCGTCTTCAACAACAGCGCCGGCCCCGACGTCACCCCGCCGTCGGTGACCTCGGTCTCGCCCGCGCAGGACTCGACGACGGCGGCGACGAACACGCCGGTCACCGCGACCTTCAACGAGAAGATGGACCCGGCGACGATCAGCGGCCAGACGGTCAAACTGCGCAAGGGCAGCCAGGAGATCGCCGCCACGGTCAGCTACGACGCCAACGCCAAACAGGCGATCCTCGCTCCCAGCCAGCCGCTCGAGAACTCGACTACCTACACCGCGACGGTCAGCGGCGGGGCGTCGGGGGCGGCACGATCTCGCCGGCAACCGCCTCCCCTCCGACTACAGCTGGACGTTCGCGACCGGGGCGGCGCCTCCGTCAGACCAGGGACCCGGCGGCCCGATCCTGGTCATCGCCAATCCCGCCGACCCGTTCAGCCGCTACTACTCGGAGATCCTCCGTGCCGAGGGGCTAAACGAGTTCAGGGTCGAGAACCTCGGCTCGGTGACCGCCTCGACACTCGCCTCCTACGACGTGGCGATCCTCGGCTCGACCAGCCTGACGTCATCGCAGGCGCAGATGCTCACGACGTGGGTCAACGGCGGCGGCAACCTGATCGCGATGCGGCCGGATCCCCAGCTGTCGAGCCTGCTCGGACTGTCCGTCGCCGGCGGCAATCTCTCGAACGCCTACATCAAGGTGGACACCGCCGCTCCGCCCGGACGAGGGATCGTCGGCGAGACGATGCAGTTCCACGGCACCGCCGACCGGTACACGACGAGCGGAGCCACAACGATCGCCTCGCTCTACTCCGACGCCTCCACCGCGACGTCGTCCCCTGCGGTGACGGTCCGCAACGTCGGCTCCAACGGTGGCCAGGCCGCCGCGTTCACCTACGACCTCGCCCGCTCGGTCGTCTACACCCGGCAGGGCAACCCGGCCTGGGCCGGACAGGAGCGGGACGGGTTCTCGCCGACCCGCTCCGACGACCTGTTCTTCGGCGGTTCCACGGCGGACTGGGTCAACCTCGACAAGGTCGCGATTCCGCAGGCCGACGAGCAGCAGCGCCTCCTCGCCAACCTGATCGGCCAGCTCAACGCCGACCGCAAGCCGCTGCCCCGGTTCTGGTACTTCCCCCGCTCCGAGAAGGCCGCCGTCGTGATGACCGGCGACGACCACGCCGGCGGCGGCACGGCAGGTCGCTTCGGCCAGTTCAACGCCGCCAGTCCGAGCGGCTGCTCCGTCGCCGACTGGGAGTGCGTGCGGGCGACCTCCTACCTCTACCCGGACTCGCCGCTGACGCCGTCGCAGGCGTCGTCGTTCGAGTCGCAGGGCTTCGAGGTCGCGGCCCACCTGACCTCCGGGTGCAACGACTACACACCGGCATCGCTCGCCGACGACTTCGACGCTCAGATCGCCGACTTCAGAGCGCGGTACGGAAACGTTCCGGCGCCGAGCACTAACCGCACCCACTGCGTGGTCTGGAGCGACTGGGCGAGCCAGGCGCGGATCGAGGGCGAGCGCGGGATCCGTCTCGACACGAACTACTACTACTGGCCCGGTGAGTGGGTCCAGGACCGGCCCGGCATGTTCACGGGATCGGGAATGCCGATGCGCTTCGCCGATCAGGACGGGTCCGTGATCGACGTCTATCAGGCGGCGACGCAGATGACCGACGAGTCGGGCCAGTCCTATCCCGCCACCATCGACACGCTGCTCGACCGCGCGCTCGGGACCGAGGGCTACTACGGAGCGTTCGTCGCCAACATGCACACCGACGACGTCGACTCGTCCGGGGCGGACGCGATCGTCGCCTCCGCCCTGGCCAGGGGCGTGCCGGTGATCTCCGCGCGCCAGCTCCTCACCTGGACAGACGGCCGCAACGACTCCTCCTTCGGGTCGATCGACTGGAGCGCCGACGAGCTTCGCTTCTCAATCGACGCCGGCGCCGGCGCGGCCGGGCTCCAGGCGATGGTGCCGACCAGCTCGAAAGCCGGTCAGCTCAGCGTCGTGCGACGCGGAGGATCTCCGATCCCGACGACCCTCAGGACCATCAAGGGCGTCGAGTACGCGTTCTTCGAGGCCCTCCCCGGCAACTACACGGCCGCCTACGCGACAGCGGACACAACGCCCCCGGCGATCAGCAACGCAGACGCCCAGGCAGCGAGTGGCGGGACGGCCACGGTGAGCTGGCGCACCGACGAGCTCGCGGACTCCCGGGTCGACTATGGCACCACGCCGAGCTCGCTCACGGGCAGTGAGCAACGGTCCGAGCGCGTGACCGATCACACGGTTGGGCTCACCGGCCTGAGCCCCGGAACGACCTACTACTACCGGCTGCGCTCGACCGACGCGGCGGGCAACGCGGCATCCTTCCCGCTCGCGGCGGCCCCTCCGCTCAGCTTCACGACGCCGCCGACGACGACTACGGGCGCCGTCACCGACACGAGCACCGCCGACTTCGCGGCCGGGCAGGTCGGGGCTGGAACACAGCTCGCCGAGACCGCCGACGGGGAGCTGACACTCCGCCCGACCGTCGGCGAGGAGTTCAGGGGGACGAGCCTGCCGTCTGGCTGGCTGACCAACCTCTGGTCGGCGCCGGGTCGCACGTCGGTCTCCGGCGGAGCGCTCAGCGTCGACGGTGCCTCGTTCGGGACGAGTCAGCTCTTCGGGGCCGGGCGCTCGGTCGAGTTCGTCGCAACCTTCGCCAACGGCCCTTATCAGCACGCTGGATTCGGGGTTGACTTCAACAACCAGCCGCAGTGGGCGATCTTCAGCACCAAGGGGGGCGGCGGCCTCTACGCCCGGACCAACAACGGCGGCTCCCAGCAGGAGACCCAGCTCGCCGCCGGCGGCCTGATCGGATCGCCGCACCGGTACCGGATCGACTGGACGCCGACGGCAGTCACGTATTCGGTGGACGGCACCCAGGTCGCCTCGCACACGACGTCCTTCGGTGCGACCCAGATGCGCCCGCTCGTCAGCGATTATCTGGCCGGCGGCACCGATCTCCGGGTCGATTGGCTCCGCATGACCCCGTACGCGACGGCGGGCACTTTCGACTCGCGTGTGCTCGACGCCGGAAGGGTCGTCGATTGGGGAATCCTGAGCGGGACGCCGGTGACCCCGGCCGGCACGAGTGTCGCGCTCAGCGTCCGCACCGGCAGCGCGCCCACGCCCGACGGAAGCTGGAGCGCATGGTCCGCCGTCCCTCCGTCGGGAGCGATCGGCTCGAGCTCCCGGTATCTGCAGTACCGCGTCGCCCTCCAGAGCACGAGCAATGACGCGACGCCCGAGCTTCAATCGGTGACCGCGAACTACTCGGTGACGGACGGCTGAGCCCCGAGCCCGCCGCCCTCACGCCGCGCCCGCGTCGCCCCGTCGAGGCCGCGGAGGACATCGAGCGTCGTTTCCCAGGCCATGCACTTGTCGGTGACCGACTGCCCGTAGGCGAGCGAGCCGCCGAGGTCCTGGCGGCCGGCCTCGAGGAACGACTCGAGCATGACGCCGACGATCGCCTCGTTCCCGCCCGCGACCTGTTCGGCGATCGCGGCGGCGACGGCCGGCTGGCGCTCGTGGTCCTTGCCGCTGTTGTCGTGGGAGGCGTCGATGATCACGCGCTCGGGAAGTCCGACGGCGCGCAGGCTCTCGACGGTGGCGGCGATCGAGGCGGCGTCGAAGTTTGTCGCGCCGCGGCCGCCGCGCAGGATGATGTGGCAGTCGGCGTTGCCCGCTGTCCGGAGGATCGCCGAGCCGCCGCCGAGTTCGACGCCGGCGAAGGAGTGGCGAGCGCCGGCGGCGCGCACAGCGTCGACCGCAACGCCGACGTTGCCGTCGGTGCGGTTCTTGAAGCCGACCGGCATCGACAGGCCGGAGGCGAGCTGGCGGTGGGTCTGGCTCTCGGTCGTTCGGGCCCCGATCGCGCCCCAGGCCACGGTGTCGGCGATGTACTGCGGCGTGATCGGGTCGAGGAACTCGCAGCCGATCGGCAATCCGACCTCGAGGACGTCGAGAAGCAGGTGGCGAGCGGTCCGCAGGCCGGTGTTGACGTCGCCGGAGTCGTCGAGGTGGGGATCGTTGATCAGCCCCTTCCACCCCGTCGTCGTCCGCGGCTTCTCGAAGTAGACGCGCATGACGACGAGCAGGTCGGGCAGCTCGGGCGCGAGCTCGGCGAGGCGCTTGGCGTAGTCGAGCGCGGCGGCGGGGTCGTGGACGCTGCAGGGCCCGACGACGACCAGCAGGCGCGGGTCCTCGCGATCGAGGATCGCAGTGACCTCACGGCGACTGGCGATGACCGCGGCGGCCTGTTCGGCGTTGAGCGGGAACTCCGCGAGCAGCTCCTCGGGCGAGACGAGCGGCACCGTCTCCTCGATCCGGCGGTCGTGGAGCGACTGGTCCTTGCTGATCGGGGTCGTCGACATGGACCCCTAGTTTCGCGAACTCAGGGCGCGGGCGTCAGAGCGAGCGCAGGGCGGGCAGCAGTTCCGCCTCCGCCCAGGCGATGAAGCTCTCCTGGTGGTCGCCACCGATCTGGACGAGGGCGACCTGGTCGAATCCGGCGTCGAGGTAGGGCTTGATGTTCTCGACGTACTCGTCGACATCGGGCCCGCAGGGCGAGCTGCTCGGCGACGTGGGCCGGGATCGACGGACTGCGGCGCGCGCAGTCGAAGGATCGGGGTCCGGGGAGGTCGGCATTCACCTTCCAGCCGAGGCCGAACCAGCGGAACTGCTCGTGGGCGCGCTTCGACCGCGGCGTCGCGGTCGGGGTCGTAGGAGACGGCGATCTGGCCGACCCGCGGCTTGCCGTCGCCGCCCGCCTCGTCGAACATCTCGCCGAGTTCGGCCTTCGGCTCGACGGCGATCATCAGGTCCGCCTTGCGCGCCCGCAAGGCGAGCACGAGTCCGGGCCCGAGACGGCGATTCCGATCGGGACGCGCTCGTCGGGCAGGTCCCAGAGCTTCGCCTGTCTCGACCTCGAAGTGCTTGCCGCGATGGTTGAACGACTCTTCTCACCGTCGAACAGGCCGTAGATCACGTCGACGGCCTCGGAGAGCATCTCGTGGCGGGCGCCGACCGTTGGCCAGCCCTTGCCGACGACGTGCTCGTTGAGGTTCTCGCCGGCACCGAGGCCGAGCCGGAAACGGTTGCCGGAGAGGATCTGGACGGTCGCCGCCTTCTGCGCCACGACCGCCGGGTGGTAGCGGAGGATCGGGCAGGTCACGTAGGTCATCAGCCCGATCCGCTCGGTCGCCTGGGCGGCGGCGCCGAGGATCGACCACGCGTACCCGGAGTGACCCTGCTCGGCGAGCCACGGCTGGTAGTGGTCGCTGATCACCGAGAAGTCGAACCCCGCGGCCTCGGCGGCGACGACATCGCTGACGAGCCGGTCTGGTCGCGACTGCTCGCTCATCATCGTGTAGCCGAAGTCGGTCACAGGGCGCTCTCTACCCGACGGCCCCGGGGGTGAAACGAGAGCCGCGCGGTGTTGCCGGGTTCACCCCCGGGTGCCTGTCCGGATCGCCCTCGCGAGCTGATCATGGTCGTGCAAGTTCAAACCACTCCGAAAGGGAGCACGTCATGTTCAACAGCACCAAGGCCCGCACCGCAATCGCCGCCCTCGCCATCTCGATCACCGCCTTCGGCGGAGTCGCCTCGGCCCAGGCCGGCGGCAAGGCCGACACGAAGGTGTCGATCAAGGGCGACAACGGCGACTACTACGGCTACGTCAAGTCCTCCGACAACGACAACTGCGCGAACGGCCGCACCGTCAAGGTCTTCAAGCAGCTCGGCAGCGACCAGAACCCGAAGAGCGACATGAAGATCGGGACCGACACCGCCCAGGCCAACGGCGACAAGTACATGTGGGCCATCGGCAACTCCGGCTACAAGCACGGCGAGTTCTACGCCAAGGTCGGCAAGACCGACCTCTGCAAGGGCGCCACGAGCAAGACGATCTCCCGTTAGCTCTCGGCTCCCCCGGAAAGCGAGCGGCTCGGTGGCTTCGGCCACCGGGCCGCTTTCGCATTCAGCGGCCGTTCGGCCGTTCAGGGGGTCGAGAATCCGCGTAGCGGTCAAGCGCGAGGGACCTGCTCGTACGAGGATCGGTCGACGCAACGACCCGGGGTCGAACTGGCCCGGCGTTGTCCTCGAGCTCGGCGATACGCCGACGCGGCGCCGGTCTGCAACCGCGGACCGGTGGTCCCTACCCTGAGGAGGAATGATCGCTCCGACCCCCAAGCAGCGCTGATCCGCGAAGCCGAAAAAGGTCGCCGGAGCGCGACACGGGGGAAAGCCACCCGTGTTGCGCCCCGTACAGCTCGACCGGGGGTAGTCGATCAAGCCGGCCCGCCTCCGAGTGGAGGGGTCGGCTGGTGACGTACCCCGCCCACAGGAAGTCAAACGACGCTTCCCTCGATCCGGTCACCGAGCAGCGCCTCTGGGAGCGCGCCGCCGCCGGGGACGAGCGCGCACGCGAGGATCTGGTCCGCAACTACCTGCCCTTCGCGGAGGCGATGGCGAAGCGCTACCGCACCGCCCGTGAGCCTCACGAGGACCTCGAACAGGTCGCGAGCATGGGTTTGATCAAGGCCGTCGACCGGTTCGACCCGAGCCGGGGAGTGCCCTTCAAGGGGTTCGCCGGGCCGACGATCCTCGGCGAGCTGAAGCGCCACTTCCGCGACCGGGTCTGGACCGTCCGGGTGCCGCGCTCGGTGCAGGAGGGCATCGCCGAGGTCGAGACCGCGACCGCCGACCTCGAGTCCGAGCTCCAGCGCACCCCTTCGATCGGCGAGATCGCCCGCCACCTCGGCAAGGACGAGACCGACGTACTGGAGATGCTCGAAGCGAACCTGAACCGCCGGCCGGTCTCGATGGACCGGACGATGCGCACCGACGAGGACGACGCCGCCCCGGCGGCGGACCGGATCGGAGCCGAGGACGGCGGCTACGAACTGGTCGAAGGACGCCTGACGATCGAGCAGGAGCTCCCCCACCTCGACGATCGCGAGCGCCGCGTCATCAAGCTCCGCTTCGCCGACGACATGACCCAGTCGCAGATCGCAGCCGAGATCGGCTGTTCGCAGATGCAGGTCTCGAGGATCCTTCGCGGCGCCCTGACGAAGCTCCGCGACCGCGTCTGAGCGGACTGCGGCGGTCAGTCGTCGTCGGCGGCGATCAGGAACGCGACGTACTCGCCGTCGTCCCTGGTCTCGACGGTTACCGCGTCCGCGAGCGTCTCGACAGAGCCGGTGTCCTCGGGAAGTTTCAAGCCCTCGCGGAGACGGGTTCCGCCACCCCCGGCCAGGGGCCCGACGGTCATTTCGATGCCGCTGTCGCCGCTTGCGAGCGCGAAGCTGAGATCGTTCCCGCCGAAGGCGTCACCGGACGTGTCGGAGACCGTTTCGGCGAGGAGGATCGCATCGGCGATCTGGTCGACGCTGAGGTCCCGGCGCAGCGCGAAGGCGCTGACCGCTCGCGACAGGACGCCGGGCAGGAGGGCCGGCTCGGATGCCGAGATCGCCACCTCGGGGGCCGCCGGCTCGACCTCGGCCTGCTGCTCGCGGACGGTCGGCACCGGGCCGGAGTGCTCGAGCGGCAGGACCATGGAGACGGAGGTGCCGCCGCCGGTGCTGCCGCTGATCGAGAAGCTGGCGCTCAGCGCCGCCACGAGCGAGAGGCCGAGCCGCAGGCTCGAGCCGGGCGATTCGACGTCGGGGCGCGGCTGGAATCCGACGCCGTGGTCGGTGACGGTGAGCCGGAAGTGATCCGGGCCGGGCTCGGCCTCGACCTCGATCGCCCCCGCGGTGCCCGGGTAGGCGTGGACGACGCAGTTCATGCAGGCCTCGGTCACGACCGTCTTCAGATCGGCGATTCCCGCCCGATCCATGCCCACCCCCTCCGCGAGCCCCGCCAGCGCGTGCCTGATGAGAGCGACGTTTGCGGCCTCGGCGGGAACGGTGAGCCGCAGCCGAGGCTGCTTCGCCGCCTTTGTTTCCGCCATGCTCGGCTCGCTACCCCCCATCACGATGCCGAAACCCCCGATCCCGCCCGGATCCGCGAACCGGGACGCTTGGCCCACTCGCCTTCGAGGCCGCCGGGTACCTCGAGCATCACCGCGAGCGCCGCGGCGTCGTCGTCGAGATCGCCGGCCGCGAAGGTGTCGAGTTCGCTCCGGATCCGGCCGATCGCATCGGCGGGATCGGCGACCCCACCGAGCAGGCGCGACAGGCGATCCTCTCCGAAGCGGCCCTCGTCGCCGCGGGCCTCGACGACGCCGTCGGTGTAGACGACGAGCTTGTCGCCGGGCTCGAGCTTGACCGTCTCGAGCTCCCAGCTGGCGTCGTCGAAGGCGCCGAGGAGCGGCCCGGGAGGATGGATCTCGCGGGTTTCGCGACCGTGGACGACGATCGGCGGCGGGTGGCCGGCGACCGCGACCCGGACCTCGCCGGCGGCCGGCTGGTCGAGGGTGAAGGCAGCGACGCTGCAGAGCGCGGCGCCGGGCTGGGCGAGCAGCGCGTCATTGAGCTCGGCGAGGGCCCGCTGCGGATCGCTCGTCAGCGAGCTGGCGGTCCGCAGCGTGTACCGGGCCAGTGCGGTCAGCGAGGCCGCGCGGGCGCCGTGGCCGGTCACGTCGCCGACGACCGCCATCCAGCCGCCCTCGATCCGGAAGAGGTCGTAGAAGTCGCCGCCGGCGCGGTTCTCGGAACCCGCGGGGCTGTAGAGGGCTGCGAGCGACCAGCCGGGAACGCTGGGGATGTCGGGTGGGCGCAGTCCGTTCTGCAGGGTCTCGGCGATCTCAGCGCGCTCGCTGGCGATCCGCGCGTTCTCGATCGCCAGCGCCACGCGCTCGGAGATTTGCAGCGCGATGTGCTGCTCGAGCGCGGTGAACGCCCGCCGCTCGACGCGGTTCGCGAAGCTGATGACTCCGATCAGCCGGTCGCCGATCCGCAGCGGCTGCCCCATCACGGAGCCGTAGCCGATCGCCTCCATCCCGGCGGCGAGTCCGCCGGCGGCCTCGGGCCACCCTTTGGGCACGGCGGCGTCGTAGACGATCGGCACGGCGGAGGCGAGCATCTCCGGCATCCCCGGGGAGTCCCCCTTCAAGGGGTTGTCGCCGATCGCCCGGCGGAGCATCTCCTCGCGGGCGTCGTCGCCGTCGGCGATCGCGGCGAGCGCGAGCGTTCCGTCGCCGACGGGGGTCAGGACAGCGCAGCAGTCGGCGAGCCGCGGGATCAACAGCCGGACGAGGCGCTGCAGCATCAGCTGCGGATCAGTCGAAGTGCTCAACAGCTCCGCGGTGCTGGCGAAGACCGACTGGGCGAACTCCGCGAACTTCATCTCACTCACGTCCTCGAAGGCCGTCACCGAGTAGATCGGGCGGTTGTCGATCGACGGGATCATCCGCGATCGGACCCGCAGCCAGGTCTCCTCACCGTGGCCGGCGTGGACCATCCTCAGGATCGCTCCGCGCTTCAGGTCCGGGAGCTGCCACGGCAAAATCCCGTGGCCGAGGGCCACCCCGTCCTCGTCGTAGATGTCGAAGTCGAGCTCGCCGGGCTCGGGGTCGAGGAGCTCTTGGAGGTTGTCGCGGTCCGCCAGCTCGATCGCCGCCCGGTTGGCGAAGATCAGCTTGCCGTCCCGCTCGGTGATCGTCACCGGCTCGTCGAGCACGTCCATCACGGAGTCCATCCGCATCTCGATGCTCTCGAGGTCCGAGAAGAGACCCGCGTTGTCGAGGGTCAGCGCGATGCGGTCGGCGAGAACCTGGCTGAAGCTGGCGTCATCGTCGTCGTGGCGGCGCCCCGACCAGGCCTGGATCAGGGTGAGGACGCCGATCCGGCGACCGCGAGAGCGGAGGGCGACGACGATGAACGACCGGACCTCCAGCGACCGCACGAACTCGCGCTCTCCCTCGTCCGCGGTCAGTAGGTCGATGTCGTGGTCGGTGAAATGGGCGTTGACGATCGGGCCCTCGCCGGGGTCCCGCTCGAAAGCCGCTTCCGCCTGGATGGTCGGGTCGCGGGCGAGGATGTGGGGCTCGACCGTATGCGCGCGCGGCTCGGCGGCCCGAACCGCGATCCGCTCGATCCGGTCGCCCGAGATCGCGTCGACGATGCAGATGTCAGCGAGCTCGGGCACGGCGACCGCGGTGATCCGCTCGAGCGCGTCGGCCAGCGAGGCCTTCTCTCCCCCCGCGACCCCTGCGGAGACTTCGTTGAGCAGCTCCAGGCGCCGCGCCGTCCGGTTGCTGCGCTCGATCACGTAGGCGATGAAGACCGAAAACCCCGAGAGCGCGAGGCCGATCCCGAAGCGGACCCAGAACTCGGCCGTCCCGACGAAGTCGTTCCAGACGCCGCTGCCGGCCGCCGTGAGCATCGCCAAGACGGCCAATAGCACGGTGGCACGGACGTTGCCGCCCAGGGCGACGGTGAAGGGCACGACGGCGAAGAACCCGGTGATGATCCAGCCGGTGTGCGCCGCGTCGATCAGGGCGAGACCGCCGAGGGCGACGAGCGCCGGGACCACCCCGGTCCACAGCGGTAGAGCCGTAGCCGAGCTGCGAGCCCCCGCCCGTGAATGTCGAGCTGTCACCCATGTCGTGAACCGATTGTGCCGGGTCAGTGCTGCCGACGGCTTTGGCAGTAGGATCCGGCAGCCTGATGCCCAGACCATTCGCGGCAAAGACGGAGGAGCTCGACGGGCCGATCCACATGATCTCCGTCGTCGGAGAGCTCGACCTCGATACTGCCCCGATCCTGGAGGCGGAACTTCGCGTCGCCCGCGAGGCCGACGACGCCTCCGTGCTGATCGACCTCTCCGAATGCGAATTCATCGATTCGAGCGGGCTGGCGCTGATCATCCAGACTTGGCGTGAGCTCGAGCAGGCCGAGGGCACCGAGCTGGCGATGTGCTGCGCCAAGGAGCAGGTCGAGCGACTGCTGCGGATCGCCGGGGCATACGAGGCGATCTCGATCTACGACGGCGCCGACGACGCTCTAGCGGCCCTGCGCTGACCCTCCCCCAACCCGCAGCTTTGTTTGCGCCCGGGCGTGCCGAGGTAAGGGCAGAGTCCCGATGCCGAGGACCCGACGAGTCGATTGCAGTGGACCCGGCCTGACGCGAATCCGTCGGGGCCGCGGCTTCAGCTACCACGAGGAAGACGGCAGCCGGATCACCGACGCCGACGTGATCGGACGGATCTCGACGCTGGCGATCCCGCCGGCGTGGACCGACGTCTGGATCTGCAGCGATCCCCGGGGACACGTGCAGGCAACCGGAATCGACGCGGCCGGACGCAAGCAGTACCGCTACCACGACGACTGGCGTGCCCATCGCGACCGGCAGAAGTTCGACCGGATGCTCGATTTCGCCCGTCGGCTCCCGAAGCTGCGCGAGCGGGTCACGAGCGACCTCGACGGCCGGGGGCTCGGTTTCGAGCGCGTCTGCGCGGCGGCGGTCGCCCTCCTCGACCTCGGCCTGTTCCGGATCGGGAGCGAGCGCTACGAGGACGAAAACGAGAGCTACGGCCTGACGACCCTCAAGGTCCGCCACGTCCAGTTCGATCGCAAGGGCGCCGAGTTCGAGTACCCCGCGAAGTCGGGGCAGGTGAGCAAGCACCGGATCTCGGACCCGGTCGTCATCCCGGTCCTGAAGGCGCTCGCCAAACGCGGCAACCCCGGGGAGGACCTGCTGATGTACCGGGACGGCCGGACCCGGCGCGACCTCACGCCCGACCAGGTCAACGGCTGGATCAAGGAGACGATCGGCGAAGAGTTCAGCGCCAAGGACTTTCGGACCTGGAACGCGACCGTCGTGGCGGCGGAGGTGCTCGCGCAGCACGACGGCGAGGAGAACACCAAGGCCGGGAAGAAGAAGATCATGGCGCAGACCGCCCGCGAGGTCGCCGAGTTCCTCAACAACACACCCGCGGTCTGCCGCGCCTCCTACATCGACCCCCGGGTCTTCGACCGCTTCGACGCCGGCGAGACGATCGCGGCGCCCCTGCGGAGGCTCGAGCGCCGCAAGGGGCCGGACGAGTTCGTAGATCGCGCCGCGATCGAGCGCGCCGTCGTCAATTTGCTCAACGGACGGTGACGCCCAAGTTAAGACGGCCCGTCGCGGGGTAACCCGCAATCGGCATGGCGACACGAACCGCAACCGTCCACCGCGAGCTCGACGAGCGGGCTGTCGCGATCACCCTGGACGATGGACCCGACCCGGCATGGACTCCCCACGCCCTCGAGGCCCTCGCCGACGCCGGTGCCAGCGCCACGTTCTTCGTGACACCCCGGCACGGCCTCGATCTGGTCGGCCGGATCGCGGCGGAGGGCCACGAGGTCGGATACCACTGCGGCCGCCACGTCCGCCACACGGAACGGTCCCGCGACGAGGTCGCGGAGGAAGCTACCGAGGATCTGGCGGTGCTCGCGGCGATGGGCCTGGAGGTGCGGACCTGGCGTCCGCCCTGGGGCGTGCTCGCCGAGTGGACCGCCGACCTGGCCGCCGAGCTCGGGCTCGGCCTATGGCTTTGGAGCTGCGACACCGAGGACTGGCGCGGCAGATCGGCCGATTCGATGCTGGCCGGCCTGCGCGAGGACCTCGGTCCCGGGTCCGTCGTCCTCATGCACGACGGCATCGGCCCGGGAGCGCTCCGCGAGAATCCGGCCGACACGATCGCGCTGATCGAGCCGCTCGTCGGGCTGATCCGCTCGCGTGGACTGCGGCCGGCGACGTTGTCCGGCGGCCCGGTGCGGGACCGCGACATTGCCGGAGAGATCCGGTGAGCGACCTCGGCGCGACCCTCGGGGCCGACCAACTCCCCGCCGACCTGCTCGCCGCCCTGCCCGAGATCGCCGCCGGCGCCGAACCGCTCGACCGGGCACCGCGATTCCCCCATGTCGCCTTCGCGACGCTGCGGAAGGCGCGGATCCAGAGCGCAACGCTTCCCGGTGCCGACGGCGAGCGCCCGTCGCTCACCTGCGAATGGGGGATCCTGCGTGCCGTTGCCGCCGCGGACGCCTCCGTCGGTCGGATTCTCGACGGCCACTACAACGCGGTGGACCGGCTGACGGCGGCGGCGGCCGTGGGCGTCCGGAACGAGTACGCCGATCGGGTCCGGCGCGGCTGCCTGCTCGGCGTCTGGGGTGCCGACCCGGGTCCGGACGAGGGTGAGCCGGCCCGGATCGCGGGCGACGAGAACCGGCCCGTCCTGATCGGAGCCAAGACGTTCTGTTCCGGGGCCGGGGGCGTCGAGGCGGCGCTCGTCATGGTCCGCGGCCGCGAACCCGGTCCGCCCTCGCTCGTCCTCGTCGAGATCGACGAAAGCGTCGAGATCGATCGCGGCTGGTATCGCGGCAGCGGCCTCCGGGCATCAGAGAGCCATCGGGTCGTTTTCAACTCGACGCCGGTCCGGGCGATCATCGGCGGGCCCGGCGAACTCGGCCGGGACCCCTGGTTCTCCCGAGACGCGATGCGGACGACGGCGACCTGGGCGGGGATGGCGGACGCCGCCGTCGACTCGAGCCTCGCCGAGCTGGCGGCACGGCGCCGCGACGATCCGCTCGCCCAGCTGGCGGCCGGGAGGATCGCCGCGGCCGCGGCCACGATCGACGTCTGGCTCGACCACGCGGCGGTTCGCGCCGAGGACGAGACGCTGCAGCTCCGCTCGCTCGCGATTCAGCTCCGCTCCGAGGTCGCCGGGGCCGCCACGCGGATCCTCGATGAGGCGGCGCGGGCCTGCGGCTCGCATCCGTTCGCCACCGGCTCGGGGCTCGACCGGGCGCGCCGGGACCTGCAGCTGTTCACGCTTCAGCACCGCCTCGACCCGCTGCTGCAGCGCGAGGGCCGGCGGATCCTCGATCCGGAGGAGAGCCCGTGACCGAGCGGCTCGCAGCGCGGTTCGAACGGATCTACCGGGACGCGGCGGACCCGTGGTCATACGAGACCAGCCGGTACGAGGCCGACAAGTACCGGGCGACGCTCGATGCCCTCCCCCATCGCCCGATCCGCCGGGCGCTCGAGATGGGCTGCTCGATCGGCGTCTTCACGGAGATGCTGGCCGAGCGCTGCGAAGAGCTTGTCGCCGCCGACTTCAGCCCGCGGGCCGTCGAACGCGCCCGCGAGCGTCTCGCCGGCCGGGCATCGGTGACGATCGAGCAGCGCGACCTCCGCGAGTCGCTGCCCGATGGGCCGTTCGACCTCGTCGTCTGCTCCGAGGTCCTCTATTACTGGAGCCGTCAGGACGTCGAGCGGGCGCTCGACGAGGTCGAGGCGCGGCTCGCCTGGCCGGGAGCGATCGTCGCCGCCAACTGGCGCGGGAACGACGACGAGGCTCCGCTCGACGCTGCGGCCGTCGAGGCGATCCTCGACCGGCGGGCGGGACTCGAACGGACTCACGGCGAGGCGGCGGAGGGCTACCGCCTCAGCCGCTGGGAGCGTTCGTGAGCGGGTCCCGCCGCGACGTCGTCATCGTCGGGGGCGGCCCCGCCGGGCTTGCGGCGGCCGAGGCCTACCGGGATCGCGGCGGGGCGGGGCGGATATCGCTGCTGACCGCCGACCCGGATCCTCCGTACGAGCGTCCCGCTCTCAGCAAGGAGTACCTGCGGGGCGAGATCGATGCGGCGGAGCTGCCGATGAGGGACACCGACTTCTACCGCGACAACGGCATCGAGATCGTGACCGGATGCCGGGTCGGGTCGCTGGACGCGGCCGGGCGTGCGGTGGTTCCGGAGGGGGGCGAGCCGATCGCGTACGAGAGCTGCGTGCTCGCCACCGGCGCCCGCCCGGCAACCCCGCCGGTCCCGATCCCCGCCGACGCGGGCGTCCTGACGCTGCGCAGCCGCAGCGACTCCGAGCGAGTCGCGCGGGCCGGACGCGGACGGGTGCTCGTCGTGGGCTCCGGGTTCATCGGCTGCGAGGCGGCGGCGTCGCTGGCGATGAACGGCGCCGACGTGATCCTCGCGACGGTCGAGCGGTCGCCGCAGATCGATCGCCTCGGCCCCGAGGTCGGGGAGATCATCGCCTCCTGGCTCCGCGAGCTCGGGGTCGATCTGAGGACCGGTGCACCGCTGCTCAAGATCGACTGCTCTCGGCAGCCGCGTGCCGAGGTGGGCGATCAGTGGATAGTCCCCAACGCCATCCTCCTCGCGCTCGGAATCGAGCCGCGCGTGGAGCTCGCCGAGGGTGCCGGGGTCGAGCTGGTCGAGGGGAGGATCCCCGTCGACGCGCGGATGCGGACTACGGTCGGCGGTCTCCTCGCATGCGGGGACGTCTGCATCGCCGAAAACGAGGCGGCCGGGCGCCGGCTCCGGGTCGAGCACTGGGGCGAGGCGCTCGCCCAGGGGGGCGTCGCGGGCGCGGTGCTCGCGGGCGCCGAAGACGAGAGCTGGGACTCCGCCCCGGGCTTCTGGTCGACGATCGGCCACAGGACGCTCAAATACGTCGCGTGGGGAGACGGCTTCGACGACGTCCGAATCGAGCATCGCGGCGACGGCGGGTTCGTCGCCACCTACGGTCGCGATGGGCGGGTCGTCGGAGTCCTGACCCATGACGCCGACGACGCGTACGAGGCGGGCCGCGAGCTCGTCGAGAGCGGTGCGGAGTGGTGAACGGAGTACTGCCCGCCCCGCGTGCAGAACTTGTCGCGGTCGTCGTCGTTCCCGCGCGGGACGAGGAGCGACTGATCGCGGCCTGCATCGAGGCGCTCTGCGCTCAGCGCGGCGTCGATCCGGGCCGCTGGGAGATCCTGCTGATGCTCAGCGACTGCGTCGATGCCACGGCCGAGCGGGCTGCGGCCGCAGCGCGAGGAGCTGGCGGGCCCGATCTCCACACGATCGCCGTCGCCGGCGGCGGCGCCGGCGGGGCCCGGGCTCACGGCATGGACATCGCCTGCCGTCGCCTCGAGCTCGCCGGAGCCGACGACGGCCTGATCGCGACGACCGACGGGGACTCACGCGTCGACCCCGACTGGCTGCAGGCGCAGCTCGCCGCCGTCGCGTGCGGCGCCGAGGCCATCGGGGGTCACATCGATCTCGACCGCCCTGAGTCCGACCTGCTCAGTGAGGGCACGCTGGCCCGGCGTCGCCATGAACATGCCGCGAGGCTCCTTGTGTCGGCCGAGGACGGCCCGGCCGAGCATCCCCACTTCTCGGGGGCTTCGATCGGGATCACCGCGCGCGCGTATCGGGCCGCCGGTGGGATGGAGCCGCGCATCGCCCTCGAGGACGAAGGCCTCGCGCAGCGGCTCCGCGAACGCGGGATCGCCATCCACCGGCTCGCGTCGGTGCGGGTGACGACGTCGGCGCGGACCGACGGACGGGCGCCCCGCGGCCTGGCCCGGGACCTTCAGGTCGGCGAGTGGATCGAGCGTCGGACCTGGGATGGCTCCCGCTTTGATCCCGATGCTCTGGCCGCGGAACGCCGGGCGACGGTGTCGGTGATCGTGCCGGCCCGCGAGGTCGCCGGAACGATCGGGACGATCGTCGAGCGGATCGAGCCGCTTCGGCGCCGCGGCGTGTTCGACGAGCTGATCGTCGTGGACGCCTCCTCGGAGGACGGGACGGCTGCGGTCGCGCGAGCCGCCGGAGCGACGGTGGTCGACGAGAACGAGCTCCGATCCGATCTCGGGCCGTGCCTCGGCAAGGGGGATGCGATGTGGCGCGCGGCGGGTGTCGCGAGCGGCGATGTGATCGCGTTCCTCGACGCCGACACCGTCGGCTTCGATCCGTGCCTCCTGACCGGCCTGCTCGGACCGATCCTCACGGAGCGCGGCGTCGGACTCGTCAAGGGCTCGTTCGCGCGGCCGTTCCAGGCCGCCGATCAGCTCCTGCCCGGCGAGGGCGGGCGGGTCACCGAGCTGATGGCGCGGCCGATCCTGAACCTCCACTTCCCGGAGCTCGCCGGGCTCGACCAGCCGCTGGCCGGCGAGATCGCGATCCGGCGCGACCTGTTCGCGGGGCTCAGCGTCCCCGTCGGCTACGGGGTCGAGATCGCGATGCTGATCGACGTCCTCCGAATCGCCGGGCTCGACTCGATCGCCCAATCCCGACTCGGCGAGCGGCGCAACCGCCACCAGTCGCTCCGCGCCCTCAGCTCGATGGCCTACCAGGTGCTCGTCGCCGCAGAGCGCCGCATCGACCCCGGCCGGGCCGTTCCCGGCCCGCTGATCCTTCCCGCGGGGGTCGACGGGGAGATCGACCGCATCGCGCCGGCGTGCGCCGAGCGCCCGCCCCTCGCTCAGTCGCTGCGCGCAGCCTCCAGGCCCGCGACTATCGCCTCGGGCTGAGGCCTCTCGGGTCCCGCCCCACTGGTTAGGGTGGCCCCGTGATTGACGAGGGCGTAATCGACGGGCCGGCGGGCCGGATCGCCTGGCGCAGCGCCGGCGTCGGCGAGCCGCTGATCTTGGTCAACGGCTACGCGGCGACGGCGGCGGACTGGGACCCGACGTTCGTCGCATCCCTGGCCGACTCCGCCCGCGTCATCTGCCCTGACAATCGCGGCCTCGGCGGCTCGGATGCGGGAACCGGCGAGCTGACGGTCGCCGCCATGGCCGACGACGTCATCGCTCTGGCCGACGCGCTCGGCATCGAGTCGGCCGTGGTCGCAGGCTGGTCGATGGGCGGTTTCGTCGCCCAGCACGTCGCCGCAACTGATCCGGACCGGGTCGACCGGCTTGTCCTGCTGGGCACTGACGGCGGCGGGCCTGAGGCTGTCGTCGCCGACGCCGAGGTGTGGCACGCCCTGACCGACCACGGCGGCACCCCGCCCGAGCAGGCGCAACGCCTGCTCGGGCTCCTCTTCCCCGCACCGCTCGCCGAGCAGATCTACGCCGAGTTCGGCGACGTGGTCGCCGCGGCGAGGGGCGAGCTCGATCACGACGTCCTCAGCGCCCAGGAGGTGGCGATGATCGCGTGGCACCGCGAGTCGGCAGAGTCACGACTGGCCGCCATCGGCTGCCCGGTTCTGGTTGCGGCCGGCGACGACGACGTCGTCATCCCAGCGGTCAACTCCGAGCTGCTCACGGCCGCGCTCCCGGACGCGCGCCTCGAGCGCTACCCGGGCGGCGGCCACGCGTTCATGGCGCAGGAGCCGGAGCGGCTGGCGGCATCGATCGCCGCCTTCGCCGCCGGCTGACCGCCCTCAGCCCTCCGGGTCGCCGCCCTCGCGTTCGGTGGTTTCCAGTTCGTCGGATTCGCCGTAGGTAGCGAGGTTCTCGGACTCGGCATCCTCGACGGGCAACCGGTCTTCCAGCGGGTCGCCGCCCTCGCCCTCGGCTTTGTCGATCAGCTGCTCCTCGGCGAGCTCGAACCCCTCGCTCTCGCCGCCGCCGGCCTCGCTCACCGGTGCCTGCTCCTCGGCGTGGCGCTCGATCTCGTCCGGATCGACGTTGCTCTCGTGCTCACTCATCGGCTGCTCCTTCGTGGTGGATCGGTGTCCCCGCCCTCTGCCCGTACGCGCCCGAGCCGAAACCCGCCGCTCACGGCTGGAACACGACCTTGAAGACGCCGTCCTGCTTCTTCTGGAAGCGCTCGTAGGCATCGGGAGCCTCTTCGAGGGGCAGTCGGTGGGTCGCGAAGTCCTCCGTCCCGAGCGGATCGGAGTCGTCGGTCACCAGCGGCATGATGTCGTCGATCCAGCGCTTGACGTGCGCCTGCCCCATCCGGATCTGCAGGCCCTTGTCGAAGATCTGCATCATCGGGATCGGGTCGACGGCGCCGCCGTAGACGCCGCTGACCGAGACGGTGCCGCCGCGACGGACGACGTCGAAGCAGCCGTACAGCGCGTTGAGCCTGTCGATTCCGGCGTTCTCGATCATCGGCTTCGCGATCGCGTCGGGCAGGAGTCCGGCGGCCTTCTGCGCCAGTTCGGCCATCGGTGCTCCGTGCGCCTCCATGCCGACGGCGTCGATCGCCGAGTCGGTGCCGCGGCCGTCGGTCAGGTCGCGGACCTGCTCGGCGATCGCGGTCGTGTCGTCGGTCTCGTCGGATATGTCGATCACCTCGATGCCCAGCTTGCGCGCCATCTCGATCCGGTCCGCCTCGAGATCGAGGCCGATGACCCGGTGGCCCCTGTGGGCGGCGATCCGCGCCGACATCTGGCCGATCGGGCCGAGGCCGAATATCGCCACCGATCCGTCGTCGGGTATCGCCGCGTACTCGACCGCCTGCCAGGCGGTCGGCAGCACGTCGGAGAGGAACAGGAACCGGTCGTCCACAGGTCCCTCAGGGACCTTGATCGGCCCGAACTGCGCCTGCGGAACGCGCAGGAACTCGGCCTGCCCGCCCGGGACCTGGCCGTAGAGCTTGGTGTAGCCGAACAGCGACGCGCCGGTGCCCGTGTCGCGGTTCTGGGTCGTCTCACACTGCGCGAACAGGTGCTGATCGCACATCCAGCAGTGCCCGCAGGAGATGTTGAAGGGGATCACGACGCGGTCGCCCGGGGCGATGTTGGTGACCTCGGAACCGACCTCCTCGACGATGCCCATCGGCTCGTGCCCGAGGACGTCACCGGCATCCAGGTACGGACCCAGCACTGAGTAGAGGTGGAGATCGGAGCCGCAGAGACCCGTCGAAGTCACGCGGATCACCGCATCGGTCGGCTTCTCGATCTTCGGATCGGGAACTTCCTCGACCCGGACGTCCTCGTTTCCCTGCCAGGTAAGCGCCTTCATCTCAGCCTTTCGTCGTTGGTTCTCCTCGGGTGTACCCGGGGTCCTTCGAACGAATCCGCGCCCGGTGGCGCTTCAGGCGGAATCGCCGAACAGCCTGACGGCGGCCTGCTCGCGGAACCGCTCGAGCGCCTCGTGCTGGGCTTCCGCGCGACCGATGAGCCGGTCGATCTCGGCCTCGCCGATGGCGTCGTAGCGATCGGCGACGCCCCGCAGTGCGACCCACAGGCAGAGCTTGCCCGCCACGCCGAGGGTCAGGGTCTCGAGAGCCATGAAGTTGCCGTGGTCTGCATCTCCCGACCCGGCGCCGCTGAACTTGACGCGGGTCCACTTCTCGGCCGCCCAGCCGCCCGCCTGCTTCACGGGGTTCCGGCTCACGTCGAGTGCGTCCATCAGGTCGCTCAGCGATCGGCGGTCCTCTTCGATGTCGGCGGCGATCCCGGCCATCGCTTCGCCGAGCGGTGTGCCCTCGCTGCGGTCGCGGATCTGCCCGGCGAGCTTCGATCCGAGCGTTGCGCCGGTCATGTGGTCGTTCAGGTAGATGTCCATCGGGCGGTCGGTCATTCGTCGCTCCTCGTGCTGTTCGATGGGTGGAATCCGGCTCCGAGCGGCTACCCCGATGCCGCCGCGATAAGCGTGGTTTCTTCGCCGCAGGCGCGGGCAGGACCGAGGCGTGAAGGTTGTGGTCACCGGAGCCACCGGCAACGTCGGGACCAGCGTTCTGGCGGCGCTCGGAGCGGACGATCGCGTCGACGAGATCGTCGGAATCGCGAGGCGGCTGCCCGCAGGGCCCGCCCCCGACAAGACCATGTGGCTCGACGCCGACGTGACCGGCGACGACCTCGCGCCCCTGTTCGCGGGCGCCGACGTCGTGGTCCACCTGGCTTGGGCGATTCAACCCTCCCGCGACCGTGAGCGGACGAGGGCCGTGAACGTGGAGGGATCGCGCCGGGTCTTCGAGGCTGTCGTCGAGGCCGGCGTTCCCGCCCTCGTTCATGCCTCCTCGGTCGGCGCCTACAGCCCCGGGGGCGCCACATCGGACCCGGTCGACGAGAGCTGGCCGACCCTCGGCATCTCCTCTTCCTTCTACTCGGTCGACAAGTCGGCCTGCGAGCGGTTGCTCGATCGCATCGAGCGCGAAGCCCCCGAGCTGCGGGTGGTCCGGCTGCGACCTGCACTCATCTTCAAGCGGGACGCCGGCAGCGAGATCCGGCGATTGTTCGCCGGGCCGCTCCTGCCGAAGCGGCTGCTGAAGCCGGGACTGCTTCCGGTGATGCCCTGGATCAAGGGCCTGCGCGTGCAAGCCGTCCATTCCGACGATGTCGGCGACGCGTACCGGCTCGCGGCGCTCGGCGATGTCAGCGGCCCATTCAACCTGGCGGCGACGCCGATCCTCGACGGGCCGACGGTCGCCGCGCTGATGGGAGCCAGGCTCCTCGAGCTTCCCCCGTCGCTCGTTCGCACGGGCGCGGACCTGAGTTGGCTGCTGCGCCTGCAGCCGACGCCGCCCGGCTGGGTCGACATGGGCACCTCGGTGCCGATGATGTCCTCGCTGCGAGCTCGCGAGGAGCTCGGCTGGGAGCCGAGGCACGATGCCCGCGAGACCTTCCTCGAGCTCCTCGACGGGATCTCGGGAAGCGGCGGCGCCCCGACTCCGCCCCTGACCGCCGCCGACTCGGTCAGACGCCGGGTCTCGGAGCTGGTCAGGGGTACCCCGCGGCCGTAGCCGCGGGGTAGGGGCCGGAGTCCTCTAGCTGCCGGACTTCGTCCCGGCGCCGGCCTTCGGCTTGCTGCCGTTGCCGGTCTTGGCCTTGGTCGCGGATGCCGGGACTTGGCCGAGCCGGACTTGGAGGCCGGGCCCGACTTCGTGGCGGTGTCGCTCTTGCCGTTCCCCGAGCTCTTGCGGGAGGCCTTGAGCTCGGCCGCCTTCTTGTCGAGCTCCTCCGCCTTCTTCACGGCCTCGACGGCCTTCTGCTCCTTCGCGTTCGCCTCGAGCTTCTTGTCGACGGCTTCGGCGCGGTTGCGCTTCGCCTCCGCGGCGGTCTTCTCCTTCTTGCGCTCGGCGTCGCGGGCGGCCGTGTGCTTCCGCGCGGTCGCGTCCTGCTTCGCCTTCTGCTTGCTCTCGTGGCGATCGCGCTGGATCGCTTCGCGAGCCTCCTCGGCGCGCTCGTCGGCGCGCTCGCGCCGGCTGACGGCGGCCTGACGACGACGGTCGGCGGCAGTCTCGGCGCGTTGTGCGGTCTGCTCGGCGGCGTCATGGAGAGCGTCGGCCCGGTCGTCGGTGCCGACGCCGGTGATCTTCAGGGCGGCGTCGATCGGAAGCCGGGCGATCTTCACGCCCGTGCCGATCGCGGCCTTCGGAATTGCTGTTATCAAGCTCATTCGGTTCCTCCTACTCGTTGGTCTGTTCGGCTTCGGCGCGCTCGGCCTCACGCTCGATGACTTCGGCGCGTCCCTCGCCCTCGCGCTCGACCATGTCGGCCTCACGCTTCTCCTGGGCGGCGACGGCGACCTCGCGCTCGCGCTGCTTCTCGACGTCGGCGATCTCCTCGGCGCTCTCGCGCTCGGCCTCGGCCTCTTCGGCGACGCGCTGGCGGTCGGCCTCGGCCTCACGCTGCTCTTCCGTCAGGTCGGTCTTCAGCTCGGCCTGCTCGCGCTCGGCCTCGGCGCGCTCCTCCTCGAGCTCCGCCTCGCGGCGGGCGATCGAAGCGTCCTTGGCAGCGTCAGCCGCCTCTTGCGTGGCTTCGGCTTTCGCCTGCTGGAGCTTGCCCTCGCGGGCGAGCTTGTCGTCGTCCCGGAAATCTCCGAGCGCTTCCTTCACCCGCCCGACGAACCGGCCGGTGATGCCGCCGCTCGTGGTCTCTTTCGTGGGTCCTTCAGTCAAAATTTTCCTCCTGGTCGTCCCGCTCTGTCCCGCTTTCGGGCATCGGCCCCCGTCCCGAGACGGGTGCTCAAAAGGCCTTCCCGATCCCCGGAGGCTCTAAACCGGCTCGCGCCCGGGTGCCGCGTCCTCGGCCGCCTTGTAGGCCAGCTGGAGGAAGTCGGCGATCGCATGGGCCGTGAACATCGTCGACACCAGGCGGGTGAACCGGGGCGCGCCGACCATGCCGACCAGGAATGCCGCAACGACCCACTGGCCGACGCAGTATGGGCAGACGAGCAGCTCGCCGACCGCCCGGCGCACGCCCTCCCCGCGCGCAGCTTCCTCGAGCTCCCCGTGACCGGCGGGCTCCTGGAAGCGGGTGAACGGCGCCCGGACGAAGGCGGTCACCTTGTCCTTGGTGATCAGCCGCGAGATCTTGTGGGTGGCGATACCGATCGCGACCACGTCGAGCAGCCCGTAGCCCTCCGGCAGCTCCCCGCGGTGGCGGTAGGCGAGCCGCAGCGAGCCGATGAACCCGGTCGTGAAGATGACCGTCAGGATCGAATAGGCCGCGAGCGGCCGCTCCTCGTCAGGCGAATAGCCGGCGGTCGGATCGGGTGGCTTCGGAAGATCCATTCCCCGCGGGCTACCCGAGGCCTCGCCGGAGCAAACCCAGGCTCGACGGCTTCCCGACCCGGGGATTCAGAGGCAGTGGTCCAACTTTGGTCCGCTATGCGGACCGAATCCCGTCCACTGACCTCGAGGCCGACAGCGCCAGATGTCCGTCGGGCCGGTTTGCGAACATGTGTTCGTGCGGTGGGACAACCTCAAGACGGAGGCGCAGGGACGGGAATCGCTGCCGGGAATCGACGTGGCGCCCGTCACCCGGACGTTCGACGCCCCCGAGGCGGTCGGTATCCGCTTCCACGAGATCCAGGCCCGCTCCGCGATCAACGCGGTGCCGCCGATGAGCTACGTCGACTTCCGCCACACGATCAACCCGTACAGAGGTTGCACGCATGCATGCTCCTACTGCCTGTCGGGCGACACCCTGGTGCTCTGCGGCGACGGCAGGGCGACCCCGATCGCCGAACTCGAGCCGGACGACGAGATCTACGGGACCCGGTTCGTCGGCCGCTATCGCCGCTACGTCAAGACGACCGTCCTCAACCATTGGGAGACGAAGAAGCAGGCCTATGCCGTCCGCCTCGAGAACGGCACCGAGTTGATCGCCAGTGGCGACCACAGATTCCTCAGCGACCGCGGCTGGAAATACGTGACCGGCTCTCAGCATGGGACAGGTCGACGTCCTCACCTGACGACGGACGAATCGCTCCTGGGCCCGGACCCTGCGATCACGCGGAAACGCGACTTCTCGGGAACCGCCGTGAAAGCCCGCAACCCGATGCGGATCGTCGAGATCGAACCGCTCGGCCGAGAGGTGGAGATGTTCGACATCACCACGGGAACCGGGGACTTCATCGCCGACGGGGTGATCAGCCACAACTGCTTTGCCCGGCCCACCCACAAGTACCTCGACATGAACGCGCGGGAGGACTTCGAGCGGGAGATCGTGGTCAAGGTCAACCTGCCCGAGGTGCTGAGGGCCGAGTTGCGGCGGCCGTCCTGGAAGGGCGAGCTGATCGCGCTCGGTACGAACACCGATCCCTACCAGTGGGTCGAGGGTCGCTATCGGATCACGCGGGCGATCTGGGAGCAGCTGCTGGAGGCGCGGAACCCGTGTTCGGTGCTGACCAAGTCACCGCTGCTGCTCCGCGACCTCGACCTGTTCCGCAAGCTCAGCGAGCGGGCGGGGTTCAGCGCGAGCCTGTCGATCCCGACGCTGGACGCGAAGGCGTGGCGGGCGACCGAGCCGGGGACGCCGAATCCGCGCAAGCGGATCGAGGCCGTGGCCGCCCTGAGCGAGGCGGGAATCGACACCGGCGTCCTCGTGGCGCCGCTGATGCCGGGGATCAACGATTCGCCGCAGCAGGTCAACGAGATCCTCGAGCTCTGCGGCGAGGCGGGTGCGACGAGCGTCGGCGGGATCGCGCTTCACCTCCGCGGAGAGGTGCGTTCGATCTTCCTCGACTGGCTGCGCCAGTACCGGCCCGATCTCCTGCAGCGCTACGAGGAGCTCTACGCCCGCGGCGGCAACATGGAGGCGAAGGAGCGGAGCCGGCTCAACCGGCTCGTCCGACGGGGCGGTCGCCCCCGCGCCCGACCGCCGGCCGCGGACGCCGAAGAGCGTGACGGGACGAACGCCGATCAGCCGGCGCCCGCCCCGCAGCAGCTCTTCTGAATTCGGCTCAGCCCGAGAAGGGACGCCGGGCGACCGCTCCCCACACCTTGTCGGGGATGACGGGCCGGAGCCGGTAGGCGACCCTGGCCCCGATGCCGATCGGGAACCGGCTCGGAGGCCGGCCCGAGGTGAGCGCCTTCTTGATGCTGTCGGCGACCTTGTCGGCGCTCATGTTGTCGCCGTCCCGCGTCTTCCGCAGGCGCTCCTCGAACTTCTCCATGTCGTCCTCGTAGAGGTTGCGCTGCGGGGCCGGAAGGTCGGCGACCATCTTCTGTGCCTGCTCGAGGCCCTTCGCCCAGATCTCCGAGTCGGTGACTCCCGGCTCGACGATCGCCACGTCGACGCCGGTGCCCTCGAGCTCCATCCGCAGCGCCTCCGCCGCGGCCTCGAGCCCGAACTTCGAGGCGTGGTAGGCGCCGGCGAACGGAAAGACGACCTGCCCGCCGATCGAGCTGACGAACACGATCCGGCCCTCGGTTGCGCGAAGCATCGGCAGGAACGCCTGGGTGACTGCGATCTGGCCGATCAGGTTGACCTCGAGCTGGTGGCGGAGCTGGTCGATCGGCAGGACCTCCATCGGTCCGGTGACCGGCTCGCCGGCGTTGTTGATCAGCCCGACGAGACCGTCGCCGTCGGTCAGCTCCTTCGCCCGTGCGACCGCGCTTTCGATCGTCGCTGCGTCGGTGACGTCGACGACGACCGGTTCGATCTCACCGACTGCACCGTTCAGCTCCGCCTTCAGGCGTTCGCCGTCGGCCGCTTTTCGGACGCCCGCGAGCACGCGGTAGCCGTCCTCTGCCAGCTTCAGCGCCGTTGCCCGGCCGATGCCGGACGACGTGCCCGTGATCAGTACCGCCTCCACGTCAGCCGCCCTTGATGCCGGTCTCGGTCTCCATGATCTCTCCCGCTCTGTCGTTTACAGGTTCGATCGAGGCCTACCCGGGACGTTCTGGGGTAATCGACCCGTTTCGCTCCCGAGGCGGCGGGTACGCCGCGGCGATGTTCCTGTTCTTCTCGAATCGCCTCGGATGCCTGGGCTCGATCCTGGTCTCCGTCGTCGCGACCCTGATCCTGCTCCTGCTGTTCGGCGCGATCGACCTGGGTCGCTAGGACGCGCGCCGGGAGCGGCGTCGCCACCGTCGGCGGCAGCCGGAAACGGCGGCGACCGGCCGAACCGGTCGCCGCCTTCCGACGCGAGCCGCCTCAGACGCGGGCGTCGCGCCCGCGGTAGCCGACCGCATCCACCTTGCGGTGGTAGCGCTCGCCGGCCTTGCCGCCGATGATCGCCGCCACCAGGCTGGCAACGAGGATCAGGGCGAGGGCGATCCCGCCGCCGGTCGCCAGCGAGCCCTCGTCGATCGGGATCCGCGGCAGGTCGAGGTCACCGAGCAGGTTGTACTGGGACCCGGCAATCGCGCCGAGCACGGCCAGCACGATCGTCGCGACGATCCCGATCGCCCATGCACCGAACCCCTGTCTGCCGCCGTCGAATCGCGACATTCGCCCGGCGACGTAGCCGCCGGCGTAGTAGCCGATCGCGACGACGAGGATCAGCAGAGCGCCGCCGACGATGCTGATCGTCTCGGCGTTCGCCTGTGCCTCCGCGTCGCTCACCTCGGTCAGCCCGATGGCTGCGCCGGCGGCGCTCAGGAGCGCCGTCAGCAGCGCTGTCACGCCGATTGCGACGAGCCAGCCGAAGAACGCGGCGCCGAAGTTGAAGCCGCCGTACTCCTCGTGCTGGGCTCTGCGGTCGACGCCCGGTTCGACAACTCGATCGCTCCGCGGGTCGACGTCTCGACGGCCATCCGTCGTCGTGTGAGGACGCGTGGCCACATTCCCCTCTCGCGACTCCTCGTCGCGGAGTGTTCTCTCCTCCATGATTTCTCCTCCTTGTGGTGAGCGTTCGGCCTACCCGGAATCGCACGGGATATGCCGATCGGCGCTCGGGCCGGATTGACGCTCCGCGACCGCGGGTAGGACCGAGGGCGATGGCGCCACGATCGATCTGGAACGGGACCATCACGTTCGGCCTCGCGGCGGTCCCGATCAAGCTCTACTCGGCGACCGAATCGAAGTCGATCCACTTCCACGAGGTCCACCTCCGCGACGGCGCCCGGATCGAGCATCGGCGAATCTGTCCGAAACATGACCGTGAGATCCCGAGCGACGAGGTCGTCAAGGGCTACGAGGTCGCAGAGGGCAAGTACGTCGTCCTCGAGCGCGACGAGATCAAGGCGGCGGCCGGGGACCGCGGCAAGGTCATCCACCTCGAGGAGTTCGTCGACGCCGCCGAGATCGATCCGGTCTTCTACGAGAAGACCTACTTCGCAGGCCCGCGCGACGACTCCGAGCCCTACCGGGTCCTGTTCGAGGCGCTCCGCCGGAGCGGCCGTGCGGGGATCGGGAGGTTCAGCTTCCACGACCGCGAGTACCTTGTCGCCGCCCGCGCGCTCGACGACGTGATCGGCCTCCACACGCTCCGCTTCCACGACGAGGTCGTCGCCGGAGACGACCTCGACCTTCCCTCGGGTGGCCGGAAGCCGAAGCCGCGCGAGGTCGAGATGGCGAACAAGCTCGTCTCCATGCTCGAGGCGGACTTCAACCCCCGTGAGCACGAAGACAGCTACCGCGAGTCGGTGCTCGAGGTGATCAAGCGGAAGGCCTCCGGCAAGGAAATCGACCTGGCCGCGAACGAGGAGCCCGACCACGGCGACGACCTCGCGGCGGCGCTCGAGGCCAGCCTCGGATCGGGGAAGAGCTGAGATGGCTAGGGCGCTCTGGACCGGCTCGATCAGCTTCGGCCTCGTCAACGTGCCGGTTCAGCTGGTCACGGCCGCACGCGACCAGGACCTCCACTTCCACCAGCTGCACGCCGACGACAAGCGGCGCCTCGAGCAACGGCGCGTCTGCACGAAGGAGGACACCGAGGTCGGCTGGGAGGAGGTCGGCCGCGGCTACGAGCACGACGGCAAGCAGGTCGTCCTCACCGACGAAGAGCTAGCCTCGGCCGAGCCGCGGAAGTCGAGGACGATCGAGATCGACTCGTTCGCGCCGCTCGAGACGATCGACCCGATCTACTTCGATCACCCCTACTTCTTGATACCAGCCGGCGACAGCGACGGAACGCTCCGGGCCTACCAGCTACTCGTCGAGGTCATGGATCGGGAGGGACAGGTGGCCCTGGGCCGGTTCGTCTTGCGGACGAAGGAGTACCTGGCCGCCGTCCGCGTCCGCGAGGGCGCGCTGAGCCTGACGACGATGCTCTTCCACGACGAGGTCCGCTCGGCCAAGCAGCTCGCACCGAAGGGCAGGAAGCCGGCGAAGAAGATCGTCGACAACGCGATCGCGATCATCGAGGAGCTCTCGACCGAGTGGGACCCCGATTCCTACGACGACTGCTACCGCAAGCGGCTCGAGAAGGTCATCCGCAAGAAGCGCAAGGGCGGCAAGATCGAGGCGCCCGAGCAGGAGTCCGAGCCGAAGCCGGCCGACGACCTGACGGCGGCCCTCGAGGAGACCCTGAAGGCCGTCAAGAGCGGCGGCAAGACGGCGCTGCGGGCGTGACCTCAGCCTCCCTGCGGAGCCGGCGCCATCTCGACCTCGATCTCCGACAGCTGCAGGCTGACGAGCGTCGGACCGGGCAACGGCCGGTTGCCGGGGCCGACCGGCCGGACCCAGCGGCGGGTCGGCACGAGGACTCCGCCGACCCACTCGTGGTCGGCGCACAGGTGGGCGGCGTGGGCGTGGGCACTGATTATCTCGGGGGCGTAGTCGTGCCGGCGCAACCGCAGCTCGTCGTCGTAGTAGAAGGTCTGCTCGGCGCTGTGCGTGTCGAGCCCGGCCGGGAACGTCGCGTCGAGCCGGCGCCAGACCTCGCCGCCGGACCGGATCGCCGGCCCGGCGCTGACCTCGACGTCGGGACGGGTGAGGAGCAGCGGGTGGTTCAGGTAGTTCCACCACGCGTAGCCGGCGAAGTAGGCGGAGTCGAGGGCGTCCCAGCGGAAGTTCCGGCGCAGCCCCGGGCGGCCGAAGAACTGCGAGCGCGGATCGTCGCGGGCCTCGACGAGGTCGCCGGCTTCGGTCTCGAGTCGCACCGAGCCGTCGTCGAACGTGCCGCGGAAGCCGGGGCCGGGAAACGGTGCGGCCGAGGCACGCCGGCGGCCGACGTCGACGGCGAGGCGGCAGTCGGCGAACCGGTTGCCGGGAACCCGCGTGCGGAGCAGGAGCCCGCCGGAGCGGACGCGCGCCCGGAACGTCGCGATCCGCTCCCATGCCTCGCGGCCCCCGTGGGCTTCGACGATGTCATCGAGCAAGGCCATCGGCTTGAGGCAGACTGTCGCAGATGAGCGATCGGCTGCGGAGATACCGCGACAAGCGCTCGGGCGAGAGCGGCGAGCCGCAGGGGCGTGCTGGAAAGGCGGGCCGTGGCGGCGAGAAGGCGCCGCGGTTCGTGATCCAAAAGCACGCGGCCCGGAGCCTCCACTACGACTTCCGGCTCGAGGTCGACGGGACGCTGCGGTCCTGGGCGGTGCCGAAGGGGCCATCGACGGACCCTCGCGAGAAGCGGCTGGCCGTCGAGGTCGAGGACCACCCGCTCGACTACGTTGACTTCGAGGGGACGATCGGGAAGGGCAACTACGGCGCCGGCGCCGTGATCGTCTGGGACGCGGGCACCTACCGCAACCTCGACGAATCGAAGGACATGGCGAAGGCGATCGAGGGCGGGCACGCGAAGTTCTGGCTCGACGGCGAGAAGCTCCGTGGCGGCTGGACGCTGCAGCGGACCCACCGCGGCTCGAAGCCGCAGTGGCTGCTGATCAAGCGCCGCGACGAGGAGGCGGACGCCCGCCGCAATCCGCAGAGCACCCAGCCGGAGTCGGTCCGCAGCGGCCGGACGGTCGAGGAGGTCGCCGAGGAAGCGAGCGAGGACTCGTGAAGCACCCGCTCCTCGATCTCGACGAGGCCGACCAGGCCCGCCTGATGAAGGCGCCTGCCCCGACTCACGCGCAGCCGATGAAGGCGGTGCTGACCGACCGCCGCTTCAGCGACCCGAGCTGGATCTTCGAGCGCAAGCTCGACGGGATCCGCTGCATCGCGATCCGCGACGAAGATTCGGTCCGCCTCCTCTCCCGCAACGACCTGCCGATGAACGACCGCTACCCCGAGATCGCCGAGGCCCTGGCCGGGAACCGCTGCAGCCGCTTCGCCGTCGACGGTGAGGTGGTGGCTTTCGACCGCGGCCAGACGAGCTTCTCGCTCCTCGCCCAGCGGATGCAGCGCCGGGTCCCCGTCTTCCTCTACGTCTTCGACCTGATCTGGGTCGACGGCTTCGACGTCCGTCGTCTCCCCCTGCGCAGTCGCAAGCGCCTGCTCCGCCACTGCATCGAGTTCACCGATCCCGTGCGGCTGACGCCCTATCGCAACGAGATCGGGGAGGAACTGTTCGCCGAAGCCTGTCGGAAGGGCTGGGAGGGCCTGATCGCCAAACGCGCCGGCTCGACGTACAGCGAGCGCCGCTCCCGCGACTGGCTCAAGTTCAAGTGCGAGCAGGGCCAGGAGATGGTGATTGGCGGCTACACCGACCCGAAGGGCTCGCGGACCGGGTTCGGCGCCCTGCTGCTCGGCTACTACGACGGCGACGAGCTTCGCTACGCGGGTCGGGTCGGCACCGGCTTCGACGACGCCATGCTCGCTTCGCTCGGCAAGCGGCTCGAGAACCTCGGCCGGCCGTCGAGCCCGTTCGCCGATCCACGCTCGGTGGACGTCAAGGGCCCACACTGGGTCGAGCCCGTCCTCGTCGCGCAGATCGGCTTCGCCGAATGGACGCGGCACGCCCGACTCCGCCACCCCCGCTTCCTCGGCCTCCGCGACGACAAGGCCGCAACCGAGGTGGTGCGCGAACGATGAGCGACGCGACGATCCGCTGCGGGCGTCGCGACATCGCGATCACCCACCCCGACAAGGTCATGTTCCCGGCGATCGGGTTGACGAAGCTCGAACTCGCTCGCCACTACGAGGCCGTCGGGGAGTTGATGGAGCCGCTCTGCCGCAACCGGCCGCTGACCTTCCAGGTCTTCCCGCGCGGAATCGAGGGCGACGGCTACTACATGAAGTCGGTTCCCGGCCATTTCCCCGACTGGATCGGGCGCACGAAAGTCGCAAAGCGGGGAGGCTCGCTCGTCCAGGTGGTCGGCGGCGACGCCGCGACGCTGGTGTACCTCGCCGGCCAGAACATGGTCACTCCCCACGCCTGGCTCTCGCGAGCCGACGAGCCGCGCAAGCCCGACCGGCTCATCCTCGACTTCGACCCCTCGCCCGGGGCCGGGTTCGCCGCGGTGCGCGCAGCGGCCCGCAGCGCCGGCGACCGTTTGCGAGACGCCGGGCTGGTGCCGTTCGCGATGGTCACCGGCTCGCGTGGCATCCACGTCGTCTGCCCGCTGCGCCGCGGCGAGGACTTCGAGACGGTTCACGGCTATGCCCGGCGACTCGCGGAGGCGATGGTCGCCGACGATCCCAAGCACCTGACCCTCGAATGGAAGAAGGCGGACCGCGGGTCGCGGATCTACGTCGACGTCAACCGGATCAATTACGCCCAGCACGCGATCGCCCCATACGGCGTCCGGGCGCGCGAGAAGGCACCGATCGCGATGCCGATCGTCTGGGAGGAGCTGTCCGACCGGAAGCTGAAGCCCGACCGCTGGAACGTCCGCAACTGCGCCGACCGGATCGCCGATGCCGGCAACCCCTGGGCGTCGATGGCGCGACGGGCGCGAAAGCTGCCCGGACTCACCGCCCGGCTGAGCCAGGCACGGCGAGCGGACCGAGAATCGTCGCCGCCGTCTCCCGGCCTGCCTCGAGCCCGGCCATCACGAGCGACTGGTCCTTCTCGAGCCGGCCGATCGCCGGCGTCCCGTCGGGCGGCCGGAGCGAGCAGATCGCCGGGCTCGCCGTCGCATCTCCCTCGGTCCGGTCGAGCTCGTCGTCCTCGCGGATGAGGCGATCGGCGCGGTCGAGGAAGGCGTCGGCGACGTGGATGCTGTGCCGCGAGAGGTAGCGGGCGACGAGCCGCGCCGAGCGGCCGCTGCTGTTTGCGGACTCCTGCTCTCCGAGGCGCCGCGAGCGGAGGACGAGGACGTGAGTGGCGCCCTGGGTAAGCGCCGTCCGGAACGGCACCGCCTCGGCGAGGCCGGCGTCGAAGAAGCGGCGGCCGCCGAGCTCGATCGGGCGGCCCGAAAGAAGTGGCAGCGCCGTCGTCGCCCGCAGCGCCAGCTTCAGGGTCGCACGGTCGTGGATCAGCGGCGCGAGATCGACCGCGACACCGGTCGCGGCATCGGTTGCGAGCGGATGGAATCCGACCGGGCCGTCGAGGATCCGCTCGAACGGCATCGGTGCGAGCTTCTCGTAGACCACCTCGGTCAGGTACGTGCTGTCGACGATCGGGCGACCCCGCAGCAGGTTGCCGCGGCGGACCGAAGCGGTGCGGAGCGCCGGGTCGGTCCAGGTGCTGATCCCGGTCGCGGCGGCGCCGCTGAGCAGCCAGGCGGCGTTCAGCGCACCCGCCGACGCGCCGTAGACGTGGTCGAAGGCCGCGACGATTCCGAGCTCGTCGATCGCCAGGGCCATCCCGCCGGTGATCGCGCCGCGCATCCCGCCGCCCTCGATCGCCAGCGCCAGGCGGGCGTCGTCGGCGCGAGCTCCCGGCCGGCTCGACGCCGCGACGCGGTCCGCGATCAGCTGCAGGACCGGGTGGCGGGCGGCGGCCATCCGCGGCGAGCCCTACGCGGCGATGTTGGCGAGGATCAGGCCGTCGGGGTCGTACGCCTCGCGGACCTCGGCGAGCCGGTCAGCGACCGCAGGCGGGTAGCAGCGGCGGACCTCGGCGCTCTGCTCGGCGAAGGCGGGAAGCGTGCGATCCGAGAGCCACGGAGCCATCCGTTCCTCGACCGTCCCGAACAGCGCGTCGATCGCCCCGACCGACTCGGGGCTCATCACCGCGCCGATGCCGTACAGCAGGTAGCCGGCCCCGGCTGTGTCCATGGCGCCGTTGGACTCCGATCCGCGGTCGAGAGCCCCACCGAGGAGGCGGACCTCGAGGAAGATCAGCGGGACGTCCGCGTCCGGTCCGGCGAGCTCGACGTATGCCTCGGCGGCGTCCGCGTCGAACGACGAGAGCAGATAGCCGGCGCCGCGGCCGGGCACCGGATCCTCGGGATCGCCGGCGATCGTGGCCAGGGCCGCGGCCGGCATGGTGCCGGCCATCTCCATGTAGGTCTCGCCGACCGCCCGCATCGGCGCCAGCAGCTCCTCGCCGGCCGATTCATCACCCGTGTAGACGAACGTGACGACGACGAGCGCGCGGCCGCGCAGCGGCTCCGGCACGGTCGGGAACGGAGGGAACCTCATCAGCTTGATCGTGGTGGCGAGCTCCTCGGGCACGGTCCGGGCCCACTCCTGCCAGGCCTCGGCGACGTCCGCGGCCATCTCGATCGGCCACATGAGCGAGCCGCCGAAGGCCTCGCTGAGCTCGACCAGTTCGATCTCGAACGAGGTGACGACGGCGTGCGCGGCCCCGCCGCCGCGCAGGGCCCAGAACAGGTCCGGGTCCGGATCGGCATCGACCTGACGGATCTCTCCGTCCGCGGTCACCACCTCCATCGAGCGCACGGCGTTGCAGGCGAATCCGTGCGAGCGGCCGAGCCAGCCGAGCCCGCCCGCCAGCGTGTAGCCGGCGACGCCGACCGTGCCCGAGGAGCCGTGCAGGGCCGCGAGGCCATGCTCGGCCGCGGGGCCGACGACGTCAGCCCACTTCGCGCCGGCGCCGACGGTCGCCGTCCGGGAGGCGGGGTCGACGCTCACCGTCGCCATGCGGGACGTCTTCAGGAGCAGGGCCCCACCGAGATCGGGCAGCGAGGCGGCACCGTGCCCGGTGCTCTGCGGGGCAACCCGGAGGCCGTGCGCCCGGGCGAACCTGACGGCCTCGGCGACGTCGCCCGCCGACTCGGCCAAGACGACCACCGCCGGCTCCTGATGGGCTGCGAGGTTCCAGGCTTGGCGAGCTGCATCCCACGCCGAGTCGCCGCTGACGAGGGCGTCGCCGTCGATCGCGCTGCGCAGCGCTTCGAGGTCGGCGTCGGAGATCTCGATCGTCCTGGTCGCATCGTTCATGTTGGCTCCTCTCCTCGGGCGGGCCGATTTCGCCGCCAGCCTATTCCAGAACGGGCGAACGGTTGATATACAGCCGACATGGCCCCGAAGCCGACCACGGTGAGCATCCGGATCGCGGCGCCGCCCGAGCAGGTCTTCGCACGGATCAGCGACCTATCGGCGCACGAATCGTTCACCGATCACTTCCTGATCGACTGGCGCGACACGACCCCCGACCACGTCAACGTCCGGGCGAAGCTCCCCGGGCCGGAGGATCGCGCCGAGATCGACGTGATCGAGCGCGACCCACCGCGACGCCTCGTCGAGCGGCTCGTCGCCGCCAAGGGGAAGCGCCGCGCGACCAGCGTCTGGACACTCGAGCCCGATGGCGACGGCACGCTCGTCACCTTCACGACCGAGCAGGAGTCCGCCCCGGCGATCGAGAAGCTGCTGGCGCCGCTCCTGCGCGGCTGGATCCGCCGCGGCAACGAGCGCTCACTACAGCGGCTCCGGGATCAGGCCGAGGGCCGGCCGAGCGCCTGAGCCCCGTCAGTCGGTCGGCGAATGGCAATCCCTACACGCTGGGGCATGTCAGATTGCCATTGAGGCGCTGGGTGAGGCGATGAACGGCGAATTTGGGCCCTGTGGGAACCCAAATTTGCCATTCGCTGCCTGAGTCAGGAGGTGAGCTGCAGTCTGGTGACCACCGTGGTCACCGATTTGCCTTCAAGGGCCAAGCGAGGGGTCTCCTTCACTCCCCCTTCTCAGCCCCTTTCCCTGCTTCTCAGCCGCCCGCGATCAAGAGCCGGGAGAACGCTCGTCGGTCAGGCAATAGGCCCGGGCGACGAGGGTCTCCGGGTCGGAGGTCGTGTTCTTCGACTGGACCCGCCAGTTGTTGCCGAACTTGACCGAGGTCGTCAGCGCCATGTCGAAGCTGCTCGGGAATCCGCCGCCGCTGATCACCTGCGTGTCGTCGGGACAGATCGCGGTCGCGGTCCCGACGTCGCCGGGGGCGATCGGGTCGGAGGTGGTCTCGGCGACCACGAAGTCGCCGAGCTTGCCGGCGGTGACGGCATCGGGAGCGAGCTTCTTGGCGATGACGGCGCCGTTCCTGATGTCCCGCGTCGTCACCGAGCCCCGAACCCCGATCTGCCCGGCGGCGACCGCGAACGATCCGCCACCGACGGCGAGTACCAGCGCGATCGTCGCGACGACGTTCGCGTAGGTCAGCTTCCCTCGAATCCGATCGATCAATGTGCCCCCCTCTTTATTTCCCAGACGGTCCCGCCCCGACGACGGTAGCGGCTCAGTCGCCGGCGAGCGTCAGCACGAGGCGCCGTGGACCGCCGCGGTCGCGATGCTCACAGAGATAGACCCCCTGCCACGTCCCGAGCCGCAGCCCGCCGTCCGATACCGGCAGGGTCAGGGACGGGCCGATCAGCACCGACTTGACGTGGGCCGGCATGTCATCGGGGCCCTCGAAGGTGTGGCGCCAGTAGGGCTCGTCCTCGCGAACCGCCTCGCTGAACCAGCTCTCGAGGTCGGCGCGCACGTCGGCGCTTGCGTTCTCGTTCAGCGCGAGCGAAGCCGACGTGTGAAGGATGTGGACGTGGAGGAGGCCGACGCCGACCGTGCCGAGTTCGCTCAGCCCGGCCTCGACCTCAGCGGTCACCAGGTGAAAGCCGCGCGGACGCGCCCGCAGCTCGATCTCGCCCTGCGCCCACATGCCCGTCGATGGTGGCCCCGCGGGGCCGGTCAGTCCCCGGCCGGTCGCTCCGCCGGGTCGGTGGCGGGCTTCGCCTTGCGCTCCACCGGCGGCTTCGTGGGTTCGGTGCTGCCGACGCCCTTGACGGAATCGCGGACCTCGCGCGCCTCACGCAGGCCCTTGCCGACCGACTCGCCGATCTTCGAGGTGTCGACTCCATCGGCCTTCTCGCGAGCCTGCGCGGCCAGCTCCTTCGCCTTCTCGCCGCCCTTGCGGGCGCCGGTGCCGGCGGACCTGCCGAGCGCCGGCAGCCGCTTGTAGGCGCCGAAGAGGATCAGCACGAGGACCACCAGAATCACGATCTCGAGCGGTCCGATCACTTTCTGCTCCCGGTTCGAATCATGGTTCGAGACTAGCGGGGGCGCTATATGGTCACGCCCGTGGCGACGACCGACGACGAGCAAACGCCGGCACCGGCTCCACCTGAGCAGGTCGGCGCGACTCCGGCGCCGGGCTCCGGCCGGCCCGCCGTCAACACGAGCCTCGGCCGGTTCGCGATCGCCGTGATCGTCGTCGTCGGACTGCTCTGGCTGGCGTGGATGGTCGTCTCGATCGCGACGGCTCCCGACGTCCACGTGCGGTTCCGCGACAACGACCACGGTCGCAACGACTCCGGGGGGCCCGGGCGGCTCACGGACACCCCGTCCTCGCTGACCTGAGCCCGGCCGGCCCGCTCAGCTGTCGAAGCCGAGCCCGAGCCGGTCCAGCAACCGCAGCCAGAGGCCGCGCCGACCGCCGTTCCGATCGGCCGCGGCCAACCGGCTGCGCGTGAACTGGACGACCGCCCACCGCAGCGGCTCGGGCGGGAACGGGCGTCGGCTTGCTGCGTACGTACTGGAGCTCGGTGGCCGTCGTGGTGCGCCCATCGAGCAGATCGAGGGCGACGTCGGCCCCGAACCGGGAAGCTCCGACGCCGAGGCCGGTGTAGCCGCCGACGAACGCGACCCGGCCGCCGTGGCTGAGCTCGAAGAAACACGAGAACCGGCTGCAGGTGTCGATCGCTCCGCCCCACTTGTGGGTGAAGCGGATTCCGCGCAGCGCCGGGAAGGTCGCGAAGAAGTGCTGGGAGAGGGCCGCGAACGTCTCCTCGTCGACGTCGAGGCGCGGCTCCACCGGCCCGCCGTAGCGATAGACCGCCTCGTAGCCGCCCCAGAGAATCCGATCGTCGTCGGTGAGCCGGTAATAGTGGAATCGGTTGCCGGTGTCGCTGACCCCCTGGCGGTTGCGCCAGCCGATCGACTCCAGCTGCGACTCCGACAGCGGCTCGCTGACGAGCACGTAGTCGTAGACGGGCACGATGTAGCGGCGCAACGAGCGGCGCAGCGGCGGCGACGCATTCGTGGCGAGCAGGACGCGGCCGGCGAGGACCTCTCCCCCGTCCTCCGCGCGCAGCCGGAGTCCGGCTGCGCCTTCGTCCAGCGAGACCAGACGGGTCCGCTCGTGGATCTCGACGCCGAGGCGAGCCGCCGCCGCGGCGAGGCCGTCGGCCAGCTTGGCCGGGTCGACGAGTCCCGCCCCGGTCCGGTCCCAGAGCGCGGCGAGGTAGGTCGGGGAATCGATCTCGGCTCTGATCTCGTCGCGGCCGAGCAGCTCGGTGTCGTGGCCGTGCGCGGCGAGCAACTCCTGCTCCTCGGCGAGCGGCTCGACCTGATGGGGCTCGACGGCGACGGCGATCTCCCCCACCGACTCGAAGTCGCACTCGATCCCGAGCCGCTCGATGTCGGCGCGGAGGCCGTCGAAGTTCTCCAGCCCCAGTCGCTCGAGGATCTCGAGCTCGCCGGGGAAATGGGCGAGCCCGTTGGCGACGCCGTGGGTTATCGAGGCGGAGACGAAGCCGCCGTTGCGGCCGGAGGCGCCGCTGCCGACCTTGTCGGCCTCGACGAGGACGACGCTGCGATCGGGGTCGCGCGTCTTCGCGTGGACGGCCGCCCAGAGCCCGGTGAACCCTCCGCCGACGATGCAGAGATCCGCCTCGGTCGTCCCCTCGAGGGCCGGGTAACGAACCGGCGCCGGACGGCGATCGAGCCAGAAGGGACGCGGAACCGCGTCGCGATAGGCGGCACGGTCCTCGGCGGTGGGCTCGAACGCGGGCCATGCGGATGTCCCGGGCTGGGCGGCGGCGGACAAGGGAGCCAGATCGTAGCCGGGCGATTAGTCTCGGCCGCCACCGTGGTCTGAGAGTGAAAGCAATCCGAGGAGGCAGAAGATGGGCAGGGTCGTGGTTTCGCAATTCATCACCGTCGACGGGGTCGTCGAGGACCCGGGCGGAGCGGAGGACTTCGACCGCGGCGGCTGGGCATTCCAGTTCGAGCGTGGCGACGAGGGCGACGCCTTCAAGATGGAGGAGCTGAACTCCAGCGACGCCCTGCTGCTCGGCCGGCGGACGTATGAAGGCTTCGCAGCGGCATGGCCGTCGCGGTCGGGCGACCCGTTCTCGGACAAGTTCAACTCGATGCCGAAGTACGTCGTCTCGACCACACTCGAGGACCCCGACTGGAACAACTCGACGGTGATCGCCGGCGACCTGGCGACGGCGATCCCCGAGCTGCGCGAACGCCACGACGGCGACATCCTCGTCAACGGCAGCGTCCAGCTGACCGCGGCGCTGACCGAGCTCGGCCTGATCGACGAGTACCGGCTGATGGTCTTCCCGACGGTCCTCGGAGCCGGCAAGCGGCTGTTCGGCGACGGCGAGTCGGCCAAGTCGCTGCGGCTGACCAAATCACTGCCGGCGGGCGACACGCTGATCCTCGTCTACGAGCCGGCCTGAGGCCGGGCCTCGCCGGGGCGTTTCGGGCCCGGCGCGCCGGGTAGCGCCGGCGGATGACCGAACGAGAAGAGAAGCTCGATGTCGAGGCTGCGGTCGAGAAGCTCAACGCCGCCCTCGCCCTCCAGTACCGCTCCGCCCTGCAGTACTCGCTGACCTCGGGGGGCCTGTTCGGCTTCGAGTTCCAGGCCCTCGGCGACCGGCTCTGGGCCTACGGGCAGGCCGAGCTGGCCGACGCCCGGCTGCTCGTCGAGAAGATCGTCGCGCTCGAGGGCTCGCCGACGACCGAGGTCGCCGAACTGAAGTGGACGGGTGACCCCGGGGACGCCGTCGGCTGGCTGATCGAGACCGAGGAAACGGCCGTCGAGGCGCTTCAGGCCGCGATCGAGCCCACCGGTCGCGAAGGGCGCTCGGAGGCTCTCGAGCACACGCTCGAGCACCTGATCATGCGCAAGCAGAACCAGGTCGACTTCCTGCTCAGGGCGCGCCGCAAGAGCTGACGCGGACCCGCGGCATCGCCCGCTTCAACGGTCCATCGGTGGGTAGGCCGTCCGCGTGAGCGACGAATCGACGACGGGCGACTTCCGCGACGAGGTTGAGCCCCGGCGAGCCGACTACGAGCCGAAGGGCACGGATCCGCGGACCGGGGCATGGCCGACGCTGAAGAAGGCGGCCCTCGAGTTCAACGAGGATCACATGACCGACTGGGCGGCGGCACTCACCTACTACGGCCTGCTGTCCCTGTTCCCGGCGCTGATCGCGATGGTGTCGGTCGTCGGCATCTTCGGCGACCCGGAGACGACGACGCGGTCGATCACCGACATCGTCACGCAACTCGGCCCGAGCACGGCGGCGGACACGTTCTCCGGCCCGATCCAGTCGATCACCGAGCACCGCTCGGCGGCGGGCGTCCTCTTCTTCGTCGGCCTCGGCGCCGCCCTCTGGTCCGCCTCGGGCTACATCGGCGCGTTCATGCGCGCCGCGAACGTGATCTGGGAGACGCCCGAGGGCCGCGGCTTCCTGAAGCTGCGCCCGCTGCAGCTCGCGGTGACGCTGCTCCTGATCGTCCTCTTCGCCCTCGTGGCGCTGTCGCTGGTGCTGACCGGGCCGGTCGTCGAGGCGGTCGGCGACTCCGTCGGCGTCGGCAGCACCGCGCAGACCGTCTGGGACATCGCCAAGTGGCCCGTGCTCCTCGGCGTCCTCATCTTCATGGTCGGGATCCTCTACTTCACGTCGCCGAACGTGAAGGTCCCCGGCTTCCGATGGATCACCGTGGGCGGCGTCATCGCCGTCCTCGCCTGGATCCTCGCCTCGGCCGGCTTCGCCTTCTACGTCGCCAACTTCGGCTCCTACGACAAGACCTACGGCAGCCTCGGCGCGATCGTCACCCTGCTCGTCTGGGTCTGGATCTCGAACCTCGCCCTGCTGTTCGGCATGGAGCTGAACGCCGAGCGCGAGCGGAGCCGCGAGCTCGCCGCGGGCGTGCCCCGCGCCGAGGAGGAGATCCAGCTCGAGCCGCGCGCCGAGCCGGACCGGCAGCGAACCACCTGATCCCGGGGCTCAGCCTTTCCGTCGGCTCAGCCGCAGACCGGCCAGGGCCGGGTGCCGTCGCGCTTCTTGAGGTGGACCGCGACGACGGCCTGCGTCTTGTAGGAGAAGTCGATCGGGTCGCCGCCCGGAGTCTTGGGCGAGGTCTTCCAAGCGTCGCGCGTGAACATGAAGGCGCCGCGGTACTGGCCCTTCAGGGCGACTGCGTTGGGGTCCTTGCCCGACTCGCACTGCGCGACGCGGTTGGCCCAGCGCTTGTTCTTGCGACCGACCTTGTTCCAGAGGCGCTCGTACTTGGACGGGGTCGCGTTGGTGTCGCCGCTCCGGCCGTCGGGCTGGGTGCCGATGCCGCCCGAGCGGGCGGACGCGCTGCCTGCCGCGAGCAGCAGCGAGGCGAGGACGACGGCGAGGATGAGACCTCGCAGGATGAGGCCGGACTTCGAATACGACCCCGTGAAGTTTTCAGACATGGGTAACTCCGCTCTTTCGACGCTTGCGGGGTTAGCTGACGGGCTCGCGCAAAAGAGCTTGCGCTACCTGGCATGGACCAGGATTCGCCCCAACATTTGGGTCCCCCGCTCAGCCGCGGTATGTGACGGCTGACTCAGCAGGTGGCGGCACGTTAGCAAAACGTGAGGAAACTATTTGGGTCACACTTGCTTCGGCGGCAGGAAATGAGGCCCTGCCACGGAAGACGAAGGAATGCAGAAGCAGCCGAAACACCGGGCGAGGACGGCGATCGGGCTGCCGGCGGCGCTCCTCGCAGCCGCGGTCCTGCTCTTCTCCGCGACGCCGGCAGCGGCCAAGACCTGGGTCGTCAAGGGCGGCGGCTTCGGCCACGGCGTCGGGATGAGCGCCTACGGCGCCTACGGCTACGGCAAGCACGACTGGGGCTACAAGCGGATCATCGGCCACTACTACCGCAAGGTCCGGGTCGAAAAGGACAAGGGCAACAACCGCGTCCGGGTCCTGCTCGCCTCGCGCTCGGGAGGCGTCAAGTTCGACGGCGGTACGAAGGCCTGCGGCAAGCGGCTGGAGCCGTCGAAGACCTACCGCGCCGAGCGCCGGGGATCGAAGGTCAGGCTGCTCTCCGGCTCCGGCGCGAAGATCGCCAACTGCGGCAAGCGCCTGCACGCGAAGAGCAAGGGCGTCATCGACATCCACGGGATCGGCAAGTACCGCGGCGCCCTCGAGGCCGTCCCCGGCAGCGCCGGCGGCCTGCTCGTCGTCAACCGGCTCGACGTCGAGGACTACGTCCGCGGCTCGTTGCCCGGCGAGATCCCGCCCGACTGGCCGAAGGAGACGCTGAAGGCGTTCGCGATCGCGATCCGCTCGATCGCGCTTTCGACCGACGTCGGCGGCGACGCGTTCGACATCTACTCGGACACCCGCACCCAGGTTTACGGCGGCGTCAAGCTCGAGTCGAAGCGGACGAACAAGGCGGCGAAGGCGACCCGCAACAAGGTCGTCACCTACCACGGCAACGTCATTCAGAGCACCTACTTCTCGGCGTCGGGGGGTCGTACCGAGTCGCGGTTCCTGGGCGGACCGAAGGTTCCGTACTACCAGAGCGTCAAGGATCCCTACGACAACCTCTCCCCCCTGCACCGCTGGACGTTCCGCTTCTCGCAGAGCGAGATGGACTCGCGCCTCGGGCCCTACGTCGACGGCAAACTTCGCAAGATCAAGGTCCTCAAGCGCGGCGACAGCCCGCGCATCGACACGGCCAAGCTGATCGGCAGTCGCGGCAGCACGAAGGTCCGCGGCGACACGATCCAGGTCGCGCTCGGCCTCTACGACCGCTGGGCGTACTTCGACAAGAAATAGGCGGGAGGCCCGGCGTCAGCCGGTGGGCACGGTGGTCGTCGTCGACTCGGTCGTCGTCGATTCCGTCGAGGTGGTGTCCGTGGTCGTCGACGTGGTGTCCGTCGTCGCATCCGGCGTCTCGTCGATCGTCGCCGTCGTCTCCCCGGGCTTCGAGCTCACCAGGCAGTCGGTGTTGTCGGGCGCGTCGACCTCCCCGCCGGCAGGGAACGCATTGAGGAGAGCGTTGGCGATCTTCTTGGCCCGGGCGCGGTAGCCCTGCGTCGTGAAGTGGATGCCGTCGTCGATGAACCAGTCGTCCTTGACCTCCGACGACCAGTCGTAGATCCGCATGTTCGGGTAGCGGCTGCAGGCGGCGAGCAGGGCCTTGTCCCAGGCCTGCATGTTCGAGCTGTCGTAGGGACCGCCGTCGGTGACGATCGAGCGAACGTTGACCCAGAGGACCGGGTCGCCGTCGGCCACGGTCATCATGTTGTCGATCCGCTCGTCGTAGCCGATCGTCGAGCCGGCGGCGACGTTCGCGGCCTCGTTCGTGCCGAGCGCCAGCACCCAGCATCCGTCGAAGCCCTGCTGCTTCCACGAGGTCGCCACGTCCTCGGCGTTCGGGGCGCCCTCGAAGGTCTCGTAGATCGAGCGGGCGCCGGAGACCTCGAGGTGCTGAGTCGTCGCCCCGACGCGGCCGTACTGCGCGGCGATCTGATCCTTGCGGTCCGGCAGGTAGTCGGAGGAGACGAGGCCCTCGGAGGTCGAGTCGCCGATGTGGACGACCGCGTCGCAGGTGGTTCGGTCCTTGAGGTTCGCGGTGTCCACGGAGCTGTCGTTGAGGGTCGTGGCGACGGAGATGTTGCCGGGCGCCTCGGCCTGACTCGGCCCGGCGTTGACACCGGCGAGGCCGAGCGAGCGCCGCGAGCACGACCGCCGCCGACACCGCGATCCCGGCCCAGGCGGGACGGCTGATCGGACGCGAGCGGAACTCGCCGGCCCGCCAGCGCTTCCAGAGCCGCCCGAGCGCGCCGTGGCGGATCGGGTCCTCGACGTACTTCCAGGAGAGGGCGGCGACGAAGAACGTCGCGGCGACCTGGAGGACCGCCCGTGGCAGGTCCACCCCCTGCGAGCCCGCGGGGGTCGTGAGGATGATGATCGGGAAGTGCCAGAGGTAGATGCCGTACGAGCGCTGGCCGATCCAGCGCATCGGCCGACAGCCGACGACCGGCCCGAGCCTCGTCGCCGGGTGCGCCATCGCGGCCACCGCGATCGCGGTGGCGAACGAGAGGATCAGGAAGCCGCCCCTGTAGAGGAACGGCGAGAACTCGTTCGAGCGCCAGAACATCAGCGCGATCACGCCGAGGCCGATCGCGCCGGCGATGTCGATCGTGCGCCGGGCGCTCGACGTGATCCGCCCGCGGAGGTGCCGGCTCGGCCAGATCGTCGCCAGCGCGGCACCGACCATCAGCTCGAGTGCACGGGTGTCGGTCCCGTAGTAGACGCGGGACGGATCGATGCCCGGCTTGTAGAGGACGAGCATCAGGATCGCCGACGCGAGGGCGAGGCCGAGGATCGTCAGGCCGAGCCGGGGACGCAGGCCCCCCGGGAGCCGCGCCTCGGGGATGAACTTGACCCCGAGGATCATCAGGAACGGCCAGACGATGTAGAACTGCTCCTCGACCGACAGCGACCAGAGATGGTTGAGCGGGCCGGGCGCCTCGAAGGCCGCGAAGTACGAGACGTCGTGGAAGATCAGCCACCAGTTGTTGACGTATGCCGCGGCGGACGCCGCCGCCCACCGGAAGTCGGGCGGCTGGTGAGGCCCGAAGACCGTCGCCCAGGCGACGACGACGATCAGCATCAGAAACAGCGCCGGCAGCAGGCGCCGCGCCCGCGCCAGCCAGAACGACTTCAGCCGGATGCCGCCGCGCTCGACCTGGCCGAGCAGGATGTCGGTGATCAGGTAGCCGCTGAGCGTGAAGAAGACGCCGACGCCGAGCAGGCCGCCGGGAGCCCACCCGAAGCCGAGGTGGTAGGCGATGACGCCGAGAACCGCAATCGCCCGCAACCCGTCGAGGCCGGGCATGTAGCGCTGGTTTGGCTTGATGGGTTCAGGCATCGCTGACTCCTGAGCACCCGGGACCGACCCCCCTTGCCTTCACTCTCGAAGCTTCGTTGGACCCGCGGACGGAGCAAATCTCTTGGTTACGCTTACCGGATGGTAGGTCCGATCAAGGATCATCCGGCTGCCGACGGGGAGGGCGGGGGCCGGAGGTTCATCACCCGGAAGCGGGCCGTGATCGCGGCATCCGTTCTCGCGGCGGCCGCAATCGCGGGCGGCGGCGGCTATCTGGCCGGTGAGCGTTCCGGCGCGGACGTCGATGCGGCCCGCGTCGAGGGCGAGAAGATGGGCTGGACCAGGGGCACGACGATCGGCGGCGACATCTACCCGGCCGGGCTCGAGCAGGGCCGAAAGATCACCTACGCACGGACGTTCCGGGCGTCCTACCGGGATGCCTATCTGAAGGCGTTCGCCGGGACTGACGTCGACGCTCCGAAGGCCGACGAGATCCAGGTGTCGGTGCCGTGAGCCTGAAGCGAGCGGGATTGGTCGCCGCGGCGGTCCTCGTGGTCGCCGGGGCCTTCGTGGGCGGCTACCTGATCGCGGCCGCCGACGCGCCCGAAGCCGCCGATGCCGACCAGGCCCGTACTGAAGGCGCCCGCCGGACCTACGCGGTCGCGCAACTCGGCGCCTACAGCGACGGCCTCCGTTACGGCCTCGAGCAGGGGCTCAGCGATGGGCAGTACGACGGCGAGCAGCGAGGGCGCTCCGCCGGCAACTCCGCGGTCGACTCCGTTCTGGCCGAGCGCCGCGTCCGCCAGGGGCCGCGGAACGACTCCGCGCCGAACTCGAACACCAGCCTCGAGGGGTCCGGGGGCGTGCTCGTCGTCGGCGACAGCCTCGAGGAGCTCACCTCCCCCTACCTGAAGCAGTACCTGCCGGGGATTCCGCTGACGATCAACGCCGTCGGCGGCTACAACAGCTTCCAGATCTTCGACCTCTTTCAGGAGAGCTTCGATCCCTCCCAGTCGGTGGTCGTCTTCGACGCCGGCACCAACGACAACCCGAACTATCCGGAGATCCTCGCCGGCAACCTCGACAAGGTCTCCTCGATCGTCGGCGACCGCTGCCTGGTCGTCCCGACAATTCACGGTCTGATCGTCGACGGCGTCGGCAACGACGGAAAGAACCGTGTTGTCAGGTCGTTCGCGGCCCAGCACCCACTTACGCAAGTGCCGGACTGGGCCGGGGCCGTCGCCTCCCATCCGGAGCTGATGCAGGCCGACGACCTCCACCCGATTCCCGAGGGGGCCGACTACCGGGCCCAGCTGATCGCCCGCGGCGTCAAGGCCTGCCTGGCCATGGACCCGCGGTTCGTCGGCTGAGCCCGGCGTCCGTTACCACTCGACGATCGGCCTGACCTCGATGGCGCCGCCGAGGCGGGCTGCCGGCACGCGGGCCGCGAGCTCGATCGCGGCGTCGAGGTCGTCGGCCTCGAACAGCATGTAGCCGCCGAGCGCCTCCTTCGTCTCCGCGAACGGACCGTCGGTGATCAGGGTCTGCCCGTCCTCGACGCGCACGGTCGTCGCGCTCTCGGGATCCTGCAGCTGCAGGCCGGGGCTGACGCCGGGCGTCGAACTGATCGCCTGGTAGGCGGCCTTGATCGACTCCTTCTCCTCGTCGGGCAGGCGGTCCCATTCCTCCGACGGCGGCGTCGGCGTGTCGCCCTGGTGGATCAGCAGCATGTACTTCATGTCGTTCCTCCTTCGTTCGTGATGGTCGCGCATAGAACGAACGGGACCGCGCCGATCGACAGCTCGGCCTATATTCAACTTTGTGGTTGAACGATTTACCGACACCAGGAACCGAGCCCGAGCTCGTCGAGGCCGAGCCCGCCGCCGTGGACGCGATCTTCGCCGCGCTCTCCCACCACGCCCGTCGGCGGATGATCGGTCGCCTCGCCGGGGGCGAGCTGACGGTCGGCGAGCTGGCCGCGCCGCTGCCGATGTCGTTCGAGGCCGCCTCCAAGCACGTCCGCGTCCTCGAGCGAGCCGGGCTCGTCCGCCGTTCGATCGAAGGCCGCCGTCACGTCTGCAGGCTCGAGCCGGGGCCGCTCGCATCGGCGGCCGCCTGGCTCGGCTTCTACGAGCGTCACTGGCGTCCCGGCCTGGGGTCGCTCGGGGACCTGCTCGTCCCGGTCACGGGCGAAGGCGACGGCGGCTAGCGCTCGCCGGAGTCGGCGCTGAGGATCGGCTTGACGTCGAGGACCGGCGTCCCGTCGACCGCCTCGAGGTCGCGGACCGTGACGACGGCGCCGTCGATCGCGACGATCTCGACGCGGTGCAGGCCGATCGGGTTCGGCCGGTCGGGCGAGCGGGTCGCGAAGACTCCAACGGCCTCGCGCTCGAGGTCGCCGCGAGGGTGGACGCGGAGGACGTCGCGGCGGCCGCGATCGAGCCAGGTGAGCACGAGCACCGCGTCGCCGGGACTGATGCCGTCGAGCCCGTCGACGAATCCGCCGGCGAGGACGATCTCCGCCTCCGGCGCTCCCTCGTCGCCCTGCTTCGGCGCCGTCCGCAGGTCGGTGAGCGGCGACCGGACGTGGCCGATCGCGACTGGCTGGATCTCGGTCTCCCTCATCTCCGCCAGCAAGTTTGGCCGATGCTCCAGCGGGCAGCAAGCGGGCATGGGACTCATCAGCAGCGACACGATCAGCAGCGCCGGACGGGCGGCCCACGACATCGGCCTGGGCGCCCTGATCGGCGGCAACCTCTTCGCCCGGGTCGGGATGCATCCCGCCGTCGCGAGGATCAGCGACCCGCGCGAGCGCGGCGAGGTGGTCAATGCGGCATGGCGGCGCTACGGCACGGTCAATTCCGTCGCACTCGCCGCGATCGTGGCCGGCTGGGCCGGCGCGCGGCTCGACGAGGCCTCCCCGGCCATGCTCTCCGACCGCGAGCGCAAGCTTGCGCTCGGCAAGGACGTGGCCGTGGGCGCCGTCGCCGTCACCGGCGTCGCGGCGGCGATCGGCGGAGTCCGCTTCGGCGGCATGGAGGAGGACGGCTCCGTCCCCCTCGACGACGGCGATCGCACCGCACCGGAGGCGAGCGACCGCGAGCAGCGGGCGAAGCGCGCGCTGAACCTGATCGGCGGCCTTCATCTCGCCTCGGCGATCGCACTCGCCACGGTCAACGCCGGGCTCGGACAGGCGAACTTCCGTCGCCCGCCGGTCCGGCGCCTGCTCCGCCGCAACTACTGAGCGGGGGATCAGCCCGGCGGCGCCGGCCGATCAGGCGGTGTCGATGATGACGCGCGCTGACCAAGCGCCGTCTTCGAGTTCCTTCACCTGAATCGAGCGGCAGCTGAGTTCGCGGATCCGGCTCTGCTCGATCCCGCGCTCGCCGGCGACCCGGGCGCTGAAGCTCGTTCCGGCGAGCCGCTCGCGGAACACGCGCTCGGGAATGAATCCGTCGTTCTCGGCGAGCCGGATCAGCTCGTTGATCCAGGCGACGAGGAGGCCGTCGAGGTCGGGGCCTTCCAGCGCCACCTCGTGGGTGACGGCCGTGCCGCCGGATGCGTCGGAAAGAACGTCGCTGAGCGCGAGGAGCGACTCGGTGAAGAGGCCCTGCGGATCGGCGTCCTCGATGTCGAGCTCGATCGAAGAGGCGTGCTCAACCGTGTTGTACATCCGGGCGATCCTTTCGTCGCTGCCTACGAACGGATCGTAACCGGCGTCCCGAGCGGGATCCGCCGAACGAGCGCCCGGACGTCGCCGTCGGCGCTCCGGACGCACCCGTGCGAGGCGTCGAGCCCGAGCGGCTCGTCGGTCCCGTGGATGGCGATCCGGTCACCGCCCGCCCACCCCGATGGGAGGTTCGGCTGGGTCGCGCTGAGCGCAACCGCGCAACACCCGTAGGCGGGGCTGAGGCCGCCCTCGAAGAGGTCAGTGACCGAGAAGCGCCCGGTCGGGGTCTCCGAGCCGGATGCGCCGACGGTCACCGTCCAGCTGCGCAGCAGCTGCCCTCCCCGGAGCAGCCGTGCTCGGTGGTTGCTGAGGTCGACGACGATCCGGAAGTCCGTGTAGCTGGCCGTCATCACCGCCGGGTCAGCCCGGATCCAGCCGAGCTCGCCGTTCGGGCGTAGGGCGGTCGGCACCCCTAGCCAGTTGCCGCGGACGCGCTGTACCGAGAAGACGGTCGGCGATCCGAACTGGGTCGTGTCGCCGACCCTGGCCACGACGTCGCCGCCCGGCGAGGTGCGCATTTCAGCGGACCGTCCCTCGGTGATCGTGATCATCGGCTTGCTGGCGACCGGCGTGGGAGCTGTGCCGGCGTCGCGCTCACTCGCGGGCGACACCTCGGACTCGGGCTGCGGAGCGGCCGGATCCCGGTTGTCGCCGGGCAGCGTGACGGCGGTCGCCGCCCGGGATGGAACCGGCTGCGGCGCGGCGATCGGCACGACGACCGCCCCCGCTTCGCTCTCGTCCCCCTTGCCGATGCCCACGCTCACGATGACGATCAGCGGAAGCGCAACGAGCGCGACGGCGAGGACCACCCAATACCCGACCTTGGAGTCGTTCCCATCCACGCAGCTAAGGGTAGTCAGGCGTCCTCCGCGGGCCGCCGGCCCGGCAGGAACCCGGCGACCAGGCGGGACGCCTCGGCGGCCTGCTTGCGCGTCAGCCGCACGGCCTGATCGCGGATCCGAGAGGCGAGGTGGCGTCCCGGATCCTGCTCACGCTCGCCCAGCAGGTCCTCGATTCCGGCCGTGATCGAACGGGCGACGACCTGCCGCAACGCCCGCGCGCCCGCGGCGTCGTCCCAGGACGAGCCGTACGAAGCAGCGTCGATCGCAGCGCCGAGGCGGGCATAGATTCGCTGCGGGCGCGGCAGCGGCGTCGGCCCGAGCCCGCGGACCAGCGGGAACAGGAGATCCGGGTCGATGTCGATCCGCTTCGCGAGAGCCCGGGCGGGGCCGTAGATCGGATCGTCGGCGTCGGCGACGACGTCCCACATGTCGTCGACCCCGATCATCGAGAACGGCACGACCCGGTAGCCGAACTCGAGGGCGAGTCGCGCGAAGCCGATCCGCTCCCTCCAGACGAGCGGGTAGTAGTCGCCGCGGCGGCGCGCCACCTCGCGGCCGCCGCCCGGGAAGACGAGCACCGGCTCCCCGGCCGCCATCAGACGGCGGGTGTTCTCACGGGAGCCGTCGATCGTGCCGAAGCGCGACAGGAGATCGCGCCAGAGCGGCACCCGGAAGTGCTGGCGCTCGCCCAGCGAGCGGACGAGCACGCCGGTCCGGTCGTGGATGCCGAGGACGACGAACGGGACGTCGAAAACGCCGAGCGTCGTGTGGTTGCCGACGAGCAGGTAGCGGCCGTCGGCGGGCAGGTTCTCGTAGCCGTCGATGACCGGGTCTGTCAGCACCCGCCACGGCGCCAGCAGCGCCTTTGCCGCCGCGAACCCGGCGGAGCCGGGTGGCTCGAACTCGCTGTCGCCCATGGCCGGCGCCGGCAGGACCTACGGTCGCGAGAAAGTCCGAATCAGCTGCTGAGCTTCAGCTTCGGCGACTGCCGCGAGAGGCAGGTGTTCTTCTTGCCGGAGTTGTTGCCGATCTTCGCCTGGTTGACCTCGGAGAAGTAGGTGCCGTCCTTGGGCGCTCCGCTGCCGAGCCCGATCGAGAACTTGCCCTTGTTGCTCGTGTGGTCACCGCCGAGCTTCTTCTTGTTCCCGTTCTTCTTGCGGTAGAGCACGACCTTCCGGTCGCCGACGCAGTTGCCCTTCGAGGAATCGATCTGCCCCTTGAAAGTCGCCTTGCCGTTCTTGAACTGGTACTTGAACTTCGTGTAGAGGGTCGGGTACTCGTCCCCCCCGGCCAAGGCGGCGGTCGGCGCCAGGATCGCGGCGGTCGCGAGCAGCGCCACGGCGATCCTGCTCGCGCGGTTCATCGGGTTCATCTGGCCTCTCCTCGGCTCGACGGGACCACCCGAGTATCACCGCTGCCCCCGACGATGTCCATCGGGGAGGATGATCCGCCCGTGTTCCTCCGCCGCGGATCCGACGCCGTCAGCCCCACCGCCCACTACACCGGCCAGACCTGGGTCCGGAACGGGCTCTCCCACCCCGGCCTCGCAACCTGGGAGGGCAGGGTCATGTTCGACGCGCTGCGGCCGGCGATGGCGACGAGTCGCGCGCTCGGCGGCCCGACGCTCGAGGGCCTGCTGCTGGCGCGGCACCGGATCATCGACGACCTCCTCGAGGCGGCGATCGGGCGCGGCGACGTCGGGCAGGTCGTCGAGGTCGCATGCGGGATGTCTCCGCGGGGATGGCGATTCAGCGAACGTCACGGGGACGACCTCGTCTACGTCGAGGCCGACCTGCCGGCGATGGCGGCGCGGAAGCGCGACGCGCTCGCCCAGATGGGATCGCTCTCCGAGCACCACTCGGTTGCCGACCTCGACGTCCTCCGCGATATCGGCGCCGGCAGCCTCGACGAGCTCGTCGCCGGGCTCGACCCCGGCCGCGGTCTGGCCGTGATCACCGAAGGCCTCCTCACCTACCTCGACGACGACTCGGTGCTGTCGATCTGGCGACGCTTCGCGAAGGCCCTCGCCGGCTTCCCGAGCGGCCTCTATCTCTCCGACCTCCGCCTCGCCGGCGCCGGACGTGGTCCAGTCGAAGAGGTTTTCAACACGGCGCTCTCGGGCTTCGTCCGCGGCCGCGTCTATCCGCACTTCGAGACCGAGGATGCAGCCCGCGACGCGCTTCTCGACGCCGGGTTCGACTTCGCCGAGCTCCATCGCGGCGACCGCCACCCCGCCGCCGGCGACGTCGCCGGCGACAAGGCCGCCGCGCTGATCCACGTGATCGAAGCTCGGACCGGCATCCCCGCGGGCTAGCTGCGGGTTAGGCGGTTCGAGACCTCGGGTCGGTGGCCGCGCCCAGCCAGGGCTGCTCTCATGGATGAGCAATCCCAGTCCGAGGAGTTCCAATGAAGACGTTCCTGTTGGCGACCGCCGCAAGCCTGCTCGCGACCCTCGTCGTCCTCGCCCCCTCCGGTGCCGCCGCAAACGGCCCCGCCGCCGGGCCGCCCGACACGACCCCTCCCGACCCGTTCATCCGGGCGCGGTCGCGCCAGGACATCCATGACGTCTTCAAGCACGGCATCCAGACGACCTGCGGGACCGAAGACGACGAGCGCCCGGTGACCTGCCGGATGACCGCCGTCCGCAAGGGGCGGGTGCTCGCCGTCGGGACCGGCCACATCGAGCGGCCCTACAACCGCTGGCACTTCGCCCTGCACCTCAGCAATCCGGACGAGCGCCGGCTTCGCCACGCCAATCTGCCGGTCGCGATCAAGCTGTTTCTCCGCGTCACCGACGAAGCCGGCAACGTCGGCACGGACCGGAAGCAGATCAGGCTGGTCGGCGACCTCTACGGGTAGCGCCGGGAGCCGGGATCAGAGGCCCAGCTCGCGGACCCCGCGCTCGTCCCACCCGAGGTGGTGGGCGACCTCGTGGCGGACGGTCCGCCTGACCTGGGCGCGGAGCAGCTCCGGGTCGTGGCCGAAGTCCCGTTCGAGCGTGTCCTGGTAGACGACGATGTGGTCGGGGTAGGTGTCGCGGGCGACCGTGGCGCCGATGTAGTGGCCGTAGGCGTGGAACTCATGACCGCGGTTGGACACGGTCACGGGCGTCGTCCGCAGCACCTCGCGGAACTCCTCGGGCAGCTCGTCGAGCGCCTCCATGACCAGCTCGTCGAACTCGCTCGGCGGCCGGTCGGGAGGCGGCAGCGAAGCGAGGATGTCGGTCCGCTCCTCGAGCCGCCGGAACTCGTGCTCGGGCATCTCGTCCCCGGCGAGCTTCGTCGTCACCCAGCCGGTCAGGAAGATGATCGCGGCCGCCACTCCGAAGATCGTCAGCAGGCCGCCGACGCCGTCAAGCGAAGGCGGCTTCAGGAAGAACCAGAAGAGCGTCCCGACGAGGGCGGTGAGCGCCGCCGCTCGCAGTGGTGGCCCGAAGACGTCCTTCACGACCGGGAGGTTAGAGATGGCTGCGGGTCACCCGAAACCCTGAGCCACCCTGACGACGACGAAGACGAGGCCGGCGACGCCGAGCGCCCTGCGGAAGCCGTTGACGCCGTGAGCCGCCTCCTCGTAGGCCCAGACCGTCAGCCCGACGTAGAAGATCGCGCGGGCCACACCGTCGGCGGTCGAGCCGTCTTCGAGAAGGAACCCGGCGACGGCCGCAACGAGCGCGACGATCAACGGCGGATTGGGGGCCTGGGCGACGACGTATCCGTTGACCTCGAGATCGGTTCGCGCCACACACCGATGGTAGTCGCGCCCCGGTCCCAGCTTGGTTCGGCCGATTCAGGTCGTCGCGAAGAAGACCTCGAAGTGCTCGGGCGGCAAGGACACGTTCCAGCCGATGCCCCCCGTCTGAGCGCGGTCAGCGCAGAGCGCCCAAGTCCTCGTCGCTCAACTCGATGTCGAGAGCGGCGAGGTTTTCCCGGAGATGCTCGACCGAGAGCGTTCCCGGGATCGGCGCGACGCATGGCGAGCGTCGGAGCAGCCAGGCGAGCCTGATCTGATTCGGCGTCGCCTCGTGACGCTCGGCGATCTCCCGAAGGACGTCCTCGTCGCCGCCGGCAAGGGGAAAGAACGGGACGAAGGCGATCCCCTCCGACTCGCAGTGGTCGATCACGTCGTCGTGCTTGCGCTCGCCGAGTCCGTACTCGTTCTGGACGGCCGCGACCGGCAGCACCGAGCGCGCTGCTTCGATCTGCTCGACCGACACCTCGGAGACGCCGACGTTCCTGATCGTGCCGGCCTCGACGTATTCGCCGACGAGTTCCATCGTCGCCTCGATCGACTCGCCGGGCTGAGCCCGATGCAGGTACCAGAGGTCGATGGCGTCGGTCCGCAGTCGCCTGAGGCTCTCCTCGATCTCGGCGCGCAGCGTGTCGGGCTCGTTCGAGCGATACCCACCCTTGGTGGCGATCGTGACCCCCTCGGGAGCGGGCGACCACGTCGCGCCGATCGTGCGCTCACTGTCACCGTCGGTATAGAGGTAAGCCGTATCGATGAAGTCGAGTCCGGCGTCGATCGCCGCATGGAGAAAGGAGCGGTTCGCCTCGCTGTCGGTGAGGCGGTTGGTGCCGAGCCCGACGCGGGTGACGGTCAGGTCTCCGATCGCAATGGTCCTGTTGATCGATGTCATGGGTCTCCGGGTTCCCTGCGGGCGGGCGGCAAAACAACCATCGGGTCCGTCCAGTTTGTATATAACCCTTGAAGAAAGGCACTCGCTGGAGCGGTGATCCGGCGGAACTCGCCACCTGACAAGGGGAGAAGACACGATGAGGAAGCTTTTGATCTTCGGAGTCGCGGCAATCGCTGCGCTCGCGTTCGCGGGCAACGCCCAGGCGGCTACGTCGACCTCGGTTTCGGTGTACGACGACGTCCAGTTCGGCGGCACCGGCTTCTTCGTCGCCTTCGGTCAGGTCTTCTCCCGGAAGGACTCGTGCTCGGCCAATCGCAAGGTCAAGCTCGTCGCGAAGAAGAACGGCAAGGAGAAGGTGCTGGATGTCGGCAGGAGCAGCGCCGATGGCGCGATCTCGGGCGGCTACCTGAGCGACCGCGCCGCCGGTGCCGCCCTCCGCTTCGTCGCGCCGAAGACGACGAGGTGCGACAGCGCCTCGGCGGGAGTTGTGGAGGAAATGCGGTCGCTTGCCCCCCAGAAGCGGAAGGCGACCGGCACGGCCGTGGCCGTCCTCGGAGCGAACGGCGACAAGCAGAACGGGGCCTTCGCCGGCTTGATCCTGCTCAGCCAGGGAAGCGGCAAGCTTCGCGGAATGCCGGTCCCCAAGTGCTTCGCCGATCGCAGGGTCTCCCTCTACGGCGACGGCAAGGTGCTCGACCACGGCAAGACTTCGCGGAACGGCACATGGGCCCAGCACCTGACCCTCTCCGAATCCCGGTCGATCTCCGAGTACAAGGTGAAGGTCGGGAAGGCGACGGCGCCCGACGGCACGAAGTGCGCCCCGGGAAGCACGACGTTCTCAATCTCGGGCTGAGCGGCTAGCCGGCCGCCGGCGGTACCGCGGAGGCGCCGGGGTGGCCGCGGCGCGCGGCTTCCGCGGCCGCGCGCTCGAGGCCGCCGTGCTCGAGGGCGGCGGTCGGCGACTCGCCCTTCCAGACCACCCCTCCTCGACGGCGGCGGACGACCGCCCGCATCGACCCGCCGAGGTGCTCGAGGGCGCCGGCGACGTTGCGCCGCTCCCGCGGCAGCGGGACGGGCAGCACGTGGGATGCACCGCGCGGGGCGGTCCCCTCGATCTCGACGATCCAGCGGGCGCTGCGGCCGCGGAGGAGCCAGCGCTCGTCACTGACGTCGGCGACGACCGGTGATGTGACCGGGTTGCCGAGTCGCAATCGCTCGCCCGACGGAAGGGCGACGACGATCGCGGTGACCTCCGTTCGCAGCGGACCCGAATGGATCTCGCCGCCTGCGAAGGCGACGCACACCCGCTCGTCCTCGAACCCCTGCGCCTGCCCCCACCACCAGGCGTCGGGAAAGCCGCCCCTCCCCCAGTTCTTCTCGGCGTAGACCTGCCAGCCGCTCAGATCCCACGTATCGCCGCCGACGTACGCGACTCCCTCGGCGCGCCCGCCGAGCAGCCAGGGATGCCAGTACTGGTTCAGCGCCGGCACCGACTGGAACCAGCTCGAACCTCCGAACGGCCCGCGCCCCCAGGGCCTACCGTCGGCGACGGTTACGTCGAGACGGGCGTCTTCGCCGAGGTCGACGCGGAGGCGGCCGGCCGTGCCGTCGAAGGCGTCGCCGGCTCGGGCGCCGAGCCGGTCCCCGTCGGCGGAGCCCTCCGGGTGCTCGACGGCGCGCAGGAAACCCGTCGGATGGGTCGCGAGGCCGAGCGTCGACCAGTAGCCGTCGTCGGCACGGTTGACACCGCAGAGGGCGATCAGGACGCGGCCGTCCCCGCGGGGAGCCGTGAAGCGCCAGAAGTAGCCCTCCATCCGCACCCCCGGATGGGCGGCGAGCTGATCGCCCCAGGGCAGGTCAGCGCCGGTCCCCCGATATCGATCGATCAGACCCACGGGCTCAGTCTGCCCGATCGGCTAGGGCCCGGGCAGCAGCCCTAGGGCCGCGGGTGCGGGAATGAAACGTCCCGTATCGGGTAGTGCCCGGTGATACCCAATCTGAAGGAGCGCCACCGAATGGCACAGACGAAGGCAGACCGAAGCGCCGCGGCCAAGAAGGCCGCGGCCACGCGCAAGCGGAATGAAGCGAAGAAGCAGGCCGAGGCGAGCGCCCGAGGCAAGAAGGCCGCAGCCACCCGCAAGGGCAAGCAGGCGGCATCGAACGCACGCAGCAGCAAGGCGACGGCCTCCCGGCAGGGCAAGGCCGCAAAGGCGGGCGCTGCCGACACCAAGGACGCCGCCGGCTCGACGGTGAACAACCTCGTGTCGGCCGCGAAGTCGGCTGGTGATGCCGCGCTCGAGGCCGGCAAGTCGGTGGCCTCGAAGGTTCGCGGGGGCCGCTGACCGAAGCGGATCGCAGCAGCGGCGGCGGGACGACTCCGTCGCCGCGCCGGCGATCCCCAGTGACCCGGTCCCTAGCTCCCGTAGGGGTCGCGCGGCGAACGATCATCCGAGAGCGTCTCCCGCGAACGGGTGACGAGAATCTCGATCGCGTCGGCGAGGTGGATCTCGGCGATGTTGTAGTCGCCGCGCTCGACCCGGAGCTTGTGCGCCTCGAGCAGGACGTCGGCGTGGGTGTGCCCCGCCGGCGGCTCGAAGCGATACGAGGCGAGCTCGATCAGCAGCCCGAGTGGATCCTTGAAGTAGATCGAGTCCATGAAGCCGCGGTCCTTGACGCCGCTGTGCTCGATCCCGCGCTCGTCGAGGCGCTCGACCGCCTGCCGGAACGTCGCCTGCGACACCGCGAACGCGAGGTGATGGACGCAGCCCGGATCCATCGGCGTCCGCTCGCCGTCGCCGGTCCGCTCCTCGTTGGTGAAGATCGTGATCAGCCGGCCGTCGCCCGGATCGAAGTAGAGATGGCTCTCCGCCTCGTTGTCGAGGTTGGGTTGCTCGAACACGAACGGCATCCCGAGCACGCCCTCCCAGAAGTCAATCGATGTCTGCCGGTCGGTGCCGGTCAGCGTGATGTGGTGGACGCCCTGGCTCTGGAGCTTGCGCATGGCTGAAACCTAACGACCCCGGCGCTCGGCCACTGACCCGACTCGAGTGACGCGAGATCTCTCGCCGCGGTCTACGCTCATCTCTCGTGCTCGTCCGGGCAGCCCTGACAACGCTTGCGGCAACCGCATCGATCCTCGCATCGACCGCGCTGGACGCTCCCGATCCGGCTGCGGCGGCGCGGACGTACTCCTACGACACGCCGGTGCTGAAGACGTCGCCCTGGCCGGCGATGCGTCGCGACCGCCGCAACACGGGTTCCTCGCCGATCCGCGCGAAGCTCGACCCGAACGCGAGCCCGTGGAAGTTCCGGACCGGCAAGGGCGTCTTCTCGACCCCGGTCATCGACGGCCACGACACCGCCTACTTCGGGTCGGCCGATCGCAACTTCTACGCGGTCGGCCGCGACGGTGACATGCGCTGGAAGCTCCGGACCGGCGAGATCATCGACTCGGCCGGCACCCTGGGCGCCCCCGATCCGCAAGCCGGCGGCCCGACGCTCACCTTCGGCTCCGCGGACGAGCACATCTACCGCCTTCGCGACCCCGAGCGCCGCGACCTCAGCCCGCCGGCAGCGGATCGTCTGGCGGTTCAAGACGTTCAAGCCGCCGCAAGGCGGGCAGATCGTCAACTGGTGGGAGGGCAACGTCGTGATCGGCCCCGGCGGGACCCTCTATGCGGGCAACACCGGCGGTGGGATGTACGCGATCAGCCCCCAGGGCGACGAGCTCTGGAACGCCCCGACCGGTAACTCGGTCTGGTCCGCGGCCGCGATCGACGACGCCGGGCGGGTCTTCTTCGGCTCGGTTGACGCCTTCCTCTACGGCATTGACTCCGCGGGCTCGCCGCTCTGGAACCGACTGACGATCGGCTTCAACGCGTCCTCGGCCGCGATCGGCAGCGACGGCACGGTCTACATCGGCTCCTTCGATCACGACCTCTACGCGCTCGACCCGGCGACCGGCGCCGTCAAGTGGAAGTTCGAGACGGGCGACCACATCTATCCGTCGGCGGCGCTCGAGGAGAACGCGAGCGGGGAGACGACCGCGATCTACACGGCCTCCGCGGACGGCTCGATCTACAAGCTCGACACCGACGGCAACCTGATCTGGCGCTACGACACCGGTGCTCCGATCCGATCCTCGCCGGTCCTCGGGCACGCGCCGAAGGGCGAGTCGGGCCGGATCCTCTACGTCGGTTCCTCCGACGGTTCGCTCTACGCGATCGACACCGCCGACGGTACCCGCCGCTGGTCCTACGACACGACCCCGCGCGGGCCGGTTCTGCATGACCGGAACGACCTCAACTCCAGCCCGGCTCTCGGTCGCAGCGGGATCTGGATCGGCGGCGAGTCCGGCTACCTCTACCACGTGCCCTACGACTACTGCCTGGGCCCCGGCCGTACCGACGACCGCTGCAACGACGACCCGGGCGAGAAGTTCGGCGACGAGGTGACCCGGACGATGCCGGTGACCGCCGGCGGCACGACCGAGCCCGGGGGCTACTCGCGGCGCCTGCCGACCGCGACGACGATCACCTCCCGCCTGGTCGTTCGCCGCAACGGTGAGACGCGCGACGTCCGGATGGTCCCCTCTCCGGATGCGAAGTCGCTCGTCGCGAGCGTCAAGCCGGCGTTCCCGTTCGACGCACAGCTGTCCGCCGACGGTCGCGACCTCCACATCGTGCCTCGCGGGTTCCTTCGCGCCGACACCCGCTACAGGATCGACCTCGCCGGCGACTACACCGGCGACGGCAGCGGATCGTTCTCCGATCGGATCGAATTCCGGACCCGGAAGCGAAATGCCGCGAAGCTGCCGCTTCGCACCGGTCCGAATCGCGTCGGCGCCTTCAACCTGCGGCGCCTGTCGCTGCCGCTGCCATCGCTGTTGCCCTCGGTGAACCAGATCGGCTTCGACAGCTACGACTGGATCGCGGGCACGCTCGACCGCACCAACAACGGCGATCGCGGGCGACTCCTCCTCTGGGTGATCGGCTCCCGCGAGCGCGGTGGTCGCCGGGTGGCCGACCCCGCGAGCGAGTTCGCGTTCCCGCTGACCGGCCGCTACGTCGGCGACTCGGTGATCCTCGACCAGCGCAGCTTCTCCCTGTTGTTCACGTTCGGCCGGGTGCCGCTCGAGGAGCTCGGGTTCCGCGGCAGCCTCGACCCCTCGCGGACGATGCGACCGGGCGCATCGGTCTACGGCGAGGTCGACTGTCCCGCGGTCCCCAACCTCGGCCCGCTTCTGATCGTCGCCGGGCTCTGCAACACCGAGAACAAGCTGATCGCGTCCGGCACCTACCTGACGAGTGGCTACCACGGCCCGGCCAACCGGCGCCCCGACGGCGTCGGCATCGGCGACGTCGCGCTGAACCGGCCGACGGCGACGACGGACGGATCGGTCTCGGTCGACCTCCGGCTCGCCGAAGGAGCCGACCTCGGCGCCGATCAACACACGGCCGACGTGATGTTGGTCGACCCGGCCTCGGGCAGACCGCTGCCGCTCGACTACAACGGGTTGACCACGCTGCGGAAGAGCGGCGGACGGATCACCGGAATCGATCTCCGCCTTCCGGCCGGAACCGAGCTACCCGCAAAGCTGCGGGCCTACGTGATCGCCGACGTCTTCCCGATCGGCACCCGCACTCTCCGCTGAGCGCGGCCGCGCCGCCTACTTGGCGACGCGGATCAGCTTCTTGTTGACGAACTCGTCCATCCCGTACTTGCCCATCTCGCGGCCGAAGCCGGAGCGCTTGACGCCGCCGAACGGAAGCTCGGCGCCGTCGAGGCCGACGCCGTTGACGAACACCATGCCGGTGTCGAGCTTGTCGGCGATGCGAATGGCCTGGTCGGGATCGTCGGTGAACACGTAGGAGCCGAGCCCGAACGGGGTGTCGTTGGCGACCTCGATCGCCTCCTCCTCGGAGCTGACCCTGTAGACGCTCGCGACAGGTCCGAAGAACTCCTCGCGGTAGGCGTCGTTGTCGGGGGTGATGCCGGTCAGCACCGTGCTCGGGAAGTAGTTGTCCTTCCGCTCCCCGCCGACGGCGACCTCGGCCCCCTGGGCGATCGCCCGGTCGAGCTGGTCCTGGAGGCGCTCGGCGGCGGTCGTCGACGAGAGCGGGCCGATCTCGGCGTCCTCCGACGTCGGGTCGGCGGGCTCAGCGGCCGACATCTGCTCCGTGAACTTCGCGAGGAAGTCGTCGTAGAGCTCGTCGGCGACGATGAACCGCTTCGCCGCGTTGCACGACTGGCCCGTGTTGTCGAGGCGGGCGCCGACCGCGGCCTCGACGGCCTCGTCGAGATCGTCGGTGCCGAGCAGGATGAACGGATCAGAACCGCCGAGCTCGAGCACGACCTTCTTGAGGTTGCGCCCGGCGATCTCGGCGACGGCAGCGCCGGCGCGCTCGGAGCCGGTCAACGACACGGCGCGGACGCGCGGGTCGGCGATCACGTCGGCGATCTGGTCGTTCGTGGCGAGGATCGTCTGGTACGCGCCGGCCGGGAACCCGGCGTCGTCGTACATCTGCTGGATCGCCGCGGCCGACTCCGGGCACTGCGGGGCGGGCTTGAGCAGGATCGTGTTGCCGACGATCAGGTTCGGACCCGCGAAGCGAGCCACCTGGTAGTAGGGGAAGTTCCAGGGCATGATCCCGAGCAGCGGGCCCATCGAGGTCCGGCGGATCAGCGCGCTGCCTTCACCGGCGAGGAGGTCGATCGGCTCGTCGGCCAGGAACTCCTCGGCGTTGTCGGCGTAGTAGCCGTAGATGTCGCCGCAGAAGTCGACCTCGGCGAGGGCCTGCTCCATCGGCTTGCCCATCTCCTTGACGGCGATGGCAGCCAGCGTCTCGCGGCGCTCGAGGTGCATGTCGGCGACCTTCTGGATCATCGCCGCACGCTCGGCGACGGTGGTCGACTGCGACCACGTCCGGTGCGCCTCGTCGGCGCTGCCGATCGCGGAGTCGAGCTCCTGGTCGGAGATCTCCGGGTACTCCTGGACCTTCTCCCCGGTGGCCGGGTTGACGACTGCGTAGCTGCTCATCTTGCTCTCCTCGTGGTGCTGGTCGAAATGCGGCTCGACGCATTTTCGGGGTGCACACCGCAGGCTACCCGCTGAGTGTTGCGACCATAGGGTGACCGCGTGGAAGACCGGAAGACACGCATTCTCGAGATCGGTTCCGACGACGGGCTGATCGCCTCCTTCGCGCCCGACGCCGGCATGGTCTGCTGCTCGCTGACCCACCGGGGCGAGCAGGTGCTCGGCCTGCGCGGCGGACTCGACGCCTACATCGAGAAGCGCTCGACGATGGGCATTCCGCTCCTCCACCCCTGGGCCAACCGGCTCGCACGAAGGCAGTTCGAGGTGGCCGGACGCGAGGTCGACGTCGGCGCGGCCGGCCCGCCGCCGAAGCTCGACGGAAACGGCCTTCCGATCCACGGCCTGATGACGGCGGCACCGGGGTGGGAGGCTCGCAGCGAGGAGACGGCGGACGGCGGCCGGATCGTGGCGAGCTTCCAGTTCGACGGCGCCCTCGCCGCGGGGTTCCCGTTTCCCCACTCGCTCACGCTCGTCGCGGAGGTCGCCGCGATCGAGCTGCGGATCGAGTTGTCCGTCCTCGCCGACGCCGGGAGCGAAGTGCCGATCGCCTTCGGGTTCCATCCCTACCTCGCGATGCCCGGGGTTCCCCGGCGGCAGTGGGAGGTCAGCGTTCCCGTTGAGACGGGCCTGCCCCTCGACGAGCGCGGTCTGCCGACCGGCGATCGCGTCACCGTCGAGGCGATCCGGGGGCCGCTCGGCGACCGAACCTTCGACGATGCCTTCGTCGCACCCTCCGCGGGCGAGCCGTTCCGCCTCAGCGGCGGAGGCCGTTCTATCGAGATGACCTTCGACCGCGGCTTTCCGTTCGCCCAGCTTTACGCGCCGCCCGGCGAGGAGCTGCTCGCCTGGGAGCCGATGACCGCTCCCACGAACGCGCTGGTCAGCGGCGACGACCTGCGGGTGATCGCCGCGGGCCAGAGCCACCGGGCGGCGTTCACGGTCACGGTCGGCGACGGCTGAGGCCGCCCTCAGACTCCGCGCTCGGGGTTCTGGATCCGGTCGATGCCGTCGGCGAGGCCGGCGAGCATCTCCTCGCGGACCCGGAGCTTCGTGGCGTGATGCGCCGTCATGTCGATGCGGGCTAGCTGCCTCGCGGACTCCGTCGCGGTTCCCAGGACCTGCTCGGGCGCGACGACGGTGTCAAAGAAGCCCGCCGCCTCGGCCGCTTCCGGGTCGAGGATCGCGCCGGTGATCGTGCAGCGGTCGAAGGCGGGCGGCGTCAGCCGATGGCGGGCCAGCGCGATTCCGAAGTAGGGCATCGTCAGGCCGATCGCAACCTCGTTGAGGCCGATCTTGAAGCCGCCTGCTGCGCCGACCCGGTGATCGGCTGAGAGGAGCAGGAAGGCTCCCATCGCCATCGCGTTGCCGTTGCAGGCGACGACGATCGGGCGCGGGAACCGCAGCATCCGCTCGGAGGTGCGGGCTCCCGCGGCGAGCATGGTCGGCCAGTCGTCGCTGCGCAGGTCGAAACCCGCCGAGAAGGTCCGCTCACGGCCCGTCATCACAACGACCGCCTCGTCGCTCTCGGCCTGGTCGAGACGCCCGTTGATCGAGGCGAGCATCTCCGCCGAGAGGGCGTTGACCTTCCCGTCGTCGAGGGTGATCGTCGCGATGCCGTCGTTCAGTTCGTAAGTCGTGAGTTGATCGCTCATGCCGGGAGCCTATGCGGTGACTAGGGTCCCGCCGATGGCAGACGAACGCGATTACAGCCCCGGCCCCTTCTCCGTCCATCTCGGGTTTCGCGTCGTGCGGGCGGACCGGGACGGCTCCATCGTCGAAGCAGATCCGGGGCCCGAGCACTGCAACGGCGGCGGGATCGTCCACGGCGGCTACCTGAGCGCCCTGCTCGACACCGCCACCGGGTGGGCGGTGCACGCGAGGACGCCCGACGACGTCGCCGCCCCCCACATCCAGATCAGCGTCCAGTTCATCCGCGCAGCCGTGCCCAGCGAGACGCTGGTCTGCCACGGCCGCAGCGTGTCCGTCGGCCGCCGGATCGCATCGGCCGAGGCCGAGATCACGCAGGGCGACCGCGTGATCGCGCGAGCCTCCTCGAGCCACGCGGTCCTCTCATAGTCCGCCCGATCGGCCATCCTTAGTCCGATGGCGGGCGACGCGGTTGTGGTCGATGCGGACGGGCGCGAGGTCCGGGTCTCGAGCCCGGACCGGGTGATCTTCGAGGCGACCGACCGGACCGGCGAGGTCACGAAGCTCCAGATCGCCGAGTACTACCTGTCCGTGGGCGACGGAATCATGCGGGCCCTCCGCGAGCGCCCGACGACCCTGGAACGCTGGCCGAAGGGCGTCCACGAGGGGATCGTGCTCTCGACCCGGGAGCGCGGCGGGGGCGACGCCTTCTACCAAAAGCGCGTCCCCAAGGGTGCTCCTGACTGGCTCGAGACGGCCCGGATCGAGTTCCCCTCCGGCCGGCACGCCGACGAGATCTGCCCGACCGAGCTGGGCGTCGTCGCCTGGTGCGCGCATATGGGGACGCTGACCTTCCACCCGTGGCCGGTTCGCCGGGCCGACGTCGACCATCCCGACGAGCTGCGCCTCGACCTCGACCCGCAACCGGGCACCGACTTCGACGACGCGGCCCGGGTCGCCGCGGAGGCGCGGACGCTGCTCGGCGAGCTCGGCTACGCAGGCTTCCCGAAGACCTCGGGCGGGCGCGGGATCCACATCTACGTACGGATCGAGCCGCGCTGGACCTTCACCGACATGCGTCATGCCGCGATCGCCTTCGGCCGCGAGCTCGAACGACGGATGCCGGGTGAGGTCACGACCAAGTGGTGGAAGGAGGAGCGCGGCGAGAAGGTATTCGTCGACTACAACCAGAACGCCCGCGACCGGACGATCGCCTCGCCCTACAGCGTCCGCGCGAAGCCCGGGGCGCCGGTCTCGGCGCCACTCCTCTGGGACGAGCTTGCCGACGCCAGGCCGGAGGACTTCACGGTCGAGTCGATGCCGGCCCGCTTCGCGGACGTCGGTGACCGCTTCGCGACGATCGACGACGTCCACCACTCGCTCGAGCCGCTCCTCGAGATGTACGAGCGCGACGAGGCGGAGGGCGAGGGCGACATGCCCTACCCCCCGGACTATCCGAAGATGCCGGGCGAGCCGAAGCGCGTCCAGCCCTCCCGCGACCGCGATCGCAAGAAGGACTAGACGCGCGGCTCGCTACGGGTCAGGCCTCCTGGTTGGGGTCCGACTCCGGCGGTGGCGGCGGCGGCTGGTTCTCGGTGTCCGGGCCGCCCTCGGGCCGCTCTGGGCTCGGCGGGTTCTCGGCGCCGGGCGGGTCCGTTTCGGGTGATTCGGTCTCTGGTGCTTCGGTCTGTTCGCTCATACGGACGGCCTACCCACCCTCGAGCCGCTGAACAGAGACGATCGGCTCAGAGGTGAAAACCGCCCGAGCGGTGATGGTGGCCGTGACGCGGGTCGTCCGGGGCGAGGACCTCGGGCTCCCGGGCCGGACGCTCGGGGGCGAGCAACCACCAGGTCATCACCGTGCAGATCGCTGCGACCCCGACGAGGATCCAGAGCGAGTGGCCGAGCGCATAGGTGAACGCGTCGGTCGCGATGTCCCGGATCTCGCTCGCGAGGCCCTTCCCGTCAGCGGCGACCGCTTCCTGGGCCTTCTGCGATCCGGCGAGCAGGCCATCGAGCTGCTCTCGGTGGCGGCCGGTCATCTCGACGCCGCGCTGACCGAGGGCGTCGTCGATCTGGCCGCGGAGCAGGCCCTGGAAGACCGCTGAGACGACGGCCAGCCCGATCGCGCCGGCCATGACCCGGTTCATCGCCAGGACCGAGGCCGCGATTCCGGCCTTCGCCTTCGGCATCGCCGCCATCGCGGCGGTCGACATGGGCGCGTAGACGAATGCCAGCGACAGCCCGACCGCGAGCAGGCCGGGGAACAGCAGACCGTAGCCGGACGTTCCCGAGACCTGGGTGAGGACGACGAGACCGGCGACCCCGAACGCGAGGCCGACGGTCATCGTCGCCCGGGCGCCGAACTTCCCGGTCAGCCGGGACGAGAAGGGAGAGAAGAAGACCATCGGGACGGTGAGCGGGAGGATCAGCAGGCCCGCCTCGACCGCCGAGTAGCGAAGGATGTTCTGCAGGTACTGGGGCTCGAAGAACATCAGCGTCCAGTACGTCGCGACGACGCCGAAGGCGGCAACGGTGGCGCCGAGATACGGCCGGTTCCGAAACAGCGCGAACTCGACGATCGGGTTCCGGACCCGGTGCTCGGCGAACCAGAAGCCCGCGAGCGCGGCGAGGCCGGCGGCGAGCAGGGCGAGCGTCCGGGCCGATGTCCACCCCCACTCGTCGGCGTTGACGAGAGCGAAGACCGCGCCGCCGAGACCCACGGTCAGCAGGACCAGGCCGATCCAGTCGATCGTCGGCTCCGACGTCTCGTCCCTGATCTCGAGCGCGGCCGCGCGGACGAGGACGATCGCGCCGACGACGATCGGGATGTTGATCGCGAAGATCAGCCGCCAGTCGAGGTCGGAGAGCACGCCGCCGATCAGTGGCCCGATGCCGAGGGCGATCGCCGACACGGCGGTCCAGATCCCGATCGCCCGCGGCTGCTCGTCGAGCGGGAATACGTTCGTCACGAGCGCGAGCGACAGCGGCAGCATCGATGCGGCGCCGGCGGCCATGACGACGCGACCGACGATCAGGACGTCCGGGCTCGGAGCGACTCCGGCGATCAGCGAGCCGGCGCCGAAGATCGCGAACCCGATCAGGAACACGCGCTTGCGGCCGAAGATGTCGCCGAACCGACCGGCGGTCACGACCAAGGCGGCGACGACGAGCAGGTAGGCATTCAGCACCCACTGGAGCTGGTCGTTGCTGGCATCGAGGTCGGCCTGGATCGACGGGAGCGCCAGCGCGACGACCGTCGAGTCGAGCATCAGCAGGAAGAGCCCGGCGCTGGTCCCGGCAAGCACCCACCACTTCCGGTTCGCCTCGGTCAGCCCGGCCACGCGGCGAGCCTATCCGCGGCGGCCGACACGAGACCGCGACGCGCGGTCAGGGCTCAGAAGCGGTGAAACTGCGCCTCGACGAGGCAGTAGGCGCCGAAGATGAAGAGGCCGATCGCGGTCAGGAACAGCAGGACCGAACCGTAGGCCTGTTGCGCTATCTCCTGAAGGGCGCCGTCGAGACCGATGGCCTCCTGCGGGTCGTACTCGACCGCCGCCTTGATCAGGAAGCCGCCGATCAGAAGGAAGACGATGCCGCGGGCGGCGAGCCCGGCCACGCCGAGAACCCGGGCCACGGTGCGCATTCGCTCGCTCATCCGTCCCGTCTCGAGCTCTTCCTCGAACGACGTCGAGAGCGATCGGTACCCCTGATAGACGCCGACGCCGATGATCACCAGGCCCGCGGCAAAGACGAGGACGACGCCTCCGGGCAGATCGAAGACCGTCGACGTCGTCTTGTCCTCGTTGGAGCCGCCGCCGCCGGAGCTGGTGAGAAGCCGGACCGCGGTCACGCAGAGGCCGCCGTAGATCACGAAGCGAACGCCGGACGCGGCGCGCTGGAGGCGGTCCTCGGCATCCTCGCTCGCCGCCTTTCCGGCCGGGCCGGAGAACACCTCGACGAGACGGAAGACGGCCATCGCGGCAAGCCCCGCGGCGAGGAGAACGAGCAGGACCGTGCCCGCGGCACTATCGGTCAGCGAACCGAGCGCGCCCGATTGGTCCGCCGTGCTCCGTTCCCCTCCGAGCGCGACCGAGGCGGCGATGACGGCGACGATCCCGTAGAGGACGCCCTGCGCTACGTACCCGACCCTCCCGAGCCGCTCGTGCGCACGCGACAGATCGGCGGCATGCGGTGCTCCCTCCATCGCCGCCTCGGTACCCACCGCTTCGATTCGACAAACCGGAAACGTCCGTCGGAGCCACCGGAACTTGATCGATTCCAGATAACGGGTAGTGTGCGGCGCAGTGCCTACCGCCGCCGAATACGAGGAGTTGCTGCGGGGGGCCGACCTTCGCGTCACCCGGCCGCGAGTGGCGGTCCTCACCGCGGTCTACGACCACCCCCACGCCGACACGAACTCGATCATCGGGCTCGTCCGCGACGACCTCGGCGAGGTCTCCCATCAGGCGGTCTACGACGTGCTGCGCGTGTTCACCGATGCCGGGCTCCTCCGGCACATCCAGCCGCCCGGCTCGGTCGCCCGCTACGAGTCGCGGGTCGGCGACAACCACCATCACGTCGTCTGCCGCTCGTGCGGCGCGATCGCCGACGTCGACTGCGCCGTCGGCGACACCCCCTGCCTTCAACCGTCCGACGACCACGGCTTCGCCATCGATGAAGCCGAGGTCGTCTACCGGGGCCTCTGCCCCGACTGCTCGACCGCGAGCAACCCCGCCAGTGCCAACTGAACCCCGAAAGGACCCAGATGTCTGACAACACGCCCGATGCCGTAGTCGGCGAGATGAACACCGAGGAGGACGGCGGCTGCCCGTTCGACCCCGAGCGCGCGCCCTACCCCACCGAGACCGCCGGCGGCAACACCGGCTGGTGGCCGAACCGCCTCAACCTCAAGGTCCTCGCCAAGAACCCCGTCGAGGCGAACCCGATGGGAGACGACTTCGACTACGCGGCGGAGTTCGAGTCCCTCGATCTCGACGCCGTCAAGGCCGACATCTCGTCGGTGCTGACGACCTCGCAGGACTGGTGGCCGGCGGACTACGGCAACTACGGGCCGCTGATGATCCGGATGGCCTGGCACAGCGCCGGCACCTACCGGATCAGCGACGGCCGCGGTGGCGCAGGCGCCGGGCAGCAGCGCTTCGCACCGCTCAACAGCTGGCCGGACAACGCCAACCTCGACAAGGCCCGCCGCCTGCTCTGGCCGATCAAGTCCAAGTACGGGCGCAAGCTCTCCTGGGCTGACCTGATGGTGCTGACCGGCAACGTCGCCCTCGAACAGATGGGCTTCGCGACGTTCGGCTTCGCCGGCGGTCGCGAGGACGTCTGGGAGCCGGACGACGACATCTACTGGGGCCCCGAGACCACCTGGCTCGGCGATGACCGGTACACGGGTGATCGCGACCTCGAGAACCCGCTCGCGGCCGTGCAGATGGGCCTGATCTACGTCAACCCGGAGGGCCCGAACGCCAACCCGGATCCGGCCGCAGCCGCCGTCGACATCCGTGAGACGTTCCGGCGGATGGCGATGAACGACGAGGAGACGGTTGCGCTCATCGCCGGTGGTCACACGTTCGGCAAGACGCACGGCGCCGCCGACCCCGACGAGTACGTCGGCCCCGAGCCCGAGGCCGCTCCGCTCGAGCAGCAGGGCCTCGGTTGGCGCAACTCGAACGGCTCCGGCTCCGGCGACGAGACGATCACCAGCGGACTCGAAGGGGCCTGGACGAACACCCCGACGAAGTGGGACAACTCGTTCTTCGAGATCCTCTTCGGGAACGAGTGGGAGCTCGTCAAGAGCCCGGCCGGCGCCAACCAGTGGAAGCCGAAGGACGGCGGCGGCGAGGGCACGGTTCCGGACGCCCACAAGCCCGGCGTCACCCATCAGCCGACGATGCTGACCACCGACCTCGCGCTGCGCGTCGACCCCGACTACGAGCGGATCTCGCGCCGGTTCCTCGAGAGCCCGGAGGAGCTCGCCGACGCGTTCGCGCGGGCCTGGTTCAAACTGACCCACCGCGACATGGGCCCGATCGACCGATACCTCGGTCCGGAGGTCCCGGATGAGGAGCTGCTCTGGCAGGACCCGGTGCCGGCCGCCGAGGGCGAGCCGATCGGCGACGCCGAGGTGGCCCAGCTGAAGGAGCAGGTCGCGAGCTCGGGGCTTTCCGTCTCGCAGCTCGTCTCGACCGCATGGGCGGCGGCGTCGTCGTTCCGCGGCAGCGACAAGCGCGGCGGCGCCAACGGCGGCAGGATCCGCCTCGAGCCGCAGCGCAGCTGGGCCGTCAACGAGCCCGAGAAGCTGGCGACGGTGCTGAGCGCCCTGGAGCAGATCCAGGAGTCGTTCAACGCCGCCGGCGGCAAGCAGGTCTCGCTGGCCGACCTCGTCGTCCTCGCGGGCGGCGTCGGCGTCGAAATGGCGGCGAAGGCCGCCGGGCGCGACATCGAGGTGCCGTTCACCCCGGGACGCACGGACGCGACCCAGGAGCAGACGGACGTCGAGTCGTTCTCGGCCCTGGAGCCGACCGTCGACGGATTCCGCAACTACGACGCGGGCGGCCACCGGCTGCCGGCCGAGTACCTGCTCGTCGACAGGGCCAACCTGCTGACGCTGACGGCGCCCGAGATGACGGTGCTCGTCGGCGGCCTGCGGGTGCTCGGCGCCAATCACGGTGGCTCGCCGGAGGGCGTGTTCACGAATGCTCCGGAGACGTTGACGAACGATTTCTTCGTCAACCTGCTCGACCTCAGCACCAGGTGGTCGGCTACCGATGACTCGGAGTGGTCGAGTTCGTACGAGGCCCGAAACGGCTCCGCCGACGTCAAGTGGACCGGCAGCCGTGCCGACCTCGTCTTCGGCTCGAACTCCGAGTTGCGGGCACTCGCCGAGGTCTACGCGAGCGCCGACGCCGAGGAGAAGTTCGTGACCGACTTCGTGGCCGCCTGGGACAAGGTCATGAACCTGGACCGTTTCGACCTGAGGTAGGACGACCGCCGCGCTCCGGGCGCGGGCCAGTGGTGCAGATTTGGTCCGGATAGCGGACCAAATCCGTGCCACTGGCGCCGCCGGCCGGCCGCGATGAGTCTTCGGTGCCTCACGGGTCTCTTTCCGGAAGGACGTAGGCGAGACGCGGCCGGACCGGCCGCCGAAAAGGAGTCATGAGATGACGCGATACCTGATTTCGTTCCCCGGCGACGCGATGGACCACATCCCCGCCGAGGAGCTGCCGGCCGTGGGAGAGGCCGCTCACGCGGTGGTTCAGGAGGCCATGAACGCAGGCGTGTTGGTGTTCGGCGGCGGTCTGTCGGGGGAGGTCGATCCCGTCAAGGTGAGCGCTGACGGAACGGTCACCGCCGACACCTACCCGCAGACGAGCGAGTTCAGCGGCGGCTTCACCGTCATCGACCCGCCGACGCGGGAGCAGGCCCTGGAGTGGGCCGCGAAGTTCGCGGCCGCGTGCCGATGCGCTCAAGAGGTGCGCGAGTTCGGGCCCGATGCAGCGGTCGGTAACTGACCTGTCTGGCGAGCGCCCGGCGGGGACGAAACCGACGCTGGTGATGACGAACGTCGCAGACGCGCGGGGCGGGGTTCAGGATTTCGGCCCGGCCGCCGGCGGACCGGACATCTCGTCAAGTTGGTCCTGCAGCACGGAGTCGGGGACCGTGATGATCCCGCGGGTCGGACGGTCGAGATCTGCAGTCACGAACAAGAGAAAGGCGACGAGGGCCGATGCCAGAAGGACAGCGGGCGCGCCGCGGCCGACCATCGCCAAATAGCCGGCGAGCAGCGCCAAGGCAACGCACGCCCCGGCGATTTCCAGCCATAGAACCGCGCTCGGCACCCGGTTGTTGAGCGAGGCGATGCGTGAGGCCTGGGCGTCGATCATCTCGTTCAGGGTCTCCACGTAGAGCCGCGGTGCCGTTTCCACCGGCGCATCGCTCACCGCTATGCCGGCGAGGTTCCAGAGCCGCTGTTGTACCGCGAGCTCCTCGTCGGCGGCCGCTGTCTCTTCGGCGCTCCCGGGCTGGTGGTCGTTCACGTTCACGGCGCTCCCGGCGTAGCGCTCGAGCAGATCCAGTGACCGGGCGCGGACCGGCTCATCCAGCAATTGGGCCCGCAGGTACGTGGTTCCGATCGCATTCGCCTCGGTGACCAGCGTCGCCCGCCGCTCCTCGTATCGGGACAGGGCGAGCGACAGCCCGAACGCGAGGATCAACCCGACGACACCGAGCAGCGCGCCCTGGAGAACTCCGAACGACTCCCCGAGTCCCTCTGACAGATGGCGCGCCTTGCCGCCGAGGTAGGCGCCGAGAAGCGTCGAGCCGAAGGTGAGGCCGAGCACGAGAATTGCCAGCGCAGGTGTCGGAAGATCGAAGAGAATCCGGGGCCTCTCCATGGAGCTTCGCGTGTACTTCGGACGCTCACATCACCCGCTTTGGATGAACGCCGGATCAACTCAGCGCCAGGCGAACACCGGCTCCTCGACGTGGTCGACCCGTTCGCCTGCGCGCCCGAGCAGCGCCACCTCCCGCAACTGAAGGAGCAGCGCCCCGGTCGGCGCGTGGATCAGGTCGCCGCCGAGCGGGATCTGCACCACGGGGCGCTCGCTCTCGGGAATGGGCACGAAGCGCGGTTCGCAGTCCCTAAGCGCCTGCAGCTCGAACCGGTGAACGGCGAAGACCTCGTCGGGATCCGGCTCGATGACAGGCTCCGCCGCGCCCCAGAGGACGACCGGTGAGATGACGAAGCCGGAGCGAGTCGCGTAGTCGTCGAGCCAGCCGACGACGGCATCGGGTCGCAGCCGGAGGCCGAGCTCCTCCTCGAGCTCGCGGAGCGCGGCGTCGATCGGCGTCTCGCCGGGGTCGAGGCGGCCGCCGGGCAGCGCCCACTGCCCGGGGTGGCGGCGCATCCCGATCGGGCGCTGACAGAGCAGGAACGACGCGCCTCCCGGATCGCCGCCGACGACGACGAACGCCACGGCGGCGTGGCGGCGGCCTTCGAGCGGCAACCGCCGCCGGTCGTGTGCATCGAGGTTCGCTCTGAGCTCCGACCGCAGGCCTTCCCCGAACTCGATCGGCTGACTCGCGCTCACGCGCGGATCCTGACGGGTCGGTGCGGCGCGCGGGCGCCGGAGGGGCCTAGCTGACCCGGGCGAGCCGCTCGAGCTCGAGGCGCAGGGGCGGAAGGAAGGGTGAGTCGGGGCTGACCGCCCCGACGACCGCGACCGAGTCGCGGTAGTGGCCGGCCATCGCCTCCACCGTGGTGCCCATCCGTTCCTCCAGAGAGTCGGCGAACGTCGCGATCGCCCAGCGCAGGCCGCGGATGTCGGAGAGCTTGTCGGCGGCGAAGACGGCGACGGCTCGCTTGCCGGCGCCGGCGACCCGCGCCCGCAGGTCGGCCTTGCGACGGTCGAAGGATTCGATCGACGGATTCTCGGAGAGGTCGTGGACGAGCTCGGTGATGTCGTCGCCCATCTCCTGCCTGAGCTCGTCGGCGCTCAGCGTTCCGCGCTCCACGGAGTCGTGAAGCAGCCCGGCGGCGACCAGCTCCTCGTCGTAGCCGGCCTCGCGAAGCAGGCGAGCAACCGTCGTGACGTGGTCGAGGAACGGCTGTCCGTCGGTTGTCCGGCGCTGCGAGCCGTGGGCGGCCTCGGCGAGCGAGAAGGCGTGGGTCAGAAGCGGCGAGTCAGCGATCCAGGCCGGCGATCTCCGCGCGGCCCGGAAGGAAGATTCTTCCCCCATCATCGTCTCCGCTACCCCCGGAGGATGAGCGGCATGTACGGCCATGTATCCAGGGTAGGCGTTGAGGGCCCTCGTCTCGTCCGTTCTGCGAGCGGGTCGGCGCTCAGTAGCGACTGCGGAGGGCCGGGGTGACCCGAATCAGGAGGCGGCGTTGAGCCCGGCGGCCGAGTGGACGAGCGCCACGAAGGCGTCCTCGTCGAGGTCGTCTCCCTCGTGGAGATCGATGGCCCGCCTCGCCTTGCCCTCGAGGCTCGCGTTGAAGAGGCCGGATGGATCGTCGAGTGAGGCCCCCTGGTCGAAGGTGAGCTTCACCTTGTCCTTGTAGGCCTCGCCGGTGCAGATGATCCCGTCGCTCGACCAGACCGGGACGCCGAGCGGGTTCGAGGCCTTGCGCCACTTGATCTCCTCGATCACGTCGGGCACCGCCCGCTTGATGAGCTCGCGGACGCGGGACAGCGTCGCCCCGCGCCAATCGTCGAGGTCCTCGATCCTCGCGTCGACGAGGTCGGACTCGGATCGTGCTGTGTCGGCCATTCCTTCGCACACTTCCAAATCGCCGTCGCCCGCGCAAGGGCGTCCGCTACTCGAGGACGCGGAATCCGAGCCGACGCCCGCGTCCCCCGCCGAACACGAGCGCGAACCAGAGCCGGGCGACACCGTCGACGGCGTCGACCCGGTCGAGGTCGCCGACCCGTACGGGGTTCATGCCGACGTCGCGGACGAGCGTCTCGAGCCGATCAGCGGAATCGTCGGGGCCGCACCAGAACAGGTCGGCCGCGACCCCCTCGAAGCCCGGGTCCGCGAACACCTCCCACCCGACCGTGTTGAATGCCCGGGCGACCGTCGCCGTCGGTGCCGCCGCGGCGATCTCGGCGACGTGGCTCATCCGCTCGGAGCCGACGGCGTTGGTCGCGTCGATCACCAGCCGCCCTCCGAGACGGGCGCCGTGCTCGCGCAGCACGTCGTCCACCGCGCCACCGGGTACGGCGATCAGCACGACCTCGGAGCCGTCGACCGCATCGGCGACGCTCGATTCGCCGGCGTCGCGGTCGGGCTCGCGCGCGCCGAGCCGGACCTCGTGCCCGGCATCGGACCAGCGCCGTCCGAGCGTGCCGCCGATGTTGCCGGTGCCGATCGTCGCGATCCTCATGAACGACCTCCGAGCATTGCGATGACTCGCTCGGCGACCGCGCGGCCGGAGAACTGTTGCTGGCCGGTGATCAGGTTGCCGTCCGCCACCGCGAACGGCGCCCAGAGACCGTCTTCGACGTAGTCGGCGCCGCGCTCCCGCGCCGCGTCCTCGATCCGCCACGGCTGGATCGTCTGCCCGGCCGCCTCGTTGGCGGCATCTTCCTCCCCGTTCGAGAAGCCGGTCATCCGCCTGCCCTCGATCAGGGCGGTGCCGTCGGGGAGCTCCAGGTCGATCAGCGCCGAGACGCCGTGGCAGAGCGCCGCGGTCGGCCGCCCGGCCTCGTGGAAGCGCGGCGATTGCCGCCTGCAGGTCGGGGTTACCGCGGAACTGGAACATCGGAGCCTGTCCGCCGCAGACGACGATCGCGTCGAAGTCGGCCGGGTCGAGGTCGGCGAGCCGCGGCGTGTCGTCGAGAATCTTCGGGAGGTCGGGGTCCTCGAGGAATCCGCGGGACAGGACGTCCGCCGCCGAGTAGCCGCTCTCGTCGCGGGGGTCGGAGAGGCCGTCGACCTCCACCCTCCCCCCGTCCGGGCTCGCGACGGTCACGTCGTATCCGGCCTCGCGGAACTCGTACCAGGGGTGCACCAGCTCCGATGCCCAGAACCCGACCGGCCAGCCGGTCACCTCCGAGACGGTCGGGTTCGCGACCACCATGAGGATTCGCTTCTTCTCTTCGCTCACTTTGAGACTCTCGCTCTCATTTCGTTTCATACTCGTAACGATACGTTAGCGTATCGGATGCATGGGCCGACCGAGAGACGAAGAGATCGACGACGCGGTGCTCTCCGCGACGCTCACCTTGCTCGCGCAGGGCGGATACGAGGGACTGACGCTGAGCGCGGTCGCCGAGCGGGCCGGGACCACCCGCCCCGCCATCTACCGGCGCTGGGAGGACAAGGCCGACCTGGCGACGGCGGCGATCGCATCGATGTCGGAGGCCGTCGAACGTCCGCCGACCGACGACCCCCTCGCCGATCTCGTCGCCGAGCTCGAGGCGTTTCGTCGCGGGATCTCGCGGCCGCACGGGACCGCGCTCGCCGCGACGATGCTGCTCGAGGGGACCGACGATCGGCCTCGTCCGCCGCTACCGCGAGCGGATCGTCAGCCCGCGTCGCCGGCGCCTCCGCGAGATCCTCGAGCGGGCCCGAACGTCCGGTGCGATCGATCGGCGGGCCGACCTCGAACTGGCGGTCAGCACGCTCGTCGGGTCCTGGTACGGCTACGCGGTTGCCGGGGAGAAGCCGCCGCGCGACTGGGCCGAGCGAACAGCCCGCCACAGCTGGCGCGCGCTCGGCGGCGCCTGACGCTCGGAGGGGCTCCGGCGCCTACGTCGCCGTCGCCGTCGCGGCGGAGGATCTCGATGATCTCCCCCACCGCGTGGTCGCGCTCGATGGGGTGTCGCAACGGCCGCTCGCCGTTGAGCCGGTAGGTGTTCCGCCTGCCGACCTTCGTCCGTTGCAGGTAGCCCTCATCCACGAGGTCGGCGACGATCCGCTGGGTCGCGCCCTCGGTTATCCCGACCTCCAGCGCCACGTTCCGCAGCAGCGCATCGGGGTCCCGCGCGAGGCAGATCAGCACGTGGGCGTGGTTCGTCAGGAATGTCCAGTCCTTTGCCATGCCCGAAATCTACTCATCCGGCCGGTTATCTATGTGTCAGAACATCTATTTTGTAAAATGGGTATTATAATTTACATATTGGCCGCTGGATGAAAGGAAACCCGATGGCAGCGACGGCAGCAACCAGGCAGGAAGAGCGGGGCTCGGTGGGAGAGCGCCTCTGGGCCGCTCCTCCTCCCGACCGCACGGTTCCGACGATCCCGAGGGGCGCACGGGCGGTTCCCGCCGCCGAGGTCGCAGCACATATCGAGCGCGAACTGAGCGCCGGGCGCTCGCTCTATTGCATCGTCCGCGATGCGTTCGTCGTGGAGCGGGTCTCGGAGTTCGATGGTCGCTGCCTGCTCACGGGGTGGGGTCGGAGGAGCGGCCGATGAGCTTCGAGCGCGGGCCGGTCCAGACCCTGGCGGGCGGGATGTTCGTACTTGCGGCCGCCGCCGTCCTCGCCGCGGTGATCGCCGGCGGCGCGTTCTCCGTCTCGGCGGGGCCTGAACTGCGTTTCACGGGCGCCTCCTCGGCCGTCCTCTTCGCCATCGCCGCGCTCGGGCTGATCGTCGTCGCCTTCACCACCCGCTATTGCATCGACGATCCCGGCCGGGCACGCCTGCTGTGGCTGATGGTGGCCGCGGCACTGAGCGCGGGAATCGTCGCCACCGCCGCCGATCTGCTGACACTCGTGGCCGCCTGGGTGACGACCACTGCGATCCTCGCGGCTCTACTCGCCCATCGCAGCGACCTCGGCATCGTCAGGGTGGGACGGCGGCGCTCACTGGGAGCTCTCGCCGCGACGGACGCGATGCTCCTTGCGGCGACGGCCATCATCCTCTCGGTCGCCGGCAACGTGAGGCTCGACGAACTCGGTTCAGTGGCCGACAGCTTGGCCGGTGCATCGGTTCTCGGCTTCGACTCCGCCACGCTCGTGGCGCTCCTGATCGTCGGCGCCGCCGTCGGCCGCTGCGCGCAGATCCCCTTCGGAGGGTGGCTGCCCGCGACGCTCACGGCCCCCACTCCAGTCTCCGCGCTGCTTCACGCCGGAGTGGTCAACGGTGGAGCGCTACTCCTGATCGGGCTGGCGCCACTCGTCTTCGGCGAAGGGTCGGCCGTCTGGCTGCTGTTCACGATCGGCTCGGCGACGATGCTCTGGGGAACGGGCCAGATGGTCGCCAGGCCCGACGTCAAGGGCGGCCTGATGCTGTCCACCCGCGGGCAGATGGGGTTCATGCTGCTGCAGTGCGCGGTTGGGGCATTCGCGGCGGCGCTCTTCCACCTGATCGCCCACGGCATGTACAAGGCGTACCTGTTCCTCGGCTCCGGCGGGGCCATCGCCGAGCAGCGGGAGCTCGCGGGCTCGCCACGCAATCCGATCCCGCCCGCACGCGGGTGGAGAGCGGCACGAGAGGCGGCCGTCTCCCTCGTGACCCCGGCTCTTGCCATCTCGATCGCCGTCGCCGCGCTCGCGCCCGCCCTTGCCGAAACGACCTCCGGACTCGTCCTGCTTCTCTTCGCCTACGCCACCGGGGCACAGGCGACCTGGTGGTGGCTGCGCTTCCGCGAGCCGCACGGCCGGACCGTCTACGCCGGCCTGCTGGCGCTGCTCGCCGGCTCAGGCGCCTATGTCGCCCTGCTCTGGCAGGCCAAGGAGCTGTTCTCGATCGACCCCGTGTCATCGCCCGTCCCGGCAGTGGCCCTCCTGCCGGTCCTCGCGCTGGCGGCGTCGGCGACGGGTCTGAAGTGGCTCGCCGCCGCCGGCGTGAAGATCGGCGGATCGGGCGGCCGGGGCCGGCGACTCAGACGCCGCGCCTACGCGATCGCGCTCTCCCTCGGCACCTGGTCGCCGCGCCGACCCTCCTTCGAGCCCGCGATCGAGATCTCACGCATCGAACCCGACCACGCGCCATTGGAGGCCCGATGAACGTCATGACCGAGGAACCCCCTGTGCGGCCCGACGAAGGTGGCGGCGCAACGGCCGCGACGATCACGAACGGGGATGCGGCCGTCATCCGCGCCGAAGTCGGCAGTGCGTCCGACGTTCTCTTCCCGCTCTGGCCGCTGGAATCCGTCATCGCCGTCAACCCGCTCGGGAATCTGGACTCGGAGCCGTTCGAGTCCGCCGGAACCACCGTCGCCGCCGCACTCGGCGCCGCCTGGCTTCCCGGCGCCGGCTACCTCGCTGCAGCGCGCGACGACGGCCGGATAAGCGACGAGGACATCGAGGCCGCGCTGCTTCGCGCCGCATCCGAGGGTCGGCTCACCGGCCGGCCGGGAGCTTTCGACTCCCCGGTTGAAGACGGCGATACCGACAGCGGGACCGATCCCGTCACCGCCGAGGTTTCGAAGTGGTGTGCGGCCTTCCTCGACGACGGCCAGGCGACCTGGCCGATGCCGGGGCGAGACGAGGGTCTCTACAGCGCCTGGAAGTCGCTCGTGGCCGTCGATCCGACGTCCCGCCGTCTCGGAGGCGGCGACCTGCGCGAGCGAGCCGGGCATCTGCCCGCCCTTCCCGAAGCGGCGCTCGGACAGCTCCTCGGCGAACTCGGTGTCGAGCCCGGCGAGCGCCCCGAGGCAATCCGGCGCCTGCTCGGGCGCTGTCCCGGGTGGGGCAGCGCGATCCGTTGGCGCAGCGAGCGGACGCGGGGCGGGCACCCGGCCGACCTCGTCGACCTCTGTGCGATCGTCGCGTTCTACGTCGTCGCCTTCGAAGGTGCGCTCGACCTCGCTGCACGCGGGGAAGGGGCGGCCGACGAGCGCGTCGTCCTTCTCGAGGCGCTCGAGTGGCACTGGCGTGACCGCCTGCTCGCGAAGCTCGGCGGCGACGTTCACCGCGAACTCGCCCGCCCAGACGCGCAGGCGGTGTTCTGCATCGACGCCCGGTCCGAGGGCATCCGACGTCACCTCGAGGCGGCGGGGAACTACGAGACGGTCGGCTTCGCCGGCTTCTTCGGCCTCGCTGTCAGCAACCGCCCGCTCGGCGCTCCCGCCGGAGTCGCCCAGTGCCCGGTTCTCGTCGAGCCCGGCGCCGAGACGACCGAGTCCCCGCTGCCCGGCAGCGAGCGCGAGGCCGAGCGCTGGCTGGCGCGGAGGCGGAGCCGCGCCGCGACGATCGAGGCCTTCCACCGGACGAAGAACGACCTCTCATCGAAGTTCGCCCTTGCGGAGCTGACGGGTTGGTTCCTCGGGCCGCTTGCCGCAGCCCGCACGCTCGCTCCCGGCAGGGCGATCCGCCCGGCGGTGAAGCCGGCTACCGAGCCGGTCGTGAGCCGGCCGAGCCGCGAACAGGCCGAGGCGGAGGCGGCGAGCATCGAGCGGGAGGACCTCCTGACGCTGGCTCGGGTCGTGCTCGGTCGCGGCGCCCGGCGGATCGCGGAGGTGGATGTCGAAGCGCTGCGCCGGCAGCTCGTCTCGTCCGAGGGGCTGGAGATTGCGGCGCCGCCCCGGGTTCGGTCCCGGCGCTGGGCGGAGTTCCTCGCCGAAGCGGACCGGATGATCGACCCCCGCAGCCACGAGGAGCTGGTCGCGCGCATCGGCTCGGTCGGGATGACCGAGGTCGACCAGATCGGCTGGGCCGAGGTGTCGCTTCGGATGATGGGGCTGACCGAGAACTTCGGGCGGATCGTCCTCCTCTGCGGTCACGGCAGCACGAACGTCAACAACCCCTACGGCTCGGCCCTCGACTGCGGGGCCTGCGGCGGCAACCAGGGAGGTCCGAACGCCCGGGTCGCAGCAGTCCTCCTGAACTCCCCCTCCGTTCGAACCGGGCTCGCCGAGCGCGGGATCGACATCCCAGCCGACACGGTGTTCGTAGCCGGCCTCCACGACACCGCCACGGACGAGGTCGAGATCTTCGATTTCGACCAGGTGCCGGTGACCCATCGCTCCGATCTCCTTCACCTCCGCCGCGATCTCGCCCGCGCCGGCCGGGCGCTGGCCGAGGAGCGGGCCGCCCGGCTTCCGGAGGGCCACACGAGCAAGCCGCGGACCCGGTCCCGGGACTGGGCGCAGGTGCGCCCCGAATGGGGGCTCGCCCGGAATGCGGCGTTCATCATCGGCCCGCGCGATCTGACTGCCGGCCTCGATCTCGAGTGCCGAACGTTCCTGCACAGCTACCGCGCTGATGCCGACCCGGACGGTTCGGGCCTGGAGACGATCCTCACGGCGCCGCTGGTCGTCGCTGAGTGGATCAACCTCCAGTACTACTTCTCGACCGTCGATCCAGAGGTCTTCGGAGCCGGGGACAAGACGCTTCACAACGTCGTCGGCCTCCACGGCGTCCAGACGGGCTCCGGCGGCGACCTGCGGATGGGCCTGCCGAGACAGTCGGTGTTCGCGGGCGATCGGGCCTACCACGAGCCGATGCGCCTCCTGGCCGTCGTCGAGGCACCCCGGGAGCGGATCAAAGGAATCGTCGATCGCAATCCCGTGCTGAGAGAGATGCTCGGAGGCGGCTGGGCGGCGCTGTGCGCGAGATCCGGCCCCGGCGAGCCCTGGTTCCGGCTTCGCCGGGACCTCGAATGGGAGCAATGGAAACCCGCCGGCGAGCTGATCGCGGGCACGGACGAGGGAGGCCGAGATGACGCGTGAAGGACTGACGCCGATGACCAAGGTCGAGCTGGTGGTGCGCGGCGGGGATGCGCGCGCCGCACGGGAGCTGCTCGGCAAGTCGGGGGCCAGCGGCTATACCGCCGTCTCCAACGTTTCGGGGCTGGGACATCACGGCTATCACGAGGGCCGGCTCCTGTTCAACGACGAAGCCGTCCTCGACCTCCTCATCGCCGTCGTGCCCGAGGAACGAAGCGACGCGCTGATCGCCGGCCTGCGGGTGTTCCTCTCCGACAAACCCGGCGTGATGTTCGTGTCCGACGCCTATGTGAGCCGGCCGGAGTACTTCGCATGAGCGGATGGCGGCCCAGCGCCACCGTCGGGATGGTCGGCGCCGGCCAGCTCGCGCGGATGACCCAGCAGGCGGCGATCGGTCTCGGCATCGAGCTCCGCCTCCTCGCGGGCGGCGATGAGGACTCGGCGGCGACGGTGACCGGAACCGTTCTCTACGGGAACGCATCCTCGTACGCCGATCTCCGGAAGCTCGCCGAGGAAAGCGACGTCGTGACCTTCGACCACGAGCTGATCCCCAGCGAGCACCTCGCGAGACTCGAGGCGGAGGGATTCGACCTGCAGCCCCCGCCCCGCGCGAAGCTCGCCGCTCAGGACAAGCTGCACGCGCGCGAGCTCCTCGGCGGCTGCGGCTTCCCGGTCCCGGAGTTCACCGCCGTCGGCTCCGCCGCTGAGGCCGTGGCGGCGGCCGAGCGGCTCGGATGGCCGATCGTCCTGAAGCGCCGGCGCGGCGGCTACGACGGGCGCGGGGTCCGAGTGGTCGCCGACAGGGCGGAGCTGGAGGCGATCGAGTTCGACGAGGACGGCTGGCTCGCCGAGGAGCTCGTCCCGATCGAGATGGAGGCATCCCAGCTCGTCGTCCGCTCCAGCACCGGAGAGCTCGCCGCCTATCCACTCGCCCGGACCGTCCAGCGAGACGGCATCTGCGTCGAGACCGTGGTCCCTGCCGGTCTCTCGGCCGCCATCGCCGAGCGCTGCCGTGAGCTCGCGATCGGGATCGCCGAGACGATCGGCGCCGTCGGAGTCATGGCGGTCGAACTCTTTCTCACGCCCGAGGCGGAAGTGATCGTCAACGAGCTCGCCCTGCGACCGCACAACACGGGCCACTGGACGATCGAGGGCTGCGAGACCTCGCAGTTCGAGAACCATCTCCGCGCCGTCCTGGGCTGGCCGCTCGGTCCGACCCGGCAGCTCGCCCCTGCGGCGGCTATGCGCAACCTCCTCGGCAGCGACTTCGAAGGGCCCTCGCAGGTGGCCGCCGCCCTGGCGGTCCCCGGCGCCCACGTCCATCTCTACGGCAAGAAGCCGGCGCCGGGCCGAAAGCTCGGCCACGTGACGACGCTCGGAGACGAGTCCGAGGAGGCCCGGCGAAGGAGCCGGGAGACGATCGAGATCCTGCAACCAGAGGAGGTCAAGTGTCCGGAGTGAGAGTGAGCGTGGCGATGGGGTCGGACTCCGATCTGCCCGTGATGCGGCCCGCGGCCGAGGCGCTCGGTGAGCTCGGTGTCGAGAGCGAGCTTCGGGTGGTATCCGCCCATCGGACGCCGCACGAGATGATCGCGTTCGCCGAGGGCGCGGCCGACCGTGGGATCGAGGCAATCGTCGCCGGTGCCGGGGGCGCAGCGCATCTGCCCGGCATGATCGCGGCGGTGACACCGCTGCCGGTGATCGGGGTGCCAGTGCCCCTCGCCCACCTCGACGGCCTCGACTCGCTGCTCTCGATCGTGCAGATGCCCCGTGGGGTTCCAGTCGCGACGGTCGCCATCGGTGCCGGCCGCAACGCCGGCATCCTCGCGGCGAGGATCCTCGCAACCGCGGACCCGGCACTCCGCGGCCGGCTGCTCGAGCTGCGCGACCGAAGCCGGGGAATGGCGCTCGAGGCAGACGAGCGCGTCCGCGCCGAAGCGAAGGGCGGTAGTTGATGCTCGCCGGCAAGCGGCTCGTCATCACCGGCGTGGTCAACCGCGACTCGATCGCCTACGCGGTCGCCGAGCGGGCACAGCGGGACGGGGCGGAGATCATCCTGACGACGCTCGGGCGCGACCGCGAGCTGACCGAAGCGGCCATCAAGGGGCTCCCTGAAACACCGCCGCTGTTCGAGCTCGACGCGACCTCCGGCGAGCGTCACGACGAGCTCGCCGAAGAAATGGCCGAGCGCTGGGGGACGGTCGACGGGCTTCTCCACGCCGTCGCCTTCGCGCCCCGGGGAGCGCTGAACGGCGAGTTCGTTGCAGCCGACCCGAGTGGTGTCAACCTCGCATTCCAGACCAGCGCCTTCTCGTTCGCACACGCGGCACGGATGCTGGCGAGGCTCGCTCCCCCGGCGGCGGAAGCCTGGTCGGCCTCGACTTCGCCGCCGACCGCGCCTGGCCCGTCTACAACTGGATGGGCGTCTGCAAAGCGGCGCTGGAGGCCGCCAACCGCTATCTGGCACGCGACCTCGGCCCCCACGGGATCCGCGCGAACCTGATCGCCGCGGGCCCGCTGCAGACGCGGGCGGCATCGGGAATCGGCGACTTCGACCGTCTCCTCGAAGCCTGGGAGACCACGTCGCCGCTCGCCTGGGACCCGGCCGACGCAACGCCGGTCGCGGACGCGGCTTGCTTTCTGCTCAGCGACATGGCGAGGGCGATCACCGGGCAGGTCCTGCACGTCGACGGCGGCTTCAGCGCGATGGCGGCCCCGCTGCGCTGACCCGCGCCGCGATGGCGGGTGCCTGGCCTAGTCGGCGAGCGCCTCGGTCCCCTCTCGCCGACCCTCCGAGCGCTCGAAGAAGTCCCAGAGCTCGACCCGGTTGCCCTCCGGGTCGTCGCAGTAGATGGAGCGATCACCGCCGTCGTGCTCGATCGGGCCCTCGACGTCGCGGCCGCCGGCGAGGAGGGCCTCCTCGACCCGGTCGAGATCTCCGGGCGTCACCGACAGCGCGAAGTGGACATGGCGCCCACCGCGATCGTCGTGCTCCTTCTCGCCCGGCGCCCAGAGGCCGAGCCGGCAGCGATCGCCGGCCGCGAGCCAGACCCGCTCGCCGTCGTCCTCGGTCAGCCGCTCGAGCCCGATCGTCTCGTAGAAGCTCAGCATCGCCGAGATGTCGCTCGTCTCGAGCGTCAGCTCGCAGATCTCGATCACGCGCACGCTTTCGCCTTTACCCCCGACCGACCCCGGGCAAGCGCGCCTGCGCCGCGCTTTTAGCGGCGGACGGCCGTCCGGCGGTCGGAGCCGACGCCGGCACCCTCCGCGAGAGCGATCAGCACGATTGCGGCGATCACGCCGACGACGGTGCCGATGAAGTTGAGCTCCCAGATGTCGCCCTCGCCGATGGCGCTCGCGACGACTCCGCCGACGAGCGCTCCGCCGATGCCGAGGAGGATCGTCGTCAGAGCGCCGATGTTCTGCCGCCCCGGGAGGATCAGGCGCGCGATGACGCCGATGACGATGCCGATGATGATGAGTCCAAGAATTTGCATGACGCCGAGTTGCCCCTCAGATCGCCTCCCAAACACGGCTCCCGCACCGCCCGGCAGCAACGCGGGAGCACCCGGGTGGTTCGCCGCGCCCGGCGCGGGTAGGTACCGGTCATGTCGTGGCTGCTCGTTCTCGTTCTCGTCCTGCTCGTCTTCGGCCTCGCCTACGGCCTCTACACGCGGAAGGGGAGCGGAGTCAACTTCCATCCCGGGCCGGACTCTCAGGATCCGGTGATCGGCGACGAGACGAAGCGCCGGAACGATGATCTTCAGGGGGATCAGCGGGCCGGTGTCGATCGCACCGAGAGCGCCGAACTCGACCAGCGCGGCACGAAGTGACCGAAGCCGTCAGGCGGCTCACGACCCGGCGGCCGAGGATGAGTCCGCCCCCGCTCGAACTCTCTGCTGCGTCCATTCGCGGACGAGTCTAGGCGCCGCTGCGGGCGCTGAACCGGACCTCAGCGGTCGCGGGCGTCGCGGAGCATCGCGGCGTAGTCGGCGACCTCACCGAGATGGGCGAGCTTGTCCGGATTGACGACCGAGTTGATCGCCGTGATCCGCTCGCCGTCGCTCTCGACGATGAAGACGCTGATGACGCGTCCGTCGCCGAGTCGCGTGATCGCGCCCGGCTGACCGTTGATCTGGGTTCGCTCGAGGAAGACCTCGGGCAGTCGCGCCGCTACCTTGCTCCAGTTGCGAAGGGCCTTCGCCGCTCGCGCCCGCCCCCGCAGGGGCCTCGCCAGCGCCGGGACCTTCCCGCCGCCGTCGCCGTGGAGGACGACGTCGTCGGCGAGCAGCGACTCGAGACCGCCGAGATCACCCTCCTCGACCGCGTCGAAGAACCGGTCGGCGAGCTCGCGCCGGTGCTCCTCGGAGCTGCGGAAGCGCGGGCGCTCACGCTCGAGCTGCCGCCGCGCCCGCGAGGCGAGCTGGCGGGTCGACGCCGGCGACTTGCCGATGATCGCCGCCACCTCGTCGTGCGAATAGTCGAAGACGTCGTGGAGTAGGAGCGCGGCCCGCTGCTCCGGTGTCAGTCGCTCGAGGAGGACGAGGAACGCGAGCGACAGCGAGTCGGAGAGCTCGGTCTGCGCCTCCGGCTCGGGGAACGCGTCGGCGCCGGCCGGTCGATCGGCGGCGCGGGTGGTCGGCAACGGCTCCGGCAGCCATTCGCCGACGTAGGTCTCGCGCCGTACCCGGGCGGAGCGGAGCTCGTCGATCGCGAGCCGCGTGGCAACGGTCGAGACGTACGCGGCGGGCGAGTCGATCGACTCGTCCGCCGCGTGGAACCGGAGAACGGCCTCCTGGGCGACGTCCTCGGCGTCGCCGACCGAGCCGAGCATCCGGTAGGCGATCGCGAAGGCGCGCTCCCTCAACCCCTCGAGATCAGCCTGCCTGCTCATCGCCCTCACAACGTAGCTCGCGTCCGCGGCGGGGCGGCGATCGCCGGAGCGACGCTCAGGCCCTCACGGAAGCCCTGCCGCCAGCTCGCGAAATGCGGCTGCCAGCCGAGCTCGCGCTTCGCCTTCGCGTTCGACCCTCCGCGCACCTGCTCCATCATCGCCACGACCATCTCGCCGCCGAGCAGCCGTCCGAGCCAGGCCGGGAGGTGGCGGGGCGGCTTCGCTCCGAGCGTCTCGGCCAGGTAGGGCAGCAGCTCGCGGATCGGCGCCGGATCATCGTCGGCGATGTTGTAGATCCCGGGCGCGCCTCCCTCTACCGCCGCCACAGTCGCCGCCGCGGCGTCGGTGATGTGGATCAGGGACCAGCGCCCCTCCCCCGTGCCGACGAGCGGGAACCGCCGCTTGCGGACGGCCGCCGTCTGCTCGCCGTCGGGGTCGGTGCCGAGCGACGTGCCGGGACCGTAGAAGCCGCCGTATCGGAGCACCAGGCCGTCGATCGACGGCCCGGCCCCGAGGACGGCCTCCTCGAGATGCCGCAGCGCCGCCAGGCCGGTCCGGGCGGCCGCCGGGGGATTGTCGTCGAGCGGGTCGTCCTCGCTCTTCACCCAGCCGCCGACCTTCGCGTAGGGCCAGCCGGTGAAGCTCTGGGCGACGAACCGGTGAGCGCCGACGGCGTGCGCCGACGAGAGCAGGTGGTCGGTGCCCTCGGTCCGCAGGCGGTTCGTCGTCGCGAACGCCTGCTCGAACTTCCGCAGGTCGAGGTCACCGGCGAGCGCCGTCAGCTGATGGACGATCACCTCGGGCTCGGCGGCGCTGACGGCGGCGGATACGGAGCCGGGATCGAGTCCATCCATCCGCACCGCGCGTGCGCCCATCGCCTCGATCGCGGCGAGGTTGGTCCCCCGGGTCGTTCCGGTCACGTCGTGTCCGCGCTCGACGAGCATCGGGACGAGTTGCTTGCCGATTGCTCCGCCGGCACCAGCTACGAGGATCCTCATGACTGCCTCCTTGGGTCGAAATCGTCGTTCGCCCCTCTGACGAGACAGCAGCCCACGGTGTGACAGCGAATCGGCCTCCGCGCCGTCCAGGGCGATGCGGAGAGATACTGCGGCGATGGCGCGCCTCCGCCAAGCCGTGATCGCCGTGACGGATCTCGACCCGTCGGTCGATGCGCTGCGGTCGTCGCTGTCCCTCGGCGAGCCCTTCAGCGATCCGGCGATCGGCCACTTCGGCCTCCGCAACGCGGTCTTCGCGATCGGCGACACCTTCCTCGAGCTCATCTCCCCGATCACTGACGGCACCGCCGCCGGCAGGCAGCTCGAGCGCCGCGGCGGCGATTGCGGCTACATGGCGATGCTGCAGGTCGACGACCTGGCGGGGGCCCGTGAGCGCGCCCGAACGCTTGGAGTCGGAGAGGTGCTCGACATCGAGTTCGATGACATCGCCGAGGTGCACCTCCACCCCGCCGAGATCGGCGGGGCGATCGTCTCCCTCAGCGAGCCGCGACCGTCCCGGAGCTGGCGCTGGGGCGGCCCCGACTGGGAGGGGCGCAACGTCGCCGGCGGGCTGCTCGGCCTGACCGTTGCGGTCGCCGACCCGACGGCCGTCGGGAACCGGTGGCGCGAGGTCGCCGGCGGGCCGATGCCCGTGGAGTTCGTCGCCGACCCCGACGACCCCGGCATCACCGCCCTCGACCTCGAGGTGGAGGGTCGGCGCGTGACCGTCGACCCCGCCGACCTAGCCGCCATCGAATAGGCCGGATCTGAAGATCCGGCTTTCGCCTACTTGACCTTGTTCCGCAGGAACGGGATGACGGTCTGCAGGAAGGCGTTCTTGGACGGGGCGGCGCTGATCGGATCGATGTGCGAGAACGTCTTCGTCCGCTTCACGGTCGTGACCCACCTCTTCGGGACGTCCGACTGCTCGGCGAGCTGGCGGGTCGCGTCGGCGACGCGCCCATTGCCCAGCGACGTGTCGAACGAGTACATCGGCAGCTTCACCGAACGACCCATCGTGGCGTGGTCGCCGTAGACGGCCTGGGCGGGGTTGTCGATGCCGTTGTTGATCGCGCCGGCGTCGATCGAGAGCTTCGCCGGGTGGTACCAGGACGTCCCGTCCTCTCCGACCTTCTGGTTCTTCATGCCGACGTGCTCGGAGAACACCGAGGCCGCCCGGGCGACACTGCCGAGCTCGCCGTCGTGCCAGCCGCGGGGATCGCCGGAGCCCGCCAGCTTGCCGATGTGGCTCTGGACCAGCGCGAGGTTGGCAGGGCTCGTCGTCTGATCAACCGCGTACCCGTACTGGCCGGCGTTCGTGGCCGGAACGGGAGGCTTCAGGTCGGCGGGTGCGAGCACCCAACTGCCGAAGGTCGAAGCCTCGTCCGGCTCCTCGACGGCCGCCGTCGAGCCGGTCGCGTTGAAGACGCCGGCGATCCACGGGAACGGCGGAACCAGCGTGATGAACGGCGAGGCCGACGGATCGTTGAGATCGTCGACCCTCGTCTGCGCCTCCTCCGCGGTGGGAAGCGGGCGGGCGGCGCTGTTCGCCGCTGCGCCATCGATGAAGACGAGGCCCGCGAGACCCTTCGCGCCGGCCTTGCCGTTGAAGTCCCAGGTCGCGTAGGCGGTGGTGATCGAGCCGCCGAGCGAGTGGCCGCCCATAACGACGGTGCGCCCGCCCTTCTGCGCGGCCTTGACGACCCTGCGGGTGTCATGGACGGCGACGTTCATCCCCCAGTTCTTCGCGAACTCGGTCTCCGCCGTCGTCTTCGGCGTGAAGTGCGGCGAGATCGACCCGTCCGAGAGCCACCCCAGGTAGTAGTCGAAGGTCTCCTGATTGGAGATGTCGCCGCTCGCGTACTTCTCGAGATAGGAATGGTCCTCGAGCAGGTTCTCGCGCCGCTCGATCGCCCAGACCTGCCATCCGTGCATCTTCCTCGTCAGCGCCTTCGCGAAGGGGCCGAAGAACGTGCCGCCCGCGGAGGTGCCGGGGTTGAGCACGAGCACCTTGCCGGCATTGGGCGAGCCGTACTTGACGATCCGCACCTTGTTGTACTTCTCGGGCGTGCCGGGAGCCTTGAACCCCGCGATCGTCGCCACCCTCGGCGTGGCGCTCGCGGACGCGACCCCCGCCAGGGACAGCGCCACGGCGAACGCGACGACGGTGCAGATTCCCACGGACTTGATTCGAAAGCTCTCCATGGGGCGAAGGCTAGAGGCGAGATCACGCCGATGCGCCGGTGGAGCTCCGGGCGAACCTCTCGCCGATCGGCCCGAGCGCGAACACCGCGGCTTTCAGGCCGGCGTTCGTCGGGACGAGGAGGTCGCGGTGCTCGTGCCAGGCCGCCGCCATCGCGAGCGCCGTTGACGGGCTCTTCAGCCCGCGGTAGCGGCTCGAGGTCACGAACCGGTGCTGGCGCTCGATGAATTCGTCGAAGCGGCCTCCGGGACGGTGCACGTTGCGCACGCGAACCGGCTCGCCCACGAGGCGGAAGGTGTGCTTCGTGCGCGGAGGCACGGACGCCTCGGCGCCGGTCTCGAGTCGCTGCCACGTGCGACCGATCAGCACCTCGATGGACCCCTCGAGGATCTCGTAGGTCTCGACCTGGGTCGGATGCAGATGCGGAGGGGGCGCGAAGGCGGTGGCGGGCATGAACCACTCCATCTCGACGTACTCCCCCTGCGTCTCCTCGTGAGAGCGAATGACGAGGTACTCGCCGAGGCCCTCCGGCATCACGTAGCGATCTCCGGCCTGCGGCATCGACCCGGACCTACCGGTTGACCTCGCCGTCGGGGCCGAACTTCGGACGGCCCTCGTCGGCCTCGAGGCTGAGGAGCTCCTCGAACTCGGGGTCGTTCGCGGCGCCGGGAGGCGGGGTGCCGGGTGCGTCGGTCAGGACCCGGTCGTGGTCCTCCTTGGCCCGGCGGTCGTTCTCCTTCCGGAAGATCTTCGGGTTGAACCGGGCGTCGTCGTCGAGGTCGACCTCGACCGTCTTCTTCTCGGCGTTGTACTTGACCGCGAGCTCCGCACCGGGGCTCGGAAGCCGCAGCGGGCTGAACTGGTGGTGCGTCTCGGCCCGGAAGGGCTCGCCGACGTCGGGGAACACGTCGAGGACGACGTCGAAGCGGCTGGTGCTGCGGCCGCTCGAGTCGCTGTGGGTGACCCCGTGGCGCGACAACTCGATCGTCACGACCTTTCCCTTGCCGACCTGCCTGTTGCGGTTGAACATGTCGCCTCCTCGTGCCGGCGTTATCGCCGAGGAGACCCTAGCCCCCGGCGGCCGAACTGAGGAAGCGGAAGGACACTTCGGCAATACACTCGCCCCGGCGCGGGAGTTGGGAAGGAGAGAGGCTCGATGATTCGCAAGATCACCCGGAGGACGATCGTCTGCTTGGCCATCTTGGCTGGAGCCCTTGGACTCGCCTCGACGGCACAGGGTGAACGGGTCACGGCAGGAGTGCCCAAGGAGAAGCACGCGCCGACGAGAGGCCCTGCGGGTCTCGCTTTCTACGACCCACCCAAGAGTCAGCCGAAGGGACACGGGCGGCTCATCTGGTCACGGCGCATCACCCCCGACGCTCCCATTGCCGGGATCAGGTCCACACGGCTCGTCCTCTACACGTCGACCACGTCGCAGGGGAAGAAGACGGCCGTGTCGGGTTACGTGTCCGTGCCGCGCGGCAAAGCTCCGAAGCGAGGCTGGCCCGTGATCACCTGGGCCCACGGAACGACGGGAATCGCCGACACCTGCGCCCCGTCGCGCGGCATCACGAACGGACCCCCGGAGTCCTTCGTCAGGACGTGGGTCGCCGCCGGGTACGCCGTCGCCGCGACCGACTATCAAGGGCTCGGAACACCCGGGATTCACCCCTACCTCGTCGGCACGGCCGAGGGGCGGAGCATCGTCGACATCGTCCGTGCGAGCCGTGAGCTCGACCCGTCGATCGGCCGGCGCATGATCATCACGGGCGCATCGCAGGGCGGCCAGTCTGCGCTGTTCGCCGCGAGCCTCGTCAACAGATGGACGCCGGATCTGAGGCTGCGCGGAACGGTCGCCTACGCCCCCGGCTCGCACTTCGCCGAACAGAAGGATCTCCTGTCGGCGCTCACTTCGCCGAGCCCGCTCTCGGCCGTCGCGGCCATGATCCTCTCCGGCGCCATCACCACGTCACCGGACATCGAGCCCGCACAGATCCTCACGGACCCGGCCCTCGCGCTGTTTCCGCAGGTGCATCGGATCTGCCTGCCGGCGCTCTCGCAGCCCGACAGCTTCGGCGGACTGGCGCCGTCCACGCTGATCCGCGACGACGCCGACACGACGGAACTGGACAGCGCACTGGAGGCGATGAACCCGGCGGTCAAGGTCGACGGGCCGATCCTGCTCGCGCAGGGCTCGGCTGATTCGACGGCCTTTCCCTTCTACACCGACCTTCTCAACGACGAGTTGGAGGCCGAGGGAGACGACGTCACCTACATCACCTATCCGGGCGTCGACCACGGCGGCATCGTCGACGCAGCCGAGGCCGATGCGATGGCCTTCTTCGAGAGCCGCCTGCCGTCCCGCTGATAGCCCCAGGGGCCGCAACCGATCAGCTGGACGGGTTTAGGAACCTCCGATAGACCGCCGACATGCCGTGTGGCCCATCCCCTAGGAGGCTTTCCGGACGATCCGGAACGTCCACCGGACCGCCGAGCTCACATTGCCGGCCAGATCCGTGGCGCGAGCCCTGAAGTCATGCCTCCCCAGCGAAGCACGGCGGCGATGCTTGGGCGATTCGCATGGCGTCCAGGCGCGATCGTCGAACCGGCATTCGAAGGACGCCGGCTCGTCGGCGGCGAATCGGAACGTCAAGCCGCGGTGCTGGACCGCTCGACGCGTGATCCGGCCGTGTGAGGAGGGCCTCCGCCCCTCGATCTGCGGGGCCACCCGATCGGAGCCGAGCCAGGAGACGAAGTCGGTCGTGTCGACCGGTGGGTCGGCATCGGGGAGGAAGGCCCCCGAGAGGAAACGCGAACTGAGTATCGACTCCGTGGGGACGCCGTCGACCGTCTCGGAGAGCAACTCGGCCAACTGCGAGGAGTCACCGTCGAGCCAATAGCCGTACCAGGCGAGGTAGTAGTGCGCCAGGTACCGATGTTGCTGCTCGCTGCCTCCGGCCGAGAAGTCCTCGTGGTCGAAACCGCGCATGACCAGTTCCATGCTCGGGACGCCGGCGCTGCGCCAATGCCGAAAACCAGACTGCTTCAGATCGGGCGGGGCGTAGTCGGGCGCCGAGTTGCACGGTTCGTCCTTGGCGAAGCCGAGGGCCGGAACGGTCGGGCTCACCTCGCCCGCCATCGGGTTGGCGCACTGCTCCGACGCCGCCCCGGGATCGCCGCTTATCCACTTCCGCAGGTTGTCGGAGGCGATCGCAGCCCGCACCCCCGGGTCCCCGTCCCCCTGGACGAGGCTGGTGACGATCGAGCCCATCGAGTGACCGCCGAGGCCGATCCTGTCCGTGTCGGTTACGTCCCCGAACGGGTTGGAGGGTGTCCTTGCGAAGGCGATTGCCGATCGCATGGCATCGACCGCGTTCACGAACGCCTGCTCCTTAACCGGGTTCGCGTCGGCCTTCCAGATCATCGTCACATAGCCGTGCCCGGCGAGCAGCCGGGCTGCCCAGTAGAGCGCGCACTGGCCGCCGTTGATCCCATGCTGGAGGACAACCAAAGGACGCCGTCCGGGGTACTCAACCGGGTCGGCGGGTTTGAAGATCGAGCCCTCGTAGGTATCGATGCCCACCGGGTGGGCGAGCGAGGGAATCGAGACCGCCTGACCGGTCGACTCGCCCTGCCACGGCTGGACCGCCTGACCGCCGCAGACCCGGTAGTCGTCGGCCGCCGCGTGCGCGGGAAGCAGAACCAGACCGGCGACGATCGCCGCCAGTACCTGCGCTCCGCGTTTCCGCATGCTCACGGTCTTCCTCCCGGTGCCACTGAAACGGTCATCGACGACAACAACCCGCCGATGAGCGGCGAGTTGCGCTGAGACCGGCTGCGGCCGATTGTCATCGCAGGCGGGTAGCCAAGAACCATGACGAGCCGGGCATATGGAAGGACATCAAGAAGCTGCGATCTCTCGGCGATCCTCGGCGACCATCACGACCTCGAGGTCGTCAGAGAAGAGATCGAAGCTCATCCCAAGCTCTTTCAGGGTCATGCGCAGGCCGAGCTGCTCGCTCTCACCGAGCGTCGGCAGCGGGAACTGCTCGAAGCGGCGCGACCGATCGGCAGGCGGCTCTACGCCGAAAAGCCCGGGGCTTTCACCGGGAGGATCGCCGCGTACTGGGACAGCACCGAGAGCAGCGCCGCACCCTCGGCGACCGGCTGACGTCTGCGGCGCGGCCGCCCCGCGAAAGCCCGGTCATATGGTCGGCGGATGATGATGGGACGAGGCCGATCCGCGATCGTCACGAAGTTCGCTCGGCATCGACTACGGCCCGGCCGGCGTGCGGGCAAACTGCGCCAACCCGGGTGGGTTTTTCGCCGGTGAGGGGGCCTGAAGCCGGGGCCTTTTATGGCTCGACGGTGTGGCACTGAACCCCGCGAGGGTTCCGCCGGGGTCCGAAGCCGACGGCGACGTGGCGGCCGCGTCGAACCGGCTCGCCAGGGTCGTCGGTCCTGGATCGCCGCCCCTGCCGGGCTCGCCGGCCTCGATGCGTGAAACGCCGCCGGGCCTCGAACCTGCGATCGCCGCTCGAAGACCTGGAGGAAGAGAACGCGGTTGAGGTCGAAGATGGCGGGTATAGCAACTTGAAGTAGATAGCAACTGGAGCTGCGTACGAGCCGGCGACTCATAGGCTTGAAAGCCCGCAGTCGGCTCCCCGCACCGCGGCTCCGTGAGGAGTGAACAAATGCAGAAGAACATGGCACTAGCCGTGGTCGCCGCGTTGGCGATGGTGTTGAGCGCGGCCGCCGCGCCCGCGGTTGCGCAAGCCGACGACATTCAGTCGATCACAGCCAAGCTGAAGCCGACGAAGCTTCCGAAGAAGCGGTATCGGCCGGCTCAGATCTATGTCGAGATTCTCACTGGCCCGAACACTGGGGATCCGACGAATCCGGAGCAACCTCCGAGCGCATTCAAGACGAAGGTCAGCTTCCCGTCGAACATGAAGTTCGACACCCGGAAGGTGCCGAGATGCAAGGGTTCGGAGGCGGAGCTGCAGAACACGACGACCGCGCAGGCGATCAAGGTCTGCTCGCGGAGGTCGATCGTCAGCAAGGGCGGCGGCGTTCCGATCAGTGCGGCGCACACTAAGGGCACCTCGGCTTGGGTCACGGTCGACCTGCCCGGTGCGGGCACCACCCTCGGGGTACCGGTCCAGGTCACCGCATTCAACGGCACCAGCAAGAACCAGCTGTTCCTCCATGCCCGTGCCGACTCGGTAAACAACACGTCGGTTCTGGTCGGCAAGTTGAAGAAGGGTCCGAAGGGGTTCGGCAAGAATCTCAACGTGCGGATTCCGCCGTTGCTGGCCGGGGCCATTGCCCGATTCACGACCACGGTGCAGAACCGGAGGTACGTGCAGGCACGGTGCAAGTCGAAGCGGATGAAGTTCCGGGCAGTGAGCCGGTACACGAATCACCCGACCACCTCGGACGACTTCGTCCAGAAGTGCAGGCAACGGGGCAAGTAGCTGATCCACGATCGCCGACCCCACGGGCTGGGCGGGTCCTGAGCCCGCCCGTGGGGCCGACGAGGATCCCCGCCTGATGAGTGGCGCGGCGGTCCGAGCCGCTCAGGCGTCCGTCGCCAGCGCGCGGCAGCGAGCCACATCGAAGGGCTGGCCCGCCGCGGTGAAGAGCTCCGCCGCACGCCCGAAGTGCAAAGCTGCGCCCGGGTCACCACTGGCCAGTGCCCGATGGCCGGCGACCTCCGCCGAAGCGGCGTCCCACGCGGGCAGCCGCATCACGACCCCGGCGAGGTATTCGACCATGGCCCCCCAGCGATCGGCCCTAGCCTGGTCCCCGGCGCGAGCGGCAGCGACCGCGGCCGGAACCGCGAGCGTTATCCGGCATGTCGGACAGGTCTCGTCCGGGCCGCGGACCGCCGCTTCGGCTTCCTCGAGCGCAACCAGGCCGGCGGCGGGGTCGCTCGCAGCCGTTACGCGGGTGCCGTATATCCGGTCGAGCAGGTGGAAGCCGACATCGGACTCGCGCGCGATCGCAAGCGCGTCCTCGAGCAACACGAGCGCCCGCTCGTCCTCGCCGCGCAGCAGCGCCACCTCGGCCCGACGCTGGGTCGCGAAGGCGCGTCCGGTCGCCGCGCCGATCTCGCGGTGCAGCGCGGCCCCGGCCTCGAGATCGGCGTCTGCCTCGTCGAGCCGCCCGGAGAGCAACTTCGCCTCGCCGCGAATCGTCATGGCGAACGCCTGGCCGCGCGCTGCCCCGATCCGCTCCGCCTCGGCCGCGAGCGCGTCGGCGAAGCCGATCACGTCCTCGTAGGGCCGGGCTCCGTAGAGCAGCCTCTGGGTCATACAGAGCTGGCCGTCGAAGACGTTGATCGCGAGGCGGCCAAGACCCTGGGTCTCACGCAGGTCGGTGCGGATGCTCTCGCGAAGCTCGCCGCGAGCGTGGGCCGCGGCGGCATGCGCCCAAGACGCCACCGTGACAGCAGCCGGGTCGCCGGCGGCGATCGCAAGCTCGCGGGCCCGGGCCGCCATGGCGGTGCCGGTCTCGGGGTCGGTCGCACCGAGTGCGGCTGCGCCGGCGTGTGCCAACGCGTGCGCGACCCGGCCATCGAGCGTCGTCGGCTCGAGGCCCTCGAGAATCCGCAGTCCGCCCGCTGGGTCGCCTAGCTTGATCGTCGCCAGGGCCCGTTTCGCCTGAAGCTCGTCGAAGAGCGGCCCGCTTGCGGCGGCGGCAGCAGCGGCGTAAGCGGCGGGTGCAGCGTCATCGCCGCGCGCGTCCATCGACTCCGCTCGCAACCGCAGTCCGTCTGAGTGGTCGGGCTCGAGCTCGAGCAACAACGTGAGGTGGCGGATCGCGTCGTCGAAGGCGCCGAGCCGGACGGCCTCCCGCCCAGCTTCGAGCAGCCAGGGGACCGCCTCGTCGGGCCGCTCTCCGTCGATCCAGCGGGCGGCGATCAGCGCCGGGGGCGCCGACGCGGAGGCGAGCCGTTCGGCCGTCTCGCGGTGGATGGCGAGTCGCCGGTGGGGTGGAATGCGCTCGACGAGTGCCTGCCGCACGAGCTCGTGACGGAATCGATAGCGATCATCTTCGACGAGCAGAATCCCGGCCCGGAGCGAGGCGTCGAGGATCGAGTACGCGCGCTCCTCCGATGCTCCGATCAGCGCAGCGGCGGCGCCCGGGTCGAACTCGCCACCGGCGAGCCCGAGCCGCGCCAGTCCGAGGACAATCTCCTCGTCGAGGTCGACGAATCGGGATGTAACCGCATCGCCGGCCGTGCGGACCAATGCCGGAATCCCGGCGATCGCGCTGCGCGCGAGCTCGAGCAGCAGATACGGGTTTCCCTGGCCCAGCTCCACGATCCGCGACGAAACGTCGGGCGCCCTGGGGCCGGCCGCGGCGTTCGCATCGACGAGCGCGAGCGCCTCGTCCGGCGCCAGCGGCCCGAGATCGATCTGCTCGAGCCGTTCGGCGCGGGCGAGCCGGGCGACCGTTCTGTTCAGCAGCTCTGGCGCTGACTGCGACCGATACGCGGCGACGACGAGGATCCTCTCCCCTTCTCCACCGATGTGTCCGAGAGCGTCGATCGTCGCCTCGTCGGCTAGATGGGCATCGTCGAGGACTGATCACGACCGGGGTTCCCTCGGATTCCACGAGCAGCAGGCAACGGAGTGCGCCGATCGCGCGATGCCGGGTCAGCCGGCCCTCGAGCGGCGGGGCCGGTGCGGCGAGCGGCGTCAGCTCCGCGAGAACGGAGCGCGTCGCGAACCCGAGCCGCTCGAGAATGCCCGGATCCGCGCTGAGGAGCCGTTCGGCGATCTCGATCAGGGGCGCGTAGGAGCGACCCTCCTCACTCGCCCTCGCCGTGACGACGCACCATCCCTCGTCGGCGGCGAGGCGCTCGAGCTCGCGACAGAGCGCGGTCTTACCGGAGCCGGCGGTGCCCCGCAGGGCGAGGAAGCGGGTCCGCGAGTCGTCGCGAAGGAGCGCCGCGATCCGGGCGAGCTCGAGCTGACGCCCGACGATCTCGGGTTCGTCCTCCCCCAGGCCCGCGATGCACTCGTCGTAGAGAGCCTGTGCATCACTCCCGGGCACGAGTCCGAGCTGACCGAGCGCCGTGCGGAGGCGACCAAACCAGCGGATCGCCGAGGCCCGACGTCCCGCGAGTAGCTCACGGCGCATCAACTGTGTGTAGGCCTCATCGTCGGCGGGCTCGAGCTCGATCAGCCGCTCCCATTCGCTTCCCACCCTGAGCAGATCGGCGAGAAGCGAGCGCAGACGTTCGCGGGGCTCCTGAAGCCATTCCACGTATCGGCCGCCGGGTACGAGGTCGCCGGTGTAGGTGAAGGCGACGCTGGCGCAGCGCTCGGCATCGCCATGCCGTAAGGCCTCGATCGCGGTCCGCTCGAACTCGATCGCATCGACACTCATCTCCCGCGAGGGAAAGAGCTCGACCTGTCCACCTCCGAGCACGATCGCCTCTGGAACACCGAGAGCCCGCCGCGCGAGGTGCGCAGCCTTGCGCAGGTTGGCGCCACCGGCCGCTGCGCCGAGGCGTGGCCAGAGCGCCTCGATCACCTGATCGCGGGCGAGGCGCCGACCATCGGCGAGCGCCAAAATCTGCACGAGCTCGGCGGCGCGGGTACTGAGCCGGTCGGTGGCCATCTCCTCCTCCCCCGCCGTGATCCGAAACCGGCCCAGCAGCTCGATCCGGACGCTGGGCTCGTGCGCATTACGGTTCATCGGGAGGCGCTCGGTGCCAAAGATAACCGAGGAACGGTCTGGGAACGCACGCCCAGGCAGTCTCGGCGCGACAGTTCAGCCACCAGGAGGAAATGATGAACTCGATTACCAAGGACGAGGCGCCCGTCGCGATCGAAGGGGATGGAGTCGAGCTCCGCAGCGAGCGGATCGGGGGCGGCATGAGCGCCACTTTCGTGCACCTGCCGGCGGGCGCCGACCTGCGTCCCGCGACCCAGGGCCTCCCCGACGATCTCTGTCAGTGCCCGCACTGGGGCTACATGCTCTCGGGACGAGTCCGTATGCATACGAGCGAAGGGCACCAAGACTTCAGCGCTGGAGAGTCCTTCTACTGGGGTCCGGGGCATGCACCGGAGGCGCTGGAGGCGACGGAGTACGTGGACTTTTCGCCGACTGACGAGTTCGACCACGTCCTCGACCACATCCGCGGCCAGGGCTGAGCCGCGGCTTCAGTGCCCTCATCGAGACCTGGACGCGGTCGGCATCAGGCCCGGGCGTGAGGTCTCCTAGCCAGTCTGGGAATCCGGCTGGAGGGGGGGCCCGCCAGGATCAGCCGCTCGACGATCCGTCGAGCTCGGTGTCGCGCTCGGCGATCAATGCCTCGGCCGCTCTCGGGAGCGCATCGCTCAGCACCATCTCGCCGGCGTCGGCTTCCGCGCTGTGCAGGAGTCAGCCACCGAGCCCGTCGGAGAGGTAGATGCCGGTGATGTGCTTCTGGTCGTTGGAGGTGAAGCCCATCGTCGACTTCCCCTTTCCGGAGATGTAGAAGCCGTAGTCGCCGAGTTTCCTGGCCTTCGGGTAGAGCTTCTTGACCTTCGAGAGCTTGTCCCCAAGGCCGAGACCCCGATCGGTCTCGAACTTCATCAGGGGGCCAGCGAAGACGTACTTGCCGTTCTTGGAGCCGGCGTTGATGTTCGCGGAGGAGATCCTTCCCTGCTCCGCGGAAAGCTGAGCCGAACCCTTCTCGCCGCCATCGTAGTTGCAGTATTTGAAGTCTCCGGAACCCTGGCAATCGCCCTTACCGCCCCAGGCGTCGTCGGCGACCTTGATCTTCATGCCCAGCTTGACGCCGCCCAGGTCGGTTGGAGGCTTGATCGGACCGTCCGGTTTCGGCAGGGCGGCAGCCGCGCTCGCTGCCAGTACGAGCGCCGACAGCGCGATCGTTGCGACTACTTGGAGGTTCCTCATCAATTTGTCCCTCGTTTTGGATGCCGGTCCATGCAGTTCGGTCAGCCGCGATGCTTGCCGTCGTAAAGCGTGAAGGCGTTGATGCGCTTACCGTCGATCGCGGTGACGTACATGTAGGACTTGCCCTTGCCGTTGACGGAGTAGCCCGCGCCGAGCTTCTTCGCTTTCGGGTATGCCCGCTTGAATTTCGAGACCTTGTCGCGCAGGCCAATGCCCTCCTTCGTCTCGAACTTGGAGAGCGGGCCATTGATCACGTATTTGTTCTTCGGGTTCAGGCCGGCGTTGATCGCGACCGTGGCGACCTTGCCCTGCACCGACGAGAAGGCCGCGGTGCCCTCGGTGATGTCTTTGCTCGTGTAGCTGCAACTCCCGAAGTCGGCGGGATCGCCGCTGCACTCCCCCGAGCCCCACTTCTTCGCCGCCTTGCTGAACTTGAGCCCCAGCTTGATGCCGCCGATCGATTTCGGAATTACGATCCGAGTGTCCTTCGTCTTCGGCAAGGCGGCCTGGCCGGCCGCGGGAAGCGCTAGAGCGGCTAGCGCGATTGCTGCAACCGCGAGTGTGAGCCTCCTCATTCGCGGGAACGTACCGCACCCGCGGTGATCGTGTCCTCGCGCCGCTGCAGCTTGACGGCCAAGGTTGGCGGTCAAGCGATCCGCGAAAAAGCGAGCATGGAAGCCGAGCTGCGTCGAACGCGATCACGTCGTTCCCGTCGTTGGTCAGCGGGTCGTCGGCTTGGGGCGCAACCCCCGGGTGCGGTGCGGGAAATGCCGGTCCACCTGACCGCCTTGAGGCCGTCGCCATACTTCATCGTCGTGGGGGAATCCTTGGATCCGAGTCCCGTCGCCGCTGCCATGGCGACGCTGCGGATGCTGTCGGCGACCGGCGAGGACGTAATGGCCGCCGTCGACCCCCTCGGGATCACCGGCGCCAAAGGTTCACCGGCCGATCCGTTCGCGGCCCGCGATCCCGAATACATACGGGCCACGCTGCCGGCCCTGCGGGTCATGTCAAGGCTCTATTTCCGCGCCGACGTCGCGGGCCTACAGCGGATTCCCGAAACCGGCCCGGTGCTGCTCGTCGGCAATCACTCCGGCGGGGTGCTGATCGCCGACACCTTCGTGTTCGCGCAGGCGTTCTACGACCGCTTCGGCGCCGATCGCCGGTTCAACCAGCTCGCCCACGACCTCGTCTTCAAGGTCCCGGGCGCTCGTGCTCTGCTGGGCCGCTACGGCACCGTGCCCGCGTCGCCGGAGAACATGGCGCGAGCCCTGCGCGACGGGGCGGCCCTGCTCGTCTACCCCGGCGGCGACGAGGACACCTTCCGTCCCTCGTGGGAGTCCGGCGAGGTGCACCTCGCCCACCGGACCGGCTTCATCAGGCTGGCGCTCCAGCACGACGTCCCGATCGTCCCCGTCGTCGCGGTCGGCGGCCAGGAGACGGCGCTGTTCCTCGGTCCCGACACGCGGCTCGCGGAGATGCTGCGGCTGAACCGGCTCGTGCGCCTGAGGGTGCTCCCGCTCGCGATCGGCCCGCCCTTCGGACTGACCGTGCTCGACTTCCCCGGGCGCATTCCGCTCCCGTCGAAGATCACGATCAGGGTCATGCCGCCTATCGACCTGCGGCGGGAGCTCGGCCCCGACCCGGATGTCGATGAGGCCTACCGGCTCGTCAGGGCACGGATGCAACGCACCCTGACGAGGCTCGACAACGAGCGGCGGATCCCCGTCGTCGGCTGAGGGGGCGAAGAGGATGCCCGGAAAGGACAACGCGTCGGCCTCGATCCGCGCTGCCCAGCACCGCAACTGGGACTCCGCCGCAGCCGGATGGATGGAGTTGAGCGAGTTCAACGACCGTGCCGACGATTGGGTGCCTCAACGAGGCCGGAAGTGCAGCCGAATCGGTTGCCCATGCCTAGACTCAGGCGGGCACGGAATCGGATCACTAGGGCGAGGAGCCAGGGGAGAGATGAACGCGAAGGTACGGACGACTCTGATCGGCGCTGTTGTCGCGCTGACGGCGACACCAGCGATTGCGCAGGCAACCGGCGAATCGGGCACCGACGCGTCGGCCACCGGCATCAGCGACAGGATCCTGGTGAAGCTGGACGAGTTCAAACTGACCCCGAGGTTCGCGACGGTGAACGCCGGCAGGGTGCGGATCAAGGCGAAGAACACAGGCGAGGGAGAGCATGAGCTCGTGCTGGCGAAGACGAAACGCAAGCCGGGGAGACTGCCCACGACGAAGAAGGGAGACGTCGACGAGGGAGCGCTGAACGTGCCCGGTGAGGTCTAGGT
>CAWFYJ010000004.1:0-782170 GCA_963820055.1 uncultured Conexibacteraceae bacterium
GCGCCGAGGATGCCGAGCCGGTTCGGCGCCGCGAGCATCAGCCGTTGACCGAAGCCGCTCTCGAAGTCGCGGGCGATGCCGAAGCCGGTGAAGACGCCGCCGAACGCCGAGGCCTGCATCAGCACGAACCCGAACTCGAAGGCCGTGTAGCCGTTCGGATAGTCGAAACCGGGCGTCTGGTCGACCCCCGAGAGGCCGCCCGCGAAGGCACCGAAGAAGAAGAGCGGGAAGATCATCGCCGGCAGGAAGAGCGCCGGGTTGGTGACGAAGTTGTGGATGCTCCGCCACGCGACCGCCCGGGCGACCCCGGCAAAGCGGGTGAAGGCGCCGGCGCTCACGTGCGCACCAGGGTCGTCCGGAGGCTGGCGACGGCGAGGCTGAGGAAGACCGCGATCAGCGCGGCGGCGATGCCGAAGGCGAGGCCGAGCGCCTCCCAGTCGATGCCGACGATGTAGAAGCTCCGGATCCCCTCGATCAGGTACGAGAGCGGGTTGATCGTCGCGACGACGCGAAACCAGTCCTGCTGGATCAGGTCCCGAGGCATCGCCATCGACGAGAAGAAGAGGAAGACGAAGAAGACCGGGAACATGCTCTGCATCGCCTCGCTGCTGCCGACCCGCAGGGCGGTGAACGTGCCGACGCAACTGAACGCGAAGCAGATCGTCAGCGAGAGCAGGAAGAGCAGCGGCACCCCGGCCAGCCCCGCCTCGAAGTCGGCGCCGACCACGAAACCGATCACGATGTAGAAGACGGTCTGGACGACGGCGACCCCCATCGCGCCGCCGAGCATCCCGGAGAGCAGCGACGGGCCGCCGAGCGGCGTCATCGCCATTCGGTTGAGGAAGCCGGTCTCGATGTCGGTCGCGAGGTCGGTCCCGGAGTTGAGCAGCGAGAACGTACCGCCCTGGATGAACGGGATCGCGAGGGCGAAGCTGACGTATGAGTCGGTCGGGAAGCCCGGGATGTCGGTCGCCGCGTCGAGGCCGGCCGAGTTCACGGCGAGGAGGAAGAGCGGGAAGATGATCGCCGGGACGAAGGCGGCGGGCTGGCGGATCGACCGCAGGAACGACCGGCGCGCGACCTCGTAGATGCTGTCGAGCTGGTCCCTCACGAGACGCCGGCGGGGACGGCCTCGTGCTCGCCCGAGGCGGGCTCTCCCGAGCCCTCGAGCTTGCGGCCCGTCTTGTCGAGAAAGACGTCGTCGAGCGTCGGCTCGTGCAGCTGCAGGTCGGCGACGGCGATTCCCTCGGCATCGAGGCTGCGGACGACGGCGACGAGGCCGCCGGACCCCGGGGCGAGCCGGACCCAGGCCTTGCCGCTCCCGTCGCCGTCGGCTGAGGCGGCGCCGAAGCGGCCGAGGACGTCGACGAGGCGATCGCGGTCGGCGGGGTCGGCGGCCGTGGCCCCGACGCTGGGCTCGCCGACCTCGGCCTTGAGGGTTGCCGGCGTGCCCTCGGCGACGATCTTGCCGCGGTCGATGATCCCCACGCGGTCGGCGAGGCGATCCGCCTCCTCGAGGTACTGGGTCGTCAGAAAGACGGTCATCCCCTCCTCGTCGGCGAGGCGCTCGACCTCCTCCCACAGGGAGCTGCGGCTCTGCGGATCGAGGCCGGTCGTCGGCTCGTCCAGGAAGAGGATCTTCGGGCCGTGGACGAGGGCGAGCGCGAGATCGAGGCGTCGCTTCATCCCGCCCGAGTAGCCGCCGACCTTGCGATCGGCGGCCTCAGCGAGACCGACCCGCTCGATCAGCTCGTCGCCGCGCGAGCGGCGCTCCGCCTTGGGGACGCCCTGGAGGGCGGTCTGCAGGCGCATGTGCTCGCGGGCCGTCAGGTCGAGCGTCGAGCGCGGCCTCCTGAAGCGCGGCGCCGATGACCGACCGGACCTTGCCGCCCTCGCGGGCGATGTCGAACCCACCGACGCGTGCGACCCCGCCTGTCGGCGGCAGCAGCGTCGTCAGCATCAGCACCGTCGTCGACTTGCCGGCGCCGTTCGGCCCGAGGAACCCGTAGATCTCACCCCTCTCGACGTGAAGATCGATTCCGTCGACCGCGAGCGGCCCCTTCTTGAACTGCTGGGACAGGCCCTCGACCTCGATGGCCCTCCCCGTTTCACCCTGCGTCATGCGCGGCAACTTAGCAGATTCACTTGTGGCGGCACAACAATCAGACAATTGCAATTGTTGACCATCCACCATATGATTCGCGGCAATGGACCGATCAGGCGCGCCCGACCCCGCCGGCTCCGCCTGGCGCTCGATAATGAACCTGGCCGGGTTCGGGGACGGCCGCAAGCCGCGCGTCCCCGCCGTGGCCCAGCAGTTCGGCCTCTCCCCCAAGCAACTGGTCCTGATCTGGCGCCTGCCGCCGGGGACGACGATGTCGATGCGTGCGATCGGCGAGCGCCTCGCCTGCGACGCCTCATTCGTGACCGGCATGGTCGATCGCCTCGAGGAGGACGACCTGCTCGAGCGGCGCCCCGACCCCGACGACCGCCGCGTGACGCTGATCGCACTCACCGACGCGGGCGCCGCACTGCGCGAGAAGGCCCTGGAGGCACTCTACGAGCCTCCCGAGGAGCTCACGGCGCTCGACCCCGCCGAGCTCGAGGAGCTGGCGAGGATCCTGGAGAAGACGTCGGGGTAGCTAACTCCGGGGAGATCCTCCGCTTCGCGTCCGGTCTCCCCGGTCGGTGCGGCTGTAGGGGCCGAGCGGATGCGCCTTCGTCCCGTATCCGGGCCGAATCCGCATCCCTTCCGCCCCGGACCCCCCTCACTGCCAAACTCCTCGGCCAACAGCCCGCCGGTCCCCTCCTACCCGATCTCGACCCGCGCGCCCCGCGGTGAGAACTGCGCCCTCCGGACCTCGGCCCAGTCGCCGGCGAAGTCGGTGAGCTTCTCGAGGAGGCCGCCCGACTGCCAGAAGGCCCAGACGAGGACGGTCGGGCCGGCGCCGGAGATCGTCGCGCCGATCGCGCCGAGCTCGGCCGCGTGCTCGACCAGCTCCATCGAACGCGGGTAGAGAGAGGCGCGATAGGGCTGGTGGACCCGGTCGGCGAGGCCGGCGCCGATCAGGTCGAGGTCGGAGCGCTCGATCCCGAGGACGAGCTGGGCCGCGGCGGCGACGTTGTGGGTGACGTCGGCCATCGGCAGCTCGGCCGGCAGGGCGGCGCGGGCGGCGGCGGTCGAGACCTCCTCGTGGGGAATGACGAGGATGCCCTCGACGCCCTCGGGCGGGTCGAGGCGGACCGGAGCCGGCTGCGCGGCGCCGGCGGCGGCGGGCGGGCAGAGGGTGACGCCGCCGTAGAGAGCGGCGGCGACGTTGTCGGGGTGGCCCTCGATCTCCGTCGCCTTCGCGAGCAGCGCCTCGCGGTCGTTCGCCAGCTCGAACATGTGGTCGGCGGCGAGGAGGCCGGCGAGGATCGCCGACGCACTCGAGCCGAGGCCGCGGGCCAGCGGGATCTCGCTGCGGACGCGGAAGGCGATGCCGTCGGCCGGGTGGAGGCTCTCGAAGGCGCGGACGATCAGGTTGCTGCGGTCGGTCGGCGCCTCGAAGCCCTCGGAGGCGATCGAGAACTCTCCGGCCTCTGCCACCTCGAGCTCGAGCTCGAAGGCGAGGGCGGCGCCGAGGACGTCGTATCCGGGGCCGAGGTTGGCGGTCGAGGCCGGAACCCGGACGATCCGGCTGCGCCCGCTCAACGGGCGACCCTCACCAGTCGCCCGACGCGAGCCGGGCGGCGTCGCCGGCGATCCCGCGCGCGAGGACACCACCGTCCGGCACCGCAGCGCCGGGGAGGAGCAGCGCCTCCTTGACCTGCGCCCCGGCGCCGATCGAGGCGCCGGCGCCGATCACGAGTGGACCGGTCAGCGAAGCTCCCGCACCGACCGTGCATCCCTCGCCGAAGAGCACGCGGCCGTCGACCTCGACGTCGCCGGGCAGGTCGAGGCCGTCCGGGACCGCGCCGTCTCCGAGCTCGCCGCCGAGCCGCGGCAGGGCGACGGCGCCCTCGACGGCGTCGAGGTTGCCCTGCAGGTACTCGGGGAGGGTCCCGACGTCGTTCCAGTAGGTGTCGATCTCGTGGACGTAGAAGGGCACGTCGTCGGCGAGCATCGCCGGGAAGACGTCGTTGGCGAAGTCGACCGGGTCGGGCATCTCGTCGCGCGGGAAGTAGTCGAAGACCTCGGGGCTGAAGGCGTAGACCATGCAGTTGACGAGGTCGGAGAGCGCCTCGGCGGGGTCGGGCTTCTCCTGGAAGCCCTGGATCCGCCCGTCGGAGCCGGTGACGATCACCCCGTATTCGCTGACGTCGGCGACCTTCTTGACGCCGAGCGTCGCGACCCCGTCGTTGGCGCGATGGGTGGCCATCAGCGCCGTCAGGTCGGCATCGGTGAGCGCGTCGCCGGCGAGGACGATGAAATCGTCGCCCGGTTCGGTCAGGAAGTCGGCGACGCCGCGAACGCCGCCGGCCGTACCGAGCAGCTCGTCCTCGTGCCGGTAGGTCACCTCGACGCCGAGCTTCGAGCCGTCGCCGAGGCGGCCCTGGACCTGCTCGGGGAACCAGTGGAGGTTGGCGATCACCTCGTCGACACCGTGGGCCGCCAGCAGCAGCACGAGCTGCTCGACGATCGCGACGTTGCCGACGGGCACGACGGGCTTGGGGATGGCGTGGGTGATCGGCCGCAGGCGCGTGCCGAGCCCGGCTGCCATGACCATCGCCCTCACGGTCGGCCCAGGCGGTCCTTGAGGTTTTCGATGACGTCGACGGGAGTCGGGTCGACGCCCTCGCGCGCGGCCAGCTCGAGCGAGATCAGGTCGCCGAGCATGACCGCCCAGAGCAGGCGCTCGGTGCGGGTCTCGCCCTCGGTCTCGATCGTGATGACGTCGTGGGCGCGATCGGCGATCAGCTCGGCGGTGAGCTCGACCCGCCGGCGCTCGCGCGGGTGCTGGTCCTGGTCGGTGAGGAAGACGGCGGTGAAGGCGCCCTCCCCTCCCCCGGCCCAGCCGACGATCTCGTTGTGGTCGAGCTCGGGGAGCGAGTGGTCGAACGCCGGGAGCTTGGCGTTCTCGTTGACCTGGCACTTCCAGCGGTATGCGACCGGTGCGGTCAGCCCGCAGCCGTAGAGCAGCGGCACCGACCCGTGGATGCGCTCGGCGACGTCGGCGGCCTTCGCCAGCAGCGACTCGCGCGCGGCCTCGAGGTGGGCGGCGGAGCTGTCGATCTCGGTCCGGATCGCCGGCCCGGCGCCGACGAGCGCCGCGACCTCGGCGGCGATCGCGAACGTGTAGCCGACCGCGGCGCGCGGCTGGAGGCCGGCGGGCATGCCGATCACCGGGACGCCGTCGCGACGGGCCGACTCGCCGATCGAGCCGCCGGTGGTGGCGACGATCCGCTGGGCGCCGACCGCCTCGGCGGCGGCGTAACAACCGAGCGTCTCCTCGGTGTTGCCCGAGTAGCTGGAGCAGAAGATTGCGCGGTCCGGCGGCGTCCACGACGGGACGGCGTAGCCGCGAACGACGTCGAGCGGCTTGCAGAGGCGGCTGCCGAGCGCGGCGGCGGCGAGGTCGCCGCCGATCGCCGATCCGCCCATTCCACAGACGATCAGTCCGGTCGCCTCGATCGGGGCGAGGTTCGCCGATCCGACCCGCCAGAGCGCATCGCGGAGATAGTCGGGCAGCGAGAGAGCCGCATCGAGCTGGTCGCCGGAGTCGATCGCTCCGATCCGGGTGGCGAGGTCGTCGCTCATGCGCGCTCTCCCGGGTCGACGCGGGCGCCGGGTTCGAGCCCGGAGTCGGCCGTGATCGTCGCCCCCGAGCCGATCACCGACCCGTACGGCACGAGCGCACCAGCCTCGACGACGACGCCGGAGGCGAGGATCGAGCCGCGGACGACGGCGCCGTCGCCGACGAAGCAGCCGGGATGGAGCGCGGAAGCTTCGACGAGGGCGCCGGAGCCGACCTGGACGCCCATGCCGATGACGGCCTTCGGGCCGATCTCGACGTCGGGGCCGATGTCGGCGTTGTCGTCGACGAAGCTGTGGGCCGCGACCTCGGCGCTCGGGTCGACGACGGCGCTTTCAGCCACGTAGGTGCCGTGCGCGTCGACCATCTCGCCGGGCTCGGACTCGACCTTCTTCTCGAGGATGTCCCAGCAGGCGTCGAGGTAGCGCTCCGGCGTTCCGATGTCCATCCAGTAGCCCTCCAGGCGTCGTGAGTAGAGCCCCTTGCCGACCAGCTCGGGGAAGACCGACCGCTCGATCGAGACGTCCATCCCGGCCGGGACCATGTCGAGGACGTCCTTCTCGAGGACGTAGGCGCCGGCCGACACCTCGTCGGTGTCGATGTCGGCGGGGTCGGGCTTCTCGAGGAACTCGGTGATCTCGCCGTCGGGGCGGCGGCGGACGAGCCCGTAGTTGGTGGGGTCGTCGACCGGGTAGAGCGCCAGGGTCGCGCGAGCGTCGCTCGACTCGTGCTGCTCGAGCAGGGCGGTCAGGTCGAGGTCGGTGAGGACGTCGCCGTTGAGCGCGAAGAAGCGGTCCTCAAGCAGGTCCTCGGCGAACTTGATCGCTCCGGCCGTGCCGCGCGGCTCGGGCTCCTCGACGTAGCGGAGGCGCGGCCCGCCGGGGATGCCGTCGCCGAGCACCTCGCGGATGTCGTCGGGGCGGAAGCCGCAGGCCATGACGATGTCGTCGACGCCATGGCGGGCGAGCCAGTCGATCATGTAGCGCAGGAACGGCCGGTCGACGAGCGGGATGACCGGCTTCGGCAGCGTCAGGGTGACCGGACGCAGGCGCGTGCCGTGCCCGCCGACGAGGATCAGCGCCTGCATTTCGAGCTCTCCTTCGCGGCGTGCATGGAACGGGGTTTCTACACCGTCGCCCGGTCGGGGCGTCGGCCCGGGCCGTCGCTCAGCGCCCGACGCCCTCGTACGTGAACCCGGCGGAACGCAGCGCCTCCGGGTCGAGGAAGTTCCGGCCGTCGACGATCAGCGGGGTCCGCATGCTCGGCGCCAGCGTCACCCAGTCGAGCTCGCCGAACTCGGGCCACTCGGTCACGAGGATCGCCCCGTCCGCTCCGTCGAGGGCATCCTCGGCACTCGCGGCGAACTCGGTCGCCGCCAGCAGTCCGGCGGCGGCCTCGGCGGCGACGGGGTCGAAGGCGACGACGCTCGCGCCCTCGCCCTGCAGTCGCGCCGACAGAACCAGGCTCGATGCCTCGCGCATGTCGTCTGTGTTCGGCTTGAAGGCGAGCCCGAGCAGCGCGATCCGCTTGCCGACGAGCGAGCCGAGGTGCTTGGTCAGCTTGCCGATGACGCGGCGCTTCTGGAGCTCGTTGACCTCGATGACCGAGTTGAGGAGCTGGAAGTGGTAGCCGGAGTTGCCGGCGAGCTGCTTTAAAGCAGAAACATCTTTCGGGAAACAACTCCCGCCGTAACCAATTCCCGCCTTCAGGAAGGCGCCGCCGATGCGCTCGTCGAGGCCCATTCCGCGGGCGACCTCGGTGACGTCGGCGCCGACCTCCTCGCAGACGTTGGCGATCTCGTTGATGAAGGAGATCTTCGTGGCGAGGAAGGCGTTCGAGGCGAGCTTGATCATTTCGGCGCTGGCGACGTCGGTGCGGACGATCTCGCCGCCGAGGGGCTCGTAGAGGCCCGCGACGGCGTCGGCGGCCCACTCGTCGCCGGGGTCGGCGCCGACCACGACCCGGTCGGGATTGAGGAAGTCCTCGACCGCCGAGCCCTCCTTGAGGAACTCGGGGCAGGACACGTAGGAGAGGCCGGGCATGTCGCGGCGGATCGAGGCGCCGGTGCCGGACGGGACGGTGCTCTTCATGACGAGCGCGTGGCCGCCGTCCTCGGGCAGTCGCTCGACGACCGCGCGGACCCGCGAGAGGTCGGCGTCGCCGGAGTAGGTGGGCGGCGTGTCGACGCAGCAGAAGAGCAGCCGGGCGTTCGCCAGCAACTCGTCCATCGAGGTCGTGAAGTGGAGGCGGCCGGCGTGCTCGACGACGAGCTCGCCGAGCCCCGGCTCGTGGAACGTGACCTCGCCGGTCGCGAGCTTCGCGACCTTGGCCTCGTCGACGTCCATCGCCCAGACCTCGTGGCCGCGCGAGGCGAAGCATGCTGCTGTCACGAGGCCGACCCAGCCGACCCCGACGACCCCGACGGGTTCGCTCACTTGATCTCCTTCGTCGAGGCGGCGATGGCCATCATCTCGGAGTTGTCGAGGGTCTGGATGAGCGTGTTGCTGACCCAGTAGGAGTTGCCGTCCTTGTCGTGCCAGGCGATCATCCGGATCCGGTCGCCGTCGTAGTAGATGTCGAAGTCGCGACCGTCGATCGACTGGGTGTCGTGGCTGTCGCGGAGGATCGGCGGATCGCTCCAGGTCGTGCCCTGGACTCCGTAGTACTCGGGCAGGCGATCGGTCTCGGTGTATTCGATGACGAGCTTGTAGGCGGGCTGCTTGTTGTCGTCCTCGTCCTTGATGTCGTACTGGCGCGAGTCCGCGCTGTACGTGGAGCCGGGCGCGACGACGGTCGGCACCCAGATCGGGAAGTTGAGCCGGCGCGCGGACGTCTTCCCGAAAGCGTCGAACTTGTTGATGCCGGTCTCGGGATCGAGGACGTCGGAGGTCGAAATCACGTCCGCCCCGGAGGTCGGGTCCGACTCGGGCTTCGGCTTGTCCTTCGAGCCGGAGCCGCCGCCGGAGGAACCGCCGCCGTCGGGCTTGGTGGCGTTGTCGCCGCCGCTCGGGCCCGGCGTGTCCTTGCCGTTGAGGAACTCGTCGACGGCCTTACTGATCTGATCGGGCGTGGCGGTCACGTAGCTCGGCCCGAGCTCGCCGTCGAAGCTGATCTGGTTGATCGGCACGTCCTTGACGGCGAGGAACGCCTTCAGGGCGCCGATCATCTGGGCCGGGTCCTGGATGTCGGACGACGTGTACTTGGTGAAGATGTCGATCAGGTCGCTCCCTGTGTCGCCGCCGACGATCGGCAGGACCTCGCTGATCGGGACCTGCTGGCGAGCGTTGCGGAGGAAGTCCTGCTGGCGGGCGGCGCGGATGATGTCGGTGTCGGTGTGCCGGTACCGCACGTAGTCGAGGGCGTTCTGCCCGCAGAGGCGCTGGTAGCCGGCGTTGACGTTGATCGCCGCGTAGCTGTCGAGGTCACTGAGCGCGGTCGAGTTGTCGTTGAAGTAGTGGCGATCGACGTCGACGTAGACGCAGCCGATGGCGTTGACCGCCTCGGCGAATCCGAAGAAGTCGACGTTGACGACGTGGTTGATGTCGAGGCCGGTCAGGTCCTTGACGGTCTCGGTGGTCTTCTTGACGCCGCCGACCGTGTAGGCCTCGTTGAGCTTGCCGACCCCGTATCCGGGGATGTCGACCTTGAGGTCGCGCGGCAGCGAGAACAGCGACAGCACCTGCTTGTCGGGGTCGACGCGGAGCAGCATCGTCGTGTCGGAGCGGCCCGGGTCGCCCGGGGTGTTGGAGCGCTTGTCGGAGCCGACGATGAGGATCGTCTGCGGGTCGCCCGGGCCGATCTCCTGGAGCTTCTCCGAGAGACCCGGGATCGGCTGCAGCTTCGCGGCGACGTCGGTGAGCAGCAGGAGCGACGAGACCGCCACCGCGGTGGCGACGGTGATGATGATCAGCACCGACGCGGTCAGGAACCGCCACCAGAGCGCCGGTGTCTTGACGACGGGGTCGTCCTCGTCGTAGTAGGCGGCGGCGATCGGCACCGGCGGCGGGCCGCGGCGGACGACGGTGTGCTCGACGTCATCGGACGGAGGGGCCGGCTCCTCGGCGGACTCGGGCTCGTCGGTGGGGATCTCCTCGGACGGGGGCTCCTCGGCGACCGGCTCGTCCGTAACGGGCTCGCCGGCGTCGGCTTCCGGTCCATCGGCCTCGGCATCTTCGACCGCCCATTCCTCGGTCTCGCCGCCGCCGGCAGCGGCGGCGGGTGCAGTCCACTCGCCCGCGGCGGGTCCGTCCTCGTCGTCGAGGTCGGCCGGGCCGGCATCGGCGGAGGGGTCGTCGCCCGCAGGCTCGTCACCCGCAGGCTCGTTCTTCCCGGCCTCGGGCTCCACACGCTCGCCGGTCGCCGGGTCGGCGCCGACCTCACGGCGGATCTCCTCCTCGAGGCGGGCGAACTCCTCGGTCAGGCCAAGGCCCTTCTCCTCCTGCTCTTCGGGCGGCACGGTCGAGCCGGCATCGGCATCGGGCGCGTCGGGGGCGTCGTCGTCGCGCTTCTCCTCATCGCTCACCGGATCACCTCCCCGGCGGGGCTGTGATCGACGGGTGCGGTCCGGGCGAACTGGCCGAGGGTGCGGCGATAGGCGGCCAGCGAGGCGACCGAGACCCACTCCTCAGGCCCGTGGTGACCGGAGCCGACCGGGCCGAACTCGACGGCCGGGGTCCCAGCGCGGATGAACGCGACGGCGTCGGATGCGCCGTCGCGGCCGATGCTCGTCACCTCGTCACCGTGGTTGGGACGAGCGGCGTCGCCGAGGGCGCGGACGAAGGGCGAGGCGGGATCGACGTCGACGGGCGGCCAGCGGAAGGTCTGGACGACGTCGGTGTCGGGGAGCGAGGCGATCTGCTCGAGGATCGCCTGGGGGTCCTGTTCGGGCAGGTAGCGGATATCGACATCGATAACGCAGGTGTCGGGAACTTTGTTCAATGCATCGCCGCCCATGATCCGGCCGAGGTTTATCGACGGGCGATCGAACAACTCGGAGGATTGAAGCGAGAACGGTAGCGACTCGATCCCGCGGAAGACCGAGATCGCCTTGATGATCGCGTTGTCCCCCTTCCAGGGCGTCGAGCTGTGCGCGGCACGGCCGGAGACCTCGATCCGCAGCGCCAGGACGCCCTTCGCGGCGACGCCGATCAGCATGTCGGTCGGCTCGCCCGTGATCGCGAACTCGCCCGTGTAGCCGGCGTCGACGAGGACCTCGGTGCCGCGATCGAATTCCTCCTCCGTCTCCTCGTCGGGGACGAAGGCGAGGACGACCCGGACGTCGCGCTGGTCGCGAAGGTCGGCGAGGGCGAGCATCATCGCCGCCGCGGCACCTTTCATGTCGTAGGAGCCCCGCCCGTAGAGGCGGTCGCCGTCGACGATCGGGTCGAACTGCCCGGGCCGGCCGGGGACGACGTCGATGTGGCCGTGGAAGATCACCGGGCGCAGTTCGGGAGGTCCGACCTCGGCGATCACGATCGGCAGGTCGCGGACCGTCAGCTGCCGGGTCGGGATGTCGCGGGCCTCGAACCATCCCTTGATGAAACCGGCGCAGAGCCTCACCCCTTCCGGGTTCGACGTGTCGTAGCCGATCAGCTTCTCGGCGAGGAGGCGCTCCTGCATTCGGGAAGCGTAGACGCGGAGCTCACTCCTGACAGCTCGAGGGGACCTTCTTCGGGTTCTCGTTCGCCTCGGCGGGATAGGCGCGGGTGACCTGGATGTAGCCGCCGTCCTCGACCTGGACCCGTTCGCCTGGCTTCGCAGCCGCTCGCGAACTCGCGAGGACGAGGTTGACGTAGCGGCGATTCGCCTCGACGTCGCAGGGAAGGATCGACGTCACGACCGAAGGCGTGTCGAGCTTGCAGCTCTTGTCGCAGTTGCCGCCGTTGTTGCCGGTCTTGCCGGAGTCGTAGGTGTTGCTGATCAGGTAGCGCCCCTTGATCCCGGTCGGTTTGTCGCTGAGGACCACGTAGCCGGCGACGTCGGGCGCCATCGGGAGCTTCTCGGAGATGTTCACGAGCGAATCGATCTCCATCTGCCGGTCGACGAGGTCGCCGATCGGCTCACCCGGGCCGAGCTCGATGCTGTAGACGGCCCGCCTGACCTTGTTCTTGTTGGAGTGGTTCGGCAGCACGTCGATGTGGTCGGTCGCCGGGGTCGTGTCGCGCGGGAGGTCGGGGACCGCCTCGGCGATGTCGCCGGTCGCCTGGATCCAGTACATCGCGGTGCCCTTCTGAGTCTCGACGGCGAGGACGTTGCACTGCGACGGCTTCGGCCGCGCGCAACCCTTCGCCTTCGGCGACTTCGCGGTCGCCTCGAAGACCATCCAGTTGTAGCCGTTCTTCTTCTCCGACCGGACCGCGTCGATCTCGTCGGCGGTGAGCGTCACCTCGTAGTCCTGGGAGATCGAGCAGTGGTGGATCGCCGTCGTGCACTTCGTCGTCTGGGTCTCTCCGAGCACCTGGCTCGGCCCGCTCAGGTCAGGCTTGTCGCCGCCGCCGACGAGCTTGAAGGACGTCTCGATCTCGACCGGGTCGTAGTCGTAGGTCTTCGTCCCCTGGCAGGCGGTGTGGGCGCGGTTGTTCGGCAGGTAGTCGGTGATCGCGCACTTCGTCAGGGTCACCGTCGCGATCGCACGGACCCGCATGCCTTCCTCGGCCTCGCGCACCGGCGCCGCGTAGATCGCCGTCGGCACGCCCTTGCGCGTGATCGGGATCCGCTGGTCGGCCGGACCGGCCTTGGGATCGCCCTTGACGAGCGCCGGATCGCCCTTCGGACCCATCTCGGCGCTGATCGCGACCTTGCCGCTGCCGTCGTCGTCGCTGCCCCCGCCGCAGCCCGCAAGCACCACCGTGGCCGACGCCGCCAGGGCGCCCGCGATCAAGCGGCGTTTGCGATCTCCAGAAATGCTTCGGCCCTGGCCTTGTCCTGCTCTGCGGTCTTGTACGCGGCCGAGTCCTCCTCGGCCTCCTGGAGCCTTCCTTCGGCATCCTCGAGCTTGGCCTTGAGGTCGCTCGCGTCGAGCGAGTCGGGATCAACGGCCTCGGTGACCAGCACGGTCACCTTGTTGGCGAAGACCTCGAGCCAGCCTTCGGCCGCCGCGTAGCGCTTGGCACCGCCCGAGGAGCCGAAATCGGCCTCGGTCTCGAACACGCGCAGCTCGTGCGGCACGAGACGCGCGAGCATCGGTGCGTGCCGCGCCCTGACGCCGACCTCGCCGACCATCGTGCGGGCGGAGACCTGGAAGGCCTCGCCCTCGAAGACCTTACCCTGCGGGGTCAGGACCTCGGCCTTGAACGTTCTCGACTCGTCGGCCATGGATCAGGCAGCCGTTCCGGCTTCTTCCTTCTCGGCCTCGTCGGCCTTTTGCGCCTGCTCAGCGGCCTCGGCGTCGGCGCCGGCGGTCTCGTCCTCGCCGCGGCCCTTGGCGGCGTCGAGGACCTGATCGATCGAGCCCTTCATGTAGAAGGCGCCCTCGGGGATGTCGTCGTGCTCGCCGTCGACGATGCTGCGGAAGCTCGCCACCGTGTCGGCGACGGCGACCACCTGTCCCGGGCTGCCGGTGAACTGCTCAGCGACGTTGAACGGCTGGCTCAGGAAGCGCTCGATCTTGCGGGCGCGGTTGACCTGGAGCTTGTCCTCGTCGGAGAGCTCGTCGATGCCGAGGATGGCGATGATGTCCTGCAGCTCCTTGTAGCGCTGGAGGACCTCCTGCACGTCGGTCGCCGTCTTGTAGTGCTCCTCGCCGAGGATGTCGGCCTTGAGGATCGTCGACGTCGAGTCAAGCGGGTCGACCGCCGGGTAGATGCCCTTCTCGGAGATCGACCGGGAGAGCGACGTGGTTGCGTTCAGATGGGCGAACACCGATGCCGGGGCCGGGTCGGTGAGGTCGTCCGCGGGGACGTAGACGGCCTGGATCGAGGTGACCGATCCCTGCGTCGTCGACGTGATCCGCTCCTGGAGCTGACCCATCTCCGTCTCCAGGGTCGGCTGGTAGCCGACCGCCGACGGCATGCGGCCGAGGAGGGCGGAAACCTCGGAGCCCGCCTGGACGAACCGGAAGATGTTGTCGATGAACAGGAGCACGTCCTGGCCGCCGACCTCGCGGAAGTACTCCGCCATCGTCAGACCGGTCAGGGCGACCCGAAGACGGGCGCCGGGGGGCTCGTTCATCTGGCCGAACACCATCATGGTCTTGTCGATGACGCCGGACTCGGTCATTTCGACGTAGAGGTCGTTGCCCTCGCGGGTCCGCTCGCCGACGCCGCAGAAGGCCGAGAGGCCGCCGTGCTCGGTCGCGATGTTGTTGATCAGCTCCTGGATCAGAACGGTCTTGCCGACGCCGGCGCCGCCGAACAGGCCGACCTTTCCGCCCTTTGCGTACGGGGCGAGGAGGTCGATGACCTTGATGCCGGTCTCGAGGATCTCCTGGGTCGGGGTCAGGTCCTCGGCGCTCGGGGCCGGGCGGTGGATCGGCCAGCGGTCCTCACCCTCGACCGGAGCGCCCTCGTCGATCGGCTCGCCGAGCAGGTTGAAGATCCGCCCGAGCGTGTCCTTGCCGACGGGCACGGTGATCGACGAACCGGTGTCGATCACGCTGTCGCCGCGGCGGAGGCCGTCGGTGGCGTCCATCGCCACCGCGCGGACGCGGTCGTCGCCGAGGTGCTGCTGGACCTCAAGCGTGAGGTCCATGGCCTTGCGACCGTCGCCCTCGGGAATCTCGATCTTGAGAGCGGAGTAGATCTCCGGCAGGCCGTCCGGGAAGACGATGTCGACGACGACGCCGATCACCTGCTCGATCGTCCCCTTGTTGGATCCGTTTGCGTTTTCAGCCATTGATTTCTCCTCGCTCAGTCATGTTCAAGTTCTTGCGAAAGCCAAAGGTCGTCAAGCGCTGCCCAATGCCTCGGCGCCGCCGACGACCTCGAGGATCTCCTGCGTGATCTCCGCCTGCCGCACACGGTTCATCTCCAGCGTCAAGCTGTCGATCATGTCGCCGGCGTTCTCGGCGGCACTGCGCATTGCTGTCATCCGGGCGCCGTGCTCCGACGCCGCGGACTCGAGCAGCGCCCGGTACACGGAGAGGTTGACGTACTCCTCGAAGAGCAGCTTCAGCGCTTCCTCGGGCTCCGGTTCGTAGATCCACTCGGAGCGCTTGTGCGCTTCCGCGAGCTCGGGATCGGCGGGCTGCTCGGGCTCCGGAATCCCCTCGCCGAAGACCTCGGCCTCCTGGAGCGGCAGAAGCGTCTGTCGCCGCACGTACTGCGTCAGAGGCGAGACGTAGCGGTTGTAGATCAGCTCGACCCGATCGACTTCCTCGTCGACGTAGGCGGCGACGAGCCGGTCGCCGATCTCGCGGGCGTTCGCGAAAGCGGGCTGGTCGGTGAAGCCGGTGAACGATCCCTCGACGCTCTCGCCGCGGAAGCTCAGGGCCGAGTTGCCGCGACGGCCGACGACGTAGTAGGAGACGTCAGTCCCGCTCCCCTCGATATCCCGCTGCAACTGGGTGCCGGCACGGATGATCTGGGTGTTGAAGGAGCCCGCGAGTCCGCGGTCTCCGGTGACGAGGATGATCCCGACCCGCTTGACGTCCGTGCGCTGCTGCAGGAGCTTGACGCGGTTGCCGTCCTGCCCGGCCGCTTCGGCGACCTGCTGGGTGACCCGCCGGATCGACTGGGCGTACGGGCGCATCTCGGCGATCCGCTGTTCGGCCCTGCGCAGTCGCGCAGCGGCCACCATCTCCATCGCCCGCGTGATCTTGCGGATGTTCTTGACGGAGTTGATCCGGTTCTTGACGTCCTTCTGCGTAGCCATGGTCGCCTAGACGGTCGCGGCCTCTTCCTCGTCGGCCGTCTGATCGGAGGCCTCGGCCTCCTCGTCGGCCGTCGAGCGGCCGGGCTGGGAGCGCTCGTGCTCGTCGCGGATCCGGTCCGACTCGCCCTCCTCGAGCGGGTTGCCCTCGGCATCGAAGTCGGGACCGAAGTCGTCGACCATCTCGGCGATCGCGTTGCCCAGCTCCTCCTCCTGCTCGTCGGAGAGCAGTCCGTCGGAGTTGATCGAGTTGAACAGGTCGGCTTCCTCGCTGCGGAGCCGGTCCCGCAGGTCGCCGAGGAAAGCGGGAACCCGCTCGACCTTGATCCGGTCGAGGTAGCCACCGGTGCCGGCGTAGATCGACGCGACCTGCTCGGCGACTGAGAGCGGCTGACGCTCGCCCTGGTTGAGCGCCTCGACGAGGCGCTCACCGCGGGAGAGGGTCTTCTGAGTCTCGGGGTCGAGCTCGGAGCCGAACTGGGCGAACGCCTCGAGCTCGCGGTACTGCGAGAGATCGAGGCGCAGCTTGCCGGCGACCTTCTTCATCGCCTTCGTCTGCGCGTTGCCGCCGACCCGCGAGACCGAGATGCCGACGTTGATCGCCGGCCGGACGCCCGAGTAGAAGAGGTCCGGCTCGAGGAAGATCTGACCGTCGGTGATCGAGATCACGTTGGTCGGGATGTAGGCCGACACGTCCGACGCCTGTGTCTCGATGATCGGCAACGCCGTCAGCGAGCCGCCGCCGAGGTCGTCGGAGAGCTTGACACCGCGCTCCAGCAGGCGGGAGTGCAGGTAGAAGACGTCGCCCGGGTAAGCCTCGCGACCCGGCGGACGGCGCAGCAGCAGCGACATCTGGCGGTAGGCGTATGCGTGCTTGGTGAGGTCGTCGTAGATGCAGAGCGAGTGGCCGCCCTTGTACGTGAAGTACTCGGCCATCGCGGTGCCGGCGTACGGCGCCATGAACTTGATCGGGGCGGCCTCGTCGGCGGGGGCGGCGACGATGATGGTGCTGTCCATCGCGCCGGCTTCCTTGAGCGTCTCCATCATCTGGACGACGGTCGCCATGCGCTGACCGATCGCGACGTAGACGCTGACGACGTCCTGGTCCTTGTTGTTGATGATCGTGTCGATCGCGATCGCGGTCTTGCCGGTCTGGCGGTCGCCGATGATCAGCTCGCGCTGGCCGCGGCCGATCGGGATCATCGCGTCGATCGCCTTGAGGCCGGTCTGCATCGGCTCCTTGACGCCCTGACGCTGGATGACGCCCGGGGCCTTGAACTCGGCAGGACGGGTCTCGGTCGTGTTGATGTCGCCCTTGCCGTCGAGCGGGCGGCCGAGCGGGTCCACGAGGCGGCCGAGGAGCTCGTCGCCGACCGGGATCTCGAGCAGGCGGCCGGTCCGCTTGACCGTGGCGCCCTCGACGATGTGCTCCCACTCGCCGAAGAGCACGGCGCCGACGCTGTCCTCCTCGAGGTTGAGGGCCAATCCGGTGACGCCGTGGGGAAGCTCGAGCATCTCCAGGGACATGCAGTTGTCGAGGCCGTGGACGCGGGCGATACCGTCGGCCACTGAGAGCACGGTGCCGACCTCAGCGAGGTCGGCGCTGCCGGTCTCGAGGCCCTCGATGCGCTGCCGCAGGATCGAGGAGATCTCGTCTGGCTTGATTTCCATGTGCTCTATCGCTCCTTGTGTTTCGAAGTTCGCTGCTGAAGGTTGTTCTGAAGTCTGTGCTCGTCGGTTACGTGGTCTCAGGCGGCCTGGGCCACGCGCCGGAGCTTCTCGAGCCGGTTGCGGATGCTGGCGTCCAGGACCCGGTTGCCCACCTGGAGGACGAGGCCGCCGATTATCGAATCGTCGACCCTGCTCGTCAGCTCGACCGTCTTGCCGGTCTTGCGCTCGATCTCGGCGCCGACCGACTCGATCACGGAGGGATCGAGCTCGATCGCGCTCGTCACCGTCACCTGGAGTCGCTGGTTCTCGATGCCCCAGAGATCGTCGAAGCGCTTGCGGATCCGGAATAGGGCCGGCATCCGGTGCTTCTCGGCGAGCAGCTCGAGGAAGTTGACGAGCTCGGGGTTGCCGCCGGAGATCGCCTTGCGGATGCCGTCGCGCTTCTCGACCGACGAGAAGTAGGGGCTGAAGAAGAAGAGCTGGAGATCGCGATCGGCCGCGAGCGCGTCGGCGACCTCGCCGAGCTGATCACGAATCTCGTCGAGAGAGTCGTGCTCCTTGGCGACGTCGAACAACGCCTCGCTGTAGACCCGGGCTACTTCTTCCATCGTCCTAGTTCCTCGACGCTCCGCTCGCCTCGTCGCCGGCGAGGGCGCTGAAGTCGACCTCGGCGAGGGCCTCCTCGACGAGCCGCTTCTGATCGTCGGCGGTGAGCGACTTGCGGGCGACCTTCTCGGTCGCGAGCACGGTCAGGTCGGCGACCTCCTTGCGGATCTGCTCCAGGGACCGCCGCGTCTCGGCCTCGATGTCCTTGCGGGCGTCGGCGACCAGTTCGTCGTGCCTGGCCTTGCCTTCGGCAGTGGCCTCCGCCTTCGCGGCCTCGCTCGTCTTGCGCGCACGCGCCATTATGTCGTCAGCCTGCTCGCGTGCCTCCTTGAGTCGCTCGCGGTACTCGCTGAGCAGCTCCTCGGCCTCGGCGCGGAGGCGCTCCGACTCGTCGATGTTGTCGTTGACCTTGGCGGCCCGCTCCTCGAGTGCCTGGGAGATGCGCGGGAAGGCGAACTTCGAGAGCACGAACATCGTGATCAAGAAGGCAACGAGCGTCCAGATCATCAGCCCGATGCCGGGCTGGACCAGGAAGCTGCCTCCGCCCGTGTCGCCTTCGGTTGCGGCGGTGAGGACGAGACCGTTTATGTCGCCGAGAATTCCCACTGGCCTAGAGGAAGAACGCGATCAGACCGAAGATGAACGTGTAGAACGCGACGGCCTCGGTGAGGGCGAAACCGAGCCAGCGGATGCTCTGCAGCTCGTCCTTCATCTCGGGCTGACGGGCCACGGCCTGGATCTCCGAACCGAAGATCACGCCGATGCCGATACCGGCTCCGATCGAACCGAGCCCGGCGCCGACGCCGAGTGCGATCGCCTTGCCGGCGTCGGTGACTCCGGTGTCGGTCACCGCCTGGGCGGTCTGTGCCAGAAGCACTAGATCCATTTAACTGACTCCTTTTCCTAGTGACTCTCGGAGGTCGCGCCCCCGAGATAGATTGCAGTGAGAATCGCGAAGATGAATGCCTGAAGACCGGCCACGATGACGATCTCGAAGATGTAGAAGGCGAAGGCCATCGGGAACGTCAGGACGCCGAGGGCGGAGATGCCGAGCAGCACCGCGAGCCCGCCGCCCATGAACAGCAGCAGCAGATGGCCGGCGAGGATGTTGGCGAAGAGTCGCACCGAGAGCGAAACGAGCCGGACGAAGTTCGAGATCACCTCGATGCCGAACACGAAGGCCTTGAACAGCCACGGCATGTCCTCGATGCCGGCCGGCAGCAGGGTGCCCATGTAGCCGAAGAAGCCATGCGCCCGGACGCCCTCGGCGTTGTAGCCGATCCAGACGACCAGGGTGAGGACGAGCGGGATCGAGATGTTCGCCGTCGCGGCATAGAGCGCGAAGCTCGGGACCGAGACGCCGAAGATGTCGATCGGGTGCTCGGTGTTCGTCGGCAGCGGGATCAGGCCGATGAAGTTCGAGAAGAGGATGAAGAAGAAGAGCGTGGCCAGGAACGGGAAGTACTTGGCGGCCATCTTGTCGTCGAGGTTGTCGTTGACGATCTGGCGGCGGATCAGGTCGTAGACGCCCTCGACGGCGATCTGGACCTTGTTCGGCCGGTCCTGCATCCGCCTGGCGATCCAGATCATCGCCCAGCAGGTGATGACCGACGCGAGGACGATGTAGAGGACGGCCTTGTTGACGCTGAGATCGATGCCGCCGATGTGGATGCTGATCCAGCTGTCGAGCTTGAACTCGTTCTGCGGCTGGAAATCCTCGTTCTTGCCGTCGCTGCCGAAGATCAGCCCGATCGCGATCAGGATCAGCGCGTAGCCGCCGAAGACGATTCCGAGCTTCTTGCCCGTACTCATGCCTTTCATCGCAGGCCTCCGTCGGCCTCGGGGTCGAAGAGGTGGGTGAGGAAGTTCGCGCTGAGGTTGGCGGTGACCAGTGCGAGGGCCAGCAGCGCCGCGGCGAGGCCGGCCTCACGGTCGACGAGGAGGCCGACGAGCAGAATCGCCAGTGCCAGCAGCCAGACCCGGCCCATCACCGCCATCGCGGTGACGCCGAGGGCGGCGTTGCGGTTCGAGGCGGCGAGGGCGCGCTTGCGCTTCCGCGCGGCCACCTCCATCGCGATCCTCCCGGCGATCCAGGCGCCGCCGGCGACGGCCCAGGCGACGATCGGGGCGTCGAGGAGGATGAAGACCGGAAGGGCGATGAGCAGCACGAGGAGGTCGATGTTGCGGAGCGCTTCCATGTTCAGTGGGCGCGCGGCTACCGGCACGTCAGTGGCCGGAGGCGAGCCCGGCTCCACCTCCCCGTCGCGCCAGGCGCGGCGTAGACCTCGGCTGGGCAGCGCTCGTCGCGCCTGCGGTGCCGTTCGACCTTGGCGCCGTCGCTGGACGGGCCACCTCCACGGCGGTGCCGGGAAGGGTCATGGTCTCCGGGGTTGTCGAAGTAGGGGCTTTCCACGTCAGGTGCGTTCCGAGTCTTGGACTTGCCGGCGGATGAAACTTCTCTCCCAGGCCGGCGACTCGGGAGCGGGGTCCGCGAATATACCCGATAGGGGCCGCCGCGACCGGCCCCCCGGAGGGGGCTCTTCCGGGCCCCCGATCAGGCCGGCGGATCGACCCGCTCGAACTCCCCGGTTTCCGGATTCGGCTCCCGGAACTCGCCGGTCTCGAGTTCGTGCTCGACCTCGCGATCGACGGCGTCGGGAAGCGGCGGCGCGCCGGTCGCTGCCACCTGCCGGAAGCGGAAACGCCGGAGCTTGAGGATCTCGAGGACGTAGATGACGTAGAAGCTCGCGGCAACCGCAAAGGCGAGGATCGCGATCATCACCGCCGTCCAGAACGGGTCGAAGTTGCCACGGTCGTCGCTGTAGGGGACGAACCGGAGCGCCAGCGCGACCCCGGCCATGACCAGCGTCCAGCCGTACAGGTAGGCGAGGGTTCGCCGCTGGGAGAAGCCGATGTTGGCCATCCGGTGGTGGAAGTGCCAGGCGTCGGCCTCGTAGATCGGCCGCCGGTACTTGAGCCGCTTGGCGACGACGAACCCGGTGTCGAGGATCGGCACGGCGAGCACGAGCATCGGGAACGCGAGCGCGACGACCGCGTTCGTCTTCAGCGCGCCCTGGACGGCGGCCACCCCGAGCAGGTAGCCGAGCAGGTTCGAGCCCGTGTCCCCCATGAAGCTCGAGGCGGGCGGGAATCCGTGGCGGAGGAAGCCGAGGGCGCCGCCGGCCGTGATCGCGGCGAGGATGCCGGCCGGGTTGCGTTCGAGCGAGAGGGCGATGATCGCCAGCGTCGCCGCGCTGATCAGGCAGACGCCCGATGCCAGCCCGTCGACGCCGTCGATCAGGTTGACGACGTTGGCCATCGCGACGATGCCGATCACCGTCCCGAGCTCGCCGAGATCGACGTGGCCGACGATCGGCAGCTTGAAGAGCTCGGTCCCGCCCGGATCGACGCCGCCGAAGAAGGGCAGCGTGAAGACGTCGACCGTGACTCCGGCGGTGACCGGGATGATCGCGGCACCGATCTGGCCGATCAGCTTGACCAGCGGCGGCAGGTCGAAGATGTCGTCGATCATGCCGACGGTCGCGATGACGACGGCGCCGAGCAGGATCGCTCGGGTCTGGTCGTCCCAGGGGAGGAAGATCGCCCCGGAGGCGCAGACCGCGATCAGGATCGCGATTCCCGACAGCCGCGGCGTCGGGGCGACGTGGAGGCTGCGCTCGCTGGGCAGGTCGATGGCGCCGATCCGCCACGCGAATGCCTCGGCGACCGGCACGAGCAGCCAGGCGATCGCGGCGGCGGCCACGAACGCGAAGAGTGCGTCCACCGCGGCCGGCATCAGTCCTTCCCGGCCGCTCCGAGCGCGCCGTCGGCGAGGATCGCCGGGTCGCGTGGGTCGACGGGCCCGGGCTCGCCGGTCCGCTTGCGTAACTCCAGGTCGGCCGGATCGCGGAGCTCGCCGAGCCGGCCGTCGGCGATCAGCCGCTCGTCGACCGCGCCCATCCGACCGCTGAAGATCGTCAGGACGCGGACGCCGAGGGCCACCGCCTCGCGGTTCATCGTGCCGCCGGCCGAGACGACGAGGTCGGAGTAGGCGATCAGGCTCTGCGCGTCGATCGCGTCGGCGGGCACGATCAGCGACGGGTCGCGGCGTTCGATCGCCGCCCGCCGCTGCCCCTCGGTTCTCGGAATCAGGACCGTGATCGCCCGAGCATCGCCGCAGAGCCGGTCGATGACGCCTTCGTAGAGCGGATTGTCGGCGTGGTAGGCCGAGGTCACGGGCGGCGGCCGGACGACGACGAGGATCCGGTCGTCCTCCTCGCGGGCGGGCCGGACGCCGAGCTCACCGAGGCCGAGCCGGGCGAGGACGTCGGGGTCGGGGACGAAGTCGGCGAGGTAGTAGTCCTCCTTGAGACCCGGGTAGCGGACGAGCTTGTCGACGCGCGCCCCGGCGGCCTCGAGGCGTTCGATCGGGATCGAGTCGGGCACGATCACCCGGCGGGCGGAGCGCCAGGCGAGCTTCCGCTGCAGTCCGGCGTACTCGTAGTCCTGCATCTGCGCCTGCGGGATCCGCAGGACCGTGCCGACGGCCGCGACGTCGACCGAGCCGTGCGCGATCGCGAGATCGAAACGGCGGGGCCGCGCCCACCGGGCCAGGGCGGTGCTGCGGCACCCGAGCGCCAGCGCCTTCGACGCGGTACCCGCGTCGGCATGGGTGCCGAACGTCTCGTACTCGAGCCCGAAGCGATCGAGCAGGCCCTCCGTCTGGCCGTAGTCGCGGGTCGTGATCGAGACCTCGTGCCCCCGCTCGCGGAGCAGCGCGATCACCGGCCGCAGCACGACCGGATGTGCCGCGGCGGTGCAGTCGACCCAGATCCTCAAACGGTCGCTGCCGAGAGCTGCGGGTAGAGCGGGTGCGCGTCGACGAGGGCCTGGGTCCGTGCGCGCAGCGCCTCGCGCTCCGACTCGTAGGAGTCCGAGAGGGCGGCGCAGATCACCTTGGCGATCTCGCGCATGTCGTCGGTGTCGAGTCCGCGGGTCGTCAGCGCCGGGGTGCCGATCCGCAGCCCGGACGGGTTCATCGGCGGCCGCTCGTCGAACGGGATCGCGTTGCGGTTGACGGTGATGCCGATCTCCTCGAGGCGCTCCTCGGCGGTGCTGCCGTCGTAGCCGGCCGCGGTGACGTCGACGAGCACGAGGTGGACGTCCGTCCCGCCGGTGAGCACGTCGAGTCCACCCGCCATCAGCTCGTCGCCGAAGGCGCGCGCGTTGGCGATCGTCTGCCGCTGGCGCTCGCGGAACTCCTCGGTCGCGGCGATCCGCAGCGCGACGGCCTTGGCCGCGATCGCGTGCATGAGCGGGCCGCCCTGGTTGCCGGGGAAGATCCCGCGGTTGATGTCCTTCGCGTGCTCCTCGCGGCAGAGGATCATCCCGCTGCGCGGGCCGCAGAGCGTCTTGTGGACGGTCGTCGTGACGACGTCGGCGTACTCGACCGGGTTCGGGTGCTCGCCGGCGGCGACGAGTCCTGCGAAGTGCGCCATGTCGACCATCAGGAGCGCCCCGACCGAGTCGGCGATCTCGCGGAACGCCGCGAAATCGAGTTGCCGCGGGTAGGCGGACCAGCCGGCGACGATCATCTTCGGGCGATGCTCGGCGGCGAGCGCAGCGACCTCGTCCATGTCGACGAGGAGCGACTCGCGGTCGACGTGGTACTGGACCGGGTTGTAGAGCTTGCCGGAGATGTTGAGCTTCATCCCATGCGAGAGATGGCCACCGTGGTCGAGCGCAAGGCCGAGGAAGGTGTCGCCGGGCTCGAGCAACGCCGAGTAGACGGCGTTGTTCGCCTGCGCACCTGCGTGCGGCTGGACGTTGGCGTGTTCGGCGCCGAACAGCTCCTTGGCGCGGTCGATCGCCAGCTGCTCGGCGACGTCGACCTCCTCGCAGCCGCCGTAGTAGCGCTTGCCCGGGTACCCCTCGGCGTACTTGTTGGTGAGCACCGACCCCGCCGCCTCGAGCACGGCCTGAGGCACGAAGTTCTCGGAGGCGATCATCTCGAGCGTGTTCTGCTGGCGCTCGAGCTCGCGGTCGAGGACGCGGGCGATGTCGGGGTCGACCTCGCCGAGCGGGGCGGTCTGGAAGTCGTCGGGAAGGTCGGTCATCGGGTCAGCCTCTCTGTTCGCTCGCATGCTCTGTCGCGCGGCCCTCGAGGGCCGCGATCTTCTCGACGCGCCGGGCGTGCCGGCCGCCTTCGAAATCCGTCGCCAGGAAGGTCTCGACGATCGGCTCGGCGGCATCCGCATCGAACCGCCGGCCCGCCAGGGTCAGCACGTTCGCGTCGTTGTGGCGCCGGCTCATCTCCGCCTCCTCGGCGTCGTGCGCATTGACCGCGCGGACGCCGTCGACCTTGTTGGCGACGATCGCGACACCGACTCCGGAGCCGCAGACGATCACCGCCCGGTCGGCATCGCCGTCGCCGACCATCCGCGCCGCGCGCGCCGCCGGGTCGGGGTAGTCGACCGACTCCGGCGAGTCCGTTCCGACGTCGATCAGCTCGTGACCGGCCGCCCTCAGAGAGGGGGCTACAGCCTCCTTCAGCTCGAAGCCGGCGTGGTCGGAACCGATGGCGATGCGCACCGGATCGAGCCTACGCGATCGGGTCGACGTGTTGGCGTCAGCGAAGTCCGGCTTCGGCCAGCTTCTCCGCAAGCTCCGCGGCCGGGACGGCCCCCTCGCGGAGGATCCGCCAGTCGCCGCCGGACTCGATGGCCGTCAGGTCGACGACGGTCGACGGCAGTCCGGTCAGCTCGCCGCCGTCGATCGCCAGGTCGGCGCCGGCGAGCACCGCCGGATCGATGTCGGCGAACCGGGACGGAGCCGGCTCGCCGCTGCTGTTGGCGCTGGTCTGAAAGATCGCGCAGGAGGCGCCGGCGAGAGGGCCGTCGAGGAGCCGGACGCCGAGCCGGGAGCGATCGTCGCGGCAGGCGAGCGGATAGCGGTGCTCGGGATTGGCGAGGACGAGGGTGAGCGGTCCCGGCAACAGCGCGGCAACCGCATCGCGGCTTCGCTCGCCGAGTCCGCCGAGGAGCTCGCGCATCGAAAGGGGCGAGAAGTACATGACCGCCGACGGCTTGCCGTCGTCACGGCCCTTGATCGTGTGGATCCGGTCGATGGCCGAGGCCCGCAACGGATCGCAGGCGAGCCCGTAGAGGCCGTCGGCGGGGAAGACCGCAACGCCGCCGTCGTAGATGCAGCGGTCGAGGGCCGACCGTGCGGCCTCCTCCCCGTCGGCGGCGATCGAGACGATCTCGGTCATCGGCGGCCGACGACGACGCGATCGATGCCGGCGAGGTCGGCGCGCGCCTCGACCGTCCCGAATCCGGCGTCGCCGACGAGGGCGGCGACGGCCTCCGCCTGGCCGATCCCGACCTCGAGCGCGACTGCGGCAGCGGCCGGGCCCTCCCCGCCGGGCGCAAGTGCGGCGAGGACCTCACCGATGACATCGAGCCCGTCGGCGCCGGCGAACAGCGCCTCGGCGGGTTCGAAGTCGGCGACGTCGGGGGGAAGCGCGGGCCGCTCGGCCTCGCGGACGTAGGGCAGGTTGGCGAGGACGAGGTCGAAGGGGCCGGGCGCCGCGGTGACGGTTCCGAGGGCGAAGCGGACCCGCTCGGCGAGGCCGAGGGCGGAGGCGTTCTCACGGGCGAGATCGAGCGCCGGGGCGGAGACGTCGACGGCGACGACGTCGGCCTCCGGCAGCTCGTCGGCGACGGCGAGGGCGATCGCCCCGCTGCCCGTGCCGACGTCGAGCACGGTCGCCGGGCCGCGCTCGAGCGCGATCTCGACGAGCAGCTCGGTCTCCGGGCGCGGGATCAACGCCCGCCGGTCCGTCCGCAGCTCGATCCTCCGGAACCCGCGGCGGCCGAGGATGTAGGCGACCGGTTCGTGGGCGACCCGGCGGCGGACCATCGCGCCGAACTCGCGCGCAGATGCGGGACCGACCGGCGCATCGGGCTCGATCGCGAAGCGCTCCCGCGTTGAGCCGGTCGCCTCGGCGAGCAGCAGCTCCGCGTCGAGGCGCGGCGACTCCGACCCGGAAGCGGCGACGGCGTCGGTCGCGGCAGCGAGTGCCTCGCCGACGGTTCCGGCGGCGACCGCCACCCTCACCCCGCCGCGGCCTGCGCCTCGAGTTTGCGGCGCTTCTCCTCGGCCGCGAGGGCGTCGCTGAACTCGCGCAGGTCGCCGCCGAGGATCTCGTCCAGCGCGTGGCTGGTCAGCTTGATCCGATGGTCCGTGACCCGGCCCTGCGGGAAGTTGTAGGTCCGCACCTTCTCCGATCGCTCACCGGTCCCGACCTGCGACTTGCGCTCGGCCGAGATCTCCGCCTGCTGGTCGGCGATCGCCTTCTCGAGCAACCGTGCCCGCAGCACCCGCATTGCCTTGTCGCGGTTCTGCAGCTGCGACTTCTCATCCTGCATCGACACCACGATGCCGCTCGGCCCGTGCGTGATCCGGACCGCGGAGTCCGTCGTGTTCACCGACTGCCCACCCGGCCCCGACGACCGGTAGACGTCGATCTGCAGATCGTTCGGATCGATGTCCACATCGACCTCCTCGGCCTCCGGCAGCACCGCCACCGTCGCCGTGGAGGTGTGGATCCGCCCCTGCGACTCCGTCTTCGGGACCCGCTGGACCCGATGCGTCCCGCCCTCGAACTTGAAGATCGAATACGCCCCGTCCCCCTTGACCGCGAACGTCACGTCCTTGAAGCCGCCCACCTCGGCCGGGCTCTGCGAGATCACCTCGGTCCCGAACCCCCGCTCCTCCGCATACCTCGTAAGCATCTTGTAGAGGTCGCCCGCGAACAACGCCGCCTCATCGCCACCGGCGCCCGCCCGGATCTCCACCAGCACGTTCTTGTCGTCGTTCGGATCGCTCTCGACCATCGCCAGCCGGATCGCCTCCGCCAGCTCCTCGAGCTGACCCGGCGCCTCGGCCACCACCCGCCGCAACTCCTCGTCCTCCCCGTCGGCCAGCAGCTCCCGCGCGCCCTCGAGGTCGTCGTTCAGCGTCCGCCACCGTGCCGCCAGCTCCCGGGCCGGCTCGATCTCCCGGTACTCGCGCCCCACCGCCGCATAGCGCTCGCGGTCGGCGATCACCTCGGGATCCGACATCTCCCCCTCCAACGCGGCGAAGCGGGTCTCGATCTGATTGACGAGCTGTTCGATCACAGGCGCTCAGTTTGACGGTCGGACGACGAGATGCGGAAACCGTCCAATATTTCGTCGCTCTCCGCATCGCGACCACGTCGGTGCGAGAGCTCGGTTGGACCGCGGGTCCTGTCGCGGGGTGTGCCGCACCCGCTCGCTGACGCTCGCGGGATGTCGGCACGACCCCGCGCCACCCGCGGGCAGCGGTCTGCGCACGGGCGGGCTCAGCCGCCCGCCCCGGACCCCCTCACCGCCAAGCCCCTAAGGCCCCTCAGCCGGGCTTGTCGGCGAGATGCTGGCCGGAGACCGTCGCAACCGGAAGGCCGAGATGCGCCACCCGGTGCGGAAGATCGATGTGCAGCCGCCGTTCGAGCTCGTGCGGCGAGGTCGCGAGGATGATCTCGTCGAACGGCGTTTCGTGAAGCGTCTCCTCGATGGCGTCCATCGGGTCGTGGCGGATCGACGTGGCGCCCTCGACCGGGTGACCGGCGGCTTCGGTCAGCGCCGGCAGCGACTCGTCGAGGACGCGTTCGGCCTCGGCGAGCTTGTCATGGCGCTCCGGGTGAGTCGGGTGCCACTCCGCGGGAGCCGGGTTCGGGACGAGCAGCCGGAACCGGGCGGGGCCGCGTGCCGCGCGGCCGCGGATCGCGTCGAGGAGGGCCGGGGTGACGGCGTTGTGGTCGACGACGACGAGAACTCGGGCGGGAATGGTGGCGTCCATTGGCGCAACGTACGCCCCAGCACCTGACGGACTCCTGAAAGGAGCAACCGGTCTCAGCCCCGCTCCGGCACCTCCACCTGGAGCAGCTCCTCCGGGTGGCGGTGCTCGACCTGCAGCGTGGTGTGGTCGATCGCGAACCGCTCGTGGATGTCGTGCTCGATCGCGAGACGGATGGCGTGGCAGTCGTCGCCGGCGTCGACGAGAACGTGGGCGGAGAGCGCCGGAAATCCCGAGGTCACCTCCCAGACGTGGAGGTCGTGGACCTCGACGACGCCCGGGACGGCGGCCATCGAGCCGCCGATCGCCTCCGGGTCGAGGCCGCGGGGGGCAGCTTCGAGGAAGACGCGGCCCGACTCCACGAGCAGGCCGTAGGCGGAGTGGAGCATGATCGCCGCGACGATCAGCGAGGCGATCCCGTCCGCCTGGTCGAAGCCGGTGGTGAGGATGACCAGGCCGGCGATCGCGGTGAAGACGAAGGCGGCGAGGTCGGTGAGGAGGTGCTGGAAGGCGCCCTCGACGTTGAGCGAGTCGCGGTTGGCCTTCGAGAGGGTCCAGGTGGCGGCAAGGTTGACCGCGATCCCGAGGATGGCGACGATGAAGACGATGCCACCCTCGACGGCGGGCGGGTCGATCAGGCGCCGGATCCCCTCGTAGACGATCAGCAGGCCGAGGACGAGCAGCGTGGCGCCGTTGAACTGGGCGCTGAGGATCCCCGCCCGCTTCCACCCGAACGTCATCGACCCCCCGGCCGGGCGCTCGGCCAGGCGGATGGCGACCAGCGCGAGGACGAGCGCACCGGCGTCGGTGAGCATGTGGGCGGCGTCGGAGAGGAGCGCCAGCGAATTGGCGACGATGCCGACGACGACCTCGACGACCATGAAGCCGACGATCAGCGCGAGGGCGATCGTCAGCTTCGAGCGATCGGCATCGGCGGAAACGCCGTGGGAGTGGCCGCCGTGGCCGTGATCGTGGGTGTGGGCCACGACCGGGGAGGCTACGCGACTATCTCGATCGGGCTCTCCTGACGACCGAGGTCGTGTCCCTCCACCGCGAGGACCTCCTCGAGGGAGGCGATCGCGACCGCGAGCTGCTCGTGGTCGGGCTCGCGGGTCGTCAGGTTCTGGAGCATCAGCCCCGGCCACATCAAGGTTCGGACCCAGCCCTTGCGCCGGTTGCGGCCGGCCCACTTGATCACCTCGTAGGAGAGCCCGGCGATGACCGGGATGCCGACGATCCGCGAGATCACCAGCCAGTACCAGGCGGGCAGCCCGAGCGGGGCGAAGACGAAGATCGCGAGCACCATCACGATCAGCAGGAAGCTCGTCCCGCAACGCGGGTGGAGGCGCGAGTAGCGGGCGGCGCGCTCGGGTACGAGGTCGTCGCCGGCCTCGAAGCAGGAGATCGTCTTGTGCTCGGCGCCGTGGTACTCGAAGACGCGCCGGAGGTCCGGGAGGCGGCTGATCGCGGCGATGTAGCCGATGAAGATCGCCGTCCGGAGAACTCCCTCGACGAGCCAGAACAGGACCGCGGAGCCGAGCTGGTCCTTGATCAGGCTCGTCAGCCCGACGGGGACCACGAAGAACAGACCGATGGCGAGCGCCATCGAGAGCGCGATCGTCAGCGCCCAGGTGAGGCCGCCGATCGGCTCCTCGTCCTCGTCGTCGGCCATCTGCGCGTTCGCCGAGAAGGCGAGCGCCCGGAAGCCGATCTTCAGCGACTCGGCGAGCGCGACGACGCCGCGGATCACCGGCAGGCGGAGCAGCCGGTGACGCTTCGCCCAGGAGACGACCGGCTCGGAGCTGACCACGATCTCGCCCTCGGGCGTGCGGACGGCGGCGGCCCACGTCGAGACGCCGCGCATCATCACGCCCTCGAGGATCGCCTGACCGCCGACCGGCGCGTCGCGGGACGCGACGGGCTTGCCGTCGGGCATCGGCGTCGCCGCTTCGTGAAGCTCGGTCATCCGTCGCTCGAGGCTGAGAGCCCGTCAGGCAAGGACGCAGGAGGCGATGCGGCCTTCAGGCCGTGAGCCGACGAGGACGCCGCACGGCGGCCTCTCAGTCCGAGCGCTTCGCAGCGCGGCGGCGGAAGCGTTCGACGCGTCCACCGGTGTCGACCAGCTTCTGCTTGCCCGTGTAGAACGGGTGGCAGGCGGAGCAGATCTCGACGTGGATCTCAGGCTTGGTCGAGCGCGTGTAGAACTCGTTGCCGCACGCGCAACGCACGTGGGAAAGGCTGTACTCGGGATGTATCTCGGTCTTCATCCTCTCCGAGTCTAGAGAGGCTGTCCAGCCCTGCGTCGGCCAGTCTCCCGCGCGGCCGCCCGGCGCTAGGGTGGACGCATGAGCGAAGAAGAAGTCCCGCACGGATTCAAGGAAGGCGACAAGGTCTGGGTCGAGGACGGCGACGGCCGCCATCACCCCGGGATCTTCGTCGGCGACAACGAGGCTGCCGGCTGGTTCGGCGGCGGCCCGAGCGCCTACGTCGTCCATCCCGAAGCCCACAACGCCGAGGTCGTCTCCCTCTTCCGGATCACGGCTCGGGACGAGTGACCGCAGGCCCGCCGCCGGTCGAAGCGATGCGGGCCATGGTCTTCGAGGCGCCCGGGCAGCCGCTGCGGGCGGTCGAGATGGAACGGCCGGAGCCGGGGCCCGGCGAGCTGCTGCTCGAGGTCAGGGCGTGCGGCGTCTGCCGCACCGACCTCCACCTGATCGACGGCGAGGTCGCGATCGACGCCCCGCCCCGCGTCCTCGGCCATCAGATCGTCGCCGACGTCGTCGGTGAGAACCGCCGCGTCGGCGTCCCCTGGCTCGGCTGGACCTGCGGCGAGTGCGACTACTGCCGCTCCGGCCGCGAGAACCTCTGTCCCCGGGCGAGGTTCACCGGTCGCGACATCGACGGCGGCTTCGCCGAGTACGCCGTCGCCGACGAGCGCTACTGCTTCCCGATCCCGCCGAGCTTCCCCGACGATCAGGCCGCGCCGCTGCTCTGCGCCGGCCTGATCGGCTACCGCTCGCTGCGAATGTGCGGCGATGCCGAGCGGATCGGCTTCTACGGATTCGGAGCCGCCGCCCACATCCTCACCCAGGTGGCTGTCGCCGAGGGGCGCACGGTGTTCGCGTTCACGCGGGATGGGGACGAGGACGCGCAGCAGTTCGCGCTCGGCCTCGGAGCCGCCTGGGCGGGCGGCTCCGGCGACCGGCCGCCCGAGCCGCTCGACGCGGCGATCATCTTCGCGCCGGTCGGCGCCCTCGTGCCGGCGGCGCTCGCGGTCGTCCGGCCCGGCGGGACGGTCGTCTGCGGCGGCATCCACATGAGCGAGATCCCGGCGTTCTCCTACGACCTCCTCTGGGAGGAGCGGACGGTCCGCTCGGTCGCGAACCTGACCCGCGCCGACGGCGAGCAGCTCCTCGAGCTCGCGCCCCGGATCCCGGTCGAGACGTCGGTGACCACCTACCCCCTCGCCGCGGCGAACGAGGCCCTCGACGACCTCCGCAACGGCCGCTTCCGCGGCGCCGCGGTGATCGTGCCGGGCGCGCGCTGACCCGGGTGATTCCTCCGTAGTTACTACGGAGGATCACCACGGCTGGGCCCGGATGGGGGCAAGGGGCGCCGGAAGTAACCTTCAACACGTGGGAGCCGAGGAGGAGCAGGCAGCCGAACGGGTGACGATCGTCCTCGCCGACGATCACGAGCTCGTTCGCGAAGGCATCCGCAAGGTGCTCGAGGACGAGCCCGGCTTCGAGGTCGTCGCCGAGGCGGGAGACGCCGAGACGGCGGCCCGCTACGTGCTCGGCCACAAGCCGTCCGTGCTGGTCCTCGATCTGAGCATGCCCGGGATGCCGAGCCTCGACGCCCTCCCGAAGGTCTTCGAGGCCTCGCCCGCGACCTCGGTCGTCGTCCTGACGATGCAGAACGAGCCGGCCTTCGCTCGCAAGGCGCTGCAGGGCGGCGCGAAGGGCTACGTCATCAAGCACTCCGCGGCCAGCGAGCTCGTGACCGCGATCCATGCGGTGATCGGCGGCGGCACCTACATCAACCCCGAGCTCGGCGCCCGGCTCGCCGCCGAGCCCGACAAGCCGGAAGGCCCGCCCGACGAGCTGACGCCCCGCGAGGTCGAGGTGCTGGGCCTGCTCGCGCTCGGCTACGTCAACCCCGAGATCGCCGAGAAGCTCGTCCTCAGCGTCCGCACCGTCGAGACCCACCGGGCGAACATCCAGCGCAAGACCGGCCTCTCCACTCGGGCCGAGCTGATCGCCTACGCGATCGACAACGAGCTCGTCGACCGCTGAGAACGGGCCACTACGCGGCTCCGGTTCGGTAGTCGCCACCGAGGGCGATTCGGAAGTCGGTCCCGACCGGCGAGGAGCCGTCGCTTCGTACCGTTTCAGGCATGAGCTCGCTCGAACTCGCGCGCTGGCAATTCGGCATCACGACCGTCTACCACTTCCTCTTCGTCCCGCTGACGATCGGGCTCGCCGCGCTGACCGCCTACTTCCAGACCCGCTGGTACAAGACGGGTGACGAGCACTGGCGCCGGGCCACCCGCTTCTGGGGCAAGCTGATGCTGATCTCCTTCGCCCTCGGTGTCGTCACCGGGATCGTTCAGGAGTTCCAGTTCGGGATGAACTGGTCCGATTACTCGCGATTCGTCGGCGACATCTTCGGCGCGCCCCTGGCGATGGAGGGCCTCGCCGCCTTCTTCGTCGAGTCGACCTTCCTCGGCCTCTGGCTGTTCGGCTGGGGGCGCCTGTCGCCGAAGCTGCACCTGGCGACGATCTGGATCGTCGCCGGCTCGACGGCGCTCTCGGCGTTCTTCATCCTCGCCGCGAACTCGTGGATGCAGCACCCGGTCGGCTACGAGATGGTCGGCGGACGGCCCGAGCTGACCTCGATCTGGGCGGTCCTCGGCAACAGCACCGCGCTCTACGCCTTCGCCCACACGATCCTCGCGGCGCTGATCACCGCATCGATGGTCGTCATCGCGATCTCCGCCTGGCATCTGCTCCGCGGCACCCACACCGCGGTTTTCAGCCGCTCGATCAAGACTGCCCTGCCGCTGTTGGCGATCGCCGCCACGGTCACCGTGATCGTCGGTCATTTCAACGGCGTGCTGATGGCCGAGCAGCAACCGATGAAGATGGCGGCGGCCGACGCGGTCTTCGAGACGACCGACGGGGCCGGGCTGTCGCTGTTCGCAACCGGTGACTTCGCCCAGAACCCGCAGGGCCTGAACCGCAACATCGAGATCCCGAACCTCCTCTCCTTCATCAGCACCGGCTACCCGCAGGGCGAGATCCAGGGAATCAACGACCTCAACGCCGAGTACCAGCAGAAGTACGGGCCCGGCGAGTACGCACCGGTCGTCGCCGTCGCCTACTGGTCGTGGCGAACGATGCTCGGCATCGGCTTCCTCGCCGCCGTGCTCGGCTTCGCCGGCTGGTGGCTCGCGCGCCGCGGCAAGCTGCTCGACTCCCGCCTCTACCTGAAGGTGATGGTCTTCGGCGCCGCCCTCCCGTTCATCGCCAACACGGCCGGCTGGGTGTTCACCGAGATGGGGCGCCAGCCGTGGGTCGTCTTCGGGATGCTGAAGACGAGCGACGCCAACTCGCCCGCGGTCAGCACCGTCGAGGTGCTGATCACCCTGGTCGGCTTCACCCTGCTCTACGGCGTGCTCGCCGTGATCGCCGGTCGCGTCTTCCTCGACAAGGCCCGCAAGGGACCAGACCCCGACGACGACATCGAAAAGGAGGCGGGCGAGCCGGACCTCGGCCTCGCCTATTGACCATGGACGGCGTCACCTTCCTACAGGGCACCTGGTTCATCCTCATCTGCGTCCTCTGGCTCGGCTACTTCGTGCTCGAGGGCTTCGACTTCGGCGTCGGCATGCTGATCCGGCTCGTCGGCCGCGACGATCGCGAGCGCCGTGCCGTGATCCACACGATCGGCCCGGTCTGGGACGGCAACGAGGTCTGGCTGCTGGTCGCCGGCGGCGCGACCTTCGCCGCGTTTCCGCAGTGGTACGCGACCCTGTTCTCGGGCTTCTACCTCGCCCTCTTCCTGATCCTCGCGGCCCTGATCGTCCGCGGCGTCGCGTTCGAGCTCTGGGGCAAGCGCCCCGAGCGCGCATGGCGATCCCGCTGGGAGTGGTCGCTCGTTGTCACGAGCGCGATGGCGGCCCTGCTCTGGGGCGTCGGCTGGGCGAACATCGTCCACGGCGTGCCGATCGGCGCCGACGGCGAGTACAGCGGCACCATCTTCGACCTCCTCCACCCCTACGCGCTCGTCGGCGGGCTCGCGACCCTGACGATCTTCTTCGCCCACGGGGCCAACTTCCTGTCGCTGCGGACCAAGGACGCCGTCGAGGAGCGATCGCGCATCCTCGCCCGTCGCTCGACCCCGCTGGCGGCGCTGCTCGGCACCGCGTTTCTGGCGTGGACCCTGCTGAACCAGTCGGACGCGGGCGGCATCGAGCCCGTCTCGGCGATCCTCGCCGTCGGCGCCGTCGGCGCGCTCTGGGCCGCCGCGGGCCTGACGCGACGCGGCTCGGCGGGCTCCGCCTTCGCGGCGACCGCGGGCGGCATCCTCCTGCTCTTCACCAGCCTCTTCGCCGACCTGTTCCCGAACGCGATGGTCTCGAGCACCAACTCCGCCTTCGACCTGACGCTCAGCGCCGCATCTTCATCGGACTACACGCTCACGGTGATGACCGTCGTGGCCGTCGTCCTCGTCCCGGTGGTCCTGCTCTACCAGGGCTGGACCTACTGGGTCTTCAGGCACCGGATCGGGGCCGACGACTTCGACGAGCAGCCGACGCCGATGGACCTGATCGAGGCCAAGCTCGGGCCCAAGGACGGCAAGTCCGAGCCCGAGAAGCCCGAGCCCGAGCCGAACCCGACCGTTTAGGTACCGGCTAAGTACCGCGGCGGGCCGGCAGGGTCGCCCGGATCAGGGTGCCGCCGCCCTCGCGGCCCTCGAACTGGATGTCGCCGCCGGCGAGCTCGACCCGCTCCTGCATCCCGGTCAGGCCGAAGCCGCGCCTGACCGACGTCATGTCGAAGCCGTTGCCATCGTCTTCGACGCGGACGGTGATGATTTCGTCGCGCTCCTCGATCGCAACCCTCGCGCGGGTCGCGTCGGCGTGCTTGACCGCGTTCGTGAGGCTCTCCTGGACGAGCCTGTAGATCGTCGACTCGAGCTCCGGTGTGGGCCGGCTCGGCTCGTCGCCGCGCTCGTAGGCGAGGTCGACGTCGACCTCGAACTCGAGTTCGGAGCGCGATGAGAAGCGGTCGATCAACGAGTCGATCGCGGCAGCGATGCCGAGCTGGTCGAGGGCGGCGGGTCGCAGCTCGGCGATCAGCCCCTGCAACCCGTCGACGGTCCGCTCGACCTGTTCGCTCGCCGTCCCCAGGTACTCCCGGACCTGATCCAGCGAGTCGGCGCGGGCGGCGTTCTCCTGCATGATCCGGAGCGCGCCGAGCTCCTGGAGCGTCTCGTCGTGGAGCTCGCGCGCCCAGCGTCCCCGCTCGCGCTCAGAGGAGGCGATCGCGAGCTTGGCCTTCTCGTCCTCGATCGCGTTCGCGGAGGCGATCGCGTTCGCGGCGCTGGTCGCGAACGACTCGAGGGTCAGCTGCTGGTCGGTCGAGAAGGACGGCTCCGAGTCGAGCCGGTCGACCACGAGCAGGACCCCGAGCCCGACGCCCCGCGAGCGCAGTGGGACCGAGAGGCCGTTCGTGCCCTCGATGCCGAGCTCGGCGAGCGACTCCGCCGCTGCCGGCCCGATTCGCTGGCTCGCCTCGATGCCGAGGAAGTCCGTCGTTCCCGAGGAGGGGCCGACGGAGAGACCGATCGCACGCGACCCGGTCTCGCCGGCGGCCCCCTTGACGACCAGCTCCGGGCCCTCGCGAAGCAGCACGAAGCTCGACCGCGCGTCGACCAGCGCCCGCGCCCGCTTGGTGACAAGCTCGAGAACCCGCTCTAGATCCGACTCGCCACCGAGCTCGCGGCTCAGCGACGCGGTCGCCTGAAGGCCCTGGACGAGCCGCTCGAGATCGCCGCGCCCGCGCTGCAGCTCCTCGTGGGTCCGCGCGTTGTTGATCGCGATGGCGCTCCACTCGGCGAGGACGATGACCAGGTGCTCGTCGGCGGCGTCGAAGGGCTTCCCTCCCTCCTTCTCGGTCAGGTAGAGGTTGCCGTAGACCTCGCCGCGGACCGTGATCGGTGCGCCGACGAACGTCGTCATCGTCGGGTGCTCGGAGGGGAACCCGTAGGAGCGGGGGTGATCGCCGATCCGGTCGAGGCGGAGCGGCCGCGGAGTGGTGATCAGCTCGCCGAGGATGCCGTGACCGCGCGGCAGCGGTCCGATCCGGCGGCGCATCTCGTCGTCGATCCCGACGTAGAGGAAGCGCTCGAGCTCAGTCTTCCGCGCGTTGAGGACCCCGAGCGCCGCGTACTGCGCGCCGGTCAGCTCGCGGGCGGCGTCGAGGACCTGCATCAGAACCGAATCGAGGTCGAGCTCGGAGACGAGCCGCCGTCCGACGGAGAGCAATCGCTCGAGCTCTTCGCGCTCGAGCTCGCCCCCCGCCTCGATGCTCATGGCCGGTCACCCCTATCGGGGTTCACTACCGATGAGGTTGGCAAGTGCGCCCGGATGCTCAGCTTGGCCGGGCGGCCTAGATTCGACTCCGTGGACCGCCAGATTCTCATCGGATATCAGGATAGTCCCGAGGGCCGTGACGCATTGGCTCTCGGTCGCGTCCTGGGTGAGATTCTCAGCGGGCGTCTGACGGTCGCGACGGTTTACCCCTGGCCCCGCGGCCTGATGACCCACGAGGACCTCTCGAACGCTTTAGCGGTCGAGAGCGCCGACACGTTCACGACAGTCCACGACCTGCTCCCGGGTCTGGACGTCGAGACCGTGCCGGTAGCCGAGCAGTCGATCTCCAATGCGCTCGGCAAGCTCGCCGAGGATCGTCACGCCACCGTGCTCGTGGTCGGTTCATGCCACCACGGCAAGGTCGGCGAGACGCTCCTCGGCAGCACCGGCGGCTCGCTCCTCCACGGCGCGCCGTGCGCCGTCATGGTTGCTCCGCGCGGATACGCCGACAGGGGCGGCAAGCCGATGCTCAGGATCGGGGTCGGCTTCGACGGATCGCCGGAGAGCTGGGCCGCTCTCGAGACCGCGATCGCGATCGCCGAGCGGACCCACGGCGAGCTGCTCGTCCTCAGCGTCGCCGACTACCCCAAGTACGGCTACGCCACGGTCTGGACGGTGATGACAGCCGGAGAGTTTCAGGACGCCGAACGCAAGGAGATGCAGCGGACCCAGGAGCTGGCCCTCGGGCGGGTTCCGCCGGGTGTCACCGCCGAGGGGCGCCTGATGACCGGATCGCCCGGACAGCTGCTCGCCGAGGCGAGCGCCGAGGTCGACCTGATGGTCGTCGGATCCCGCGGCCACGGGCCGCTGCGGCGAACTCTGCTGGGAAGCACTTCGAGGCAGCTCGTCTCGCAGGCGCGCTCCCCCCTGCTGGTCGTGCCGCGCGGGACCTCGATGGATCCGCTCGGCGTCCGCCACCAGGCCGGCGACACCGCCGCCGCCTGAGCCTCAGCCGCCCGCCGCTCCGACCACGCTGCCCGTACCGGCGGCGACCGGTTCCGCCCGCAGTCGCGCGCCGCGCGCCGGCGCGAACGTGATCGCACGCCGGGTCACACCCTCCGGCCGCGCTCCGGGTCGCACCTGGATGCGACGTGCGGCGAGGACCGCGCGGATGACGATCCGCATCTCAAACAGCGCGAAGCTGGCCCCGAGACAGCGGCGCACGCCGCCGCCGAAGGGGATCCATTCGTAGGTGCCGGGCGGGTCGTCGAGGAACCGCTCGGGCCGGAAGGCGAGCGGGTCGGGGTAGATGTCGGCGCGACGGTGCATCAGGTAGATCGACGGCGCGATGTTGACGCCGGCCGGCAGCTCCCAGCCGCCGAACTCCATCGGTGCCTGCAGCCGCCTGACGACAGCGGGCACGACGGGCCGCAGGCGCAGGCTCTCCCTGATCAGCGCGTCGAGATAGCTCGGGTCGCCCGCCGCCTCGGCGGCCATGAGGCGGCCGAGCACGGCCGGGTTGCGGATCAGCTGCTCGAAGGTCCACGCGAGTGCGGTCGCTGTCGTCTCGTGACCGGCGAGGAGCAGTGTCATCAGCTCGTCGCGCAGCTCGTCGTCGGTCAGCGGGGTCCCCTCGGGGTCGCGCGCGGCCAGCAGCATCGAGAAGATGTCGTCGCCCTCGGAGCCGTGCGGGTCGCTGCGGCGGGCCCGGATCTCCTCGTGAAGGAGCATGTCAGCGCGCTCCCGCATCGCTGCGAACCGCCGCCACGGGCTGAGCGGCCCGCTTCGTCCCGCGGTCAGGGCGAGGGCGAGGACCCGCGGCCTGCTGCCGACCGTGTCGAGAAGGGTCCGAAGCGGGCCGCCGATCCGCTCGCGCCGTTCGGCATCCTCGAAGCCGAAGACGGCGCGCATGATCACCTCGAGGGTGATCTCCTGCATCGAGCCGAGGACCGGGAAGCTGCGGTCCGCCGGCCACTCCGCGATCCGGCGCTCGGCCACCTCCTCCATCATCTCGCCGTAGGCGCGCATTCGCTCACCGTGGAACGGCGGCAGGAGCAGCCGCCGGTGGCGAAGGTGCTCCTCGCCGTCGAGGAGCAGCACCGAGCTCGCACCGAGCAGCGGCGCCAGCGTGATGTTCCCCTCGCCCGCGTGGAGGAGCGAGGGATCGCCGGTGAAGACCTTGCGGACGGCCGCGGGGTCGGCGGTGATCACAAGCTCGCGGTCGGGCGCCGGCCGGAGCGTGAAGTAGTCCCCGCAGCGCCGCCGGCAGGCGTCGAGGAAGCGGGTCGGAGTCAGCATGAACCCGACGCTCATCATGAAGTTCGACAGGTCGGGCCGCGGCGGCATCCCCGGGTGCGCCGGCGGCGAAAGCGTTGTCTCCGGGGCGGCCACCGCCGCCGAGCTTATGGGAGCCGGTCGGCGGGCGGGCTCAGTGGTCGCGGACGGCGATCAACATCTCGACCCCGCCGAGCTGCAGCGTCAGCGAACCGTCCTCGTGCGCGATCCCCCCGCGGTAGACCTCGCGATTGAGGCTTATCGACCCGGTCTCGGGACCGGCGTCGAGGCGGATGAAGATCGCCTCGTGCTCGCTCGGCTCCCCTCCCGTCATCGAGTGTCCGGCCCGCAACGTGCCCCCGAAGGTCGCCACGAGATGCGGGCTCTCGCCGGCCGAGACGACGTGGACCTCGACGCGGCGCCCGACGAGGGCGAGAAGCATCGATAGGGCGTCGTCGAAGTCCATCGGTTCAGGCGGGCCCGAGCAGGGACCGGCACGAGGCGACGAACGCCCCCAGCTCCTCGCCGCGACGGTCACGACGGCCGCCGTCGAGGGCGGAGAAGATCACCGACCGGGCGTCGAAGCTCGCCTCCAGGCGGCCGCGCTCGGAGGAGACGCCACTCGCGACGTCGGGCCGCCCGAAAATCGGCGGCCGGCCATCGGCGACGATCACGCTCCACCCCATGTCGTCGTAGTCGTCCTTGTCGGTGAGGACGAGGAACGTCGCGCCGTCGGGGTCGGCGGCGACGTGCGCGAGCTCGCCCGGCAGGAACGTCTGCATGTGTGACGAGCGGAACGCCGACTGTTCGATCGGCGCGAACCCGAGCGCCTCGGCATGGGTGCGGAAGAAAGCCTCGGCGCCGAGCTTCCAGGCCCGATCGCCGATCCTCGGCCCGCGCCGGAACGCCTTCGCCGCCGATTTGACGCTCGCCGGCGGGTGGTCGAACGGGTGCGCGGCGAGCTGCTCGTCGACCTCGGTGCGCCGGCCGTCCACCGCCGCCGATGCGACGCGGCCGCCGTCGCCGCCGACCCTCGCGACCTCGGTGAGGACGCGAGCCGTCGCCGAGCAGAGCGCGTCGAGGTCGGCGGCTTCGGAGAGCGTCCCGGGCACGAAACAGCAGAGGGCGCCGTCCTGGAGCTCGAATGAGAAGTCCGCGGGCGCATCGGTCGCGAGCCATTCGATGAGCGTCGGCGCGAACAGGCGCCAGACCGACAGCTCGTCCTGGTCACGATCGGTGAACAGCGCATAGCGCCGCCGGAAGGCTTCGCTCTCGAGCGTGACGCCGCGGTCGTCGGCCTCGACGATCTCGCGGTCCCGGTCGGGGTTCGACATGTCGAGCTCGTCGAGGTCGCGGTCGTGGCAGAGAACCCGGACGGCGAAGCCGAGGCTCGCGGGAGCCTCGACGAGGACGAGGGTGAAGTAGCTGCGCTTCAGGTCGTTGCGGCCCTCGTAGACGTAGTCGACCTGGGCCAGGTAGGCGTCGTCGCTTCCTCCGGGCAAAGGGCCGCGGGCGAGGCTCGGGACCTCACGCATGAATCCGTGGCGGAGCAGTTGTGTCGCCTGCGGGAGCACGAAGGAGTGCTCGCGATGCGTCATTCCGTGCGCGGCCGCGTAGGCGGCGAGCGTCGGCGCCGTCTGCTCGTCCGGCTCACCCACCGTCGTCAGCTCCTCGTCGCGGACCCTTCATCGGCTCAACGATAGAGGCGGGCGTTGCGATCACCGGGATCGCCCGCATCACCCTGCGGCCGGCCGCCCTGCGCGTCGAGGTAGGACAGCTCCCTCGCCGTGTCCGCCAGCGGCGATCCGGTGCCGTCGATCATCCAGGTCTCGAGCGCGACGCCGCCGCCCTCGGTCGCGACGACGCGGATCGCCCGCGCCTGCTGGGGGAAGTCGGCCAGCGAGGACGTGCCGATGCGCCAGTAGCCGCCGGCCGCTGTCGGGCGCGGCTCGATCGAGTTGCGATGCGTGTCACCGGCGATCGTCGCGATGACGGCCGGGCTGCGATCGAGCACCGTGAGCAGCCGGGCGCCGCCGCGCGAGCCGTCGATCGGCTGGTGGGTCATGACGATCACCTCGCGGTCGTGGGCGCGATCGAGCTGCCGTCGCAGCCATTCCGGCTGACCGGGACCGACGACCCCGCGGGATCCTCCGGCACGGTCGACGAGGTCCAGGGCGATCACGCGGACCCGCGGACCGACGTCGAAGCTGTAATCCATCAGCGGACCGCTGCCGCCGTGGCCGCTCGCCGCCCGCAGGCGGGCGACGACGGCGCGGGGCGGAAGGTGCCGGCGGCCGGGGTCGGCCGCAACCGCCTCGGTCGGGCCGGGCAATCCGCGGCCGATCACTTCGTCGACGAGCCCCGGGCTGAGCGCGCTCTCGTCGGGGAGGTCGAGCCCGGCGCCCGATCCCTCGCCCTTTCGCCCACCGGTATCCGGCAACCGCAGGTTCCGGCGCAGGCCGGTCAGCAGCCGATCGCCCGTCGCAAGGGCGTCGAGTTCCGGCGTCGACGGGACCTCGCCCTGGACGAGGAGATCGTGATTGCCGACGAGCGGAAACCAGGGCGCGGCGAGGCCGGGCGATGCGAACGGTTGCTCCGCCGCGTCGAGCAGACCGGGATGGCGCGGCGCGTCGATGTCCGGCCGGTAGAAGAACGGGTCGGGGTTGGACGCCTCCTGGGGACCTTCGTAGCCGGGAGATCCCGAGTCGGGGTCGACGGTGCCGCCGGCGAGCACGGCGAGGAACTGTTCGAGCTCGTTCGCCTGGTCGCTGTCGACGAGGTCGCCGGTCATCAGGACGGCATCCGGGCGGATCTCGCCGATCGAGGCGAGAACCGCCCCGAGCACCTGCGGGGACAGGGCCTCCTGGGGCCGGAACGCCGAATTGAGCGCCGGGTCGACGCGGTCGAGAAGAGAGGCCCGCGCCGGCGATTCCTCGTCGCGAACGTGGGTGTCGGTCACCTGGACGAGCGTCGCCAGGGTCCGGCGGACGGGGCTCTCCGGAGCGAGGTCGGTGCGGTCGATCAAGTCCTCCCCCGGGCCGCGCTCGAGCGTGCCGTTCCCGTCGGCGTCCACCCAGGTCCCATCGATGGTCGAGCCGCTCGCGATCGGTGCCGCGGGTTCGCGCTTCTCATCACTCAGCAGCAGCACGGCGGCGAGAACGGCGACGACGAGCGCGGCGGCGAGGACGGCGAGGACTCCGCGACGGGCGCGCACGACGTCAGACCCCGCGCAGCTCGGTCGGGATCGACGCGCGTTCGGATCGGCGGGCCACCCGCCATGCCGCGAGCAGGGCCAGCGCGAGCAGCGCCGCGGCCGCGAGGACGACCTGCGGGACGGGGGTCGCGAGGCCGGGGGTCGCGTAGCCGGCGGCGAGCCGCGAGACGAGCGGGCCGAGGACGAAGCGCTCGAGCACGATGCCGAGCGGAATCGCGACGGCGAGAACGGCCGCGGCCGCTCCGGCCAGCACGAGGGTGATCGCCTTCCGCCCCGCTCCCGCCGCGCGCAGGACCGCGAGCGACTGACGCCGTTCGGTCGCGGTGACCGCCAGCGCCTGGACGAGGATGAACATGCAGATCAGGCCGTTCACCGCAGCGACGACGCGGAGGACGTTGGCGAGCACGCCGAGGAAGGCCTGGTTGCGGGTCGTTGCGCCGCTCGACTCCTGCGGCTCGACGCCGATGGAGCGAAGCTCGCCGGAGACGGTGGCGACGTCGGCCCCGTCGTCGAGCTTGACCGCCATCGCCGGCGACGACGACAGCCCGGCGGCGAGAAGCCGGTCGGGGCGGACGTATGCCACCCGGCCCTCGTTGTCGATGGCACGCACGATCCCGACGACGGTGAAGCGCGCCTCACGGCGGGCGTCCGGAAGCTGGACCGCGAGGGTGCCGCCCTCCTCGAGGCCGAGCGAGTCGGCGAGCCCCTGCCCGACCTCGGCCTCGCCGGCATCGGCGATCCGCCGGCCCGAAGCGAGCGGCGGCGCTTCGAACTCGATGTGGTCACCGGGATAGGCGATCAGGTCGACGGTCTCGCCAAGTCGGAAGGAGTCGAGGCCGTCGACCTCGTAGCGGGGCGACGCCGCCGCGACGCCGGGCAGCGCCGCGATCTCGGCGGCCCGGCCCGGATCCGCCGTCGCGGTGATCTCGAAGCGCTTCCCGATCGCACCCGGGTCGTCCTGCAGCCCCTGCAGGAACGAGGCCAGCGCGAGCATCAGGAGCACGACGGACGTCGCCGCCCCGACCACGATCGCGGTCGTCAGGGTGCGCCCCCGCCTCGTGACGGCGAGCCGCAGGCCGAGACCGAACGGTCCGCTCGGCCCTCCGGCGCGACCGCCGCGAGGTCGTGGCGGCAGCTCGGCTCCCCGCAGCAGCCGCGCCGGGGGTCGCCCCGCCGCCCGCCATGCCGGCCAGACGGTTGCCGCGACGACGATCGCGACGATCAGGACCAGCGAGGCGGCGAGCGGCGGCAGCAGAGCCGCTCCGGGCGGCGACTCGTTGAGGATCCCGAGCAACCGCGAGCTCGGACCGTAGGCGGCGACCGCTCCGATCGCGAGGCCGGCGAGAGCGGACGGCACGGCGACGATCGCGGCGTCGAGCGCATACCCGCCGGCGACGGATGCGCGTGAGACGCCGACCGCGCGCATCACGCCGATCGTCGCGAGGCGGCGCTGGACGTCCGATCGGGCCGTGGCGCCGAGTGCAACCCCGGCGGCACCGACGGCGACGAGCGAGAAGGCGATCAGGAGGGCGATCACGATTCCGGCCGCCTGACCGACCAGCGAGCGAACTCCCTCGACGGTCACGAACCGCAGGTTGTCGAGCCCGTAGCTCACGGCCCGAGCCTGGACCAGCAGCGGGTCCAGCTGACCGGGGTCGCGGGCCCAGATCTGGGTCGAGTTGACGGTGTCGCCCCGGTCGCCGACGAAGAGCTCGCTGACCTGGCTCTGCGAGACCCAGACGCGGGCGCGCGAAGCGAGCGGATAGGCCACGTCGTCGGGCGCGAGCACGATGCCGCGGATCCGCAGCGGGCCGATCGTGTCGACGTAGATCTCGTCGCCGACCTCGAGGCCCCAGTCGTCGGCGAGCCCCTTCTCGACGAGCACCTCCCCCGGACCGCCGCTGAGATCGGCGCCGTCGAGGACCGCGTAGCCGCGGCGGGCGCCATCGGCCACGGCGGCGACGATCGAGCGGCGGGTCTCGTTGCCGCTGTCGAACTGCTCGATGCCGAGGTCGTTGCGCTCGACCGAGAACGAGGCCGAATCGAGGTTCGGCAGGGACTCGACCCGACGTTCGACGTCCTCACGGGGCGCATCGTTGAAGCGGGCGATCACGTCGGGGAGGTCGGCGCGCTCGGCGGCGCGATCGAATCCCGTCGCGAGGCCGAAACTGATCGCAACCGCGGTGCCGACCATCACCGAAGCCGCGGCGATTCCGACCGCCGCCAGCAGCGAGCGGTCGCGTCGCGAGCGCAGCCGGGCGAGTGCCGGCCCCAGCGCGCGGAACGGTCCGTGGTCTGTGGTCATCCAGGAACGAGCCTGGAGGCCTCGAGACGGACGACGCGGTCGGCGATCGCCGTCGCGTCGCGCTCGTGCGTGACCAGAAGGACGGAGCGGCCCTCGTCACTGATGCCCCGGAGCGCGGCGAGGACCGTCGCGGCGGCCTCCGGGTCGAGGTTGCCGGTCGGCTCGTCGGCGAGGATCAGCGGTGCGTCGTTGACGAGGGCGCGGGCGATCGCGATGCGCTGCTGCTCTCCTCCGGAGAGCGTGTGCGGGAACTGGTCGGCGACGCCGGCGACGCCGAACCGCTCGAGGAGCGCATCGCCCCGCACGGCGATCCCGTTACCCGCCCCGGCCATCCGCGCCGGGAGCAGGACGTTCTGGCGGGCCGTCAGCTCCGGGATCAGGTGGAAGAGCTGGAAGACGAAGCCGACCTGCTCGCGCCGGTAGGACGTCAGCCCGGCCTCGTCGAGCCGATCGACCCTGCAGCCGCCGACCTCGACGGTGCCGGCGTCGATCGTGTCGATGCCGCCGATCAGGTTGAGGAACGTCGACTTGCCGGAGCCCGAACGGCCGAGGATCGCGACGATCTCGCCGGCGCCGAGATCGAGGTCGGCGCCATCGAGGAGGCGTCTCGAACCGCGGCCGTCGCCGACGCTCTTGGTAACCCCACGTGCCGTCAACAATGGCATCCGCGAAGCCTACGGAGGCGGATCGGCCGGCCCGCCGGGTCGGTGCTCAGCAGGCGTCGTAGACGTAGCGCTTCGAGCCGGGCCGGCTGACGAGGCGGTCGCGGAGGACGACCGAGATCCGGTCGCCGACGTCGCTGCAGGTCTTCCGGAAGTCCTTGCGCCGGTACTCGACGGCCACGACCTCGTCGCCGTAAACGGACGTGTAGCGCCCGCACTCGCGGTAGCGGCCGCATTCCTCGGCGATCGCGAAGTCGAACCCGACCCGCGCCGACTGGGCCTTCGTCACGTCTGCCGTGTTCTTCTGCCCGACCGCCATGTCGAGCGAGTGGGTGCGCTCGGCGAGGAGCTTCGCGTAGGCGAGGGCGTCGGATTTGCCGAACGGCACCCGGTTCTTGAGCGGCGTCCCGTTGAACCGCGTCCAGGAGTCGAGGTTGTCGAACTCGACGGCGTCGTACCCCTCGTCGGCGCACCCTTCGATCATCTGCCGGACCCAGGCGGCCGCCGCGCGCCGCTTGCCGGCGGTGCTGATGTCAATCAGGTACTCGCCGCCCCAGTGCGGGTCGTCGCCGAGCTTCTCGAGGACGAGCCGGCGCGGCCAGTTGTGGTGCTCGTCGGGCCGATCCGTGCCGGGTTCATCGGCCTGCGTCTGGAAGGCGTTGACGTAACAGATCGAATAGTTCGCACCGCCGGCGGGCCGGCCGCTGAACCAGTCCCGCGAGACGACGGAGACGCCACCGGGAAGCGGATAGTCGCCACCGATCTGGTAGTCGAAGCCGGCGTTGGCGGGGGGCGGCGACCAGGCGTCCGCGGCCGGGGCGAGGGCCGCCACCAGGGCCGCGGTCGCGATCGCCGCGGCGATCAGCTTCCCTGCGAAGTTCGCGCTCACTCGGACATCGTGACACGGCCACCCGGCGCAGTCGCCGGCGGGCGCTCAGACCCAGCTGACCTCGATCGGCACGCGAGCCAGCTCCCGGTAGCGGTCGCGGCTCAGCCACAGCGAGACGGCGGCGAAGAGCTGCTGCGCGGGCTGCCACATCGCCACCCAGCCGAGCACGACCAGCCCCTGGGAGATCCCGACGAAGAGCGTCTCGTTTCGCGTCACCTGGTCGAAGAGGCTGGAGGCGACCAGGCAGGTGACGAGGAACGCGAAGGCCACGAATGCCTCGCGGCGCTCGCTCCGCTCGGGGAAGACGACGAGCTTGCGGCTGTCCTCGTATGCGGAGGCGAGGTCGTTCCGGATCGCCTCCTGGACGCGCTGGCCGAGACCGTCGCGGCGGCCGTCGACGGGAAGCTCGACGGCGAGGTGCTCCGGTCGCCCGTCCCGGGTGTCGATCCAGGCCCGCAGGATCCGCTCGCGGACCTCCTCGCGAAGCGGCCTGGTCTCCACCGGCTCGGGGCTGAAGGGGTCGAAGAGCTCCTCGACGGAGGGAGCGCGAATCGCGAATGCGTGCACGCCGGAACGGTACGAAGCCCGCCGGACAGCGGCGGTCAGGCGCGGAGGCCCTGGAGCAGCGCGCGAAGGCCCCTCGCAGCCCGCTCCCGGGCGGCATCCTGATCGTCGGCGCGGGCCAGCTGCAGGCCGGCCTCGATCAGGGCGCCGAGCAGCATCAGCGCGACCTCGGACACCGGCAGGTCCTCGGTCTGTCCCGCCGCCACCGCGGCGGCCAGGGCGGCTTCGATCATCCCGAGCCCGTGCCGGGCCTCGATCTCGTGCCAGGTCTCCCAGCCGAGCACAGCCGGTCCGTCGATCAGGACGATCCGCTGGTTCAGCGGGTCGAGGCTGAGATCGAGGAACTGATCCACGGCCGCGACGAGGATGCCGAGCGGGTCGCTGCCGTCGAGGCCGCTGAAGTCGAAGCTGTTCGCAAGCTCCGACTCGACCTCTTCGAAGATCTCGGCGAAGAGCCCGAGCTTGCCGTCGAAGTGGTGGTAGAGCGCCCCCCGGGTGACGCCCGCCGCCGCGACGATCTCCTCGGCGCTAACCGCCTCGTAGCCGCGCTCGGCGAACAGGTCGCGGCCGGCGGCGACCAGCGCCGCCCTCGTCGCCGCCCGCCGCTCCGCCTGGGTCCGCCGCTCAGCCACGGGTTCTCGCCCGCTCGATTTGACATACACGATGTTTGTATGTTAGATACATTCTGTTCGTATGCAAGCTACATCGGCCGGCGGCGACCGGCAAGGAGCCTCGATGGCAATCGACCAGACGACCTTCACCGATAACCGGGTCCAGCTTCAGTCAGGGGGCATCCGCTACCGCGAAGCCGGGACGGGTCCGCCGATCGTCTTCGTCCACGGCTTCCTCGCGAACGGCAACCTCTGGATGAAGACCGCTCCCCTGCTCGCCGCCGGGCATCGGTGCATCGTCCCCGACTGGCCCACCGGCGCTCACTCCGAGGCGATGGGCCCCAGGGCCGACACCTCACCGCGCGGCGTCGCCCGCCTGATCAGCGAGTTCCTCGCGAAGCTCGGCCTCGACGACGTGACGATCGTCGGCAACGACGCGGGCGGCGCGATCAGCCAGATCCTCGTCACCGAGATGCCGGAGCGCATCGGCAGGCTCGTGCTCACCAACTGTGACTGCTTCGAGAAGTTCCCGCCGAAGTTCTTCAAGCCGATGATCGTGGCGGCGCGGATCTCGGCCGGATACGACGCGCTCGTTCATCTGCTCCGCCTCCGCGCGGTCCGAAACTCGCCGATCGCCTTCGGATGGCTGACGACCTCGCGCCCCGACGACGCCGTCCTGAGCTCGTTCACGGAGCCGCAGGTCCACGACTCCGGCGTTCGCCGCGACGGGCGGGCGTTCGTGACCGGGGGCGATGTCAGCGACACGATGGGCGCCGCCGCGAAGCTGCCGGACTTGAAGATTCCGGCCCTCCTCGCCTGGGGGACCGAGGACCGCTTCTTCACCCTCGAAGATGCGCGGCGACTGGACGGGCTGATCCCCGATTCGCGGATCGTCGAGATACCGGGCGCGGCGTGTTTCGTCCCCCTCGACCGGCCGCGCGAGCTCGCCGAAGCGATCGGGGCCTTCGTCGGCGATTAGTTCGCAACCCGAGCCGGGTCTCAGGTTGCGGGCCGCATGCGGCGGCCGCGAGCTACGGAAGGAGAACCATGGGACAGCCAGTCGTGCACTTCGAGGTGGTCGGCGAGGACGGGAAGGCGCTTCAGGACTACTACTCGAGCCTGTTCGGATGGGAGATCGACGCGGACAACCCGATGAGCTACGGGCGCATCGATCGCGAGGGCAACACCAGCGAGGCGGGAATCGGGATCGGCGGCGGCGTCGCCGGCGGACCCGAGGGCTACGGCGGACACGTCACCTTCTACGTGGAGGTCCCCGACGTCGAGGCGTCGCTCGCCAAGGCCGAGAGCCTCGGCGGCTCGCGGATCTTCGGGCCGGAGGAGATGTCGTCGGTGGGGATCATCCTCGGCCAGTTCACGGACCCCGAGGGTCACATGATCGGCGTCATGTCCCCGCTCGGCTGATCTCCGCCTCGATCCGGGCGGCGACAGCCGCCGGTTCCTCGCCCTCGGTGCTCAACACCAGGTCGACCCCGGGCAGGGCCTGCATCGACTCCGCGAGACGCCGGGAGGCGTTGAGGAGATCGGGTAGGCCCTGCCAGCCGGCGGGCTCGCGGGCGAGGATCCGGTCCCGCATGGTCATCGCGTCCGCCTCGAGGCGGACGAGCATGTGGCTGTCGGCACCGGCCGCCTCGATGACCGCCAGCCGGTGCGCGTCGTCTTCGATCGTTGCGGTGACGATCAGTAGCGCCGTGCCGAACTCGCGATAGGAGGCGGCGAGCATCCGCAGGTGCTCGATCGCACGGGTGCGGTCGATCGGGGGAAATGAACGCTCGACCTCGTCCGCTTCGACGAGGGCGGCATCGGTCCCGGCTTCGCCCAGTGAGTCGTGCAGGGAGGCGGCCACCTCGCTCTTGCCGGCGCCCGGCGGTCCGGTGATGACGACTGCTCGCACGACCGGAACGATGGCAGGACGGCTTGCTCAAAGGGCTTGTGGCATCCCGTCCGGGCGAGGCCCAATCATGCCGCGCTCCAGATGACCGGCGGGACCCAGACGACAGCCACCGAAGCGGCGGAGGGCGGATCCTCCTCACCCTTCGACGACCCCTCGCTGCGCGATTGGCAGCGGCGCGCGCTCGCGGCCGCCGAGCGCTGGCGGACGGGCACCTTCCTGATCGCCGCCGCCCCCGGCGCCGGCAAGACGCGGCCCGCCCTGGTCCTGGCCCGAGAGCTGCTCCGGCGCGGCGAGATCAGCAGCGTCGCGATCGTCTGCCCGACCGCGCCGCTGACCCGCCAGTGGGCGGCGGCCGCGGCCGCTCAGGGGCTGCAGCTGCAGCCCGACGCGCCCCACCTGCGGACGACGCGGGACTTCCAAGGGATCGCCGTGACCTACGCCCGCGCAGCGGCGTCGGCCGCCGCCTATGCCCGCGAGTGCAGCCCGCGGACGCTCGTGATCGCCGACGAGGTCCACCACCTCGGCGACGATCTCGCCTGGGGTGAGGGATTTCGGAAGGCCTTCGCCGCCGCGAACCGCAGGCTCCTGCTGTCGGGAACGCCGTTCCGAAGCGACGACGCACCGATCCCGGGCATCGCCTACGACGGCTCCGGCTTCGCGGTCCCCGACATCGCCTACTCCTACGCCGAAGCGATCCGCGACGGCGTCTGCCGGCGGGTGATCTTCGTCCCCTTCGACGGCACCCTCGTCTGGCAGAGCGGCGAGGAGACGATCGAAAGCTCCTTCGAGGAGGATCTTCCGGCCCGCGAGCGCGGCCGCCGCTACCGGACGGCGATCTCAACCGAGCTCCCCGAGGGCCTCCCGCGGATCCTCAAGCAGGCCGACGCCCAGCTCTCGCGGGTCCGGGCGGGTGGGCATCCGGACGCCGGCGGGCTCGTGATCGCGGCCGACAGCGCCCACGCGCGGGTGGTCGCCGGCGCCCTGACGACGATCTCCGGCGAGGCGCCGACGATCGTCCTCCACCAGGACGCGGGCTCACACGAACGCCTCCGTTCTTTCGCCGGCGGGACCGGCCGCTGGATCGTCGCCGTCAACATGGTCTCCGAGGGCGTCGACATCCCGCGCCTTCGGGTCGGCGTCTACGCGACGACGGCGAAGACGGCGATGATCTTCCGCCAGATCGTCGGCCGGTTCGTCCGGATCGGCTCCGGCATCGGCAAGGAGAGCTGGCTGTTCCTCCCCGCCGAGCCGGTGCTCCGCAGCCACGCGGCGAAGGTCGAGGACGAGATCCACCGGGTGATGAAGCGCGGCGGCATCGAGGGCGAGGAGGGATGGGACGAGCCCGACGAGGGCGTCGAGACCGAGCGCTCCGACTCCGAGCTCGACTTCGTCCCGGTCGCGGCCGACGTCGTCCCGCAGATGAACCTCTTCGGCGAGCCGGGCGAGGACGACGTCCAGCCACAGGCCGCCCCTCCCCCGCTCGCGGTCGCCGTCGCCGAGCCCGAGGAGCCGGCCGCGGTGCCGGCCTTCGAGCGCCGCCGGATCCTCCGGGCCCGGCGCCACGTTCTCGTCTCCGAGCTCGCCCGCAGCCGCCGCTGCGGCCACCGCGAGGCCAACCTCTGGATCAACGGCAAGCTCGGGATCACCAAGGTCGACGACGCGACAATCGAGCAGCTGGAGCGTTCCTGCGAGCTGCTCGTCAAGGAACTCAGCCGCTCGTCGCGACGCTGATCCGCCTCAACGCCCTAGAGCTCGCGCTCGTAGACGAACATCCGCTCCCGGTCGGCCGGGTCGGCGTCCGGGTTGTAGAAGTTCGTGAAGCCGAAGCGCTCGTAGAGCCGGTGCGCGTCCGCGTCGCCCTCGTCGGTGCCGAGGAAGACGTAGTCGCAGCCGCGCTTCCGGCAATGGTCGAGTGCGGCCCCGAGCAGCGCGGTGCCGAGGCCGGCCCGCCGCCGCTCCGGCACGACGTAGAGCTCGGCGAGGTAGGCCTCATCGAGGTCCGACCAGATCGACGGCTGGAAGCGCAGCACGACCAGCCCGTCGGGGCCGGCCCCATCCACCAGCACCGCCGTCCGGCCGGAGTCGATCAGCTCGCCGATCCGGGCCGCAAGGCGCTCCGGGCCGGGGCTCGGCTCGCCGTACTCGGTGTTGAAGCGGTGCAAGAGGGCGCCGACCGCCTCGGCATCCGCCGCGGCGGCGAGGCGGACGCCCGATGGAGTGCCTGGAGCGCTCATGGGCGGCACCGTAGCGAGGGCCGCTCAGCTCAGCCCGGCGGCGAGCGTCCGGGCGTTGCGGACGGCGAACGCCTCCCAGTCGTTGTTGAGGTAGACGAACGCCTCGCGGCGGGTCCGCCAGGCCGCGATCCGGCGCCGCCAGGTGTCCAGCTCGGCCGCCGAGTAGTTGCCGCGGCGGCCGCGGGCGCCGCGGTGGAGGCGCAGGTAGGTCCAATCGGTGGTCAGCTCATATGTCTGAAACGGCATCTCGGGATCGTCGGCGATGACGAGCGCGACGCCGTGGTCGCGGAGGATCGCGTAGACGTCCGGCGTGAACCAGGTCGGGTCCCGGAACTCGAAGCAGTGCCGGCCGGGAGCGCGGTCGAGGATCGCCCCCAGGGCCGTGGCGAGCCGCTCGTCGTCCCGCTTGAAGTTCGGCGGCAGCTGCCAGAGGACGACGCCGAGCCTTCCCGAATCGCGGAGCGGCGCGATGCTCTCGAGGAACCGCTCGACGTAGACGTCGGGCTTCAGCAGGCGCTTGATGTGGGTGATGTAGCGGCTCGCCTTGACCGCGAACCGGAAGTCGGCGGGCGTTTCCTCGACCCAGCCCTCGACCGCCTTCCGCGAGGGCAGCCGATAGAAAGTGTTGTTGATCTCGACCGTGTCGAATTCGCGCGCGTAGGCGCTCAGCCACTCACGCTGCGGCATCCCGTCCGGATACAGGACGCCGCGCCAGTCCTTGTAGACCCACCCCGAGCATCCGACGCAGACTCGCTTCACCGCGCCGGGTTCGCCCCGCCGAAACGTTCAGCATCGGCCCCCGCCGACAGGGCCTAGACCTCCTGGTACAGGGGCCCGTCGCCGCCCTCGGGCATCGTCAGGCGTCCGCCCTTGGCGGTGATCGCTCCACACTGCACGCAGTTGGAGGCGGTCACGTGGACGTCGACCTCGGCGGCACCGTTCTCGAGCTGGTCCTCGGGGATCTCGTAGACCTGCGCCGGGCACATCGACACCCATGTCTGGGCGATCTCGCGGGGCACGTGGGTCTGGATCCGGACGTGGTTCGGAGCGTCGTCGCGGGTCGCGTTGCCGCTCAGGAACACCGAGCCGAGCTTGTCGAAGGTGAGCTCGCCGTCGGGGGCCGGGTAGTTGTCGGCGCCCTTGCCGATCGTCATCTCGTGCTCGGCGTCGTCCTCCTGGTCCCACTGGCCGCCCGGGAAGGCGCCCTTGGTGACGGTCATCGCCGAGGCGATGGCGCCGCCGACGAAGAACCCCTTGCCGAAGGGCTGGCGCATGTTGCGCGACTCGTAGAGCTCCTTCTCGATCAGCGATCCGCGGACCTTGTCCTCGTAGCTCGAGAAGTCGACGGTCTCGGGGTCGGCCTTGAGGCTCTCGACGATCGCCTCCGCGGCGTACATGCCCGCGTGCATCGCGTAGTGGACGCCCTTCAGGGTCGGGATGTTGACCATGCCGGCACCGTCGCCGGCGATCATCATCCCGGGCACGGCGATCTTCTTCGGCATCGCCCAGTAGCCGCCCGAGGGGATCGTCTTCGCGCCCCAGGCGACGCGCTTGCCGCCGGCGAGGAGCTTCTTGATGAACGGGTGGGTCTTCAGCTCCTGAAGCAGGTCGTGACAGGAGACGGTGGCGTCGGTGTAGTCGAGGCCGATCACCATGCCGATGCAGAGCTTGTTCTCGCCCATCGGGTAGATGAAGCTGCCGCCGAACTCGTTGTACTTCGCGCCCTTGCGAAGCGGCCAGCCCATCGTGTGGATGACCCGGTCGAGCGGCTCCTCGATCTCCCAGACCTCCTTGACCCCGAGCTCCCAGCGCTGCGGCTGCGGCCCGGCGAGGTCGTAGTAGTCCATCGCGGCGTAGGTGAGGTGGCCGAGCGTGCCCTCGCCGAGCACGGTCGCCTTCGCCATCAGGTCGGACCCGGGCTCGAAGTTGCCGAGCTCCTTGCCGTCCTTGCCACGACCCTTGTCGCCGGAGCGGACGCCCTTGACGATCCGGTCCTCGACCAGCAGCTTGTCGGCCACGGTCTCGGTGAGGATGTAGGCGCCGGCTTCCTCGGCGCGATCGGCGAGGAAGCGGGAGAGCTTGCTGACCGACAGCGTGTAGTTGCCGTGGTTCTTGAAGTTCGGCGGCATCGGCTTGAGCGGAAGCGCCTGCTTCTTCGTCAGCAGATAGACGGCGTCCTTTTCGACCTCCTGGTAGATCGGCCAGTCGTCGGGACCCTCGTCCGGGAACAGCTCCTGCAACGCCGAGGGGCGCACGTTGGCGCCGCTCAGCGTGTGGGCGCCGCAGACCTTGCCCTTCTCGATGACCGCGACCGGAACCTCACCGAGCTGCTCGGTGAGGTTCGGCTCGTCCTCGAGCAGCTGCAGCAGCCGGTTCGCGCAGGCGAGGCCGGCGGGACCGCCGCCGACGATCGCCACACCGACCTCGAGGCGCTCGTCCTCGGGGTCGGTGGGCGGGCCGATGTAGTCGTTCGGGTCGAACGGCGGCGGGAACTGTTCCGGAACGGCGCCCATCCTCGGTTCAGCCGCCCTTCTTGGCCTTGATGGCCTCGGTGAGCTTCGGCATGATCTTGTGGAGATCGCCGACGACGCCGAGGTCGCAGAACTCGAAGATCGGCGCGTTCTGGTCCTTGTTGATCGCGAGGATGTTCTCGGAGCTCTGCATGCCGACCTTGTGCTGGATCGCGCCGGAGATGCCGGCGGCGAGGTACAGCTTCGGGGCGACCGTCTTGCCGGTCTGGCCGATCTGGGTCGAGTACGGGTACCAGCCGGCGTCGACGACCGCACGCGTTGCCGCGACGGCGCCTCCCAGCGAGTCGGCCAGGTCCTCGGCGAGCTTGAAGTTGTCCTTCTCGCCCAGTCCGCGACCGCCGCCGACGAGGATCTCCGCGTCCTCGATGTTGACGTCCTCGCCGCGAGCCTCGCCGCGGGTGACCATCTTGGCCTTCGTCGACCATTCGGACAGCTCGACCTCGACGTCGGTGACCTCAGCGGCGCCCGAACCGGACTCCGTGACGTCGAACGCGTTCAGGCGGCCGATGATGATGCCGGGCTCGCTGACGTAGCCGACGTCGACGATCGCCGAGTCCTGCAGGACCGGGCGCTCGGCGACGAGCTTGCCGTCGGCGGCCTTGACCGCGGTTACCTCCATGGTCACGCCGGCGCCGAGGCGGGCCGTCAGACCGGCGCCGATCTCGAAGCCGAGCAGGCCGCCGCCGAACAGGGCGTAGCCGATGCCGTTGTCGGTGATGACCTTCGCCATCACGTCGACGATCGGCTGGGCGAGGCCCTCGGGGCACGACTTGGCGCGGTACACCTTCGCGGCGCCGTAGTTGCCGAGCGATGCGGCAGCGTCGTCGGCAACCTCGCCGACCACGACCGCGCTTGCGGTGCCACCGGTCTCGGAGGCCAGCTTGGCCGCCTCGGAGATCGCACCCAGCGAGTTCTTGTTGAAGACGCCCTCGTCGTCATGGAGGGCGTAGACCAGGATGTCCGCCATCTAGATCAGCTTCCTTTCGTCGAGCCAGGCGACGATCTTCTCGACCGTCTCGTTCGTGTCCTCGTCCTCGAACACCTCGCCGGCCTGCTTGGCGGGCGGCGGGTTGATCCCCAGGACCGTGGTCTGGGAGCCGCTCTCGCCGACCTTGTCGGTCTCGATGCCGACGTCGCCGGCGGCCTTCGAGTCGAGGGGCTTCTTCTTCGCGCCCATGATCGCCTTCAGCGACGGGTAGCGCGGCTCGTTGATCGCGTCACCGACGCTGATCACGGCCGGGAGCTGGATCTCGACCGTGTCGTATCCGTACTCGGCCTGACGCTCGCAGCGGAGCTTCTCGGAGTCGACGTCCATCTGGATCACCTGAGTCAACGACGGCATCTTCAGGTGGTCGGCGACGACGGCACCGATCGTGTAGCACTCGCCATCGTCCGACTGCTGGCCCAGCAGGACCAGGTCGGGGGACTCGGACTCGAGCACCTTGGCGAGGGCGTAACCCGTCGCGCAGACGTCGGAGCCGGCGAGGGCGTCGTCCGACAGGTGCACGGAGCGGTCGGCGCCGAGGGCGACGGCCTTGTGCAGTGCGCGCTGAGCGCTGTCGGGGCCCATCGTGACGGCGACGATCTCGTCGACGTCGACGACACCGCCCTCACGAATCTGCATCGCGGCTTCGATGCCGTGGGTGTCGAACTGGTTCAAGGTCTTCTCGCCGGAGCGGTCGAGCCGCTTCGTGCCGGGATCGATCCGCTTCTGAACAGCGGCGTCCGGGACCTCCTTGACAAGACAACAGATCTTCAAAGTGGGTGCCTCCTTGGGGGACTTGCGGCGGCGAATGCTACCGCGTTGCGGCGACGGTTGACTGACTTGTCAATCGGTTTCCCCCGCCGCGGCAATTTCAATCGCCCGCGGGCGCTGGGCTCCGGGCCGGTGACGCGCAGTCGAGCGCGGCGGAGCCGCGCGAGTCGCGCAGTCGTCGTGACGCGCAGTCGAGCAGCCCGGAGGGCTGCGAGTCGCGCGGTTGCCTAAGCGGGCGCGGCGACGTGGCTGCGCAGAAACTCGACGATGTCGTCGGTCGGGGAGCCGGGCGTGAACACCTCGGCGACGCCGAGCCGCTTCAGCTCCGGGATGTCGTCGGCCGGGATCGTCCCGCCGACGGTGACGAGGACCTCCTCGGCCCCCTGCTCCCTCAGCATCGAGACGATCTTCGGGACCAGCGTCATGTGGGCGCCGGAGAGGATCGAGAGGCCAACCGCGTCGGCGTCCTCCTGGATCACCGTCGCGGCGATCTGTTCGGGCGTCTGGTGCAGGCCGGTGTAGATGACCTCCATGCCGGCGTCGCGCAGGGCGCGGGCGATGATCTTCGCCCCCCGGTCGTGACCGTCGAGGCCGGGCTTGGCGACGACGACTCTGATCTTCCGCTCGCTCATCGCCCGGAAGGGTATCCGGACGGCGGGCTCAGCCGCAGCTGGGCCAGGGCGAGCTGCCGGAGCGCGCCCTGAGGCGGACGGCCACGTAGGCCTGGGTCTTGTAGCTGTAGTCGATGGGGTCGCCGCCGGGCGACCGCGGCGAGGTCTTCCAGGTCGAGCGCATGAACTGGAAGGCGCCGCGATAGGTGCCGCCGCCGCCGATCGCGTTCGGGTCGCCGCCGGACTCGCAGGCGGCGACGCGCTTGGCCCACTTCTTGTTCTTCTTGGAGACCTTGTGCTTGAAGACACGGTCGTAGGTGCGCTTGTGGGTCCCGGGCGCGTGCGGCTTGGCGGTCGCCACGGTGGCGCCGATCGCGAACGTCGCGATCAGGGCGAGCGCGGCGATTCCGGCAAGGGCGAGCTTGAGTGTTCTGTTCAGAGGTGCGGCCATGAAGGCGGGCACGCTAAGGATCGTGTTAGCGAAGTGTTAGCCGCCGACCCGCGGCTGCAAGATGTCGCCCAGATCGGGCGGCGGGGAGGATTTTCGCTGACTGGCGGTCAACTGCCAGAAACACGCCCCCACGTCGCGTTTCTGAAACTTCGCGGCGAGCGCGAGCGCGCTATGGGCCGTCGGCCACGTTCGTGACGACCACGAAGATCGCGATCAGGGCGATCAACACGATCACGCCGATCATCACGGCGCCGGCGCCGAGCAGAGTCTTCTTGGCGTCGAGCTCCTCCTCGGGGCCTTCGCTGAAGACGTCCTGGCGGATGTCGATCGCATCGGCGGTACCGCCGCTCTGGCCCTCGGCCTCCTGCTGGCGGCGGGCGGCCTCCTCGGCGAGCTCGCGCGTCGGGTAGTTCGAGAGGGCCTGCGCCTCGCCGCTGCGGCGGACGTCCCAGCCTTCGACATCACTTCGGACGACTTCGAAATCGCTCATGGCCGGGGAATACCCAGCCTCGCCGGGGTCAATCCCCGGCGCCGTCGATCAGTAGACGGGCGTTTCCGTATAGGTGCCGAAGACGGTCTGCATCGCCTTGATCATCTCCCCCTCGCTGACCCGCGCCCGGGCGCAGTCGACAAGGAGCGGCATCAGGTTCGCGTCGGTCGCAGCCGCTGCTTCGAGTGCCGTCAGCGACGCGGCGGCGGCATCGTCGTCGCGGCCGGCCATCGTCGCCGCGAGGCGCTCCTTCTGGCGCACCTCGGCGGCGGGGTCGGGACGGTGCAGGTTCGTCGCGTCATCGTCGGGGACCTGGAAGGCGTTGACGCCGACCATGATCCGCTCCCCCTTCTCGAGCGCGGCCTGGTGCTCGAAGGCGGCGTCGGAGATCTCGCGCTGGGGAAAGTTGGACTCGATCGCCGCGACCATGCCGCCGAGCTCGTCGATCCGGGCGAAGTAGTCGTAGGCAGCCGCTTCCATCTCGTCGGTCAGCTTCTCGACGAAGTAGGAGCCGCCGAGCGGGTCGACCGTGTTGGTGACGCCGGACTCGTGGGCGATCACCTGCTGGGTCCGCAACGCGATCCGGACGGCCTCCTCGGTCGGCAGGGCGAGCGCCTCGTCGTAGCTGTTGGTGTGCAGCGACTGGGTCCCTCCGAGGACGCCGGCCAGCGCCTCGATCGTCGTCCGGACGATGTTCACGAGCGGCTGCTGGGCGGTCAGGCTGACGCCCGCCGTCTGCGTGTGAGTGCGCATCAGCATCGACTTCGGGTTCTTGGCGCCGAAGGTGTCGCGGAGCTCGCGGGCCCAGATCCGGCGCGCCGCCCGGTACTTGGCGATCTCCTCGAAGAAGTCGATGTGGGCGTTGAAGAAGAACGAAAGACGCGGTGCGAAGTCGTCGACGTCGAGGCCGCGCTCGACGGCGCGCTCGACGTAGGTGAGACCGTCCTTGAGGGTGAAGGCGAGCTCCTGCTGAGCCGTCGATCCGGCCTCGCGGATGTGGTAGCCGCTGATCGAGATCGGGTGCCAGCGCGGCATCTCGTGCGAGCACCACTCGACCATGTCGGTGACTAGCCGCATCGCCGGCTCGATCGGGAAGCACCACTCCTTCTGGGCGATGTACTCCTTGAGGATGTCCGTCTGAATCGTCCCGCCGAGCTTCTCGGGCGGGATCCCCTTCTCCTCGGCGGCGACGACGTAGAAGGCGAGCAGGATCGCGGCCGGGGCGTTGATCGTCATCGAGACCGTCACCTCGTCGAGCGGGATCCCGTCGAAGAGGGTCTCCATGTCGTCGACCGTGTCGAGCGCGACGCCCTCCACCCCGACCTCGCCGAGCGAGCGGTGGTGATCGGAGTCGAGCCCCATCAGCGTCGGCATGTCGAACGCCGTCGAGAGGCCGGTCTGCCCGTGCTCGAGCAGGTAGCGGAACCGCTCGTTCGTCTCCTCGACCGTGCCGAACCCGGCGAACTGGCGCATGGTCCAGAGCCGGCCCCGGTACATCGACGGGTAGACGCCGCGCGTGTAGGGGTAGGACCCGGGGAAGCCCTCGTCGCGTTCGGCGTCGTGATCGGCGAGGTCCTCGCTCGTGTAGAGCGGCTCGATCGGGTGCCCCGAGAGGGTCTCGAACGGAACGTCGCGCTCACGCTCGCCCGCGTACTGCTCCTCGCGCCACTGGTGCGCTCGCCTCTCCGATCCGGGCTCGATAGCCATGCGGGGAAGGCTACCGGCGCGGCCTCCCGCTGGACCGTGGATCCGGATAGGTTGCCGGCATGGGGATCCGTTGGCCCGACGAAGTCGATGCGGTGCTCGCCGGGGACCTCGCCGCCGGGGTCGCGTACCTGACGCCGGCCAAGGGCGTCGTGATCACCCCGATGGCGCCGCTCGGGCTCCGCGACCGCGACGCGGGCACCGTCACCGTCTCGACGTCGCTCGGCCTCTGGAAGAAGCTCGACCGGATCCGGTCCAACCCCGCGGTCGCCGTGGCGTTCCACGCCCGCGACCACGCCGACCACGACCGGCCCGAGTTCGTGCTCGTCCAGGGGGAGGCGACGATCCAGGCCACACCGGACCGCGAGTGGCTGGACTCGATCGGCCCGCAGTGGGATCACTTCCTCGGTCCGCGGAAGGGCGGGCTGACCGGGCGCTGGCTGCGCGTCTACTACTACGAGCGGGTCGCGATCACGATCGCGGTCCGCCGGATCGTCGTCTGGCCGACGCTGGACTGCGCCGGTGAGCCGGTCGTCCACGGTGAGCCGCTGCCGGGCCCGCCACCGTCGCAGTCGCCGCCGAAGAACGGCACCGGCCCGAGGACCGACGCCGCGCGGCTCGCCGCCGAGGTCGGGCGGTTGCCGCACGCACTGCTCGGCTGGGCCGGCGGCGACGGCCTGCCGATGGTCACGGCGATCGCGGCGGGCGGCAGCGACGACGCCGGCGCCGAGCTCGTCATCCCCGCATCGGTGCGGCCGGAGGGTGGCCGCCGCGCCGGGCTGACCGCGCACCGCTTCGGGCGGCTGATGGTCGGTCAGGAGCAGCGGATCTACACCGGCTGGCTCGACGTCGAGGGCGGTCGCTCGGTCTACGCCCCGCACACGCGCGCCGGGTACCGGCTGCCCGCGTCGAAGGCGGTGTTCGAGATCGGCAGCGGTTTCGCGACCCGGACCGGGATCCGGAAGGCGCGCGAGCGCGGACTCGCGTAGGTGCGGACGGGGCCGGCCGGCCTCAGGGGGTGAGCAGGACCTTGAGCTCCTCGGTACCGGGCCGGCGGAGCTCCTCGAAGCAGGCCGAGGCCTCCTCGAGCGGGTGTCGCGAGGTGACGAGCTCGCCGACCGGGACCTTCCCCGCCGCGATCAGGCCGACGGCCTCGTCGAAGTCCTTGGGCCGGTAGGCGAAAGAGCCGCGGATGACGACCTCCTTGAGCATCACGTTGAGCTGGGAGATCGGCACCGGCTCCTCGAGCATCCCGACGAGGGCGACGGTCCCCTCCCCGGCGATCAGCTCGATCGCGAGACCGGGCGCCGAGACGTGCCCGGCGCACTCGATGACGACCTCCGGCGCACGGCCGCCGAGCGCGCCGAGAACCTCCTCGTGGACGCCCTCGATCGGCGCGGTATGCGGGGCGCCGAGGCGGGTCGCGAGCTCGCGCCGGCCCGGGTTCGGCTCGACGACGACGATGTCCTCGAAGCCGCGGGCGAGGAGGCCGACGAGGGTCATCGCCCCGATCGGGCCGCAGCCGAGAACGCAGACGGGCTGGCCGGGCTCGGCCCCGGAGACGTCGATTCCGTGCAGGCCGACGGCGAGCGGCTCGACGAGCGCGCCGTGTTCGAGGTCGACCTCGTCGGGCACGCGCCAGAGCATCTCGGCGTCGCAGACCATCCGCTCCGCGTAGCCGCCGTCGTTGGTCCCGAGGCCGATCCCGCTCGACATCGCCAGGGGGATGTCGAGGCGGTCGACCGGAGCGAATGGGTAGACGCAGACGCGGTCGCCGGCCGACCATTCGGAGACGCCGTCGCCGACCGCCGCCAGCGTGCCCGAGAGCTCGTGGCCGAGCACGGAGCCCTCGGCGAGGACGCCGGAGGGAAGCATGTGGAGGTCGGAGCCGCAGATGCCGCAGGCGGCCACGTCGACGAGAACCTGGCCCTCGCCGGGTTCGGGATCGGGGACGTCACGGACTTCGAGGGTCTGCTCCGGGCCTACGGCGACGACTTTCACGCGAACTCCTCGGGGATGCGCTCGGGCCATCCGATCTCGGCCTCGAGCTGGGCGGCAAGGGATATCAGCAGGTCCTCGCGGTTGGGTGGGGCGATCAGCTGCCCGGCCAGCGGCAGCCCGCCGGGCGAGTCGGGCGGCAGCGGGATCGACGCCGCCGGCTGGCCGGTGTAGTTCCAGGCGATCGCGCAGGGATACGACCGCGAGATGCTCAGCAGCGTCCGCAGCGCTCCCTGGCCGGCCCAGCGCCCCGACTCCGGCGGCGGGATGCCCACCGTCGGCGTCAGGAGGACGTCGGCGTCGGCGAAGATCCGGTTGAGGCGCTCAGCGTGCTTGGCCTCGTTCGCCGCGACCGCCGGATCGCCGAGCCCGGCAGCATTCCCCCGAGCCTGATCATGCCCCGGGTCCGCTTCTCGAGGCGCTCGGGGTTCGGGATCGTGCGGCCCTCGCCGGCGATGCCGCCGAGGTAACGGGGGGTGATGTCGTTGCCGATCGCGCCCCAGTCCGGATCGCGCTCGACGACGGTGTGGCCGAGCGAGCGCATCACGTCCGCGATCCGCCGGACGCCGCCCTTGACGGCATCGGTGATGACCGGCGGCGCGGCCGGGCGGGGAGCACTGACCGCGACGGCGACCCGCAGGTTCGGCGGCGGCGTCCGGGCCGCCTCGACCCACGAGCGCTCGGGCGGCGGCGGGGTGTCGGCGTCGCCCGGTTCGTGACCGGCCGTCACGTCGAGCCACAGTGCCGTGTCGATGACGCGGCGGCTGAGACAGCCGACGACCGAGAGCCCGAGCCAGTGCTCCGCCTCGGGCATCATGCTGATCCGCCCGCGCTGTGGCTTCAGCCCGAAGAGGCCGCAGTGGGCGGCGGGGATCCGGATCGAGCCGCCGCCGTCGGAGGCCGATGCGGAGCCGATCAGGCCGGCCGCTACGGCAGCTCCCGACCCGCCGCTCGACCCGCCGGCGCTGTGCCCGGGGTTCCAGGGGTTCCGCGTCCGGCCCCACGTCTGCGTCTCGGTGAAGGGCCAGATCGCCAGCTCGGGGAGGTTCGTCTTGCCGACGAGGACGGCGCCCGCCTCGCGGAGGCGGCGCATCATCGCCGAGTCGGCGTCGGCGGGACGGTCGAAACACGCGGTTCCGTTCGTCGTCGTCTCGCCGGCGACGTGGACGTTGTCCTTGACGGCGATCGGCACGCCGAGGAGCGCCGCCGTCTCCCCCGCCGCGATCCGCCGGTCGGCCTCGTCCGCCTCGGCGAAGGCGCGCTCGCCGAGCACGACGCGGAAGGCGTTCAGGCGCCCGTCGAAGCGGCCGATCCGCTCCAGGTACATGGTCACGAGATCCCGCGAGCTGACCTCACCGGAGCGCAGCGCCTCCGCCTGGCGGTAGATCCCGGCAAAAGCAAGCTCGGCAGCATCCATCGCCGCCGATCCTATTCCGCGCGGTCGCCTAGCGGCGGGTCCGCGACACGGGCGGGCGGGCGGCGCGGCGGCGCGCGATCACGCTGCCGCCGCCGACGAGCGTCGCGACGGCGAGTGCCCCCGCAGCGGCGATCGTCCTGCCGAGCTTCTCGAAGCGCATGACCTGCCATCCCCGCTCGGCGGCGACCCGCGCCAGCTCCGAGTCCGGGTTGACGGCGATCGGGTGCCCGACGAGCTCGAGCATCGGCAGGTCCGAGACCGAGTCGGAGTAGGCCCAGCTCTCGGCGAGGTCGATCCCATGCTCGTCGGCGAAGCGCCGCATCGGCTCAACCTTCAGCTCCCCGTAATTGAGTCCGCCGAGCAGGCGGCCCGTGTATAGACCGTCGGAATCGACCTCGTAGCGCGTCCCGATGCCGCCCTCCATGTCCAGCACCCGGGCGAGCAGCTCGACGACGCCGTTGCTGGCCGCGCTGACGATGAACGCCGGCCTCCCGGCGTCCTGATGAGAGCGGACCTCGGCGACCATCTGCGGGTAGATCCGCGGCAGGATCCCCTCGAGCAGGTCGGGGACCATTCGCCGCAGCGTCCGCTCGGGGATGCCGCGGAGCAGGTCGTTGACGAGGGCGACCAGCGCGTCGGTGTCCTGATCGGTGGCGCCGCGGAGGCGGAACCGGAGGTGGTCGATCCCCCAGCGGGCGACCTGCGCGCGGCTGACCAGCCCGGCTCGGTAGGCGGCGCGCCCGAACTGCGCGCCGCTCGACCCCGACATCAGGGTCCGGTCGAGATCGAAGAATGCCGCGCCGCGCCCGCTCATCCAGAGCAGGCTAGTCGGAGAGCCGACCCCCCGGGATCGCGAGCCGGAGAGCCCGCTGATCAAGGAAGAGGCCGGCGAAGCGACCTTCGGCCGTGAGCCGACGAGGACGCCGAGCAGCGGCCTCTCCGGCCGCGATCAGACCTCGATGAGGATGGCGTCGCCTTGCCCGCCGCCGCTGCAGATCGCGGCGCAGCCGAGGCCGCCGCCGCGGCGCCGCAGCTCGTGGACGAGGGTGCCGATGATGCGGCCGCCGGAGGCGCCGATCGGATGGCCGAGGGCGATTGCGCCGCCGTTGACGTTGACCTTCTCCTCGTCGATGTCGAGCATTCGGATCGAGTTGATGGCGACCGAGGCGAAGGCCTCGTTGAACTCCCAGAGATCGACGTCCTCGGGGGACTTGCCGACCTTCTCGAGGGCCTGGCGGGCGGCCTTGGCGGGCGTCCGGGCGAGGTAGGCGTAGTCGTCGGCGATGTTGCCGTAGGCGATGATCGTGCCGAGTGACTCCTTGCCGTTGGCGGAGGCCCACTCCTCGGAGGCGACGACGACAGCCGCGGCGCCGTCGTTGACGCCGGGGGCGTTGCCGGCGGTGTGGGTGGCGTCGTCGCCGCCGATCGCCTTCAGTTTCGCGAGGGTCTCGATGCTCGTGTCGGGGCGGATCGCCTCGTCGACTTCGACGAGGGTCTCGGCCTTCCGCGACTTGACCGTGACGGCGACGATCTCGTCGGCCAGGCGGCCCTCGTCGGTCGCCTCGGCGGCGAGCCGGTGCGAGCGGGTGGCGAAGCGGTCCATGTCGGGCCGGGTGATCTCGAGCTCGTTGCCGACCTCGCTGGCCTCGTTGATCATCTGCTTGCCGGTGAAGGGGTTGGTGAGCCCGTCGTGAGTCATCGAATCGACGGCCGTGACGTCACCCATCCGGAAGCCGAAGCGCGCGCCCGGCAGCAGGTAGGGAGCGTTCGACATCGACTCCATGCCGCCGCCGAGGCCGACCGAGACGTCGCCGGCGCGGATCGCCTGGTCGAGCAGACCGACCGAGCGCATGCCCGAGGCGCAGACCTTGTTGATCGTCTCCGAGGGGACCTCCTTGGGGATGCCGCCGGCGATCTGTGCCTGCCGTGACGGGATCTGTCCCTGACCTGCCTGAAGGACCTGTCCGTAGACGACCGACTCGATCTGCTCGGGCGCGACGTCGGCACGCTCGAGGGCGCCGCCGATCGCGTTCGCAGCGAGCTCGGGAGCCTTCAGCGAGGACAGGGCGCCGCCCATCTTCGCGAAGGGCGTGCGGGCGGTGGAAAGAATCACGGTCTTCGGCATTCGGAACGATCTCCTGAGTGGGACGAGGTGATGGGTGCCCGGGAATCGTAGAGGCAGGGGGCGCGCCGGCAGCTATCGTGGCCCGTCCGATGCGCCTCGAACTGAGCGATTCCGACCCGTCAGCCGCCGACGCGGACCTCGTCTGCATCGGCCTCTACGACGGCGAGGAGCTCCCCGACTGGCTCGCGCCGGCCCCCGGGGCCGCCGACGTCCGCACCTCCTTCAAGGAGCTGACGCTGCTTCGCCCCGGCGCCCCGGCCCGCGTCCTCGTCGCCGGGCTCGGCGACCGCGGCGACTTCGACTCCGAGCGGGCGCGCGTCCTCGCCGCCCTCGCCGTCCGCCAGGCCCGGCGCGTGCGGGCCGCGTCCGTCGCCTGGGTGGTCCCCGAGCACGACCGCAAGGCCAGCATCGGCGCCGCCCTGACGGCCGGGACGATCCTCGCCGGCTACCGCTTCGACCGCTTCAAGCGACGCGACGCCGACGACGCGGACCCGTTCGCGATCGAGACGCTGACGCTCGTCGGCGCCGACGACCCCGACGGGTACGCCGCCACGGCCAGGGTCGCGTCGGAGGCGGCCAACCGCGCCCGCGACCTCCAGAACCTCCCCGCGAACATCGCCGATCCGGCGTTCATCGCCGCCCGGGCCGAGGAGGTCGCCGCCGCGCACGAGTCGATCTCCGTCGAGGTCCTCGGACCCGCCGAGCTCGAGCGCGAGGGGATGGGCGGGATGCTCGCCGTTGCGGCCGGCTCGGCCAAGGACCCGGCGCTGATCGTCCTCCGCTACGCCGGCGGCGGCACCGGCCCCCGCCTCGGCCTCGTCGGCAAGACCGTCACCTTCGACACGGGCGGCATCTCCCTGAAGCCCGCGGCCGGGATGCCCGACATGAAGATGGACATGTCCGGCGGCGCCGCCGTCCTCGAGTCCGTCGCGGCGATCGCCGAGCTCGGCCTCGCGGTCGACCTCATCGCCGTACTGCCGGCGGTCGAGAACATGCCCGGCGGGTCGGCGACCCGCCCCGGCGACGTGATCACCCAGATGAACGGCCTGACCGTCGAGGTCAACAACACCGACGCCGAGGGCCGGCTGATCCTCGCCGACGCACTGACGTGGTGCGCGCGCCAGGGCGCCGAGCGGATCGTCGACATCGCGACGCTGACCGGCGCCGTCGTCGTCGCCCTCGGATCGACCTACGCGGGGCTGACCGCCAACGATGACGAGTGGGCGGCCGAGGTCGCCGCCGCGGGCGACATCGTCGGCGAGCTCGCCTGGCGCCTGCCCCTCCACCCCGAGTACACCGCGCTGACGCGGGGCAAGATCGCCGACCTCTCGAACTCGGGCAGCAAGCGCAAGGCCGGGACGCTGTATGCCGCCGCTTACCTCGAGCAGTTCACCGAGGGCGCGGTCTGGGCCCACCTCGACATCGCCGGCACCGCCTGGGACGTCGGCCGCGAGTACGTCGGCAAGGGCGCAAGCGGATACGGGGTCCGGCTCCTCGTCGAGCTCGCCCGGAGGCACGCCGAGCGGGGCTGATCCTCCGCGGGCTGAAAGAATCGCCGGCCATGGACTTCGATCTCAGCGACGAGCAGCGCCTGCTGCGCGACACGGTCAGGGACTTCGCCCGCAACGAGGTCGCGCCGCGCGCGGCCGAGCTCGACGAGACGAAGTCGTTCCCCTACGAGCTCGTCGAGCAGATGGGCGGCCTCGGGCTGATGGGGATCCCCTTCCCCGCCGAGTACGGGGGCGGCGGCGCCGACAACCTCTCCTACGCGCTCGCCGTCGAGGAGCTGGCCAGGATCGACTCGTCGGTGGCGATCACGATGGCCGCCCACACCTCGCTCGGCACGATGCCCATATATCTGTGGGGCGACGAGGCTCAGCACGAGGAGTGGCTGCCGCAGCTCTGCTCCGGCAAGCGGCTCGCGGCGTTCGGCCTGACCGAGCCCGAGGCCGGCTCCGATGCCGGGAACACCCGGACCCGGGCCGCGCTCGACGGCGGTGAGTGGGTCGTCGACGGCGCCAAGCAGTTCATCACCAACTCCGGGACCGACATCTCCGCCTGCGTGACGATCACCGCCCGTACCGGCGAGGACGAGATCTCGAACATCATCGTCCCGAACGGCACCCCCGGCTACGAGGTCGGTGAGGCGTACCGGAAGATGGGCTGGAATGCCTCCGACACCAGGCCGCTCGCCTTCGACGGCTGCCGGGTCCCCGAAGCCAACCTGCTCGGCCCGCGCGGGCAGGGCTTCAAGCAGTTCCTGCAGATCCTCGACGGCGGCCGGATCGGCGTCGCGGCGATGGGCCTCGGCCTCGCCCAGGGCGCGCTCGACGAGGCGATCGCCTACGCGAAGGAGCGGCGCGCGTTCGGCAAGCCGATCTCGAAGTTCCAGGCGATCCAGGCGAAGATCGCCGACATCGCAACCGAGATCGAGGCGGCCCGGCTCCTCACCTACCGTGCCGCCGTCCTCAAGGACCGCGGCGAGCCCTTCTCGCTGACTGCCGCGCAGGCCAAGCTGAAGACGGGACGGCTCGCGGTGCGCGCCGCTGAGGAGGCTGTGCAGATCCACGGCGGCTACGGCTACATCGAGGAATACCCCGTCTGCCGCTTCTACCGCGACGCGAAGATCCTGACGATCGGCGAGGGCACCGACGAGGTCCAGCAGATGGTCATCGCCCGCGCCCTCGGCTGCTGACGGCCGCTCCTCGCCGCACGCCCACCCCTCGCCGGGGCGCTCCCTCCGGAGGTGCCCGGGGCGTCGGATAAGGTGCCCACTCCGGTCGGGCAGGCCGGAGGACCGGAGACGAAGAGGATGAAAGAACAGGGCACAGTTCCGCAGGAGCCGGGAAGCGTCGTCGACGGAGACGAGCCCGCGCTCGCCTCGGAGATCTCGCGGCGGGTCGGGGCGATCCTCGACGCCGTCGAGCGCGAGGCGGCACGGCTCCGCGAAGAGGCGCAGGCGGACGCCGCCCGCTACGTCGAGGAGGCCCGCCGCCGCGCCGACGCCCTCGTCGTCGAGCGCCAGCGCCGGATCGCGGAGCTCAGCGACGACCTGATGGCGAAGTCGGAGGCGGTCGTCGCACGACTCGAAGACGCCGCGCCGGTCCGCGAGGGTTTCGAGCACCTCGTCCGCGCCCTCGGCGATGCCGCCGAGCGCCTCTCCGAGGAGGCCGACGCCGAGCCTTCGGAGTTCGCGCCGCCGCCATACTCGAGCTCGACCGCCGCCGAGCCCCGGTACGCATCCGCCCCGCCCGAACAGCCCGAGGCGAGCCCTCCCCCGGCGATGCCTCCGCCCGCCGTCCCGACCCCTCCCCCGGCATCCCCCTACGCACCTCCCGCGACCTCCCCGCCCGTCGCCGGCACGTTCGAGGAGCAGCCGCATCCCGCCCAGGCGCCGGCGAGCGCCGGGTTCGCCGCGGGCGACGGCCGAATCCCGTCCCAGCAGCCCGCCCCCGTCCGGCCGCCCCCCGGCGCCGCCCCGGCGCCGCGCGCCACCTGGCGTGAGCTCGACGACGCCCGGATGGTCGCCATCCAGATGGCGACCGCCGGCAGCACCCGCGCCGAGGTCCGCGATCACCTCCAGCGGGCACTCGGCATCGTCGACCCGAACCGCACCCTCGACGAGATCTTCGGTCCCGGCAGCAGCGAGGAACAGCGCGTGCCCTGGACCGGAAGCCGCGGCTGACCGCCGCCCCGGGCAGCCAACCCTCGCAAACAGCACGTTTTCGGTTCCCGATTACCGCCGGGAGCGAACCTAGACTTCTCGCCGTCCGACCTCCCGCAGGAGGTTGGGCCAAACCATCGAATCGCGAGAAGGAGCAAGGATGGCCGAACAGGAAGGGCCCGGGCCGCGGGATCCGAGGAACCCGGGTGAGCGCTTCGGCGCATCGTCGGGCACGCCTGCGTTCGACCTGGCCGCCGCGCTCGGCGACCTCGATCGAGCCACCCGCAACTTCGCCGAGCGGCTCGGAGCTCAGCGCGATGCCGACCTCAGCCTCACCGAGGGCCACGCCCGCTTCGGGCGCGAGCCCGCCGCGAGCCCGGCTCCGGCATCGAGTCCGGCGCCGGCGCAGCGCCCTCCCGCCGCCGGCCCTCCCCCGGCTGCCCGTCCATCCTTCGAGGAGCGCATGCGTGAGGCCGAGCGGGAAGCCGGCGAGTACCTCGAGCACGCCAAGCGCCGCGCCGACAGCCTCGTCAACGCGATGGTCGGTGCGGTCGAGCGCGAGTCCGCCGAGATGCGCCGTGAGGCCGAGGTGGGCATCAGGGCCCGCCTGCAGGCAGTCGAGGTCGACGCCGCTCGCCACGTCGAGGAGGCGCGCCGGATCGCCGAGCGGATGGTCGCCGAGCGTCAGGAGCGGATCGCCGCGCTGAGCGACGGCATCGCCGGACGCGCCCAGGCGCTCACGGCCGGCATGGAGGACGCCGACCAGGTCCGCGCACAGTTCGACTCCTTCGTCCGGGCCCTCTCGAGGGCCGCCGATCGGATCGCCACTTCCCGGGAGCCGGCTTCCATCCGGGCGGACCGGGAACGCGACGATCGGGACCGACCGAGCGCGATTGCCGCCTAGGGCCTCGTGCCGCCGGCGTACCGAGCCCGAAGTATCCGGATCGCACTGGCCGCGGCCGCGGTTCTGATCCTCTCGATCGGCGCGGCCGCGTGCGGATCCGAGGACTCGACGACGACCGTGACCGAGTCCTCGGCTCCGGCGGAGGGACAGGCGGCGACGATCGCCGGCACCGACGCGGCGAGCGCCATCCCTGACACCCAGTCCACCGTCGAGGGCGCCGCGACCGCGTCCACGGCCACCACGACCACGGCAGCTCCGGCGACGACGACCTCCACGGCGACGGCGACGGGAGTGCCCGACGCCACGGCGATCCCCTCGCCGACGTCGCCCTCGACGACGGGGTCGCCGTCGACCGATTCGATCCTCGCCCGGCCCTTCCTCTCCGACAGCCCCTGGAACACCCAGGTGACCGGCCGCCCGGTCGACCCGGACTCCCGGGAGATGATGCGACGCGCGCAGCAGCGGGTCGCAACGACGCAGAACGCGAACGGGAAGATCACGACCGAGAAGCGCAAGATCAAGGTCGGCCTGACCGTGAACGTCACGCGCTGGACGGTGCCGGTGTTCAGCAACAACCAGCCCGGCGCGATCCCGCGCGTCGCCGTCTGCCGCCAGCTCGACTGCGGGCCCGACGCGGTCACCTCGGTCACGATCCCGCCCGATGCCTGTCCCGACCCGCGCTACGACGGGTGGATGACGGCACTCGACGTGAGCGCGAGGCTCGGCTACGACTTCTGGCGCGCCCGCTGCGAGACCGATGGGTCGCTCTCCTACCACTACGTGAAGGCGTGGGCGCTCGACGGCCCGGGGTATCAGCAGCCGACCGGTGTCAGCGCCCGCGGCTCCGGCCTGCCGCTGTTCGCCGGCCTGATCACTCCGGAGGAGATCCGCGCCGGCCGGATCGAGCACGCGCTGGCGATCTCGATCCCGGGCGCCGCCAAGCGCCGCTACGTGCAGCCGGCCTCGCGGACCGACGGAACCGGGACGGTGGCCTCGGTGCCCGAGGGCGCCAGGCTGCGCCTCCGGACCGGCTCCGAGAAGCTGCTGACGAGGACCTTCGTCCGCAACGGCACCGAGCGGGCGACGGCGCGGACGATCATCACGGCGCTCGAGCGCTACGGCGCGATCGTCGTCGACCGCTCGGCGGCCCCGACGATGTACGCGCAGCGCAATGCCGACTGGCGCGGGATCCTGCCGTTGAACCTCGTCCAGGACATCAAGCTCTCGCGCTTCCACGTGCTCGATCTCGGCCGGAGCTACCTCGACCCGCCGAAGTCCGGTGAGGCGCCGGTGGTTCCGGCCGGAACGCCCGGAAGCGTCCCGAGCACTGCCGGCGGCACCCAGGGGACGGGAACCTACGGCGTCCCCAGCACCGACTTCGGGCAGGTGGCTCCGTGACAGGCGCGCGGCGCCGGGCGGCCGTGGCGGCGCTCCTCGCCGCCCTGGCGCTGGCCCTGGCGGCCTGCGGCGGCCTCGAAAGCACGAACGACAGCTCGACCGGGGCGGCCGCGCTCACCGAAGGGACCTCGACGACGGCGGCCGGCGAGTCGAAGCCGCGCCAGGACCTGCCGGCGCCGGCTGCGGGCGTCGTGCGGATCGACGGCGGCCTCGACGGCTCGCTCACCGACGACGCGCTGGTCAAGTTCAGCAACGAGGCGTCGCGGACCGGTCTGGCGATCACGGTCGACGCCGGGCGCTCCGGCGAGACCGACGCCTTCGCGCGACTCTGCTCGGGAGAGATCGACATGGTCGACTCCTCCCGCGAGATCAGCGCGGACGAAGCGGCGGCTTGCTCCTCGAACGGCCTCCAGGTCGTCGACTTCCGGATCGCCTTCGACGCCGCGGTGATCGTCACCCGCAACGAGCGCGACGTCGGGGCCGACTGCGTCAACTACGACCAGCTGCGCTCGATGTTCGCCGCCGGCACGCCGGTCAGCGCCTGGAACCAGGTGAACCCGAACTTCTTCCCGATCCGTCTGACCACGACCGGCCCCGAGCCCGGCTCGAGCGACTTCACCCTGTTCGGCCAGCGGGTGCTCGGCGTTGCGGACCCGACGCTCGGCGACTTTCGCTCCGACTACGCAGCGTTCCCCCGCGACCGCCAGATCCGCATGCAGGTCGTCGGCGGCCGCGATCAGCCGGGCGGGGCCCCTCCGGGAGTCGCGGGGATCATCGGCTTCTCCTACTACGAGCTCTACGAGGAGGAGCTGCGGCCGCTCGAGATCGACGGCCAGAACGGCAACCGCTGCGTCTTCCCCTCCGACGAGACGATCGCCAGCGGCCTCTACCCGCTCGAGCGCACACTGCGGATCTACACGACCCAGCGCAGCCTCAACCGGCAGGAGGTCCAGACCTTCCTCCGCTCCTACCTGCGGAACTCGCCCGAGCTCGCCGCCCGCAAGGAGCTGATCCCGGTCGGCGACGACATCCGCGCCCAGGAGCTGAAGCGGATCGTCGATCCGACCGCCTACGACAAGGCGGCCGCCGGCGCCGTCTCCGAGCCCTCCGAGAGCGCCGCGACAACGACGACGACCGATCCGGGCAGCTCGGCGCCCCCGACGACATCGACCGCCCCGGAAACCTCAACGACGACGGTGCCGAGCGGTGGCTGAGCGACACGACGAACCCGGGGCTGACGGCATCGCCGGCCTCCAGCAGCGCCTCGACGAGCTCCGCCGCAGCGTCGAGCTTCTCGGCACGCAGGGCGTCTGGGCGCCCCAGGGCCGGCCACCGCAGGGCCGGCCACCGCAGTCTCCGCAGCCGCAGCCGGCTCCCGCCCCGCTTCCGTACTCGCCGCCGCCGCCGATCGCCCCGGCAACCGTCGTTCACCCGCCGCAGCCGCCGCCCGCCGCGTCGCCGTCGCCCCCGCCCGCTCCCGAGCCGGCCCCGCCCGCAGCGGCGAATCCGGCACCCAGCCCCTTCTCCGTCCCCCCGGCGACATCCGGCTCTGCGACTACCGTCGCGCACGTGGACGCCGGACCATTCGCAGACCTGGTCGAGCTGCGCCACTTCGAGGACGACCTCGTGGGCCTTGCCGCCGTCGAGGAGGTCCGGGTGCGCCGGTTCGGGCGCGGCCGGGCCGCGATCGAGGTCGGTATGACCGGTCCCTACGACCTCGGGCTCGAACTGCCGCGGCTCGGGCTGCCGATGGACCTCGGCTACGGGCCCGACGGCGAGCTCGTCGTCGAGTTCGCGCCGCCGGTCGACGATCCCGCCGGCGCCGACCTCCCGGCCGCCGGCACCGAGACCGCCGCCGCTGAGACCGGAGCGGCGGCATGATCATCGCCCTCCGCAGCATCGGGTTCGCGAGCCTCCTTCTCGTCGGCCTCGCCTTCTTCTTCGTCGGCTTCGTCCTCGCCCCGCTGATCATCCTGGCCGTGGGCTACGTGATCTTCATGTTCGCCGCCCCCGACTGAACCGGAAACGGACGATGCACACCGATTACGTGAGCCCAGCGCATTCCCCATACGTCGAGACGTCGGCGACCGGCGTCACGTCGGTCTCGCTCGAGCCCGATCCGGACGGAGGCGATCCGGTCAACGCGGTCGCTGCGCAGATGCTCCCCGAGCAGGTCTGCAGGCACTTCCGGATGCTGCCGATCTCCTACGACGGCGCGACGCTGCTGCTGGCGATGGCCGACCCCACCGACGAGATGGCGCAGAACGTCGCCTTCGCGCTCAGCTCCGAGCAGCTCGAGATCGTCCTCGCGCCGCCGAGCCAGATCGACGCCGCAATCGACCGCGTCTACGGCGGCCTCGGCCACTATCCCGGCTTCACGGCGACGGCTCCCGCCTTCGGGCCGCCCGAACCGGGCACGGTCGTCGCTCAGGGGCGGATCGGCGAGATCCTCGTCGGCCGCGGCCTGATCTCCGAGGACGACCTCGCCGAGGCGCTCGATCTCCAGAAGCAGACGGGCAGCCGGATCGGCGAGATCCTCTACTACGAGGGGCTGATCGCCGAGAGCGACCTCGCCGCGGCCCTGGCCGATCAGCTTCGCGTGCCGCTCGTCGACCTCGACGGCGTCCAGCCGTCGTCGGAGGCGCTCGAGACCGTCCCCGAGGCACTCCAGCGCGAGGGGCGGTGCATCCCCCTCGAGGTCGACGACGAGGCGCTCTACATCGCGATCACCGACCCGCTCGACGACGAGACCTACGAAGCGATCCGCGAGATCACCGACCTGCGGATCCGCAGCTACATGGTCACCCGCTCCGACCTCGACGGGCTCCTCCGGCGCATCCACCTCGAGGAACACGTCCGGGCGGCGCGCACCGAGCTTCTCACCCGCTTCCCCGAAGACTGCGCCAACCGCGTCCTCTCCGGCGGCCAGCGCGCGTTCTTCATCACGTTCCTGGTCCTCGTCGCCGCAGGGTTCGTGCTCTCGCCGCTGAACACCGGGATCTTCCTGGTCGGGCTCTGCGTCCTCATCTACCTGCTCGCCTCGCTCTACAAGTTCAAGCTCTTCTACGACTCGTTCGGGCGCCGCCAGGAGTTCGACTTCACGCCTGAAGAGGTCGCGCAGATCGACGATCGCGACGTCCCGCGCTACACGATCCTCGTGCCGCTCTTCCGCGAGGCGGCCGTCGTCCCGCGCCTGACCGAGAACCTGACGCGCCTCGACTACCCGAAGGCGAAGCTCGAGATCCTCCTACTCTGCGAGGAGGAGGACGACACGACGATCGACGCGATCCTCGACGCCAACCTGCCGCCCTACTTCCAGCTGCTCGTCGTGCCCGACAGCCAGCCGAAGACGAAGCCGAAGGCCTGCAACTACGGCATTCAGCAGGCGACCGGCAAGTTCGTCGTCATCTTCGACGCCGAGGACCAGCCCGATCCCGACCAGCTCAAGAAGGTCCTGCTGTCCTGGGAGCGCTCGGAGGACAACGTCGTCTGCGTGCAGTGCAAGCTCAACTACTTCAACACCGAGCAGAACCTGCTGACCCGCTTCTTCTCGACCGAGTACGCGCTCTGGTTCGACCTGCTGCTGCCGGGCCTCGACGCGTCCGGCTCGCCGATCCCGCTCGGCGGCACGTCGAACCACTTCAACCGCGAGGCGCTCGTCGAGCTCGGAGCGTGGGATCCCTTCAACGTCACCGAGGACGCCGACCTCGGGCTCCGCCTCCACAAGGCCGGCTACAAGACGGTGGTCCTCAACTCGACGACGCTCGAGGAGGCCAACTCACAGCTCCACAACTGGATCCGGCAGCGCTCGCGCTGGGTCAAGGGCTACTTCCAGACCTATCTCGTCCACATGCGTCACCCGCTCCGGCTGATGCGCGAGATCGGCTTCAGCTCCTGGTGGTCGTTCCAGTTCATGATCGGCGGGACGATCATCTTCGTCCTCAACCCGATCTTCTGGGTGCTGACGACGCTCTGGCTGTTCACCGAGGCGGGAATCATCGAGCAGCTCTTCCCCGGCTTCGTCTACTACGCGGCCTCGCTGCAGCTGTTCGTCTTCAACTTCGTGTTCACGTACCTGGCGGTCGCCGGCTCGATGCAGCGCGGGCTCTTCCACCTCGTCCGCTACGCGCTGTTCAGCCCGATCTACTGGGGCCTGATGTCGATCGGCGCTTGGATGGGCTTCTACCAGCTGTTCACCAAGCCCTTCTACTGGGAGAAGACCGAGCACGGCCTCGACGCCGGGAGCGGCCACTGATGGAGTCGGCAACCATCCCCGGGATCGCAGTCGAGGACGGCCCGGCGTTCGACGAGCGGTCGCGCAGCGGACCCCCGGTCATCACCCGGGAGGAGCCGGTCGCCGCTCCCGCCACCCGCCTCGAGTCGCTGGCGATCTTCGTCGGGTTCGGACTGCTCTACACGCTGCTCGGCTTCCACATCGCCGCCGGCCTCCACGTCATCAACTTCGACGCCCTCGACCGCCTCACCAGGGCGTTCATGGTCTGGTACAACGACCCGCCGAAGCTGGCGGCGATCGGGTTCTCCCTGGCCCCGATCGGGACGCTCGTCCTCATCCCCTTCGCCGCCGTCAAGGGTCTCGTCACCTCCGGTCTGGCGCTACCGCTCTCGTCGGCCCTGTTCGGCGCCGGGACGCTGGTCTTCATCGACCGGATGTTCGCGATGGGCGACATGCTCCGCGGGCCGCGCCTCCTGCTCGTTCTCCTGATCGGCGTCAACCCGATGTTCGCCTTCTACGCGATGAACGGGACCGGCGACGCCGCCGGCCTGATGTTCGCCGGGTTCGGGCTCTTCTGTCTGCTCGGCTGGGGCCGGAACGGCTCGCCGCGCTATCTGATCGGCGGCGGGCTCGCCTTCTCGCTCGCCTGCCTGACCCAGTACGAGTACATCTTCTGGGCGGTCTTCATCGCCTTCCTTATCTCATTCACGCTCAGCTACCGCGATCGCGACGAGGTCGAGGTCGAGGGCTCGGTGATCGCCTTCCTGGCGCCGATCATCTACGCGATCGGCATCTGGATCTTCTTCAACGCGATCGTCCTCGGCGATCCGTTCGCGTGGATCTCACAGGCCGGCAACTCGGCCCCGGTCAACGCCGCCAGCACGAGCGCACCCGCCTTCCACCTGATCGACGCCGTCGGCAACGTCCTCCGGATCCAACTCGTCTTCCCGGTCGCCATCGTCGCGCTGCCGCTCTTGATCTTCGCCGCCCGCGATGCGATCGGATACGGGTTGGCGGCGCTGATCGGGATCTCGCTCGGCTTCCCGATCGCGTCGGCGGCGATCGCCGGGTCGGTCGACGTCATCGAGCTGCGCAGCGTCCTGCCGGCGTTCGTCGCCGGCGCCGCCGGCATCGCCTGGGTCTACTTCCGGGCCGAGTCGCTGCGGGGCCTGGTCTGGGCGCTCACCGTCGGCCTGTCCGTCCTGGCGCTGCCGCTCGGCTGGTCGCAGATGCAGTCGTTCCCGCACCAGAACCTCGAGCAGGCGTTCACCCGCGCGATCTCCACCAACGAAGACCAGGAGGGGACGAGCTCACGCGGCGGCTTCGCCGTCGGCATCGCCCCGGAGCGGTCGATGGCCGACTACATCGAGGAGCAGGGGATCGCCGACAACCAGATCCTCACCGACAACGCCCGGACCTTCGGCGTGATCTCCCTGACCGGCAAGCCGCAGCTCTTCTTCGACCGGGTCGACAAGGGCGACGAGGAGTGGCAGGCCGTCCTCGCCAACCCCGACGGCAAGGTCGACTACATGCTCGTCCAGAAGACCGACGCCGACCTGATCCTCAACCGCTACCCGGGGGCCGCCGACGGCACCGTCCCGGGGCTGGTCCCCGTCGTCGCCAACGACCGCTACGCGCTGCTGCAGGTCAACGGCTCGACGAGCGACTCCTCCGGCGCCGACGAGCCGGCGCCGACGCCCGCACCGACCCCGTAGGGACGGTCAGAGGCCGTAGTGAGCGCGAAGGCGCTCGCTGAGGCTTGAGGTGAGGATCTCGGAGGCGCCGATCACAGGCGAGCTGCGGACGAGGTCGCGCTCATAGGGAAGCCAGAGCTGGCCGCCGCCGGCCGTCGCGCCATCGAACGGGACGAGGCGGTGCTTGCCGCCGCCGAACCGGCCCTCGCGGATCAGCAGCCAGGCCGGATCGCCGCTGTCGGCATCGACCCAGACGTCCTCGAGCCGGCCGAGACCGCTGCCGAGGCTGTCGGTGACGCGGAAGCCGACCCACGACCTCGCCTCGGCGAGGTTGGGGCGCGTCGCGCCATGGAGACGGTGAGTTGTCCGTGCGGTCGCCATATCGAGGTTCGTACTCGTGCCCTTGGCGACGTGGTTCTCCTGGGGAACGGACCACGCCGATCCGGTACCCAAGGTACCAACGAAGCAGGCGGATGGCGCCGTCCGAGGGACGCTCAGCGACGGTATCCGGAGTCATCCGGAGGCACGATCCTGACGTTGCGGAGCTCGCCGCTGATCGTCAGGTTGCCGGAAAGCTCGATCTCGATCATGTGGCCCGCGGGCAGGCCCGCGAGCATCGCCAGCGGGTCGGGCGCGGGCGGGGCCTGCGGCGGCGGGGGCGTCTGTTGCTGCGGCTGCTGGTAGCCGTAGGGCGGCTGGCCGTAGGGGTAAGGCTGCTGCGGTGGCTGCATCTGCGGCTGCGGCTGCTGGACCTGCATCTGCTGCTGCGGCGGCATCTGTTGCTGCTGCGGCGGCATCTGTTGCTGAGCGTGCTGCTGCAGCGGCGGCGGCTGGACGGGTTGGGGCTGAGGCGCCGGGGCGGGCGGCTCGGGGGCGAAGGCGGGCGGGGCCTGCTCGGCGGCGGGGGGCGCACTGACCGGTGGTGCCGGCCGTTGCGGCAGGCGCGGCGGCGGCACCGGAGCGGGCTCGGGGACCGGCTGGGCGGCGGCGAGCCGGACCGTGGCCTGGGGACGGGACTCAGGGGCGGGCGGGCGGCCGATGTCGGTCCGGTCGAGCGGCTGCGAGCCGTGCGAAACGGCGGCGGCCGCGTTCGCGGCGTAGTGGTTGCGAAGCGTCGCCTCAACCTGCTGGGTCAGCGGGACGCCGGGCTCGATCTGGGGAGCCTCGCGAACGACGTCGCGCTCGTAGGGGATCCAGACGTGGCCGGCACCGGCCGTAGCGTCGCCGAACGGCACCAGGGTCGAGCGGCCGCCGAAGCGCCCCTCCTTTACGAGCAGCCAGCGTGGCGCACCCGTGCCGGGGTCGATCCAGACATCCTCGAGCCGACCGACCGCGGCGCCATAGATGTCGTCGACCCGCGAGCCGATCCATCCGAGTGCCTCGTTCAAGCTTGGCTTATTGCCCCCGCGCAGCTCCGCTGCGATCATCTTCCATCCATCCTCCATGCCGGGAGTCCTTCCCAGCGCTCGCCGGACGGTACCACCAATCGATGCAATCCGGTGCCCGATTCGTTTCTGCCGCCACCGGCACCGCTACAGTCGCCGCCATCCGGGGTTAAAGGGATCGGTGGTATCGGACGATGACTGAGGCGCTGAAAAGAAGGGGCCGCGGCCCCGCGAGGATCGTCGCCCTGATTGCGGCGATCGGCGCGATCGCGGCTCTACTGCTCATCGCCGGCCTGGCCGGAGACGGCGGCGCCCCGACGGCGGCCCAGGCCTCCTGCGGCTCGCTCAAGGTCCAGACCGAAGTCGTTTCGAAGTTCCCGAAAGTGTTCGCCAATCAATACGACAAGAAGCTGCGCATCTCCGTCAAACGGAGCGGCGATTCCGTGCGCCACTGGCGGGCCGAGCTCTACACGTTCGGCGGCTACCTGCTCGGGCGCAGCAAGTGGGACTCGCGGATGGCGTCGACCGACCGCGCGGCGCTGAAGCTGCGCCAATCGATGCAACCGGGCCGCTACACGCTCGTCGTCAAGGGCACGGTCGGTGGCTGCGGAGAACTCGAGCGCGACCAGGTGGTCAATCTTCGCGGTTGTCTGAACAGCCTGCCGATCAAGTTCATCGACAAGCCCGGCGGCACCGCCGCCGACTACGGGCGCTACCTGTCGGTGAAGATCGCGCCGAAGTCCGTATGGGCGCCGTTGAAGGACATCCGGGGGACCCTCTCGAACTTCGAGGGGGACGTATACGGCACCGCCGAGCTGCCCCGTGGCAGTCGCAAGCTGATCGGTGAGCAGTTCCTCGACTTCAAGTTGAAGAAGGGCGGGCTGCAGAAGGGCGGCTACTCCGTCTACGTCACCGGAAAGGCACGGCAGCCGAAGCAATGCGGCAACCTCGTCAAGAACACAAGCCTCAACTTCAAATAGCCCTCCTCGGGGCGCTCGCGACCCTGCTCCTGGTCGCGGCCGCCGCCTCGGCGAGCGGCGGCGGGATCGGGCAGCGGATCGACGCCGTGAAGGCCGTTGCCGGCAAGGAGGTCGGCCGCCGCGGCCCGCGCGGGCCCGCCGGCCCCCCCGGTCCGGACGGCCCGCAGGGCTTCGCCGGCCCGGACGGGCGGCGTGGCGCTCCCGGCCTCGACGCCGGCCCGTCGCGACAGTTCATCGCCATCGACTGGCAGAACGGCGACTGGCGGGGCCGCTCCACCCAGACGTTCGACGCGCCCGGCATCGGCACCGGCCAGGTCCAGTGCATCCCGCCCGGCACCGGCGAGGGCGGCGTCGACGGGAAGATGCGGATCCAGTTCTGGCAGTCCGACGGCGTCCTGCGGCGCCCGTCGAAGTGGGCGACGACAATGTGGGTGACCCGATTCGGCGGCAATGCCGACGACCTCAACCGCAGCCGGCGGATGGTCGTGAAGACGAATCGGATCAAGGCAACCGACGACAACCGCAGCTCCTTCCACGAGAGCATGGACACGGCGCCGATCGGCCAGTACGACCCGGAGAGCATCGGGTCGTTCACCGGCCTGATCACGACCGAGCCGTTCAACGACACGACGGCCCCGCAGCCGCCCCCGGCGAGCTTCCAGCTCTCCTGGTACTGGAACTTCAGGAACGCGAGCAGCGCCCGCTGCTACGTGAACGGCGTCTTCGTGTCCAAGGCACGGTGAGGATGGAATGAGAAAGCTGCTCGACAGGCTCGGAACCACGGTGACCCTCGCGATCGTGCTCGCGATCGCCCTCGGCGGGATCGCTCTCGCGTCCGCCCTCCGCGGCGGCGAGAACGGCGGCCCCCAGGGCAGCGCAGCCCGCGGAGCAGCGGCATCGGGTGCCGCCGCCGGGGCGCCGGAGACCGTCCTCGAGCGCGGCCGGCGCGGCCCCCGTGGTCCGCGCGGCCCGCAGGGTCCGCAGGGCCCGCGCGGCAAACGCGGCCCCGAGGGGCCTCAGGGAGCCCAGGGACCCCCGGGCGCCGACGGCTCGAGCGCCGAGCACGTGCTGCAGATCAGCGTCGACTGGGACGACTCCACCTCCGCCCCGTCGCAGAGCGTCAACTCCGACTCGGTCGACCTCCCGGGCATCGGCACCCTGGCGGTGGCCTGCCCGGCCACGGATCCGGAGAACTACACCGACGGCCCGCGCCGGCTGACCCTCAGCTTCGGAGCCGGCGGCGGCCGCCGGACGGTGGCGACCCTGACGACCATGCAGGGCAGCGACACCTACCCCGACAACGTCGACAACGTCCGCAGGGAGACGACGGGCGATCCGATCGTCTTCCAGCTCCCCAACAACGGCATGGTCACGGGCACCTTCGGCGCCGAGCCGGTCGTCGGCGACGGCACCGACGTCGGCAACATGCCATCGGCTCAGATCACTCTGTCGAGCTCCTGGAAGACCAACGACCTCGTCGACCCCGCGGCGAACTACTGCCACCTGAGCGGTCAGGTGATCGCGAAGGGCATCGGCTGACCGGCTCCGCGAGCGCCTGAGCACCCTGCTCCTATACTCGCCGCACGTTGGCCGAGGAGGAGCTAGACAGCAGCACGGGCGGATCCGGCGAGATCGCCGATCCGGGCCGGATCGACCGTCCGAAGCTGCGCCGCCGCCCGCTCGGATACCGCCGCGCCGACGTCGACGAGGCCCTCGAGGCCCGCGACAGCGAGCTCGCCGAGCTCCGCCAGGACATCGCCGCCCTCTGGCTCGCCTTCGCCCAGCACGACCGCGCTCTGCGGGCGCTCAGCGGCGGCGCACCGCCCCCCGTCGCGCCGCCCGAGCGCCCTCGCGAGGAGCACGCCGTCCCCGTCATTCCGCCGCCGGAGCCGGGACCGACGCCGCTCGGGACCGAGGCCGAGTCGATCGGCGAGCAGCTCTCGGAGCTCGACGAGGTCCTCGCCGCGATCGAGATGGCCACCCAGACCCTCGAGCGCACCTACTCCGAGGAGATCCAGGGCGCCCGCGGCGCCGATGCCGCCGATGGACCCCGGGACGCACCGGGGGACGATGAGCCCCCCTCCCCGGCGGCCGACGAAGGCCGCTAGGCGTCCGGGACCGAGCTGAGCGCGTCGGGATCGCGCTCGACGAGCTCCGCTGCCCGCCCGGTGTCGAGCGGGATTCCGTAGTGGGCGATCAGCTGCCGCTCCTGCGACGGCGTCAGGCCGTCCGCAGGATCGATCTCGGCGGCGCCGCGGATCCACGATCGCGGGAAGGCGGCCCAGGTGTGCCCGGTCGCCGCGGCCGCGTAGCGGGCTGGGACCGCGACGCGGCGCCCGATCCGGCCGAGCTTGACGATCAGCCAGGTCGGTGAGCCGTCGGCGGCGTCGACGAGCAGGCCGTGGACCCGGCCGACGTTGCCGCCGCCTACCTCCTCCAGCCGCGTCCCGACGCACGCTCGGGCATCCTCGGGGCCGAAGGACGAGCCCGCAGCCGGCATCTCGGCCGTGCCGCCGGCCTCAGCCATCGGCGCCGGCCTCCCGGCTGCGCTCGAGGAGCTCGGCGGCTGCCGTCGCGGGGTCGGTCTCGCGACGGACGACGCTCTCGAGGAGCCGGGCCACCGAGTCGTCCTCGGCGATTCGGAGCTCGAGCTCGCGGCGCATCCGCGCAGCGGCCAGGCCGAGAACCTCGCTCCTGAGATTGCGGGCGCGGCGCTCCTCGAGGGTCCCGGACTCCTCGACGTAGGCGCGATGCGCCTCGATCGCCTCCAGCAGCTCCGGGATCCCCTTCCCCTCCGAGGCGACGGTCTTCACGATCGGGACCTTCCAGTCGCCGCTCGGCCCCAGCGACAGAGCCGTTCGCACCTCGCGGACCATCGTGTCGGTCAGCGGGTGCTCGGCCTTGTTGACGACGATCACGTCGGGGATCTCCATCACGCCGGCCTTCAGCGCCTGGATCGAGTCCCCGGAGCCGGGCATCAGGGCGAGCACGACCGTGTCGGCATGGTCGACGACGTCGATCTCGGCCTGCCCGACGCCGACGGTCTCGAGGAGGACGTCGTCGAAGCCGGCCGCGTCCATGACCAACGCCGACTGCAGGGTCGCCTCCGCGAGCCCGCCGAGGGCGCCGCGGCTCGCCATCGAGCGGATGAAGACGCCCTCGTCGAGGAAGTGCTCGGAGAGGCGGATCCGGTCGCCGAGCAGGGCGCCCCGCGTGAACGGGCTCGACGGGTCGATCGACAGCACCGCGACCCGGCGGTCGCGACCGCGCAGCTCCTTGACGAGCGCTCCGATCATCGTGCTCTTGCCGACGCCGGGAGGGCCGGTGAAGCCGATGATGCGGGCCGATCCGGTCCGCGGATAGAGCTCGGCGACCAGCTCGGTCCCGGCCGGATCGCCGTTCTCGACCAGCGAGATCGCTCGCGCGAGGGCGCGCTTCTCGCCCGCGAGCAGGCGTTCGACGAGATCGCTCGATGTGGTTCCCGCACTCATCGGCGGCTGATCATGCCACGACCGAGCCTATGATCCGGTCCGGTGGGTGCCGAAGCGCCGACAGAGCAGCGCGACCCCTCTTCCGGTCGCCCCGCGGACGGCACGGTCCGCCCCCTCGCCCCTCGCAGGAGGGGCCTCCCGGTCCTGCGCTTCGCCGCCGCCCACGACATGCTGACGCCGAAGTACGCGCTCCTGGCGCTGCGCTTCCTGCGCCGCCGGATGCTCACCTTCACCGGCCGGCGCTGGCGGACCGACGGAATGCTCTTCCTCGGGCCGCGCCTGCAGCTGCAGACCGGGCGGAACGCCCAGATCCGCTTCGGGCGGTTCGTCTGGGTCGGACACGGCACGAAGATCCGCTGCCACGAGGGCTCGGTCGAGATCGGCCCGAAGACGGTACTCGGCCAGGAGTGCACGATCTCCGCCTACCGCCGGGTGGCGATCGGTCAGCAGTGCGTGATCGCCGATCGGGTCATGTTCATCGACTTCGATCACAACGTCGCCGACGTCGACGCGCCGATCCGCAAGCAGGGCATCTACATGCGCGACGTGGTCGTCGGCTCGAACGTCTGGATCGGCTACGGCGCCCAGATCCTGCGCGGCGTCACGATCGGCGACAACGCTGTGATCGGCGCCAGCTCGGTCGTCACGCGCGACATCCCGGCCAACGCAGTCGCGGCCGGCACCCCGGCCCGGGTCGTACGTATGCGACCCGAGCCGGAGCACCTCCGCTGGCCGGATCCCGTCGAGCCCGAGGGCTACGGTCCGGCCGGTCCGCGTTAGGACCGCTCAGACCTCGCGGCTGCGCTCGGCCGTCTGGGCGTCGCGCGGATCCCGGGCCTCGGTCGCCGTCGTCTCGGTATCGCGCGGGGCCTCGCCCGGCGCGGCCTCGGAGCGCGGGTCCTCGCGGTAGGAACGCTCGGCGTCCCCGTCCGGATCGATCTCGGCTGCGTGCTCCTCGTGGGCACCGGCGGCCTCACGCTCGGAGCGGGCGGCGTGAGCGCGCTCCTCGGCCTCGGCGGCCTCGCGACGCGCTCGGGCGGCCTTCTCCTCGGCGGCCGCCTCGTGCTTTTCGGCCTTGAGATGGCGGTGACGCGCCTCGTCACGGTGCTGGCCCGCGATCTCGCGCTTCTCCTCGCGCTTTCGGCTCTGTGCGCGGCTCGAGGCCATGTAGATCAGGACGAGGACGATCACGACGACGACGGCGATGGCGATTATCAGTCCGGTGCTCATAGGGTTCTCTCCTCAGTTGTTTCCAGAAAGTGCTCTGGAGGAGCTACCCGCATCCGCGGGCTTGAACCCGTCTTCCGGACATCGCCCACCGCCGACCCCGTAGGCTCGCCGCGCGTGCCCGAGCCGAGTCAGCCCCTCCTCCCGCCCGGGACCGGCCCGAAGCTCGCCAGGGCGCTCCTGAGCGTTCTCGCGGCAATGCTCTGGTTCACGTCGGCCCTGATCTGCGGGTCCGGCTCGGCCGGCCTCTTCGGAGACGCGGGGAGCACCAACGAGGTATTCGCGTGGATCGCGGTCGCCGGGGCCCTGACGACGGGCGTCGCCTTCGGGCTGCGGATGGCATCGATCGCGGTCGAGAGCGTCCCCGGCTGGGTGCCGTGGATCGAACGGTGGACCTGGGTGGCGCTGCCCGTCTGGTTCGGGCTCGCCGTCCTGGCCGCGCGGATCTAGTCGGCGGCCGTCTCGACCGGAGCCGGCTTCGCCAGCTCTTCGTAGACGGCGGCGGTGCGGCGGGCGACGTCCGACCAGTCGAAGCTGAGGACGTGCTCGGAGGCCTCGGCGATCAGCCCCTCGCGGAGATCGGCGTCCGTGAGCACCCGCTCGACCATGCCGCCGAGCGCCTCGGGGTCGCGGGTCCGAAACCGGAGCCCGACGCCGCCGTGCGGGACGACCTCGCGGAGGCCGCCCGTGTCGGCGACGATGCAGGGGCAACCCGATGCCATCGCCTCGAGGGCGACGAGCCCGAACGGCTCGTAAATCGAAGGGACCACGCAGACGTCGGCGATCCGGTAGAGCAGGTGAAGCACGTCGTCGCCGATCCAGCCGAGGAACGTGCCGTGCTCCATCAGGCCGAGCTCGGTCGCCTGCTTCTTCAGCTCGCTCTCGTGGGTTCCGGAGCCGGCGACGAGGAACCGCGTGCCGGGGACGCGCTCGATCAGCTCGGGCATCGCCTCGAGGGCGATCTGGAAGCCCTTCTCGTAGACGAGCCGGCCGATCAGCAGGACGAGCTTCTCGCCGGGCGCCGCGAACTCGGCGCGGAGGCGCTCGAGCTCGGACTCCTCGCCGAGCGGCAGGTCGTCGGGATCGATCCCGTTCGGGATCACGGCGATCCGGCCCTCGGGCACCTCGAAGATGTCGGAGATCTGCTCGCGCATGTAGGAGGAGCAGGCGATGACCCGGTCGGAGCGGTTGCTGATCCAGCGCTCGACGCCGTGGATGTAGGACTGCGGGTGCTTGTCGACCCAGCCCTGGTGGCGGCCGTGCTCGGTCGCGTGGATCGTCGTGACGAGTGGTGCGCCGAAGCGGCGGGCAAGGTGGTCGCAGGCGGCCGCGACGAGCCAGTCGTGGCCGTGGACGAGGTCGAAGTCGTAGCGGTCGCCGAGCTCGACGCCGGCGGCGAGCATGTCCGCGTTCATCCGCTCGACCCAGGTGACGAACTCGCCGAGGTCGCGGGGACGGGAGGGCTCGAGGACCCGATGGACGTTGACGCCGCCGACGACCTCGCTGCGGGGCGACTCCTCGCTGCCGCGGGTCAGGACGTGGACCTCGACCCCGAGCTCGACGAGGCCCTCGGAGAGCTTGCGGACATGCCGGGCCAGCCCGCCCTCGATCAGCGGCGGGTACTCCCAGGAGAGGACGAGGACTTGGCTCACGTGAGGGGCTGGCTTGGACTCAAGGTTCGAGCAGCGGCGCCGGAGTCAGGTCAGGCGCGAGGTTGCGCATCGTCGGTTCGATCGACGAGCGGCATTCTATGGCCTCGTACAACGCCTGCGAGTGGCCGAGGGCTCGCCCGAAGGGGTAATCGCCGGTCTTCCGTCCATAGTCCAGGAAGGCCCAGTCGCTCGACTGCAGCGCCAGGAGCTCGCGGGCGGCGCGCTCGAGGGCCGGTCCGCGGAGGCCGCCGCCCGACGCCTCCCGCAGCAGCCGCAGCTCGGCCCGGCGCATCCCCCAGGCCAGGTCGGCGACCGGCGGCGAGTCCCAGGTCCGGCGGTCCTTGCCCTCGCCCCAGGTCGATGCCGCGAGCGGCCGGCGCTCCGGCTCGTGGATCCTCCGGGCGTCGCCGAGGGTGAGCATCCGCACCCCGGCGGCCGGCAGCGCCTCGATCGCGGCTTCGAGCCAGACCGGTCCCTCCCACCACCAGTGGCCGAGCAGTTCCGTGTCGATTGCGAAGGTCAGCAGGCCGCGGGAGCCGGAGCGGTCGCGATGGGCGCCGAGACGGGCGGCGACGTCGCCGGCGAAGGCGCGGGCCTGCTCTCGCGCCCGGTCGCGGGCCGCCTCGGGGTCGTACGGATCGCCGGAGATCGCCCAGGGCCGGCAGCCCCGCAGCGACTTGACGTGGAAGTCCGCGTAGCCGGGGTCGGACGGGTACCCCTCCCAGGACCAGAGCCACTGGACGGCCTCCCAGTCGATCGGGAAGGCGGTCACGTGCTCGCCGGCGGCGATCGGGCGCATGGCGGCCTCGGCGGGCTCGTGCGCCGACTGATCGGTGCAGAAGTACTCGAAGCCGAACTCGGCGAGGAGCTCCTCGAGGCCGGGCTCGTAGGCGCATTCCGGGAGCCAGATGCCGGCCGCCGGACCGAACCGCCGCCGGTGCGAGCGGACCGCGGTCTCGAGCTGCAGCATCCGGCCCTCCCGCGTCGCGATCAGGGGCAGGAGCGCATGCGTGGCGGCCGACGTCATCAGCTCGACTCGCCCGGAGGACGCCGCCCCACGGAACGCTTCGAGTGGGTCGTCGCCGAGGCCCTCGAGCGAATCGAGCGCCTCCCGATAGCGCTCGGCCTCGGCGCGGCAGGCGGCGGCCAGCTCGGGATCGACGTCGCCCGTGTCGAGTTCGGCCGAGCCGACCCTGAAGCCGCGGACGAAGTCGCGCATCCGCCCCGCGGCGGCCGCGTCCTCGAGCTGATCGGCGAGCACGGGAGTGATCGTCATCGTCAGGTCGCGCGCGGCCGCGAGGACCGGCAGATGCGAGCGCGCGAACGCGTCGAAGAGCCACTCCTCGCCGAACGGATAGGTCCCGAACCCCTCCACGTAGGGCATGTGCGAGTGGAGGACGATCGCGATGTCCCCCACCGCTTCGCCCGGGTCTTCTCCGGCGCGCTCCTGCTCTTCGCCGTGCCCCGCCGGCGCCGCCGTCATTCCCGGCAGACGGCCACGAAGTCCAGAGCCTTGTCGAGGTCGGCCGTCGCCTCCGGGCGGAGCACGAAGTCGGAGGCGCTGATCGCGGGCGTGAACCGGTCGTAGAAGGGCTTCGTGATCCGCAGCAGCGAGTGGACGCGGTCCCAGCCGAGTGCGATCGCCCGCTCGTGGACGGCGAGCTTGCCGGCGTGGAAGAGGCCGAAGATCTCGACCGCCCCGAAGGCCGGCTCGATGATCGCCCGGTACTCGCCGATCGTGTATTCGCGGAGGTGCCAGGGGTTGTCGGACTTCTCGGCGCCCTCGGGGGCGAGAGTGAGCCGGTTCGGCGTCGAGATGAAGGCCAGCGGGGCGGCGGCGCGGATCGCGGCGAGCAGCGCCGGCACGTCCTCGATGTGCTCGATGGTCTGCAGGAAGACGACGGCGTCGAGCGGCCCGGAGACGTTCTCGACGAGATCACGCTCGAAGCGGAGGTTGGGGCGCCGGTAGCGGGCCTTCGCATGCTCGTGGGCCTCGGGGTTGGCGTCGATCCCGACCACGTCGGCCGCGGCGCCGGCGAGGACGTCGGATCCGTATCCCTCACCGCAGGCGAGGTCGGCGACCCGCATCCCTCCCACCCGTCCGGCGATCCACTCGTAGACCGCGAGATGGCGGCGGAACCAGTAATTCTCCTCGGGCACGTCGGGGAGGGTCCGCTCGCCGGTCAGCTCGAGCGGAGGGACTCCGTCGGGCTGGTCGGCCTGGAGGTACCGCCGTGGGGTCTCGGGCGTGGAAGAGGACACCGGTCGGCTGACGGTACAGTCCCGGGCCATGCCAGCGGCTGCTGACGCCAGCGCCGAGCGGATCCGCGACGTCAACACCCGGTATCACGACCTCGCGGCCGACTCGTACGACTCGAAGTGGGGAATCGATTTCGCCGCGACCGGGCGCGCGCAGGTGATCGCCAAGCTGGCCAAAGCGCTCGGCCACGCGCCGGGCACCTGGGACCACGCCCTCGAGATCGGCGCGGGCACCGGCTACTTCTCCCTGAACCTCATGAACGCGGGCACGATCCGCCGCGTCACCGCGACCGACATCGCCCCGGGAATGCTGCGGGCGCTCGAGGCGAACGCCGCCGAGCTCGGTCTCGACGTCGAGACCGTGGTCACCGATGCCGAGGAACTGCCGTTCGAGGACGGCACCTTCGACCTCGTGCTCGGTCACGCCGTGCTCCACCACATCCCCGACCTCGACCGCGCCGCCGCCGAGTTCTTCCGCGTACTCAAGCCCGGCGGGACGGTCGTCTTCTGCGGCGAGCCGTCCGCCTATGGCGATCAGATCGCCGCGGTCCCGAAGCGCGCCGCCATCGCCGCGGCGCCGCTCTGGCGGCGCGCCGTCGGCGCCGGCAAGCGCAGCGACGAGGGCGGCAACGATCCCGACTACGGCCACGCGCTCGAGGCCGAGGTCGACGTCCACGCCTTCGACCCCGGTCAGATCAGGCGGATCTTCGGACACGCCGGCTTCGCCGACACGAAGATCCGCGGCGAGGAGCTCCTCGCCAACCTCTACGGCTGGTGGCTGCGGACGGTCGAGTCGACGGCCACCCCCGACGAGATCCCGGATCGCTGGCGCTTCTTCGCCTTCCGGAGCTACCTGTCGCTGCAGCGCGTCGACAACGCTCTGCTCGAGCCGTACCTGCCGCCGGAGCTCTTCTACAACCTCGTCTTCTCGGCGCGCCGGCCCGGCTGACGGACTAGCCGAACGTGAACGCGTAGCCGGCGATTCCCGGCTCGAACTCGAGCGTCAGCGTGTGGGTACCCGCCTTCGGCAGGTCGACGAGGTCGTAGAGGCGCTGCTCGCCGACGGTGACGACCCCGTCCTCGACGTCGGCGCCGGCGTCGGCCGCCGCGACCGGTTTACCGTCGAGGAGAACGCGGACCGTCCGGTCCTGGTCCGGCGAGCCGAGCACGAGGAAGACGCGCCTCGCCGTGAAGGTGGCGTCGATGCGGGCGCCGTCGAGCGCGGAGGCGTAATCGTCGCTGATGTTCCAGCTGCCCGAATAGGCGAAACCGTTCGGAGGCGGGTCGCCGCGCGCCTCGCCGAAGTCCTTGCTGCCGGGACGCAGCGGGCCGTTCGTCCACCCCTGCGCGCGGGCGACGCCGAGGTAAGTCTCCGGTGTCCGCAGGTGCGGGTCGGGGGCTTCGACGTCCACGTCGGGCGCGCGAGCCCCGACCGATCCGTTCTCGGCCAGGAGGCTGCGGATCGCATCCTCGGTCTGCGAGTAGTCGCCCTCGCCGAAGTGCGCATAGCGGATATTTCCGGACGAGTCGATCAGGTACTTGGCGGGCCAGTATTGGTTGGCGAACGCGTTCCAGGTCCCGTAGTCGTTGTCCTGGACGACCGGATAGGTGAGCCCGTTCCGCTCGATCGCGTCGGCGACGTTGCCGGCGTCGCGCTCGAAGGGGAACTCGGGCGTGTGGACGCCGACGACCACCAGCCCCTTGTCCGCGTAGCGCTCGTACCAGGACTCGACCTCGGGAAGGGTGCGGATGCAGTTGATACAGGTGTAGGTCCAGAAGTCGACGAGGACGGTCTTGCCCTCCGCGGTGAGGTCGGAAATCGACACCGGCTCGCCGTCGGTGTTGAAGAACTCGCCGGGATCGGTGATGTCGGGAGCCGGCGCGAGGACGGGCAGCTTCGAGCCGGACGCTGCCTCCGCCCCGCCGCCCTCGGTCGCTGCGCGGCCGGCGGTCCCGTTCAGGTCGGCGATCCGCGACGCGACGGCGTCGCTCTCCTGGAGGCCGCCGGCGGGGTTGGTCAGGAACGCCGGGAGGTCGTCCGCGATCGCGTTCTGGAAGCGGACGTCGAGGTTCGCGGCCATCATGAGGGCGACCGCGACCATCACCGCCCCCATCCCGAACTGGATCTGACGCTGATGGCCCTTGAGGCGGTCGGTGAACCGGCGCCCGAAGATGAGCATCGCGTAGAGGACGGCCGCCGATCCGACCGCGTAGGCGAGGGCGATGAGGAGCCGGCCCGCCGTGAAGTCCTGGGCCGCCGAGACCGTGATCACCCCGGCCAGGATCGGACCCGCGCAGGGGAAGTAGGCCATCCCGAGGGCGCCGCCGAGGATCAACCCGGACCCGAAGCCCTCGCCACTCTGCATCCGCGGGGCGCCGACGATGCGGGAAAGCCAGGCCTCGATCCGGTCGCCGATCGGCGGGATCATCAGGGCGATCCCGAATCCGAGGAGGACGACGATCGCGACGATCCGCTGAATGTCGTCGGGGAGTCCGAGCGCGTCGATCAGGTAGACGAGCGCGACGGCGGCAAACGTGAACGAGAGGGTCAGCCCGGTGACGATCCCGAGCGGGCGGCGGCGTCCGCCCGTGACCCCGGCCGACAGCACCGCGGGAAGGATCGGAAGCACGCAGGGCGACACGGCCGTACCCGCTCCGGCGAGCAGCGCAAATAGGACCAGCAGCAACATCGCGGACTCGATTCCCGACTCGTGGCCGTCAGTGGACGCCGGTTACTGCGGTCCGTAGAGCCGCCCGGATCACTCCTCGGCGGCCACCTTTCCGTCGCCGGGCTCTCCCTCGAGCCGCCGGACCCGCCAGACCTCGACGTTGCCCTTGATCCCCTTCAGGTTCTTGCGGCCGGCCTTGGAGAGGCGGTAAGCGTCCTCGTCGATGTGCTCGACCACCTCGGGTGCGACGAGGACACTGCCGGGGCGGGCAACCTCGGTGATCCGGCTCGCCAGGTTCACGGGGCGCCCGTAGTAGTCGCCGCCGCGCGTGAACGCGGCCCCGTAGGCGAGCCCCGCCCGAACGAGCGGAAATCCGTCCTCCTCCTCGGCCATCGCGTCGACGAGCTCGAGCATCGACTCGAGGAGCGCCGTCGTGTCGGCCGAGGCGAGCATCGCCGCGTCCCCGATCAGCTTGACCAGGCGGACCGGGCCGTGGGACACCTCGCGGGCGACCTCCTCGAGGCGGCCGGTCACCCGCCCGAGCTCCTCGGGCGGCAGCTGCTCGCCGAGCTTCGTGAACCCGACCAGGTCGGCGAATCCGACCGCGATCATCCCGGCATCGGGCAGCCCGCCACCGACCCGGTTGACGTCGACTTCGTCGAAGGCGGCGTGGCGAAGCTGTTCGCGGAGGTGGCGGCGGTAGACGTAGTCGAGCGTCGGGCCGACGGTCGGGATCAGGCCTCCGGCGCCCTCGGCGACGCGATCGGAGACCTCGTCCTCGGCGCCCCCGTCGCCGACGAAGGTGCCCCCGACGACCTGGCGCGACGCGGCGGCGAACTGCGACATCGCGACGGCGATCGTCCGGCCGAGCTCGGCCAGCTGCTCGGGAGCGAGGCCCGCGTCGAGGATCGACCGCATCCGGTTGGCGGCGTCGAGGTCCTCGCGGCTGAGGACCTTCTCGTCGCGGTTCGGGACCGCGAGTCCGATCGAGCGCCACTGCCGCTCCAGCTCGTCGATCGGGACGCCGGAGAGCTCGGAGATCTCCTCCGACGTGTACCGCGGGCGGCCGGCGAGCATCCGCTCCAGCTCCATCAGCGGCAGCCTGCCGCCGTCGACCGCGTCACGAAGCTCCTCGAGCTCGGCGCCGTCGCCGCTCAGCCGCTCGAGCAGGGCGAGGCGACTTTCGCGCTCCTCCCCCTCGAGACCATCGAGCAGCCCCTCACCTGCGAAGTCGATCGAATCGGCCACACCGACATTCTCACGCCACGAGCCGACGGGCGCGTGGTCATATCATCGGTCGCGTGCCCGACCACCCCGCCGGCGAACTGCCGATCTTCGAACTTCCCCTCGCCCTCGTCCCTGCCGAACGGGTCCCGCTGCACATCTTCGAGGAGCGCTACCGGCTGATGATCGCCGACTGCATCGAGCACGACTCCCCCTTCGGCATCGTCCTCCGCGACGAGGAGGGAGCCCGCTCGGTCGGCTGCACGGCACTCGTCGCCGACGTCATCGAGCGGCACGACGACGGCCGCATGGACATCGTCGTCCGCGGCGAGACCCCGTTCCGCGTCCTCGACCGCTTCGAGGCGCCCGACTGGCCCGCTGCCACCGTCGAGCTGATCGACGTCGAGGACTCGACCGACAACCTCGACGACGAGCTCGAGGCCGCCCGCGACGCCTTCGCCAAGCTGCTCGAAGCCGTCGGCGCCGACCCCGCCCGCGCCGGGGCCTCCGACTCCGCCTACCCGATCGCCGCGCAGATCGAGATGCCCGCCGCCGACAAGCAGCTCCTCCTCGAGGAGGGCGACGAGCGCGAGCGCTTGCAGACCCTCGCCGCCTCCCTCCGCCGCCTCCACGCCGGACTCGTCAAGGCCCGCGGCGACGCCGACCTGGCGCGGAGCAACGGGCACAAGCCAGGCGGATCGGTCCCCCGCATCGACTAACGGGCGGGAAAAGGCAGTGCGGGGAGCGGAATCGGCCGTTAGGACCGAGCCCGCCGCGGCATCCAACCCCCTTCCCCCGCTGCCCGAAGCCAACCAGCGCTCCCGGCGCCCCCGAACCTCACCCGTACGCGACCGCGCCGCCGCGCCGCGGGTCCCCCGCCGCCTCGGGCTCCCCGTGGCCGGCGGCTACCGCGTGGACGCCGCCGAAGAAGAGGCTCGGCTCGCGCCAGCGGACGACCTCGTAGCCGGACACCGCGAGGGTGTCGAGCGCTGCCGGGTCGACGCCGGGCTCGGCGTGGACGATTCCCGCCTCGAAGTGGACCCGGGGCGCGCGGACGGCCGCGTCGAGGCCGAGGCCGTCTCCGAGGTAGCGGAGGATCGTCTGGGTGACCGCCGAGCGGATTCGGTTCGAGCCGCCGCTGCCGAGGCCGAGTACCAGCTCGCCATTGCGGAGGGCGATCGTCGGAGACATCATCGACGGCATCCGGCGGCCGGGCGCGGTTGCGTGGAAGCCGAAGGGGTTCAGGTCCTCCTCGCCGAGCATGTTGTTGAGCTGGATGCCGGTGCCCTCCACGAAGAGGCCGGAGCCGGAGCCGTTCGAGCAGGTGACGCTGGCGCAGCCGCCGTCGCCGTCGAGCGCCGTGATGTGGGTCGTCGAGCCGAGCCGGTCGGCCAGGAAGCGTGACTCGAAGCCGGGCTCGTAGAGGCCGGCGAGGAACTCGCGGGTGCGGGCCTCCTGCGCCTCGCGCATCACTTCGACGACGCTGACCGTGTCCGTCGCCCCGCCGCGCCGCGAGAGCAGCTCGAGGGCGTAGGCGATCAGCACGCCGCCCGATGAGGGCGGCGGGTTGGTGAGGATCTCGCAGTCGCCGAACCGCGCCCGGACCGGATCGCGGACGGCGGTCTCGTAGGACTCGAGGTCGGCGGCGTTCAAGGTGCCGCCCTGGCCGCCCACGGTGGCGGCGATCGCGGCGGCGATGTCGCCGTCGTAGAACGGCGCCGGGCCGTCGGCGCCGAAGCGCTCGATCGTCTCGGCGAGCTCCGGGAAGACGATCGTCTCGCCGCGACCGAGCATCGCCCCGCGAGGGGCATAGACCTCGGCGCCGGCGGCCTCGCGGGCGAGGATCGGCGCCAGGATCTCGAACAGGTAACCGTGCTGAGGGGTGATCTCGACCCCGTCCCTGGCGAGGGCGACCGCTGGGGCGGCGAGGTCGGCGAGCGGCATCGAGCCGAACCGCTCGGCGGCTGCGGCCATTCCACTCGGCACGCCCGGCACCCCGCACGAGGCCGGGCCGATGTTGAAGACCTGGGTCGTGTCGCCGAAGTCGATGACGACCGGTTCGAGCTCGGCCTCGCGCGGGGTGCCGCCGAGCCCGCCGGCCGACACGAAGAAGTCGAGCAGGGTCGCGTCACCCCCGGGCGTGTGGACGAGCATGAACCCGCCCGCCCCGAGCCCGGTCAGCGGGCTCTCGGCGACGACCGACGCCAGCACGGCCGCGATCGCCGCGTCGACGGCGTTGCCGCCCTCACGCAGTGCCCAGGCGCCCGCCTCGGCGGTGGCCGGATGCCCGCCGGCGACGACGCCGCGGCTCACGGGCGGTCCACGGCCTGCCTAGTTGGGGATGAACTCGGGAACGTCGATGCCGAGATCGCCGGGGCGCTCTTCGTAGTCGGGGACGCGCCGCGCTCCCGAGGTCTCGGCCCGGCGGGCCGAGGGACGGGCGGTCGAGCGCGACACACCGGTCGAGCTGCCGTCAGCGCGGCGGCCGCGGGCGTCGAAGCGGGTCGCGATCACGGTCACCCACATCTGCTCGTCGAGAGCGTCGTCGACGTTGGCGCCGAAGATGATGTGCGCCTCCGGGTGCGCGGCCTCCTGGATGACCCGGGCGGCCTCGGAGATCTCGACCAGCGACATGTCGGCGCCGCCGGTGATCGACAGCAGAATCGAACGAGCGCCCTCGATGGACGTCTCGAGCAGGGGCGAGGAGATCGCCCGTTCGGCCGCGAAGGCCGCGCGGGTGTCGCCGCTGCCCATGCCGATGCCGAGCAGCGCCGGTCCGGCGTCGCGCATCGTCGTCCGCACGTCGGCGAAGTCGAGGTTGATGAGGGCGGGGAGCGTGATCAGGTCGGAGATGCCCTGGACGCCCTGGCGGAGCACGTCGTCGGCGACCCGGAAGGCCTCGACCATCGACGTGTTGCGCTCGAGAACCGAGAGCAGCCGGTCGTTGGGGACGACGATCAGGGTGTCGACCTCGCCGGCGAGCGCGTCGATGCCCTTGTCGGCCTGCTTGGCGCGGCGCGTGCCCTCGAACCCGAACGGGCGGGTCACGATGCCGACGGTCAGCGCACCGACGTCGCGGGCGAGCCGGGCGATCACGGGAGCGGCGCCCGTGCCGGTGCCGCCACCGGCGCCGGCGGCGACGAAGACCATGTCGGAGCCCTTCAGCATCCGCTTGATCCGGTCCTGCTCCTCGAAGGCGGCGCGATAGCCGAGCTCGGGGTCGGAACCGGACCCGAGACCACGGGTGACCCCGCCGCCGATGTGGATCGTCAGATCCGCGGCGCTCTGCTGGAGCGACTGGAGATCGGTGTTGACGGCCATGAACTCGACGCCGGTGATGCCGGCCTCGACCATCCTGTTGACGGCGTTGACGCCACCACCACCGACGCCGACGACGCGGATCAGCGGGTCGTTGACCTGCGGGGTAGCGGTCGCGGGAGTCCGCGAGGCATCGGAGCGCCCGTAGGCGGGCTCGCGATCGTTCGGGTCGCTGCTGAAGACGTCGCGCAGGCGGTCCTTGGCGGGGCGCGCCTGGGGGCGGGGCTCGTCGGGCTGATACGGCGCCTCGGCGCGCACCGGCTCGGGATCCGGCTCACGGGCGGGCTCGCGCGGGGGCGGCTCCGCCGCGGCGGGCTCCGGGTCGGGCTGGCGCTCGCGGCGCGGCTCCGGCCGGGCGGGGGGCTCGGGCGGGTCCTCGGGAGCCTCCTCCGTCGACCTGAAGAGGTCGGCGAGGGGACCCTCGCGCATGCTTGCCCGCTTATTCCTTCGAGCCATGTTCCAGGACCTCCTCAGCCAGATCGCGATAGCACTGGGCCGCGTTGCTCTGCGGATCGTACTTCAGGACGGAGGCACCCTTCACCGGGGCCTCGGCGAACTTGATCGCCTTCCTGATCCGCGACTTGAAGACGAGTTCCCCGAAGTTCTCCTCGAGGATCTCGACGGCCTCCTTGGCGTGGATTGTCCTGGTGTCGAGCATCGTCGGCAGGATGCCCTCGATCTGGACGTCCGGGTTGAGGTTCTCCCGGATCATCTCGAGGGTGTTCTGCAGCTGGACGAGCCCGCGCATCGAGAGGTACTCGCACTGGACCGGGACGATCACCTTGTCGGCGGCCGTCAGCGCGTTGATCGTCAGCAGCCCGAGACTGGGCGGCGTGTCGATGCACACGAAGTCGTAATCGTCGGCGACCTGGGCGAGCGCCTTCTGCAGCGATCGCTCGCGGCCGATCTGGGTGCTCATCGCGATCTCGGCGCCGGCGAGGTCAATCGACGCGACGGCGATGTCGACCTCGCGGTGCTGGATGATCTCCTTGAGCGGCATGCGCTCGACGAGCACGTGGTAGAGGCTCTTCTCGACCGTGTCGGGGTCGATGCCCTGGCTCATCGTCAGGTTGCCCTGCGGGTCGAGGTCGACCGCGAGGACGCGGTGGCCGGACTCCGACAGCGCGACCGCCAGGTTGAGTGTCGTGGTCGTCTTCGCGACGCCGCCCTTCTGGTTGGCGAACGCGAAGACCTTCATCGTCCGCTCCGACGCCGGCGCATCAGGCTCCGGGGCGAAGGGATGGCGGCGCTTCAGGGTCGGTCCGATCAGCTCGTCGGCGGAGACGCGGCCCTCGTCGGGATCGGGCTCACCGGCGCCCTTGACGGCGCGGCGCAGCTCCTCCTTGTCGAGCTTCCCGGAGGCGGGCTCGTCGACGGTGGTCGCGGCGACCGGCTCGGCGGCGGGCTCGGGCTCGGCCGATGCCTTGCTCTCGAGCTCGCGGAGCTCGTCGCCGTAGGGATCGGCGGGGGCACGGTCGACGACCGGCTCCTCGACGGGTACGGGTTCGGGCTCGGGCTCCGGCGCGGCGGCGACGGGCGGCCCCGGCAGGGGAGCCGGCGAAGCGATGTCGTGCTCGACATGCTCGCGTGCTGCCACCTCGACCTCGGCCTCGGTGCTCTGCGGCTCGCGGGAAGTGTCCTTCTCCGCGGTGCGCCCTTCCGGATTCTTCCTGTTGAACAAGCCCATGGTGACCGCTTATTCGGCTACCGCACGCGGTTTCCTCCCAATCTTTCCGAACCCGTGCCGAGCGCTTGCGAGAATGGACACATCGCCGGCCTGCTCGACAAGCGGCTCGCCTTCGTCACGGGCAAGGGCGGCGTCGGAAAGACGACCGTCGCATACGCGCTCGGCCTCGCGGCCGCTGCGGCGGGCAAACGCGCCATCGTCTGCGAGATCGCGAGCCAGGAACGCGGCTCGGCCCTGTTCGGGATCGATCCGATCGGATTCAACGAGGTCGAGGTCGCCGACGGCCTCTCGGCGATCTCGGTCGACCCCGACAAGATGGTCCGCGAGTACCTCGAGGTCCTCCTGCCCGTGCGGGCGATGGCATCCCTGCTCTACCGCAGCAACCTGTTCAGCTACCTCGCCGCGGCCACGCCGGGCCTCCAGGAGGTCGTCTCGATCGGCAAGGCATACGAGCTGACGCTCGACGAGCGACGCTCGCCGGGCGAGCGCGGGACCTACGACGTCGTCATCGTCGACGCCCCGGCCACGGGCCACGGGGTCGGCTTCCTGGAGGCACCGGGGACGTTCCGGCGGATCGCCCGCGGCGGCCCCCTGGCGGATCAGGCCTCCCGAATCGAGCGGATGATCACCGACACGGAGGCCTCCGGGGTCGGAATCGTCGCCACCCCGGAGGAGATGGCCGTCAACGAGACCGCCGACCTCGCGGTGGGCCTCGCGGAGGCGGGCGTCGTGCTCGACGAGGTATTCGTCAACGGCCTCTTTCCGGAGCGTTTCTCGGCCGCCGAGCTCGACCGGGTCCGGGCCGCCCGCGAGGAGCTGCCCTCCGGGGCCCTCGACGCGGCCGTCGCCGAGGCCGAGCGGGCGCAGGTCCAGCGGATCGAGCTCGAGCGCCTGCGCGGCATCGTCCCCGGCATCCCGATCACCGAGCTGCCGTTCCTGTTCAGGGCCGACTTCGGGGCCGCCGAGCTCGAGACGCTCGCCGAGGAGCTCGCATGAGCGCCCACCTCGACGCCATCCTCGCCGGGCGCTCGATCTGCATCTGCGCCGGCTCCGGCGGCGTCGGCAAGACGACCACCTCGGCCGCGATCGCCGTCGCGATGGCGGGTCGCGGCCTCAAGGTCGCGGTGCTCACGATCGACCCCGCCAAGCGCCTCGCCGACTCGATCGGCCTCGAGGAGCTCGGCAACGTCCCCCGCCGGGTGGATCTCGACGGCAGGACCGAGGACGGCGGCGAGCTCTGGGCGATGATGCTCGACTCGAAGGCGACCTTCGACGAGGTAATCAACCGCTACTCGCCGGATGAAGAGTCGCGTCAGCGGATCATCGACAACCGGATCTACAAGCAGATCTCCGGCGCTCTGGCGGGCTCTCAGGAGTACATGGCGATGGAGAAGCTCTACGAGCTCGACACCGACGACGACTTCGACCTGTTGATCCTCGACACGCCGCCGTCGCGCAATGCGCTCGACTTCCTCGACGCCCCGCGGCGCGTCACCCAGTTCGTCGAGGGCCGGGCGATGCGGCTGTTCATCCGGCCGACCGGGTTCGGGGCCCGCGTCGCCGGCCGCGGCTTCGCCGTCGTCTCCTCGGTCCTCCGCCGCGTCACCGGCGGCGATCTGATCGCCGACCTCTCCGAGTTCTTCTCGGCGATGGCCGGGCTGCTCGGCGGATTCCGGGACCGGGCCGAGCGCGTCGAAGCCCTGCTCAGCGACGAACGGACGACCTTCCTGATCGTCACCGGGCCGGCGGGCGAGCCGATGAAGGAGGCCGGCTATCTGCGCGGCAAGCTCGAATCGGCCGATCTGCCGCTCGGCGGCGTGATCGTCAACCGCGTTCACACTACGAGCGAGCCCGGGGCCGCCGATGCGGACTCACCAGAAGCCCTGGGAGCCGTTCTGGCGGACGAAGACCTCGTCGAGCGGGTCCTGGCGGCCCATGCGGCCAGAACGCTTCTCGCGGGCCGCGACCGCGAGAACATCGACGAGCTCCGGGCCGGTTCGCCGGGAGTCCCGGTTTTCGAGGTGCCTGAGCTCAGCGACGAGATCCACGATCTCGAGGGCCTGCGCGCCTTTGCGGCGCTGCTGATGCCGGATGAGGACCGCTGAGGATCAGCCGGCGGCGCGACGCGGTGCGCGGCTGCCGACGGTCCAGTTCGTCTCGGTCCGCGGGAACAGGTACTGGACCCGTGCCTTGACCTCCTCGCGGTCCATCGGCGGACGCGCGAGTTCGTTGAGGTGGTTGGGCCGAGCCGGGAAGTCCATCGTCGCCCCGTCGTCGACCTCGTCGAGCCAGCCGGCGCCGGTCGCGGTCCGCGTCGGCTCCTTGAGCGGCTCCTCCTGGATCTCCTCGTCGAGGAAGGTGAACGAGCGGGTCGGCGCCAGGCCCTCGTCCTCGATGACGGCGTCCTGCTCGTCGTCGGGAAGGATCAGCGGCAGGTGCACCTGCTTGCGCTCGAAGGAGGGAGTCTCCGCGCCGGGCTCGGGAGCCGGGCTCGCGATCCCCGTCTCGTCCTCGATCTCGGCGGCGATGTCGAAATCGGGCTCGATCCGCGAGGCGACGATCTCCTCGTCGTCGTTGTCGAAGCCGAGGTCGAGTTCCGACTCGGTCAGCTCCGACTCCGTGGTGACGGGCTCGGTCATCTCCGGCCCGGCGGCAATCGCGTCGATCTCGATGGCGTCGAAGTCCCACTCGGTGTCGGTGCCGAGCTCGGTCGGCGAGCCCTCTCCGAACGCAAGTCCGTCGGCGAGCAGGGCCTCGTCGGCGGCCGCGCGGAAGTCGCTGCCGATCTCCCCGGTGACGCCACGGCGCAGAATCGTGCGGAGCAGCTCCTCGACCCGACCGGCGATCTCCGCTGGGCCGGGGGCGCCCTCGGCGCGCGTCGGCTCACCGCTCCAGAGCTCACGCTCCAGCGAAATCGCCTGCTCGACGACCTGCTTTGCGTCGCCGCGGCCGTTGCGTCCGTCGTCGCCCTCGGCGAGGGCGGCCACGCGCATCGGCAGGCCGACCCCGGCGGGACCCTCCCCCTCGAGGAGGAAGCGCAGGGCCAGAAGATGGTCGTTGAGGGCGTCGACGGCTCCGCGGCGGTCGAGGCCGGCCTCGAAGCGGAGCAGCGCGCGCCGCAGCCTCGCGACCCGCTTGGGGTGCACGGAGACGGTGCGCGACAGGTCGGCGACGTCGTCGAGATCGATCTCGGTCAGGCGATAGCCGCCCGGGCGCGGCTTGCCGGCTCCGGTTGCGATCCGCCGCCAGCGGTCGCCCGCGACGCGGACCCAGCCGTGCGGGCCGAGCCCGACTCCGCCGGGCTTGTGCAGGCGCAGCGTCGTCACGACCCGCTCGAACGTGCGGGCCACGCGGTCACCGGCGCCGCCGAGGCCGCCGTCCTCGTCGAGCGAGACGCGAGCGCTGATCAGGAAGGTGGGCTCCCAGGCGGCGCCGCCGGGGCGCTCGCCGCGGGCGGCCTCGGAGGGCACGTCGACCGCGTCGGCACGGACGATCGCCGCTCCGCTGAGGTCGAGTCGCGTCGCCGGCATCTGAAATCCGATGAGCGGCACGATCGCCTCGACCTCACCGGTCTCGGGCTCCGCGCACTCTTCGATCTCGGCGACCGCGGAGGCGAACCGGTCGTCGTCGAGCTCGAAATCGGCGACTCCGTCCCAGAGGCGCGCGAGGAAGTAGGTGACAGCGAGATTGGCGCGCTCGACGGCGTCGACCGGCGGAGCGATGCCGGCGTTCTCGAGGTAGACGCCCGCGACGTCGGCGCGGCGCATCGTCTCGACGGCCTCGTGAAAGCTGTCGAGCTCACGCAGCTCGCCGGCGTTGTCGCGCACGAACCGGGCCGTCAGCGGCTGGTAGTGACAGAACGAGAAACCGTCGCCGGCGTCGCCGATCTCATAGGGGATCTCCTGCCCGCCCTCGACGAGGTCGGCGAAGACCTCGGAGGCGTCCCGGGCCAGAGCGGTCAGCGTGTGTCGTAGATGAAGGTCGCGCACGGGGACGGTCTTCGCCCGCACCGGCGACGTTCCTGCCTGCAACTTTCCGCCCAGAAAGAGGTCAGGCCGCGACGGACTCGCGCTGGTCGGCCTTCTCGCCGACTCCGAGCCAGCGAGCGCCGTACTCGCGCATGTCGTCGATCAGGGGGGACAGAGCCCTCCCCTTCTCGGTCAGCGCGTACTCGACGCGGGGCGGCACCTCGGGATAGGTGTGCCGCTCGACGACGCCGCATTCCTCGAGCGCCCGGAGCCGCAACGACAGGGTCCGCGGGCTGATGCCGTCGAGCGAGCGCTCGAGTTCGCAGAAGCGGCGGTTACCCGTGGAGAGGTCGCGGATGACGAGCAGAGTCCACTTGCCGGAGATGATCTCGGCACATGCACAGACGGGGCAATCGGGATCTGATGTCGCCATGGTCTCCTGAAGGGCGCGGGTCGTTCGGCACGCGCTCTTCCTCAAAAGAATAGCAATACTTCAGGAAGTGAAGTGCGGACTCGGTACCGTTTCGGCACCGGGCGTTCCGCCGAGCTGGGAGATGTCGCTGGCGCGCTCTCCGCCCGCCGCGAGCATCAGCTTGAAGTCGTGCGGGCTCGAGGCGTAATCCATCGCGACGCGCTCGGAGACGAGGCCGCTCTGGACCTGCGCGAGCAGCGACTGGTCGAAGGTCTGCATCCCGTAATAGTCGCCCTCGGCGATCACCTGGCTGATCTTCCCGGTCTCCTCGGGGTTGAGGATCAGGTCCTCGACCCGGCCGGTGACGATCATCACCTCGCAAGCGGCGACGCGCCCGTTTCCGTCAACGGTCGGGACCAGCCGCTGCGAGACGGCGCCGCGCAGCGTCGAGGCCAGCATCACCCGCGCCTGCTGTTGCAGGTGCGGCGGGAAGAAGTCGATGATCCGGTTGATCGTCTCGGTCGCGTCGAGGGTGTGGAGCGTCGAGAGGACGAGGTGGCCGGTCTCGGCGGCGCTCAGAGCCGTGCGGACCGTCTCCTCGTCGCGCATCTCGCCGATCAGGATCACATCGGGGTCCTGACGGAGGACCCGGCGCATCGCCCGCGGGAAGCTCTTCGTATCGGAGCCGACCTCGCGCTGGTTGATTATCGAGCGCTTGTCGGCGTGCAGGTACTCGATCGGATCCTCGAGCGTGATCACGTGCTCGGCCCGAGTCTCGTTGATGTGGTCGATCATCGCCGCGAGCGTCGTCGACTTGCCGGAACCGGTGGTTCCGGTCAGAAGGATGATTCCGCGCCGCTCCTCGGCGAGGCCGCGAATCGCCGGCGGCAGACCGAGATCCTCGATGGTCCGGATCTGGTACGGGATCGCGCGGCAGACGATCGAGATCGAGCCGCGCTGGCGGAAGGCGTTGACCCGGAACCGCGAGACGCGCGGAATCGAGTACGAGAAGTCGGCCTCGCCCTCCTCGTCGAACTCCGCGCGGGCCGGCAGGGCGCCGACCAGGGTGCGGAGCGCCTCTTCGGTGTCGTCGGTGGTCAGCAGCTGGGCGCCGGGGATCCCACCGAGCGTGCCGTGGATGCGGACCATCGGCGGCGCCCCGACCTTCAGATGCAGGTCGGAGCCTTCGCTCTGGACGACGTAGCGCAGCGCATCATCAACCTGGAAGGGCATGCCCCCCCTATCGGCCCGCCGCGAAAACGCTTGAGCCCTGACGGCTCGCGACCGCGCGGCTCGGAGACCCAGCCCGGCCCTCCGCCCCGTCACTGACGAGGTCGCGAGCCCGCTGATCAAGGAAGAGGCCGGCGACGCGACCTATTTGGTCGCGAGCCGGCCGATGACGCCGAGCAGCGGCCTCGCGACCCGTCAGTCGGGGCGGCGGCCGCCCTTGCGTGCTTTACGGACGGCGCCGATCGAGGCGCGGGCGGCCTTGGCGATCTCGCCCTCGGTCCGGTCGGGATCGCGGGCGATCTCGAAGTCGACCACCGCGGCGGAACGCAGCTTCGCCCGGTCGGCGGTGCTGACGCTCTGGCCGCCGGCCTTCTCGACGGCCTGCTCCATGGCGCGCTCGCGACGGCAGACGAGGCAGTAGTAGAGCCCCTTCTCCTTGACCCAGTTCGGAGGCGTTGCGGCCCCGAGTCCCTCGGTCCAGCGGCTGGTCACCTCACAACGCGCGCAGGTGAACTCCACGACGTCGCTCTTGGCAGGTCTTGTCTTGGTGGCGGTACTCATTGTTTTCTTTGCTCCGTTCGTCGTGCATGGGCGCCGGGCCATTCCGGTGGCGGCGTCCGGTTCTGAGGTCTGAGGTCTTCTTTTCCGGCGGCCCCGGGCGGGGGCCGGGCGCCCGGGAGACCCGGGCGGCTTGGGCGCTACGCGACCTCGCGCAGCTTCTGCGCTTCAGCAAGCGTCTGCAGCTTCTTCAGCGACTGGTTCTCGATCTGGCGGATGCGCTCGCGGGTCACGTTGAACGTGCGCCCGACCTCGTCGAGGGTGCGGGGGTGCTCCCCGCCGAGCCCGTAGCGGAGTTCGAGCACACGGCGCTCGCGGTAGGAGAGATTCTCCAGAGCCTCGCGAAGAGCTTCCTTGGTCAGGAGGTCAGCAGCGCGATCGAAGGGCGACTCGGCCTTCTCGTCGGCGATGAACTGCCCGAACTCGGACTCCTCCTCGTCGCCGACCGGCTTCTCGAGCGAGACCGGGGCCTGCGCCGAGCGCTTGATCGAATCGACCTCGTCGGGCTCGATGCCGGTCACGTCGGCGATCTCCTCCGGGGTCGGCTCACGGCCCAGTTCGGTGACGAGCTTGCGCTCGGCACGGCCGATCTTGTTCAGCTTCTCGACGACGTGTACCGGGATGCGGATGGTCCGCGCCTTGTCGGCGAGCGCGCGAGCGATCGCCTGGCGGATCCACCAGGTCGCGTACGTGGAGAACTTGAAGCCCTTGCGGTAGTCGAACTTCTCGGCGGCGCGGACCAGCCCGAGCGTCCCCTCCTGGATCAGGTCGAGGAACGGGAGGCCCTGGTTGCGGTAGTTCTTCGCGATCGAGACGACGAGGCGGAGGTTCGACTCCACCATCTTCTCCTTGGCGGCGAGGTCGCCGCGCTCGATCCGCTTGGCGAGCTCGACCTCTTCGGCCGCGGTCAGCAGCCGGACCTTGCCGATGTCCTTGAGGAACAGCTGCAGGGAGTCAGTCGTCATGTCGGGCTTGAGATCGATCGTCGTCTTCGCCCGGCGCTTGCCGCGCTTGCCGTCGTCGCGTTCCGGCGTCGCCGTCTGCGCGGGATCCACGTCCTCGACGAGCTCGATGCCGGAGCGCTCGAGGTGGCCGTACAGCTCCTCGATGTCGCCCTCGTCGACGTCGACCTCGGAGACCGCGGACGCGATCTCGCCGAAGGTCAGCACTCCGACCTGCTGGCCCTTGCTCAGCAGATTCTTTACCTCTTCAAGTTCCTGAAGCTCAGCTACAAGCATTCCGAGTCCTCTTGCTCCGTTCTTTGGGTTCGTTCTCGGGGTTCCGTGCGCCGCATGGGCCCGGTCCTGTGCATCGGGCGCCGATGCTCTCGGCATGAGTCGCGGCTGCGAAATACCGGACCCGCCGTCCAGTCTCTGCCACGGTTCGTATGTCTGCCGGCGTCAGGCGTAAACCCCGCGAAGGCTCATTGTATGTACTTTACTTTCTGAAGTCAAGCCGAATTCGGCCGATTCTCGTCCGATCCAGGGTCCGCTACACCGGGACCGTTACCCGGTTACTCACTGAATAACGCGCGAGGTGGCGGGTAGTTGCGGTGCGGCGGCGCGTTCGTCCTCCAAACAAGGTGAAATAGCCCCATGAGCGGCAGCAAAAAAGACCCTGACGGGGATCCCGGATCACGCCGGAAGTCCGGCGACGGCGATCCACCGCCCCAGGCGGGGGTACTGGGCAACCTCCCCAAGATGCGGCCCTCGGTGCGCAGCCCGCGCCGCACCGAGGCGAAGCCGGCCGCGGCGAAGGCCGAAGCCGCAACCGAGGCTTCTCCGCCGCCGGCAGCCGAGGAGGAACCTCCGGCAGCCCCGAAACCGCCGCCACGGCGGCCCGACGGACCGTCGGCGGAGGGCGAGCACTCCCCCGCCGCCGACCTCGAGAACCTCGCCCGGGGCGGCATCGCCATCGCCGGCGGCGCGGCCTCCCTCGGCCTGCGGATGGCCGGGCGCGCAGCGGCGGCGCTGCGCGACGCCGTCGAGCGGCGTTGAGGCAGCGGACCACCCGATCGGCCGCCGCCTTCTGGAGGCGCGCCTACGAGGAGAACATCACCGGGATGGCCGGGATGGTCGCCTACAACCTGATGCTCTCGGTCTTCCCGTTCGCGTTGCTGCTGCTCTTCATCACCGGCAAGCTGCTCCAGAGCCCCGACGTCCAGGCCACGATCCTGCGCGACCTCGGCGAGCTGTTCCCGTCGACCGAGCAGGACACGCTCCGGTCGACCCTCGACCAGTTGCAGTCGAACTCGACCGAGATCGGCATCGTCGCGATCGTCGCGGGGCTCTGGATCGGCGCCTCGTTCTGGGGAGCGATGGACACGGCGTTCTGCCGCATCTACCACGTCGAATGCCGCGGCTGGCTCGCCCAGAAGCGCTTCTCGCTGATCATGCTGGCCGTCGTCGCCTTCTTCCTCGCCGCAAGCGTCGCCGTCCCGGCGATGGAGAGCCTCCTCGTCTCCGGCGTCGAGGATCTTCCGCTCGGGCTCTCCCGGGTCGACTGGCTGCTCAACATCCTCGTCATCGGCGGCGGCCTGATGATCAGCTTCCTGCTCCTCTGCCTGATCTACTGGGCCGTGCCGAAGGGCCACCTGCCGTGGCGCGCCGTCTGGCCCGGCGCCCTGTTCATGGCGATCGCCGGGGCGATCGCCAACACGATCTTCCCGCTCTACCTGGTCAACATCTCGACCGTCGGCGAGTTCGGGAGGATCGTCAGCTTCGTGCTGATCGCGTTGATCTGGTTCTACGCGCTCGCGCTCGGACTGCTCGCCGGCGCGGTCGTCAACGCGCTTCGCTTCGAGCTGCACGACACCGGGACGCTGCGCGGCATGACCGCCGACTTTCCGGTCCAGCAGCGTGCCGAGGGCGACGACCGCGAGCACGACTGGCTGCCGTGATCGCGGCAGGGGTCAGCCGAACAGCTCCCTGACCGCAGTCTTCATCGACGCCTCGAGGGGCGTGGGCTCGACGTCGAAGAGTTCCATCCCGCTGCCGTCCTCGACAACCGTCTCGGTCGTCAGGCCCTCGACGAGCGGTTTCGCGACCCCGGCGTCGACCGGGGTGACGAGCCCGATCCAGTGCGAGCTGAGCCCCGGAGAGAGCAGCGGCACACCGATCCGCGGCCGCGGGCGCTTGCCCTGGGCGCGGGCGCAGACGTCGAGCAGTCCGCCGTAGGTCGTGACCTCGCCGCCGCCGATCTCGATCTCGCGGCCTGCGGATTCGGGCACGTCGAGTGCCGCGGCGAGGTAGGAGACGACGTCCGCGGCTGCGATCGGCTCAGTTCGGGTCGACGTCCAACTCGGCGTCACCATCGCGGGAAGGCGACGGACGAGGTAGGCGATCGTCCGCAGCGACTCGGAGCCCGACCCGATCACGATCGAGGCCCGAAAGTAGGTGAGCGGGACTCCCGTCGAGGCGAGTCCTTCGGCGGTCTCCTGGCGCGAGCGGAGGTGCGGCGAGGTCCCTTCGCCGAGCCCGCCGAGGTAGATGATCCGCTCGACGCCGGCCGCCTTGGCCGCCTCGGCGAAGTTGCGGGCGCCGCGGCGGTCGCGCTCCTCGAAGTCGGCGTCGCCGCCGCGGCCCATCGAGTGGACCAGGTAGTAGGCGACGTCGATGCCCGCGAGGGCGTCGTCGAGGGTGGCGCGGTCGAGTACGTCGCCGCGGACGATCTCGCAGCGGTCGTCGAGCTTCTCGGCGGCCGCCTCGGGGTTGCGGGCGAGGCAGCGGACGTCGCGGCCCTCTTCGACGAGGCGCTCCGCGAGCAGGCCGCCGACGTATCCGGTTGCTCCTGCGATCAGTTGCATCGGCTACCGGCTACCCGTACAGGCCGCCGGTAACCTCGCGCAGCTTCGTGCCGTCGTGACGGCCGCTGATCCGCCGGACCGTCCCGGACCTCGAGCGCATGACGAGCGACTCCGTCGTCGCGTAGCCGGCGCCGTGGTAGCGGACCCCCTGGAGGAGGTCGCCGTCGGTGACGCCGCTCGCTGCGAAGAACGCGTCGTTGCCGCCGACTAGGTCGTCGACCTCTAGCACCCGCTCGATGTCGTATCCGGCTTCAAGAGCGGCCTTGCGCTCGTCGTCGTCGCGGGGCCAGAGACGGCCGAGGATCTGCCCACCGAGGCACTTGATCGCGGCGGCGGAGATGACGCCCTCGGGGGTGCCGCCGATTCCCCAGAGGAGGTCGACGCCGGTGCCGTCCATGACGGCCAGCAGGGCCGCCGAGACGTCGCCGTCGGTGATGAAGCGGATCCGGCTGCCCGCCTCGCGGATCTGACGGACGCCCTCGGCGTGACGCTCGCGATCGAGGATCACGGTGGTGATCTCGGTCGGGCTGACGCCGCGGCGGTCGGCGACCCGCTTGACGACGTCGCCGACCGGCTCGGAGAGGCTCAGGCAGTCGGCGATCTCGGGACCGCCGACGAGCTTCTCCATGTAGACGCAGGGACCGGGGTCGAACATCGTGCCGCGCTCGGCGAGCGCGATCACCGCAAGCGAGCCGGGACGGCCCTGGGCGCAGAGACGGGTCCCTTCGAGCGGGTCGACGGCGATGTCGACGCGCGGCGGACTGCCGTCGCCGATCTCCTCGCCGTTGAACAGCATCGGAGCCTCGTCCTTCTCGCCCTCGCCGATGACGACGATCCCCTCCATCGGCACGGTGTTGATGAGCAGCCGCATCGCGTCGACGGCGGCGCCGTCGGCCGCCTCCTTGTCGCCGCGGCCGACCCAACGGGCGGCCGCGAGCGAGGCGGCTTCGGTCACGCGGACGAGCTCGAGCGCGAGGTTGCGGTCGGGCTTGCTGCCCGGGCGGTTGTCCTGGGAGATCACACCCATCTATTCGATCCTCTCAGACGGTTCCGGGCGCCTTGCGCGGCGCGTCCTTGTTCACTTCCATCGCCCGGCCGATTCCGGCCGCGGCGATCCCCAGGGACGCAAGGAGGGCGACGTAGTAGCCGATCTCCTTGGTGATCCCGATCTCCTGGTTGCCGGAGCCGGGCGGGTCGATGACGCCGTTGTAGGCGATCAGCACGAAGGCGGTGAAGCCGACGGTCATCGTCAGCTCGCCGGGCGGCCACGAGAGCTTGTTGCCGCGGACGACGATCCAGGCGAGGATCCACGGGGCGGCGGCTGCGGCGAGGAGCAGCCAGCGAAGCAGCGGAAAGGTCTCGAAGCCCGTGCAGCTGAACTGCTCGTTGCCGCAGAGGAAGCCGTCGCCGCCCGGGGCACGCGAGGGCCCGTCGGCGAGGTCGTACCAGGGAAGGAAGAGGACGGCGACGACCAGCAGGGCCGATGCGGCCAGGCCGAGCCATTCCGCGCGCGAGAGCTTCGAGAAGTCCATCCGCAGGCGAGCCTATCCGAGGGGGCAGAGAGCTGCGGCGGGCCGGCAGCCGCCGGCCCGCCGCGCCTCCGCAATTCCTACTCCGTGTAGCCCGCCTCCTGCAGGTACTCGGCGGCGACGTCCTCGGGCTTCTGCTTGTCGACGTCGACCCGGGCGTTGAGCTCCTGCATGACCTCGAGCGTCAGGCCCTCCTGGACCTTCTCGATCGTGGCCTGGTAGTCAGGACCGGCCTCATCAACGGCCTTCTGGTCGGAGATGAAGATCACGTTGCCGGCCGGCAGCACGCCCTTGTCGTCCTCGAGCAGCGTGTACTTGTCGCTGTCGACGAACAGCTGGGCGTCGCTGGTGAACAGGATCGACAGGTCGGCGTCGCCCTTGTCGAGCACCTCGTAGCGCAGGCCGATGTCGATCGGCGTGAACTTGCCGAACTGGAGGTCGTAGTACTTCTCCAGCCCCGCGAGACAGTCGATCCGCTGACGGCACTCGGGTGAGCCCGCGAGCGTCAGGTCCTGGGACTTGCCCTGGAGGTCGGAAATCGAGGTGACGCCGAGGTCGTCGGCCGTCGACTGCAGTAGCCCGACTGCGTTCGCATCGGCGAACGGGGTCGGGCTGAAGGCCGTCAGGCCGAGCTTCGCGAACTGCTCCTGGGAGTCGTCGACCGCCTGCTGGGCGTCGGCCGGGACGTCCTCGGGCGCCGTGTCGAAGAACGATGTCAGCGCGGTGGATGTGTACTCCGGATAGCCGCTGATCTCGCCGTTCTCGAGCGCCTTCAGGGCGACCTGCTCGGAGCCCAGGTTGAGGTCGGTCGAGACGTCGTACCCCGCCGCCTCGAGAGCCTGCGCGTAGATCTCGCCGAGAATGAACTGCTCGGTGAAGTTCTTCGAGCCGATCGTCAGCTTCACCCCGCTGTTGTCGGGGTTGTCCTGGATCAGGTTGTCGCTGCTCGCCGACGTGTCGGACGAGGAGTCGGTCGCGGTGTCGTCGCTCGAGCCGCACGCGGCCAGGGCGATCGCCGCAACGAGCACGCTCAGCAGAGCTAGGGCTCCTCGGAGCCGGGTCTTGTCACGCATCTGGTCTTCAGTCCTCCCGTTGGTAGTACCGCGGCCCCTCCGCGGCTGAACGACGATCCTATGCACTTGCCCTGGCGGCGGTCCTCTGAAGCACCAGCCCCTTGGGGGTGAGCCGGTGCTGTACGCCCGCCAAGATCAGCTCGAAGGTCAGCGCGAGCAATGCGACGACGATCGCGCCGGCGATCACTCCCTCGGTCCCATAGGTGGCCTGGCCGAGGATCAGGTCGCCCAGCGTGCTGACCCCGGCGATGGAGCCGATCGTCGCGGTGGCGATGATGTTCACCGACGCCGTGCGGACGCCGCCCATGATCGTCGGGATCGCCAGCGGCAGCTCGACGCGGCGGATGATCTCGAGCTCGCTCATCCCCATCCCGCGGGCGGCGTCGACCGCGCCGCGGTCGACCTGGCGCATTCCGACGAAGGCGTTCGTGAGGATCGGCGGGATCCCCAGGATCGTCACCGCGATGGTCACGTTGAGGACGCCGGTGCCGATGAAAGCGACCATCAGCGCGATCAGGGCCAGCTCCGGGATCGCACGGCCGGCGTTGCCGACCGCGACGGCTGCGAACTCGCCGACGCCGCGGTGACCGAGCCAGGCGCCGATCGGCAGGGCGATCGCGATCGCGAGCACCAGCGCCAGGACGCTGATCGCGGCCTGGGTCACGAGCAGGTCCCAGATCTGCCCGAGCCCGCCCACCGGCTCGCCGGCCTGTACCGACGGCTGCTCGCTGAAGATGAAGTCGATCGCGCCGCCGAACGAGCCGAGGAACGCGGGGACGGCGAGGACGGCGCTCACAGCGCCCGCACCTTCCGCCACGGCGCGGCGTAGCGCTGGACGAGGACGAGCAGACCATCGAAGAGGATCGCCAGCCCGACGGCGAGGATGCTGCCGAAGACGATGTTCGTCTTGAACACTCCGCGCTGGATGCCCTCGTTGTAAAGGATTTCGCCGAGCCCGCCGGCGCCGGCGAAGATCGCCAGGGTCGCGATCGCGACGGTCGAGACGGTCGCGATCCGAACGCCCGCGATGATCTCGGGGAGCGCCAGCGGCAGCTCGACCTTCCACAGCAGCTGCCGCTTCGTCATCCCCATCCCGGTTCCCGAATCGCGCGCCGAGCCCGGGACGTTGGCCAGTCCGGAGTTGGCGTTGCGGTAGATGATCTGGAGGTTGTAGAGCGAGAGGGCGATGATCGCCGTCTCGGTCCCACGCCCGGTGATCGGCAGCAGGAGCAGGAACAGGGCGATGCTCGGGATCGTGTAGAGGACCCCCGTCGTCCCGATGAAGACCGGGATCAGCCAGCGCCGCCCGTGGGAGAAGATCGCGAGCGCCATCGCGACGAGAAACCCGGCGAGCACCGACGCGAGCACGAGAACGAGGTGCTCGAGCAGCGGTGAGACGTAGTCGTTGATGTTGTCGGCCACGAAGCCCGGGCAGAACGCTTCGTTCTTGCCCTCGCATGTCGTCGCCCCGGTCCCCGGCTCGCGGACCTGGACCTGGGCGAGGAGAGTGGCGAGGGTCGCGAGCACGGCGGGCGCTCAGCTCAGCGGTCGCTCGGGGGCCGGATGCTCTTCGACCGCCTCGTCGGAGGAGAGGAAGTCGGAGATCACCTCGAGAGAGAGGATCCCCGTGGTCGTGCCGCGGGCGTCGACGACAGGGGCGTAGTGGGTCTGGGACTGGAGCAGGTCGGAGAGTGCGTCGCGGAGGACGTCGTCGCGGTCGAGGACCGGGTTCGGCGAGGTGCCCGGCCGGCTCGGAACGGTCGCGGCCTCGAGATCGCGCTCGGTGAGCCACCCGATCGGCTTGCGATCGGAGTCGACGAGCAGCGCCCACGGCACCTCGGCGCTCGCGAGCTTGGTGCGGACCTCGGCGGTGTCCTGGCCGGCGAACGCGAACGGCGCCTCCCAGAGGTCGATGTCGGAGACACGCATCAGCGAGAGGCGCTTGAGCGCCCGGTCGGCGCCGACGAAGTCCTCGACGAAGTCGTCGGCGGGCGCCATCAGGAGCTCGGCGGGGGTCGCGAACTGGGCGAGGTGGCCTCCCTCCCGGAGGACGGCGATCCGGTCCCCCATCTTGATCGCCTCGTCGATGTCGTGGGTGACGAAGAGGATCGTCTTGCGGATTTCGGCCTGGAGCCGCAGGAACTCGTTCTGGAGGCGCTCGCGGTTGATCGGGTCGATCGCCCCGAACGGCTCGTCCATGAGCATCACCGGCGGGTCGGCGGCGAGCGCGCGGGCCACGCCGACGCGCTGCTGTTGGCCGCCCGAGAGCTGAGCCGGATAGCGGTCCGCCACGTCGCCGGGCAGCGAGATCAGCTCGAGCAGCTCGTGGACGCGGGCGTTGGTGCGCTTGCGGTCCCAGCCGAGCAGCGACGGGACCGTCGCGATGTTCTCGGCGATGGTCCGGTGCGGGAACAAGCCGATCTGCTGGATGACGTAACCGATTTCGCGCCGCAGCTGCGCGGGAGAGCGCTCGGTGACGGCGGTGCCCCCGACCTCGATCTCGCCCGAGGTGATCTCGACGGTCCGGTTGACCATCCGCATCGCGGTCGTCTTGCCGCAGCCGGAGGGGCCGACGAGGACGCAGATTTCACCCGCCGGGACCTCGAGGTTGAGCTCGTGGACGGCATCGGAGTCGGCGCCGCGGTAGCGCTTCGTCACGTTCCGGAACGTGACCGACGAGGCCGTGTGACCGCGCCCCATGTCCTCTCCTGCCGCCTGCCCTTCCACGCGAACGCGACTCTAGTCGGTCCTACAGCGGTCTCGCGAGGCTGAGCGCATAGAGGCCCTCGGAATCGGTCCACCAGTCGGTCAGCTCGAGGCCGGCGTCCGCGTAGCTGGACTCGATCCGGGCGCGGGTGAACTTCGTCGAGATCTCGGTCCGCATCTCCTCGTTGCGGGCGAAGTGTGTCCGCATGTCGAGGTCACGGAGGTCGACGTACTGCTCGGTGAGCGCCCGCAGCCGGATGTCGATCCACTCGTTGTCGGCGTCCCAGAAGGCGACGTGCTCGAAGGCGTCGAGGTCGAAGTTCGCGCCGAGCTCGCGGTTGAGGACGTTGAGGACGTTCTTGTTGAAGTCGGCCGTGATCCCGGCCGAGTCGTTGTAGGCGGCCTCGAGCCGGGCGCGGTCCTTGACGAGGTCGGTGCCGAGCAGGAAGCGGTCGCCGGAGTACATGAGGGTCGCGATCCGGGCCAGGAACGAGCGGCGCGGCGCCGGCCGGAAGTTGCCGATCGTGCCGCCGAGGAAGGCGATCAGCGCGCCCTCGGGACGCGGGATCCGCTCGAGGTGGGTCTCGTAGTCGCAGACGATCCCATCGACGGCGATGCCCGGGTACTCGTCGACGAGCTCGCCGGCGACGCGCCTCGTGATCCCCTCGGAGATGTCGACCGGGACGAATCGCTCCAGCGTCCCAGCGGCCTTCATCGCGTCGAGGAGGACGCGGCTCTTCGACGCGGCGCCGGATCCGAGCTCGATCAGCGTCCGCGGCCGGGCCGCGGCGACGATCTCGGCGGAGCGCGCCTCGAGGATCTCCCGCTCGCAGCGGGTCGGGTAGTACTCGGGCTGCTCGGTGATCCGCTCGAAGAGTTCGGAGCCGAGCTCGTCGTAGAAGTACTTGGGAGGGAGCTCCTTGAACGGGCTCGAGAGGCCCTCGCGAACGACCTCGGCCATGCCCGCGAGCGCCCCGCCCTCGGGCAGGTCGACGGCGATGTCGATGCCTCCGCCGCCCTCCATCAGACGTCCTCCGCGCAGCGGAAGCCGGAGAAGATCTGGCGACGCTCGGCGAGGTCCCAGTTGCGGAAGCTGAGCCGGACCACGCTGCGTCGCGTCGCCCACGACCCGCCCCTAAGCACGGGGTACCCGCGTCCGAAGAAGACCTCCGAGTACTCGGGGTAGGGAAATGCCTCGAACCCCGGATATGGGGTCAGTTCCGAGCTCGTCCATTCCCATACGTCTCCCAGCATGCCCAATGCATTACACGCCGAACCGCAGGCCTCGCCGGGAGGCAGGGTCCCGAAGGCGTCGTGGTCGAGGTTGGCCGCTTCCGGATCGGAGCCCACGGCGGCCGCCTCCCACTCGAACTCGGTCGGCAGCCGCTTCCCCGCCCAGCTCGCGAACACCTCGGCCTGCCGGTGGTCGACGTGGACGACCGGCGCGGCCGGGTCGAGCTCGGCGCGGCGCCCGAACCTCGTATCGACCCACGCACCCTCGCCGTCGTCCTCCCAGTAGAGGGGCGGCTCGGTCCCGGTTTCGGCGACGAACGCCGCGAACGCCGCGTTCGTGACCGGCAGGCGGTCGATCCGGAACGGGGCGATCTCGACGACGTGCCGGGGCCGCTCGTTGTCGTAGGCGAACCCATCCGGACCGGCGCCGATCTCGACGGTCCCGCCGGGAACGACGACGGTCTCGGGGCCCTCCTCCGCCGGCGCCGGCGGGGTGGCCGCGAGCGGGGGCTCGTAGCCGTCGACCATCTGCAGGAGCTGCAGCATCGTCTCGTTGTGCTGGTGCTCGTGGGCGAGCAGCATCTCGTAGACGAACCCGTCCCGGAGGATGCGCGACCCGGGATCGGCGAGGTCGACGCCGTCGAGCACCTCCAGGGTGCGCTCGCGGACCTCCTCCATGTAGGTGCGAAGCTCGTCGCCGCGGAGGATCGGGAGATCGTTGCGACCCGCGCGGGGATTCTCGATCGCGTCGTAGAAGCGACCGAGGTCGCCGCGCATCGGCTCCCTGCCGCCCGCGGTCTGGACGAGCCAGAGCTCCTCGAAGTTGGCGATGTGGCCGAGGTCCCATGCGAGCGGGCTGAGCAGCGGCGAGTAGACGGTGTTCAGTTGCTCGTCGCCGAGTTGCTCGACGAGGAGCAGGGTGCGTTCGCGCGCCTCGCTGAGTCGCTCCGCGATCTCCGCCCTATCGGTTGCCTGAGCCGGCGCCGGGATTCGAGGAGCCTAGCCGAGCCGAGCCGCCGGCTCAGCCCGGCGGGTCACGCCACATCATCGCGACGACCGGACCGTCGCCGGGGAGCTCGAACTCGCCGATCCGCTCGAATCCGGCGCGCTCGTAACGGGCGTCGTTGGCCGGGTTGGTCGACTCCAGGTAAGCGGGGGTCCCGGTCGCGTCGATCGCCGCGACGTTGGCGGCAAGGAGGCCCATGCCGATGCCGCCGCCCCGGTGGTCGCCGTGGGTGCCGAGCAGGCTCAGGTAGTAGTGCGGCTCGGCCGGCCGCGCCGCCGCGAACAGGTCGAAGACCTCGAAGACGGTGGCGGCCCCGTCGTCGCCGAGCAGGTCGACGAGCATCGGCTCGAGCTCCGCCTCGGCCTCCGGGGAGAACTCGGGGACGCCCGGCGGCAGCCACACGGAGGCGGCTGTGGAGGCGGGCGTCGTCCAGACCCAGCCGTGCGGGACCGCCTCGGCGACGAACGGCCGCCAGAAGACGCGGTGCTGCGCCTCGCGGCTGGCGTCGTCGGGGAACGCCCAACTCCAGACCGGATCGCGGTTGAAGGCGGACGTGATCACCTCGACGACGGCGTCGACGTCGGCCGGTCCGGCGACGCGGGGTGCTGGTTCGCTCGGAGCCACCCGTCAACGGTAGCTGCGGAGACGCGTTGGCCGACTTCGGCTCTCTGACCGCCGAAATCAGCTGCTGCGACGAGCCCGGCGATCGGCTCACGTGCCCATCGACTCGGGATGGGCCCAGACCTCCTTCAGCCACGGCGGCGTCACCGCAAAGCGGGTTCCGTCGGCCCGGGCGACCGGCTCGGCCGGGATCAGGGTCAGGTCGGCGCCGTGGATCGCCCGGCTGTCACCGATCGTCGGTGCCGTCGTGCCGGCGTGGCTGCCCGACGCTACGTGCAGCCCACCGGCCCAGGGCTCCCACGCGGGACGCGGCCGGAGCCCGGTGTCGCTGCCGATGCTGGCGAGCCCGCCCGCGGCGCCGTTGTAGCCGTGGTGAGAGCTCGCGCGTGCGAAGGCGCGGCCGTCCGGCCCGATCCGGACCTGCAGCGACTCCCAGTCGTCGAGGTGGAAGCCGCCGAGCCTGCCGAGCCCGTGCGTGAGGCTGTCGGGGTAGTAGAGCCAGTACTGGAGATAGAGGTTCCCGGCGGCCGCGCCCGAGCAGTCGGCCCGGGAGTGCCGGGCCGCCACCGGCGTCCGGCAATCGACGACGTGCGTGAAGGCGACCGGCGCCAGGCCTGTCTGGGTCGCATGTACGGCCCCCTCGCGGATCGTGTCGGCGCAGTTCCGCGACCGGCACTCCCGGAAGTCGACGGGGAGCGAGACGAAGTCGTCGGCCTCGAAGAAGACGTCGGGGGCGTGACGGGCGAGGAGGGCGGCGACCTCAGGGCCGTAGGCGGCTTCGATGGCCGACGGGGCGCCGGATGGCTCGCCGCAGCCGCCGACATCGACGGCGCAGAACATCGAGGCGGCGAGAGCCCTGACGAGTCCTGCACCGGGTGCCCGGACGCCCGTCAGGGCGAGCAGCCCGAGCAGGATCACCGCGATCAGCAGGACGAGGCCGGCGTACTCGACAGTGGACTGGCCGCGGCTTCCCGCCGCTGGGTGAGGACCGCTCGGCATGGTCGATCGACGCTAGGAGCGGCGGCCGAACGCGTGGGGTCGCGACTGTGCCGAAAGGCGCTAGGGTCGGGAAAGAATGAGCGATCGACCTCATCGCGGCCCGGCCCCGCTACCCGGCGAGAAGCCCCGCAAGCAGCGCAGCTGGCGCTTCTACGCCGCGATCGTGATCGGGATCATCGCGCTCGTCTTCATCCTCCAGAACTCGCAGAAGGTCGAGGTCGACTTCCTCGTCACGACGACGAGCACCCCGCTCTTCTTCATCCTCCTGATCACATTCGCGGCCGGCGCCCTCGTCGGCTGGCTCTGGCCGCACGTCCGTCGCGACCGCAAGCGGGAGCGCGAGCGGGACTGAGCGGCGTCCGGCTCAGGCGGCGCGGTCCGCGCCCGCCGAGCCGACGTAGTGGCTGAGCAGCCTGCGGTCGGCCTGCGGGGTGAAGCGGGCGCCGACCATCTGCGACGTCGCCCGGATGCGCTCGCGCGGATGCGGGCACCAGACCCGGCCCGAGCCGCCGACGGCGTCGCCCGCCGGGATCACGAACCGGCGGCCCTCGCCGAAGCGGAACTCGCTGACGATCAGCCACAGCGGCCGTCCGTTCGGGTCCTGGCGGATCCACTCGACGCGGCCGATCATCGAGCCGTTCACGTCATCGACGCGCCAGCCGATCCAGGTCTCGACCTCGGCGAGCTCGGGCGCTCGCGGCGCACCGAGGACGAATCGCGATGTTGATGCAGATCCCGCCGCTTCCATGCCCGGAAAGCTATTCCCCGGGGAGGCGGAAGATGGCGCCGCATCCGCATCGCCGCGAACCCGTCTCTGACGAGGCTGGGAGCCCGCTGATCAAGGACGCAGGAGGCGACGCGGCCTCAGGGCCGCGAGCCGACGAGGACGCCGAGCAGCGGCCTCCCGGTCCGTCAGAGCTTCGTGATTTCCGCGGCGATTTCCTGCGCCGCCTTCTTCGCGTCGTCGAACAGCATCGACGTCTTGTCGAGGTAGAAGAGGTCGTTGTCGATCCCGGCGAAACCGGGGCTGAGCGAGCGTTTGATGACGATCACCTGCTGGGCCTCGCCGACCTCGATGATCGGCATCCCGGCGATCGGGCTGTCGGGGTCGTCCTTGGCGGCGGGGTTGGTGACGTCGTTGGCGCCGATGACGACGGCGACGTCGGTCCGCGGCATGTCGGGGTTGATGTCCTCCATCTCGACGAGCTTGTCGTAGGGGACGTCCGCCTCGGCGAGCAGCACGTTCATGTGGCCGGGCATGCGGCCGGCGACCGGGTGGATCGCGTAGCGGACCTCGACCCCGCGCTTCTCGAGCTCGTTCGCCATCTCCTTGACGGCGTGCTGGGCCTGGGCGACGGCGAGGCCGTAGCCGGGGACGATCACGACCGAGTCGGCGTAGGCGAGCGAGATCGCCGCGTCCTGAGCGGTGACCGACCGGTGCGGGCGTTCCTCACCGGAGCCGCCGGCGCCGCCGGCCGGCGCGCCGCCGAAGCCCGCGAAGAGAATGTTCGGGACGGAGCGGTTCATCGCCGTCGCCATCTCCATCGTCAGCAGCGTTCCCGAGGAGCCGACGAGCGTGCCGGCGACGATCAGCGCGACGTTGTCGAGCGAGAAGCCGGCGGCGGCCGCGGAGAGGCCGGTGAGGGCGTTGAGCAGCGAGATGACGACCGGCATGTCGGCGCCGCCGATCGGCAGGACGACGAGGTTGCCGAGCAGCGCCGCGGCGATCAGGACGCCGATGAAGAGCGCCTGCGAGGGGCCGCTGTCGTGATCGACGCCGAGGACGATGCAGGCGCCGATGATCACGATCAGCAGGATCACGTTGATCACCTGCTGGCCCGGGACAGCGAGCGGCTTCGTCGGGATCAGGTCCTGGAGCTTGGCGAAAGCGATGTTCGAGCCCCAGAAGGAGACCGAGCCGACGACGGCCGAGAAGAGGATCGGGATGAGCTCCTCGAGCGGGAAGTCACCGCCCATTCCGTGCCGGAACTCCGACCAGGCGATCAGGGCGACCGCACCGCCGCCGACGCCGTTGTAGAGCGCCACCATCTGCGGCATCTCGGTCATCTGCACGCGGATCGAGGCGATGACTCCGATCGCGCCGCCGACGAGGAGGCCGCCGAAGACGATTCCCCAGTTGCCCATTCCGTCGAGCAGCAGGGTCGTCACGACCGCGATGGCCATGCCGACGGCGGCGATCCCGTTGCCGCGCTTGGCGGTCGTCGGGGACGTACCCTGCTTGATCCCGATGATGAAGAGGGAGAAGGCGAGGACGTAGAGGAGCGTCGACAGGTCGCCGCTCGGCTCGAGCACAGCAGTCAGGGGCATGGCCGGGTCAGCTCCCGTCCGCGTCGCTCTGCTTGGCCGGCTTCTTGCGGCTGAACATGCCGAGCATCCGGTCGGTGACCAGGAAGCCGCCGACGATGTTGATGGCGCCGAAGGCGATCGCGATGAAGGCGATCGTCAACTCGAGGGCGCCCTCGGCGTAGCCGGCGACGATCAGGCCGCCGAGCATGACGATGCCGTGGATCGCGTTCGTCTGCGACATCAGCGGCGTGTGCAGCGTCGCCGGCACCTTCGAGATGACCTCGAAGCCGACGAATGCCGCGAGGACGAAGATCGTGAACTCGGTCACGAGGTCCATCAGCTCAGGATCCCTCCACCACGCTCTTGGCGCGCTCGTTCTTGATCTCGCCGCCGTGCGTCAGGCAGGCGCCGGCAACGACCTCGTCGTCGAAGTTCAACTCGAGCCCGCCCTCGTCGGAGACGATCAGGCCGATGAAGTTCTCGAGGTTCTTCGAGTAGAGCTGGGAGGCGTGGGCGGCCATGTCGCTGGCGAGGTTCGTCGGGGCGATGATCTTGACGCCGTTCTCGACGACCGTCTCGTCGGCCTTCGTCAGCTCGCAATTGCCGCCGCTCTCGCCGGCGAGGTCGACGATGACCGAGCCCGGGGCCATGTTGCGGACGCCCTCGGCGGTGATCAGGATCGGCGCGGCGCGGCCGGGGATCTGAGCGGTCGTGATGATCACGTCCTGGCGGCCGGCGTTCTCGGCGAGCGCCTCGCGGACCTGCTCGTTCTCCTCGTCGGTGAGGGGCCGGGCGTACCCGCCCTCGTCCTCGGCGTCGGGGATGAAGTCGAGCTCGAGCGGGCGGCCGCCCAGCGACTTGATCTGCTCCCAGGCGGCGCGGCGGATGTCGAAGCCGCTGACGACGGCGCCGAGGCGCTTCGCCGTTGCGATGGCCTGGAGGCCGGCGACGCCGGCGCCGAGCACCATCACCTTGGCGGGCTTGACCGTGCCGGCAGCGGTGGTGAGCATCGGGAAGAAGCGGCCGGCCTCGCGGGCGGCGAGCAGGGTCGCGGCGTAGCCGGCGACGTTGGCCTGGGAGGAGAGCGCGTCCATCGCCTGGGCGCGGGTGATCCGCGGGATCGCCTCGACGGCGAACGCGGTGACGTCCCCGGAGGCGAGCGCCTTCGTGGTGTCGGTGGCGGTCAGCGGCGAGAGGAAGCCGATCAGCACCTTGCCATTGCCGACACGGCCGATCTCCTCGACGGTCGGCGGGGCGACGTGAAGAACGATGTCGGCGCCCCACGGATCGCCGATCGTCGCGCCGGCCTCCGTGTACTGATCGTCCGGGTGTCCGGAGCCGACTCCGGCACCGGACTCGACGACGACCTCGAGGTCCTTCGCGGTCAGGGCCTTGACGGTGTCGGGAATCAGCGCGACTCGCCGCTCCCCCTGCCTGGATTCTTTCGGGACGCCTAGCCTCATGGACGGGCGGGGAATGTATACAAGCGCCGCGCATCGGCGGTCCCACGTCTTCCGGCCGCGCTAGCTTCCGCTGTGATGAGCGGCACGGGAGAGCGCCAGCAGACGGCCGTCGAGCTGAAGGAACAGATCGAGATGGAGCGGCTCGGCATGCCGCTGCTCGTCTACAGGGACGCCGACGATGCCCAGCGGATCGAGACCATCGAGGGCGAGCGCGGATCGCTCTGGATCGGGCGGAGCCCCTCGGCGGACGTCAGCCTCGCGGCCGACGGCGAGGTCTCGAAGCTGCACGCCCAGATCGAATGGGTCGGGACCGACTGCACGCTGGTCGACGACGGCCTCTCACGGAACGGCTCGTTCGTCAACGAGGAACGGGTCGGCGGCCGGCGGATGCTGCGCGACGGCGACGTCATCCGGATCGGCAGGACCCGGATCCGCTTCCGCGCTCCCGCTGCCGGCGGCGATTCGACCGTCATCTCGACCGACCTCGCGGCGGCGGCCGGAGTCTCGCCCGCTCAACGCCGCGTGCTCGTCGCCCTCTGCCGGCCGTTCAAGGAGGGGCCCGCCTTCGCGAGTCCGGCTACGAACGCCGAGATCGCGGCCGAGCTGCACCTCAGCGTCGACGCCGTCAAGACCCACCTGCGGGCCCTGTTCGAGAAGTTCGACCTCGCCGACGCGCCGCAGAGCCGCAAGCGGGTCGACCTCGTCCAGCGGGCGATGCAGACCGGCCTGATCACCGAGCGCGACCTCTAGCCGCGCAGCGGCACGCAAGGCGGTGACTCTGGGGTGATCGAGTCGACGGGCGGGCGACGGGGGCGGAGCCATTCCGGCGCCCGACGGCGATCAGGATGACCGCAGTGGGTCGGCTGAATTGCACTTGGCGGTCTGAGTCAGCCCGCGAATGGCGAATTTGGTCCCTGTGGGAGCCCAAATTCGCCATCGAGCCTCGGGGTGAACGCCCGCGGACGCGAAGCGGAGGCCTGACCGGGGCCAACACATGTCTTCCCGTCCCCTCCACCGCGCCGACCGACCGAAACGGACGCGCCAGCGGAGCATTCGGTCGGGGTGATCTAAGGGTCGATGCGGACGACGTGGTCGCCGTCGCCCGTCGTAACCCAGACCTGGTCGCTGCCGATCGCGACCGCCTCCGGCGATCCGTCGACCGAGACCTTCTGGACGGAGTTGCCGTCGGCGGGATCGATCGCCTCGACGGCGCCGGTGCCGTCGGCGACCCAGATCCGGCCGAAGCCGTAGGCCATCAGGCGCGGCTCGCCGCTGACGGGGATCGTGGCCTGCGGGTTGCCGTTCATGTCGAAGCGGATCACGTTCCCGTCGCCGGTGTTCGCGACCCAGACCGAGCCGGCCGCGACGACGACGCCCTTGGGTTTCTTGCCGAGCGAGGAGTCCGACTGGGTCGAGGTGTCGTTCTGGTCGACCGCGACGAGGATCCCGTTGTCCCGATCGACGACCCAGAGCTTGCCGTCGCCCACGGCCACCTCGGCCGGGAACGCCGAGGCCTCGATCGGGATCGAATCGGACACGTCCCCGGTCTCGGTGTCGATCGACGCGACCGACCGGCCCTCCGACTGCGCGGTCCAGAGCGTCAACCCGTCATCGCCCAACCCGAGCGGGCCGCCGCTGACGTCGATCGTGTTCGGATCGCCGCCGTCGAGAGGCGCCCGGACGACGGCGTTGCCGGTCGGGACCGTCGCCCAGGCGGAATCGCCGACGATCGTGACGCTCTGGCCGGGCGCGGGAAGGTCTGTGCTCCCGGTCGGCTTGCCGGAGTCCTCGTCGATGAAGTCGATCCGCTGCCCGTCCCTTGTCGCGACCGCGACCGTCCCGCCGCTCGCTGCGATCCCGACCGGCCAGCCGTCCACCTTGATCGGATCGCCGGCGACCCTGGGCGCCGCGAATCCGGCCGAACCCGACTCGCTCCCCCTCCCCCGCCCAGCGCGACGACGGCGACCACGGCCACGACTGCAAGCGCGGCCAGCGCGGCGGCGATCCGTCCCCAGCGCGGGCCCGACGACGACTTCCTTGCGCCGTGCGGCGGCGGCGTCGCCGGCGGCTCGGCCGCGGACGTTCGCGCCGCGGTCGGCGCCTCGTGCGGCTCGGTCGCACCGGAATGGGGTTCTGGTTCCGGGATCGGCTCGGACGGCTGGGTCGGCTCGGGCGACTCCATCGGCTCGGTCGGCGGGGGCGGTGCCGGGGCGGCCGGCTCGGCGACCTCCGATTCGATCGTGTCGGGGATCGGTGCGGTCGGCGCGATCGGCGCAGTCGGCGGTTGGGCGGGTTCGCCGGTCTCGGGTGCGGCCTTGCCGGTGGCCACGCTGCGCTCGGCGGAGCGCATCACCTCCTGGCCCTCGATCGCCGCGGCGGCGGCGCGGGCGAGGTCGCCGGCGGACGGGTAGCGGTCGCCGGGCTCCTTTGCGAGGGCGCGGGAGATGACCTCGTCGAGGTCGCCGTCGAGTCCGCTCTCGCCGGGGAGCCACGGCGGCTCGTCCTGGAGGTGGGCGTAGATTTTCGCGACGTTCTCCTCGCGATCGGCGTACGGCGCGCGCCCGGCGATCGTCTCGTACATGACGCAGCCGAGGGCGTAGACGTCGGTGCGGGCGTCGACGCGGTCGCCGCGGATCTGCTCGGGGGCGACGTAGTCGAGCGTCCCGACGAAGGCGCCGGTGCGGGTGAGCGCTCCGGCCTCGGTCGCCTGGTCGAAGCGCTTGGCGAGCCCGAAGTCGGTCAGGTAGGCATGGTCCTCGCGGTCGGTCTCGACGAGGATGTTCCCCGGCTTGATGTCGCGGTGGACGAGGCCGCGCGAGTGGGCGACGTCGAGGGCCGAGGCGACCTGGCGGATGATCCCGACGGCGCGGTCGGGCGGGAGCGTCCCGGAGGCGATCAGGAGCCGGCGCAGGTCGGGCCCGTCGATCAGGTCCATGGTCACGAAGAGCAGCCCGTCCTCCTCCCCGGCGTGATGGATCGGGACGACGTTCGGGTGCCGGAGCGAGACGGCGATGCGCGACTCCGACCGGAAGCGCTCCCGGAAGGCGTCGTCTGCGGCGAGGTCGGCGGCGATGACCTTCAGGGCGACGACGTGGTCGAGCGCAAGGTGGGTCGCCCTGTAGACGGTGCCCATCCCGCCGCGCCCCGCGATCCCCTCGATCCTGTGGCCGGCGAAAGTGGTTCCCGGCTGCAGGTCCGGCATCCGTCCGTTATACCCCCGGCACGGCGCTCGGGGCTGCCGGGCTCAGGCCGATGCAGGCGAGCCGACGATCGCGGCGAGCCGCTCGATCGTGTGGGTCCGCTCGCCGGCGTCGAGGTGGACCGGCGAGCAGATCAGCCGGTCGATGCCGACCGCCGTGAACCGCTCGATCCGCTCGGTGACCTCGGCCTCGGTGCCGACCAGCGACGTCGCGTTGACGAGATCCTCCGGGATCGCCTGGAATGCCTCGTCGCGCTTGCCGTCGAGGAAGAGCGACTGGACGTTCAGCGCCTCCTCCTCGAAACCGAAGCGGCATGCGAGGTCGACGTAGAAGTTCGTCTCGCGGCTGCCCATGCCGCCGAGGTAGAGGAGCAGGCCGGTCCGGACGACGTTGCGGGCGACCTCGAGGTCGCCGTCGATCGCCACCTGGATGGACGGGCTGATCTCGAGGTCGGAGCGCTGACGGCCGCCCTTCGCGAAGCCGGCGGCGAGGTGCTCGCCCCAGGTCTCCTCGAACGCGTCGGGGCTGAAGAAGATCGGAATCCAGCCGTCGCAGATCTCGGCGGCCATCTCGACGGACTTGCGGCCGATCGCGCCGACGAACACCGGGATCTCGTTGCGCAGCGGGTGGAAGTTGAGCTTCAGCGCCTTGCCCTGACCGGTGCCGCCCTCGATCGGCAGCTGGTAGTGCTGACCCTGGTGGTTGACCGGACCCTCGCGGGCGATGATCTCGCGGACGACCTCGATGTACTCGCGCGTGCGGCCCCAGGGCTTCGCGTAGGGAACGCCGTACCAGCCCTCGGAGACCTGCGGGCCCGACGGGCCGAAGCCGAACATGAACCGGCCGCCGGAGAGCATGTCGATCGTCGCGCCGGCCATCGCGGCGGCTGCGGGCGGGCGCGCCGGGACCTGCATGATCGCGGCGCCGAGCTTGATGGTCTCGGTCTGCGCCGCCAGCCAGGCCAGGACGGAGACGACGTCGGAGCCGTAGCTCTCGGCGACCCAGACCGATTCGAAGCCGTTGGACTCGGCCGTGCGGACGAGCTCGACGGCCTCATCGCCCTGCGGTCCGATACCCCAATAACCAAGGTTGATTCCCAATTTCGGTGCCATGGCGGCGCAGCCTATTCGGATCGGGCCGGTCGTGCGATTCGTGCAATTCTGATTGGCCCAGAGTCGATCGGAGGAATGCGATGAGCGACTACACGATCAGCCGCCGGGGCGATGCGGCCGACTACATGGCCTCCTACGAGGGATTCGGCGAGATGCGGTCCTACACGGACTCGCTCGGCGCCGAACAGATCGCCCTCACCTACAGGCGGATGCCGCCGGGAACGGGGGGCCGCGGGAGCTACGGCCATCGGCACATGACCCAGGAGGAGATCTACCTGGTGACTCGGGGCACGGTCACGTTCAAGATCGGCGAGGACGTCTTCGAGGCCGGTCCCGGAACGGCCGTCCGAATCGCCCCGCAGGCGCTGCGCTCGATTCACAATGACGGCGAGGAGGAGGCCGAGATCGTCCTCTGCTCGGTCCGCGTCGAGGACCTCGGGCCCGAGGTGGTCACCGAGGACGAATTCTGGGTCGACTGAGCCCGGCGCCACCGGGGGGCGCGAAACCACCCATCGGAAGAGCCTGCTTCATTCTGTAGGGATGGCGGAGGACCCGACAACCGAAGTGCTCGGGCTGAGCGACGCGGAGGCCGCAACCCGGCTCCGGCGTCTCGGCCCGCCACCCGAGGACTCGAGCCGATCGGTGCGCTCGATCGTCCTCGCGAACGTCCTCACGCTCTTCAACGGGATCATCCTCGTCTTCTTCATCCTCGTCCTCAGCCAGGGGCTCTGGGCCGACGCGCTGTTCGGCGTCATCGCGATCGTCAACTCGGCGATCGGCATCCGCCAGGAGATCAAGGCGAAGGACACGCTCGACAACCTGGCGCTGCTCGTCGCCCCCCGCGCCGAGGTGATCCGCGCCGGCCGCGGGATCGAGCTGCGCGCCGACGAGATCGTTCCCGGCGACGTGATCCGGGTCGAGCCCGGCGACCAGCTCGTCGCCGACGGCGACGTCGTCGCATCGCGAGGCCTGACGGTCGACGAATCGCTGCTCACCGGCGAGGCGGACGGGATCCGCAAGGAACGCGGCGACCGGATGCTCTCCGGAGCCTTCTGCACCTCCGGCTCCGGTCATTACGAGGTCGACGCCGTCCGCGAGGACTCCTACGCGGAGAAGATCGCCGGCCAGGCCAAGGAGTTCCGCCACCCGCCCTCGCCGCTGCAGACCGAGGTGGACCGGATCCTCTGGGCGACGACGATCATCCTCGTCCCGATGGCGATCCTGATGCTCGGCGCCTTCATCGTCCGCGGCGTCGACTTCACCGAGGCCGCCCAGACCGCCACCGCCGGGCTGATCACGCTGATCCCCGAGGGCCTCGTCCTGCTGATGAGCGTGACGCTCGCCGTCGCGGCCGTGCGGCTGGCCCGGATGGACACGCTCGTCCAGCAGATGAGCGCCACCGAGGCGCTCGCCGCCGTCGACACGATCTGCGTCGACAAGACCGGCACGCTGACCGACGGGTCGCTGGAGCTCATCGAGGTCGTCAGCGCCGATCCCGGCGGCACCGAGGCGGTCGAGCGCGTCCTCGGGCGTTTCGCGGCATCGGCGGGCGAGCGCAACCGGACGCTCGAGACGATCGCCGAGGCCTTCCCCGAGCAGGCGGCCGGGGTGACGGCCGAGGTCCCGTTCTCGTCGCGGTGGAAGTGGAGCGGGCTGACGATGAACGGCGAGGGCCGGCCGCGGAGCTTCGTCGTCGGCGCCCCCGACGTCCTCGTCGGGTCCGGTGCGATGGCGCTCCCCGCCGAGATGCAGGCGCGCCTCGAGACCGAGGCCGGGCTCGGACGACGGGTGATCGCATTCGGCGAGGCGCACGATGGCCTGCCGGGCGATCCCGGCTCTGAGCCGCCGCCGCGACTCGAGCCGCGCGCGCTCGTCGTCCTCGAGGAGACGATGCGCCCCGACGCCGCCGAGACCATCGAGTTCATGCGCGAGCAGAACGTCGAGCTGAAGCTGATCTCCGGCGACGCCCGCCAGACCGTGACCGCCGTCGCATACGCGCTCGGCGTCGACCGCGACGCCGGCGTAGCCGAGGGTCCCTCCCTTCCGGACGACCCGGCCGCGCTCGCCGCCGTCGCCGAGGCGAACACGATCTTCTGCAGGATCACCCCCGAGCAGAAGAAAGCCCTCGTCGGGGCCCTCTCCGACTCGGGAAGATTCACGGCCATGATCGGCGACGGTGTCAACGACGTGCCGGCCCTCAAGGAGGCCCGCCTCGCCGTGGCCATGGGCTCCGGGAGCCAGATCACGAAGGGGATCGCCGACATCGTCCTGCTCCGCGACCAGTTCTCGATGCTGCCGCGCGCGGTCGCCGAGGGACGGCGGATCGCCCGCAACATCCACCGGCTCGGCCGCCTCTACGTGACGAAGACCGTCTACGCGGGCTTCCTGATCGTCGCCGCCGCCCTGATCGGCTTCACGTTCCCGTTCCTCCCGCGCCAGCTCACCGTCGCCGCGATGCTGACGATCGGCATCCCGTCGTTCGTGCTGGCGCTGGCGCCGAGCGAAGGCCCGCTCTACCGCGGCCGGCTGCTGCGCGCGCTCGCCGCCTTCGCGGTCCCCGCCGGAGTCGGGATCGGCGTCGGCTCGCTGCTCTCCTACGGTCTCGTCGACGGGATCTTCGGGGGCACGCTCAACGAGGGCCGGACGGCCGCGACGACGACGCTCATCGTCCTTGGACTCGCCTTCATCCTCCTGCTCGAACGGGGGCCCGGTCGCGATCACATCGCGATCCAGAGCTACATGCTCGCGATGGTCACGGCACTCGGCGGGCTCTACGCGGCGATCCTCGCCGTCGAACCGCTGCGCGCGTTCTTCGAGCTCGACCTCCTCACCGCTGGCCAGTGGTTCGTCTGCATGCTCTCGGTGGCCGTCGGCCTCGTGGTCGCCAGCGCGCTCTGGCGGCTTCCCTACATCCAGAGGCTCGAGCTCGAGGAGGACGCGGCCTGATGTCCGACCATCGCCGTACCAAGATCGTCGCGACGATCGGCCCCGCCTCGCGCTCGCCGAAGATCATCGAGCGCCTGATCTCGGCCGGCGCCGACGTCTTCAGGCTCAACTTCTCCCACGGCGACGAGGAGAGCCACGCCGAGAACATCGAGCGGATCCGTGCCGCCGGCGACCTGATGGGTAAGTGGGTCGGGATCCTCGGCGACCTCCCCGGCCCGAAGCTGCGGCTCGACGAGGTCGAGAACGGCTTCGTCCAAATCGAGGCCGGCCGCGAGCTGACGCTGACCACCGACGACGCGACGATCGGCTCGCGCGAGCTCCTCCCGGTCGGCTGGGACGGGCTGACGAGCGTCGTGGACGAGGGCGACCCGATCTACCTCGCCGACGGCCGCGTCCGGCTGCGGGCGCTCGAGATCGACGGCGACGAGATCCGCTGCATGGTCGAGTCGGGCGGCCGGGTCGCCTCCCACCAGGGCGTCAACCTGCCCGGCAGCAGCGCCGGGATGCCGGCCGCGGGCGCCGCCGACATGGGGTGGGTCGACTTCGCGGTCGACCACGAGGTGGACCTGCTCGCCGTCTCGTTCGTCCGTTCGCCGGAGGACCTCGAGCCCGTCTCCGAACGCCTCGCCGAACGTCACTCCGACATCCCGCTGATCGCCAAGATCGAGAAGCCGCAGGCGGCCGAAGAGGCCGAGGGAATCATCGCCTCGGCGACGAGCGGGATCATGGTCGCGCGCGGAGACCTCGGCATCGAGCTGCCTATCGAGGACGTCCCGGCGACCCAGAAGCGACTGATCCGTCTCGCCGGCCGGAGCTCGAAGCCGGTGATCACGGCCACCCAGATGCTCGCCTCGATGGTGACCAGCGATCGGCCCACCCGGGCCGAGGTGACCGACGTCGCCAACGCGATCTACGACGGCACCGACGCGGTCATGCTCTCCGAGGAGACGGCGATCGGCGACCACCCGGTGGAGGCCGTGGCGACGATGGACCGCGTCGCCCGCGCCACCGAGAAGGACCTCCCCTACGGCGACTGGCTCCTCAATCGCGTCGAGATCGGCGGCGGCGACGTCTCCACGGCCGTCGCCCAGGGCGCGGTCGGCTCGACCTACCGGCTCGGCCTGGCGGCGATCGTCGTCCCGACCCAGAGCGGGCGCACCGCGCGGATCGTCTCGGCCTTCCGGCCGGAGGTCCCGATCCTGGCGATCTCGCCGCGTCGCGAAACCGTCCACCGGCTCAACCTCCTGTTCGGCGTCCGCTGCGTGCTCCACGACCACTGGGGCGAGCTTCGCGACCTGCTCGCGGACTGCGCGATGATCGCCCGCCGCGAGGGCATCGCCAAGCCCGGCGAGCTGATCGCGGTGACGGCCGGCCTACCGGACCAGGAGCTCGGCACCAACCTCTTCGAGATCCACAAGATCCCCTGGTAGCCGGGTCCGGCGTCTAGGCGCGTGGCAGGTCGTCGACGCGCCGGGCCCAGTCGTCGAGCGCCGGGTGGCGATCGGCGCGCAGCAGCTCGACGAGGATCGCGTGGAAGGCGTCGTCGTCCGCCGGGTCAGGATCGACGACCGCGTACTTGAGGAACGGGAAGACGCAGACGTCGACGACCCCGAGCTCCTCGCCGCCGAAGTAGGGCGAGTCGCCGAGCCGGGCGGCGAGCCACGCCGTCCAGCGCCGCGAGCGGGCGCGGAGGGCGTCGGCGTCGGGGGGCTCGGGTCCGTCCAGTGCGTTCGGCGGCCCCTTCCAGACCCGGTCGAACCAGTCCATCGTGATTTCGGCCGAGGCCCGCCCGGCCGGATCGCCGGGCCAGAGCGCCGGCGCCGGGTGCTCGGCCTCGATCCGCTCGACGATCCGCATCGAGCCGCGGACGACCTCGGTGCCGAACTCCGCGAACGGGACGAGTCGCTGACCGCTGAGCTCGACGATCGCGTCGCGGTCGCCGGCGGGGTGGTCGACCCACTCGAGCTCGACCGACTTGTGCCCGGCGGCGAGGGCGACGCGTTCGACGTTCGTGGAAAAGGGAACCCGGTGGACTCTGATCATCGTTCGGGCATCATGCCCGGGCGGCGATCGGCGCGGAGTCCTCGCCGGCCATCCCCTGTCGAACCGGGACGCGGGCCGCGAACATCCGGTACCCACCGACCGGCGGGTGCGCGTGCGCGCCTTCGAAGCCGATCCGCGCGAGCCGCTCGATGAGCTCGCCCGGACTGACCGCACCGCCGCCCCAGAGGCGGGCGCGGACGCGGCTCGACGCAGCGGCGACCGGATCGGAGTCGGGCACGTCGAGGGCGAGGACGAGCAGCCATCCGCCCCTGCGAAGCGCCCGGCCGACGTTTCGCACCCCGGCGTCGAACGCCTCGGGCGACAGGAACGGCTGCGGGATGATCGCGAGGTCGTAGCGGTGAACGGCATCGAGGTCCTCGACGCCGTGGGAAAGGAAGGAGATCCGTTCGGCGAGGCCGGCGGCATGGACCCGCTCACGGCCGATCCGGCGTGCCTCGGGGTTCGGCTCGAGGCACTCGGCGACGACCTCCGGGTAGACCATGCAGAGCTCGGAGCTGATCACGCCAACGCCGGCGCCGACGTCGAGGAAGGTTGATCCGGGCCGTTCGAGCGCCTCGCGCAGGCCGGTCAGCGACGGAAGCACGTGCTCGGCGGAGAGGCGGAAGAGCCCGGCCGTCTCCCCCTGGGCGACGAGCACGTCGGGGTCGAGGTGGTCCCAGCCGGGCGTCAGCGCGCCGGCACGGGCGCGACGGTGGGCGTCGGCGGTCTGCAGGTGGTCGCTGCGCATCCCCGCTCGTGTGACCCGGCCGAGGGCTCCGGCACGGAACGTCTCGAAGGCCGGCGTCGCGACGAAGCGGCCGCCGTCCCCATTCGTGCCCCGCTGGACTGCGCCGAGCGCCAGCAGGACACCGAGAAGGTCCGCGACGAGTTCGACGTCGAGGTCAAGGCGGTCGGCGAGCTCGTCGCGGCTGACCGGCTCGCCGAGTTGCTCGACGATGCCAAGCTCGAAGCAGGCCGAGAGGCTCGTGTAGGTCCACATCGCGGAGCTGAGGCCGGAGATGTTGTCGAGGATGTCGGGCTCTCGGGAGACGTGGTTCATGACAGTCCGTGATCGCCGAACGGCTCGTCCCGGCGGCGTATCGCATCCCTATACCCGTCGGTCGCAGCCTGACGCGCGAACTCGTATCCCTCCGGCGTGTGCCGGGCGATCCCGTCGAAGAAGACGCTCATCATCTGGTTGCCGTGGAGGCCCTGGCTGAGTAGCGGCGCGTTGATCGCCAGCTTGTGCATGACGAGCTGGTTGACGGGCAGGCGGGCAACGCGCCCGAGGAGTTCCTCGAAGACGCCGTCGAGCTCGTCCCGCGGGGCGGCGGCCGATGCCAGGCCCCACTCGACAGCCGTCGTCCCGTCGATCGAGTCGCCGGTGAGGAGCAGGCGCCGGGCGCGCTCGAGGCCGATCCGGTGCGCCCAGAGCATCGAGGTCGGGACACCCCAGACCCGGGCCGGCGGGTAGCCGATCTTGACCCTGTCCTCGGCGACGATCAGGTCCGAGCACAGCGCCATGTCGGTCCCGCCCGCGACGCAGAAGCCGTGGACCTTGCAGATCACGGGCTTGTCGGAGTGAAACAGCTGACATGAACCCGCGCAGGTTCCGCGACATCATCTGGAAGTCGAGCACCGGGTCCCAGGTCCGGCCCGGATCGTGATTGGCGGCGACGGTCGCCGGATCGCCGGGACTGCCGCTCGGCTCGCCGTCGACTCCCTCCGCTCCGAACATCTCCGCGGCGCCGAGGTCGTAGCCGCCGCAGAAGCCGCTGCCGTTGCCGGCGAGCGCGATCACGTGGACCGCCGGGTCGAGGTTCGCCTCCTCGACCGCCGCGGCGAGCTCGGCCGGCATCTCGAGGGTGATCCCGTTACCACGCTCGGGCCGGTTCAGGGTGATGCGCGCAATCCGCCCGTCGCGCTCGTAGGTCAGTGTCTCCGGCTTCCCCATTCCCTCTTTCAACGTACCGCCCACGGGCGTGGATCACAGTGCGGGCAGCTCATGCGAGGCGATTGCTCGACGAGTCTGGGCAGTGAGGGTCGGGGGCGGCGGTCGTCGGCTACTGGGGCGAATTGTGTGTCGTATAGACGCCAAATCCGCCCCAGTGGGACCCCTGGCTGGGGTCAACACACATGTCTTCCCGTCCCGTCCCGCCGCGCCGACCGGCCAAAGCGGACGCGTCAGCGGAGCATTTGGCCGGGGTGATCCCTACTGGTCGAGCTGATCGACCGTGCAGGCAGCCGGCTCCTTGTCCTCGCGCCAGCGGAGGATCTTGGCGCCGTGGCGGATGCGGCCGGCGCTGACGTGGTCGAAGGTGACCTCGATGACGAGCTCGGGCCGGAGCGAGACCCACTCGAGGTCGCGGTCGGCGGCCCAGCGGCTCGGGTCGGCGGAGCCGCGGTCGCCGGTCTCGTAGGGGGCGAGGGTGTTGACGAGCTCGCGCTTCTCGGCGGCCTTGAGGCCGGAGGTGTGACCGACGACGCGGAGGTCGTCGCCGTCGTAGAGGCCGAGCATCAGTGAGCCGACGGTGTTCGGCTCCTTGCCGGGGCGCCAGCCGGCGACGACGGCGTCGATGGTGCGGAGGCGCTTGATCTTGACCATTGCGGTGCGCTTGCCGGGGCTGTAGGGAGCGTCGAGCTGCTTGGCGATGACGCCTTCGCCGGATTCGAGCCAGGGGGCGGCGGCATCGGGGTCGAGGGTCAGCGGCGTGAGCTCGACCGATCCGGCGGTCCAGCCGCCGGGGCCGGTCTCGGTGCCGCCGTCGAAGCCGGAGACGAGCTCGACGAGCGCGGCGCGGCGCTCGGCGAAGGGCTTGTCCATGAGGCTCTCGCCGTCGCGGGCGATCAGGTCGAAGGCGCGGAAGCGGGCCGGCGTCTCCTCGGCGAGCCGGTTGATCCGCGATTCGGCGGGATGGATGCGGTTCTGCAGGGCGTCGAAGACCTCGGCGCCGTCGTCGTCGAGGATCACGAGCTCGCCGTCGATCACGTAGTCGCCGGCCGGGAAGTCGAGCTCGGGGAAGTAGCGCCCGAGGGGCTTGCCGCCGCGCGACTGGACGTAGGGGTCGCCCTCGCCACGGAAGACGAGGGCCCGGAAGCCGTCGTACTTGGGCTCGTAGGCGATGCCGTCGCCGGTCGGCATCTTCTTGGCCGAGCGGGCGAGCTGGGGCTGGAGGGGCGGCTTCGGGATCGCGGTCACGACGACGTTCCTATCAACCCGTGGTCCGGACCGACGGTGTGGCGTCGGCCGCGATGCCGTTGAGGACGTTGGCGACCGCGAAGATGTCGCCCTCGTTGTAGTAGTCGACCGCGATCAGGTTCGGGTCCATCCCGCGCACCCGCTCGCAGGTCCGGGCGCGCTTCAGCAGCACGTCCTTGGCGTTGATTTCCCCCTGCAGCGGCGGATCGCGGGGAACCTTCTCGATCCAGTTGTTGATCTGGAAGAGCGGGTTATCGGGCTCACCCCGGTTGGGCCGGCAGCTGTCCGGGCCGGTGATCTGCTGGACATTGTTGAAGGTGTAGGGCGTCTCCTGGATCAGACCGAAGGCGTCCTGGTACCAGGGGAACTTGCCTCCCCCGTTGTCCCGCTCGGCCATCACCAGGAGTCGCTTGTCCCGCTCGATGAGCTGACCGAGCGTCGGCCAGACCGTGTTCGGGTCGGGCGTGTAGGCGTAGCGAAGGAGTCCCGACCGCTGGAAGGCCTGGGCCGTCTCCTCGGGCGAGACGACGTCTTCGATGACGATCATCAGGAACTCGTCCGGATGGGTCGCCATCCAGGCGTGGATCTTGCGGAGGGCGACGTCGAGCTTCGTGGCTCCGAGCTCGCAGAGGACGTGGCAGAGGTAGGGCTCGGACTCGCCGGTGGGCTCAGCCCCGAAGCGGAGCCGGCCGACGAGGTCCTCGGCGCGCTGGACGGTCTCGGCCCCGAGTTCGGCTTCGACCTCCTTGCGCGTCTTGTTCTCCTTGCCGAGGTCGGTGATGACGCCGCCGAAGCCGCGGCCGGCCTCGCCGATGCCGTAGTGGGTGTCGATCAGCAGGCCGCGGATCCCGTCGTCGAGCTGGCGGATGATCCCGTAGCGCTGGTTGGGCAGGAACCAGCCCGGTTCCGCGGCCGCCGACATCGAGTTGTGGGTCCCCGGGATCGTGATCTGGTCGAGTCGCTTGCCGCAGAGCTCCGTGTAGCCGTTGCAGGCCTCGGGGGGACCGGGCGGCCGCGCCTCGCTGCGGCGCTCGCCGCCGATCACGACTACGCCGATCACGATGGCGCCGATCGCGGCGAATGCGATCCCGACGCGCAGTGGGCTGAAGCGGCGGCGCTCGACACCGCTCGCGGCCTCGATCGGCGCGAGGATCCCGAGCAGCTCGACGATCGCGACGTAGACGAGCCACGTGCCGATGATGAGGGCGACTACCTGCAGCGCTGCCGTCGGCTCGGCGACGGTGAAGATCCCGAACGCCGCGATGCCGACGCCGCGGAGCAGCCCGACCCAGGCACGCGCGGGCCGCGTGCGGGCGATCTCCGCCCCGCGGACCAGCGGCGCCAGTGGGTCGATCTCGCCGGCGCCGAACCGCGCCGCGGCGGCGAGCAGCAGCGCGATCACGCCGACCGAGATCGTCCACAGCACCAGCCCGCCGAGCACGGCGTCCCAGGTGGCCGCCGCCGCGTCGCGGAAGAGCGGATCGCCGATCTGACCGAGCGCGAGAGAGCGGCCGACGACGAGGATGATCAGGCCCGCCACGGCGGCGGCGGCAACCGCGATCCCGGCCCGCTGGACCGCGCGGCGGCGGATCGGCGCGACCGCGACCGAGGCGGCGAGCATCAGGACCGCGAGGATCGGCAGCACGATCCCCAGCACGTCGACCTCGCGGACGAAGCGCAACGGGGTGATCGTGATCTGGCTCCCGAGGATCGCCGTCTTGACGTCGTTGATCTCCTTCGGCACCGACTTGCCGAGCGACGGAGCGAGGGCGTCGAGGGCGTTCGCGGCGACGACGGTCGCGTCGGTCAGGTTGAGGAGCAGCGTGTTCGGCTCGCGGTTGGCGAGCTTCGTGTCGATCGCCTTGACGGCTTCGCTGAAAGCCGCCTTGGCGGGTGGGGTGCCGAGTGCCGAGGTGACGATCGACTCGATGAACGGCCGCGCGTTGACGAGCTCCCCGGACCCCGAATCGACGATGCCGTCGACGATCGGCTGCGCGATTGCGAGGCGGGTTCGCTCGTCCTCGAGCGCTCTCCGGGCGTTCGCCGCGAGGTTGTCGGGCTGGAAGAGCTCCTGTCGCGCGTAGAGGAGAAAGCCGCCGACGAGCGCGAGAATCGCCCCGGCGACCGCGAGGCCGATCGAGACTCCGCGGTTGCGGAACGAGCCGCGGCTCTGCTCTCCCATGCACACGATTGAACCAGCGCGGGCGGCGAGGCGCGCAATACCGTTCACCTCATGAGCGCCCCGGCCCCAGCGAACGCCGACTTCTGCGTCGTCGGCGGCGGCATCGTCGGCGTCTCAACGGCTCGTGAAATCAAGCGCCGGAATCCCGGCGCGGACGTCGTCGTGCTCGAGCGCGAGAGCGAGCTGGCCGTCCACCAGAGCGGCCACTCGAGCGGCGTCATCCACGCGGGCATCTACTACGCACCCGGTTCGCTGAAGGCGCGGCTCTGCGTCGAGGGTGCCCGGCGGCTCTACGAGTACTGCGAGGAACGGGGCATCGACGCGCGCCGGGACGGGAAGGTGATCGTCGCGACCCGCGAGAGCGAGCTGGCCCGCCTCGACGAGCTCGAGCGGCGCGGCACCGCCAACGGCGTGCCGGGGCTCGAGCCGGATCGGGCCGGAGGATCTGCGCGAGATCGAGCCGCACGCGAGCGGAATCGCCGCCCTCCACTCCCCCGCCACCGGCGTCGTCGACTACCGGGAGGTCACGCGGGCGATGGCCGCCGACCTGCGCGACGACGGCGGCTCGATCGTCACCGGCTGCGAGGTCCGCGCCCTCGCACCTCGACCGGATTCGATCGCGATCGAGCACTCCCTGGGACGCACGGTGGCCGGGAAGGTCGTCCTCTGCGCCGGCCCGTGGGCGGACCGCCTCGCGGTCGCGGCGGGAGCGGATCCCGACCCCCGGGTCGTGCCGTTCCGCGGCGCCTACCTGCGACTGAAGCCGGAGCGCGCCGACCTCGTGCGGGCGAACATCTACCCAGTCCCCGACCCCGACCTGCCCTTCCTCGGCATGCACCTGACCCGCGATCCGCACGGCAACGTCCTGCTCGGGCCGACGGCGCTGTTCGTCGGTGCCCGCGACGCCTACCGGCTCCGCCGGGTGGTCCCTCGCGACCTCTACGAGAGCCTGCTCTGGCCCGGCACGCGGCGGATGATGCGGCGCTTCTGGCGGACCGGGCTGGTCGAGATGCGGCACGCCGTCAGCATGCGGTCGTTCGCGGCCGAGTGCCGCCGCTACGTCCCCGAGCTCCGGCCCGAGGACGTCGAACGCTCGACGCACTCCGGTGTCCGGGCCCAGGCAATCGCGCGCGACGGCTCGCTGATTGACGACTTCGTGGTCTCCGAGACCGAGCACGCCGTCCACGTCCGCAACGCCCCCTCGCCGGCGGCGACCTCCTCCCTGGCCCTCGCCGAGCTGATCGCCGATCGGCTCGATGCCGTTTCGTGACGCCTCCCGACGGGGAATGAGAGGCTGAACGGGCCGCCCGCCCTCGAGGGCGGCCGATCGAACCGAAGGAGCCGCCGTGGAATCCAGCGTCGTCGAGAAGCCGGAGAGCGGCAAGGTCGCGTCCTCGTTCGCCAAGTCGCTGCTGCTCGGCGAGATCCACGAGGAGATGGTGTTCCCGTGGCCGAGCCCGGATGCGGAGGAGCAGATCAAGGTTCGCGAGCTCTGCGCGCGCGCCCGAGCGATCGGTGAGCGGATCGACCATCGCAAGGTCGAGGAGGACCGCTGGATCGGCGACGACGTCATCCGCGAGCTCGGCGACGCCGGCCTCTGCGGCCTCTACGTCGACGAGAAGTACGGCGGCCAGGGCCTCTCCCAGACCGGCTACGCGCGCGTCTTCGAGACGTTCGCCCAGATCGACGGGACCCTCTCGATAATCCTCGGGGTCCATCAGTCGATCGGCTACAAGGGCATCGCCCTGTTCGGCAGCGAGGAGCAGAAGGAACGGTTCCTGCCCGATCTCGCCGCCGGGCGCAAGCTCGCCGGCTTCGCGCTGACCGAGCCCGAGGCGGGCTCCGACGCCTACCACCTGCGCTCGCGCGCGGTTCGCCAGCCCGACGGCTCCTGGGTCCTCAACGGCGAGAAGCGCTACATCGGCAACGGCTCCAAGGGCGACGTCTTCACCGCGTTCGCCCGCGCCGAGGTCGACGGCGAGGACCGCCACATCGCGCTGATCCTCGAGAAGGGGATGGAGGGGTTCGAGGTCGGCGAGCGCTACGACACGATGGGCCTTCGCGGCAACGACCTCCGGCGCCTCTACTTCAACGACGTCCGGGTGCCGCCCGAGAACGTCCTCGGCGAGCCCGGCGAGGGCTTCCGGATCGCGATGTCGATCCTCAACAACGGCCGGATCGGCCTCGGTACGGGTTCGGTAGGCGCCGCCAAGAAGCTCCTAGACCTGGCGATCGACCACACCAAAGAACGGCGCCAGTTCGGGCAGTCGCTGGACGAGTTCGAACTCGTCCAGGAGAAGATCGGCTGGATGGTCTCCTACCTGTTCGGCCTCGAGTCGATGGCGTACCTGACCTGCGGCCTCGTCGACCAGGGCGTCGAGGACTACTCGCTGGAGTCGGCGATCTGCAAGGTCTCGGGAACCGAGTTCCTCTGGTACGCCGCCAACCGGGCTCTGCAGCTGCGCGGCGGCGAGGGCTACATGCGAACGGAGCCCTACGAGAAGATCATGCGCGACATCCGGATCTTCCCGATCTTCGAGGGGGCCAACGACGTGATGCGCGCCTTCATCGCGCTCTCGGCGATGAAGCCGGTCGGCGAGCGGCTCTCCGAGCTCGGCGAGATCGGCCTCAACGACCCGATCCGGTCGATCGGCGTCCTCGCCGACTATGCCGCCGGGCGGGTCAAGCGCGAGGTCCGGCCGGAGCGGATCTCGATGGCGCATCCGGAGCTCTCCGACCACGCCGACGCCGTCGGCGACCAGGTCAAGGAGCTCGCGGCCGCCACCGAGACGCTGATCCGCAAGCACAAGAAGGACGTGACGCTCAAACAGCTCGCCCAGAAGCGGCTCGCCGACGCCGTCGCCGACGTCTATGCGCAGGTCGCCGTCCTCAGCCGGGTCGGATCGATCTTCGAACAGGACGGACTCGATGCCTCAGAGCAAGAGCGCTACATCGCCGACACGTTCTGCGCCCGCGCCGCCGGCCGCGTCCGCGGCAACCTCCGGGCCCTCGAGTCCAACGACGACGAACGGATGACGGCGATCGCCAAGCTGGCCTCGAAGCGCGGCTCCTACGGTTACGCCCTCTTCGAAGACTGACTTCGGCGGCCCGGAGGCCGGACTTACGTCAGCCGTTGGGCTGCGAGGCCGAGCCCGGCTTCACGTCGAGCAGGTCGATCACGAAGATCAGCGTCGCGTTCGGTCCGATCGCCGGCGGCGATCCCTGCGCGCCGTAGGCGAGGTCGGGCGGGATGACCAGCTCGCGCCGGCCGCCGACCTTCATGCCGGTGACGCCCTGGTCCCAGCCGGGGATCACCTGGCCGCCGCCGAGTGTGAACGTGAACGGCTGGCCGTTGTCCCAGGACGCGTCGAACTGCTCGCCGGTCGAGTAGTCGACGCCGACGTACTGGACCTTGACCTCGTCGCCGGTCTGCGCGGTCGCGCCATCGCCCTCGACGATGTCGGTCGACTCGAGGCCGGTCGGCGGTGGGTCGGAGGGCACGTCGATCGTCGGCTTGGTCGAGGTGTCGGTCGAGATCGAGCTGGAGCTCGAGCTCGAATCGTCGCCGCCGCTGCGGGCGATCAGCACGACCGCGACGAGCACGACGACGAGGGCCAGGGCCCCGATCAGGACCTTCGTTGCGTTCTTGGAGCGTTCCACGGGTCGGTCAGGCTATAGCGGGAGCATCGGGGAGGCTCGCCAGGGCAGCCTCCATGTCGCTCTCGGAGAACTCGAGGTCGGTCAGCTCGCCGCGGTGATAGGCGTCGTAGGCCGACATGTCGAAGTGCCCGTGGCCGCAGAGGTTGAAGAGGATCACGCGCTCCTCGCCGGCCTCGCGGGCGACCTCCGCCTCGGTGATCGCCGCGCGGATCGCGTGCGACGGCTCCGGCGCCGGGAGGATCCCCTCGACGCCCGCGAACTGGACCGCGGCGGCGAACGCGCTCGTCTGCGCGACCGCCTGCGCCTCGACGACGCCGGCCTTGACGAGAGCGCTGACCAGCGGCGAGTCGCCGTGGTAGCGGAGCCCGCCGGAGTGGAGCTCGGGCGGCACGAAGTCGTGACCGAGCGTGTACATCGGCATCAGCGGCGTCATTCCGACGGTGTCGCCGAAGTCGTAGCGGTACTCGCCCCGGGTCAGGGTCGGGCAGGCCGCCGGCTCGACGCCGATGAACCGCGTGTCCCCACCCTCCTGCAGCTTGCGGCGCAGGAACGGGAAAGCGATGCCGGCGAAGTTCGACCCGCCGCCGACGCAGCCGATCACGACGTCCGGATACTCGCCGGCCATCTCGAGCTGCTCGAGGCACTCCTGCCCGATCACCGTCTGGTGCAGGCAGACGTGGTTGAGCACCGAGCCGAGCGAGTAGTTGGTGTCGTCGGCGCCGGCCGCGATCTCGACCGCCTCGGAGATCGCGATCCCGAGGCTGCCGGTCGGGTGCGATGCCTGCGAGCGCCCCGCCTCGGTGAGATCCGAGGGGCTGCGGTGAACGGTCGCGTCCCAGGTCTCGATCATCGCCCGGCGATACGGCTTCTGGTCATAGGAGACGCCGACCATGAACACCTCGCACTCGAGACCGAACAACTTGCAGGCGAGCGCCAGGGAGCTGCCCCACTGCCCGGCACCGGTCTCGGTGACGAGCTTGCGGATCCCCGCCTCGCGGTTGTAATAGGCCTGCGGGACCGCCGAGTTCGGCTTGTGCGAACCGGCCGGGGAGACGCCCTCGTACTTGTAATAGATGTGCGCGGGGGTATCGAGCGCCTTCTCGAGGCGGCGGGCCCGGAAGAGCGGCGTCGGCCGCCAGAGCGCGTAGATCTCGCGCACCTCGTCGGGGATCTCGACCGTCGGCTCCGCCGAGCCCTCCTGCTCGATCAGGGCCATCGGGAAGATCGGCGCGAGATCGGGAGGGCCGGCCGGCTCCATGGTCGCCGGGCTCAGCGGCGGCAACGGCTCGCCGGGGAGGTCGGGCATCAGGTTGACCCAGTGGGTCGGGATCCGCTCCTCGTCGAGGACGTACTTCGTGGGCTCGCTCATCGTCTCTCCTCAGTCGCGCGCCGGGGGGCTCAGCCGCCCAGCAGTTTTCCGATCGTTCCCCCTGCGCCGCTCGCTCCGCCGCCTCCGCCGCCCGTCGTCGCGAGCCGGCCCTCGGACGGCTGGATCAACAGCCAGCCCTTGCCCGAGAAGCTCAGCTGCACGGTCTCACCCGAGCCGCGGCCCATCAGCGTCTTCATGTTGACGTCGGCTTTGACCGACGAGGTCAGGCCGCTCGACCAGGTGATCGCCGCCTGCGGATCGGCGAACGTCGACTCGCCGTCGACCTCGAGGAGGACGGGCGGGCCGTCGGACATGACCGCCACGAAGCCCGAACCCTGGAGGTGCATGTTGTAGAGGCCGCCGCCGAGCATCCCCGACACGCCCTCCACCCGCTTGATGTCCCACTCGATCCCATCCTCGAACGCCAGCACGTTGGCGCCGTTGGCCGTGATCGACTCGTTCTCGAGGCGGAGCAGCTGGATGTCCTGGCCGAAGTCGGCGAGGAAGACCTCGCCCTTGCCCGACACCTTCATCAGGTCGGTGCCCTCGCCGGTCATCGCCTTCTTCATGAACCGGCCCATGCCGCCGCTGCCGGCATGCTCGAACTTGACGTCGCCCTGGTGGGCGACCATCGATCCGAGCTTCGCCTGGACCGTCGCGTCCGCCAACTCGACCTTGAGCATCTTCGAGTTCTGAAGCGAGAACGCCCCGCCCCCTTCGGTCTCCTTGAGACCCGACAACGACTGCTCAAGCGACATGGCAAACCTCCGCGAGTTGAGTTCCGCGGCAGCCTATTGGCTGGTTCAAGTCGGAGGTGAACGTCCGGCGAACGTCAGGGCACGCCGCGGCCCGCCTCGTAATGGCCGCGCAGCCGGGCCCAGCCCGGGTGGATGACCTTCTTCCAGAGCAGCAGCATCAGCAGCCCGCCGGAGATCAGGCAGACGGCGGCGATCAGCGCGGCGAGCTCCGGGTTGTGGATCGCGAGGAACGCGACGACGCCGACGACGCCGTCCTCCATGAGGCTGACGAAGATGTTCGAGGCGGGCTCCGGCGACGTGTTGACGCCGAGCCGCAGCCCCGCCTTGACCCCGTGACTCGCGAGGGCGGTCAGCCCCGAACCGCCGGCGCCGACGGCCTCCTGGATCCCGTCGACGCCGTGCTCGCCCGCGAAAGAGAAGCCGAGGATCGCCCCGATCACGGGGCGGACGACGGTGTGGATCGAATCCCAGGCCGAATCTAGGAACGGGATCTTGTCGGTGACGAACTCGACCGTGAACATGCCGGCCGCGACGAGCAGGACCCAGTCCTGGTCGAGACCCTCCGGCACCCCACCGACGCCGGCGCGCCCCATCAGGCTGAGGACGAGAACCGTGGCGTAGGAGTTGATCCCCGACGTCCACCCGGTGGAGAAGATCGTGGCGGCGACGTCCACGGCGGCAGCCTATTCGCGGCGGAAGATTCTTCGCGGCGGGTCCTGCCGGGGGGGTTTCCCATCGCAGCTGCGCCACCGGCATTGCTCGCTGCGATGGGATCCCTCACCCCCGGCACCCGCCGCCAGAGCCGCTTCGACCCGGCGGTCCGAGGGCGGGGTCGCGCGGCAGGCATGGGCGGTGAGTGGGGGCAGCCGGCGGGCGCGGGGCGAGCGGAGGCTGAAAAGGCCCATATATGGGCCTAATCGGGCTTCGCTCCGACGCCGAGCCGGTTCCAACCTTCCCTCACTGCCAAAACCAACTGCCGGCGGTGCTCCAGCGCGGGCCAGTGGTCCAAGTTTGGTCCGCTATGCGGACCAAATCCGCGCCACTGCGCTCAGCTCAGTGGAGTCGAGAGCCGGAGCGCTCGTGGACGCTGAGCGGCGGCGGGGCTCGAGCCCCGCCGCCGCCCCGCCGACCAACGCTGTTAGTTCAGGCGCTCGACGATCATCGCCTCGCCCTGGCCCCCGGCGACGCACATGGTCTCGATGCCGACGCTGTGGTCGTCGGTCTCCATCACGTTGAGCAGGGTGCCCATGATCCGGGCGCCGGTCATGCCGAACGGGTGGCCCAGGGCGATCGCGCCGCCGTGGGTGTTCATCTTCTCGAGCGGGATGTCGCACTCGTCCATGATCGGGATGACCTGGGCGGCGAACGCCTCATTGAGCTCAACGACGTCGATGTCGCCGATGGTCATGCCGGCCCGGTCGAGGACCTTCTTGACCGCGCCGATCGGGGCGACGCCCATGAACTCGGGGTTGTTGCCCTCGGTCGCGGCGGTGACGATCCGCGCCCGCGGGGTCAGGCCTAGCTCCTTGGCCTTCGTGTCGGACATGATCAGCACCGCTGCGGCGCCGTCGTTGAGCGGGCAGGAGTTGCCCGCGGTGACGCCGCCGCCGCCGAATGCCTCCGGCAGGCTGCCGAGCTTCTCGCGCATGTCGCCGCCGTCCTTGCGGGGGCCGTCGTCTTTGCTGACCTCGCCGTTCGGCGTGTCGACCGGGACGATCTCGCGATCGAAGAACCCGGACTCCTGCGACTCGACCGCCAGGTGCTGGGAGCGGAGCGCGTAGTCGTCCATGTCGTCGCGGGAGACGCCGTACTTCTCGGCGACGTTGACGGCGGTGATGCCCATGTCGATGTAGACGTTTGGGTAACCGTCGTGATCGCCGGTCAGCTTCTCGTTGCGATCCTCGACTCCGGCGGCCTCGCTGCGCTCGTTGAAGCGGGAGACGAACTCGATGCCGGCGGCGATGTAGGCGTCGCCCTCGCCGTTCTTGATCGCGTTCGAGGAGTGGCGGATGGCGTCGAGCGAGGAGGCGCAGTACCGGGAGACGGTCACGCCCGTGGTCGTCTCCGGGAGGTTCTCGGAGAGGATCGACATGATCCGGCCGACGTTGAACGCCTGCAGGCCCTGCGGCATTCCGACTCCGGCGATGACGTCCTGGACGAGGGCGGGGTCGACGTCGGGGTTGCGCTCGAGGAGGCGGTCGATGACGAACGCGCCGGTCTCCTCCGGTCGAAGCTGGGTGAGCGACCCCTTGAAGGCGCGGCCGATCGGCGTGCGCAGGGTGTCGACGATTACTGCCTCAGGCATCAAGTAACTCCTTGGTCAGGACGAGAGAGGGTCTCCCGATGGATAGAGAGGTGCCTGCAGAATGCTACGCATCCGCGCCAATCTCGGGCCTTCGAAGGCGGGCGAGTCTCTATCCTCGGCACCTCCGATGACCCCCGAAGCAACCGAGAACGAGCTCGAGATCGGGCCTCGCGATGCGGCCGACAAGGTCGCCGCCGGCGCCCAACTCGTAGACGTCCGCCAGGACTGGGAATACGACGCGGGCCACATCGCCGGCGCCGAGCACATCCCGCTCGAGGACCTGCCCGCCGCCTCGGAGCGCCTCGATCAGGGCCGGCCGATCGTCTTCCAATGCCGGACCGGCAGTCGCTCGGCGCTCGCCACGCAGGTCTTCAGGGCGTCCGGCTTCGAGGCCTACAACCTCGCCGGCGGCCTCCACGCCTGGGTCGACGACGGACTCGAGATCGAGCCCGCCGACGGCCACGTCGCGGACGCCCGCCCGGACGCGAGCTGATCCCGATGGAGGGACGCCCGCCCGCGAATCCGCCCGGAGGCGCGCCGCCTCCATCCCCGCCCGGCGGGACTCCGCCCGCGCAGCCTCAGCCTCCGCAGACCGCGCCTCCCGCCGCACCGGCGATGCCACCGCAGGCACCGGCACCCGCCGGCGCCCCGGCTCCCGGCGGGTCCGAGCCGCTGACCGAGATCCACCCGCCGCCGCAGGCGCCGACACCGGCAACCGGCCGCCCCGCCGCGCCCGCTCAGCCGGGACCGAACCCGCCGCCGCCCGGCGCCGTGCCTCCGCAGCCGGGCTCGCGCCGCCCGACGATCGCCCCCACGCGGCGACCGACCGGCGCGCAGCCGGTCAGCCTCGCCGGTGAGATCGAGGGTCTCCGCTCCTGGGTCGCCCAGCTCGATCGCAAGATCGGCCTCCGCACCTACCTGACGCTTGCCGCCGCTCTGCTGGCGCTCGCCTGCTCGATCGTCGCGGTCGTACTAGCAGTCGATGCCCGCGACAACGCCGCGAGCAGCGACGACATCGCCGGACTCGAGCGGGAGATCGCGGCGCTCCAGGGCACCGCCGGCGTCGCCGCGACGGACCCGGCGGCGACGGTCGACACGAAGGCGATCGAGGATCGCCTCGGCGCGCTGGAGTCGCAGGTCGACGACCTCGCCTCCTCCCAGGACGCGTCCGACAAGCGAATCGGCGTCATCGAGGACGACATCGACGATCTGCGCAGCCAGATCAGCGATCTCAACAGCAACGGCGGCTGACCGGCCCTCGGGGTCCAGTGACGTCCGGAATCGGCTCTAGGGTCCCGTTCGTCAGGTGATTGTGCCGGACGGCACGAGCACCCTTCTAATCAGGGCGCGAGCGCCCGGAAGGAGACCGACCATGCCTGTTGAGGGTTACTGCGTCAAAGAGCGCAAGAAGGTCGAAATCAAGGACCCGGAGCAGATCACGATGAAGAACGGTCGTCCCGCGGTCACCGGAACCTGCCCGGACTGCGGCACGAAGATCTTCAAGATCGGCAAGATGAGCTGACCCGCTCCCCGGCCGCCGGGGAGCTTCGAAGCACGACGCGAGGGCCTCCGGATCCGGCTTCCGGAGTCGTCGTCCGGTGGTCGGCGGTTTGCCGAACCGCCACCGCTGGTGACGAAAGGCGCAATCGGTGGAACAATGCTGCGACCGATGTCCGGTCCGCAGAAACCGCTCGAACTGATCCTGGCCCGGAACCTCCTGACGAGCGTCACCACGCCGGCCTTCCTCGTCGCCAAGGACGGCACGCTGCTGTTCTACAACGAGGGCGCCGGTGCGCTGATCGGGCGTCCCTTCGAGGACACCGGACAGCTCGACCTCGAGGAGTGGACCCGCCGCTTCGGCCCGTTCGACGAGAACGACGAGCCGCTCTCGTTCGAGGAGCTGCCGCTGACGCGCGCCCTGCGCGAGGGGCGCCCCGCCCATGACGAGTTCTCGGTCCGCTCCGCCGACGGCGTCATGCACCGGATCGCGGCGAGCGCGATGCCGATCGTCGGCGCCGCCACCGGCGCCTCCGGCGTCATGGTGATCTTCTGGCCCGTCGATGAGGAGGTGGCCCGCGAGGTCACGACCGGCCGCCACGAGGTGACGCCGTGAAGGTTCGGATCTGGGGTGCTCGCGGATCCGTGCCGGCCCCCGGGCCGGAGATGAACCGCTACGGCGGTAACACCTCGTGCGTGGAGCTGACGCTGTCGAGCGGCGAGACGCTGATCCTCGATGCCGGCACCGGAATCCGCACGCTCGGCTTCTCGCTGCCGCCGGACCTGCCGCGGATCAACATCCTCCTCACCCACCTCCACCTCGACCACATCCAGGGCCTGATGTTCTTCCCGCCCTGCTTCCGCCCGGAGTCGAACATCCGGATCTTCGGCCCGAGCTCGCCGGAGGCCTCCCTGGAGGCACGGATCGCCCGCTACATCTCCGCGCCGCTCTCGCCGGTCGAGGTCCGCGAGCTGCCCTGCGACGTCTCCTTCCTCGACGCACCCGCGAGCGAGTGGCAGATCGGCAGCGCGACGATCCGCGCCGAGGCGGTCACCCACCGCGGCCCGACGCTCGGCTACCGGATCACCGACGGGGACACGACCCTCTGCTACATCCCCGATCACGAGCCGGGCCTCGGCGCCGACCTCGCGAAGCTGAACGAGGAGTGGATCTCCGGCTACAACCTCGCCCGCGACGCCGACCTGCTCATCCACGACTGCCAGTACACCGACGAGGAGTACCCGGGCCACGAGGGCTGGGGTCACTCGCCGATCAACGAGGCGATCACCTTCGCCAGCCGGGTCGGGGCGAGGCGCACCCTGCTCTTCCACCACGACCCGCTCCACACCGACGGCTTCCTCGACGACCTCCATCGCAGCGCCCGACGGCGCTGGCAGGAGCTCGGCGGCGACCCCGAGCAGATCGGGATCGCGGCCGAGCGTGCCGAGTTCGTCGTCGAGGCCCCGGCCGAGGCGCCGGCGCGGCCTCGGATCGCCGTCTGAGCGACCCCCCCTCCACGACGGCAGACGGCTCGATCCCGCTGCCTAAGCCGTTTTCGGACTCCTGATCCCCGGTGGTACAAGCCGCCGGGACGAATTTTCGACGCCGGGACAAACACACGAAGTGCCCGCCGTCTGACACTGCTCACGTTGGCAAGCCCGGGCCGTCACCTGACCATGCCGGTCGCCGGGCTTCTTTTCTCATCCGCAGACGATCCGAGAAGTGAGGAGTAGATACATGAGACGAAAGTACCTTTGGGCGCTGCCACTGGCGCTCGTGGCGCTGCTGGCGTTCGCGCCGGGGGCGCTGGCGAACGTCGAGGGGCAGGTGGGGAAGCTTTCCGCCGCGAACGACGAGACGGCCGCGGCCCTCAACACGACCTGGGTGATCGTCGCCGCCTGCCTGGTGATGTTCATGCAGGCGGGTTTCGCGTTCCTGGAGGTCGGGTTCTCACGGGCTAAGAACGCCGGTGCGGGGATCGCAAAGATCCTGGTCAACTACTCGATCTGCGCGCTCCTCTACTGGGCTGTCGGCTTTGCGCTGGCGTTCGGCGGCACCGGCTGGTTCGCCGGCGATCAGGGCTTCTTCCTCGACGTCAGCTCGCTGGCATCGGATGCGGCGGCACAGATCCCGCTGCTGGAGGTCGCACCGATCAGCCCGGCGGCGCTGTTGTTCTTCCAGTTCGTGTTCTGCGCCGTCTCGCTGGCGATCGTCTGGGGTACGACGCTGGAGCGCATCAAGTTCGGCGCCTACGTGATCTACGCGATCATCTTCAGCGCGCTGATCTACCCGATCATCTCCCACTGGATCTTCGGTGGCGGCTGGCTGCAGGTCAGCGTCGGGATGCAGGACTTCGCCGGATCGACGGTGGTGCACCTGATCGGTGCAACCGGAGCGCTGGCGGCACTGCTGCACCTCGGACCGCGGATCGGCAAGTTCGGTCGTGACGGCAAGCCGCGAGCGATTCCAGGGCACTCGATGCCGATCGTCGGCCTCGGGATCCTGATCCTCTGGCTCGGCTGGTTCGGGTTCAACCCGGGCTCGACGCTCGGCGTGTTCGGAGCGGCCGCGGACGGCATCGGCAACAGGTTCGCCGAGGTCGCACTGGTCACCAACCTCGCCGCAGCGGCGGGCGTGATCGCGGCGGTGATCGTCATGTACTCGCTCCGCAAGACCGTGGACATCGGTATGGCGGGCAACGGCGCAATCGCCGGCCTGGTCGCCATCACGGCTCCGTCCGGCTACGTCGAGTACTGGGCGGCTCCGATAATCGGCGCCATCGGCGGAATCATCGTCGTGTTCGGCGTACTCGGCATCGAGAAGAAGCTCGACGACCCCGTCGGCGCCCTCTCGGCACACGGCCTCGCCGGTGTCTGGGGAACCCTCTCGTGCGGTCTGTTCACCGCGCCGAGGTTCGCCGAGTACAACGGCGTCGGCGAAGCGGGCCTCTGGTACAACGGCTCGTTCCACCAGCTCGGCGCGCAGGCGATCGGCGTCGGGGCGGCATTCGTCTCGGTGTTCGTCGTCTCCTACGCGGTGTTCTTCGTGATCAAGAAGACCATCGGTCTGCGGGTCACGGCGGAGGAAGAGCTGGCCGGGCTCGATATATCCGAGCACGGCATGTATGGATACCCGGAACAGTTCATTCCGGCCGAGGAGTACGGCTTCGCCAGTGTGACGCCCGCGGGCAGCAGCACTGCAAAGCCGGCCGCCGTAACCCCGATGACGGCAAACCCGCCGTCCAACGCGTAGAGAGGAGGGAAGCAATATGAAGAAGGTCGAGGCGTTCATCCGCCACGAGGCGTTCGAGCCGATCCGTCAGGAGCTGCTCGAGCGTGGAATCCCGTCCCTCTCGATTTCCGAGGTGAAGGGCTCGGGACGCCAGAAGGGCGTGGTCGAGCACTACCGGGGCGCGAGCCTCGCGGTCAACGTGAGGCCGAAGCTCAAGATCGAGTGCGTCGTCGACGACTCCGAGAAGGAGATGGTGGTCGAGACGGTCCTCAAGCACGCGAGGACCGGATCGATCGGCGACGGCAAGATCTTCGTCCTGCCGGTCGAGGAGGCGATCCGCATCCGCACCGGCGAGGAGGGCGAGGACGTACTGCAGTCCCACGAAGGGCCTGAGATCCCGGCGGCCTAGGGGAGGCAGCGGGAAAGGAAGTACGCGAGCGGGCCGGCCGGGATGGCCGGCCCGCCGCGGTTCTACCGGCGGCGGCCGGAGGAAATGGGAATCGGAGGAGGTGCAGGTATGAACGATGAGGCGAACGTCGTCCCCTTTCCACAGGCGGACGAGCGGCAGATCGTGGCTTTCGGCGGCGGCGGCTTCTCGATGGAGGCCGGCAACCCGCTGCTCGACGACTACGTGCTCGAGCTGGCGAGAGCTCGCAACGAGCGCCCGCGGATCTGCTTCCTGCCGACGGCCAGCGGCGACGCCGACCACTACGTCGTCCGCTTCTATCGGGCGTTCGGAGGGAAGGGCTGCGATCCCTCCCACGTCTCGCTCTTCCGCCGCGACCGCGGCGCCGACGACCTGCGCGAGCACCTGCTCTCCCAGGACCTGATCTACGTCGGCGGCGGCAGCGTCATCAGCCTGCTCGGTACCTGGCGCGCCCACGGCATCGACTCGATCCTCGCCGAGGCATGGCGCCGCGGCGTGATCCTCTGCGGGCTCAGCGCCGGCTCGCTCTGCTGGTACTCGGAGGGCGTCACGTCCTTTCACGGAGAGGTCCTGCGCGTCCGCGGCCTCGGCCTGCTGCCGTGGAGCAACTGCGTCCACTACGGAAGCAAGCAGGGCCCGCGGGAGCCGTACCACGCGATGCTGCGGCGGGGGATGTGTCCCGGGTACGCGGCCGAGGACGGCAGCGCCCTGCACTTCCGCGGCTCGCGGATGGTCGCCGCGGTCGCCTCCCGACCCGACGCCCGCGCCTGGTGCGTCGGCGACGGCGGCGATCGCGTCATCGAGACTGCGCTCCCGACCCGCTACCTCGGCGAGGAGCCGAGGGAGGGCGACGAGCTGCACGCGGTCGCTTAGGCGCGAAGATAGGCGCATGTCAGGAGCGATCGTCGCCATCGGCGGCGCGGAATTCCAGATGCGCCCGGAGAACGAGGCGCTGCTCGACTACATCGTGTCGCTGCTCGACGGCCCCGCCCCGCGGGTCTGCCTCGTACCCACCGCGAGCGGCGATCCGCAGGATCAGATCGCCGCCTTCCACGCGATGATGGAGCGGCGCGGCGTCGTCGCGTCCTCGATGTCGCTCTTCCGCCTCGGCGACGTTCCCGTCGACCCGGCGGAGCACCTGCTGGCCCAGGACGCCATCTACGTGACCGGCGGCAGCATGGTCAACCTGATGGCGCTCTGGCGCGAGCACGGCATCGATCTCCTGATGCGCCGCGCTCACGAGCAGGGCGTGCTCCTCTGCGGCTACAGCGCCGGCTCGATGTGCTGGTTCGAGTCGGGCATCTCACGAGGGGGCGGGCTCCCCGCCGCCGTCGCGGGCATCGGCCTGGTTCCCAGCAGCCACTGCGTCCACTACTCGCAGGACCCGGCTCGGCGTGACGCCTACCGCCGGGCCGTGGCCGGGGGCGGGATCGGGCCTGGGCTCGCCCTCGACGACCACGCTGCGGCACTGCTCCGCGACGGCGAGCTCGTCGAGGCGGTGCGCTCGCGCGAGTCCGCCTCCGCCTTCCGGGTGGCGCCCGACGGGGACGGCGGCGTCACCGAGACGCCGATCGACGCTCGCCTCCTCCCCGCTCCACTGGAGTCGCCGGAGCCGGGGCTGGCCGAGATGCGGGAGCTCCGGCGGATGCGCTCGGAGCGGGCGCCGGGTCCCGGGCGTCTCGGCCGTCGCGACTGACGCGGGCGCGAGAGAGGCGAAGGCGACCGGGCGCTAGCCCAGGGCTTCGCGTCGGGCGCGCTCGGCGGCCAGCTCCGCTTCGCGGGCGGCCCGCTGGCGGGTCTCGCGCTCGATCTCCTCGCGCCGCTCCTGCGCCTCGGCCTCGGCCTTCTTGGCGAGGCGCGCTCCCTCGAGCTCGGCCTCACGGGCGGCGCGCTGGCGAGCCTTCTCGCCGCTGACCAGCGCCTCGCGCTTGAGCTTGTCCATCTCGGCGGCGAGCTTCCGCTCCGCCTCCGCCTTCGTCCGGCGCTCGGCCTCGTCGGCGAGCCGGTCGGCGAGCGTCTTCAGCCGCGCCTCGGCGAGGTTCAGTTTCCCCTCGATCTCCTTGCGGGTCTCGACCTCGGCTTCGAGTTTGCGCCTGCCGTCGTCGCGGACCCGCTGCAGCTCGTCCTCGAAGCCGTCCTCGCGCTTGGCGATCCGCGCATCGAGCTCGCGGGCGCGGTTCTCGATGCCCTCCTCGAGCTGCTTGCTGCGGGCCGCGATGTCGGTCTCGGCCTTGCGCCGGCGGACGTCCATGCGCTCCTCGAGCTCGGCCTTGCGGCTCTTGAGCTCGGCGCTGATCTGCTCGGCGCCCTGCTTCTTCATCGCCGCGATCGCTTCCTTCAGCTTCTCCTCGGCGCGCGCCCGGAGCTCCTTGCGGCTCTCCTCCAGCTTCTCCTCGTAGCTCTTTTCGGCCGCCGCGATCCGCTCCTGGGCCGACCTCTCGGCGCGCTCCGCGCGCTCGACGGCGGCGTCGCGCTCGGCGACGGCGCGGCGGGCGATCGACTCGGCGCCGGCGGCTCGGAGCGCCGACTCGCGTGCCTCGCCGGCGAGGCGCTTGACGTCCTCGGCGAGCGTCGTGACGTCGTCGGCGCGGGCCTTCTCGATCTCGGCCTGCAGCCCGTCCGTTGCGGCTCGGGCCTTGCCGGTCTCGCCGGAGGGTTGCTCGTCAGTGCTCGATTCCATCAAGGTCCTCCTGTCCCCCGCTTCGATGCGAGCCTACCCATTGCCGCCGGATCGGGCTTGCCGCCGCGCCTCAAGGCTTGACCTGCGGCGCGGTTCCGTCGTAGCTGAACGAGACGAGGATCGCCAGCAGCGAGCTCAGCAGGACGAACAGGATCGCCACGGCGAGCAGCCTCGGCATCTTCGCGGCATGGGCGTAGACGCCGACGAGGAAGCCGCCGCCGATCATCAGGGCGTACGGGCCGGCGTTGTCGCTGAGCGCGACGACGATGCTTGCGAGGGCGGGATGGCTCACGACGCCATTATCATCGACCCGAGTGAGCCCCCCGCCCTCCACCTCGGCCGGTCCCGGCCCCGAGCAACCGGCGGGCGCCGGACTCGAGGCGACCCGTGAGGGTCTCGAGGCCGCCGGCTACCTCGCCGACGACTCCGCCGCACTCGTCTCCCACCTCGCCCAGGCGCTCGGCAAGCCCGTCCTCGTCGAGGGCCCCGCGGGCGTCGGCAAGACGGAGCTCGCGAAGGCGCTGTCGCGGGCGACCGGCCGCGAGCTGATCCGCCTGCAGTGCTACGAGGGCCTCGACGAGGCGAAGGCGCTCTACGAGTGGAACTACCGCAAGCAGCTGCTGCGGATCCAGGCCGAGGCCGGCGCCGGCGAGCCCGGCGAGGACGCCTCCGGCGACGCCGTCATGGAGGACATCTTCGGCGAGGAGTTCCTGCTCACCAGGCCGCTGCTGGCGGCGATCGCCTCCGAGGAACCGGTGGTCCTGCTGATCGACGAGATTGACAAGACCGACCAGGAGTTCGAGGCGATGCTGCTCGAGGTCCTCTCTGACTTCCAGATCTCGATCCCCGAGCTCGGGGTCGTCGAGGCGCAGTCGATGCCCCTCGTGCTCCTGACGTCGAACAACTCGCGCGAGCTGACCGAGGCCCTGAAGCGCCGCTGTCTGTATCTCTGGCTCGACTACCCCTCGATCGAGCGAGAGGTCGAGATCGTCCGCCTCCACGCGCCCGACCTCGACGAGGAACTGGCCCGCCGTCTCGTCGAGATCATCGGCATGGTCCGCGAGCTCGACCTCAAGAAGCCGCCGTCGATCGCCGAGTCGATCGACTGGGCGCGGGCGCTGCTCCTGCTCGGTGCCGACCAGATCGACGCCGACACCTTCAACCGGACGATGAGCATCATCGTCAAGCACCGGACCGACCTCGACCTGGTCGCCGAGCGGGTCGGAATGCGCCTTCCGGCCGCCGTCCGCAGCCGCAACGGCGGCGACGCGGCGCCCTGAGCGACGTGTCCCGCACCCGCCCCGCGAAGAACGACCTGATCGCCGATCAGCTCGTCGCGTTCTGCGACGAGCTGCGGGCGGAGGGCATGGCGGTCGGCACGGCCGAGATCCTCGACTCGTTCGCTGCCGTCGAGCAGGTGCCGTGGACCGACCGCTCGCAATTCCGCGAGGCGCTGGCGGCGACGCTCGCGAAGTCGCAGGAGGACCGCCGCCTCTTCGAGCTGGTCTTCGACCGCTGGTTCTTCAGGGCCGCCGAGCTCGAGGCGATCGACCGCGAGAGGGCGGGCGACGTCGAGGGCGGCGGCGAGGCGACCGGGGATCCCGGCGACGGCGACCGGATCGACGTCGACGAGCTGACCGAGATGATCCGCCAGGCGATCGCCGACGGCGACGAGGCGCGGATGCGCGACCTCGCCCAGCTCGCCGTCGCCGCGTTCGGCCGCCGCGGCGAGGGCTCCGGCGTCGTCGGCGTCGACGTCCAGCGGATCCGCAGGTCGCTCGGCCTCACGCCCGGCTCCCAGGCCCCCGACGGCGCCGGCGAGGATGTCGAGCTCGACCGCGACGGCGTCCGCCGCTTCGAGTCGCACCTTCGCCGCGAGCTCGAGAAGGGTCTGATCGAGCGCACCGGCGCGTTGCCGCCGGCGCGCCCTCTCGCCGACCTCGACCGGGCGCTGCCGACGAACCCGACCCAGGACCTCGCGGCCGTCCATCGTTCGGTGACGATGCTGAAGCGGCGCCTCGCGACCCTCGGCAACGAGCAGCGCGGCCGCCGCAAGGGCCGCGTCGTCGACGTCCGCCGGACGATGCGCACCTCGCTGGAGACCGGCGGGGTGCCGCTGACCCTCCGCTACCGGCCGAAGCGGCCGCGGCGGCCGGAGATCTACGTCCTCTGCGACGTCTCGACATCGGTCACCTCAGCGAGCGTCTTCTTCCTCAGCGTCCTCCACGCCCTCCACGACTCGTTCCGGAAGCTCCGCAGCTTCGTCTTCATCGAGCGGATCAGCGAGGTCACCGAGACGTTCGAGCGCGAGCGCGACTTCCGGAAGATCAGCGAGCGGATCAGCCAGGACGGCGGAGTCGCCGACATCTCCGGCTACACCGACTACGGCCGGGTCTGGCTCGAGTTCCTCGAGGAGATCTCCTCCGATCTCGATCCGCGTTCGACCGTGATCGTCCTCGGCGACGCCCGGACGAACGGCCGCGATCCCCATGCCGCCGCATTCGCACGCCTCACCGAGCGCGCCGGCCGGACGTTCTGGCTGAACCCGGAGCCGCGGCTCTACTGGAACTACGGCGACTCGGTGATGGCCGCCTACGAGCCGCACACCACCGAGGCGTTCGAGTGCTGGACGACCAAGCACCTCGAACATTTCGTCGACGTCGTCGCCAAGCCCTGAGGCGCCCGGTTCGCCGCTCGAGGGCTATGATCGGCGGCGTCAAGGGGTGCTCGCGGGCAGCGGGCTGAGATAGCGTCTCCGGGACTCCCCGCCCGGCGCTGACCCTCCGAACCTGTGCGGTAATTCGCGCGAAGGGACGATCGTCATCGCCGAGAGGCAGCCAGCCGCGACCGAAGGGGTCGCCGAAGGGAACGGGCCACCTGATCCGGCGGTTCGCGTCGCCGGCGTCAGCCACCGGTTCGGCGCTCTCGAGGTCCTCGACGGGATCTCGGTCGACGTCGCGCCGGGCGAGACCGTCGCCCTCGTCGGCCCGTCCGGCTGCGGGAAATCGACGCTGCTCGAGTTGATCGGCGGGCTGGTCCCGCTGCAGGCGGGATCGATCACCCTCGCCGGCGATCCCTCGCCCGAAGCCCGCACATCGCGCTCGGCCTGGATGCCGCAGAGCGACATGCTGTTCCCCTGGAAGCGCGCCGCCGACAATGCCGCGGTCGCCCTCCGCCTCGCCGGCTGCGATCGCGGGGAGAGCCGTCGCCGGGCGGTCGCGATGCTCGACCACCTCGGGCTCGGCGGCTTCTCCGAGGCCCGCCCCGCCGAGCTGTCGGGCGGGATGCGGCAGCGCGTCGCGTTCGCACGGACGCTGCTCGCGGGCACGCCGGTGCTATTGCTCGACGAGCCGTTCGCCGCTCTCGACGCGATCACGCGGGCCGAGCTCCAGGGCTGGCTCGTCCGGACGCTCGCCGAGGAGGAGCGGAGCACGGTGCTCGTCACCCACGACGTCGAGGAGGCCCTCTACGTCGCCGACCGCGTCCTGCTGCTGACGCGGCGTCCCGCCGCCGTCGCCGCCGAGGTCACAGCGCCCGCCTGCGAACCGGACGCGCCCCGCGCCGACGCGATCAGCGACCCGGCGTTCGTCGCGGCGCGGGCTGACGCCCTTCGCCGGCTCGGGGCCGCGGGATGAGCGGGCGCCTCGGATCCGTCCTGCGGCTCTGGCCGGCGCTGCTCGTGGTCGTCGTGCTGATCGCCGCCTGGCAGGCTGCGGCATCGAGCGGCGTGCTCGCCGACGCACTCGGGCTCGACTCCTTCCTCGTCCCCTCCCCGGCCGACGTTGCCGGCTCGCTGCGCGACGACAGCTCGCTGCTGGCCGAGAACGCGTGGGTGACCTTCAAGGAGGTCATGGCCGGCTTCGCCGTCGCGCTCCTGTTCGGCGTCGGGGTCGCGGTCCTCCTCCACCTCTCGCCCCTGCTCCGCCGGATCTCCTACCCGCTGGTCGTCGCCTCGCAGACGATCCCGGTGATCGTGATCGCGCCGATCCTCGTCGTCTGGTTCGGGTTCGGAATCGGCCCCAAGGTCGCGATCATCGCCCTGATCTGCTTCTTCCCGATCACCGTCAACACCCTCGACGGGCTCGGGACGGTGCCGGCGGCGCAGCTCAAGCTGATGCGGTCACTCGGCGCCGGCCGGCTCCGCGCGCTGACGATGCTCGAGGCGCCCACGGCGCTCCCGTTCGTTCTCAGTGGCGCGAAGATCGCCGCCGCGGTCGCGGTGATCGGGGCCGTGTTCGGAGAGTGGGCCGGGGCCAACGAGGGCCTCGGGCACCTGATGCTCGTCGACAACGCGCAACTCGAGGTGCCGCGGCTGTTCGCGGCGATGGTCTGGCTGTCGGCGATGGCGATCGTCCTGTTCGGCTCGCTGAGCCTGATCGAGCGCCGGATCGCATGGTGGGGCGAGCCCGCCCGCCGCCGCGAGGAGGCGCGGGCGTGACCGCGAAACTGCGAGCTCTCGCTGCGGTCGCCCTGCTGGCGCTGCTCGTCGCCCTCGCCGGCTGCGGCTCCGGTGGCGACGCGTCCGGGGACGACCAATTCGACCTCGCGCTCGACTTCTACGTCAACCCCGATCACGTCGGCATCTACTCGGCCCTCGATCGCGGCTACTTCGCCGACGCCGGTCTCGACGTCCGGCCGCAGGTCCCCTCCGACCCCTCGGCGCCGATCAAGCAGGTCGCGGCCGGCCGGGTCGACCTCGCGATCTCCTACGAGCCGGAGGTCGTGCTCGCCCGCGACCAGGGTCTTGACGTCGTCGCCGTTGCGGCGCTCGTCAACGGCCCGCTGACCTCGCTGATCTCGCTGCCGGAGTCGGGGATCGCCTCGACCGCCGACCTCGCCGGCAAGACCGTCGTCACCGCCGGCATCCCCTACCAGGCCGCCTACCTGCAGACGATCCTCGACCGCGCCGGCGTCGACCCCGAGTCGGTCGACCAGGTCGACGTCGGCTTCAACCTCATGCAGCCGCTGATCGCCGGGCGCGCCGATGCGATGTTCGGGGGATTCCTGAACGTCGAGGGCGTCGACCTCGCCCAGCGCGGCCTCGACCCGCGGGTCGTGCCGGTCGACCGCCTCGGGGTGCCGACCTACGACGAGCTCGTCCTCGTCGCCGACGCCGACCGCCTCGCCGAGGACCCGGAGCCGATCCGGAGCTTCATCGCAGCGCTCGCACGCGGCACGTTCGCGGCCGAGCGCGATCCCGGGGCCGCCACCACCGCCCTGCTCGAGGCCGGCGACGGCCTCGATCCCGGCCTGACGCGAGCGGAGGTCGACAAGACCCTGCCGCGCCTGCTCCCTCCCGGCGACGATCCCTACGGCCGGATGGACCCGGCGCGCTGGCAGGAGTTCGCCGACTACCTCTACGAGGCGGGGCAGGTCGATGCGCGACCGGATGCCGCGAACCTGCTGACGAACGACCTGCTTCCCGCCGCCCCCGGCGAGGAGGGCGAGAGGCCGCCCGGCGGCTAGGCGGCCTCGTACTCCGGGTTCGGCGGGTGGTACTTGAGCGGCGGCATCGCGGCCGTCGCCCGGAAGTAGCCGACGAGCATGAACTTCCCCGCGAGCCCGCGGAACGGCGCGTACGGCTCGTAGAAGCGCTCGACCTCGGCGATCGTCGCCCGGCGGCCGAGCCCGGCGAGATGGCCGACGAGCTTCAGATAGGCGAGATCGCCGGCGGGCAGCGAGTCGAAGTCGCCGCGGCCGTTGAGGGCGAGGCACTGGATCGTCCACGGGCCGATCTCGCTGATCGCCAGCAGTCGCCGGTCGTCGCCGGGGTCGGAGGGATCGCAGCGCCCGGAGGCGATCTCGCGGGCCGCCTTGACGAGCGCCAGCGCCCGCTTCGGGGCGAGGTCGCAGGCGACGAGCTCGGCCGGCGCCAAGTCGGCGATCGTCTCCGGTCCGGGAACGTCGGCGAGCGGGCGGAGACCGGGACCGGTCAGGACCGAGCCCCAGCGGCGGACGATCCGGCGCTGGATCGCGGCCGCCTCCCGCGATTCGATCAGCTGCTCGGTCACCGCCCAGGCGAAGGCCTCCCACGGGCTCGGGCAACGCCGCACCCGATACCACGGCATCCGCCGAATCAGCGGGCCGAGGAATCCGTCGCCGGCGAAGCGCCGGTAGAAGCGGACCAGGTCGTCGTCGACGGCGAGCGCGTGGCGGATCCTGCCGATCGCCACCTCGAGGTCGCTCTCGGTGGCGGGGCTCTCGCACGGCTCAGTCAGCCACGACTCGGGCGCCGGCAGGGCGGCGATCGCGATCCTGCGCGTGCCGGGCTGCGGCCACGCCCTCGTCAGGACCGGCCGGCCGCGGATGTGCATGAACCGCTCGTGGACGCCGTCGCGGTGACGGGAGACGCGGTCGGGGACGCGGCCGCCGAAGCGGTAGGTGCAGGCCGGCTCGACCTCGGCGACCAGCGAGTCACCGCGACCGCGGCTGACCGCGGCTTCGGCCTGCATCAGCGGCCGAGCAGGTGAACGTCGACGAGGAAGGAGCGGCTGGCGATCACGTCGCGATCGCCCCTTCCGCGCCGGACCGCGCGACGGCTCCGGCCGCCGGTCATCGCCTTCGCGGCGCTGACCGCGGCGACGGTTGCGGCGCCGGCGGCGAGACCGCCGGCGGCGACGACGGCGATCGCGCGGACCTCGCCGCGCCAGGCGCTGAGCTCCGACGGGGAACGGCGCTCGGGCAGCGGACGGACGGCCGGTTCGCCGCCCTCCTGCTCGCCCTCGGTGAGGGGCTCTTCGACCGCCTCCGCGTCAACCACCGGTCCGGAACTCATCGCGGGCCAGTCTACGCACCGCCCCGGCGCTGCGACACCGACAAGTGGAACACTTCCGGCATGACCGAACAGCTTTCCACGCAAGGTCCGCGAATCGAAACCGACGTATTCGCCAAGGCCCGCGACCACGACCGCCGCGAGATCCTCGAGCTCGCCGAGAAGGCGGACATGATGCCCTACTTCCGGCTCCTCACCTCCCAGGCGGGACCGGTGGTCGAGATGGAGGGCCGCGAGACACTGATGCTCGGGTCGAACAACTATCTGGGCCTTACCGGGGACCCCCGGGTCAAGGCCGCCGCTCGCGACGCCCTCGACACCTATGGGACCGCGCTGACCGGCTCGCGCCTGCTGAACGGGACGATCCCACTCCACATCGAGCTCGAGGAGGAGCTCGCCGACTGGATGGGCACCGAGGCCGCCCTCGTCTTCACGACCGGCTACCAGGCGAACGTCGGCTGCATCGGGACGATCCTCGGGCCCGGCGACACGGTCATCTGCGACTCCGGAGACCACGCTTCGATCCTCGACGGCTGCCGGCTCTCCGGCGCAAAGCTCCGCCCCTTCCGTCACAACCGGATGGACAAGCTCGAGCGGATGCTCGAACGTGCCGCCGGTGACGGTGGCGGCGTGCTCGTCGTCGTCGACGGGGTCTTCTCGATGGAGGGCGACATCTGCCCGCTCACCGAGGTCGTCGCCCTCTGCGAGCGCTACGGCGCCCGGCTGATGGTCGACGAGGCGCACGGGGTCGGCGCGCTCGGCGCCCGCGGCGCCGGTGCCAGCGAGCTGCTCGGCGTCGAGGGCTCGGTCGACCTGCGGATGGGCACGTTCTCGAAGAGCTTCGCCTCGTGCGGCGGCTTCATCGCCGGCCCGGCGGAGGTCATCGACTACCTCCGGATCGCCGCACGCTCCTTCCTGTTCAGCGCCGCGGCCGTCCCGGCGGCGGTCGGCGCCGCCCTCGGCGCGCTGCGGATAATCCGCGAAGAGGGGCCGGAGCTGATCGCCAAGCTGCTCGACAACGCCGCCTACCTGCACAGCGGGCTGACCGGCCTCGGCCTGCGGGTCGTCGAGCCGACGACGCTTCCCGATGGCAGCGAGGCGCTGACACCCATCGTTCCGATAATCATCGGCGAGGACGTCCGGGCGGCGATGCTCTGGAAGGCGCTGTTCGAAGAGGGCCTCTACACGAACGTCGCCCTGCACCCCGCCGTTCCGCCGGCCGGCGCCCTGCTCAGGACGAGCCTGATGGCGACCCACGAGACCGAGCATCTCGACCGCGCGCTGGCGATCTTCGAGCGGGTCATCGAGCGCTCGCCCGAGCTCGTATCCGGCTGATCGCGGACACCGTCACAGGCGATTGGTGTCCTGATTCATTACCCCTCTTCGGGTAGTTTCGACTTGTCCGTTTAGGCACAAGAGGGAATATCGCCCTCGAGCCCCTCAAAAACATGCTCTTAGCGGGCGCCGCGGACGGAATCGAGGGGGCGAGGGGGGCACGTCCCGCCCGCGGTCACTAGGCTGCCCAACGCACCGAACGCTACCGGGGTAGGAGCGAGTCGGAGGGGCCTTGTGTAAGGCCTCCCGGATCCTTGATCCGAGGACGGATCGCCCCCGTTCGGCGCGGAAAAACCTAAGTCAATCACCACCGCTCTCAAGCAGGAGGAGGAGTGAGTATGGAAGCTGCCTCGACGGCTGCGCCAGCCGCTGTGCCGCAACATATCCGTGCCCTCGAGCACGCAAACCGGGTCCGTCTCGCGCGCGCCGCGCTGAAGCGCTCGGTTCGGGCCGGAGATCTAAGGGTGGAGCAGATCGTTCGCTCCTGTCCCTGGGAGGCCGAGACGATGACCGTCTCGGAGTTGCTGCGCAGCCAGTCGCGCTGGGGCCGAACGAGGACCCGCAAGTTCCTGGTACCGCTGGCCGTGAACGAGAATCGTCAGCTCGGCCGGCTCACGCTGCGTCAACGGGAAGCGCTCGCAGGCGCTCTCGAGGAAAAGCAGGCCTCACGCCGCTGATCTGAGTCCGTCCAGTTGCCGGCCCGGGGGTGGAGAGCCTCGGGCCGGCGACGTTGCCTCCCGGCCCCCGCGGCCGCCTCTCCCAGCCCTCAGCGGCGCTTGCGCTCGCGAAGCGGCGAGAACCTGTACCGGTCGCCGCCGGAGCGGCTGCTGAACGCCCGCGTCAGCAGCAGCGCCGCGACGATGAACACCGCGACCCCGATCGCCGCCCGGGCGATCGGCGGCAGGCCGCCGGGCTCGAGGTAGAAGAGCAGGCCGAGGACGATCAGCGCCGGCACGCCGGCGAGCAGCGCGGTGTGGGAGCGGTAACCGGCGAAGTGCTCGCGGATCGTCACCTCGAGGCCGCCGATCGACCCGAGGGCGAGGCCCGCGGCGATCAGGATCGGGCCGCGGGTCCCGCCGACGACGAAGAAGCCGAGGATCAGCATGATGATTCCGGCGAGCACGCAGAGCTCGACCAGGGGGAAGCTCCCCCAGGGAGCCTCCGGCGGCTCGTCGTCGGGACGCAGCGACGAGCGGCGCGGCGCCGCCTTCGCCGGGGTCGCCTTGACGGCCGCCGCCGCGGGTGCGTCGTCCTCGGGCGCGGCTGCGTCCGTCGAGACGGGGGCGCTGCGGGTACGGCGCTTGCGTCGCTTACGCGACTTCGACGATGCCATCGTTCTCGCTTCCGCCGGGGCGCGCTCTCAGCACGCCCCGCAGGCTAAGGGACAGCCGGAGGACAGCTTCACCCGCCACCAGCCGGCGAGCATGCCGAGCAGCCCCCAGCGCGGCCGCGAGTGCCAGTGCTTGCAGCTCGGCTCGCCGATCTCCTCACCGCGGACGCGGACCCACTGGTGCTCGGCCGGGTCGGCGATCATCCGCTCGACCAGCGCCCGGGTCTCCTCCTCGGCCTCGGCTCGGCGGGCGATCTCGGCGCGCGCTTCGGCGAGCCGGTCGGCGAGGGCGTCGCGGGTGCGCTCGAGCTCGGCGAGGCCGAGGACGCGCGGGCCGCCGGCGGCGCCGACGTTCCACTCGATCCCGAGTCGCGGGAAGGTCGAGGCGAAGAGCTCGGAGAGCTCGCGCTCCATCCGTGCGATCTGGGCGCGCAACGAGGAGCGGGCCCCCTGCAGGTCGAACTCGGTCGGCACGGGCGCGCCCGTGACCGGCCCCTGCATCCCTGACTTCGGATCGTGCTCCAGAAGCTCCGCCACCGGCGCTCCTTCCCTGATCGAGGTCGGATCATTGTAACCGCCCCAGGGGCCGGCGAAGCCGGAACCTTCACCGTCGGCCCCGGCGTGCTCAGTCGCCCGTGAGCACCTCGGCGGCCATCCAGAGCGCCTCCTCGACCGCGATCTCGGGAACCCCGGCGACGCCGACCACGAGCAGCATCGTCCGCTGCGTCGCCGGCGTCACCCCGCGACCCGAGGCGAGAGCCCCGAACAGGAGCGCGAGCGGCCGCGCGTCGTCGGCGATCACGAGGGTGCCTGCGGGAAGCTCGCCGGGACGGCCCTCGAGTGCCTCCCCCTCCCCGGTCGGGCGAATCGCCGGGCGGCCGGTCACCGCGTCGGCGTCGAACGCGATGACCGGCACCCCCGACTCGATCATCGCGATCGTCAGGGCATCGTCGAGAAGGTTGTCGCTGACGAACCCGCCCTTCAGCATCCGGTCGAGGACGGCCTGCTCGGGCGGCGGCGGCTGCTCGTCCGGGTCGAGCCCGATGTGGCGGTAGAAGACGCGGTAGGCCCAGGGGATCGGCTTCGTCCGGAACGCCACCGCCTGCGGGCCCGCGAACCGGTCCGAGAGCGCGGCGAGCCGGCGCTTCAATGCGCGTGGGCTCCGCCCCGATCCGTGCGGCACCTCGAGCCAGCGCAGGTAGAGGCCGGGGAACTCGTCGCGGAGGGCCGGGTCGACCGCACCGCGCTCGGCCAGCGGCAGTTCGTCTGCTCCCGCCCCGTCCGCCATCTCAGCGGACCTGGGCCTCGCGCTTGCGGGTCGCCTCGATCAGCCCATCGACGATCCCGGCGAGTTCCGGCGTCGTGTAGTTGCCGGCGCGGATCTTCTCCGCGTAGAGGATCCCGCCGGGATAGGCGAGCACGACCGTCGGGCAGACACCGACGCGGTAGAGGTTCGATACGGCGCCGTCACGGTCGAGGCCGACGGGGACGGTCCAGCCGCGTTCGCGAATGATGCCCGCAACCGTCTCGGGGTCGTCGCGCACGTTGACGCTGAGGAAGTTGACCCGTCCCGCGTAGCGGTCGGCGACCTCGTCGAAGGCGTCCTGGCTCGGAGTGCAGTCGCCGCCGCGCGTGAACCAGAACGAGATCGCGAGCGGCTTGTCGAAGAGGTCGCAGACGCGAATCGCGCCCTCGGTCGTGATCTCGCAGGCGGGCGTCCGGACGTCGCCGTCCGGGCACGGATTGCGCGAGCTGTCGCAGTCGTCCTGGGCGATGTTGGCGTCGGCGTCGACCCCGGCGAGGGCGTCCGGCACCGCGAAGCCGGCCAGCGGCACCCCGCGCGGGAGGAGGATGCCGGTGTCGTCGTTGCCCAGCAGGTTGAGCAGCGCGACGATGATCAGGGCGAAGAAGGCGAGGCCGACGAACATCGAGTACCGGCCGCTCGGCCGCGGACGGTCGGGGCTTGCGAGCCCGCGCGGCTTGCGGCCGGGCTTCTCGTCGTTTTCCCGGCGCTCGGGCCGGTCCGGTGGCTCCTCGTCCTCGGGCCACCAGCCGCCGCGGCGATCGTCGTCGTCCATGGTCACGCCGGAGCGTCGGCGCCCCGGCGCGAGCGCAGCGAGGCGAGCGACCGGCGTATGGCCGGCAGCGGATGGAAGCCCTGCTCCGCCCAGACGAGCGCCGCCGGAAGGACGAGCATGACCCCTGCGAGGGCAACCGTCAGGTCGACGACGGTGACGATCCCGAAGTCGCGCAGCATCGTGATCCGGCTGAACGCGAGGACGCCGAAGCCGGCGATCGAGGTGACGCCGGAGGCGAGGACGGCCGTGCCCGTCCGCGAATAGGTGGCGCGCAGCGACTCGCCGACGCTGAGCCCGCGGGCGCGCTCCTCGTGATAGCGGGCGGCGAGGATCACGCTGAACTCGGTCGCCACCGCAATTACGAGCGCGCCGAGCGTCGCCGACATCGGATTGAGCGGGATGTCGATCGCCTCGAGCACGAGCGCCGACCATCCGGTCGCGAGGGCGATCGGCAGGAGCGGAACGAGCGCGCGGGCAGCCGACCTGTAGACCGCGAGCAGGACGAGGCCGACCGCGAACAGTCCGGCGAGCGCGAGCCAGTAGCGCGAGCCCGAGAGCTCGGCGCTCGCGTCGGCGGTCAGCACGGGGAGCCCGACGACCTCGGCCTGGACCCCGTCCGGCGGGTCGAGCTCGGAGCGGATCTCGGCGATCAGCTGCTCCTGCTCGTCGAGCGGCATCACCGGGATCAGAAACGACAGGGCGGCGACGTCGCCGGCGTCGGAGCGGGAGAGGATCGCCTGCGAGAAGTACTCGGGGACCGCGCCGAGGACGGCGTCGATCCGCTGCTGGTCGGGCGGCTGGCCGGAGCTCAGATCGAAGAGGTCGGAGAGGGCCGGGCCCGGGCAGACCTCGGCCGACTCGGCCAGGCAGTTCGGAGTCGTCGGGCCGAAGCCGTGCTCGCTCAGCACCCGCTGCTTGAAGTCGCTCATCCAGGTGATCGCCGCGGGCGAGGTCACGTCGCCGGAGAGGACGACGTCGAGCTCCTGCGAGACCCCCGTCGCGGCTCTGGAGCCGGTCGACCGACTGCAGGGCCGGCAGATCGGAGGGGACCAGCTCGCGGATGTCGCTGACCACCTTCGTGCCGGTGCCGGCGACCCAGCCGGTCACGGCGAGCACGGTCGCGACGATGAGCACGCGGCCGGGCTGCTCGATCGCCGCGGCCAGGGCGCGCTCCCATCCGGCCGCGGCGCGGCGGCGGCCGGCGGCCCAGACCGCGGCGATCGCGGCCGTCCGGCGGCGGCAAGCGAACGGCCGGCATCGCCCGAGCGCGCCGTGGCGGAGCGCGTCCAGCGCCCGGCGCGGTCGCGCCGGGCGTCGGCTGCGGGCCGGGCCATCGAGAGCGCCGCGAGACCGGCGGTCAGGGAGATCGCGAGCGCCGCGGCGATGCCGGCGACGAGCGCGATCGCGAACTCGCGCACCATCGGGATCGGCGAGAGGGTCAGGGTCAGGAACCCGACTGCGGTCGCGAGTGCTGCCGTCGCGATGACCGGCCCGCCCTGCATCGCCGCGGTGACGGCAGCCGCGGGCGGGCGACGGCCCCCCTCGGCCGCCTCGCGGAACCGCGCCTGGAGCTGGATCGCGTAGTCGACCGCCAGCCCGATCACGACAGGCAGGACCGCCACGGAAGCCATCGTCAGCGAGCCGCCGAGCAACGAGAGCAGGCCGAAGGCGAATCCGGCCGAGCCGACGGCGATCAGCAGCGGCAGGAGCCGCAGCGGCGGCCCGAACACGATCAGCAGCACGATGCCCATGACCAGCAGCGCGGCCGTGAAGAGGATCGCGATCTGGCTCCCGAGCTCGTCGGCGAGGCCCTGGACGACGACCGGGATGCCGGAGATCTCGTAGCTGCCGTCCTGGAGCGCGAACTGGCTGGAGCCGACGGCCGTGCGGATCAGGGAGATCGCATCGCGGCGGTCGCTCTCGGAGACGCCGGGCTGGAGCCGGATCGAGATCAACGCGCCGCGATCGCTCGGGAAGAGGTATCCGAACTTCGACTTCGGCGGCGCGCCGGGCTGCGTCTGGTCGAAGACGATCGAGGCGACGAACTGCCGGTTGTCGATCGACAGCCCCTGCAGCACCGTCGCCGGGCTGAGGCCGGTCGAGAGGAACTGGCGCATCATCTGCTGCTGCTCCTGCGGCGAGGCGCTCTTCAGCGCCTGCAGCTGCTGCGCGATCGCCTCGGTCGAGCGCGCCGCCGCCTCGTTGATGAACGTGGCCGGCCCGAAGACCACCCGCGTCGCCCCGAGGTCGGCGATGTCCTTGCAGACCTCGGCCGCGTACTGGCCGCTCGGATCGGGCCGCCCCGCCAGACACGTCTCGAGCGCCAGCAGCCGATCGATGTTGCCGGTCAGCATCAGCTTCTGGAGATCACCCTCTGCGAGGACGACGATTGCGTCGTCGCCGAAGCGGTCGCGGAACTGCTGGGTCCCCTCGAACGCCGCCGACCCGTTGTCGACGAGCTTGTCCGTGCCCGCATCCGGCGACAGGCGCATCGCCCCGATCACGGCCACGATCGCCACGACGGAGACCACACCGGCGATCACCGCAGCCGGATGGGTCACCGACCACTCCCCTATACGACCGAGCAGGCGCCTCACGGACTAGAGATTAGGAGGGTTGGGGGTCGGGGACGCCGGGCCCGTTGTTGGACGAATGGGGCCGGGCGGCGATGCCACCGGCCTCCGGCTCTTCGGAGTTCGGCCGGTGGCAACGCCGCCCGGCCCCGCGAAGCGCAACTGCAGGCGCGTCCGGCGCGGACGCCAACCGCGATGCAGCGAGCGGGCGCGAAGCGGGTCGTGGGCCATTTCCGTCGCACCCTGCGTCGGAATCGGCCCGCGAGCATCTCGTGGGCGGGAAACCTTGGACTATCAGAGGAATTCCGCCCGCGAGCGAGCTTTCGCACCTCTCCCCCCTCACTGCCCAAACCCGACGAGGACGCCGAGCAGCGGCGCCCCAGCCCGCCTAGTCCATCGCGAGCGGGCCGTCGACCTCGGCGTTGAGGAACTGCCGGACGAAGTCGTTGTCCGAGTTGAACAGCTCCTCGCTCGGGCCGCTCTCGACGATCCGGCCCTTCCAGAGGACGGCGATGAAGTCGGCGATCCGGCGGGCGGTTCCGAGGTCGTGGCTGATGACCATGTAACAGCCGCCGTTCTCCTCGTGGATCTCGCGGATCAGCTCGCAGAGCAGGGCGGTCCGCACCGGGTCGAGGCCGGAGTCGGGCTCGTCGAAGAAGACGATCGCCGGGTCGAGCACGAGGGCGCGGGCGAACCCGGCGCGCTTGCGCATCCCGCCCGAGAGCTCGTTGGGCATCTTGTAGTGCGCCTCGGCGAGGCCGACCTCGAGGAGTCGCCGGTTGACGATCTCGGCGATCTCGTCCTCGGACTTGTCGGTGTGCTGGCGGAGCGGGAAGGCCGTGTTGTCGTAGATGTTCATCGAGCCGAACAGCGCGCCGTCCTGGAAGAGCAGGCCGAACTTCTTGCGCATCTCGAAGAGCTCGTCGTCGGTCATCGCGGGGACCGACTCGCCGTGGACGAGGATGTCGCCCGCGTCCGGGTAGAGCAGTCCGACGATCAGCTTGATGAGCACGCTCTTGCCGGTGCCCGACGGTCCGAGGACCATCGAGACCTCGTCGTCGGGAAGGCCGAGGTTGAGACCGTTCTGGATCCGCGTGTTGCCGAACTGCTTGACGAGGTCGATGACCTCGATCGCGTCGGTGCCGCCGTGATCGCGCTTCTCGCCGGTATGCCAGCGGTAGGGGTCGGTGTCGCTCGGCTCGACGCCGGGGATCGTGTAGTCCTGGTTCAGCTTGCCGAGCTCGGGAGCCGCGGAATCGGGATCGCCGCCGATCGGGCCGCTCGCCGGCGCCTGCGCAGGCGGCGTCGGAACCGGTCGGCCCTCGTGCATGTGCTGTCCCTGTTCCTCTTCCGCCACGGTTCCTCCTAGCTCGAGTGCCTAGCCGCCGATCGGTGCGCGTGGATTCGCGCCCCAGAAGACGAGCGTCCCCATCATTCCGATGATGTGGACCAGCACGATGTTCAGCACCATCGATTTCGCGGTCGCGGTCCCCACCCCCACCGGTCCGCCCGATGCCGTGTACCCGTAATAACAGCCGACGAGCACGATGGCGGTCGCCATCATCATCCCCTTGATCACGCTGAATATGAGGTCGGGTGGGTTCTGGAACATCCAGAAGATCAATAGGTAGCCGCCACTCGACGTGTCACCGATCTGCTCGACGACGGCGATGTAGGAGGCGACGAAGCCGACCCCGATCGCCGCGAGATACATGAAGGGGAGCGTCATCCAGGCGGCCAGCAGACGGGTCGCGGCGAGGAAGGTGACCGGTTGGATGCCCATGACCTCGAGCGCGTCGATCTCGTCGGAGATCCGCATCGCGCCGAGCTCGGCGACGATTCCGGTCCCGACCTTGGCGCTCATCATGTAGCCGAAGGCGTAGGGGATGACCTCGCGGAGATCGCACCAGGCGGCGAAGTTGCCGGCGTAGGCGGGCGCGCCGACGGAGCGCGTGAAGTAGGCGCCCTCGATGCCGCACTGCAGTCCGAGGATGAAGACGAGGCCCCAGATGACGATCGTCGAGCCGAGGATCAGGACGCCGGCCTGGCGGAGCGCCTCGCCGAAGAACTGGAAGACGCGGCCGGAGTAGACGAGGCCCATCACCCGCAGGCAGAACCGGGAGATCTCCCCCATCGAGGTCAGCCAGTCCCTCGGTATCGCGAGCCAGCCCATCAGGACGTCACTTGATCGTCGAGATTTCGGGGTGCGTCGCCAGCAGCGTCTGGGTGAAGACGTAGTTGAACGCGAAGACGCCCATGAAGGCGATCACGACGGCCTCGTTGACCGCGGTGCCCACGCCCTGGGCGCCTCCGGACGCATTCATCCCTTTGTAGCTGCAGACGATCGCCACGATCGCGCCGAACAGAGTCGTCTTCAACACCGAGCCCCAGAGGTCGGTCACGGAGGCGTTGTTGAAGAGCGTCGCGAAGAACCCGCCCAGCGGCTGGCCGTAGGTGAGCTCGGCGAAGATGCCGCCGCTGATGCCGAACAGCAGCGCGTAGATGTTGAGCAGGCCGGTGATCAGCATCAGGCTCAGGAAGCGCGGAACGACGAGGTTCTTGATCGGGTCGACGCCGAGGACCATCAACGCGTCGAGCTCCTCGCGGATCTTGCGGGCACCGAGGTCGGCGGTGATCGCGGTGCCGGCGACGCCGGCGACGACGACGGCCGTCACGAACGGCGCGAACTCGCGGACCGACGCGAGGATGAAGAAGCCGCCGAGCCGGTCGAGCGCTCCGAACAGCGTCAGGAAGTTGGCCGCCTGCAGACCGGGGGCGCCGAAGCCGAAGGCGACGGTGCTGATCAGCAGCGGGAACCAGCAGAGCTGCAGAGCGAAGAGGAACTGGCTCACGAACTCGCCGCCGTACGGATACGGGGGCTTGACGGTCGCCACGATCGTCTTGCCGGTCAGGATCATCATGTTCCCGACCTGCTCAAACAGGCCCTTTGCGGGTAGGAACGCCCTATCGGCTGCGGATCTGACCATCTCTCCAGGGGAGGGACGCCCCTGCGGCTCGCCTCCGCGGTGAAACTTAGTCCATCGGGAGGCGCGGCGCCACCCGCAACCCGATCGGGGGCGAATGTCACCGGCGGCCGGGGGACCCCGTGGTATGTTCCCCGCGCTTTGGGGGAGAGACCCGATAAGCAGGGCGGATCGCTCCGTCCCCTACCGGCTATCGCGCGGCGCCGACGCCGAGTCGCGTCCGCGCTGGTCGCCTCGGTGCTGGCCGCCGGGCTCCTCTCCTCGTGCGGAGGCGACGATTCGACGCTCCAGCAGAACGCCGACGAACCGTCCGGCGACTTCCCCGTCGAGGTCACCAAGGCGAAGTTCCCGACCGAGCAACGCCTGGCGCTGACATCGGACCTGATGCTCGGCGTCAAGAACACCGGAGACGAGCCGCTCCCGGAGCTCGCCTTCACGATCGAGACCGACGACGGCGACGCCAACGGCTCCTTCCAGACGCAGATCGACGACCCGTCGGCCTCGAACCCGAGCCGCCCCGTCTGGATCCTCGAGAACAAGTACCCGCGGGCGACCGACGACCCGATCCCGAAGGGCGTCTCCGGCGGCCTCCGCGCTCAGACCAACACGTTCGGCTTCGGCCCGCTCGACCCGGGCGAGGAGAAGACGATCGTCTGGAGGCTCACCGCCGTGGAGGCCGGTACCTACACTCTCCACTACCGCGTCGAGGCCGGGCTCGACGGAGAAGCCAAGGCCGTCACCGCCGACGGCGGAGAGGTCAAGGGCGAGTTCGTTGTCACGATCAGCGACAAGGCGCCGCAGGCGACCGTCAACGACAAGGGGCAGGTCGTCACGAAGGGCGAGTGAGCCCTCGGCCGCCCTCGCGGCGGTCGTGATCGCGGCTCTCCTCCTGTTGCTCGCCGGCTGCGGCGGCGACGACGAGACGACCACGACCGAGGGCGACGGCGGCACCGCCGGGACGGCCGCGGCGACGACCACGACCGGCGGCGGCGGCGAGATCGGGAACGGCCGCGGCGGCGTCGAGCTGAAGCAGATCGGCACGTTCGACGCGCCCCTCTACGTCACCCAGCCGGAGGGAGACGGGCCCGACGTCTACGTCGTCGAGCAGGGCGGCAAGGTCCAGCGGGTGGCGCCGGACGGCAGCTCGAAGACCTTTCTCGACGTCTCCGACGAGATCGTGAGCGGCGGCGAGCAGGGGCTGCTGTCGATCGCGTTCGCGCCCGACTACGCCGACTCCGGCCACTTCTACGTCGACTACACGAACCGCGACGGCGACACGCGGGTCGTCGAGTACCGGGCCAGCGACGGCGTCGTCGACGACTCGAGCGCCCGCGAGCTGCTCGCCGTCGACCAGCCGTTCCCCAACCACAACGGCGGTCTCCTCCTCTTCGGCCCCGACGGCGACCTCTACGTCGGGCTCGGCGACGGCGGCGACGCGGCGGACCCCGACCGCAACGGGCTCGACCTGTCGACCCCCCTCGGCAAGATCCTCCGGATCGATCCGGCGCCCGACGGCGATCAGCCCTACACGATCCCGAAGGACAACCCGTTCGTCGGCCAGCCGGACGCCCGCCCGGAGATCTATTCCTACGGGCTGCGCAACCCCTGGCGGTTCTCGTTCGACCGCGAGACCGGCGACTTCTCGATCGGCGACGTCGGCCAGGACACGGTCGAGGAGATCGACCTCGTCGGACGCGGCGAGGGGTCGGGCGCAAACTTCGGCTGGTCCGCCTACGAGGGGAACGACCGCTTCAACGCCGACCAGGACGCCGACGGAGCGATCCCGCCGGTCCTCGAGGCCCAGCACGCCGACGGCAACTGCTCGATCACGGGAGGACACGTCGTCCGCGATCGCAGCCTCCCGACCCTCTACGGCCGCTACCTCTACGGGGACCTCTGCGTCGGCGAGTTGCGCAGCTTCACGCCGCGACCCGGCAAACCGGCCACCGACGACGTCGGCCTCGGACCGGAGGTCGACCGCCTCGCCAGCTTCGGCGAGGGCGCCGACGGGACCGTCTACGCCGTCTCGATCGCCGGTCCGGTCTACGAGCTCACGCCGGCGCGCTGATCTCCGCGCCCGGGTAAGTTGCCGAAGGTGACAGGCAGTTTCGGGCAACGGCTGTTGCGGATCTCATGCGCGTTCGCCGCGATGTCGTTGCTGCTCGCGATCGGTGCGGGAGCCGCGGCCGGGGGCGACGAAACACCGGCGGAGGGCGGCGTCGTGCTGACCCGGCTCGGCTATTTCGACGACCCGACCGAGACGGCAACGGCGCCGGGACGGACGAGCCGGGATCTCGTCTTCGTGGCCGAACGCGCCGGGGTGATCGGCGTGATCGACGACTCGCGGAAGGTCGCGAAGCCCTTCCTCGACATCAGCGACCGGGTCGCCTCGGGCGTCCTCGAGCAGGGTCTGCTCGCGATCGCTTTCGACCCGCGGTACGAGCAGAACCGGCGCTTCTACGCCTACTACACGACCACGGAGGGCACGGTCGAGATCTCGCGATTCCGGACGAGCGCCGACGACCCGCTCGTCGCCGACCCGGACTCCGAGCAGACCGTTCTCGAGATCCCCCACCACGACTCGCCGAACCACAACGGCGGCGACCTGGCGTTCGGTCCCGACGGGAACCTCTGGATCACCACCGGCGACGCCAACCCGGCCTGCGACCCTCCCGAGAACGCCCAGAACCGCGACTCGCTGCTCGGCAAACTCCTGCGGATCGACCCACGCGGCGGCGGCTACGACGTCCCGCGCGGAAACCCATTCGTCGGCGCGGCGGGAGCCGACGAGATCTACGCGTACGGGTTCCGCAACCCGTTCCGGTTCTCGATCGACCCCCGGAGCGGGACGATCGCGATCGGCGACGTCGGCCAGTTCACCTGGGAGGAGATCAACCTCGAGACGCTCGCCGACGCGAAGGGCGCGAACTTCGGCTGGGACGCGTTCGAGGGCTACGTGCCGCTGAACCTGCAGCCGCCGTGCGACGCCGACTCCCCCACCCCGCCGCCGGCCGAGCGGATCTTCCCGGTGCTCACCTACCCCCACGCCAGTTCCGACCCCGATCGGTACGTCGGCTGCGCCGTGATCGGAGGCACGATCGTCCGCGATCGCCGCCTCCGCGACCTGCGCGGCCGCTACCTCTACTCCGACCATTGCAACGGCCGCCTCCGCAGCTTCGATCCTGGCTCGCCGCCCGCGAACGTCGCGATCGACGACGCGGATGCCGGGCTTCGCGTCAGGTACCCGACGTCGATCGTGTCCGGCCGGGGGGGACGGGTCTACGCGACGTCGCGGAACGGTCAGGTCTACCGCCTCGACCCCGCCGAGAGCGGCGCCGCGGACCGGTTCGAACCGTAGGACCGGCACCAGGCCTTCGCTAGCCTCTCGTCGATGAGGAGCCGCACGATCCCCGGCGGGAGGGGCGCATTCCTGGTCGCGGCCCTGGCCGCGACCGTGCTCGCGTTCAGCTTCGCGGCTTCCGCCCCGGCCGCACCTCCCGTCGGCGACGGGACCGGCGGCGTCAAGCTGACCAGAATCGGCAACTTCGACGAACCGGTCTACTCGACGACGGCCCCCGGCAAGGCCAACCGCGGCCTCATCTACGTGGTCGAGCGCGGCGGCACGATCCGCGTGATCCGCAACGAGAAGGTGCTCCGCAAGCCGTTCCTCGACATCAGCAATCGGATCAACTCCGACTTCTCCGAACAGGGTCTGCTGTCGGTCGCCTTCGATCCCGACTACGGCGTGAACCGGCGCTTCTACGTCTATTTCACGGCAGCCGACGGCGCGATCACGGTCCGGCGGTACAAGCGCAAGCCCGGCGCCCAGGTCACCGATTCGGGCAGCGGCCGGGCCGTGATCTCGATCCCCCACGCGCAGGCGCCAAACCACAACGGCGGCGAGGTCACGTTCGGCCCCGGCGGGCACATGTACCTGGCCACCGGCGACGGCGGGGCCGGCTGCAACGTGTTCGGGAACGCGCAGGACACGGACTCGCTGCTCGGCAAGCTGCTGCGGATCGATCCTCGCGCGGGCGGCGGCTACACGATCCCCGACGGCAACCCGTTCGCCCGCGGCCCCGGGGCCGACGAGATCTACTCCTACGGCCTCCGCAACCCCTTCCGCTTCTCCTTCGACGGCGACCGGATCGCGATCGGCGACGTCGGGCAGAACGCCTGGGAGGAGATTGACTACCTGAGCCTGAAGCAGGCGAAGGGCGCCAACTTCGGATGGAGCGGCTACGAGGGCTTCACGCCCGAGCCGTGCGGAACGCCGGCGATGCAGGGGACGACCCTGCCGATCTTCGCCTACCCGCACTCGAGCGACAACCCGGACACCTACACCGGCTGCGCGATCACCGGCGGCCCGGTCGTCCGCGACCGGCGGCTGAAAAGCCTCTACGGGCGCTACCTCTACTCGGACTTCTGCACGGGCGGGCTGCAGAGCCTGATTCCGCCCGCCGACGGCGGGCGGGCCACCGACGACCACGCCGTCGGGCCTGACGTCAACCAGCTCAGCTCGATAACCAACGGCAGGGACGACCGGGTTTACGCGACGTCGCTGCTCGGCAACATCTACCGGCTCGATCCGCGCCGCAAGGGCGGGGCCGCCCGGGCCGTTGATCGCGCCGGCGGTCTCGGCGTCCGCAAGGTCGGCGACTTCGAGCAGCCGGTCTACGTCGACGGGCCGCCGCGCTCGCACGGCCAGCTCTTCGTGGTCGAGAAGGCCGGCGTCGTCAAGACGATCGGCCGCCGCGGCAAGGTCGGGACATTCCTCGACATCCGCAACAAGGTCTCCGATGACGGCGAGCGCGGCCTGCTCTCAATTGCGTTCCCGCCCGGCTACCGCCAGAGCGGGCTCTTCTACGTCTATTACACGGACAAGCGCGGCGACATCGTCGTCGCCGAGTTCCGTCGCTCGAGGAAAGACCCTGGCACGGCGAGCGCAGCCAGCCGGCGGATGGTGATCCGGATCGGGCATCGCGAGAACGCCAACCACAACGGTGGGCAGCTCCAGTTCGGGCCCGACGGCTACCTCTACCTCGCGACCGGCGACGGTGGCAGCGGCGGCGACCCGCCCGAGAACGCCCAGAACACCGCTTCGCTGCTCGGCAAGCTGATCAGGATCGATCCCCGCAAGCAGGGCTCGCAGCCCTACACGGTCCCCGCCTCGAACCCGTTCGTCGGCGGCCCCGGGCGGGATGAGATCTACGCCTACGGGCTCCGCAACCCGTACCGCTTCTCCTTCGACCGCGCCGACGGCCACCTGACGATCGGCGACGTCGGCCAGGACAGCTGGGAGGAGATCGACTACCTGAGCCCGGAAGCGGCGCTCGGCGCGAACTTCGGCTGGGACGCCTACGAGGGGTTCGGCCCCTTCGCCAGCTCCGATGCGAGCCCGCCCCCGGCCGGTCCCGTGACCGCGCCGATCGCCCAGTTCAGCCATTCCGACGGCTGGTGCGCGATCACCGGCGGCTACGTCTACCGCGGCACGCACGCCCCGTCGCTCGAGGGCCGCTACGTCTACTCCGACTACTGCCGGGGCCAGATCCGCAGCCTCGTGCCCGCCGAGGGCGGCGCGAGCGACGACCGGCCGATCGGCGTCAAGCGGTTCTCCGGGATCTCGAGCTTCGGCGAGGACGCAAAGGGGAACCTCTACTTCACCGACCTCAACGGCGGTGGGGTGTACGAGATCGTCGCGAAGGCCGGGAGCTAGCCGAGACGGACGTAACCGGCGAAGGGCTCTGCGCCCTCACGCTGGACGTCGGCGAGTGTGAAGACGTGATCGCGGTCGCCATCGAGGCGGGCCGGCTTCGCTTCACCCTCGGGGACGAGACGCGTCCCGTCGGCAAGTTCCAGCACCTGAGCACTTCCCGCGGGCTGTGTCGCCTGGGCGGTTGCTGTTGCGTGGGGTGCCATCAGGTCAGCCACATTAGCGGATGCTAACCGTAACTTTGCAATTTAAATGCCACATTTCCGAGTGACATCCGTCACGGATGCCGCGAAACGGGCTGGGAGGGCCGGGTGCGACCACCGCGGCGCGTGGGGCCGGGCTGGTCTCGCGGGCGCATTGAGATGGGCAGTGAGGGGGTCGCCGGCGGCGCCGGCACCCCGATGCGGACGCCGAACGGCGAGCGGATGCGACTTTCGCCCGCACACGAGCCTTAACCGCATCCGCTCGCGCCCGCTCGCTACCCACCCAGTGCCCAAGGCCTGCCGTGCGACCCCCCCGCCCTCGGCCCGCCCGCCGAGGCGGTTCTGGCGGCGGGTGCCGGGGGTGAGGGATCCCATCGCAGCGAGCAATGCCGGTGGCGCAGCTGCGATGGGAAGCACCCCCGGCAGGACCCGCCGCTCTCAATAGTCCGCCCGGACCGGCGAGCAAGACCGAGCGCCCTCGGAACCGCCGGCCCTAGGCCAGCCCCTCGGCCTCGTACTCGCGCAGGAATCCCTCGAACTCGCGCATGTGCCCCTGCTCGTCGCGGAGGATCGCGATCATCATGTCCTCGGTGACCGGGTCGACCTCGGCCGCGTACTCGCGGATCTCGTTGTAGTAGGAGATCGCGCCGGCCTCGGCGGTGATGACACCGCGGATCACGTGCGGGATATCGGTCTGCTGCTCGGGCGGCTGCAGGTAGTCCTGCTCGGCGGCGAACTGCTTGGAGCCGGGGACGACGCCGTAGAGCTCCTTGATGCGGGCGGCGAACTGCTGGGCGTGGCCGAGCTCCTCGGTGATGTCGCCGGCCAGGGACTGCTTGATCTCCTGGGCGCGGACGCCGTCGGGGTTGACGGAGTTGGCGACGTAGCTCATCACCGTCTCGATCTCCATCCAGTAGGCCTTCTCGAGCATCGCGACGAGCTTCTCGCGGTCGTCGCTGTTGTCATCGGAGAGGATCCCTCTTGAAACTTCTGACACTTCGGTGGCTCCTTGTTGTCGGCGCAATCCGCGATGCCATCGGCGGAAGGCGCTAGAAATTCGTTCCCATGACCCCTACCCGGACGGCGTCGACCCTAACCGAACAGCGGAAGGAACTCGCCGGAGTCGAAACGCGGGTCCTGTCGGTCGACGGCGACGGCCCGCCGCTGCTGCTCCTGCACGGCTACGCCGACAGCGCCGACACCTGGCGGGCGCTGCTCGAGCGATTCGGCGCAGCGGGGCGTGCCGCGGCGGCGATCGACCTGCGCGGATTCGGAACCGCCGACGGGCTCGACGCCACGAAGCTGCTGCTCCCCCAGTGGGACGCGATGGTCGACGATGCCGTCGCCGAGCTCGGCGCCGAGCACCGCGACGACGTCTACGTCGTCGGGAACAGCCTCGGTGGCGCGCTCTCGCTCCGGGCCGCCGAGCGCGAACTCCCCGTCGGCGGCATCGTCCCGATCGCGCCGGCGGGCCTGCACATGGCCGGCTGGTTCTCGGCGATCGAGCGGGAGTGGCTCGTGAGGATCCTCCAGCTCTCCCCCGTCCCGGTCCCCGACCTGTTCGTGAAACCGATCGTCAGCCGCGTCTACCGGACGCTCGCGTTCGGCGACCCCGGAGCCGCCGACCCCGGCGTCGTCGAGTCCTTCGCGGGGCACCTCGCCTCGTTCGCGCAGAGCATGGGTGTGCTCGAGACCGGCCGTCGCCTGCTCCCCGAGCTCGGCGATCCGTTCGAGCTCGACCTGATCGACTGCCCGCTGCTGCTGATCTGGGGCGAGCGCGACCGGATGGTGTTCACCACCGGGGCCGAGCGCGTTCTCCGGACCGTCGACTACTCCGACATCGAGGTCATCCCCGACTGCGGCCACTGCCCCCAGGTCGAGGTTCCGGACCTGCTCGCCGACCTGTTGCTCGGCTTCCCCGGCAACCTCGAGTACGCGCCGGACTGACGCGGGCGCGGGCGTGCCGTCAGGCCGAGGCGGCCTCAGGCAGAAGCGGCTTCGCCGGCGGGCTCGTCGACCTCGGAGTCGATCGTGCCGTCGTCGCCGAGATCCTCTTCCGGCGGCAGCTCGCCGCCGCGGTCGGTCCCGGCGATCAGCTCGTCCGGCTTCGGCTCGTCGGGGACGAAGCCCGACTTCATGCCGAAGTAGACGGCCTGCGGATGGTGGGCGACGATCGCCACCGTCGACTGCTCGGGGGTGACCGCGTAGCCGTCGGAGAGGGTCATCCCGATGCCCTCGAGGCCGAGCAGGCGCCATACCTTCTCGTGCTCCGACTGGTCCGGGCAGGCGGGATAGCCCCACGAGTAGCGGCGGCCCTGCGCGGCCGGGATCCCGAGCTCGGTCCGAGCCTGCGCATGCAGCCACTCGGCCAGCCCCTCGGCCGACTGGACGCCGAGCCCGTGGACGAAGAGCTGCTCGGCGAACTCGCCGTCGCGCTCGAGCTGCTCGATCCGGTCGGTGACCTCGGGGCCGACCGTCACTCCCTGGAGAACGACGACGTCCCGCTCGCCGGAGTCGATCGGCCGGAAGAAGTCGGACAGGCAGATCCGGTCGTGCTTGGGCTGCCGCGGGAAGACGAGTCGCTCGAGCTCGCGATCGGGATCCTCGGGATCGAAGACGACGAGCTCGTTGCCGTCGGCGTTGCACGGGAAGTAGCCGATCCGGGCCTGCGGCTGCAGGTAGTCCTGTTCCTCCCACATCCGCTCGAGCTTGCGGTTGAACCCTTCCTCCTCGCCGTCCCCCTCGACGATCTGCCGCCAAGCCTCACCCTTGACGCCGCGGCCGCCCCAGTGGAGCTTGAAGAGCACGTGGCGGTCGAGGTAGGGAAAGACCTCGTCGAGGTCCACGTCGACGTCGGCGACCCCGTAGGCGACCGCGGGAATCGGGGTCGTCGTGCTGACGGCGGAGCGGACCGAGTCGTCGGTCGTCGGCGGCGAGTCGTCGACGACGACCGGCTTCTCGCGCAGGGCCTTGGCCTCGTCGCGGATCTTCGCGACGAGCGCCTCCCTCGCCTCGGCATCGACCAGGGCGTCGACGGTATCGAGCCCGGCGAAGGCGTCCTTGCAGTAGAAGACGCCCGGCTCGTAGACCTCGTCGGACTCGCGCCCGTTCGGGTAGAGCGCCCGGCGGCCGAAGTCGCGGTTGATGGCGGCGCCGCCGATCAGGACCGGGAACCCGAGGTCGCGCGAGTGCAGCTCCTGGATGCAGGCGGGCATCTGCTTCGAGGTCGAGACGAGCAGGGCCGAGAGACCGATCGCGTCGGCGTCGTGGTCGACGGCCGCGTCGATGATCTGGTCGATCGGGACCTGCTTGCCGAGGTCGACGACCGTGTACCCGTTGTTGGTGAGGATCGTGTTGACGAGCGACTTGCCGATGTCGTGGACGTCGCCGAAGACGGTCGCGATCACGACCGTCCCCTTCGTGTGCCCCTCGATCCGGTCGAGGTAGTTCTCGAGCCGCGCGACGGCGCGCTTCATCACCTCGGCGGACTGGAGGACGAACGGCAGGATCAGCTCGCCGGCGCCGAACTTGTCGCCGACCTCCTTCATCGCCGGCAGCAGCACCGTGTTGAGCGTCGGCACCGCGCCGATCTTCTCGACCGAGCGGTCGATCCAGTCCTCCACCCCGTCCTTCTTGCGACGGAGGATGTGGAAGTGCAGCGCCTCCTCCGGCTCCATCCCCTCGGTTGGATCGCCGGCGGCGGCCTCCTCGTCGGCGGGGCCCTTAGTCTCGAAGTGCTCGATGAACCGCTCGAGCGCGTCCTCGGAGCGGTTGAAGACGAGATCGTCGGCGAGCTTCCGCTCCTCGGCGGGGATCTCGCCGTATGGAGTGATGTGGTTCGGGTTGACCATCGCCAGATCGAGGCCGGCCTCGACGCAGTGGTGGAGGAAGGTCGAGTTGAGCACTGCCCGGGCGCCGGGCGAGATCCCGAACGAAACGTTCGAGACGCCGAGCGAGGTCTTGACGCCGGGCAGCTCCGCCTTGATCCGCCGGATCCCCTCGATCGTCTCGACCGCGGACGGACGCCACTCCTCGTCGCCGGTGGTCAGCGTGAACGTCAGGGCGTCGAAGATCAGCAGCTCCGGATCGAGTCCGTGCTCGGTGCAGGCGAGGCGGTGGATCTCCTTGGCGACCTCGACCTTGCGATCGGCCGTCTTCGCCATCCCCTCGGGGTCGATCGTCAGCGCTATCAGCGCGGCGCCGTGGCGGATCGCCAGCGGAACGATCCGGTCGAGCTTGTCGCGGCCGGCCTCGAGGTTCGTGGAGTTGACGATCGCCCGCCCGGGGATCCGCTCGAGCGCAGCCTCGATCACCTCGGGCTCGGTCGAGTCGACCTGGATCGGAGCCGGCTGGGTCAGTGAGATCCGGCTCACGGTCTCGGCCATCTGAGCGTCCTCGTCCTGGCGCTCGGTCAGGGCGACGCAGACGTCGAGCACGTGGGCGCCACCCTCGACCTGATCCTCGGCGACCTGGACGAGGCCGTCGTAGTCGTCGGCGAGGAGCAGCTCCTTCGCCTTGCGCGAACCCTGCGAGTTGACCCGCTCGCCGACGAGCGTCGGCGCCGGCTCCTGGACGAGGTCGTACGCGGTCATCATGCTCGCGACCCTCGGCGGACCCGGCGCAGGTCGTGTGGCCGGCTTCAGGCCGCCCACGCGCTCGGCGATCGCCGCGATGTGCTCGGGGGTCGTCCCACAGCAGCCGCCGACGATGCCGACGCCATGGCGCTCGACGAACTCGCCGAGGACCTTCGCGATCTGCTCCGGTCCCTCCGGGAAGATCGTCTCGCCGTCGGGGCCCTGGATCGGCAGCCCGGCGTTGGGGATGCAGTGGACCGGTCGCGGCGAGTGCTCGCCGAGGTAGCGGATCGCGTCCCGCATGTCCTCGGGCCCGGTCGAGCAGTTGAGGCCGACGATGTCGACCCTCATTCCCTCGAGGATCGCCAGTACGGCCTGGATGTCGGTGCCGAGCAGCATCTTGCCGCCGTTCGGCAGCAGCGATACCGAGACCTGGATCGGCACGGCCCGGCCGACCCGCGAGAATGCCTCGCGAGCGCCGACGATCGCGGCCCGGACCTCGAGGATGTCCTGAGCGGTCTCGATGATCAGCAGGTCGGCGCCGCCCTCGACGAGCGCGCCCGCCTGCTCGTCGAAGACGTCGGCGAGCTGCGCGAACGTGATGTCGCCGAGCGTCGGGTCGTCGCTGGCGGGAAGGAACCCGGTCGGCCCGATCGACCCGGCGACGAAGCGCTCGGGACCGGCCGCCTCGCGGGCGATTTCGGCGGCCTTGCGGTTGATCTCGACCGCGTGCTCGCCGAGGCCCCACTCGTCGAGCTTCAGCCGCGATCCCTGGAAGGAGTCGGTCTCGACGACCTCCGCCCCGGCCTCGAGCATCGCCTCGTGGACGCCGGCGATGACGTCGGGACGATGGAGCACGAGCGCCTCGTGGCACTTGCCCTGAAGGCCGCCGTAGTCCTCGCTGGAGAGCTCGAAGCGCTCCAGGGTCGCGCCCATGCCACCGTCGAAGACGATGATCCGCTCGCTCGCGGCGGCGAGGATGTCGCGTTCGGGTTGGCTCATTCGGGAGGTCACCTCCATCGGTCCCGGCTGTCGCACCGTGCCCCGCCGATCGTCCGACGGCGCCGGTTGCGGCGGCTTCCGAGGGCCGGGTCCCTCAGCCGCTCTTGATGGCGAGAAACAAGGATAGCGACGGCGTGAAGGGCGCTAGGCGCGGATCCGCTCGTCGGCCGGGATCGGCTGCAGCCGGACCGGCGCGGCGCTGAGGGCGCGCAGCCGCACGTCCGACCAGCTCATGCCCTCGCGGACGAGAGCCGGGACGCCGAGGCCGACGGCGGTCGCGATCTCGACCGCTTGGAGGATCACGCCGTAAGCGAGCGCATCGGCCGCGCCGACGCCGTAGCCGGTCGTCAGCACGCTGATCACGGCGAGCTGGAAGACACCGATGTTCGAAGGGGTCGCCGGGACGACCGCCGTGACGTTGACGGCGAACAGCACCGCGGCGGCGCCGCCGATCCCCATCGTGCCGTCGAGGCCCATCGCGACGGCCAGCGAGTAACAGGCGGCGACCTGGATCGCCCATGCCGTCAGCTGCAGCACGCCGGCGATCGGAGCACGGCGCGGATCGCGGAAGACGGCGAGGCCGCGACGGACGCGGACCAGTGCATCGCGGGCCATTCCCGCCAGCCGGGCGACCCGGCCGGAGCCGGAGCGCCGGACCACGGCGGGGGCGATCGCGACCGCAATCAGCAGGAGCGCGGGCGCGAGGCTGATCACGAAGAGGTGCTCGGAGCTCTGGTGGAAGAGATCGGTGGTCGTGACGATCACGACGCCGAGCAGGATCAGGGCGAGGATGTTGAACGCGGTCTGCGAGACGAGGGTGCCGAGCAGGACCGGGAACGTCTCCCGGAAGCGCCCGATTCGCCGCGCGATGATCATCGCGCGGGCCGGCTCGCCGAGGCGGGCCGGCAGCGTCGCCGACATGAGGACGCCGATCATCGTCGCCGAGGTGAAGTCCCGTCGCCGCAGCGGCTCCGTCGGCAGGGCCGAGCGGGCGGTCTGGAACCAGGCGCCGGCCCGGAAGAACATCGACAGGCACATGAAGGCGGTCGCGATCAGGACCCAGGCGAGGTCGGAGCGGACGGCGCTCTCGACCACCGAGTCGAAACCGATCCGGCGGGCGGCGAGGTAGGTGAGCCCGAGCCCGACGGCCGCGCCGGTGCCGAGGCCGATCCGGCGGGCGACGCGGCGGCGCCGCGAGGTCGTGTCGATGGGGATCGGCTCCGGCGAGGGGATCCGGGCCGCCGGGACCCGCGGCAGACCGTCGGCGGGAGCGAAGCCGTAGCGCTGGGCGGCCCGGGTCAGGCGGTCGGCGGGCTGCGGCACGTCGATCGCCCGCTCGTAGACCTGCTCGATGCGGGAGGCGATCCGCGGCCACGCGAAGCGCTCGGCGCTGGCGCGTGCGGCGATGCCCATCTCGGCCCGCCGTCGCGGTTCGACGTGGAGGCGCTGGAGCTCCTCGGCGAGGCGCTGCGGGTCGCCTGGCGGGATCAGGACACCGTCGACGCCGTGCTCGACGACGTCGGAGTAGCCGGCGATCTCGGAGGCGACGACTGGCGTGCCGGCCGCGAACGCCTCGGTCAGGACCATGCCGAAGCTCTCGCCGGAGAGCGACGGGGCGCAGAGCACGTCGGCGGCGGCGAGTTCCTCCCAGAGCCGCTCGCGCTCGACGGCGCCGAGCGCCTCGATGTGCTCCATCGCCTCGGGGTTGGCGAGGTTGCGCACGATGTCCTCGGGAGCGGTCCCGACGACGACGAGGCGGGCGGGCACGTGCTCGACGAGCGCCTCGAACGCCCGCAGCAGCACCGGTAGCCCCTTGCGCTCCTCGGCGCGGCCGACGAACAGGAGCCGGAGCTCGTCGCCGGCGACGCCGGCGACCGGGTCCTGCGACGAGAGTCCGACGTCAACGCCGTTGGGGATGATCTCGTAGTTGCCGCCGTACCAGCGGCGCCCGGTCCATTCGGCGGCCTCGGAGACGGCGATCCTCGCGCTGAGCTGGTTGAACTTGCGGCGGGCTCCGAACCCGATAGCGATCTGCTGGGGAAGGAACTTCGGGGCGTATGCGTGAAAGGTGCCGACGACCGGTGCGCCGCCGAACCCGCAGGCGTCCCAGCCGAGGATCGGAGCGGGCGGCTCCTGGACGTGAACGACGTCGAAGTGTCCGTCGCGGAGCTCGCGGCGCAGTTTGGCGATCGCATCCGGGAACACGCTGAGATTCGAGACCGCGCCGTTGGCGCCGAAGCCGACGGTGCGGCCGAGCGACGTCAGGTAATCGGGCATCGGCCGGACCCGCGGAGCGGCTCCGCGGTGGAGCGTACGACTGAGGCGGTCCGGCGGGTCCCAGGGCGAGAGGACCCGGACTTCGTTGCCTCTCCCGATCAGGTGCTCGGCGAGCGCCTGGGTATGCCGGTTGACGCCCCCCTCATACGTCCACGAGTAAGGCGTGACGAGGGCGATATGCATGTGCTGATCGAGATTAGCTGTTGTTCCGGTTGTCCGCGGGCGCGCGGCATCCCCAGGCGAGGCCGCAGAAGGCGGCGACGTAGCCGGTGCCGATCATCAGCAGCAGCGCCGCCGAATCGTTCGCGAGCGTCCCGACGACCGTCGCCGTGACGGCGCCGGCGGTGCCGGCGAGGGCCGCGGGCCGCTCCGCGAACCAGGAGACGATCCGGCGCCGGAACGCGATCGCCAGGCCGATCGCAACGAGCGCGGCGATGAAGAACGGGCTCTCGAGGTAGCGCGGGAAGCTGCGGGCGGCGAGCGTGATCCGCCGGTCGAAGACGTCCCCGAGCTCGCCGAGGCCGCCCGCCGAGAGCACCGAGCGGGTCAGGTGCGAGTCGCCGGGAATCGCGATGTCGAAGAGGACGAGCAGGATCAGGGCGACCACCGGCGCGGCGATGACGAGCGCCGCGCGCCGGAATCCCAGCCGCAGCGCGACCACGACCGTCGCCGCTGCCCCCGCCGGGAACGTGATCGCCGCCCCGACGTCGGCGCCGAAGCGGCCCGGAGCGAACGCGAGGACCGCGACGACCGTCGCGACGACGACGGCGATCGTCACCGCACGCCGCGGATCGCGCGGGGACGCCGCGGTCACGGCGGCGCCCACCGCGAGCAGCAACATCGCCCCGAGCGCGGCCTCGAGCTCGTTGCCGATCCCGAAGAAGCGGACGCCGAGGCCGGGGTTCGGTCCGAGCAGCGACAGCGACGTGAGCGGCGAACCGACGACCACGTCGACCGCGGTCGCGCCGATCGAGAGCGCGGCACCTGCGGCGAAGGCGCCGTAGCCCGCCCGGACCCCGATTCGCGGGCGAAGTGCGGCGATCAGCGCCGCCCCGAAGAGCGGCGCACCGATGCCGACCATCAGCCGCTCGGCGAGGGCGCTCGGCTCGAGCGCGGCGGCGAGCAGGAGGATCGCGGGAACGACGGCCATCGCGGTGGCGAGGATCGCCAGCAGCGTGCCGGCGAGCCGGCGGCGCCAGAGGACGGCGAGGAGGCCGAGGCCGACCCAGATCAGCAGGTTCACGGCGAGGACCTCCCAGCGCCGGCCGGTCACCTCGCCGAGCCGTTCCTCGCGGGACGCGATCGAGGCGACGTCAGCTGCGGAGCCGGTCGGCTCGATCGCCTGCCCGTCGACGGCGTCGGGGATTGCGATCCCGTAGCTCTCGAGGATCGTCGGCAGCAGGTCGGTGGCGAGGACGTAGCCGTCCATCCGCGTCGAGTCGGAGGTGACGGCGCGGCCCGAGAAGCCGTCGCCGACGACGCCGACGGCGAGCAGGTCGCGCTCCGGCGGCGGCCGCTCGATCGCGATCAGCATGTCGCCGCTGCCCGGCCTGACCCGGTCGGCGAGGGCCTGGAGGTCGGCGGGCTCGACGCTGAGGACCGTCACCCCCGGGCAGAGCCCCGGCTCGCAGGAGGCGGTGCGATCGATGCGGCCCTCGCGATCGGCCGCGATCAGCGCCGGTGAGCCGGCGAGCGGCCGGGCCGCGATCCCGACGCCGGCATCCTCGAGCGTCGAGGCGAGCACCCCGGGGACGATGTCGGCGGGCGCGTCCTCAGCCCGCGAGACGACCTTCGCCCAGAGATCGCCGGGGACCCGGGTCCCGGTGACGTAGAGGGGCGTCAGCGAGTCCGGATAGAGCGACGGGAAGATCCGGTTGCCCTGTCCGATGTCGAGGTAGGTCTGTGCGGCGGGCACGCGGCCGAGTCCGGCGCTCATCACGCCGGGGGCGATCCCCGGGACCGCATCGGCGATCTCCTCGACGCCGGTTCCGGGCGGCAACATCGCGACCGTGATCCGCGGCTGATCGCCCGCGGCAGGGGCTGACGCGGGGAGTGCCCCGAGGAAGGCGAGCGCTAGCATCGCAACCATGGCCGAGCGGACGTTCATCAAGTTCACGTTCCTCAAGATCGACCCGGCCTGGCAACGGCGCGAGGGCGAGCAGAGGGCGCAGGATAAACGTGAGATGCTCGCCGCCTGCGAGGACTACGCCGTCGACCACCCGCTGCGGGCCTATTCCACGGTCGGCACGCGGGGCGATACCGACCTCCTGATCGTCTCCCAGAGCCCACACCTGCAGGACATCCACTCCTTCCACGTCGTGCTCGCGCAGAGCGGTCTCGCGAAATGGGCGACGATCCCCTACTCGTATCTGGCGATGACGAAGTCGTCCCCCTATTCGGACTCCCAGACCCGCCCGGAACTGCTGACTTCGCGCCACCGCTACGCCTTCGTCTACCCGATGGAGAAGAAGCGCGAGTGGTACGGGCTCGAGCCCGAGGAGCGGCGCCGGATCATGACCAGCCACATCGAGACCGGCCGCAAGTACCCGCAGATCACGATCAACACCGCCTACTCGTTCGGCATCGACGACCAGGAGTTCGTCGTCTCCTTCGAGTGCGACGACCCCGGCGACTTCCTCGACCTCGTCCAGGAGCTCCGCGCCAGCGAGGCGAGTGCCTGGACCCTCCGCGACGTCCCGATCTTCTCCTGCGTCGCGATGTCGGTCGGCCAGGCCCTCGACGCACTCGACGGCGCGGCCACGTCCCGCCTCGCCCCCGCCGGCGCCTGAGCCTCGCCCGACGATGAGCACGCCCGGAGACGCGAGCGAACCCCTGCGAGTGGCGATCGTCGGCTCCGGCCCGGCCGGCTTCTACGCCGCCGAGGCGCTGTTCGCCCACCCCGAGATCGACTTCGAGGTCGACATGATCGACCGGCTGCCGACGCCGTTCGGCCTGGTCAGGTTCGGCGTCGCTCCCGACCACCCGAAGATCAAGAACGTCATCAAGCGCTACGAGAAGACCGCCGGCCACGAGGCCTACCGGTTCTTCGGCCACGTCACCGTCGGCCGCGATGTCACCGCCGACGAGCTCGCCGAGCGCTACCACGCGGTCGTCTGGGCCTACGGGGCCGGCGCCGACCGCAAGCTCGGGATCCCGGGCGAGGACCTCCCCGGGTCGCATCCGGCCACCGAATTCGTCGCCTGGTACAACGGCCACCCCGACCATTCGGCGGGCGAGTTCGGCCTCGACTGCGAGCGCGTGGTCGTGATCGGCAACGGCAACGTCGCGGCCGACGTCGCCCGGATGCTGGTGCTGCCGCGGGAGGAGCTCGAGGGCACCGACACCGCCCACTACGCGATCGAGGCGCTCTCCTCCTCTTCGGTCCGCGATGTGGTCGTCCTCGGGCGCCGAGGCCCCGCTCAGGCGGCGTTCACCAACCCCGAGGTTCGCGAGCTCGGCGAGCTGACCGACGCCGACGTCGTCGTCAACCCGGCCGACGTCGCGCCCGATGACGCCACTGCTGCCTTCCTCGAATCCGACGCCGCCGATGCCACCAATCGCAAGAACCTCGAGAGCTTCACCGGCTTCGCGGAGCGCGAGCCCTCCGGCAAGCCGAGGCGGGTCGAGCTCCGCTTCCTTCGCACGCCGCTCGCAATCGAAGGTGATGGCAAGGTCGAGCGGATCGTCGTCGGCGTCAACGAACTCGTGCTCGATGACTCCGGCGCCGTTCGGGCGCGGACCACGGATGAGACCGAGACGATCGAGTGCGGGATGGTCCTGCGCTCGATCGGCTACCTCGGGACCGGCATCGACGGTGTCCCCTACGACGCGGTCGCCGGCGTCATCCCCAACGATCGCGGCCGGGTCATCGGCGAAGACGGCGGACCCCATCCAGGGCACTACGTGGTGGGCTGGATCAAGCGCGGGCCCAGCGGTGTCATCGGGACCAACAAGAAGGACGCCCAGGAGACGATCGAGACGATGCTCGCCGACGCCGACGCCGGCCTGCTGTCCCAGCGCGCCGGCATCGAGGCCGACGCGCTCCCGAACCTGCTGACCGAGCGCGGCATCGACTTCGTCGAGTTCGACGGCTGGCAGGCGATCGACGCGCTCGAGCAGGAGCGAGGCGTCGAGGCCGGACGGCCGCGAATCAAGCTGACCGCCCTCGAGGAGATGCTCGAGGCGGCGAGAAAGGACCGCGATGGCTGACCTGAACGAACTCGAGAAGATGATCGCCGCGGCGCTGCCCGGCTCCGCGGTGCGGGTCCTCGACGAGGGTGGCGGCGACCACCTCCGCGCCGTTGTCGAATCGGCGCAGTTCGAAGGGCTCTCGCGCATCGACCAGCACCGCCTCGTCCGCGCCGCCGTCAAGCCGCGGATGGACGACGGCACCATCCACGCCCTCTCGATCACCACATCGGTTCCCGGCGCCTGAGCGCGACCGCCCGCGGCTAAGGGTTCGGCCGCCATCTGTCGATAGCGGAACGGGCGCCCGACCGGGCGCCCGTCGCGACCATTGGAGTCCAGGCGGATGGCGTCAGATCAACATCGGGCACGGAGGGGCGAGGGGTTCCTGCGCCTCGCGGACGACGGCGCGCCCGAGGCCGGAGCGCAGCTCGGCAGCACCGCGGTCGCGGTGCTCGAAGGCTGTCCCGAGGGCGTCGCGATCATCGACGGCGCCGGGACGATCGTCTTCTGGAACGCCGCCGCGGAGTCGCAGTTCGGCCTCGAGCGCTCGCGAGCGATCGGCCAGGAGCTGGCCTCCCTGATCTTCCCCGACCACCTTCAGACCGCTGTCCGCGCGGTCCTCCTCCGCGAAGTCGACGAGCCCGGCGAAGGTCTCGCCCAGCGGCAGATCGAGCTCGGCGCCCGCCGGGCCGACGGGCGCGAGATTCCCGTCGACATCGCCACGACCCCGGTCGAGATCGACGGGATGCGGTGGCTCGCCGTATTCCTGCAGGACGCGAGCGAACGCAGCGAGCGGGAGCGGGAGCTCCACGCCGACGCCCGCCGCCGCTCCGCCGTCCTCGACCTCGGCCAGTCCGCCCTCGAGGGAATGGAGCTCGGCCAACTCCTGCAGCGGGCGGTCGAGCTGACGATCGACGAGCTCGGCGTCGATCGCTGCGAGCTCTGGCGTCGCGACGAGGACGACGCGACGATGACCCTGCGGGCGAGCTCGGGCTGGCCGGCGGAGGCGGCGATGACGACGATCCCCCTCGCGACGTCAACGCAGCCCGGCTACACGCTGCTCCGCGGCCAGGGGGCGATCGTCGTCGAGGACTTCCGCCGTGAGGGCCGCTTCGGCCCGGTCGGCCCCGCCGAGGCCGCGCCGATCCAGAGCTCGATCTCGATCCGCATTCCGGGAACGTCCGGCGGGTTCGGGTCGCTGATCGCCGCCTCCGAGGCGCCGCGCCGGTTCGAGCTCAGCGACATCAGCCTGTTCGTCTCCCTCGCCCAGACCCTCGGAGCCGCGATCGAGCGCTCCCGGGCCGTCGATTCGCTCGCCGACGCCGAGCGTCAGATCCGCACCCTCGTCGAGCGTCTCCCCTCGATCACCTACAGGGCCGGCCTCGGCAGCAGCGGCGAGTGGTACTTCATCTCCCCGCAGGTCGAGGAGATCACCGGCTTCACGGTCGACGAGTGGATGTCGGAGCCCGACCTCTGGGAACGGACCATCCACCCCGACGACCTCGAGTGGGTTCTCGAGGCCGAGGACGCCTGCGGGCTCGAGGGCAAGCCGCTCGACATCGCCTACCGGATCCGCAAACGCGACGGAACGATGATCTGGGTCCGCGACCGCGCCTCGGTGGGAACGGTCAACGAGGACGGGGTGATGATCGTCGAGGGCCTGATCACCGACATCAGCGAGCAGCGCGCCGCCGAGGACCGGCTCCGCTACCTGGCCGAGCACGATGAGCTGACCGGGCTCATGAACCGCCGCTCTTTCGAATCGGCCGTCGACCGCGAGATCGGTTCGAACACCCTCCCGGGCCAACGCGGCGCGATGGTCATCGTCGACCTCGATCACCTCAAGCGCGTCAACGACTCGCTCGGGCGCAGCACCGGCGACCGGGTCGTCGCCGACATCGCGAAGATGCTCGGCGAGGAGCTCGGCGGCGACCAGCTGCTCTCACGCCTCGACAGCGACGAGTTCGGCCTGTTGATCCCCGGCGTCGGCGAAGCACAGGCACTCGAGCGGGCCGGCAGCCTGCTGGCGATGATCCGCGCCCGCACGGGCACGGCGAACCTGACCGCCAGCGCCGGCGTGGCGCTCGTCGAGCGCGACATGGGCGTCAGCGCCACCGACCTGATCACCGCGGCCGACATCGCCCTCCACCAGGCCAAGGAGGCGGGACGCGACCGCGCTGTGATCTTCACCGGGAAGGACCGCAGCCGTCTCGAGTGGGTCGGCTACGTCCGTCAGGCGATCGAGGAGGAGCGTCTCGTCCTCTACTCGCAGCCGATTATCGACATGGCGTCGGGTCTCGCGTGCGCCGAGGAGCTGCTCGTCCGGATGATCGACCCGGTCAGCGGCAGGCCGATCAGCGCCGGCGAATTCGTGCCGACAGCGGAGCGGTTCGGCCTCGCCCGCAACCTCGACCACTGGGTCGTCACCCAGGCGCTCGGACTGATCACCGCGGGACGCCACGTCAGCGCCAACATCTCCGCCGCCACGATCAGCGACCGCAGCCTCACCGAGATGGTCGCCGAGTCGCTCGCCGAGACCGGCGCCGACCCGTCCCTGCTCACCTTCGAGATCACCGAGACCGCCGCGACGCCGGCGATCGAGTCGCTCCGCGACTTCACCGATCGCGTCGAGAAGCTGGGTTGCGGCCTCTCGCTCGACGACGTCGGCACCGGGTTCGGGTCGCTCACCTACCTGCGCCACCTCCCCTTCACCGAGCTGAAGATCGACATGCAGTTCGTCCACGGCGTCATCGAGTCGAACGCCGACCGCAAGATCGTCGAATCGCTCGTCGACATCGCCCGCGGGCTCGGGATGCGGACGGTCGCCGAGGGCGTCGACAACCCGGCGCTCGTCGAGCCGCTGCGCGAGATCGGCGTCACCTGCTCGCAGGGCTACCTGTTCGGCCGCCCCGCCCCGGTCTCGAAGGCCGGCGAGCCGATCCAGCCCGCCCCGCCCATCGACTGACGAGGTCGGGAGGGCCTAGGCCAAGGACGCAGGAGGCGACGCGTGCTTCGCACGCGAGCCGACGAGGACGTCGGCATCGGTCCTCCCGAGCCGTCAGGTTTCGATCTGCATGGGGCCGCTCTGGTACGGCCCCTCGGCCTGCGGCGCGGCCGCGGCTTCTTCAGTGCGAATCTCCGGCTGCGGGACACCGAGGGCCTCGGCGAGCTCGCCGGACTCGAGCATCTCCTCCATCAGGTCGGCACCGCCGAGCAACTCGCCGTCGACGTAGAGCTGCGGGAAGGTCTGCCAGTCGGAGAGCTCGGTCGTGACTTCGCGGAGGGGCTGGAGGACCGGGAGGACGTCGATGGCTCCGTACTCGGTGCCCATCTGCTCGAGGATCCCGACGGCGCGCATCGAGAAGCCACAGCGGGGCGCGTCGGGCGTGCCCTTCATGAGCAGCAGCACCTTGTTGGCGCCGATCGCCTGCTCGAGTTGTTCGCGAAGCTCGGGGTTGGCGGCCATCGTGTCCCTCCTGGTTGAAGCTTGTGCCCAGCCCTCTCGGACCGTTCGAGGGCTAGGCGGTTGCGGGAGCGTGCTCTTCGGCGTCTTCGCGGACCTGGAACGAGGAACCGCATCCGCATGCGGCGACGACGTTCGGATTGTTGACCGCGAAGCCGGCGCCCTGCAGGCCCTCGACGTAGTCCACTTCGGATCCGAAGACGAACTGCATCGAGACCTTGTCGACGACGACGGCAACGCCGTTGTGCTCGAAGACGAGGTCCTCGTCCTTGCGCTTGTCGAGCGCCAAGGCGTACTGGAAGCCGGAGCATCCGCCGCCGCGCACGGCGACGCGCAGCACCTGATCGGACTCCTCCTGCCCGGCGAGCAACTCCTTGAGCTTGCCGGCCGCGACGTCGGTGATCTTGATGGCTGCTTCGGGCGTCTCCATGGCTTCAGATTGTATAGCAGGGTGCGAAGTCGTCAACCGGCGTCGTCACCGTAGCGCCAGTCGAGGTACTCGCGGATCCGCTTCGAGTCGTGGATCACCTCGGTGCCGTCGATCAACAGCGGCACCCGACTCTGGCCGGTCAGCTCGGTCACCTCCGGGCGAGAGCTCCGGCGATAGGGGACCCGCTCGGTCCGGTACTCGATGCCGAGGCGCCGGAGCCGGCGGGCGACCGCACCGCAGGGGCAGAGGTGGTTCGTTGGGGTCGGGCAGCGATAGAGGACGATCTCAGGCCCTGCGGACCCATCGGTGCCGCCGGTCTCGGCATCGCTCATCGCGGCATCAGCCGCCCGGCGATGCGGGAGACGCGGCCGGCCAGCTCCAGGGCCAGCCCGGCCGGGCCGGGATCGGCGCCGACCAGGTCACCGAGCTGCGCCTTCGTCATCTCCAACGTTGCCTCGAGCGTCTCCTCGTGGGGCCGGGCCGCAAAGTCGAGCTCCCGCTTTGCCTTCGCAGATGAATACGTCCACCAGAGCGAAGCGCTCCGCGTGCCCTCGACGCTCAGCCCGAGGCCGAGGCCGAGCTTGTCGGAGACCTGGGCGCCGCCGACGGCCAACGCCGGCGAGAGCCGCAGCGGCGGGACCGGAACGCCGCTGATCCGCGAGAGGTCGGCGAACAGCCGTTGCATCGTGAAGTTGCGGCCGCCGAGGATGTAGCGCTCTCCGCACCGGCCCTTCTCGGCGGCGAGGATCTCGCCGGCCGCGACGTCGCGGACGTCGACGACGTTGACGCCACCGTCGACGTATGCGGGGATCCGGCGCTGCAGGAACTGACGAACGACCTCGATCGACATCGACGTGGTGTTGCCGATCGACGGCCCGAGGGTGAACGTCGGGTTGACGATGACGGCGTCGAGGCCGCGGGCCGCCGCCCGCAGCACCTCGGCCTCGGCCTCGTGCTTGGAGTTGACGTAGGCGATGCCGAGGTGGCCGATCGTGAACGGCTGCGTCTCGTCCGTTCGGCCGCCCGGCGGGGCCGGGCCGATCGCAGCGACCGAGGACGTGTGGACGAAGCGCCCGACGCCGGCGTCGAGGGCCTCGCCGGCGATCAGGCCGGTGCCGCCGACGTTGACCTCGAAGGTGCGATCGGCCTGGTCGCTGTCGAGCGAGCTCATCGCCGCGAGGTGGAAGACGCTCTGGACGCCGTCGACGGCGCGGCGCACGGCCCGGCGGTCGGTGATGTCGCCGGTCACCCGCTCGTATTCGATGCCCTCGAGCGCGGCCGTATCGGACTCCCGCCGGATCAGCAGGCGGAGATCGTCACCGCGCTCGGAGAGCGCGCGAACGAGATGGGAGCCGAGCAGGCCGGTCGCGCCGGTGACCAGGGTCGTCGCCATCGGCGGGATGGTAGTGAGGCGCGGACCGGCTGCCTCGGGGGAACTGGTACAACGGTTCGCGGTGAGCGCTCCAGGGGAAACCGCGATCGTCTGCGACTCGACCTCCTACCTCCCCGACGCCGTCCTCGATGAGCGCGGGATCCAGCGAGTCAGTCTCTACGTCGCCCTCGGCAGCGACCAGCGCCGCGAGCGGGAGATCGGCGACTACGCCGCGTTCTTCGAACGCCTCCGCTCCAGCGAGGAGGGAGCGACGACCTCGCAGCCCTCCATCGGCGACTTCGCCGAGGTCTACGAGCCGCTCCTCGAGGCCGGGAAGTCGATCGTCTCGATCCATCTCGCCTCCGGGATTTCGGGTACCTACGAGTCCGCCCTGCAGACGCGTCAGCGACTGATCGACGAAGGGAAGGGCGGCGAGCGGATCCACGTCGTCGACAGCCGCACCGCCTGCGGCGGCATGGGCATGCTCGTCCTCGCGGCATCGGCGGCGATCGATGCCGGCGCGGGGCCGGAAGCCGTCCTCGAGCGGATCGAGGAGGCCCGCGAGGCCCTGAAGATGTGGTTTGCCATCGACACGCTCGAGTACCTCCGCAAGGGCGGCCGGATCGGGGCCGCGCGGGCGTGGATGGGTTCCGCGCTGCAGATCAAGCCGATCCTCACCCTCGAGGACGAGATCACCCCGGTCGAGCGCGTCCGCACGCGAAGGCGCGTCTTCGAGCGGCTCGTCCAATACGCGCAGGAGCTTCGCGACAGCGGTCGCGACGCCTGGGTCGTCCAGCACATCCAGGACCCCGAGAACGCCCAGCGGCTCGTCGAGCGCTGCCGCGAGGTGATGGGGACCGAGCCGATCTTCGTCTCCGAGGTCGGCCCTGTGATCGGCGCCCACACTGGCCCGGGCCTGCTCGGCGTCGGCGGCCTGCCGTCGTCGCTGTTGCGCTAGCGGCGCTTACGGAAGGCGCGGAAGGCGAGAACCGTTCCGGCGACGAAGCCGGCGACGGCGGCGCCCTTGACGAGCTGCTCGCGGTGCTCGCTGAGCTGCGAGCGCCAGTCGGTCAGCTCGTTGACCTTGGTGCGCAGGGCGACTACCGAATTGGCGAGCTGTGCCTGCTGGAGGTCGATGTCGCGGCGGATCTCGGCCGAGGTGCGTCCCGGTGCACCCGGGCGCGGTGCGGCGGGACCGCCCGATTCGAAGTTGCTCTGCGTGCTCACGGTGTCTTCCCCAGTGTTTCCTTGGTCTCCTTGAGCTCCTCGATCGCCATGTCGGGAGTCGGCGACTCGACCTCGCCGAACAGCTTCTTGGCGACGAGGCCGGCTATGGCCGCGACGATTATCCAGATCAGCGCCTCGATCGCGAAGCCCGCCCATACAGCCGTCTCGACGCCGAGCAGATCGTTGATGAGGAGGGCGATGGCGAAGAGGATCATCAGCAGCGCCGCGAGGAGGAAGACCGCGGCGGCGGCGGCGATCCCGGCACCGCGGCCGAGCGTCGTCAGCTTCTCGGTGATCTCCGCCTTGGCGAGCTCGATCTCCTCGCGGACGAGGATCGTCACCCGCTCGGAGACGTCGAAGATCAGCTCTCCGACGGAGCGGTGCTCGTCGGGTACGGGCGGCGCCTGCGGCGCCGGCGGGACGGGCGGCGTCGCCGGCGTCCCCTGCTCTGTCGTCTCGTCGGCCATCGATCAGTCGGGCGGATCCTCGTCGAAGATCCGCCGGAAGACGATGCCGGCGGCGCGGGCTGCGGCGATGCTTGCAATCGCGCCGAACGCGGCCAGGAGGCCGGACCAGACGAGTCGCTTGGTTATCTCGTTGTCCATTCGTGTCCTTTGCCCGGTCGTGGGGTTCGAAAACCGGAGCGGCGACCTTATCGGGACGGATCAGGACCCGTCGCGCCGCTCGAGGCCGCAGCAGAGCGTCTCAACGACCATCACCGAGGCCCGCTCGAATTCCTCGTCGGTCGCCGGGATCAGGCCGAAGACCCAGCCCGACAGGAGCTGTTCGATCGCACCGTAGAACCACATGCCCACGAAGTCGGGGTCGATGTCGGGCCGGTAGAGGCCCTCGCGCTGGCCGTCGGCGACGATCCGCGAGACGAAGTCGTAGGCGCGCCGGATCTCGGGGAGATGGGTGGCCCCGAACGAGTTGGCCGCCCGGGTGACCTCGATGATGATCACCTTCATCAGCTCCGGGTCGTGGCGGTAGGAGTCGATGATGAACCGGGCGATCCCGGCGAGCTTCTCGCGGGCCGGGATGTCCTGCTCGTAGAGCGAGTCGGAGGCGGCGAGCAGCAGCGACCAGCGCTCCGTGAAAAGCTCGGTCATCACCGCTTCCTTCGAGCGGAAGTAGTGGTAGACGAGCCCGTAGGCGACGCCGGCCTCGTCGGCGATGTCGGCGACACGGGTCGCGTGGTAGCCCTGCCGGGCGAAGACGCGGACGGCGGCATCGAGGATCGCCCGGCGTTTGTCGGCGGGCGTCGTCTTGACGCCCTCAGGCACGGTCGCCGGCCTCCACCGGCCACTCGTAGGCGCCGGCGCGGCGATTCGCGAGCGACGGGATCTGCTCGCGGATCCGCTCGAGCTCGCCGAGGTCGAGATCGGCGATCGCGTGACCCTCGCCGTCGGCGATCGAGTCGAGCACCCTCCCCCACGGGTCGACGATCATCGAGTGCCCCCAGGAGCTGAACTGCGGTGCGGCCTCTCCGAACTGGCCGGCGGCGATGACGAAGAGCTGATCCTCGATCGCCCGCGCCCGCAGCAGGACCTCCCAGTGGTCGCGGCCCGTCGTGGCCGTGAACGCCGCTGGGACGGTGACGGCGGTCGCGCCGCGGAGGGCGAGGATCCGGAAGAGTTCCGGGAAGCGCAGGTCGTAACAGACGGTGAGCCCGACCTCGAGCTCTCCGGCCGGGGCGAGGACGATCTCCTCCCCGGGCAGCTCGTGCTCGGACTCGCGGTAGGTGATGCCCCCGACCTCGACGTCGAACATGTGCATCTTCCGGTAGGTCGCGGCGATCGAACCGTCCGGGTCGATGAGGAGCGACGTGTTCGCGATCCGGTCGGAATCGGCGAGGCGTTCGCCGACGGATCCCGCGACGAGCGTGATGCCAAGCTCGCGGGCCCAGCCTCGGCACGACGAGACCACCGGGCCGTCGAGCGGCTCGGCGAGCTCGACGAGCACGTCACCGGCGGCCAGGGCGCTCCACTTCTCGGGCAGAACCACGAGATCGGCACCGTCGGCGGCGGCGCCGCGCACCAGCCGCTCCGCAACTTCGAGGTTGCGGGAGACGTCGTCGCTTGAGTTGAGCTGGATCGCTGCGGCGCGCATGCCGTCTCCTCCGTCCGACCGGCGCGAACCGGCGGTTGATTGACAAGTCAATCTACCCGAAAGGGAGGTCCCATCGGCGCCCCCGGGCGTCGCCGGCGCTCAGGTCCCGAGCACGAGCGCGACGAGCGCGACGATGATCAGGACGCACTCGAAGAGCGCGACGAGCGCGAGCGCACCGGCGGCCGTCGCCGGGTCGAATCCCGCGGTCGCGCCGACGAGCGCGAAGCCGGTGGCGACGGCCGCGATCGAGAGCCCCCACCAGCTCAGTGCCCGCTCCCATCGGTTCTCGGGGTCCACCGTTCGCGCCGACGCGCGGTCGTGAAAGCCGAACGCCGCGGCGGCGAACAGGACTGCCAGCCCGACGGCGAAGACGATCAGCCAGGGATCGATCCCGTCGAAGCTGAGGCGAGTCCCTGACGAGGCGGCGGTCCCGGCGGCGCCGATCGCCGCCAGCAGCGCCCCGCCGAGGCCCGTCAGCAGAACGGGCCGGGTGATCATCCGTCGGGATCGGCGCGGTGGGTTTCGATCTCGGCTGTGATCAGCTTCGAGTTCATCGCCGCGATCAGGTCGGCGAGGGGGTCGATGCCTGCCTCGATCAGCTCCGCCGCCCGGTCCGGCTCGAACCGCCCGACGAGCTTCTCCGAGAGCAGCTCGACCTCGCGGCGCGCGAGCTCGCGGAGCGGCTCGAGGAACCGAGCCGCGTCGTAGACGGTGAAGCCGATCCGCTCGTCGTAGCCGCCGGCCCGGAACCGCGCGATCGCCTCGACGATCCGCACGTCCGGCGAGGAGTAACCGCCCGCGGCGGGACTGAGGATGCCGATCTCGGCGAGCCTGTCGAGTACCTCGACGGGGACGTCGAAGCGCTCGCTGACCTCGTCGGCAGGGGTCCGCTCGCGCTCGCGGGCGAGCGCGCGGTCGATCTCGCGATCCGACTCGGCGAGCAGCGACCGGACCGCCTCGGGATCGCCGCCCTGCCGCTCGAGCAGATCGCGGATCACCTTCAGCGGCATGAAGCGCTCCTCCTGGAGGAGCTTGATGAGCCGGATTCTGTCGACCATCTCGGCCGGGTAGTAGGCCATGTTGCGGCTCGTCTTCCGGCCCTCCGGGAGCAGGCCCTCGCGCAGGTAGTGACGGACGGTGGCGACCGGAACGCCGGCGCCCTCGGCGAGCTCGCTGATCTTCAGCGTCGGCTCGGCGGCCGCGTCCTCGGCGTTGGCCTCGGCGGCGCTCACGCGGCGACCTCGACCGGGAAGTTCACCGACGCGGCGAGATAGCAGCGCTCGTGGGCCTCGTGGTGGAGCTCGCCGAGCGTCGCCTCGCCGGGGTCCTCCTCGAACCGCACCGCCGGGTTGAGAACGACGCGGGTGATCCGCCCGCCCTCGAGGGTTCCGGTGGCGTCGTCGTTGTATGAGGCGATGCGCAGCCGGCGGCCACGCGCCAAGGCGACGAACCAGAGCATGTGACACGCCGACAGCGCGCCGACGAAGAGCTGCTCGGGGTCGGACCGCGAGGGGTCGCCGCCGTTGCCGGGCATCGTCGAGCCGAGCACCGTCTCGCCCGCGACCTCGACGCGGTGCGCGCGCAGGTCGTCCTTCGTCGGCTCCCAGACCACCCGGGCGCGGTGCTCCGTCCGATCGGGGACCGGCGGGGAGCTCACGCTCACCCCTCCGAGTCGAGTCCGAGCAGCTTCCGGGCCTCGGCGACGGTCGCGGCGCGGCGACCGACGTCCTCGGCCATCTGCCGGGCCTTGCCGATCAGGTCGCCGTTGGAGCGGGCCATCTCGCCGTCGGGCAGGTAGAGGTTGTCCTCGAGGCCGGCCCGGACGTTGCCGCCGAGCACGAGCGAGCCGGCGAGCAGCTTCCACTGGTCGCGGGAGACACCGATCACCTGCCAGTTGTTCGGGCCCTCGGGCCCGCCCGGGATCTGGTCCGACATCAGCGTGACGTTGCGGGGCGTCGGGCGGATGCCGCCGGTCACGCCCATCACCAGCGAGATCTGCAGCGGCGGCTCGAGCATCCCCATGTGGATCAGGGGATCGAGGTTGGCGACGTGGCCGGCGTCGAAGCACTCGTGCTCGGGCTGGATGCCATTGGCCTTCATCGCCTCGATCAGCTCGATGATCGTGTCGAAGCTGTTCTCGAAAACCGCCTTGAAGACGAAGTCGCCGCGGCGCCGCGAGTACTTGGCGTAGTTCATCGAAGACATGTTCAGCGCCGCGACGTCCGGCTTCAGCGCCTCCAGATAGGCGATCCGCTTCTCGAGCGCGATCCCGATCGCGCCGGTCGAGTAATTGATGATCACGTCGCCGACCTCGGCGCGGATCGCCTCGGTGATCGCCGCGAAGTCCTCGATCTCATACGACGGCGTGCCGTCCGGGGTCCGGGCGTGGATGTGGATCTGCGAGGCGCCCTCGTCGACGGCGCGGCGGGCCTCCGCCGCATACTCCTCGGGCGTGTAGGGGATCGCCGGGCACTGATCGCGGTTGGCGATCGCGCCGCTGATCGAACAGGTGATGATCACCGGGTCCTCGAAGCGGCTCATCTACCTCCCCTTCCATTCGGGATCGCGTTTCTCGAAGAACGCCTTGACGCCCTCCTGGATGTCCTCGGTCGTGAAGGTGAGCGAGAGCTGGCTGCGCAGGAACTCGAGCCCGTCGTCGAGGGCCATGTCCTGCTGGCGGTACATCGCGTCGTGTCCCAGCTTCATCAGGACCGGGCTCTTCGACGCGAGGCGGGCGGCCCAGTCGCCGACGGCGTCCGCGAACTCGGCGGCGGGGACGACCTTGTTGGCAAGCCCGTACTCGACGGCCTGATCGGCACTGATCCGCTCGCCGAGAAGCATCATCTCGTTGACCTTCTTGCGCGGGACGTTGCGATAGATGATCGCCATGATCATGTAGGGGAACGCGCCGACGTTGATCTCGGGAGTGCCGAAGGTGATGCCCTCGCGGGCGATGACGAGATCGCACGACAGCGCCAGCCCCATGCCCCCGGCGAGCACGTGTCCGTTCGCGGCGCAGAGGGAGGGCTTGCCGATCCGCGGCATCAGCCGGAAGAACTCGAGGAACCGGTCCGAGGAGAAGTGCTTTTCGACGAGGGGCGCGTCAGCGGCGAACCCGCCGAGGTCGGCGCCCGCGCAGAAGACCTTCTCACCGGCGCCGGTGAGGACGACGGCCCGGACGTCGTCGTCGTCGCGGACGCGTTCCATCGCGTCGACGAGCTCGCCGAGCATCTGGTTCGAGAGGGCGTTGCGCTGCTCGGGACGGTTCAGGGTCACCGTGGCGACCCCGCCGGATACGTCGTAGAGAAGCTGCTCGTAGGCCATGCGCGAGCGGTCACGGGACCGCCGGCGGAGCCTAGCACCGCATGAAGTGGGAAGTGTCGCTGCCTACTTTTCGGGATCGCCGGCGGGAAGGTCTCTGGCAAGCCGGCCACAACCGTCGCCGGAGCGCCCGATCTCCCCATATGGTTGGCGCGGAGGGCCCCCGGGGGGGGTCAGTTCAAATGGCTGCCCTGGCGAGATTCACATACATCCATTCCTGGCTCATCCTCGGCATCACGGTGATCGTCGCCGGGCTGGCGACGGTCGCAGCGATGTCGATCTTCGATCGCGTCCATCCCTTCGACATAACCGACCCCGATTCCGAGGTAGCGAGGGCCTCGGCGGCTGCCGAAACCGCGATCGGAAGCAGCGCCGACCCGACCGTCGTGCTGCTCGTCTCCTCGAACGGCACCGCGAAGGCCGCCCGTGGGGCGGCGGATCGGCTGAAGTCGATCGACGGCGTTGCCCGGGTCGTGGGTCCGGGGTCGGACCCTCAGACGATTTCTTCGGACGGCACCTACAACCTCGTGCTCGGCTATCTGGCCCCGGGAGTCAACCGCGTCGACGCGGGTGAGACGATCGTCGACGAATTCGCGGGTACGCCCGGAGTCATCGCCGGCGGTACTGCCGTGGCGGCTTACCAGGTCGGCCAGCGCTCCGAGCATGACACCCGCCGGATCGAGCTCTATGCGGCGCCGCTTCTCCTGCTCCTGCTCCTCGTCGTCTTCCGGACGGTGGTCGCCGCGGTGATGCCGCTGATCGTCGCCGGGCTTTCGATCCTGCTGACGCTCGCGGTCCTTCGCCTCCTCACGAACGTGACAGCGATCGACCTGTTCGCGCTGCAGACCGTCACGGGTCTGGGCACGGGGCTGGCGATCAACTACAGCCTTTTCATCCTCGCCCGCTACCGCGAGGAGCTGGCGACCAGCGCCGGCTACGAGGACGCTCTCGTCACGACCATGCGACGGGCAGGACGAACGGTGCTCTTCAGCGCAGTTACGGTCGCCGCGGCGCTCGCTGCGCTCCTGGTCTTCCCGCAACCGTTCCTGCATTCGACCGGGATCGCCGGGGGACTCGTCGCCCTTTTCGCGGGGCTGATAGCTCTCGTGGTCCTTCCGGCAGCCCTCGCTCTGCTCGGCCCATCGGTCGATCGCCTGCAGGTGCGATCGGATCCGCACAAGCGCCTGGTCACCGACCCGAGCACCTTCTGGCGCCGCGCGCCGGCGGCCGTCTGCCGGCGTCCGGTGCCGGCGCTGCTGGCGGGGATCGCCGTGATGGCGCTTCTCGCCGTCGAGGCCCCCGGAACGAACCTCACGACGCCCAATGCCGGCGAGCTTCCCGCTCAGGACTCGGCGCGTCAGGTCGCGGAGGCGACCGAGACGGAGTTCCCGGCGCTTCCGCGAACGCAGTTGTTCGCGGTGGTTCCGTCGGGAGAGCGAATCGGCGCGGATGAGCGGGCGGGGCTCGGCGATGTTCCCGGGTTCGTCGAAGTCTCCCGCCGGCAGGTCTTCGACGACGGCGGATCGCTGGTGTCGATCAGCGGTGCCATGGATCCGTTCTCCGTGGCGGGACAGGATTTCGTCGACGCGGTCCGAGCGGAACTTCCACCGGGGTCCCTCGTCGGTGGGCGGGCTGCCGAGCAGGCCGATCAGCGTTCGAGCATTCTCGACCGTGCGCCGCTCGCGATCGGCCTGATCATCTTCGCGAACCTCCTGCTTCTGTTCCTGATGACGAGAGCAATCGTGCTCCCGCTGCTGGCCATCGCGGTCAACCTGCTCACCGTCGTCGCCGCTCTGGGAGCCCTGACGGCGGTCTTCACGTCCGAGACGCTGACGTCGTTACTGGGCACCGAGGTGCAGTCGGGAATCGATGTTTCCGTCCCGGTGATCTCGTTCGCGATCGCCTTCGGTCTCTCGACCGACTACGGGATATTCCTGTTCTCGCGGATCCGCGAGGGCCGATTGCGGGGGGCGAGCGAGACCGACGCCATCGTCAACGGCGTCGCCACGACCGGCCGGCTGATCAGCGCCTCGGCGGCGCTGATGGCCATCGCCGTAGGGGCGTTCGTCCTATCCGATCTCGTCATCGTCAAGGAGTTCGCGGTTGCGATCGCCGTCGCGGTGATCCTCGATGCGACGGTGATCCGTGGACTCGTGATCCCGGCCTCGCTGCGGCTGCTCGGCCGCGCGGCGTGGTGGAATCCGCGCTCGAAGGGGTGGCCGCCGGCTCCGCGGGACGACGACCCCGTCGTGGTCAGACCGAGTGGGCCAGTGGAGCTGCGTCAAGCACCCTGACGAACGCGTCGACCACGGCACCGTCGAACTGGACGCCCGAGTACCGCCCGAGTTCCCTGATCGCTTCGTCCCGCGTCTTCGCCTGACGGAAGGGCCGATCACTGGTCATCGCGTCGAACGACTCGGCGACGGCGAGAATCCGTGACTCGATCGGAATCTCCTCGCCGCTGAGTCCATGCGGATAGCCGTGTCCGTCCGGCTGCTCGTGACGGGCGAGGATCCACCCCCTGATGTCCGCCAGATCCTTGGCTCCGAGGATCCGCGCCGCCATCTCCGGGTGGCGCCGGACCTGGTCCCATTCCGCCGGCGAGAGCGGGCCCGGCTTCTCGAGGATTGAATCCGGGATGCCGACCTTGCCGATGTCATGCAGCATTGCGGCGAGCCGAAGCCGCTGCAGGCGCTGCTCCGGAAGTCCGAGCTCGCGGCCCAGCGACACTGCGTACGTCGCCACTGCCCCAGCATGGCCCGCTCCCCGGGGGTCGCGAAAGTCGAGAACATCAGCGAGGCTGAGGACGGTGGTGAGGTTCGCCCTGCCCTCGGCGGGCCGCGGCGTCGCGTCGTTTTTGACCACGCCCTCGATGTCGGGGCTATAGACGACGGTCCGATCGGAACCGAGACTCTCGCCGATCCGGGCGGCCGCCGTGCCGGCAGCGACGAGCTCCTCAGCCCTGCTCGCATGCTTGGGGTAGGAGGCGACCCCGATCGCAGCCTTCACCTCAGGCAGTCGCTCCCGATAGGCCCGGCGGAGGCGGGCGAGGATCTGCTCGCCGAGCAGGAAGGCCGTGTGTTCGTCGGTCTCGGGCAGCGCGATCGCGAATGCCGAGTTGCCGATCCGGCCGACCGAGTCGATTCGGCGGGTCGAGTCGTTGAGGAGGTGTCCGATCTCCTTGAGGACCTCGTCGCCGGCCGCGTGGCCGTACTTCTTGCCGAGCGCGTCGATTCCTCCGACGTGCACCGCGAGGAGGCCGATGCGGCCGCCGTCCGCCCGCACCCGCTCGATCTCCGTTCCCAGCACCTCGTCGAATCCGTGCTCGTTCAGAAACCCGGTGAGCATGTCCGTCCGGGCGGCGGCCGATAGCTGGGTCCAGAGGCGGTTGGCGCGAACGCGCAGCGCGGTGATGAAGATCCCGGTGATCGCCAGTGTGCCGACCGTGAGGACGTACTGGTGGGTGAGATCACCAACGCTCGGATCCCCGTTGCTCCCCGGTGTCGGATCCATGAGCAGGATCACCAGCCCGTAGGAGACGGCGACGAGGCCGACCGTGAAGATCGAGTCGCGCGGCGAAAGGAAATAGAAGGCGAACAGGCAGGGCCAGAGGTAGAAGATCGCATAGGCGCCGAGCGGGTCGCCACTGAAGATCACGCCGGCCGTCGTCTGGATGACCCCGAACGCCGGCGCCAGCTCCACGGTCCACATCGGCAGACGATCTGCGAACCGCATGAAGATGAGGGCCCAGAGGATCATCACGATCTGGACGGCCACAAGGGCAGTCACATTGAAGGCGGGCGGATGGGGCAGCAGCACGCCGAGCAGTCCGAGCCCGGCACCGGCAAAGGTCACGTAACAGCCTGCCCGGATCAGTGGAGCCACCTCCCTGCCGCGCCGACGGGAGGAAACCGGCCCGAGGATCACCGAACCGATGCCGTCATCGGCCCTGGCCCCTTCGAAGATCGGCAATCCCATAAAGAAACCTTCCCGCCGGGGTTGGACTGGGCGCCGGCGTCAGTTTGCAAGTGTCATATCGGCACCAGCCGAAGAAAATGAAGGTATGAAGGCGATCATTCGCGATCGGGAAGCTCGGGCGGCCAGGCACCGAACCAGTTGTCGCGGCCGCCGTCCACCGTCAGGACCGCCCCCGAGAAGAAATCGCCGGCCGGGGAGGCGAGAAAGGCGACGAGCCATGCGACCTCCTCAGGCCTGCCCATCCGTCCCATCGGGATCGTCTTGGCCACCTGCTCGGTGAGTATCGACGGGTAGTTGCTCAGGAACGCGTCCGTCGCGATCTGACCCGGCGCCACCGCGACCAGCGTGATCCCGAATCGGGCCCACTCGATCGCGAGCGTGCGGGTCATGTTCTCGACCCCTGCCCGCGCCGCACTGGAGTGCACGACCCCGGGAACGCCGCTGTGGGGGGAGAGCGTGATGCTGATGACCTTGCCGGCCCCCTGATCCATGAAGGCCTTCGTTGCCGCCGCGCGGGTCATGTTCCAGGTGCCCTGGAGATTGAGCTCGACGACGGTGCGAAATCCCTTCGCCGAGATCGACTCCGATGGGGCCATGAACTGACCGCCCGCGTTGTTGACGAGCAGATCGATCCGCCCGTGCCGCTCCAGGATCCAGTCGATCAAGCCCTCGACCGCCGTCTCGTCGCGGATGTCCGTGGTCCGGAATTCCATCTCGCCGGCGCTCTCGGCGGTAAGTTCGCGAGTCTCTTCGAGCGGTTCTGCCCGGCGCCCACAGCCGATCACGGTCGCACCGAGGCTGGTCAGCTCGAGGGCTGTCCGGCGGCCGATTCCGGTTCCCGCTCCGGAGACGACACAAACCATCCCGTCGAGGATGCCGGGTTTGAAGATCCTCGATGGCCCCTCCGTCACGGGCGGCCGCGCAGCGGGACGTCGAAGGCGCCGACCCCAGTGCCCCGGAACCCGACGAGCCGTGCCGTCGCCCCGCGCCCGGGCGCCAGGGTCATGTTGTTGCGCACGATCGGCTCCGGCTCCGGGTCGGCCTCGAGCACTGCCCGCGAGAGGACCACGCGGATCACGGACTTGATCGTCATCAGTGCCAGGTGCGAGCCGACGCAGTGACGGGCGCCGGCGCCGAACGGCAGCCAGACCCGGGAGCTCGGCCTCGGATCCTCGAGGAACCGCTCGGGTCGGAACTGCTCGGGCGCCGGGAAGACCTCGGGATCGCGGTGGATGAGGAAGATGCACGGCATCAGCGTCCACCCGCGCGGGAACGTGTAGCCGCCGACCTCCTTTTCAGCGGTCAGGCGGCGGGCCGTGACCGGGAGGATCGGGCGCTGGCGCAACGTCTCGCGGATCACCGCATCCAGGTAGGTGTCGTCCCCGGAGCCGAGCTCGGAGAGGAGCCGATCGTGGACGACCGGGTGACGCAGCAGCCGCTCGAACGACCAGGCGAGGGCATTCGCCGTCGTCTCGTGGCCGGCGATCAGCATCGTCAGAACCTCGTCTCGGATCTCGCGATCGGACATGAACGCGTCCTCGTGCGGCTGCGGCCCGCAGAGGGTCGAGAGCACGTCGGTGCCGCGCTCGTCGGGACGGAGGACGCGGCGGAGCCCGATCTCGTCGTGGAGGATCGCATCGATCTGCCGGGTCACCTCCATGACCTTGCCGAACGGCGACCGGCCGCCCATCTCGCGCTGGAACTGCGGCATCAGGGCAAGCGGGTTCTCGGCGATCTCGAGCATCTCGGGGACGAGCCTGCGGATCTCGGAATCCCGCTGGGGAGTGCAGACGCCGATCACGATCCGGACGATCGACTCGGTCGTGATCCGCCGCATCGGCTGCTGCATCTGAAACAGCTCGTCGACGGGCCACCCGGCCATCTCGCGGGCGGCGATCTCCTCGATCAGCCCGGCGTAGCCGCGGACGGCGCGAGGGTGGAACGAGGGAGCCATGAGCCGGCGGTGGTGCTTGTGCTCCTCGCCGTCGAGGAGAAACAGCGACTGCTCGCCGAGGACCGGGCGGAAGATCTGGTTCGTCGGACCCATCCGGAACGTCGAGGGGTCGCCGCTGAGGACGTCCCAGGCCGCCGCCGGGTCAGCGATGAACGCGCAGCGCTTCAGCGCCCCGAGCTTGACCGAGAAGATCGAGCCATGGCGATCGCGGTTGCGCTCCATGAAATCGACGGGGTCGCGAAACCACTGACGCATCTGCCAGAGGCCGGGGCTGGACGGGCCGGACGGGAGCACGATCAATCGAGGGTAACCAACAAGCCGACGCCGCTATCCGCTGCCGAGACCGACGCAAGGCGGTTCCCGAAGCGCCATTGTGTGTGAAGTAGTAAGTGCTACTGTCTACTTTCCCCGGACTTCACCCCATCGAAGGAGCAGCGCGCGTGGCCACAGCAACGAAGGACGTCCTCAAGCCCGACTTCGGTTCCGGCAAGAAGCATCTGATCTTCACGGACGAGCACGAGGACCTGCGCGAGTCGATGAAGTCCTGGGTGCTCAAGGAGCTGACCCCGAACGCTGAGGAGTACGAGGAGAACCTCTGGCCCGACTCGGTCCTCGAGCGGATGGGCGAGCTCGGCTTCATCGGCCTCTGCTTCCCGGAGGAGTACGGCGGCCAGGGCGGCGACTACTACTACTCGCTCGTCCGCGCCGAGTGCCTGTCCTACGCGGAGTCCGGCGGACTCGGCATGGGACTCGCCGTCCACACCGACATGGTCCTCCCCCCGATCGAGATGCTCGGCACCGAGGAGCAGAAGCAGCGCTACCTCGTCCCCGGCATCAAGGGCGAGAAGATCGCCTGTCTCGGGATCACCGAGCCGGGCGCCGGCTCCGACGTCGCCGGGATCCGGACAACGGCGCGCCGCGACGGCGACGAGTACGTGATCAACGGGTCGAAGATCTTCATCACCAACGGCGCGCGGGCGGACTTCATCCTCCTCGTCACCAAGACCGACCCCGACGCCGGCCACGACGGCATCACGCTGTTCATCGTCGACCTCAAGGACGAGAACGGCGACCACGTCCCCGGCTTCTCGGTCTCGCGGACGCTCGAGAAGCTCGGCATGCACTCCTCCGACACGGCCGAGCTGGCCTTCGAGGACGTCCGGGTGCCGGCGGAGAACATCCTCGGCCAGGAGGGCAAGGGCTTCTACCACATCTCCTGGGAGCTCCAGGGCGAGCGCCTCGTCGGTGCGGTGGGCTGCGTCGCGGGCGCCGAGCGGCTCTTCGAGAAGACCCTCGAGTACGCCAAGGATCGCGAGGCCTTCGGCCGCCCGATCGGCAAGTTCCAGACGATTCGCCACAAGTTCGCGGCGATGTCGACCAAGATCGAGGCCGCCAAGCAGCTGACCTACACGACCGCGTGGCGCTTCGCCAACGGCGAGTACCCGGTCCGCGAGATCACCCAGTCGAAGCTGTTCGCCTCCCAGATCGCCTGCGAGGTCGCCGACGAATGCGTCCAGATCCACGGCGGCTACGGCTACATGAAGGAGTACGGCATCGAGCGCGCCTACCGCGACATGCGCCTGAACCGCATCGGCGCCGGCTCCGACGAGGTCATGCTCGAGGTCATCGGCCGCTCCTACGGGCTGTAGGAAGGGATACCTCCGGCCGGGCGGCGTGGGGCCGACGATCTTCGGCGGGCGGTGAAAGGCAGTGAGGGAAGGGTTCTGGCGACCGCGCCGGCTCACCCCGAACGCCGATGGCGAATTTGGGCTCCCACAGGGCCCAAATTCGCCATTCGGCCCGCTGACTCAGCCCGCGAATGGCAATTCGTACACGCTGGGGCATGTCAACTTGCCCCTGAGATCGCAAGTGAGCACCGGCCCGAGCTAGGCCGGTACGCCACCCTCCCCCCTCACTGCCACACCCACTCCCAGCCATTCCAGCCCCTCTAGGCGCCAGCGAACTCGTCCGGGGCGAGACCGGCCCCAGAAATGCCTCGACCCGCCGTTGCCAAGCGGGTCGAAGCGGGGATGGGTATGGATCGGACCAGAGAATGCGGCGTCCGCTAGGTCGCCGCACCGGTTCTTGGGACTCTTAGGCCCTGATGGATCCAGCATCGACCCTCGGCGAGCCGGCCGCAATAGTCCGATCGGCTGAACCGGCGGCGCGGCGGCGACTAGGCCGGTCGTGCCCGCCTCCATCCGATCGGAGGAGCCGGGACTCAACCATTCGTCCAAACGCTTTGCGGGCGGCGGGGCCGGTGCCACAATCGCCGCGATGAGTGCCAGGCATCGGGCCGGCGGCGAGGGGCAGCTCGTCGTCACGGTCGCCGACGGCAGCCCGTTGTTCAGGATCGGGCTCGTCGCCGTGCTCGAAGAGGCCGGGATCGCAGTCGCCGACGAGGCGACCGACCCGGCGGCCGCCGTGGTGGCGATCGAGCGTCATCGCCCCGACGTGGCGGTCGTCGACCTCGACCTCCCCGACCCGGGCGGCCTGGCGGTGCTCGAGGCGATCCAGCTGCGCGACTTCCCCACGCGCATCCTCCTGCTCGCCGCAGGCCCGGAGAGCGGCGCGCTCTATCGGGCGCTCTCGCTGGGAGCCGGCGGCTTCCTCGCCAAGCGCAGCGAAGGCGAGCGCGTCTGCGGCGCGATCCGAGCCGTGGCCACCGGCGAGACCGTCATCGACGAACGCTTCGGATCGGGGCTCGCCGCCGAGATCCGTCTCCGCGAGCGCGGCGATCGGCCGGCGTTGACCGACCGCGAACGCGAGGTGCTCTCGCTTACCGCCGAAGGCGGCTCGGTCGCCGAAGTGGCCGGCCGGCTCCACCTCAGCGCCGCGACGATCAAGACGCACCTTCACCACGTCTACGAGAAGCTCGACGTCTCCGATCGAGCGGCTGCCGTGGCGGTCGCGATGCGCTTCGGGTTGATCGAATAGCGCGTGGCCCCGGAACTGGAGAGGGCGCCGCTCCAGCGACGCCCTCAGCCGTTCCGTTCCCCCTCGCCTGCGAGCGAGGGAATGCAACCGTGTCTGACCGACCTATCGGCCGCCCTGAGGTCGGCCTCGATCGGTCATTCGGTTGATCCTCGGGCTGAGATCTCTGCCAACCGTTCGGTTGACGCCGGGTCACGCCCGATTCCGCCGCCCCCCGCCGTGAGAGAATCCGCCCCGTGAGCGGCAGACGGCTGACGATCCTGATCGCGGACGATCATCCGGTCTACCGGCAGGGTCTCGAACGCGCGATCGGCGAGCGCCCGGACCTCGACCTGGTCGGGTCGACGTCGGACGGCCGCCAGGCACTCGAGCGGATCCATGAACTCGAACCCGACGTGGCCGTCGTCGACGTACGGATGCCCGGGCTCGACGGCCTCAAGATCGTCAGCGCCGTCCAGCGCGACGGCCTGCGGACGCGGGTGATGCTGCTGACCGGGTACGAGGACTCCGGAGCCGCCTACAAGGCTCTGGCCGAAGGCGCCGCCGGCTACGTCTCGAAGGCGTCCGACCACACCGAACTCTGCGACTCGATCGTCGCCGCCGGGCGCGGCGAGACCGTGATCGCGCCGCAGTTCGCGGCCGGGATCGCGACCGAGATCCAGCTCCGCGAGACGTCGGACCGCCCGGCGCTCACCGCCCGCGAGGCCGAGGTGCTGCGGTTCCTCGCCGAGGGCAGGACCGCGGCCCGGATCGGCGAGGAGCTGCATCTCTCCGAAGCCACCGTCAAGACCCACCTCCACAACCTGTACGAGAAGCTCGGGGTCTCCGACAGGGCGGCCGCGGTGGCGACCGCGATGCGCTGGGGTCTGCTCGAGTGAGCGTCCCGGGCGGGCCTCCCCCCGAGGAGGGATCGGACGGCGAGTCGCCGCTTCAGGTCATCGGCCAGCTGGCCGGTGGGATCGCGCACGACTTCAACAACATCCTCGGCGTGATCATCAACTACGCCCGCTTCGCGCAGGGCTCGGTCCCCCCCGGCTCGCCGGCCGCGGCCGACATCGAGGAGATCAGGCGTGCCGCCGAGCGGGGCGTCGGCCTCGTCCGCCAGCTGATGATCCTCGCTCGCCGCGAGAGCGGGTCAACCGTCGTCTTCGACCTCAACGAGCTGATCTCCGGCCTCGACGGATTCCTCCGCTCGACGATCGGCGAGCACATCACCGTCGAACGGCGCCTCGACCCGGAGCTCTGGCCGCTCGCCGACGATCCGGCCCGGGTCGAGCAAATCCTCATCAACCTCGCCGTCAACTCGCGCGATGCGATGCCCGGCGGCGGCACACTTACCTTCGAGACCGGCAACGCCGAGCTCGGCGCGGCCGAGACGATCGCCTACCCGGGAGTGGAGCCGGGCCGCTACGTCCGGCTGCTCGTCACCGACACCGGGATCGGAATGGACAGCGAGGTGGCGTCGCGGGCGTTCGAGCCGATGTTCACGACGAAGGCGTCGGGGCAGGGCACGGGCCTGGGGCTCGCGACCGTCTACACGATCGTCACCCAGGCGGGCGGGATGATCGATCTCTCCTCCAACCCCGGCCGCGGCACCAGCATCGAGATCCACCTGCCGGCGAGCCAGAGCAGCCGGACGCCTGCGGCCCGCCCGTCGCAGGCCGCGCCGGCAGGGCGCGGTGAGGCCGTCCTGATCGCCGAGGACGACGAGGCCGTGCGGCGAGTCGCCGAGCGCATCCTCGACACGGCCGGCTACCGCGTCACCTCCTGCCCGGGAGGTGTCGAGGCCCTCGAGCTGCTCGACGATCCCGGCACCCACTACGACCTGCTTCTGGCCGACGTCGTCATGCCCGGAATGCGCGGCGACGACCTCGCGCGGCGTGCCGTCGCGATGCGCCCGGGTCTGCACGTCCTCTTCATGTCCGGCTACAGCGACGACGCCCCGCCGAGCGACCTCGGCCCGACGTCCGGCCGCGTCGCGTTCATCGACAAGCCGTTCGACGCCGGCGCCCTGCTCGAGCGCCTGCGCGAGCTACTCGGCGGCTAGCGCCGGCGGGCCCTCGGCGAGCTCCGAGGTGCAGAAGGCACAACGGGTCGCCTTCGCGGGAACGTCGGAGAGGCAGTGCGGGCACTCCTTCGTGTCCGGGTCCTTGCCGCGCTTGCGACGCTCCTCGAGCTTGTTCATCGGCAGCACGATCAGGAAGTAGATCGCCGCCGCGACCGAGATGAACGCGAACAGGGCGTTCAGGAACGAGCCGTAGTTGAACTGCGCGTCATTGATCGTGAAGTGGAGGTCGCTGAAGTCGGGCTCGCCGAAGATCATCGCGATCAGGGGCGTGACCAGGTCGGCGACGAGCGATGTCACGAGCGCGCCGAAGGCGGCTCCGATGACGACGGCGACCGCCAGCTCGACCACGTTCCCGCGGCTGATGAACTCCTTGAAACCCCTCAGCATCTCGGCCATGGGCCGATGCTTTCAGAGCAGCGGATAGCGTGCAGGGATGAGCGTCGTCAAGGACACCGGCACGCGGGCGGTCGTGCCCCCGTTCGAGACCGAGCACGAAGAGCTGCGCGCGACCGTGCGCCGCTGGGTGGAGAACGAGATCGTCCCCGAGCAGGGCGAGTGGGAGGAGCGGCGCGAGTTCCCGCGCGCGCTCTTCGACCGTGCCGCCGAGCTCGGCTTCCTCGGCCTCAAGTACCCGGAGCGCCTCGGCGGGCAGGGCGGCAACGGGCTTCACGACGCCGTCTGGGCGGAGGAGGTCGCTGCCGCCGGGATGTGCGGCGGCGTCGGTGCCGGGCTCGGCGCCCACACCGGCATCGCGACACCGCCGGTCTTCAACTTCGGCACCGACGACCAGCACGAGCGCTTCCTGCGGCCGGCGATCGCCGGCGAGAAGATCGCGGCGCTCGGCATCACCGAGCCCGGCGCGGGCTCCGATGTCGCATCGATCCGGACGAGCGCCCGGAAGGTCGCCGGCGGCTGGGTCGTCAACGGCTCGAAGACGTTCATCACCAACGGCGTCCGTGCCGACTTCCTCGTCTGTGCCGTCAAGACGACGAGCGAGGGCGGCCACGGCGGCATCTCCTTCCTGATCCTCGAGAGCGACATGAAGGGCTACGAGGTATCGCGCAAGCTCGAGAAGCTCGGCTGGCACTCATCCGACACCGGCGAGCTCTCCTTCACCGACGTCGCCGTGCCCGACGCGAACCTCCTCGGCGCCGAGAACGAGGGCTTCAAGCTGATCATGTCCAACTTCCAGTGGGAGCGGGAGCTGATGGCGCTCGGCGCCGTCGGGTCGATGGACTGGTGCCTGCGGCGGACGATCGCCTACGCGCTCGAGCGCAAGGCGTTCGGGCGGTCGATCGGGCACTTCCAGGCGATCCGTCACAAGATCGCGGAGATGGCCACGAAGCTGGAGGCCGGGCGGGCGATGACCTACTCGGCCCTGCGGCTGATGGCCTCCGGACAGGACGCGCTGCGCGAGGTGACCGCCGCGAAGCTGTTCACGCAGCGGGCGGCCGTCGAAGTCGCCGACGACGCGGTCCAGATCCACGGCGGCTACGGCTACATGCGCGAGTACGAGGTCGAGCGGGCCCTCCGCGACGCCCGGCTCGGCCCGATCGGCGGCGGAACCGACGAGATCATGAAGGAGATTCTCGGGCGTGGCCTCGGTCTCTGACGAGATCCGCCCGCTCGAACCGGGTGACGTCGACCGGGCGGCCCGCGTCTTCGCGCGCGCCTTCGCCTGGCACGAGCCGTGGGGCGACTGGGCGATGCCGGATCCCTCCGATCGTGAGGAGCGGATCTATTCCCGCTTCCGCAGCGACCTGCTCGAGCGCTTCATCCCCTACGGCGAGTGCTGGACGATCGGCGACGGCGCGGCCGCCACGATGTGGATCCCGCCCGGAGTCGAGCAGCTGGCGAGCCGCCGCAGCGAGGCCGACTACGCCGGCTTCGGCGAGGTCGCCGACGAGATGCGCGCCGGCGATCAGCTGATCGCCTCGCTGAAGCCGGCCGAGGAGCACTGGTACCTCGACACGATCGCCACCGACCCCGACCTACACGGCCAGGGCCTCGGCGGCCGCCTCCTCGACCACGACCTCGCGATCCGCGACGCCGCCGGGCATGCCTGCGCCCTCGACACCCACACGCCCGACAACATCGGCTTCTACGGGCGGCGCGGCTTCGAGGTGATCGGTGAGGGCCCCCTCGGCGAGGGCTTGAACGTCTACATGATGTTCAGAGCGGCGCGCTGACTACGGGCAACCGGTCGCTGAGTGCACTGTCAGGCTGCTGCCGCCGAGCACCGCCTTCTTCTTGCCGACGACCCTCCACTGCACCTTGGTGTCCTTGGAGCAGCTCACGTTCTTGACGATCGGGAAGGCGAACGCGCCCGCGCCCCTGTCGAAGACCGCCGATGCGGGCTGGGTCAGGACGGCGCCGTCCTCGTTGACGATCCGGAACTTCGCGGAGCCCTTCTTGAGCTCGGCGCTGATCGTCCCGATGCTGCGGTTGAAGGTGCCGAAGTTCGTCGTCAGTCCGGGGACGTCCTTCCACTTCGGGCTCTTAGTGGAGGCCGCCTGAGCGCCCTTCCCGTTGCTGTAGGCGTAGTACTGGAACTGGGTCAAGGCGCCGTCGGTCCCCGAGGCGGCGATGACCGCACTCGGAACGGCGATGGCCGCGATCGCGAGGGCCGCGAGAAGCAGCTTCTTCGGCAGGTACATGCTCGTCTCCCTGTCTCGTTCGATGGACGAGATCCGACCGTATCGGCGCGCCCGGATACCGGATCGGGCCAGCGGTACGTCGGCAACGGGTTACATAGAGTGCAGCCTGCAAACGAAAACGTCTTTGAACAGGAGCGCGAACGGAATGGGTCTTCTGGACGGTAAGTCGGCGATCATCACGGGCTCGGCCCGCGGCATCGGCCGGGCGACGGCGGAATTGTTCGTCGCCGAGGGCGCCAAGGTGCTCATCAACGACATCGACGGCGACGTGGCCGATCAGGCCGCGAGCGAGATCGACGGCGAGACCGCCGTCTTCTCGGGGGATCTGACCGAGGCCGGAGCCGCCGACAAGCTCGTCGAGGCCGCGATGGATGCCTTCGGGTCCGTCGACGCGGTCGTCAACAACGCCGGCTACACCTGGGACGGCGTCGTCCACCGGATGACCGACGAGCAGTTCCAGGCGATGCTCGACATCCACACGATCGTGCCGTTCCGGGTGATCCGGGCGATCGCCCCCCACTGGCGCGACGCCGCCAAGGCCGAACAGGCCGAGGGCCGCGAGGTGTTCCGGAAGATCGTCAACATCTCCTCGGTCTCGGGCACGATGGGCAACGCGGGCCAGGCCAACTACTCGGCCGCCAAGGCGGGCGTCACCGGCCTGACCAAGACGATCGCCAAGGAGTGGGGTCAGTTCAAGATCAACTGCAACGCGATCGCGTTCGGCTTCGTCGAGACCCGCCTCACCGCCGCGAAGGAGACCGCCGGCGAGATCGAGCGCGAGGGCGAGAAGATCGGCCTCGGCATCCCCGAGCAGATGCGCCAGATGGGCAAGATGATGATCCCGCTCGGCCGTGCCGCCGAGCCGGAGGAAGCCGCCGGCCCCGTGCTGCTGCTCTGCTCCGAATACGCGAACTACATCCACGGCCAGGTCATCAACGTGACCGGCGGCCAGTTCACCGGGATGTACTCGTAGGAACGCGGGACCGGAAGCGCAGCCCGCTGAAAGGCGGCGCAGCGCTTCCGGCACCCCCGCAGGGCGAAGCCCGAGGAGGTGCCGTGATCTGAGCGCCGCCGTAATTCCGCCAACGGTCCGGCGGAAGCGGACGCGAAGCGGAGCATTCCGCCGGAGTTATCTACCCTGTGGCGGCTTGCCCGCCGGGACGCGGACGGCCGTGACGATCAGGCCCAACAGCATGGCCACCGCCATGCCGTAGAAGACGACCTCGGTCGACTGGGCGAAGCTGTGCTGGACGGCCGCGAAGAACTCCTGAGCCTTGGCGCCGCCGGATGAGATCGGCGTCGGAGGCCTGGCCTCCACCGGCCTGAGTGATCGAGTTGGCGACCGCGTCGGCCTGCTCCTTCGAAGCACCGAGCTTCTCGAAGCTCGACTCGATGTTCGAGCGGTTCTCGGTGATCAGGATCGTCCCGAGGATCGCGATGCCGAGGCTGGCCCCGACGTTGCGGGCGGTCTGGGTGATCCCCGTGACCTCGCCGTAGCTCGTCTGCGAAGCGCGGTTGAGGGCGTCGGTCGTGATCGGACCGAGGACGAAGCCCGAGCCGGCGCCGGCGATGACGATCCGCCACCACTGGTCCCAGGAGCCAGGGTCGGTGTCGGGCATCGACTTCGCCCACAGGTAATAGCCGACGGCGGCGACCGCGCAGCCGATCATCACCGGTCGCTTGGCGCCGATCGCGTCGAGCATGCGGCCGCCCCACTGCGAGGCGACGACGAAGCCGCCGAAGAAGATCCCGAGATAACCGCCGGCCTCGCTGGCCGAGAATCCGAGGGAGATCTGGGAGTACATGCTGGCGAACAGGAACATCGGCACGAAGGCGATCGAGATCAGCAACAGGACGAGGTTGTCGGCCGCGAACGCGGAGTTCCTGAAGATCCGCACCTGCATCAGCGGCGGGTCGGTGCGCAGTTCGGTGCGAACGAACAGCCCGATCACCGCGATACCGACGAGGATGCAGCCGATCGTGGCGGGACTGCCCCAGCCCCAGTCGCTCGCCTGCTGGAGCCCGAGCACCAGGAGCCCGAGGCCGATCGCGGCCAGCACCGCTCCCCTGTAGTCGAGCTTGGCCGGACGCGGCTCGTTGCTCGGGTTGGCCTTGAGCGTGAGCAGGATCGCGACGATCGCCACCGGCACGTTGATCCAGAAGATCGTGCGCCATGAGATCTCGATCAGGAAGCCGCCCGCAAGCGGCCCGATCGCGGTCAGTCCGCCGGCGATCCCGAAGAACGCAGCCATCGCCTTGCCGCGTTCTTCGACCGGGAAGGCGTCGACGACGATCGCCAGGGCCGCCGGAAACATGATCGCCGCGCCGACGCCCTGGACGATGCGGAAGAAGATGATCCAGGCCTCGGAGATCGAGCCGACCGGTGTTGCGCCGCACATCGCCGAGGCGAACGTGAAGATGGCGATGCCGACCATGACCATCTGCTTGTGACCGCGGATGTCGGCGATACGGCCGCCGAAGAGGAAGAGGGCGGCAAGGGCGACGAGATACCCGTTGACGATCCACTGCGCGCCGGACTCCCCGAGCTGAAGGTCCTTCTGCAGATCGGGGATCGCGATCGCCACGATCGTCTGATCGATGAAGGTCATCGCGACCGCGCAGATCATCGCCGCGAGTACGAGCTTCTTGTTCGTCCCTGTATTCAAAGTCTCTCCCTGCTTTCGATTCCCATCCAATCGGCCCCTGCGGCCGTAACTTGACCTGAATTCCGTGATGCTCCGCAGATTCCTGCCACCCGTCCTGGCCTGTCTGGCCGTGCTCGTCCCCGGTTGCGGCAACGGAGATTCGACGACCCCTGAACCCGACCGGAGTTCCGATTCCGGACAGGTGCTCGTCGCCGCACTCGGCGATTCCATAACGGCCGGTTCGCCGCTCTGGGACCCCGATTCGGCGAACCGGGCCGGGATCGGCGCGGCCGCCGACGAGCGCAGCCAGTACGAGTACTGGGCGCAGCGGGCCGATCCGCGGCTCGGGTTCCGCAACTGCGGAGTGTTCGGCGAGCGCACCGACCAGATCGCCACCCGCTTCGACGACTGTGCGGCCGGAGCTGACGCCCTCATCGTCCAGGGTGGGATCAACGACATCGCCCAGGGCAGGCCCGTCGCGCAGGCGGCCCAGTCGATCCGCGGCATGGTGGACGCGGCCAAGGCTCGCGACATCCCGGTCGCGCTCGTCGACGTCCTGCCATGGAACAACGGTCACCCCGATGCCGACGCGGCGATCGAACGGCTCAACGCGGCGATCGCCGAGATCGGCCGCAGCGAGGACGTTCCCGTTCTCCCCTTCCACGACACGATCGAGAGCCCGGCCGAGCCCGGCACGATGCCGGCGCGCCTGACGATCGACGGCGACCATCCATCGATCGCCGGCTACCGGCTGCTCGGCGAACGAGCCTTCGAGCTGCCCGACGGCACCGGCGACGGTGCCGGCGGCTGAGCCGCGGTCGGGCTAGCGCCGCTCCTCGGCGGGCGGCTCGCCGGCGTCGCCGGCCTGAAACTGCGGCGGCCAGGCGCCGAACCAGTTGTCGCGGGCGCCGTCGATCGTCAGCACCGTGCCGCTGAAGAAGTCGCCTGCCGGCGACGCGAGGTAGGCGATCAGCCAGGCCATCTCCTCGGGCCGGCCGAGGCGGCCGAGCGGGATCGTCTTCGGGACGGTCTCGACGACCTGCGCCGGATACTTGGTCCGGAAGACCTCGGTGTCGAACTGGCCGGGGGCGATCGCGCAGAGTCGGATTCCGTAACGCGACCACTCGACCGAGAGCGTCCGCATCATGTTCTCGACGGCGGCGCGGGCCGCCCCGGAGTGGACCATGCCCGGCATCCCGTTGTGCGGGGAGAGGGTGACGCTCAGGACCTTGCCGCCGCCCTGCGGGATGAATGCCTTCGTCGCTGCGGCGTGGGTCATGTTCCAGGTGCCCTGGACGTTCAGCTCGGTGACGGTGCGGAAGCCCTTGGCGCTGATCGTCTCCGCCGGGGCGAGGAACTGGCCGCCGGCGTTGTTGACGAGCAGATCGATGCGACCGTGACGCTCGATGACCCCGTCGACCAGCGCCGCGACGGCTTCCTCGTCGCGGATGTCGGCGGCGACGGCGTCGGCGCTGCCGCCGATCGCCTCGATCATGGCCTTCGTCTCGTCGATCGGCTCCTGGCGGCGGCCGCAGCCGACGACCGTCGCCCCGAGGCGGGCCAACTCCATCGAGGTCTCGCGGCCGAGGCCCGATCCGGCCCCGGAGACGAGGCAAACGGAGCCTTCGAGGAGGCCGGGCGCGAAGATCTTCGAGGGCTGGGAGATCACGCCGCCACCCTATTGCCAGAGCTCGTGCGAGGGGCTTCCGGAGGGCCAGGGCGGGAGTTGGCTGTGGGTAGCCTGCGTTGCCCCGATGAGGAAGATGAAGGCACAGGCGAAAGCGCTCGAAAAGCCGCTGCCCGGCGGCGGCGCCCCGGGCACCGCGGTAAAGGTCGAGCCGTTGCTCGGCGGCTCGGTCCTCGGACCGCCGCAGTTCTTCGAGAGCAAGGGCGGCCGCCTCGCCAACCTCCGGATGCTCGGCATCGGAACGCCGAAGTCGCGCTGGTGGCTCGTGCCCATCCCCGTCTACCTGATCACCCACCCGACCGCCGGCCAGATCCTCGTCGACACCGGCTTCCACGGCTCGGTGGCGGCGAAGCCGAGCGCCAACCTCGGCAAGCTCGCCGCGCGGTTCGCGAAGCCGCGAATCGAGCCCGGCCGCGACATCCCGTCGCAGCTCCGCGAGCGCGGGCTCGACGAGAGCGACCTGAAGACGGTGATCATGACCCACCTCCACTTCGACCACTCATCGGGGATCACCGAGTATCCGCAGGCCACGTTCGTGCTCTCGAAGGCCGAGTGGGAGGCCGCGACGACCGACCCCCGCCCGTTCCTGCGCGGGTACCGCCCCGCCCATTACGACTACCTCTTCGACTACCGCACGATCGACTTCGACGGATCCGGGATCAGCTCCTACGCGAGCTTCGGGCGCAGCTTCGATCTCTTCGGCGACGGCAGCATCCGGATCGTCTACACACCCGGGCACTCGGCCGGGCACTGCTCGGTGATCGCCCGCCTCCACGACCGCGACCTCGTCATGGCCGGCGACGCCATCTACACGCAGCGCCAGCTCGAGGGCGGCGACCCTCCGCCGCGGCCGGTCGACATGCACCGCTGGCGGCGATCCCTACGCGAGCTCCAGCAGTTCGCGCGGACCTACCCCAAGGCGGAGATCCTCCCCGGGCACGACCCGGAACGCTGGAAGACGGTGGCGAAGGCCTACGAGTAGCTCGGCGCGCGGGACTCGCCGTCGCGCACGCGCTTGATGACGGTCGCCCGGCCGTCGCGCTGCAGCTCCTCGTACATCTCGCGGACGTGGGAGAAGATCTCCCCCGCCGCCTCGAGCTGCTGCTCGCGGGTCGGCTCCTCGACGACGTCGAAGCTGATCGGCTCGCCGTAGCGGATGGTGATCTTCGGGAAGCGCAACTTGCGCCAGCTGCGAATGCCCTGCGAGCCGTGGATCGCGACCGGAACGACCGGGACGCCGCTCTCGAGCGCAGCGCGACCGACGCCGGGCTTCGCCTCGCCGAGATCACCGGTTCGGGAGCGGCCGCCCTCGCAGTAGATCATCACGCAGCCGCCTCGCTTGAGGATCCCGTAGACCGTGTCGAAGGCGGCCGCGTCGGCATGTCCGCGGCGGATCGGGAAAACGCCGCCGTACTTGTAGATCAGGTCGAGGATCTTGTTCTGGCGGAACATCTGCGACTTCGCCATGAAGCGGATCTTCCGGCGCAGCCAGACGCCGGCGAGGAAGTGGTCGTAGTTGGAGAAGTGGTTGGCCGCGAGGATGACCGGCCCGGACGGCGGCACATTGTCGACCTCGATGGCGCGGGTCCGGTAGATGCTCAGCGAGATCGGCGTCGTGACGAGGCGGACGAGCTCGTAGACGATGAACGGGTCGTTCTCCCGCGAGTAGTCGTAGAACTCGTCGAATATCTCAGGCGGACGTTCGTCCTTGTATCGCTGTGGCTTGATCTCCGACATGGATGAGCTCGGCGCCCTGTACGCCATCTCCTCCTACCCCCCTGAGCGCCGGTGGTTACCGGGGCAGCGCGGCCGGGGCCAGAGCCGGATCGTTCTCGTGCTGCTTGAAGAAGGCGACCATCGCCGGCGCGTACTCCGGGAAGCGCGGGCACCGCATCCCCGAGGCGGCGAGGAGCTCGCCGGCACGCCGCGTGTCGTAGCGGACGGGGTGGTTCAGGTAACGGATCGACTCGGCCGGAGTGCCGCCGTAGAAGTCGCGGATCGGCCCGAACCGGAGCGCCGCGGTCACGACTCGCGGCGGCACCCGGTAGGAGGCGCGCTTGGCCGGATAGAGGTCGGTGAGCAGCTCGAACATCTGCGCCGAGCTGAGCGGCTCCGGGTCGCAGAGGTGGACGGTCTCGCCGATCGCCGCCTCCGACCGCCCGAGCTGGGCCATCGCCGAGACGATGAAGTCGACCGGCACGACGTTGAAGGGCGTGGCGCCGCGGCCGATGTTCGCGACCGGCATTCCCCGCCCGGCCGTCGCCGCGATGAATCGGAGCGCGTAGTAGGGGCCGTCGAACTTCTGCGTCTCGCCGGTCCGCGAGTCGCCGACGACGATCGCCGGCCGGAAGATCGTCGTCGGGATCTTGTCCATCTCGCTGCGGACCCAGACCTCGGCCTGGAACTTCGTCGACTCGTAGTGGTTCTTGAACCCCTGCCCGAGGTCGAGCTCGTGTTCGTAGACGACGCCGGTGCGGTCGCCGGCGACGTAGGCGGTGCTGACGTAGTTGAGGCGCTCGAGGCGCTCGGCGGCACGGCAGAAGGCGAGGACGTTCCCGGTCCCCTCCACGTTGACGCGCTGCGCGACCGCTTCGGGGACGGCGAGGTCGTAGATGGCGGCGAGGTGGTGGACGACGGTGGCCTCGGCGGCGAGGCGGGCGTAGCGGTCCTCGCCGAGCCCGAGGCGTGGGTCGGTGATGTCGCCGGGGAGCACCTCAACTCGCGGGCCGCCGTCGATCTCGAGGGCGGCGACGCGAGCCGCCTCGACCATCCGCGGCTCGACGATGGCGATGACCGTGTCCTCCGGCTCGCGCTCCAGTAGCGCGGCGACGAGGCGACGGCCGATGAAGCCCGGAAACCCGGTGACGAGGTGGGTGCTCACGCCGGAGACCCTATTTGCTCTGGTCGTCCGGGCCGCTGGGGCCCGTCCACTCGCGCGAACGCCCCACGGCCTCGTGCCAGCGGGCGAGCAGAGACTCGCGCCGGTCGTCGGACATCTGCGGCTCGTAGGAGACGCGCTCGCGCCACATCCCGGCGACCGTCTCGCGGTCCCAGACCCCCACCGCGATGCCGGCCAGGTAGGCGGCCCCGAGAGCCGTGGTCTCGGAGATCTCGGGGACGACGACCGGCGAGCCGAGCACGTCGGCCTGGAACTGCATCAGCCAGTCGTTGACGACGGCGCCGCCGTCGGCGCGCAGTGAGCTGAGCCGCTCGCCGGAGGCCGCCTCTTGAGCGCGGACCGCGTCGACCGTCTGGTAGGCGATCGCCTCGAGGGCCGCCCGGGCGATCTGGGCGCGTCCGGTGCCGCGGGTAAGCCCGATCAGCATCCCCCGCGCGTACGGGTCCCAGTAGGGAGAGCCGAGGCCGGTCAGGGCCGGGACGAAGTAGACGTCGTCGTTGTCGTGGAGCGAGGCCGCCAGCGCGGCGGTCTCGGCCGCGCTCTCGATCAGCCCGAGCCCGTCGCGGAGCCACTGCACGGCGGCGCCGGTGACGAACACTGCGGCCTCGAGGGCGTAGGTGATCTCGCCGTCGAGGCCCCAGGCGATCGTCCCGAGCAGCCCCTCGACCGGGTCGGGAGCCTCCTCGCCGCTGTTGAGGAGGACGAAGCTGCCGGTCCCGTAGGTGTTCTTCGCGTCGCCGGCCCGGTGGCAGGCCTGTCCGAACAGCGCGGCCTGCTGATCGCCGGCGATGCCCGCGACCGGGACGTCGCCGCCGAACTCACCCGTCGTCCCGTAGACCTCGGCCGACCCGCGCGGTTCCGGGAGCGATCCGGGGTCGATCCCGAGCAGCTCGCAGAGCTCGGAGTCCCACTCGCCGGTGCGGATGTCGAGGAGCATCGTTCGCGACGCGTTCGAGAGGTCGGTGACGTGGACGCCGCAGAGCTTGTGGACGAGCCAGGAGTCGATCGTCCCGAACCTCGCGCCGCGGGCGGCGGGGACGTTGGCGAGCAGCCACTCGATCTTCGTCCCCGAGAAGTAGGGGTCGATCACGAGCCCGGTCCGCTCGCGAACGAGTTCAGTGTGGCCTGCCTCGATCAGCTCGCCGCAGCGCGCAGCGGTCCGCCGGTCCTGCCAGACCAGCGCGTGGTGGACGGGCTCGCCGCTCGCCGGATCCCACGCGACGACCGTCTCGCGCTGGTTGGTGATCCCGATCGCATCGAGGTCGCGGCCCTCGATGCCGGCGTCGGCGAGCGCCTCGTGCCCGACCTGGCGAGTCACCTCCCAGATCTCGTTCGCGTCGTGTTCGACCCAGCCGGGTCGCGGGAAGTACTGGGCGAACTCGGAGTAGGCCCGCCCGGCGATCCGTCCCTCGCCGTCGAAGACGAGACAGGTGCTGCCGGTTGTGCCCTGGTCGATCGCGAGGATCACGGGGCCGCGAGCCTATTCGACGGCGGACGGTCCGCTGGCGCTGCGATCCCGGTAGACCTTGACGAAGTCGCGCAGCTGGCGGCCCCGATGGATGAACCCGGCGATGCTCTTGCCGGTCGCCCGGTGGGCGAGGTCGAGCTCGATCTCGTCGACCCGGTAGCCGGCGCGGACGGCGTCGACGGTCATGCCGATCTCCATGCCGTACCGCGGGGCGAACGGCAGCACGTCTGCGAGCGTGGACGCGCGCATCGCCCGCTGGCCGGAGATCGGCGCCGTCGTGTCGAGGCCGCAGAGCTTGCGGATCGCGTCGCGGGCGTAGGTCTTGGCGAGGCCGAGCCCGCCGCCGACCTTGCGCTCGAAGGCGGCGACGGCGAGGTCGGTCGAGCCGCTCTCGATGGCTTCGACGAGCGGCATCAGGCGCCCGGCGGTCTCGGCGAGGTCGCCGTCGCAGAGCAGCACGACCGTGTCGGGATCGAGTCCCTCCAGCGCCGCCGTCGCCGCCGCGGTGACGTTGCCGCCCTTGCCGTGCGGACGGTTGCGGCCGATCACTGTGGCCCCGGACGCCAGCGCGACGTCGCGGGTGTCGTCGCTTGAGGCGTCGTCGGCGACCCAGAGCCCGATGCCCGGGGAAGCGGCGCTCAGCGACTTCAGCGTGGCACCGATCCGGTCGCCCTCATCGCGCGCGGCGACGATCGCGATCCGCGGCCCTCCGCTTGTCGCTTCCGCCGACACCGGCGACTATTCTGCCGCCCTGTGCCGGACATCCCCGCCCACATCACCGGAACCGTCTGGAAGATCGAGGTCGCGGTCGGCGATCAGGTCGACCTCGACGACACCGTCGTCATCCTCGAATCGATGAAGATGGAGATGCCGGTCGAGGCCGAGGACTCCGGCACCGTCACCGAGATCCGCTGCGAAGAGGGTCAGTCGGTGAGCGAGGGCGAAGTCCTCGTGGTGCTCGAGTAGCTACCCCCGAGCCCGGTGGAGGACATCCTGCAGTCATGGACTGCTGGATCCGCACCACCCCATGTCAGATCATGATCCCGCCGTCGTCGGCGATCGTCCAGTGCGGGTTGTGGGCGACCTCCCACGGGTGGCCATCGGGGTCGACGAAGAGGCCCGAGTATCCGCCCCAGAACGTCTCGGCACCGGGGCGGCCGATCGTCGCTCCCGCGGCCTTCGCCTCGGCGATCGCCGCGTCGACCTCCGCCGGCGAGCGGACGTTGTAGGCGAGCGTCACCCCGCCCCAGCCGCCGGAGTCGGTGACGGTGCTGTCGGCGGCGAGCTCGGCGCGGCTCCAGAGGGCGACGGCCGTCCCGCCGCACTGAAAGAACGCGACGTCCTGCTCCCGCCAGTCGTTGTCGACGCTCCAGCCGAGCGCCTCGTAGAAGGCGACCGAGCGGCCGAGGTCGGCGACGCCGAGGGTGACGAGGCTGAGTCTCTGCTCCATGGCTGCAGGGTAGTCAGCCGTTGCAGTACGGCACGTCGACGCGCCAGCCCTCCTCGGTGCGGGTGAGGATGAAGGAACCGCTGAGATCGCAACGGGCCTCGGCATCCTCAGCGCCCACCGAAACGTCCCCCTCCGTGATGCGGAAGTCGCCCGGGTCGAAGCCGGCGGCCTGGGCTGCGGGCACGGCAGCGACGCAATCGTCGACCGGCCCGGTGGCGGCCTGGCGGCCCATCTCGAGCATGGCCTCCTGCCCGTGCTCGGTCATCAGCCCGCAGGCGGCCTCGCCGTCGCCGCCGGCGATCGCCGCGGTCATCGCGTTGACGGTCCCGGCGATCTGCTCCTGATCGCTGCCGCTGAAGTCAGGTGTGCCGTCGCCGCCGCACCCCGCAATCAGCAGGGCGACGGCGAGGCCGGCGCCTAGAAGTCCTCGTCGCCCCACCAGCCGGGGAGCATCTCGGAGTCGCCTCCGGGCTGCTGGTCGGGCGGGCGGGGTGCGCCGAAGGCGACGAAGGCGAGTCCGTCGGGGCCGGCTTCGAAGTTGCGCGCGAGTTCCGGCGCGACGCGGATCGCGTCGAGCGGAGCCACGTCGACCTCGTCTGCCCCGAGCTTCGCCTTGCCGGAGCCGGAGACGATCACGTAGATCTCCTCCTGCTCCTTGTGGCGGTGACCCCAGGGCTGACGCTGGTTGGGCTCGAGGGCCTGGTAGCTGAGCCCCGACTTCTGCAGCTCGAGAGGCCCGGCGGCGAAGTGGGCCGCCATCCCCTCGACCCCCGACTGGCCGGCCATGTCCGGGACGTCGCCGGTGAGGCTGACCTTCGTGTAGTCCCCGCCGCTCATCGGGTCAGTCCCGCTTGCCGCGGCCCCAGAGGAGCTTGAACGTGCGGCCGAGCATCTTCGTCTTCCGCGGCGAGTCGTAGGGGAGCATGTGGATGTCCTTGTCGGTCGGCGCGAAGCGCGTCACGAGCAGGGTCTGCTGCTTCGTGTACTTGCGGATGCCGCCGGCGCCGTGGCGCGAGCCGACGCCCGAGTCCTTCCAGCCGCCCATCGGCAGCTCGAGGGCCACGTAGTTGAGCTGGGCGTCGTTTACGCAGACGACTCCGGACTCGATCCGGCGGGCGAGCTGTTCGCCGCGATCGGTGTCCTTCGTCCAGATCGATGCCTGCAGTCCGTAGGGCGAGTCGTTGGCGAGCTTGATCGCCTCGTCCGCGTCCTTGACCTTCATGACCGGGAGCGTCGGGCCGAACGTCTCCTCCTTCATCGCCTCCATCGAGTGGTCGACGTCGAGCAGCAGAGTCGGCTCGAAGAAGTCGCCGGGGCCGGGACCGCGCTTGCCGCCGACGACGGCGCGGGCGCCGTGCTCGACGGCGTCGTTGACCTGCTCCTCGACGAGGTCGGTCTGCGACGAGGACGTCATCGCTCCGACGTCGGTCTGCGCGGGACCGCCGGGGACGCCCTGGCGGAGCGCCCGCATCTTCTCGGTGACGCGGCCGACGAAGTCCTCGTAGACCGGCTCCTCGACGTAGACGCGCTCGACCGAGATGCAGGTCTGGCCGCCGTTCTGCATCGAGTAGTGGACCGCGGCGTTGGCGGCCCGCTCGAGGTTGGCGTCGCGAAGGACGATCATCGGGTCCTTGCCGCCGAGCTCCATGGCGGTGCCGGTGAGCGTCTCGGCGGCGCGCATCATCACCTTGCGGCCGACCTCGGTCGACCCGGTGAACATGACGAAGTCGACCGCATCGATCAGCGCATTGCCGATCGAGCTGCCCTCGCCGACGGTGACCTGGAAGACGTCCTCGGGGACGCCGCACTCGCGCAGCCCCTCGGCCATCAGCAGCGAGGTCATCGGGGTCAGCGTCGCGGGCTTGAGGACGACGGCGTTGCCGGCGGCCAGCGCCGGGATGCAGTCGCCGAACGAGTTCGTGAGCGGGTAGTTCCACGGACCGATCACGCCGACGACGCCGACCGGCGCGTAGCGGACCTTGAGCTTGCGGCCGAGCACGAACGGCGAGGCGGACTTGACCTTCTCGTCGGCGAGGAACTCGGGGGCGTTCTTGGCCCAGAAGCCGAACGCCGAAGCCGCGTAGGAGACCTCGGCGAGCTGGGCGTCCTCGTAGGTCTTGCCGTTCTCGGCGACGATCGTCGAGATGATCCGCTCGGCGTTGTCGAGTGTCCACTTCTGGGCGCGGCGGAGGACGCGGCCGCGCTCGGCGAAGCCGGCGGCCTCCCAGGCGGGCTGGGCGGCGCGGGCGCGCGCCACGGCCTCGGTGACCTCGGCGGGAGTCTTCGCGGGAACGGTCCCGATCAGCTTTCCGGTCGCCGGGTTGAAGACGTCGACGGAGGGCGCTGACTCGCCGCCGGACTTCCCGTTGGTTGACGTGACGGCATCGGGCGTGGCGGTGGGCTCCACTGTGGACTCTCCTCGTTCGCTGCTTGAAAGGCTGGCCTGATCGTGGACGTTACCGCGATGCGGCCCGCGGCGGGCCTCGAGCTGGCCGCCTGGCCAGTCGCCCTGCCATACGCTCCCGAGCCGATGAGCGAGGTGGGCCACAAGAGCGGCGAAGCGCAGGAGCTGGCGGGCGGCGAGGTGCTCCTCGATTTCCCCGCCCCCGCGGTCGCGAGACTGACCCTCAACAACCCGGACAAGCGCAATCCGCTGTCGCACGCGGTCCTCGACGCAATCGCCGCAACGCTGCCGAAGCTCGACCACGGAATCGACGTCGGCTGCGTTGTCATCACCGGTGCCGGCAAGGCGTTCTCGGCCGGATACGACATCGGCGCCATCCCCGACGAGACCTTCGAACGCGACGCCGAGGCACTCGTCGCCCATCCGTTCACGGAGGCAATGGAGGCGATCAGCGCCCACCCGTTCCCCGTCGTCGCCGCGATCAACGGCCACTGCCTCGGCGGCGGCCTCGAGCTCGCGGTGCGCTGCGACATGCGGGTCTGCGCCGCCGAGGCGAAGCTCGGGATGCCACCCGCGAAGCTCGGGCTGATCTACGGCCACACGGGCCTCGAGCGCTTCATCGACTGCATCGGCGTCCCCCGTACGAAGGAGCTGTTCCTGACCGGCCGCGTCTACGACGGCGAGCGAGCCGAGTCGTTCGGCCTCGTCAACGAGGTCCATCCCGCCGCCGAGATCGAGGCCCGCTCGCTTGAGCTCGCCGCGCTGATCGCCGGCAACGCGCCGCTGTCGCTGCGCGGTAACAAGCACGCGATCGAGACGCTCTCGCAGTTCCCGCGGCTCAGCCCCAAGCAGGTGGACGAGTTGGTCGCCCTCCGCGAGTCGTGCTTCTCCTCCGAGGACTTCCGCGAGGGCATCCGCGCGTTCGCCGAGAAGCGCCCGCCGGAGTGGAAGGGCCGCTGACCCGGTGGCCGAGCCCGCCGAGGAGCTCGCCGCCCTCGACCCGAGGATCGCCCGCCTGGTCGAGACCGTCGACGCCGCGGTGATCCTCGAACGCCGCTCGTCGCGGACGAAGAACCGCTTCGAGGCCTTGGCGCGGATCATCGTCGGCCAGCAGGTCTCCACCGCCGCCGCCCGGACGATCTGGGGCCGGGTCGTCGACGAGTACGACGGCGCGCCCGAGCCGCTCGACCTGATCGCCGACGACGCCGAGCAACGGCTCCGCAGTTGCGGGCTCAGCGGCCGCAAGGCGACCTACATGATCGGCATCGCCGAGGCGATCGAGTCGGGAGAGCTGCGGCCCGACGAGCTCGACGACCTCTCCGACGCCGACGTCGTGGCGGCCCTCGTCGAGCTCAAGGGCATCGGCCAGTGGAGCGCCGAGATGTTCCTGATGTTCGACCTCGGCCGGCCCGACGTCTTCAGCGGCGGCGACCTCGGCCTCCGCAAGGGGATCCAGATCGCCTACGAGCTCGATGAGATGCCGACGCCCGAGGAGGCCGTCGCGATCGCCGAGTCGTGGAGCCCGCACCGAACCCTGGCCTCCCTTTACCTCTGGGAAGCAGTACACGCCACGCCGGGATGAGAACGGTGGGAACTCTCCCCCGGCTTACAGGGTTCCCGTCCAGCAACACCCAACGGTCCGAGGAAAGCGGACGGCGGAGCCGGAGCATTTCCTCGGGGTTATCTAGCTAGTCGGCTTCGATAACCGCCAGGGCCGACCCCGCGTCGACCTGGTCGCCCTCGGCGACGCGGAGCTCGGTGACCGTGCCGGCGGCGGGGGCGGTGAGCTCGTGCTCCATCTTCATCGCCTCGAGGACCACGACCACGGCGCCGGCCTCGACGGCGTCGCCGGCGGCGACCGCGAGCTTCAGGACCTTGCCCGGCATCGGTGCGATGAGCGCACCCTCGCCGAGCGCATCCTCGGCGCCGGGGTAGCGGGGCAACTCGCGAAGACTCGCCTGCCCGCCGGGACCGTTGACGTTGTGGACGCCGTCGCTGCGACGGACCCGGTAGCGACGCCTGACGCCGCCGACCTCGAGGTCGACGGAACTGGGGGCGACCGCGTGGACGCGCGGCGATTCGAGGACCGACTCGCCGACCGCGATCTCCGGCCCGCCGCGGCGCAGCGAGTAGGTGACGACCAGGTCATCCCCGTCAGCGCCCTTGAACGAGATCCGCTGCGGCTCCGAGAAGTTGTTGCGGAAGCCGGGCGGGGCGAACCCGAGCACCGGCGCGTCCTCGCGCCGCTCGGCCATCGCCGCCAGCGCCGCGGCGGCGGCGTAGACCGGATCGGCCGCCGGATCGACGAGCGCCGCGGTCAGCTCCGGCTCACGCTCGAGGAGACCGGTGTCGGTGGCGCCGTCGAGATAGGAGTCGGAGCGGAGCAGGCGGACGAGGAAGTCGCGGTTGGTGACGAGGCCGTCGACCTCGGCGTCGAGCAACGCCTTCGCGAGCCGCGCCGCTGCGGTCGCCCGGTCGGGTGCCCAGGCGATCACCTTGGCGAGCATCGGGTCGTAGTCGGGGCCGACGACGCTGCCGTCCTCGACGCCTGAGTCGAGCCGCAGCGAGCCGGGCCGGCCGCCGCCGGGAACCGCGAACGGCTCGGCTCCGGGGACGAGGATCCGCTCGACCGTTCCGGTCTGGGGAAGGAAGCCGGCAGCTGCGTCCTCGGCGTAGAGGCGGACCTCGATCGCATGGCCGTCGATCCGCGGCTCACGGGCCCGACCGGACATCTCCTCGCCGCCGGCGATCCGGAGCTGCTCGGCGACGAGGTCGAGGCCGAGGACCATTTCGGTGACCGGATGCTCGACCTGAAGGCGGGTGTTCATCTCGAGGAAGAAGAACTCGTCGCGGCCGCTCGACTGGTCGAGAAGGAACTCCACCGTGCCGGCGCCGACGTAGCCGACCGCCTCCGCGGCGGCGACGGCCGCGGCACCGAGGCCTTCGCGCAACTCGGCGCCGACCGCGACCGAGGGCGCCTCCTCGAGGACCTTCTGATGACGGCGCTGGACCGAGCACTCGCGCTCGCCGAGGCTGACCGTGGTGCCGTGGGTGTCGGCGAGCAGCTGGATCTCAATGTGCCGTGGGCGCTGCAGGTAGCGCTCGAGGAAGACCGTCGGGTCTCCGAACGCGGCCTCGGCCTCACGGCGTGCGCCCTCGACCGCGCCCTCGAGCTCGCCGGGCTCGGCGACCGGGCGCATGCCCTTTCCGCCGCCACCCGCCGACGCCTTGACGAGAAGCGGGAAGCCGATCCGCTCGCCCGCCGCCGCGAGGTCGTCGTCGGCGCCGAGTTCGCAGCCGGGGACGATCGGGACGCCCGCCTCCTCCATCAGCGCGCGCGCCCGGACCTTCGAACCCATCGCCTCGATCGCCCCCGGGGGCGGGCCGATCCAGGTCAGTCCCGCAGCGGCGACCCGCTCGGCGAAGCCGGCGTTCTCGGCGAGGAAGCCGTAGCCGGGATGAACGGCGTCGGCTCCGGTCAGGCGGGCGGCCTCGAGGATCTTGTCGACATCGAGATAGGTCTCGGCGGCGGTCGTCCCGCGCAGCGGTACGGCCTCGTCGGCCTCGCCGACGAAGGGAGCGGCCGCATCGGGGTCGGAGTGGACGGCGACGGTCGCGAGGCCGCGACGGCGGCAACCGGCGAAGACTCGGCGGGCGATCTCGCCGCGGTTGGCGACGAGCACCTTGGTGAACGGACGCGGCACGGCGGCTACATCCTGAAGACGCCGAAGCGGCCGGAGCCCTCGCACGCCTCGCTCATCGCGGCGGACAGGGCAATCCCGAGCACCGTCCGCGTGTCGCGCGGGTCGATGATGCCGTCGTCCCAGAGCTCGCCGCTCGCGACGAAGGCGTCGGACTCGTTCTCGATCTGCTCCTCGACCGCCTTGGTCCCGGCCGCGAGCGCGTCCTCGTCGACCTCGATGCCGCGGCGCTCGGCGCCGGCGCGCATGACGATCTCCATGACGCCGGCGAGCTGCTTGGGGCCCATCACGGCGGTCTTGTGATTCGGCCAGCTGAAGATGAAGCGCGGGTCGAAGCTGCGGCCGCACATGCCGTAGTTGCCGGCGCCGTAGGAGCCGCCCATCATCAGCGTCAGCTTCGGGACCCCGGCGTTGGCGACGGCGTTGATCATCTTCGCGCCCGCCTTGACGATCCCGCGGCGCTCGTAGTCCTCGCCGACGATGTAGCCGGTCGTGTTCTGGAAGAAGAGCAGCGGCGTGTCGACGCGGTCGGCGAGCTGGATGAAGTGGGCGGCCTTTTCGGCGTCCTCGTTGAAGATGACGCCGTTGTTGGCGAGGATCGCGACCGGCCAGCCCTGCAGCTCCGCCCAGCCGGTGACCAGCTGGGTGCCGTAGGCGGGCTTGAACTCGTCGAAGCGGGAGCCGTCGACGATCCGGGCGATGACCTCGTGGGGGTCGAACGGGATCCGCAGGTCGTGGGAGGCGATGCCGAGCAGCTCCTCGGGATCGTGGACCGGGTCGGCGCCCTCCCCACGCGGCTCGGGCCCGAGCTTGCGCCAGTTCAGGTTGCGGACGATCTCGCGCCCGATCCGCGCCGCGTCGATCTCGTCGTTGGCCATGAACTCGGAGACGCCGGAGATCCTCGAATGCATCTCGGCGCCGCCGAGCGCCTCCTCTTCCGCCTCCTCCCCGGTCGCCATCTTCACCAGCGGCGGGCCGCCCAGGAAGACGAGTCCCTGGTCGCGGACCATGACCGTGTAGTCGGAGAGGCCCGGCTGGTAGGCACCGCCGGCGGTGCAGTTGCCGGTGACGAGCGCGATCGTCGGGCGGCCGGCCGCGGAGGCCTGGGTGAGGTTGCGGAAGTTGGCGCCGCCGGGGACGAAGATCTCCTTCTGGCGGGGCAGGTCGGCGCCGCCCGACTCGACGAAGCCGATCGCCGGCAGCCGATTGGCCCGGGCGACCTCCTGGGCGCGGAGGTTCTTGCGCAGCGTGTAGGGGTTGCTCGTGCCGCCGCGGACGGTCGGGTCGGACGCGCCGACCATGCACTCGACGCCGGAGACGACGCCGATGCCGTTCACCTGGGATGCGCCGACTTCGTACTCGGAGCCGTAGGCGCAGAGCGCCCCGAGCTCGAGGAAGGGTGAGTCGCGGTCGAGCAGCAGCTCGATCCGCTCGCGCGGCATCAGCCGGCCGCGGCCGTGGTGGCGCTCGATGCGCTTCTCGCCGCCGCCGAGGCGGGCCTTGCGCTGCTCCTCCTCGAGCTTCTCGAGGCGCTCGAGCATCGCGTCGCGATTGGCGGCGAACCCCTCGGAGCTCGTATCTATGCGGGATTCGAGTACCGGCAAAGTAGGAAGTAGAACTTACTACTTTCTACTGTCGCCTCGCCACTCCGGCTCCTCGTGCAGCATTCGGCCCGCCCCTCCCCACCCCCGCCGACGGGGGCGCTCGGTACCGTCGCTGCCGTGAGCGACCAGGAAATGCCGCCCGCCGAGGATCTCGAGCAGGCGATCGACCGCTCTCCGCACTCGGCCGGCTTCATCGTGCTGCGGATCCTGGCGGCACTGGCCGTGATCGGTGTGGCCTTCGCAGTTCAGCGGCTCTGGCTCAGCGACGAGGCCGCTCGAGACACGTTCGGGGCAAAGGTCCACAAGCTCGACGTCGACAGCAAGCTTCTCGACCGCACCCTGCCGGTCCGCGTCGTCGTCCCCCGCAGGATCCCGAACAAGCAGCGCGGGCTCCTCGTCTTCCTGCACGGCCGCAACGAGGACGAGCGCAGCTACCTGGTCGACCCGATGTTCGAGGCCCTCGCCGACCTCCGCGACCGGGCGCCCGTTGTCGCCTTCCCAGCCGGCGGCGCGAGCTCCTACTGGCACAACCGTGATAGCGGGCAATGGGCGGCGTACGTGCTCAGCGAGCTGATCCCGAAGCTGATCCGGCGCTACGACATCGCCCCTCGCAAGATCGCGATCGGCGGCATCTCGATGGGCGGCTTCGGCGCCTTCGACATCGCCCGTCTCTCGCCACAGCGCTTCTGCGCCGTCGGCGGCCACTCGCCGGCGATCTGGGAGAACGCCTCCGAGACCGCGGATGGCGCCTTCGACGACGCCGACGACTTCGACCGCAACAACATCATCGAGGCGGCGAAGCTGACGCCGAGCCCATATCGCGACACTCGCCTCTGGATCGACGCCGGCAACGACGACCCGTTCCTGCAGGGCGACGCCGCCTTCGAGGACGCCCTGCGCGCCTCCGGGCTCGACCCGGTCGTCCGCAACTCGGCCGGCGGCCACGACTCCGACTACTGGAACGGCAACTGGCGCGAGTACCTCGGCTTCTACGCCCGCGCCCTGAACAACTGCAAGCTCGCGACGCGGACCACCGGAGCGCGGAAGCCGATCGAAGAGGACAACGGGCAGCCGTGAGACGAGTTGGCCTCGTCGCGGCTGCGACTACCGTCCGTCGTCACGGCCGGTGAGAACCGTCCGCCGCCCCACCTAGCATCGGCCCCCACCTTTGGCACGTGGGGCGAAAGCCCTGCCCTGGCAGCAGCCGACTCGAGGAGGGTCCTTGGCATCACTGATCACTTTCGAAGAGGCGATTGAGCTCGGCGCGCTCACCGACCACGACGACATCGGCGCACTCGTCGAGCGGGCCTGGGAGGTCCGGACCGAGAACTTCGGCGACTCGACCGACATGTGCTCGCTCGTCAACGCGAAGTCCGGGGGCTGCGCCGAGGACTGCGGCTTTTGCGCCCAGTCGCGCTACGCCGAGGCCGACACGCCGATGCACGCGATGATGGAGCCCGAGCAGATCCTCGAGCACGCGAAGGCGGCCGAGGCCGCCGGCGCGCACCGGTTCTGCATGGTCACCCAGGGTCAGGGGCTGTCGAAGCGGGACTTCGCGAAGATCCTCGAGGGCGCCAGGCTCGTCGCCGAGAACACGAACCTGAAGCGCTGCGCCTCCGTCGGCCACATCTCCGGCGATCGCGCCCATCAGCTCGCCGAGGCCGGCATCCAGCGCGTCCACCACAACGTCGAGACGGCGCGCTCCTATTACGACGAGGTGACGACGACCGTCCGCTACGAGGGACGCGTGCGGACCATCGACGCCGTCCGCGAGGCCGGGATGGAGACGTGCGTCGGCGGCATCCTCAACCTCGGCGAATCGCCACAACAGCGGGTCGAGATGGCCTTCGAGCTCGCCGAGATCAACCCGACCTCGGTGCCGATCAACCTCCTCAACCCGCGCACCGGCACGAAGTTCGGCGACCGCGAGCTGATGGACCCCTGGGACGTCGTCAAGTGGATCGCGATCTTCCGGCTGATCCTCCCCGACGCACTCTTCCGGCTCTGCGGCGGTCGGGTCGAGAACCTCCACGAACTGCAGCCGCTCGCGGTCAAGGCAGGCCTGAACGGCGTGATGATGGGCAACTTCCTGACGACCCTCGGTGCCGAGCCGGCCGACGACCGGGAGATGTTCACCGACCTCGGCCTGAACGTCGCCCGCCAGCCCGACAACGGCGCCAACCCCCGGCCCGACAACCGCAGCGGCTGGCTCGAGGGCTCTTCGCCGCGGACCCCGGTCGACGATCTGATCGACAGCCAGGACGAGGCCGACTTCTGGGATCCGTCGACGCAGCTGCGGGTGATCGCCAAGAAGCGCAAGCCGCCGGCGTATCCGTCCGCCCGCAGGGAAGAAGCGGCGTGAGCGCGGGCGGCGAGCAGGCCGTACCCCCCGCCGCCACGATCGGCGAGCGCCTCGACGCCATCCGCGAGGACGGGCTCTTCCGGAGGATGCGCACGGTGTCCTCCGCGCAGGGTCCGCGCGTCGAACTCGACGGCAAGGACGCGCTGCTGCTCTGCTCGAACGACTACCTGAACCTCGCCTCCCACCCCGACGTGAAGGCTGCCGCAATCGACGCGACCGAGCGGTGGGGTACCGGGACCGGAGCCTCGCGCCTCGTCTCCGGGAACATGACGCCGCACGACCAGCTCGAGCGGCACCTCGCCGCCTTTCACGGGACCGAGACGGCGTTGCTCTTCGGCTCCGGCTACCTCGCCAACACCGGCGTCGTGGCGGCGATCGCGAGGCGCGGCGACGTGGTCTTCTCCGACGAGCTCAACCACGCGAGCATCATCGACGGCTGTCGCCTCGCCGGCGCCGAGACGTTCGTTTACCGCCACCGCGACCTCGAGCACCTCGCCTGGGGCCTCGGCAGGCTCCCGGGCCACTGCGGCCTGATCGTCACCGACGGGCTCTTCTCCATGGACGGCGACGTCGCCCAGCTCGGCTGGCTCCGCGAGCTCGCAAGCCGCCACGGCGCGATGCTGATGGTCGACGACGCCCACGCCGTCGGGGCGCTCGGGCCGGGCGGGCGCGGTTCGGTCGCCGAGGCCGGCCTCGCAGGAGAGGTCGACGTCGTCGTCGGCACCCTCGGAAAGTCGCTCGGCAGCTACGGCGCCTACGCCTGCGTATCCCGCGAGCTCCGTGACCTGCTCGTAAACACCGCGCGGCCGATGATCTTCTCGACCGGGCTCCCGCCGGCGTCCGCCGCCGCGGCCGACGCCGCCCTCGGCATCGTCGAGTCCGATCCGGCCCGGATCGCGCGCCTGCGAAAGAACGCGGCGACCCTGCGCGCCGCGCTCGCCGCCAACGGCCTCGAGCCGGGCGGCGCCGGGGCGCAGATCATGCCGATCACCGTCGGCGACCCCGACAAGGCCGTGGCGATCTGCCGTCGCGCTCTCGATGCCGGCGTCTACGCCCAGGCGATCCGCCCGCCGACCGTGCCCGAGGGCACCTCGCGCCTCCGCCTCACCGTCCTCGCCGACCACGACCCCGAGCAGCTCGTCGAGGCCGCGTCGATCCTCGCCGCGGCGTTCCGGGCGGTGTCCGCCGACGGCGACTGGTCGATCGACCTGCCCGATCCCGAGCCGGGCGAGCTGCGGATCGAGCGCCACGGCTGGCGCGTCGTCCGCTCCCCCGCCGGCCCGGCCGCACCCCCCGCGCAGACCGACGCGGCGCCTGCCGCCAAGGTCGGCTGAAGCACGCGGCCGTGGCGTCTCGCGGCGTCTTCGTCACCGGGACCGGGACCGAGGTCGGCAAGACCGTCGTCGCCGCTGTGATCGCCGCCGGCGCCGCCGCCGACGGCCTCGGCGTCGGCGTCTTCAAGCCCGCGGTCTCCGGCCTCGATGAGGGCGGCGAGCCGGATCACGCGCTGCTCGCGCGGGCGTCCGGGAGCGGCCAGTCGCCGGACGAGATCGCCCCCTACCGCTACGGCCCGCCGGTCTCGCCCCACCTCGCGGCCGAGATGGCCGGCGAGCGCGTTGACCCGAAGCGGCTGAAGCGGGCGGCCGAAGCGGCGGCGAACGGCGTCGACGCGATCGTCTGCGAGGGCGTCGGCGGGCTGATGGTGCCGCTCGCACCCGACTACTTGGTCCGCAACCTCGCCGTCGAGCTCGGCTGGCCCTTGGTCATCGCCGCGCAGCCGGGCCTCGGCACGATCAACCACACGCTGATGACGATCGAGGCGGCCTGGACGGCGGAGCTCGAGATCGCGGCGGTCGTCCTGACGCCATGGCCCGACGAGCCGGGAGCGCTCGAGGAATCCAACCGCGACACGATCGCCGAGCTGACCGGGATCGAGGTCCTGACCCTCGATCGGATCGACCTCGCCGACCCGGTGGGCTGGCCGCGGCTCGAAGTCCTCTGACGATCGCTGCCGCAGACCAAATTGCGAGTTTCCGCCGACCCGCTTCCGACCGGCGCCGGGCTTAGCTTTCCCCTGATGAACGAACGGATCGCGGCGCTCGACCATCGCCACCTCTGGCATCCGTTCACCCAGCAGCGCGGCTGGGAGAGCGAGGAGCCGCTGGTCATCGAACGCGGTGAGGGAACCGACCTGATCGCGACCGACGGATCCCGCTTCATCGACGGGACCTCGTCGCTGTGGTGCAACGTCCACGGCCACCGTCACCCGACGATCGACGGCGCCATCCGCGCCCAGCTCGACCGGATCGCGCACTCGACGATGCTCGGGCTCACCCACGCCCCCGCCGCCGAGCTCGCCGGGCGGCTCTGCGAGATCGCCCCCGACGGCCTCACCCGCGTCTTCTACTCCGATGCCGGATCGACGTCGACGGAGATCGCGCTGAAGATGGCCTTCCAGTACTGGCGCCAGCGCGGCGGTCAGCACGCCCGCCGGACCTCCTTCATCGGTCTCGCCGACGGCTATCACGGCGACACGATCGGGGCCGTGTCCGTCGGCGGGATCGACCTCTTCCACGGCGCCTACGAGCCGCTCCTCTTCGCCAAGCGTTCGGTCCCGGCCGGCGACGACGCCGCGCTCGCACGGATGCTCGACCGTCACGGCGAGGAGACCGCGGCGGTCATCGTCGAGCCGCTGGTCCAGGGCGCGGGCGGGATCCTCGTCCAGCCGCCGGGATACCTGCGCCGCGTCCGCGATCTCTGCGACGAGCACGGGGTGCTGCTGATCTGCGACGAGGTCGCGACCGGGTTCGGCCGGACCGGGACGATGTTCGCCTGCGAGCAGGAGCGCGTCTCCCCAGACTTCCTCTGCCTCGGCAAGGGTCTGACGAACGGCTACATGCCGCTGGCTGCGACTTTGACGACCGACCGGGTCTACGACGGCTTCCTCGGCGAGCATGAGGATTTCCGCACGTTCTTCCACGGCCACACGTTCACCGGCAACCCACTGGCCTGCGCGGCCGCGATCGCGAGCCTCGACGTCTTCGAGCGCGAGCACACCCTCGAGCGCCTGCAGCCGAAGATCGACCGCCTCCACGAGCTCCTCATCGGTGTCGCGGCGATGGACGAGGTCGTCGAGGTCCGCGGCCGGGGAATGATGATCGGCATCGACCTCGGCGAGCACGATCCGGCGCTGCGGCTCGGTCACCGGGTCACGCTCGAGGCGCGGCGCCGCGGTGCGATCGTCCGTCCGCTCGGCGACACGATCGTCCTCGTGCCGCCGCTCGCGATCAGCAAGCGCGACCTCGGCAGGCTTGTCTCGATCACCGCCGCATCGATCCGCGAGGCCGTCGCCGGCGCCTACCCGGCTGGTGCCCCGGAGCGGCTCCCGGTCGGGCGCGACCGCGCCGCGGCCGGATCGGGCCGGGCGGCCGCTTGAGCGCCCGGGTCGCGCTGATAACCGGCTGCTCGACCGGGATCGGCCGGGCGACCGCGCTGCGCCTCGAGTCGTCGGGGTGGACCGTCTTCGCCGGGGTCCGCAAGCAGGAGGACGCCGACTCTCTCGCGGCCGCCGGATCGGAGCGGCTCCGCCCGGTGATCGTCGACGTGACCGACACCGAGTCGATCGCCGCAACCGCCGAGCTGGTCGGCGCCGAGGCGGGCGGCCTGCAGGCGCTCGTCAACAACGCCGGAGTCGCCTACACCGGACCGCTGGAGTTCGTGCCGCTCGACGAGTTCCGCAACCAGCTGGAGGTCAACCTGACCGGCCACCTGGCGATGACGCAGGCGATGATCCCGGCGCTACGGATCGGGCGGGGCCGGATCGTCAACATCACCTCGATCGGCGGGGTCGTCTCGACCCCCTTCTTCGGCCCCTACAACGCGTCCAAGTACGGGCTCGAGGCGATCAGCGACTGCTTCCGCGTCGAGCTGCGGCCGTGGGGGATCGACACGATCGTCATCGAACCCGGGAGCATCGCCACGGAGATCTGGAACAGCGGGCTCGACCAGTTCGACCGGACCGAGGAGCGGATGCCGCCGGAGGGGCGCACCCTCTACGCGAAGGCGATCAAGTCGCTACGCCGCGCGGCGAAGGAGACCGGCGACCGCGGCATCCCGGCAGACCACGCGGCCGCCGTGATCGAGAAGGCGCTGATCGTCAAACGGCCGCGGGCGCGCTACCGGATCGGCCGCGACGCACACATCATGGGCACGCTCTCGAGCGTCCTTCCCGACCGGGCCTGGGACCGGCTGCTCGGTCGGATAATGCGCCTGCCCTGAGAGTCTCCGGCCGGGGGTTGTGATCAAACGCCCGCTGCGACGTAGTAGGGGTGTGCAGCAGGTTGCGACAGCACCTTCCCGGGAGGCCCGTGCCGAGCCGGCGCTCGGCTTCGACGAGCTCTACCGCTCGAGCCGCGACGACGTCTACGCCTACGTCGCCGGCCTGCTCCGCGATCCGCACGCCGCCGAGGACGTCACGGCGCTCGCCTTCGAGCGCGCCTACCGGCGCCGACGCCGCTTCGACCCCCGCCGCGGCAACGGCCGCGCCTGGGTCTTCGGCATCGCCCGCAACGCCGCCCTCGACGAGTTGCGCAGGCGCAAGCGGACCGCCGCCCTTCACGCCGACCCGGAGGACGCCGACGCGTCCGCGCTCGACGAGAGCGCCGAGGCAGCGTTACGCCGGTCCGAGCTCCGCGACGCCATGAACTCACTCGACCTGCGCGAGCGCGAGCTGATCGCACTGCGCTTCTTCGCCGGCCTCGGCAACGGCGAGATCGCCGAGGTGCTCGGGATCAGCACCTCGAATGCGGGAACCCGCCTGAACCGTGCCGTCGACAAGCTGAGGAGGTCGATGCAATGAGTCCGATCGACGAAGGACGAGCCGAGACCCCCGACTTCGGCGACCTGGCGCTCCTGCTCCACGCCGCGCGGCCGGCGCCGGATCCCGGCTGGGCCGCCGGGCTCGACGAGCGGGCCGCCGCGGGCTTTCCCCGCGGCGGCGGCAGCTCGCCGCGCCGGCGCCGGGTCTCCGGCTGGATGGTGCCGGCGGGAGCGCTGGCGAGCCTGCTTCTGGTGGTAGTGGTGGTCGCGATCGGGAATGGCGGCGGCAGCTCCGATTCGGTGTCTTCGTCCGGCTCGGCGGTCAGCACGACGGTTGAACCGGCGCAGGGCACGGCTGAACCGAGCACGGCGGACTCGAGCGGCGGGACCGAGCCCTTCCTCCGTGAGTCCGCTCCGTCGACGTCCTACGACGCCGGCGGAACCGCCGACAAGATCGCGCCGGGCACGGCGAACCGCAAGGTCGACCGGGACGCGCAGCTGACGCTGTCGGCGAAGCCGGACGACGTCCGCGGCGTCTCCGACGAGGTGATCTCGATCACCCGCTCGCTCGACGGCATCGTCGCCTCCTCGCAGGTGACCGAGGGCACCGACGGCGCCTCCTCCTCCCTGCAGCTGACGATTCCGACCCGCAACCTCGACGCGGCGCTGGACCGGATGACTGACCTCGCCGACGTCGACTCGCTGAACGAGACCTCGGTCGACATCACGAAGCCCGTCGTCAGCGCCCAGGACACCCTGCGCGACGCCGAGGCGCGGCGGCGCGAGCTGCTCCAGGCGCTCGGCAACGCCTCGACCGAAGCCGAGGCCGACGCGCTGACGCTGAAGATCGCCGACGCCCGGCGCGAGATCGCCAAGGCCGAAGCGGCTTACGAGCGGCTCGCCAGCAAGGCGCGTCTGTCCCAGCTCGACGTCACCGTCCGCAGCGACCCGGGTGCCAGCGACAGCCGGTCGCTCGGCGACTGGCTCGACGACGCGGTGAGCGTGCTCGAGACGGTGGCCGGGGTGCTCCTGATCGCGCTCGTGATCATCGTCCCGATCGGCCTGGTGGCGGCTTTGATCGCCGCGGTCGCATTGCGGATCCGGCGCCGGCGCCGGGAACGCGCGCTCGACTGATCAGTCGAGCAGCTCGAAGTCCGACTTGCGGGCACCGCACACGGGGCAGAACCAGTTGTCGGGGATGTCGGCGAACTCGGTGCCGGCGGGAATGCCGCCGTCGGGGTCGCCCTCGGCGGGGTCGTAGATGTACCCGCAGGACGTGCAGATCCACTGCTGTGCGACGACTGTCTCGCTCATGGGCCGGGGAGCCTAACGTAGAGTGGCGCTCGTGGAAGAGCCCGCAGTCCCCCGCCCCGCGGCCACGGTGATCCTCCTGCGGCGCAGCGGCAGGCACCGCACCACCGGCCTCGAGGTGCTGATGCTCAGGCGCGGCGCCGACGCCCGCTTCATGCCCGGCGTCTGGGTCTTTCCCGGCGGCGCCGTCGACGCCGAGGACCACGACGCCGCCCGCGCCCTCGAGCACGATCTCGACACCGACGAGCTCGCCCACCGCGTCTGCGGAGCCCGCGAGCTCGGCGAAGAGGCATCGGTCGCGGTCGAGGCGACCGCCCTCCACCCCTGGTCCCGCTGGGTCACGCCCGCCCTCGTGCCGATCCGCTTCGACACCCGCTTCTACGTCGCCCTCGCGCCGCCCCACAGCAAGCCCGAGCCGGATCTCACCGAGGTCGACGAAGCGCGCTGGCTGAGCCCGGCCGGGGCGCTCGAGGAGCACGCCGCCGACCGCCTCGAGCTCTCCTTCCCGACCGTCAAGCACCTCGAGGAGCTGACCGCCTACCCCGACGCCGACGCAGTCCTCGCCGAGGGCTCCGGCCGCCGCGTCGAGCCGATCACCCCAAAGGTGCGCGGCGACCGTGAGAACTTCGAGGTCCTGCTGCCGGGGGATCCGGGATTCGCCGACGCGTAGGGGCGGCGGGCGGAGCGCCCCTTACCGGCGTGGGAACGCCACTCAACTGCAACTTCGGTCCCCCACAGGGACCAAACTTGCAGTTCGGCGCGCAAGTCAGCGCCAATCGCCGGCGAACCGCCCGCCTGCTCCCCCTCCCAGCCCTAAAACAGCCAACCCGCGCCCCCAGCACCGGCGCGAGCCGAACGCCGGGCCCCGACTCCTACCCCGGGAACGGCTCCATCCCCGCATACCAGGGGCCCGTCGGGTACGTCGCGGCCCCGGCCTCCTCGAGCTCGGAGCGGACGCGGCGGAAGAGGTCGCCGGCGTTGTCGAGGGCGAGCTCGAGCTCGGCGCGGGACAACTCGCGAAGGTGCCAGAGGAAGTAGAGCTGGCGCTCGGAGGCGCCGAAGGAGACCTCGCGGTCGATGCTCGAGGTCCAGTCGAGGAAGCCGGGGCTGAAGAGCTCGCGGAGAGCGATCGGGTCGTGGCCCTTGGGAACCGTGGCGATGAAGCGCTTGTTGAAGTCGATGCTCTCGAACTGGACGCGGAGGCGGCTCATCTTCCGGAGCTGCTCGTCCGGGGTCGCCTCGATCGACTCGACGTCGAAGGCGGGGACGACGTTCGTCAGGTCGGGCATGTGCGCCTTTGCGAGCACGGCGCCGGGCAGGACGGTCTTGCGGAACATCCCGCCGGACTCGTATTCGGCGGCGTCGCAGCTCGACCCCCAGTACTCGTTCGCGAGCTCGCCGGTCAGCCGGTTCGAGCCGCCCGGGCACAGCGCCGGCGGAGCGTCGCGCGGGTTCAGGCCGCCGACCTCCTCGTAGGTCAGGCCCCGGTCTGCGGCGACCGCCTTGACGGCGGCGACCCAGCCGTCCCTATCGTCGCTCGCACTCACGCTTCGGCGAGGTCGGCGCGGCCCTGCTCGATCAGCAGCTCGCGGTAACGCGGGAAGACCGGCTTCAGCAGGGGCACGAGGACGAGGAGCTTGTGGGTCGGCCCGGTCGCGCTCATCTGGCCGCGGGCGAGCGCGAGCGGGACGTTGACGTCGCCGAGCCAGAAGCGGTGGGCAAGGTCGGCGTCCATCGAGAGGACGATCTCCGGCTCGGCGTCGGACGCCCCGAACTCGACGGTGGCCCGGTCGTCGGGCCGCAGGGTCATCGTGATCGCCGAGTCGGGGTCCCGGTACTGGTTGCGGACGATCGTGTCGGCCCGGCCGATGCCCAGCTCCTGGTCGTCGCCGACGAGCGTGAGCATCCCGCCGAGGATCCCGTAGACCTCGTCGGCGTCCGCGAAGTACGCCAACCCTCAGGCCCCGATTCCCGTGCTGCTCACGGGGCCATCGTATTCCGCTCGCAAGCGGCGCTCAGCGATCCTTGGTCACGTGCGGGAAGTGGGTCCCGCCGAACTCGCTCGGATAGTCCGGCGCGACGAAACATGGTGCGAACGCGGACGTCGTACCCGGGATCGCGCCGGGCGGGTTCGGGTCGTCGTAGGTAGAGACGGTCGGGCTCTTACCGTCGTTCATGAACCGTTCGCCGCCGCCGGTGTTGTCGCAGTCGAAGTTCGGGAAGATCCCGTACCGCGCCGCGTCGCCGCTGCGGATCAGGTTGTCGTAGGGCGGCAGATAGCCGTTGCCGCGGTTCTCGGGGAGGCGGTTCGGGTAGATCGCCAGCGACTCCTGGGTGATGTAGCCGAGCTGCTTGAGCACGTGCCGCGCCGCCGGCTGACCGGGCTGCGGCGTCAGCTGGCCGGAGAGGCCGGCGGGCGGGTTCGACAGGAAGTCGGTGACGTTCGTCCGGTAGTAGTTGAGCCAGGAGACGACCGGGTTCAGGTTGGCGAGGAACGGATCGAGGTTGTTGAGCGTCGGCTTGAGCTCGTGGAGGAAGCTCGCCAGCGCCGGGAAACCGCGGCGCGAAGCGCGGTTGAGGTCGTCGAGGTCGTAGAACAGCGACCGCAGGTTCGGCGAGAGGCGGCGGACGCTCCGCAGCGTCGGGCTGATGTCGTTGGCCACCGGCAGCAGCTTCTGGACGAGCGGCCGGGTGTTCTTCTGGAACGCGTCGAGGCGCTGCAGGGTCAGCTGCGTCTCGTTCTCGAACGTCGGCGCGATCTGGAAGAACTGCTTGAGCGACTCGTCCTCGGAGGCGAGCGTCTCGAACGTCGTGTTCGTGCCGGTGATCGCGTCCGCGAGCTGGCCGTCGCGCTCGCTGAGCGCGTCGAAGACGGTGCCGGTGTCGCGTACGAGCCCCTGGAGCTGATCCTTCTGGCGGCGCAGGACCGACAGCACGTTCGAGGCGTCGCCGAGGAACGGCCCGAGGTTGCCGAGCGCGTCGTTGAGGTCGAGGCTGCGACCACGGATCGCGATCGCCGCTCCCTGCTGCCACTGCTGGAAGGCGGTCCTCGTCTCCTTGTCGAGGGCGTTGAAGATCTCGTCGATCTGCGTCTGGTCCTGGACCTGGGCGAGGCCGAGCGAACCCCCTTCGGGGATCGACTGGACGTTCTCGGTCTCCGCGTCCGTGTTGTTCGCCGAGGCTCCGAGCGAGACCGGAGCGCCGGAGCCGCCGGGTTCGTTGCCCGCGGTCAGCTCAACGTAGGTCTCCCCGAGCAGCGTCTTCTGGCGCAGGATCGCCCGCGCGTCGCTGGAGATCGGAGCGAACTCCGGCTCGATCTCCATCTCGACGAGCGAAGTGTCCTGGCCGTCGATCTGATCGTCGACCGGCGCGAGCTCGACCGACTTGACCTTACCGACGGAGACGCCGCCGATCCGGACGTCGGACTCCTTGGCGAGCTGCGTCGCCTCCGGGAAGTAGGCCTCGATCCGGTAGCTCTCCGGCTTCAGGGGCACCGGGCCGCCGAAGGAGACCCAGAGGAAGAGGAGCAGCAGGAAACACGAGAGGGTGAACCCGACGGCGATCAGGACCTTGCCGATCGATGGAGCTGATTTCTGCACGGCTAGCTCATCCCTCCCGTCAGCAGGCCCCCGCGAACGGCGCGCCCGGGGCGAACAGCTGCTGCAGGCCGGTGACGGCAGGTGCGAGCGGGCTCGACCCGAGCAGCGAGAGCGCCTCGTCGCAGCCGATGGTCAGGTAGATCCGGCGGTCGACGCCGTGGGCGTCCTGGACCTGGAAGACGGACCCGGAGTTGTGGCCGAGCCACGCGCCCCAGAACAGGTAGCCCTCGTCGCGGCCGGGCGTCCCGGGCGGCTCGGCGCCGTTCGGGTTGTAGGCGGCCATGTTCCCGAGCCGGTTGATCTTCTTGCCGACGACCGTCAGCTTCGGAGTCGCCTTCGCAAGCCTGCTCGCCGCCTTGTCGAGGCTCTTGACCGGCTTCCGCGCCGTCCGCACGAACGGCCTGATCTCGCCCTTGATGACCGGCGTCGTCTTCACGGCCAGCCGCTTCGTCGAGGAGTTGACCTCCTCGAGGTTGCGGGCGAACGGCCGCAGGTCGTTGAACGCCGGGCCGAGCTGATCGGCGAACTGGGAGATGTGGTTCAGGGCCACCGTCGACTCCTGCAGCGTCCCGGGCAGGAGGCGGATCGCCCGCTGGACGCTCGGGTCCTGTTCGGCGATCGCCCCGATCGACGTGTTCGACTGCTCGACGAGGTCGGTCAGGCTCTGCTCGCTGCGCCCGACCTCCTTCGTCAGCAGGTTGAAGTTGGTGATCAGGCGGCGCAGGTTGTCCTTGCGCTCGGCGACCTTCGAGTTGATCGTGTCGAGATCCTTGGTCAGCGGCCCGAGCGAGCCGAGCAGCCTGCCGAGGTCCTTGCCGCGCCCGTCGAGCGCCTGGCCGCCGCTGACGAGCAGCAGCCGTAGGTAGGCGCGCGTGTCGGAGTCGAGCGAGCCGAGGACCTCGTCGAGGTTGACGTCGGGGGCGGTGTTGGCGAGCTGGACCGTCCCGCCCTCCTCGATCGCGCCGGCCCTCTGAGTGCCCGGATCCATCTCGAAGAACATGTCCTTGAGCCCGGTCTGCGGGCGCAGCAGGATCGTCGCATCGCGATAGACGGGCAGGAAGTCGCGATCGACGCCGAACGTGACTACGGCGACGCCGTTCTCGAGCGACACGTCCTCGACGTCGCCGACCTTGACCCCGGCGACGCGCAACGTCTGCCCCTGGCCCGGCACGACCGCCTGGGCGGTCTGGAACTCGGCCTTGAGCTCGAAGGGGCGCTCCTCGAGGACCGGGATCCGGAGCCGCTGGTTCTGGACGATCACATACGCGGCCGCGAACCCGACCAGCAGGAGCAGGGCGATCGCGACGAAGTCGCGGAAGTGCTTTCGGATCGCGACGCTCATCCGCCGTCACCGCCGTAGGTCCGGTAGAAGCTCCGCAGGTCCCGCATCGCCTGCTTCTGGAGGCTGCCGGCCTCCTTCTTGTTGCCGTCGTCGGCGGCCTGCGCCGCCTCGCCGAAGTTCTTCAGCGTCGCCGTCGCGTCGTCGACGAGGGGCGCGGCGCCGCTGCCGCTCGCCGGGGTCGCGCCGAGCGGGGTGCTCATCTGCTCGGGCGGCGCGCCGGGCACCGCCGAGAGGTCGGGCGGATCCTGGTTCTCGCAAGGGGCGTCGGGGCGGAACGGCGTCTTCTCGGAAGCGTTCAGCGGCGGCATCGCGCCCTGGATCGGGAACGGGGTCACGCCGGCGAGCTGCTCACCGGTGCTCTGGTCCTGGAGCTGAACGGTGTTCGAGCCGCCGCCGCCGATCACGCGGATGTACTGGCCGTTGGCGTCGCCGGAGCGGCTCTCGCCGCTGATGCCGGCGAGCCCGTAGGCCGTCTCCTCGAAGATCCGCCCGTTCGGCCCATGGTCGGCGTTGTAGGTGGCGCCGCCGTCGACCCGGTCGTCGGCCCAGGGCAGGATCGTGTGGTTGAAGCAGCTCGAGAGCGCCCGGCTCTGCTCCATGAACGGGATTGTGTTCTTCGTCAGCTTGGCGAGGTCGGGCACCGTCGGCCGCAGGTCGGAGACGAGCCCGCGCAGCTCGGCGGGCTGGGCGAGGCCGCGGAGCTGAGCGAGCAGCGGCGTCGCCGCGTCGAGCGTCTCCGGCGCCGTGCGGACGCCGGGCAGGATCTCGCGGGCGAAGGCGCGCGTCGGCGGGAACGCCGCGTTCAGGCTCGCGAAGGCCCGGGTGCCGGCGTCGAGCGTGTTCGGCAGCTCCTGGATCGCCCGCTCGAGGGAGACGTCCTGGGCGGCGAAGCTGCCAGTCGTCGTCCTCAGGTTCGTGATCAGGTCGGCGAGCGCTTCATCGTTTCCGTTCAGCCCGGTGACGACGCGGTTGAGGTTGTAGATCAGCCCCGAGAGGTCGTGCGGGTTCTCGCCGAGCAGCGCCTGGTTGACCTGCGCGGTGTACTTGAAGGCGCCGGGCGAGACCTTGTTGAGCGTCCGCAGCGCCTGGGCGCCGCCCTCGTCGGTCAGCGCCTTGCCGAACTGGTCGAGGAGGACCTGCAGCTCCTTGCGGGTATCCGCCTGGAAGACGTCCGTCAGCACCTGGTCGAGCTGGACGGTGTTCGAGGTCTGCTGCGGCGGGAAGACGTAGTCGCTCGCCGCTTCCGGCGAGGACGGGCTGCCCGGGCTGACGTTGACGAACAGGTTGCCCTCGAGGAACAGGCGCGGCTTCAGCTCGAAGCGCGAGTCCTCCTTCAAGGGCAGGCCCTCGTCATCGATCTCCATCGTCACGACGGCGCCGCTTCCGTTGGCGGTCACGCCGGTCGAGCCGGTGTCGCCGGCCGCATCGGAGTCGGCCAGCGGCTCGACCTTCGTGACCTTGCCGACCTCGACGCCGGCGATCCGGACGGGAGCGTTCGGCCGCAGGTTCTGGGCGGACCGGAAGACCGCCGTGACCTCGGTGCCGCCGCCCCACGGCACCTTCTTCGTGAAGGCGACGTAGGAGCCGATCGTCAGCACGATGACGAGGATCAGACCGATCGCCCAGTTCGGCATCTTTTTGGGGGAGAAGCTCCTCACGGCTGCCTCGATGCCACCCGGGTGTCGCGCAGCACCCTGGTTCCGTCCTGGTTCCAGAAGACGTCGGTGACCCCGCGATCGCCGGGGAGGTCGGGAACGATCGCCGCCGGGTTCTGATCGGACTGCCCCTTGACCTGCAACTTGCCGAGCGCGTAGCCGGTCTGGCCGGGCTGGCAGTCGGACCCGTTCTGCCCGGTCGGGGCGGCGGCGTGTGCGTGGAGGATGGGCAGCTCGTGCGGCGCGAACTCGCCCTCGGTGTGCGGCAGCGGCGCCGCCTGGCCGTACTTGCCGTTCGCCTGGACCCCGGAATAGCCGCCCGTCGAGAGTCCGGTCTGCGCTTCGCCGGGGACGCTCGTGGCGATCGGCGGGACCGGGCCCGAGCCGTCGAGGTCGAGGTCGAACGTCAGCGTGCCCTGCGGCGAGGTGATCAGCGAGACGCGCTGCGAGTAGCCGATCGAGTCCTCCTCGGTGAGGTGCTCGGGCAGCAGCGTCCAGAGGTAGTTCCAGTAGTTGCAGACCGTCTGGGCGGGAGTCACGTAGTCGGCGAGCGGCTTGGCGCTGTCGAAGAGGTCGCCGAGGCGGACGATCGAGCTCTTCGTCGTGGGCTGCTCGACGAGGCTCTCGAGCTGCGTGAACACGCCCTTGAGGCGGCGGCTGGTGCCGGCGCTGCGGGCGAGGACCGGCGTCCCGACGCGGATCGCGCCGTTCAGGCTCGGCAGGGCGACGCGAAGCTGCTGGACGCCGGGGCGCAGGCGCCGCTCGAGCTCGGCGAACTCGCTCAGGAACGGGCGCTGGCCGGGCAGCAGGTCGATCCCGGCCTGCAGGGTCGGAGGGCCGCCGGAGATGGTGTTCTGCAACGCCTCGGGGTCATCCCCGATCGCTGCCAGCGTCGTCGCCAGGTTTCCGAACATCGCCGCGTTCTGTTCGGCGACGGGGGCGACGATCGCGGCGGTCCGGGCGAGAGCCGGGAAGAAGCGCGCGAGCTGCGTGTTCGGGTCCGACAGCGTTTCGGCGACCGGCTTGAGGTTGGTCAGCAGCGGGTTGAGGGCCTCGAACGCCTGGTTGACGGAGGCGCCGCGGGCGGCGAAGCCGTCGCCGTAGCCCTGCAGGTTCTCGCGGATCGCGTTCCGCGTCGGCTGGTCGAACGTGTTGCCGATCTCGTCGAACTCGGTCTGGGCGATGAAGGTGCCGTCATCGGCTCCCTGGTTCTTGGCGACCTCGTCGATCGAGAGGATCTGGTTGTCGTCGTCGGCGGGATCGTCGTTGTCGTTCGTCCCGTTGAAGACGAAACCCTCCGGCGCCTCCCGGCCGTCGCCGCGCGTGATGTCGAGGTACTTGAGACCGAACGCCGACTTGTAGCGGACGCGGAAGATCGAGTTGACCGGCAACGGCGAGGCGGACTTGTCGATCTTCAGATTGAGCCGCGCGACGACTCCGTTCGTCTTTCCGTCGGAGGCGACCGGCTCGGCGGTGGCGACGTCGTTGCCGCCGCTGCCGTCGGTCGAGCCTTCCGGCAGCCGGACCGCGTCGATCGACTCGATGACGCCGACCCGGGTGCCGCCGATCCGGACCTCGTTGTTGGGGACGAGGCGGGAGGCGTTCGGGACGACGACCGAGACCCGGTAGACGGGGACGAACGGAAGGCCGTTGTTCGCGTTGTAGGCGAGGAAGACCGTCACGACGATGATCAGCGTCGTGATCGCGCCGATGATCGTCGGCGACGCCGCGACGGCTGCGAGCGGGCTTGTCCGGCGCGGTCCCGACATCAGTTACCGAAGAGGAATCCGAGGAGGTCGCCGTTGCCCGACTCGTCGGGCCCGGCGTCGGGGGTCGTGGGGGTGCCCGGAGCGGCGGGCACGCCGGGGACGGCCGGATCGGTGCCGCCCGGCGCGGCGGGCGCGGCGGGCGCGGTCGGGTCGCTTCCGGCCGGAGCGCTGCCGTCGGGAGACGCGCTGCTCCCGGAACGGTCGGAGGCGGCCGCCGCCCTTCGCCTTCTTCGTGTCGACCGCGGCGGAGAGCGTCCCGGTCGGGTCGCAGAGGCTCGTGTCCGTCGAGCCGTCGGGGCAGACGGCCGAGTCGTAGGGCGGCAGGTTGAGCGGCTCGTTGATGTCGGGCTGGTTGCGGCCGAGCCAGGCGACGCAACGGTTCGCGTCCTCGATGCTCGTCGTCGCCGCCGAGCCGTCGGCGTTCGGGACGCCGACCTGGCCCTTGTACATACCGGGGTTGTAGGCGGCGCAGGGTCCGGTGCCGACTTCGAAGATCGAGAAGTGCAGGAGGTGCCCGATCTCGTCGTACTGGTTGATGGCCTCGGTCTGGTAGTAGAGGTAATTCAGGAGCCCCTCCATGCCGGTGTAGCCGGTGGGCGCCTTGCGACCGGTGTCCTCGGCGGCGCGCGCATCGACCTCGACCGCGCGGCCCGGGTCGTCGATGTCGCGGAGGAACTTGGCGAGGTCGTCGGCCGTCGCGAACGACTTCTTCGCGGAGTTGCCGAGCGCCTTGATCTCGTCGCGGCCCTTGCTGAGGGCACTCCGGCCGGTCACGGAGGCGTTGCCGAGCGCCTTCAGGCCGGTCGTCGCCGACCGGTTGAACGCCGGCAGGTTGCGGGACAGCGTCGTCAGGCCCGGAGCCGAACGCCGCAGGTCGGCCGCGAGCGGCGTCCCCTGGACGGCGACGTTGTCGAGCTCGGTCATCGTCGGTCGGAGCTGGGCGAGGAAGTCGTCGAGGAGGGCGAAGTTCTGGGAGAGGTCGTCGCGTCGCGTGTTCGCGATCGAGGCGGTGTTCCTGGCCTCGTTGATGAAGCGGGTCACGTCGGCGCGGCGCTCGGCGAGCTTGCCGATGATCCGGTCGGCGTTGACGTTGAGGTCGCGGATCGTCGTGTTCTGGCTGGCCAGGAGCTTCGTGACCTGGCGGGTCTGCTCGAGCGCCGGGGCGCCACGGTGGATCGCCTTGTTGAGGTTGTCGCCGTTGCCGGCGAGGGCGGTCCCGAACTCGTTGATGAGCAGCGTCAGCCGCTCGCGGTAGGGCATCCGCATCGTGCTCAGGACGAGGTCGTTCTGGACCGTCTGGCGCGTCTGGGCGACTGGGATGTCGGGTGACTCGACCCGTTCGTCGTCGCTCAGGTCGGGGACCTCGATCGGCGCGCCCTTCGGGGTGCAGTCGACGAAGTACTCGGCGATCAGCGACTGCGGCTCGCTGCGGCAGATCGTCCCGTCGCCGAGCACCGACACCGGGCCGCTCAGCTCGACCTTGACGACCGCACGCTTGCTCGAGTTGACGTAGAGATCGGTGACGGTGCCGGCGGCGACGCCCGCGACCTTGACCTCGGAGCCGTTCGTGATCCCGAAGGCGTTGTCGAACTCGATGAAGTAGGTGTGCGTGTCGTCGCCGCTCGCGGTCGCGGCGAGACCCGCCACCGAGGCGCAGATCAAGGCGGCTGTCACGAGTAGCCGTCTCAATCGCCCGGGGGAATGATCGAGGGGTCGCAGTCGATCTGGCCCGATTCGGTCCAGGGGTTGCTGCCGTCCGGCGCCGGCCGCTCGTTCGAGCCCGGGCAGCGCTTGTAGTTGCCGATGTCGAGCAGGCCCTTCTGCTGAATGCCGGTCTGGGCGAGCAGGCCGGAGAGGTCGACGATCGGCAGGTCGTTGACGCCCAGCGAGAACGTGTTGAACGTCGTCCCGATTCGGCCGAGGCCGCCGTTGGCGTCGATGACGCCGGAGTGGCCGAAGTCGTCGAACCAGCCGGTCAGCTCCGGCGAGTAGGTGCGGAAGAAGGCGAGCTCGTCGAGCGAGTCGTGGAGGGCGGTGCTGGACTCGGGCAGGGCTCCCTGCCGGCGCTTGCCGTTGCGGTTGACGGGACCGACGGCGATCTTCGCGAGCCGCGGCTGCAGCTTCGTCAGGTCGACGAGGTCGTTGTCCTTGCCGGGCGACTCGGTGATCTGGTCGAGGTCGCGAATCGTCGGGACGAGGTCGGCGGAGGCGGCTCGGAAGTTCCTGAAGAACGGGCCGAGGCGGTCGGCGACGGGCTTCGAGGCGTCGACCAGGGGATCGACGTCGTCGAGCGTCGCCCGCAGGTTCACCGCGGTCGTGTTGAAGTTGCGCATGAAGTCCGGCAGCTGCGAGAGCGCCGTCTTCAGCGACGTCCGCTGGCGCGCGATCGCGTTCATCATCGAGTCGAGATTCCCGACGAGCGCCGAGAGGTCGTCGCGACGGGAGGCGACCGTCCGCGAGAGCTGCGAGCCGTTGACGATCAGCTGCTCGAGCGCCGGCGTGTCGCGGGTCAGCTCAGCGAAGGTCTGACGCGAGGTCGACAGGAACGGGTTCAGGTACTTGAAGCCCTTGTTGGCCTCCTCGCCGACGCCCTTGTAAGAGACGGCAAATCCCTTGATGACCTTCTTGAAGTCGGCGACGGTCTTCGGGTCGAGCGTGTTGAAGAGCTCGTCGAGGTCGACCTCCGAAACCGTCTCGGCCGTGGTCATCGTCCCGCCGGAGGGGATGTCTTCGCCGCCCTTGCCCTGCGGGGGAAGCGTGAGCTGGACCTGGCGATTGGCGACGCCGGAGAGTGAGAAGGAGCGGACCTGCGCCTTCGTCCCGCGCTGCAGGGGCGCGTAGGCGCTGTCGACGGAGAACGTGACGAGGGCGTTCCCGTTGTCGCCGAGCTGGATGTCGGTCACCTTGCCGACGTTGGTGCCGCCGATCGTCACGACCTCGCCGCCGACGAGCTGGGAGGCGTTGGTGAACTCGGCGGTGACCTCATAGTCGGAGGCGCCGCTGCTGCCGGTCAGGGTGAAGATGGCGGCGACCGCGACGATCGCGATGACGCCGAGAACGAGGGCACGGCGAAGCATCCGCGCAGAGCGCGAGCCCCCGTCACTGCGGCTCCCTGCCTCCATATTTCCCTGCTTCTCCCCCACCCTGCGGGGGTCAATTCCCGTTTCCTGCGTTCGGGAAACTAACAGGGGCAGCCTGAGCCGGAGTAATACGCTCCGCGAAGCCGGAAATCGGGAACATAATCCCGATTTGCGGCGATTCTTTGCGGACCGCCTGCCCAGCGGTTAGAGTGCCCGCCGATGGTCATCGTAATCGTCGTAATCGCACTGGTTCTGCTCGCCGGCCTGATCTTCGTACTGATCAGGAACTCGATGATCGCGAGCCGCAACCGGGTCGACGAAGCCTGGAGCGGCATCGACGTCCAGCTCAAGCGTCGCCACGATCTCGTGCCCAACCTCGTCGAGACCGTCAAGGGCTACGCGACCCACGAGCAGGCGGTCTTCGTCAAGACCACCGAGGCCCGCGCCGAGGCCATGAAGGCCGGCACCGTCGAGGCCACACAGCAGGCCGAGGCGAAGCTTTCCGGAGCCCTCGCCGACCTCCGCGCCGTCGCCGAGAACTACCCGGAGCTCCGCGCGACCGAGAACTTCCAGCAGCTGCAGCGCAACCTGAACGAGATCGAGGACGAGATCCAGGCCTCCCGCCGGATCTACAACTCCAACGTCCAGGCCTACAACACCAAGATCCAGATCTTCCCGAACTCGATCATCGCCAACTCCGGCGGCTTCACCGCCCGCGAGTTCTTCGAGATCGAGGATGCGGCCGAACGGGACCCGGTCGAAGTCAAGTTCTAGGTTGGGCGGCCGGGTGGCGATGCCGGCGGCGCCGACGGTCCCCGGCACGGGGACGGTCAGCACCGCCGGGACCTATTGCAGCGGGAAAGCTTGACGAGCGCGGTCCCGTCGCCACTGCCCATCCCCGTGCCTGCCGCTCATCGCGGGTCGCTCACTCCACCGACGCCGGGACCGTGAGCGGGCGAGCGCGGGCTGCTGGCTGCCTGCCGAAGGAGTCGTACGGCGTTCGGAGCTGGATTGGGCAGTGAGGGGGTGTCTTGCGTGGCCGCTGTCGCTGGCTGGGGGCCTGACTCAGGCCCTCAACTGCAAGTTCGGTCCCTCACAGGGACCAAACTTGCCATTCGTGGGCTGACTCAGCGGTCCGCGCTCGTCAGCATTCCCCAGTGCCAGTAGGTCCCGGTCGTGCTGCCCGCCCCCGGGCCGGGCCTTCAACCGCCCGGCGGGGGCGCCGAAGCGCCCCCGCCGGCGAACCGGCTGCCTAGGAGGCGGCCTCGTAGCGCCGTGCAACCTCGTCCCAGTTGACGACGTTCCAGAACGCGTCGAGGTAGTCGGGGCGCTTGTTCTGGTACTTGAGGTAGTAGGCGTGCTCCCAGACGTCGGCGCCGAGGAGGGGCGTCTTGCCGTCGGAGATCGGCGAGTCCTGGTTCGGGGTGCTCGTGACCTCGAGGCCGTCGCCCGACTTGACGAGCCAGGCCCAGCCGGAGCCGAACTGGCCGATGCCCGCGTTCTTGAACTCCTCCTTGAAGGCGTCGAAGCTGCCGAACTTCTCGGCGATCGCGTCGCCGAGGGCGCCGGAGGGCTCGCCGCCGCCGTCGGGGCTCATGATCTGCCAGAAGAACGTGTGGTTGTAATGGCCGCCGGCGTTGTTGCGGACGGCCTTGCCGTTCGGGACCGAGTCGAGGTTCTGGAGGACCTCCTCGACGTCCTTGTCGGCCCACTCGCTGCCCTCGAGGGCGGCGTTGGCCTTGTCGACGTAAGCCTGGTGGTGCTTGTCGTGGTGGACGCGCATCGTCGCCTCGTCGATGTGGGGCTCGAGGGCGTCGTAGTCGTAGGGAAGGTCGGGAACTTCGTAAGCCATGCGGTTTCTCCTTGTCGTTCGCGGGTTCTCTGAATCTATACCCGTTCGGGGGAGCTCCCATTCTGCAACTTGAACCGCGCTTGAAGTCAAGCTCCGCCTAGGATGCCCCCGCCGATGCCGGACGACGCACCCAAGCAACTCTGGTCGCCCTCCGCCGAGCGGATCGAGCGGGCCGCGATCACGTCGTTCGCCCGCGAGCACGACCTGCCGGCCGACTACGAGGAGCTCTGGCGCTGGTCGGTCGACGACATCGAGCGGTTCTGGGCGCTGGTCTGGGAGCACTTCGGGGTCGAGGGCGACTACGAGGCCGTGCTCGGCGACCACTCGATGCCCGGTGCCGAATGGTTCCCAGGCGCCCGCCTCAACTACGCCGGCCACGTCTTCGGCGACCGCGACCCCGACGCCGTCGCGATCCGCCACGCCTCCGAGCTCCGCGAGCTCTCGACCTGCACCTGGGGCGAGCTGGCCGAACAGACGGCGCGCATCCGCGCCGGGCTGATCGCGCTCGGCGTCGGCCCCGGCGATCGCGTCGCCGCCTACCTGCCGAACGTGCTCGAGACGATCCCGGCCTTCTTCGCCGTCGCGTCGCTCGGCGCCGTCTGGTCGTCGGCGGCGCCGGAGTTCGGCGCCCGCAGCGTCATCGACCGGTTCGCGCAGATCGAGCCGAAGGTCCTGCTCGCAGTCGACGGCTACCGCTACGGCGGCCGCGACTTCGACCGGACCGAGATCGTCGCCGCGATCGCCGCGGAGATCCCCGGCCTGGAGCGGACCGTCCGCTTCGGCTACCTCGACGGGACCGGCTGGGAGGAAGGCTTCCTCGGCCCCGAGGGCTCGCCGCTCGAGTTCGCCTCGCTGCCGTTCGACCATCCGCTCTGGGTTCTCTACTCCTCCGGCACCACCGGGCTGCCGAAGCCGATCGTCCACGGTCACGGCGGCATGCTCCTCGAGCACCTCAAGAAGATGCACCTCCACGTCGACGCGCAGCAGGGCGACCGCGTCTTCTGGTTCACGACGACGGGCTGGATGATGTGGAACTTCCTCGTCGGCGTCCTGCTGACCGAGGCCGAGATCGTCCTCTTCGACGGCAATCCCGGCCACCCCGACCTCGACACGCTCTGGCAGCTCGCCGACGAAGCCGGGATCACGACGTTCGGGACGAGCGCCAGCTTCATCGCCAGCTGCATGAAGGCGGGCGTCGAGCCGGCGGGCGGCCGCGACCTCTCGAAGCTCGAGGCGGTCGGATCGACCGGCTCGCCGCTCTCGCCGGAGGGCTTCGACTGGATCTACGAGAAGCTCGGCTCCGACACCTGGCTGTTCTCAACGTCAGGCGGGACCGACGTCTGCACCGCGTTCGTCGGCGGCGTCCCCACCCTCCCCGTCTACGAGGGCGAGCTGCAGGCACGGGCGCTGGGCGCCGACCTCCACGCCTACGGGCCAGAGGGCGAGGAGCTGATCGGCGAGGTCGGCGAGCTCGTCATCACCCAGCCGATGCCCTCGATGCCGATCTTCTTCTGGGGCGACGACGACGGGGCGCGGCTGCGGGAGAGCTACTTCGACACCTACCCGGGCGTCTGGCGCCACGGCGACTGGATCGAGATCACCGATCGCGGCACCGCGATCATCTACGGGCGCTCCGACTCGACTATCAACCGCGGCGGCATCCGGATGGGAACGAGCGAGATCTACCGCGCGGTGCTCTCCCTCGACGAGATCGTCGACGCGCTCGTCGTCGACGTCCCGCGCGAGGGCGAGGAGAACTGGATGCCGCTGTTCGTCGTCCTCGCCGACGGGGTCGAGCTCGACGACGACCTGACGAAGCGGATCGCGAAGGCCGTCCGCGAGCAGTGCTCGCCCCGCCACGTCCCCAACGACGTGACCGCGATCGCCGAGGTCCCCCGGACCCTGTCCGGCAAGGTCCTCGAGGTACCGGTCAAGCGGATCCTGATGGGAACGCCGCTCGAGCAGGCGGCGAGCCGTGAATCACTCGCGAACCCGGCGGCGCTCGACTACTTCGCCGAGCTCGCCGCCGAGTGACTCCATCGGGGCGCCCGGATTTGAACCGGGGACCTCACCGACCCGAACGGTGCGCGCTACCAGGCTGCGCCACGCCCCGAGGGCGAGCCAGTATAGGCCGCGTTCAGCCCTTCGTGCGGCCGCAGCAACCGACTCGCGTGCGCAGATCCAGTCGCGCTAGGTTTCAGCTCAATGTCACTTCCCGTCTTGTTCGTCATCGACGAGGATGCAGAGGCGCTGGGCGCCGTGGCGCGCGAGCTCATCGACCGATACGAGAAGAGCTACAGGGTCGTCTGCGCCGGCTCGGCAGAGGATGCGTCCGCCCAGCTCTCGGCTCTGGCGGACGCGGGGGAGGACGTCGCGCTCGCTCTTGCCGCGCCGCGGCTCTCGGGGATGGCCGGAAGCGAGTTTCTCGGCGGCCTGCGGGGGCTCCACCCCCACGCGCAGCGAGGCCTGCTGATCGACTGGGGCAGCTGGGGCGACGGCAGCACGGCCGAGGTGATCTTCCGGGCCATGGCGCGGCGACAGATCGAGTACTACGTGATCCGCCCCTCGCAGACGCCCGACGAGCTCTTCCACCAGTCGATCTCCACGTTCCTCCTCGAGTGGGCCCACGCTAAACGGACTTCCCCCCACACCGTCCGCGTGATCGGAGAGTCCTGGACCGGTCGCGCCTTCGAGCTCAGGCAGGTCCTGGGCCGCTGCGCCGTGCCCCACGCCTTTCTGCTCGCAGACTCGCCCGATGGCCGGGAGTTCGTCGCCGAGGCGGAGGACGGCTCGGCCCTGCCCCTGGTCGTCTTCCCGAACGGCACGACCCTGGCCGACCCGAGCAACCTCGAGCTGGCGAGCGCCGCCGGAGCCACAATCGACCCGGGTGCACGGGACTTCGACGTGGTCATCGTGGGTGCCGGACCAGCCGGACTGTCGGCGGCCGTCTATGGCGCGTCGGAGGGCCTCCGAACCCTCGTGGTCGACAACGGTGGCATCGGGGGACAGGCGACCTCGAGCTCGCTGATCCGCAACTACCTCGGCTTCCCGCGCGGCGTCAGCGGCCGCCGCCTCGCCGAGCAGGCCTACGAGCAGTCATGGGTGTTCGGCGCCAAGTTCGCCTTCATGCACGACGCGATCTCGCTCCGGCGCGACGGCGAAGGCCTCCACGTCGCGCTTTCCGATGGCGAGGAGGTGCGCGCACGAGCGGTGGTGCTGGCCTCCGGCGCCACCTATCGCCGGCTCGGGGTCGACGCGATCGAAGACCTCGTCGGCGCGGGTGTCTTCTACGGCGGGCCGGCCTCCGAAGCCCCGGCGATGACCGGCCAGAGCGTCTACGTGGTCGGCGGAGCCAACTCGGCCGGCCAGGCTGCAATGAACTTGGCCGAGTTCGCCGACACCGTCACTCTCGTCATCCGCGGCGAATCGCTCGAGGCCGGGATGTCCCATTACCTCGTTCAGCAGGTGCGGGGTACGGCCAACATCGAGGTTCGCACCCGGACCGAGGTCGTCGGGGGCGAGGGCGACTCGTGGCTCGAGTCGCTCGTGCTCCGGGATCGCGACAGCGGGGACACAGAGCGGGTCCCCGCCGATGCCCTCTTCCTGATGATCGGCGCCGACCCGAACTCGGACTGGCTGCCCGCTGATCTGGCCCTCGACGACGGCGGATTCGTGCGCACGGGCACCAGCCTCCCGCCGAACGGAGGGTGGGCACTCGAGCGGGATCCGTTCGCGCTCGAGACCTCGATCCCGGGCGTCTTCGCCGTCGGCGATGTCCGCCACGGCTCGATGAACAGGGTCGCCTCCGCGGTCGGCGAGGGCTCGACCGCCATCAAGCTGATCCACGAGCTGTTCGAGGCGGAGGGGGCCCAGCCGCGAGTCAACCGTTGACGCGGTCGATGGCGGCCTCGATGTCCTCGAGGCTGGGAGCGCTGTCGAGCTCTTCGCTCCCGCTGGCGCCGGTGACGACGACGGCCGGGTCGGCGGGAATCTTCAGCTGCGTGCCGAGATCGTTGCCCGCCGTGGCCGCGGCCTCCGCTTCGTCGCTGTTCGTGACGGCGTCCTCCCAGGCGGTCACGTCGAGCTTCGGGACCGCGGCGGCGATCTCGTTCAGGAACTCCTGGTTGACGCCCTGCTCGGGCACCTGGTCGAGGTTGCGGACGAAGACCTCGATGAACTGCCACTGGCGATCCTGCTGTCCGGCCGCCTCGGCTGCGATGCCCCCGAGGGTGACGGGCTTGCCGCCGAGCGGGTAGTGGCGAAAGATCATCTGCGCCTCGCCGGTACGGACGTAGTTCTCGATCAGCGGATCGATGACGTCGACCTGGTAGTCGGCGCACCGGGTGCATTGGATGTCGTTGAAGACGTCGATCGTCACCGGGGCATCGGAGTCGCCGAGGCGATCGCCGAGCTGCGAGATGCCGCCGACGAGCTCCTGGACGTCCCCGGAGCCGGCGATTACGAAGTCCTCTTCCTTGTGCTCCCCGACGGAGATCGAGATGATCGCGGCGAGGATGCCGATCGCGAACACGCTGAGGATGACCAGCGGGACCCAGCGACTCCGCATCAGCCCGCGACCGCCTTGTAGTAACGGACCGAAAGCCCGGTCAGGAGCATCCCGAAGGCCTCCTCGACGTCGATCGCCGTCACCGATGCGTAGGCCGACAGGCCCGTCCGCTCGATCTCGGCGCTGCGCTCGACGACCTCGTCGACGAGTTCCGGGTGCTGGTCGCAGAAGAACGCGCCCATCGAATAGAGGTCGGTGTCCATGAGGGACTCGACGAAGGTGTCGTCCGCGGCTCCGCGGGCGGGATCGGGTTGCTCGATGGTCACGGCCGACCATCGTAGAGGCGCGGAGATTCCGGCCCCGGAACGACGTCGACCCCGCTGGGCGGGGCCGACGCTGACCAGGAGATGTCGCAGACGACTTGATTCGCCGCGCTCAGATGGCACTTCGGCAACGCGCGAGCGGCGGCGAACGATCGGGCGCCGGACTGGACGGATTGGCAACGCCTTGACACGTCGAACTGAGGCGATATACATCGGGCACGAGGTCGCAACCCACTAGGAGGACTGCCTTGGCGAATCACCTGACGCCCACGGAGCTGGCCGAAGAGGTCGAGATGAAGCGGCAGGAGGTGATTGCGAGGTGCGTACAGATGGGGGTCCCGATCCTGCACGGGAGGATCGACAAGACGTTGTTCATGACCTCGCTGCGTCAGCTCGGCACGCCGCCCCGGGAGCGCGCGGTCTGAGGTAGGAGATTCGCCGGCGGGCGCGCTCCCGCCGGTCTCATACACTGCTTCGACGGGGATCGACCGGTCCCGAAACGTCCCGATCGAAGGAGCGCGAGCGCCAATGGAGGCAGCGACGATGTCCGAAGCCACCAACGGCGGGGGAACCGGGAGCGCCACCGTCGCGGACCTGCTTCCGCTCGCGGTCGCCAAGTACGGAGACGCTCCGGCGATGCGCTGGAAGGAGGAATCCGGCGCCTGGGTCACTCAGTCCTACGCTGAGGTCGGAGCCGTCGTCGAACGCCTCGCGCTCGGCCTGATCGACCTCGGGATCGAGAAGGGCGACAAGGTCTCGATCCTCGCCAACACGCGCCCGGAGTGGACCTACGTCGACTTCGCCGCGCTCAGCGCCGGCGCCACGGTCGTTCCGATCTACCAGACCAACTCCGCCGAGGAGTGCCAGTACGTCCTCGAGAACTCCGATGCGAGGCTCGTCATCGTCGAGAACGAGGAGCAGCTGGAGAAGATCCGCGCCGTCCGTGAACGGCTGCCGAAGCTCGAGCAGATCGTGATCATGGAGGGCACCGCAGCCGACGCGATCAGCCTCGACGATCTGCGGGAACGCGGCGCCGGTCGGGATCGCAGCGAATGGGAGGCCCGCTACAAGTCGGTCACGTCCGCCGACATCTGCACCTTCATCTACACGTCCGGCACGACCGGACCGCCGAAGGGCTGCGTGATCAGCCACGGCAACTACCGGGCGATGCTCGACATGACCCAATCGGTGTCGGTGGTGGCGCCTGAGGAGATCACCTACCTCTTCCTCCCCCTCGCCCACTCCTTCGCGCTGCTCCTGCAGTTCGGCAGCTTCGACATCGGAGCGTCGATCGCCTACTGGGAGCGTGACCCGCTGAAGATCATCCCCAACCTCAGCGAAGTCCGGCCGCACTACTTCCCCTCGGTTCCGCGGATCTTCGAGAAGATCTACACCGCCGCGACGGCGGCCGCCGACAAGGAGGGCGGCCTCAAGAAGCGGATCTTCTGGTGGGCGATCGGCGTCGGGACCAAGGTCCGCGAGATGGAGCGCCGCGGCGAGAAGCCGGGCTTCCTGCTCTCCCGCCAGTACAAGTTCGCCGACGCACAGGTGCTGTCGAAGATCCGCAACCTCTTCGGCGGCCGCGTCCGTCAGTGCGTCAGCGGCGCTGCACCGATCAACACCGACATCCTCAGGTTCTTCGATGCCGCCGGCGTCCTCGTCCTCGAGGGCTACGGGATGACCGAGACCTCGACGGCGGCGACGATCTCGACCCCCGAGGACTTCAAGTTCGGGACCGTCGGCCGCCCGTTCCCGGGCTGCGAGGTGAAGATCGCCGACGATGGCGAGGTCCTGATCAAGGGCGGCAACATCTTCCAGGGCTACTACAAGAACGACGAGGCCACCTCGGAGACCATCGTCGACGGCTGGCTCCACACCGGCGACATCGGCGAGCTCGACAGCGACGGCTACCTCTCGATCACCGGCCGCAAGAAGGACATCATCATCACCGCGGGCGGCAAGAACATCACCCCCGCCAACCTCGAGGCCGAGATCAAGCAGCACCCGCTCGTCAGCCAATGCGTCGTCATCGGCGACCGCCGTCCCTATCTCGTCGCCCTCGTCACCCTCGATCCCGAGTCAGCGACCGCCTACGCCGCCGAGAACGGCCTTCCCGACGACCCCGTCGCCCTCGCCTCCAACGCCGACGTCAAGGCCTCGATCATGTCTCATGTGGACCAGATCAACGCCAAGTTCGCGCGCGTCGAGCAGGTCAAGAAGATCGAGATCCTCCCCCACGACCTCTCCCAGGAGACCGGCGAGCTGACCCCGACGATGAAGGTCAAGCGAAACGTGGTCGCCGAGAAGTACCAGGGCGAGATCGAGCAGCTGTACGCGTAGTGCGACGAGGGGGGCGAGCGGTCAAGGCCCCGCCTCCGCACTCGCTTCGCTCGCGCTGAGTGTCGGCGGGACCTCGCCCCCTCGCCCCTCACCTGCCCACGCAGTCGGTCCCGTCGCCGCTCGAAGACCGGTCTGCCCACAGTGGATGGGATTTGGTCCGCATAGCGGACCAAATCTGGACCACTGACCGTCGAAGCTCCCTCGGCAGGCGGGTGAACGCGACGCCCGGCGTCCAAGTTCCCCCTCACTGCCAGTACCAACCCTCGCCGGTCGGCGATTCCCTCGGCAGGCCACGCCTGCCGGGCGCCTACCGCAGCAGCGCGCCGGTCGTCTGCTCGAAGACCCGGCGCCAGGCGGGGGTCTGGTCGCGCTCGCGCTCGACCTGGTCGAGGACGTGGCGGATGCGGCGGGCGGAGATCTGGATGCCGTGCCGCTCGGCGACCTCGCGGTAGCGGTCGTAGTCGCGGGCGAGGCGGAGGGTGACTGATTCGAAGCCATGCTTGGCGATCTGCAGTCGCGCCTTGTAGTCCATGATCGAGGTGGCGAACATCAGCTCGTCGCCGAACTCGGGCTCGATGAGGATGATGTCGACGCCCGGGTACTTGACCGACCATTCCTCGACGGCACGGTGGAGGCGGTCGTGGGCGATCATCCGCATCGCCTGGTTGGCGAGGGCGACGAAACCCATGTCGGAGACGCGGCGGACGCGGCTTCCGAAGATCGTGGGGACGCGCTTGCTGAAGTCGTTCACGAAGGGGACGATCGGGTTGACGACGACGATGAACTTCGCGCCCTTCTCGACCGCGATGTCGATGTTCGTGGTCGAGCGGATGCCGCCGTCCATCATCTCCCGGCCCTTGATCTCGACCGGTTCGTAGACGAGCGGCAGGGCCGTCGAGGCGGCGACGGCGCGTGATATCGGGACGTCGCGCCACTCGCCGTCGCCGAGGATGATCCGCTCGGTCGTGTCGATCTCGGTGGCGCAGAGGTAGAGCTCGTTCTGGAGCATCCGGAAGTCGTCGGTCCGGTCCGGGTCGGCGAGCATCTCCGCGACGTAGCTCTCGATGCCGGCACCCGTGTAGAGGCCCTTGGGCAGGCCGGCGGCGAGGCCTGTGGCGACGTCCATGACCGAGGTCTCGGCGAGCGTCTTGACGATGTCGCGGGCGACGCCGGCGAGGCGCAACGGCAGCTTCGCGCCGGCGGAGGCGAACCCCTTGTAGTTGGGGCGCAGCAGCATGCCGAGGTCCATGTCGCGCAGCGGCGAAGGCAGGTGCTTGTTGAGGACCCGCATCATCTCCTCGGGGGTGACGCCGTTGGCGACGGCGCTCCCGACGAACGATCCGGCGCTGGTCCCGACGTAGACGTCGAAGTCGTTGACCGTGCGGTTGACGGCGAGGAGGTCGAAGGCGCGGAGAGCGCCGATCTCGTAGACGGCCCCCGTGAAGCCACCGCCACCCAGAACGAGTGCGGTCTTGGATCTGCTTCGCCGGCGGGCGCGCGACTTCTTCGAGCGACTCGCCGGATCGAGCTGGACTACCTCGCTCATCGGCACCAGGGATTATGCCAGCGCGATGCGCGGATCGAACCCGTAGTGACCCCGCAGCCGCTATCCGGATTCGCCCTTCAGGGCAGTCACGGACCGGTCAACGCTCGCTCCTGAGCCATCTACACTCGCCCGCGGATGAGCTTCCGCATCCTCACAGCGACGACCCTGTGCGCCGTCGCGGCGCTCTTCGCGACCGCCGGACCGGCTGCCGCCGGGCCGGTGACCGTCCCCGCTCGCCAGGCCATGCCGGGACCCGATCTCGCGTTCCGCGGCGAGCCCGCGACCGCCGGTCAGCGACTCGCGAAGCCGATCAGCCGCGGCAAGCTGCGCCGCAAGCTGCAGAAGCTTGCGGGCAAGGCGCCCGGCTCGAGCGGCTATTACGTGGCGACGCTCGGCGGCAAGTCGAAGCAGCCGATCTTCGATCGCAACGCCGGCCACTCCCGCAAGCTCGCATCGAACGAGAAGCTCTTCACGACGACGACCGCCCTGCACCGCCTCGGCTCCAAGTACCGGATCCCGACCAGGGTCAAGATCCGCGGCGGCGTCAACCGCAAGGGGAAGCTGCGCGGCGACGTCTACCTCGTCGGTGGCGGCGACCCCTCATTCGGCCCCGGCGGCGTCGCCGACCTCGCCGAGCAGGTCCGCAAGGCCGGGATCCGGCGCATCAGCGGCACCGTGATCGGCGATGACAGCGTCTTCGACCGCCGGCGCGGCGTCCCCGACTCGAGCTGGGGCCCGAGCCCGTACATCGCCCCGCTGAGCGGCCTCGTCTACAACGGCTCCACCTACGACGGCGATCCCGCCAAGGAGGCTGCACAGGCCTTCCGCGACGGGCTTCGCGCCGCCGGCGTCAGGGTCGGCGGGAAGGTCAAAGTCGACCGCGTGCCCGCCGCGCTGCGCGGCCGCGACGCGATCGCCGAGTCGGACTCGCCGACGATGGCCGCGCTCGTCCGGGCGACGAACAAGGACTCGATCAACTTCTTCGCCGAAATGCTGCTGAAGCGGCTCTGGGCCACCTCGAGCCGCAAGGGCACCACGAACGGCGGCGTCAAGGCGGTCGAGCGGTACGCGAAGGGCGTCGGCGCGAAGGTCCGGGCGAAGGACGGCTCCGGACTGACCGCCGGCAACAAGGCCTCGCCGCGCAGCGTCGCTCGGCTCCTGATCGCCGCGCAGCGCGACGACGACGTCGCCAAGCCGCTCTTCAAGTCGCTCTCGATCGCCGGCAAGGACGGCACCCTCGGCGCCCGCATGGAGGGCTCGGCAGCCGCCGGCAGCTGCCGCGGCAAGACGGGCACGCTCACCGGCGTCTCGAACGTCTCGGGCTACTGCAAGACGAAGAACGGCCTGGTCGTCTTCTCCCTGCTGATGAACGGCGTCTCGAGCCTCGACGCCGCCCACAACGTCCAGGACAAGATGATCATCCAGATCGCCCGGCTCCGCTAGGCGAGCAGCGCCCGCAGCCCGGCCTCGTCGATGATCTCGACCCCGGCCTTCTCGGCCTTCGCCAGCTTCGAGCCGGGGCTGTCGCCGGCGACGACGTAGTCGGTCTTCTTCGAGACCGAGCCGGTCACCTTGCCGCCCGCCCCCTTGATCAGATCGGTGGCCTGCTCGCGGCTCAACTCCGGGAGGGTGCCGGTGAGGACGAAGGTCTTGTCCTGGAGCGGCCCCTCGCTCGCCCGGCGCTCGGCCTCGTCGAGCTCGAAGCGCAAGCCATGGCGGCGCAGCTCGGCGATCAGCGCCAGCGTTCGCTCGTCGGAGAGCTGCTCGACGATCGACTCGGCGAGGATCGGGCCGACGCCGTCGACCTCCTGGATCCCCTCCTCCCCGGCCTCGAGGAGGTCGTCGATCGATCCGAAGTGCCGCGCCAGCGCCTCGGCGGTGACCGAGCCGACGCCGTCGAGCCCGAGCGCGAAGAGGACGCGCGCGAACGGCATCTTCTTCGAGTCCTCGATCGCCGTCAGCAGGTTGCGTGCCGAGACCTCGCCGAAGCCCTCGAGCCCGGTCAGCTGTTCGGCGGTCAGCTCGTAGATCCCCGACGCATCGGTGATCAGGCCGTCCTCGAGGAACCGCATGGCCTGCTTCTCGCCGAGCCCGTCGATGTCCATCGCGCCGCGGTGGACGAAGTGCTTGACGTGCTGGAAGACCTGACCAGGGCAGCCCGCGCGGTTCGGGCAGATCGTCCAGACCCCCTCCGGCTTGACCGTCGGAGTGCCGCAGACCGGGCACTTCTTCGGCGGCTTCGCGCGACGTAGGCGCTTGCCCTCGCGGCGCTGGATCAGCGGCGCGACGACCTGCGGGATGACGTCGCCGGCGCGGGTGATGATCACCTCGTCGCCGACCCGGACGTCCTTGCGGGCCAGGTCCTCCTCGTTGTGGAGCGTTGCGGTGCTGACGGTGACGCCGCTGACGTGCGTCGGCTCGAGCATCGCGAACGGCACGAGGTGCCCGGTCCGCCCGACGTTCCAGACGATGTCCGTTGAGCATCGTCGTCGCCGTCATCGGCGGGAACTTCCAGGCGATCGCGTATCGCGGCTCGCGGCCGACGACGCCGAGCTCGCGCCAGAGGCCGCGATCGTCGACTTTGACGACGGCGCCGTCGATCTCGTAGTCGAGGCCCTCCCGCTCCTGCTCCCACCACTGGCAGCGCTCGACGACCTCCGCGGTCGCTCTCGTGGACGGCGATCGCATCGTTGACGCGGAACCCGCGCTCGCGCAGCCAGTCGAGCTCGTCGCTGTGGGTCGCGTGCTCGACGCCCGCGCCGGAAGCCGATCCCGTACGCCCAGATCTGCAGCGGCCGCTCGGCGGCGAGAGCCGGGTCGTGCTGGCGGATCGTCCCCGCGGCGGCGTTGCGGGGGTTGGCGAACGTCGCCAGCCCGGCCTCGGCGCGCTGCTCGTTGAGCTTCGCGAATCCGGAGCGCGGGAAGTAGATCTCGCCACGGACCTCGATCAGCTCCGGCGCGTCGGGAATCCGCAGCGGGATCGAGCGGATCGTCCGCAGGTTGTGGGTGACGTCCTCGCCGATCCGGCCGTCGCCGCGGGTGGTGCCGCGCACGAAGACGCCGTCCTCGTAGGTGAGCGAGATCGCGAGGCCGTCGATCTTCGGCTCGGTGACGTAGGTGATCGCTCCCGCCTCGATGTCGAAGCGCTTCAGGAGGTTGCGGATCCGGCCCTCCCAGGCCTCCAGCTCCTCGGCGCTGCGCGCATTGCCGAGCGACAGCATCGGCTCGAGGTGCTCGTACTGCTCGAACCCCTCGATCGGCTTGCCGCCGACGCGCTGGGTCGGCGAATCCGGCGTCCGCAGCGCCGGCTCGGCCTCTTCGATCGCCCGCAACTCGTTGAGGAGTTCGTCGTAGACATCGTCGCCGACGAGCGGGTCGTCGAGCACGTAGTAGGCGTGGTCGAGCTCGCCGATCCGCTCCCGCAGCTCGGCGCTCCGAGCGGCCGGATCCCCCTTCCCGCTCACGCCCCGACCGACTCCAGGACCCGCTCGAGCTCCGCCTCCAGACGCAGCTCCCGGACGCCGTCGAAGCCGCCATGGTCGGTGAGGTCGAAGTGGATCGGGGTGATCGCTACGTAGCCGCGGGCGACCGCGGCGAGGTCGGTGCCCTCGTCGTCGCGGTAGCCGGGCGAATAGCCGTAGATGCGGTACCGCTTGCGGCCGTCGCCGTCCTCGTCGACCTGCTTGAGCTCGTCGTTGTAGAGCCGCTTGCCGAGGCGCGCGACCTCGACGCCCTTCGGCTCCGAGCCCGGGCAGTTGACGTTCAGCAGCGTGCCCTCCGGCAGGCCCTCGCCGGCGATCACCTTGGCGAGCCCGGCCGTCAGCGGCGCCGACACCGAGAAGTCGAACTCGCGGCCGAGGCGGAAGTCCATCTCGCCGGCGACCGACTGCTGGGAAACCGCTATCGCCGGGATGCCGAGCACGATGCCCTCGAGCGCAGCGGCGACCGTGCCGGAGTAGGTGACGTCGTCGCCGAGGTTGGAACCGTGGTTGATGCCGGAGACGATCAGCTCCGGGCGCTCGCCGATCAGGCCCAGCTCGGCGAAGCGGACGCAGTCGACCGGCGTGCCGTCGGTCGCGTAGCCGACCGTGCCATCGTCGAAGGCGACCTCTTCGACCCAGAGCGGCGCGCGCGTCGTGATCGAGCGCGCCGTGGCGCTGCGGTTGGAGTCCGGCGCGATCACGTGCAGCTCGATGTCCTCGATCTCGAGCAGGGCGCGGCGCAGCGCCTGGAGCCCGGGCGCAGCGATCCCGTCGTCGTTGGTCAGCAGAACCCGCACCCGGTCGATTCTAGGGCCGGGAGGCGTCGGCGCAGGCGGCGATCGCGGCCTGCCCGTAGGAGATCGCCCCGTCGTTGGGCGGGAGGCGGAGCGGCAGGAGCACGCGCAGGCCCGCGCGCCGCAGGAGCGAGGTCGTCGTCTCGAGCAGGAGCCGGTTCTGGAAGACGCCTCCGGCGAGGGCGACCGACCCCGTCCCGTGGCCGGAGGCGAGGCGGGTGCAGGCGGAGGCGGTCGCGCCCGCGAGGCCCGCGTGGAACCGCGCCGCCACGTCCCCGACCGCGGCGCCGCGGTCGCAGTCGGCGGCGATCGCCGCGATCGCCTCACGCGGATCGATCACGATCGGCCCGTCGCCCTCCGCCACGACATCGATCGGGTACCCATCTTCGGCGTCCGTCGCGCCGCGGCGTCGTGCCGCGGCTTCGAGCTCGACCGCCGCCTGTCCCTCGTAGGTGACCTCCTGTCGCAATCCGCAGAGCGATGCCACTGCATCGAAGAGGCGTCCGGCGCTCGTCGTCAGCGGCGAGGCCATGCCGGTCCGGACGAGCCCGGCGACCGCCTCCCACCGCTCCCGACCCAACTCCCGGCCGATCACGCGCGGCATCGGTGGGTCCTCGTCGTCGAGCGCCGCCGCCAGCCACGCGCAGGCCATCCGCCACGGCTCCCGCGCGGCCGCGTCCCCGCCCGGCAGGCGGACCGGGAAGAGGAGGCCGGCCCGCTCGTAACCGGCGAGGCCGCCGACGAGGAGCTCGCCGCCCCAGACGGTCCCGTCCGGCCCGAGGCCGGCACCGTCGAAGATCGCCCCAACCGCCGGGCCGTGCTCGCCGTGCTCGGCGAGCACGGCGCCGAGATGCGCATGGTGATGCTGGACGGCGATCGTCGCCTCGGCCTCCCGCTCGAGCGCGTAGCCGGTCGAGAGGTAGTCCGGATGGAGATCGTGAGCGACGAGCGCCGGACGGGCGGAGAAGAGCCGCTCGAACCGGGTGACGCCCTCGCGATAGGAGGCCAGCGTCTCGTAGTTGCCGAGGTCGCCGATGTGGTGGGAGACCCAGGCGCGATCGTCACTCGCCAGACAGAACGTGCTCTTCAGCTCGGCGCCGCAGCCGAGGATCGGGCGCCGGGCCGGGATCGGCAGCGAGAGCGCACCGGGGACGAAGCCGCGCGAGCGCCGAATCAGCAGCGGCTCCGCCCGGACCGCCGGATCGAGGGCGCGCACGACCGAATCGTCGGTCCGGGTGCGGATCGGGCGGTCGTGCCGGCAGATCAGATCCGCGATCCCCGTCATCCGCTCGGCCGCATCGCCGTCGTCATAGACGATCGGCTCGTCGGAGACGTTGCCGGAGGTCATCACGAGAGGCACTCCGGCCTCGCGGGCGAGCAGGTGGTGAAGGGGCGAGTAGGGAAGCATCACGCCGAGGTCCATCGCCCCGGGAGCGACGGATTCGGCGACATCGGCGCCGGCGAGCCGGCGAGCGATCAAGATCGGTCGCTCCCGCCCCTCCAGCAGCGCCTCCTCGGCCGCCGTCAGCTCGACGAGGCGGCGAGCGTCCTCGATCGTCGCGACCATCAATGCGAACGGCCGGTCCTCGCGATGTTTGCGTGCGCGCAGAGTCGCGACGACGGCCTCGTCGTCGGCCCGGCAGGCGAGGTGGTAGCCGCCGAGCCCCTTGACCGCGACGATCCGGCCGGCGATCAGCGCGGCGACCGTTTCGCGCAGCGCCTCCTCCCCGCTCGCCCTCTCGGTCTCCTCGCCCGGCGCAATCAGGCCGAGGCGCGGCCCGCAGTCGGGGCAGGCGTTCGCCTGGGCCTGGAAGCGGCGGCTGGCCGGATCTTCGTACTCGGCCGTGCAGGCGGCGCACATCGGAAAACCCGCCATCGTCGTCGTCGCCCGGTCGTAGGGGACGTCGTCGACGATCGTGAACCGAGGGCCGCAGTCGGTGCAGTTGACGAACGGGTACCGGTGGCGGCGGTCGCCCGGGTCGAGCAGCTCCGCCAGGCACGCGGGGCACGTCGCTGCGTCCGCTGCAACGGGCGCGCCCGCCTCCCCGTCGCGGCTCGCTCCGACGACGAAGCCGGCCTCGCCGACCGGCTCCAGGGCAGTCGGCACGACCTCGGCGATCGAGGCGAGCGGCGGGGCCTCGGCCGGGAGCCGCCGCAGGAACCCGGCGACCGCGGCATCGTCCCCTTCGATCTCGATCACGACGCCCTTCGGGTCGTTGAGCACGAACCCCGCGAGCCCGAGCTCGCCGGCGAGCCTGAAGACGTATGGGCGGAACCCGACCCCCTGGACGACCCCGCCGACCCGGATGCGGAGGCGGCGGCGCGCCGGTGCCGGCGATGCCTCCATGCCTAACCGACCAGCTCGCGGATCGCGTGGAATGCGCTCGCCTGCGCCTCCTGGATCCGCGGGATGTTCTCGGAGGGCGCGACGATGATGTGGTCGGCGAGGCCCTCGGCGGCGACGCGGCCGCCGTCGTATCCGAGCATCGCGATCGTCGCAATGCCGCGCTCCCGCGCTTCGAGCAGAGCCGCGATCACGTCCTCGGAGCCGCCGCTGGTCGAAAAGGCGACCAGGACGTCACCGGGCCGGCCCTGCGCGATCACCTGCCGCTTGAAGATCTCGGCGACCCCGACGTCGTTGGCGATCGCCGTCAGGATCGCCGTGTCCTCGGTCAGGTCGATGGCCCGGCGCGGCGCCCAGCGCCCGCCGGCGGCGCGGAAGTCGGCGACCGCGTCCATCGCGTCGGTCGCCGACCCGCCGTTGCCGAGCGCGAGCAGGCGGCCTTCGGAGAGGCGTTCGCGCAAGGTCGCGGCAGCCGCGCCGATCGGGCCTGCGTTGCCGACCAGAGTCGCCTCGCGGAGGGCGGCGATCTCCTCCGACTTGAGCAGGACCGACTGGCGAACGTCAGCCAGGACGCCGTCGAGGTCGGTCTCGCGCTCACCGAGGAACGGGTAGAGGAAGCTCGACGCCCCGGCGTCGTGAGTGCTCCCGCCCTCGCGCCCCTCCAGCAGCCCGCGGTGGTCGAAGAAGACGTGGACCAGCTCCCAGAGCAGGTGGTAGAGCGTCTCGATCAGCTCCTGGCGGACGTCCGCGTCAGCGCCCGGCACGGCGAACGGCCAGGCGCGGTCCGCGCCGGCGGCCGAGCCGGCGAGCGGGAACTCGATCGTCATGCAACCGATCAGCGCCGCCGCCGCGAGCGCTTCGGCGGTCGGCTCGCCGCCCGGGTACTCGGCGCCGAACCCGATCACGATGTCCTCCGGCTCCGCCAGGGACTCCGCGAGCACGGCGACGTCGCCGCCCTCGGGCGTGATCGCGATCGCGGGGAGGGCGCGCTTGCCGACGATGACGGGATGGACGAACTCGACCGCCACATGGCGCGCGTCCGATCGAGCCTCCGGAGTCGCCCCGATCGCGATCAGCCGGCCGCCGCGGGCGAACCGCTCGGCCATCCGATGGCAGCACCGGGCGATCCGGTCCGACTCGCGGCCGAACAGCTCGTCCCCGGCCCCGCGGCGGCGATCGGCAAGACGGGCGAGCAGCGACGCCGCGGGCTCGACATCCGCCGGGCCGGGGCCGGTCATCGCCCGACCACGTCTCAGGCCGCGGCGGCAGCGCGCCGGCCGACGCCGAGCAGCCAGGCCGTGAAGTCCGCGACGCCCTCCCCGGTCCGGGCGCTCGTCTCGATGACCCGGGCTTCCGGGTTGACCGCGCCGATGTTGTGAAGGAGCAGGTCGAGGTCGAAGTCGAGGTGCTCGAGCAGGTCGATCTTGTTGACGACGACGACCTCGCAGGTCCGGAACATCAGCGGGTACTTGAGCGGCTTGTCCTCGCCCTCCGTCACCGAGCAGACCATCGCCTTGGCGTCCTCGCCGACCCGGAACTCGGCCGGGCAGACGAGGTTGCCGACGTTTTCGATGACGAGCAGGTCGATCTCGTCCAGCGGCAGGTCGGGGAGCGCCGAGCGGACCATGTTCGCGTCGAGGTGGCATTCGCCGCCGAAGCCGCCATCGGTGTTGAGCTGGACGACCGGGATGTGCAGCGCTGCGAGCCGGTCGGCGTCCATCGATCCCTGGACATCGCCTTCGAGCACCGCCACGGGAACGTCGCCGCGGTCGGCGAGCGCCCGCTCGAGAAGGCTCGTCTTCCCCGCCCCGGGTGCGCTCATCAGGTTGACGACGGCGACGCCCTCGCGGTCGAAGTCTGCGCGGTTGGCGTTCGCGATCGTCGTGTTCGCGTCGAGCGCGTCCTCGGCCACCTTGATCTTGGTGCGATGCATTCGGCTCCTCCTCACTCGGCCTTCGTTGCTGGAACGGGTTCCTCGTCGGCGGTGCGGACCTCGATCGACTCGACCTCGAGCTCGTCGCCGCGGACCACCCTCGCCCCCGCCGACTCGCAGCGCGGGCAACGGAACTGCGGCATCACGTAGCCGCCGCCGTCGGCTTCGCCGTGCTCCGCCGGGGGCTGCGGGTCCCACTCGTTGCCGCACGCCCCGCACGACATCAGCACGTCGATCGACTCGATCTCGAGGCTCGCTCCCTCGCAGACCGTGTCGCGCCCGGCGATCCCGAAGTAGAAGCCGAGCGAGTCGGGCACGACCTGGCGAAGCCGGCCGAGCCGCAGGCTGACGACCTCGACGCGGTTCCCCTCCGCGTGCCGGACGACGGTGTCGACGATGGCCGAGGCGACCGAGAGCTCGTGCATCAGCAGATCCTCGGCAGGGGGTCGCCGGCGAGGAGGTCCATGACCCGCTTGCCGCCGAACGCGGTCTCGACGAGGACCATGCCCGGGGGCTCCGTCCTCACCTCGCCGATGTCGGCCGCCTCCTCCGAACCGGGGACGCCGCGCAGCGCCGCGAGCGCGGCGCTGGTTGACTCGGGCGCGACGAAGGCGACGAGCCGTCCCTCGTTGGCCACGTACATCGGGTCGATCCCGAGGATCTCGGCGGCTCCCGCCACAGCCGGGCGGACGGGCACGTCGCGCTCGTGCGCGACGATCGCCACGCCGGACGCCCGGGCGAGCTCGTTGAGGACGGTCGCCACCCCGCCCCGGGTCGCATCGCGGAGGCAACGCAGGTCATCACCCGCAGCGTCGAGGAGGGCATCGACTGCGGGCCAGAGCGGCTGGGTGTCGGATTCGACGTCGGCGTCGAGCTCGAACTCGCCACGCGCCAGCATGATCGCCGTGCCGTGGTCGCCGATCGGGCCGGAGACGAGGACCCGGTCGCCGGGCCGGAGGTTTCCGGGGGAGAGGCTCGCCCGGTCGTCGACCCGGCCGATTCCGGTCGTGGTCACGTACATCGAGTCGCAGCTGCCGCGCTCGACGACCTTGGTGTCGCCGGCGACGACCTCGACCCCGGCGACGGCGGCTGCGGCTGCGATCGCCTCGACCTCGGCGCGGAGCACGTCGGCGGGCAGGCCCTCCTCGAGGATGAGCGCCAGCGTCAGCGCCCGGGGCTCGGCCCCGGCCATCGCGAGGTCGTTGACCGTCCCGTTGACGGCGAGCTCGCCGATCGAGCCGCCCGGGAATCGGAGCGGCCTGACTACGAACGAGTCCGTCGTCATCGCCAGGCCGGTCCCGTCGACCGTCACCGCGCCCGCATCGGCGAGATCGGCGAGGCCGCCCGCTCCCGGCTCGGCGCCGGATGCGAGGGCGGGAACGAACAACCCCTCGATCAGCGTCTGGGTCGCCTTCCCGCCTGCCCCGTGGGCCATCGTCACCCGCTCGTCCTTGAACTTCGGGCGCTTCGCCCGCGTCGTCTCGATGATGCCGAGGATTCTCTGCTCCCGATCCGAGATCGGAGGCGGTGGGATCTCCGGCGGCGCCATCAGACGACCTCCCGCTCGCGGGCGAACCGGCCGTACTGGTAGTAGGCGGCGCAGGCGCCCTCCGGCGAGACCATGCAGGTCCCGATCGCGTGCTCGGGGGTGCAGGCGGTCCCGAACACCTTGCACTCCCAGGGCTTGATCACGCCCTTCAGCACCTCGCCGCACTGACATGCCTTCGGGTCGGCGACGCGGATCCCGGGGGTCTCGTAGCGGAGCTCCGCATCGAAGTCCGCGTAGGCGTCGGAGAGGCGCAGCCCGCTCTGGGAGATGAATCCGAGGCCGCGCCACTCGAAATGGGGCCGGAGCTCGAAGACCTCCGCCATCACCGCGAGGGCGGCGGGGTTGCCCTCGTAGGGGACGACGCGTGCGTACTGGTTCTCGACCTTCGCCTCGCCCGCGGCGATCTGGGCGAGGATCATCCGGATCGCCTGGAGGACGTCGAGCGGCTCGAAGCCCGCCGTCACCAGCGGCTTGCCGTAGGAGGCCGGGACGAACTCGAACGGGCGGGCGCCGACGATCGTCGAGACGTGTCCCGGCCCGATGAAGCCGTCGAGGCGCAGGTCGGGAGACTCGAGCAGCGCTCGCAACGGCGGCACGATCGTCACGTGGTTGCAGATGCAGAGGAAGTTCTCGACCCCCTCCGCCTTTGCCCGCTTCAGCGTCAGCGCGGTCGACGGCGCCGTCGTCTCGAACCCGATCGCGAAGAACACGACGTCCTTGGCGGGGTTCGTCTTCGCGATCCGGAGGGCGTCGAGCGGCGAGTAGACCATGCGGATGTCGGCCCCCTCCGCCCGCGCGTCGAGGAAGGTCTGCGTCGAACCGGGCACTCGCATCATGTCCCCGAAGCAGGTGAAGATCACGTCCTCGCGGGCGGCGATCGCGAGGCCGTCGTCGACCCTGCCCATCGGGATCACGCAGACGGGACACCCCGGCCCGTGGACCAGCTCGACGTTCTCCGGGAGAAGGTCGTCGATCCCGTACTTGTAGATCGAGTGCGTATGGCCGCCGCACACCTCCATCAGCTTGTAGCGGCGGCCCGGCTCGACGAGACCGAGGATGTCGGCGGCCAGCGCCCGGCCGAGCTCCGGATCGCGGAACTCGTCCACGAAGCGCATCAACCGCGGGCTCCTGCGGCGCGAACCCCCGCGGCCTCGGGCACGGACGTTCCCGCTCCGAGATGGGCGATCGCGGTGCCGGCGTGGACGAGCAACCGGTCGCCGGCCGCCACGGCGCCCACGAGCGCGATCTCGACCGTCTCGCGGCGCCCGTCGGCGGCCCCGCAGAGCGCCAGGCCGCGCTCGCGGTCGACCGAGACGACGTCGAGCTCGGCGGCGACGTCGCCGCAGGTGATGCACCCGGTCTCCGGCGTGCAGTTGCGGCCATCGGCGGCGCGGCCGGTCATTCGATCACGCTCGTCTTCAGGTCCTCGAGCTCCTGCTCATAGTCGGCGCCGAGACCCTCGAGCAGCTTGCGGGTGGCGAGGGCCTCCTCCTCGTCGACCTTCGAGATCGCGAAGCCGACGTGGATCAGGACCCAGTCGCCGATCTCGGCGCCGCTCCCGTCGTCGTCGAGGAGGCCGATGTTGACGTTGCGCCGGACGCCCGCGACATCGACCTTCGCGATCCGATTGACCTCGTCAACGACCTCAAGAATCTGACCGGGGATGGCCAGGCACACGCATTTCCCTTCGTCGGTCCCTGAGCGACTCACCTTACACCCGGAAAATCGGCCCGATCACCGGGTCCGCCACCGAGGGGAACCTAGTAGCGAACCCGCAGCAGATAGAGGCCCGAGGCCCGCATCGAGTCCCCGGCTTCCTCGCGGCGCGCGCCCTCGAGCAGCCGGCGGTAGTCGTCGAGCGTACGTCGCCCCGCCGCCACCTCGAGGATCGTGCCGACGAGGCAGCGGACCATCCCCCGCAGAAAGGCGTCGGCTTCGACCTCGAAGGCGAGGATCGTCTCGGACTCGCGCTCCCAGGTGGCGTCGAGGATCGTGCGCCGGAAGTGGCGGTGAGCCGTGTCGGTCGGCGTGAATGCCGTGAAGTCGTGGACGCCGGGCAGCAGTTCCGTGCAGGCGCGGGCGAGGTCGGCGTCGAGCCGGTGCGGCCAGTGCAGCACCCGGTTGCGCTCGAACGGGCTCGGCACCGGCGTCGTCTCGAGCCGGTAGCGGTAGCGGCGGGAGATCGCGCCGCGGCGGGCATCGAAGCCGTCCTCGGCGCGGGCGAGAGCGGGGACGGACACGTCCCGCCCGGTCAGCGAGTTGAGCGCCCGCTGCAGCGAGTCCGGCACCACACGCTCGGTGTCGAAGCTCGCGACCTGGCCGAGAGCGTGGACGCCGGCATCGGTCCGGCCGGCGACCGTCAGCCGGGTCGGCTCGCCGAGCACCTTCGCAAGCGCGTCCTCGAGCTCGCCCTGGACGGTCCGCTTCCCCGGCTGGGTGGCCCAGCCGCTGAAGCGCGTGCCGTCGTATTGGATGTCCAGCCGGTAGGTGCCCATGGGACGGGCGCCCGCCTAGACGAGTTCGAGGTACACCATTTCGGTCGAGTCGGACCGGCGCGGGCCGAGCTTGATGATCCGCGTGTATCCGCCGGGTCGCTCGGTGTAGCGCGGGGCGATCTCGTCGACGAGCTTGTGGACGATGAACTTGTCCTGGCCGAGCCGCGAGAGCAGCAGGCGGCGCGAGTGGAGATCGCCGCGCTTGGCGATCGTGATCATCTTCTCGACCTCGGGCTTGACCGCCTTGGCCTTCGCCTGACTGGTCTGGATCCGCTCGTGCTCGAAGAGCTGCTTGGACAGGTTCTTCATGAGCGCCTTGCGATGAGCTGTGTCCCTGCTCAGCTTGTGCTTGTTCTTCTTGTGGCGCATCGGTGCTCGACTCCTGTCTCGTTCGGCAGTCGGCGGAGGCTACTCGTCGCGGAGATCGAGACCGAGGCCGTGCATGGCCTCGATGACCTCTTCGATCGAGCGCTCGCCGAAGTTCGGGATCGCCTTCAGCTCCGACTCTGACTTGGCCTGGAGGTCGCCGATCGTCTGCACGCCCGCCCGCTTCAGGCAGTTGTAGGCGCGGACGCCGATCTCGAGCTCCTCGATCAGCCGGTCGTCGCCGGTGCCGCCGGCACCGGTGTCGTCGGCCGCCTCGGGCTCGGCACCGTTGGTCTGCGTCAGCTCCTCGACGCGGTCGGCGTCGGTGAAGATCGCCAGGCTGGCGATCATCAGCTCGGCCGCCTCGCGCAGCGCCGCACCGGGCTCGATCGAGCCGTCGGTCTCGAGCTGCAGCGAGAGCTTGTCGAAGTCCGTCCGCTGACCGACTCGCGAGGAGTCGACCCGGTAGGAAGCGCGCTTGATCGGCGAGAAGATCGAGTCGATCGGGATGACGCCGATCGGCTGGTCCTCGGACTTGTTGTCCTCGGCCGGCGAGTAGCCGCGGCCGCGGCCGACCGTCAGGTACATCTCGAGCTTGGTCTTCTTCTCGAGCGTCGCGATCGGAGCCTCGGGGTTGAGGATCTCGACGCCGGCCGGCGTCTCGAGGTCACCAGCGGTGATCTCGCCGGGGCCGGTGGCGACCAGCGGCACCTCGACGACGTCGGCGTCGGTGTGCATCCGGACGACGATGTCCTTGAGGTTGAGGATGATGTCGGTGACGTCCTCCTTGACCCCGGGGATGCTCGAGAACTCGTGAGCGACGCCCTCGATGCGGACGCTCGTGATGGCGGCGCCCTTCAGCGAGGAAAGCAGCACGCGACGCAGGCTGTTGCCGTACGTGTAGCCGAAGCCCTTGTCGAGCGGCTCGATCGTGAACGAGCCCTGGTTGTCGTCGACGTCCTCAGCAGAGATCGTCGGGGTCTGAAATTCGGGCAGGGTGGTCATAGCGCTTCCTTCCGTCGCGGTTTTGGGAGCCCTCTACTTCGAGTACAGCTCGACGATGAGCTGCTCGGAAATCGGCGAGTCGATCTCGTCCCTCTCGGGGAGACGCAACACCTTTGCGGTGAGCGAATCGTGATCGGCCTGCAGCCAGGGGGGCACGGTTGAAATCAGTTCGGTGGCTACCCGGACAGTCGTGTCGGCGTCGGATCCCGACTTGATCGAGATGACGTCCTCGGGCTTCACCTGGTAGCTGGGGATGTCGACGCGGCGGCCGTTGATCTGCCAGTGACCGTGGCGGATCAGCTGCCGGGCCTGGCGGCGCGATGCGGCGAATCCGAGCCGGACGAGGACGTTGTCGAAACGACGCTCGAGCAGGCGCAGCAGGTTCTCGCCGGTGACGCCGTCCTGGCGCGAAGCCTTGTCGTAGTAGGCGCGGAACTGCTTCTCGAGGACCTGGTAGAAGCGGCGTGCCTTCTGCTTCTCGCGGAGCTGCTGGCGGTACTCGGAGGCCCGCAGGCGTCCGCGGCCGTGATCGCCCGGCGGGTAGGAGCGGCGTTCGACGCCGCACTTGTCGGTCAGGCAGCGCTCGCCCTTCAGGAACAGCTTCTGTCCCTCGCGCCGGCACTGCTTGCACTGCGGTGAAGTGTCGCGAGCCATCAGACGCGCCTCCGCTTCTTGGGTCGGCAGCCGTTGTGGGCCTGCGGGGTCACGTCCTTGACCGTCGTCACCTGGAGGCCGGCGGCCTGCAGCGCCCGGATCGCGGTCTCGCGACCGGAGCCCGCGCCCTTGGCGTGGACCTCGACCCGCTCGAGGCCGTGCTCCATGCCCTTGCGGGCGGCGTTGTCGGCGGTCACCTGGGCGGCGAACGGCGTCGACTTGCGGGAGCCCTTGAAACCGGCGCTGCCGGCGGACTCCCAGGCGATGACGTTGCCCTCGGGGTCGGTGAGGGTGACGATCGTGTTGTTGAAGCTGGTCTTGATGTGCGCCTGTCCGAAGGGGACGTTCTTGCGCACGCGGCGCTTGGAGCGGCCCGCGCCTCGCTTGGGTTGCGGCATCTAGAAAGTCCTCACTCGGTAAGTCGTGGTCATCACTTGGCTGACGGCGCCTTCTTGCGGCCGGTCACGCTCATCTTCTTGGGGCCCTTGCGACCGCGGGCGTTGGTCTTGGTCCGCTGGCCGTTGACCGGCAGGCCGCGCCGGTGGCGCAGGCCGCGGTAGGAGCCGATCTCCATCAGCCGCTTGACGTTCTGCGAGCGCTCGCGCCGCAGGTCGCCCTCGACCGGGTAGGACTCGACCGCCTCGCGAAGCTTGATGACCTCGTCCTCGGTCAGGTCGCCGACCCGCGTGTTCCCGTCGACGCCGGTGTCGGCGAGGATCTTCTTCGCGGTCGAGCTGCCGATTCCGTGGACGTAGGTCAGTCCGACCTCGGTCCGCTTGTTGAGCGGGAGATTGACTCCTGCGATACGCGCCATCGACTAGCCCTGCCTCTGCTTGTGGCGGGGGTTCGAGCAGATCACGAGGACGCGGCCGCGCCGCCGGATGACCTGGCATCGTTCGCACATCGGTTTTACGGAGGCTCGGACCTTCATCGCCTTCGGCTCTTTCTATCGGACTTGAGGTGGCCCGCGACATCCCAGGAATCGGATGGCAGGCGGTGTCGGACGGCCCTGAGGCCGAACGGGGATGCTAGCACGGGCGCCGCGGCGTGCAAGGCCGGGCGTTCAGGCGCGTTTCGGGCCCCTGGAGCCCGTTCTCAGCCCGCTGCCAGCTCCGCGGCGATCTTACCCGCCCAGGCACGGATCTCGTCCCAGTCGCGGCGGTCGCGGTACTCCTCGGGAGTGTTCTCGGCCATGGACTTCGCCATCCGCCCCGACTCCGGGGAGATCCGGCCCCCGAAGACCACGTGGCCGCGGACGCCGAGCTTCTCGGCCTTGGCGATCGTGCGCTTCGGCTCCTGCCAGGCGGCGTCGTCCTCCGCCGGGTCGCCGGTCGGGCCGGAGCTGAAGACCCAGAACGGCAGTTCGGCCAGCTCTCCCCCGTGCCTGCGGAGGAAGTGGCGGGCATCTCCCTGCCACCGCTTCATATAGACGGCGCTGCCCAGCACCACCGCCTCGTGATCGCCGATCCCGTCGACGGCGCCGGCCTCGACGCAATCGGCGGCGAGCCCCCGCTCTCGCAGCTCGCCGGCGATCGCCTCGGCGATCTCGGCGGTCGATCCGTGCTTGGACGCGTAGGCGACGAGAACGCTCATCGGCACAGGGTCGCGCACGGCGACCGCGGTCGAATCCGTGGAAAGGACGGATTTCGGCGGCCGCGACCCCGCTTCGGCCTCCGGTCGGCAAACTTCCTCCATCGACACCGGGTTCAACAGCCAGGACGCGCAGAGCGACTTCAACCGGGCCCGCCGGCGCGCCGCCCTCGGCCGCCTCTCCGCACGACTCCGCGGGCAGGCCGGCGACGTCAGCACGCTGCTGCCGTTCGAGGAGGTCGTCGAGGCGCTCGGGCGGACCGGCGAGCGGCGGATCGGCCTGCAGTCGATCCCACTGGACACGATCGTCGGCTCCGTCGACCGGGCCGAGGAGTTCGATCGCGACTTCCGCCCGCGCAGCGCCAGGGTCCGGGCCCGCTGGCAGCGGATCAACGTCGCCCAGCGGCGCGGCGAGGGAATGCCGCCGATCGAGGTGCTCCGCGTCGGCGGCCTCCACTTCGTCGTCGATGGCCATCACCGAGTCTCGGTCGCCCGCCATCTCGGTCGCGACGTCATCGAGGCCTACGTCACCGAGGTGACGACCCGCGTCGCCGCCGACCGCGGGCTGAAGCTGGCCGACCTCCCCGCGAAGAGCCATGAGCGGCTGTTCGTCGAGCGGGTGCCGCTGACCGCCGAGCAACGGCGGCGGATCTCGTTCAGCGATCCGGCCCAGGGCTACGCCGAGCTCGCCGAGGCCGTCGAGGCCTGGGGTTTTCGGCTCATGCAGGGCCTCGCCGAGCTCCTCGACCGCGGCGAGGTCGCCGAGGCGTGGTTCGAGGACGAGTTCGTGCCGATCGTGGAGTCGCTGCGCGAGGCCGAGCTGATCGGGGCGGGAACCGAAGCCGACGCCTACATCCGCGTCGTCCGCGACCGCTACATGCTGCTCCGTACCCACGAGTGGGACGAGAGCGTCGTCGAGCGCCTCCGCAAAGCGTTCGACTGAGCCCGGCCGGGAACGCTCAGGAGGACTGCTCGCCGGCGCCCGCGATCCGCTGGCCGGACTCGAGGTCGAAGAAGTGGAGCTTCGTCGGGTCCATCCAGAGCTCGATCCGCTCGCCGCGCTTCGCCTCGCTCGTGGCGTCGAGCCGGGCGACGATCTGACCGGAATCCGAAGAGCCCTCGCCGCCGGTGTCGGCGGCGAGCTCGTCGAGCTGCTCCGCGCGCACCTCGGCATCGGTGTCGAAGTAGACGTAGAGCTCGGAGCCCATCGACTCGAGAATCGTCACCTCGACCTCGAACCGCGGGCCTTCCTGGTCGCCGATCAGCTTCGCGTCCTCGAAGTGCTCGGGGCGGATTCCCACCATCAGGTCCCTGGCCTCGTGCGATTCGAGCTCCTTCGCCATCGACTCGGGGATCTCGACCTCGCAGAAGGGCAGCTTCGCGGTCCGCCCGGAGAGCTCGACCGGCATGAAGTTCATCGACGGCGAGCCGATGAAACCGGCGACGAAGAGATTTACGGGGTGCTCGTAGAGGTCCTGCGGGCTGCCGACCTGCTGAAGCTCGCCCTTTCGCATCACCGCGACCCGGTCGCCGAGCGTCATCGCCTCGGTCTGGTCGTGGGTGACGTAGACGGTCGTCGTCTCGAGGCGATTCTGGATCCGCGAGACCTCGGCGCGCATCTGCACCCGCAGCTTCGCGTCGAGGTTCGAGAGCGGCTCGTCCATCAGGAATGCCTTCGGCTCGCGAACGATCGCGCGCCCCATCGCCACCCGCTGGCGCTGGCCGCCGGAGAGATTGGACGGCTTGCGGTCGAGGTGCTCGGTGAGGTCGAGGATCTCGGCCGCCTTCTCGACCATCTCGTCGACCTTGCCCTGCTCGACCTTCGCCATCTTCAGCGGGAACTCCATGTTCTCGCGCACGGTCATGTGCGGGTAGAGCGCGTAGTTCTGGAAGACCATCGCGATGTCGCGGTCCTTCGGCGCCTTGCCGTTGACGACGTCGTCGCCGATTCGCAGCTCGCCGTCGGAGATGTCCTCGAGCCCGGCGATCATCCGCAGCGCCGTCGACTTCCCGCAGCCCGACGGGCCGACGAGGATCAGGAACTCACCATCGGCGATGTCGAGGTCGAGTTGCTTGACCGCCTCGGTCCCGTCGGGGAACCGCTTGGTCACGTTGTCGAGAGTGATCTCTGACACGTTGTCTCCTCTCTAGCCCTTGACGGCGCCTGAGGTCAGTCCGGCGACGATCCGTCGCTGGAAGATCAATACGAAGATGATGATCGGGATCGTCACGATCACCGCGGCGGCCGCGATGTTCGCGAACGGCTGGGTGAACTGGGAGTCGCCGGTGAAGAAGGCGAGCGCCGCCGGCACCGTCCGCGATGCGTCGGAGCTGGTCAGCGAGATCGCGAACAGGAAGTCGTTCCAGGCGAAGATGAAGACGAGGATCGCGGCGGTGAACATGCCCGGGGTCGCGAGCGGCACGATCACCTTCCGGAACGCCTGAAACGGGGTCGCTCCGTCGACCTGGGCCGCCTGTTCGAGCTCCCAGGGGATCTCCCGGAAGAACGCGACGAGGGTGTAGATCGCAAGCGGCAGCGAGAAGCTCAGGTAAGGGATGATCAGCCCGGCCCAGGTGTCGTAGAGGCCGAGCGTCCGCCACATGTCGAAGAGCGGGCCGACGGTCGAGATCGCCGGGAACATCGCGATCGCCAGGGCGCCTCCGAGGACGAGCGTCTTGCCGGGGAAGTCGAGGCGGGCGATGGCGTAGGCCGCGAAGGAGGCCAACACGATCGCGATCAGCGTCGCGATCAGCGCGATCCCGATCGAGTTGATCAGCGGCTTCAGGAAGGGGCCGTCGAGTCCGTCCTTGAACAGCGCGTCGTAGTTCTTCAGGGTCGCATCGCTCGGTATCAGCGTGCCCCAAAAGCCCTCGTCCGGCTTCACGGTCACCGTCGCCGGTGTCTTCAGCGACAACGAGATGATCCAGAGCACCGGGAAGAGGGCATAGAAGATCACGACCACGATCCCGAAGAGCCAGAGGATCCGCTGCTGAGCCGTCTGCTGGTCGGTCGTCACCGGTTCTCCTCCTTGCCCGGGACCGCGGTCCCGAAGCCCTTGACGAACAGGAACGCGATGATCAGTACGGCGATGAAGATCAACACCGACACCGCCGAGCCGAGACCGAGGTTGAGCCTCGATATGAGCTGGTTGTAGCCGAGGATCGACACCGATTCGGTGTCCACGGATCCTCGCGTCATCACGAATATCGAGTCGAAGACGCGGAACGCGTCGAGGGTGCGGAAGAGCAGTGCGACGAGGATCGCCGGCTTCATCAGCGGCAGCGTGATCCGGAAGAAGCGCTGGACCGCATTGGCCCCATCGACCTTGGCCGCCTCGTAGAGGCCGTCGTCGATCGTCGTCATCCCGGCGAGCAGCAGCAGCGCGATGAACGGCGTCGTCTTCCAGACCTCGGCGAGGATGATCACCACGAAGGCGCTGAAGCGGTCGCCGAACCAGTTCATGTCGTCGGCCACGAACGGCAGCTGGTTGACGAAGCCGGTGTCGGGCTGGAACGCGAACTGCCAGGTGAACGCGGCGACGACGGTGACGATCCCGTACGGAATCAGGACCGAGGTCCGGACGACCCCGCGCCCGAAGATCGCCCGGTGCATGAGGAGGGCAATCGACATCCCGAGCACGAACTCGATCGTCACCGATACGACCGTCACCCCGAGCGTGTTGGCGACGTCGGTCCACCACAGGCTTGAGGTGAGGACGTCCGCGTAGTTGCTGAGCCCGACGAACTCGCGCTCGTCCGGGAAGCGCAGGTCGAAGCGCTGAAGGCTGAGGATGAACGCGTAGATGATCGGATAGGCGGTGACGAGCAGCATCGCGATCACGGCGGGTGCACAGAGGATCCAACCCAGCCGGCGCTCGGAACGCGCCCGCTCGCTGATCGGCGGCTTCTTCGGCTTCTCCCCGCCGGCGGGGGGCGCGGACGCGGCGGCTTCCATCAGAGCAGTCCCTTCACGTCGAGTGCGTCCTGGACGTTCTGTCGCAGCTCATCGACCTTCGACGGCACGTCGTCGGGCGCGATGTCGTCGAGTGGGTGGATCGTCCGCTGGATCGCCAGCGACAGGTCCTGGTAGGCGGGCGTGACGGGCCGGGGAGCCGCCTGCTTGATCGACTGCCGGATCAGGTCGGCGAAGCCGGGATAGACCTTGTCGATCTCCGGCTTGGAGTAGAGGTCCTCGGTGACCGGCGGCAGTCCGCCCGCGGTGGCGATCTTGATCTGGTTCTGAGGCTGGATCATGCATTTGATCGCGTCGAAGGCCTCCTGCTTGTGCTCGGAGTAGCTGGAGACGCCGAGGTTGATTCCGCCGAGCGGCGGAGCCGAGGGGCGGTCGGCGTCGACACGCGGGTAGAGCGTCTCGCCGAGGTTCTTGAAGACGTCGGGCGCGTTCTCCTTGGCGCTCGGGTAGACGAACGGGTAGTTGAGCATGAAACTCGACGATCCCTGCTCGAACGAGAGCCGCGCCGTGTCCTCCGTGGAGGTCGACTGCGACGAATCCGCGGACTCGGAGTTGGCCAGCTGGACCATCAATCCGAGCGCCCTGTCCGTCTCGGGACTGGTCAGGTCGACCTCCTCGGCGTTGTCGGGCTGGACGATGCTCGTCCCGGCCGACTCGACCATCGAGTTGAACCAGACGACGAGCCCCTCGTAGCGGTTCGCCTGCACCTGGATCGTCCCGTTCGGCCCGATGTCGGCCGCCTGCTTCAGCATCTCGTCCCACGTCTTCGGGGGATTCGGCACCCGGTCCTTGCGGTACCAGAGCAGCTGCGTGTTGCTCCAGATCGGCGCCGCCCAGAGCTTGTCCTCGAAGCGCGCCGTCTCGGCGACGCTCGGGAACACGCCATCGGTCGCGGCCCGCTCGTCCGCGCCCGTCCACTGCTCGACCCAGCCGGCGTTCGCGAACTCGCCGGTCCAGATCACATCCATGCCCATGATGTCGATCGAGCTGTCCTCGGCACCGAGCCGCCGGACGAGCTGCTCGCGCTGCTGATCGGCGTCGGACGGCAGGTACTGGAAGCTGATCGTGTACTCGCCGTTCGAGGACTTCGAGCAGCTGTCGGCGATCTTCGGGACGATGCCGCTGGGCTCGTTGAAGATGAAGAAGTTCAACTCGGTCGGGCCGCCGGAGTCGCCACTTCCGCAGGCGGAGAAGATGAGGGCGCAGCCGATCAGGCAGCTGAGCAGCCCAACCGCCACCGATCGCTTTCGAGTTGGACTGGACTGCCCTGCTCCCAAGGTTTGCGGCCCCTTGTTTCTCCTCCCGGCGGCCGTCGGCCGCCGCTCTCCCAGGCACCCCTACCCCAGGGGCTCGAGCACTAAACGCCGATCGGGTTCAGCCGCTGCGGAGGAGGATCACGGCCGAATGGGGCACGACCCGGAGGCGGCCGTCGGTGACGCGGGCCGGGGCCGTCGACAGGATCGGTTCGAAGCCGCCGGGAAGCGCAATCACGCCGTCCTCGCCGCCCAGGTTGATCACGACCCGGTGCGATCCGCGGTCGAAGGCGACCATCCCCGCGGGCGCTTCGACCCTGACCGGCGCACCGCCGATCCGGCGACGGATCGCGATCAGCTCACGGAAGAGCCTCAGAATCGAGTCGTCCGCCTCCCTCTGGTCGTCGACGTTGCGGCGCTCCGGGTCGACCGGTGCGAGCCACGGCCGGCCGGTCGAGAACCCGCCGCTCGGCGATCCTTCCCACTGCATCGGCCGCCGGCACGCGTCGCGGCCGTAGCGGTCGAGAGGAGGGTCGCCCTCGGGGCCGTCGACCATCCCGATCTCCTCCCCCTGATAGACGAAGGCCGCGCTTCCCAGCGTCAGGAGCAGCACCGCAGCCGCCCGCGCGTTCTCCTCCCCCCAGCGGGTGGCGACGCGCGGGAAGTCGTGGTTGGACGTCACCCAGGCAACGCCCCCGGCAGCGCTCGAACGGTCGATCGCCGCGGCGAGCTGCTCGGCGTCCCAGTCGGCGTGGAGAAGGTCGAAGCCGAAGACGGAGTCGAAGTACTCGAGATAGGGAGCGATCCGGTCGACCGGCAGATACACCTCGCCGACCAGCGGCGCCTCGCCGGCGGCCTCGCGGAGCGTCGCCAGGGCGATCCCGATCTCCGGCGAATCGCGGGAGTGGATCAGGTCGAGGCCGTGCAGTTCCTCCGGCATCGGCAGCGGGAACGGGACGTCCGTAGGCGGATCGTCGCGGAGCTCGGCATCTTTGACGAGGCGGTCGACGGCGTCGACGCGGAACCCGTCGGCGCCGCGGCCGACCCAGTGGCGGACGACGTCGGCCATCGCCTCGCGGACCTCCGGGTTGCGCCAGTCGAGGTCGGGCTGCTCGACGTAGAAGGAGTGGAGGTAGAGGCGGCCGCTGCGGGGGTCGCGGCTCCAGGCAGGGCCGCCGAAGGACGCCCGCCAGTTGTTCGGCGGCTCCGGCCCATCGGCCCAGACGTAGAAGTCGGGACGCTCCCGGAACCACGGATGCTCGATCGAGGTGTGGGAGACGACGAGGTCGAGGATCACCCGGATCCCGCGGGCGTGAGCGTCGGCGATGAGCAGGTCGAAGTCGGCGTCGCGTCCCGAACTCGGGCGCGATCGACTTGTGGTCGCTGACGTCGTAGCCGTAGTCGGCGAGCGGCGACGCGTAGATCGGAGCGAGCCAGATCGCGTCGACGCCGAGCCACTCCAGGTGGGGAAGCCGGCTGCTGATGCCGGGCAGGTCGCCGATCCCGTCCCCGTCCGTGTCCTGAAACGAGCGCGGGTAGATCTCATAGACGACGGCGTCGTCGATCCAACGACCGGCCCCCGCCGAAGAGTCCTCGGAGCCCGGTGCTATTCCTCGTGCCACGGGGTCAGGATCCGCGGGCCGTCCTTGCCGACGGCGACCGTGAACTCGAAATGTGCGGCCAGCGATCCGTCCTCGGAGTAGACGGCCCAGTTGTCGCTGCCCATTCTGATCTCCGGCGAGCCGATGTTGACCATCGGCTCGATGGCGAAGGTCATGCCCTCCTCGAGCAGCGGCCCCTTGCCGGGCTCGCCGTAGTTGGGGATCTGCGGGTCCTCGTGCATGCGCCGGCCGATTCCGTGACCGACGAGGCTGCGGATGACCGCGAGACCGTCCGCCTCGACGCGCTGCTGGATCGCGGCCGAGATGTCGCCGAGGTGGTTACCGGCCTTCGCCTCCGCGATGCCGGTGAACAGTGATTCCTTCGTCGTCTCGAGCAGTTGCACCGCCGGCTCGGCGACCGGGCCGATCGGGATCGTGAAGGCGGCGTCGGCGACCCAGCCGTCGAGGGTGACACCGACGTCGAGGGAGATCAGGTCGCCGCGCTTGAGCTCGTAGGAGCCGGGGATGCCGTGGACGACCATCGAGTTCGGCGAGGCGCAGATCGATCCCGGGAAGCCGTTGTAGCCCTTGAATGCGGCCTCGGCGCCCTGCGAGCGGATGAAGCGCTCGGCGGCGAGGTCGAGCTCGAGGGTGGTCACGCCCGGACGGGCGCTCTTCTTCAGCATCTGCAGGCAACGGGCGAGGATTTCGCCCGCAGCGGCCATCTTGTCGACCTGCTCCGGAGTCTTCGGGACGATCAAGGGCGGGTCAGAGCTCTTCTTCCATCCGCAGGGTCGCGAGCAGCGCCCGGATCCTGTTGCCGACCTCTTCCGGCTTCAGCGAGCCGTCGACCCGCTTGAGCACGCCCCGCTCCTCGTAGAAGTGGACGAGCGGCTTCGTCTTCTCGTGGTAGGTGTCGAGCCGGTGGCGGATGACGTCGGGCTTGTCGTCGTCGCGGATGATCAGCCGGGCGCCGCAGATGTCGCAGACGTCCTCGTTCTTGGGCGGATCGAAGTCGACGTGGAAGATGTGGCCGTTCTTGGCGCAGGTGCGGCGGCCGCCGAGCCGGCGGACGACCTCCTCGTCGCTGACGTCGATCAGCACTGCCGCAGTGATGCCGCGGCCGAGCTTGTCCATCTCCTCGCCGAGGGCGTCGGCCTGGCCGACCGTGCGCGGGAAGCCGTCGAGGATGAAGCCGTCGGCGGCTTCGGGGCTCTCGACCCGCTCGGCGATGACGCCGATGATGACCTCGTCGGGGACCAGGTCGCCGCGGTCCATGTACTCCTTGGCGGTCGTGCCGAGCTCGGTTCCCTCGGTGACGGCCGTCCGGAGGATGTCGCCGGTCGCGTAATAGGGCAGGCGGAAGTCCTCCTGGAGGCGTTCGCCCTGGGTTCCCTTTCCGGACCCCGGAGGTCCGAGCAGGATCAGATTCAGCTCAGGCACAGGCGTGCAGGCTACCGTTCGCCCACCGACCCGGCTTCCGGGGTTCCTACGGGCCGAGCTCGGAGAGCGAGCCGTAGTGGTGGACGGCGATTCCCCCGAAGCCCGGGTTGGGCCCGAACGCCGCCCGAACGGCGGCGAGTGCGTCGACCATCGCGGCCATTCCCTCCTCGGCGAAGGTCACCTGCTCGGGGCTGACGCGGCCGGTCTCGACGCCGACGGTGGTCGCTCTCCCCGCCGCCATCGCCATCCGGATCTCCTGCCGGGCGACGTCGATGATCGCCGGGCCGCTGTCGCGGTAGGCCATGATCGTCGTCGCGTCGGTGGCGCCGATGACCGCCTTCGCGAGCTGCCCGTGGCCGCCGCCGAGGCTCACGTCGTCGAACCAGAACGGGATGTCGGCCGCGAACGGCAGCGGCCCGGCCGCCCGGCGGGCGGCGGTTAGCGATCGCAGCAGCGAGCGCGCGACACCCCGTTCGTCCCGGTCCCAGGCCTTCAGCCCGTAGGGCTCGACGTCGACGTGGATCCCGGCGATCCGGGCGTCCGGCGGCGCATCGCGCTGGTAGCGGCGCGCCGAGCGCACGAAGTCGAGCATCCCGTCCCGGTGGTCGGTGGCCCAGCGCTTCTCGCCACCGAGCACCTCGACCGCGACCCCCTCAGCGTCGAGCGCCGCGATCGCGTTCCGGACCTTCGGCCCGAAGCCGCCCTCCGCATAGAGGTAGGCGCGATCGAAGCCGTCGGTGGTGAGGTCGCTCGCGAGGGTGCCGGGGTCGTCCCAGGACCAGACCCAGATCGCGTCGGTTCCGCCGTCGGCGGGCGGCTGGGCGCCGGCGGCCGCCGGCAGGAGGAGAAGGGCGGCGAGGGCGGCGAGGGCGAGGCGGGTCAGCACGGGCCCAGCGTAGTCGGAGGCGGAAGGTGGCTTGGGCGGTGAGGGGGCCGGGCGGGCGTCATGGGGACGGCCCGGGCGGCCGGTGAACTGGAGTCTGGTCGTGGGCTCGGCCGAGATGGCCGCCTTCGGGTCGTGGGCGGAAACCGTCCCGTCCTGCGTCGAAATCCGCCCACGGGCAGCGTTTCGCCGGAGCTGAGGCGGAAAACCCCCATATATGGGGATTTCTCGCTTCGACTCCACGCGCGGGTGAGGGGAGCGGATTTCCGCCGGCTCGGCGCGCCCCGGCGCCCCTCCCCCTCACTGCCAAGCGCCGGCGTTTTACCGCCCGCGCGAGCGCCTGCTACTTCAGGAAGCCCTCGTAGTTGCGCATCATCAACTGCGCTTCCAACTGTTTGACGGTGTCGAGGGCGACGCCGACGACGATCAGGATCGAGGTGCCGCCGAAGAAGAAGTTCGCCGAGGTCTGGCTGATCAGGATCGTCGGCAGGGCGGCGACGAGGCCCAGATAGAGGGCGCCCGCGAACGTCAGTCGCGAGAGGATCCTGTCGAGGTATTCGGCCGTCGGGCGTCCCGGTCTGACGCCGGGGATGAAGCCGCCGTACTTCTTCAGGTTGTCGGCCTGGTCGACGGGGTTGAACGTGACCGCCGTATAGAAGTAGGTGAAGATGATGATGAAGAAGATCTCGCCGACGATGTAGGCCCATCGGTCGGGGCTGAAGAAGGCGGCGAAGTCGAGCGCGGCCGGCGTGTTGAGGAGCTGGCCGACCGTCGGCGGGAAGGCCATGATCGAGGCCGCGAAGATGACCGGGATCACTCCCGCCATGTTCACGCGCAGGGGCAGATAGCTCGATCCGCCCGTCGTCATCTTGCGACCGACCACCCGCTTCGCATACTGCACGGGTATTCGTCTCTGGCCCTCCTGGACGAAGACGATTCCGACGATCACCGCGATCGCCACGAAGGGCATCATCACCACGAAGACCTGGTCCGGGTTGTTCCACCAGGCGGAGATGCCGTTGGGGATGCCGGATGCGATCGAGGCGAAGATCATCAGCGAGATGCCGTTGCCGATGCCGCGCTGCGTGATCAGCTCGCCGAACCACATCAGCAGCACGGTGCCGGCGGTCAGCGAGACCACGATCAGCATCAGCTTCGCGAAGGTGAGATCACCGACGACGCTCTCGCCGGAACTGCCGAAGGACTGGAAGAGGAAGACGTAACCGGTCGACTGCAGGAAGGCCAGGATCACGGTCAGGTAACGCGTGTACTGGGTGATCTTCTGCTGGCCGACCTCGCCCTCCTTCTGGAGCTTCTCGAGGGCCGGCACGACCACCGTCAGCAGCTGCAGAATGATCGACGCGGTTATGTAGGGCATGATCCCGAGCGCGAACAGCGAGAGGCGCGAGAGGCTGCCACCGCTGAACAGGTTCAGGAACCCGAGGATGTCGGAACCCGCGAAGTTGTTCTGGAGGTCGTTGAGGGCGCTCGCCTCGACCCCGGGCGCCGGGATGTAGGCGCCGAGCCGGTACAGCGCCAGCATCGCCGCGGTGAAGGCGATCTTGCGCCGGATCTCCGGGATCGCGAATGCGTTTCCGAGGATCCTCAGCATCGATTACTCGATGACTTCGGCGCTGCCGCCGGCGGCCTCGATCTTCTCGCGCGCGGTGGCGCTGAAGGCGTGAGCCTTGACCGTGAGCTTCTTGCTGAGCTCGCCGTTGCCGAGGACCTTGACCGGGTGCTTGCGAGTCGCCAGACCGGCGGCCTTGAGCGCCTCGGGGGTGACCTCGGCGCCGTCGTCGAAGCGCTCCTCGAGCGTCGCGAGGTTGACCGGCTGCGTGTGCGTCCGGAACGGCTCGAACGGCATCGACATCTTCTTGTTCGGGCCGCGCAGCTTTCGCATCCGCATGTGGATCGGGTTCTGGCCGCCCTCGTGGCCGACGTTGCTCTTCGCACCGGCGCGCGAGCCCTGGCCCTTGTGGCCGCGGCCCGACGTCTTGCCCATGCCGGAGCCGTGCCCACGACCGACGCGCTTGCGGTTCTTCCGGGTCCCCGGCTTCGGGGTCAGGTTGTCGAGGCCGACGTCCTCGGGATCGACGCGCGCCATCAGGAGTCCTTCCCGGCGGACTCGACGGTGACGAGGTGGTCGACCTTGCGGAGCAGACCGTGGAGGTGGTCGTTGTCCTCGCGGACGACCGACTTGCCGATCCGGCCCAGTCGCAACGTGCGCAGCGTGTCGCGCTGACGCGGGCTCGACCCGGTCGCGGAGCGGACCTGCTTGATCAGGACCTCGGCCATCAGGAAGTCTCCTCGGGGGAACCGGCGTCGCGGGCCTCTTCGGTGGCCGCGGCGTCGGCGTCCGCCTCGGCGTCGGCCGCAGCCTGCTCGGGCGGAGCGCCCGCGGCGACGACGACCGGGTCGACGGCGTTCTCGTCGTCGGTGCTCTCGGCCTTCGGAGCGTCCTTGGGCACGCCCAGGACCTGCTTGATCGTCAGGCCGCGGAGCTCGGCGACATCCTCGGGCTTGCGCAGTCCGCGCAGGCCGGCCATCGTCGCCTTGACCTGGTTGATCGGGTTGTTGGTGCCGATCGACTTGGTGAGCACATCGCGGATCCCGCCGAGCTCGAGCACGGCGCGGACGCCGCCGCCGGCGATGACGCCGGTTCCCTCGCTGGCCGGGCGCAGGACGACGTGTCCGGCTCCGAAGCGGCCGATGATGCGGTGGGGAAGCGTCTGCCCGTACTTGGGCACGCGGATCAGATCCTTGCGGGCGTTCTCGACGGCCTTCTGGATCGCCAGCGGGACCTCGCGGGCCTTGCCGTAGCCGATCCCGACGACGTCGTTCTCGTCGCCGACGGCGACGAGCGCCGTGAACGAGAACCGGCGACCGCCCTTGACGACCTTCGCCACGCGGTTGATCTCGATCACTCGCTCCTGCAGGTCAAGACCCTGCGGGCTAACTCTTTCGACGTCTGTGCTCATCAGCTCCTGGCTCGTTCGTTTCTCGAAGTTTCGGTTCGTCCTGAGCGCAGCGGCTCAGAATCGCAGACCGCCCTCGCGGGCGCCCTCGGCGAGGGCGGCGACCTGTCCGTGGTAGCGGTATCCGCCACGATCGAAGACGCAGGTCTCGACCCCGGCCTTCTTGGCGCGCTCGGCGAGCATCTCGCCCGCCTTCTTCGCCCGCTCGCCGGCGTCGAGCTTACGCAGATCGGCCTCGTTCCAGTTCGCCTGGGCGATCGTGTGGCCGCGGTCGTCGTCGATCAGCTGCGCGTAGAGGCCGCGGTTGGACCGGTAGACGGCCAGACGCGGGCACTCCTCGCTGCCGCGGATCTTCGCGCGGACGCGGCGCCGGCGGCGCAACCTTCTCTGTTCTGCGGTCTTGACTGCCATCAGTTTCTCCTATGCCCTCTTGCCGACCTTGCGGCGGACCTGCTCGTCTGCGTAGCGCACGCCCTTGCCCTTGTAGGGCTCCGGCGGGCGGTGGCGGCGGATCTGCGCAGCGGTCTCGCCGACCAGCTGCTTATCGATGCCGCGGATGATGATCTCGGTGGGCTGGGGAACCTCGAAGTCGATCCCGTCCGGGGCCTTCATGTTGATCGGGTGGGAGAAGCCCAGCGACAGCTCGAGCGCCTTGCCCTGCGCCTTCGCGCGGTAGCCGACGCCCTGGATCTGCAGGCGCTTCTCGAAACCGTCGGTGACGCCCTCGACCATGTTCGCGATCAGGCTGCGCGTGAGGCCATGGAGGGCGCGATGCTCGCCGCGATCGGTCGGGCGGGCGACCGTGAGGACGCCGTCGTCGATCTTGATCTCCATGTCGCGATCGACGGCCTGGATCAGCTCGCCCTTGGGTCCGTTGACCGTGACGCGCCCAGGGGCGACGTCCACGGTGACGCCCGCGGGGATGGTGATTGGCTTGTTTCCGATTCTGCTCATGGTTTCCGGTCGGTTACCAGACGTAGGCGACCACTTCGCCGCCGACGCCCTTCTCCTTGGCCTCGTGCCCGGTCATGACGCCGGACGAGGTCGAAATGATCGCAGTGCCCATGCCGCCCTGCACGCGCGGGACGTTCTCGCCGGGGACGTAGCGACGGCGGCCGGGACGGGAGATCCGCTTCATGCCCTGGATGACCGGATCGCGGTCCTCCGTGTACTTGAGCTGGATCCGGATCGACTCGCCGACGGTGGTCGGCTCGACCTCGTATCCGTTCACGTACCCCTGCTCGACGAGGATCCGGGTCATCTCCTTCTTCAGGCGGGATGCCGGAATCTCGACCTCGGGATGGTCGGCGCGGAGCGCGTTGCGGACGCGCGTCAGGTAATCGGCGATCGGGTCGGTCAGCATCGCGTTACCAGCTCGACTTCGTCATTCCGGGCACGTAGCCCTTGTGGGCGGCTTCGCGCAGGCAGATCCGGCACAGGCCGAACTTGCGGTAGACCGCGCGGGACCGGCCGCACTTGCGGCAGCGGTTGTAGTTACGGGCCTTGAACTTCGAGCCCGCAGCCTGCTTGACGCGTTGTGACGTCTTTGCCATCTACTCCTCTTCTTCTTCGCTGGAGCCGGATTCCGCGTCGTCGCCCTCGGCGTCGTCGTCGGCCGGCTTCTCGTAAGCCTCTGGGTTCTCTTCCTTGAGCTGCTCGAGGGCGGCCTGCTCGGCCTCGGCCCGGAGACGAGCCTCCTCCTTGCGCTGCTCCTCTTCCTCGGCGTCGATCTCCTCCTGCGGCTTGCCGCCGGGACGCCCCTCCTGCGCGAACGGGAAGCCGAGCGCGAGCAGCAGCTCGAAGCCCTCCTCGTCGGTCTGCGCGGTGGTCGTGAAGGTGATGTCGAGACCGCGGGTCTCGCTGATCGAGTCGTAGTCGATCTCCGGGAAGATGAGCTGCTCGCGGATCCCCATCGAGTAGTTGCCGCGGCCGTCGAACGAGCGCGGGTTGAGGCCGCGGAAGTCGCGGATCCGGGGGATCGAGATCGAGACGAGGCGGTCGGTGAACTCCCACATCCGCGCCTTGCGGAGCGTCACGGCGACGCCGACCGGCATCCCCTCGCGAAGCTTGAAGGCCGCGATCGACTTGCGGGCGCGACGCAGGTTCGGGCGCTGGCCGGTGATGGTCGACAGCTCCTCGATCGCGTCATCGACGACGTTGCCGATCCGGCTCGCCTCGCCGATTCCCATGTTGACGCTGACCTTGACCAGGCGCGGCGCCGACATCGGGGTCGAGTATCCGAACTTCTTGACGAGGGCCGGCAGCACCTCGCTGTCGTAGCGCTCGTGCAGACGCGCCGGCGGAGCCGCCTGGCTCTGCGTCGCGTTCTCGGGTGTCTGGGTTGCAGCTTCCATTGGTTCAGTCCTCGGCGTCAGTCGATCGCCTTGTCGGTGCGCTTCGAGTAACGCACGCGCTTGCCGTCGTCGCCAACGCGCACGCCGACCCGGGTCGGCTTGTTGTCGGTCGGGTCGACCAGGATGACGTTGGACACGTCGATCGGCCCTTCCTTCTCGATGATGCCAGCTTGGCCCGTCTGGGCGTCGGTCATCGATCGAGGGCGCTGATGGCGCTTGACGATGTTCGCACCTTCGACGAAGACCTTGCGGCGCTTCGGGTCGACGCGGATCACCTTGCCCTGCTTGCCCTTGTCCTTGCCGGACGTGATCAGGACCTGATCGTCGGTGCGGATGCGCATGGCCTTGGCCATCAGAGCACCTCCGGGGCGAGCGAGACGATCTTCATGAAGGAGCGGTCGCGGAGCTCGCGGGCGACCGGTCCGAAGATCCGGGTGCCGCGCGGGTTGTTCTGCGGGTCGATGAGGACGGCGGCGTTCTCGTCGAAGGCGATGTAGGTGCCGTCGGCGCGGCCGATCTGCTTGCGGGTGCGGACGACGACCGCCTGAACGACCTCGCCCTTGCGGACGCCGCCGCGCGGGGTCGCGTGCTTGACCGTCGCGGTGATGACGTCGCCGACGCTGGCGTAGCGGCGGTGATGTCCGCCCTTGACGCGGATGCAGAGGATCTCGCGGGCGCCCGAGTTGTCGGCGACCTTCAGTCGGCTTTCCTGCTGGATCATCGGGTACCTCTACTTCGCCTTCTCGAGGATCTCGGTCAGGCGCCAGTGCTTCGTCTTCGACATCGGGCGCGTCTCGACGAGGCGGACCGTGTCGCCGGGACCGGCCTCGTTGCGCTCGTCATGAGCGTGGTACATCTTCGAGCTCCGGATCACCTTCTCGTAGGCGGGGTGACGGCGGGCGCTCTCGACGCGGACGGTGATCGTCTTGTCCATCTTGTCGGAGACGACGATGCCCTGGCGGACCTTCGGGTTGCCGGGCTCGCGCTCGGCGGCCTCAGTGCCGGTTCCGGAGCCCTTGCCGGCGGCCTCGGCGAGCTTCTTGCCGCGGCCCTTGCGGTAGCGGCTGCGCTCGGCGGCCTTGCGCTTGCGCTCGGCCAGGCGGCGCTCGATGCGCTCCTCGGAGGAAAGCTCGGGTCCGGCCTCGCCGGTGTGGGCCGAACGCTTGCGGCGGCGGCGCTCCTTCGGCGAGACCTGCTCGGCCGGCTCGGCGGGCTCAGCGGTCTCGGCGGCAGGGGCGGACGCGCCGGCATCGTCGGCGGCCTCTTCGGCCGCAGGCTCCTCAGCAGCGGGCTCTTCCGCGGGCTCCTCGGCCTCGGCGGCGGGCGCCTCCTCGGCGGGTGCCTCCTCCTCGGCCGCGGGCTCCTCGGCGGGAACCTCCTCGGCGGGAGCGGCGTCGGCCACGGGAGCGTCCTGCTCCTCCGCGGGTGCCTCGGTCTCTTCGTTCTTCTCTTCTTCAGCCATCTCTACTTCAGTTCCTTCTCGAGGTCGATTCCCCGCTGGCGCGCAATCGTCAGGAGCCGGGCCACGTCGCGCCGGCTGAGGCCGATGCGGGCGGTGTTCTCCAGCTCGCCGGTCGCGTTGCGCAGGCGCAGGTTGAAAGCTTCGCGACGCGCTTCCTTGAGCGCTTCGACGAGTTCGGCGTCGCCCATCTGGTGTGCCTCGGCGCCTTTCACTGGTGCTGCCCCTTGGTGACGAACTTGGTCTTGATCGGCAGCTTCGTGCCGGCGAGCTCCATCGCCTCGCGGGCGAGGTCCTCGGGGACGCCGGAGAGCTCGAACATGACGCGGCCGGGCTTGACCACGGCGACCCAGCCCTCCGGGTTGCCCTTGCCCTTACCCATGCGGGTCTCGGCCGGCTTCTTCGTGTACGGCTTGTCCGGGAAGATCGTGATCCAGACCTTGCCGCCGCGCTTGATCTTGCGGGTCATCGCGACACGGGCGGCCTCGATCTGGCGGTTCGTGATCCAGCCGCGATCGAGGGCCTTGAGGCCGTACTCGCCGAACGACACCTGGGTGCCGCCCTTCGAGAATCCGCGCATGCGGCCACGGAACTGCTTGCGGTGCTTGACGCGCTTCGGAGCCAGCATCAGGAACGACCTCCCCGGCCGCCGCCCTGGCGGCCACCGCGCTGGTCCTGACCATCGGATCCGGGGCGGCGCTGACCGCGCTCGCTGGGCCGGCGACCGCGGCCGCCGAGCTCCTCGTTGTCGCCGGGGCCGTAGCCCTCCGGCATGACCTCGCCCTTGTTGATCCAGCACTTGACGCCGATCCGGCCGGTGGTGGTCCGGGCCTCGACGAATCCGTAGTCGATGTCGGCGCGAAGCGTGTGCAGCGGCACCCGGCCGTCGGAGTAGCCCTCGGTGCGGGCCATCTCGGATCCGCCGAGGCGGCCGGAGACCTGGACCTTGACGCCCTTGGCGCCGGAGCGCATCGCCGAGGTCAGCGCGCGCTTCATCGCGCGGCGGAAGGCGACGCGGCCCTCGAGCTGCTCGGCGATCGACTGGGCGACCAGCTTCGCGTCGAGCTCGGGGCGCTTGATCTCGCGGATGTTGACGCGGACCGGCTTGCCGGTGATCTGGTGAAGCTCGCGGCGCAGGGCGTCCACCTCGGAGCCCGACTTGCCGATCACGATGCCCGGGCGGGCCGTGTGGATGTCGACGGTGACCTCGCCCCGCTGCTTGCGGATCTCGATGTCGGACAGGCCGGCGTGCGCGAGCTTGTGCTCGATGTGGCCGCGGATGTTGACGTCCTCGACCAGCGCGTCGGCGAAGTTGCGCTCGTCGAACCAGTTCGACTTCCAGTCGTGGATGTAGCCGACGCGAAAGCCTTCGGGGTTGATCTTCTGTCCCATAAGTCCAGGTTCCTCTAGTCGGCGTCGGGGATCGGGGTCAGGGCGATGTTGATGTGGCAGCTCCGCTTCTCGATCCGGGTCGCGCGTCCGCGCGCCCGCGGGCGGTAGCGCCGCATCGTCGGGCCCTCGTCGACGGAGATGCTGGTGATCCGCATCTCCTCCGGGTCGAGGTCGAAGTTGTTCTCGGCGTTGGCGGCGGCCGACTTGACGAGCTTGAGCACGGGCACGGAGGCGCCGCGCGGCGAGAAGTTCAGCTGCGCGATCGCGGTCTCGACGTCGAGGCCGCGGATCTGGTCGGCGACGACCCGGACCTTGCGCGGGGCGGTGCGCACATAGCGCGCCTTCGCGTGGACGACGGGGGCGTCGGTGTCGGTGGTGCGAGCGGCCATCAGCGGTCGTCGCCCTTCTTGGCGCCGGAGTGGGCACGGAACGTGCGGGTCGGGGCGAACTCGCCGAGCTTGTGCCCGACCATCGACTCGGAGACGAACACCGGCACGTGCTTGCGGCCGTCGTGGACGGCGATCGTGTGACCGACCATCTCCGGGAAGATCGTCGAACGGCGCGACCAGGTCTTCAGCATCTGCTTGGTGCCGGAGCTGTTCATCGCCTCGACGCGCGCCATCAGGCGCTCCTCGACGTACGGCCCCTTCTTGGTTGAGCGTCCCATGGTCTATCTGCCCTTCTTCTTGCCGCGCCTGCGACCGCGGACGATCATCGCGCTCGACTGCTTGTTCTTCTTGCGGGTCCGGTAACCGAGCGTCGGCTTGCCCCACGGAGTCTTCGGATGCCCGCCCGGGCCCTTGTGGGCCTCGCCGCCGCCGTGCGGGTGGTCGACCGGGTTCATGGCGATGCCGCGGCTCTGCGGGCGCTTGCCCTTGTGGCGGCTGCGGCCGGCCTTGCCGATCGTGACGTTCTGGTGCTCGGCGTTGGAGAGGGTGCCGATCGTCGCGCGGCACTCGGCGCGGACCATCCGCATCTCCGAGGACGGAAGGCGAAGCGTGACCATCTCGCCGTCCTTCGCGACGACCTGGATGGCGGTGCCGGCGGCACGGCCCATCCGGCCGCCCTGGCCGGGCTTGAGCTCGACGTTGTGGACCACGGTGCCGGTCGGGATCTGGCCGAGCTCGAGGGCGTTCCCGGCGCGGATGTCGGAGCCGGGGCCCGACGCGACCGAGTCGCCGACCTGCAGTCCCGCCGGGGCGAGGATGTAGGCCTTCGCGCCGTCGGCGTAGTTGAGCAGGGCGATGTAGGTGGTCCGGTTCGGGTCGTATTCGATCGTCGCGACCTTGGCGGGAACGCCGTCCTTGGTGCGCTTGAAGTCGATCTGCCGGTACTTGCGCTTGGCGCCGCCGCCGCGATGGCGCGCGGTGACGCGACCGTAGGAGTTGCGTCCTCCGGTGCTCTTCTTGCCCTTGGTCAGCTTCTTGTTCGGCTTCGAGGTGGTGACCTCGGCGCGATCCTGGTAGGTCGCGAAGCGGCGCCCCGGGCTGGTCGGCTTTGTCTTGCGAATCGGCATTGCTAAGTCGTTATTCCTTCTCGGCGGCTACTCCGCCGCTCCCTCGAACAGCTCGATCTGGTTACCCGGCGCGAGCTCGACGATCGCCTTCTTCCAGGCGCGGGTCTTGCCGCTGTGGATACCGCGGCGCTTCGGCTTCGAGCGGACGCGGGAGGTGCGCACCTGCGCGACCTCGACGTTGAAGATCTCGGCCACGGCGTGCTTGATCTGGGTCTTGTGGGCACGGTCGTTGACGCGGAAGGTGTACTTGCCCTCCGCCATCAGCGCGTAGCTCTTCTCGGAGACGACCGGCTCGATGATGACCTGACGCGGATCCATCAGTCCTCGCTCCCTTCGGCCCCGTTGTCGGTGCCGCGGGCGACGTCGCCGGCGCGGCGATCGAGCACCTCGAGGGCGCCCTCGGAGGCGATCAGCGAGCGGTGTCCGATGATCTCGGCGACGCCGACACCCTCGGCGGTCACGACCGACACGCGCGGCAGGTTGCGGTAGCTCTTCGCCGCCGCGGCCTCCTCGCCGGTGATCACGACCAGGGCCGGCAGGTCGCCGCCCCACTTCGCCAGCCCCTCGGCCGCCGTCTTCGTGGCGGGTTCGGAGAAGCTGTCGGCCGGGAGCACCGCGATCGACCCGCGGGCTGCGTGGACGCTGAGCGCCGAGCGCAGCGCCTTACGGCGGGCCTTGCGGTTGACCTTGAAGGTGTAGTTGCGCGGCTTCGTCGCGAACGCGTTGCCGCCGCCGCGGCGATGGGGGACGCTGAGCGCGCCGACGCGGGCGCGGCCGGTGCCCTTCTGGCGCCACGCCTTGGCGCCGGTCATCGCGACCTCGCCCCGGGTCAGGCTCGAGTGCGTGCCCTGGCGGCGCGCGTTCAGGTCGGCGCGGGCGGCCTCGTGGACGAGCGACTCGTTGTAGGGCTCGCTGAAGAGCGCCTCGGGGAGGTCGGACTTGGCCTGCTTGCCGATCGTATCCGCCTTCGGACTAGCCATCGGTGCGGACCTCCACGGTCGCGTTCTTCGCGCCCGGGATCGAACCGCGCAGCATCAACAGGTTGCGCTCGGCGTCGACCCGGAAGACCTCGAGGCCTCGCTGGGTGACGCGCTTGCCGCCCATGCGGCCCGGCATCTTCATCCCCTTGAAGACGCGCGCGGGGTCGGCGGAGGCGCCGATCGAGCCCGGGGCGCGAACGTTGTGGGAGCCGTGGCTGACGGGGCCGCGGCTGAAGTTGTGGCGCTTGATCGTGCCCTGGAAGCCCTTGCCGATCGCGACGGCCGAGACCTTGACCTTCTGGCCGGGCTCGAACTCGCCGACCGTGACCTCGCCGCCGAGCTCGACCTCGCCGTCGTAGTCGCGGAACTCGACGAGGCGCCGGACCGGCGGCGTCTCGGTCTTCGCCAGGTGGCCGAGCTGGCCCTTGGTGAGCTTGCGCTCGGCGACCTCGTCCCAGCCGAGCTGGACGGCCGAGTAGCCGTCGACGTCGTCGCTGCGGACCGCGGTGACGTGGTTGGGCGCCGCCTCGATGACGGTCACCGGCACGCTCTCGCCCTCCTCGGTGAAGAGCTGGGTCATTCCGATCTTCTTGCCGAGAATCGCGGGCATGGCTTAGAGGCGGATCTCCACGTCGACGCCGGCAGGCAGGTTCTCGATGCGCTGCAGCTCGTCGATCGTCTTCGGGGTCGGGTCGTTGATGTCGATGAGCCGCTTGTGGGTGCGGATCTCGAAGTGCTCGCGAGAGTCCTTGTCCTTGAACGGCGAGCGGATCACGCAGTAGACGTTCTTGGAAGTAGGCAGGGGAACGGGTCCCGAAACGGTGGCGCCGGTGCGCTGAGCCGTCTCGACGATCTCGGTCGCGGCCCGATCGATGGCGTCATGGTCGTACGCCTTCAGTCGGATCCTGATCTTGCTTGCGGTGATCGTTGACACCTGTTGTTCCTTGCTTCCTTCTGTCTCTGCTTCTTGCGGTGGGGGCGCGACCGGGGCGCCGCATCCGTCCCTGCAACCTCGTGGCGGGGTCGGGGGGCGGCGCCCCGGGTCGTATGTCCTTGCAGCCGACCGGTGGGCCGGCGCTGATTACTCGTACTCGAACTCGTTACTCGATGATCTCGGTGACCACCCCGGAGCCGACGGTCCGTCCACCCTCGCGGATGGCGAATCGCAGACCCTGGTCCATGGCGATCGGCTGGATCAGCTCGATCGTCATCTCGACGTTGTCGCCGGGCATCACCATCTCCACGCCCTCGGGCAGGTTGGCGACGCCGGTCACGTCGGTCGTCCGGAAGTAGAACTGCGGGCGGTAGCCCGAGAAGAACGGGGTGTGACGGCCGCCCTCCTCCTTCTTCAGGCAGTAGACCTCGGACTTGAACTTGGTGTGCGGCGTGATCGACCCGGGCTTGCAGAGCACCTGACCGCGCTCGATCTCCTCGCGCTTGGTGCCTCGCAGCAGGGCGCCGATGTTGTCGCCGGCCTGGCCCTGGTCGAGGAGCTTGTTGAACATCTCGACGCCGGTGACCGTGGTCTTCGCGACATCCGGGTGGATGCCGACGATCTCGACCTCGTCGCCGGTGTTGACGATGCCCTGCTCGACGCGGCCGGTCGCGACGGTGCCGCGCCCGGTGATCGAGAAGATGTCCTCGACCGGCATCAGGAACGGCTTGTCCAGATCGCGCTCCGGCTCCGGGATGTAGCTGTCGAGCGTCGCGGCGAGCTCGAGGATCGCGTTGACCGACTCCTCGTCGCCCTCGATCGCCTTCAGCGCCGATCCACGGATGATCGGGGTGTCGTCGCCCGGGTAGTCGTAGGCGTTGAGGAGATCCTTGACCTCCTCCTCGACCAGCTCGATGAGGTCGTCGTCGTCGACCATGTCGACCTTGTTCAGGAAGACGACCACGTAGGGGACGTTGACCTGATGGGCGAGCAGGATGTGCTCACGCGTCTGCGGCATCGGGCCGTCGGCAGCGGAGACGACGAGGATCGCCCCGTCCATCTGGGCGGCGCCCGTGATCATGTTCTTGACGTAGTCGGCGTGACCGGGGCAGTCCACGTGGGCGTAGTGCCGGTTCTCGGTCTCGTACTCGACGTGCGAGGTCGCGATCGTGATCCCGCGCTCCTTCTCCTCGGGCGCGTTGTCGATCTCCTCGAAGCTTTTTACTGCGCCGCCGCTCTTCTCCGCCAGGACCTTGGTGATCGCTGCGGTGAGCGTGGTCTTGCCGTGATCGATGTGGCCGATCGTGCCGACGTTGACGTGCGGCTTGTTGCGCTCGAACTTCTCCTTGGACATCGTTCTCTCTCGTGTTCCTCTCTCGGGGCTGGTCCCGATCGTTTACGTCTGGGGTGCTGTTTAGGCTTGGCGTCGGGCGCAGCCGTGAACCGGGGTTCCGGCCAACCGGCCCAATATAAGTGAAAGCGTCATGAGGCGGCACCCACGGGTTCGCCGGCCTTGTGCTCGATGATCTCCTCGGCGATGTTCGCCGGCACTTCTTCGTAGCGCGCGAACTGCATCGTGTAGGAGGCGCGGCCCTGGGTCGCGGACCGCAGGTCGCCGACGTAGCCGAACATCTCGCTGAGCGGGACGGTCGCGCCGACGGCGAGCGCATTGCCGCGCCGCTCCTGGCCCTCGACCTTGCCGCGGCGCCGCGAGAGGTCGCCGATCACGTCGCCGAGGAAGTCCTCGGGGGTGACGACCTCGACCTGCATGACCGGCTCGAGCAGGACCGGCTTGGCGCGCTTCGCGCCCTCCTGGATCGCCATCGAGCCGGCGATCTTGAACGCCATCTCCGAGGAGTCGACGTCGTGGTAGCTGCCGTCGATGAGCTCGACCTTGACGTCGACCATCGGGTAGCCGGCCTTGACGCCCGAGGAGAGCGCCTCGACGATGCCCTTCTCGACCGAGGGGATGTACTCGGTCGGGATGGCGCCGCCCTTGATCTTGCTGTCGAACTCGAAGCCCTCACCGGGGTTCGGCGAGACATTGATGACGACGTCGCCGTACTGGCCGGAGCCACCGGTCTGACGGACGAACTTGCCCTGGACCTTCTTGGCCTCCTGGCGGATCGTCTCGCGGTAGGCGACCTGCGGCTTGCCGACGGTCGCCTCGACCTTGAACTCGCGCATCATCCGGTCGACGAGCACCTCGAGGTGCAGCTCGCCCATGCCGCGGATGACGGTCTGGCCGGTCTCCTCGTCGGAGTTGACGACGAAGGTCGGGTCCTCCTCGGCGAGGCGCTGGAGCGCGGTCGCGAGCTTCTCCTGGTCGACCTTGGTCTTCGGCTCGATCGCGACGGCGATGACCGGCTCCGGGAACTCGATCTGCTCGAGCATGATCGGAGCGTCGGGGGCGCAGAGGGTGTCGCCGGTGGAGGTCTGCTTGAGGCCGACGCCGGCGAGGATGTCGCCGGAGTAGCACTCCTCGATCTCCTCGCGCGAGTTGGCGTGCATCATCAGCAGGCGGCCGATCCGCTCGGTGCGGCCGGTGGTGCTGTTGAGGACGCGGCCGCCGGCGCCGAGCTTGCCGGAGTAGACGCGGAAGTAGGTCAGCTTGCCGACGAACGGGTCGGTCATCACCTTGAAGGCGAGGGCGGCGAAGGGGCCGTCGTCGTCGGCGGGGCGGGTCGAGGGGTTGCCCTCCTCCTGGCCCTTGACGGGCTCGACGCCGGCGACCGGGTCGACCTCGAGCGGCGAGGGGAGCAGCGCGATGATCGCGTCGAGCAGCGGCTGCACGCCCTTGTTCTTGAAGGCGGATCCGCAGAGGACGGGAGTGAGCGAGAGCTCGAGGGTGGCGGCGCGGAGCGCCTCGCGAAGGCGGGCCTCCGGGATCTCCTTCTCCTCGAGGTACATCTCCATGAGCTCGTCGTCGACGTCGGCGCAGGACTCGATCAGGTGGCCGCGCGCCTCGGCGACGGCGTCCGCCATGTGCTCCGGCACGTCCTCGACCTCGAACTCGATGCCGAGGTCGTCCTTCCAGACGAGGGCCTTGTTCTCGACGAGGTCGATGACGCCCTTGAGCTGGTCCTCGGAGCCGATCGGGAGCTGGATCGGCACCGGGTTGGCGCCGAGGCGCTCGCGGATCGTCCGCACCGACATCTCGAAGTCGGCGCCGATCCGGTCCATCTTGTTGATGAAGGCGATGCGCGGGACGCCGTACTTGTCGGCCTGGCGCCAGACGGTCTCCGACTGCGGCTCGACGCCGGCGACGGAGTCGAAGACGGCGATCGCGCCGTCGAGGACGCGCAGCGAGCGCTCGACCTCGACGGTGAAGTCGACGTGGCCCGGCGTGTCGATGATGTTGATGCGGTGGTCCTTCCACTCGCACGCCGTGGCGGCGGAGGTGATCGTGATCCCCCGCTCCTGCTCCTGCTCCATCCAGTCCATGACGGCGGCGCCCTCGTGGACCTCGCCCATCTTGTGGGTGCGGCCGGTGTAGTAGAGGATCCGCTCGGTGGTCGTCGTCTTACCGGCGTCGATGTGAGCCATGATCCCGATGTTCCGGGTCTTCTCTAGTGCGAAGTTGCGAGGCATGAGGTCGGTTCTGTCCAGTCGGTAGATCGCCGGCAGGCGAGGATGAAGATTCGTCTTTCGATTCGGTTCACGGCATAGAAAAGGCCCTTGCGGGCCCGACGAACTCTCTGCGTCTTGCGTGCCCGAGAGCTGTCTATGTGGACCGGGTCTCCATTACTGGTGGAGGATCGCTCGCCGCGGCCACCGACCGCTTGCCGAGCGACGCGTGATGTTAGCAGAGGGTTAGAGGCTTTCAAGCGCGCCGAAACGGGTATGCCGTCACGGTCGGGACAACGGCGTCGGTCGCCCCTCTAGAGTGTCCCGGGCGGCGATCAAGGGACGCCGCGAACCCCCCTCCGGGGATGTGGGAAGAGAGATCTTGAGCGAATCAGGGCAGACCGAAGCACGGACGCGGGGTCCGGAGCGCGGAGCGGGCCGGTGAAGCGGCCGGGCTGGCTCGGCGGCAAGGGCGACGCCGAGGACGAGCCGGACGCCGAGGACGGCACCGGTGCGGACTCCGGCGCCGAGCCGAGCGACGACGAGCGATCGGGCACCGCCGCCGAGCGGTCGGCGCGCCGGATCGCAGCTCGCCGCGAGCGGGCCGGGTCGCCCGACGTGCGCCGCAGCCTCGCCGACCGCGTCGGCCGGGCGAGCGGCGGCGCGAAGCCGAAGGCTGACGAGGCCGAGAGGGACGACGCGGAGGAGCCGGACGAGAAGCCGGAGCCGAAGGAAGCCGCGAAGCCGAAGCCCAAGGCCGAGAAGAAGCCGGAGCCCGACGCCGACGCCGAATCGGAAGCGGATGCGAAGTCGATGTCGAAGTCCGACCCGAAGGTGAAGGCGAAGCCCGGCGGGAAGTCGAAGCCCGGCGGGAAGTCGCCGGCCAAGGAGCTGAACCGGCCGCGCCGCCAGCACGGCGGCGAGGGACGCGAGGGCAAGACGACCGCCGGGAAGGACGCCCGCGCCGGACGCCGGGGCGAGAAGGATGCGAAGCGCACCGGCGACGACCGGCGAGCGGCACGCCGACGCCGCGACGCCGACAAGCCCTCGGCCGGCGCCCGGGCGAAGACGGCCGGCGCCGGCTTCGCGAAGGCGCTGAAGCGGGGCGGCTCCGAGACCCGCAAGTGGGCGGCGGCGAACGGCCCGAAGGCGGGGCGCGCGATCCTCGCCGCCCTCGGCGCCGTCTTCGCGATCTTCTTCGAGGTGATCGGGTTCGTCCTCAACGTCCTGATCGGAATCTGGCGATTCGTCTCCGGCCCCGTCACCGCGGTCCTCCGCGTCCTCGACCGCGCCGTGCGGGCGGCCTCGCGCGCCCTGACCCCGGTCCGGGCGCTGGCGCTCGTCGTCGCCGGCGCGGCGATCCTCCTCGCCCTCTCCCAGTACGCCGACTACCGGACGATCTCGATCGGCAACGACGCCTACTCGGGAGTCCAGACGCTCGCCCCGGCGCCCGAGACCGGACGGCTTCAGACCGGCGACGCCCACTCCTACGTCTTCGTCCCGGTCGCCATTGCCTGCCTGCTGCTTCTCGGCGCCGCCGTGTTCGGCGGGCGCTGGCGCCTCTGCCGGCTGATCGCGCTCGCCGGGGCCGCCGCGATCGTGGTCGCGATCGTCGTCGACCGGCCCGAGGGACTCGACCCCGGCGACGCGGCGGTCTCCTTCGAGGGCGTCAAGGCGACCCTGATCGGCGGCTTCTACGCGCAGATCGCGGCGGGCGCGCTGCTGATCGGCTCCTCCTCCCTGCTCGCCCGCGAGCTCCGGCTCGCCGGATCGACGAAGCGGGCCGGCGAACCACGCCGCCGCCGCTCCGCGAACGCGGAAGCTCCGCGGGCAGGCGCCGGACGCCCGGGGGGCGCGCGCATGAGGGCGCTCTCGAGCCGAACTGGTCCTGCCGCTGACGATCGTCCTCGCGGCCCTCCTGCTCGGCATCTCCGAGTTCATGACGACCTTCGAGTTCACGCCTCCGGGCGGCGACCCGCTCTCCGACCAGCTCGCCGCCGACCGGCACGGTTACGCGATGCTGCTGCTCGCGATCTTCGCCGTCGTCTCGCTGACGATCGCCGTCGCGACCGGCCAGCGCGCCGCGGCCTGGGCCACCGCCGGCTTCGGCATCGCCGCCCTCGCCCTCTTCCTGGTCGTCGACCTCCCCGATGTCAACAAGCTGGGAGACATCGAGGTGATGGACCTCGGCCTCGCGACCGCCGAGGCCGTCCCCCAGCCCGGCTTCTGGCTCGAGGCGGGCGCGAGCATCGTCCTCGGCCTCGCCTCGATCGCCTACGCGACCCAGGGCACCGAGCAGCGCCAGGCCCCGCGCCGCCTGTTCGAATCGCGCCGCGACCGCCGCGCGCGCAACCGCCCCAGCAGGCCGGTCGACGGCAAGACCTGAGGACGGCGGCGCGGCGCTCGCGGCGGGCGATTGGGCAGTGAGGGGGTCGCGGGCGGGCGCGAATCGGCGAGGCTGAGAGCCGCCGGATCAAGGACGCAGGAGCCGCCAGCTCACTGACGAGGCTGAGCGGCGTCGGATCAAGGAAGAGGGTCGCGACGCGGCCGTTTGGGCCGCGAGCGGCCGATGACGCCGAGCCGGCGCCGGTCAGGCCGCCAGTTACCAGCGGTAGTGGGCGAAGGCTTTGTTGGCCTGCGCCATGCGGTAGATGTCGTCCTTGCGCTTGAACGCGCCGCCCTGCTGGGAGGCGGCGTCCATGATCTCGCGGGCGAGGCGCTCCGACATCGACTTCTCGTTGCGGTTGCGGGCGAAGTCGATGAGCCAGCGGACGGCGAGGGTGCGGGCGCGGCGCTGGGGGACTTCGACGGGCACCTGGTAGGTGGCGCCGCCGACGCGGCGGGAGCGGACCTCGAGGACCGGGGTGAGCTCGTTGATGGCCTCGTCGAGGACGTCGGTGGGGGTCCGGCCGGAGCGCTCGCCGACGATCGCGAGGGCGTCGTAGACGATCCGCTCGGCGGTCGACTTCTTGCCGTCGAGCATCACCTTGTTGATGACCTGCTGGACGAGGCGGCTGCGGTACTTGGCGTCGGGTGCGACGACTCGGGTGGTGGCGCGGTTGCGTCTCATGAAGTCTGGTTCAGGAGGCCTTCACGCCGTACTGCGAGCGCGACTGCTTGCGCTCGGAGACGCCGGAGGCATCGAGGGTGCCGCGGACGACCTTGTAGCGGACGCCGGGAAGATCCTTGACGCGGCCACCGCGGACGAGCACGACGGAGTGCTCCTGGAGGTTGTGGCCCTCGCCGGGGATGTAGGTGGTGACCTCCATCCCGTTCGTGAGCCGGACGCGAGCGACCTTGCGGAGCGCGGAGTTCGGCTTCTTGGGGGTCGCGGTGTAGACGCGCGTGCAGACGCCGCGCCGCTGCGGGGCGGCGGTACGGGCCTTGCGACCCTGTCCGGACTTGAGTCCGGGGGTCGAGACCTTCTTGCGGGGGGTCTTGCGACCCTTGCGGATGAGTTGGTTGGTCGTCGGCACGGCGCGGAATGGTAGCGGTACGACGCGAGCCGTGGCAACAGGTCCATAATCCGCCGCCCAGATGAGCTCCGAAAAGCCAATTCTCGCGGTCGACGTCGACGGTGTCATCAGCCTCTTCGGCTTCGAGGAGCCGCCCGAGCGCGCCCCCTGCAAGTTCCACCTGATCGACGGGATGGCGCACTGCATCGCCTTCGAGGTCGGGGAGCGCCTGCGCCGGCTGGCTCCCAGCTACGAGATGGTCTGGGCGACCGGCTGGGAGGACCGCGCCAACGACTACCTGCTGCATCTGCTCGGAATCGAGCAGATGCCGGTGATCCGGTTCGGCCGCGACGCGAAGTTCGGCAGCGCCCACTGGAAGCTCGATCCGATCGAGGGCTACGCGGCCGGGCGCAGGCTCGCCTGGATCGACGACTCGCTCGACGACGAGTGCCGCGCCTGGGCCCGGCGAGCGCGCCGAACCGACGCTGCTCGTCCCCACCGACCCCGCCCGCGGCCTCGAGGACGCGCAGGTCGACGTCCTCGTCGAGTGGGCCGCCGGGACCGCGAACCCACCCGGGTAAACTACGTAGCCGTACATGGACGTGGGGCTCGAAATGTTCATCTTCATGGGCTTGATCCTGAAGATTCCGGTAGCTGCAGCCTGCTGGCTGATCTGGCATGCCGTTCGCGCCGAGCCCGATCCCGTCGAGGGCGCGGAGGAGGAGACCGGCGGCAACGACCACGGTCGCTTCCGCCGCCAGCCGAAGCCGAAGCGTCCCCGCGGCCCGCGTCGCGGCCCGCACGCTCCCGATTCGCTGCCGATGCCCTGCCCGGCCGAGGACGGCGATGCGCGCGTCAGCCGGCCGACCGCCATTCCCGGCCTGGCCACCGGCTCTGTCGCCGAACGCCGCTGAGCCGGGCCGCCGCCGACCACCGGCCCCGGCGACCGGCACCGGACGTTCGTGTCATTTCGCAGCCGCAGCGGCCGAGAAACGCACGAACGACCAGCCCGGAACGAGAAACGGCCGCCCGTCGTCGGGCGGCCGATCCGGCGAGGCCTGAGTCGGGCGTGGACTACTCGTCGGTCTTGGCGGGCTCGGCTGCAGCGCCGTTGCCGGCACCGTTGCCGTCGCCGACCTCGATGTCGGCGGCGAGCTCCTCGAGCTCGTCGGCGAACGAGGCGCCGAAGCCCTCGACGTCAGCGCCCTTCGGCTGCTCGATCTCGTCGGTCAGCCCGAGCTCCGCGGCGAGCGCGTCGTCGTCGAACTGCTCGTCGGGACGCTGCGGCGGCTCGACCGGGTCGATCTCGACCGTGCGGTAGTGGCGCAGGCCGGTTGCGGCCGGGATCAGCTTGCCGATGATCACGTTCTCCTTGAGGCCGACCAGGTGGTCGCGCTTGCCCTCGAGGGCGGCGTCGGTGAGCACCTTGGTGGTCTCCTGGAACGATGCGGCGCTGAGGAACGACTCCGTCGCGAGCGACGCCTTGGTGATCCCGAGGATCACCTCCTCGCCCTTCGCCGGCGTACCGCCGTCGGCCTTGACCAGCTTGTTGGTCGCCTGCAGCTTGAGGCGATCCTCGAGCTGACCCGGCAGCAGGTCGGTCGAACCCTTCGACTCGATCTGGACCTTGCGGAGCATCTGCCGCACGATCAGCTCGATGTGCTTGTCGTTGATGTCGACGCCCTGGGCCTTGTAGACGCGCTGCACCTCGGCCACGAGGTACATCTCGGTCTCGGTCCGGCCGCGGATCGCCAGCAGCTCCTTCGGGTCCAGCGAACCCTCGTTGAGCTGCGTGCCGCGCTCGATGCGGTCGCCGTGGGCGACGTTGATCACGGTCCGGGGCGGGAACGAGTAGGACGTGTCCTCGCCCTGCGAGTCGGTGACGACGATCTTCGTGCCCTTGTCGGTCTGCTCGACCTGGACCTTGCCGCCCTCGATGGCGAGCTGCGCGAGGCCCTTCGGCTTACGCGCCTCGAAGAGCTCGACGACCCGGGGCAGACCCTGGGTGATGTCGAGCCCCGCCACACCACCGGTGTGGAAGGTCCGCATGGTCAGCTGGGTACCGGGCTCGCCGATCGACTGGGCGGCGATGATGCCGACCGCGTCGCCGAGCTCGGCCTCCTTGCCGGTCGCCATCGCGCGGCCGTAACAGGCCTTGCAGATGCCGGTCTCGAGCTCGCACTTGAGCGGCGAGCGAACCGGGATCCGGGTCTCCTCGTCCTCTCCGTACGCCTCGACGATCTCGGCCAGCTCGACCTTGTCGATCGTCTGGTTGCGCTTCAGGAGCTCGCGACCGCGCTTGGTCTCGAACTTCTTGGCGGACCGGCGACCGAGCAGGTTCAGGTTCGGCTCACCGTCACGGAAGAGCGCCATCTCGACGAAGTCCTTCGTCTTGCAGTCGTCCGTGTTGATGATCACGTCCTGGGCGACGTCGACGAGTCGACGCGTCAGGTACCCGGAGTCCGCGGTGCGCAGCGCCGTATCGGCGAGGCCCTTACGGGCGCCGTGGGTCGAGATGAAGTACTCGAGAACCGACAAGCCCTCCATGAAGTTGGACTTGATCGGGCGCTCGATGATCTCGCCCTTCGGGTTCGCCATGAGGCCTCGCATACCGGCGAGCTGACGGATCTGCTTGAACGATCCACGCGCTCCCGAGTTGGCCATCATGAAGATCGGGTTGAGCTCGTCGAGGTTGTCCTCCATCGCCTGGGCGACTTCGTCGGTTGCCTCGTTCCACAGGTCGGTCGTGGAGTCCTTGCGCTCTTCCGCGGTGATCCAGCCCTCTTCGTACTGGCTGATGATGTCGGCGGCCTTCTCCTCGTAGCCCTCGAGGATCTTCTCCTTGTCGGGCGGCGAGATGACGTCGTTCTTGGACACCGTGATTCCGGCCTGGGTGGCGTAGTGGAATCCCAGCTCCTTGAACGCGTCGAGCACGCGGGAGACGGCGGACGCGCCGTAGGCCTCGACCAGGGCCGCGACCATGTCGTTGACGTCGCGCTTCTTCAGCGACTCGTTGACGAACGTGAACTTCTCGGCGTCCCAGTCCTCTTCCAGCGCCTCGGCGAGCGCACGCTCGATCCGGTCGTTGAAGATGATCCGCCCGACCGTGGTCAGGAAGTGCTCGTTCTCCTGGCGCCGGAACTCGGCGAGATCGTGGAGCTTGACGAGCCCGTTCTCGTAGGCCAGCTCGGCCTCCTGGGCGGAGCGGAAGGAGCGCGGCCGGCGACCGTTCGCCTTCTCGTCCCACTTGCCGGTCTTCAGGGTCTCCTCGAGCTTCGCGAGCTCTTCGGCTCCCGTGCCGTAGGTGATGTAGTAGATGCCGAGCACCATGTCCTGCGTCGGCGTCGCCAGCGGCGATCCGTGCGCGGGGCTGAGGATGTTGTTCGACGAGAGCATCAGGATCCGCGCCTCGGCCTGCGCCTCGGCGCTGAGCGGGACGTGGACGGCCATCTGGTCGCCGTCGAAGTCGGCGTTGAACGCCGAGCAGACGAGCGGGTGGACCTGAATGGCCTTGCCCTCGACGAGCTGCGGCTCGAAGGCCTGGATGCCGAGGCGGTGCAGCGTCGGTGCGCGGTTCAGCATCACCGGGTGCTCCTGGATGACCTCCTCGAGGACGTCCCAGACCTCCGGGATCATCGAGTCGACCATCTTCTTGGCGGCCTTGATGTTCTGGACGGCCTGACGCTGGACGAGCCGGCTCATGATGAACGGCTTGAACAGCTCGAGGGCCATCAGCTTCGGCAGGCCGCACTGGTGCAGCTGCAGCGACGGACCGGACACGATCACCGAGCGGCCGGAGTAGTCGACGCGCTTGCCGAGCAGGTTCTGACGGAACCGGCCCTGCTTGCCCTTGAGCATGTCCGAGAGCGACTTCAGGGCACGGTTGCCCGGGCCCGTCACGGGACGGCCGCGGCGGCCGTTGTCGAACAGTGCGTCGACGGCCTCCTGGAGCATCCGCTTCTCGTTGTTGACGATGATCTCGGGGGCGCCGAGGTCGAGCAGCCGCTTCAGGCGGTTGTTGCGGTTGATGACGCGGCGGTAGAGATCGTTGAGATCGCTGGTCGCGAACCGGCCACCGTCGAGCTGGACCATCGGACGCAGCTCCGGCGGGATCACCGGGACGACGTCGAGGACCATCCACTCGGGCTTGTTCGGCGAGTTCTTGAACGCCGAGGCGACCTTGAGGCGCTTGACCGCGCGGGCCTGCTTCTGGCCCTTGCTGGTGTTGATGATCTGCTCGAGCTCTTCGCACTCGGCCTCGAGGTCGATCTGACCGAGGAGGTCGCGGATCGACTCCGCGCCCATGCCGCCGCGGAAGTACTCGCCCCAGCCGAACTGGGAGCCGAAGCGGTCCTTGAGCTCGCGGAAGGCGGCCTCGTCGGGGATGACCTCCTTGACCTTCATCTCCTGGAAGAGCTTCCAGACGTACTCCATCCGCTCGATGGCGTCGTCGATGTAGGCCTCGGTGTCGGCGATCTCGGCGTTCAGCTCCTTGCGCGTCTCGCGCTCGAGCTTCGTCCGGTCCTCCTTGTTGAGCTTCTTGACGGAGCCGATGCCCTCGCTCCAGAGCTCGTCCTCCTCGTTGAACTTGGCCGGCTTCTCGCCGCTGCCGATGTACTCGAGGCGACGCTCGAGCGACTCGTTCAGCTCCTGGACCCGCTGCTCCCGCTCGGCCTTGTAGCCGTCGAGAACCTCGTTGACCTTCTTCTCGAGCTTGCCGAGGTCCTTGGCGCGGGCCTCCTCGTCGATGTGGGTGACGATCGAAGCCGCGAAGTACAGAACCTTCTCGAGCTCCTTCGGAGCCATGTCGATCAGGTAGCCGATCCGCGACGGGACGCCCTTGAAGAACCAGATGTGGGAGACCGGCGCGGCCAGGTCGATGTGCGCCATGCGCTCACGGCGGACCTTCGACCGGGTGACCTCGACGCCGCAGCGCTCGCAGACGATGCCCTTGTAGCGGACCCGCTTGTACTTGCCGCAGTAGCACTCCCAGTCCTTGGTGGGACCGAAGATGCGCTCGCAGAACAGGCCGTCCTTCTCAGGCTTGAGCGTCCTGTAGTTGATGGTCTCCGGCTTGGTGACCTCGCCCGACGACCAGCTCCGGATCTTCTTCGGAGAGGTGAGGCCGATCTCGATTGCGTCGAAGTTGTTGATGTCCACTTAGCGGCTCCTAGCCTTACTCGTAAATTCGTGCGTCCCGTCTACCTGCGGTCGGCGCCTCACGTCTTCGCTTCCGCCTCCGCACTCGCTCCGTTGCTCGACTCGGCTTCCTCGGTCTGCGTCTCGTCGGCGGCATCGCCGTCGCCGGCGCGGACGCCGGAGAGATCGATGCCGAGCTCCTCGGCTGCCCGCAGGAGCTCGTCCTCCTCCTCCTCGAGGCCGACCTTGCCCTCCTCGGTGACGAGGTTGGCGTCCAGCGACAGGGCCTGCATCTCCTTGAGCAGGACCTTGAAGGACTCCGGAACCGACGGCTCGGGGATGTTCTCGCCCTTGACGATCGCCTCGTAGGCCTTGACGCGCCCGACGGTGTCGTCGGACTTGACGGTGAGCATCTCCTGCAGCGTGTACGCGGCGCCGTAGGCCTCGAGGGCCCAGACCTCCATCTCGCCGAAGCGCTGACCGCCGAACTGCGCCTTGCCGCCCAGCGGCTGCTGGGTGACGAGCGAGTAGGGGCCGGTGCTCCGCGCGTGGATCTTGTCGTCCACGAGGTGGAGCAGCTTCAGGATGTACATGTAGCCGATCGTCACGTGACCCTCGTACGGCTCGCCGGTGCGGCCGGAGTAGAGCTGCGCGCGACCCGCGGACTGCGAGCCCGGGCGGTTGCTCTCGTCGAGACCGAGGTCGATGCCCCGCTTGTCCCAGTTCTCCTTCTGCCACTGCACGAGCGCGTGGTCGACGTCCTCGACGGTCGCGCCGTCGAACACCGGGGTGGCGACGTTGACGCGGCCGTTCGGGATCTTCTTGACCTGCTCGTAGGACTCCGTGCCGTCGTCGTACCAGCCGTTCGCCGCAACCCATCCGAGATGGGTCTCGAGGATCTGACCGATGTTCATGCGGCTCGGGACTCCGAGCGGGTTGAGGATGACGTCGACGGGCGTGCCGTCGGCGAGGTGCGGCATGTCCTCCTCGGGCACGATCTTCGAGATCACGCCCTTGTTGCCGTGCCGGCCGGCGAGCTTGTCGCCCTCCTGGATCTTCCGCTTCGTGGCGACGAAGACCCGGACGAGGTCGTTGACCCCCGGGCTGAGATCGTCACCGTCGTCGCGGTTGAACGTGAGCACCTCGAGGACGACGCCGCCGGAACCGTGCGGAACCTTGAGCGACGTGTCGCGGACCTCGCGGGCCTTCTCCTTGAAGATCGCGCGGATCAGCTTCTCCTCGGCGGTCAGCTCGGTCTCGCCCTTCGGCGTGACCTTGCCGACGAGCAGATCGCCGGCGACGACCTCGGCACCGACGCGGACGATGCCGCGCTCGTCGAGGTTGCGCAGCGACTCCTCCGAACGGTTCGGGATGTCGCGGGTGATCTCCTCGTCGCCGAGCTTGGTCGTGCGGGCGTCGATCTCGTACTCCTCGATGTGGATCGAGGTGAGCTCGTCGTCCTTGACCAGGCGCTCCGAGAGGATGATCGCGTCCTCGAAGTTGTAGCCCTCCCAGGACATGAAGGCGACCAGGCAGTTCTTGCCAAGCGCGATCTCACCCGACGAGGTCGAGGCGCCGTCGGCGAGCACGTCGCCGGCCTTGACCTTGTCGCCGAGGTTGACGATCGGCCGCTGGTGGATGATCGTGCCCTGGTTCGACCGCTGGAACTTGTTCAGCGGGTAGGTGTCCTTCTTGCTGCCGTGGCTGACGACGATCCGCTCGGCGTCGATCTCCGACACCTCGCCGTCGTTGAGGGCGAGGATGACGTCGCCCGAGTCGATCGCGGCGCGGTGCTCCATGCCGGTGCCGATCAGCGGCGGCTCCGGCTTCAGGAGCGGCACCGCCTGGCGCTGCATGTTCGAGCCCATCAGGGCGCGGTTGGCGTCGTCGTGCTCGAGGAACGGGATCAGGGCGGTCGCGACCGACCAGATCTGCGTCGGCGAGACGTCCATGTAGTCGACCTGCTCCGGCGTCGCGGCCATGACCTCGGCCTCGTCGCGGACGCGGCAGAGCAGCGTGTCGCCGAGCAGCTTGCCCGTCTTCGGGTCGAACTCGGCGTTCGCCTGGGCGATCACCTTCTCCTCCTCCTGGGTTGCATCCAGGTGGACGATCTCCTCGGTGACCTTGCCGTCCTTGACGACGCGGTAAGGGGTCGTGACGAAACCGAACTCGGAGATCTCCGCGTAGGAGGACAGCGAGCCGATCAGGCCGATGTTCGGGCCCTCCGGGGTCTCGATCGGGCACATCCGGCCGTAGTGGGTCGGGTGCACGTCGCGGACCTCGATCGGGGCGCGCTCGCGGGTCAGGCCGCCGGCGCCGAGCGCCGAGAGGCGACGACGATGGGTGAGGCCGGCCAGCGAGTTCGTCTGGTCCATGAACTGCGACAGCTGCGAGGAGCCGAAGAACTCCTTCATGGCGGCGACGACCGGGCGGATGTTGATGATCGTCTGCGGGGTGATCGCGTCGGCGTCCTCGGTGGTGAGGCGCTCGCGGACGACGCGCTCCATCCGGTAGAGGCCGATTCGGAAGGCCTCCTGGATGAGCTCGCCGACGGTGCGCAGACGGCGGTTGCCGAAGTGCTCGTACTCGTCGAGGTGGTCGGCGACCGGCTCACGGCCGTAGGACAGGGCCTCGGCGGCGTAGTCCTTGATCGGCTTCTCCTCGTCGATCTCCTCCGGCACGCCGAGCAGCTTCGGAAGGCTGACGAGCTCCTTGATCAGGGCGACGATGTCGTCCTTGGTCAGGGTCCGGGTCTCGAGATCGATGTCGAGATCGAGGCGGGCGTTCAGCTTGTAACGGCCGACCGTCGTCAGGTCGTAGCGCTTCGGGTCGAAGAAGAGCTGCTCCATCAGGGCGGAGGCGGCGTCGACCGACGGCGGCTCGCCCGGGCGCTGCTTCTTGAACAGCTCGATGAGCGCGCCTTCCTCGGTCTTGGTGGCGTCGGTGTCGGCGGCGATCGTGTGCCGGATGTAGACGGAGTTGTCGAACATCTCGAGCAGCTGCTCGTCGGAGACGAAGCCCATCGCGCGCAGCAGGACGGTGACCGGGAGCTTGCGCTTGCGGTCGATCCGGGCGAAGACCTTGCCCTTCTTGTCGATCTCGAGCTCGAGCCAGGAGCCGCGGGCCGGCATCAGGTTGGCGATGAAGACCTGCTTCTCGCGGTCCTTCGGGGCCATCACGTAGGCGCCCGGCGAGCGGACGAGCTGGGTGACGACGACGCGCTCGGTGCCGTTGATGATGAACGTGCCGCGGTCGGTCATCCACGGGAAGTCGCCCATGAAGACGGTCTGCTCGCGGATCTCGCCCGTCTCGCGGTTCTGGAAGGAGACCTCGACGTTCAGCGGGCGCGAGTAGGTGATGTCCTTCTCACGGCATTCCTCGATCGTGTTCGCCGGCTCCTCGAAGCGGAAATCGCCGAAGACGATGCCGAGGTTGCCGGTGTAATCGGTGATCGGCGAGACATCATCGATCGTCTCGCGGAGCATGCCGTGCTTGGTATCCGTGAGCCGCTCGAAGGAGCGACGCTGGATATCTATGAGATTGGGTACGTCGAGGGGGGTCTGGAGGCGGGAAAAAGTGCGGCGGGCGGCAGCGTGCGAAGGGGCCAACTTGGGCGACTCCTCAAGAGGTCTCGGGGGTGGTCGGAATGCGCGCGACTCAACGTACGAGCAGCGAGACGAGCCGACGCGCGACCGCTAAATATAACGCACGGCCGCGCGCAGGTGCAAATAGCCCGCATTTGCGGGCCTTTCCGGCGCGCCGGGCCAGTACGGCCGGCGCGCCGGGTCAGCGATTACTTGAGTTCGACCTCGCCGCCGGCCTCTTCGAGATCGGCCTTGAGCTTCTCCGCTTCCTCGCGGTCGATGCCCTCCTTGACGGGGCCCGGGGCGCTGTCGACGACCGCCTTGGCCTCCTTGAGGCCGAGCCCGGTCGCGGCGCGAACCGCCTTGATGACCTGGATCTTCTTCTCACCGGCGTTGTTGAGGATGACGTCGACGGTGCTCGACTCCTCCTCGGCTCCACCGGCGTCGCCGCCGCCCGCGGCGGCCGGCGCGGCAGCGGCAACGGCCGCGGCCGAAACGCCGAACTCCTCCTCGAGAGCCTTGATCCGCTCGGACAGCTCCAGGACCGAGATGCTCTTCAGCTCCTCGATCCACTTGTCGGTCGTAAGTGTGTCGGCCATTTAGTCCTCCTTCTCATCCCCGGAGTCGACGTCGGCGTCATCGCCGTCCTCCTCCGGAGTCTCATCAGTGTTGTCTTCGGAAGTCGTGTCGGCCTCGGCCTCGGCAGCGGGCTCCTCGGGAGCCTCCTCGGCGGCGGGAGCCTCGGCCTCGGCGGCGGGCTCGGCGTCGGCGGCGGGGGCATCCTCCTCGGCGGGAGCCTCGGCCTCGGCGGCCGGAGCCTCGCCGCTGACCAGGCCCTGCTCGGCGACCTGGCCGAGCTGCTGGGCGAGGCCGGCGATCAGCTGGTTCAGCGTCCGGACGAGGCCGGACAGCGGGCTCGCGGCGAGGCCGACGAGCTGGCCGCGGAGGACGTCGACGCCGGGCAGCTTGGCGATCGCGCTGAACTGGTCGGACGCGAGCGTGGCGCCGTCCATCAGCCCGCCCTTGTAGGCGAGGACCTGGTTGGCCTTGATGAAGTCGGAGATCGTCTTCGCGACGACGACCGCGTCGCCGCGGACGAAGGTCAGGGCAGTCGGCCCGACGAGGTGCTCGTCGATGGCGGCGGAAGCGTCGGTCCCGTCGGTGGCGCGCTTCGCCAGCCGGTTCTTGACGACGGTGAAGGACGCGTCGTTCTCGCGCAGCTTCGTCCGCAGCTCGGCCGCTTGCGGCACCGAGATGCCACGGTAGTCGACCGCGAAGACGGCGTTCGCCGCCTCGAGCTCGGTGCTGATCTCGGCGACCGCTGCTTCCTTCTGATCTCTGTTCATCTCAGGTGTGTCCTTGGTTTCTGAAGATTCGGGCCCGAAACGAGAAGAGCCCGCACGCGGGCGGGCTCGAGCAGATGCTTCGGGCTCCACCTCGGCCGGCCACGTCGCGAGACGGTTATGGAGCTATCGCTCCGCCGGCGGTCTTCGGCTTCGGGACGCGGCAGTGTAGGGGAATCTCAACCAGGGCGGCGGGGCGGAACCTCAGGGAATCCGCTCGCGAGCGCTCCGCAACTCCTCGGCGCCGACGTCGATCGCGGCCGACGCGGCGGCGAGGTCCCCGCCGGCCGGCCGCCGACGCCCGGGAAGGCGGCGGCGGGGAGGGGCGGCGGCTGCTCGTTCGCCCCCGCCCCCCTCCCTGGTCGCCTCGGCCGGCACGACGTCGATGACGGCGTTCAGGCTGAGCACCCGCATCCGCAGCAGCCGCGCCTCGATCGCGGCGACGATCGCCATGCCGTCGGCGAGGCGACGATCGCGCCGGAGCGCGACCCTGATGCCGCCCCGCCGGGGCTCATCGTCAGGCTGAGCGCTGCTGGTCGAGCCGTTCAGAGGCTCGCTGTACGAGTTCTGCGAGTTCGTCATAGCGCTCCCGTCCGGCTCGCGAGCCGAGCACGTAACCGACCCCGAGCATGATCAGGCTCGTGATCCTCACGAGCTCTCCCGCTTGCGGAGCGAGGAGACCGCGGCGCTCGCCGCCGTCACGCCGGCCACGCCGGCGGCGACTGCCAGGGTCGGCTTGCCGGCCTTCTTGATCGGCCCCGACCCGAGCTTCAGCGGGCTGCCGCCGACGGCCTTCTTCGCCGGGTTCGCGACCGAGCTCAGGTCGAGCGAGTCGAACCGCTCCCCGGCCCGCCGGCCCTGCTCTGCGTCGGTGGCGCCGCTGACGGCGGTCTCGATCGCGTGCCGTGCCGCAGCCTTCAGCATCTGCTGGTTCTCGATCGTCTCCAGGAGACGCTCGATCTTGCTCTTCCGCTCGAACAACTTCATCGTGTGCCCCTCTCGGCGCGCTTGATCGCCGTGACCAGTTCCTGCTTGCTCATCTTCGAGCGGCCCGGAACGTCGATGGTGGCAGCGAGGTCGAGCAACTCGTCCTTGCTGTGCGACGCGAGGTCGCCATTGGTCTTTCCGTTCTCCATCTGCATCGCCGCCTGCTTGGCCGCGGCCTGCGACTCCTCGCGGATCCGCTCGGCGGCCTCGACCTTCCGATCGGCATCAGCCGCCTGCTCCTGCGCCTCCTCCGCCAGCTCGTCCGCCTGCTTCTGGGCGGCTTCGGCCGCCTCCCGCGCCGCGACCTTCGCCTCGTCGGCGAGGCGCCTGGCCTCGGCGAGCTGGTGGGTCGCCGCCTCCATCGCCTTCTTGGCCCGGGTCTGGGCCTTCTCGGCATCCTCCTGGGCGTCGTGGGCATCCGACTCGGCGCTCTCGCGGACCGCACGGATCTGCTCGTCGGCCTCCTCACGCGCGTCGCGGCGGGCGGCCTTGATCATCTCCTCGGCCTCCCGGCGGGCGTCGGCCTCGCGCTCCTCGACGCTGCGATCGCCCTCCTCCTTCGCCGCGCCGATGCGCTCCTGCGATTCCTCGCTGACAGCATTGGCGTGCTCGGATCGTCGCTGCGCCTCCTCGGCCAGCGCCAGGGCATCGTCCTCGGCCTCCTGAGCGCGTTCCGCCGCCTCGCGGGCACGGTTCATCCGCGCCTCGACCGAATGGTCGTCGCGCGCCCGGCGCATCCGCCGGCTGATCGAGTCGTCGCGGACCAACGGCGCCGCGTCGATCACCGACTCCTTGATGCCGCGGACCTTCGCCCGCGCGGACTCTTTGGTGTCGCTCGCCGTGTCCGCGGCGCTCGACTGCGCACGGTCGGCGGGCTGTCCCGCCTTCGAAAGCAGCCATGCCGCGTTCGATGGAAGTTCTTTCAGGCCCGACTTCGCGTGTTCCGACAGCCAGTGCGCTGGGTGAATGCTTGCCATACGTCTCTCCTCGTCTGGACGGGCATTCAAGCCCTCTATTGCGGGTCGTCGCGACCCTTGTCTCTCTCTCCGCCCGGCGCGAGGCGCCGGGGCTCTCCACGAAAGCGCTACCCCCGCCCTTCCGGAATAAACCGGCAAGGAAGATCGGCCCGCGTCGAGCGAGTTGCGGAAGTCGCGACCGGGCGGCGCCGGGGTGTCTGTCTAGGCGACGGCGGCTTCGGCGTCCGGCGCTTCGGCGCTCTCGGCGCTCTCGGCGCCTTCGACGGTCCCGAGGATCTCCGACTCGCGGGTGCGCGAGCTGTCGACCCGGATGCCGGGGCCCATCGTCGTCGTCAGCGTGATGCTGATCATGTAGCGGCCCTTGGCGGCGGCCGGCTTGGCGCGGACGATCTCGTCGATCACGGCCGCGTAGTTCTCGAGCAGCGCCTGCTCGGAGAAGCTGATCTTGCCGATCGAGAGGTGGACGACCGCCTGCCGGTCGGTCCGGTACTCGATCTTGCCGGACTTGGTCTCGGTGACCGCCTTGGTCACGTCGTCGGTGACCGTGCCGACCTTGGGGTTCGGCATCTTGCCCTGCGGGCCGAGGATCCGGCCGAGGCGGCCGACCTTCGGCATCTGGTCGGGCGTCGCGATGACGATGTCGAAGTCGGTCCAGCCGGCCTCGATGCGCTCGGCGAGATCGTCGGAGCCGACGAACTCGGCACCGGCCTCGGTCGCCTCACGGGCCTTGTCGCCCTCGGCGAAGACGGCGACGGTGACGTCGCGGCCGCCGCCGTTCGGCAACGCGAGCGTGCCGCGGAGTTGCTCGTCGGCGTGGCGGACGTTGACGCCGAGCCGGAGGTGCACCTCGACGGTCTCGTCGAAGTTGGCGGACGCCGTCTGCTTGAGGAGCGCGACGGCCTCGGCGGGCTCGTAGTGGTGGGTCCGGTCGATCTTCTCGTAGGCGGCGCGGAACCGCTTGCCGTGCTTGGCCATTGTCAGCTTCCCTCCACGTCGACGCCCATCGAGCGGGCGGTCCCGGCGATGATCTTGGAGGCGGCGTCGAGGTCGTTTGCGTTCAGGTCGGGCATCTTCTTCTCGGCGATCTCGCGGATCTGCGCGGCGCTGATCTTGCCCACCTTGTTGACGTGCGGCTCGCCGGAACCCTTCTGGATCCCGAGCGCCTCCTTGATCAGGACGGCGGCCGGCGGCGTCTTCGTGATGAAGGTGAAGCTGCGGTCCTCGAAGACCGTGATCTCGACCGGGATGATCGTTCCCGAGTCCTGCTGGGTCTGCGCGTTGAACGCCTTGCAGAAGTCCATGATGTTGACGCCGTGCTGACCGAGCGCCGGGCCGACGGGCGGGGCCGGGTTGGCGGCTCCCGCGGGGATCTGCAGCTTGATGAGTGTGAGGACCTTCTTGGCCATGTTCGTCTCCTAAACCTTCTTGACCTGGTCGTAGCCGACCTCGACGGGGGTCTCGCGACCGAAGATCGAGACCAGGACCTTGAGCTTCGCCGCGTCGTCGTTGATCTCGGCGATCTCGCCGGAGAAGTCGGACAGCGGGCCGGAGATGACCTTGACGGTCTCCCCGATCTCGTACTGGGCGCGGGGCTTGGCACGCTCGGCCGAACCGCCGCCGGACTGCTGGCCGGCGGCCGCGGGTGCGGCTCCGGGAGTCTCGGTGTGGAGCAGGTTGTCCACCTCGCTCTGCGAGAGCGGCAGCGGCTTGTTGCGCGAGCCGACGAAGCCGGTGACGCCGGGAGTGTTCTTGACGAGGCCCCAGGCCTCGTCGGTCATCTCCATCTGCACGAGCACGTAGCCGGGCATCGTCCGCTTCTCGACGTTGACCTTGCGGCCGTCCTTGATCTCCTGGACCTGCTCGGTGGGAACGACGACCTGGCGCACCTTCCGCGCCTGGCCCATCGTCTGGACCCGGTGCTCGAGGTTGTGCTTGACCTTGTTCTCGTGGCCCGAATATGTGTTGATCACGTACCAGCGAAACATGCGTTGAAAATTCTTCCTTGGTGGGTTGGCTGACTGCCGATCGTCAGATCAGCAAGTCGACGAGTCGGCTGAAGAGCGCGTCGAGGATCCCCAGATAAGCGGCGGCGACGGCGACGAAGAGGAGCGTCACGGCCGAGGCCTGGACCAGCGTATCGCGGTCCGGCCACTGCACCTTGCGGAGCTCCTTGATGACGGAGGAGAAGAAACTGCGGATCGGGCCGTGCTGCTTTTCGACGACCGGCTCGCGGCCGGCCCGGCGCGCGGCCTGCTCCTTGGCGCGGCGCGTCGCCTCCTTCTGCTGGCGTCGCTGCTCGCGGCGGTCGGGCTTCGCAGGGGCGGGCGCCTCGAGGGCCTGGTCTCGGCGTCTCCTCCCCGCCGTGCTCGATCGCGAGCTCGGCCTCGATCACGTCGGCGCTCTCCGGCACCTGCGTGTCGTGCTGGGCCTGCGACTCGGAGTCGCGCTCGACCTCGATGCCCTCTTCGGCGAGGCGGCGCTTCCGCTCGGCCTCGGCCTTCCGCTGTGCACGGCTCTTGGCCATCGTCGCTCAGCGGGTCTCCTTGTGGGCCGTATGGCGGCCGCACCACTTGCAGTACTTGCTCAGCTCGATCCGGTCGGGCGTGTTCCGCCGCGACTTGTTCGTCTGGTAATTGCGCCGCTTGCACTCCTCGCAGGCGAGGGTTGCGGCTATGCGTACGTCTCCACGGGCCATCTATCTATCCAGGCAGCGTCGGGGTTGAAGCTCAGGTCAAATCGTTACTTGGGTGCGTCTCGCGACTCCCTCACCCCTGTCGGACCGTACCTGTCGGGCTCCTGATCAGGGCCGTCGAGGCTGGAACTGAATCCCCGGTCCCGGGCGCGAGGTCGGGCAAGAATAGCGTGGCGGCGACGAGGGGCGACGTCCTAGGACCAATGTCGCCTGGAAAGCGGGACCTCGTGACCGGCAGTGTCTGCCGGGCATTGGAGACCAGGAGAACAGGATCGGTCTTCACGGGGCCGCCCGCCCGGGCGGACGCCCAACCCTACGGAAGGAAACGAACATGGATACATACGTCATTCGCCGCCTGCGGGCCTGGAGCTCGCCGGAGGATCTGGGTGCAGCGGCCGAGCGCTCGAAGAGCGTCGCCGCCGAGGAGTTCCCCTCGGACATCCGCTGGATCCGCAGCTACGTCATCGCCGAGGAGGACGGCACGCTGGGCACGGTCTGCATCTACCAGGCGACCAGCCCCGAGGCGATCCGCGACCACGCCAGTCGAGTCGGCATGCCCGCCGACGAGATCTGGAACGTCGCCGACACCGTCGTCGTCAGACCCGACCCGGTCGAGGAGACCGCCGCGGCCTGACAAGTCGCGTCGGTCGACTACGGAACCGGGGCCTCGCCGCGAGGTCCCGGTTCCGGGTCCGCGTCGTAGTTGGACCAGCGCGGAGGCGTCGCGGACAAGTCCTCGTACGCCTACGGTCCGCTCAACCCTGCCGCTAAATGCAACTCGGAGAGCTTCCCCCAGTGGGGGTACGTACATTTTGCGAGGATGCACCGATGCATCTGCCGAGAGAGACCTATGAGTTGGTGCGGTCGTCCGTTCCCATCGCGAGCGTCGACCTGCTTCCTTGGCGCACCACGGGCGGTAATCGCGAGGTCCTTCTCATCCGTCGGCTTGACCGGCGTGGCGAACCGTGCTGGTGTTGGATCGGTGGGCGGATTCAGATCGATGAGCCGATCGCTGACGCGGTCCGGCGCCACATAGTCGAGACGGTCGGCCCAGATCTGGTCTTCAAGCCGGTGGATGCATCGCGTCCCGACCGGGTCGTCGAATACTCGCGGACGCCGCGCGCCGACGGACCGTACGACGAGGCAAAACACTCCATTGGCCTTACATACCTCGTCGCGACAGCTGGCGGGGAGCTCAATCCGAAGGGCGAGGCACTCGAGGCCCGCTGGTTTCCCTTCGACGATCTTCCCCCGAACGACGGCTTCTCGTTCGGTCAGGCCGACTGTATCCGCGATTTGGCGATGCGACTCCGGAGCTGAATCCCGATTCGGCGACGGGCTGCGGCTCACCCGGCCGTTATGACCTCCGACGCTGCGCCTTTGCACAAGACCTTTGTCTTGCCCTTCTTCCGCTTCGTCGCATCGACCGTCGCCAGGTACTTCTTGCCAGCTACGAAGTCGTGGCCGGCTGCGACGCCATACCTACCCTTCCTGTCAGTCCTTGTTCGGGCCAGTCGCGGCCCGTTCCTGCGGAAGATCTCGACCTTACGATCCCTGACGCAAGTCGCCTCCAGCGCGTCCGAGCCCCCCCGCGAGCGACGATGGTGGCCCTGGCCAACGCGTCGCACGTCGGCCGTGACCCTGCCGGAGAAGTTGGGTTGCTCGGCGTAGGGGTCGTCGCCACCTCCGCGGAACTTGATCGAGATCTTAGATTTGACGACCACCTTCCCTTGTGAGTGATGACGGTCGGCTGAGGCGACGCTGCCGAGGCCGATCACCGCCAGCGTCGCGGCGACGATCAAGGTAAGACCTTTCGTTCTATTCATCTGGAGCCGTTCTGGTCGAAATAAACCCGGCAGAGTGCGCCTCGACCGAATCCGTTCAACGGCGTCCTCGGCAGGCCCAGGGGGACCTTGAGCCCAGCGGGAGTCTGCGGACGGTCGCTCTACCCCGGAGGTGATGGCTGCGGGGCCTCCCGCCCGTGCCCCACCCGTGGCCGTGACCATGCCGGTGGTCGTCCTAATGTGCCCGTGGCCGCCGGAACGTCGCCCTGACCTCCTCCGTGAGGGCGGCCTGCTCGGCATAGGGGTGGCACCGCCTCCTTGAAGGCGAGACCGTAGGAGTCGACGACCCCCTCGTTGAGGTGACCCATTCGAGAGGAGGCGAAGCACATCGCCGAGGACCACAAGCGAACGGATGGGTCTGAAATGCTCGCGCCAAACGAGAGGTGCGGAGAGCCCGGAGTGGGACTTGAACCCACGACCCCCTCCTTACCATGGAGGTGCTCTACCGCTGAGCTATCCGGGCGGGTCGGTCGGCAGGTTAGCGGGACTTGCCGGTCTTCTCGCAGTACGTCAGGACCGTCGCCTTGCCGTCGGCGAAAAAGGTCTGGCCGCTTATCCCCCATGTCCGCTTGGCGCCGCGATGAAACTCGAAAGGCGCGAAGTCGGTGTTGGAGGTGAAGCCGGCGGAGACGGCCTGCTCCTTCTTCTTGCAAGACGACGTCACCGTCGAGCCCTTGTCGGTGACCTCGCCAGAGTCCTTGCGGGTGGCGAGATCGGGAGCCTTTCCCTTCGGCAGGCAGTCGGCCAGGGCGATCAGGGTTCCAGTGCCGGTGTTCATCCCTCCCGTGACCCTCCAGGAGCGCTTGCCCTGCTTGACGGAAGCGAGCAGGGAGACCGAGGAGCCCGGGCTGTTGGAAAACGCCCAGCCGCCGGAGACGATCTCCTGATTGCGCTTGCACGATGCCGTCAGATCGGTGAACTCGCCGGGCCCGAGGCTGGTCGTTTCGCCGGTGGTGACGAGGTCCTTGCCGACCTTGGAGCAGTAGGCGAAGGAGGTCACGAACCCTTTCTTCGGGTCGTCGCCGAGCTGAGAGACGGAAGCCTGCCATCCGTCGTCGTTGATGAACGACCCGGTGGGCTGGAACAAGCCCGTCAGGGAGGACACCTGGGGTACGGCGTAGCCGCCGCTGATCGGAGTTTCACCCTTCGGACACGTGGCCGTGATGGCATCGGTCTTGGCCGACGTCGGCTTGCTGCGCCGCGACTCGTGGATCTTCAGCGAGGCGTTCGCCGGTGTCACAGTCGTGACGGCAGTGACCAGCGCGATCAGCGTCGCCAGCGCTGCGAATGGGCGGACGGCGTTCCTCATGAGCTGGTGGGCTCCATTCATCTATGGGACTTCACGCAGTAGATCAGCGTCTTCTCCCTGCCGGATTCGCTGAAGGGTGCGCCGATATTGGTCCACTTGCGCTTGCCGTCGCGACGCAGCTCATAGGGCACGATCGCGGCCTTCGAGGAGTAGCCGGCAGAGATGGCCTCCTCCCGCTTATTGCAGGAGGCAGAGGCATCCAGCGCCTCCCCTGTGACGATATCTGCAGTGCGCTTACGGGTGACGATCTTCGGTGTCTCCTTCTCGGGCAGGCAGTTAGCGAACACGAGGAGTGTTCCGCTCCCCCCGGTCATGCCGCCATTGATCGTCCAAGAGCGCTTGCCTGCACGCAGAGACTTGAGCAGGAGGCCGTAGCCGTTGTTCGTCGAGAGCGCCCAGCCGCCGGAGATCGCGACTTCGGACCTCTTGCAGACGGCGGTCAGGTCGGTGAACGTCGACCCCGAGAGGTCGACCGAGTCGCTTCGGGTCTTCACGTCCTTGCCGAGAGCAGAGCAATAGGCGACGCTCGTCAGCACATTCTCGCCGATGTCGCCGGCGGCGAGCTTCGCCGAGGTCTGCCAGCCGTCGTCGCCGGCGGGGAAAGTGCCCATCGGCAGATAGTAGTTGTCCTCGAGCAGCGGATTCGGGATCTGGTAGCCGCCGCTGAGCGGGGCCTCGCCGCGCGGGCAGGTGGCCGTCACCCCGTCGAACGCCTGATCGATCTGCTCGGTGCGGCTCGACTCGGAGATCCTCAGTCCGGCGCTCGCGGGCGCCGCGGCGATCAGCACAAGGGCCAACGCCAACGCGTGCGCAACGAAAAGAACGGCTGACGACCGACGCCCTGAGCCCCCGATTGCGACCATCCCTTGACTACCTCCATTGACCATCGACGGCCAATATCCGAAGTCGCACACTACCTTGTCGTCGCCGACATTCTCAAGACCCATCCGCCTACAATGCCCGTCCCTGAACGGGGGAGCGCCGTAGTTGGAGAGACGGGCTGGACTGTAAATCCAGTGGCTTCGCCTGAGTGGGTTCGATTCCCACCTCCCCCATAAGACCTGGACCTAGAGGTCGTCACGAAGCGACTGTGCCTGCGGGAGGCGCTTCAGCTTCCGCAGTGAGTTCGTCTCGATCTGGCGGACGCGTTCGCGGGTGATGCCGAGGTCCTGGCCGATCTGCTCGAGCGTCTGCGGCTCGGCGTCGGCGAGGCCGTAGCGGAACTCGATGACCTTGCGCTCGCGGTCGGTGAGCAGGCGCAGGGCGCGGTCGAGGCCCTCGCGCTGCAGGGAATCGGTGGCCCGCTCGAAGGGGCCCTGCCCATTCTCGTCGGGAACGATGTCGGCGACGCGGCCGTTGCCGTCCTCGCCGATCGGCGCCTCGAGGGAGACCGGCGCGGCGGCGAGGCCCATCAGCTCTCGCACCTCGGTCAGGTTGAGGCCGACCTCCCGGGCCACCTCGATCGGCTCCGGCTCGCGGCCGAGCTCCTGGACGAGGCTGCGCTCGGCGCTCCGCACCTTGCTCAGCTTCTCGTTGATGTGGACCGGGATCCTGATGGTCCGGCTCTTGTCGGCGACGGCGCGCGTGACGGCCTGGCGGATCCACCAGGTCGCGTAGGTGGAGAACTTGTAGCCGCGCCGGTAGTCGAACTTCTCGACGGCCCGGATCAGCCCGAGCGAGCCCTCCTGGATCAGGTCGAGGAAGCTGAGCCCGCGGCCGACGTAGCCCTTCGCGATCGAGACGACGAGGCGCAGGTTGGCCTCGACCATCTGCCGCTTCGCGTCGATGTCGCCCCGCTCGATCCGCTTCGCCAGCTCCACCTCCTGATCGGCGGTGAGCAGCTGGACGCGGCCGATGGCATGCAGGTAGAGGCGCAGCGAGTCGACGCCCGGCTCGACCGTGAGGTCGGGCGCGACGATCGGCGGCGCCTCGCCCGGATCGTCCTCGGTGTTCGGCTCGGAGTCGCTGCCGTCGACGATCACCTCGACGCCGGCATCGACGAGACGGCTGTGCAGGTCGCGCAGCCCGTCGGCTCCCAGCTCGACCTCCTCGACGGCGGCGGCGATCTGCTCCCCGGTGACATGGCCCCGCTCGCGCCCGAGCGCGATCAGCATCACGGCCGGATCGTCGCTCGGCTGCTCAACGGGGGCCAACTCCGTCACTTGAAGCTCCTCAGCCAATCACCATCTCCGCACGTGTCCCTATACGGGCGCCTCCCCGGCGAGGGGCGCCTCCCTCCTCCTTCGAAGGCGCCTCGCGAGTATGGCACGGTCCGGGCCGGAAACCCGACCTCGGTACCCTTGTTCGCCGAGCCATCGATGAACCGTCCGTCCCCCCTCATCAGCGCCTCCGGCGGCCCCGACGTCCAGGCGCGCCGCCCCCGCACCGAGGTCAGCCTGACCCGCGTCGGCGTCGTCGGCGTCGAGAAGGTCATCCGCATCAACCCGAGCGCAGCCGGCAACGGCAACGGCGAGCACGGCCAGCTCTTCTTCGCCGAGTTCGAGTGCTACGTCGACCTCAACCCGCAGCAGGCCGGCGCCCACATGTCCCGCTTCGAGGAGGTCGTCAACGAGGCGATCGACGAGACCGTCCTCGCCGAGTCGCTGAAGGCCGAGCACCTCGCCGCCAGCATCGCCGAGCGCGTTCGCGACCGCCAGGGCGGCGCCCGCGCCGAGGTCTCCCTCGCGGCCCGCTACCCCGAGACCGTCCCGGCGCCGATCAGCGGCAAGCCGACGCAGGAGATCTACACGCTGTTCGGCACCGCCGTCGCATCCGCGGCCGGCACCCGGACCCTCACCGGCGTCCAGGCCCAGGGCATGACGGCCTGCCCGTGCGCGCAGGAGATGATCGGGGCCGGCGCCCGCGAGCGCCTCGCCGAGAACGGCTACGAGCAGGCGCAGATCGACGAGATCCTCGACCTCGTCCCCGTCGCCACGCACAACCAGCGCGGCCTCGGCACCCTCTACCTCGGCCGCTCCGAGGAGTGCGAGACCGAGATCGACGCCCGCGAGCTGCTCGCCATCGTCGAGTCGTCCATGTCGTCGGAGATCTACGAGCTGATGAAGCGCGACGACGAGCGCTCCGTCGTCGAGAAGGCCCACGCCAACCCCCGCTTCGTCGAGGACTGCGTCCGCGAGATGGTCCGCCAGCTCGCCTCCGCCCACCCCGACCTCGACGGCCGCAACTTCATCTTCGCCCGCCAGGAGAACTTCGAGACCATCCACCGCCACAACGTCATCGCCGAGCGCTCCGGCGAGCTCGCCGAGATCCTCGCCGAACTCAACGACGGGGAGCACTCGAAGCGTCACATGACGATGCGCGAGTGGCTCGACGCGCCCGGCGCTCTTCCCGCCGACTAGGCCGGCTCGAGCGGCAGCGCCGGACCCGAGGATGGTCGAGCGCAGATTCGCCGCGATGGGCACCGAGATCCTCGTGCTCGTCGGCGATCCGTTCGACCCCCACCTCCCATCGGCCGAGCCGGCGGCGGCGGCGATCGAAGCCGAGATCGTCGATTTCGGCCTCCGGCTCTCGCGGTTCCGCCCCGAGAGCGAGCTCTGCCTTCTCAACGACGCACCCGGGGGGTCGGTGCCGGCATCGCCCCTCCTCCGGGACGCCGTCCGCGCCGGCATCTGGGCCGCGGAGCGGACCGGCGGCCTCGTCGATCCGACCCTCGTCGTCGAGCTCGAGCAGGCCGGCTACGGCCGTTCGCTGGCCGGCGTGCGGGCGCCGTCGCTCGCTGACGCACTCGCCGGCGCTCCGCCGCGAAACCGTGCGCGCCCCGCCCCCGACTCCCGCTGGCGCTCGATCGCCGTCGACGATCCGACGGGGACGATCAGCCGGCCGGCAGGGGTCGCCTTCGACACCGGCGGCATCGGCAAGGGCCTCGCCGCCGACCTGGCGGCACGACGGCTCCGCTCCTACGGCCGCTGGGTGATCGACTGCGGCGGCGACCTCCGCGTCGGCGGCATCGATCCCGTCGGCGCCCCGATCGAGCTCGAGGTCCGGCACCCGCTCACCGGCGAGGCCGCCGCATCGATGGAGTTCGCCGCCGGCGCAGCCGCGACCTCCGGCATCGACGCACGCCTCTGGGAGACGGGCGGCGATCCGCCGTACGCCCACCACCTTCTCGACCCCGCCGACGGGACACCGGCCTGGACGGGGCTGATCGCGGCGACGGCCCTCGCGCCAACCGCTCTCGAAGCGGACGTGCTCGCGAAGGCGGCCCTGCTCAGCGGGCCGGTCGACGGGCCGGCCTTCCTCGCCGAGCACGGCGGCCTGCTCGTCCATGACGACGGCACCGTCCGCCGGTTCGGCCCGATGGGCCGATGACCCGCTGAACGCCCGCAGAATCGCCTCGGCCGGCGCCGGCGCCGGCCGAGAGCCGGACAAGTGCCGATCTCTATCCGTGGCCAATGCGGTGGCCGCAACCACATGCCGGAACTACGTTTGATGGGTGGTCTCCGATGGAGAAGCGAGTCGATGGCACCCTCCCGGTGATGGCGGTGTCGTCGTCGCCGGTGGCGGCCTCGCCGCCCAGCGCTGCGCCGAGACCCTCCGCTCACGCGGCTACGAAGGCCCGATCCGCATCGTCTGCGGCGAGGCGACGGCCCCCTACGATCGCCCGCCGCTGTCGAAGTCGTTCCTCACGGCACCCTCCGATCCCGCCGATCTCTGCTTCCGGCCGGACGCCTGGCACGCGGAGAACGGCATCGAACTGCTGCTCGGCGAACGCGCCTGCTCGATCGACATCGAGCGCCAGGTGCTCGGGCTCGAGTCCGGCGAGGCCGTCCCCTACGACGCCGCCCTGATCGCGACCGGCAGCCGCCCGAGAACCCTCCCCGGCCTCGCCCGATTCACGAACGCCCACACGCTGCGGACGATCGACGACGCCGCCCGCCTCCGCGACGATCTCCAGAAGGGCGGTCCCGTCGTGATCATCGGCGCCGGATTCGTGGGTCTCGAGGTCGCCGCGGCCGCCCGCAGCCTCGGCCTCGACGTCACGGTCGTCGAGGCCGCGCCGGCTCCGCTGATGCGCGTGATCGGCCCCCAGCTCGGCGGCTGGTTCGTCGACCTCCACCGCGCCGAAGGTGTCGGGTTCGCCTTCGACGCCCGGATCACCGGCTTCGCCGGAAGCGGCGAGCTGGTCGAGGCCGTCGAGCTCGAAGGAGGTCAGCGGCTCGAGTGCGGGGTTCTTCTCGTCGGCGTCGGCATCGAGCCGGACACCGAGTGGCTCGAGGCGAGCGGATTCGACCCGGACGGCGTTCGCGCCGACGCCCTCGGCCGGACGGTCGCCCCGAACGTCTACGCAGCGGGCGACGCGGCGATGCTCTACGACCGCGCGGCCGGCGACTACGTCCGCAGCGAGCACTGGGAGGCGGCCGCCGCCGAAGGCGTCCAGGCGGCGCGATCGATGCTCCAGCTCGAGCCCGCGCGGCGACGCATGTCCTCCTTCTGGACCGACCAGTACGGGATCCGGATCCAGACGCTCGGCGATACCCGCTCCGGCGAAGCGGTCGAGATCGACGGCGACCCCGGCGAGCGCGAATTCACAGCGGTCGTCTCCCGTGACGGCCGTCCCGTCGGCGGCCTGATCGCCGGGCGTCCGCGCGCCCTCCCCGAGTTGCGCCGGCTCATCGAAGCATCCGCGGCAGCTGTCAACGACGAAGAGGAGGAATCCGATGGGGTACTTGCCCAGAATTGACGAGGACGCATGTGCCGGTCACGGCGACTGCGTCGAGATCGCACCCGAAGTGTTCGCGCTCGACGACGTCGCGTACGTCATCGGTCGCGGCATCCCGGAACTGGTGATGGCGGCCGCCGAGGCCTGTCCTTCGGTGGCGATCATCGTCACCGACGAGGAGAGCGGTGAACAGGTCTACCCGTAAGGGCATCATCGCCATCAGCTGCGGTCGTCGCGGCGACGCTTGCGATCGCCGCCTGCGGCGGCGACACCGGGCGCGGCGACGACGCGACGACGGCCGCGCCGTCGACGACTGCCGCGACGACGACACCCCCGCTGCAGACCGGCAAGCCCGTGATCGCCAAGGCCGCCGACCCGGCGCGGCGCGCGTACATCGCCAAGGTCGACCAGGTCTGCTCCAAGCTCGACAAGGAGCGGAACGACTCCGAGAACGAGGTGTCGAAGGCCGGCGACGAGAGCGAGGCGGCAAAGGCCTACGACGACACGGTCAAGCTCGGCGAGGAGCAGTACCGGCAGATCAAGGCCATTCCGCCGCCACCCGGCGATGCAGCGCTCCTCCGCGCGAACGTCTACGACGTCATCGAGCAGCAGCTCGCCCTCCGCAAGCAGATGGCGGCCGCGCTCGCGACGTCCGACGTACAGGAGCTCGAGACGCTGCGCAACGAGCACGACACGCTGACCACCTCCCTGGTCAGCTTCGCTCGCGGCTACGGCTTCAGGGTCTGCGGAGAGGACTGATCCGGATGCCCGAGACACCCGAGAAGCCGAATCCGGGCACCCCGCCCCGCCCCGCCCCCCGGCCGGCACGCCCGGCACCCCGTCCGAAGCCGAGCCCGCTGGCCGTCATCACCGCCGCCCTCGGTCTCTTCTTCGTCGTCCTGACGCTGATGGCGGTCCAGGTCAGAAACGGCCGCGACCCCGCCCTCGGCCCGGGGCCGGTCGTTCCCGTCGCCGCCAAGCAGGCGGGAAAGAACTCGTCGAAGCCGGCGGCGACCCAGACGCAGACGCAGCAGGCGACCAAGGTCGTGACCCAGACCTCACCGACGGTGCCGTGAGCGCCGCCGCCGCATCGGTGCCCGGGGACGGACAGCCCACCCTGCGGACCAAGATCGCCGCCGTGGCGGTCGTGATCGCCCTTGGGGCCCTCGCCGCGTTCGCCGTCTTCAGCCCGCCGACGACCGTGAAGGTCGGCGGCAGCCCGGCGAAGTCGGCGCCCGCGGCTCAGCCGGCTCCGGCGACCGGCGGCGAGCCGGAGGGGGAGGGCGGCGAAGGTGGTGACTGAGCCGGATCCCGGCAAATACACCTGGTGGCTCGCGTCGCGCTCCGCCGGCGTCGTCGCCTTCGTCCTGATCGCAGCCGCCGTGATTCTCGGCCTCTACATGGCCGCGGGCGTCTCGAAGCGTCCCGGCGCAAAGCGCACGCTCGTCAAGTTCCACGAACAGATCGCGCTGGCATCCCTCGTCGCGATCGCAGCACACGGCCTCCTCCTGCTCGGCGACAAATGGCTGAACCCGGGGATCACCGGCATCGCGATCCCGTTCACGACCGGCTACCGCCCGGCATGGACAGGCATCGGAATCGTCGCCGGCTACCTCGCCTTCGTCCTCGGCCCGTCCTTCTACCTGCGGAGGCGGATCGGCGCGAAGCGCTGGCGTCAGATCCACCGGGCCACCGTCGCCGTCTACGTCCTCGCCGTTCTCCACTCGCTCGGAGCCGGGACCGACGGCGCGGGCCTCTGGTTCCAGGCGCTCGTTGCGATCACCGCGGTGCCGATCGTGGTCCTGCTGGTCATGCGGTACGGCTTCAAGCGCCGGCCGGCGCCGCGGCCGGCCCGTCCGCCGGCCCCCTCCCCCGCACCCTGAGCACGCATGCGGCCTAAGCCGGCCCCGCGTCGACCTCTCGCTGCTTCTCGATCCGGCGCCGGACGCCGAAGAAGTAGTCGGCGCCGGAGATGACCGTCGCCGCCACCGCGGCGTAGACGAGGATGTCGACCGCCGTCGTCGCCGGATCGACCGCGATCAGGGCGATCACGGCGGCGATCTGCAGCGCCGTCTTCACCTTCCCGAGCCAGCTCGCCGAGATGACGACGCCCTGCTCGACGGCGAGCGCGCGCAGCCCGGTCACCGCCAGCTCGCGGGCGATGATGACCATCGCGATCCACGCCTGGAGCCGGTCGAGCGCCACCAGCGAGATCAGCGCCGCGACGATCAGCAGCTTGTCGGCGAGCGGGTCCATCAACTTGCCGAACGTGGTCACATCGTCGCGGCGACGGGCGATGTAGCCGTCGAGGCCGTCGGTCAGGGCGGCGAGCGCGAAGACGATCCCCGCGATCAGATCCCCATTCGGGATCTCGGCGAGCAGCGCGACCACGACGACCGGCACCGCGAGGATGCGCAGCATCGTCAGGGCGTTCGGGATGTTCAGCGGAACCACGGTCGCTCCCGATACTAAGTCCCACCCTCTCGAGTAACCCGCCCAGGATGGGAATGACACGATTATATGGTGGTATGGTGTTTGTATGGCTTCAGTCAAGGCGACCTTCACGCTGGACGAGAGGACGGCGCTCGCACTGACGAAGACGGCGGAACGTCTCAACCGTTCGAAGAGCGCCGTAGTCCGCGAGGCGATCCTCGAGCACAGCGAGCGCGCCGAGCGCCTCGGCGCCGCCGAGCGGCGGCGCCTGCTTGCGGCCTTCGACGATCTGGTGCCGAGGATTCCCGCCCGGCCCGCCGCAGACGTCGACGCCGAACTCGCCGAGGTTCGACGCGCACGCCGACACGGCGGCCGCGGCTCGCCGGCGGGCGGCGCGCATTGATCGTCGTCGACACATCGGCTCTGATCGACGCCCTCTCGGGACAGCGACGCTCGGCCTCCGATCTGCGTTCCGCAATCGAGGCCGGGGAGCGACTGCTGCTACCCGCCTTGGTGCTCTACGAATGGCTCCGCGGCCCGCGGGTCGCCGCCGAACTCGACGCCCAGGAGGCGCTCCTCCCGTCGGAGTCGGCGCTCTCGTTCGGACCGGAGGAGGCGGACCTCGCGGCGGGGCTCTACGCGGCCGTCGACGAGCCCCGCGGGCGCGAGGTCGACATCGCGATTGCCGCCCATGCCCTGAGCATGGAGGCGAGCGTCTGGACCCTCAATCGCACCGACTTCGAAGACCTTCCCGGCGTCGAACTCTTCACTCCCTAGCCGGCGACCGCCTTCGCCCGCCCGAGCACGTCGTCGAGCATCGCCTCGGTGAGCCGCCCGGTGAACGTGTTCTGCTGGCTCGGGTGGTAGCTGCCGAGCAGCGTCAGCTCGCCGACGGTCGCCTCCGCCCCATGCCCGAACCGCGGCTTCGGCCGCGGCACCTCCCGGCCGCCGGCGGCAAGCGAGCGCAACGCCGCGTCCCAGCCGAACGAACCGAGCCCGATCAGCACCCGCGCCTCGGTGAGCAGCGCCAGCTCGCGGTCGAGGTAGGGGCGGCACTCGTCGCGCTCGGCGACCGTCGGCTTGTTCGCCGGCGGCGCGCAGCGGACCGCAGCCGTCACGTAGGCGCCGGTCAGCCGCAATCCGTCGCCGCGCGCGACGGACGTCGGCTGGTTGGCGAGCCCGGCCCGGTGGAGCGCCGCGTACAACCAGTCGCCGGAGCGGTCGCCCGTGAACATCCGCCCTGTCCGATTCGCCCCGTTGGCCGCCGGCGCCAGCCCGACGAGGACGATCCGCGCCGCCCGGTCGCCGAAGCCCGGCACCGGCCTGGCCCAGTAATCCTCCCCGCGGAAGCGGCGCGGCGGGTCGGCCGCGACCTCCTCCCGCCACGCGACGAGGCGCGGGCAGGCCCGGCAGGCGCTGATCTCGGCGTCGAGCCGATCGAGTTCCTCTCCGGGTCGCACGATTGCGCCGAGGCTAGTCCGCTCGCGAGATCGGCGGTCCGCGCGGTACCTTTGTTCGCCCCGAGGAGCCGTCCCGAGGCCGCTCCGACGCCGGATCCATGCCTGCCGAAGATCGCCAAGAGCTGCGCCTGCTGGCCATCGTCCCCGCCTACAACGAGGAGGGGATGATCGCGCGCGTCGTCCGCGACATCAAGCGGCAGGCGCCCTCCTTCAACGTCCTCGTCGTCGACGACGGCTCGGTCGACGCGACGGTCGCCGAGGCGGAGGCGGAGGGCGCGATCGTGCTCCGCCACCCGTTCAACCTCGGCATCGGCGGCGCCATGCAGTCCGGCTACAAGTACGCGCTCGCCCACGGCTACGACGTCGCCGTCCAGGTCGACGGCGACGGCCAGCACAAGCCCGAGTACCTCCCCGAGATGCTCGACGCGCTGAAGACGAGCGGCAACGAGGCCGACATGGTCTACGGCACCCGCTTCCGCGGCGACCCCGGCTACAAGGTGCCGTTCGGGCGCCGCCTCGGCAACCTGATCTTCTCCGTCGTGCTGACCGCGATCACCCGCCAGAAGATCACCGACCCGACATCGGGATTCCGGATGGTCAACCGCCGCGGCATCGAGCTTTTCGCCCGCGACTACCCGCACGACTACCCCGAGGTCGAGGCGATCCTGATGCTCCACAACAACCGCCTCCGCATCCACGAGGTGCAGGTGCGGATGAACGCCCGCGGCTTCGGCCGCAGCTCGATCGACTACCCCCGCGCCGCCTACTACATGATCAAGGTCATGCTGGCGCTCTTCGTCGGCCTCCTCCGCCGCCGGCCCGAGGCCTTCGAGGGGTCCCCGCCCCCCTCGACCGGCGAGTTCACCGCCGTCGAGGCGGGAGCCGAGAGCGGCGGCACGGCGTGAGCCTCCTCTTCGCAATCGGCAGCTCCGAGTCCGTCCTCGGCAAGAAGCCGCAGATCCTCGCGATCATCGGCACGGTCCTCTTCCTGATCTTCGTGATCGAACTGGTGCGCCGCCGCCGCCTCGTCGAGCGCTACGCGCTGCTCTGGATCGCGGCGGCCATCATCCTCGTCATCTTCGCCGCCTGGGAGGGCGCCCTCGACGCCGTCGCCAACGCCCTCGGCATCATCTCCCCGCCCAACGCCCTCTTCCTGATGGGCCTCGGCACCGTCTTCGTCCTCGCCCTCCACTTCTCGGTCGCCTTCTCGCGACTCAGCGAGGAGACCAAGATCCTCGCCCAGGAGGTCGCCCGCCTCGACCGCGAGCAGCGCCGCATCCGCAAGGGCGCGCTGAGCGGCGAGGAGGACGTTCTCGTCGGCCTCGAGAACGGTGCGACGAACGGCGACGCGGAACCGCACACCTGAACCCCATAGCCGGTTAGGCTGAGGCCGTGGAGATCTCCCGGCGCCGTCTGCTCAGGGATTCGATCGGCGCCGGAGCGGCGCTGACGCTCGGTGCCGCCGCCGGCGGCCTCCGCATCCCGCAGGCGAGCGGCGCCCCAGCTCGCGGCAACGACGGCCACGCCCTCGGCTTCCGCTCGCTGACCGACGAGATCAGCCTGCCCGACATCCCCGTCGAGGGCCGGCTGCCCGAGTGGCTCGAGGGCGTCCTGCTCCGCAACGGCCCCGGCCTGTTCGAGATCGGCGAGCAGAAGCTCAACCATTGGTTCGACGGCCTGGCGATGCTGCACGCGTTCGCGTTCGCCGGCGGCCGCGTCTCCTACGCCAACCGGTTCCTGCAGACGAGCGCCTACAAGGCCTACCGCCGCGACGGCGTCATGAAGTACTCGGAGTTCGGCACCGACCCGTGCCGGCAGATCTTCAGCGGCGTATCGACGATCCCGCTGATCGGCAAGATCCCGAACGCGAACGTCTCGATCGAGCACCTCGCCGGCAGCTTCCGCGCCCACACCGAGCTGCCAGTCCCGGTCCGCTTCGACCCGCACGATCTCCGCACCCTCGGCGTCGACGCGGTCCTCCCGCAGGGCCGCATGGGCACCGCCCACCCCCACCACGACCCGCGGACCCGCGAACGCTTCAGCTACGAGATCGACCTGATCCCGCCCTCCGGCCTCCGCGTCCTCTCCGAGCGGAACGGCAAACGCCGTGAGCTCGCCTTCATCCCCGAGGCCCGCCCCGGCTACCTCCACTCCTTCGGCCTGACCGACCGCTTCGTCGTCGTCTTCGCACAGCCCTGGGAGTTCGACATCGCCACCTTCCTCGGCCCCGACTCCGGTCCGATCGTCAAGTCGTTCCAGTGGGACGGCTCCCAGCCCGCCCGGATCCTCCTCGTCGACCGCAACGCCGGAGGCGTCGCCGCGACGTTCGAGCTCGACCCCGCCTTCGTCTTCCATCACATCAACGCCTTCGACGACGGCGACGACGTCGTGCTCGACGTCTGCGCCCACCGCGACGCCTCCATCATCGACGCCCTCTACCTGAAGAACCTGCGCAAGTCCGGGCCCTCCGTCCCCCAGGCCGTGCCCCGTCGGCTCACGGTCCGGCCCGGCCGGTCGAAGGTCCACTCCCGCGAGCTCGCGGAAGGCAACCTCGAGCTCCCCCGCACCGACTACGACACCGTCAACGGCCGCCCCTACCGCTACGCCTACGGAGTCGGGGTCCGCAATCCGCGCAAGAGCGGCTTCGTCGACCGGATCGCCAAGCTCGACATCAAGAAGGGCGAGCAGACGTTCTGGCAGGAGCGCGGCTCGTTCCCCGGGGAGCCCGTGTTCGCGCGGCGTCCCGGATCGACCCGCGAGGACGACGGAGCCCTGCTCTCGGTCGTCCTCGACGCCGGCCGCCGCACGTCGTTTCTGCTCGTCCTCGACGCGCGCGACATGTCCGAGCTCGCCCGCGCCTCGGTCCCCCACCACATCCCCTTCGGCTTCCACGGCGTCCACGCCGCGAACGCCTGAGCCGCGGCCCGGTTCAGCGTCCGCAGCTGTGCCCGGCGAGCCGGGCGAGGTACCCGCGGAGGCGCTCGCGCTCGGCGGGCGTCAGCGGCGAAAGCATGTCGGCCTCGGCGCCCGAGGCGGCGCGCTCCGCTGCGGCGAGCCGGCGGACGCCATCGTCGGTCAGCTCGAGCAGGTAGCGGCGCCGGTCGTCGGGATCGCGGCGGCGGATCAGCAGCCCGTCCGACTCCAGCTGGTCGATCAGCGCGACGAGGTTGCTCGCGTGGATCCGCAGCGCCCGCCCCAGCTCCTGCTGGGAGATCGGGCCGGCGCCGTAGAGGTGGTGGAGGATCGCGAACTCCGGCGCCCGCATGTCGACGGCCGCCAGCGCCCCACCCAGCCCCTCGCCGGAGGCGCGGGAGAGGCGGAAGAGGAGAACGCCGCAGCTCGGCTTCGAGGCGATTGCGGGTTTCCTTGATGCCGAGGCCATGACCGCGCTCAGGATAGCGCCCAGTCCTGCGGATTCATAATCGTTGGCATTCATAATCATTGGTTGATACCCTTGCTTCCGCAATTACTTCGAACCGGGAGAGGACCTCCACCTGATGGAACCGAACGCAACCAAGAAGACGCTGCCCCTGATTCCCCTCGACGACGTCGTCGTGTTCCCGGGCATGAACCTCACCCTGGGCATCGACCCGGGCAACGAGGAAGAGGTCCTGCTCGTGCCGCGCTCCGGCGACGAGTTCGCCGCGGTCGGCACCGTCGCCCGCGTCGACGAGCAGGTGCGCCTGCCCGGCGGTGCGCTCGCGACCAGCTTCGAGGGCCTCCACCGCGGCATCGCCGGTGCCGCCCGCACCGACCTGAACGGGACGCTGCGGATCGAGGTCACCCCCTACACCGATAGCACGGAGCGCGACGAGGACGTCCGCGGCCTCGAGCGTGAGTACCGCGCCGTGGTCGAGGAGATCCTCGAGCTGCGTCAGGCCGGCGACGGCATCCGCGCGTTCCTGCGCTCGATCTCCGAGCCCGGGCCGCTGGCCGACACCGCCGGCTACTCGCCCGACCTCACCTACGAGCAGAAGGTCGACCTGCTCGAGACGCTCGACGTCGGTGAGCGGCTCGGGAAGTCGCTCGAGTTCCAGCGCGAGCGCCTGGCCGAGCTGCAGGTCCGCAGCCGGATCCGCGACGACGTCCAGAGCGGTGCCGAAAAGCAGCAGCGCGAGTACTTCCTGCGTAAGCAGATGGACTCGATCCGCAAGGAGCTCGGCGAAGACGACGCCTCCGTCGCTGACGAGTACCGCACCAAGATCGAGGAATCGGGCATGCCCGACGACGTGCGCGAGCACGCCGAGAAGGAGATCGCCCGCCTCGAGCGGATGGGCGACAGCTCCGGCGAGTCGTCGATGCTCCGCACCTACCTCGACTGGCTGGTGTCGGTGCCGTGGGGCGAGCGCTCCGAGGAGCGACTCGACCCGGTCCACGCCCGCGAGGTCCTCGACGCCGATCACGCCGGCCTCGACGACGTCAAGGAGCGGATCACCGAATACATCGCGGTCCGGAAGCTGCGCGCCGAGCGCGGCGTCGCCGAGGACGGCAAGGCGGCGGGAGCGATCCTGACGCTGATCGGGCCCCCCGGCACCGGCAAGACCTCGATCGGCGAGTCGATCGCCCGCGCCACCGGACGCGAGTTCGTCCGCATGTCGCTGGGCGGCGTCCGCGACGAGGCCGAGATCCGCGGCCACCGCCGGACCTACATCGGCGCCCTCCCGGGCCGCCTGGTGCGGGCCCTGCGCGACGCCGGGACGATGAACCCGGTGATCATGCTCGACGAGGTCGACAAGGTCGGCGCCGACTGGCGCGGCGACCCCAGCTCGGCCCTGCTGGAGGTGCTCGACCCGGCGCAGAACCACTCGTTCCGCGACCACTACCTCGACGTCGAGCTCGACCTCTCCGAGGTCCTGTTCATCGCGACGGCGAACGTGGCCGAGACGATCCCCGGCCCGCTCCTCGATCGCATGGAGGTCGTCGGCTTCGACGGCTACACGACCGAGGAAAAGGTCGCGATCGCCCGCGGCTACCTGTGGCCGCGCCAGCTCGAGCGCAACGGGCTCGAGCCGGACGAGGTCGAGATCAGCGACGAGGTCCTACGGACGCTCGTCACCGAGTACACCCGGGAGGCCGGCGTGCGCGGGCTCGAGCGCGAGCTCGGCAAGCTGCTGCGCAAGACGGCGACCCGGATCGCCAGCGGCCAGGCCGACGGCGCGGTGACGATCGACGAGGACGAGGTCCGCAAGGCCCTCGGCCGTCAGCGCCACTTCCAGGAGGCCGCCGAGCGGACCGCCCTGCCCGGTGTCGCGACGGGCCTCTCGGTCACGGGCGCAGGCGGCGACGTCCTCTTCATCGAGACGACGTCGATGGACGGCAAGGACGACTTCGTCCTCACCGGCCAGCTCGGCGACGTGATGAAGGAGTCGGCGCGGATCGCCCTCTCGTACGTGCGCGGACATGCCGACTCCCTCGGCATCGACCGGAACGCACTCGAGGGGCGCGAGTTCCACGTCCACGTCCCGGCGGGAGCGATCCCCAAGGACGGGCCGAGCGCCGGGATCACGATCACGACGGCGCTGACGTCGCTGCTGACCGGTCGCCCGGTCAAGCACACGGTCGGCATGACCGGCGAGGTCACGCTGCAGGGACGGGTGCTGCCGATCGGCGGCCTCAAGCAGAAGGTGCTCGCCGCCCACGCGGCCGGCCTGACCGACGTGATCATCCCCGAGCGCAACCGCGGCGATCTCGAGGACGTGCCCGAGGAGGTCCGCGACGAGATGCGGTTCCACCCGGTGTTCACTGTCGACGAGGTGATCGAGCTCGCCCTCGAGCCGGAGGCGGTCGCGGGCAATCGCCTAGACGAAAGTCTCAGCGCATTAGGCGGTAGAAGACCCGGAGGGTCCGGTCGCGGCTTGGAGTCAGCACATGCGCTCGCTCGCCGCGATCGGACCAACGTGCCCATTCCAGTTTCGCCCGCCGACCGCGGCCGACCGCGTGCTGCTTCGCCGGCGTGGCGATCCTGATGGTCGACCTCCGCAGGACGGACCGTAGAAACGGCGTCCGGCCACGGTCCCCGGCCATCGATACCCTTGCGCCAGCGCGCCGCGAGTCGATGAGCAGGTTGACGACATCCGGGTTGCAGGAGCACGTCCGTGCTCGCCGTCGCACCTTCCGAATCGGTGGCGATCAGCGTCAGGAGGAGGGCGTGGGGCGTCGAGTCGTTCGGCGCGATGAGCTGGCCCCCCGCACCGAGCTCGTTGGAGAGGTCGCCGGCGTCGGCGCAGTCCCCGCTCTCACACGTCAGCCGCCAGCGGAGGCCGCTGGCGGGCAGGCTCCCGTCCTCCCGGTCGATCGCGCCGCCGGAGAAGGAGACATGTTCTCCCGCCGAAAAGCCGGCGCCGGTCTGAGGCAGGTCGATCGATGGCTCCGGCGGCGCGTTGGGGGAGGGATAGATATCCACTGACGTTGAAGTCTTGAGCCCGTCCGAGTCCGTCGCCGTCAGCGTCAACGTCAGGTGGTACGGCCGCTCGTGGGCAGGCATGGCCAGCTCGCCATCCGCAACGCCCGTGAAGTTCTCGATGAGGTGCTCGATGGCAACCCCCGTCTTCAGTGCAGTGATTCAGAACCGCCGACCAGTTGAGCCGGTCCGCAGAGAGCTCGCCGTCCTTTGCGTCATGCGCGGAGCCGCTGAACGTGAAGGGTTCGTTGGCGGCGAAGGACGATTCCGGCGAGGGACTCTCGATCACGGGGATCGGTGGGGTCCCCGACGTCGACGGACGCTCGTGGCCTCCGAATAGGCGCCGGTCCCGATCGCTCACCCGGACCGCCGGGTGGTAAAAGCCGTGCACGGCGAAGGTCCGGGTCGGAGTTGCTCGAGGTCGAGTCGTCGAATTCGCCGTCCCCGTCGAGATCCCAGGCGAAGGAGAGCTGATCGCCGGCGTCGGCGTCGGTGGAGCCGGAGGCATCGAGCAGCATCCCCAGCGGTGCGACACCGTGGTCGGGGATTCGCCGACAGCGCGGGCGGTCGGCGACGGATTCTCGGGTTCGTAGGCGATCCTCCTAGATCTCGACTGCGTCGAACTCGAGGTAAAAGAGGGCGCCGCGGGTCCGAGCTCGAGATCGACCGCGCCCGTGGGTGGGTTCGAACACCGTCGACCTGCGCCGGATCCGGCAGGCCGTTCGGAGCCGGCTTTCATCACCCAGAGGCAGCGCCGCGGAAGTCGCCGAAGAACAGGGCGCCGTCGTAGGAGGACGGAAAGGAGCCGATGGGCAGCACTCGCTCGTAGAACTCAGACCGCTCGCGGACGACCCGATCGGTCCGGCAGGTTTCCGCCGGGTCGACCTTGAGCGCCGTGAGTCCAGCTGTAGGTCGGCGGAGTGGCGCTGCCTCGGCGTAGAGGCCGTTGCAGATGTTCAAACCGATGTCGTAGCGGCCGACGGGCCCTCGTAGCACGGCCAGCCGAAGTTCGGAACGCCCCATCGGGGACCCGGTCGATTTCCTCGATGCGATTCCAGCCGACGTCGCCGATCCAGACCTCGTTCGTACCCGGCCGGACCGCGATCCGGAACGGGTTGCGGAAGCCATAGGCGACAATCCTGCTTCGGTTGAGCGTAGACGGGTCGTTTCGCCGGTGGGGTCGGGGATCGGCCGGCCCGAGTCGGGATCGACCTTGATCAGCGTTCCATTCAGCCCGACCGGATCGCCGGACGTCCGAAGGTCCTGAGAGCGAAGCGCGCCTCCCTCCGCGGTCGGAATCGTCTGCAATCCTCCGACGCCGCCCGGCGGGTCACCGCAGGGGTTAGCGGGTTGCCGTCCTGGCCGTAGTCGGTAGTTCCCCAGATGCGCCGTCCCCGCCACCCATATACAGCGACCCATCGGCGCCGAACGCAATATCGCCGACGGAGTGGCTCGGGTATTGCTGGCACCAATCGTTGATCAGCACCTTCTCGGAGCTCATGATGTTGCCGGTCAGCGGTCAGCCGCGACAACCGGCCGCTGACGACACAGCCATCCGCGGTCGGCGCCTGGCGGTGTCGGACACGGATCGCGTGGACTGCCCAGCTGCTCCCCCACGCGGCGCCGTACCGCCGATCGGCGCGTCGTACGTGTAAGAGACGTAGAGGTAGGGGCTGGTCCGGAAACCGTGGATCGAGCTCCATACCAAGGAGGCCACGGTCCCAGAAATTGTGTGTCTCCGTCTGCAGGTCGGCAAGACTGGTCGGGGTCGTGTCCCCAGGGCCGTCGAAGACCTTAATCAGGCCGCTCTGCTCGGCCACGAAGACCCGTCCGTCCGGCGAGAACGCAAGCGCCGTGGGACTGGCCAGTCCGGTGAAGGGGACGGCCGTCTCCGAGAATCCCGGGGAGGGCGCCGGCGCCGGCCGGAAATGCGGCGAAGAGGGCGCCGCAGCAGACCATGAAAGCGACCAAGCGGCCATGAACTCGGCGTTTGCACCCGCCGCCACCCGCCGTTTGCCCAACCAGGCCCCGTTTCATCCGCAACTCCGACCATCCGATCCCGAGATGCTGCGACTCAGAGCAATCTCACGACCAGACTCCAATAGGCACGCAGCAGTCCCCGCAGTATGCCTGACGGTGCCGGCCCGCCGAGGAACTCGATGCCGAGGTCCGGCACCACAGCGGCGGCGGACTCCCCCTGCCGCCGATCCGCGCCGGCACCTAAGCCCCGCTCGTGTCGATCTTCACCTGGACGACGGCGAAGGTGCTGACGTTGCCGGCGCGGTCGACCGCGAGCAGGACGACGTCCCAGGTCCCGTCTCCGGAGACGTTGAACGGGCCGCCGTAGAAGTAGCCGGCGAAGCTGGTCGCCGCGCCGGGGTCGGTGTCGAGGGCGTAGATGACCCCGCCGTATGGGATCCCGGATGCGTTCTGACCCCGGGATCGTTCCAGGAGCCGGTGCAGCGGACAGGCGAGGTGTTGGAGGTCGCCGGAGCCGGCGGGCAGGAGAGCGAGAGCCGTCGGGGGGACGGTGTCGACCTTGAAGCTGCGGGTCGCCGGGTGTCGGATCGGTGTTGGCGGCGGCGTCGGTGGCGCGGACCGAGATCGTGTGGCTGCCGTCGGGGAGCGCTGCGAGCGTCTTCGGGGAGTTGCAAGAGCTGAACGAGCCGCTGTCGATCTTGCACTCGTAGGTGGAGCCGGCCTCGTCGGAGGAGAAGGTGAAGGTCGGAGTCGAGTCGTTGGTCGGGCCGTTGGGGCCGGAATCGATCGTCGTGTCGGGGGGCTCGTGTCGATCTTCACCTGGACGACGGCGAAGGTGCTGACGTTGCCGGCGCGGTCGACCGCGAGCAGGACGACGTCCCAGGTCCCGTCTCCGGAGACGTTGAACGGGCCGCCGTAGAAGTAGCCGGCGAAGCTGGTCGCGGCGCCGGGGTCGGTGTCGAGGGCGTAGACGACCCCGCCGTATGGGATCCCCGATGCGTTCTGACCGCCGGGATCGTTCCAGGAGCCGGTGCAGCGGACAGGTGACGTGTTGGAGGTCGCCGGAGCCGGCGGGCAGGAGAGCGAAGCCGTCGGGGGGACGGTGTCGACCTTGAAGCTCCGGGTCGCCGGGCGTCGGGTCGGTGTTGCCGGCGGCGTCGGTGGCGCGGACCGAGATCGTGTGGCTGCCGTCGGGAAGCGCTGCGAGCGTCTTCGGGGAGGTGCAAGAGCCGAACGAGCCGCTGTCGATCTTGCACTCGTAGGTGGAGCCGGCCTCGTCGGAGGAGAAGGTGAAGGTCGGGGTCGAGTCGTTGGTCGGGCCGTTGGGGCCGGAATCGATCGTCGTGTCGGGGCTCGTGGTGTCGACCGGCGTCGGATAGATGTCGCGGGAGACGCTCGACTGCAGGCCGTCTGAATCCGTCGCCGTGAGCGTGAGCGTCAGGTAGTAGGGACGGTCGTGCGTCGGCATCGCGAGCTGCCCCGATGAGACGCCGTCGAAGGTCTGGATGTTGTGCGTGTGACAACCCCCTCCGTCAACGCAATGATTGAGCACCGCGCTCCAGTGGAGACCCGTGGCCGGGATCGGGCCGTCTTTGGCGTCGGCGGCGGAACCGCTGAAATTGATCGCCTGGCCGGGATCGAACTCGACCCCGGTCCCCGGACTGGCGATCGTCGGGGCCGGCGGCGCACCGGCATCGACGAGGACGTCGGCCTGCGACGAAGCCCCTCCCTGGTCGGTCACTCTGACGCGCGGCCGATACTTACCCTCCGTCGTATACGTCTTGGTCGGGCTGACCGAGGTCGAATCGTCGAACTGGCCGTCGGCGTCGAGATCCCAGGCATACGTGAGCTGATCGCCCGGGTCGGCGTCGGTCGAGGTCGACGCACTCAGCTGGACCTGCAACGGCACGGCGCCGTGATCGGGATTGGCGGTTGCTCGGGCGACGGGCGCGTGATTGGTGGACTCGTAGGCGATGCGGTGGACCTGGCCCTGCGTGAGGCTCACGTAATAGAGCGACCCATCGGGGGCGTTCTCGAGGTCGACGACTCCGGGCGTCCCTTCGAAGACACTGACCTGGCTCGGGTCGGGTAGCCCATTGCTGCCCGCCTTCATCGTCCAGATGCAATTTCGCCCGTAGTCGGCGAAGAAGAGGGATCCGTCGTAGGCAGCCGGGAAGTTCGACCCACCGCCTGCACCGTCGTAGAACTCCATGCCGGTGATCGATGAGCCGGTGTCCAAGGTGCAGGTTCCTGGCGGCTGCTGGGATTCCGCCGGGTCGACGCGCTGTCCGTGGACGAAGCTGAAGTAAGGCGGCTTGGGCGCCTCCGAGCCGGTCTTGGTGTAGAGGCTCTGGCAGAAGCCCACGTCCGCATACGGCTTGTAGGTGGGGCCCTCCAGGCAAGGCCAGCCGAAGTTGTTGCCGGTCGTTCCCGCGACACCGGCCTGAGTCTGGACCCGGTCGATCTCCTCGACCGTATTCCAGCCCACGTCACCGACCCAGACCTCCGGTGGATCGGTTCCCGGACGGATCGCGAAGCGGAACGGATTGCGGAACCCGAATCCGACGACCCGTCCCGCGTTGCCCGCCCCCGAAACCGGATTGCCGGTATCGGGATCGACCCTGATCAGGGTGCCGTCGAGACCGAGCGGATCACCGGAGGTGCGGACGTCCTGACTGCGCAGTGCGCCGCCTTCGCCGGTCGCCTCGGTTCCCGAACTTCCGGCCCCGAACGGAGGATCGCCGCAGGGGTTTCCCACCTGCCCGTAGTCGACGTAGTTGAACGAGGCGCCCTCACCAGCGGTCATGTAGAGCTTTCCGTCCGCGCCGAAACCGAGGTCTCCGACCGAGTGGCTCGGGAACTGCTGGCACCAGTCGTTGATCAAGACCTTCTCGGAGCTCATCGTGTCGCCCTGGACGGTGAGGCGCGAGAGCCGGCCGCTGACGACGCAGCCGGCGCCCGTCGGGCCGGGCGGGGACGGGCACCCGTCGCCGTCCTGGTTGGCCGTACCCCAAGTCGGGGCCGTCCCGCCGATCGGTGCGTCGTAGGTGTAGGAGACGTAGACGTATGGGCGGACCGGGAACTGCGGATCGATGACCATCGACTCGAGCCCCCGGTCCCAGTAGCCATGTACTTGGGTGCGAAGGTCGGCGAAGACCGTCGCGCTGGTATCCGACGGGCCGTCGAATACCTTGATCACGCCCCTCTGCTCAGCAACGAAGATGCGCCCGTCGGGAGCGAAGGTGACCGAGGTCGGTGAGCTGAGTCCCTGAAAGACGGTGGTGTCGGAGAAGTTCTGGGGCAGGGCATCGGCGGCGGACGGTGCCAGTCCACCGACTACGCAGATCCAGCCGGCGACGGCCAGCATCCGGAGTCTTCTCATTTCGATCCCCAAGCTCGCCGTCCGGGCATTCGGCTCGGCCGCGAGTATTCACGTCATTCAGCCCATCCCGGGCCCGTCAGGTGAAGACCCTAGCTATTCATCGCCGCACGAGGGGCAAGGCACTCCGGCCGCCCGCTTCACAGCAGTCTAGTACCAGGCGCCAGTACGTGCGCAGCAGGCTGCGCAGAGCGCCGGACCGAGCGGCGGCCGCCGAGGAACCCACTGTCGAGTGCGGCCACCAGGCTGGCGCGCGAAGCTCGCCGGCCTCGATCGCGCGGTCGCCTGGACGCGCCGCCGCTCGCGGATCAGCCGCGGCAGCGACCTAACGGTACTCGACGTTCGCGCGCAGCTTCTGGAAGCCAGCCGCCCGTCGCGGCGGCGGCGATCAGCAGGGCAAGCTCGGTCGCGACCAGGGCGGGCAGGACAGCAGGGCGAGGAGCGGCGCCGGGGTAGGTCGCGGATGATCGTCGCCCAGCGATTGCGCTCCAGGTACCGCCACTTCGCGGCGCCCTTGTCGAACTCGTAGTCGTGGTCGCAGATGGCGCGCGGCTCGATCCCGCAGCTCCGAGGCCGGCGAGCCGCAGCCGAAGCCCGAGGTCGGTGTCCTCGTGGTAGAGGAAGTAGGGCTCGCTGAAGCCGCCGATCTCGTGCGAACGTCTCGCGCGGGATCGCCAGGCAGGCGCCGGACGGGAACGCCACCTCCCCCGGGACCCTCGGGGCCTCGCCGCGCGGCCTGCCGGCTCCGCCCGCCCAGGCGATGCCGGTGAAGTGAACGACGTTGCCCGCGGTGTTGATCCGCGTCCCGCCCCTCGGCGGTGACGAGTCCCTGCCAGGCTCCCCATCCGCGATCCTCGACGAGCGGCAGCTCGATCGCGTCGCGGAAGCCCGGCGCAACGACGTTGTCTGGATTGAGGAAGAGCAGCAGCTCCGCCCGATGCCGCGGCGGCGCCGGCGTTGCAGCCGGCCCCGAAGCCGTCGTTGTCGCGAGACGAGCACCCGTGCCTCGGGGGCCAGCTCGGCGACGACCGCAAGCGTCGCGTCCGCCCGACGCGTTGTCGCAGACGATCAGCTCGTCGCCCGGGCGCAGCTCGGCGACGATCGCCGGCAGCGTCGACGGCAGCGCCGCCGCGGAGTCGTGGGTGACGACGACGACCGAGAGTGCCGGGCCTCGGCCGCCGGCCTCCGCGGTCGCCGCCTCGGAGCTGTGTGCAGTGCCGGGCAAGCTGCGGCGATGCTAGCCGCGGGCACCGCTCCGGCGGCGCTTTGGCGGCATGATTGGGCGCGATGGCGCGCTGCATCGTCACCCGCAAGCTCCCCTTCGACGCCCTCGAGCGCCTCCGCGCCGAACACGACGTCGAGGTCTGGCGCGGCGCGATGCCGCCCTCGCCGGCCGAGCTCCGCGAGCTGGCCGCCGACGCCGAGGGCATTCTCTCGATGCTCACCGACGCGATCGACCGCGAGCTGATCGACGCCTGCCCCGACCTCCGCGCGATCGCCAACTTCGCGGTCGGCACCGACAACGTCGACGTCGCCTACGCGACCGAGCGCGGAATCGCGGTCGGCAACACCCCCGGCGTCCTCACCGAGACCACCGCCGACCTCGCCTTCGCCCTGATCCTCGCCGTCTCGCGGAAGATCGTCGAGTCCGCCGGCTCCGTCCGCCGCGGCGAGTGGTGGACGTGGGAGCCGGCCGGCTGGCTCGGCCACGACATCCACGGCGCGACGCTCGGGATCGTCGGCCCGGGGCTGATCGGCGAGGCCGTCGCCCGCCGCGGCGAGGGCTTCGGGATGCGGATCCTGCGCAGCGGCCGCGAGCCGGGCGCCGGCCGGGTCGAGCTCCCCGAGCTGCTCGCCGAGTCCGACGTCGTCAGCCTCCACTGCCCGCTGACGCCGGAGACCCGCGGGCTCATCGACGAGCAGGCGCTGATGGCGATGAAGCAGAGCGCGATCCTGATCAACACCGCGCGCGGCGAGGTCGTCGACTCCGAGGCGCTGCGGCGCGGGCTCGAGTCGGGCTGGATCGCCGGCGCCGGCCTCGACGTCACCGACCCGGAGCCGCTGCCCGGCTATCACCCGCTGCTCGGGGCCCCGAACCTGACCGTCGTCCCGCACATCGGCTCGGCCTCGTACGCGACCCGCGGCCGGATGGCGGCGATGGCCGTCGACAACCTCCTCGCCGGTCTCGCCGGCGAGGAGATGCCCTCGCCCGTCCGATAGGTCGCGGAGGATCGGATCTCGCGTTCGGTCACCCGCGCCTGAGCGGCCCCGGCCGCCCGCCGGCGAACGCGAGCCGATGGATGGCGGCGACACCGCGCTTCGCCGTCTCGGGAGGGCGCGCCAGCTCCAGCTTCCCGATCATCGCTGCGGACGCCGGGCGGCCCGGATCGGCGACCCAGGCCTCAGGCGCGAGCCGCGGCAGCAGGTCGGCGAGCAGCTCCGCCGAGCCGCGCTCGTAGAGGACGTCGGCTGCGACCACGAGATCGAAGGGCGCGGCTGCGAACAGCTCGACCGGCTCAGACCAGTCGACGACGGCCGTCGCGACGGCGAGGTCGTTGAGCCCGGCGTTGCGCTCGAGCAGCTCGATCGCCTCCGGATCGGCGTCGGTCGCCAGCACATCGGCGCCGCGACGCGCGGCGGTCAGGCTCGGGACGCCGAGGCCGCAACCGAGCTCGGCGATTCTCAGGCCGTCGAGGTCGGCCCCGTCGAGCTCGGCGGCCAGGGCGACACCGCTCCGCCAGAGCACCGACCAGTAGGGGGCGATCGGCGCCCACTCGATCCCATCGGCATCCGGCAGCTCCGCCGACTCGGCCGGCTGGAGGACGCGGAGCGGCCCGTTCGGGAGATCGACCTCCCGCTCGACGAGCTCGTCCTCCACTCAGCGGCCCTCAGTCGCGATCGTGGTGGCGTTGGTGGCCGCCCCGGACCGTCCGCCACGAGTCCCTAGGCCGTGTGAGTAGGGAGCCGTATCGGTGGTCACTGCTGCGATTCTAGGAGGGGATACGGAAGAGCGAGCCGGGCCCGTCGCCGTTCTCGACGGTCGGCTCGCTCTCCGTAATTCCCCTGCCGCGCGGTTCAGTACCCAGCGACCGCCGACCCAAACGGACGGCTTCAGACTTTTGATTACACGTTTCGCGTTTCTTGATGAGCGGTCGGTTGGATGCAGATCTCAAGCGGCCGGCCGGCGAGCCGATTGGACCATGATGGGAGCAGCGTCCGCACATCGCGTCGTGACCTGGCCCGAGGGCGCCCGCCTCCGGCAACGCTTCTCCGCCGAGCGCATCGGCTCGGTCTCGCCGGGGACCCTGCGCGTCCTCGCGCTCGGCCTCGTCGCCGTAGGCCTCATTGTCACTGTCATCTCGCTCCGCCTCCTCGTCGGACACTCCTCGTCGCTCGGGCCGGCCGCCGCGGGCTCGCTCGCATTTGCCGTCGTCGCGAGCGTCGCGGCGATCGCCACCGCCTTGATCGCACGGCTGTCCGCCGGCGTCGTCGTCACGGACCGGAGCGTCGTCGTTCTCCGCCCGCTCGGCCACGCCGAGTTTCCGCTGACCAAGGACACGCGGTTCACCCTCCCGGCAAGGCGGCAGGGCGCCGAACTCCGGCTCGGCCCCCGCCGCAGCGAGGTGATACCCGAGCTCGGCGGCGGCACCCTCGTCTTTCACTCGGCCGACTGCCTCAAACGGCGCGTCGCCGAGGCCAACTCGGCGCTCGACTTCCATCTGTACCACCCTGCCGAGTCGCCCGGTACACCTTCCGTTTCCAATCCCGCGAGGGCGGGAAAGGTGGGTAACCATGAGCTTCGCCGTCGTTGGTCACGCCGAGTGGACGACGTTCGCTCGCGTTCCGAGACCACCGAAGCCCGGTGAGATCGTCAGGTCCCGCGAGAGTTGGGAGGAGGCAGCGGGAGGTGGGGCCGCCGCGGCGGTTCAGGTTGCGAAGCTGACCGGCGGATGTCGGTTCTTCACGGCTCTCGGCGACGACGAGGTCGGCAATCGAACGCTCGAGGCTCTCGAGGAGATGGGGCTCGAGGTCGAAGTGGTCTGGCGGCCCGAGCCGCAACGGCGCGCCTTCGTCTTTCTTGATGACGCCGGCCAGCGGACGATCACCACGATCGGTGAACGTGCATTCGCGGCCGGCGCCGATCCCCTGCCGTGGGAGGAACTGGGCGACGCGCCAGGGGTCTATTTCACCGCCGGTGACGCGGTCGCCCTGCGCGCCGCGAGGGAAGCAGCTCATCTCGTCGCAACCGTTCGCGCCGGACCGGTCCTGAACGCGGCCGGCGTCGAACTCGACGCAGTCGTCCGGAGCGCCGAGGACGCGGGCGAGCCGTACCGGCGCGGCGACATCGATCCACCGCCGCGCGCCGTCGTTTCGACCCGGGGCGCCGCCGGCGGGACGATCGAAACGGCCGACGGGACCGTGCGGCACTGGGAGCCGGTTCCGCTCCCCGGCGATCAGGTCGACGTCCACGGCGCCGGGGACTCGTTCGCAGGTGGCCTGACGGTTGGCCTGGGACTCGGCTGGGGGATCGACGAGGCGGTGACGCTCGCGGCGCGCTGCGGCGCCTTCGCCGTCACCGGCCCCGGTCCCTATGGATCTCAATTGACGAGCGTCCAACCGTGAGGCGACAAGATCCCACCGACGGTGCCACGGCGACGCTGCTCGTTCTCGGGGCGAGCGGCGATCTGACTTCCCGCCTGCTGCTCCCAGGCCTGGGCGGCCTCGTCGCAAGCGGCGAGCTGGAGGCTCCGCCACGGCTCGTCGGAGCGGGGATGGACCACTGGGACGACGAACACTGGCGGGAGCGAGTCGCGGTTTCGTTCGACGGTGCGGGCGCAAGTGGCGAGATGATCGATCGGGTCGTGCGGTCCTCCCGCTACGTCCGCTCCGACGTCACCGATGCCGGGCAGCTGGCCGAGCTGATCGATTCCTGCGAGAAGCCGCTCGCCATCTACTTCGCGCTGCCGCCGGCGGTGGCCGACGAGGCCGTCGAGGCGCTGGCGACCTTCGAGCTCCCGGCCGGGACGCGGCTTGTGATGGAGAAGCCGTTCGGAACCGACCTGTCGAGTGCCCGATCCCTCAACCGGCTGGTCACCCGCCTCGTCCCGGAGGATCACGTCTACCGCGTCGACCACTTCCTCGGCATGTCGACGGTGTTCAACATCGTCGGCCTCCGATTCGCGAACCGGATCTTCGAGCCGGTGCTCTCCGCGGGACCACGTCGCGGCGGTGGACATCGTCTTCGACGAGACCCTGGGGCTGGAAGGGCGGGCCGGCTACTACGACCGTTCCGGCGCACTGATCGACATGATCCAGAGCCACCTGCTCCAGGTGCTGTCGCTCGCTAGTGATGGAGGCGCCGGCGAGCCTCTCCGCAGATGACCTGCGTGACAACCGTGCGGCGGCCCTGCGCGCCACCCACATCTGGGACGACGACCCCGTTGCCGCCAGCCGCCGGGCCCGCTACACGGCCGGCACCATCGGGGACGATGCGCTGCCGGCCTACGCCGACGAGGAGGGCATCGACCCGGCGCGGCGGACGGAAACGCTCGCGGAGATCGTCGTCGCGGTCGACACCTGGCGCTGGGCTGGAGTCCCGTTTCGGCTGCGATCCGGAAAGGCGATCGGAAACCCGCGACAGGAGGTGGCGGTCTCCTTCGCAAAGCCGCCGCTTCTGCCCGAAGGCTTCACGGGACACGAACGTCCCGATCGGCTTCGCATCGGGATGGCACCCGGCGCCGGCAGGCTCGGCCTCGAGATCAACATCAACGGTCCCGGCGATCCGACCGACCTCGATGCGGCCGACCTGGTGGCGGACTTCGGTGCCGGTGAGCTGCCGGAGTACGGCGAGGTCCTGAAGGGCGTCCTGAATGGCGATCCGACCCTCTCCGTCCGCGGCGACATGGTCGAGGAGTGCTGGCGCATCGTCGAACCCGTCCTGGACGCGTGGCGCTCGGATCGGGTGCCGCTCGAGGAGTACCCGGCGGGCAGCGCCGGTCCCGAGGGCTGGCCCTGAACTCACCCGTTCCGATTCGCCGACATGGTGGCGAAGGGCCCGGCGCGGAGGGCTTGGAAGCCTCTGATCATTCCCGCAGTCCCCGTCTCGATCGTCGTCGATCTCTACATAGGCGGGCCTGGTTGTTATGACCGTTGCCGGCCTCATGTTCGTCTGAGCACTGATAGGCGCAGGGCACCTGATCGCCGACGATCTCGGGGTTCGGTCACAAGGCCGGCAGCCCGTTCTGGGAACGGTTCAAGGCCGACCATCCGAATGCGACGCCGCAGCCGCCATCCGTCTGGCAGGTCTACAACGAGCAGAACATCCCGGAGTTCTGGCCGGGCGGACCCTCGCCGAATAAATATGCAGTTCTCCTCCACGCCAGTGCGCTGGCGATCAGGGGGTCGGACCCGACAGCGAAGATCCTGCTCGGCGGCATGCACGGCGAGGACGGCATGAACGGCATTCCCTCCTGGACGTTCCTGAAGAACCTCTACGAATACCCGGGGGCCGCCGATGACTTCGACTACGTCGCCATCCACCCATACGATGCCGACGTAGCTGGGATCGCACGCGAGGTCGGCATGGTTCGCGACGTGATGAACTCCAAGGGCGACCAGCAGGCGCAGATCTGGATCACCGAAATGGGATGGAGCTCGCAGCTCGATCCGGCCAACACGTGGTGGTGGGAGCAGACGCCCGAGGGGCAGGCGAAGATGTTGGAATCCGCCTGGAGAATGCTCCTTTACGTCAAGGGCTATTGGAACATCGGCGGGATCTACTGGTACACATGGCGGGACCCGACGGCCGACGTCTGCAACTTCTGCAACTCCGCGGGCCTGCTGGAGAAGAACTACGTTCCGAAGCCGTCCTATGGCGTCTTTCGCGAGCTGGCCAAGGGCGACACGACACCGCCCGAGACGACGATCGACTCCGGCCCGAACAGCCCGACCAACAACAGGACCCCGACCTTCAGGTTCTCCTCCAACGAGTCCGGCTCGACCTACGAGTGCAAGGTCGACGACGGCTCCTTCACATCCTGCAGCTCGCCGAAGGACCTCGCCTCACTCGCCGACGGAAGACACACCTTCGCCGTCCGGGCGACCGATTCGTCCGGCAATACCGACCCGAGCCCCGCCGAGCGTAGCTTCATCGTCGACTCCGCCCCGCCCGACACGACGATCGACTCCGGCCCGAACGGCCCGACGAACGACTCGACTCCGACCTTCACCTTCTCCTCCACCGAGGCCGGCTCCACCTACGAGTGCAAGATCGACATCGGCTCGTTCGGCTCTTGCACCTCCCCGAAGACGCTCGCAGCGCTTCCCGACGGCAGCCACACGATCTCGGTCCGCGCCACCGACGCCGCCGGCAATACCGACCCGAGCCCGGCGACCCGCAGCTTCAAGGTCGACACCACGCCGCCGACGGTCTCGCTCTCCTGCCCGCCGGCTCCGGCGACCTCCAACACGTCGCCTGTCCGCTGCACCGGCTCCTGGAACGATCCCGGCGGTCAGAACGCATCGGGGATCCCATACGGCGGGGTCATCTATGCCCTCGACACCGACCCCGGCGCGGCGACCACCTTCGCCGGCTACTTCTACAGTGGCCCGTTCAACGTCTCCGGCAACGGCACCTGGGACGTCGTCCTGTTGGGCGTCGACCGGGCCGGCAACGTCAGTAACTTCAGCGTCGTCCAGGTCAAGATCGACGCGGCCTGACGTCCGCGGACACATTCGGGCGATGCATCCCTGCTCGGTTCGCCAGCTGAAACCCGACGACTGATGGCAGTCGTCGGAGTTCATATAGGCTGGCGGCGGATGGGATAAGGGATTCTGGAGGTGTGGATCGAATGGAGTCGGACACGACGATTGCCGTCCTTGGAGTGCTGCTGCTGCTGGCGGGCATCGGGTTGGTGTTCCTGGTCACCGAGCTGGAGCAGGCGCGGAGCCATCAAAGGTATCTCCGCGAGCAGGTGAATAAGTATCGACACGAGGCCCACGCGGTGGGCGGCGGCGAAGCCGACTTGCCGGTCGCCGCCGGACCAGTCGAGCGTGGCTTATGACCCGCTTTGCCGCACACAGACTCAGCCTTCCCGGCAGACTCGTGGGGCGGCAGGGGTCTGGTGGCCCGCCTGGCCATTGAACCAGCAGGGCGATGCAGCCCATCGCTTTGTGATGCCCGGGACCCGCCAATACGATGCCGTCGATCCCGGTGAAGACGGAGATTTCACGGACTCAGGCAAGTAGTTCCCAGGCGGTCCCGGCCAAGACCTCTCCGCTCCCAACTGGATACGCTCCACCACGGTGAGCCGGGAAGTCTGGTCGGCACAAGCTCGACCCCTGGAGTCTTCCTGCCCCCGGAATCCACACAATCGCCGGAGCCCGGCCGCAATAAGGCGCATCGGGCACTCTTCAGCGGTCCGGTCCTTTTGGCGGCGTTCGCCTTCGCCGTTATGGCTGATCCGGTTTCGTCGGTGGCCTACGCGATCGAGGCTGCCCTACGCGCTCTGAATGGCGACTTGGCGCTGCTGTTGCCGACGATGGGCCTCGTCGTCGCACTGATTGCGCTGATCATCTCGAACTACCACCAACTGGTGGGGAGGTTCCCTGACGGTGGAGGTGCGGCGGCGGCTGCGGGGTTGGCGTTTGGCGAGGGGTGGGCGTTCATTCCGATCGGAGCCCTGATCGTGGACTTCGTTCTGACGATAGCCATCAGCGTGTCCGCCTCCGCCTCGGCGGTCATTGCGTACGTCCCGTCGCTCGACACCATGCGCGTCCCCATTGCATTGGTCGTGCTCTTGATCGTCGGCGGAGTGACGTGGTTCGGTCACATCGGGCGCGCCTTATTCGCGGCCATGACCCTGGTTTTCGTGGGCCTGTGCGTCGCGGTGCTGATCGGCGGCACCGGAGCTTCGATCCCCGCTAATCACGCCCCGTCCTCGACGGCGGCCGGGAACGGTGCATTCGTCGCGATTCTTCTTGCGTTCCCAGTCGCCATGGCTCTCGCAACCGGAGTCGAGGCTCCGTCATCGGCAATAGCCCAACTCGGCCAGCTCGACGATGCGGGGCGAAGGCGATTCGGGCGCGTCACGTTGTGGCTCACGCTAGCGATCGTTGGTGGCCTTACGCTCGGGCTCACAGCCGTTGCCGTTCACCTCCAGATAGGCATCCCGCAGCAGGACTCGACCCAAATTGCGGACATCGCCAAGGCCAGCGTAGGCCCGCATATTTTCGCCGCCTTCCAACTCTTCACGGCTTTGCTCCTCCTTGCTGCGGCGAGTTCCTCCTTTCAGGCGGGGCCAGGCCTGCTCAAGGCGCTGTCTCGCCATACGAGCATCCAGGGAAAGGCGACCGGCATTCTCCACCCACGGCTCGGTCGGACGAACCAGCACCACACGCCTTACTGGGGCGTCCTCGTTTTCGGGGCTGTATCCACGGTAGCCGTGCTCGCCGCGGGCGCCAATGACCAGGAGCTCGTGCTCTTTTACGCGGTGTCGGTCTTCATGAGTTTTCTCGTTGGACTGGCCGCGATGGCGAAATTCGAGCGCTCCGAACGCCGCTTTGGCTCCATGGCCATCAGCCTGTTGGGAGCAGTTCTGGTTGCCTTCACCCTGATCGTCAACCTCTCCCGGGGCGACCCGATCGTCTCTCTTCTCGCCGCCTTGTTGATCGCGTTCGTGCTCTTCCGGTTCTGGGTTCGCGCAGGCCGGCCCCGCGGAATTTCAGCGGTGATGAACGAGGCCGAGCAAGTGGAATAGGGCACTTCCGGCTCCGCTTTTGCGGGGTTTTCTAGAGCCCAAGAGCGGATTCGAACCGCTGACCCCTTCATGACGAGTCTGGTGGTTCTGTCCTTGCGGCGAGGCCTCCCCCGAGCGGCCCATACGGCTCAATCCGGGGTCAGCCCCCGATCGCAACTCCGCAAACGCTGCCCGTCGATCCCAGGGCGATGAAGGTGTCGTGGACATGCGAGCCGTCGGTGTTGGCCCGGCCGATCGCTGGGCCGAAGGTCCCCCAGTAGACGTGGCGGCGGTAGACGTCGAGGCCGCACGGAGTGCCGGTCGTGGTGATGAAGTCGCGCTTTGCGTGGGAGCCGTCGAGCCTCGCACGACCGATCGTTCCGAGCGTCTGGTTCGTCCAATAGAGATGCTTGGCGTCGACGGCCGCTCCGCACGGATCGTCGATGTCCGGATCAGCGATGAACGCCGGCTGGACTCGGCTCCCGTCCGGGCGGGCCCGCTCCAGGGTGCTGGCCCCGGCGGTGTTGTCCCCGTCATTGCTCCAGTAGAGGAGGCCCTTGTGGACCGCTACCCCGCACGGGAACTGCGCCTTTCCGGACCCGATGAAGCTCTGATCAGCATGCGAGCCGTCGAGGCTCGAGCGCCCGATCGAAGGGGTGTCAGGAGCGCCTGCATCCTGATTGGCCCAATAGAGGTGGCTCCTGCTTGCCGCCACGCCGCAGACGCCGTTTCCGCCCTCGACGAACGAGGGTTTCACCCGGCTGCCGTCGACTCTGGCGCGCCCGATCGAACCGGCTGATGCCCCGACGTCGGACCCCCAGTAGACGTACTTGCCGTGGACGGCCACCCCGCACGGACCTTCCCCGATCCCGGAGATGAATCCCGTCTCGACGTGCGATCCGTCGAGATTTGCGCGCCCGATCTGTGGACCGCCCTGGTCGGTCCAGAAGATGTGGGGGCTGGGCGTTCGCTGAGCGGGTGCCGAGGCACCCGACTCACCACCAGCCAGCAGAACAACCATGCCCAGGAGCACCAGCGCGATGACGGCAGCCCCTCTCCTCATCGCGGGTTGCTCGTGCCTGTTGCCACGAGGCAACCCTACTTCAAGCGGCCGTAGACCTCGACCTTCGCCCGCCGCGCTTGCGTCCGGCAGGCCGGCGTGCTTCGCGATAATCCGGTGGTGCGCGTCACCCGCCTTCTCCTGCTGCTCTCCGCCGTGGCCGCGTTCGTAGCCGGATGCGGCTCCGGCTCGCCGACGAGCGCGACGAGCGCGGTAAACGCAACGTCTGCGGCCTCCGATCCGGGCGCCCCTTGCGGAGGCGCCGCCGCGGACTCGCCGTCCTATCGGAATGTCATCTGGATCTGGATGGAGAACAAGAACTACGACGCGGTCATCGGCTCCGACAACGCCCCCTACCTGAACGCCCTCGCCGGCGACTGCGGGCTGGCGACGAACTACCACAACGTCGCCCACCCGAGCCTGCCGAACTACATCGCCGCCACGTCCGGACTCAGAGGCCCGTCAGAACTCGACCGGTTCGCGGCGGACTGCGATCCAGGACCGGGCTGCACAACGTCGGCGGAAAGCATCTTCGGCCAGGCCCCGAGCTGGAAGGCCTACGAGGAGTCGATGCCGGGGCCATGCTTGAAGCACGACGCAGGCGCCTACGCCGTTCGTCACAACCCGCCGCCTACTTCTCATCGCTCGAGGACTGTGCCGCTAACGATGTCGGCTTCAACCGACTTCGCTCGGACCTCGCGCACGACTCCCTGCCCGCCTTCTCGTTCGTGACGCCGAACGTGTGCAGCGACACCCACGATTGCCCGGTCGAGCGAGGCGACCGCTGGCTCGATGCGGAGATGACGAAGATCCTCGACAGCCCGGCCTATGGCTCGGGACGGACGGCGCTGTTCATCACTTACGACGAGGGCGGAGCGGTCGACCCGCCGTTCTGCTCCCAGGTCCCCGACCTCGGCGGCGACGACCCACAGGCGACCGGATGCCACATCGCCACCGTCGTCGTCAGTCCGACGACCGAGCCGGGGACAACCTCGGACGGCAATTTCGATCACTACTCGCTGCTCCGCACGACCGAGGACATGCTCGGCCTGCCGCCGCTCGGCGCGGCAAAGCGTGCCGACAGCATGGTCAACGAATTCGGCCTCGGCTGAATCGGTTTTCGAACCGCTGACCGTTTCCTCTTACGAGTCCGACCCTCGGTGTCGGGCCACCGCTGCGCCGAAGGTTTATGTTGACGGTGTGGAGAGTGGGAGCCGTGCTTCGATGCTTGTCCTGGTTGGGGTCGCCTTCGCCGTCCTGCTCACTGTCACTGGGCACAGGCGAACGGCGAACCGCAGGAAGCTGTCTTCCTCGGGCCAGCGAAAGATCCCTCGGCGTGGGGCAAGACGGAGTACCGGGTGCGGCTTTCCAGAGCCGACGGTCGGATTCGAACCGCTGACCCCTTATTACGAGTGGGGCGCTCCCGTGACCGGGTCCAGACGCGCAGCGCCGATCAGTCGTCGTACTGGACTACTGAGTCGTCGCCCTCGCGCCCGAGCGTTCGGCTCCCGCCGGCCCCACCGCCACTGACGTGTGTGACCACCGGCTTCGCCGCGGAGGCCACCGGCTGTGTGGCTATCGGAACGGCTTGGGATGCGGCACCGCTCGCTGCTGTCACGATCGGCTGCGAGGTCGCCGGGGCCGAACCGGCCTGCGTGGTGGCGACCTGCACGGGCGCGCTGCTCTGCGTGTCATACGCCGGGTTGGAAGCCATTGCGAAGCCCCCCAGTCCGCCGAGACCGAGGATCGTTGCAGCAGTGGCCATCTTCACTCTGATGTTGGTCATGGTCTTGCCTTCGGTCGATGAGTTCGCCCTCGATTGTGCAGGGAGCCGCTGAAGCGCAGAGCAACGCAATGGTTAGGGTTTGGAATGCCCTCGCTGCCAGCGGGAGGCCCACCGCGAGCAGCGAGAACTAGGTGGACGCTACGGTCGGCGCTGGGGTGCCCTACCGATGGCAAACAGTGCCTGGTGAGAGAGACTCACCACGAATCCACCGCTAGGAGTTGGGGCCAATGCACAGGCGCGGCGAAGCCTTCCGTTCGGCGATCGAGGGGAGGGCCTTCTGCTCCCGTCACGCCGACACCTGATCGCCGGCATCGCGCTCCTGACGTTCCTGGGGGTGACGAGTGACATCGCAGCGGCGTTCTCGAGCGTCGAGCGCCGGGGTCCTCGCGGGCTGGTGGGCATCTCGACAGGCCCCAGGGCCGAGATACGAGAGACCGTGCCGATAACCGCCCGACCCGATAACGGCTCCTCCGTCGTGTCCCTCCCCCTGCCTCGCATCCGGCGGGGAGACGAAATTCGATTCAACGCCGAGGTGACGCTGACGACGACGTGCGTCGATCCGAGCGCACGCTGCATCGGGCGCAGCTACGACTTCGACCCGCGCCTTTCGGCCTGGATGGAACTGGCAGCGTCCCGGCGGGCGACGCATGGCCGCCGCGCAAATCGCGTCTCACGGCGCATCACGCTCACTTGTCAGCAGTCGCGTCCGAACCGGAACCACCACTGCCCACTCGTCATCGATTCCGGCGGGTTCCACGTCCACGATCTGCATGGCCTGCCGTGCCGACCCACCAAGTGTCGGCTCAACGTCGTGGTGAGTGCGTCAAACGATGCCGTTCAAGGCGGCGAGGTCGTCGTCGTCGGCGCCGACAAGCCCGACGGAACGATCCAGGGCGGCAAGGCCCATATCGGTGCAGCGATATCGCGGGTCTCGGCCGAAATCCGGACGCGTGGGTGGCGAACCACACAACGCCGCACGGAGACGCTGCCTTCGTCATTCTCGGGCGGCTACCGGGTTGTCTACTCCCAGCGGGTGAAGGGGCTGCGGGAGGGCGACGTGCTTCTGGTCCGCTCCAGGCAGCGGACCGAGGTCCACGCGATTCCATACTTCGTGGCGGATCAGATCATCGTCACAACCGACCGGTCCCGCACCAACCCGAGCGGCTTGGCCCAGCGCATCCTCTCCCGCGGTGGGCGGGCGACCGAGGTGACCGGTTTCAACTGCACGCTCGGGCACAGCGCTTTCGAGAGCCCCTGCGTCGGAACCAAGGCCGGGATGGTTCGCGTCAAGCGCGCTCCAGTCGGCAGGCACGGCCGCCGGCAACCGCTGTTCGTCAGCCTGGTTTCACGGACGTTCCCCAAGCTCGCTCAGGCTCGCGGGTCTTATCCACCGGCGAGCATCCTCCGCGGCGGAGGCTTGAACGTCAGGCTATTGCGGGAGCATCAACACCATCCGCGACCAGGGGCACTTCTCAGAGCCGAAGCGCGGATTCAAACCGCTGACCCGTTCATTGCGACGGCCAGAATCCGCGCTCCGCGGCGCTAGCACCGAACGGGCTCAGCCTTGATTCCGAGCTCCGCCCTCACGGCTTCGGCGTGTGCGAGCAGCGGCTCCGCCTCCTGCTCGCGGCCTCGCCCGATCAGCCAGACGCCCAGGTCCACCTGGGCCCGAGCCAGCCAGAAGGGGTAGCCGAGCTGTTCCAGCCCCGAGACGGCGGCGCGGTAGCTCCGCTCGACGTCGGCCTCGCCGGCGGCACCGAGCAATGCCCGGGCGTGGTCAAGCTCGGCTCGTAGGAGCGGCGGCACGAGCCCGGTCGGCTGATCCTCGAGCAGCTTGAGCAGCCCCGCCACCTCCCGTGGCAGCTTCAGCTGCTGCGCAACGAGGAACGCATCGAACCAGGCGAGTCGGGCGCCGTCGGAGGACGGCCCCTGCGCTTGGATGCCCTGGAAGGTGGCATCGCAAAGGAGCTCGAGGGCACGGTCGGCGTCGCCTTCGCCGAGCGTGATCAGGCCGTCGAGCCCGGCATGGAGCTGGCGTGCCTCGACGTCGTCGTCGCCCTCCCACGCCGCCCGGATGAGTCGCGAACGTGCCTCCGCGTACCGCCCTCGTCTTGCGGCGAGTAGACCGAGGTAGAAGTGGATGTCGGCGGCTTCCCGATCGGGGGCGAGCCCCTCCAGCGCCGCCGCGCCGACCCTCGCCACCTCGTCCCAGTCACCGGCGAGGAGCCGGGCCATCATCAGGTTGCCGATCCCGATGGTCTCGACGGCGCGGTCGCCGAGTTGCCGTCCGGTGGCGAGCGCAGCCTCGCACTGCTCTATCGCATCGGCCATGTCCCGCTTGACGCTGAGATCAGCTGCGTTTCCGTGCGCAGATGCGCGAACCGGTAGCCGGAACTGCTCGCCGATCTCGATCGCGCCGTTGTACAGCGCGCGGGCCTCCTCGTAGCGACGGAGGTCGGTGGCGCGGGCCCCCTTCAGGTTGAGCAGGCGACAGGTCAGCTCCGGCATGTCGAGCGCCTCCGCCGCCGTCAGCGCTCGTTCGATCACCTCGTCGGCCTCGTCGGAGTGACCTGCGAACAGGAGCGACCGACCGAACTCGCAGAGAAGGACCGCTCCAGCGTCATCGATCCGGCCGTCCTCGAGCGAGCCGATCACGACGCGCATCCGCGCGATCGACTCCTCCAGGCGGCCGAGCCTCCCGAGCGCGAGGCTGATCGGGCCCTCGAGGCGTTCGGCCTCGGCCGGCCTGCCGGCCGCGATGTGAGCCTCCCTCGCCTCCTCGTAAAGCTCCAGGGCGGCCTCATGGCGTCCGGCCTGCACGGCCATCTCGGCGGCGGCAACGATCAGATCGACCCGCTCCGAGTCACCGGCGAGATCGAACGCCGTTCGCAGGACCTGCTCGGCCGCCTCGGGAGCCCCGACGGTCGCCGCTCGTCGCGACGAGGCGCGCAGCGCCGTCAATGTCCGCCTCCGCAACGGCTCATCGGGGCCGGCGCGATACGCCGCGAGCAGATGAGTGGCGATCAGTTCGGCCACCTCGTCGCTGTCTTTCGGAAACGACGAGGAGAGATGCTCCGCCGCGGCAAGATGTCGGGGACGGCGCTCGCGTTTGGAGATCATCTCGTAGGCGACGGTCCTGAGGATGCCCTCCGAGAACGTGTACTGGCCCCGTTCCGGCGAGAGCGGATCTGACCGGATCGCGAACACCCCGTTGTGAACGAGTGATGCCAGGACCTCGTCGACGCGAGCCTCCTCGATTTCGGACAGCGCCACTGCGGTCGCACGCGGGAAGCTCTCGCCGAAGACGGCCATCGCCTTGACGACCTCCCGCTCGTTGGGCCCAAGCCCGTCGAGCCGCGCTTCCAGCAGCGAGCTCAGGCTGGCCGGAACCTCAAGGTCGTCGAGGTCCCCCAGAGGGACGAGCCCATTTCCGTTCTCGCTCAACATCCCGCGGTCGGCGAGGGCGCGGACCATCTCGAGTGCATAGAGCGGGATCCGCTCAGACTGGCGGACGATTCGCTGGACCGCCTTCGCCGGAAGGTCGGGCACGAGATCGCGCAGCAGTTCGGCGATCAGTTCCGGGGACAGCGGGTTCAGCGAGATGACGGTGCCCGTGGGGATCGAGGCCGGCCAGCCGCGAACCTCGCCACCCGAGTCCTCACGGGCAAGCGAGCAGACGAAGATCGCGTGGTCGGCCGAGAACTCGACCAGCTCACCGATGAAGTCGCGGAGACCCTCGTCGGCCCACTGCATGTTCTCGAAGACGAGAACGACCGGATTGTCGTCGCTGAGACGCTCGAAGTAGAGGCGCCACGCCGCGAACAACTCCCGCCGGTCGAGGCTCGCGTCGCCGATTCCGATCAGCACCGCGAGTGCCTCCTCGACCTCCCGGCGCTCCGCCTCGTCGTCGATCAGCTTCTCGAGCGAACCGGTCAGCTTCGCTTGGGCCTCGCCAGGATCCGCGTCCTCGGCGATGTCGAGGCGCTGACGGACCATCTCGGCGAGCGCCCAGTAGGCGACGCCTTCGCCGTAGGAGAGACAGCGCCCGGAATGCCAGAGGACGACCGCGGCGAGGCCGTCGGCGTAGTTGGCGAGCTCCGCGACAAGTCGGGTCTTGCCGATGCCGGCCGGCCCGAGGATGCCGACGAGGCGGGCGACGCCGCGGTCAACGGAGGCATGGAAGAGATCCTTGAGGAGCCGCAGCTCGGCATCGCGACCGAGCAATGGAGCGCTGAGACCCGGCTGGCGTCGGGATCCCGCCCGTCCGGCGACGACGCGCGTCGCGCGGTGAAGGCGAAGTGGTGCCGCCTTGCCCTTGACCCGGTGCTCGCCCGCCTCCTCGTAGGCGACGCCCGCGGACGTGACCTTCCTGGTCACCTCGTCGACGAGGACAGCGCCGGGCGGAGCAACCGACTGGATCCGCGAGGCGGTATTGACACGATCGCCGACCACCAGCCCCTCATCGTGCTCGGCGACGGCGACCCTGCCGGTAACGACACCCGCCCGGGCTTGGAGCCCCGGCTCACCCACGTCATCGCCGAGTGCCGCGACGGCATCGAGCAGACCGAGCCCGGACCGCACGGCCCGCTCGGCATCGTCCTCGTGCGAATGCGGAACGCCCCAGACCGCCATCACCGCGTCGCCGATGAACTTCTGGATCGTGCCGCCATGGCGGCTCACGATCATCTTCGCCAACCCGAAATAGCGGTCGAGGAGCTCGCGGACGTCCTCGTCGTCGCGGCTCTCCGAAATCGCCGTGAAGCTGACCAGATCAACGAACAGCACCGAAACATGGCGAAGCTCGGCAGGGGCTTCGGTCTCGGCAGGTGGAGTCGTCGCCACGCGGGGAGTGCCGTCGCCGGTAGCGACCGACGACGCGCCATCAAGCTCGGCACCGCAGCTATCGCAGAAGGACTGGCCAGGCTCGTGAGCGGTGCCGCAGGCCGGACACGCCGGCACCAACTCGGCACCGCAGCTCTTGCAGAACCGCGCCTCCTCCCTGTTCTTCGTGCGGCAAGCGGGACAAACCAAGAGGGCACCCTCGTTGCGAACTATCGACCACCGTACTCGACCTGAACAACCCGTCCCACGCAACATCTCCCATCCTGCAACCCCTCGACTAGGCTGGCTGTCGTCCCAATCAAGGTCCTCCCGAAGGAGGGAACGATGGCCCCCGCACCGAAGCGCGAAGGCGAGAAGCCCGACGCGAAGAAGAACCGCGGCAAGAAGCCGAAAGTGGAAAAGCCGAAAGGGCCGCCCCGCACGAAGCGGCGCTCGCAGGGCTGACCGGCGGTCTTGCAAATAAGCGCAGGCCGTGGTGAATAGGCCGAGGACGAGGGGCCGCGCATTCGGTGGGCTGGGGCGCTGGGCGATTGTCCGCGTCGCCCGCGACCGCCGAGCCCAGGTCGGTGCCGCTTTGCTTGCCGGGGGGAGCGCCGCCATCGCCGCGGCATGGGCTGTGACGACTGCTCGCAGCGATCGCGCACGTGCCTCGGCGCGAGCGGCAGTGCCCCGCGCGCGAGCGGTCACGCGGGTGCCTCGCGCGCGTATCGATTGAAGCGGAAGGAGAAGCCCGCGGATGGAGTGCGGAGAATCGCCTACGGACGGATCGACGACGCGCTCGACGAGCTCGGCAAGCACCACCATCACCCAGCTCACGCCGTGCACGAGGCGCGCAAGGACCTCAAGAAGCTCCGGTCGCTGCTACGGATGGTTGAGCCGACGATCGGCAAAGAGGTCTACCGGCGCGAGAACGCTCGATTTCGCGACCTCGGCCGCGAGCTCTCAGGCGCTCGTGACGCCGAGGTGAAGCTCGGAACGCTCGAGAGCCTTCGCGAGCTGTCGGGGAACCTCGAAGGTCTCGAGGCCTATGTCGTCGCCCTGGAGCAGGAGCGCTCGGGGGCCGAGGTTTCAGGAGCAACCCTCGCTCGCGCAATCAGCGAGCTCGAGCAGGGTCGCGAGGCCATCGCCGACTGGCCCCTCGCCGGCTGGACGCCCCCCGGCGACGGTCTCGTACGAGGTTACCGCCGGGGTCGTAAGGCGCTCGCGAAGGTGCGGGTTGATCCTTCCGACGCCGCGGTGCACGATTGGCGGAAGCGCTCGAAGGACCTCTGGTACCACCTTCGCATCGTCAGTGCCGCGTGGCCGGAGGTGCTGGATTCAGTCGCGGACCAGGCGCACAAGCTTTCCGAGCTTCTCGGGGATCACCAAGACCTCGCCGTTCTTGCCGAGGACGCGGCGGGCCGGCCGGCGTCGTCGTTGGGCGAAGCGCAGTCGCGGCTGATTGCGGCGATTCACAAGCGCCAAGAAGAGCTTCTGGCGGATGCGGTACGGCTCGGCACGAGACTCTACGCCGAGAGCCCGAAGGCGTTCGGCGACCGCATCGACGCCTACTGGCGAGAGAGCCGCAAGTCCCGCCGCATACGAAGCGCAGTCGCCCCTCCTGAAGTCCCCCGGATCCCGGCCTCAGCAAGCGCCCTGATCTTCGACGAGGCGGGTCGGCTGTTGATCCTCAAGCCGAATTACAAGAAGGGCTGGACGATCCCCGGTGGACAAGTCGAGGGCGACGGCGAGTCACCCTGGGATGCATGCCGGCGCGAAACGTTCGAGGAATGCGGCCTTGAGGTCGAGCGCGGCCGGCTCGTGTGCGTCGACTTCCTGTCGCCGCGGCCCCAGCGCCCGGACGCAGCACCTCGACCCGGCGGGGTCAGATTTCTGTTCGACTGCGGCGCGTTCAGCGACGAGCGTCTGAAGGCGGTCGCGCTGCAGGCCGACGAGATCGACGAGTACCGCCTCGCCGAGATGGACGAGGCCCTTGCGCTGCTCAGCGGACCGCTGCGCCGCCGGGTGTCTAAGGCGACGGCCGCGAAGGATTGCATTTACCTGGAGAACGGCCGGCGTGTGCGCGGCGTCAGCCGCTGACCCCTCCACTACGAAACCGCTGACCCTCGATTACGACCTAGGAGCCGAACTCGAATCTGATGTGCTGGTGCCGCGAGCGGTTCCGGACGCAATTCGCCTTGAAAAGCTCCTCGCCCTTCTGCTTCGCGTGGCAAGTCCAGCCGTTGAAGTGCCTGTCGCGCGCGGTGTAGTAGTGGTTGAAGTAATGCGCGGCCGTGTCCCGAGCTTCTGGGCACTTCGTGTTGAACGACTTCACGTTGTACCAGCCGGCACCGGTTCCACCGGGATGGTCGCCACAGCTCCTATTGAAGCCGTGGGCGCTGGCGCTCGCGGCGAACACGCCCATGGCTAGGACGCCGGCCGTCAGCATCATTGACAGCAAAGCCTTCTTCATGGTCTCTCCTCCTCAGTAACTCCTTCGACCCTGGACTCGAGCCGCGCTCAGTCGACGACCGCAGGCCTGGAACCGTCGCGCAGGCAGATGAAGATCGTGCCGGCAGCGCCTTCTGCACGGCGCTTGACCACCGACCGATAGGTGCCGGAACTGAGTGGGTCGACGATGACCTTCCACTTACCGGCGCTGTTGGTACGGGTCTTGCCGAGCAGCCTTCGACCGCCGTTGCGCCTCTTCTTGAACAGCTTGACGACGCGGTTCTCCACGCAGGCTTCGTTCGAGGATCTCACCTTCCCGTGGAACGCGGGAAAGCTGTGGCGCATGACGATCCGGCTGTTGATCTCGACCGTGTTGGTCGCCGGCGCTGCGGTGATCGCAAGGCCGGAGATGGCGAGCGCGAGGATCGCGGTCAGCGCGAGCTTCGGGGTGAGCGTCCTGAACATCGGCTTCCTCCCGTTTTCGGATCCGAATCCGAGCCTAGCCCTCGCGATCAGGAATGCAAGGGACTGGACGAAAAGGCCGCGAAAGGGGGAAAGGGGATCTGCATCTTGAGTCGGGCTACCGCGTGACGACGAGTCGACCGTCGTCCGCATGCAGGACATGCACTGATCGCTCGACTCCGGCGCCGTCGCGAAGAAGAAGATCGCGACCCTCGAGAGCCCAGGTCCCATCGGCCTCCTGGGGTGCGTCGGTAGGCCCGGGCCGGCGGACCGCGAGCGTCCCGTCAGCGAGCAGATCCCAGGCCTCCCGCCCGCGGGAAGGCGGGAATGGATACTCGGCAGGCCGAAAGATCCGGTCCGTCTCGGTGTCCTCCTCGTGAGAGTGGACCCAGCGGCCGATCAGATGCTCCCGATTGAGGTCGTGGCTCAGAGCGGCCCCGGTCAGCTCGCGAACGAGCTCCGCGGACCGGCGAGTGCGGCGTTCATCCGCATCACCTGGCCCGGCGTGAACATGAACATGGCGTCGTCGTCGGTGTAGTCCATGTAGTTCATGAACATGTCGCCGTTCGGACCGTTCGAGCAGGAGAGATGGGGAAACGAAGGTTTGCCGTAGTTGGGGCCTGACGCGTTCGGGGTGTCAGCCACGTAATCAGAGCCCGAGCAATCGATCGTGTCGGCCCAGATGTGGCGCAGGTTCAGCCAGTGGCCGATCTCGTGCGTTGCCGTCCGGCCCTTGTCGAACGGGGCTTGAACGGCCCCGGTCGTGCCGAAGGCGCTGTAGAGAATCACCACGCCGTCGGTTCGCGCGGGCCCGCCTGGGAATTGGGCGTAGCCGAGCAGGCCGTCCGCCAGATTGCAGACCCAGAGATTGAGATAGCGATCGGCCGGCCACCCGGGAGCGCCACCCTCAGAGCGTTTCTTGACCGGGTTCTTGTAGGCGGGGAACGAATCTCGGTTTGTTGAGGTTCGGGTGATGCCGTCGGTTGCCTTGCCTTGGGGATCCTTGGTAGCCAGCTTGAACTGGATCTTCGGGTCCGCGACCAGACCCTGCCAGACAGGGGGAACGTTCGCGTGGTCAGGATTCTGGGCCCGGAAGTCCTTATTGAGCGCCGTGATCTGGCTCGTGATCTGAGTCTTGGAAATGTCTTCAGCAGGTCGCTTCTGAACCACGTGGACGACGACCGGGATCGTGACCCGCCGTCGGGCAACCTTCTGCGCCTCGCCGGTCTCGATGCTGCGCGCGGTGAACTCGTTGATCTGGGTCTGACTTGCCCTCACTGAGGGGCTCTCTTCCGCAAGCTCCTCGAAGCTCTGCATGGTTCCGCACTGGCGACGTCTCTGAGTTGGGCTCATCAGCCCCTCCTCTTCGGTTGGCCCTGCGATCGACCCACGTCGAGTAAAGCACTGCCAATGCTGGCGTCAAGGGGCTGCCTTCTCGGCTGGACGTTTGTCCAACGGGTCTTGGCTTCGCCTCAGCCCATTACCGCGTTGCCACCGCGTTGCCACGACCGGAAACCTTCGGAGGACTAGGAAAACCCACCTCTCTTGGTATCCGGTACCGACCTTGTCCCTCGGTCAGCCGCCGTCAGTCTCGAGCCGGCTCTTCTGCTGAAGCGTGTATAGGAGGATCAACGCCGGGATCACGAGAATGACTGCGACGACGAAGACGATCAGGATCATGGTCAGGGTCGGCCCCGTCCCGGCGCCGGCTGAGATCGTCAGATCCTGCGGGAGCAGATACGGAAACTGGGCCACCCCCCAACCCCAGACGACCGCCACGACGGCGGCGACGGCGAGCGGCCGGACGTAGCGCAGTGAGCCACGGCGCAGGAGCACCATGGCCGCCGTCCCGCAGATAAGCGAGAGCAGCACCAGCGGCAGGCCTTCGGCCAGCAACCGATCGAAGATGTAACGAGCATCGGCGTGAAGCTCGACGAGACCGGCGATGGCAGCGGCCCCGGTGACGGCGGCGGCGAGCGTCGCCCTCTTGAGGAAGTAGATCTCGAGCTCGTCATCCCCTCGATGGCGGGCATCGGTGATCAGAAAGACGGCTGCCAGATAGGCCCCTGTGGCGACGAAGAGGATGCCGATCATGATCGAGAGGGGGTTGAGCCAGCTGGTTACGGCGTCGCCGGCGGCGTTGCCGACGGGGACTCGCCCGCCGGCGATCGCGCCGACGACGGTGCCGAGGAAGAACGGGGTCAGGATCGATGAGATCCCGAACATCCACTCGGTCCAGCGCGCATTCCGCTCCTTCTTGGCGACCTCGTGAAATGCGAACCCGGAGCCCCGCAGGACGATCCCGAGCGCGGCGAGGCTGAGCGGGATGAAAAGTGTCGAGAAGATCGCCGCGAAAGCAGCGGAGAACGCCGTCCAGAGGACCACGAGGATGAAGATCAGCCAGACGTGATTTGCCTCCCAGACGGGGCCGATGGCCCAGTCGATCAGGCGCCGGGCACGTTGGCCCCGCTCGCTCCCGCCGGCGATCAGCGACCAGAACCCAGCGCCGAAATCGGCGCCGCCGAAGACCGCATAAAGAGTGACTCCAACCCAGAGGACGACGGCGCAGGCATCCGCCTTGCTCATGCCGGCCCCTCCCCGGTACCGGGCGAGTACGGGCCACCGTCGACATCGCCGAGCACTCCCTCCTCGTCGGCCTCCCGCCACCGCCTGGCCATTGCCCGCAGTGTTATGACGGTCGCGACCCCGAGCAGAACGTAGAGGACGAACACCGCTGAGAACGTCACCCAGACACCGCTGGCGTCCGTGACCGCGTCCTTGGTTCGCATGATCTCGTAGACGATCCACGGCTGGCGACCCACCTCGGTGACGATCCATCCGCTCTCGAGCGCGACGATCGCCGAGATCCCCGAGATCGCCACGGCCCGCAGGAACCACGGCGTCTTCGGAATGTCACGCTTACGCCACCAGACAATCCCGAACCACAGACCCAGAGCGATCAGGGCAGAGCCGACCCCGACCATCGTGTCGAAGGCCCAGTGCAGCATCGTGTTCGCCGGCGGCCGATCCTCCGGCGGCACCGTATCCAGACCAGTGACCTGAGTGTCGGTGCTGAAGCCGACCAGGAATGAATCGAAGCCGGGGATGCCGATGCCGCCCTTGACGCCGTCGTCGGTGCAGCGACCATAGATGTACTCGGTGACGTCGCGGGATGTCGTCTGCACGCACTCCATCGCCGCGAACTTGATCGGCTGATCCTTCGCGATCGCCCGGGCGGCGGTGTCGCCGACGGCGAACTGGATCGGGGCGAGAATGGCGCCGAGGGTGAGCGGGATCAGGAGGCCGAGGCGGTGGTGGCGATTGCGGCGGCCCCTGAGCATCCCGACCGCATAGACCGATGCGACCAGAAAGCATGTGACCAGGTAGGCCGCGAGGATCATGTGCGGAACCTCGTATGGGACCGCGTTGTTGAAAATCACCTTCAGCGGGTCGATGTCGGTCACGTTGCCGGAGGCGTCCATGGTGAAGCCCCCGGGTTGGTTCATCCATGAGTTGACCGCGACGACCGAGAACGCTCCGCCGATCCCGCAGATCGCGATCGGCACTCCGGTCCAGAAGTGCTTCCAGCCGGAGAGATGCTTCCAGCCGAAGATGTAGATGGCGATGAAGATCGCCTCGAGGAAGAAGAAGATGCCCTCGATCCCGAACAGGATCCCGAAGACGTCCCCGAAGCGGCCGGTGAACTCGGGCCAGAGCAAACCGAACTCGAACGAGAGGACGGTGCCCGTCACCGCGCCGACCGCGAACGTGACGGCCGCGACCTTGGACCAACGCTGAGCCAGCCCGAGAGCGACCTCGTCGTTGCGCTTCAAGCCGATGTAGTTGGCGATCAGCATCAGGGCCGGGAAGCCGACGCCGAGACTCGCCAGGATGATGTGGAACCCCAGCGTGAACGCCATCTGGCTCCTAGCTGGAGCCAGCTGTGCGGGCAACTCGGCGAGGATCGTCAGGGTCACGACATCCCCCGCCCGGCGCTCGGGCCCTTCGCTTGCGCGATGGCGACCGAGAACGACGCACGGTACTGCTCCCCCGGCTGAAGAAGCGGCAGATCTGTCCCGCTGATCAGCGCGTTGGTCGGCGTCGTCATCGGCTCATACGCAATCACCGCATCATCGGCCGGTGCGTAGATCTGGGCGAATGGATAGCCCTCTCCGAAAGTGACCTCTACGCGCCGCCCCCCGCCGGTGAGGGCAAACGGCGAGCCAGGGGCCGGCGCGACGAACGCGTCGTCGAAGATTCGCGTCCCGAGCAAGCCCGGCTCGATAGTGACCCTTCCGCGTTCCCCCGTCGGAAGCGATCGCTCGTCCAAGCAGAGGCGTTCAGATACCGGGATCTCGACCTCCCAGAGTTCGCGATCCAAACCCGGAAGGCAGAGGTACGGGTGAAAGCCGAACGAAATCGGTACCCGGGTTTCGCCGCACGCTTCCACCCTAACGTCAATGGTGAGCGTCGCCTGGCTCAGCTTCGCCCTCATCCAGATCTCGTGGGGGAACGGGAATGCGGCAATCAATCCCGGGTGCGCAGCGAAGTCGAAAGTCGCCGTCACCTCGCCCCCATCCGTAGTCGCCTCATGCGTGAGCAACTTCCAGCCGGTCGCAGCAGAGAGCAGGCCGTGGATGGGAAGCCCAGCGGAGTCGTGGGATGGTTGCGGCGACGCGAGGCCGAGATCGACTTCGGCACCCGCCAGCGAAAAGCGTGAGGCACCGAGCCGATTCGCCCAGGGGTGGAGAATGGGCACGCCCATTGTGGATCGTTCGTCGATGTATCTCCTGAGGCCTCCGCGCTGCCCCAGCAACTCGTCACCGCGATGGCGGAGCGAACAGCACACCATCCCGGCACCTGGCGCGAAGGCGGCTTCGATGCCGCCTTCTGAGTCAGTCGCCAGTGTCAACACCGGCACACCATCGATCTCCCGGGTCCCGATCACTCAGAAGATCGCAATCGGGTTCAGCGGCGAGCCGGTCCCGCCGGTGATTCGCAGCGGTGCGGCAACCAAAAGGAACTCCCAGCGACCCAGGCGCTGACACTCAGCTGCAAGGTCGTCCAAGTGGAGGTAATCGAGGAGGTGGACCCCCATTGCGTTCAACGCAAGGGCGTGCATGGGGAAGTCGATTCCTTCGGTCGTACTCGGTGCCGTGTCGTTGTTGCCGTCCGATCCCAGCGCAATCACGTCGCGCTCCGACAGGAAGCGACCGCATGTGGGATGCAGGCCGGCCTTGGCCTTGCTCGTATCCCAGGGCTCGAGCGTAGCGCGGCGGCGTCCGTGGCCTGTACGCACAAGCAGCACGTCGCCGCGTCTCGCGCTCACCCCATGCTCGCGCTCGCATTCCTGAAGGTCCACGGTGAGGACGTGATCGCCGGGCTCCATCCATTCGACCCCGCGGACCCGAGGGACGTCGAACAGGATCCCGCGTGCCACCAGCCCGTCCCTGAGGACATCGATGGCGTCGGCCGTTGCGCCATCCGCGGTCAACGCTGACGCCGGTCGGCCGTTGTACAGCGAACCGTCGAAGACCACGTGGCAGAGTGCGTCGATGTGGGAGTGCGATTCGTTGTGGTAGTCGACGCCGATGTAGTCCTTCGCGAAGAGCATGGTCCCGGAGCCGGGCTCGGCCTGGCCGAGCGCGGTCATCCGATGGACGGCCGGCTCAGGGTTGTCGACCCCGGGCCGCGTGTTCAACGGCTGGCTCAGGGTCACCGTCGTTCCTGTGCGGACCAGTCCTCCTGCGGATACAACGTCCTCGGGGCCGTGGAGATTCAGGGCTCCGCGTTCGTCCTCCTCACCCCAGCGTCCCCAGTTACGGAGTTCCGCGAACAGTGCCCTGAACTCGGATGCCGTCATGTCCATGGCAGCCGTCATCGACGAGCGGCACTTTCGAGATCCTCGGCTCCGAGCTGACCGGCGAACGGACCACTCCCGGTCATGCAGGCGGCGCCGCAGCGCGCCCCGAGCTCGACAGCCGCAAGCGGGTCAGCCCCGGAGGCCAACGCGAACGTCACCCCACCCGCGAACGAGTCCCCCGCTCCATAGGAATCGACTCGCGGCCCCGGCAGCGGCGCAGCATCCCAGCGCCGGATGGTCCCGTCGGACCCGGTGAGAACGCCGCCGGCCTCCCCCTCGGAGCAAGCTACGTCCGACGGCTCGGGGACGAGGTCACCCGGCGTGTAGGTCTCGCCCGGATCATTCCCGCTGAAGACCAGCATGTCGATTGGGACGCTCGCCGCCGTCAGTCCCTCGCGAGCCCGAACGGTCGCCACAAGGCTCCGTGCCGCCCGTGCGGCACGGAGACCGGCCGCGTCGGACGCGGTCAGATAGACGGCGTCGGCGTCGGAAAGTGCTCCCCACGGAATCGTGTCCTCGCCGTGAGGGGCGACGCGCTGACCGATCACCGTGATCGTTCTCTCGGCGTCGACATCGGTGTGGACAAAGGCCCGCCGTTGCGGCTCGGGACGCCAGACGACCTCGACATTGAGGCCGAGTTCCTCGAGGCGATCCTTGGCTCGATGTCCGCGATCGTCGTCCCCGAGTGCGGTGAAGAAGCTGCAATGGCCGGCCAGGCGGGCGAGCTGCACCGCCGCCACGGCCCCCCCACCCCCGACCTCTTCCCACGAGTCGAGAGCCTCGACGATCTCCCCCTGCCGCGGCAACCGCTCGACCTTCGCGAACTCGATCCATTCGACGTGGCCGACGACCGCGACGTTGAGATGAGCTTCGGACGGGTAGCCTCGGCCGGCGCTGGAACCGTCAAGCACGAAATCCTCCAAACCCGCGGTGCTCGTCGCCAGACGACTGCCGGATACGGGCGTCCAGCGCCTCGCGCAGCACTGCGAGGTCGTCGAAGGAGGTCTCGACGCCGGACCCGAGCGCCTCCGCGAACTTGTTCCCGGGGTCGCGGCAATCGTCGCCGATCCCGCCGTCCGCGTTGACGCCGGATTGCTCGAGGCCGCCGGGGCCGAGCTTCGCATCGTCGCCAATTTCGGGGTCGGCTACGACAATGTGGACCTCGAAGCCTGCCGGTCTCGCAACCTCGCCGTAACGAACACTCCCGACGTCCTGACCGACGCCACAGCCGAACTCGCGCTGGCGCTTACCCTTGCCGCGGCCCGGGGCGTGAACCGCGCCGAGGAGTCGCTCAGGGAGGGCAACTGGGTTCGGCCCGATCCCGATGCCTACCTCGGCCTGGAGCTCTCCGGGACGACGTTTGGCATCGTGGGCATGGGCCGGATCGGCAGGCGTTACGCAGAGATGATCCAGCCGCTCGCCGGCCGGATCCTCTACGCCGGCCGTTCCCGTAACCCGGGGGCGGAGCGCGAACTCGGCGCGGTTCGGGTCCCCCTCGGCGAGCTGCTGCGGTCGTCCGACGTCGTCAGCCTCCACGTCCCCTCCAACTCGGATACGGAAGGAATGATCGGACCGGCGGAGCTCGAGGATATGAGGTCGACCGCCGTCCTGGTCAACACGGCTCGGGGCAACCTCGTCGACGAAAGGGCGCTCGGAAGAGCACTTCGGTGCGGCTCGATTGCTGCCGCCGGCCTCGACGTCTACGAGCATGAACCTCAGGTCTCCGCGGTCTTGCTGGGCGCTCCCGGTTGCGTCCTGTTGCCCCACATCGGATCCGCAACCTCACGGACGCGGAACTCGATGGCGTCGCTCGTCGCAGATTCGGTGATCGCGGCAATCCGTGGCGACGAACCCGCCAACCGCGTCGCGTAGGTCGTGCTCATCCCGGCCTCGACGTGTCGACGACAATCCGGCTGCCTCGCTCCCGTGTGAATCCCGCCCAGGTCCACTCGAGCATCGCCTTCGTTCGGTCCTCGCCCGTGGAGAGTAGGGCCAAGTGCACCGCCCCCCAGGCGAGCGAGGCTGTCTTGCCCTTCATCGTCCGGCCCCGAGCCATCTGGATCACTGCAGCGCCCGGCCCGATCGTCGCCATCGTGCCCTTGTCGTGGTAGGAAAACACCTCCGTCTCCTTGCCTGCGATCTGACCCGCGATGTTCAACCCGACCTGCTGGCCGGCTTGAAGCGCGACCGAGCCGAGCTGTGGAAGCACATCCCCCGAGTCCGCATCGAGGCTCCAGGCGATGTCGCCCACCGCGTACACGCCCGGATGGCCGGCCAGCGTGAGATCGGGCCCGACGGGGATTCGGTTGCCGCGCTCGAGCTCGACCCCGAGGGTGGTGGCGAGCGGATGAGCCTGCAAGCCTGCCCCCCAGACGAGGGTGTGTGCCTTCAACTCCCTGCCGGATTGGAGCCTGACGCGTTCGGGCTCGACCGCAGCGACCACCTCCTCGAGCAGGATCTCGACGCCCCAACCCTCGAGCGTCTTCTTCGCGTACTCCTGGAGCTCGGGATCAAACATCGAAAAAAGCGTCGGCGAGGCCTCGACCAACGTCAACTTCGCCTGACCGAGGGGCAGCCCGGGATAGTCCTTTGCGAAGTCGCTGCGGTAGAGCTCGGCAAGCGCTCCGACGCTCTCGACGCCCGTAGGCCCACCTCCGACGACGACGATCCGGAGCGCCCCGTCGTCGGCAAGGGAAGGGTCCCGATCGGCGGCTTCCCACTTGCGCAGCACATGCTCCTTGAGTCGCAGCGCGTCGCTGAGCGTGTACATCGGAAACGCGTGCTCGCTCGCGCCCTCGACCCCGAAGTAGTTCACCTGTGCTCCGAGCGCCAGCACCAGGTAGTCGAAAGCGATAGGTCCCATCTCCTCGAACTCAACCCGGCGACTCTCGAGGTCGATCACCGTCGCCGTGGCCTGGTGGACCACCGTGTTCGGCTGGTCGTGGAAGAGGTCCCGCAACGGGTGTGCGACCTCGGCGCCCTCGAGCAGGTCTGTCGCCACCTGGTAGAGCATCGGCTGGAACGTGTGGTAGTCGTTGCGGTCGACCAGGACGACTTCGGCGTCGACCCCCTTGAGCTTGCGAGCCGCGCCGATGCCTGCGAACCCGCCCCCCAGGATCAGGACCACGGGCCGCTGTCGCTCTTCAGCAGCCATCGCGGCGGCTCAGCTCGGGTCCGCGGCGCCGAGCCGGTCGAGCAGATGATCGCCAACCCGTAGCGCGTTCGCCATCGCTGTCAGGGCGGGGTTCACCGCCCCGATGCTGGGGAAGAAGCTCGTATCGACGACGTAGAGGTTGTCGACCTCGTGGGTCCGGCAGTTCGTGTCGAGCACCGACGCGTCCGGATCGGTGCCGAACCGGCAGGTGCCCGCCTGGTGGGCAACCCCCGCGACCGGGATCTCGTTCTTGAGGTAGGCATGGCGGTGGTGGAGGTGTCCCTCCTCCATGCCGATGTCACCGAGCATCGACATCAGCCGGTGGTAGAGCTGCTTCTTCGGCTCTTCGTTCGTCGGCGTGTAGCTGATCGTCAATCGACCCTCGCGATCGAGTGTGACGCGGTTGTCGGGCATCGGCAGGTCCTCCGTCGAAAGCCAGAAGTCGACCGCGTGGCGAGCCATGTTCTCGAGCGTCCGGGTCGGCGCGAGCTTCGTCTCGATCGGCTTCTCGCCGCGATACATGGGCGCCGATGACTTGCCGACCATCTGGATGTTGCCGAGCGGGAAGCCGAGCTCCTCATCGCCGAGGTAGTAGTCGTTGATACCGAGCGTCTTCTGGAAAACGGTCGGGTTCTCCTCACGGGAAAGCGCGAGGACCGCTTGGCTGTTGTGGAAGGTGTAGTTGCGACCGACCTGGTCGGACCCGTTCGCGAGACCGTTTCGATGGCGGTCGCTCGATGAGGCGAGGAGGAGCTTCGCCGAGTTCGCCGCGCCGCACGATACGACCACGACGTCGGCGCTGAAGCGCTCCTCGACTCCTTGGAGCTCGGCCACAACCTCGGTCACCGACGTGCCGGCGTCGTCCGTTACCAGCGAAGTGACCTCGGCGTTCGTCAGCAGCGTGACGTTCGGATGCTCGAGCGCCGGGCGCACCGCCAGTACCTCCGCGTCGGACTTCGCGTGGACGAGGCAAGGGAACCCATCGCAGGTCGCACAACGAACGCACGGGCTGTAGGGCATGTCGACCTCGTTGAGCATCACTCCGCAAGGAGCGTGAAACGGAGTCAGCCCGATCGTGGCGAAGTCGTCGGAAAGCTGCTGGATTCGCGGCTCGTGGGATACGGGCGGAAAGGGGTAAGGGCCGCTCGCGGGCGGCTCGGTCGGATCCTCGCCGCGTGCGCCGTGCACCTGATAGAGCTGCTCGGCCCGAGCGTAGAACGGCTCCATCTCGTCGTAGGAGATCGGCCACGCGGGCGAGACCCCGTCGTGATGACGGAGTTCGCCGAAGTCCTCCGCTCGTAGGCGATAGAGCGCGGCGCCGTAGAGTTTCGTGGCGCCGCCGACGAAGTAGTGCACCTGCGGCTGGAAGCTCCTGCCACGGTCGTCGTACCACGTGTCCGGGGAGATGTAGCGGCTGTCGATGAACACCTCGCCCGCAGACCAGTTCGCCGGCTCGCGCGGTAGCCAGTCTCCGCGCTCGAGCAACAGGATCCGCTTGCCGGAGGGCGCAAGGCGATTCACCAAGGTGCCACCTCCGGCGCCGCTGCCGATCACGATCACGTCATAGTCGTCCATCACTGGTATTCCGCGAGTCGCTCAGCGAGGATGATTCGCGCTGCGGCCTCGATCAGGGCCAGATGCGAGAAGGCCTGGGGAAAGTTGCCGAGATGGCGCCCGGTTGAGGTGTCGAACTCCTCGGCGAACAGGCCGAGTGGTGAACCGACGCTCAGGAGCCGCTCCATCAGGTCGCGGGCGCGCTGCTCCTCCCCGACCACCGCGAGCGCGGAGACGAGCCAGAACGAGCAGATCAGGAAGCTGCCCTCCTTGCCGGAGAGGCCGTCGTCGGTCTCGTCGGTCCGATAGCGCAGGACGAAGCCGTCTTCGGTCAGGTCGTCGGCGATCGCCTCAACCGACTTCCGGAGCCGCTCGTCGGTCCCCGGAAGGAATCCGAAGATCGCCGCGAGCAGGGTCGACGCGTCCAGCGCGTCGGTCTCGTAATGCTGACGCAGGACACCGTCGCGAAGGCCATGGGTGAGGATGTCGGCACGGATCTCGTCGGCGACAGCACGCCACTCCTCCTCCAGCTTCGGGTCCCCCTCGATCGCGGCGAGCTTCGCCGCCCTGTCGAGGGCGACCCAACACATCAGCTTCGAAGAGACGTAATGCTGGGGCTCCCCACGTGCCTCCCAGATGCCTTGGTCGGGCATCTTCCATACGTCGATTGCGCACTTCGCCTGCGCCTGGATGATCGGCCACAAGCGTCGGGGCAGGCGCTTGCTTCGTGTCGCGTGTAGGTGAATCGAGTCGAGAACCGCGCCGTAGACGTCGTTTTGACGCTGGTCGAAGGCGCCGTTCCCGATTCTGACGGGGCTCGCTCCGGCGTATCCGGACAGGTCGTCGCGGGTCGACTCGCTGAGGTCGCGACGGCCGTCGATCCCGTACATGATCTGCAACGCTCCGTCGGAGTTCGGCTCGAGGTCGGCGACGAACTGCATGAACTCCTCGGCTTCCCAGTCCAAGTTCAGCCAGTGCAGCGCCTGCAACGTGAACGTCGAGTCGCGCATCCAGGTGTAGCGGTAGTCCCAGTTGCGTTCGCCGCCGGGCGTCTCGGGAAGGGACGTGGTCAGCGCCGCCACGGTGGCGCCGGTGGGCATGTATGTGAGGCCTTTGATCGCGAGCGCAGAACGCTGGATCGGCTCGCGCCAGCGATGATCGGGAAGCCGTGCGCGACCCAGCCAGCCGCGCCAATAACGGCTGGTGGACGCAAGCCGCGAGCTGGCGTCGTCGACGTCGACGGGGCCGGCCAGGTCCTCCGACCAAGCGAGCGCGCAGAACACTTGCTCACCCTGGGTGAGCGTGTGGCGCGCCCTGACCCAGTCGCCCTCGACACCCAGCGCCATGTCGGTGTTGAGCCGGATCGTCAGATCGCCCGCGGTGGCGTCGGCAGCGTGGCGATCCTCGCCGACGAGCGTCCAGTCGGCAGGGACCCGGCCGTAGTCGAAGTCGGGCTCGCAGACGAGTTCCAGTTCGACCGTCCCCGACAGGCACACTGCGGTGCGAACGAGCAGATGCTCGGCGTCGTCGTCGGCGGGCGGGCGGGTATGCGGCGTGATTCTGTCCTCGCCGTGGCTCGGGCCCATCGTCAGAGCGTCGCGGACCATGACCCATCCGGTCGGCGTCTGCCAGGTCGTCAGGAGGATGTTGGTGCCCGGCTCGTAGCTGCGCGCGGTGGGGACGTTGATCCCGAACGGCCCGAAGCGAAAGTTGCCCGCCTGGCGGTCGAGCAGGGTCCCGAAGACGCTCGGAGAGTCGAAGCGCGGGACGCAGAGCCAGTCGATCGCCCCGTCGGGAGCCACGAGCGCTCCCGTGTGGCAGTTGGACAGAAACGCGTAGTCCGCGATCGGCGGGAACGGGGAGGGCGCGGCGGCGCTCTGCCGCTGACCGTCGGGACTCACGCGGAACCCCCGGCTATCCATGGACCCTTCCAGCCACCGACCGGAGCGACGATCGCTTCGGCCGCCTCAGGCCCCCACGATCCCTTCGCATAGGGATGAGGTTTTGTGCCGGGATCCAGCAGCGGCTGGAGCACCCGCCAAGCCTCAACGACGCTGTCCTGTCGGGCGAAGCGCTTGCTGTCACCGATCATGGCGGCATACAGGAGATTCTCGTAAGGGGTCGCCCCCTCGCCGCCCTCGTCGGCGAACTCCATGTCGAGGTTGATCTGTCGCGCGGCCGCGTCGCCTCCTTGCGCGTCGACGAGAAGGCGGATCCCGGTGGAAGGGTCGAGCTTGACGATGATCTGGTCGGCCTCGGGTCGGCGGGCTCCGGCCTCGCGGAATCCGAGCCGCGGCGGGTCCCTGAACACCAGGCGCATCTCGGTCTGCGTGATCGGGAGATGCTTACCCGTCCGAATGAAGAAGGGGACGTCGGACCAGCGCCAATTGTCGATCTGCAGCTCGAGCGCCGCATATGTCTCCGTTGTCGAGTCCGCCGCAACGCCCTCGGTCTCACGGTAACCCTCGTATTGGCCGCGGACGCAGTCGGCGGGGTCGGCGGCGGGCATCGACTGAAAGACCGAGGCGATGGCGGACTTGAGCGAATCGGCGGTACGTGCTGCAGGCGGCTCCATCGCGGCCGCAGCGACCACCTGCATCAGATGGTTGACGACGACGTCGCGGATCGCCCCGACCGGGTCGTAGAAATGCCCGCGATCCTCGACGCCGAAATCTTCCGCCATCGTGATCTCGACGCAGGAGACGTAGTTGCGGTTCCAGAGCGGCTCGAAGATGGTGTTCGCGAAGCGCAGGAAGAGGATCTCGACCAATCCCATCTTGCCCAGGAAGTGATCGATCCGATAGAGCTGAGACTCGTCGATGCAGGCATGGATCTGCTCGTTCAGCTCGCGGGCGGAATCGAGATCGTGTCCGAACGGCTTCTCGACGACCACCCGCGCGTTCTTGGCGAGGCCGGCGTCGGCCAGGCCCTTGATCACCGAACCGAAGAGGAACGGGGGGATCTCGAGGTAGATCACCGGCTTGGCGACTTCTCCGACGGCGGCCGCAACTCGCTCGAACGTCTCCGGGTCGGCGAAGTCACCGGCGACGTAGGAGAGCCTGGCGGCGAACCGCTCGAAGACCGCTTCGTCGAGCTGCTCGCCGGTGGCGATGATCGAGTCCCGCGCCCGCTGCTTGAGATCGTCGATCGTCCAGTCGTCGACGGCGACGCCGACGATCGGACAATCGAGAAGGCCACGCTTCTCGAGCCGGTAGAGCGAGTGGAAGGTCATCACCTTCGCGAGGTCCCCGGTGATCCCAAAGATGATCAGAACGTCGGCGGGCTGCGGAGCATCACCCTCGACGGCTTGCGGTTGCTGCGGCTCTTCGTTTGCCATCGATCTCCTCGTTCGGTGCCCGTCGATTCAAGTATCGCCGATCGCCGGCCGTAAGTTGTCACCCAATTGAGATGAAGTCTGGTCGGGAGGTCCCGCGAAACCGAGCGCCCAGCTCGGCGTCGTACTCGGACTCGGCAACTCAGACAAGGCAGCCGGAGCGCTTGCCGTGCTCGTAACCAATGTGGTGATAGATCGTCTTTGGGGCGCCTCGCTCGAGGGCTCGTCCCGACGGCTCGCGGATCTTCAGCAGTGAGGCTTAAAGCTCTCGGCGAGCCGCCCTAATACTGTTGATGTCGACTCGGTCTTGGTCACGGTTGGCGGCGCTCTTCATGTCGAGCAAGTCCTGGTAGCCACAGACCCGGATTTGATACCCGAAGACCCGACGCGGCTCGGCGTGCTTATCCAGGGCCTCCCAAGTGCGCTCCTCGAACGGGCGAAGGTATTGCATGACGTCGAACTTGCCGAGACGGGTGCGCAGTCGGAAGTTGCCGCCGCCGCGCAGCCCATCGAAGTCGTGAGGTGGGAGCTCGCCAAGCTCAAACGCGTCCTCGTCCATATTCCTGGCATCGACGACCTGGAGGAAGTCGGCTAAGCGCTTGAGGTTGGCCTCGTCAGGGTCAGGGCAGACGTCAAGATCCTCCGTAGCTCGTGGAGCTCCATGGGCGGCGACGGCCATGCCACCGACGAGGATGTAGTCGACTTTCGCCTCGGCGAGGGCTTTGAAGAGTCCCCGCGGGTCGAGTACTTCGCCGTCGCCGCCCCTGGCGCCTCGCCCGCTCACGACCGAGGCCTGCTTGCAGCGAGCTCGCTTGCGACGTTGCTCAGGATCGCCGCCTGCTCAATGCGCTGGTCGGAGCTCAGTGCATCGAAGCCGGCGCGCAGATCCCGAATTGAGACATTGCCACCTCCTGGGGGCGGCTCCCGCAGTGGAGTCGCAGCGATCTGGAGAGTCTCTCCCATGGCCTCGAGCAGGCGATTCAGCGTGTGCAGAGATGGCGAAGTCTTGTCCCGCTCGATGCGACTGATATTTGTCTGGGTCATCCCAACCCGCTCAGCCAGTTGGGTCTGGCTGAGGCCGTAGCGGCGCCGGGCCTCAAGAAGGAAGCGACCGCAACGTGGGGCTCTCTCATTTCGCATGTCCCCAGTATAGATCAAATTTGATCTATAGAAGTACACCAACAGCAACTGTTACTCCGCAGCAAGCGTCGCCGCGGCACGCCTCCCGACCTCCTGGATCGCGAGGCCCGCGATCATCAACCCGACGATGGGTCGAGCCACCAGGTGCCGAAGAGGGCGTTGCCGAGCGCCGCATTTCGCGCTGCCGGCAGTTAGCCGAACTAACCGGCGTTTCGCGAATCATGAGCGTTGTAAGCTGGCGGCGATGAACGAGCAGTCACCCGACAACGGATCCCGAATCTCCACCGACGACGGAACGGAAACGTCCGACCTGATCGGGGCCAAGATCACTGTCGCCGTCATCGGCTGGATCCTCGCCACCCTCCTCTGCTTTCTGTTCATCGGCTCGCTGATCGGGATCATCGTGGGATTCGTCGGCCTGCTCGCGCTGCTCGCCTGGGGCGCATCGGCAATCAAACGAGCCGACGTCTCCGACTGAAACCTCAGTCTGCTCGTCATGTTCTAAGAGCCGACGAGCGGATTCGAACCGCTGACCCCTTCATTACGAGTCTGGGTGATCTCCTCCCCATGCCTTTCGTTTGGCGACATTCGAGAATCTGCGATGGACGCGCGGCCGGAACTGGTCGGCGACCCGTTGTTGATAGGGCACTCATTAGTGCTTTTGGGGCTGATACCCTGCTCTGGTGTCATCGACGATGGGTCCGCGCAAGGGTCGGCGGGGTACCACCAAATCCGCGGACGGTGGGCGCGCCAAGCGATCTCGACTGGACCCAGACGCCCGACGCGACCATCTCATCCGGACCGCCATGACCGTCTTTGGGCAGCAGGGCATCGCGGAGACTTCGGTGCTCCAGGTGACCCAGGCGGCCGGCGTCTCCAACGGGACCTTCTATCGCTATTTCGCCGACAAGGAACAGCTCGAGTACGCGATCGGCAGCCTCGTCCTCGCCGAACTGGTCCGGACTCTCGAGGAGATGCAAAGGGATGTGAGCGGGGCCGAGCGCATCGCAATCGGTGCGTTCGGGATGATGAGAACGGTCGGCGCGAATCACGAAGTGGGTTCGATCCTGGCCGAGTATTTCGAGAGGCGAAATGCCTTGCTTCAGGACGCGGCGGTCCAACTCGCCGAACACATCCGCGAGGGCGGAGAGTCCGGCGAGTTCCCCGTGCACGACCCCTCTCGATATCTGGTCGGGGTGTTCATCGCGATGTTCGGGGTCGGGGCCCGCTCGGTCCTGGGCGGGCATGACCCTGACGAGGTCGGTGAGTTCATTGCCGCCGGACAACTGCGACTGCTCGGCGTCGCGAAGAGGCGAGCCGACTCGGTCACGCAGGCGGTGCGCCGGCGCATGGGCGCATGGGAGCCGGCTCAGACGAGTCCGGCGTAGCTCGCGCCGTCGAGGTGGATCGCGTTGCCCGACACGAAGCCGGCGGTCTCGCCGCACAGAAACGCGCACATCGCACCGAACTCCTCGGGCCGTCCGAACCGCCGGGCAGGAAGCATCGAGACGATCTGTTCGCGTGCCTCCTCGTAGGTGATCCCCTGGGCTTCGGCCTGCCGCCTCGCCATGAAGACCTGCCGATCGGTGTCGAACCGCTCCGGGAGCATCGTGTTGATCGTCACGTTATCGGCGGCGACCTCCCGCGCGAGCCCCTTGCTCACCGCGAGCAGCCCGGCGCGGGGCGCGCTCGAGAGAGCCATCAGCGAATGCGGCGTGGTGACCATTGCCGAGCCGACATTCAGGACTCGCCCGAACCGGCGGTCCCGCATACCCGGAAGCACAGCTCGAATCATCATTAATGCGGCGGTGAGGTTTGCGTCCAGGGCGGCCGCCCAATCCTCCTGTTGCCATTGCAGAAACGGCCCGGGCGGCGGCCCGGCATTGTTGGTGAGCAGGATGTCCGGATCGGGGCAGGCTGCAATGAGCGCCTCGCGGCCGGTCGGATCGGTGACATCGGCAACGACCGGTTTGACATGCACCTGCGGGAACCGGGCCGTGAGCTCCTGCGCCGTTTCATGTACCTGCTCGGCCTCACGACCGTTAACGACAACGTGAACCCCTTCGGCGGCGAGCGCCTCCGCGCACGCACGGCCGAGACCTCGGCTCGAGCCACACAGGATCGCGCTGCGGCCCTCGATTCTGAGATTCATTGAATGACCTGGTCCTTCCTTCGAGTGTTGGTGGCAGCCGCGCGTCTCATGACGCCGGCACGGCCGTGGTCGGCACGGCGCCGGCACTGAGTCGATTCGTGAGCGTCCCGATCCGATCGATCTCGAGGGTGATCGTCTGGCCGGGCTCGATCCAGCGCTCGAGCTCCAACCCACAGCAGCCGGGCATGGTGCCGGTCGAGATGACGTCGCCTGCGTCGAGCCGCTCCCCACACGAGGCGTAAGCGATCATCTCGCCGACGTCATGTGCTGGATCGGCCGTGGTGCCCTCGCACCATTCCTCACCATCGACGCGAACCCGCCCCACGGCGGCTCGCCAGTCGCCGAACTCGTCGGCGGTGACGACGTCCGAGCCGATCGAATTGGCGAACGTCTTCGACTTGATGACCGGCCCGAAGGCGTTGTGCCGGGCATCGTCGGCCTGCACGTCGCGTGCCGTCCAGTCGTTGAGCACGAACCACCCGCCGATCGCGTCGCGGGCCTCCTGGGGCGTTGCGTCGAGAAGCGGCTTTGTGAGCACGCAGGCCAGCTCGAGCTCGAAGTCCAGAGCCTTGGTGTGGCTGGGCCACCACATCTCCTCGCCGTCGCCGAGGGCCATCGTGTGGTTGGCCATGTAGAAGATCGGGTGCTCGTAGAACCCGCGCTTCGGCTTCAGGGCCGGAAAGGTCCGACGCGTCTTCTCAAAACCGGCGACGGCCATCCACGCCGGCTTCGGAAAGAAGTGCTTGACGAGCATCCGGCCCGACCCGATCACATGGGACTCCCACGGCATGAACGCGCGGATCGACCGCGGCCGGAATGGGAGCCCGGCGCTCCCCGGATCCACCGCGACTGCGTCCGCGGCGGCGAGCGCGGACTGAGCGTGGTCCCGCGCCGATCTGCCTTCGGACAGAAAGGTCAGCAGGTCGCGCTCGCCCGCGATGCGGACCCAGCGATCCCGTTGAGGGTCGAAACAGATCAACCCGTCGGGAGTCACCCGGAGCTTCATGAACCCTGTCCTCCAAAGTTGCCCATCAGGAGTGAGCGGGCTCCGGCTCCTCACCAGGCGCTGCAGGTTGGCTTGGCTCGATTCCCTCGAACTCCGACGCCTCGACGAACCATTCCGGCTTGGGAAGCGGGCCCCAGGTCGTGATCGAGCGGGGATCGGCAAGCGACCAGCCGACCGGCTCCACCTCGGGGTCCAGAAGTTGGTAACCGTGGCTGACGAGCTCGACCCGATGACCGTCCGGATCGCGGAGGTAGAGGAAGCTCTGGGGAGCGGCGCCGTGACGGCCGGGACCGAACTCGACTGCGTCACGCTGGTCGCTCGCCGACGCCAGATCACAGACGCGCTTGGCAGTCGTGGCGTGATCGTGGACGACGAACGCGAAGTGATGCAACCGCGGGCCGAGGCCGCCGACCCCCACTAGGTCCAGGAGGTCACCCTTGCGCGCCAGAAACGCGCCGGCCAACATTGCGTCGGGCGTACCGTCCAGCGTCACGTACTCGGAGACGCGGAAGCCGTTGGCGATGTGGAATGCAGCCCACGCCGAGACGTCCGGCACGTGAACCTGGAGGTGATCGATCCGGGCGGCGGCCGCACCGCGCAGCTGATCATCATCGAGGAGCATGCGTCGCTCGACCGGCATCGACGCGCACAGCTCCATGGGCACACCCGCCACATCGGAGAACTGCAGCGTGCGCCCTTGATATTCAGGGTCCGCCCACTCGCAATCAATGCCCTGCGCCGTCAGCGCTTCGTGGGCGGCGTCGAGATCGCCGTCGGAGGCGACACGGAAGCCGAGGCGTCCGGCGGAAGGAGCGTCGGCTGCTACGAGGACGAGGCTGTGGTGTGCGGCCTCCTCCACGCCCCGCAGGTAGACGCGCTGGTCGTCGGCCGCGGAGGGCACCAGCCCGATCAGCTCCTCGTAGAAGGCGCGGCTTGCCGCCAGGTCCCGCACGTGCAGGACAACATGGCTCAGTCGGGTGATGTTGAACGGCGGCGCAGCCGCCGGCTTCGGAAGTGACATTACGTCCTCCTCTTTTCGATGACCCACTGCCGATCGGCAGTGTCGGATGGGTGCCGCCCTTCGGCGGCGATTACAAGATGTGCGGCGGCGGCGAACGTCGGCCACCAAGAAGATGCCTTCACCGCGCGACCTCCTGCTCCATGCCGAGCAGGGTCGCGACGTCGGTCTCGAACCGCTGAATCTGCGACTCGTCGCCGGCGATGCTGTGGACGTGTCCGTCGGGCCGGACCAACACGCCGACATAGTCGGTCAGACCCACCGTGTCCATCCACTGCCCTACGTCCGGCTCGGCGGGGTCGAGCCGCACGACGGTGGCGCCGAGGCCCGCTGCCAGGCCCGGCGACTCGACGTCGCCGAGGAGGAGCACGGTGAACCGATGGGGATCCAGCAGATCCAAGACCGACACCTGCTCGCCATCGGTCTCGAGCCACCCGTGGGGCAGTCGCCGGCCGGCGACGGCACGCGGCGAGAAGTCGCTGACCTCCACGATTGGCTCGTCGCCGGGGTCGTAAGAGAAACCGAGCTGCAAGGCGAGGCTGTCGAAGTGGCCTCGCTGATCCGCGACGGCCGAGCTGATCTCCTCGGCGCGTCCCGGCGCTGCCAGCCATTCGGCAAATCGCGGCTCGTCCTGCTCGAACGAGGCGCCCTCATCGACGGCGGCGATCAGCGAGGCGAGCGCTTGGACGTTGGCGAGACTCTGATCGGCGTTACGACGCGCGACCGGCTGGCGCTCGCGCTCGTACGTGTCGAGCAGCGCGTCGGCCGCCTGTCCCGCGACCACGGCGGCAATCTTCCAAGCGAGGTTGTGCGCGTCCTGCAGGCCGCTGTTGAGACCGAGGCCACCGGTCGGTGGGAACCGATGGGCCGCGTCGCCCACGAGGAAGGCGTTCCCGGCGCGATAGGCGTCGGCGACTTCCACCCACATCCTCCACGGGGTGGCGGCGACGACATCGAAGGGGACATGGGAAGCGCCCGGCCCGAGCGCTTCCCGTACCAACTCGCGTACGCGCTCGGCTCCGAAGGCGCTCATGTCGATCCGGCCGGGAGGCTGAACGATGCTGTACGTCCACAGGCGATCCGGCAGGTACGCCAACAACGTCCCCTTCAACGGCGGGCCGAACAGCCAGTGCAGGACGCCCGGCCGGGTACGGACGACGTCGGTCAGATCGGCCTCGAAGGTGATCGTGAGCATCGAGGCGAGATCTCCGAGACCGGACATGCCGATGCCGAGGTGTTCGCGCACGTCGCTGGCCGCGCCGTCAGCCGCGACGAGATACCCGGAGCGAACGGTGACGTCGCCGTCCGGAGTCCGGATCGCCGACACGAAGCCGTCCTCCTCAATGGACCCGCCCGTCCATGTGTGCCCGCGGCGGAGATCGACCAGTGGCTCCGCCTCGAGTCGCTCGAACAGCAGCGCCTCGAGCGCAGGCTGCGGGATGTTGAGGAGGGGGTACGGAGTAACCGCGCGGACGTCTTCGTCCTGTCGCTCGTACGCCAGCGTTCCGAAGCAGTGCCCGGTCAAGGTGGTGACGAATCGGACTTCGCTCGTGAGATCCCGCGGGGCCGCAGCGGCTTGCAACTGCGCATACGTGATGTCGAGCTCCTGAAGAATCTCGATCGATCGCGGATTGATCGCGTGCGCTCGCGGCAGTGTCTGCGGCGCCAACCCCCGTTCGAAGACGACGACCCGGACCCCGCGCCGCGCCAGCATCAGGGCGAGCGTTACGCCGACTGCGCCTCCACCGGCGATCGCGACCGGCACATTCTCTTCGTATCCCATCGTTTCTCCGGCTGCTCTCTCGCGGTCTGATTCGCACGTATTGACGAGCGATCGCGGAGCAACCTACCACTTGTTGAGAGTACTGTCAATAGTTATTGGGAGGTGTCTCATCAAGCCATCCCGGGGTTCAGTCGTGAAGAAGATGCACAAAATCATCACGGCGGCCACGGCTGCCGCTGATTCCGTGCCCTAACCCGCAAACGTCGAGAACGTCCAGTTGTTGCCGTCGGGATCGGCGACGGTGAATTCGCGCGCCGGGTAGTCGGCCTGGTCCACGATCGGCTGGACGACCGCCGCGCCGAATGCCTGCGCCCGAGCCAGCACTGCATCGGGGTCGCCGGTGACCACGTGCTGCCAAGTAGTTCCGGGCCGGCAGGGCGTCGGGCGCTCTCCGGTACCCGACAGCATCACCCGACCGCCTTCCGGCCAATCGAGCTGGCAGTGATGGATCGACCCTTCCTGCTCACCGGGAATCAGAAGGTCCTCGACGAACCCGAGCGACAGCAGCCAGTCCCGTAACGCCGCCGGCGAGTCACTAACAACGCTGGTCCAGATGCTCGACTCTCGTGATCCACCGGTTTTCATTGGAAGAACGCTAAGGCAGCGCGCAGGGCGAGGGATGTCCGGCCGGACCGGCGAATCGCGCCGAACGGATTCGTAAGCGCTTACCGAGCCTCCCGACGCTGCACACCATTGTCGCCGACGGGCTCCCGTCAGACGTTGGGAGTGCGAATCGCGTCCGCTCAAAGAAGCGACGTCTAGAGCCGACGAGCGGATTCGAACCGCTGACCCCTTCATTACGAGTGAAGTGCTCTACCAACTGAGCTACGTCGGCGCGGGGGCGGAGTTTAGGGGCGGATGGCGGAGAAGGTTGTCGGCTCGCGCGGGATGCGGGACGGGTCGAAGCGGGCGACGAGGTCGCGGACGGTGACCTGCTCGCCCGGGGCGGTGAGGTCGAGGGAGCGGGCCATCCAGATCAGGGCGTCGGCGGGACGGAGGCCGCGCTCGGCGAGGTCGGCGAGAGTGACGGCGCCGTGGCGCTTGGCGAGGCGCTCGCCGTCGGGGCCGAGGACGAGCGGGACGTGGGCCCAGGCGGGGCGCGGGATGCCGAGGCGGTCGCAGAGGAACGCCTGGGCGGCGGTGGCGGGCAGCAGATCGTCGCCGCGGACGATCTCCTCGACGCCCTGGTCGTGGTCGTCGACGACGACGGCGAGGTTGTAGGCGACGACGCCGTCGCGGCGGCGGAGGACGACGTCGTCGGCGACTTCGGTGCGGGTGCCGTGGATGCGGTCGTCGTAGGTGACCTCGGCGAGCTCGGCGCGGAGGCGGAGCGCGTACTCCTCGCCGGCGGCGGCACGGCGGTCGGACTCGGCGTCGCTCAGCCCGCGGCAGGTGCCCGGGTAGATGCCCTCGGGCGCGTCGCCGTGCTGGGCGGAGGCCGCCTCGCGGACCTCACGGCGCGAGCAGAAGCAGCGGTAGACGAGGCCGCCGGCTTCGAGGCGCGCGAGGGCGTCCTCGTGGCGGCGGGCGCGTTCGGACTGGACGACGGGCTCGCCGTCCCAGTCGATCCCGATCGAGCGCAGGTCGTGCAGCTGCGCCTCGGCGAGGCCGGGCCGGACGCGGTCGGGGTCGAGGTCCTCGATCCGGAGCAGGAACTGCGAGCCCTCCGAGCGCGCGAACAGCCAGGCCAGCAGGGCGGTGCGGAGGTTCCCGAGGTGGAGCTCGCCGGTCGGGGAGGGCGCGTACCGCCCGACCATGGATTACTCCGGTTCGACGAGCTTGTAGCCGATCCCGCGAACGGTCACGACGAGCTCGGGGTCCTGAGGGTCGCGCTCGATCTTCTGGCGGAGGTTGGAGATGTGGACGTCGCAGGCGCGAACGTCGCCGGAGAACTCCGACTGCCAGAGCTCCTCCATGATCTCGAGGCGGCTGAAGACCTGGCCGGGGCGGTCGGCGAGCAGGCGCAGGACCTGGAACTCGGAGCGGGTCAGGTTGACCGGCTCGCCGCGAACGGTGACGAGGTGGCGGGCGAGGTCGATCGAGACGTCGCCGGCCTCGATCGAGCTGGAGCGCCCTCGACGGTCGAGGCGCGGTCGAGCTCGCGACGGCGCAGCTGGGCGCGAACGCGGCCGAGCAGCTCGCGGACGCTGAACGGCTTGGTGACGTAGTCGTCGGCGCCGACTTCGAGGCCGACGACCTTGTCGACTTCGGCGTCCTTGGCGGTGAGGAGGATGATCGGGACGGCGCTGCGGCTGCGGACGTCGCGGCAGAGGTCGAGGCCGCTGCGGCCCGGCATCATGATGTCGAGGACGAGCAGGTCGAACGGCACCTCGCCGTTGCCGAGCTTTTCATCGGCGTCGTCGCCATCGGTGGCGATCGTCACCCCGAACCCCTCCTGCTCGAGCGCGTAGCCGACCGACTCGCGAACCGAGGGTTCGTCGTCGGCTACGAGGATCCGTCCACTGCTCACATCGACCTCTTCATCTAGTCATTCACTCCATTGACGAATTTCGGGGTTCAGGATCACGCGCGGCTCACGCTACCGGCGTCGAGGTCGGCTCTGCGGCTCGCAGCTCGACCGTGAAGGTACTGCCCTTGCCCTCCTCGGAGTCGACGCTGATCTCGCCGCCCATCACGTCGACCATCCGCTTGGCGATCGCGAGGCCGAGACCGAACCCCTCCCGCTCCAGCGAACCGCTGCCGCGATAGAAGCGGTCGAAGACGCGGTCCTGCTCGTCGGCGCGAATGCCGGTGCCGGTGTCCTCGACCTCGATTACGACTGTTTCGTCCTCCAAGCGCGCGCGAAGCGTAACGACGCCGGGGGCGGGGGTGTGTTTGTAGGCGTTCGTGAGCAGGCCGATCAGAACCTGGCGGAGGAGCACCGGGTCGGCGTTGGCCGCGAGGTCGGGCTCGATCGTCGTGTTCAGCTCGATCCCCTCGACGGTCGACGCGTCGGTCGCGGCGATCGCCTCGGCGACGGCGATGTCGACGCTGACGATGTCGGCCTCCCCTTCGCCGATCGCCTCCATCCGCGCCAGCGTCAGCAGCGCCTTGGTGAGGCGGCTGACCCGGTCGACGTCGGTGGCGAGCCGGTCGAGGAAGTGGTCGCGCGCCTCGGGGTCGTCCTTGGCGCCGGAACGGAGCACCTCGATCGCCCCGGACATGCCGGCGATCGGGTTGCGGAGCTCGTGGGCGGCGTTGGAGACGAACTCGCGCTCGGCCTGGTCGCGGCGGAGCTCGTCGGTGCGGTCGCGGACGACGAGCAGCGCCGAGCGCTCGGCCGGCAGGTAGCGGGCGCCGATCGCGAAGACGCGCTCGCCGATCGCGACGTGATCGCTCTCGGCGCTGCCGCGGTGGGTGGCGCGGCGGATCCACGGGCGCAGCGCATCGACGACCGTCCCGTCCTCGCCGATCAGCCCGGCCGAGGCGGGGTTGGCGAAGCGGACGTCGCCGTCGGGGTCGACGACGATGACGGCCTCGTCGAGCGAGGTGAAGATCGCGGAGAGGCGGTCGCGCTCGGAGGAGAGGGCGTCGAACGTCTCGGCGAGCGCGATCCGCATCGAGTCGAGCGTCCGCCCGAGGTCCCCGATCTCGTCGCGGCCGCTCGGGTAGACGGGCGTGTCGAGGTGGCCCTCCGCGAGCTCCCCCGCCGCCGAGGCGAGGCGCTTGACGCGCGAGGTGATCAGGCTTGCGACCAGGAAACCGATCAGGCCGGCGACGAGCACCGAGACGATCAGTGCCGTCAGGCGCTGCCCGGCGAGCGCCTGCAGGGCCGACTGGACCTCCTCGGGTCGCTCGGAGATCGACAGCAGCACGCCCTGTGTCCCCTTGTCGCCGACCAGTTGGACGGCGACCATCGTCCGGTCCTGGGGAAGATCGGAGCTGACGAAGAGGTCGCCGTCGAGCGCGGTCCTGACTGCCGCGGCGCGGCCCCGGACCGTCGCGATGCTGAGCCCGGCGACGGCCTCGGGGCTGACGAGCTTCGGCGGGCCGGTCGGCGGGTTGTTGTAGAGCCAGGTCCGGAAGTCCTCGGAGGGACGGGTATCGCGAAGCGCCTCGACGGGCGCGTTCGCCTTCGTCATCCGCCCGGGCGGCAGCTCCGGCTCGACCTTCTCGCGGACGCGCAGGGTGCGGCCGACGGCGAGGTCGGAGGTGCGGCTCTCGGCGGCGCCCTCGCTCGAGCCGGCGACGACGATGTAGACGGTGGCGCCGGTGAGGATCCCGATCGCCGAGAACATCAGGCCGAGCCAGAGGCGAACGCCGAACGGCCGCCGCTTTCGGATCGGCTGGATCGCCGGGCGGTCAGCGGTGACCGGAAGCTCGGGCGGGACCGGGCTCGGCGGAGGTGGCGCGGAGGCGGCCATGTCCCCTCCTTTCTAGACGACCGTCTGGTCGGTCCGGCGCAGCAGTGCGGATGCGCGGTGGAAGAGCGCGTCCAATGCGAGGTCTTCGTTGACGTTGACGGTCAGCCGCCGGCGGGTCTCCATCGCCAACTCGGCGGCCTTGCGGGCCGCGAGCGGATCGATCGCGTTCGCGTCGCCCGAGAGTTGCTCGGCGCGGTCGACGTTGCGGATCGCTTCGGGGGCGCCCTCGGCGACCGCGGCGACGTCGGCGAACCAGCTCGCGACCAGGCCGAGACCGAGGTCGATGGCGTCGGTGCGCGCCCGCCGTTCGGCGCGCTTGGCCGCGTCGTCGCCCTCGCGCTTGACGCGGCTCGCGTCGCGGCCCTTGCCGAACTCGGCGGCACGCTCCGCCGCCGCGTCGGCGACGACGGCGCCGCGCTGCTTGCCGGTCTCAGCGGCGAGGGCGATCAGGTCGGCCCAGGGGCGGGCGGCGAGGTCGCCGGAGATCGCCGCCCGGGCCGCCGCCTCGGAGTGGGCGCGGAGGCGCCCGCCGGTCGGCGAGCCGAGCAGGCGAGCGCGGCCGAGGTCGCCGCCGGCGAGGAGGGCGAGCGCGCGAAGCTCGTCGGCGGCGTGGCCGGGGAAGTCCTCGGCGAGACGGCGCTGCAGCGACTCGGGCGGGAGCGGGGCGAACGAGACGGCGGTGAGGCGGCTGCGGACAGTCTCGAGCAGCGATGCCGGCTCGGCGGTGATCAGGATCAGGTGGGCATAGTCGGGCGGCTCCTCGAGCGTCTTCAGAAGGGCGTTCTGGCTCTCCTCGGCCATCGCGTCGGCGGCCTCGATGACGAAGACCCGGCGCCCGCCCTCGAAGGGCCGGTAGGCGACGGCGCCGATGACGTCGCGGCGGATGTCCTCGACGAGGTGCTGGTTGCCGGGCGGGCGCAGCCAGTTGAGGTCGGGATGCGGGGAGGGATCGGCGAGGGCACGGCGGCGCGCCTCGGCCGGGTCGTCGGCGCCGATCGCGAGCAGCTCGGCGGCGAACGCGCGGGCGGTGGCGGCCTTACCGCTGCCGGTCGGGCCGACGAACGAGTAGGCGTGCGAGGGGCCGCGGCGGAGCGCCGCCGCGAGGGCGGTGCGGGCGCCGGGCTGCTCGGCGGTCGCGACGGCAAGGGCCTCGGGGAGCTCGGTGCTCATATGCCGAGCGCCTCGCGGATCCGCCCATGGACCTCCTCGACGGTGCCGGCGGCGTCGACGACCGCGATCCGGTCGGGCTCAGCCGCGGCGATCCGGTCGAAGGCGGCGGCGATCCGGTCCTGAAAGCCGATCCCCTCCGACTCGAAGCGGTCGGAGATCGGCGACTCGCAACGGCCCTCGGCGCGCTCGCTCGCGACGCCCGTATCGGCGCGGAGCAGGATCGTCCGGTCGGGCATGCAGCCCCGGACGGCCGCGGAGTTGAGCATCGCGACGAGGCCCGGGTCGATCCCGCGGGCGCCGCCCTGGTAGGCGACCGTTGAGTCGACGAAGCGATCGCAGACGACGTCGCGGCCCGCTTCGATCGCGGGAGCGATCACGTGGTCGACGAGGTCGGCGCGGGCGGCGCAGAAGAGCATCAGCTCGGCCCGCGGCGCGAGCTCGACGGTGGCGTCCTTGAGGATGTCGCGGAGGCGCTCGCCGGCGGGGGTGCCGCCGGGCTCACGAAGCAGCAGCGTGTCGGGGCCGAGCGCGTCGGCGAGCAGCCGCGCCTGGGTGCTCTTGCCGGCGCCGTCGACTCCCTCGAGCGTGACGAACACTGCCGCGAGCGGTTGCTCAGCTGGAGCTGCGGGAGCGGGGCTTGGCCGCGGACTTGGCCGTCGAGGAGCGGGCGCGCTTGGTTCGCGTCGAGGTCGTCGGCGCCTTCTTGCGCGCGCCCTTCTTCGCCTTGCCGGTCCCGTTCGTCTCCGACGTGGTGCCGTTGGCCTCGGCTTCGGCCTTGCGCTTCTCGGCCTCTTCCTTCGCCTTCTGGCGCTCGGCGCGCTTCTCGCGCATCTCGACCATCGACGGGCAGTCGTCGTTCAGGCAGAGCTGCCAGGGACGGCCGCGGAAGCCCTTGACCTTGAGGCGGGGCGTCTCGCCGCAGATCGAACAGCGCTCCTCGAGCCTCCAGAGTTCGTAGCCGCGGCCGGGGAGCGGCCGCGAGAACGTGCAGGAGTTCGGGTCCTCGGGGTTGTCGCGGTTGTAGCCCTCGCAGCCGACGAAACGCTTGCCGCCGCGCATCTCGATGATCCGCAGCCGGTTCGGCGAGCCGTCCTCATGCTTGCGGCCGGCCTCCTCACAGACCTTGCAGGGGCCGATGAACTTGTCCTCGTCCATCCCCGCCCAGATCACCTTGGCGAGGTCCTCGCGCTTGGAGAAGAGGTCGTCGTAGGTGCCGTGGAGCATCTCGCGGCTGATCTGCAGCACGTCCTCGCGCTTGATCTTGCCGGCGGCGATCTCGTCCATGTCGCGCTCGAGCTCGGCCGTCATCTCCGGCGTCGCCATCCGCAGGACGTGCTCCTTGAACGCCTTGTACATGGCGATCCCGGTCTCCGACGGCTCCGGCGGGTTGTTGTAGACGTAGCCGCGGTCGTAGAGCTTCTGGATGATGTCCGGCCGCGTCGCCTTCGTGCCGAGGCCGAGCTCCTCCATCATCTCGAGCAGCTTGCCCTGGCTGATCCGCGAGGGCGGCTGCGTCTCCTTGTCGACGAGCCATGGGGCGCCGTCGAGGTCGAGCTTCTGGCCCTCCTCGAGCGCCGGCAGCTCGTTGTCGGCGGAGCGGGCGTAGGTGTAGATCGCGGCGTAGCCGGGGTCGACGACGATCGAGCCGCGGACGAAGTACGTCTCCGAGCCGGCCTCGATGTCGGCGCGCGCCGACTCGGTGATCATCGGCGGGCTGAAGGTCGCCAGGAAGCGGCGGGCGATCAGCTCGTAGACGCGGCGGTGCGTGCCCTCGAGGGCGTTCGGGTAGACGGCCTGGGTCGGGTAGATCGGCGGGTGGTCGGTCGTCTCCTTCTTGCCGCGGGTCGGCGTCAGCTCGCCCTCGAGCAGGCCGGATGCGGCCGAGAACTCGGGGATCTTCACCAGCGAGGTGACGAGCTCGCGGAGCGGCAGCGACACCGGGTAGACGGTGTTGTCGGTGCGCGGGTAGGAGATGAACCCGTCCATGTAGAGGTCCTCGGCGATCCGCATCGCCCGCGAGGGCGGGATGCCGAGCCGGCTCGACGCGTCGGTCGCGAAGGCGGTCGTGTTGTAGGGAGTCGGCGGCTTGCGGGTGTTCTTCCGCTTCGTCAGCTCGGTGACGACGCCGGGCGAGTCGGTGGCGGCGAGCGCCGCTTCGGCCTCGGGCTTCTCCCAGAACTTGTCGGTCTTGTGGTGCGTCTCGAACGTGCCGTCGGCGTGCGCGAACTTGGCGAACACCTCCCAGTAGGGGACGGCGACGTGGGCGCGGCGCTCGAGCTCGCGCTCGACGATCAGGCCGAGGGTCGGGCTCTGGACGCGGCCGACGGAGAGGAAGTTGGAGCCGAAGCGGCGGGTCGCCAGGGAGACGGCGCGGGTCAGCGTCGCTCCCCAGATCAGGTCGATCTCGCCGCGGGTCTGGGCGGCGTGGGCGAGCTCGTAGGAGAGCTCGTCGAGCTCGCTGAAGGCGCGCTCGATCTCGTCCTTGGTCAGCGCCGAGTAGCGCGCGCGCTTGACGGTGCTCTCGACGCCGGGGTTGACCTCGAGGATCTCGCGCAGCGCCTCGAGGCCGATCAGCTCGCCCTCGCGGTCGAAGTCGGTCGCGATGATGATGCTGTCGGCTTCCTTGGCGAGCTTCTTGACGGCTTTGACGACGTTCTTGTCGGTCGCCTCGGTGACGAGCTCGGCGTCGATCAGCGACTTCGGATCGGTCTCCTGCCAGTTCGAGTAGCCCTCGGGGAACGCCGGGTTGAGGACGTGGCCCTTGAGGCCGACGGTCATCTGGGCGTCGTCGCCCTCGCCCCATGTATAGAAGGGGACCTTGTAGGTGGCGTCGGCCTTGGCCTCGCCGTGGCCGAGGATCTCGGCGATCTTCTTGGCGCTGTTGTTCTTCTCGGTGACGATCAGCCGCATGGGACTTCCTTTGCTCTGGGGGGCCCGGACGAGGGGCCAAGCGGCGGGGACGGTAGCACCCGGCCCAGCCCGGACCCGCGAATCACAGCGCCCAGCGGCCCCGTCCGGCGCCGACGGACGGCCCGATGCGCCCCTCCCCTACGCTTTAGGGCGATGCCCGCCCAGAGCTATCCCGGCAAGGAGTGCGTCTGCCAGTTCCGCAGGGGAATCTGCGACCAGTCCTGCGTTCGCGGGATGCTGGAGACGCCGTTCTACATCGCCTGCCTGCGCCTCAGCGGCCGCAAGTGCCTGGTCGTCGGCGGCGGCGACATCGGCCTCGAGAAGATCGAGGGACTGCTCGCCTGTGACGGCGAGGTCGTCCTCGTCGCGCCCGACGCCTGCGAGGCCGTCCGGGATCTCGCCGCCGAGGGCTCCATCGAGTGGATCAAGCGCGAGTTCGAGCCGGCCGACCTCGAGGGCAAGTTCATGGTCATCGCCGCCACGAACGACACCGACGTCAACATCGCCGTCTACGACGTCGCCGAACAGCGGGCGATGCTCGTCAACGTCGTCGACGTCCCCTCGCTCTGCAACTTCATCCTCCCGGCGATCGTCCGCACCGGCCCGCTCGCGATCGCGATCTCCACCGCCGGCGCCTCCCCCGCCCTCGCCAAGCGCATGAAGCGCGAGGTCTCCGACATGTTCGGCGAGAGCTACGCCGACCTCGCCGAGATCCTCAACGACGTCCGCGGCTGGGCCAAGGGCACGCTCCCCACCTACCAGGACCGCAAGGCCTTCTTCGAGGAGATCGTCAACGGCGATCCCGACCCCATCGAGCTCCTCCGCGCCGGCCGCCGCGAAGAGCTCGACGCGATCATCGCCGCCGCGCAGAAGCGCCACGGCGAGCGCGTGGCCGCCGCCGGCGTCTAGCCGCCCCGGCCGACCACTCCCGGCCGCCCCCGGCCGCCGACTCACTCCCGGCGCACCTCTGCGCCTCTGCGGCGACACTCGCGCCTTGTCTCGCGCGCCCGCCCCGGCGACCCTCGCTCACATGGGCGACGAATGGCATTCCGTACACGCTCTGGCATGTCAGATTGCCATTGGGCAGGCGAGTGAGCTGGCCTGCCGCCAGTTCGGTGCGGTCGCTCGCCGCCAGTTGCTCGCCCAGGGAAACCGACGCGCGCGCATCGAGCATTGGCTGCGTTCCGGCCGCCTCCACCCCATCCACCCCGGCGTCTACGCCTGGGGCCGCGCGGAGTTGGGCACTGAGGGGAAGCTCGCCGCCGCGCTTCTCCTCGCCGGACCCAACGCCGCCCTCGCTTCCCTCACTGCCCTTTGGTGGCTTGCCCTGTTGAACCGCAAGCCCCGGAGGATCCAGGTCGCCTCTCCCCGCCGGATCACCTCTCGCCCGGACGTCGAGATCCTCTGCCGGAAGGACCTCGCCCGCACACTCCACCGCGGCCTACCCGTCGTCCCCCTCCCGGAAGCGCTCCTCGCCGCCGCACCGCTCCTCAGCCGCAACGCCCTCCGCCTCGTCCTCGCCCGCGCCGAGTACGACGGCCTGCTCGACCGCGGCGCGCTGGAGCAGGTGATCCGGATCGGCCGGCCCGGCGCCCGCGCCCTCCGCGCCGCCGTCGACGCCCACCTCCCCGCCCTCGCCCGCTGCGCGAATGGCCGCGAGCGGGACTTCGTCCTCCTCTGCGAACGCAACGGCCTGCCGATCCCGGAGCCGAACGAGCGGATCGGCCGCTATCGCCCGGACATGCTCTGGCGCGACGCGAGCCTGATCGTCGAGCTCGATGGCCGCCGCGCCCACCGCACCGCCGCCCAACTCGCTGCCGACGCCGCCCGCCAGCGCGAGCTCGAAGCCCGCGGCTACACGGTCATCCGTTTCACCTGGGACGAGGTCGAGGCCGATCCGGAGGCGGTCGTCGCCGAGGTCCGGCGGCGGCTCGCCGAGCTCAGCGGGTGACCGGAGCGCTCAGCGCTTCTTGGGGTAGACGCACTTCGCGCTACCGACGATCGCGACCGTGTAGCCGCTGGCGGCATAAGCGACCGTCGTGATCTCGAGCTTCGTCTTGTCCGGCTTGCCCTTCTTGCCCTTACCGAAGTTGACGAAGCCGCCGTTCTGGCCGTCCGGCCCGAAGCTCGTGTAGTAGTGGATGTTGCCCGGCGTCGTGGCGTTCGCCTGGTTCACCAGGTCGCCGTAGGTGATCTTGTATTTGCGGTACCCGTCGAACTTGTTGAGAGCGATGTCGAGCTTCCAGCCGTTGCTCTTCCCGGAGACGACGAACCGCTTCTTGCCGTTGTCCCCCGCGGCGACCTTGCAGTTCACCTTCGAGTACTCGGCCACGATGTTCTGGGAGGCGTCGACGATGCCGATCGTCGCGCTCGCTGACGGCGCGGCGACGAGGGCGAGGACGACCGCGAGCCCGAGGGGCAGCGAAAGCCGGCGGAGGTTGGACGAGACACCCACTGGCCGGGCAACCTAACCGCTCAGCAGCCGCCGTTCAACGGAATCCGAAGTCGGGCGTTCCATCCGCCAGAGCGGCTGACCGCCCGGCAACTCGAGCTCGCCGAGCAGCTCGTAGCCGGCGGACGCGTACCAGGCGACGTTGGCCATCGTCCCGGTCTCGAGGTAGGTCGGGACGCGGCGCTCGTCGGCGCGACCGTGGAGGTCGGCGAGGAGCGCCCGGCCGACGCCGCGGCCCTGCTCGGCCGGGTCGACGCCGAGGAACCACAGATACATGTGGTCGTGTTCGACGTGGGCGGCGCGGACGGCCCGGTCGAAGGCGATGCCGCGGCGGATCGGCTGCGGGCCGGCGAGCAGCGCCCAGGCGAGCTCGTAGACGACGGCGCCGTCGGTGATCGGCCAGGCGCCGGGCACGAAGTCGATCCCGACTCCAACCACGGCCCCGCCACGACGCGCGACGTGAACCCGCCCGCCGTGGCGGGCGCTCGCGATCACGATGCCGGCGAAGGAGAGCGGGCTGATCGCGCGGCGGTGGCCGCGGCGGCGCGGCCCGATCGCGGTCGCGACGGGGTCGTCGGCGAAGGCGTCGGCGAGGACGCGGGCGGCGGCTCGCGCCTCCCCGGAGGCGAGAAGGCCGACTTCGAGTGGGTCCGTGCCGGGCGCGGCCCGGGTCAACCGAGGGGGCCGGCGTAGATCGCAACCGCCGTGAAGTGGGCGATCGCGGCCGCGACGACGAGCACGTGGAAGATCTCGTGGTAGCCGAACACCGCGGGCCGCGGGTCGGGGCGCTGGCGCGCGTAGACGACGGCGCCGATCGTGTAGAGGATTCCCCCGACGGCGATCAGGATGCCGGCGCCGATGCCGGCGTTGGAGACGATCGACGGGAACGCGATCGCGCCGATCCAGCCGACGGTCAGATATACGGCGACCGAGACCCAGCGCGGCGAGTGCACCCAGACGACCTCGACGAAGATCCCCGCCAGGGCACCGGTCCAGACGGCGACGAGCAGGGCGGTGCCCAGCGCCCCGCCGACGACGAGGGCCAGGAAAGGAGTGACGGTCCCGGCGATCAGCAGGAAGATCATCGAGTGGTCGACCCGGCGCATCCACATCCGTGAGGACGGGCGCTTCCAGTTGACCCGGTGGTAGAGGGCGCTCGTCCCGAGCAAGGCCGAGAGCGAGATCGCGTAAATCGCCAGCGCCAGTCGCTCGCGGCCGCCGGTGGCGAAGTAGACGAGCAGCCCGCCCGCGACCAGCGAGACCGGGAACGAGTACTCGTGGATGACGCCACGCAACTTCGGCTTGACCTTCTGGTGGAGGTCCAGCGCCGCGGCCTTCGCCGCGTCGACCTTCTCGGAAGCGACCACCTTGGCGGCTTCGACGCGCTCGCCGGTGGCCTCCTTGGCGGCGTCGACGCGATCGCCCACGGCATCCCTCGCCGCGGCCGCCCGCTCCCGCCCTGTCTCTGCCGCTTTCCGCATCCCGTCGGTCATCTACCCCGATTATCCCCCTTCGACCAATCCGCCCGCGCAAACAGCCCCGGACGACTGGTGCCGAGAACCCCGAACCCGTAAAATGCGGGGAGTACCGCAGGCCGTGCAGGAGCCCGTTTTTCCCGGTTTGCGGAAAGCCGCGAGAGCCCTCACGAAGCCGCCCCTAACCTGCTCGCAGGTGCTCGGAGGGACCCGGCGGGACCGATTCGCCGGTCTTGTTACGTCCGACTCAATCGCAACCATCCGGCGTTACCACTTGAAGGCGTTACGAGGAGAGGAAATCATGACGAAGGCAGCTTCCGAGACCGACATCGACACGACCCCGAAGGTCGCCGATGGGGGTCTCAAGATCGACCGCAGATTCACCACCGAGGGCACTCATCCGTTCGATGCGGTCGAGTGGGAGACCCGCGACGCGATCATCGGCGACCCCGCCGCACCCGCCTTCGAGCAGCGTGACGTCGAGTTCCCTGTCACCTGGTCCCAGAACGCGACGAACATCGTCGCCCAGAAATACTTCCGCGGCCCGCTCGGCTCGCCGGAGCGCGAGCGCTCCGTCCGCCAGATGATCGGCCGCGTCGCCGGCACGATCGCCGGCTGGGGCCGCGAGGGCGACTACTTCGCCACGCCCGCGGACGCCGAAGCCTTCGAGGCCGAGCTGACCCACATCCTCCTCAACCAGCAGGCCGCCTTCAACTCTCCCGTCTGGTTCAACGTCGGCTTCGAGGAGCACCCGCAGTGCTCCGCCTGCTTCATCCTCAGCGTCGAGGACACGATGGAGTCGATCCTCGCCTGGAACACCAAGGAAGGCCAGATCTTCCGCGGCGGCTCCGGGTCGGGCATCAACCTCTCGAACATCCGCGGCTCGACCGAGCAGCTCAGCAAGGGCGGCTACGCCTCCGGGCCGGTCAGCTTCATGCGCGGCGCCGACGCCTGGGCGGGCACGATCAAGTCGGGCGGCAAGACTCGCCGCGCCGCGAAGATGGTCGTCCTCGACATCGACCATCCGGACATCGAGGACTTCATCTGGTGCAAGGCCAAGGAGGAGGACAAGGCCGCCGCGCTCCGCGACGCCGGCTTCGACATGTCCATCGACGGTGAAGGCTTCACCTCGATCCAGTACCAGAACGCCAACAACTCGGTGCGGATCACCGACGCCTTCATGGAGGCCGTCGAGGCCGACTCCGACTGGGACCTGACGGCCCGCAAGGACGGCTCGGCGATCAAGACGCTGCCGGCCCGCGACCTGCTCAACCAGCTCTCCGAGGCGGCCTGGCGCTGCGCCGACCCGGGCGTCCAGTTCGACACGATCATCAACGACTGGCACACCTGCCCGGAGTCGGGACGGATCAACGCCTCGAACCCGTGCTCGGAGTACATGCACGTCGACGACTCGGCCTGCAACCTCGCGTCGATCAACCTGATGAAGTTCCGTCGCCCCGACGGCACCTTCGACACCGCCGGCTTCGAGCACACGGTCGACATCGTCCTGCTCGCGCAGGAGATCGTCGTCGGCCCGTCGAGCTACCCGACCGAGGACATCGGCGCCAACGCGCGCCGCTTCCGCCAGCTCGGCCTCGGCTACGCCAACCTCGGCGCCTTCCTGATGTCGAACGGGATGCCGTACGACTCCGACGAGGGTCGCGCCGTCGCCGCCTCGATCACGGCGCTGATGACCGGCCGCGGCTACCGCAAGTCGGCCGAGGTCGCTGCCGCGATCGGCCCGTACGACGAGTACGAGAAGAACCGCGAGCCGCACAACAACGTGATGCGCATGCACCGCGACGCCGCCTACGAGATCCCCGACGGCCAGATCGGGGACCAGGCGCTCCTCGACGCGGCCCGGCGCTCCTGGGACGAAGCGGTCGCGCTCGGCGACGAGCACGGCTACCGCAACGCCCAGGCGACGGTGCTCGCCCCGACCGGGACGATCAGCTTCCTGATGGACTGCGACACGACCGGCATCGAGCCCGACTTCTCGCTCGTCAAGTACAAGGAGCTCGTCGGCGGCGGTCAGATGACGATCGTCAACCGCTCGGTCCCGCTGGCGCTCGACACGCTCGGCTACACGAACGAGGCGATCGAGCAGATCGTCGCCTTCATCAACGAGAAGAACACGATCGTCGGCGCCCCCGGCCTCGAGGACGCGCACCTGCCGGTCTTCGACGTCGCCGTCGGCGAGCGGGCGATCAGCCACATGGGCCACATCCAGATGATGTCGGCGACGCAGCCGTTCCTGAGCGGCGCGATCAGCAAGACCGTCAACCTGCCGGAGACGGCGACGGTCGAGGACATCGCCGACGCCTACACCGAGGGCTGGAAGGGCGGCCTGAAGGCGCTCGCGATCTACCGCGACGGCTCGAAGACGGCCCAGGCGCTCCGCACCGACGCGCAGGACAGCGCCGAGGAGGAGGCCGAGGAGACGCAGCCGGAGCCGGTCCGCAAGCGGATGCCGGCCGAGCGCGAGTCGATCACCCACAAGTTCTCGATCGCCGGGCAGGAGGGCTACATCACCGCCGGCAAGTACCCGGACGGCTCCGTCGGCGAGATCTTCCTCACCGACATCGGCAAGGAGGGCTCGACGCTGCGCGGCATGATGAACGCGTTCGCGACGGCGGTCTCGATCGGCCTCCAGTACGGCGTGCCGCTCGAGGTCCTGGTCAACAAGTTCAGCTACATGCGCTTCGACCCGGAGGGCATGACGCGGAACCAGGAGATCCCGTTCGCCAAGTCGATGCCCGACTACATCATGCGCTGGCTCGCCAGCCGCTTCATCGAGGACCCCGACCTGCACGAGGATCTCGGCATCCTCACGGAGGAGGTCCGGGCCCGCAAGGACGCGCAGCAGGCGCTGTTCAGCCCCGACACCGCCGGCCCGACGAACGGGAACGGCAATGGCAACGGGAACGGCCACGCGAACGGTGGAGGCACCGCCGAGGCCAAGCCGGCCGCCGCGGCGATGACCGACACCCCGCCGGTCGTCCCGGCGCGGATGTCCCGGGAGCTCGACCTCGGTCCCGCCTGCGACCAGTGCGGCGGCATGATGCAGCGGACGGGCTCGTGTTACACGTGCACATCCTGCGGCAACAACACCGGCTGCGGCTGAGGGCACCGGAGGGTCGTGGCCGGCGTCCTCGTCGGCTCACGGCCGAAGGCCGCTTCGCCTCCTGCGTCCTTGGCCACGACTGCTCCGGCACTCCTCAGCACCTGATCTGACGGGACGGGGAGGCGCCGGGCTCGGCGTCATCGGCCGGCTCGCGGCCCTCGAGGCCGCGTCGCCGACCTCTTCCTTGATCCGGCGGCTCCCGCCCTCGTCAAAGCCGGGCCTCATCTATTAGGGTTCCGAACGTTCGGGTGAGCTAGTTCGGGAGTCGGGGATATGGGTGGATGGATGAAAGCCACGATCGTGTGCATCGCTGTCGTCGGGGCGATGGGCGCAGCGGTTCCGGCCCTCGCCGGCCTCTCCGAGTCGAAGAAGACCGTGCCGCTCGTCTATCCCGTGCGCGACACCGCCACGGCTTCTTGCGGCAAGAACGCCTTCGTTGCATTCGGCGGGTTCAAGACGAAGACCGACAGTCCGAGCGCCTCCGACTACTTCGCGTTCATCGACTCGATGGGTCCGGCAAAGAGCGCCGACAAGTGGGCGACGACCGCGCACACGATCTCGGCGATCTACGACTCCACGGTCACCTCTTACGCCTACTGCGCAAAGGGAAAGAAGCCCAAGATCGAGGAGACCACGAAGACCGCAAAGCCAGGAAGCGGCAAGGCCACGACCGTCGAGGTCTCGTGCCAGAAGGGCAAGACGCTTCTCGGCGGCGGGTTCAGGTCTAATGCCGACCCGGCGCTCGACCAGAAGATCGTCCCAACCGTTCTCCGGCGCGCGGACAAGGACCAGGCATGGCAGGTCTCCGTCATCAACGAAGGGGCCTCGCCGATCAAGATCACGGCACAGGCGGTCTGCGGGAAGGGCAAATCACCGAAGGAGGTGGAGGCCAAGGCGACCCTGAAGGAGTTCGCGGCCCCACGGGCCGCCGTCGCGACCTGCCCCAAGGGCAAGGAGGTCCTGTTCTCGGGGCTCGAAGCCGAGTGGGACAACGCCAAGTTCGTCGCAGCGCTACCGACCGGCCTCTACCGGTCCGGTGACGACAAGGTCTCCGCGGTCGGTGTCTTCGGCGGTGGCGGCAGCGGCACCGGTAACGACTCCGCCGAGCTGCGCGCCTTCGCCTACTGCGGCTGACCGGCGCCGGAAACAGCAACGGCTCCCTGAGGAGCCGTTGCCGCGTTGTCCACCAAAGACTCTTGCCCTCGGCAGGTGAGCAACATTAGTCGCACCGGGGCGGGGCGCGGTAGGTTCGCGCGATGACGGGCGCCGAAGTTCAGCTCCGGCCGGCGGTGGAGGCCGACGTCGAGGCGATCACCGCGATCTGGGTGCCGGGCTGGCGGGATGCCCACGAGGGCCGGGTCCCGGACGAGCTGCTCACGCATCGCTCACCGGAGCAACTCGGCGCGAGGGTCCCATCGATGATCGCCGACGCGACCGTGGCGACCGTCGGCGGGGCGGTGGCCGGCTTCGTCGTCGTCCGCGGCGACGAGGTCGAGCAGATGTACGTCGGTGAGCGGTTTCGCGGGAGCGGGTGCGCCGACGAGCTCCTGTCCGGCGCCGAGTCCCTGGTCGCCCGGCGCTTCGATCGCGGCTGGCTGGCCGTCGTCGCCGGCAACGACCGGGCGATCGCCTTCTACGAGCGCCGGGGGTGGAGCGATCACGGCCCGTTCGATCACATCACCTGGACTCCGGACGGCGGCACGATCGCCGTGCCCTGCCGGCGCTACGAGAAGGTCGTCAGGAGCTCCGGCCGCACCTCTGATCCCGGTTTCGTCTGACCGCCTAGAGCACCAGCGCGAGGATCACCGCGGCGGCGATCGCCAGGCCGACGATCCAGCCGACCGTCCAGGCGATGACGCTCTGGCGGCGGCTGAGGCGGCGGAACTCGGGCCCGGGAATCGGCGGCGGGAGCGGTTCGCCCCCATCGTCTGCCGTCAGGGCCTCGGGCGCGCTCAACTGTTGCGGTCCCAGCGCTTCAGGAACGGCTTCGGGTCGGCGAGTTTGCCGCCCCGGTACCAGCCCGGCTTCCGCCACATCTCGAAGTGCAGGTGGCAGGCGCTCGAGTCGCCGGTCGACCCGACCCGGCCGATCTGCTCGCCGGCGCTCAGCCGCTCGCCCTTCTTGACGGAGAGCTTCTTGAGCATGTGCATGTAGACGTAGTCGTAGTTCTTGCCCTTGACAACGACGTAGTTGCCGGCACCGGAGGCCTGGTAGTCGACGTAGCGGACGCGGCCCGAGCGGGCGGCGACGATCTTCTTGCCGCAGCTGGCGAGGATGTCCTGGCCCTGGTGACCGCGGCCGGCGCCGAGGCCGTCCCCGTAGGTGTGATGGGCGCGGACCGGGAAGGCCGAGCCGCCCTTGCCGCCGCCCCCGCCCCCGGTTCCGCCCCCGCCGGTGGAGAGCCCACCGGCGCCGGCGGCGCCACCGACCACAAGCCCCATCGAGGTCAACAGCGCCAGCCCGGTGAGGCCGCCCCTGCGCAGCAGTCTTCCTTTCACTTTGCCTCTCTTTCGAATGCCTGCGGAGTTAGCTGACGGGCTCGCGCGGAAAGAGTGCGCTACAGAGTTCTCTGATTCGCCCCGTGGACCCGAAGGTCCAGACGGTTCCCCCGCTCGGACCCCTGGAGGCCCGATTAGGCAGGTTGATTGAAATGTGAGCAGAAGCTTACATAACTTCTCGGCGGGCTTTCGGCCCCGGCCACGGCGTTCCGACAGAAGTCGTCCCAGGTATACCCCCCGGGGGTGTTAGAATGGAGTGACGATGAATGCCGAGAAGCTCGAGCTGAACGTGGAGGGCATGACCTGCGCCTCGTGCGCGAACCGGGTCGAGAGGAAGCTCAACGAGCTCGACGGCGTGGAGGCGACGGTCAACTTCGCGACCGAGCGGGCAGCGGTCAGCTTCGCGCCGGGGGCCGTCCAAACCGACGAGCTCGTCGGCGCGGTCGAGGCCGCCGGCTACTCGGCGGCGCTCTCGCCCGCCCGGGGAGGCGCGTCCTCGACAGAGCCCGCCGAGGACGCCAAGGAGGCGGAGCTGCGCGAGCTGCGGACGCGCCTCCGCGTCGCGATCGCGCTGTCGGTGCCGATCGCCCTGATCGCGATGATCCCGCCGCTCCAGTTCGACTACTGGCAGTGGCTGAGCCTCGTGCTCGCGACCCCCGTCGTCTTCTGGTGCGGATGGCCGTTCCATCAGGTCGCCTGGCGCAACCTGCGCCACGGCACCGCCTCGATGGACACGCTGATCTCGCTCGGGACGCTCGCCGCCTGGACGTGGTCGGTGGTCGCCCTCTTCTTCCTCGACGCCGGTGAGCCCGGCATGCGGATGACCTTCACGTTGATCCCCGAGCAGGGGGCCGGGTCGTCGGAGGTGTACTTCGAGGTCGCGGCGATCGTGACCACGTTCATCCTCGCCGGCCGCTACTTCGAGGCGAAGGCCAAGCGCCGTGCCGGTGCGGCACTCGAGGCGCTACTCGAGCTCGGCGCCAAGGACGTCGCCGTACTCGACGCCGACGGCACCGAGCGCCGCGTGCCGAGCGACCAGCTCGCGGTCGGCGACCGCTTCGTCGTCCGGCCCGGCGAGAAGCTCGCAACCGACGGCGTCGTCGAGGAGGGGCGCTCGGCGGTCGATGCGTCGCTGCTCACCGGCGAGTCGGTCCCGGTCGAGGTCGCGCCCGGCGACGAGGTGACCGGTGCGACCGTGAACGCCGGCGGACGCCTGGTCGTCCGCGCGACGCGCGTCGGCGCCGACACGGCCCTCGCGCAGATCGCCCGCCTCGTCACCGAGGCGCAGACCGGCAAGGCGCCCGTTCAGCGGCTCGCCGACCGCGTCTCCGCAGTGTTCGTGCCGATCGTGATCGCCCTCGCGGTCGCGACGCTCGGCTTCTGGCTCCTCAGCGGCGAGGGGGCCACCTACGCACTGACGGCAGCGGTGGCCGTGCTGATCGTCGCCTGTCCCTGCGCCCTCGGCCTCGCGACGCCGACCGCCCTGCTCGTCGGGACCGGCCGCGGCGCTCAGCTCGGCCTGCTCATCAAGGGCCCCGAGGTCCTCGAATCGACCCGCCGCGTGGACACGATCGTCCTCGACAAAACGGGCACCGTCACGAGCGGCGAGATGAGCGTCAGCCGGATCGCCACCGGCGCCGGGACGGCCGAGAACGAGGCACTGCGACTCGTCGGCGCGCTCGAGAGCGGCTCCGAGCACCCGATCGCGCGCGCCGTCGCTGCGGCGGCGGCCGCCGCCGCGGACGGGCCCCTCCCCGGCCCCGAGGGCTTCGCGAACGTCGAGGGCCTCGGCGTCCAGGGCCTCGTCGACGGTCGCCATGTGATCGCCGGGCGCCCGCGCCTGCTCGCCGACCGCGGGCTCGATATGCCGGACTACCTCGCGGCCGCCCTCGACGCTGCCGCCGAGGACGGCGAGACCGCGGTCGCCGCCGGATGGGACGGCAGCGTCCGGGTCGTCATCGCCGTCGCCGACACGGTCAAGCCGACCTCGGCCGAGGCGGTCGCGCGGCTGCGCGATCTCGGGCTGCGACCGATCCTGCTGACCGGGGACAACCGGCAGACGGCCGAGGCGGTCGCCGCGAAGGTCGGGATCGACGAGGTGATCGCCGAGGTGCTGCCGGAGGAAAAGTCGGCGGTCGTCGAGCGCCTCCAGGCCGAGGGCCGGACGGTCGCGATGGTCGGCGACGGCGTCAACGACGCCCCCGCCCTCGCCCGGGCCGACCTCGGCCTCGCGATCGGGACCGGCACCGACGTCGCTATCGAGGCGTCGGATCTGACCCTCGTCTCCGGCGACCTGCGTGCTGCCGGCGACGCGATCCGCCTCTCGCGGCGGACGCTCGCGACGATCAAGGGCAACCTGTTCTGGGCCTTCGCCTACAACGTGGCGGCGCTGCCGCTGGCGATGAGCGGCTTCCTGAACCCGCTGATCGCGGCCGCGGCGATGGCGATGTCGAGCATCTTCGTCGTCAGCAACTCGCTGCGGCTGCGGCGCTTCCGGCCCGAGCGCTGAGCGCCCCGAAAGGCCTCGCGAGGCCAATTACCTGAAATCGGGTCCGGATTTGAAGGTTTGGATAACCTCCGTGTACCTGCGATGACAAGGAGCAAGACATGAGCTTGAAAATCGGCGATACCGCCCCCGACTTCGAGGCCGACACCACCGAGGGCCCGATCAGCTTCCACGACTGGATCGGCGACTCCTGGGCGGTGCTGTTCTCGCACCCGAAGGACTTCACCCCCATCTGCACCACCGAGCTCGGCTACATGGCCTCGATCAAGCCCTCGTTCGACGAGCGCGGCGTCAAGATCCTCGGCCTCTCGGTCGATCCGCTCGGCAAGCACGAGGAGTGGGCCGCCGACATCGAGCGGACCCAGGGCACGGCACCGAACTACCCGATCGTCGCCGACCCGGAGTTCAAGGTCGCGAAGGCCTACGACATGCTGCCGGCCGACGTCGAGGGCGACCCGGGCGACCGGACCCCGGCCGACAACCAGACGGTCCGCAACGTGTTCGTGATCGGCCCGGACAAGAAGATCAAGCTGATCCTGATCTACCCGATGACCGCCGGGCGGAACTTCGACGAGGTGCTCCGGGTCATCGACTCGCTGCAGCTCACCGCCAAGCACAAGGTCGCGACGCCGGCGCAGTGGCAGCAGGGCGACGACGTGATCATCGCCGGCTCCGTCTCCGACGACGAGGCCCGCGAGACCTACCCGGACGGCTGGGAGTCCCCCGCCCCCTACATCCGGATCGTGCCCCAGCCCGACAGGAGCTGAACGGGCGAGACACCGACTGCGACGGGGCCGGCGATCGCCGGCCCCGTTTCGTGTCGGGGTCGGACTAGGCTCCACCCGTGGAGGGAACCGAGTTTGCGGGGCACTTGATCGAGGAGGAGATCGGTCGCGGCGGGATGGGCATCGTCTATCGCGCCCGCCACATCGCCCTCGACCGGACGCGGGCCTTGAAGATCCTCACCCCGGAGCTGTCCGGCGACGAGACCTACGTCGCCCGCTTCCGGCGCGAATCGCGGCTCGCCGCATCGGTCGAGAACCCGGCGATCGTCGTCGTCCACCACGCCGGTGAGGAGGACGGGCGGCTCTACATGTCGATGCAGTTCATCGACGGCGCCGACCTCGGGCGGATGGTGGCCGACGGCCCGCTCGCGCCGCAGCGGGCGGTCGCGATCCTCCGCCAGCTCGCCGGCGGCCTCGACGCCGCCCATTCGGCCGGCCTCATCCACCGCGACGTCAAGCCCGAGAACATCCTGCTCAGCGGCGAGCGGGCCGACGAGCGCGCCTATCTGACCGACTTCGGGATCGGCACCGTCGCCGAGGCCGCCGACGGCGAGTCGACCCGGCTGACGACGAGGGGCATCGTCCTCGGCACGTCCGGCTACATCGCCCCCGAGCAGATCAGCGGCGAGCGGCTCGACCACCGCGCCGACGTCTACTCGCTCGGCTGCGTCGCCTTCCACATGCTCACCGGGCTGGCGCCGTTCGCCGGGCGCAGCGATCTCGCCACCCTCAGCGCCCACGGCTCCGCCCCCCGCCCCCGCGTCTCCGAGATCGAGCCCGCGCTCGGCCCCGGCGTCGACGCCGCCATCGCCGCGGCAATGGCGATCGATCCCGACGAGCGGCCGGGGTCGGCCGGCGAGTTCGCCGACCGGCTCGATGCCGCAGTGAGGGACGCGGGCGGCCTCCGCGACGCGCCGACGAAGCCGCTTCCCCCGCCGTCTGAGCCGCGAACGCGCGCGCCGGTGGTGGGTCGTGGCGGCCGTCGCCGTCGTGATCGTCGTGGCCGCTGTGGCGGTGGTGCTGCTCGCCGGCGACTCGGGCGACGAGCCCGGCGAGGCGACGGCGAATGCGGAGGTGACAACCCTCGACACCCCACGCGACCCGGTCGCCGTCGCGGTCGGAGCCGACCGGGCATGGGTCGCGGGTCGCGACTCCGACATCGTCACCGCCCTCGGCTTCGACGGCGATCGACCGCTCGGCCGCGGCAGCGAGCTCGAGAACCCGCGGGCGCTGGCGCTCGGATTCGGCTACCTCTGGGCGGTCGGGCGCGACGGGCTGTTCCGGATCCCGCTCGACACCGGTCAGCCGGAGCGGGTCGACGACCTCGTCGATCCGAGCGACGTCGCGATCGACGGCGACTACGTCTGGATCCTCGACCGCGGCGACCAACCCCGCGTCGTCCAGTTCGACCCCGACTCGGGTGAGGAGGTGCGCGAGGGCTTCGTCGGCAGCGACCCGCGCTCCCTCGCCGCCGGAGCCGGCTCGATCTGGGTGACGAACACCGGCGACGGGACGGTCTCGCAGGTCGACCCCGAGACCGCCCGGACGATCGGCAACCCGATCGACGTCGGCGGCCGCCCGACGAACGTCGCCGCCCGGTCCGGCGAGGTCTGGGTCGTCGACAACTTCGGCGGCCGTCTGATCCCGATCGACCCCGCGTCGCCCAGCGGCGTGCCGCAGGCCGGGGCGGCGATCACGACGGCTCCGCGTCCCCGCGGCCTCGCGGTCGGGTTCGGCTCGGTCTGGGTGAGCAGCGGCGAGGACGGCATCGTCCAGCGCTTCGCCGCCGGCTCACCCGGCGATCCGCCGGAGACGATCGCGGTCGGGTCCGATCCGGCGGACATCGATATCGGCGCGGGCGGCGTCTGGACGGCCGACCAGGGCGACTCGACGCTGAGCCGGATCACGCCCTGAGGGGGTTAGCCCGACGGCGACCAAGGTCGTCTGGCGGAACCCGCGGGCGACGGCGAACATGGCCGGGATGACGAGTTCCCCCCTCCCCCGCCGCGTCCTCGCGCTCGCCGCCCTGGCCGTCGCGGCCCTGATCGTGCTCGCCGCGACGGCGACCGGTGCGAACACCGACCCGGTGGCCGCGCGCGCCGTGCCGGATCAGCCGAACGTCGTCGTGATCGTCACCGACGACCAGGACAGCTCGAGCTTCAACCGGAAGCTGATGCCGAAAACGTTCCGCCTCCTCCGCGGCGGCAGCAAGCTGACGAACTTCACGATCGCGACGCCGCTCTGCTGCCCCTCGCGGGCGGCCCAGCTGACCGGCCAATACGGCCACAACAACGGCGTCCTGTCCAACGGCCCCGGCTACCAGGCGCTGCACGATCCGCAGAACGTCCTCCCCGCCTGGCTGCGCCGGGCGGGCTACGAGACGATCCACGTCGGCCGCTTCCTGAACGGCTACAAGCGCGGCGACGCAGGCCCGGCCGCGCCGGCGCCCGGGTGGGACCACTGGCTCAACCTGATCCACCTCCATTACCGCGACTACGACCTGTCGATCGACGGCCAGCGCGTCACCGTCAGCGGCGACGGGCCTGGGAAGTACGCGACCCGCGACCTCCACCGGCGCACGAGCGCCCTGCTCCGCACGCTCAACCCGGACCGGCCCTTCTACCTCCAGTTCGACGAGCTCGCCCCCCACAGCGACCACCTCGCCCGCGGCGTCTGCACCCGCAGCGCTCTGCCCGGCCCGCACGGCCTCACCGACATCCGCGGGCTGCCCGGCATCCACCTGCCGAAGAACCCGGCCGGCGAGGCCAACCTCTCCGACAAGCCCGCCTACATCAGAAGCCTGCCGAAGATCAGCGCCCACTCGCGGGACGAGATCCAGAGGCGGATGCGGTGTCGCGCGGCGGCCATCAGGGAAGCGGACCGGGGGATCGGCAAGCTGATCGCAGATCTGCGCAACCGGGGCGAGCTGCGCGACACCGCCTTTGTCTTCTATTCCGACAACGGCTTCTTCGACGGCCAGCACCGGATCGTCAAGTCGAAGGGGCTGCCCTACGAGGAGTCGATCCAGGTACCGGCGCTGATCAAGGTGCCGGCGCGATACCGGAGCGGCCCGGCGCCGAAGCGGATCGACCTGCCGACGTCGAACATCGACGTCGCACCGACGATCCTCGACCTCGCCGGCGGCGAGCCGTGCGTCAGTGGCGGCGACTGCCGTCGCCTCGACGGGCGCTCGCTGCTCGACGCGATCGACGGGAGCGGCTCGTGGCCGCAGGACCGGCCGATCCTGATCGAGGTGGACCAGAGCGGCAAGGTCGCCGGCGGCACGCTCGCCTGCACCTACACCGGGGTTCGCGCCGGCGAGCAGGTCTACGTCGACTACCAGAGCGTCGTCCGCCACTCGTCGCGACACTGCAAGAGCTCCCCGGCGCAGGAGCATTACCGGCTCGGCCGCGACCCGCACGAGCTCCACAACCTCTGGCCGGCACGCAACGACGCCGACCGCGGCGAGCAGGCGCGTCTGCGCGCGCTGATGGACCGGCTCCGGCACTGCTCGGGCAACACGCACCTGCCCGCGCGGCTCAGCCCCGACGGCCCCGGGCCGAATCCCTGCGAGTGACGCCTAGCCGGTCAGCTCGGCGGGCTTGACGACGCCCTCGCTGAGCGCGGCCTCGGCGAGTGCGATCCGCTTGCGGTTCTGCGGCAGCTCCTCGAGCCCGAACTTCTCGAACAGCGCCCGTAGGTTCGACTTGACCGCCCCCACGCTCATGTAGAGCTCCTCGGCGATCGCCTGGTTGGAGGCGGGAGCCGCCGTGAAGGCGTGGTCGCCGCCGAGCGGCCGGCAGAGGGCGACGAGCACGCGCCGCTGGACCTCGCCGAGCGCCGGCGTCCTCCCCGCCCCGCCGGGCGCCGCTCGCGTCTCGGAGGGATCGGGTGCCGAGGCCGGCTCGCGGTAGAGGACCCCGGTCTCGCCGATCCCGATCAGGTCGCGGTCGCGGAGCCGCCGCCGCGCGTGGAGGCGCTCGCCGTCGACATAGGTCCCGTTCCGCGAGAGGCCGTCGTCGGCCAGCACCCACGAGCTGCCGACCCGGACCAGCTCCGCATGGAGGCGCGAGACGGCCTCGTCGCCCTCGATCCGCACGTCGGCGGCCTCTTCGCGGCCGATCACGGCGCGCTCGCGGCCGGCGAGCGCGAACAGCCGCTGCTCGCCGCCCGGTTCGCGGTAGACGAGGAAGGGCTCGCCGTCCCGCTCGAGCTCGATCTGCCGCTTCAGCTCCGTGGCCGACTGGTCGGCGGTTGGGATGCGATGGGGCATCGGGGCAAGGGTAATCGGCGCCTGGGACCTCACGTCCTTCTAGGCTTTCGCCGATGCCGGCCGGAGCGACGCTGCGAGTCTCGGTCGCCACGGTCGCGGCCTTCGCCGTGCTGCTCGCGATCGCGGCCTCGGCCTCGGCTCAGACGACTACGACGCGGATCGCGTCCGACGGCGCCGGCATCGGGGTGCCCGGTGCCTCGGCGAATATCCGCTTCGACCCGTTCCGGATCAGCTTCGCCGACGGATCCGGCCGGACGATGCTGCGACAGCTCTCCGGCCGCGACGGGGCGACGAAGGTCGTCCCGCCGGTGCCGCGCTCGCAGTTCGGCGTACCGGGACCGCCGCCCCCGACCCTGTATGCGCCGTTTTCCTTCCTCGTCGGCGACGTGACGATCGACCAGTACCCGTCCTTTCAGTGGAACGGCAACCTGCAGACGGTCACCGAGGGCGGCACCGAGTACGGCGCCGTCGCGGTCGAGCGAGCCACCGACCACGGCGCGGGCCTGCGCCTGATCGTGTCGACGAGCGATCCGAGCGGGCGGCGCCTGATCGTCGATGTCCAGCCCGGACCCGGACACGGCACGATCGAGATCTCGGCCCGGCCCGACGAGCCCGCCGGCGTCGCCGCGATCGGCGACTCGTTCGAGTCGCCGGAGGGCGAGGCGTTCCGCGGGTTCGGCGGGCGCCACGACTCGCTCGATCAGGCCGGCTCGGAGTTCTACAACTGGACCCAGCAGGAGAACCTCAGCGCGCCCGGCCTCGGCGGTCCGGCGCCGCCCGGCGTCGATCCCGACACATATCTGTTCCCGAACGGCGAGCATGCCGCCTATTACGTCCAGTCCTCGTTCGTGTCCCCGGACCGCTACGGGTTCCTGCTCGACCGCGACGAGCTCTCCGACTGGCGGCTCGGCTCCGACCGCTCCGACGCCTGGCAGGTGCAGTCCGCCTCATCCCGCCTCGACTACGTCGTCGCCCCCGGATCCTCGCGCAGCGGCGATCAAGCGGCTGACCGCGATCTCGGGTCGCCATCGCGTGCCGCCGCGCTGGGCGATCGGTCCCGCCCTCGACCGGCTCGTCCAGTTCCCCGACCAGCCGGCCGACGAGTACGAGGCGGCGGTCCGCAGCGACCTCCGCGAGCTGCGCGCGAACGACGTCGACATCGACGCCTACCGGATCGAGGGGTGGCAGTACCTGCCGCGGCCGTTCCTGAAGGACGTGATCGCGAAGCTCCGCAACCGCGGGATCAGGCCGGTCTTCTATTTCCGGGCCTTCGTCGGCAAGGACGAGATCGGGACCGACGACCCCGCGGCCTTCGACGAAGCGATCGCGAAGGGCTACGTCGCGACGCGGGCCGACGGCGAGCCGTACGTCTTCAACTCCAACTTCAACGCCCCCGCCGCCCAGATCGACTTCACCGACCCGGCGGCCGTGAAGTGGTGGAAGAGCCGGATCCGCGCGGCGCTCAAGCTCGGCGCCGAGGGCTTCATGCAGGACTTCGGGGAGCAGGTACAGGTCGGCATGCACTTCGACGACGGCTCGACCGGCGCGACGATGCACAACCGGCTCACCGTCCTCTTCCACCGGGCGACCTGGCAGGCCGTCCACGCCTTCGAGAAGCGCCACCCGCGCCGCCACATCTACTACTTCACCCGCAGCGGCTACACGGGGACCCCGGGGGCAGCCCGCTGGGAGTTCGCGAACTTCCCCGGCGACGAGACGACCGACTGGAGCCGCTCGGCCGGCCTCGCCTCGCAGACGACCGACATGCTCAATCGCGGAATCGGCGGCGCCTACGGGTTCACGACCGACATCGGCGGCTTCTTCGACATCCCGTACGGTGCGACCGACCGGGAGCTGTTCATCCGCTGGGCGCAGTGGGCGGCGCTTTCGCCGATGTTCCGGATCCACGGCTCGGTCGCCGCCGGCACCCACACCCCGTGGTCCTACGACGCCGAGACGCTGCGCATCTACAAGCGGCTCTCGCGCCTGCACGAACGGGCGGAGCCGCTGATCATGCGGCTCTGGAAGAACGCGCACGAGACCGGCATCCCGATCGCCCGGCCGCTCTGGCTGCAGTACCCCGGCGATCCGCGCGCGGCCGCCCAGGATCAGGAGTGGATGCTCGGCGACGACGTGCTCGTCGCGCCCGTGGTCGAGGAGGGGGCGCGCTCGCGCACCGTCTACTTCCCTCGCGGGTGCTGGGAGTCCCGCGGCGGCGAGACGTTCCGCGGCCCGGGCGCGGTCCGCGTGCAGGCGCCGCTCGGCCGCCTCCCCTGGTTCACGCACTGCGGCACCGATCCGCTCAACTGAGAGCCAGCCGCGTCGGTCGGTGCTCATCGGGTAGAAAACAGCCATGCGCGTCGTCATCGCCGGAGGCCACGGAAAGATCGCCATGGAGCTGACCCGGCTCCTCGACGAGCGCGGCGACCTCGTCCGCTCGCTGATCCGCAACCCCGACCACGCCGAGGAGGTCCGCGACGCGGGCGCCCTCGAGGCGATCGTCTGCGACCTCGAGGAGGCACACGACGACCGCGTCGCCGAGGCGGTCGGCGAGGCCGACGTGATCGTCTTCGCCGCCGGCGCCGGGCCGAACAGCGGACCCGAGCGCAAGGAATCGGTGGACTACGGCGGCGTCGTCAAGCTGATCGAGGCCGCCTCCCACAACGACATCGGCCGGTTCGTCCTGATCAGCTCGATGGGCGCCGACGCCGAGCACGAGGGCGATGAGACCTTCGACGTCTACCTCCGCGCCAAGGGCAAGGCCGACGACGCGGTCCGGGCGAGCGGGCTCGACTACCTGATCCTGAAGCCGGGGATGCTGACCGACGACCCCCCGACCGGGATGGTCGAGGCGGGCGAGTCGGTCGAGCGCGGCGAGATCCCGCGCGCCGACGTCGCCGCTGTGATCGCGACGCTGCTCCGCGATGGCACTCCGGCGCGGACACTCGAGGTCGTCGGCGGGCGGACGCCGATCGAGGGACTCGCCGCGCGCCTGCCCGGCTAGGCGGAGGAGCCGAGCGGCTTCCGCTGCTCGGGCTGCTCCGGTTGCCTCGCCCGGGCCGTCTCCGGCCGCGGCTCGAGGCGTCCGGCGGCCGCGACCGTCCAGAGCATCGTCAACCAGGTCGCCGTGGCGACGGCGATGTGGACCCAGACGAGCCCGGCCGGCAGCTTCAGCCACCACTGGACGCCGCCGATCACGGCCTGGAGGGCGATCAGCCCGATCATCAGCGTCAATGGGCGGAGCGCCCGGCGGTCGCCACCCCGGCGGATCAGGATGAACCAGACCGCGATGGCCGAGATGCCGAAGATCGCCGCCATGATCGAGTGACGCTCGACGACCCACTGCAGGGTGTCGACCCCCTTGAAGTCGAAGCGCTGGACGAGCTCGCCCTCGTGGTCGCCGGGGTGCGGGCCGGAGGCGGTCGTGATCGTCCCGGCGAGGATCGTCAGCTGCCCGATCGGGATCAGCGCCCGGACGGCCCAGACGCCGAGGCGGTCGGTCGAGCGGCGGCGCTCGTCGGGCTCGTAGCGGGAGCACCACATCAGCGCAAAGGCCGCGTCCAGCAGCCCCATCGAGAGGATGAAGTGGAGCATCACCAGGCCCGGGGCCAGGTGGTGCTCGACGACGAGGGCGCCCAGGGCCGCCTGAGCGATGACGCCGAGCGGCAGCAGCGCCCCGAACAGCGCCAGGTGCCAGCGGTACGGACGACGGCGGAAGGCGAGCACGCAGGCGGCGATGACCATGATCCCGACGAAGCCGGTGAAGATCCGGTTCCCGTACTCGATGAAGGCGTTCAGATCGGCCGGCGGAACGGTGCGGCCGTAACACTTGGGCCAGTCCGGGCAGCCGAGCCCGGAGGCCGTGAGCCGGACCGCCGCTCCGGTCAGGACGATCGCCGCCAGCGAGCCGAGCGCGACCGCCGCGACGACGAAGTACGCCTCCCGGGAGATCGTGAAGCCCTTGATTGCCTTGAGGCGACTCATGACGGCACGCCACGGTACCGAGCCGCGCCCGCCGGCCGCCTCAGCAGAAACCCCTCAACCGGGGTGGAACGCGGGTGTGGCCTGCCGAGCGAACGCCACCGGAGCCGGGCGTGGCTTTGGCTGAGAGGGGGTTCCGGGCGGCGGAAGCGAGAAACCCTCATATATGAGGGAAAGTCGCCTCAGCAGGGGCGCGGGCCTCGATCCCCCCTCACTGCCAAAGGCCAGTGAACCGTTGCCTAGTTGCCCGAGCCGCCGGAGCTCGAGCCGCCGCCGGGCGCGCTCTGGGCCCCGGGGGGCTGCGGCACGGCGCCGTCGGGCAGCTCGCCGCCGTACGGCATCTGTCCGGGAGCGGGAGCGCCGTCGGGCATCCCGCCGGAGCGGCCGTAACCCTCGCCCATCTGCGGCGGTGCGGCGCCGGACATGCCCGGCGGGAAGCCGCCGTCGGGTCCGTCGCCCTCGCCGCCCGCCACGAAGGCGAGGGCGATCGCCAGGGCGACGATCGTCGCGACGGCAGCGACGGCGGCGCCGATGGCCCAGGACCGGCGGACCGTAACGGTCGCGGGAAAAGGCTCGGAGGCGGGCAGGTGTTCGGTGGCTGCCTCGGTTGTCATCGGTGGTCTCCTCTCGTTTGCAGGAACGCCCATTCGACCGACTGAGGCTGTGCTCGCTCTAAGCAAATACTTGGAATCCCCTGGGAATGGGACATCGGGCGTATCCGAAGCAAATTGCAAGGAATTTGTAAGCAAGACTTCATCCAGGGAGGTGATCGTGTAGCCTCCGCGAACCTTGCAATTGGTAATGCCGAGTCCCGCTCGTTGAAGAGTCGGGAGCGGGGGAACCATGAGTTGGGGCGAATCCACCAGTAGGTAGAGGCGCAATCTCCTTTAGCGCTAGCCCGTCAGCTAACCCCGTAGGCCGAAGAAGGAGTCCTACGTGCGCAACAACCTCAAGTTTCCGCGGATTGCCGTATTGGCTGTTCTGGCGGCATTCGCTCTGATCATCCCCGCGACCGCCCAGGCGGGCGGCGGCCTCTCCACCGGCAGCAACTCGACCGTCCCCGGTTCGAAGGCGAAGCTGGTCGGCAACCGCGCGGTCGCCCCGGCCGATGCCCCGAAGCGCGTCCAGAAGGTCATCGCCGCCGCCAACAAGATCCGCAACAAGCCCTACAAGTGGGGCGGCGGCCACGGCGACTGGAAGGACAAGGGCTATGACTGCTCCGGCGCCGTCAGCTACGCCCTCCACGGCGGCGGCCTCCTCGACGTCCCGATGGACTCGACCGGCCTCTCCCACTACGGCTCGCGCGGCAAGGGTTCCTGGATCACCGTCTACGGCAACCCGAGCCACGCCTACATGATCGTCGCCGGCCTCCGGTTCGACACTGCAGCGACCGCCGGCAACGGCCCGAGCTGGAGCAAGACCCTGAAGGGGACCTCCGGCACGTTCAAGGTCCGCCACCCGAGGGGCCTCTAAGGCTCCAGGGCCCCCCGGACCAGCCCCGGCGCCCGACGCCGCGAGCACCGCTTCGAAGGCCGTCCCGGATCCGCTCCGGGGCGGCCTTCCGCGTTTCCGGGGTCCGGCGGTGTGTGTCCATCTCGCAAAGCCGGGTAGGGACGTCCGTCAGAATTGCCAATCCCGCCATGACCGAGATCTGCGTCCGCATCACCGAGTTCACCGACCCCGCCTGCCCGTGGGCCTACAGCGCTGAGCCGTTCCGCCACCGGATCGACTGGCTCTATGAGGGCCGGGTCGAGTGGGAGCCGCGGATGGTCGTCCTCTCCGACACCCGCGAGGAAAACGAGGAGAAGTTCAGCCCCGAGCAGCTGGCCGAGAACGTCAAGCGGATCGCGGCCGAGCACCTGATGCCGATCGACACCCGCCCGAAGGCCTACGTGCCGCCGAGCCGCGCCGCCTGCCGGCTCGTCGTCGCCGCCCGCGTCCACTCCGACGAGCGCACCGTCCGGCGCGTCCTCCGCAGCCTGCGGATCCGTAACTTCCGCGGCGAGCTGATCGACCAGGAGGAGACCCTCCGCGGCGCCGCCGGCGACGCCGGGTTCGAAGCCGACTACGACGAGTGGCTGGCCGACCCGGCGGTCGAGGCGGCGCTCGAGGACGACGCCGCCCAGGCACGCCGCCCGCTCCCCGCGGCGCGGGTCCTCAACCACAAGCTCGCCAACTGGTCGGGTGGCCGCCGCTACACCTGCCCGAGCTACGAGATCACGCGAATCGCCGACGGCGTCACGATCTCCGTCCCCGGCTTTCAGCCCTTCGCCGTCTACGACGCGATCCTCGCCAACCTGGTGCCCGGCCTCGACCGCCCCGACCCGCCCGAGTCGGCGGCGCAGGTGCTCGAGTGGCGCGGGTTCCCGCTCGCGACGCAGGAGGTCGCAACGGTCTGCGACGTCCCCTTCGACCGGGCCCGCGAGGAGCTCGGCCGGATCGCCGAGCAGGAGTACGTCGGCGCCGACGGCTTCTGGCACCTGAACGGAGCGGGGCGATGACCGAGACGCCTCAGGTCGAGATCCTCAAGCCGGAGGAGCAGATCCAAGTTCGCCCCAGCGGCGCCGTCGGATCGGTCCAGGAGGCCGAGATCTCGGTCGAGCGCTCCTTCCTCGAGCGGGTCTGGAACGCCGACAACCTCGAGCTCATGGCCCGTGCCTACTGGGCGTTCCTGCGGCGCATGTCGCTCGGCATCATCCGCGTCAAGTACTCGGCGACGGCCCGGACCGTGACCGCCTTCGGGAAGATCCCGCTGCTCCGCTTCGGCACTCCTCAGTACGAGACCGAGGACGGAAAGGGCGAGGTCACCTGGCCGATCGACCGCGGCCTGCTCGTCGCCGTCGAGGGCCGCGGAAAGGGCGCCCTGCGGGTCTCGATCCGCCGCTGCGACCGAGACGGCGTCAACGACGAAGAGGACGCGAAGCTCGACCGGGTCAGGCTGATCGCCAAGGTCGAGGTCGAAAACTTCTACCCAGGCCTTCGCGGGCGCGGGAAGTTCGCCCGCCTCGGCGCCTGGTTCTACGCCCAGACCCAGCTGCGGATCCACGTGATCGTCTGCAACGCCTACCTGCGCTCGCTGCCGCGGCTCGACTTCCCCGACATCGACCGGACCGAGATGCCGAGCGATCAGACCCACGACGCCGCGGGGGCGCGATGACCCCCGCCGCGGCCAACGGCTCGACGCCGTCCACCTACCTGATCGCCGGCGCCACCGGCGTCATCGGCCGCCGGCTCGCGGCGGCACTCCGCGAGGACGGCGTCCGCGTCCGTGCGCTCGTTCGCGACCTCGAGCGCGGCCGCGACGTCCTCGGCCCCGCCGTCGAGTTGTTCGAGGCGGACCTCGACGGCGCCCCCGATCTCGCGGCTGCGATGGAGGGCGTCGAGGTCGCCTACTTCCTCGTCCACATGCTCGGCAGCGGCTCCGACTACGCGAGCCGTGAGACCGCCGCCGCCGAGCACTTCGCGAGGGCGGCCTCGGCCGCCGGGGTCGAGCGGACCGTCTACCTCGGCGGGCTCGGCCCCGACGAGGGCGGCTCCCCGCACCTCGACAGCCGCCACCACGCCGCCGAGGCGCTGCGCCGCTGGGGCCCGCCGCTGACCTACTTCCGCGCGGCGATGATCATCGGCCCTCACAGCGAGTCCTACGAGCTGCTGCGCTCGATCGCGGCGAAGCTGCCGGCGGTGCCGGAGCCGGGATGGCTGCGCTCGGAGACCCAGCCGATCGGCATCCGCGACGTCGTCGCCTACCTGCGCGACGCCCCGAACGTGCCCGAGGCGGCCGGCCGCGACATCGAGATCGGCGGGCCCGACGTCATGCAGCACCTCGACGTGATCGGCCGCTTCGCTGAGGAGACCGGGCACCGGGCGGCGCTGCGGATTCCGCTTCCCGATGGCATCGCCAGCCCCGGCGTGGTCGCCGCCGGCGCCGCCACCGTCACCTCCGGCTCCCCCGCCGTCGCCGCCGAGCTCAGCCTCGGCCTCCGCGACGACACGAGCGTCCGCGACCCCTCCGGCGCGGCCCTCTTCGACATCAGGCCGGAGCCGCTCAACGTCGCGATCCAGCGGGCGCTGGCCGAGCAGGAGGCCGAGAGCCGTGGGTGACGTCGTCGCCCAGTCGATCGACATCGACGCCCCGATCAAGGACGTCTGGAAGCTCGTCATGGATCCCGACCGCCTCGGAGAGTGGGTCTCCATCCACCGCTCCGTCAAGGACACGCCGAAGGGCGACCTGAAGAAGGGCAGCCGCTTCAAGCAGGAGATGAAGCTCAAGGGCGTCCCGCTCAAGGTCCGCTGGGAAGTCGTCGAGTGCGACGCGCCGAAGCACGCGCGCTGGCAGGGAGAGGCCGCAGCAGGCGCCAAGGCCCGCATCTCCTACGACCTCAGCGAAAAGGACGGCCGCACCCGCTTCGACTACGAGAACGAGTTTGAGATGCCCGCCGGCAAGGTCGGCAAGCTCGCGGGCCGTGCCTTCAACGCGGTCTCCGGCGACCGCGAGGCGAAGCGCTCGCTCGCACGGCTCAAGGACTTGCTGGAGAATGACGGCGAATGATCGTCGAGGACCCTTCACGGGATCGCGTTCGGATGGCCGATGTCGGCGGCGGGATCGAGATCGCCTACGAGACGTTCGGCGACCCCTCCGACCCGACGGTCCTCCTGGTGATGGGCCTCGGGATGCAGATGCTCGCCTGGGACGAGCGGTTCTGCGAGCAGCTCGTCGACCGCGGCTTCCAGGTCGTCCGCTTCGACAACCGCGACGTCGGCCTCTCGACGAAGGTCGGCGGCGGCGTCCCGAACGTGATCGCCGGGGCGCTCGGGATGACCGGCTCGGCGCGCTACACCCTCAACGACCTAGCCGGCGATTCGATCGGCCTGCTCGACCACCTCGACGTCCGTCGCGCCCACGTCGTCGGCGCCTCGATGGGCGGCATGATCGCCCAGACGCTGGCCTCCAGGCACCCCGACCGCGTCGAGTCGCTCTGCTCGATCATGTCCGGCCCCGGCGGCCGCAAGCCCAGCACGATGCCGCGGCTCAGCGTCATCGGCACCCTGCTCGCGCGCCCGCCGCGCGAGCGCGAGGCGTACGCGGCCCACGTCGCCAAGATCTTCACGCGGATCGGCTCTCCCGGCTACGCGCCCGATTACGAGCACCTCCGCGAGCGCTCCCTGCTCATGTACGACCGCTGCTTCTACCCGACCGGGACCGCCCGCCAGCTGATGGCGATCATGGCCTCCGGCGACCGGACCGCGGAGCTGCACCGAATCCACTGCCCGACGCTCGTCATCCACGGCAAGTCCGACAAGCTGATGCCTTCGAGTGCCGGGGAATCGGTCGCCCGCGCAGTCCCCGGGGCCCGGATCGAGCTGATCGAGGGCATGGGTCACGACCTCCCGATCGAACTCTGGCCGCGCTTCACACGGTCGATCGCCGACAACGCCGCGCGGGCGAAGCCCGTCGAGCAAGCGGCCGGCGTCCCCGCCTGAGCGTTCGCTGACACCGTGCGAATCGCCCTCGTCACCTGCGAGCGCCCGATCGAGCGCGACGACGACCTCGACTTCCTCGTCCCGGCGCTGAAGCGCCGCGGCGTCGACGTCGAGACGCCGGGCTGGAGCAACCCCGCCGTCGACTGGGGCTCGTTCGACATCGCAATGATCAGTTCGACCTGGGACTACTTCGAACGCCAGGACGAGTTCCGGGACTGGATCCGCGACGTCGACGCGAGGACGAGGCTGATCAACCCGCGGTCGCTCGTCGAGTGGAACCTCGACAAGCGCTACCTGCTCGAGCTCGAGGCGGCTGGCGTGCCGACGATCCCGACCGTCTGGACCGAGCCCGACGGCGTCGCCGTGTCCGCCGCCGAGATCGCCGACCTCGGCTGGGAGACCGTCGTGATCAAGCCCGTCATCGACCTCGGCGCCCGCAACCTCGTCCGGGTCGAGGCGGATCTGGTCGAGCAGATGCTCGGCGCCTTCGACGTGCCGACGATGGCGCAGCCGTACCTGCCCTCGGTGGCCACGGAGGGCGAGCTCAGCCTCGTCTACGTCGACGGCGAGCTCGCCCACTCGCTCCGCAAGCTGCCCGCCCGTGGCGACTTCCGGGTCCAGCCTCAGTACGGCGGCACCCACGAGGCGGAGGAGTTCGGCTCCGTGGTCCGAGAGATCGCCGCCGAGTCGGTCGCGGTCGCGCCGAGCATGCCGCTCTACGCCCGCGTCGACGTCGTCGGCACCGATGACGGGCCGGCCATAATCGAGCTCGAGCTGATCGAGCCCGCGCTCTACATCGACGTTGCGCCGCCGACGGCCGAGCGGATCGCCGACGCGCTACTCGCGTCCGGCAACTAGCAGCGTCTGCGCCGCCAGCCCGATCGCCGCGAAGCCATCTGAGACTGGCTCATAGAAGGCGGAATTTGCGGGCATCCGAAGGCCTTCGTCGAAATCCGCCTCCACGGGCAGCAGTATCCTCGACTGGGATGGAGAAGATCGAGAAGACCGAAGAGGAGTGGCGACGGGAGCTGACTCCGGAGCAGTACGAGATCCTCCGCGAGAAGGGCACCGAGCGCCCGTTCACCGGCAAGTACGTCGACAGCAAGGCCGACGGCACCTACTGCTGCGCAGCCTGCGGCAACGAGCTCTTCAGCGCCGACACCAAATTCGACTCGGGAACGGGCTGGCCGAGCTTCTTCGAGCCCGCCGACAACGACGCCGTCGAGACACGTCCCGACAACAGCCTGTTCATGCGCCGGACCGAGGTGGTCTGCGCTCGCTGCGGGTCCCACCTCGGGCACGTCTTCGAGGACGGCCCGGCCCCGACCGGACAGCGCTTCTGCATCAATTCTTGTGCCCTGGAGCTCGACTCCGAGGGCCAACCAAGCTCCTGACCAGGAGAGGGATCGAGCGGGCGGTGTGGGAACGGCACACCGTCCCTCCTCCCTGTCCGGAATTGACCGGCTAATCCCCGCTCGTCTGCTGCCGATAGGGAAACGGCAGCTGCAACGAGAGGAGGGGGGTTCATGGCGGACGACCGGGGGGCGGTGGAAGAGCGACTGCGGCGATCGGAGGCGCTCTACCGGTCGATTGCCGCGTCCCTGCCGAGCACCGGCCTCTTCCTCTTCGACCGTGACCTGAGGCTGCTGCTGAGTCACGGCAACGCCGTCAACGAAGTGTCGTGGTTCTCCGACGAGGTGTTCGAGGGGCGGCCCCTCGGCGAGCTCGTCGAGTCGATTCCCTCCGACATCGGCGAGATGTCGCTCCGCCACTACACCGCGGCCCTGCGCGGCGAGTCCCGTCAGTTCGAGTTCTCCGCCGACGGCCACCACTTCCTCGTCAAGGCGGTCCCCGTCCGTACGACCGACGACGAGGTGGACGCCGTCCTCGTGATCTGCCAGGACGAAACCGAGCCCCGAGCGGCCGCGAAACGGCTCGAGCGGCTCGTCCGCGAGCAGCAGGCGGCTGCCCGCTTCGGCCAACTCGCGATCCAGGAACGCGACCTCGACGCCCTCCTGAAGGAGGCGGCGCGAACGCTGGCGACGACACTCGACGTGGAGTACGCGGCGATCCTCGAGAATCAGAACGAGGACGAGAGCCTCCTGATCCGCGCCGACGTCGGCTGGAAGTACGAGGCCGGCACCACGGCTGTCCCCGCCGGCAGTCACGCCGGCTACACGCTGCAGGCGGGCGAGGCGGTCGTCGTCGAGGACATGGCGGCGGAGCAGCGCTTCGTACCGTCGGAGGTTCTGACGGCGCGCGGAGTCGTGAGCGGGATCAGTGTCGCGATCGAGGGTCGCGACCATCCCTGGGGCGTGATCACCGCCCACACCTGCAGCCCGCGAGAGTTCACGGGCGAGGAGGTCGGCTTCCTGACGACGCTCGCCAACGTGCTCGCCGCCGCCGTCGAGAGGACGCGCGAGGAGGAGTCGAACCGCCACGCCGCCCTCCACGACCCGCTGACCGGGCTGCCGAATCGCGTGCTCGCGCTCGACCGTCTCAACTACGGCCTCCATCGCCGCCGCCGCGACGGCACCGACCTGGCCGTCCTGGTCGTCGACCTCGACCGCTTCAAGCTCATCAACGACTCACTCGGCCACGACGCCGGCGACGACCTGCTCCTCGAGCTGGCGCCGCGGCTCTGCGACGCCGTCCGGGCCGAGGACACCGTCGCCCGGCTCGGCGGCGATGAGTTCGCCGTCATCTGCCCGGGTCTGAGCGGGGTCCGCGACGTGATCACCATCGCCGAGAAACTCGCAGCTGCCGCCGCCCGACCGTTCGTGCTGACGAGCGGCGAGCGGTTCGTCACGGCGAGCATCGGAATCGCCGTCGCGATGCGCGCGTCGGAGACTCCGGAGAGCCTGCTCCGCGACGCCGACGTGGCGATGTACCGCGCGAAGAGCCTCGGCCCGGGCCGCTACGAGCTCTTCGACGACGCGATGCGCGCCCAGGCGATGGAGCGCCTCCGCATCGAGACCGAACTGCGCAAGGCACTCGATCGGCACGAGCTCGAGGTCCACTACCAGCCGATCGTCGAGACGGGCACCGGCATCATCGACGCCGTCGAGGCCCTCGTGCGATGGCGCCACCCGACCCGCGGCCTGCTCGGACCGGCCGAGTTCATCGGCGTCGCCGAGGAGACGGGGCTGATCGTCGACATCGGCAGCCTCGTCGTCGAGACCGCATGCGCCCAGGTCGCGAGCTGGCAACGGGAGCTCGGGCGCCCGCTCGGCCTGTCGGTCAACATCTCGCCGCGGCAGCTCGGAAACCCGCTCCTCGGCGCCCTGATCGCCGCCGTCGCCGCCGATAGCGGCCTGCTGCCCGGCACACTCGCACTCGAGCTGACCGAGAGCGTCCTGATCAACGAGAGCCACGCTCCCCAGGACACGATCGCCGAGCTGCGCCGCCACGGCCTGCGCCTGCTCCTCGACGACTTCGGGACCGGTTACTCCTCGCTCAGCTATCTGAAGCGGTTCGAGCTCGACGGGATCAAGATCGACCGGGCGTTCGTCGACGGACTCGGGACCGACGACGGCGACACCGCCATCGTCGAGGCGATCGGCGGGATGGCGCAGAGCCTCGGGCTCGAGCTTGTCGCCGAGGGCGTCGAGACCGAGCTTCAGCTGACGCGGCTGCGGGCGCTCGGCTGCCTGCGGGCGCAGGGCTACCTCTTCTCGCCACCCCAGCCGGCCTCCGAGCTCGACGTCGGCCTGCGGATGGCGGTCCCGGTCTAGCCGAGCTGGGCGGGGGCGCCGTTCTCGACGAGGACCGGGGGGATCGAGACCGACCCGTCGGCCTGCTGCCGATTCTCGATGATCGCGATCAGCGTCCGGCCGACGGCGACGGCCGTGCCGTTGAGCGTGTTGACGGGCTCGGGGCTCGCACCCTCGGCGGGCCGGAAGCGGCAGTTCATGCGGCGCGCCTGGTAGTCGGTCGTGTTCGACGTCGACGTCAGCTCCCGGTAGCGCTCCTGACTCGGGATCCAGGCCTCGCAGTCGAATTTCCGCGCCGCCGGCGCGCCGAGGTCGCCGACCGGGATGTCGACGACGCGATAGGGGATCTCGAGGGCGCTGAGGATTCGCTCCTCGGTCGCGAGGAGCCGCTCGTGCTCGTCCTTGGCCATCGACGGCTCGACGAACGAGAACATCTCGACCTTGTCGAACTGGTGGACGCGGAAGATGCCGCGGGTGTCCTTGCCGGCGGCGCCGGCCTCGCGGCGGAAGCAGGTCGAGATTCCGGCGTAGCGGATCGGCAGCGCGCCGGGCTCGATGATCTCGCCGGCGTGCAGGGCCGCGAGGGCGACCTCGGAGGTGCCGACGAGGAAGAGCTCGTCCTTGGGGACCTCGTAGATCATCTCCCGCTCGCCGGGGAAGAAACCGGTCGCGAACAGCGGGTCCTCGCGGACCAGCACCGGCGGCACGACCGGTGTGAAGCCCTCCTCGGCGAGCAGGCCGACGGCGAAGCGGATCAGGGCCAGCTCGAGGAGGACGAGGTCGCCGAGCAGGTAGGCGAACCGGGAGCCGGATGCGGCGGCGGCCTTCTCGGTCTCGATCAGACCGAGCGCGCGGCCCAGGTCGAGATGGTCGCGGACCTCGAAGTCGAAGGAGGGGCGCTCGCCGCACTCGCGGAGGACGACGGCGTCCTCGTCGGTGTCGCCGTCGGGGGCGTCGGGGTCGGGAGGATTGGGGAGGGTCGCGGCGAGCGCCGTCCGGTCCTTCTCGACCGTCTCGAGCTCGCCCTCGAGCTCCTTGATCCGAGCCGAGACCTCGCGCATCCGCGCGATCGCCTTCTCGGCGTCGTTGCCCTCGCGTTTGGCGGCGCCGATCGCGTCGGAGGCCTCGTTGCGCTCGGCGCGGAGGCCCTCGACCTCGGGCAGGAGCTCGCGGCGGCGGGCGTCGAGCTCGAGGAGCCGGTCGAGATCCTCGGCCGCGCCGACGCGTGCGAGCGCCGCCCGGGTGGGCGCCGGATCCTCGCGGATGCGCCTCAGATCGAGCAGGGGACTAGTTGCCGCTGGAGCTCGTCGAGCCGGAGCCGGACGAACCGGAGGAGCCGCCGGTACTCGGCGACGGCCGCGGCGAGTCGACGACCTGCGTGCCCGAGTACTCGTCGATGAAGCGGGCTACCGCCTCGGCGTCGGAGCCGACGACGATGTTCTGCGGCATCACGGCGCCGGACGCGCCGCCGTTGTGGATCGCGTAGAGGGCGTCGTCGTAGGAGATGTGGCGCTGATCGAGGTTCGGGCCCTGAGCGCGAAGCGAGCGGTTCCCGGAGCCCTGGCTCCCGGCGGCGGCGAGCGTGTGGCAGCCGGCGCAGTGATCGGCGAAGAGGACCGCACCCTCCTGGGAGTCGGCGCTGGTCACGGAGACGTCCTGCGTGCCGCAGGCGGCGAGGGCGACGGCGGCAGCGGCGATCGGTATGAGCGATAGAAGTCGGCGCACGGGTCGCCATCATACTTTTCGGAAGCACCCGTGGCAGCGCCGGACCCAGCCGAAACCGAGAACACCGCCCCCGCGGGGCGGCGCCTCCGCGATGCCATGTCGAGATTCCCGACCGGCGTCACCGTGATCACGGCGCTCACCGGCACCGGCCCGGCCGGGCTCTCCGCCAATGCCGTCAGCTCCCTGTCGCTCGATCCGCCCCTGATGCTCGCCTGCGTCGACCGGGGCTCGCGGACGCTGCGCTCGCTCGAGGAGGCGGGCCGGTTCGGCGTCAACGTGCTGGAGGCGAGCACTGCCGACATCGCCGTCGGCTTCTCCCGCAAGCTCCCGGTAGAGGAGAAGTGGCGTGGCGTCGGCTGGTCGGAGCGCTCCGGCATCCCGCTCCTCGACGCCGCGATCGTCTGGATCGGCTGCGAGCTCCGCGACGTCATCTCCGGCGGCGACCACGTGATCGTCACCGGCGAAGTCATCGACGTCGCCGAGCGCGACGGCGCGCCCCTGCTCTTCCACGAAGGCGCCTACCGGCCGCTGGCCTAGTCCCTCGCGGCCTTCCGTGGCGCCGGCCTGAGGACGAGGATCTCGCCGGGCATCTCGTCGAGCAGCCAGGCGACGTCCCCTGCATCGAGGCCGCCGCCGTCCGCCGAACTGTCGGCCGCCACCACGATCCGGTCGTAGCGCTCGTGTGCGGCAAGCTCGCGGAGGGCATGCCGGGTGCTGCGGCCGCGCTCGATCCGCGAGTCCACGGGGACGCCGTTGTTGAGCGCCCGCTGCTCGACGGCGTCGAGGACCGGCAGCGCCGATGCCGCCTGGCGCGGCTGCGGCGAGTCGAGCGGCAGGTTGAGGGGGACCTTCGCGAGCGCGGCCGGAACCAGGGTTGCGTGTTCGGCCCGGCAGAGCCGCAGGGCGGCGTCGAGGGCGGGCTTCGACAGGTTCGAGCCGACGAACGGGAAGAGGATCCGGTGCGGAGCGGGCTCGAGCGGGCGGCCGCGCTTGATCCGGCCGGCGACGAGCAGGCCGACTGCGATCACGAGCAGGCCGAGGACGACGATCTCGCGCGCGCTCATTCGAACCCGTTCCCCTCGCTGTCGCGGCGGCGGGTGCGGTCGGCGACCATCCTGATGTCGATGCCCGGCAGCTCGTCGATGAGGCGGACCGGCAGGGGTTCGCGAAGCCGCTGGAGCAGATTGCGCCGCGAGGGCTGGCCGACGAGGACGTAGGTCGTCCCGCGCTCGGCGGCGACCCGCTTGATCGTCGCGATCAGATCGCCCTCCTCGACGAGGAAGTGCGCCCCGAGGACCGAGGTGAGCCGGCGCATCGCCTCGACCTGGTCGGCGACGGATCCCTTCGGCGGACCGTGCGACTGGTTCACCCAGAGGACGTCGAGCTCGGTGCCGAGTCGCTGGGCTGATCGCCAAGCTCGCCGCACGAGGCGCTGCGATTCGGGGCGCGGCGTGACGAGCGCGAGCAGCCGCTCGCCGATCGCCTGCGGGGCGTCGATGCTGATCACCCGGCCCGACCCGGCGTGGAGGGCCCTCGGCTCCTCGTTGAATCGCTTCGACTCGACCTCCTCGGCCACCTGGCGGAGCGCGAGCTCGCGGAGCGACTGGAGGTTCTCGATCTTGAAGAAGTTCTGGAGGGCGCTCTCGACCCGGTCCGCGGGATAGATCTTCCCGGCCCGAAGCCGGGCGAGCAGCGTCTCGACCGTGAGGTCGATCAGCACGACCTCGTCCGCCTCGCCGAGGATCGCATCGGGGACGACCTCGCGGACCCGGGTGCCGGTCAGCTCGACGACGCTGTCGTTGAGGCTCTCGAGGTGCTGGACGTTGACGGTCGAGTAGACGTCGATTCCGGCGGCGAGAACGTCCTCGACGTCCTCGTAGCGCTTCTCGTGCTCGCAGCCGGGGGCGTTCGTGTGCGCGAGCTCGTCGATCAGGGCGAGCTCCGGGGCGCGGGCGATGACGGCGGCGGCGTCCATCTCCTCCATCGTCCGGTCGCCGTACTCGACGAACCGCCGCGGGACGACCTCGAGGCCGGCCGACTGGGCGACGGTCTCGGCCCGGTCGTGGGGCTCGAGGTAGCCGATGACGACGTCGCGGCCGGCCTCGGCCTCAGCCTGACCCTCCTGGAGCATCCGGTAGGTCTTGCCGACGCCGGCGGCCATTCCCAGAAAGACCTTGTGGCGACCGCGGCGCTGCATGGCGCTCCTCAGGCTCCGAACAGTCCGTGGACCACGAGGTCGATCAGCTTGATCCCGATGAAGGGGGCGATCAGGCCGCCGAGTCCGTAGATCCAGAGGTTGCGGCGGAGCATCGCCGCTGCTCCGATCGGCCGGTAGCGGACTCCCCGCAGCGCCAGCGGCACGAGCATCGGGATGACGAGCGCGTTGAAGATGATCGCCGAGATGATCGCCGACTCGGGGGTCCCGAGATTCATCAGGTTGAGCTTGTCGAGCGGGCCGGTGCCGAACTCGGCCGCGATCCCCTTGCCGGCGCCGAGCGCATAGGTGGCGGCGAAGATCGCCGGCAGGATCGCGAAGTACTTGGCGACGTCGTTGGCGATCGAGAACGTCGTCAGGGCGCCCCGCGTGATCAGCAGTTGCTTGCCGACCTCGACGATCTCGATGAGCTTCGTCGGGTTCGAGTCGAGGTCGACCATGTTTCCCGCCTCGCGGGCGGCCTGGGTGCCGGTGTTCATGGCAACGCCGACGTCGGCCTGAGCGAGCGCCGGGGCATCGTTGGTCCCGTCGCCGGTCATCGCGACGAGCCGGCCCTCGGCCTGCTGGGCCTTGATCAACTCCAGCTTCGCCTCCGGCGTGGCCTCGGCGAGGAAGTCGTCGACGCCGGCCTCGGCGGCGATCTTGGCGGCGGTGAGGCGGTTGTCGCCGGTGACCATGACGGTCCTGATCCCCATCGCGCGGAGCTGGTCGAAGCGCTCCTTCATGCCCTCCTTGACGACGTCCTTGAGATAGACGACGCCGAGGACCTGGCTGTCGCGGGCCACCGCGAGCGGCGTGCCGCCCTCGCGGGCGACCTCGTCGAGCCGGGCGTCGAGCTCCTCGGGGATCCGCCCGCCCTCCGCCTGGACCCATGACGCGCACGGCGTCGCCGGCACCCTTGCGGAGCCGCTGTCCGCCGATGTCGACACCGCTCATCCGCGTCTCCGCGGTGAACGGCACGAACGTCGCGTGCGGCTCGGCGAGCTCGCGCTCACGGATGTCGTAGAGCTCCTTGGCGAGGATCACGATCGATCGCCCCTCCGGCGTCTCGTCGGCGAGCGAGGCGAGCTGGGCGACCTCGGCGAGCTCGGTCGCGGCGACGCCGGGCATCGGGATGAACTCGTAGGCCTGGCGGTTGCCGAGCGTGATCGTCCCGGTCTTGTCGAGGAGGAGGACGTCGACGTCGCCGGAGGCCTCGACGGCGCGTCCGGAGAGGGCGAGGACGTTGCGGCGGACGAGGCGGTCCATGCCGGCGATGCCTATCGCCGACAGCAGGGCCCCGATCGTCGTCGGGATCAGCGCGATCAGCAGCGCGACGAGGGTGACGACCGACGCGTCGGTTCCGGCGAACTCGGCGAACGGCCGCAGCGTCACGACGACCGCGAGGAAGATCAGGGTCAGGCCGGCGAGGAGGATGTTGAGGGCGATCTCGTTCGGCGTCTTGCGGCGGGCGGCGCCCTCGACGAGGGCGATCATCCGGTCGAGGAAGCTCTGGCCGGGCTCCTGGGTGATCTCGACGACGATCCGGTCGCTGAGGACCCTGGTTCCTCCGGTCACAGCGCTCCGATCGCCGCCCGACTCGCGGATCACCGGGGCCGACTCGCCGGTGATCGCCGACTCGTCGACCGATGCGATGCCCTCGATGACGGTGCCGTCGCCGGGGATGCCCTCCCCCGCCTCGACGACAACGACGTCGCCGGGCTTCAACTCGGACGCCGAACGCTCGGTGCCGTCCAGGAGCCGGGCGACGGCCTCGGTGCTGGCCGAGCGCAGCGAGTCGGCCTGAGCCTTGCCGCGTCCCTCGGCGAGCGCCTCGGCGACGTTGCCGAATACGACGGTCAGCCAGAGCCAGATCGCGACCGTGAGGCTGAACCAGGCCGGCTCGTCGCCGCCGCCGAGGGGCTGGCCGCCGAACAGCTGGATCAGCCAGGCGACGGTACTGACGACGGCGCCGATCTCGACGACGAACATGACCGGGTTGTGGAACTGGGTACGCGGGTCGAGCTTCTTCAGGGATGCACCTGCCGCGGCGAAGATCATCGAGCGGTCGAGGGCGGATGCTGCTGCTTCATTCATCGCGATTCATCTCCATCGAGGGCGAGGTTGAGCTCGAGCACGTTCACGCCGGGCTCGCCGAGGAAGCCGAGGCCGCGGTCGGTCGTGTGCTCGTCGATCAGGGCGATTCACGTCGTCGACGGGCATGTTCCGTTCAGCGGCCACGCGGTTGGCCTGGATCCGGGCGTTGGCGATCGAGATCTGCGGGTCGACTCCCGACCCCGAAGTCATCACCGCGTCGGGCGGGATGTCGGAGCTGGTCAGTCCGGGGTTGTAGGGACCTTCGAGCTTCAGGTAGGCATCGACCCGTGCGGTCAGCTGCCGGGCGAGCTTGCGGCTGTTCGGGCCGAGGTTCGAGAAGGCGGTGAGGTTGCCGGCGTAACCGGTCGCCGAAGGACGGCTCTGGAAGTAGGAGGGGTCCTTCGAGAAGTCCTGAGCGAGCAGCTTCGAGCCGACGACCTGACCGTCGCGGGTGATCGTGCTGCCGTCGGCCTGGTTGCCGAAGAAGACCTGGCTGATCCCGGTCAGCGCCAGCGAGTAGCCGAAGCCGAGGACCACCGTGAGGATCAGCAGGGCGGCGGCGGCGGTGCGGAGATCGCGTCGCATCAGAACAACCTCTCTGTCAGGCCCTGCCCGATCGGGCCGAGCAGCAGAGCCGGAAAGAAGGTGAGCGCTGCGACCACGACGATCACGAAGAGCAGGAGAGCGACGAACGTGCCGTTGTCGGTACGCAGGGTCCCCGGTCCCGCCGGGCTGATCCGCTTGCCGGCGAGCGATCCGGCGACGGCGAGGGCGGCGAGCAGTGGCACGAACCGGCCGATCAGCATCGCGAAGCCGCCGAGCAGGTCGGCGAACGTGATTCCGAAGGAGCCGACGTTGCCGGGGGCGTTCGGCTGCACGAAGCCGGTGTAGCCGGCGAACGCGGAGCCGTTGTTGTTGCCCTGTGAGCCGTAGGCGTAGAGCGTCTCGGAGAAGCCCTGCGGACCGTTGTTGAAGATCGAGACGGCGCCCCACTTGGTCGAGATCGCCACCGCCGTGAGCACCAGGACGAGGAGCGGCACCACCAGGGTCCCGATCATCACGAGCTTGATCTCCCTGGCCTCGATCTTCTTACCCAGGTACTCGGGCGTGCGGCCGACCATCAGGCCGGCGATGAAGACGGCGAGGAGGACGAAGAGCAGCATCCCGTAGAGGCCCGAGCCGACGCCGCCGAAGATCACCTCGCCGGTCAGCATGTTGACGAGCGGGACCGCGCCGCCGACGCCGGTGTAGGAGTCGAGCGCCGAGTTGACGGAGCCGTTCGAGGCGGCCGTCGTGATCGCGGCCCACTCGGTCGAGGAGGCGATGCCGAAGCGCTGTTCCTTACCCTCGAGGTTGCCGCCGGAGCTGTCGGATCCGTCCGCCGTCGCCGAGATGCCGGCCGCGTCCTGCGCGGGGGATCCGGCCTGCTCGCCGGCGTAGGAGACCCCGATCCCGACCATGAGCAGGACCAGCATCGTCACGAAGATCGCCCAGCCCTGGCGGGCCGAGCCGACCATCCTTCCGAACGTCGCCGTCAGCGCCGCCGGGATCAGGAGGATGAAGAGAACCTCGACGAAGTTGGAGAGCGCGGTCGGGTTCTCGAACGGCATCGCCGAGTTGACGCTGAAGAAGCCGCCACCGTTGGTGCCGAGTTGTTTGATCGCGACCTGCGACGCCGCCGGGCCGACCGCAATGCCCTGCTGGCCGCCGGCTAGCGTCGAGACGTCGAGGTAGCCGCCGAGCGTCTGGACGACGCCCTGGGAGACGAGGAACAGCGCGCCGAGGATCGAGAGCGGCAGGAGGATGTACAGAAGTGATCTGAGGAGGTCGACCCAGAAGTTGCCGAGCTCGTGACCGCCCCGGCTGATGATCCCGCGGATCACGGCGACCAGGACGGCCATGCCGACCGCGGCCGAGAGGAAGTTCTGGACGGCGAGGCCGGCCATCTGCGAGAAGTACGACATCGTCGTCTCGCCGCCGTAGAACTGCCAGTTCGTGTTGCTGACGAACGAGGACGTCGTGTTGAAGGCGACGTCCCAGGGAGCTGAACCGAAGCCCTCCGGATTGAACGGCTGAATGCTCTGCGTGCGCAGGATCAGGTAGAGGAGCAGCCACGAGAGGACGCTGAAGACGAGGACCGAGCGCGCGTAGGACTTCCAGTCCTGGCCGCTCTCCGGGCGCGTCCCGATCGCCCGGTAGAAGAACCGCTCGACCGGGGCGAGGAGCGGCGTCAGGAACACGCGCTCGCCGGTGTACACCCGGGCCATGTAGTGACCGAGCAGCGGCGTCAGCGCGGTCAGGACGACCACGTAGAAGGCGATCTGGATCCAGCCGTTGAAGGTCATCTAGAGGTCCTCTCCCCGCAGCAGCGCCCAGGTCAGGTAGGCGAACAGCAGGATCGCGACGACGAGCAGGATTCCCTCGGCGGCGCTCATATCCGGTCAAGTCCGCGGATCAGGAGGATGAACACGGCGAACGCCGCCAGTGCCATCACGATGCTCAGTGCGTCTTCCACGCCATCGAGCATCGATCCGCCGGCGTCAAGCGGATGTGGGGATTCAGGGGGCCGGCGTCAAGAAAGCGTCAAGAAACCGCGAGGCGGTAGCCGACCCCGGGATCGGTGCGGATCGGGGACGCGGTGCCATCGGGGTCGATCTTCTGGCGAAGGTTGGCGATGTGGGTCCGGAGCGCAGCCGTGTCCTCGGCGTGGCCAGGCCCCCACACCTCGGTGAGCAGCGCGTTGTGAGTCAGCAGGCGACCGGGGTTGCGGGCGAGAGCGGCGATCAACCCGAACTCGATCGGCGTCAGGTGGATCTCGGTGCCGGCGCGGCGGACGGCGCGGGCCGCGAGGTCGATCTCGAGGTCGCCGGCGACGAGGACCGGCTCGTCGGCGACGGTGCCGGCGCGGCGCATCGTCGCCTGCAGCCGGGCGACGAGCTCGCGCGAGCCGAACGGCTTGGTGACGTAGTCGTCGGCGCCGGCTTCGAGCGCGCGGACCTTCTCGACCTCGTCGCCGACGGCGGACAGGACGATGATCGGCATCGCCGTCCACTCGCGCAGTCGTCGGCAGACCTCGACGCCGTCGATGTCGGGCAGGACGAGGTCGATGATCGCCGCGTCGGGCGGCTGGACGGCAGCGTGGTCGAGCGCCTCCTCGCCGTCGGAGGCGGCGATCACCTGGAAGCCCGCCTCGCGGAGGACGACGCGGAGGGCACGAACGATCTGCGGCTCGTCGTCGCAGACGAGGACGCGGGCGCCGCTCACCGGGAGCCTCCCGGGGCGGTCACGGCTGCGGCGCCCGCCGGCTGCAGCTCGACCGGCAGCTCGATGACGATCGCGGTGCCCTGGCCGGGCAGGGACTCGGCCCTGATCGTGCCGCCGTTGGCGGTGATGAAGCCGCGGGCTATCGCGAGCCCAAGGCCGGAGCCGCTGCGCCCCGACGAGTGCTCGGCTGCCGAGCGGTAGAACGGCTCGAAGATCCGCTCGAGGTCGGCACGGGCGACCCCCTCCCCGCGATCGACCACGCGGAGGACGAGCCGCGGCCCGACCGTGCGTGCGTGGACGGCGACCGCTTCGCCGCCGGAATGGCCGACCGCGTTCTCGAGGACGTTGACGATGGCCCGCTCGAGCTGGGCACCATCGGCGTCGACGAGCGGAAGGCCGGGGTCGAAGGCGAGCTCGAAGTCGCCGCCCTTCACCTGGTCGGCGGCGGCGCGGGTGATCTCCTCGATAGAGGACCATTCGCGGCGGGGGGCGGCCGCGCCCGACTCGAGCCGCGAGAGGTCGAGCAGCTGGTCGACGAGCCGCGAAAGGCGCGCCGACTCGACCTGGACGACGTGGGCGAGCTCGTCGCGCTCGGCTGTGGTGATCGCCGGTGAGTCGAGGGCATCGCCGGCGGCGACGATCGCCGTCAGCGGGCTGCGGAGATCGTGGGATACCGAGCGGAGCAGGGCGGTCTTGAGCTCGTCGCTGCGGCGCAGGGCCTGCGCCTCGACTGCTTCGGAGCCGAGGCGCTGGCGCTCGGCCGCCGCCGCGAGCAGCGTCGCGAGCGACGGGGCGATCCGCTCGGTGATCTGCTCACGGCGACGCGGGTCGATGTCGGCCGGGACGAGCAGCGTCGCGACGCGGCGGTCCCCCTCCCCGAGCGGGATCGCGATCGACTCGGGGCGGGCCGGATGGACGCCGAGCTCGATGGTCGCCCACCGCAGGCCCATCGCCTCGGCGAGGCGGGTCGCGACGTCGGCGAGCGCCCGGTCGGAGACGACGTCGGCGAGGAGGAGCCGCGCCATCTCGGCGGCGAGAGTCGCCTCGCGACGGCGGACGTCGGCGTCCTCGGCCCTCGCCCGGGCAAGCCCCGCGAGCGAGCTGGCGATCGCCGCGGCGACGAAGAAGACGGCGAGGGCGAGCCAGTTCTGGCCCTCGGCGATCGTCAGCCGCCCGGTCGGCGGGATGTGGAACCAGTTGAAGCAGAGCGCCGAGAGCAGGGCCGTGAAGAGGCCGAGCCGGAGGCCCCAGACGCTCGAGATCAGGAGCACGGCCACGAGGTAGGTGACGCCGGTGGAGACCGCCGGCACGACCTCGCGGAGCGGGAAGATCAGCGCCGTGGTCACCGCGACTGCGGCGATCGCAGCGAGGACGCCCGTGGCGGTCCGCGGGCGGGCGCCGATCAGGTCGATGCGCTGCACATACCGAGCCTAGAGCGGCGAGGTGAACGCCGCCCGCAGGGCGAGGCCGAAGATGACCAGCGCCGAGACGGCCATGATCCCCGTCTCGCGGCGGGAGATCGCGGCGGCGACGGCACGCTGGCGGTCGCGGGGAAGCGAGTCGAAGTCGAGGCCCTCGAGCTCGTGGTCGGATGCGACGACGCGGGCGCCTTCGCCGAGCAGGGCGACGAGGATCGGCAGCAGGCCGTAGACGTAGTGGAGGCCGTCGGGTGCCTCGCGCCCGTCGAGCGTGAGGATCGCCCCCAGCGCCACCTGGACGACGACCGAGACCTGCGCGAAGCGGAGCACGTACCAGAAGCCGACGGAGGGCCGGCGGCGGTACCAGGCGGCCGCCCCCCAGACCCCGGCGACGAGGTTGGCGACGAGGACCGTGATCCCGGTTATGAGGTGGAGCGTGAGCATCGCGGGGGAGTTGATAGCAGGGAAGCCGTCGCTGTCATGATGGGCGGGACCGGCGGGGTATAGATTTGGTCGCCGGTTCAGGCAGCGTGCCCTAAGGATCAATGTGCTTCAGAGCTATCTCCCGGTAATCGTCTTCGTCTCGCTCGGCATCATCGTCGGCGGCGCCTTCACGGCGCTCAACCACGTGCTCGGCCCGAGCAAGCCCAACCGGGTCAAGAGCGAGCCGTACGAGTGCGGCCTGCCGACCGAGGTGACGCGCACGTTCCGCTTCGGGATCAGCTTCTACATGGTCGCGATGCTGTTCATCCTCTTCGACATCGAGGTCGTCTTCCTGTATCCGGTCGGCGTCCTCCTCAACGTCTCCAACAGCGTCTTCGTCCTCGTCGAGATCCTCCTCTTCGTCTTCCTGCTGCTTGTCGGCTTCGTCTACGTCTGGCGCCGCGGTGCGCTGAACTGGCGGTGATCGCATGGACGTAGAACGCACCAAGCTTCGCGGGCTCGCCCCGCTCGACCAGCCCGGATCGCCGGAGGAACTGCGCGTCCGCCAGATGAAGGCCCGCGACATGCTGCGCGGCGACCTCGAGGGGCCGGACCTCGACGAGTACGTCGAGTCGCGGGTGATGACGACGACTCTCGAGCGCGCCCAGAACTGGGCCCGCGGCAACTCGCTGTTCCCCGCGACCTTCGGCCTCGCCTGCTGCGCGATCGAGATGATGTCGATGGTCTCCGCCCGCTACGACACGGCGCGGTTCGGCTCCGAGGTGTTCCGCGCCTCGCCGCGGCAGGCCGACATGCTGATCCTCTCCGGCCGGGTCTCGATCAAGATGGTCCCGGTCATCCGCCGCATCTACGACCAGATGCTGGAGCCGAAGTGGGTGCTCTCGATGGGGGCCTGCTCGTCCTCGGGCGGGATGTTCGCCAACTACGCGGTGGTCCAGGGCGCCGACAAGTTCCTCCCCGTCGACATCCACATCCCCGGCTGCCCGCCCCGCCCCGAGGCGCTGATCTACGGGATCCTGAAGCTCCAGAAGAAGATCTTCGGCGACCCCGACCTCGGCTGGCGTGAGCGCTACAAGGCCTACGGCACCGAGGAGGACGAGCGTCCCTGGAAGGCCGGCGCGCTGTCGGTCGAGCGGGTCGGCGCGACTCCCGCCGACGGGATCGTCGAAGGCCACGGCCCGGCGCCGACGGCGGCCGAGCTGAACGCGCCGATCGACCACCCCGAGCTGTCCGGCCACGAGGCCCACGACGCCTACGAAGAGGCCGCCGACGACGAGCGGGTGACGACGTCGCGGCCGCCCGCCGGCTGGAGGACCGATGCCTGACGCACCAGGCCTCGAGCTCATCGCCCACGAGATCAACGACCGCCACGAAGGCGCGATCGTCGGCACGACGTTCGAGCACGGCCAGGCGGCGCTGAACGCCGACCCCGGGCAGATCCGCGAGGTGATCGCCTACCTCAAGGACGCCCCCGCCCACGAGTACCGGTTCCTCGCCAGCGTCCACGGCGCCGACTACCTGCCCGCCGAGCCCCGCTTCGCCGTCCACTACGAGTTGCTCAACATGCCGCGCGTCGAACGGCTCCGCGTCAAGGCGCTGCTCCCCGAGCCCGAGGACGGCAGCCTCCCGGAGCTCGATTCGGTCGTCGAGCTGTTCGGCACCGCCGACTTCCAGGAGCGCGAGGTCCACGACTTCTTCGGGATCGTCTTCCGCGGCCACCCGGACCTGCGCCGGATCCTGATGCCCGAGGACTACGTCGGCTGGCCGCAGCGCCGCGACTTCCCCGTCGGCGGCGATCCCGTGATCTTCACCAACACCGAGGACACGGTCCCCGGCTGGACGAAGTGAGAGCCCGATGAACCCCCTCCGCACCCCCGAATACGCCGACACGAGCCGCACCCCCGAGCAGATGGGCCGCGACGCGATCGGCCGGACCGATGCCCAGGTCATCGGCATCTCGCCGATCGAGCGCACCTCGATCGAGCGCGAGGAGGAGCTGTTCACGATCAACATGGGCCCGCACCACCCCGCCACGCACGGGGTGCTGCGCCTGCTCGTCAGCCTCGAGGGCGAGGTCGTCCGCGACCTCAAGCCGGTCATGGGCTACGTCCACACGGGCATCGAGAAGTCCTGTGAGGACAAGAGCTACTGGAAGGTCATCCCGTTCATCGAGCGGATGGACTACCTCTCCTACTTCTTCAACATGGAGGCGTTCTGCGGGGCGACCGAGAAGCTGCTCGAGCTCGAGATCCCGCCGCGCGCCGCCTACCTGCGGATTCTCCACATGGAGCTGAACCGGATCCACTCGCACCTCGTCGGGCTCGGGACGACGGCGCTCGATCTCGGCGCGATCTCGATGTTCTGGTACTGCTTCCGCGAGCGCGACAAGATCCTCGACCTCTTCGAGATGTCGGCGGGTCAGCGGATGCACACGCGCTACTTCCAGGTCGGCGGCGTCGCCGAGGACATCCCGGTCGGGTTCGCCGATCGCGTCCGCGACTTCTGCGCCGACATGCCGGGCCGGATCGACGAGTACGCGGCACTCCTCGACCAGAACGAGATCTTCCTCCAGCGCACCAAGAACGTCGGGATCGTCTCCCGCGAGCGGCTCCTCGAGCTGGGCGTCACCGGGCCGCTGCTGCGCGCCGCCGGCGAGCCGTGGGACCTCCGCAAGGTCACCGACTACCTGCCCTACAAGGACTTCGACTTCCAGATCCCGATCGGGACGATCGGCGACAACTACGACCGCTACCGCGTCCGGCTCAACGAGATGCGCGAGTCGGTGCGGATCATCGAGCAGGCGATCGACGGGCTTCCCGAGGGCCCGTGGGTCGCCGACGACCGCAAGGTCGTGCTGCCGCCGCGCCACGAGCTCGGCACCTCGATGGAGGCGTTGATCCACCACTTCAAGCTCGTCACCGAGGGCTTCCGCGTCCCGCCGGGCGAGGTGTACTTCCCGATCGAGGGTCCGCGCGGCGAGTACGGAGTGTTCCTCGTCGCCGACGGCTCCTCGAAGCCGGTCCGCGTCCACATGCGCGACCCCTCCTTCGTCAACCTCCAGGCGCTTCGTGAGATGTGCATCGACGGCTACGTCGCCGACCTGATCGCCAACCTCGCGATGCTCGACCCGATCCTCGGCGGTATCGACCGGTGAGCGACGAGCGGCCGAGCGACGCCGAAGAGCGGGAGCAGGCGCCCGGCGCCTCCGGCGAGCCCCCCGCTCCCGACGCCGAGAGCAAGCCCGGTTCGGGCGAGCCGGCGCAGGCCGGAGGCGAGGTCGCCGGAGACGGCGGCGGTGCCGGCGGCGCCGAGGGGGCAGCCCATCCCGGCGTCGCCGACACGGACGCCGTCCAGGTGCCGGAGGCCCACGAGGCCGACGTCCCCGAGGACCTCCGCCGGGAGATCGAGGAGCTCATGTCGCGCTACCCGCAGAAGCGCTCGGCCTCGATCCCGACGCTGTTCGCGATCCAGCGCCGCTACGGCTGGTGCTCGCCGGAGGGAATCCGCCAGGGCGCCGCGGTGATGGGCGTCACCGCCGCCTACCTCGAGTCCGTCGCCAGCTTCTACGACCTCTTCCACCTCGAGCCGGCCGGGCGCCACCGCGTCCTCGTCTGCACCAACATCTCCTGCTGGATGCGCGGCGGCGACGAGCTTCTCGCCTCGTTCTGCGACGCAACCGGCACCGACATCCACGATGCCGGCCACGGCGGCGGCGTCTCACCCGACGGCGAGGTCTACGTCAGCGGCTTCGAGTGCCTGGGCGCCTGCGACCTCGCCCCGATGGCCTCAATCGACGAGCGCTACTACGGGCCGCTCGACGGCGAGGACGCGGCGACGGTGATCGAGGCCCTGCGGACCGGCGCCGAGGTCCTGCCCGACAAGGCGATGGCGATCCGCCCGGTGGCCGGTGGCCCCGAGGGCGACGCGAACGGCCGCGCGCCTTCCGTCGCCGAATAGGCCCCGAAAGGTCCCATTCGTCGGCCCACGCGTGCGTCTCGGGGCTGGATTCTCCGTCCATGGCGGACGTGGGTCGATCTGAGCGCAACAGGGAAGCTCGAACCGACCCACCCCCGAGTGGACGCGAAGCCCGCCGGGACATGGAGCGGCGACTGGCCGCCCTCGCCCACCGGCAGCGAGGAGTCGTGGCTCGGGATCAGTTACAGGGACTCGGCTTCACCCGCAACGCGATCCGCCACCGGCTCGACACCGGGCGCCTCCGACTCATCCATCCGTCGGTCTACGCCGTCGGCTCCCAGCCGCTCACTTCCCGGGGACATTGGTTCGCGGCGTTGCTCGCCACCCGGCCGGGGCCGGCCCTCAGCCATCTCAGCTCGGCGCAGGCGCAGGACCTGGCGCGGGAGCGCGGGGCCGTTCACGTCAGCGTTCCGGGACGGCCGTCCGCACGCAGGCTGAACGGGGTCGTCGTCCATCGACCGCGGCGGCTCGACGCCGCCGACCTGACGCGGGTCGACGGCATCCCGGTGACGACCGTTGCACGAACCCTCCTCGACCTCGCCGAGACGGAAACAGCCGACCGGCTGAGGGCGATCGCCGAGGAGGCTGAGCGTCTCGGACGTCTCGATCCGGCCGCCATCCGCGCGTGCATGGACCACAATCCGGGGCGTCGAGGCATCGCGCCACTCTCGGCCCTGCTGGCCGACCACCTTCCGGTCGGCAACGCACTCAAGGGCCTCGAGCGCGAGTTCCAGCTCTTCCTCGAAGAGTTCGGGCTGCCGACACCGCAGTGCAACGTGCTCGTCTGCGGCTTCATCGTGGACTTCTGGTGGCCGCAAGCTCGACTCGTGGCCGAGCTGGACAGCCGCTCGTTCCACGCGCACTGGTCGCAGGCTGAGCGCGACCGCGAGCGCGACGCCCGCCTCCTCCGCGAGGGCATCTTCACGCTGCGGGTGACGGCACGGCGGCTGCGGCAGGACCGCGAGGGGCTCGCCGCCGACATCCGCTCGCGATTCGTCAGCGCCTCTTCCTGAAGCGCGGCACGGACCGCCGCGGGATCGCGGCGGCCCGCTGCGCCCTGCTCAGCGAGGGGTGTTCAGCGGCCTGACCGGCATCACGGTCCGGCCGAAGGTCGAGTTGGTGACCGCGGCGAACGACGCGTACCAGGCCGCCAGCGCGGTGGCCAGGCCGAACCAGCCGCCCGCCTTCGTGATGCTCTCGTGAGCGCCGGCGTCGCCGATCCCGAGCAGGAAGAAAGTCACGGCGAGCAGCGCGAAGACGAGCGCGATCGCGCCGGTCGTCCGCAACGACGCGATGAACATGTACGCGGTGAAGATTCCCCAGGCGATCAGGTAGAGGCCGACCGCGTGGCCGGCGTCGGCCGGGGGAACGCTGTCCGCGTAGAACGTCACGTACGCCCAGAACGAGAGCCAGAAGGCCCCGAAGGAGCTGAACGCCACGGCGCCGAACGTGTTGCCGGTCCGGAACTCCCACATGCCGGCGAGCAGTTGGGCCACGCCGCCGTAGGCGAGCGCGAGGCCGAGCACGACCGGCTCGCCTCCCTCGCCGACGAGGCCGGCGTTGAACATGCTGAGCACGAAAGTCGTGAGCGCGAACGCCGCCAGCCCCAGCGGTCCCGGGTCGGCGGGTGTCCAGGCCCGTTCCGCTACCTCCGTCGCGGACCTCTCCTCCGTTGCCATCTCTCCTCCTCCGATTCGGCTCCGGCCGGGCTCACGTCGCCCGGTTACGGGGCGTGTGTGTCTGCCATGGGCCTACCCGCGGAGCCCGCCATCAACCTGTAGATCGGTGTCGTCAGAACGGTGTCGGCCGTGCGGGTTGCGACGATCCGCATCAAGTAGGGCGAAAGCCGGGTTCCGGTAGGTTTCGCGGAGTGCGGATGACCGGAGAACAGCGTGTCTGAGGGCCTCGAGACGAGGGTCCTGTTTCGGCACATCGACGAGCCCGGCCTGCACTCGATCGAGACCTACGAGCGACTCGGCGGCTACACGGCCCTGAGGGCGGCGTTCCGGGACCGCGAGCCCGGCGATCTCGTCAGCGAGTTCGAGGCGTCCGGCCTGCGCGGCCGCGGCGGCGCCGGCTTCTCGATGGGCAAGAAGGCCAGCTTCCTGCCGCAGGGCGACATGGACAAGTACCTCTGCTGCAACGCCGACGAATCCGAGCCGGGCACCTTCAAGGACCGCGAGCTGATGTTCAAGAACCCGCACGGCCTCGTCGAGGGCGTCGCGATCGGCGCGATGGCCGCCGGCGCCACCAGGGCATTCATCTTCATCCGCGGCGAGTACGCCGAGATCGCCGACCGCCTCGACGCCGCCGTCGCCGAGGCCTACGACGCCGGCTACCTCGGCGACGACATCCTCGGCACCGGGGTCGACGTCAGCATCGTCGTCCACCGCGGCGCCGGCGCCTACATCTGCGGCGAGGAGACGGCGCTCCTCGACTCGCTGGAGGGCAAGCGCGGCAACCCGCGACTGAAGCCGCCGTTCCCGGCGATCCAGGGCCTCTACGGCGGGCCGACGCTGATCAACAACGTCGAGACGCTGATGAACCTGCCGAACGTCGTCAACAACGGCTCCGACTGGTTCAAGGGCTTCGGCACCGAGCAGTCGACGGGCACCAAGGTCGTCTCCGTCTCCGGGTGCGTCCAGCGCCCCGGCAACTACGAGGTCGAGCTCGGCATCTCCTCCCGCGACATCATCTACGGCCTCGCCGGCGGCCCGCCCGAGGGCCGTGAGGTCAAGGCCTGGTACCCGGGCGGATCATCCGCCCCGGTCCTCGGCCCCGAGGAACTCGACCTCCCCTACTCCTTCGAGGCGCTCGCCGAGGCCGGCTCGATGCTCGGTTCGGGCGCGATCATCGTCGCCGACGACTCGGTCTCGATCCCGGAGATGGCGCTGCGGACCGCGCGCTTCTACCAGCACGAGTCGTGCGGCAAGTGCAGCCCCTGCCGCGAGGGCACGAACTGGACCGTGAAGATGCTCGAGCGCGTCGTCCGCGGCGAGGCGACGCCGATGGACCTCGACATCGTCGCCTCGGTCCAGGAGAACATCATCGGCCACTGCCTCTGCGTCCTCGGCGACGCGATGGCGATGCCGGTCGGCTCGATGGTCCGCCGCTGGCGATCCGAGTTCGAGGAGACGATCGCCCGCGCCCGCGAGGCAGGACCGGCACCGCTCGACGTCGAGCCCGCGGTGATGACTCCGGCCGGAGTCGGCGCATGAGTCCCGCCCGGAAGGACGCCAAGGCGATCACGATCGTTGTCGACGGCGTCGAGATCGCGGCCACCGAGGGGGCGATGCTCGTCGATGCCGCCAAGCACGGCGACGTCGAGATCCCCGTCTTCTGTTACGAGCCGAAGCTCGGCGACCCGGTCGGCGCCTGCCGGATGTGCCTCGTCGAGATCGAGGGGATCCCGAAGCTCCAGACGGCCTGTTCGACCCCCGTCCGCGACGGCATGGTCGCCTACACGCAGACGGACCGCGTCAAGGAGGCCCAGAACGCCGTCGTCGAGTTCCTGCTCGTCAACCACCCGCTCGACTGCCCGGTCTGCGACAAGGGCGGCGAATGCCCCCTTCAGGACATCGCGATGGGCTGGGGCCCGGGAAAGAGCCGCGTCACCGACCCGAAGCGCCACTTCCAGAAGCCGATTCCGCTCTCGCCGCTGATCCGCATCGACCGCGAGCGCTGCATCCTCTGTTACCGCTGCGTGCGGTTCAGCCAGGAGGTCTCCGAGGACGAGCAGCTGCAGCTCCTCGAGCGCGGCGCCAAGACCTTCGTCGGCACCCATGAAGATCGGCCCTACATCGGCCCCTTCCACGGCAACATCATCGAGCTCTGCCCCGTCGGTGCCCTGACGTCGCAGGCATACCGCTTCCGCGCCCGGCCCTGGGACATCGAGGACGCCGGCTCCGTCTGCACGCTCTGCCCGAGCCAGTGCAACGTCAAGTTCACGGTCCGCGACGACAAGGTCGTCCGCGTCCTCGCCCGCGACAACGAGGACGTCGACGACGGCTGGCTCTGCGACAAGGGCCGCTTCGGCTACCAGATGTTCTCGAGCCCGGACCGGCCCGTCACGCCTCAGGTCCGCTCCGGCGGTCCGCTCGAGCCGACGAGCTGGGACGAGGCGATCGAGAAGGCCGCGACCGGCCTCGCCTCGGCGGTCGGCCGCACCGCGGCCATCGTCGGCGGCGGCACCTCCAACGAGGAGGGCTGGCTGATCCAGCGGCTCGTCCGCGGGGCGCTCGGCTCGAACGACGTCGCCTCGACCGCGCGCCGCGGCCTCAGTCGCGCGGCCCGTGCCCGCCTCGCCTCGCCCGACCTCGCCGTCGGCACCGCCGAGATCGACGACGCCGGCGCAATCCTCGTCCTCGGCTGCGACCCGATGCACGAGATGCCGATCATCGAGCTGCGGATCCGCAAGGCCGTCCGCCGCAACGGCGCCAAACTGCTCGTCGCGACCGAGCGCCCGACCGCCCTCGACGGCGGCGCGGCGATCGACTCGACCGGCTGCCTCGAGGCCCAGCGCTTCGCCCCGGGCGAGGCGCGCAATTTCATCGAGGACCTGCGCTCTGCGATCGGCTCCGGCGACGCCGACGCCGACGCGGCCGGGTTCGCCGACGCCCTCCGCGACGCCGGCCCGATCGTCGTCGTCTGGGGCGAGGGGATGCTGGCCGGCGACGACCGCGAGGACGTCGCCGCATCGCTGCTCGGCCTCGCCGATGTGCTCGGTCTCGACGGGATGGCGGGCGGCGGCCTCTACGAGATCCCCGCCGCCGCGAACGGCCGCGGCCTCCGCGAGGTCGGCTGTGCTGAGGACTTCGGCCCCGGCTTCGCCGAGACGACCGGCGGCCGCTCCGCCGACGAGATCCGCGCCGCCCTCGAGTCCGGCGAGATCGAGGCCCTGATCCTCGGCGACGTCGACCCGATCCGCGACTTCGACGACCCGGAGGGCTGGAAGCGGGCGCTCTCGGCGGCGAAGTTCACGCTCAGCATCTCGATGTTCCCCGGCGCCTCCGCGCAGGCCTCCGACGTCCACTTCCCCGCCGAGAGCCACGCCGAGAAGGAGGGGACGGTCACCCACCCCGACGGCCGCCTCCAGCGCGTCCGCCCCTCCGTCCCCCGCCCCGGCACGGTCCGCCCGCTCTGGCAAGCCCTCAGCGAGCTGTCGGCCCGCCTCGGCTCCGATCCCGGAGCCGGCACCGCCGGCGAGGTCTTCGACCTCCTCGCCGCCGACATCCCCTTCTACGCCGGCATCACCGTGAACGACATCGGCGGCATGGGTCTCCGCTGGCAGGACCGCAACGGCCTCGGCTTCGACGCTCCGGCGCTGCCGAGTGGCGACGGCAGCAGCCCGGGCTCCAGCGATGAGGACGGCCTCCGCCTCGGCACCTACCGCGACCTCTGGGCCGACTATGTCGCCGACGAGAACCCGGCGCTCGGCTTCCTCGCGACCGGGCAGACGCTGGAGCTCAACCCGGCGGATGCCGAGCGGCTCGGCGTCCAGCACGGCCAGCGGGTGACCGTCAGCGCCGGCGAAGGGTCGCTGACGGCGACGGTCGGCCTCCGCGAGCGGATGCTCGAGGGCACGGCGTTCCTGGTCTCCGGGACCGCGAGCGACCCGGCCGGCGCCCTCGGCGGCGCCGCGACGGTCGAGGTCGAGCTCGCCCCGGAGCCGGAGCCGGAGCCCGAGCCCACCGCCGGCGGCGACGCCGACGCGGGCGACGACGAGCCCGCAGCAGCGCCGGCCCTGATCGTCACGAAGCGGGAGCCGGTGTCGTGGTGATCGCCGATGTCAGCTTCGCCGAGGCGAGCTGGCTGCTGGTCCTGAAGTCGCTGATCATCTTCGCGGTGATCCTCGGCATCGTGCCGATGATCCTGCTCCTCGAGCGCAAGCTGCTCGGCCGCTTCCAGGCCCGCTACGGGCCGAACCGGGTCGGGCCGAAAGGCCTCTTCCAGCCGCTCGCCGACGTCGTCAAGCTGCTCAGCAAGGAGAGCTACAAGCCGGAGGCGGCGGTGCCGATCCTCTGGGCGATCGCGCCGGCGCTCGTCATTCTCAGCGCCACCGCGACGCTGGCGATCATCCCGTTCGGCGACGTCGTCGACGGCGAGGTCGGCCTCTACGGGATCGACGTCTCGATCGGCATCCTCTACGCCTTCGCGTTCGGCTCGATCTCCTTCTACGGCCTGCTGCTCGGCGGCTGGGCGTCGGGCTCGAAGTACAGCTTCATGGGCGCGATGCGCTCGGCCGCGCAGCTGATCAGCTACGAGATCTCGATGGGCCTCGCCCTGCTCGGCGTGATCATGATGGCCGGCTCGCTCAGCCTCGTCGACATCGCCAATGCCCAGGCCGCGAGCACCTGGTACATCATCCCCCAGTTCGTCGGCTTCCTGATCTTCATGGTCGCCGGCTTCGCCGAGACGAACCGGCCGCCCTTTGACCTCCCCGAGGCCGACGCCGAGCTCGTCTCCGGTTACAACACCGAGTACGGCGGGATGCGCTTCGGCTCCTACTTCATGGCCGAGTACATGGAGATGATCGTGATCTCCGGGATCGCCTCGGCGATGTTCCTCGGCGGCTGGCACCTGCCCTTCGGGATCCACACGGCCGCGCTCGTCGGCGTGATCGTGATGCTGGTCAAGATCATCCTGCTGATCTGCTTCTTCATCTGGATCCGCGCGACCCTGCCGCGGCTCCGCTACGACCAGCTGATGAGCCTCGGCTGGAAGGTCCTGCTGCCGCTCGCGACGCTCAACGTCCTCGTCACCGCCGTGCTCGTGGTGGTCTGGTGAGAGACTGGAGCTGAGCGATGGCCGACGAGACCACAACGAACGGGGCCGATCCCTACCCCTACCTCCCCGACGACTCCGTCGTCAGCGTCCAGCGTGGGCCGGAGCCGGGCGGGATCAAGGGCGCCTACCGCGCCTTCGGCGAGACGCTGCGCGGCCTGAAGACGACGATGGCCCGCGTCGTCGAAGGGCCGGTCACGATCCAGTACCCGGAGGAGAAGACGCCGGTCTACCCGCGCTTCCGCGGCCGCCACAAGCTCCACAAGTTCGAGGACACCGGTCTCGAGAAGTGCGTCGGCTGCTCACTCTGCGCCGCCGCCTGCCCGGCCGACTGCATTCGCGTCGTCGCGGCGGAGAACGACCCCGACAACCGCGTCTCCGCAGGCGAGCGCTACGCCGCCGTCTACGAGATCAACCTCTCGCGGTGCATCTTCTGCGGCTACTGCGAGGTTGCCTGCCCCTTCGACGCGATCACGATGGGCCACGAGTACGAGATGGCCGACTACAACCGCAACGACCTCATCTTCACCAAGGAGATGCTGCTCGCGGACCCGATCATGAAGGTGCCGCTGCGCAACGAAGGGGAGTAGGGCCTAGCCCTTCTCCTCCCCGTCGCCGCCGTCGCCGTTCCCGGTGGTCGCGGCTCTTCGGCTCGCTCGGCTCGCCGTTGCTCTCGGCCGTGGCGGCCTTCGGCTCCTTCGGCTCCTCGCTGTCGCCGGGCTTGGCGGGCGTCGGCGCGGCAGCGCCCTCGGGCGGGGTGGGAGCGGTCGTGCGGGCAGCGGTCTCGGTCGCCGCCGCGGCCGGGGGACCCGGAACCTCGGGGACGGGGCCAGGCGCCGATCCGGCGGCGCGCGACTTGGCGAGGTAGACGATGCCGAGCCCGGCCGCGGCGACGGCTGCGATCACGGGCAGCTTGCGCTTCGGGGCCGACGGCGGCCCGATCTCGGTCAGCGTGTCGGCGATCTCGGCCGCGGTGTCGCGGATCGTCGCCGCGTACTGGGCGGCCTCGGAGCGAACGCTGTCAAAGGCGTCGAGCGCCTGGTCGACGGGCGTCTTCGGCTTGCGGGAGAAGGGGTTGCGGATCATGGGGCCTCCGGAGTCGGTTTGGGGTCTTCGGAGACTATTCCCCGTGACCCGCTTCCTAACCGACCCGGCACCCCGCCTCCTCGCGTCAGTGCCTCCTGCGCTTCTTCTTCTTGGCGACCTCGACCGAAGCCGTCGCCGGGCTGGCATCCACGTTCGCCGACGAATCGGTCGCGAAGACCTTGAACGTGTGCTTGCCCTTGCCGAGGTCGTACTTGGCGGGCGAGGCGCAGGCGACCGCCGCCTTGCCGTCGATGCCGCACTTGAACGTCGACCCGGGCTCGGAGGCCGTGAAGCTGAACGAGACTGACACCGGCAGCTTCCTCGCCTTGATCTTCGCCGCCGGCGCCTTCGTGATCGTCGTGTTCGGCGGCGTTGTGTCCGGTGGCGGGCCGGTGCTGACGGTGAAGCTGCGGGTGGCGGGGGTCGCGTCCTCGTTGTTGGAGGCGTCCTTCGCCTTCACCGCAAAGGTGTGGGCGCCGTTCGCGAGGTTGCGGCTGTCGGGCGAGGTGCAGCTCGCGTAAGCCGCGCCGTCCCAGCTGCACTGGAAGGTGGCCGCCTCGTTGGCGGTGAAGCCGAAGCTGACGTTCGTCGTGTTCACGGTGGCTCCGTTGGCGGGGCCGCTGGTGATCGACGTGTCGGGCGCGGTCGTGTCGGGGCCGGTTGTGGCGGTAATCTTGGTGACGAAGCCGTCGCGCCTTCCGCCGGGCCGGGCGGTCTGGAAAGCGCCGCTCGTCGTCGCCAGCGGAATCGGCGTCCTGCGATGTCCCGACGAGGTAGACGTCGTCGCCCTTAAGCGCGAGGTCGGTCGGCGTCAGGCCGCCTCCGTTCGGGAATCGTCGTTGAGAAGACGAGCGAATTCCCGGCCGGGCTCAGTTTCGTGACCACCGCAGAACCCGCTTGGGTATGCGGCAGCTCGTCGGCGGTCGTGTCGTACTTCTCTCCGCTGGCGTTGCCCGGTGACCCCGGTGATATAGGCGGAGCCGCTCGGAGTCAACCTGGATTCCAGTGCCGCTCTCGGTCCCACTGCCACCGATCAGGGTCGAGTAGACGAGCGAGTCGGCCCCGCTCGCGTCCGTGTCGAACTTGCTGACGAAGAGGTCGTTGCCGTAGCAGCACTGACCGTTCGGGCCCTCGTACTGGTTCTTCAGGTCGAATTGTTCTGTTCCGACGCCCGTCGTGCTCGAGGTGCCCGTTATGTAGGCGATCCCGTCGGCTCCGACCGCGACCGCATTGCGCACTGTCGTTCCCTTCGCCCCCCAGCATGGTCGAGTAGTCGCGCTGACCCGATGCATTCAGCCGGGTGAGGAACGCATCCTGGCCGCCGCCGACGAAGTAGGTGTTCGTGTCCTCGTAGGCACTCGCAGTGATCGGGGAAGTAGCCGTTCGTCGGGGTGTTCCCGTTGTAGCTCTCGGACGCCGGTCACATAGGCCCGTCCCTGCGAGTCGATGTCGATGCCGTTCCCATAGTCCTGGCCCTGGCCACCGAGGTAGGTCGAGTAGGCGAAACCGGTGCCGGACGGCATTGATCTTGGACACGAAGGCGTCGGTGCTGCCGTTGCCCCCGGGCGACGGCTGGGTCACGCCCGCGGTGGTCGGGAAGGTCGTCGTGCCGCTGATCCCCGAGGATTCGGTCTTCCCGGTCACGTAGGCGGCGCCGCTCGAGTCGATCACCATCCCGAACGGCTGGTCCAGGTACTTACCGCCGAACCGACCGAGTAGATCAGGGCGGTACCCGGACGAGATTCAGCTTGAGCGACGAAGGCGTCGCCGAATCCATCGTCGTTGGAAGTGTTCAGGGCGCCGGCCGGGAAGTTGTTCGCCGAGCGTCGGGCTGGTTGATCGACTTCGTCCACCCGGTCACATACGCGTTGCCATCGCCGTCGACTGCCGACGTCCGCACCTACGTCTGGTGTTGTTGCCGCCGATGTAGGTCGAGTAGACGAGAGCGCTGCCGGTCGGGTTGAGCTTGGTGACAACGGCGTCGATAATTGTCGGTCGCGAACTGGGTCGTGTCGTAGGCACCGGCGGTCGTTGGGTAGTTGGCCGAGTCGGAGTATCCGGTCACGAACGCGTTGCCCTGCGGATCGACCGCGATCCCGGAGAGCTTCGTCGTCGCCCGTGCCGCCGAGGTAGGTCGAGTAGCTCAGCACCAGCGGGTCGATGACCAGCGGGCGGGTGCTGTCGTAGGCCCCGAGGTCGAAGCCGACCTTGCCGCCGTGGATCGCGAAGCTCGCGTCGACCGGGTCCCGGCTGCCGTCGGGGTTGGGCTGATAGGCGACCGGCGCGGCCTGGCGGATCGCCCGGCCGTGGGCGCCGGCGACCAGCGCACCGGACTTCGCGATCCGCAGCGGCGCGCCGCCGAAGCCGACCGCGATCTGTGATGGATCGGCATGAGGGGCGAGGTGGAAGTCGTACTCAAGCGTGCCGGTCGTGCCGTGGTAGTCCATCGCGATGCCCGGGTAGACGGCCGGATAGCGGACGCGAGAGAAGGTCGGCACGTTCGTCCGCCACTGCGATCGGTCGTCGCCGCGGAGGTCGTTGACGACGCCGGGGAGCTTGTCGATCGCCTGCGGTTCGCTCGCGGCGGCTCCGGCGAGCGTGACGGGGATGGTGGTTGCCCGACCGTCATTCGACTCTTTGGTGATGACGGCGCCCGCCGAGCCGAGGACGACCGTCCCAGCCCGACGTCGAGGCGGCGAAGTCGGCGCCAGCGGGGGCACCGGCCCGGCTGAAGGCGAGTGGGGCCTTGCCGTAGGCCTCGTCGACGCTCGGCGCGGCCGGCTCCGCGGAACCGCCGAGCGAGACCGGCGGCGGGCCGGAGGCGGCCCAGGCGAGAGCGACGAGGAGAAGCGCGAACGAAAGTCCGATCAATGCCGGTGAACGGCCGATTACCCCATTTCCTGGACCCAAGACGCGGTCACCCTATTGCCTGATAACTCGTTAGGCAAGCGTTTTACCGCATAGGAAGTGGTAGTCAGGTTCCGGTTCGGGGTATCTCGTCGTTCGTCAGCCCCCAGGCGGTGAGCGCCGACTCGGTATCCGCCCCCGGCTCAGGGGGTGGGGCCGGGGTCCCCGACGGGGTGCGGCTGAAGTGCGGGGCAGGGCCGGGCTGGAGCTTGCCGCCGACTTCGACGAAGCTGCCGCGGGCGGCGTTGTGGTGGTGGCCGGGCGCTTCGCCCATCCCGAGCACCGGGGTGGCACAGGCCTCCGCCGGCTCGAGGATCGCCGTCCACTCCTCGCGGGTCTTCGTCCTGAAGACGGCGGCGAAGCGCTCCTTCAGCTCCGGCCAGCGGGACTGGTCCATCTGCGGGAACTCGGCCGGGTCGAGCTCCATCAGCTCGAGGAGCTTCGCGTAGAACTGGGGCTCGAGCGCGCCGACGGCCATGAAGCCGCCGTCCGAGCACTCGTAGACCTCGTAGAAGTGGGCGCCGGAGTCGAGGAGGTTGGTGCCGGGGGTGTCGTTCCACATGCCGATGTCCCGCATCGCATGGATCAGGGTCATCATCACCGAGGCGCCCTCGACCATCGAGGCGTCGACGGTCTGGCCCTTCCCGGACTCGCGGGCCTCGATGACCGCGGCGAGGACTCCGAGCGCGAGCAGCATCCCGCCTCCCCCGAAGTCGCCGACGAGGTTGAGCGGCACGAGCGGGCGCTCGCCCTCGCGGGCGATGGCGCCGAGCGCTCCCGACAGCGATACGTAGTTGATGTCGTGGCCGGCGACGGCCGACATCGGGCCTTCCTGCCCGTATCCGGTCATCCGCCCGTAGACGAGGCGCTCGTTGCGGGCGGCGACGTCGTCCGGCCCGAGGCCGAGCCGCTCCATGACGCCGGGACGGAAGCCCTCGATGAGCACGTCCGCCTTCTCACAGAGGCGCAACGCCAGCTCCCTCCCCTCCTCCGTCTTCAGGTCGCAGGCGACCGACGGGCGGCCGCGGTGCATGTAGTTCCACGAGCCCGATCCGAGCCCGGCGCTCGCGCCGGCGCGCTCGAGCCGGATCACGTCCGCGCCCATGTCGGCGAGCATCATCACCGCGAACGGCCCGGGCCCGATCGAGGCGATCTCGACGACCTTCACTCCATGCAGGGGTCCCATCGGGGCGGAGCCTATTGGGGGTTGGCGAGACGAGCGTCTTCCGCGAGGTATTTGGCACAGATGGGGGGTGATCGGTCTGCCCGGAAGCGCCACCGTTGGGTGCATGAGCGCCGAGACCTACGGAACCGACGGTATGCGTCCGAAGGGTGGATCTCGCCGGATGGAGGCGGAGGTTGCTGCTCTGGCCCGGGTTCAACACGGCGTGGTCGCGCTGGGCCAACTCATAGCGCTCGGGCTCGGAGACCGAGGAGTCGGCCATCGCGTGGCAGCGGGTCGCCTCCATCGCATCCATCGCGGGGTCTTCGCCGTCGGACACACCCTTCTAAGCCGTGAGGGCAGGTGGATGGCGGCTGTGCTTCGAGCCGGCGATGGTGCCGCTCTCAGCCATCAAGCTGCTGGCGCGCACATCGGCCTTCGCCGCTGGTCCGGGCGCCCGACTGTCACCGTCCCCGCGGGCCGCCGTCCCTCCGCTGCCATCGTCTTCCACACCGCCGTCCTCCCGGCCGACGAGGTGAAGGTCCTCGACGGAATCCCGACGACCACGGTGCCTCGGACGATCTTCGATCTGGCGTCGGTGCTCGACCCGCACGACCTCGAGCAGGTGATCCGCGAGGCGGAGGTGCGCGGCCTCACCGATCCGCTTTCGGTGCCCGACCTCCTCGAGCGCCATCCCGGCCGCCGCGGGGCAACGACGCTCCGGGCGGTGCTGGCGGACCTCGAGGTCGGCGGCGGGATCACGAGGGAGGAACTGGAGGCACGGTTCGCGCGGTTCCTGGAAGCCGAGCGCCTGCCGCGGCCGGAGCTCAATGCGGCGATCCACCTCGGCGATCGGTTCGTCGTCGTCGACTGCCTTTGGAGGGAACGGCGGCTGATCGTCGAGCTCGACGGCCACGCCGTTCACGCTCGCCCCGTTCAGGCGGATGCCGACGCGGAGCGCGACCGGGACCTTCTGCTCGCCGGCTGGCAGGTTGTCCGCGTTACCTGGAGACACCTACACGCCGGAAGGGCGAAGCTCGCCGCTGATCTGCGGCGGCTGCTCAGCTAGGTGCCGACGACGACGCCGGCCAGGCGCCTCCCGGTCCGTCAGTCCCTGTCGAGAGGGTGGTGGCAGGCTGCGAAGTGCTTGCCGCCGTGGTCGATCAGCGGCGGCTCGTCGGCCGAGCAGATGTCGGTGGCGCGCGGGCAGCGCGTGTGGAAGCGGCAGGCGGAGGGCGGATTGGCCGGGCTCGGGACGTCGCCCTCGAGGACGATCTGCTTGCGGGCGGCGTTGGCGCGCGGGTCGGGGATCGGGACGGCCGAGAGCAGCGCCTGGGTGTAGGGATGGATCGGCCGGTTGTAGACCTCTTCGGCGGGGCCGATCTCGACGATCTTGCCGAGATACATGACTGCGATCCGGTCGGCGACGTGGCGGACGACGCTGAGGTCGTGGGCGACGAAGATGTAGGTGAGCTGAAGCTCGTCCTGGAGGTCCTCGAGCAGGTTGATGATCTGGGCCTGGATCGAGACGTCGAGGGCCGAGACGGGCTCGTCGGCGATGATCAGCTTCGGGTTCAGCGACAGCGCCCGGGCGATGCCGATCCGCTGGCGCTGGCCGCCGGAGAACTCGTGCGGGAAGCGGTTGTAGTGCTCGGGGTTGAGCCCGACCTTCTCGAGCAACTCCTGGACGGCGACCTTGACGCCGTCGCGATCGACGATGCCGTGCAGGCGCATCGGGTCGCCGACGATCTGGGCAATCCGCTTGCGCGGGTTCAGCGATGCGTAGGGGTCCTGGAAGACCATCTGCATGTCGGAGCGCAGCTCGCGGGCCTGGCGCCGCCCGATCCCGGCGATCTCGCGCCCCTCGAACTTGACCGAGCCGGAAGTCGGCGTGAGCAGCTGCAGGATCGAGCGGGCGAGGGTCGACTTGCCGCAGCCGGACTCGCCGACGAGCCCGAGCGTCTCGCCGCGGTTGACGGCGAACGAGACGTCGTCGACGGCCTGGACGGCGCCGATCTGGCGGTCGATGAGGATCCCCGACTTGATCGGGAAGTGCTTGACGAGGTGATCGACGACGAGGATCGGATTCTCGGCCCCGACCTCCTCGCCGGCGGGAACGGTGCTGGTCTCGAGCGTGTTCATGCCGCCGGCTCCTTCGTCGGCGCCTCGAGGCCGATCTCGCCGCGTCTCGACGACGCGCAGTTCCTTCTTCTTGTCGACCGGCAGCCAGCAGCGGTCGGCGTGATCGCCGTCGCCGATCCGCTTCTCGAGCCCCGGGTGCTCGGTGCACTTCGAGAACTCGTGCGGGCAGCGGTTGCGGAAGTGGCAGCCCGACGGCGGGTTGATCAGCGACGGCGGCTGGCCGGCGATCTGGGCGAGGCGGGCGAGCCGTGGCTGGTCGACGCGGGTCAGCGACCCGAGCAGCCCCCACGTGTAGGGATGCTGGGGGTCGTAGAAGATCTGGTCGAGCGTCCCCGACTCGACGACCTCGCCGGCGTACATGACCATCACCCGGTCGGCGACCTCGGCGATCACGCCGAGGTCGTGGGTGATCATGATCACCGCCATCCCGAGCTCGGCCTGGAGGCGCTCGATCAGCCGCAGGATCTGGGCCTGCGTCGTCACGTCGAGGGCGGTCGTCGGCTCGTCGGCGATCAGCAGCTTCGGATCGTTCGTCAGCGCCATCGCGATCATCACGCGCTGACGCATCCCGCCGGAGAACTCGTGCGGGTACTCGCCCATCCGCCGCTCGGCGTCGGGGATGCCGACGAGCTCGAGCAGGTCGACGGCGTGGGCACGGGAGGCCGCCGTATCGAGGTCCTGGTGGATCTGGATCGCCTCGATCAGCTGCTTGCCGACCTTGTAGAAGGGGTGCAGGGCCGAGAGCGGGTCCTGGAAGATCATCGAGATCCCGTTGCCGCGGATCTTCTGCAGCTCCTCGTCGCCCATGTTGAGCAGGTCCTCGCCCTCGAAGTCGATCCGGCCGCTGATGTCGGCGTTCGAGGCTCGCGTCAGGCCGAGGATCGTCATGTTGGCGACGCTCTTGCCCGAGCCGGACTCGCCGACGATGCCGAGCATCTCGCCCTCGCGCACCTCGAGGGAGACGCCGTCGACCGCCTTGACGACGCCCTCGTCGGTGTTGAAGTGGACCTTGAGGTCCTCGATCTCGAGCAATGTCTTTGCGGCCATCAGTATCGGACCCTCGGATCCAGGTAGGCGTAGACGACGTCGACGACCAGGTTCAGCGTGACGATGAAGAACGCTCCGAACAGGGTGATCCCCTGGATCATCGGCAGGTCGGAGCGCTTGATCGCGTTGAACGTCTCGGCGCCCACCCCGGGGATGTTGAAGACGGTCTCGGTGAGGATCGCGTTACCCGCGAGCAGGACGGCGACGTCGAGTCCGAGCAGGGTCACGATCGGCGTGATCGCGCTCCGGAGCACGTGCTTTCCGATCACCTTCTTCTCCGGCAGTCCCTTCGCGCGAGCGGTGCGGATGTAGTCCTCCTGCATCACGTCGATCATCTGCGAGCGCAGATATCGGGCATATATCGCCGCAGTGGCCGCGGCTAAGACGAGCCAGGGCAGGATCATCGTCGAGCATTTGCCCAGGAACGTGTCCTGCTCCGCGTAGCTGCCGATGCCGGGGAAGATCTGGAAGACACCGACGTCGTCGGCGAAGAGGTAGAGGGCGACGAGGCCGAGCCAGAAGACCGGTGCCGAGATGAAGACGAGAGTCGTGATCATCGTCGTCCGGTCGAGCAGCGAGCGCTGGCGGATCGCCGAGATGATCCCGGTCGGGATCGCGACCGCCATCCAGACGATCACGGCGCCGAAGACGAGCAGGGCCGTCGCCGGCAGGTCGCTGAAGATGACGTCCTTGACGTCGGCGTTCGACTGGTAGCTGCGGCCGAAGTAGAGGGGTCCGGTGGCGTCGGTCCCGGGCAGGTCGAACGGTGTGAAGACGCCCTTCAGGTAGATCCAGAACTGCGTCAGGACGGACTTGTCGAGCCCGAGCGACTCGCGGATCGCCTGGATCTGGTCCTCGTTGGCCTGGCGGCCGGCGCGGAGCTGCGCCGGGTCGGCGGACGGGAAGACGTAGAAGAGGATGAAGACCACGCCGCTCACGGCGATGAGCATCAGGATTGCCCAGAGCAATCTGCGAACGATGTAGCGAGCCATTTGTGTGGTGGTCCGGGGGGAGGTGTGGGGTGAAGTGCTGCGGAGTGGTGTGGAGTGAAGTGAGGGAGTCGGGGGCCCGCCGCTGCGACGGGCCCCCTTCTCTCAGTCCTCTGCGATCAGCGGGCGCCGATCACGGCTTCAGCGACGTGAACGACAGGTCCCAGTTCGCGTTGAACTTGTTGACCACGCCGGCCACGTCGGCCGACTGGATGTTGGCCTGGTCATCCCAGATGTACGGGATGGCCGGAGCCTGGGCGGTGATCATCTCGTCGACGTTGGCCCATGCCTGGTTGCGCTCGTCGAGGTTGTCGATCAGCGTGGCGTCGTTGATCGCCTTGTTGATCTTCGGGTCGTTGAGCTGCGGCCAGTTGGAGTTGTTCTCCGGGACCACGTTCTCGCCGTTGAACGTCGGGTCCAGCATGGACTGACCATCGTTGAAGTCCTTCAGCCAGCCCACGTTCGGACACACCTCAGGCGCGTTCGACGGGGTGCTGCAGAACTTCGTGTACATGATGTCGTGAGTCACCTTCTGGAAGTTGACCTTGAAGCCAAGTTCCTCCAGCTGACTCTTGACCACCGCGGCGGTGTCGGATCCCGGAGGCGAGTCGTCACCGACCATGGTGATCTCGCAATCCGCGCCCTCGCACTTGCCGCTCGAGAACCCGGCCTTCTTCATGTACTCCGCGGCGAGGGCCGGATCTCCGTCCGGGTTCGCCATGAAGTCGAGGTCGGGACCCTCGAGGCCGCCCGCTTCCTCGAAGCCGGGGAACTCCGGCGGGAGGTAGTGGCTTGCGACCGGACCGGTCAGCTCGCCACCGCGGGTGTTCCGGAGGTCGGTCCGGTTGGCGTTCGCGACGACGGCCTTGCGGACGTTGATGTCGTCGAACGGCGGCTGTTGGGTGTTCAGAGCCACGTAGCGGTTACCACCACTCGGCGTCAGGGTCAGCTGACCCGCCTCGCCATCGGTGGCCGCCTGCTTGATGGCACTCGGCGGCGTCGTGAAGTCGCCGTTGATCAGACCGCTGCCGGCCAGGACCTTCTTGGAGGCCGACACCGTGTCGGCGAAGCCCTCCTGGAAGGTGATGTCGTCCAGGTACGCCGGACGGTAGTCGCCCTCGGGCGGGTTACCAGCGGTTCCGGCCCAGTTCGGGTTGCGAACGAGGTGGATCTCCTTGTTCGGCGTGTAGCCGGTCAGGGCGCCGTCGCAGTTGTCCGTCGGCTTGGTGCCGGTGACGCATGCGTTCTCGATCATGTACGGACCGGTCGCGACCTGATGCTCACCGTACGTCGAGGGGTTCTCGGCGTCGAACTGCTTGGCGTACTCCTCCGGGACGGGCGAGCTGACCGGGAGCGTCAGTGCTCCGATCACGCCGATCGAGGTCGTGTTGTCCAGCTTGATCTCGAGCGTCGTGTCGTCCGGAGCGGTGATGCCGCTGATGTCAGGGGCGCCGCCGGTCGGGTTGTCCTGGGCCGCCTTGATGGCCTTGTCGATTCCCTGAACGCCCGACAGGTAGGTCTGGACGTAGCCGTTCGGCACGCCCGGGAGCAGCGACCGCTCGATCGCGTACTTGACGTCGGCAGCCGTAACGGTCCTGCTGACCGGCGGCGAGTACTCGACGTCGTCGCGGATCTTGTAGGTGATCGTCTTGCCGTCGTCGCTGACCGTCGGGGCCTCCGAAGCCAGCAGCGGCGTGGCCTGCTCGACGTCCGCCGGGGCCCAGCTCTCGAGCGGGGATCCGGTTGCGGAACTGATCATGTAGGAGAACTGGTAGTACTGAGCGCCCGGGTCGATGTAGTCGACGTCACTGGCCGCAATCACGGTCAGGTCGCCTCCGGACTGCGCATCGGACGGCGCCTCGGTCGGCGCGGCGAATTGCTTCTGAGCATCACTGGTCGCGCTCGAGCTCGAGCTCGAATCCGTGCTGTCGCTGCTGCCGCAGGCGGCTAGCGCCACGGCCATCGCGAGGAGCAACCCGGGTACGAGTACCCGGAGGACCTTCAATCGCATTGTGTTTCCTTTCGGTTTGGACGAGCTCTATTCATCTCGTTCTTTCTCAAGGTCGTTCAAGAGCGCCGCTTCTTCGGGTTGAGGGCGTCCTGCATGGCGTCGCCGACGAAGTTGAAGGCGAGCACGGTGAGCACCAGGGCGATGCCGGGGAAGAACATGTACCACCAGGCATCGGCGAAGACGGGGGTCGCGTCGGAGATCATCTGCCCCCAGCTCGGCTGGTTGGTGACGCCGACGCCGAGGAACGAGAGGGCGGCCTCGTAGAGGATCACCTGCGGGATCAGGATCGACGCGTAGACGATGATCGGCGCCGTCAGGTTGGGCAGCAGCTCGCGGAAGACGATCCGCATGTCGGACGCGCCCATCGAACGCGACGCCTCCACGAACTCCTTCTCACGCAGCGACAGCACCTGCCCGCGGACGATCCGCGCCATGTAGGTCCAGCTGGTGAACGCGATGACGAAGATGACGACGCCGAGGCCGGGCTTGATGATGCCGCCGAGGCAGCCGGAGCCGCCGCCGCTGGTCTGGCCCAGCGTGCAGGCCGCGGCGAGGCCGGTCGCGAGCAGGAGGTACGGGATCGCGAGCAGGACGTCCACGAAGCGGGAGATGACGGTGTCGGTCCAGCCGCGGTAGTAGCCGGCGAGCAGTCCCGCGATGACGCCGAAGATCGTGGCGATGATCGTTGCCGCGAAGGCGACGATCAGTGAGACGCGAGCGCCGTAGACGGTGCGGCTGAAGACGTCGCGACCGAGTTGGTCGACGCCGAACCAGTGCGTCGAGGAGGGGCCGGTCGGGGTCGCGAAGAGCGGGTCGAGGGCGCCGGTGTCGCGGGCGTCGGGGCTCGGGGCTCCGGTGATCGAGATGATCACCGGAGCGAAGATCGCCATCAGGCAGAGCAGGATGATGAAGACGATCGAGGTAATCGCGAGGCGGTCCTCGCGGAAGCGGTTCCAGAAGAGCCGCCACGGGGAGGTGACGGGGGCCGAGAAGTCGGACTCGACCAACTCGGCGGAAGCGCCGATCGGCGCTTCTCTCTCCTCACGAAATTGACTGGCTTCCAAGCTGCCCCACTTGGGTTGGACCTGATCGGGGCTCTCCGCCCCCCTGTACGCGGCTCACACTAGCGCGCCTGAGCAGGCATGCCATGGTCGACCGCCCGGGCTACTTACCCCCGCCCACGCGGGACAAAACCTCGGCCTCGGTCAGGAGGCGGCGTCGAATTGCCGCTTCAGGAAGACGGCGATGTCGTCGAGCGCGCCCCGCGAGGTCCGAAGCAGCTTCGCGAAGAGCTGGAACTCGTGGAAAAGGCCATCGAACCGCTGCAGCGTCACGTCGACCCCGGCGGCGTAGGCGCGCTCGGCGAACCGGGTCGAGTCGTCGAGGAGGATCTCGTCGGTGCCGACCTGAACGAGCGTCGGCGGCAGCGTCCGCAACGCGGCGAAGAGCGGCGAGATCCGCGGGTCGTCGAGGTGCAGACCGCCGGCATGGTTGCGGGCGGCAGACGCGAGTGCATCGCGGCGTAGCACCGGGTCGCGCCGAGCGGCGGTCGACACGCTCGCGCCGGACAGCGAGAGGTCGAGCCAGGGCGAGATCAGGACGAGTGCCGCCGGGCTCGGCTGGCCCATCTCGCGCAGCGACCTGACGGTCGTGACCGCGAGGCTGCCGCCGGCGGAGTCGCCGATGACCGCCGTCCGGCCCGGGTCGTGGCCGAGCTCGAGGACGGTCCGGTAGGCGTTGAAGAGGTCGTCGGTCGGCGCCGGCTGCGTGTGCTCGGGAGCGAGCCGGTAGTCGGGGAGGTAGACGTCGGCGCCGGTAACGGAGGCGAGCCAGGAGGCGAAGCCGACGAACATCTCGCCGCCGCCGACCTCGAAGGCGCCGCCGTGCACATAGAGAATTGCGTCGCGCCCGGATGCGTCGACCGCGCCGACGCTGCCGGGCTCGGTCCGCCGCAGTCGTTTGATGCAGAGCTCGCCCGCCCAGATCTCGCTGCTCTCGATCCCGCCCGGCCCGCCGACGACGCGGGTCATCACCTCGATCCAGCGCCGCTGGAATCCGATCGGCAACCGCGACCCGAGCACGGGCTTGACGAACAGGCGCAGGCTCAGTCGAGAAAGTGCTGTAAGTAGCTTTTCCATCGCTAGGCAGCGAGCCTATCGGCAGCACTAGGATGCGGGCCAATGGAGCAGGTCGCATTCTTCGCTGGCGCCATCGGAGCACTCGGGGGAGCGATCGCCGTCATCGCGCTTCGCAATCCGTTCTACAGCGTGCTGGCCCTGGTCGTGCACCTGTTCTCGCTCGCCGGGCTCTTCCTTTTGCTCCACGCCGAGTTCGTCGCCGCCGCCCAGGTCGTCGTCTACGCCGGCGCCGTGATGGTCCTCTACGTCTTCGTCGCCGCCTACGTCGGCGGCTTCGAGGAGCCGCTCTGGGACGCGATCCCCGGGCAGCGGATTCTCGCGCCGCTCGTCGCCGGCGCCCTCTTCATCGAGCTGTCGATCGCCGTGCTCGGGTCGGGGCTCGAGTCGCTCGGCGGACAGGGTGAGGTCATCCCCGAGGGCTTCGGTTCGCCGGAGGCGATCGGCAAGCTGCTCCTCGAGCGCTTCCTGATCCCGTTCGAGGCGGCGTCGCTGCTGCTCCTGATCGCCGCCGTCGGCGCCGTCGTGCTCGCCGCCCGCCGCCCCGATCCGAAGACCGGGATCGACAGCGAGGGCGCGGCCTGATGGACACCACCTGGTACCTCGTCCTCAGCGCGCTGCTCTTCTCGGTCGGCGCCGGCGGCGTGCTGATCCGCCGCAGCCCGCTCGTCATCCTCCTCTGCCTCGAGCTGATGCTGAACAGCTCGAACCTCGCGCTCCTCGCCTTCAGCCGCAACCTCGGCACCGCCGACGGTCAGATCTTCGCGATGATCGTCATGGTCGTCGCCGCCTGCGAGGTCGTCGTGGGGCTCGGCCTGATCGTCGCCATGTACAGGCGACGGATCCCACTCGACGTCGACGAGAACCGGGGTCTGCGAGGTTGATCCAGTGAGCGTCACCACCTGGGGATGGCTGATCCTCGCCTTCCCGCTGGCCGGTTCGATCTTGATCGGCCTGCTCTACCGGGTCATCCCGGCGAAGGTCGCCGGCGCGATCGGCACGCTCGCGATCGCGCTCGCGTTCGCCAGCGCGATCGGCGCACTGATCGCGATGCTCGGCCACCCCGCCGACGAGCGCGAGTTCGCGAACACGCTCTACGACTACGCCGGCGCCGCCGGGATCCCGTTCGACCTCGGGATCTACGTCGACCAGCTCTCCGTCTTCATGGCGCTCGTCGTCACCGGCGTGTCGATGCTGATCCACCTCTACTCGTTCGCCTACATGGGCGGCGATGCGGGCTACCGGCGCTTCTTCTCCTACCTGAACTTCTTCGTCTTCTCGATGCTCCTGCTGGTCCTCGCCGGCAACTACGTGCTGCTGATCGTCGGCTGGGCGTTCGTCGGCTACGCGTCGTACGCGCTGATCAGCTTCTGGTACCGCCGCAAGACGGCAACGAAGGCCGGCATGAAGGCCTTCGTGATCAACGTGATCGGCGACATCGGCCTCGTCTTCGCGGCGATCCTCCTGATCAAGGAGCTCGGCGTCAGCGACTACGTGTCGGTCTTCGAGAAGGCCCCCGAGGCATTCACGACCAACGAGTGGACGATCGTCGCGATCTGCCTGCTGCTGATGGTCGGCGCGTTCGCGAAGTCCGCACAGGTCCCGTTCCACACCTGGCTCGCCGACGCGATGGAGGGCCCGACCCCGGTCAGCGCCCTGATCCACGCCGCCACCATGGTCACCGCCGGCGTCTACCTGATCGGGCGCTCGTATCCCCTCTTCGACCTCGCCCCGACGGCCGCCGACATCGCGGCGTTCATCGGCCTCGCGACGCTGCTGATGGCGGCGACGATCGCGCTCGTCGTCACCGACCTGAAGCGGATCATCGCCTTCTCGACGATGAGCCAGATCGGCTACATGATCGTCGGCGTCTCGATCGGCGCCTACAGCGCCGGCTTCTTCCATCTGATGACCCACGCCTTTTTCAAGGCACTCCTCTTCATGTCGGCCGGCTCGATCATCTCCGCGATGGCGGCGATCCAGGACGTCGACCGGATGCGCGGCTTCCGGAAGGCGATGCCGTTCACCTGCGGCGTGCTGATCTGCGGCGCCCTGGCGCTGGCCGGCTTCCCGGGGACCTCCGGGTTCTTCAGCAAGGACGAAATTCTCTCGTTCGCCGCGACCCGCGGCGGCATGTATTGGATCTTCGCGATCGGCGGCTACCTCGGCGCGATCCTGACCGCCTTCTATTCCTTCCGGATCGTCTTCCGGGTCGTCTACGGCGAGCCGTGCGAGGAGGCCAAGGAGCTCGAGGGCGGCCACCTGCACCACGCCGATCCGGTCAATCCGGCCACGGGCGAGACCGAGGACTACGGCGTCGGCTTCCCCGGCGAGGCCCACCACATCGCCGAGCGCGAGTGGCCGATGAAGATCGCGATGGCCATCCTCGCCTTCGGCGCCCTGTTCGGCGGGCTGATCCAGATCCCGGGCGTGACCGACGTGCTCGGGAAGTTCCTCGAGCCCGTCTTCGAGTCGTCGCCGATCGCGAGCTCGGTGACGGTCTCGACGACCGATGCCTACATCGGCCTCGTCGTCGGTGCGCTCTGCTCGCTGCTCGGCATCGGCGCCGCGTTCTATATGTACATGGTCGCCCCGGGCTCGACGACCCGTCTTCGTGACCGCTTCGGGCGCCTCCACGACTTCCTCTTCAACCGCTGGTACTTCGACGAGCTCATCGATGCGGTCGTCTACCGGCCGGTCGTCGCCTGCGGGCGGTTCGCCAACGACACGTTCGAGCGGGTCGTCGTCCAGGGCCTGGTCCGCGGCACGAGCGGCGGCGTCGGCGGGCTCGGGACGATCGTCAAGACCGCACAGTCGGGCTTCGTCCGCTTCTACGCCCTGCTCGTCATCGGCGGTATCGCGGCGCTCGGCCTCTACTTCCTGTTGGTGGCCTCCTGATGCTGACCTGGATCGTCTTCGTTCCCGTCGCCGTCGGCCTGATCGGCTTCCTGCTCCCGTCGCGGATCGTCGGCTGGTGGGCGCTGCTCGGCGCGCTCGGGTCGCTCGGGCTCGCCATCGCCCTCGTCGTCGGCTTCGACGCTGCCGGCGGGTCGCTCCAGGACGTCGTCGACCGCAGCTGGATCCCGCAGCTCGGGGTCCGCTTCCAGCTCGGCGTCGACGGGCTCAGCCTCTTCCTCGTCCTCACGACCTCGCTGCTCTGGGCGGCGGCGGTGCTCTGGTCGGCGCTGCAGTACCCGGACCGGCCGCGGAACTACTTCTTCATGCTCGGCCTCGCGCAGACGGCGACGCTCGGCGCCTTCCTCGCCCAGGACCTGCTCCTCTTCGTCCTCTTCTTCGACCTGATGCTGATCCCGTTCTACTTCCTGATCGGGTCGTGGGGCACCGGCGACAGGGTCAGGGCGACGATCAAGATGATCGTCTACACGCTGATCGGCTCGCTGCTGATGCTGGTCGCCGCGATCGCGACCGCCGTGCTCAGTGCCGGCTCGATCGGCGGGGTGACGTTCTCGATCGAGACGCTCCGCCAGTTCCCGCTGCCGACCGGCAGCCAATACTGGATCTTCTGCTTCTTCTCGCTGGCGTTCCTCGTCAAGATGCCCGCCGTCATCGTCCACGGCTGGGTCGTCGACGCCTACAAGGCCTGCCCGCTGCCGGTCCTGATCCTGCTCGGCGGCGTCCTCTCGAAGGTGGCCGCCTACGGGTTCCTGCGGATCGTCATGCCGCTCTTCCCCGACGCCGCGATCCACTTCCAGGACGTCCTGCTGATAATCGGCGTCGCCTCGATCCTCTACGGCTCGGCGATGGCCTTCACACAGACGAACGTCAGGCTGATCGCCGGTTATTCGTCGATCGCGCAGATGGGCTTCATCACGATCGGGATCTTCAGCCTCAGCGCCGCCGGCGGCGACGGGTCGGTGATCCAGATGGTCAACCACGCGCTCGTCGTCGCGCCGGTGTTCCTGATCATCGCCGTGCTCGCCGAGCGGACCGGCACCGAGGACATCCGCGAGATGGGCGGGATGGCCAAACAGGCGCCGGTCCTCGCGGTGCTGTTCGTGATCGTCACGATGGCGCTCCTGGCGATCCCCGGCTCGGCCAACTTCGTCGGCGAGTTCTTCATCCTCAAGGGCGTCTTCGAGACGAAGGTCGCGATCGCCCTGATCGCCTCGATCGGCATCGCCCTCGCCGCCTTCTACTCGCTGCGGATGTACCAGCGGACGATGCACAACCGTCTGCCCGCCGGGGCCGAGTCGCGCGAGATCGCCTGGCGCGAGGCGGTCGTGATCGTGCCGCTCGTCCTCTGCATCCTCGGTCTCGCGCTCTATCCGGGGTTGATCACGACGCGCGGCACCGACGCGGTCGACCGCAGCCTCGCCGCCGTCAACCCCGACCCGCAGCCGGCCCCTGAAGCCGCCGCCTCCGTCGGCAAGGGCTGGACGGGCTACGCGCCCGTCTCGGAGGTCACGCGCCCGTGATCAATACGCCGGACATCGACTACGCGGCGCTGTCGCCGCTGATCGCGCTCGTCGCCGGCATCTGCGTCGTCCTGCTCGTCGGCCTGGTCGGGCCGCGCGGCAACCGCCGGCTGTCGTCGGTGCTGACGCTCGTGACGCTCGGCGCCACCGCGGGGCTGCTGATCTGGCAACTCAGCGAGCCCGACACCGACCTCGTCGCCGGCGCCCTCCGCAGCGACGGACTGTCGATCACGATCGGCCTGATCGTCATCGCCGCGGCCGCGTTCGTGATCCCGATGCAGCTGCGGGACCCGGCCGCCGAGGAGGCGGGCTTCGGCGAGTCACACACCCTCCTGCTCGGCTCCGTGCTCGGCATGTTGCTGCTGGCGATGGCGCAGAACCTGATCTCGCTCTTCGTCGCCCTCGAGCTGCTCTCGATCCCGCTCTACGTCCTCTGCGGCTCGCACCGCTCGCGGACGAAGTCGCTCGAGTCCGGGCTCAAGTACCTGATCGTCGGCTCGATCGGCTCGGCGACCCTGCTCTACGGCTCCGCGTTCATCTACGGCGGCTCCGGCGGCGCGACCGACTTCACCGCGATCGCGCAGGGAATCGGCACCAGCCTCGCCGACGACCCGCTCGTCCTGATCGGCATCGCCTTCGTCGCCGTCGGGCTCGCCTTCAAGGTCTCGATCGCCCCGTTCCACCAGTGGACGCCGGACGTCTACGAGGGCGCGCCGACGCCGATCACCGCCTTCATGGCCGTCGCCACCAAGGCCGCCGCCTTCGCCGTCTTCGCCCGCTTCTTCATCACCGCCCTCGGCCCCTCCGCGGACCAGTGGCAGCCGGCCCTGGCCGCCCTCGCCGCGATCACGATCATCGTCGGCAACGTCGGCGCCCTCGGTCAGGACTCGCTGAAGCGGATGCTCGGCTACTCGGGCGTCGCCCAGGCCGGCTACATGCTCACGGGCCTCCTCGTCGGCTCGATCGCCGGCATCGACGCCCTCGTCTTCTACCTCGCCGCCTACACGATGATGAACCTCGCGGCCTTCGCCGTGATCGCAATCCGCGAGCGCGAGACGCCCCTCGGGGACGACATCACCGCCGTCCAGGGACTCGGCAAGGACCGTCCCGCCCTCGCCTGGCCCCTCACCATCTCCATGCTCGCCCTCGCCGGCCTCCCCGGCACCGTCGGCTTCATGGGCAAGCTCTTCCTCATCGAGGCCGCCGTCGCCCAGGACTACACCTGGCTCGGCGTCTTCATCGTCGTCGGCTCGATGATCTCCCTCGCCTACTACCTGCGCGTCATCGCGGCAGTCTGGATGCGCCCCGCCCCGCGCCTCGCCCCCGCCATCGCCGGCGCCTCACCCGAGGCCGACGCGGAACCGCTCCCAGCCCGCGGCGGCCGTGCCGGCCGCGCCCTCGACGGCGCCCCGAGCGGCGGCCGCTGCCTGCTCCTCCTCGGCGCGATGGTCCTGACCAGCGCCGCGACCATCTTCTTCGGCATCGTCCCCTCGCCGCTGATCGACTTCACGATCCACGCCGGCGAGGGCATCGCCAGCATGCTCGGCTTCTAGGGGTAGATAACTCCGACCGAATGCTCCGCTGGCGCGTCCGCTTCGGCCGGGCGGCGCAGTGGGAGGGGACGGGAAGATATGTGTATCGGCCCCAGCCGAGGGTGGGTTCTGGCCGGTGCCGTGGTCGGCACCATGGCGAAGATGGTGCACTTTCTCGGTCCGAGACCGAGTAAATGCACCATCTCGGCCGGGACGCAGGGCTTCCGGTCCACCCCCGCCCCGCCCCCTTCACTGCCAAACCCCCTTGGCCAACCCGCCGGTCCCGCCGGGTCAACCCCCCGCCTCAGACCCCGAACCTGCAGCCCTTCGTCGCGTTGCGGCCGCCGCCACCCTTGCAGCGGTCCGGGCCCTTGCCGCCCTCGAGGCGGTCGCGGCCGCCGTTGCCGGCGAGCTTGTCCTTTCCGGAGCCGCCGCAGATGATGTCGTCGCCGTTGGCACCCCGGACCTTGTCGTTGCCGCCGAGCGCCGCGATGACGTCCCGCCCGCCGGAGCCGCGCAGCCTCTCGGCGCGGTTGGTGCCGACGATCGTCGCGACCCTGCCGTTGCAGCGGACCGGCCCGATCGAGGGCCAGCCGTTGACCTTCGCCGCGTACATGCGCTTGATCGTCTGGCCGTAGTAGGGGCCGAACTCCTTGCCGTGACCGCGGCGGCTGTAGATGTGGCTGCCGTTGGAGACGACGAAGCTCTTCTGCGCGACCCAGCCGCCGCCGCTGGAGCCCTGCTTCATGTCGCACTTGATGCCGCGGCTTCGCGGCCCGGCGCCGCCGGCGGGGTCCTTGCTCTGCTTGGAGTCGCAGCGGATCAGCTTGTAGCCGTTGTAGGCGGGCTTGCCGCGGGCCGGATAGCCGTAGGCGCTGAGGTGCTGCTTGCGCGACTGGTTGAAGCCGATGCCGCGCGAGCCGACGATGCTCTGCAGCGATCCGTATGGGCTCGTCTGGACGCGCAGCATCGCGGCGTCGAAGTTGAACGCCGCATGCGCGCCCCAGGCCCGCGGGACGATCACGTGCTTGACGTTCCAGACGCCATAGGGAAGCTTGTTGCGGGCGAAGCCGGGGATGAAGGCGAGGTTGGTGGCGAACTGGTGGGAGCCGCCGGCGTCGACGGCGCAGTGGCCGGCCGTCGTGACGAGTGCGCCCGAGTTGGAGCTGACGACCGTCGCCGAACAGGCGAAGTTGCCGAGGCCCTGATAGGTGCCGACGAGCTTGCCGTGGACCCGGTTCGGGTACTTCCGCGTCTTCCGGACCCAGACGCTCTTCATCGCGCTGCCGGTGACCCGCGCCGGGTCGACCTCGGCGGTGGTCACCGCGCCGGCCTCGTCGCCGTCGCCCTGGACGTCGAGCTCGCGCGCGCCGGCGATCCGCTCGGGGGTCCAGTAGTCGCCGGCCTGCTCGCGATTCATCGTCGTCGCCGAGTCGGGCGCCGTCATGAACGCGCCTCCGGACGCGAACGCAGCCGGGGTGAGCGCGAGAAGCACGCCCGCCGTCAGCGTCGCAATTCCTCCGATCGAAGCTTTCCGTGCGCCGATCAACATCGTCGTCCACCTCCTGCGTAGGACTGTCTCCACAGGCCCTGCCAGGCCCTCCGGGACGCGATGTTAGACACCCTCTCCGCCGCACCCCTAACGTTCAGGAATGCTCCATCACGTCACACTCGAAGTCGCCAAGGCCGACCTGGATCGGTTCGCCGGGATGCTCGCGGCGATCGGCTTCGCGGAGGTCGAGGTGCCCGCGTCCCTCGGGTCCGGATTCCGCTGGTTCGAGAGGGATGGGACGCAGGTTCACCTCGCGTCGACCGAGGAGCCGACCGTGCCGGCGGTCGGCCATTCGGCGTTCGTCGTCGCGCCGCTCGGCGAGGCGGTCGACCGGCTCGCGGCCCTCGGCTTCGAGGTCGAGGAGCGGCGCCGGCACTGGGGTGCGCGAAGGGTCGTCGTGATCGCGCCGGGCGGGCACCGCATCGAGCTGATGGAGGCTCCGCCCCGCGCGGCGCCCCGCCGGTCGAGTTCGTAGCATCGTCGGCCCTTGCGCTATCCGGTCGAAACGTTCACCGCTGCCGAGCGAGCAGCCCTCGAGCCCCACTTCAGCAACCTCGACCGGCCCGTCTTCGCGCTGACGAACCTGCCCGAGACGGTCAAGGGCGCGCTGTTCGCCCGCTACTCGCGCTACCAGGGGACGCTGCGCCGCCTTTATCTGGACGAGTTCGCCGCCGACGCGCCTGAGGGCGCCCGGCCGTTCGACGGCGCCGAGGGCGATCGGGCCGCGCAGCTCTACGAGCGGATCTTCATCGGCTACGGCGACGACTCGGTCGCCCAGCTCGGCGGCGCCCACCTCGCCTGCGAGTGGGTCAGCAACGTCCTCACGAAGGTCCTCCAGCGCGGCCGCCTCGCCGCCTATCTCGAGCAGTCGACCCGCTACATCCCCTACGACGTGCCGATGGAGGCCGGCGTCGAGCAGGGCGCGGCCGGTAGCTGGCGCTACTGGCGCAACGACGACCTCGGGCCTGAGTTCGGCACGGCGATGGACGAGATCTTCTCGATCTACTCGCGATCCCTCAAGGACGTCCGCGCCTGGGCCGAGGAGCGCTGGCCGCGCGGCGACGAGCCCCAGAGCGCCTGGGAGCGCTCGATCAAGGCGAAGGCGCTCGACCTCCTCCGCGGCCTCCTACCCGCCTCGACTCTCTCCCACGTCGGCATCTACGCCTCCGGCCAGGCCTACGAGCAGCTGCTCCTCCGCCTTGCCGCCTCGCCGCTGCCCGAGGCCCGCGCCGTCGGCGCGATGGCGCAGGAGGAGCTCGGCGCCGTCATCCCCAGCTTCATCTCCCGCGTCGGCCGCCCCGAGCGCGGCGGCGAGTGGATCAGCTACCTGGAGAAGCGCCGCGCCGACACCGAGCGCTGGGTCGCCCGGCTCGGCCTCGATCGCCGCGAAGGGCCCGACGCCCCGGCCGTTGAGCTCACCCACGTCGACGGCGACGAGGACCTACTGCTCGCCGCCTCCCTCTACGAGGCGACCGGGCTGCCGGAGGCCGCCATCGCCGGCCGGATCGCCGCCCTCGACCCGATCGAGCGCGAGGAGGTCCTCGCCGACCTCGTCGGCGAGCGCGGCAACCGGCGCCATCGCCCCGGCCGCGGCTGGGAGTCGGTCCGCTACCGCTTCGAGATCGTCTCCGACTACGGCGGCTTCCGCGACATGCAGCGCCACCGCATGCTCACCTGCCAATGGCAGTCGCTCAATCCCGACCTCGGTGCCGGCGTGCCCGAGGAGGTTCGCGACGCCGGCGCGGGCGACGAGTACGCCCGGGCCCTGGAGATCTCCCGGACCGAGTTCGAGCGCCTCGAGTCCGCCGGCATGCCCGAGGCCGCCCCCTATGCACTCTGCCTCGGCTACCGGATCCGCTACGTGCTCGACATGAACGCCCGCGAGGCCATGCACGTCTGCGAGCTCCGCTCCGGCCGCGAAGGCCACCCGACCTACCGCGCCGTCGCCCAGGCCATGCACGAGCAGATCAGCGCCGTCCACCCCGCCATCGGCGCCGCCATGCGCCACGTCGACTCGAGCTCCGAGCCCCGCCTCGAGCGGATCATGAGCGAGATCCGCACGCACCGGAAGCGAGCGGCGCTGGCTAAATAGGGGGTTGTTCGGCCGGGACCGGCGAGCTGCTGGGACGAGGGGTTGGGCAGTGAAGGGGGTCCGGGGCGAACGAAATCAACCAGTGGTCCAAGTTGTGTCCGCTATGCGGACCAAATCTGGACCACTGCCGGCCCGTGGCGGAGCGGAAGCCGAAAACCTCCATATATGGAAGAAATCGAGATCCGCTCGGCGGAGCGCATTTTGCATCCCACCGATGCTTTTTCCGCATCCGGACGCCCGCCATCGTCCCCCTCACTGCCCAAACCCACCTCGGCTGGGGTCTACTACCGCACCCGCTTGTAGAGCTTCTTCGCGGTCTGGGAGAGATACGGGCCGTAGAGGAGGTCGGGGCGGCTCGGGTAGCCGTAGCTTGTGACCGACAGCAGCGTGCGACCGGCGACCCAGCCGCCGCCGGAGGAGCCGCCGGTCATGTTGCAGCTGATCGCGATCGTCGCTGGGCCGGTGCCGCCAGGCGAGTCGGCGCCCTGGCTGCCGCTCGAGCACGAGTACTCGTTCTCGCCGTTGAAGATGCCGAGGGCGGGATAGCCGAAGGCGGTGTAGCTCTGGTCGCGGGGCTGGTTGAAGCCGATGCCGCGTGCGCCGACGACGGACTGGAGGGTGCGGCCGCCGGTGCGGCGCATCACGGCGGCACCGAGGTCGTACTGGAGACTGCCCCGCTTCCACCGCTTCGTGGTCGCGAGCTCCTTGGCCGTCCACTCTCCATATGGTGCATCACCGTTGGCGTAGGCAGGTACGAACATGAAGTTGACCGACTTGCCGCCGCCGTCCTGGGTGTCGTAGACGCAGTGGCCGGCGGTCCAGACGACGCTCTTATTGAAGCTGTTGATCGCGGTGCCCGAGCAGACGTAGTCGCCGGGTGCGGAGCCGCCCTTGACCGTGAAGAAGACCTTCCCGTGCGCGCGGGTGCCCTTCCCCGAGGGGTCGAGGACCGGTATGGCGAGCCGCCGCGCCGCGGTCGTCCCGGCCGCGGCGCCGCGCTGCAGCTCTGCGCTCCCGGTGCCGTCGGCAGCAGCCGGGGGTACGTATGCGGGCGGGCCCGACTCGGTGACGCTGAGCGGCGACGCCGCCGGGCTCGCCGGCGCCTCGACGGTGACCGGATCGGCGTGCCGCATTCGCGCATGAGTCCAGTAGTCGCGGACGGCGGACGCCCGGTCGGCGACGTCCAGGGTGACCGTCCCGCCGCTCGCACTCGCGGCATGCGGCAGCGCCGCGGCCAGCAGGAGCAGCCCGAGGAGGAGGAACGGAGTGGCGATTCGGCGTCTGATCATGAGAACGGACGGGCTGAGGATGTCAGCCTCGTGACAGATACCCAAACACGGCCCGGCCCGGAAAGCTTCGCAGGGCCCCATGGGCGCCGGCCGCGTTCGGTTAGCGTGCGAGGAGACGGGTAGGGAAATCGCTAGAGGAGGTTCCATATGTCCGAGGAGACCAACGAGGACCAGTCGGGCCAGCTGGACGTCCTGCTCGCCACTGAGCAGACCTTTCCCCCGCCCCCCGAGTTCGCCGCCGAAGCGAACGCATCCGACCCCGGAATCTACGATCGCGCCGACGCCGACCCCGAGGCCTGGTGGGGCTCGTGGGCCGAGAAGCTCGACTGGATCGAGCCGTTCGACGAGATCCTCGACTGGTCGGAGCCGCCGTTCGCGAAGTGGTTCGCCGGCGGCAAGCTCAACGTCTCCGCGAACTGCCTCGACCGCCACGTCGACGCCGGCAACGGCGACCGCGTCGCCTATTACTGGGAGGGCGAGGACGGCACCCGCAAGGAGATCACCTACTCCTGGCTCCTCGACCAGACCCAGCGCGCCGCCAACGGGCTGAAGTCGCTCGGCATCGGCAAGGGCGACGTCGTCGGCATCTTCATGCCGATGGTCCCCGAGGCCGCCGTGGCGATGCTCGCCTGCACCCGGATCGGCGCGATCCACAACGTCGTCTTCGGAGGTTTCTCGGCCGGATCGGTCGTCGAGCGGATGGAGGTGTCCGGCGCGAAGGCCTTGATCACCGCCGACGCCACCCTGCGACGCGGCAAGCCGACGCCGATGAAGGAGGCGATCGATCCCGCGATCGAGGATCTCGACTCACTCGAGCACGTGATCGTCGTCGACCGCGGCGGCACCAACCCGCCGATGAAGGACGGCCGCGATCACGCCTGGGCGGAACTGATCGGCGGCGCCGATGCCGAGTGCCCGCCGGAGCCGATGGACTCCGAGGACCCGCTCTTCATCCTCTACACGTCGGGATCGACCGCGAAGCCGAAGGGCATCCAGCACACGACCGCCGGGTACCTGACCGGCGTCACGGCGACGCACAAGCTCGTCTTCGACCTCAAGGACGACGACGTCTACTGGTGCGCGGCCGACATCGGCTGGGTCACCGGCCACAGCTACATCGTCTACGGCCCACTCGCGAACGGCGCGACCTCGGTGATGTACGAGGGCGCCCCCAACTACCCGGCCGAGGACCGCTGGTGGGAGATCGCCGAGCGTTACGGCGTGACGATCTTCTACACCGCCCCGACCGCGATCCGCGCCTGCATGAAGTGGGGCGTCGAACACCTCGAAAAGCACGACTTGAGCAAGCTGCGGCTGCTCGGATCGGTCGGCGAGCCCATCAACCCGCGCGCCTGGCTCTGGTACCACGAGAACGTCGGCGGCGGCCGCTGCCCGATCGTCGACACCTGGTGGCAGACCGAGACCGGCGCGATCATGATCGCCCCCCTCCCCGGCCTGACGACCACCAAGCCCGGCTCGGCGACCGTCCCGTTCCCGGGCATCCAGGCGAAGATCGTCGACGAGTCCGGCAACGAGATCGAAGAGGGCGGCGGCAACCTCGTCCTCACCCGTCCCTGGCCGGCGATGGCCCGGACGCTCTTCCAGGAGCCGGACCGGTTCGTCGAGACCTACTGGACCCGCTTCGGCCCCGACACCTACCAGGTCGGCGACGCCGCCCGGGTCGACGAGGACGGCTATTTCTGGATCGTCGGCCGCACCGACGACGTCATCAACGTCAGCGGCCACCGGCTCTCGACGATGGAGGTCGAATCGGCGCTCGTCAGCCACCCGAAGGTGGCCGAGGCGGCAGTGATCGGCGTCCCCGACGAGGACACCGGCCAGGCGATCTTCGCCTTCGTCACGCCCTCCGGCGGCGTCACCGGCGATGACGACCTCGAGGCCGAGCTGCGCGACCACGTCGCCGACAAGATCGGCAAACTCGCGCGCCCGAAGCAGATGGCCTTCGCCGACGACCTGCCGAAGACCAGATCGGGGAAGATCATGAGGCGGCTACTCCGCGACATCGCCGACGGCAAGGAGCTCGGCGACGTCAGCACCCTTCGTGACCCCGAGGTCGTCGAGGATCTGAAGAAGCAGCTCGCGACCTGACGCCGACGCGCGCTTGATCGCGGTCGTCTCCGACACCCACATGCCGAAGGGCGAGCGGGTCCTGCCGAACCGCTGCCACGAGTTGCTCCGCAAGGCCGAGCTGATCGTCCACGCCGGCGACTGGTCGACGGCAGCGGTGCTCGAAATGTTCGAAGCGATCGGCCCGCCCGTCGTCGGCGTCCGCGGCAACGTCGAGGACGCGGCGATCCGGCGGCGCCTTCCGGAGCGGGCCGAGTTCGAGGCGGGCGGCCGCACCGTCGGCGTCATCCACGACGCCGGGCCGAAGCAGGGACGTCTGGCGCGCCTGCGCCGCGAGTTCCCCGGCGCCGACTCAGTGATCTTCGGTCACTCCCACATGCCGCTCCTCGAGCGCGACGCCGACGGCGGCTTTCAGATCTTCAACCCCGGGTCGCCGACCGAGCGGCGCCGGGCGCCGGCGCGAACGATGGGCACGCTCGAGGTCGGCCAACGCGGCGGGCTTCGCTTCCGCCACGTCGACCTCTGACGATCAGGACCGGCGCGCGAACCGGCCGCGGAGCCGGTCGACCGGTCCACGGGCGTCGCGGAGCACCTCGCGGGCGCAGTTGCGGCCGTTGGCGCCGCTGACGCCGCCGCCTGGGTGGGTGCCGGCGCCGCATAGGTACAAGCCGTCGATCGGCGTCCGGTAGTCGGCGTGACCTCGGACCGGCCGCAGGTTGAAGAGCTGATCGAAGGACATGTCCCCGTGCAATGCGTGGCCGCCCGTCAGCCCGAGCAGGCGCTCGAGGTCGAGCGGGCTCAGCACCTGACGGGCCTCGATCGAATCGGTGAGGCCGGGCATGTACCCCTCGAGGGTCGCGATGGCACGGTCAGCGACCGCATCGCGGTTGTCGTCCCACGTGCCCTGATCCGGCTCGAGCGAGTAGGGCTGAGAATTGATGTCGATCGTCAGCACGTGCCTGCCCTCGGGGGCCAGCGATGCGTCGTGAAAGGTCGGGATGCAGACCTCGACGTGGGGATCGCGGCCGAGTCGGCCGGAGCGCGCCTCGAACTGGGCGCGGTCCATGTCGGCGATGAATCCGCCGAACTCCATGATCCCGCCGAGGTACGGCTGCCTACCGCCGGGCATGCCGACGACCTCGGGCAGCCTGTCGACGCCGAGGTTGATCTTCACGCTCGTCCCCTCGCAGCGGTAGTTGCGCAGCGAGGCCGTGAAGTCGTCGGGAAGGAGGTCTCCGCCGACGAGGCCGAAGAAGGTGCGCAGCGGGTCGGCGTTGGACAGGACTCGGTCGGCCTCGATGACGGTCCCGTCCGCGAGCGCCACGGCCGTTGCCCGGCCGCCGTCGACGACGACCCGGTCGGCCTCGGCGCCGGTGCGGATCTCGGCCCCCGCCTCTCGAGCCGCGTCCGCCATCGCCTCGGTGACCAGGCCGATGCCTCCGCGCACGAACCCCCAGGTCCGCAGACCGCCGCCGGCCTGCTCGGCCGCGTGGTCGTGAAGCAGCACATACGCGGTACCCGGTGTCGAGGGGCCGGCGATCGAGTCGTTGATCGCGTGCCAGCCCATCGCGGCCATGACGACATCCGACTCGAAGAACTCGCCGAGGTACTGCGTGCACGAGGTGGCGAAGAGGAACAGGGCGTCGTTGATTGCCGCGCGATGGCGACGAGCGGTACCCGCGAGTCGCAGCAGCGACGGGATCTCGCCCGGGGTGACGTGCGCCGGATTGGGCGGTGTCGTGTCCATCAGCGGGCCGACGACCTCCGCGAGCCTGCCGAGAGCGGCCTCGAACTCGGGAAGGGCCCGGGCATCGGCGGCCGAGTGGCGACGGATCTCCGCCTGCGAGACCGGGATGTCGTCACCGAGCAACAGCCGCTCGCCGCCGGGAAAGCCGTAGAGCGACGGTCCCGCCGAGTCGATCTCGATGCCGCGTTCGGCAAGCCTCATGTCGCGCCAGACCGGCTCCCGAAGCATGCTGATCACGTACGCGCCAGTCGAGGCGCGGTAGCCGGGGGCGAACTCCTCGGTCACGCAGGCGCCGCCGACGAAGTCCCTTCGCTCGAGGATCAGCGGCTTCAAACCGGCCTTCGCCAGATAGAAGCCGGCGACGAGGCCGTTGTGGCCCCCGCCGACGATCACGGCGTCGTAGCGCTCGCCGGCGGCCATCAGCTTTCCAGCCTGTTGATCTTGCCGAGCCGGTAGGCGACCAGGGCGAAGAGGGCCGACAGCACCAGCATGATGATGCTCATCGCCGCCCCCCGGTTGAGGTCGCCGGCCTCGAGAACGTAGTCGTTGACGACGTTGCCGAGCATGTATCCGCTCGTGCCGCCGACGAGCGCCGGGCTCGCGAAGTCGGTGAACAGCGGCACGTACACGAGCAGCAGGGAGATGAAGATCCCCGGCGCGATCAGAGGCAGCAGGACGCGGCGCGTCGTCGTCCACCATCCGGCACCGAGGTCGCGAGCGGCCTCGAAGACGTTTCCGTCGATCGCCTTCATTGCCCCGTAGATCGGGATCACCGTGTAGGTGAGGTAGCTGGTCGAGAGGACCAGCGTGACTGCGAACTGGCTGAACAGCAGGGCGTCGATCGGATGGTCGATGATTCCGATGCTCATCAGCGCCTCGTTGATCAGGCCCTCACGCCCCAGCAGCATTCGCCAGGCGTAGATCCTGACCATTGGGTTGAGCTCGTCAGCGAGGACCAGGAAGAGCAGAATCGGAACCTGCCATCTGCCGGCCTTGAAGGCGATCACGTAGGCGAGAGGGATCGCGACGACGAGCTGGACGATCATCGCAGTCGTCGCGATCTCGAACGTCGTCAGCGCGACCTTCCGGTTCAGGGGGTCGCTGATCACGTCGGCGAAATTGGTCAGCGTGAAGTTGAAGCCCACCCCGCCGTCGAGCAGCCCCCGGTCGAGGGCGACTCCGAACATGACGATCATCGGCGTCAGGAAGAAGACGAGCAGCAGCGCGGTGGGAGTACCCAGAAAGGCGAGGGGCTGCAGGAGCCGCTTGAACCGGGGGCTCCTGCGGACGACGGGGACCGACGCTGATTCCATCAGCGGGTCCCCCCGGTGAGCAGACCGGTCAGGCTGTCCTCGTCATCGCTCTTCGAAAGCCGCCTCATCAGCGCCCAAGCGCCGAACACGGCGAGGATCTGTGCGGCTGCGATCACCGTGGAGACGGCGTTGACCACCGGCAGGTTCTCCGACTGACGAAGGATCGAGAAGACCCAGACGGGGAAGGTCTGCTCGAAGCCCCCGGTGAAGAACGAGATCTCAAAGTTGTTGAACGACCACGCGAAGGCGAAGATCGACGCTGCTGCAATCGACGGCCCGATCTGCGGCAGGACCACGTAGCGGAGCATCTGGCGCTGGTTCGCGCCGAGATCGATCGCCGCCTCCTCAAGCGAGCGCTGGAAGCGGACCAGGCCGGCGGAGACGATTGCCACGACGAGCGGGAACGTGACGACCAGATGCATCAGCGTGATCGTCTGCAGCGACAGCTCGACCTGGATCTGGCTGAAGAAGATGAGCCCGGCGACGCCGATGATCAGCCATGGGACGACGAGGACCGCGCCGTTCAAGCCGGCGACGAGGCCGCGGCCGCGGAAGCGGAGGCGGGTCAGCCCCCACGCGGCCATCGTCCCGAGGACCACGGAGAGGACCATCACGATCGTCGCGACGATCAGCGAGTTGGTCACGGCGTCGCGAGCCTGCCCGTTCGCCCAGGCCTCCTCGTACCACTTGGTCGTGAAGCCCTCCCAGGGCAGTGAGATGATCGAGGAGTCGTTGAAGCTGAACAGCGCCAGCATTACGACGGGCCCGAAGAGGATGAGCATCACGAAGGCGACCAGGAGGCCGCCGGCGAGTCCCGGCAGGCGCCCGCGGATCCGGTGGCCGATCGGCCGGTGAACCGCCGCAGGCGGTGCCTGTTCGCCGGCGACGCCGGAGCCCGGCATCGCGGGAGCGCCCGGCGGCGATGCTGCCGCGCCCTCCATCAGCCCGCCTGCACCTCCTGCCATGCCCGGTCGTAGACGTCGGCGTTCTCGGGCTCCGTCTCGGGGATCGCGTCCTTGAGGTTGCGCGGGTCCGCCGTCTCCCTGAACTCCTTGCTGACCATCGGCAGCGCCTTCGGGTTCATCGCGACGAAGCCCATGTCGCCGGAGATGGCCTGCGCCTCGGGCGAGGCGTAGTAGTTGAGGAGCTTGTAGGCGGCATCGAGGTTCTGGGCCTTCGACGTGATCGCCAGACCGCAGACCCACGAGAGCGAGCCCTCCTTCGGCGCGACCCACTGGACAGGCACGCCGTCCTGGATCATCGTCTGGGTAGTGCCGCGGCCTCCGTCGGCGAGCTCGACCTCCCCCGACTTGAAGAGGTTCACCATCGACGCGTCGGAGTCGGCGAAGGAACGGAATTGTTCGCGGTGATCGAGCAGGTATTCCTTGACCTGCTCGACTTCGTCATCGCTCAGGTTCATCGGATCGTCCATCCCCATCGCCAGCGCGCCGGCACCGATCGCGGTCAGCGGCGTCGCCTCGAGCGCGACGTTGCCCGCGTACTGCGGATCGAACAGGTCGGCGTAAGAACCGATCGTGCCCGGGTCGACCTGGTCGGTGTTGACGATCAACCCCTGCGGACCCGCCGAGGCCGGCACGAAGAGCACGTTGCCCTCCGCGTCACGGACCTCGGGAGCATCGGAGAATGCGAGATCGTGGAACTCCGGCACGGCATTCTCGTCGAGAGGCCGCAGCAGACCACGAGCCGTCAACGGCTGCATCTCGTCGGTGCAGACCTCGACCACGTCAGCTTCGAAGCCGCCGGCGAGCTTGGCGGCGGCGGCCTTGTTGGAGTCGAAGCTGGCGGTCTTCAGGTCGAGGTCGGGGTTCGCCTCGCGGAACGGATCGAGCATCTGGTCGACGATCGTGTCGCCGTAGGCGAAGAACTTGAGAGTCCCGGTCGCCGGCGCGTCCGGATCCTTCGGCGGCGGAGCCACCGCCGTATTTCCGGAGCTTCCACACCCCGCGATCGCCAGCACCGCAGCCGCCAAGCCCGATGCGATGGTCATCCGCCTCATCTCGATCCTCCTCCTCATTGCGCCTGGAACTCCCGGAACGCCCGCACCCACTCCTGATACTCGGGGGGCTCCGTCTCCGGGATCGCGTCCGCGATCGATTTCGGATCTGCGGTCTTACGTGCCTCCGGGTCCGCGAGCGGAACTGCTTTCGGGTTGGTGACGACGTAGCCGTCGTCGGCACGGATCGCCTGAGCCTCGGGGGACGCGAGCCAGTTGATGAGCTTGTACGCGGCGTCCGTGTTCTCCGCGTCGCTCGCCAGCGAGAACCCGCAGACCCAGGAGAGGGGTCGCTCGTTCGGGGCGACCCAACGGGCGTCGACTCCGGTGCCGCGGATCCGCTCTGCCAGGCCGGGGCCGCCGTCGGAGAGCTCGATCTCGCCGGACTTGAAGAGGTTCACGACGTCGGCGTCGGATCGCCACAGGGAACGGAACTGGTCCTTGTGGTCGATCAGATACTGGGTGACCTGGTCGAGTTGCTCAGGGGTCAAGTTCATCGGGTCCTCGATCCCGAGGGCGAGGGCCGTCTCGGCGATCGCCGGCAGCGGGTAGTCGGCCTCGAGCGCCGTTTCGTCGGCGTAGGTGGGATCGAAGAGGTCCGTGAACGAATCGATCTCGCCCGGAGGGATCGCCGAGGCGTCGTAGATCAGCCCTTGCGGGCCGGCGGAGAGGGGGACCACCAGCACGCCGCCGTCGGCGCCGCGGACACCCGCCGAATCGCGGAAGACGAGTTCGTTCCAGTCGGTGATCCCGGCCGGATCGAGCGGCCGCAGCAGGTCGCGCTCGGTGAAAGCGCTCATCTCGTCGAGGCAGGACTCGACGACATCTGCCCTGAATCCGCCCGCCATCTTCGCGGCGGCCTCGTCGTTAGAACCGAAGCCCGCGGTCTTCAGATCGAGGTCGGGATTCGCCTTCCGGAATGGGTCGAGCAGTTGATCGGTGATCGAGTCCTGGTAGGCGAAGACGCTGAGGGTGCCGGTCGCAGGGGCCTCGGGGTCGGCGGGCGGGGGGGCCACCGAGGTCGTCGCGGAAGAACCGCCACCGCAGCCCGCCGCGAGGGCGCCGCAGACGGCCAGCAACTTCGCGATGCCGGCGACGCTCTTCAAGTCCTTGCTCCGAGCGCCTGGGCGACGACGAGGCTGTGCCGCGGGTCCCACTTCAGGGTGACGGGGTCGCCCGGCTCGACGGCCGAGACGTCGTCGTCGTTTAGTTCGTGGACGGCCACCCGGTCGCCGCCGGGCAGCTCGACGACCGTCTGGGAGACCGATCCGAGATAGACGCGCTCGATCGCCACCCCCTCGACGTGCGATCCGGCATGCCCGTCGGCCGGATGACCGTGGCCGGCGATCAGTGTGATCTTCTCCGGCCGGACGCTGACTTGAAGCGAATCGCCGACCGAGCAATCCGCAGGAACCACGATCCGGACGCTCGTCGACGGTTCAACGATCGCGTGCTCGCCGTCGCGGCGGTCAACGTTGACCAGCAGCGCGTTCGAGGTGCCGATGAAGTCGGCGACAAAGGAGGTCTGCGGCTGTTCGTACAGAGTCTTCGGATCGGCGAGTTGCTGAACCCTGCCGCCGTCCATGACGGCGATCCGGTCCGACATCGTCAGCGCCTCCTCCTGGTCGTGGGTGACGTAGACGAAGGTGGTGCCGGTGCTCTTCTGGATCCGCTTCAGCTCGAACTGCATCTCGCGACGCAGCTTCAGGTCGAGAGCTCCGAGCGGCTCGTCGAGCAGCAGCGCGGCCGGACGGTTGACGAGTGCACGGGCGAGCGCGACCCGCTGGCGCTGTCCGCCCGACAGCTCGGCCGGTCGCCGGTCACCAAGGCCCTCGAGGCGGACGACGTTCAGCATCTCCTCGATCCGGGTCCGCTGCTCGGACTTGTCGACGCGCTTCAGCTTGAGCCCGAACCCGACGTTCTCGGCCACCGACATGTGCGGGAACAGGGCGTAGTCCTGGAAGACCATGTTGACGTTCCGGTGCCGCGGCGAGACCAGGGTCACGTCCTCCCCGTCGAGCAGCACCCGGCCCGCGGTCGGCTCCTCGAAGCCCGCGATCATCCGCAGCGTCGTCGTCTTCCCGCAACCGCTCGGACCGAGCATCGAGAAGAACTCACCCCGGGTGATCTCGATCGAGACGTCGTCGACCGCAGTCGCCTCGCCGAACCTCTTGCAGACGCGCTCGAGGACGATCATCGGGCCGGATCCCGTGTCTTCGCTCATCGCTTTCCCGCCCCGATCGCGAGCACGAATAGGTCGTTGACGTTGGTATGTGTCGGGCCGGTATCGATCCCGTCACCCAGGGCCGCTGCGACCTCGCCGCTCCGGTGGCGGGCAAGGGCGTCGCGGATGTCGATTCCAGCCTCTCTCGCCCGCTCGCAGGTGACGCCGTCGCTGATCGCGCCGGCCAGGTCGGTGCCGCCGTCGGAGCCGTCGGTGTCGATGAAGACGGCGCTGACCTCAGCGCCCTCGATGCGACCGGCGGCCGCCAGGGCCGCCTCCTGGTTGGGCCCGCCGGTGCCGAATTCGTGTTCAGGCCCGAGGCGGACCGTGCTCTCGCCGCCGCATCCGATCAGCACCGACGGGCTGGCGAACGGCCGGCCGAGCTCGGCGCTCTCCTTCGCCAGCTGCCCGAGGATCCGGCCCACCGAGCCCGCCTCGTCCTCGAGGCCGGTCGAGATGATCACCGGCGCCGCGCCCGCCACGGCGGCTTCCGCCGCCATCGCTTCGCAGGCCGTCTCGCCGGTGACGAGGAGGGTCGTGTGGATCTCCATCCCCGACAGATCGGGCACCTCGAGGCGGGGATCCTCGAGGTGGCTGCGAATGCTGCCGGCGACCTCCCCCCAGAGGTCGTGGCTGCGGAGGATCGACGTGGCGTCGGCAACGGTCGAGTCGTTGGCGACCGAGGGATCGGTGATCGCGTCGAGCGTGTCGCCGGCGACGTCGGAAACGGTCAGATTGATCAGGCGGGCGGGCGCCGCGGCGAGGGCGAGGCGGCCGCCCTTGAAACCGGAGACCTGCTTGCGAACCGTGTTCACCTCGGAGATCGGCAGCCCAGCGCCGAGCAACAGGCGATGGAGGTCACGCTTCTCCTCGGGGGTTATGCCGGACGGCGGGAGGCTGGTCAGCGCCGAGGAACCGCCCGTGAAGCAGGCGATGACCAGATCGCGTTCGCCGACCTCCCCCGCCTGCTCGAGCAGGAGGAGCGCCGCCGCGATACTGCGCTCGTCCGGAAGCGGATGGGCGGCCTCGATCAGCTCGATTCGCTGCGGGGCGACCGTGGCGCTGCCGTGGCGCACGACGACGGTCCCCCCGTGAAGGCGCTCACCGAGGATCTGTTCGAGCGCGATCGCGATCTTCAGGCTCGCCTTGCCCGAACCGAGGACGACGATCCTGCCGCCGGGATCGAGCCGATGCCTCACTCCCTCGACGACCAGATCGTCGCCGTCGAGCGCAACCAGCCGTTCGACGGCCAGCCCTGGGTCGCAGGCGACGAGGCCGGCCTCGGCGACGCGGAGCGCCAGCTCACGCGATTCCGTCAGACCGTGGCTGAGCAGAGCCTCGCGGTTCGCAATCGAGGCGGGGCGCAGGGCCGTCCCGTCCGGCCCCCGCTCGCTCGACAGGGCCGGGTCCATCTCAGACCGAAACCGGAGCCCGGAAGACGTCGCCGGGATAGCTCGCCGTCGACCCGAGTTGCTCCTCGATCTCGATCAGTCGGTTGTATTTTGCGGTCCGCTCACCGCGGACCGGGGCGCCCGTCTTGATCTGTCCGGCGTTGAGCGCCACTGCGAGGTCAGCGATGATCGGATCCTCGGTCTCTCCGGACCGTTCGGAGACGACGACCGAATAGGCATTGCGATGGGCCATCTCCGCGGCGTCCAGGGCCTCGGTCAGCGTGCCGATCTGGTTGACCTTCCAGAGCAGCGAGTTGGCCGCGTCGACCTCGATCCCGCGAGCGAGCCGCTCCGGATTCGTGACGAACAGGTCGTCGCCGACGATCTGGATCCCGGATACGCGGGTCAGCTCGGCGAACCCCTCGTAGTCCTCCTCGTCGAGCGGGTCCTCGATCGTGACGATGTCGAAGTCCGCGATCAGCTCCCGGTAGAGCTCGATCATCGACGCCGTGTCGCGGGTCTCGCCGGCGAGTTCGTAGGTGCCGGCGGAGTGGTAGTGCGTCGCGGCACAGTCGAGGCCGTAGCGGAACCGGCCGGTGTGACCGGCGTCGGCGACGGCTTCGTGCAGCAGGCCGAGGGCCTCCTGCGGGCTGGAGATCGCCGGCGCATAGCCGCCCTCGTCGCCAGTGTTGAGCGCGCTCTTGCCGTATCGCTCGAGGAGGATCTCGGCGAGCGCGAGGTTGACCTCGGTCGAGATCTGCAGCGCCTCAATCATCGAGTCGGCGCCGACCGGGATGACGATGAACTCCTGGAAGTCCAGGTCGTTGGAGGCATGCTTGCCGCCGTTGATCAGGTTGACCAGCGGCACCGGCAGCACGTGGCCGTTGCCGTTCAGGTAGCTGTAGAGCGGCATGCCGACGGAGTCGGCGGCGGCCCGGGCAGCCGCGAGCGACACGCCGAGGACCGCGTTCGCTCCGAGGCGGCCCTTGTTGGGCGTGCCGTCGAGGTCGATCAGCGCGGTGTCGAGCGCCCGCTGGTTGCCGACGTCGAAGCCGGCCATCGCGTCGAAGATCTCGCCGTTGACGTTGCCGACGGCTTCGAGGACGCCGAAACCGCCGAAGCGCTCGCCGCCGTCGCGAAGCTCGACCGCCTCGTTGGACCCGGTCGATCGCCCGGACGGTACGTCTGCGGTTCCGGCGGCCCCGCAGGCGAGGCCGACGTCTACCCGGACGGTCGGAAGGCCGCGACAATCGAGAACCTCACGGGCCCTCATCGAAGTGATCTCGAGACCGCTCACGCGGTCACCTCCTCTCGCGCGTTCAGCGCATTCGTCAGGTTCTGTGTGGCTTCGTCGAGGTGGCGGCGGAAGAGCACGTCGGCGCTGTCGGGATCGCCGCCCCGGAGTGCGTCGAGCAGCTCCCGATGCTCGGCGGCGACGTCCGCGGGCCGGTCGTAATGCGGGCGCAACTGCGCCATGCAGAGGAGGATCTCCGACTGGACGCCGGCGTAGGCGCGGCTGATCCGGTCGCTCCCGGTCGCGTCGATGATCGCCCGGTGGAAGTCCATGTCGAGGTCGACGACGGTCCTCCACGAGGCGTCGTCGCCGAGTGTGTTGAACTGCTCTACGGCCCGCTCGGCGGCGGGGATCTCCTCGCCGGCCCCGACGACGAGTCTGATCGCCTCCAGCTCGAGAGCCGTTCGCAGTGTGAAGATGTCGACGATGTCATCTGCATCGAGGACGGTCAGCTGAACCCCGCGATTCGGCGAGCGCCGCAACAGGCCCTCGTTGATGAGGATCTGCGTGGCCGCCCGGAACGTATGGCGGGCGATCCCGAGACGATGGGAGAAATCCGTCTCGCGGAGCCTGGTGCCCGGCTCGAGCGTGCCGTCGAGAATCATCTCCCGGAGCGCGTCCGCGGCGGCGTCGACTACCGATACGGTGCGAAGGCGGATCTCGGGTTCCGGTTCGGAGGACGGGGACTCTGGGATCGGCCGGAGGTTCGGCCCGGTGTTAGATTGTTCCACAATTCGACGATAGCACAGGACGGAGAGGTGACCTGAAATGACCGCTGACATCCCGATGACGAGGGTCGAGGAACTGCTCGCCCGCGAGCAGATCCGCTTTGAGGGAGCGCATCCCCGCTCGCGCGAGATCCATGACGCCGCTTCCGAGGACCTCCTCTCGGGCGTTCCGATGAACTGGATGACGCGGTGGCCGGGACGTTTCCCGGTCTACGTCCACGAGGCCCAGGGCTCGACCGTCACCGACGTCGACGGCAACAACTACGTCGACCTCTGTCTCGGCGACACCGGCGCGATGTGCGGCCACTCGCCGCCGGCGACCGTCGCCGCCATCGGCGCTCAGCTTCAGCGGGGCGTCACCACGATGCTCCCGAGCGAGGACGCCGGGGCGGTCGGGGAGCTGATGGCCGAGCGCTTCGGCCTGCGTCATTGGCAGTTCTCGGTCTCGGCGACGGACGCGAACCGGTTCCTGATCCGCCTCTGCCGCCGCGTGACGGAGCGGTCGAAGATCCTCGTCCACAACCACTGCTACCACGGCACCGTCGACGAGACCGTCGTGATGATCGGCGCCGACGGAGAGGCTATTCCCCGCTACGGGAGCATCGGGCCGCCGGTCGATCCGGCCGAGACGACCCGGGTGGTCGAGATCAACGACCTCGGGGCGCTAGCTCGCGAGCTCGCTCACGAAGACGTCGCCTGCGTCCTCGTCGAGCCGGCGTTGACGAACATCGGCATCGTCCTGCCCGACCCCGGCTACCACGACGAGGTCCGCCGGCTGACCCGCGAGACCGGGACGCTGCTGATCATCGACGAGACCCACACACTGAGCTGCGGCCCCGGCGGCTACACCGGGGCCTACGGCCTCGAGCCGGACGCGATGAGCATGGGCAAGCCGATCGCCGGCGGGATCCCGACCGGCGCCTACGGCCTCAGCGACGATCTCGCCGCGCGCGTCCTCGAGACCACGGTCTGGGACGCCGCCGACGTCGGCGGCGTCGGCGGGACCCTCGCCGGCAACGCGCTGCAACTCGCCGCCGTCCGCGCCACGCTTGGCGAAGTGCTTACGCCGGCGGCCTACGAGCGGATGATCGGGTTGGCGGAGCGTTACGAGTCGGGCGTGAACGAGGCGATCGGTCGCCACGGGCTGCCCTGGAGCGCCGTCCGGCTCGGCTGCCGCGTCGAGTACATGTTCTCGGAGGCGCCGCCGCACAATGGAGCCGAGGCCGCAGAGGTGATCGGCGGGCCGGTCGACGAGCTGATGCACCTCTACATGCTCAACGAGGGGATCCTGTTCACCCCCTTCCACATGATGGCGCTGATCTCACCGGCGACATCGGAGGACCAGGTCGACGCGCACACCGCGGCGTTCGACCGGATCGCAGCAGAACTGGCCGGCTAGACGCGAATTTCCCCGCACCTCACCATGTTTCAGTTGGATTGTTGAACAATTCCTCCATAGTGGTTAGGATGGCCGCGCCCGATGCCGAGGGCGCAACAGCGACTAGGAGAGCAGAGATGGCGAACGTTCGGAAGCCCAAGGACGGACCGATGAGCCCCGGGGGCGAATACCCGGAGCTCGCCGGCATGACCCGGCGCGAGACGCTGGCGAACGGGGCGAAGCTCGTCATCGGTGCCGGGATCGGTGCGCAGATAATGGCCGCGACCGGGGCCGACACCGCGATCGCCCGGCAGGTCAGGACGGTTGCCGCCTCGACCGCGAACAAGCCCGGTTACGGACCGCTCGTCGACAAGGGACCGTTCAAGCTCCCGGCCGGCTTCGACGTCTTCACCTTCGGCAAGGCCGGCGATCCGATGAGCGACGGCCTCAAGACCCCCAAGCACCATGACGGCTCCGCCGTCTTCCGAGCCGGCAAGGATCGGCTGACGCTGATGCGAAACCAGGAGAACGCCGGCCACGGCAAGGCCCTGGGTAAGCACAACGCCTACGACCGGCACGCGAAGGGCGGCGTCACCGCATCGCTCTTCGACACGCAGAGCGGCACCCTGGTCGGCAGCTCCCTGGTCCTGAACGGCACCGACAACAACTGCAACGGCGGCAAGACGCCCTGGGGCACCTGGCTCTCCTGCGAGGAGTCGACGGTCGGCAAGCACAAGGGCTATGAGAAGGAGCACGGCTACGTCTTCGAGATCCCGATGAACGCGACCTCGCCGATCGACCCGAAGCCGATCAAGGCGATGGGACGCTTCGTCCACGAGGCCTGTGCCGTCGATCCGCGGACCGGCATCGTCTACATGACCGAGGACAACGGCCCCGACGGCTTCTACCGCTACATCCCCGACCATCGCGGCCAGCTCCATCGTGGCGGCAGGCTGCAGATGCTCTGCGTCAACGGTCGCTCGAAGTACGACACCGTCACCGGCCAGAAGGTCGGCAAGAAGCTGCGCTGCGAGTGGGTGACGATCGGCGACCCGGACCCCGAGGACGCCGAGCGGCACAGCACCCGCGTCTACGACCAGGGCCGGGAGAAAGGGGCCGCCCGGTTCATGGGTCTCGAAGGTGCCTCCTGGGGCGAGGGCAGCGTCTGGTTCACGGCGAGCGAGGCCGGCGACATCTATCGCGGGCAGGTCTGGCGCTACACGCCGCACAAGAACGTCGAGCACGGGACCCTCGAGCTGATGTTCGAGTCTTCTGACCGCTCCGTGCTCGACCAGCCGGACTCGATCTGCGTCAGCCCGCGCGGCGGCGTTCTGCTCGGCGAGGACGGCGACGGGGAGGATCTCGACGGGGGCACGAACAACCTCCGGGTCCTCACGCCGAAGGGAAAGATGGAGACGTTCGCGATCAACACCACGCCGCTCGACCTGCACCGCTGGGAAGGCGAGAAGAAGGGATGGATCGGCCGCAGCGAGTGGTCCGGCGCCTGCTTCAGCCCCGACGGCAAATGGCTGTTCGTCCACATCCAGATCCCCGGCATCACCTACGCGATCACCGGACCTTGGGAACAGGGCTGGCTTTGAGCCGACCGATCGTCGTCGCCTCGCCGGACTCGATCGAGCTCGGCGAGGAGCCGCTCGATCCGGCGACCGTCCGCGCCGGGTCGCCGACGACCTACGAGGGGGAGATCGCCTCCGGCCCGGCCGGCGCCGGCACCCTGACGACGGGCGTCTGGCGCTGCACCCAGGGCGTCGTCACCGACGTCGAGGCGGAGGAGGCCTTCGTCGTCATCTCCGGCCGGGCGACCATCGAGTACGACGGATCGGCTCATGAGGTCGGTCCGGGAGACGTCTGCGTCCTGCCCGCCGGCGCCGAGACCGTCTGGACGATCCTCGAGACGCTGACGAAGGTCTACGTCGTCTACGCCGACTAGACGAGCCCGCGGGCCGCAGCGACTTCTGCGAAGGCGGTGACGGACCGGTCGATCTGATCGTCGCTGAGCGCTGCGGAGAGCTGGACCCGGACCCTTGCGACACCCTCGGGCACGACCGGGAACCCGAACCCGATCGCGAACACGCCCCTGGCGAGGAGCTCCTCGCTCATCGCGATCGCATCTCTCGTCTCGCCGACGACGATCGGGACGATTGCGCTCTCGCCCGGCAGCGGATCGAGGCCCGCGGCGATGACCCCCGCGCGGAAGCGGGCGACGTTCTCATGTAGTCGCCGCAGGCGGGTGGGGTCGTCGCGCAAGACTGCGAGGGCGGCTCGTGCGCCACAGGCGACGGATTGAGGAAGGCCGTTGGAGAACAGCTGCGGACGCGATCGCTGCTCGAGGATCTCGCAGACCTCGGTCCCGGCGGCCACGAAGCCGCCGGCGCCGCCGCCGAGCGCCTTGCCAAGGGTTCCGGTGACGACGTCGACCCGGTCGGCGACTCCGAAGTGCTCGGCAGTGCCCCGGCCGGTCGCCCCGAGGACGCCGAGTCCGTGTGAGTCGTCGACGATCAACGTCGCCCCGCGCGCCTCGGTCAGCTCGACGATCTCCGGGAGGGGCGCCAGATCCCCCTCCATGCTGAAGACGCCATCGGTGACGACCAGGCAGCGGTGGCCGCGGGGGACACGTTCGAGCACGCCCTCGAGTGCGGCGACGTCGGCGTGGGCGTAGACGGCCTTCCCGGCCGGGCGGGCAAGCCTGATCGCGTCGATTATCGAAGCGTGGTTGAGCTCGTCGGAGATGATCCAGGTGCGATCGCCCGACAGGGTCGTGAGCAGCGCCTGGTTCGCGTTCCAACAGGACACGAACGAGACCGCGCGTTCGGTCCCGAGAAAGCCGGCGAGATCGCGCTCGAGATCGACGTGGGGAGTGAAGAGCCCGCAGATGAATCGCACCGAGGCGGTTCCGGCTCCGTACTTCCGCAGGCCCTCGGCGGCTGCGCCGACGACGGCCGGATCGGCGGCGAGCCCCAGATAGTCGTTCGAACAGAGGCAGATCGCTTCGGTCCCGTCGGCGAAGCGGATCGACGGCCCCTGCGGGGACGCGATCTCGCGCATCGCTTTGCGGGCGCCGTCGGCATCGAGCGCCGCGAGCTCGGCGCGAAGCTCCTCGGCCAGCGCCTGACTCATCGCGCCGCCATGACCTCGTCGACGGCGTCGCCGACGAGGTCGAGCGCGACCGCGAGGGCGTCGGGAGGCATCAGCAACGACGGCTGGAGATTGAGCGAGGTCGTGCTCGAGTCGGCCAGCACCCCGCGCCGCAGTGCCGCCGAGGCAACGGCGTCCTGCGTCCCCGGATCGCGCTCCTTGCTGAGTGGATCGCGAACGAACTCGAGCGCCAGGAAGCAGCCGATCGCGCGGACGTCGCCGATCGCCTCGTACCGGTCCCCGAGGACGCCGAGCCGCTCCGCCGCCAGGGACTCGAGCGCGGCGACGTTGCCGAGCACGTCCTCGCACGCGTAGGCGTCGAGGGTCGCGAGGGCGGCGGCGACCGACCCGGGCAGCCAGGACCAGGTCGAGCCGGTGCTGAGGTCCTCGACCTCGCCGAGCACCCGATCGCTGCCGAGCACCGCGCCGATCGGCATCACGCCGCCGCCCAGCGCCTTGCCCATGCAGATCAGGTCCGGCTCGACGCCCCAGCGATCGACGGCGAGCATGCGCCCGCTCCGGCCCATACCGGTCTTGACCTCGTCGGCGCAGAGCAGCCAGCCGTGCTCGTCGCAGAGCCGCGTCAGGGCCGGCCAGAAGGCGTCCGGAGGGGCGATGCATCCACCGGAGCCGAGCACCGGCTCGATGACGACGCCGGCGACGAGACCGGGATCGACGAGGTGGAAGAGAAGCTCGTCGCGGATGTAGTCGACGGTCGAGTCGCCGCTGCCACCGGGGCGGGGTGACGAGAACGGCGTCCGGTAGGGATTCGGGTAGGGGACGTGGACGAAGCCCATGCCGAGGGCGCGATCGCCGGCGCTGATCTCGTGGATCTCGGCGCCGAGCGTCGCCGTTGCGGTCGACTCACCGTGGTAGCTGCCGTGAAAGGCGAGAACGAGCGGCCGGCCGGTCACCCGTCGCATCAGCCGGACCGCGGTCTCGACGGCCTCGGTTCCGTTCAGGGCGATGTCGACGCGATCGATCGATCTGGGAGCGAGATCGACGAGGCGGCGCGCGAGTTCGAACAGGTCGGGCGTCGCCAGCGCGTGGCTGTCCTCGTTTCCGAAGCGACGGATCGCCTCCACGGCCGGATCGATCAGGTCCGAGCGACAGGCGCCGATCGGAACCGACGCCGACGCCGACGCGAGGTCGAGGAAGACGTTGCCGTCCACATCGGTCGCCGTGTATCCGGACTTGCTCTCGAGCACGAGTGGCTCGAGGCCATCAACGAGCCCGCGGTAGAGGAACGGCGAGCCGGACTCGAGGATCTCCCGCGAACGAGGACCGGGGAGCTCGCCGGCGACGTGCGGTATGACGGGGACGTCGTCAGGCATCGGTTCGATCAGTATCCACGGCGGCTCTCGCTCACCATAACATCTGATTGTTGAACAGTTCCACGGACGATCATTGATCCTCATCATCGCCGCAATCGTGGTCGCCACCGCCGTGGGCATCGGCGCCGAGCGTCGCTGGCCCGACCGGGCCGGCCAGGACTCGCGCCGGGCGCTGCTCTGGATCCTCTACCTGGTCCTGCCGCCGGTCACGTTCTTCAACCTCGCCCACGTCCACTTCGACGCCGACCTCGGCGGCGGCATCGCGCTGGCCTGGGTCGCGACGGCGCTGGCGGCCGGGGTCGCCTGGTTCGTCGGGTCGCGCCTCCTCCACCTGACCCGGCCGCAGACCGGCGCCGTCATCGCCTGCACCCTCGTCGCCAACACCGCCTACCTCGGCTACCCGGTGACGATTGCGCTGCTCGGCAGCGACCAGCTCGGCGAAGCGGTCGCCTACGACGTCGCCGTCGGCGCGCCGGCGCTGCTGATCGGCGCGTTCTCGGCCGGCGCCGCGTTCGGGACGAAGGCCGGCGAGGGCGCCAAGCAGCGCACCGGCGCCTTCTTCGCCCGCAACATGCCGCTCTATGCCGCGGTCCTCGCTCTCATCGCTCCCGCTTCGCTCGCACCCGACGTCCTCGTCGACATCTCCCGGATCGTCGTCGTCGCGATCCTGCCGGTCGGCTTCTTCGCCGTCGGCGCGGCGCTGATGGAGGACGCCGGCCCGGCGGGACTCCGGATGCCGCCGGAGATCAGCCGGCCGACCGTCCTCGTCTTCGCGACGAAGCTGATCATCCTTCCCGTCGCGCTCTACCTGCTGGCGCTGCCGCTGATCGACCTTCCCGACACCTACCTGCTGATGGCGGTGATGCCGAGCGGGCTCAACTCGATGATCGTCGCCCACGCCTACGGGCTCGACCTGAAGACGACCGCCGAGGCGGTCACCTGGACGACCGCGATCGTCGTGGTGGTGGCGCTGGTCGCCAGCCTGCTCTGAGGCTCAGCCCGCGGCCGGAGGAGCCGGACGGCGGAGGATCGCGACGAGCAGGGCGAGCGGTGCGACCACGGTGAGGACGAGGAGGACGCTCTCGGCGATCGCGTCGCCGGTCGAGATCCCATCGAGGTTGAGCAGGTGGAAGATCGTGTGCGGGACCGAGAAGACGAGGAACGAGACGAGCGCGACGATCACGAGGCGCCGCTCGAGCCAGATCGCCGCCGCGGCGAGGAACACCGCCGTCGCCAGGAACAGCGACCCGACGTCGCGGACGAGATGCTCGTTGTAGGCGGGCAACGCCTCGACCCAGCCCCGCCCGAGCGGGAAGTCGTCGTAGAACGAGCGCGGGGCGAACAGCGCGTAGAAGCCATCGGTCGCCTGGATCGCGACAAGCAGCCCGAGGATCAGCCGGCTGATCTCCCGCGGCACCCCGAGCGGGCTCATCGACCCAGCCTCAGCTGCGCCGCTTGCGCTTGCGCTTCTGCGGCGTGCCGCCGGTTCCGCTCTCGCCGGAGGCGTCCGCGTCGACCTCGGTCGCGCTGCCCTCGAAGTCGGCGGGCGCGGCGAGCTGGTCCTCGCGGGGCTCGGCATCACCGGGCTTGCCGGCCGTCGGCCACGGCACGGCCTTGCCGGCCTCCCAGGCGGGGGGCCGCGAGCCCGGCCAGAAGGCGCCGACGAGAAGGGCGACCAGGATCATGTAGCCGACCAGCATCAGGCTGCCGAAGAGGAGAGTGCCGATGCCGAGCGCCATCCCGAGCGTTCCCCAGAAGCGCGTCATCAGGCCGGCCCGCATCGCCTGCAGCGCCATGTAGACGGTCGAGAAGGCGAGGCCAAGCGAGCCGGCGAGGCCGAAGCCGGTGCGGAGCTGGGTCGCGAACTGGTCGTAGAAGACGTTCTGGGCGACGTCGTTGTCGTTGATGTCGTAGTTGCCCGCCGGGTCGAGGAAGGCGTCCGCCGCGGACTTGAAGGCGAAGTAGGTGATGACCAGCGACAGCGCCAGGAGCACCGGTCCGGCGATGACGAGGCCGATCAGTCCCGGCCGGACGGTCTCGCTGCGGCTGCGGATCGACTTGAACAGCGACACGAGCGCCGGGATGAAGAGCAGGATCGCGATCGCCTGGAGGATCGACTGGATCAGCAGGTCGCTCTTGACCGAGTCGAACAGGCGCAGCTGCTCGGCCTGATCGGCGGCGTTGAAGTCCTTGGCGAAGCCGATCATCGCCACGATGAAGAGCAGGACGCCCGCGAGGGTCAGGATTCCTGCGGTCCGTCCGCCGCGGCGCTCGTCCTCGATCTGCTGGCTGGTCATCTCCACGGCTGGCTGGGCTCCTCGGGCTGGTTCTTCCCGCGGGCGGGATCGCCGGGGATGCGGGCTGTCGGTGGCGCGTATCTTAGGCCCGTGGGCCATTTCGCCGTCAGCGCCGTCGGACGCGACCGTCCCGGGATCGTCGCCGCGATCACCGCCGGGCTGCTCGCCGTCGACGGCAACATCGAGGACTCGCGGATGACGAATCTCGGCGGGCACTTCGCGGTGATGCTGCTCGTCTCGACTCCGAGCGCCGATCGCGAGGCCGTCGCCGCCGCGCTCGCACCCGTCCGCGCCGACCTCGGGCTCGAGGCCCTCACCGTCGCGCCGGTCACCGTCGACGGCTCCAAGACGGCGACACCCGACCACGTGATCACGGTCTACGGCGCCGATCACCGCGGCATCGTCAACGCCGTCACAACCGGACTCGCGGCGGCGGGCGTCAACATCACCGACCTGCAGACGCGGGTCGGCGGCGGCAGCGCTGCGCCCGTCTACATGATGCTTCTCGAGGTCGACCTCGGCGAGCGCGACCGCGACGAGCTCGAGGGGCGCCTGCGGGAGATCGCGGCCGCCAACGATGTCGAGGTCGAGCTGCGCGCGCTCGAGGCCGAGGCTCTCTAGCCGCTCCCTGCGGCGGCGCCTGATGCCGGCTCGCGACGTCCTTCTCTATCCCGATCCGCGGCTCAAGCAGGTCGCGACGCACGCCCAGTCCGGCGAGGCGGAGCGGGTTGCGGCCGACCTCGTTGACACGATGGAGGAGCTCGGCCACTGCGTCGGCATCGCGGCTCCCCAACTCGGCGAGCTGACCCGCGTCGCGGTCGTGGACGTCCGCGGCCACCGCAAGGCCGACACCGACAACGGCCGGCTCGTCCTCGTCAACCCGCGCATCGTCTCGGCCGAGGGCGCCGAGGTCGGTCGCGAGGGGTGCCTCTCGATCCCCGACCTGACGGCCAACGTCCGCCGGGCGACGGCGATCGTCGTCGAGCACGCAGGCGGTACGTTCGAGAGCGCCGGCTTCGAGGCGCGTTGCGTCCAGCACGAGATCGACCACCTCGACGGAATCCTCTTCCTCGACCGCGTCGCGTCGCTGGTCGACGACGTCTTCCGGCGGAAGAACTACTCGGGCACGGGCGGCGGAGCGGGCAGCTCCGCGTCCTCTTCGTAGCCGGGCTCGCCCGGCAATGCCACCTGTCCGCCGGGGCGGATCGGGTAGTACTCGTTGTCGCTCGGCTCGACGATCCGGCTGATCCGGTCGCCGAAGCCCAGCACGAGGTCGAGGAATGGCGCGGCGACGCCGATCAGCGCCTCGACGCGGTCGCGGTTGGCGATCTGTCCTGGGGTCATGTGCGCCATGGGAGCGCCCCAAGTTAGCCAACCGGGGGCGCCTCCGCGAGCCCGGCAGAGGCCAATAGCATTGCCGGTCATGGAATCGACGACCACCAGCGGGCGGCGCGAGATCGTCATCTACGGCGCCAGCGGCTACACGGGCAAGCTGATCGCGGCCGAGCTGACGAAGCGCGGCGCGGCGATCGTCCTCGCAGGGCGCAGCCGCGACAAGCTCGAAGCGGTGGCCGCAGGGCTCGACCCCGGGGCCGAGGCCCGGGTCGTGGCGGTGGCGCTCGACGACCGCGCAGGCCTACGCGACCTGATCGCGCCGGCAGCGGTCGTCGTCGGCTGCGCGGGGCCGTTCACGCTGCACGGAACGCCCGTGATCGAGGCCGCAGCCGAGACCGGCACCCACTACCTCGACACGACCGGCGAGCAGCCCTTCATCCGCGACTCGTTCGATCGCTGGGGAGCGGCGGCGGCCGGATCCGGCGCCACCCTCGTCAGCGGCTTCGGCTTCGACTACGTCCCCGGCGACATGCTCGCCGCCGTCACGGCCGCGGGCCTCGGCCCGATCGAGGAGCTGACGCTCGCCTACCACGTCAACGACCTCGGAACGACCCGCGGAACCACCCTCTCGGCGCTGGAGATGATCAAGGGTGGGGACGTCGAGTGGCGTGACGGCGCCTACGTCCCCGCCTCGCTGCGCGCCGGGCGCGGGCGCTTCGGCTTCCCGGCGCCGATCGGCGTCCAGCGCGTCGGCCGCTACCCGTCCGGTGAGCAGATCACGGTGCCTCGCCACGTCGAGGTCGCCTCGGTGCGGACGGTCATCGACCTGCGCGGGCTGATCGGCGCCGAGCTCGGCCCCGTCGCCGCGCCGCTGATGACCGCGAGCGGCTACGCGATGCGGACGCCCTTGCGAGCGGCCGCAGCGAAGCTCGTCGCGCGGCTCCCCGAGGGCCCCTCCGAGGCGGCACGCGAGAAGGCCGAGTACACGCTCGTCTGCGAGGCCCGGACGCGGACGGGCACCCGGACCGGCGTCCTCCGCGGCAGCGACGTCTACGGCATCACGGCGCGGATCATCGCCGAGGGCGCGACGCGGATGCTCGATCCTGGGTACGACCGCGCGGGAGCCCTGGCGCCGTCGCAGGCGTTCGACCCTGACGAGTTCCTCGCCGCGCTCGGGCCGTTCGGGATCAGCACCGAGATCGAGCCGATCTGAGGACGAGGATGGCCGGCCGTCACGAGCAGAAGGACGCCCACTACCCGTGCCCGGCGTGCGGGGCGACACTCTTCGGCTGGACCGCCGCTCACGACCCCCTCGACCGCGGCAAGAAGATCGTTCTCGACCGCTGCGAGAACTGCGGCCTCGCGGTGACGCGAGAGCGCCGGCCGCCGGACGCCGACGCCGAGATCCATCAGCTGATCGAGGGCAACGACGGCGGGGCGGTCGAGATCGTGGCGCCGAACCGCCGCAGCTTCCAGGGCAGCCTCGGCGGCGCCCAATGGGCCGGGCTCGAGCCCGAGCTGCGTCGCCTCCACCTGACCCCCGAGGCGCTGCGCCTGCTGCTCGCCAAGCAGGGCCTCGAGCTGACCGACGTCGGCACCCCGTTCCGGAACCGCTCCTTCAAGTTGATGTGGCAGACCGTTGTCAACGCCTTCACCTACCGCGACAACTTCGCCCGCAATGCCCGCGCCGGCAGCATCCCGCCGCGGACGGGCGGCCGCGAGCAGTTCCTCTACTGGCTCGACTGGACCGTGACGGTCCTCGTGGCCGTCCCAGCGGCGATGTTCGCGCTGCCGTTGGAGCTGCTCGGCACGGTCTTCGCCCGCGGCGGCATCCTCACGGCGACCGCCCAGCCGGTCGGCCGCGACGACTGACGGAGACCGCGGCGGCGTCGCGCCGAGGTCAGGTTGCGGCGGCGGGAGTCGTCGCGGCGGCGGGCGCCTCGCCCCCGGCTTCCTCACGCGCGGCGCTGCGCAGCGTGACGATGTGGGCGACGACGACGGCGACGACGATCAGCGGGGCCGAGCCCGCTCCGGCGCTCGCCGTCAGCAGGGTGCCGAGCACGATCGCGGAGAGGGGCAGGCCGAGGACGCAGACGACTGCGGCCGACATGCAGACCGCGACTGCGGGCGTCGTCGACATGCCGGGCAGCCCGGCGGCCATGATCCCGGCCGCCGCGCCGAGGAACAGAGCGGGGAAGGTCGGGCCGCCGCGGAAGCTGCCGATCGAGAGGCCGTAGCCGAGCCCTTTGCAGAGCAGGAGCGCGGCGAGCGTGCCGATCGAGAGCGTGTCGGCCTTTTCGACGAGGGCGGGAAGCGCGTCCTGGCCCGACAGGAGAACGGCCATCGGGCTCTCGTCGGTGATCTGCCCGAAGGCGAAGGCGAGGAGGGCGACGACGACGCCGATTATCGGCAGGACGACAATCGGGCGCGGTGCCGAGCGGCGCTCGGCCTCGAGGCCGATGCGGTGGATCACCTGGACGACGACGGCGACGGCGACGGCGAGCGCGATCGCCCATGCGAACTCGGCAACGGTCGGCGTGTCGAACTTGGGCAAGTCGAGGGCCCCGAGGGCGTAGGCGCTCGTGGACAGGCCGCTGACCGAGCCGATGCCGATCGAGACGAGGCTGCCGATGCCCGCTGCGAGCAGGCCGGGAAGGACGACGAGGCGGAGGCGGGTGCCCCCGAGGCCGACCGCCTCGATGAGGATGACCGCGGCGATGATCGGCGACTCGAAGATGAACGAGAGCGCCGCGAAGCTGCCGGCGGCCCCGACGATCATCAACGCCTGCGGAGGTACCTCCCGCCTCGACAGACGGACAGTCAGGACGGCGAGGCCGGAGCCGAGCGCGATCAGCGGACCCTCGGGACCGAGGACGAGCCCGAGTCCGATCGTCGCGCCGCCGGCGATCAGGACGCCGATCAGCTCACGTCCTCCCGGAGCCCCGCTGCCGGATCCGAGACCGTGGACGGGGACGTGGCCGCCGCGGCCCGGGAAGCGGTCGATGGCCCAGCCGACGATCAGGCCGGCGAAGGCGAGGACGATGACCAGGTACCACCCGGGCGGCTCGTCGTAGCCGAGGTCGTCCGGGACGTGGTCGAAGAGGAGCCGCTGGAGCTGGAACGTGCCCTCGAGGAAGCCCCAGGCGGCGAAGGAGACGACGACGCCGACGATCGCGGCGAGGACGAGGAGCGCGGCGTACTGCCGGCTCCGCATCAGCGCGTCGGCCTCCTCCTTCGTCGGCTCGGCCGGCACGTCTCCCGAATTGGCTCCCTCGTCACCCATGGCAGTCGACAGTAAATTGCATTCGCGATCCCCACATCGTCCTGATCGGATGATGGGCCGAATCGCACGACCGCCTATCCTGTCCTCCATGGAAGGCGGATTCGGAATGTTCGGCGACCCCGACGACCTGCAGGCCCGCCTCGGCGAGCTCGCCGAATCGATGCAGGGCGCCCAGAAGGTCGCCTTCGCCGATCAGGCCATCCAGCTCGCCGTCACCATGACCGTCGCCGCCATCAACCAGGTCGAGCTCAGCGGCACCTCCGACGAGCAGGCCACCCAGGTCCGCGACGTCATCCGGATGATCTTCCCCGAGGCGGTCACGCTCGTCTCGGAAGCGCGCCAGGGGTTGAGCTAGGTCTGTCGGTGGCTGGCGGCCGGGCGGCATTGCCACCGGCCTCCGGCTCTTCGGAGTTCGGCCGGCGGCAACGCCGCCCGGCCTTAGTTCAGCGTTGGTTCTGACGGACCGACGCGACCCTCCAAGTCCAAGCAAGCGAGCGGGTGGGTGGGTGGGTGTGGGTGCTCGGTCGTGGGCGGATTTCCTCTGATAATCAGAGGTTTTCCGCCCACGAGGATCGTCTTCGGCCGAATTCGGCACCGGACGTACCGAATTCGCCCAACGAACGGCTTCGAGCCCGGCCAAACAGCCGCCGGCGGCCCCTCACTGCCTTTTTCGCCTAGCCGCAAGCCGCCGGCAGCGGTCCGCCCGGAACCTAGGCCGCGAACCTCGCCTCGGAGCGGGCCTTCCGCTTGGCCGCCTCGACCTCGCGGTCCTTCGGCGGGGCACTCGTGACGAGGCCGTCGAGGAGGCGCTGGGTCACCTCGGCGACCTCGGCGACGGCGCGATCGAAGACCTCGGCGTTCGCCTGTGAGGGCTTCGTCGAGCCGCTGATCTTGCGCACGTACTGGAGCGCCGCGTCCTGCACCTCCTCGGGGCTGGCCGGAGGTTCGAAATTGTGGAGTTGTCTGATGTTCCTGCACATGGCCCCGATCCTACGGAGGACCGGCGCGCAGGTCTAGCCGACGAGGCCGGCGCGGCGGAGCGCCTCGAGGGCCGCGTCGCCCGTCTCGGCGACCTGCTGGCGGGCGACCCACTCGACGAGCTCGGGGAGGCCTTGCTCGAGCTCCGTCTTCGCCTCGAAGCCGAGGAGCTCGCGGGCGCGGGACGTGTCGGCGAAGCAGTGGCGGATGTCGCCGGCTCGGAACTCGCCGGTGATCTCGGGCTCGAGCTCCGGGGCGAGGAGGCCGCAGAGCTCAGCCGCCAGCTCACCGATCTCGATCCGGCGCCCGGTGGCGACGTTGAAGGCGTGGCCGGGCGCATCGGGGGCGTCCATGGCAGCGCGTGTCGCGGCGACGATGTCGGAGACGTGGACGAGGTCGCGGATCTGGCGGCCGTCTTCGAAGACGCGGGGGGCGTTGCCGCCGAGCAGCCGCGAGGAGAAGATCGCCGCGACGCCCGTGTAGGGGTTGGCGAGAGCCTGGCGCGGGCCGTAGACGTTCAGGTAGCGCAGGGCGACCGCCTCGAAGCCGTAGGCGCCGCCGAGGACGAGCGCGAGCTCCTCGGTGTCGCGCTTACTGATCCCGTAGACGCTGATCGGCTGCAGCGGCTTGTCCTCGGTCAGCGGCACCGGCTCGGTGGCACGGCCGCAGTGGGGACAGAGCGGCTCCCAGCGGCGTTCGCGGAGCTGATCGGTCGGGCGTACGCCGGGGGTGACGACGCCGTGCTCGCTGCAGCGGTAGGCGCCCTCGCCGTAGACGACCATCGACGAGGCGACGACGACCCGGCGGATCTCGTCGCGGCGTGCGATCACGCCCTCGAGCAGGGTCGCGGTGCCGCCCGCGTTCGAGTCGATCGCCTTGCGGACGTTGACCATCGACTCGCCGTTGCCGACGATCCCGCCGAGGTGGAAGACGCGATCGACGCCGTCGAGCGCAGCGGCGACGTCATCGGAGCTCCGCAGGTCGCCGACCCGCAGGTCGGCGGCGGGGTCGAGGTGGACGGGCGGCTGGCCGGAGGGGTGTGCGAGCGGGTCGAGGTTGTCGAGGATCCGCACCTCGTCCCCGCCGGAGAGCAGTGCGTCGACGAGGTGAGAGCCGATGAAGCCGGCGCCGCCGGTGACGAGGACGCGGCTCACCAGATCGTGTCCAGGAGGATCTGAGTGGCGAGCGCCTGCGCCACCAGGACGGCGCAGATCGCCGGCATCCGCCGGAGCGGGACCAGCGTGGCGGCCGCGACGGCGGCGAGCGGCCCCATGAACAGCCAGATGCGCTCCGTCTCGGCCTTGGTGAGCCCGATGACGACTGAAACCACGACGATCACGGCGAGGCCGATCGCAGCTTCGTTGCCGGACCCGAGCGCACGGGCAGTGAACCAGGCCGTTGGGATCCCGAGCGCGACGGCGAAGGCGACCGGCGACCCGAACAGCCAGAAGAGATACGGGCGGGCGTTGGAGATGCCGAGATCGTAGGCGTCGCCCGCCGCGCGCACCGAACCGAGCGGGTCGAAGCCCGTGGCCGCATAGAGACCGAGATAGCCGCCGAGCAGGATGACCCCGGCGACGATCGCCATCCCGAACGCCGATCCGAAGCCGCGCCGAAGCACCTGGACGACCGCCGCCCAGGCGCCGACCGCCAACAGCGCCCAGGAGAAGAACGACGCGACGGCGAGCGCGACGCCGCCGGCGATCCACGAGAGCAGACCGGATCCGACGAGGAGGCAGGCGGCGACCAGCCCGAGTGTCGCGAACATCGCATCTGTCGAGAGCACGCCGTAGAGGAGGGCGGCGGGCGAGAACGCGATCAGCATCGCCGCGGCACGAGCGCGGTCGTCCTCGATTCCGAGCCGCCGGGCGAGCACCCAGGTGAGCGGCGCCGCCATGGTGCCGAGGGCGATGACGAGGGCGGCGAAGGCGCGGGCGCCGTCGATGCCGGTGACGTCGAGGAGGACGAGGATGCCGGGCGGGTGGGCCGACGGATGGATCGGCAGGGTCGGCGAGAGCTCGGCGAAGCGGTCAAGGAACGCGCGGAGGCCGAGCGAGTCGACCGCCGGCAGCACCGGCAGGTACTCGTTGCCGGCCTCCGGATCGGTCCCGAAGACCGCGTACCAGCCGTCGGCGCCGTCGCGGATCAGGGAGAGGCCCAGCCGCGCGGCGAACGCAATCACGAAGACGCCGGCGAGGAACGTCCAGATGCCGCCCCGGCCGCGGAGGAGCGGGATCGCCGCCGCCAGCGACAGGGCGAGAACCGGAAGCCCGATCAGTGCGTATGTATCGACATGCGGATCCCAGAACGCGAAGAACGGCGGGAGCGAGGTGCCGAGATGCCCACCGAGACCCTCGATCGAGAGCCCGACGGCGACGGTCAGGACGACGACGACGCTCAGCGCGATCGCGGTGCGTTGTCCGGCCCGGTCGTTCATCGGTCGCCCATATTCCCAGCGTTAGGGTTAACGATGGTCGTGCCGTCCCAGGGAACCATCGACGTGATCCTGCCCGTGCTCGACGAAGCAGGGGCGATTCCCGGCGTACTCGGATCGCTGCCCGGCGGGTACAGAGCCATCGTGGTCGACAACGGTTCGGGCGACGGATCGGATGAGATCGCCGCGCGGCTCGGCGCCCAGGTCGTCTCCGAGCCGCAGCGCGGATTCGGTGCGGCCTGCTTCGCCGGCCTGTCCGCTGCGACCTCCGACATCGTCTGCTTCATGGACTGCGACGGCTCTCTCGACCCCGGCGAGCTCGATCGCGTCAGCGCCCCCGTCGCCGCCGGCGAGGCCGACCTGGTCCTCGGCACGCGCATCGCCGAGGCGGGAGCCTGGCCGCTGCACGCGCGGATCGCCAATCGCGCCCTCGGCCTGATGGTTCGCCGCCGCGCCGGCAAACTCACCGACATCGGCCCGATGCGCGCCGCCCGCCGCGAGGCGCTCCTCGACCTCGGCCTCCGCGACCGCCGCTTCGGCTGGCCGCTGGAGATGGTCCTGCGCGGTGCCGACGCCGGCTGGCGGATCGAGGAGGTTCCCGTCTCCTACCGCAAGCGCGAGGGTCGCTCGAAGGTGACCGGCACCGTCCGCGGGACGTTGCGGACGATCGCCGACATGACGAAGGCGATGCGATGAGCCGGATCGACCCCGCCGACGTATCCCTGATCGTGATCGCCAAGGCACCCCTGCCCGGCTTCGCGAAGACGCGGCTGATCCCCGACCTCGGCGACGACGGTGCGTCGCGCGTCGCCGCGGCCGCGCTCGCCGACACGCTCTGGGCGGTCGCCGAGACGCCCGCCAGGCGCCGCGTCCTCGTCCTCGACGGCGATGCCCGGGGCGCCCGGGACGCCGACTGGCTGCCGCGGGAGCCCGGCCGCGAGTTCGACGTCGTCCCGCAGCGCGAGGGCGGCCTCGGCGCTCGCCTCGCCGGAGCCTTCGAGGACTCCGGAGCGGCGCCGGCGCTGCTCGTCGGCATGGACACGCCGCAGATCACGGCGTCGCTGCTCGCCGAGTCGATCGAGCGGCTCTGCGCCGAGGACACCGACGCCGTCCTCGGGCCCGCCGCCGACGGCGGCTGGTGGGCGATCGGCCTCCGCGCGAGCGAGCCGACCGCCTTCGACGACGTCCCGATGAGCGCCGACGACACCTGCGAACACCAGCGCGCCCGCCTCGCCGCCCTCGGGCTCCGAGTCGACGAGCTCGAGCAGCTCCGCGACATCGACACGCTCGAGGACGCTCAGGCCGTCGCCGCGGTGACGCCGTGGACGAGAACCGCGGCGGCTCTTCGCGAGATGACCCCGGAGAAATCCTCCGCTTCGCGTCCGGTTCCTCCGGACGAGCGGGCGGAACGGGACGGGAGATCCTGAAGTGAAGAGCCGGTTGACTTTCGTGTTCCTCGTCCTCGCTCTCCTGGCGGGCTGCGGCTCAGAGGAGAGCAACCCGCCCCCGGCCGAGCCGGCGACGTCGCCGCCGGTCGCCGAGAAGCCGGCCGGCGAGGTCCGCCGGGTCGGCTCCGAGGCCGAGGGCGCGGTCGTCGACTCGCAGACGGGCCTCGCCGCGATCTCGTTTCGCGACCCGAACCGGATCGAGCTGATCGACGTTGCCACCGGCCGGACGGTGAAGCGGATCCCGACCGACGATCCCGCCCGCCACCTCTCGCTGGCCGCTCCCGGGGGCCCGCTGCTCGTCCCGATCGAATACACCGATCAGCTGCTCGAGATCGACCTTCCGTCGGGACGGATCGATCGGACCGTCTCGGTCGGCGACTTCCCCCACGACGCTGCGGCCGCCGCCGACGGCCGGATCTTCGTCAGCGACGAGGGCGGCGACACGATCAGCGTCGTCGACGGCGATGCGGTCGAGATCACCCTTCCCTCCCCCGAGCAGCCGGGCGGCATCGCCGCCTCCGGCAACTCGGTCGCCGTCGTGGCCGTCGCCGCTCGCGAGATCGCGTTCATCGATGCGACGACCCTGAAGCAGACCGCGACCGTCGAAGGCGGCGCCGGACCGAGCCACGTCGTCGCCGGGCCAGACGACGGCACGAACCGCTTCTACGTCGCCGACACCGGCGGCGACGCGATCCTCGTCTACGAGGGAGGCGACGATCCGCGCCTCCTCGATCGCACGAACCTGCCCGCCAGCCCCTACGGAATCGCCGTCGATGAAAGGCGAAACCGGATCTGGGTGACCCAAACGGCCCGCAATCGCGTAGTCGAGATGGAAGTGACGGATCTAGCTCCGAAGATCATTGCCAGTTATCCGACCGTCCGGCAGCCGAACAGCGTCGCCGTGGACGAGCGCAGCGGCCAGGTAGTCGTCGTCGGGCGCGACGACGGCGATGTCCAGATCTTCGACCCCGAGGATGCCGGGGAAGCGCGGTGAGCCGGCTCGAGGATCTCGGCGAGAAGGTCGCCGAGTCCGACGACGCCCGCACCCCTCCGAACCCGCCCGTCCCCGACGTCGGGCCCTTCCGCCGCGACTTCTGGCGCAGCCCGCTGCGCGGTGAATGGCTGACGTCGTTCCTCGGCTCGGTCCTCCTCCCCCTCGTCATCGTCGGCGCCCTCACCGGCTTTCTCTCCCACGCCGCCTACAACCCGGCGCTCGGCTCCAACGACGTCAGCGGCGGCTTCGAGGTCGACCTCTACTTCTTCACCTGGGCGAGCGAGCCGGCCTGGCTCTATTCGCTGACCCAGTCGCTGCACGTGATCGCCGGATTCGCGGCGATCCCGATCCTGCTCGCGAAGCTCTGGTCGGTGATCCCGAAGCTGTTCGAACGCCCGGCCGCGCGGTCGGTCGCGCACGGGCTCGAGCGCCTCAGCCTGCTTCTCCTCGTCGGCTCGGCGCTGTTCCTGTTCGTCACCGGTGTCATCAACGTCGAGTACTGGCTTCCGTTCGGCTTCTCGTTCGTGCCCGCCCACTACTACGCGGCACTGATCTTCATCGGCGCACTGGCGCTGCACCTCGTCCTCAAGCTGCCGATCGTCGCCCGCGCGTTCCGCCGCGAGGGCGCGTTCCGCCCGCTCGGCGAGGGGATCGCCCGGATGCGGGTCGCCGACCCGGCCGTCGACGATCTCGCGCCGGTCGAGCCCTCCGCGCCGACGATCTCGCGGCGCGGGATGCTCGCCGCCGTCGGTGCCGGCTCGCTCGCCCTGGCGACGATGACGGCCGGCTCGAACCTGCTCGGGTCGGTCCGCGAGATCGCGCTGCTCTCCCCGCGCGGGCAGAGCTACGGCGACGGGCCGAACGACTTCCAGGTCAACAAGACGGCCGAGCTCGTCGGCATCACGCCCGAGCAGACCGGCGCCTCCTGGCGCCTGACCCTGACCGGCGCCGGCAAGGACGTGACGCTCAGCCGCGCCGACCTCCTCGCGATGCCCCAGCACGAGGACCACCTCCCGATCGCCTGCGTGGAGGGCTGGACGACGTGGCAGGACTGGTCGGGCGTCCGCCTCGCCGACCTCGCGGCGCTGGCCGGAGTCGACTCCGGCAGCGACTCCGCGGTGCTCGTCGAGTCGCTCCAGGAGGGCGGTGCCTTCGCCCAGGCGACGCTCGCCGGCAACGAGATCTTCAACGACCAATCGCTCCTCGCCCTCAAGGTCAACGGCGTCGACCTCTCCCCCGACCACGGCTACCCGGCACGGGTGATCGTCCCGGCGCTCCCCGGCGTCCACAACACGAAGTGGGTGAAGAAGATGACCTTCACCGTCTCATGAGGGACCGCTTCCGATACGAGTACGGCGCTCAGCCGCTGCACCTGATCGCCGTCGTCTCGAGCCTGCTTCTCTGCGGCTACGCGCTGCTGCGGATCACCGAGATCCCCGGCGGCGGCCGGGTGCTGATCTGGATCGTCGCCGCCGCCCTCCTCCACGATCTCGTCGCGCTGCCGCTCTACAGCGGCCTTTCCCGGATCACCCACGGCGCCGCCGCGAGGGCGATCCCGGACCGCGCCGCGATGCTGATGGCGCTCAACCACGTCCGCATCCCCGCCGGTCTGTCGCTGCTGATGCTCGTCGTCTACGCGCCGCTGATCCTCCGCTTCGACGGCGACCGCTACATGGACACGACCGGACTCAGCGTCGACGGCTATCTCGGCAAGTGGCTGCTGCTCAGCGCCGCGTTCTTCCTGATCTCGGGGATCGTCTATGCCGTGCGGCTGCGGCGCTCTGCCGACGCCGACGACGACATCGCGGCCTCGCCAACCCCGGCGCCCGACGGTGATCAACCGGTGCCCGGCTTCGTCCGCGTCGCCGGCTGGTTCGTGCTGGCGCTGACGGGGCTCGTCACCTGCTGGGTGATCGCAACCGTCGTCGTCGGTCTCGTCACCAACGGCTTCGGCCTCTGAACTTTTCCCCGCTTCCGTTCCGCTTCCGGCACAGTCGCCCGGAGACCCGTGCGGCCGCGCCGCCTACCGTCGCCGCATGGGCAACCGCAGGAACGGGCAACGGGGATCGGCCAGCGTCGAGCACGCGGCGCTCGTCCTCCTCGCCGGCCTCGTCGCCTGCGCGATCGTCGCCCTCGTCGCGATCGGACCGGATCGCCGCGACGCATCGCTCGCCTCGGCGATCGCCTTCAAGCAGCGCTGCGCGGTCCGCTACCCGGACCCGTGCTGGCAGGATCCGCTGACCGAGGCGTACGGGCGCGAGGTAGCGGGAGCGGTGCGCGCCCTCGCCCCCGCGCCGGAGGCCCGGCTGGGTCCGGAGGGCGCCTCCGTCGTCGGCGTCGACTACCGGCGCTGCCGCCAGCCGAGCTGCGCAATCCCCGCCTCCGATCGCCTCACGACCGCCAACCGCAGGACGACCGCCTTCACGTCGATCCGCGACGACCGCCGCTCCGGCGGCCCGGTCACGATCGACTACTGGATCTACAGGCCGTCGCTCGGCTGGGAGCGCATCACCCGCACCGCCGACGCCGCCGCGATCGCCGCCTACGCGAAGACACCCCTGCTCGAATCCGCGGACCCCGCCCTCGTACCACTCGAGACCCTGCTCGGTCGCGACGACGCACGCTTCAGCGCCGGTGAGGAGCCGCCGTGGCGGAACCGGGTCGAGAGCCGCTGGGGGCGTTAATCGATCGATCGCCGCTCAGAGGGTTCGCGGAGCATCGCCCACAGCGACCTTGAGGTGCGCCCGCGTGGCCGGGCCGAGGGTCCACCGACAGGTGAGGGCCTGCCGACACGTGTTTGCCGGTTCTGGGGTCCGGGTAGACGGCGTGAACGATGGCCGAGAGGAACGATCTCCCCGGCCCCCGGGCCCTGATCTCCGACCGGGATACCGTGCTCCGCGGAGCCGGCGCGATCCTGCTTATCTGCCTGGTCGGAGTCGCCTTCGTGGCCTCCTACGTCGGTGCCCTCCACGATCCAACGCCGCACGGCGTTCCCGTCAGCGTCGTCGGTCCGGCCTCGCTTGCCGAACGGATTGAGAGCGGCGGCGGCTTTACGGCGGCACCCGCCGCCGACCCCGCTGCCGCCGGCCGGGCGATCGACGAGCGCGACACTTACGCGTCCATCGTCTCTACGCCCGACGGGCTCGATGTGACGACTGCGCCGGCCGCCGGCGTTTCCGTCTCCGATGTGATCGAGGACGAGCTGGTGCCGGTGCTCGAGAAGGGAGGCGCGAAGGTTGAGGTAGCCGAGTCTCATCCCCTCGGCAGGGAGGACGCGCGCGGCCTCTCGGGCTTCTATCTCGCGGTCGGCTGGACCGTTGCCGGCTACCTCGGAGCCACCTTCCTCGGCCTGATCTTCACGACCAAGCCCGGCTTCGCCCGGACGGAGTGGCGTCTCGGGGCAATCGCGGTGCTGGGCATAATGATGGGCCTCCTCGGTGCCGGAGTCGTGCACCTGATGGGCGCGCTCGGGGGCTCTCTCATCTCCGAGGCGGCGATCGGAGCCCTGACCGTGCTCGCCGTGGGCGCAGCGACGGTCGCCCTGCAGTCGCTGTTCGGTCTCGTCGGAACCGGCTGCGCGATCCTGATCTTCGTCGTTCTCGGAAATCCCTCCTCGAGCGGACCGCTGGCTAACGAGATGCTGCCCGGTCTCTGGCGGGCGGTCGGCCCCTACATCCCGATCGGAGCAACCGTCGACGCCCTTCGGAACATCTCCTACTTCCCCGCAGCCTCGAACCAGCAACAGATCATCGTGCTGGGAGTGTGGGCATTGGCCGGAGCCATCATCGCGCTTCTCTTGGCTGGCCGGAACCAACGGTTCGGCCGGGCCGAGGAGGAGATAGCTTTGGCGACCTCCAGCTGACTAGATCCACAAACGCATGGGCACTGCGGGGCGGACCATCGCGCGGAATCGGATCAGTCACTCTGCTGACATCGTGGCCGATCGATCCCGCCCTCGTCCCGCTCGAGACCCTGCTCGGCCGCGACGATGCCCGCTTCAGCGCCGGCGAGGAGCCGCCGTGGCGCGGGCAGGTCGAGAGCCGCTGGGGCCGGTGAGGATCCAGTCGAGCGAGTGGATGCCCCCGCCTAAACGAACCGCCCGATGAACTCGAGCGACTTGTCGCAGACCTCACGCCATCCATGGTCGATCGTCAGGGAATGGCCCCGACCCTCGATCTCGACGATCTCGGTGACCCCTTCGTTGCGGCGCTCCTTCTTGAACGAGGCGTTGGCGATCGCGTGGGGCACCGTGTGGTCCTTCTCGCCGGCGAGGATCAGCATCGGTCCGCGATCCGGGTTGCGCGTATCAACCTTGTCCTCCGTCCACGGATTCAGATTCGCGTTCGCGGCCTGAAAGAGAACCTTGCCCGATCCCGCCACCGAATACCGCTCGTAGAGGTCCTCCGCTTCGTCGGCATCGAGCATGTTCGCGAAGCCATATTTGAACTGATCGAAGCTCAGCGGCACAGCACGGGCGCGATTGGCCGGATTGCGGAGCACCGGCGATCCCGACTTCAACGCCGAGTACGGCAGCGGCAGCACGCCACGAAAGGGAGCCGGGCTGATCGGGACCGAGACCGCTGCCAGGCCCCTGCCGGCGAGGATCTCGGTCAGCAGCCCTCCGAACGAATGCCCCACGATCGCCGGTTTGCGATCGAGTGCCGCAATCACAGCCTCGTAGTGGTCCGCGATCTGGCTGATCGACTTCCCCGCGAGCACATCCGGATCGGCGTGTGCGTCAGCCGTCGACTCGGGGTCATCCGGCCAGCCCGGCGCAGCAGTCGCGTAGCCGCTGGCCTCGAAGACCTCCCGCCACGGATCCCAGCTGTTGGGAAGCAGCCACAGGCCGTGAATGAAGACGACCGGCTGCTTGTCGGTCTCGTTGATCGCTTTGACCTCTTCGATCTCGTACTCGGTGCAGGTCAGATCGGTTTCAGGCGTTTCAGTCATGGTGATTCCTTCTTGGGGAGGTCGTGCTTCCCCGGCACGGATGGCCGGGCTCAGGTCGTCTTGATCAAGCCTCCGTCGATGACGTAGTTGGCGCCATTGACGTTCTCGGAGCGCCGTGAGGCGAGCAGCGCCACCAGGGTCGCCACCTCGTTCGGTCTCGTGAAGCGCCCGCTGGGGATGCCACCCATTCCGGCGACGATCTCGCGGCGTGCCGTGGCGGCGTCTGTGCCGCTCGCGGCGGCGACGGTCTCCGCCACGCCATGCTTGCCGAGCCACAGATCCGTTTCGACCGGACCCGGGGAGACGGCGTTGACGCGGATCCCGCTCGGCCCGAACTCCTGCGAGAGCGCTTTCGTGAGATTGATGAGCGCGGCCTTTGCGGCCCCGTAATCGATCACAGCTCCATCCGGGTGGTAGAACGCGTTGACCGAGGCCACATTCACGATCGACCCGCCCCCGTCCTCGGACATGTGAGCGATCGCCGCCCTGGTCGCGCGCACCGCCGTCATGAAGTTGAGCCGCATCGACCACTCGAACTCGTCGTCGCTGATGCTCATGAAACCGTCGAGCCGCAGCTTCAGCGCTCCCAGATTGTTGACCAGGACGTCGATTCGGCCGTGGTCGGCAACGGCCCGCGAAATCAGCTGGGCGGGCGCCTCCGGCAGGCTCAGGTCTCCGGCTACGCCGGTCACCCGGTCGAGCTCGTCCAGCGCTTCGGTTCCGCGGGATCCGGCGACGACGTAGGCCCCCTCGTCGGCGAGCATCTCGACGACGGCCAATCCGATTCCCGCCCCCGCCCCGGTTACGACTGCGATCTTGTCGGTGAGTTCCAGGTCCATCGCGAGCGACGGTAGAACCCGATTGCCCGAGATGCCAATGCCGATCCGGTTGTGGCTATGCCTCCCGGCTATGGCCCGGAGGCGAAGTGCTCGGCCGCGAACGCACCGTAAGCACGGACGACGGCCCGACCGGAGTCGGCTCGCCGGACGAAGACGAACGGCAACGTCCGCCGCGGGACCAACGGGATCCGGACCACCCGCTCGGGAAAATCCATCGGGACCGTGACGCTCAGATAGGTGGGGGTGAGCGCCGCGCTCGGCGGAAAGATCTCGTGCGTCTCCAGAAAGCGCGGCCTCGCGTCCGTGTCCGTGAACAAGCCGCGTATCGCGTCATTGAACCCGGACCCTCGCGCAGCGGCTCCTCCGAGAAGAACGAGTTCCTGGCCATCGAGTGCCTCGAGCGTGAGCTCGGAATGCCCCGCCAACACATGGTCCTCATGCAACCAGACGGCCAGCTCCTCGCCCCCGAGATACAGGTATTTCAGCCCGTCGAGCCGGTCCGGAACAAGAGCCAGCGTCGCGTCGAGCTCGCGAGCCAGCACCTGCTGCTGGAGCTGCCCACTGGCGGCTTCGCGAATATCGACCTCGACAGCCGGGTAGCGATCTGCGAACGCCTGCGAGAGCTCCAGCCATCGCCGGCGACCGCCCGCGAGCGGGTGGCCGAGCGCCAGCCTGCCGCTCAGGGGCTCCTGGTCGCGTCCGACGGCCAACGCCTCGTCGGCTGCCTCGAGCGACTGCTGCGCCTTCTCGAGGAACTCCCGACCCGCGAGTGTCAACTCGACACCGTTCGAGTTGCGCAGCAGCAGCGCCACCCCGACTTCGCGCTCGAGCTGCTGGATCTGCCGCGAGAGCGCCGGTTGGGTGATGTAGAGGCGCACCGCCGCGCGGCTGATCTTCCCCTCCTCGGCGACGGCCACGAATGACCGGAAATGGCGCAGCTCGATCGGGATGCGCCGACTATGCCACACCCCCCGAGGGTCCAGCTTGCGAGAGATCCGTCCGCTGATCCATAATGGCTTTCGCGGGCGAGGGACCCGCTCCGGCCGTGCCGGATTCACCAGAGCAAGCAGGGAGACCTCTCTTGAGAAGAGTCACAGCGATGATCGCTGCCGCGATCGTCCTCACCATCGCCGTCGCACCGACTGCGGGCGCCGCCCAGAATGGGCCGATTCTGTTCACCGACTACAACTCGATCTATCGGATGAAGCCGGACGGCACCGGAATCAAGCGGGTCGTCAAGAAGTCGGCTTGGGGAATCGACGTCGCCTCGGACGGCAAGCGGATGGCGTTCGCCCATGACGGACTATTTCTGACGACGGTCAACGGTGGCAAGGTCAAGAACCTGCTCAGCCGCTACCCCACCGTCGCCAAGTTCGCCGGGGTCGACTGGGTGTCCTGGGCGCCGAACGGCAAGCGCCTCGTCTTCTCCGGGGAGAACGACGGTCGCATATACACGGTCAAACCGAATGGCAAGGGCCTGCAGTACCTGCTCGGCAAGCGACGGACCGGCCTCAGCCATCCCGTCTACTCGCCGAACGGCCGCGAGGTCGCGTTCCTCGACACGTGGCACGGATCGTCGCTGATGGCGGTCGACCTCAAGACCGGCAAGGAGCGGATGATCTACTCGGGCAGCGGCCCGGCCGGCACGCCGACCGACTTCGACTGGCATCCGAGCGGCTCCAGGATCGCCTTCTACGCGCCCTACCGCAACTGGATGATCGACAGCGACGGCTCCGACCTCCGCCAGATCTCGCCGAACTCGGCCTTCGTCTCCTACGAGAACCTCGTCTTCTCACCCGACGGGAGCCGGCTGGTCGGCCGCTCGGTCGCGCCGGGCGGGTCGACGAGCGAGCTGTGGATGATGGACGGCAACTACGGCGCCGGATCCGGGGGGTTCGCCGACCCGATCACGGACGGCTTCGCCGGCAGTGCGTTCGAGCCCGAGTGGGCGCCGGCACCTCGCCGATGAGCAGCGCCACGAGGAGCGGCTGAACCGGAGCCACGGGTAGAAGGCCCTCGGCTCCGGACGAGGGGTTGGTGGCCATGCGGCGGATAGGATCGCCGCGTGGCCGCCTATTCCCCCGAGCAGTGGAGCGACCTGTTCGTGGCGACGGCGGGTGCTGCCGCGGCGCTCACCGGCCTCCTGTTCGTGGCAGTTTCGATCAACCTCGACCGGATCCTCAGCTTCGAGGGGCTCCCGAACCGGGCGCTCGCGACGCTTGTCCTGCTGCTCGGGGCGACGATCGTCTCGATCCTCGGACTGACCCCTGGCCAGTCGAACACGGCGCTCGGGATCGAGTTGCTCGTGGTCGGGCTGCTGGCGAGCCTGATCGTGTTCCGACAGCTCCGGGCGAGCCACGACCCCAACCATCAGACGGACGGCCAGTACGCAGGACATCTGATGCTCGGGAGCATCGGGGTGATCCCCTTCGTGATCGCCGGGATCACCCTCCTCGCCGAATCCGGCGGCGGGATGTACTGGGTGCTCGCCGGAATCGTCGGCGCGATCGTCGGCGGCGTTGCGAACGCCTGGGTCCTGCTCGTCGAGATCCTTCGCTGAGGCCGGCTCAACGCCCGGCGATCGTCACCACTTGAGCTCGACCTCGAGCTCCCGCTCGTCGGTCTCGACCTCAAGTTCGACTTTCATGTGGACCTGGTCGGGAACCTTGACCGTGATCCGGGTGCCATCGCGCTCGAACTGGACCTCGTTGTTGCGGGCGAGCATGTCGGCGATCGCGTGCATCTTCGCCGCGGCCTCCTCTCTGCTCAGCGTCTCCTTCTGCTCGATCTCGAGGATGTCCATGGAATCTCCTTGCGTGGGTCGGGGATCCACAGTCTCGCGGGGAGCGGGCCTCGGCGCATCCTTACTCGCCCGTCAGCTCACCAGAGGGCGTCCTGGTGCTCCATGACGCCGATGCCCTCGGCGAGTTCGATGCCGTCCAGCGAGCCGCTGAAGCGGCCGAACGGTTGCCGGTAGCTGTACCTGACGACAACCCGGTTCTCCTCGGCTCGGCGCTCAGCGTCGGCCTGGAAGCCGAGCCGCTCACCGCCGGCGAACCCCACGGCGTCGAGGCCGTCGAATGCGACCGGCGCCGGCTCGCGCGGCTCGTCCTCCCCGGCAACCCAGATCGCCCGTTCGCTCCCGGCCGCGGGGTCGTTGACGCCCTCGACGAGGTTCCAGGCGACCTCCCGGCCGTCCGTGCTCGTCCCGACCCCGGCCGACCAGCTCCAGACGGTTCGCCGCGGGTGATAGCCGGCCGACTCGTCCTCGATGCAGCGGAGCCGCTCGTGGATCCGCTCACCACCGAGTTCGAGGTCGAGCTCTACCCAGGACGGGCGCTTGCGGGTCCAGACGTAGCCGCCGGCCCCGTTCGGGCAGACCGTCTCCGCCCAGGCGCCGCAGTCCTTGAAGTGGAGCCTGGCGATTACCTGTCCGGACTCGATCCGGGTCCGCAGGCGCTCCCCGGCCGAGCCGAGCTCCCAAACCTCCTGACCGCCGCCGCGCTCCGTCCAGACCTCGCCGCGGGCGCCGGGTAGGAGCTGTTTCGTGTTCTCGACGATCTCGCCGCTCCGCCGATCGAGAACGGCCCAGAACGTCTGCCCGAGCGGCCCGATCCTGACGCTCGCGGCGCAGATCATCACCCGCTCCCCGAACGCCCCGACGTAGCGCCACTGCTTCCGCCAGGTGCCCGCGAAGCGCATCGGCAGCTTGCCCGGCGGCAGCGGCAGCTCCGGCCGCTCGCCGACTGGTCCCCGCCAGGGGAGCGACTCCAGGGCGCGCGTCCGGTCTTCGGCCACCGCCTAACCCTAGTCGGCCGCTCGATGCGGCCTCGGACGGCTACTCGATCTTGGCGATCGGGTCGCCGGCGTTGATCGACGCGCCGACCTCCACGGCCAACGAGGTCACCTTGCCCGACTTGTGGGCGGTGATCTCGTTCTCCATCTTCATGGCCTCGATGACGACGAGCAGAGCGCCTTCCTCGACCTCGTCGCCCTCGGCGACCTCGACCTTGAAGATGCTGCCCTGCAGCGGCGCGACGACGTCGTCGCCGGAGGCGGCGGCGGCGCCGGCCTTGCGCTCGCGCTTCGGGGGCCGCTTGCCGGCTGGCGCGGCGGCGCCGTTGCCGCCGAGCGCCGCGCCGATGACCTTGACCGGATAGAGGCGGCCGCCGACCTCGACCTTGTACTCGCGCTCGGTCAGCTCCTCGTCGTCGCTCTCGGGCGGCGGCGAGGCATCGCCGGTCGGCAGGTTCTTGATCCAGTCCTTGTCCTCGAGCAGGTCACGGCAGGTCTCGCCCTTGGCCCACTGCTCGGTGGCGAGGATCGTCTCGTGGAAGGGAATCAGCGTCGTCAGGCCCTCGATCTTGTACTCGCCGAGGGCGCGGATCATCCGGCGGGTCGCCTTCTCGCGGTCGACGTCCCAGGTGATCAGCTTGGCGACCATCGGGTCGTAGAGCGGGGTCACCTCGCCTCCGGCCTCGAGGCCGGAGTCGACGCGCACGCCAGGGCCGGACGGCTCGAGGTAGGCGCCGACCTTGCCGGGGGCGGGCGCGAACTTCTTGTGGGCGGCCTCAGCGTTGATCCGGCACTCGATCGCGTGGCCGCGCATCTCGACCTCGTCCTGGGTGATCGAGAGCGGCTCGCCGGCGGCGATCTGGATCTGCTCGCGGACGATGTCGATGCCGGTGACCATCTCGGTGACGCAGTGCTCGACCTGAACGCGGGTGTTCATCTCGAGGAAGAAGTAGTCCTCGCCGACCTGCATGCCCTCGACGGTGCCGGCGCCCCGGTAGTCGACCGCGAGCGCCGCGTCGGTGGCGATCTTGCCGATCCGCTCGCGCATCTCCTCATCGACGTGAGGAGCGGGAGCCTCCTCGATCAGCTTCTGGTGGCGGCGCTGGATCGAGCAGTCGCGCTCACCGAGGTGGATGACGTTGCCGTGGCCGTCGGCGAGAACCTGGACCTCGACGTGGCGCGGGTCCTCGAGGTAGCGCTCGAGGTAGACGGTGGCGTCTCCGAAGAACTTCTCGCCCTCGCGGGCGGCACCCTCGAACGCATCGGCGAGGTCGTCGGGGGTCGGCGCAACCCGGAAGCCCTTGCCGCCGCCGCCGCCCGCCGCCTTGCAGGCGATCGGGAAGCCGATCTCCTCGGCCATCTTCGCCGCGTCCTCGACGGTGTCGGAGGCCTCGGTGGCGCCGGGGACGATCGGGACACCGGCCTTCTGCATGATCTCGCGGGCCCGCGTCTTGGAGCCCATCGCGTCGATCGCGTCGGCGGGCGGGCCGATCCAGACGATGTCGGTCTCGGCGATCGCCCGCGCGAACGGCGCGTTCTCGGCGAGGAACCCGTAACCGGGATGGATCGCCTCGGCGCCGGACTCGGCGGCGACCGCGAGGATCTTCTCGATGTTCAGGTAGCTCTCCGCCGGGACCGCCGGGCCGAGCAGGTAGGCCTCGTCGGCCTCGCGGACGTGGCGGGCGTCGCGGTCGGCCTCCGAATAGACGGCGATCGCACCGATCCCCATCTCCTTGAGGGTGCGGATGATGCGAATGGCGATCTCGCCGCGGTTTGCGATCAGGACCTTCTGAAACACGGCGCGGGAGATTAGTTGAAGGGGGCCCTCATTCGCCTTCGCCCTCGGGGGTCCGCTCCCGATCGAGCTCCGCGTTCAGCTCCTGGCCGAGCAGGAGGCCGTTGTTGGCGATCCAAAGCCAGAGCAGGAAGACGATGACGCCGCCCAGCGAGCCGTATGTCGCCGAGTAGGAACCGAAGTTCGAGACATAGAAGCCGAACAGGGCCGAGGCGACGATCACGACCAGGACCGAGAAGAGGCTGCCCGGCGAGATCCAGCGGAACCGCTTGGCCTCGAGGTTCGGCGCCCAGTAGAAGAGGATCGCGAGCATCACGGCGACGAGCAGGACGATCACCGGCCACTTGGCGATGTCCCAGACGTCGACCGCGGTGTCGCCGAGACCGATGACGTCGCCGACCGACTGCGCGACCGGGCCGCTGATCACGAGGCCGATCGTCACCAGCGCCGCGAAGACGAGGAGGACGATCGTCACCCCGACCTGCTGCGGGCGCATCTTCCAGAACGGCCGGTCCTCCTCGACGCCGTAGATCGCGTTCGAGGCCCGGGCGAAGGCCCCGAGGTAGCCGGACGCGGCCCAGATCGCGGCGAGCGTCCCGATGCCGAGCAGGGCGCCGGCGGTACCGCTGCTCTTCGTGATGTCCTCGATCGGCCCGGTCAGCGTGTCGACGGCCGAGTCGGGCCCGAGGTCGCCGACGATCTCGAGGAGCGCGTCCGTGGTGCTCGGGTACGAGCCGAAGACGCCGAGCAGCGCGAACAGGACGATCACGCCGGGGAAGAACGAGAGGACGCCGTAATAGGTGAGCGACGCCGCCCAGTCGGTCGCGTTGTCATCGCGAAATGCGAGGACGGCGCGCTTCAGCGCCGCCCACCACTGGCGACCCCCAAGATCGGTCGGTCCTTCGGGATGGGTCGCGTCGGCGCCGGCGGATCGCTGGTCGGCGTTTTCGGTGGTCTCTCTGACGGCCATACGGCCGTGCCCCCTTCAGCCTCGGGTCTGATCGCCCGGCCAAAACCCGGTGGCGCGCTCGAACCCGACCGCGCCGCCGCGACGGATCAGCGCCTGGACGACCCTGATGATCACGCCGCTGACCGCCGCCGAGATCAGGACCTCGGTCCAGGTCGCGTCGCGGTCGTCGGGATCGGACGGGTCCTCGTCGGCGATCGCCGCCCAGACCTTCTCGAAGGCCTTCTTGCTGAGCATGCCGGCGAGCAGGCCGACGACGATGGCGAATGGCTTGTAGATGAGCTTCATCGGTTCTCCGTCGGTCTCACGCCGCCGCTCGGGCGGCTTCCTGCTCTTCCGATACCCAGATGACCTGGTCCCTACCCGGCCCGACGCCGATCAGCGTCACCGGCACCCCGACGAACTCGGAGATGCGGTCGAGGTAGTCGCGGGCCGCCTGCGGCAGATCCTCGAGGGTGCGGGCGCCGGTGATGTCCTCGTCCCAGCCCTCCAGCTCCTCGTACTCGGGGATCGCCCGGTGCAGAACCGACTGGTGGTAGGGGAACTCGTCGAAGGTGGCGCCCTCGGGATGGCGGTAGCGGACGGCGACCTGAAGCGGGCCGATCCCGGTCAGGACGTCGAGCTTGGTGATCACGAGGCCGGTCATGCCGTTGAGGCGGGCGGCGTACTTGAGGGCGACGAGGTCGAGCCAGCCGCAGCGGCGCGGGCGGCCGGTGGTCGTCCCGAACTCGTGGCCGTTCTCGCGGAGGCGCTCGCCGACCCCGTCATCGAGCTCGCTCGGGAACGGGCCCGAGCCGACGCGCGTCGAGTAAGCCTTGGTGATCCCCCAGACGTCGTCGATGTCTGTCGGGCCGACGCCGGCCCCGACGCAGGCGGAGCCGGCGATCGGGTTCGAGGAGGTGACGAACGGATAGGTGCCGTGGTCGAGGTCGAGCAGCGCGCCCTGGGCGCCCTCGAAGAGCACCGAGCGGTCGGAGTCGAGCGCGTCCCAGCAGAGCTTCGCGGTGTCGGCGATGTAGTGCTCGAGACGATGGCCGTAGGTGACGTACTCCTCGGTCATCGAGTGAAGGTCGAGCTCGGGGTCCTTGGCGTGCGGGCGGAGCAGCTGCCGCTTCGGCTCCATCGCGGCCATGATCTTCTTGCGGAGGATCTTCTCGTCGAGTAAGTCCTGGACGCGGATGCCGAGCCGTGCCGACTTGTCCGCGTAGCAGGGCCCGATCCCGCGCTTGGTCGTGCCGATCATGCTCGACCCGAGGCGCGCCTCGCCCGCCGTGTCGAGCATCACGTGGTAGGGCATGATCATGTGCGCGTTGGCGGAGATCCGCAGGTTGGAGGCCGGAACGCCGCGGCGCTTCAGGCCCTCGATCTCGTCGGTGAGGATCTTCGGGTCGATGACGACGCCGTTGCCGATCGCGCAGAGCGTCCCCTCGTGGAGGATGCCCGACGGGATCAGGTGAAGCTTGAACTCCTCGTCGCCGCGAACGATCGTGTGGCCGGCGTTGTTGCCGCCCTGGAAGCGCACGACGACGTCGGACCGCTCGGCGAGCAGGTCCGTCACCTTTCCCTTTCCCTCATCGCCCCACTGGGCGCCAACGATCACCAATCCGGGCATGTCGCGGCGATTATGAAGGTTGGGGAGGGCCCGCACCGGGCGCCATCTCGACTCGACGGTCCTGACCGAACAGCGGCAGCGGGTTCCCGTCGCACATCTCGACCAGTCGCGAGACGGTCCGGGCGCCGACCTGCTCGGTCAACTCCGGCTCCTCGAGGTTCGTCGTGAAGACGATCGAACGCTCGTCGTTGTAGCGGCGGTCGACGATCGCGTAGAGCTGCTCGAGCACCCAGTCGGTGCTGCGCTCGGCGCCGAGGTCGTCGAGGTGCAGGAGGTCGACGTTGACCAGCCGGTCGAAGAAAGCGAGGTAGCCGTCCTCCCCGGTCTCGGCATCGAACGTCTGCCGGATCCGCGCCAGCAGCGCCGGCGTCGAGTAGATCGCGACGCTGCGCCCGGCGTCGATCGCGGCCTTCGACGCCAGCATCGCCAGCGTCGTCTTCCCGGTGCCCGGCCCACCCATCAGCCAGAGGCCGTGGCCTGCGTCGAGCTGCTCGCCGATCGTCTCGCAGTAGCGGCGCACCGCGCCCACCGTCGCGCTCAGCCCCGGCTGGCGCGCCATGTCGGAGACCGGAGGGCGGTCGAAGGAGACACCCCGGTAGCGCTTCGGCAGCGAGCCCTTCAGCCCGGACGAGCGCGCCCGCTCGATCCGCCGCCGCCGGCAGTCGCACGGCGTTGCGTCGCCCTCGTCGTCGATCAGCCAGCCGGACCCGTCGCAGACGCCGAGCGGGCAGCTCGCCCGCGCCGTGACGTCCCCACCGGGGTCGGGCACCGCGACCGGACCGGACCCGCCGGGCAGAACCGACGCGAGCGGATCGCCGGCGGCCGGCTGCTCGGGAAGTGCCGCCCTCAGGCCCCCGAGCGGTCCGCGCTTCGGATCGTCGGGGCTCACGCGGCCTCACCGGGCTCGACGTCGGGAGCTCCGGAGTAGGCGGCGGAGCTCGCGAGGTTCGCGAACTTCGGGAACTGGTCCTGGAAGGCGAGCGGAACGGTGCCGATCGGCCCGTTCCTGTGCTTGGCGATGATCAGGTCGGCCTCGCCGGGACGCTCGCTCTCGTGGTTGTAGTACTCGTCTCGATAGATGAAGGAGACGATGTCGGCGTCCTGCTCGATCGAGTTGTGAACGACGATGTTCTCAGCGACGAAGTTGTGGAATCCGTCGACGGTGAGATCGAAGACCTCCTCGACGCCGTCCGGCTCGATCGCCACTACCGGATCCCAGTAGACGTCGCTTTCGGCCAGGCGAGCGAGCTCATGCGAGCCGACGGCTTCAGCGACGCGACCTGCCCTCTCGCGACTCAGGTTCGAGCGGTAGAGCGTCGACCCGCAGTAGGAGCTGCCGATCCGGGCCTGCATCTCCCGCGAGCTGATTCCGGCCGCCACCATGGCCGGCTTGACGGCAGTCGCCCATACGTCCTTCGGGATGACATCGCGGTTCGTGTTTGCCGCGACGCCGGCTCCCAGGTGGGCGAGGATCGCCTTGGCGGCGTCACGCTTCGCAAGCCCCGTGGAGCCGACGAACTGGAGGAACAGGATCGTTTCCTCTGCGCCGCTCACGTCGACATGCCACTGGCCGCGTCCCTTCTCGGAGGCCCTCCGCACGCTGGCATTGATGCCCAGCCTGAGCAGGAGGGACTGGACGTCGGCGGCAAGGCGAGCGCTGCTGCTCGCGTAGTAGATCCGACGCTGTCCGGTGCCCGAAACCCAGATGCATCCGTCGGTCGACCAGAGGTGGCGCAGGAACCGGGCGATATAGCCCCGCGGCTGCTCGAAGACGGCGTCGGGAACGCGCTTCTCCCAACTCCGGAGACCGAAGGCGCCGAGGTCGTCGAGCCATTCGGCGACGGGATTGCGGATTCCGCGGCCAAGCCTGACGCCGGCGGCGAGGTAGACCTGCCACCACGATCGCTCTCGGACTATCCGGGGCCGGACCCGGTCGCCGAAGACCGACTCGGCGAGCCCGGCGACCTTCAGCGCCAGATCCTGATCCCTCGTCGTGTACTGGATGGCGTGGCGCGGCAAGGTGCAGCCATCGCCGATCAGGTGGCCGAGCAAAGCGAGCTCGTCGCCGGACATCGAAGCCGGGGCGCGATCCGCGGGCAGTTCGCGCGGCAATGCGAGGCGGTCGCCGACCTCGAGCTCGTCGAGGCGCTGCCACCCGTCGATGGTCCGAAACTTGTGGTTGCCGGTGGCGCGGATGGTCCGGCCGAGCTTGGTGCGCAGCCGATAGACGGGCTTGGTGCCGGTCGAGAATGCATTCGTGACCCGTCCCGGTACGAGCTTCATCCGGTCCTCGTCGAGCGCGAGGACTCGCGTCCCCGTCGCATCCGGCAATTCGGCGAGATCCCGCATCGTCGTCCAACCGCCGGTGTCCGGCAGAAAGACACGGCTGTTGCCCGCGAGACATCCCGATTCACGAAGGTCGCTGAGGATCGGCACCTTGTCGGGGCGCTGCTCGGGAGCACGCGACAGCTGCGAGATGCCGATCACGGGGACCTCGAGCTCGCGGGCGAGGATCTTCAGGCCACGGCTCATCTGGCCGACCTGCTCGACGCGGTTGGCGCGCGGGTCGTCGCTGCGCATCAGCTGGATGTAGTCGACGATCACCAGCCCGAGGCCGCCCTGCTGGGAGTGCAGGCGCCGGCACTTGGCGCGGAGGTCGAGCATGCTCAGGTCCGAGGAGTCGTCGATGAAGAGCGGGGTCTCGGCGAGCTCGTTACAGGCCTTCAGGACCTTGTTCCAGTCCTTGTGGACGTTGCCCTTGCGCAGCCGGTCGGAGGGGACGCGGGCCCGCGAGGCGATGAAGCGGTGGGCGAGCTCCGTCTCCGACATCTCGAGCGAGAAGAAGGCGACCGGGCGCTTCGTCTTCCAGGCGACGTTCTCGGCGATGTTGCAGACGAGGCTCGACTTTCCCATCGCCGGGCGGGCGGCGAGGACGATCAGGTTGCCGGGCTGAAAGCCACCGGTGATCTCGTCGAGCTTCTTGAAGCCCGACGGAGTGCCGGTCATCTGGGCCTCGCCGCTGGCGAGCTTGTCGAGCTTGTTGAGCTCGACGTCGAGGATCTCCTCGAGCGAGCTGAAGTCGCCGGCCTGCTCGGCCCGGGCGACGTTGAAGAGCATCACCTCGGCCTGCTCGACGAGGTCCTGCGGTTCGCCCTCGCGACCCTGGACCGACTGCTGGATCCGCTGGGCGGCGCCGAGCAGCCGCCGCAGCATCGAGTTCTGCTTGACGATCTGCGCGTAGTGGCCGGCGTTGCCGGGGACGGGCGTGGTGGCGGCGAGCGAGTTGATGACGTCCTGGCCGCCGACCTCCTCGAGTTTGCCCTGGCCGCGGAGCAATTCGGCGACGGTCAGCGCGTCGACCGGCTGCGAGCGCTCGTAGAGGTCGTGGATGGCGCTGTAGATGGTCGCGTGGCGGGCGCGGTAGAAGTCCTCGGCCTTGAGCCGGGCCTCGCCCATGACCGGGTCGATCGCCGCCTCGGAGACCATCATCGCGCCGAGCACCGACTGCTCCGCTTCGAGGTTGTGCGGCTGCAGCAGCGGGGCGACGCCCTCGTCGCCGCCGGGCATGTCCATGGCTCCGTATTCGCTCGCTTCCATCAGCCCACCGAATCAAGCACACGCAGCGGCGCAACGTGAGCCCGGAAGGGCCTATTTACGGAAAAGAGGCGAAGCGGTGCGAAAGTCAGCGCTGTTCGGCGACGATCGTCTTGACCGAGGCCGTGGCGCCGCCCGGCACCTCGATCTCGACCATGTACGTGCCGACCTCGCGGATGCCCTCGTCGAGGCGGATCCGCTTGCGGTCGATCTTGACCCCGCGGGCCTCCTGGATCGCCTGGGCGATCTCCTTCGAGGTGACGGAGCCGAACAGGCGCCCGTCCTCACCCGCACGGTGGGTGATCGTCAACACGGTCTTGGAAAGCAGTGCGGCCGTCTCGCCGGCGCGCTCGAGCGCCTCGCGGGCGGACTTGTCGGCGGCCTCGCGGCGGCGCTGGGCCTCCTCGAGGGCGCCCTTGGTCGCCGGCTGCGCGAGCTTGCGCGGGACCAGGTAGTTGCGGAGGTAGCCGGGCGAGACCTCGATCGCGTCGCCGACCTCGCCGAGTCCCTCGACCTCCTTGAGAAGGATCGCCTGAGCCATGGCCTAGCGGTCGCCGACGTAAGGCAGCAGCGCCACCTCACGGGCCCGCTTCACGGCCAGCGCGAGCTGCTGCTGGTGGCGGCGGGACAGACCGGTGACGCGGCGGGAGCGGATCTTGCCGCGGTCGGAGATGAAACGGCGGATCAGTGTCAGATCCTTGTAGTCGATGTTCTCGACGGGGATCCGCGTGTACTTGCGGGGGCGGTTGCGGTCGAGACCGCGCCGTCCACCGCCGCCACGGCGGGGCGGGGCTGCGGCGGCCATCAGCGCGCCATCCCGGTGTTGGTTGAAAGAAGCTTCATAAGCGGCGCTGGATCATAGGGACCGCGCCGCCCCGGCGCTTCCACCCGGGCGAGCGCCCGCGGTGCGGCCGGAGCATCCGCACCGCGCTTTCCCTGGGCGCTCCCTAGAACGGGATGTCGTCGTCGGCGCCGGAGCGGGCGCCGACGGGATCGCCGCCGCCCGCGAAGTCGGTCGTGTCGGGCGCCGGCAGGTCGCCGCCGGTCGCGAAGCCCTGGTTGCTCTGAGCCTGGCCACCGCCCTGACCGCCGCCGCCTTGGTTGTCGTTGCGACCGCCGAGGAACTGGACCGTCTGGGCGACGATCTCGACCTTCGAGCGCTTGCCGCCTCCATTCTTGTCCTCCCAGGAGCTCCAGCGCAGGCGACCGTCGACGGCGACCGGGCGGCCCTTCTCCAGGTACTGCGCGCAGTTCTCGCCCTGGGAACCGAAGACGACGACGTTGAAGTAGTTCGGCTCCTCGACCCACTGGTCGGTCGCGTTGTCCTTGCGGCGGTGGTTGACCGCCACGCCGAGCTCGCAGACCGCCATGCCACTCGGCAGCGACCGCAGGTCGGGGTCCCTCGTCAGGTTTCCGGTGATCGTCACCCGGTTGATGTTCGCCACTATCCGCTCCTTGTTTCGATTAAGACCTCTCCGAGTCTAGGCAACCCCACGGCGCTGCTCGACGCCCTCCCGGGAGGGCGCTTCGATGACCCCGCTAACTGCGGGGTTTCGGTGGGATCGAGCTACTCGGACTCGGCGCCGGCGGCTGCCGGAGCGGGCTCCGCGGAGCCGCGATCGCCCGACGAGTCGTCGTCGTAGCGGGGCCTGCGAGGACCTCGATCGCCGCCGCGGCCACGGCCGCGCTCGCGGTCGTCCTCGTCGCGGCGCATGATCTGCTCGGTGTCCGGCGGCACCATGGTCGGTGCGTCGGGCTCGGTCTTGAAGATCCGGAAGCGCAGGACGCCGTCGGTGATCTTCAGCGAGTGAGCGAAGTCGTCGAGCAGGTCGTGGCCGCAGTTGAAGCGGAAGAACCGGTAGTCGCCCGACTCGCGCTTGTCGATCTCGTAGGCCATCTTCCGCATGCCCCAGTTGGCCTCGTGCAGGATCTCTCCAGCCGCTTCCATCTTGGACTTGACGTCGGCCGCGATCTTGTCGCGCTGCTCGTCCCCGGATTCCGGGTCGAGGATCAGGATCATCTCGTAGGTCAGTGCCATAGGCGGCCGGGGACTATAGCGGGACGCAGGCCGGGGGCGAAGGCCCTCTCCCGGGGATTCACGGGGCATGGCCGGGATGAGCGTGAGCTGGCGGCACGCGGCGCGGGCACTCGCGACCGCCGCCGCCGCGATCCTGGCCCTGGCGCTGCTGCCGTCGCTGCTCCGCACCCCCGACCCGCCGCCGCTCGACCCCGGCGTCGGGCTGACCGGCGTCGCGTCGGCGACGCCATGGGCCGGGGCGATCGGGTCGCGGGCGCGATCCGAGAGGCGGCGGGAGAGCGAGTGAGGGGGGTGGGTCGGAGAGGCGGAAGCGAGCAGGACGGCGGGAGCGCGAGAGACACGATGGTCGCGGGCGGGAGCCGAACGATGGCGCGGACCGGAAGCGGCACACGCGAGGCGAGGGGGATGCCCACGGTGACGGGGATCGGGCCGACGGAGGTTCGAGTCCGGCGCCCGTGGCGGCGCCGAGCCCGTCGCCGCCGGCTGCTCCGGCTCCGAGTCCGGCGCCACCGCCTTCCCCCGCCCCCGTCGTCCCTGCGGCCCCCGTCGTTCCGGCGTCGCCGGCGCCGTCGGGACCGCCCCCGGGCGTCCGCCAGTTCGGGCCGTGAGCGCCCGATCTGCAACGGCAGGCCGACGTGGGTCGATCTGAGCTCCCCTGGGACGCCTCAATCGACCCACGTCGGCGAGAAGGGGCAACTCGGAGCCCGTCGCCGGGCCCTAGCTTCCGCGCTTCGCCTTGATGTCGGCGAGCTGGTCGTCGACCCAGTCGCCGGGGTCGCGGGAGTCGACGATGTCGCGGAGCTTGTCGGCCCGCTCGCGGCGCTCGATGTAGTCCATGCTCAGGGCGCGGTGGATGGCCTCCGCCTGCTCCTCGATGTCGAAGGGGTTGACGCTCAGCGCACAGTCGCCGAGCTCCTCGTGGGCGCCGGTGTTCTCGGAGAGCATGAGGACGCCGTCGCGGGTGTTGACGGCGGGCGCCTCTTTGGCGACGAGGTTCATGCCGTCGAAGAGGGAGTTGACCATGAGCAGGTCGAAGTGCTTGTAGCGGGCGACGGCCTCGTGGAAGTTCTCGTAGATGCGGAGGTCGATCGGCATCCAGTCGGTCGTCCCGTGGCGGTGGTTGACGACGGCGACCAGGGCCTCGATGCGCTCGAGGTACTCCTGGTATTCGGCGACGTCCTGCCGCGAGGGCTGGAGGTGGGCGATGAAGGTGACCCGCTCGTGGAACTCGGGGTGGTCGGCGAGGAACTGGTCGAAGGCGGTGAAGCCGCGGAGCACGTTCTTGGAGAGGTCGGCGCGATCGACGCGGATGATCAGGTGCTCGCGGCGGCGGGCGAGGAGCTCGCGCTCGTAGTCGGCGACCTCCTCGGTGGCGGCGACGCGGCGGAGGCGCTCGGCGTCGATGCCGAGCGGATAGGCGCGGATCCAGATCTCGCGGTCGCCGTAGCGAACGACCTCGTTGCGGTAGTCGACCTCGCAGCCGACGAGCTCGCGGCAGCAATCGAGGAAGTTGTGAACGTAGGCGGCGGTGTGGAAGCCGATGATGTCGTTGCTGAGCAGGCCGTCGAAGATCTCGTCGCGCCACTCGCGCGGCAGGATCCTCCACGCGTCGGGATGCGGCCAGGGGATGTGGACGAAGTGGTGGAGGAACGCCTCGGGACGCTCGCGGCGGACGATCGCCGGGGCCGTGTAGAGGTGGTAGTCGTGGAACATCACGAGCGGGTTCTCCTGCCCCTCGAGCCGCGCCAGCACGGCACGGGCGATGTCGTCGTTGACGACCTTGTAGCCGTACCGCCACGCCGCCTTCTCCTCGGCGCGGATGTCCGGCGCGTTCGAGAGGTCCCACAGGTAGTGCTGGGTGAACCAGAGCTGCGGGTTGGCGATGACGCTGTAGAAGAGGTCGTAGGCGGCCGGGTCAGAGGCGACGAGGTCGACCTCGTAGGAGCCGCCCTCGAGCTCGATCTCGGTCGGGCCGTCGGCCTCGCGGGCGACCTCGGCGTCCTCCTCGGTCATCGCCGAGGCGACCCAGAGGACCTTGCGGTGGGTTGCGAGGCCGGTCAGCGCGGTGACGAGCCCGCCGCCGCCGCGGCTGATGACCCGCTCGCCGTTCTCGTCGCGGTCGAACTGAGCCGGACCGCGGTTGGAGACGATGATCAGCGGCTGTCCGTCGGTCATTGGCTGCTCCTCGTCGGCACGTGTCTCAGGCTATCGCCGCAGGCGCCGGGGGGACGGACCCGCCTCAGCGGGGCCCGGCGGCGCGCAGGCGCTCGATGCCGGCGTCGACCGAGGCGATGATCGCACCGTGAAGCTCGGCGTTCGCCGCACACACACAGGACATCTGAAACTCGTGCCCGGACCCGAGCAGCGGGCAGTCGTCGAGACGCTCACCGCTCGCGTCGGTCAGGATCGCGCCGGCCTCGTCGAGGATCAGCGCGGCAGCGGCGAGGTCGTAGGGCGAGTTGTTGAGGACCGCACCTCGCCCGACCCGCTCGAACTCGGTCCGCATCCAGTCGATCTCCTCGATCATCCGCGGTCCCGGCTCGACGTAGGCGTCGAGCTGGCCGGTGACGAGCCGGGTCATGTCGTAGGTGGCCGAGCCGAGATCGAACGTGCCGCCGGCGACCGACGAGCCGTCGAGCAGCTCCTCGAGCACCATGGTCGTCGCGACGACGGGGCGGCCGCGGAAGCCGTACGTCCACAGCATCCGCTCGGTGCTCGTCTGCGACGAGAGGCGCGGCGCCGGCTCGAGGCCCTCGCCGCGGACGGCGAGAAAGCGCGCCCCGGACTTGATCTCGACCACGCAGCCGACTTCGACGTCGGCCATCGTCGGCTCGGCGTCGAGCGGCGCGGCGGCGACCGAGACGCAGGCCGACTCGAACCCGGCCATCGCCGGCCGCGTCCCATCGATCGGGTCGACGACCAGCACCCAGCGCGGCTCGCCGCCGGGATTGACCATCCCGCGGTCCTCCGAATAGAAGGCGACGTCGGGCGCGTGCTCGGCGAGGTACTCCTCCATCCGCGCCTCGGCCCGCTCGTCGATCGCGAAGGTGACGTCGCCGCCGGCGCCGTCACCGGAGTGCTCGCGGCCCTCCTTGCGCCCGAGCTCGGGCAGGACGACCTCGCGGAGATCGGCGGCCAGCTCGGCGACGAGCCCCGCGATCGGATGGGAGCTCGCGGTCAGCGGCTCAGGACTCGGGCCGCGCCCCGAGCGTCACGTCGACGTCCATCTGCTTGCCGTCGCGGATGATGGTCAAGGTGATCTTCTCGCCCGGGTTGTAGGTCGCGATCATGCGCGAGAGGTCGTTCTCGGTCTTGAGCTCCTGGCCCTCGACGGCGACGATCGTGTCGCCTCCGACCGCGACCTTGCGGCCCTGGAACTCGACCTTCGAGTCCGCGCCGGAGCTGCCCTGCAGGCCGGCCTGGTCGGCCGGGCCGTCGGGGACGACGCTCGAGATCAGCGAGCCGGTCGGCGCGTCGATGCCGAGCTTCTCGGCGAGCTGCGGGTAGAGCGGCTGGCTCTTGACGCCGATGTAGGCGTACTCGACCTTGCCGTTGTCGCGAAGCTGGTCGATCGAGCGCTTGACGAGGTTGATCGGAACCGCGAAGCCCACGCCCTCGTTGCCGCCCGAGGTCGTGTTGATCTGCTGGTCGATGCCGAGAACGCGACCGTCGGCCCCGATCAGCGGGCCGCCCGAGTTGCCGGGGTTGATCGAAGTGTCGGTCTGGATCGCGCCGTCGATCTTGAACTGGGTCAGCGAGTCGATCGAGCGGTCGGTCGCGGAGACGATTCCCACCGACATCGACTGCTCCTGGCCGAACGGGCTGCCGATTGCGGCGACCGGCGCGCCGACCTGGACGTTGTCGGAGTCGCCGAGCTCGATGGGGTTGAGGTCGAGCCCGTCGGGGTCGACCTTCAGCAGCGCGACATCGGCGTTCAGGTCGGTGCCGATGATCTGTGCCGGGACCTGGTTGCGGTCGCCGAACTCGACGTAGACCTCGTCGGCCTCGTTGATCGGCTGGCTTCCGCCCGCCTCGGTGGCGTCGGTGACGACATGGGCGTTGGTGACGATCTCGCCGTCCTCGTTGATGACGAAGCCGGAGCCCTGTCCGGCCGAGGTCGGGTCGGCGGAGTCGCCGACGATCGAGAGGATCGTGACGACGCTCGGCGCCGCGTCGGCGTAGATCGCCTGCGGGTCGAAGGTCGTGTTGCCGGCGGCGATCGGCTTGCCGGCGTCCTCCGAGGTCGTCGTGGTCACGGTCGAGGTCGCGACCTCCGAGCCCGAGCTCGTCGAGTCGTTGCCGCCGCAGGCGACGAGCGCGAGCGAGAGGCAGAGGAGCAGCGCCGCCGCCCCGGCCAGCAATGCCGGGCGGATCGTCCGCGATGTCGGACTCACGCCGGGGCCCCCAGGGACCCGCCGAGCTCGCTGCTGCGAGCGCCGGCCGGGGGCAGGGTGAGGCTGAAGGTCGTTCCACGGCCGCGGCGCGGCTCGAGGACCACGTCGCCGCCCATCGCCCGTGCCAGCTCGCGGGCGATCGCGAGGCCGAGGCCCGATCCGCTGACCGAGTCGGCCGTGTAGAAGCGCTCGAACACCTGCTCGCGGGAGCGCGGGTCGATGCCCGGCCCGTCGTCGGTGACGGTCAGGCGGGCTTCGCTGGTGGAGCTGGTGGTGCTGATGGCGATCTCGGTTCCGGGTGCGGTGTGCTTGAGCGCGTTGTCGATGAGGATACGCAAGATCTGAGCTGTCCTCGCACGATCGGCTTGAGCAAGCGGTTCTCCGGCACCCCCCTCGAGCTCGACGGTGGAATCGTGGCGCTCCAGCGCCGCGGCGAACTCGGCCGCGACCTCGGCCGCGAGACCGCCGAGATCGATCGGCTCGCTCTGCAGGGTCAGCGCGTCGGCGTCCAGCTTCGACAGGTCGAGGAGGTCGGTCGAGAGCTTCGTCAGCCGCTCGATCTGCCCGCGCATCGTCCGGATGAACTCGCGCCGCGTGTCGGCGTCGGGCTCCGGGTCGTCGTCGAGGAGCTCGATGAAGCCGCCGAGCGAGGCGATCGGCGTCCGCAACTCGTGCGACGCGTTGGCGATGAAGTCGCGGCGGGCGCTCTCGAGCCCGCGCAGACGCCGTCGCATCTGATCGAGCGTCTCGGCGAGCTGCCCGACCTCGTCATTGGACCCGACCGGAATCGGCACGCTGAAGTCCCCGTTTGCGACCCGCTCGGCCGCTTCCTCGAGCCGCCGCAGGCGCCGGGCGTGGTAGCCGGCAGCGATGAACGCGGCGAGCAGCGAGGCGGCGAGGGCGATGCCGCCGGCGATCAGCGTCTGCCGCCGGATCAGTGCGACGTTCGCCTCGACGTCGTCGAGCGGCGTCGAGAGGACGATCACCCAGCCGGGCGTCTCGGCGTCGCCGGTCGCGGCGCCCTTCCCCGGCGGGTCGCCGGCGACCGGGAAGGCCGTCTCACCGATCCGGCTCCCGCCGACCGTCTCGATCGCCGAGCGCGTTGCGTTGCTCGCCGCGGCGCCGGTGGCCGCCGGGTACTCGGGATCGAGCGCCTCGCTCTCGAGCTCGGAGTCGGCGATCACGAACGCCGGCTCCTCGCCGCGGAGGCCGAGCAGCGTGATCCGCGAGTCGACGTTCGCCGCCGTCCGCCGGACGAGTGCGGCCAGCTCCCGCTGTTCGAGCCCGCGCCGGGCCGCCGACCGCAGCCGGTCGAGCTCCTGGCTCCCCTGCTGTTCGAGCCGCTCGAGCCGCTCCGACTCGAGCCGGGAGCTGAGCTGCGGGACGACGTAGAGGTAGACGAACCCGATCGCCATCGCCGTGATCGCGAAGAAGAGCAGGACCAGCCGGGTGCGGACGCTGTCGATCCGGGAGACCGGTCGGCGCGGCTTCACCTCAGACCACGTCCTCGTCGCGGAAGCGGTAGCCGACGCCGCGAACCGTGAGCAGGTAGATCGGCTCCTTCGGCTCGGCCTCGATCTTCTCGCGCAGGTGACGGATGTGGACGTCGATCGTCCGCGGGTCGCGGTAGGTGCTGTCGCCCCAGATCCGCTCGAGCAGCGCGCGGCGGTCGAAGACGTGGCCGGGACTGCGGGCCAGGGCCGCAAGCAGCTCGAACTCGACGTAGGTGAGCTGGACGCGCTCGCCGTCGACGGTCACCTGCCGCCGGGCCGGGTCGACGGTCAGGCCGCCGGCGTCGATCGGGCCCTCGACGGGTTCGTCGCCCGACATCCGCGTCCGCCGCAGCGCCGCCTTCACGCGACTCCGGAACTCGCGGATGCTGAACGGCTTGGTTATGTAGTCGTCGGCGCCGATCTCGAGGCCGAGCACCTTGTCGACCTCGTCGTCGCGGGCGGTCAGCATGATGATCGGAACCTGGCTGCGCGCCCGCAGTCTCCGGCAGACCTCGATGCCGTCGATCCGCGGCATCATCACGTCGAGGACGACGAGATCGAAGCGCCCAGCGGCGAACTGATCGAGGCCCTCTCGACCGTCGCGAGCGACCACCACTTCGTACCCCTCCTTGCGGAGCGGATACGCCAGAAGCGTCTGAATCGACTCCTCGTCGTCGACGAGCAGGATGCGAGCCGAGGCTTCGGCCATGCGGAGAGGTTAGTTTCACCGCCCCAAGGATGTTCGACCCCCGGATCTATCGCGCCGCCCTCCTGCCCGCCGTGGCCGCGTTCGTCGTGCTCATGTTCTCGTTCGAGCCGATCCCGAATCCGCTGCCGCCGCCGGTCGCCACGCCGACGTTCGACGGCTCCGAGGCGGCCCGGACGGCGCGCTCGATCGTCAGCCTCGCGCCCGACCGGACGCCCGGCTCGGCCGGGGACAAGGCGGTCGCCGACCTCGTCGAGGAGCGGTTCTCGGCGATCGAGGGCGGCGAGGTCTCGACCCAATCCTTCGACTCGAGCTTCGACGGCGAGGACGTCAAGCCCGAGAACGTGGTCCTGACGCTGCCCGGCACGTCCGACCGGACGATCCTCGTCGTCGCCGGGCGCGACTCGGCTGAAGGGCCAGGCGCGGCGACGAGCGCCTCGGCGACCGCGACGCTGCTCGGGCTCGCCGACGACCTCGGCCGCTCGCGGCGCAACCTGACGCTGATCCTCGCCTCGACCGACGGCAGCAGCGACAGCACCGAGGGAGCGGAGCAGCTCGTCGAGGCGCTGCCGCAGCCCGGCAACGTCGAGGCGGCCCTCGTGATCAGCCAGCCCGGCGTGCCCGAACCGAAGGCGCCGTTCGTGATCAGCTCCGGCTCGGGACCCGACAGCCCCTCGGCCCAGCTCGTCCAGACCGCTCGCGACATCGCGACGACGAACTTCGACCAGCGCGATCCCGCACCCGGCCCGTGGGTCGGCCTCTCCCGGCTCGCCTACCCCGGCGGCCTCGGCGAGCAGGTCGCCCTGCGCCGCGCCGGGATCGAGGCGCTCGCGATCAGCGCCCACGGAGAGCGCCGGATCCCCGCCGCCGCCGACGGCCCGGAGGCGATCTCGTCGGAGACCCTCGGCGCCTCCGGCGACACGATGCTCGAGCTGATCCTCACCCTCGACCGGACCGGCGAGCCCGCCGACGCCGGGCCGTCGGAATACATCCGGGTCGGGGACAACCTCGTGCCCGGCTGGACGCTCTCGCTGCTCGCGGTGGCCCTGCTGCTCGCGCCGCTGCTGACCGCCGGCGACACCTGGCTGCGCGAGCACCGCGCCGACTGGCGAGCGCGCCGGACCCTCTTCTGGGCCGCTGAGCGCGTCCTGATCCCGCTCGCCGCCCTCCTCCTCGCCTATCTGTTCGGGCTCGTGGGGCTGATCCCCGATCCCGCCTTCCCCTACGACCCAGCGCTCCACGAGCCGGGCGTTGCCGGACCGATCGCGTTCGCCGCACTCGCCGGGGCGGTGGCCCTCGCCGTCCTCCTCGTCCGGCCGACGCGGACGCCGCTCGACGCCGAGCCGCAGACGCTCGCGGCGGCCGCCGGGTTGCTGACCGGGCTCTCGGTGCTCGGCATCTGGCTGATCAATCCCTACCTGGCCCTGCTGCTCACCCCGACCGCGCATGTCTGGCTGTTCGCGGCCCGCGCCTCCGGGCCGCCGCGCGCCGTGATCCTCGGGCTGATCGCGGCGATCTCGCTGCTCCCGGCGGCCCTCGCGTTCGCAACGTTCGCCCACGAGCTCGGCCTCGGTCTCGCGGCCCCGTGGCACCTGCTGCTGATGGTCGCCGACGGCCAGTACGGCTTCCTGCTCGGCCTGCTCTGGTGCGGCGTCCTCGGCGGGCTGATCGCCGTCGCCTCGGCGGCGAGTGCCGGCGCCAATCGGCTGCCGCCGCTCGGCCCACGGGGCAGCATCCGCGGCGCCGGCAGTCATGCCGGCCCCGGAGCGCTCGGATCGAGCCCACCGGCCGAACGCAGGCACACCTGACGCCTGTGCGGGACAACCGAAACCGGCACCGTTCTGGACACGGATCTGGACATCCGGTTGGACGGCCGTCCTAAGCCCCTAAAGCGAATCCCCGAAGAGTCGATGGGCCAAAGGCAAGTCCACCCCGAGCAGAAACAGGATCGAGCGAGCAAGGTTCAAATGCGTGCCACAGATGAACAGCTTGCAGTCGTTCAGAGGAAGGTCTCCCGCGGCGAGTACGAGGTCAACTCGCAGCGAGTCGCGATAGCCATCCTCGAGCGGATCGGTGTGATCCAGAGCCGCGACCCCGTCAGGAAGCGCGGAAATGGTCATGTCCTCCTGCATGAACTGAACGCCCCCCGGGAAGTCTGAGCCGGACGGTCCCGCCGGGCTCGACCCGGCCGACCTCGGTCAGACCGATCCCGGTCTCCGCCACCGCGGCCACGCAGCCGGCCAGCTCGGCGCGCGGAATCGCGCAGAGCAGCTCGTAGTCCTCCCCACCCGAGACGACCAACTCGATCGGGTCCCGCCCGGCCGCCGCCGCGACCTCCGCCACGCCCGCCGCCGCCGGAACCCGGTCGAGCTCGATCTCGATGCCCACCGCCGACGCGGCGGCGAGGTGCTCGGCCTCGGCGCCGAGCCCGTCGGAGACGTCGATCATCGCCGTCGCCCCCGCCGCGGCTAGAGCCCGGCCGGCGTCGAGGCGCGGCTGCGGCTCGAGCTGGCGGGCGCGAGCGGCGCCCGCGGCCGCCTCGGAGATCCCGTCGGCGAGCTCGGGATGTTCGAGCAGCATCAGCCCCGCGGCAGCGCCGCCGAACGAGCCGGTGACGCAGATCGCGTCGCCGGGACGGGCGCCCGCCCTGCCGACGAGCAGGCCGACGTCCGGCGCGAGCCCGATCGCCGTGACGCAGACCGACAGGACCGGCGAGGCGGTGAGATCGCCGCCCAGCAGCGCGGCCCCCGCCGCCCCGGCGACGTCGGCGATGCCATCGCAGAGCTCGAGGGCGTCGTCGCGCTCGAGGTCGTCCGGTGCGCCGAGCCAGACATAGAGCTCGGCGGGGCGTGCGCCCATCGCGGCGAGGTCGCTGAGGGCCGCCGCTGTGGCCTTGCGGCCGATCGCCCGCGGCGGACACCAGGTGCGCCGGAACGAGACGCCGTCGACGATCGCATCGACGGTGACGGCACGGGCGCCGCCCGCTGGATCGACGGTGACGGCGGCGTCGTCGCCGATGCCGATCCGGACGTCGGCGCCCGCGGCCTCGGTCCCCGCTCCGAGCCGGTCGCGGATCGCCGCGATCAGGTCGAATTCGGGGGAGCTGCGCATTCGCGGCTGATGTCCGCTCTCGCTCAAATCGGCACTCCGTTGATCGCCTGGAAGATCGTCAGTGCGATGGTCGCACCGATCAGGACGCGGTCGCGGGAGATCGCCGCCACCGGCAGCAGCCAGATCAGGTACCAGGGGACGATGTAGGCGGAGGCGACGAGGAGGCCGAGGCTCGCCCAGCCGGCCGCCCGCACCCAGTCGAGGCCGCGGGCGACGGCGACGAGCAGGCCAACCACCGCGACGGCGTAGCCGACGACGAAGAGCGTCCGCAGCAGGTCGACGTCGAAGCCGCTGATCCGGGACAGCGTCGCCGGGACGCTCCAGCGGCTGATCCGGTCCTGGTTGCCGCCGGCGACGGTGAGCGCCTCGGTCACCGACGTCCCGAAGAGCGGCAGCGAGACGACCGCGACCAGAAGGAGCGCCACGACGCCGCCGATCACGAGGCGGGTCCGCTCGCGGGAGCCGGCGAGCGCGAACGGCGCATAGAGGAGTCCCGAGACCTTGATCGCGGCCGCGGCGACGAGCCCGGCCCCCGCAGTCGCAGGGCGCGAGGTGAGAGCGGCACCGACGGCGGCGGTCGCGAAAGCGGCCATCAGCGCGTCGTTGTGGGCCCCGCCGATGAGCTGGGCGAGGACGATCGGGTTGAGGGCGACGAACGCGACCGCGGTCGCCGGCGAGACGCCGCGGAGCGCGGCGAGGCGGGCCACGATCCAGGCGATAACGGCGACGGCGACTCCGGTCAGGACCTTCAGCGACCAGAGCGCGAGACCGACACCGAGAGCGCCGAGCGGATAGCTGCCGAGCGTGAAGAGGGGCCCGTAGACGGAGACGGCGTCGCGGTAGTCGTCGACCCGCGCCGCGGCCGAGTCGAGCGGGATGTCGGCGGGGGCGTACTCGTAGGGATTGAGACCGTGCTCGACGCCGAGCCGTGCGTAGGCGACGTAGCTGAAGACGTCGAGCGAGAGCAGCGGCGCCGCGAGGACGAACAGGGTGATCAGGACCCCCGCCGTCACGGCGACGGCCCGGAGTCCGAGGTCCCGGGCGAAGGCGACGAGCCCGACCCAGATCGCGATCGCCGCGTAGAGCAGGCCGAGGAAGAGGCGGGGGTCGAGGTCGAAGCCGTTCCCGAAGACGCCGAGGACCCAGCGCGGTCCATTCCCCCCCACCGTTCCGGCGCCGGGGACCAGCTCCGACCCGGGGGCGGCGAGCGGGATCGAGACGAGGACGAGGGCGACCGCGAGCCCGATTGCGACCAGCCGCCGTCCCGGCGCCGCGGTGTGCCTGCCTGCGCTGATCGGGGTCTCCTCCATCCGCTCGGAGAGAATGTATTCGTGCCCGCCCCCTACCGCGCCTGCCTCATCGATGCGCTCGGGACGATCGTCCGGCTGCTGCCGCCCTGGGAGCGGCTCGATCCGGCGCTCGCCGAAGGGCTGCCCGCCGGGCGCGTCCGGGCAGCGTTCGAGGCGGAGATGTCCTTTTACGCGGCCAACGCCGACCGCGGTCGCGACGCCGGTTCGCTGGCCGCCCTGCGGGAGCGGAGCGCCGAGGTCCTCGCGGCCGGCCTCGGCCGTCCGGTGAGCGTCGAGGCGATGATGGCCGCGATCGCGTTCGAGCCGTATCCGGACGCCGCGCCGGCCCTGGCGGCGATGCGGGACGCCGGCCTGCGTGTCGTCTGCGTCTCCAATTGGGACTACGAACTCGGCGCCGTACTCGAACGGATCGGCATCGCCGCGGCGCTCGACGGAGTCGTCACCTCGGCGGCCGTGGGAGCGCGGAAGCCCGACCCGGCGATCTTCGCCGCCGCACTGGAGGTGGCGGGCTGCGCGGCGGCCGAGGCGATCCACGTCGGCGACAGCGACGAGGACGTCGCCGGCGCCCACGCCGCCGGCATCGACGTGCTCAGGATCGACCGCGAGGGCGGCGCCGACGTATCCTCGCTCGCCGAGATCATGCAGCGACTCCAGAGCACCGGCAGATGAACTACCAGGGGAGCACCCCGCCGCCGACCGGCGAGGAGCCCGATCGCGCCTCGAAGGGCGGGAGGTTCCTGACCCGGTACGCGGGGCTGCCGAAGGTCGGCTGGAGCGGCGGCATCGTCGCGATCGGCGTCCTGATGGCCGCCGGGATCATGCTCATCGGGACGATCATCGTCGCGATCTTCGACCCCGAGCTCGAGAGCGAAGGCGCCCGCGATGCCGCTCAGCTCGTCGTCGCTCTGAGCCTGATCGGGACCGCGCTGAGCTTCGCCCTGTTCGACGCCGGAGGCAACCTCAAGGCTGCGTTCGGGAAGCTCGGGCTCGGCAGCCGCGTCGCGCTCGGCGCGATCGGTCTCGCCCTCTTCGCCTGGCTGATCTACCTGATCTGCGCCGGCCTCCTTTCGCCGCTCCTCCAGCCCGATCAGAAGGACGTGACCCGCGAGCTCGGCACGAACAAGGACGAGGTCGGCAGCGTCGCCGCGGCGGCATTCCTGATCGTCATCCTCGCCCCGCTCTCGGAGGAGCTGTTCTTCCGTGGGTTCATGTTCGCCGGCCTTCGCAAGTCGATGTCGCTGTGGCCCGCCGCCCTGATCTCCGCAGCGGTCTGGGGATCGCTGCACCTCGGTGCCGGGAACATCGGCGTCGCGATCCAGCTGGCCGTCTTCGGCGTCATCCTCGCTTGGCTCTACGAGCGCAGCGGCACCCTCTGGGCGCCGGTGCTCGCGCACACGATCAACAACACGATCGCGTTCGTCCTGCTCGTGACCGACGTAGTCTGATTCCGCTGTTTCCAACAGCCGTGCGAGGTCCTATCATCCGCGGCCACATGAGCCAGCGAATCCGCCTCCATCTCGTCCTCTTTTCCGTCCTCGTCCTCTCGCTGGTGGTCCTCGTCGCCGCCGCCGCCGCCCAGGAGACGACCGTGACCGAGCCCGCGGCTCAGGATCCGGCGACCGCGGCCGAGGCGACGACCACGACGACTCCCGATCCGGCCGTCGATCCCGCCGGCGCCGGCCCGGTCGCCCCCGCGAAGGGCGACGCCGCCAAGGGCGTCCCGGCGCTGCAGCCGACGAGCACGAAGGTCCGGCTCAAGGGCGTCAACCGCGGCAAGGTCACGGCCGGCAAGCGGGTCAAGGTCGCCGGCACCGTCCGTCCGTTCCGCGCCGGGCAGCGGGTCACCGTGGTCCTCAACCGCGGTAAGAAGACGGTCAAGCGGGTCACGGTCAAGGTCCACGCCAAGGGCAAGGGCTCGAGCCTCGGCCAGTTCTCCTTCTCGCGGAAGATGATCGCCCCCGGCCTCTACCGGGTCCAGACGCTCCTCCACAAGGGCAGCACCTGGGGTGGGTCCAAGGACGGCAGCCGCCCGTTCAAGATCCGCTACCCGAGCCTCAAGAAGGGCAACTCCGGCCCGCCCGTGAAGACGCTGAACGGCCTCCTCAACGACCTCGGATACGTCTCGAGCCACGGCTCGCACTACACGTCGTCCACCGGCCGCGCGGTCCTCGCCTACCGCAAGGTCAACGGGATGTCGCGGGTCGAGAAGGCCTCGGGCAGCATCTTCAAGAAGCTCGCGAAGGGCAACGGCGGCTTCAAGCTGCAGCATCCCGGCGCCGGCAAGCACGTCGAGGCGGACCTCTCCAAGCAGGTGATGGTCCTCGCGAAGGACGGCAAGGTCGACGAGATCTACACGATCTCCTCGGGCGCCCCCGCCACCCCGACGATCCGCGGCAAGTTCCGCTTCTACCGCAAGGACCCCGGCTACAACAGCCTCGGCATGTACTACTCGGTCTACTTCATCCGCGGGTACGCAACCCACGGCTACCACGACGTCCCGACCTACCCGGCCAGCCACGGTTGCCTGCGCAATCCGATCCCGGATTCGAAGCACATCTACGACTGGATAGACATCGGCGACCCCATCTATGTGTATGGGTAGTCGGCGCCGGTGAGCGCCCGTGAGACGCTGATCAGAGAGCTGCGCGAGCACGCTCTCGTGATCGGCGAGGTGACGCTGACGAGCGGCGCCACCGCCTCCTACTACGTCGACGCCAAGCGGGCGATCCTCCGCCAGCCGGCGTTCGGCGCACTCGCCGAACTCGTCGCCGCCGAGGCGGTCGAGCGCGGAGCGACGGCGGTCGGCGGGATGACGATGGGCGCCGACCCGATCGCCAGCGCCGCGATCTCCGATCCGGCCGGCCGCGACCTGCTCGCCTTCTTCGTCCGCAAGGAGAAAAAGCAGCACGGCCTGCAGCGCTGGGTCGAGGGCCCGCTGCTCGAGCCCGGCACGAAGGTCCTGATCGCCGAGGACGTCGTCACGACCGGCGGCTCGACCGTCAAGGCAATCGAGCGCTGCATCGAGGAGGGCCTCGAGATCGTTGGCGTCGTCTCGGTCCTCGACCGCCTCGCCGGCGGCGGTGACAACATCACCGCAGCAGCAAACGGGGCCCCGTACACGGCGCTGGCGACGATCGACGACGTCCACCCGGATCGCGACGACCGCTAGCCGGGCCCGAGCCGAGGCTCAGTTCCTCCGCTTCTTCTTCTTGAAGGTCCAGGAGTAGTTGGCGGCCTTCAGGTTGCCGGCGACATCAGTGGCCTGGACGATGATCCGGTGCTTGCCGGGCTTGACGGTGAAGGTCGGAGCCGTCGTGCACGGCTTGGCGGCCTTGCCGTCGAGCGCGCAGGTCAGGGTCGCGTTCGGCTCCGTCGAGAACGCGAACTTCGCCTTCGCCGACTTCGTCTTCTTCGCCGGCTTCTTCGTGATCGCGAGCGGCGGTGCGGTGTGGTCGCCGGCGATCAGCGCCGCCCGGGCGTCGATCAGCCCGGAGCCTGCGACGAGCGGGCCGGCGGTGCCGACCGGAATCGCGGTCGACTTCTGGTTGGCCTTGACCTCGGCCGGTGAGAGTGACGGCTCGGCGCTCAGCTGCAGCGCCGCGACGGCGGCGGCGTGAGGCGAGGCCTGTGAAGTCCCGAAGAACCGGAAGAGCCCGCCTCCGAAGTTCGTGCCGAAGAACGTGTTCTGGCCGGCGTCGGTGGCGACGACATCCGGCTTGCTGATCACCTGCGGGCTCCCGAGCGGCGCCGCGGGCGTGACTCCCGAGACCGGCCCGAAGAGGTGGGTCACGGGACCGCGCGAGGAGTAGTCCTCGACGACGCTGTTGCTGCTGAACGGAACGGCGCCGATCGTCTGTGCGTCGGCGGATCCGTTGTGACCGAAGATCGTCGGGCCGACGACGTCGCCGCCGGATGCGGCCGGGTACTCGAGCCCGGCGATCGAACCGGCCCCGTTGTCGGAGTTGATCCACTTGATGCGCGGCGTGCCGGCGCCCGACATCCGGCGAATGACGATCTGGTAGTTCAGCGGCGCCGTGTTACCGGCCGTGAAGGACGTGAACTCGAACGGCTTCTGGGTGGTCGCATTGACGTTCTGCGACATGCCGGGAACGTTCGTCGGGAAGGTCCCGACGCTGCTGTTGATGATGTAGAGGTCGAAGTCGGTGTTGACGCCGAACCACGGCTCCGCCCATTGCAGGTCGATGCGGAAGCTCTTGCCACCGGGTGCCGTCAGTCCGAACGTGTTGTCGGTACCGCCCGTGGGGTCGAAGTCCATGCAGTCGTTTGGGCCGGGGATGTTCGTCGTGATCACGGCGGGACAGGTCGTGCTCCGGTAGGCGGGCGCCTCCCAGGAGTTGCTGTCCTTGCCGGCGATGACGCGGTTGTTGTTGAACGCCATCGAGAAGTAGGCGACGCCCTGGCTGGTCACGTCGCTGACCGCCTTCGAGATCACGCTGTCCTGGTAGTAGGGCTCGTTGAAGTAGATGTAGTCGTCGGCGATGACGTCGGCCCCGGCGTTCGCGAGGTCCTGGATGTTCCCGGCGAACGAGGTGTCGCTGTTCTCAGCCGTGGCGAACGCCAGCGAGGCGCCCGGCGCGACGTCGTGCACAGCCTGGAGCATCGCCCGCCCTTCGTCGGCGGTCGAGAAGACGGAACCGTCGTCGAGGACCTGGACGGGAGTCGTACGTCCGCACGGGTTGCCCGGACCGGGCAGATCGCCGGAGGTCACGTCCTGGGCGGCAGTGGTCGCGGGCGAGCTGCGCAGCGCGAACGAGTCGGAGAGGATCCCGACCTTGACGCCGCCTCCGTCGATGCCGTAGAGAGCACGGGCGGCGACGGCGTTGAGCTGGGTCGTCGCTTCGGAGACCCGTGTACCCGTCGCGCAGGTGTTGTTCGCGCCGGCGCTCGAGCCGAAGGGATCGCCTGCCGGGGTATCGCCGGCCCCGCTCATCGGCGCTATCACCTCCTCGACCGAAACGACGCCGGGGATCGCCCCGACCATGCGCAGGTCGGCCTCTCGCACCGATGCGGTGACGGTGTGGAGTTCCGCGTCGATGTCGATCACGTCGGCGCCTGCATCACGGATCGCGCCGAGGCTTCCGGCCGGAGCCGCCGCGGTCCGGATCTGAACGACGAGGCGACCGCCGTCGCGGGTCAGGCTCCCGGGTCCGGATGGGAGCAGCGAGACCGCGTCGGCCTGGTCGATGGGCGACGCCGTGCGCAGATCGGCACCGGCGAGTTCAGCGAGCCTCGTCGAAAGCGCCCCCGGGTCGGCCGCCGCCGAAGCCGGGATCGCGAGGGCGGTGAGAGCGGCGAGGATCGTCAGGCAGGAAAGGCTTCGGCGGGACACTGGACTCCCCAATCGCTCTGGATGGTGGTCATCGAAGACCGGACGGACGAGACGGTTATATCCGCGCAGGGCCGTACGCGCAAACGCGACCGACGCGGTATCGCCGACCCACCGAGGCGCCCGCTGCCCGCTCGCGCCTCAGGCCGGCTCGGCGCGGGCGCCGGCCGCGTCGCCGGCCGGCTGGGCGAATCGGCGCTCGCCCCCGAGCCGGGAATCGAGGACGGCAGCCAGCTGGCGTTCGCAGATCGCCGCCGCGAGGTGCTCGTCGGCGGCTCGCAGGCGACCCGCCTCCCATTCGGAGTCGATCCAGTGGAGAGCCCGGCCGATGACCTCGCTCTGGAGCGTGATCGAGTCGATCCCGGCGACGACGGCATCGGCGACGACCGCCTCGGCGAGCTTCGCGTCACCGGCAAGCAGCGCCTGCCGGAAGGATTCACGTGCCGTGCTGAGCGCGACCGTCTCGGCCTTGCGGGTCGCCTGGACGGGTCCGGCCGCGACCAGCTCGGCGGCATCGGCGGCGGGTCCGGGACGGGCGAGCATGTAGCCCTGGCCCTGGCGGTAGCCGAGCGCGAAGAGGTGGGCGAGCTGGCCCTCGGTCTCGATCCCCTCGGCGACGACCTCGATCCCGAGGGCGCGTGCAAGCGGTAGGACGCCGGCCGCGAGTGCGGCATCGGCCGACGCTTCGCCGAGGCCGTCGACGAACGAGCGGTCGAGCTTGATCTGGTCGATCGGCAGGGAGCGGAGCTGGGCGATCGAGGTCGAGGCTGTGCCGAAGTCGTCGAGCGAGATCCGGACGCCGAGGGCGCGAAGCTCGGTGACGCGCGCCAGGTAGGACTCGGCGGCGCCGCTGAGGGCGGACTCGGAGATCTCGACGACGATCCGGCCCGGCTCGACGTCGAGGCCCTCGACGAGCCCGCGGATCGCACCGATCAGCGGGTCCGACGTCAGCTGGCTCGACGACACGTTGATGGCGAGGGAGAGCGAGCGGGTCGGGTCGCAGGCGGCGATCAGCGGGAAGTCAGCGGCGGCGTGCGCGAGTAGGCGCGTCAGCAGGTCGCCGACGCATCCGCTCTCCTCGGCGATCGGGACGAACAGCTCCGGCGAGATCGCCCCGCGCTCGGGGTGATGCCATCGGGCCAGGACCTCGACGGAGGCGACGCGGCCGGAGGCGATGTCGACGATCGGCTGGTAGTGGAAGGCGATCTCGTCGGCCGTCAGGGCGGCGGCGAGCTCGCGCCCGATCTCGGCCCGGTAGCGGATCCGCTCGCGAAGCTCGGCATCGAAGACCTCGAAGCGGCGACTGCCGGAGCGGTCGCGCTCGAGCGCCGCCTCGGCGTCGCCGACGAGCGACTCGGCGGACGCGTCGGGACCTTCGGAGACGACGACGCCGACCGAGACGGTCGCGGTCAGGACCTCGACGCCGAGGTCGAACGGATCGTCGAAGGCATCCATCACCGTCCTGGCGAGGTCGACGACGTCGGAGCTGCTCGTCAGCCCCGCGCACATGACCACGAACTCGTCCCCGCCGGCGCGGGCGACGACGTCCTCGTTGCGGACTGCGGAGAGGAGGCGACGCCCGGCCGAGAAGAGCAACTGGTCCCCGACGACGTGGCCGAGGTCGCGGTTGACGCGACGGAAGCCGTCGAGATCGACGAGGAGCACGGCGAGCGGCCCCGACTCGTCGCTGAGGGCGGAGATCTGCTCGCCGAGGCGGTCGAGGAACTGCCGGCGCGTCGGCAGCCGGGTGACCGGGTCCGGATCACCGCGTCCGCCCGCCGCCGGGCTCGCGGCCCGCTCTGGGGACGGAGTAATCACGTCGCCCCCTTCGCGACGAGAGCGTCGTGTCCTGCCCGCGGGCGGCTACCGGCTCAGGTCAAAGTTGGCAGAAAGGCAGCGGTTGGGCGGAGGGACCTGCGGGCTCTCCGGCCGAGAGGCGCTTGGGCCGTGAGGAAGTTCGTGGAGGAACCTGATCGGGCGGGAGCCGACGTCACGGTGGCGGAAGTTGGTCGGGCGGGAGCCGAGGTCATCCGGGCGCTGAATGGCACGCTGTACATGCCCCAGCGTGTACGAAATGCCATTCGCGGCCCGGATGAGCGCCCGGCCCCGGCCATCCAGAACCGGCTCAGGTCAGCTGGTGCAGCGTCGGGTCGCCCGACTCGATCTCGAACCGGGCGAGAGACTGCGCCGGAGCGCCCTTCGTGAGGGCGTCCACCGACTTGAACTCGGCCTTGATCTTGTTCTTGGTGATGTCGAGGACCGCGTACCCGCGTCGGTCGAAATCGGCGTACTTGATGTGCGGGTCATTGGCCACCCGGAGCGCGTCGAGGAGCGACGACGGGACGCCGAGGTACTCGGGCAGGCCGAGCGACGTGGCCGAGCCTCCGACCAGCTCGACGCCGATCGGGTCGCCACCCTGGCGGCCGGTCGTCGTCAGGTCGCCGGCGATGAACGTGTGGATGTCGCCGGTCAGAACGACGAGGTTCTCGAGCCCCTTGTCCTTCCACTTCGAGAGGATCTCGCCGCGTTCGGCCTGGTAGCCGTCCCACGAATCGAGGATCGCCGCCTGACCGGGAGCCGGGGCGTCGACGCTCATCACCATCAACTCGCTGGCCCAGAGCTTCCAGTGCGCGCTCGAGGCGGGCACGGCCTTCTTGAACCACTTCTTCTGATCGGCGCCCAGGAACGTGCGGCCCGGAGCCTCGGCGTCCTCGCAGGGGACGAGGATCCCGTCCGAGCAGGGCTGCGGATCGCGGTACTGGCGCTGGTCGGTGAGGAACAGCTCGGCCAGCCCACCGAGGCGGATGCTGCCGTAGATCTGGTTCTCCTCCATCCCCTTCTGCTGGAGCCGGGGGTGTGCCTCGAAGTAGGCCTTGTAGCCGTTCCGGCGCCGGCGCGCGAACGGGACGCGTCGCGGGTAGCCGCTGTTCTCGAGGTGCGGGTTCGTCTGCTTCGAGTCGGCCTCGTCGCCGGCGTAGTTGTCCTCGACCTCGTGGTCGTCCCAGATCGTCACCCAGGAGTGGGCGGCGTGGAGTGCCTGCAGGTTCTTGTCGGCCTGGTAGAAGCGGTACTTCTCGCGGAACTCGGCGAGCGTCTGGACGTCGCCGTCGCCGTTCGTGCCGGTCGTGTCCTCGCGGTCGGCCGGACCGTCGTAATAGGTGTGCTCGTAGATGTAGTCGCCGAGACAGATGACGAGGTCGAGGTCCTCCTTCGCCATCGCGGCCTGGGCGTTGAAGTAGCCCGCCTCGTAGTCCTGGCAGGAGAAGTAGGCGATCTTCAGCGGCTGCTTCGAGTCGGCCGGCGGCAGCGTCCGGAACCTGCCGACCTGCGAGTTCTTGTTCTTGGTCTCGAAGCGGTAGTAGTACTGCTCGCCCGGCTTCAGCCCGGCGACGCGCTCGTGGACCGTGAAGTCGGAGTGCTTCTTCGCCGTCACCTGCTTGCGCTTGACGACCTTGCGGAAGTCGGCGTCGGTGGCGACTTCGAGGGTCAGCCGCGAGGTCCGGTCGATGTCGGAGAGGCGGGTCCAGACGGTGGCCGCCTTCGACGTCGGGAATCCGGACGAGACGCCATGGGCGAACTTGCCGCCCTTCGCGACGGGGAACGACGCGCTGCGTGCGACGGCCGCGTAGTTCAGGGGGACGGCGGCTGCTGCGCCGACGGCCGCGCCGGCGATCAGGAACTCACGCCGTCGCAGGTTGGTCCCGGTCTCCGGATCGGTCATCTCGCTCATCCCATTCCCTCCATCGCTACGGCTTGCCGCCGGACAACACTGCTCTCCCCCCTCGACCCATCCCGAGCCGCGGCGCCGCCGAGCCTACCTGCCGGAGGACCGGCAGATGACACCTCTCGGTGAACGAGCGGGCGAGTTCAGCGATTCTCGCGGGCGAGGCCGATGCCGCCGAGCAGCATCATCAGCCCGCCGACGCCGACGGCGAAGATGCCGGTGGAGGGCGAGCCGCCGTCGTCGATCGAGACGCCCTGCGGCGCGAAGTCGGGAGTCACGTCGAGACCGGCGGTGCCGGCGTAGACAGCGATCGCGAGGATCACCACGCCGAGGAGGACCGGGATCCAGGTCCGCTTGGTCTTCACGTAGGCCCAGGCGGCGATTGCAGCGCCGAGGACCGCGGCGGCGATCACGGCGATGCCGTAGCCGGCCGCGACCATCGTGTTGTCGGCGAGGTCGATCGGAGTGCCGTTGAGGTCGAGCTTCGCCTCAGGCAGGAAGGCTCCGACGATCGCGATGAGGGCGCCGAGGGCGCAGAGGATCACCGGGAAGGAACTGTCGGAGCGGGCGGCCGCCGGGCCTCCCGCGGCGGGCATGGCGGCGGCGGTCGCCGTCGCGGCGGCGCCGGGGGGCGCCCCGGGAGGACCGCCGGCGTCGGTGGCTGGGTGCTGCTCGGTGCTCGCCGGGACCGCGGCGGCGGGATCGGCGACGGCCGGCTCAGCGGCGACTGGAGTCTCCGGTGTGTAGGGCTCGGGCGCTTGGGGCTCAGGCGTGGGCTCGGGCGTTTGGGGCTCAGGCGTGGGCTCGGCCGCGACGGGCTCAGCGGCGACGGGCTCCGCGATCGGCTCGGCGACCGCAGGCTCCTGCGCGGTGACGGGGTCCTGACTGACGACGGGTTCGGAGACGACAGCTTCCTGAGCGGCCTGCTGCTCCTGAGCCCCGGACGGGACGGCGGGTGCAGGCGGCTGGGCGGGACGCGTGTCGGGCCCCCAACCCTCGCCGGTCCAATAGGCCTCCCAGCCGGGAGCGGTCGGGTGTGGGTACCACCCGGCGGGCACGGCGGGCTGGGGCGCCTGCTGCCCGGGATCGGCGCCCGGTTCTGAAGTTGAAGGATCCTCGGTCATCAGCTCGCTGAAGCCTCGCATATCGGGCGGCGCATCGGCTGGCGAACCTGGTTTGGCGAAGCGACCTTCCTGGACGGCGACGCGGATCGCTCAAGCCCGGTGCGGTGGGCGTCGAACGGAGCGGGGATGAGTTCTCGTCCCCAGCCGGTCCGGCGGCTCGCCTGCGTCGCTCTCGGTCTGGCCCTGACCGCAATCCTCCTGCTGCCGCTGACCGCGACGGCCGAGCCGCCGAGCGCCCACATGCGGGGCAGCATGGCGGTCGCTCCGAAGGCGGCGCCGAAGGTCGTCAAGAGGATGATTCGCGCCGGCAACAGGATCCGTCACAAGAAGTACAAGTGGGGCGGCGGCCACGGCGACTGGCAGGACAAGGGCTACGACTGCTCCGGCGCCGTCAGCTTCGTCCTCCACAAGGCCGGCCTCCTCGACTATCCGCTCACGTCGGGCAGCTTCATGAAGTGGGGATCGAAGCGGCGCGGCAAGTGGGTCTCGATCTACGCATCGAAGGAGCACGTCTACATGGTCGTCGCCGGGCTCCGCTTCGACACCTCCTACATCACCGACGGCGACAGGTCGGGCCCGGGCTGGTCGGAGTACCAGCGGCCCGCCAAGGGCTTCCGGACCCGTCACCCCTCGGGGCTCTAGGGCAGCGAGCTCTAGGCCGGCTCGAGCCGGCGCCCGCCCGACCGCTCGAACGCGGCGGCCAGGGCTGCGAACAGCGGCGCCGTAGCGGGGTCTTCTGCCTGACGATCGCCGGAGACGGTCTCGACGTAGGTCCGAAGCTCGGCGCTGACCTCCCCGTCGGCATCCTCAGTGGCGCCGTGGCGGACCCGGGCGACCCCGTCCGCTACCCGGACCGTGAAGCGGTCGTCGCCGATCGCGAAGTTGAAGGCCCGCCCATCGAGTCCGGCCAGGTCCTCGGGGGTTGCGCCGGCGGCGAGAGTCGACGTCAGCCACGACGGCCGCGTCTCCCAGCCCTGCGCGATCTCGGTCTCGGGATCGAGGAGGCCGAAGCCCCAGAGCGCCAGTGACTCCATCGTCGGCCGGAGCTCCTCCCCGCGCGCGGTCAGCGCGTAGGCCTCGACCGACGCCGGCGCCGGAAGCTCGACACGCTCGGCGATCCCCGCCTCGGCCAGCGCTTTGAGACGGGCGCTCAGCAGGTTCGCGCTGATGCCGGGCAGAGTGTCCTTGAGGACGCCGAAGCGCTTCGGGCCGAGCATCAACTCGCGGACGATCAGCAGCGTCCAGCGCTCGCCGATCAGGTCGAGCGCCTTCGCGACTCCGCAGATCTGCCGGTAGCTCCGCTGTGCCATCGCTACCGAGTTTAGCGCGTTATCGGATTGATAACCAGCCACTATCTGTTTTTGTACTATGCTGCCCATCACGTCATGAACCGACCGAGGAGAAGTCCCAGATGAGAAGAGGCCCCGCCCTCGCCGTCCTGCTGCTGTGCGCGTTCGCCGTGAACGTCGACACGACGATCGTCAACGTCGCCCTGCCGACGCTCTCGACCGCCCTCGACGCTTCGACCCGCGACCTGCAGTGGATCGTCGACGCGTACACCCTCGTGTTCGCGGCGCTCGTCCTCGCCGCCGGCGGCCTCGGAGACCGCTTCGGCCGCAAGCGGCTCCTCCTGATCGGCCTCGCCATCTACTTCGCAGGCAACGGCGCCGCCGCGCTCGCCGACACGAGCGGCGCCCTGATCGGCTGGCGGGCCGTGATGGGGCTCGGCGCAGCGATCATCTTCCCGGCGACGCTCTCCACGATCGTCCACCTCTTCCCCGAGCGCGACCAGCGCGCCAAGGCGATCGGGCTCTGGGGCGCGGTCACCGGGATCTCGGTCGCGCTCGGGCCGATCGTCGGCGGGGCGCTGCTCGAGTCGAGCGGCTGGGAGGCGGCCTTCTGGCTGAAGCTGCCGATCGCCGCCCTCGCCTTCGTCCTCGTCCTCGCGGTCGTCCCCGAGTCGGGCGATCCGGCCAGGCCGCGCGTCGACAAGGTCGGGCTCGCTCTCTCGACGATCGGCGTGTTCGCCCTCGTCTTCACGATCATCGAGGCGCCCGAGTACGGGTGGCTGGCCGCGCGCTCGCTGGCCGGGTTTGCGATCGCGGTCTTCGCCCTCGCCGGCTTCGTCGCCTACGAGGCCCGGGCGAAGTTCCCGCTCCTCGACGTCCGCCTGTTCCGGAACGCCCGCTTCAGCGCCGCATCGGTCGCGATCACGTTCTCGTTCTTCGCTCTCTTCGGGTTCATCTTCCTGATCACCCAGTACTTCCAGGTGCTGCGCGACTACGGCGCTTTCGAGACCGGGCTGCGGCTGCTGCCGGTCGCGCTCTCGACCGGAACGGCCGCGGTCGTCGGGACGATCCTCGCCGTCCGGATCGGCAACAAGGTCGTGGTCGCGACCGGCCTTGCCCTCGGCGCCGTGATGTTCGCCTGGACGTCGCAGGTGAACGACTCGACCTCGTACCTCGAGATCGCCGCGCAGATGGTCGTCCTCGGCACCGCGATGGGTTTCACCTCGGCGCCGGCGACCGAGTCGATAATGGGCGCCGTCCCCGACGCCAACGCCGGCGTCGGCTCCGGCGTCAACGACACCACCCGCGAGCTCGGCGGCACGCTCGGCGTCGCCGTCATCGGCTCGGTGTTCGCCTCGCTCTACACGGCCGGGTTCGACTCGGCGCCGAGCGGCCTGCCATCCGGCCCGGCCTCGGACTCGATCGGCGCCGCGTTCGCGATCGCCGACCAGATCGGAGGCGCCGCCGGCTCGGCGCTCCGCGAGGTCGCGTCCGCCGGCTTCTACGACGGCCTCGCCGCAGGCTGCCTCGTCGCCGCCGGCGTCTGCGCGGTCGGCTCTGTATTCGTCGCCGCCCTCCTCCCTTCGCGGCCGGCCGACGAGCCGGTGGCCGAGCCCGAAGGCCCGGCGCCGACAGGCGCGGTCGCGCTGAACGAAGCCTGACCTCCGTGTCGTAGGCACACAGCGCCGGTGTCCTCCCGGAGTAGGCTCGAGTCCGTGGAGGCCGCGACGGCGACCGAGAACGGAGCCGGGACCGACGTCGAGCACGTCGACGTCCTGATCGTCGGCGCCGGCATCTCGGGGATCAGCACCGCCTGTCACCTGACGGAGCGCTGCCCCGGCAAGAGCTTCGCGATCGTCGAGGCCCGCGACGCGATGGGCGGCACCTGGGATCTCTTCCGCTACCCCGGCATCCGCTCCGACTCGGACATGTTCACGCTCGGCTATTCGTTCCGGCCATGGAAGGAGGCCGAGGCGATCGCCGACGGCCCGGCGATCCTCAAGTACCTCAACCGAGACCGCGGCCGCTTACGACGTCGACCGCGCGGTCCGCTTCAACCGCCGGGTCGTCCGGGCGGCGTGGTCGAGCGACGAGGCCGTCTGGCACGTCGAGATCGAACGGACCGGCGACGAGAGCGGGACCGAGCGAATCACCTGCGGCTTCATCGCCGGCTGCACCGGCTACTTCCGTTACGACCACGGCTACTCCCCCGAGTTCCCGGGCCGGGAGCGCTTCACCGGCGACGTCGTCCACCCGCAGCTCTGGCCCGAGGACCTCGACTACTCCGGCAAGCGCGTCGTCGTGATCGGCAGCGGCGCGACGGCGATCACGCTGATTCCCGCGCTCAGCGAGAAGGCCGCCCACGTGACGATGCTCCAGCGCTCACCGAGCTACGTCGTCTCCCTGCCGCGGCGCGACAAGCTCGCCGTGGCGCTGCAGCGGCGGCTCCCCGATCGCCTCGCCTACGGCCTCGTCCGCGCCAAGAACGTGACGATGCAGGCGCTCAGCTTTCGCTTCAGCCGCCGTTTCCCGGGCACGATGAAACGGCTCCTGCGCAAATGGGCGATCGCCGCGCTGCCCGCCGGATACGACGTCGACGCGCACTTCAAGCCCGATTACGACCCCTGGGACCAGCGGCTCTGTCTCCTGCCCGACGGCGACCTGTTCAACGCAGTCGGCTCCGGCCGCGCCGAGATCGTCACCGACCGGATCGAGACGTTCACCGAGAGCGGCATCCGCCTCGAGTCGGGCCGCGAGCTCGACGCCGACGTCATCGTCACCGCGACCGGCCTCGAGATGCTGTTCTTCGGCGACATCGACGTGACCGTCGACGGCCGGGCGGTCGACCCATCCGAGGCCGTCGCCTACAAGGGCATGATGCTCTGCGGCGTCCCGAACCTCTCCTTCGCGGTCGGCTACACGAACGCCTCGTGGACGCTCAAGTGCGACCTCGTCTCGAAATACGTCTGCCGCCTCCTCAACCACATGGACGAGCACGGCTACGACGCCTGCACACCGCAGCTGCCGGGGCCCGACGTCGACGCTGACACCAGTCATCGACCTCAAGGCGGGCTACGTCCTCCGCGCCCTCGACCAGCTCCCCAAGCAGGGCGCCCGCGCCCCCTGGCGGCTCCGCCAGAACTACCCCTATGACCTCGCGCAGCTCCGCTGGGGGCCGATCGACCAGTCGATGTCGTTCACGCGGCGAGCAGCTCCGGCCAGTGGTGGAACAGGGCGTAATGGCCGCCCCCCTGCCATTCACGGTCGAGTAGCGCCCTCTGCGTGAGCGTAATGTCAAGCAAACTTGACAGACCGCCGAAGTCAAGCTAGCTTTACATCGTCATGAAGAACGAAGTGCGCGCGTTGCGCAAGGGCGAAGGGCTGTCGCAGGGGGAGCTCGCCGAAGCGGTCGGCGTCTCCAGGCAGACGATCAACTCGATCGAGCAGGAGCGATACACGCCCTCGCTGCCCCTTGCTATCGGCCTCGCGCGCCACTTCTCGAAAACTGTGGAAGAGGTGTTCGATGCAGACGGGAACTGAGAATCGAGCCGGCGGGACCTCCCCCTGGCGAAGCAGATGGTGGATGCCGACCTGGTGCCTGCTGCTCGGCGGCGTGTTACTGATCGGCTCCGCGATCGGCGGCCGGACGACCGACGGCCTGATCCTCGCGGCGATCTTCGTCGTCGCGGCGGTGGGCTTCTATCTCGCCGAGCGCAGCGACAGCCTGCGCGGCTTCGGCGGGGCCGGCGGCGACGAGCGCTTCGCGAGCATCGGCCTCAGGTCGATGGCGAACGCGGGCACCGCGATGGCGATCGCCGTGGTCGTCGCCTGGATCGTCGAGCTCGCCCAGGGCGACGACGGCGCAACCTACTCGTGGATCCTCGCGATCGGGGCCGTCGCCTACCTCGGCACGATGGAGTACCTGCGCCGCAACGGCTGAGGCCGGCCGGTCGAGCGCGGGCGGGTCAGGCGGGGACGGTACCGCGGGCGAACCACGCGGTCGCGTCGAGCGAGAACGGGCCGTCGGAGAGTTCGCGGCGGCACGCCTCGCGGACGACCTCCTGCTCCTCGGCGTCCAGCTTCGCCAGCGCGCCGCCGGCCGGGCCGACGCCGAGGGTGAACGGCACCCAGAAGTCGTCGAAGCTCGTGTAGTCGGCGGCGACCGTCAGCGAGTCGTCGACGACGTCCTCGAGACCGGCGTCGCGGAAGAGGGTTGCGATGTCACCGCGGGTCGTGCCGGGCGTCGGTTCGCCGCGCTTGACGCTCGGCTTGGTCTCGCGGATCGCGGTCCAGAAGATGTCCAGCATCCTCATGCCGCCCTCGTCGAAGTCCCACATGCAGGAGGCGAGTGTCCCGCCCGGCCGCGTGACCCGCACCATCTCGCCGACGCCGGCCGCCGGGTCGTCCATGAACGCGATCACCAGACACGAGAGCGCGGCGTCGAAGCTGTCGTCGTCCCAGGGCAGTTGCTCAGCGTCACCTTGGCGCACGTCGGCGCCGGGGTTGCGCCGAGCGCACTCGGCGACGAACTGCTCGGCGGGATCGATCGCCGCGACCCGCTCAGCCCCGACTCGCCGCACCAGGTCGTTCGTCAGCGCGCCCGGTCCGCAGCCGACGTCGAGGACGCGATCGGTCTCACCGATATCCGCGGCGTCGGCGAGCGCAACGGCCAGCCGCTCCGAGTAGCGGCCCATGAAGCGGTCGTAGTGCTCGGCGGGTGCGTCGAAGAGGCTCACTCCGACCAGTCTCCCACCCCGCCTCCGCGAGATGTCAGAAACGTCCCACCACGGGACGTTTCTGACACTTCGTAAGTGATCCCGGCCCGAGTGGGGTCGCCGGTGGGCGACCGCTCACGCGGCACCCCTCGCGGCAGCGACGAGGTCGGCGAGCTCCTGCCAGCGCCCGACGTCCCACCAGCGGGTCGCGGCGCCGGAGGGCGAGGGCAGGACGAACACAGCCGCGCCGCCGAACTGCTGCTCGTGGACGCCGTAGCCGACCGCTTCGAGACCGAGAGAATGCTTCGCCGCGTGCTTGCTCGTGAACGCGATCCAGGCCGGAGCCGCCGCCGCGATCTTCGCCCGCAACGCCTCGGGATCGAAGCCGCCGAGCCCGATCTCCGCGTCCGAACCGGAGCGCGTTTTGCAGAGGTCGCTCAGGCCGATGCCGTGCTCCAAGACCTGCGGGTAATCCTCGGGCTCGAATCGCCGCGGCGTCAATCCGACCGCGGCGAGCGTCGGCCAGAACTTGTTGCCCGGTCCCGCGTAGTACGCGCGCCGCCGTGCCGACGCAGCCCCCAGCGCCGTGCCGCAGAACACCACAGCCAGCCCCGGCTCGAGCACGTCCTCGACGATGGCTTCTCCCCCCACGGGCCTCATATCGGCAGGCATCCCGCAATCTGAAACGCAGGCTTCCCTAGCATCGGGCTCATGGCCGTCGAGCGAATGGACCACGTCGGGATCATCGTCGACGACCTCGCCGCCGCGACCACCTTCTTCACCGAGCTCGGCCTCGAGGTCGGCAGCGAGATGAGCATCGAAGGCGAGCCGGTCGACCGCATCATCGGCCTAGAGGGCGTCAGCAACAAAGTGGCGATGGTGAAGACGCCCGACGGCCGGCAATGCCTCGAGCTGATCGAGTTCCTCGTGCCCCCGAGCGAGCCCGGCGACCCGGGCGCCCCGGCCAACACTCTCGGCCTCCGCCACGTCACGTTCGCCGTCGACGACCTCGAGGACACGCTCGCTCGCCTCCGACCCCACGGCGCCGAGCTCGTCGGCGAGGTCGTGCGCTACGGCAACAGCTACGTCCTCGCCTACATCCGCGGCCCGGCGGGGATCATCGTCGAGCTCGCCGAGAAGATCAGCTGACCGAACAGCGGGCCTACGTTCTCGCGGATTCGGCCAGAACAGGCGACGGCCGAAAGCCCTTGACGATCAGGTAGATCGCGAAGGACGCCTCGAACGCGGCCTCGGGCAGCGTGAAGAGCGCATGCAGCCCGTCCTGCTCATAGACCCCGAACAGGACCGCAATCGAGGACAGGAAGATCAGCGGGCCGCCGACGACGCCCAGCATCGCCAGTCGCGGCGGCATCAACCCGGTCCGGTACATCATCCAGCCGAGCAGGATGCCGTTGACGCCGACGCAGAAGCCGGGTCCGAGCAGGAACGTCCAGTCGTGGATCGCGACGAGGGAGCGGCCCGCGATCTCCAGCGAATCCGCATTCGAGCCGATCGTCGCGGCGAGGTCGTCGCGCAACGTGAGCACCGAGAGCAGGCTGATCGCGCCGATCCCGATGATCGTCGACTCGATCGTGCGCGCGGCGACGTAGCTGAGCGCCAGGGTCTCGCTGTAGCGCTTGAGGAGCGGGAACATCACGACCGCCGTGCCGACGTTCCCAATCATCAGTAGGAATTCCATCAGCGCGCCGAAGGTGACCCGCCCGTCCTCCCCGGACCCGAGGATGTAGCTCGTGTCGTCGAGCACCGGCGTGTAGAGGATCAGCGCAGCGAGGATCGACGTGACGAACGTCGAGGCCATCAGCCAGCCGGCGAGCCGCGCCCGCCGTCGTTGCTCCGGCGTCTGTTCGGTGGCTTCGTATCCGTTCCGTTCCATCATTTCTCCCTTTTCACTTCGGTGGTTGATCTTCCTCGCTATCGCGCGCTCGCGCCGGCGAGCAACAGTTCTCGCGTGGCGACCAGCCCCGCGGTGTGGCCGCTGCCGATCGCGATCGCGACCTGTTGAGGCGCCACCGCCAGATCGCCGGCCGCGTAGACCCCGGGAACGCTCGTGCGCATCTCGGAGTCGACCGCGACGAATCCGTCATCGGTGAGGCGCAGGCCGAGTTCCTCGGCGATGCGGCCGCGGCGGCGAAGCGGCGCGTGGACGAGGACCGCGTCGCACTCGATCTCGGATCCGTCGTGCCGTACCAGTGCCTCGAGCGAGCCTCCCTCGGCCCTGGCCGAGGCGATCTTCCTCGGCTCGACCCTCACGACGTCGTCCGTCCAACCGGCGATCAGGGCCGCGAACCTATCCGCGAACTCACCCTCGGCATAAACAGCGACGCGCCGGTCCCGAACGTCCCATCCATGGCAGAAGGGGCAGTGGAACACCGCGTCACCCCACAGCTCGGCGAAGCCCGGAACATCGGGCACTTCGTAGTCCATGCCCGTGGCGAGAACGATCGACCTGCTGTCGATCGTCTCGCCGCCGTCGAGAGCAACTACGAAGCCGCCGTTATCGGCTCGCACCTCGGTCGCCTCGCCGTCACGGATTTCGACGCTCTCGTAGGCGAGCACCTGGGAGCGGCCGAGCTCATAGAGGTCCGCTGGAGCCGTTCCGTCCAAGCCCAGCAGCCCGCCGACGTGAGGGGCCGCGCGGTTGCTCTGTCCTCCAGTGTCGAGCACGAGCACCCGGCGCCGGGCACGTCCCAGGACGAGCGCGGCGCTGAGGCCGGCCGCCCCGCCGCCGATGACGACGCTGTCGTAGGCCGTGCTCATCGTGCGAGCCACGGGGACAGGACGCGCTGCAGTTGCGGCAGCAGGACGAAGACCATCAATGGCACGGCGGTGAGCGTCAGCGCCAGCGTCCGAAGAGGCAGTGGCCAGGTGGCCATGGCGTCGCCGCCGAGGGCGAGCAGGAGGGTGATGGTCGGGTAGATCGCGAGCCAGACGACGAGCGCCATTCGATGACGAGGCGGAGGCTGGGGACAAGGTCGATCGGTTGACATGACTTCTCCTTTCAGCAGACGAGACGTTGTGTCTCGTCGCGTACCAGTTTGACACAAGACGTCTCGTCTTGTCAAATACGCTCCATGCCTCCGAGAGCGAACGCACCAGATCCGTCCCGTCGCAGCGAGCGAGCCCACCGCGCCATCCTCGACGCCACCGGCGAGCTGATCGCCGACCAGGGACTCGCCGACACATCGATCGATCAGATCGCCGAGCGCGCCGGCGTCGGCAAGCAGACCATCTACCGGTGGTGGCCGAACAAGGCTGCGTTAGTGCTCACCTACGCGCAGGAGCGAGCGCGGCCGGTCCGCAGGCCGGACACCGGCAGCCTCGAGGGCGATCTCCGCCAACTCGCCCGGGATCTCACGAACACCCTGAGCAAGTCACCCGCCGGCCGGGTCTGTGCCGAGCTCATCGGCAGCGTCGAATCGGACCCTGCCTTCGCCGAGGCCTACCGAGAGACCTTCGTATCCAAGAGGCGAGCCATGGTGCTCGAGATCCTGGACGAATGGCAGCAGCGAGGTGCCGTTCGCAAAGACATCGATCTCGAGGTCGCGACCGACCTCCTCTACGGACCCATCTGGTATCGCCGGCTCGTGCAACAGACGCCGCTCACGCCCAAGTTCGCCGACGAGCTCGCCGAGCAGGTCACGGAAGCGGTCCGGCGCTAGCGCCTCAGATCTTGACGTCGGTGATGCCCTCTTCGGGAAGGTTCTCGCGAGCCCGCTGATCCTCACGGATGCCGGTGATCACGAGGCCGCACGCGAGGGCGACGATCGCGGTCACGAAACAGCCGACGAGGAACAGGCCGATCACCGGCGCGGACCTCCCCGGGGCGGCAGGATCAGGGCGCCGAGGGCGAGGATCGAAGGAACCCACAGCCCGACGAAGATCCCGTTGGTCTTGTCATCGAGGAAGTAGAGGCCGACCGAGATCACGAAGGACAGGAAGGCCGCGACAAGGATCAGCGCCCGCGCCCGTTCATAGGGGTTCTTTGGCATGCCGACCGGATGCCCGCACCAGATGCCGCCGAACCACTTCCTGACTTGGGAGGCATCCGAATCGCCCAGCCACGGCCAGAGGCTGACATGCCCCGAGCTGGATTCGAACCAGCGGCCTACTCCTTAGGAGGGAGTCGCTCTATCCAGCTGAGCTATCGGGGCGCATAGCGGAGGGTATCGGCCGAATTGGGCGGCTTTGGGGCGAGGTCGGCGCTACCCCGGCACCTCGCCTAGATGCCCCCGCCCCCACCCCATCGTCGCCGGCGCCGGTTGCGTTCGCGGCGCACCGTCTTGCCGGCTGAGGAGGCAGCGTCCGGGTCTCGATCGATCATCGATTCGCTGCCGGGATTGCGGCGCCCATCCAGGACCGACTGGTCCGCAGGCTTGTCGATCTTTGAGTCGATCCGGTCGATGAGTCTCGATAGGAACCCCACGCGGTCAGCCTAGAGGTGGCACCGGCCCGCGGATACGCTGGCTCGGATGTCCGGGCGGTGGCTGCGGGTGTGCTTCGGGCTGCTTGCGACCACACCCAGCTGCGTGGGAGCCAGGCGCTGCGTTGCCGGTTGACGGTGGTGCTCGCCCCTGCGACAGTCAACGAACGAGTTTTACTCAACGGGGAGGCGAGTTGACGGTCACGAGACACCGCAAGGGGATCAGGACCCGGGTGACCGGAGCTGCGATTGCCGTGGGCGCAGCAGCGGCGCTCGCCATCGGAGGAGGTTCCGCAGCCGCAGCCCCTCCCGATGCGTTCTTCCAAGCGCAGGCGAAGAACACCTTCGTCAGCTTCTCGATTGCCTCCGGATCGAATGAGATCAGCAATCTCGGCTACACGGCTTTGAAGCTGCCGTGCGCCAAGGGGAAGAAGCTCCATGGCATGGTCGTGGGCGGCGACCGCACGGCGCCGATTCAGATGGACCTCACCGGCGCCCAGTACTTCGAGTCCTTCTGGTTGCGTGGGATACCCGATGCCGGAGGCATCGCCGGCAAGATCGGCGCCACCAAGGTCAAGGGATCTCTATCTCTTCACTGGAGCCGCAAGGTCGACCACAAAACCGTGCCGTGCTCGACCGGTCATCGCTCCTGGACTGCAAAGCAGGTCTCGGAGGATGCCTGGCTCGCTGCTCGCAAGAAGCAGGATTACTCCGTACCGAGCACGCCCTAGGACTTCCCGACGGCCCGCTCAGCCGGCGCTGCCGGTGATGTCGTCGATTCGGGCGGCGACGATGTTCGCGTCCGTGATGCGATCGCCGGCACTCGGGTTGAGCTTGTAGCACTCGAGCTCGATGGCCCCATCGGTCACATCGATGAGCGCGGTCAGGGTGAAGTTCTCGACGGAGCCGACCGTGCTGCGGGGAACGAACTGGGTCCGGGAGGGTCCGACGCCGCCGGATACGAGACGGCATGAGACGTCGCCGCTGACGTCGTTGACGCTCTGGGCGGAGACGGAGGAGGTGACGTAGTAGTTGCCGGGTGGAATCGACAGGTGAACGACGTTCGACCCGTAGGAGGAGGAGCTGAACGTGTCGTAGTTGACGGAACCGTTCGCCTGCCAGCCGTGGGCGGTCTCGGGGATAACGCCGGCGGCGAGATCGTTCGCCTTCAGCGTCCGGTCCTTGACCTTGGCGGTCTTGACGGCGTCGTCCTTGAGCTGCTTCGTGCCGACGCTATCCTTGCCGAGCTTGGACGCGGCGTAGGCGCCGCCGCCGAAGAGGACGACGAACGCGAGCAGCGTGACCATGACGTTGGCGTAGGTCAGATGAGGCCGGACTCGCATAGCGCGATGAGTATAGGTGGCCGCTTTCCGGCAATTGAAGGCCGAGATCTGGCCCCGTATCCCGTGATCGGGACCTCTGCCGGCCTCGGACAGCCTTTACCCTGGGTGGCGGGAGATGGCTTGGAATGAACTTCGTGACCGACTCGAGGACCGGCGAGACCGGCTCGGGAACGTTGCCGGATCCGATGACGGATATGCGGCATCCCTCCTGCGTCGCATGCGTCGGCACTGGAGGCCGCTTCTGGCCGTGATCGTCGGCTCACTGGCGATCGCCGCCGGGGGCTATGCGATCGGGACATCGCAGGTCAGCGACCCCGACGGCGCCCGCGAGGAAGCAGAGCAAGCAGGCCAAATAGTCGGGGCGTCCGCAGGGGCAGCCGCTGGTTTCGCGCGCAGTTTCACACCTGCTCGCGAGCGCGCCTACGACGCCGCATACCGAAGGGCCTACAGGCAGGCCTACCGTGACACGTTCAGGCAAGCGGACCTGACCGCTCCCGACCGTCTGGCGAGCGCTCCGTGAATCTGCCCCGCGGGAGCGACACCATCGACGAGCTGCGGTGGCGCTGGCGGCGGCTGCGAATCGCCACCGCTGAGCGGGAGGGCCTCGGACGCCGCGTCGGCGTCGCCGTGCTCGCGTGCCTGGTCGTCCTCGAGATCGGCCTGGTCGGCTACCAGATCGGATCCTCGAGCGGCGTCGAGGAATCGGCTCTCGGGCCGATCCGGGGCAATGCCTTCGAAGTCTCGTTCGAAGCCGCGCGCACCGATGCGAAGTCCCAGGGCCAATTGGTGGGTCGCCGGGTTGGAGCACTGACGGGTCGCCAGGCGGGCAAGCGGTCCGGCGCCCAGGCGGGTGAGCGGAGGGGGTCGGCAGCCGTCGAACGCGCCGAGGCGCGCATCGCCAGACAAGAGGCCCAAGCGGCTGCGCTCACCGCCGCAGCCCTAAAGGACTCCAAGCAGACGGCGCAGACGCCCGCTCCAGTGGCCTCCGTCCCCGCTCCGGCGCCGGCACCCGCGCCGGCTCCATCGCCATCGCCATCGCCCGCACCTTCTCCCACCCCGCAGACACCGGAGGCGCCTTGCTTCGACGCCGCCGGGCACCCGTGCTGAGCAACGGGCGAGCTAGGAGGAGCGCCTCGCTTCGTTTTCATCGGTCAGTGTGAAGCGGACCCCTTGAGCTTCGACCCTGAACCTGTAGGACAGGCTGCCGTGCCGCTCGACCTTTCCCCTTCCCTTCAGACGGTAGCCCGGGAACCTGGCTGAGAACCCGCACTCGAACGCGACCCGGCTGCGCCGGCGGCAGTCGGTGCGCACGGCATTGATCACGCGGTGAGCAAAACCGTGGCGGCTGAGTGCGGTGAGCACGGCGCGACGGGCTGCCTCCGCTCCCAACCTGCGCTCGCGGACCACCGTGAAGCTCACCGACTCGGTCCCGCCCACGTTTCCGGCTGCATCGGTGGCTCGGACGGAGATGGTGTGCTGCCTGCCCCGTCCGACCTTCGAACTCGCCCGGACCCTGTAGGGCGAATTGCAGGGCTCGTACCGGGCGCCGTCGAGCTTGCACTCGTAGGTGGCGCCCGCTTCGGAGCTGAAGGACACGGCCACCCTTACGGACTTACGCTCCGTGTTGATCGTCACCTCGGGTCGCTTCGTGATGGTCGTGGCGGGGCCGGTCGTGTCGACCGTGAACTCGCGTTTGGCGGGGTCCGGGTCGGGATTGCCGGCCTGGTCGACGGCGCGGACCTCGAAGCTGTGGGGACCATCGGTCAGCGCCGGCGTCGTATGGGTATCGCCGGGGCCTGAACAGGCGCCGAACTCGCCGGTATCGACCCGGCATTGGAAGCTCGCCGCGGCGTCCTCGGAGGAGAAGGTGAAGGTCGGGGTCGAGTCGTCTGTGATCGCCTCCGGGCCGGTCTCGATCGTCGTGTCGGGGCCGGTCGTGTCGACGGTGAACTCGCGTTTGGCGGGGTCCGGGTCGGGATTGCCGGCCTGGTCGACGGCGCGGACCTCGAAGCTGTGGGGACCATCGGTCAGCGCCGGCGTCGTATGGGTATCGCCGGGGCCTGAACAGGTGCCGAACTCGCCGGTATCGACCCGGCATTGGAAGCTCGCCGCGGCGTCCTCGGAGGAGAAGGTGAAGGTCGGGGTCGAGTCGTCCGTGATCGCCTCCGGGCCGGTCTCGATCGTCGTGTCGGGCGGGGTCGTGTCGACAGTGAACTCGCGTTTGGCGGGGTCCGGGTCGGGATTGCCGGCCTGGTCGACGGCGCGGACCTCGAAGCTGTGGGGACCGTCGGTCAGCGCCGGCGTCGTGTACGGGTTGCCGGGGCAGGTTTCGAAAGCCGCTTCGTCGATCCGGCATTCGAAGAAGCTGGCGAGCGGGTCGTCGGAGGAGAAGGCGAAGGTCGGCGTGGGGTTATTGGTGATCGCGCCGGGGCCGGTGGTCGGGTCGATCGTCGTTGCGGCATCTGCCCTCGCCGGCACCGCAAGCAGGAAGAACGCTGCGACAGCCAGCAGCGCACACCGCTTCCGGCCTGAACGGGAGGAGTCATCCCCACTCTTCAACCAATCGACACCCACACCGCGAGGTTACCCCTCCCAGGACCCCTCAGGCCGGGTCCCGCCGACGACCACGCCCCCGTCAGGAGCATCGCTTTGGCCGGCTGGGAACCTCGGAGGACCCGAGGCCCTGGACCGAGAACCCGGGCCTACGACGGAACGACGTGCTCGCAGTGGCTGGTCGGCGGATCGATCGAGAAGTCGATGATCGCCGTGTCGTCGCCAGGGCCGCATTCGATCTCGCGGTCGCGCCTGCCGCCGGACGCGTCGATGCGATCGTCGCCGGGACCGCCGCGGAGCTTGTCGCGGCCCGGACCGCCCCTAAGAACGTCCGCGCCGGGACCGCCCTCGAGGACGTCGTCTCCGCTTCCCCCACCGAGGACGTCGTCGCCGACGTTGCCGGACAGCCGATCCGCGTCGGCGTTGCCCTCGAGCGTTCCGGCGCCCCAGCCGTCGCTGATCCGGTCGGCGCCGGCGTCGCCGCTGAATGTGCCGTCGACGTCGCCGCTGATCGAGAGGATGTCATCGCCGCCGCGCAGCGAGCCCACCCCGGTCCCCTGGTAGCGGTGGCAGACGGCGGCCGTCGTGGCGAGGCTCTCGCACTTTCCGTAGGGGGTGACGCCGCCTGCGTCGGCGACCACGACCCGCGCGGTGCCCGGGTGCTCGGCGATCGACTCGAAGAGGATCGCGACGACGTCGCGGTCGTCGCTCCCGGTCATCCCGAACGAGACGAAGTCGCCGCCATCGCCGTAGAAGGTTCCGGCGGTCGTGGCCGCATCGGCCACTGCGGGCGCGCAGGCGAACGCGACGCCGAGCGCGAGGATCGTCGCGAGCTTCCTCATGGGCCGCTAGACTCTAAGCCGCTCCGTGAACGGTCGGGCAACCAGCATAGCGGCGACTCTAACCGGCCTCTCGGTGGGCGAGGCGGTCAGCGAGCTGCGTCCGTCACTCGGCCGGAAGTCGAGCGCAAAACCGACGCAGAGGCACCCGAGCCGCGCAAATGCGACCGGGTGCCTCTCGACTACTGCGACGCCCCAGCAGGGGCGAGGCTCAGCCGTCCAGGTTGTAGACGTCCTTGAACTTGCGGACGTGCAGGGCCAGCAACTGCCCGTATTCGACAGCGGCCGTGTCCGGGTTCGTCTTGTGGACCTGTGCGTCGAACAGGAACCAGCCGGGAGCGATCAGCTTCTTGGCATCGATGATGCCGCTGGACTCCTCGTCCTGGGTGATGAATCCAGGTGCGCCCGTCCTGAACTGGGCAGGATCGAACTCGGCGAGAACGCCGCGGTCGCCCGTGTCGATGTCGTAGGCGACGATCCGCGCCAACTGCGCGTTGTTGCCCGGGTCCTCCTGGATCAGGAGATTGCCCTTGCCGTCGATCGTCATGTTGTCGGGCTTGTTGAGGTACGGGGCCTCCGAACCGTCGAGCAGCAGCTCGAGGGTTCCGCCCTTCGACGGATCCGACACGTCCTTGAACCGGAGCCGCCACAGACCACCTCCATCACGAGTCACCGATGGCTCCGCCGGAACCGTGCCCGGTGCGCCCTCGGTCGTGAGGAAGTAGTAGTCGTTCGGGCCTGCGGGGATCGAACTCGCCGTCCTCGATCCGGTTCAGGCTCAGGCCCTTGGCGAGAGCTTCGCTGTTCTGGCGAGCGCCGGAGCGGTCCCAGTTGATCTGCTCTTCGGCGCCGACGGTGAACTTCGTCGGCTCGCCCTTGCCGTAGGTCGAGCGGAACTCGGCATCGCTGTCGACGGCCTCGTCCTTGAGGTCGACGGTGTACAGCGAGCCGTTGGTCAGGCCGGCCTGGTCGAACGGGTTGCCGGTCTTCTGCTTGGTGCCGACGTGGATCCAGAGCTGACTTCCGTCGCTCGGGCCGTCCTCGTCCCCGATCGTGACCGTCGTGTCGCTCGTTGGTGTCTGCGGGCTGCGTGTTCTCCCACGACGCGAGGCCCGAGGCGCGGCAACTGCTGCGCCTGTCCATCGGTGGTGACGCCGAAGACGCGGCCCTCGTTGCCGTTCTCCTCGTTGGCGAAGTAGAGCTGGCCCTTGAAGCCACGTCCTCCTTCGCCCTTGAACACGCCGGGATCAGTCAGGCTGCTCGAGCAGAATCGCGAGAACGCCGCGACCTGAGCGATGAACGTGTCAGTCGTATCGCGCGGGTTGACGCCTCCTGTCGATGCCGTCGTCCCATAGCGTCTGCGTCGGGTAGTTCCAGTAGCGGACGCCCGGATCGATCAGGTCGTGGCCCGACTCGACGGCGAGGCTGTCGGAGTCAATGTCGTACTCGGAAACGAACGCGCCCTTCTGGCCGTGCCGCCGGATCGCGCCCACGGTGGCCGTCAGCTCTTGGTTCACCAGCAGCGTGAAGTCGCGGCTTCCCTGCTCCCGATAGGCGCCGAGGCCGTCCGGGATCCCGACCATCTCGTAGCCGTTGCCCGCAGACCCGGCGTCGCTGACGGTGAGCAGTGACTTGGTCAGGACGCCGTCGGCGATCGGCAGGACGTACGGGCTCGTCGTCGTGCTCGGTCCCGTACCGGTTCCCTCCGGGGCGGCGATTGCCGCCGTCGCACCGACGGCCGCCACTGCGGCTGCCAGGAGCACGGCGGGGACTTTCCGTCTCGAAAACATTGGTTCTCCCTTTTCGGATCTCCGGCCGAACGCCGGCTGACCCCTGTCTATGTGGGACGCGTGGCCGTCTTGTTGAGAGTCCGTGACCCCGTCGTTATCTGTTGGTGAACCGCCGGGCCGGTCGTTCGCTCAGAGCGATAATCGAGGGCTGAACAACCGGCGCGGGCGATAGGTTCGCGGCATGGAAAGCGAGAGCCACGCCCACGACCCGATCCGCCGCAAGGACGCCATGCCAGTCCCTCACCCCAAAGACGACGAGCTCGCCCTCAGTGGCGATGGTCCGCAGCACGAGGACGTCGCCGGCTGGAAGGGATCGCGGGCCACCGACGAGAACGGCCGCCACATCGGCAAGGTCGAAGCCGTGGTCGACGTCGGCGGTGCTCCCGAGTGGATCGTCGTCAAACATCATTCCCACCACGTGCTCGCCCCGGTCGCGGGCGCGATCGGCGGGGGCGGCGGCGTCTTCCTGCCGCACGAGGCGGAGAAGATCGAGGCGGCCCCCGGGATCGAGTCTCACGACGACGTGTCGGAGAACGCGATCAGGGCGGCCCGCACCTACTACGGATTTGGCTGAGCCCACCCCGCCGGAACGTCTCACGCCCGGCCTCTGGCGCTGGGCGCGCCGTCACCCGGACTGGCATCCCGGCGAGTTCGGCGCCGAGGTCGTCAGCTTCGCCGCGCAGGCCGGCGACGAGACGCTGGTCGTCGACCCGCTGCTTGCCGGCGAAGACGACCCGGCGTGGACCGCCGTCGAGTCGGCGGGCGATGGGCCGGTTCGCGTCCTGATCACGATCGGCTACCACGTCCGCAGCGCCGAGTGGGTGCGCGACCGCCTCGGCGCACGCGAGGTGACGATCCACGGTCACGCCGCCGTCGCGAAGCGGCTGGAATCACAGGCGGGCTTCCACCCGGTGGCCGCCGGCGGCGAGCTCCCCGGGGGCGTCACCGCCCACGCGATCGGCAAGCCGCGCCGCCAGGAGATGCCGCTCCACCTCCCCTCCCACCGGGCGCTCGTCTTCGGCGACGCCGTCGTCGGCACGGCCGACGGGCCGCGCGTCTGGGCGCAGGAGAAGATCGACGGCCGGGTCCGGCGGTTCTACGCGGAGCGGTTCGGGCCGTCGCTCGAGCCGCTGCTCGAACTCGACTTCGACAGGCTCCTGCTCACGCACGGGCCGTCGCTCACCACCGGCGGCAAGGCCGGTCTTCGGGCCGCGATCGACGCGCCGCCCTGGTACCACCGCCCCTGACCGCCAGGGGACGGACGGGCGGTCAGTCCTTGCTCTCGTCCTCCGCGTCGTCGCCGTCCTCGTCGGCGTAGAGGCTCTCGGAGGCGACCTCCTGCAGGCGGCGGTTCCAGAGCTTGATCTCGAGGAACTGGTCGTCGCCGAAGCCGTGCACGGCGTCGACGGCGAGGAGGGTGAAGCGCCCCTCGTTGACGGCGGCCTGGTCGAGCACCTCGCCGTCGAGCTCGGCGGTGACGGCAAGAGCGCCGCGGACGAGCGGCGTGCCCCAGATCAGCGTGACCTCGCCGCCACGGCCGCCATCGGCCCGCCACTGGCCGACGACGTCGTCGTTGAGGTCGACCTGCCAGTCGGGGTTCGCGGCGGCGGTGACATCGGTGAAGTCGGCGGTGGCCGCCATCTCGCCCGGCTCCTGCTCGCCGAGGTGCATGAACGAGACGTGGCCGAAGAACTCGGGGACGACACCGTCGACCTCGGCCTCGCCCGGCGCGACAGCGGGAACGAAGGTGCGGCCGCCCCACGTGCGCTCGGGGAAGAAGCGGACCGACTCGAGGTCGGGACCCGTGCCGGCCTCCTCGGCGAGCTCGGCGCAGGCCCCCGTGAAGGCTTCGGTAAGGCGCTCCTGCCAGCGCCCGTAGGGACGCGACTCCTGGGCGCTGTCGGACATGAACCGGGGATAGGGGCGAGCGAGAGGCGGCATCGGCTCAGGCTATCGGCAGGGCGTCGGGGAGCACCTCGCGCAGCTCCGCTGCGGCCCGCTCGGGCGCGACCGAGTTGATCTCCACACCCGTCCCGAGCTCGAAGCCGGCCCGGACCGACAGGCGCGGGGCGATGTCGAGGTGCCAGTGGAACTCGCCGCCGCCGCGGGGCGCGGTCCGGACCCAGAGGTTGAGCTGCGGGCCGCCCTCGAAGAGGACGTCGAGCGCCGCGAGAGCGCGGCCGAGCAGCGCGGCTCCGCGATCGTCGCGGTCGAAGCGCGGCTCGACGGTCCGGGGAATCAGCCGCATCTCGTAGGGCGAGCGCGAGGCCCACGGGCAGATCAGCGCCGCCTCGCCGTCGATGGCGACGAGCCGCTCGCTGCGCCGAACCTCCTCGACGAGGACGTCCTCGAGCATGTGCCCGCCCATCGTCCGCTCGTGGTAGGCGGTGAAGCGCTCGCGCTCGCGGGCCACCTCGGTCGGGACGAACGGAAGCGCGAAGAGCTGGGCGTGGGTGTGCGGGAGGGTCGAGCCCGCCAGCGGCCCCTCGTTGACGCAGAGGTGGACGAGCGACGCGTCACCGGAGGCGGCGGCCATCCGCGTCCGCCACGCCGCCATCGCGCCGGCGAGCTCGTCCGCGTCCGAGGTCGGCGAGCCGCGGGACGTGGCGCGGGGAGTTGACGATCACCTCGTGGGCGCCGGCCGCCGGGGCCGTCCGGAACAGCTCGGCGTCGCCGGCGCGGGCGGAGCCGCCGAGGGGATCGGAGGAGCTGGTCATGCCCGGTTCGTCGGCGGCGCCCGGCCGGGCCGCCGTCGCGTCCGGCCCGGTCAGGACCGGGTAGAGGTTGGGGACCGAGCGCTGCAGCCAGCCCGGCGTGTCGGGCTCGCCGCCGGCGGGGCGGTTCGCCCAGACCTCGGGCGGGGTCCGGTCCTCGCGGCCCTCGCAGAAGGGGCAGGTCTCGGCGGCGTCGGGGAGCGGCTCCGGCGCGGCTGCCGCGAACGCCCGCGGCCGATCGCGGCGACCGGGTGCGAGCAGCGCCCGCTGCCCGGTCAGCTGGTCGATCCGGACCTCGGGCGGCTCGGATCCCCCGCCGGTGTCCGGCTCGGTGCTCAGATCGCGGGGTCCGGCGGCGGTGGCGGCACCGGGGGCTCGGGATCGCCGGGCTCGGGCGTGACCTCAGGCCGTGGGCCGTCGGGGACGTCGGCCGTGAATGCGGCGCCCTCGCCGATCTTCCGGAAGGCGTCCATCAGGTCGATCGGCAGCGGGAAGACGATCGTCGTGTTGTTGACGCCGATCTGCAGCAGCGTCTGCAGGTAGCGGAGCTGGATCGTCGCCGGGTTGCGGCTGATGATGTCGGCGGCGTCGGAGAGCTTCTGGGCCGCCTGGTACTCGCCCTCGGAGCCGATGATCTTGGCGCGCCGCTCACGCTCGGCCTGCGCCTGCAGGGCGATCGCCCGCTGCATGTCCTGGGGCAGCTCGACGTCCTTGACCTCGACGGTCGAGACCTTGATCCCCCACGGCTCCGTCTGCTCGTCGATGATCGCCTGGAGCTCGGCGTTGAGGGTCTCGCGCTCGGAGAGCAGCGCATCGAGCTCGGCCTTGCCGAGCACCGAGCGCAGCGTGGTCTGGGCGATCTGCGACGTGGCGACGAGGTAGTTCTCGATCTCGGTGATCGCCTTGTCGGGATCCATGACGCGGAAGTAACAGACGGCGTTGACCCGGACGGTCACGTTGTCGCGGGTGATGACCTCCTGCGGCGGGACGTTCAGCGTCACCGTTCGCAGGTCGACCCGGACCATCTGGTCGATGATCGGGATCAGGAAGCGCAGGCCCGGGCCACGCAGCGCGATCAGGCGGCCGAGCCGGAAGACGACGCCGCGCTCGTACTCGCGGAGGATCCGCACCGATGCCGCAAGGACGAGCAGGCCGATGACGACCACCGCCGCGACGATTCCCAATGCCACCATCTAAGAGGCTCCTTCCGCTTCGCTGCCGACGGCCCCGGTAGCCCTTTCCGCGGGACCGTCCTCGAGAGGTGTGACCGCGAGCTCGAGCCCGTCGATCTCCTCGACCCTGACTCTATACCCGGTCTCGACCGGGGCTACGCCGGGATCGACCCTCGCCTCCCACAGCGCGCCCTGGACGAAGACCTGCCCGGTCGGGTCGAGGGGCGCGCGAACGGTCGCGATCGCCCCGAGCAGCTCCTCCCGCCCGGTGACGACCGGCCGGTGCCGCGCCTGCAGGCCCTTGTTCCCGACCCAGACCGTGCCGAGGCCGAGGACGGCGCCGACGACGATCACGAAGGCCGGCGAGACCTCGATCTGGTCGCTCCCGGTGTCGAAGATCAGCAGGCCCCCGGCGATCACGGCGACGACACCGAGCACGCCGAGGACGCCCGCCGAGGCGACGTTCGTCTCCGCGATCACAAGCGCAGCACCGACGATCAGCAGCACGGCGCCGACCGCGGCGATCGGCAACTGGAGGGCGCCGATCAGCCCGAGAACCAGCGCCACGGCTCCGATCGCACCGGGAATGATCGTCCCCGGCGCGAACGCCTCGAGGGCGATGCCGAGGATCCCGATCAGAAGCAGCAGGAAGGCGACGTTCGGATTGACGAGGACCTCGAGGATCTGGAAGGGGATCGTCATCGCCTGGTCGTCGATCTCGTCGCCCGCCGTCGAGAGCGTCACCGGCTTCGGACCGTTGACCTCGAAGCCGTCGAGCTTCTCGAGGAGCTTGTCCTGATCGGAGGCGATGAAGTCGACCCGGCCCTGCTTGAGGGCGGCGTTCTCGCCGAGGTCGTTGTCGTCGCTTTCGATGGTGGTCCCCGGCGCCATCGCGGCGACGTCGCCGGCGTCGACGATCGAAGAGCCCTGGTCGGCGACCGAAGCTCCGGGTGGATAGACGTAGACGACGACCGGGATCGGGGAGCTGCGGATGTGATCGACGATCTCCTGGGCGGACGAGTCGATCCCGCCGGGCGTGTCGATGCGAATGATCGCGAACGGGTCCTTCGCGTCGGCGGCCGCGCCGAGGGCGTGGCCGATCCAGTCCGCCTGTGCAGGCGAGAGCTCACCGTTCAGCTCGATCGAGGGGATCTTCTGCTCGGCGTCGCTCGCCGCTCCGGCGGGTCCCGCGACGATGCCGGCGAGGACGGTCGCCGTTGCCGCCGCCGCGACGAGCGACCCAAATACCCGGACCCGTGCCATCGCGCCGATCATCGCGACCGTCCCTAAAGACTTCTGGGCGTCGATCCCGGCTCGGGTCCCGGCTCGACCGGACTGACCACGAGCGTCAGGCCGTCGATCTCATCGACCCGGACCTCGGTGCCGACCTCGATCGGCTCGCCATCGGCCGAGCGGGCCCGCCAGAGCGCACCCTCCGTGAAGACCTGGCCGATCGGATCGATCGCAGCGCGGACGCGCGCCGGCGAGCCGAGCAGCTCCTCCTCCCCGGTCCGCACGTCCCCATGGCGGGCCGCGATGACCCGCTGGCCGACGAACAGGGTCGCGCCGCCGAGGACGAGCGCCATCGGCACCGCCACGAAGGGGCTGACCCCGGGCGCGCCGTCGCCGGTGTCGAAGATCAGCAGGCCGCCGGCGATCAGGGCGGCGATCCCAGCGATGCCGACGAGCCCGCCGGTCGGCAGGTGGGCCTCAGCGACGATCAGCGCGAAGCCCGCGATCAGCAGGGCGACCCCGAGCGCCGCGACGGGGAGCTGGAGCGTGCCGATCAGACCGAGCACGAGCGCGATGGCGCCGATCGTCCCGGGCACGATCGTCCCCGGCGCCGCCGCCTCGAGGGCGAGGCCGACGAACCCGATCAAGAGCAGCAGGAAGGCGACGTTCGGGTTGACGAGGATCTGGAGGATCTCGTAGCGGAGCGGCATGTCGCGCTTCTCGACGGTGTAGCCGGCGGTGTCGAGGGTCTGCGCCTTCGGGCCCTTCACCGCGAACCCGTCGAGGTCGGCGAGGAGCTCGGTCTGGTCGCCGGCGATCAGGTCGATCAGGCCGGCGTCGAGGGCCTCCTGGGCGGAGACGTTCGTCGCCTCGCGGACCATCTGCTCGGCGAGGTCCGGGTTGCGGCCGTGCGAGGTGGCGAGGGCGCGTACGTAGGCGGAGGCGTCGTTGGTGATCTTGCGGCCGAGGGTGCCGCCGATGTCGTCGCCGGTGCTGGTGATCGGCGAGGCCGAGCCGATGTTCGTCTCCGGCGCCATCGCCGCGACGTCGCCGGCCTGGGTGATGAACACGCCCGCCGATGCCGCTCGGGCGCCGTTCGGGTAGACGTAGACGACGACCGGCATCGGCGCCGCGACGATGTCCTTGACGATGTCGCGCATCGAGGAGTCGAGGCCGCCCGGCGTGTCGATGCGGATGATCGCCAGCGGCGCGTTCTCGTCGGCCGCGTCGGAGAGGGCGGTGCCGATCCAGCCCGCCGTGGCCGGTGAGATCTCGCCGTTCAGCTCGATCGATGGGACGGTCGTCGAGGTGTCGTCCTGGCCCTGGGCCGTCGCCGCCGTCGTCAGGAGGGCGGCCGCCGCCGCCAGCACGAGGACGATCCGGACCGGAGCCCGCACCGCCGGCCTAGGACTCGCCGAGGGCGTACTTGCGGATGTCGGCTTCGAGCGTCGCTTGATCCGGGTAGACGCCCTGATGGGCGTAGACGAAGTTGCCGCTCGAATCGAAGAAGAGGGTGTTCGGGAAGCCGCCGACGAGGGTCGCGCCGACCTGGTTGCCGACGTCCTTGTCGGGGTCGGCGAAGCTCGGGTATGGGACCGGATGCCCCTCGAGGAACGTCTGGGCGGCGGCATCCTCGTCATCGCCGTCGACGCCGATGAACGCGACCTGGTCGAGATGGTCCGCGGCGGCCTGCTGGAACCAGGGCCACTCGGTCCGGCAGGGGCCGCACCAGGACGCCCAGTTGTTGACGACGACCGGATAGCCCTCGACGGCGGCGAGCTGCTCGGAGAAGCCGTCGAGGCCGCCCGGGGCCAGGACCCCGCCCTTGTCGTAGAGCGACTTCAGCTTCGGAGGGGCCTTGTCGATGGCCTGCGAGTAGTCGGGAGCATCCGTGCCGGGGTCGCTTCCAGAGTCGCCGGAACCACAGGCGCCGAGCGCAACGGCGAGCACCAGCAGCGCCAGCGCGAAACTGGCCCTCATCGCTCGTTTGGTGTTCTGACTGTTCATCCGGCCTGGTGCCCTGCTTTAATGGTCATGCGGTCCGAGGGGATTGTTGGACCGCAGGGGCCGCGGCCAGCATCAGCAACCTGACCGCCTCGCCCGACGAGCTTACCGAGCAGCTCGCTCCGTCTTGGACCGAACTGCGCGGGCATTGAGCCTTTTCATGGCAGAAACCACCGCACTTGCCGCAGACGCGGCCAACGCGCTTACCAGCGCCGATCTCGAACGCGTTCAGAAGTTCACGCGTGAACCGATCCTGCTCGATGGCGAGCAGCTCGAGGACCTGCTTCCCGGCACGGCCCGCCGCCTGGCGTTCGATGCCGCGCTGGTCGAGATCGAGGAGGGCTTCGAGGAGCCGTCGCCGAAGTGGCGGCAGGAGTACTCGCTGCTGCTCGGCCTCGAGCGCGTGCTCGCCGAGGAGCGCCCGCTGCTCCGCGACGGCGCCGAGCTCTCCGAACACCAGGTCGACGCGCTCTCCGGCACCCTCGCGGCCGTCATCTCCGAGATCGAGGAGCCGGGGTCGAACCGCAACGGCAACGGCAAGAACGGCGAGAACGGCAAGAACGGCGAGAGCGCCTCTGCCGGCGGAGGCGAGGAAGACGACGCGCTCGCCGAGGACGAGGAGCCGCAGGACTGGGACGAGCCTGCCGACGACGGCGAGGACGAGGACGTCGTCGCCGACGCCGCCGACGACCCCTACGCAAGCCGCCGCTTCTGGTTCGAGCACGCGACCGGCGCCGGCAAGACCGTCGCCGCAGTCGGATTCGTCGAGTCCTCGCGGACCGGCGGAATCCTGATCCTCACCCACCGCCGCAACCTCGTCGACCAGTTCATCGGCGAGATCTCCGACCGCGGCTACGCCGACCGCCTCTCCCCGCCGCTGCTGAAGGGCAAGGACAACGCCTACGGCCCGGTCACCGTCGAGACCTACCAGTGGTTCGTCCGCAACGCCGGCCAGATCTCCGACGCCTATTCGATCGTCATCTGCGACGAGGCCCACACCGCCCTCGGCGAGAAGACGAGCGCCTGCATCCGCCGCTGGCAGGGCCCGGTCTTCATCGGCATGACCGCGACCGGCGCGCTGATCGCGCGCCACGTCGCCGACCTCTTCCCGACCCAGACCTCGCGCTTCGACCTCGCGCAGGCCGCCCGCCGCGGCGTCATCGCGCCGCTGCGCTGCATCCGGATCCCGCCGGGCCCGGGAGTGCGGACGCTCGCCAACGTGCCGCTCCGCAAGGGCGAGGTCGACCAGGACTTCGATCAGGAGGAGCTCGCCAAGCTCCTCGACCAGGGGCCGTTCAACGTTGCGATCGCCGACCTCTACAACTCACGCTTCAAGCGGGTCCCCGGCGTCATCTACACCGCCGGCGTCAAGCACGCCAACAACGTCGCCGAGGCGATGCAGGGCTTCGGAATCAACGCCAAGGCCGTCTCCGGCGAGACGCCGAAGCGCGAGCTGGCGGAGATCCTGGCCGCCTTCGAGCGCGGCGAGGTCGACGTCCTCTGCAACGCGATGCTGCTCGCCGAGGGCTGGAACTCGCCCCGCGCCACCATCTGCATGCACCTCGCGCCCACCGCCTCGAAGCGGATCTACCAGCAGCGCGTCGGCCGCGTCACCCGCCGCAACCCCGGCAAGGAAGCCGGCCTCGTCATCGACCTCGTCCATCCGGCCACCCGCCACGACGAGGCGATCGTCACCCTCCACAGCCTCCTCGACCGCGACGTCTACCGCGGCGGCGCGATCGTCGTCGGCCCGGTCCGCCGCGGCCGCGGCCGCCGGGTCCGCGTCGAGAAGCGCGTCGTCCCCGTCTCCGCCGATCCGGAGCGTCGCCTGCAGGTACTCGAGCGTGAGATGTGGCGGATCGCCGTCGAGCGCCTCGACTACTCCGAGCAGCACGTCTGGGCCGCGCTCGCAGGGGCTCGCGTCCAGCCGAACTCCTGGCGCAAGGCCAAGGCGATGCTCCAGCACGATCAGGCCAAGGAGCTGCGCCGTCGATTCCTGCTCACCTGCATCCAGCGCAACCGCTCGACGCAGCTGAAGCTGAAGGCGCTCGGCGAGCTCGCCGCGACCCGCGAGGCCGAGCCGTTCGACGAGGCGATCGACATGGTCGGCACCTGGCAGCGCGACCAGCGCCGCGCCGGTGTCCGCATCCTTCTTCAGGCGCTCGCCGAGAACCGCATCGGCCGCCGCGACCAGGCGCAGGCCTGGGTCTGGCGCCTCGCCGAGTTCACCCGCGACTCCCACGAGGAGTACGCGGTCGCCCGCTGGCCGGAGACGAAGCGCCTGCTCGGCCTGTTCGTCAACTCCTCCGGCCGCGCCCACGGCAAGAACGCACGGCGCCTCGTCCAGGCCGCCCGCGGCCAGGACCGCCGCCTCGCCGTCGCGCTGCTCGCCGCGGCCGTCGCCCACACGCCCGAGGCCGAAGAGGTCCTCCGCGGCGCCCGGATGCGGATGGCCAGGAAGCCATCGGCCGTCGCCCGCGAGCTGCTCCGCAACCTTCCGAAGGGCAGCGGCAAGAAGCGCCGGCGCCGCAGCAAGCGCTCCCGCGAGGGTGAGGGCGCTGACGCCAAGGACGCCGAGGAGGCATCCGTCGAGATCGCCGACGACGAAGATCTCGAACCCGAAGAGGGAGAGATGCCCGGCACCGCCGAGGAGTCCGGCGCCGATGCCGAACCGATCGACGAGGAGCCCGCCGAGGACGACGATGACGACATCGAGCCCTTCTCGCCGCCGGTCTCCGCATCCGATCACGACAAGCCGCCCTCGGGTGGGTCCGGCAACGGCTCGAAGTCGAAGTCCGGCTCGAGCCGCCGCCGCCGTCGCCGTCGCGCGGCCTAGGCGGAGCGCAGCCTCAGGCTGACCTCGCCGGAGCCGAGCGCGACCAGCTCGCCGGCGGCGGTCCGGACGAGCAGGTTGCCGCGCTCGTCGATGCCCTCGCCGATGCCGGAGCGGTCGCCGTCGCCGGGGCCGCCCTCCCAGCCGAGCTCACGCCCGCGCAGCGCGTCGCGCGTCTCGAACTCCTCGCGGACGCGAGCGTGGTCGGCCTCGACCCAGCGCGCGAGCGACTCGTTCAGGGCTTCGCGCATCCGCTCGGTGCCGACGCCGTTGCCGAGCGAGATCGCCGGCCAGCGGATGTCGGCGGGGAACTGATCCACGGCGATCGAGAGGTTGATGCCGACGCCGATCACCGCCCAGTCGGGCGGGCGGGCCTCGATCAGGATCCCGCTCAACTTGCGCCGGTCGACCCAGACGTCGTTGGGCCACTTCACCTCGCAGCTCACCGGCGCCACCGACTCGCAGGCCTCGCAGACGGCGAGCGGGACGGCGAGCGGCAGTAGCAGATGGCCGAGGTCGAGCGGGCGGAGGATCGCCGAGTAGAGGAGGGCCGCATCGGGGGGTGCGGTCCAGACGCGGTCGCCGCGTCCGCGGCCGGCGGTCTGCTCGGAGGCGGTGACGACCGTGCCCGAGGGGGCTCCGTCGGCGGCCAGCTCCTTGGCGCGGAGGTTGGTCGAGTCGGTGACCTCGTGATGGTGATGCGGGGACCCGAAGCTCACGGCGCGAATGGTATGACTGGCGCCGATGGCTTCCCAGCCGCCCGCCGGCGCCGCGATCGCGGTCCGCGAACTCGACGTGATCCGTGGCGACAACCACGTGCTCCACGGCGTCTCCCTGCAGGTGCCGCGGGGGAGGATCACCGGGCTGCTCGGGCCGAGCGGCTGCGGCAAGTCGACGCTGATGCGGTCGATCGTCGGGGTCCAGAAGGTGGCGGGCGGCGAGATCGACGTGCTCGGCTCCCCGGCCGGGTCGCCGAGCCTGCGCGCGCGGGTCGGTTACGTCACCCAGGCGCCGTCGGTCTACGGGGACCTCAGCGTCGCCGAGAACCTGCGCTACTTCGGGGCCCTGCTCGGCGTCGGCGCCGACCGGATCGCGACGACGATCGACACCGTCGGACTAGGCGACTTCACCGACCGGATCACCGGCACCCTCTCGGGCGGGCAGCGATCGCGGGTCTCGCTCGCGACGGCGCTGCTCAACGAACCCGAGCTGCTCGTCCTCGACGAGCCGACGGTCGGTCTCGACCCGGTCCTGCGCGCCGACCTCTGGAAGACGTTCGACGAGCTCGCGACCTCGGGCGTGACGCTGCTGATCTCGAGCCACGTCATGGACGAGGCGTCGGAGTGCGACGAGCTGCTGCTGATGCGCGAGGGCGAGCTGCTCCGGCAGACGACGCCGGAGGCGCTGCGCACCGAGACCGGCGAGCACGACCTCGGCAAGGCGTTCCTCGCCGTGATCGAGGCCTCGGAGGCGCGGGCGTGAGCGCCCGGGCGACGCTGGCGACCGCCCGGCGGGTGCTCTGGCAGATCCGCCGCGACCCGCGCACGATCGCGCTGCTCCTGATCGTGCCGGCCGGGCTGCTCGTCCTCCTCTACTTCATCTTCGACGGCCAGAAGGCGACTTTCCAGAGCATCGGCGCGCCCCTCTGCGGCCTGTTCCCGTTCATCGTCATGTTCCTGATCACCTCGATCGCGATGCTCCGCGAGCGGACGACCGGGACGCTCGAGCGGCTGATGACGATGCCGATCGGCAAGGCCGATGTGCTGTTCGGCTACGGGATCGGCTTCGGCCTCCTCGCCGCGCTCCAGGCGGTCGTCATCTGCTCGGTCGGCTTCCTCGCCCTCGGCCTCGACTCCCCCCACGGCGCCTGGCTGATCGGGCTGCTCGCAATCGGCAACGCAACCCTCGGAATGGCACTCGGCCTCCTCGCCAGCGCGTTCGCCCGGACCGAATTCCAGGCGGTCCAGTTCATGCCGGCGTTCATCTTTCCCCAGCTGCTGCTCTGCGGCCTGTTCGTCGCCCGCGACGCGATGGCTCCCGCCCTCGAAGGCGTCTCCTACGCGCTGCCGATGACCTACGCCTACGACGCCCTCGCGAAGGCGACCGAGCCGGGCTCCCTCGGCGGCGCCTTCGCGGTCGACGTGATCGTCATCGTCGGCGCGACGGTGGCGTCGCTCGGCCTGGGGGCACTGACGCTGCGGCGGCGGACGGGGTAGGGGGTTGTTGGAGCCGGCTCGGCGGGCTGTCGGTCCGAGGGGCTGGCCAGGGGAGGCCCAAACCCGAGCCCGGACCGCGAAGCGGAGCGATCCGCGTCAGCGAGCCGTCCGCTTAAGGCGCCGGTTCGAGCTCGACCACGTCGCCGACACGAAGGTCGAGGACCTCGCTGGCGTCGCCACGGTTGACGGCGATCGCCATGCGGCCGGAGGAATCCTCGTAGAAGAGGAAGCCGCCGTCGGCAACGTCCTCGAAGGCGGTGGCGCGGGTCGCGGTTCGGCGGCGCTTGCGGGAACCGACCGAGACACGGGTGGCGCCGGCGAGCGGGTGGCCGGTGAGGTCGTCCTGGCTGAGGTCGAGGGAGATGTTGCCGAAGCCATCGATGCGCTCGGCGTGGGCGAAGGCGCGGAGCTGTTCGAGCCGCGGGCGTGAGACCGGCTGGCGTTCGAGGCTGGCGGGCTCGATCGGATCGCCGGCCTCGCTGAGGTCGCGGCCGAGGGCGAGGTTGGCGGCGACGGGTGCGAAGAGGTCGCGGCCGTGGAAGGTCGCGGAGGGGTGGTCGAGGCGGAAGGGCGAGCTGCTGATGTCGACGGCCTCGGCCGCGCCGCCCAGACAGTCGATGGCCGGTGGGAGGAGGCCGTTGTCGGGCCCGACGAGCAGGTGCCCTTCGCCGTGGGTGCGGACGGCGACGGCGCGGCGCGGACCGCCGACGCCGGGGTCGACGATCGCGAGGTGGACGCCGACGGGCGCGTAGGGCAGTGAGTCGGCGAGAATCGCGGAGGCTTGGCGGACATCGTGGCGGCCGATCCCGTGACTGATGTCGACGACCTCGGTGCCGGGGGCGATGCGGGCGATGACGGCGCGGCAGACGCCCGCGAAGTCGTCGGAGACCCCGTAGTCGGTCAGGAAGGTGATCGGCAGACCCATCGGGGTCTGACTCTAGAGGGAGGCGTCCGCCAGCAAGGCGGCGACGAGACCGTCGGGATCGTGCTGTTCGGCTTCGACGGCGACGGTCAGCCCGAGATCGCGGGCGGTGTCGCTGGTGACGGGGCCGATCGAGACGACCCGCGCGTCGGCGGGGAAGGCGTCGCCGACGGTCTCGAGGAAGAACTTGACGGTCGAGGAGGAGGTGAAGGTCACGTAGTCGGCGTCGGCGATCGAGGCGACGACCGCTTCGTCGGCGGGCTCGCGGACGGTCTCATACAGCGGCACGACATCGACGAGCGCGCCGCGCTCGGCCAGCGCCTCGGGGAGGACGTCACGCGCCTCGGCGGCGCGAGCGATCAGTACCGGCCGACCGTCGACGTCGACCTCGCGCAGCGACTCGACGAGGGACTCGGCGATCGAGCGCGGCGGCACGATGTCGGGGATCAGCCCGAGCCCGCGCAGCGCCCGCGCGGTTCCGGGTCCGATCGCGGCGATCGTCGCGTTCGATAGCGCCCGGCCGTCGAGGCCGCGCTCGGCCATCGCCTTCTTCAGCAGCTCGGCGCCGTTCGGACTCGTCAGGCAGACGAGGGCGTAGGAGCGGAGGTTCTCGATCATCGCCGCGACCGCAGCGGTGTCGATCCGCGGCTCGATCCGGATCGCCGGGAGCTCGACGACCTCGGCCCCGAGGCCGCGAAGGACGGCGGCCAGCGAGCTCGACTGGGCGCGGGCGCGTGTGACGACGACCTTGCGGCCGTGGAGCGGGCGCCGCTCCAGCCAGCCGATCCGTTCGCGGCGAGCGGCAACCGGCCCGAAGAGGAGGATCGCCGGAGCCCTGAGCCCGGCCTCGGACACGGCGCCGGGAAGGGTCGACGTCGTCGCGACGACCGTGCGCTGGTCGGGCCAGGTGCCACGCTGGATCGCGGCCGCCGGCTCGTCGGGATCGCGGCCCGCCTCGATGAGGCGCTCGGCGATCCGCGGCAGGTTCTTGACGCCCATGTAGAGGACGAGCGTGCCCGGGAAGGCGGCGAGGGCCGGCCAGTCGATCGCCGAGGACTCCTTCTCGGGGTCCTCGTGGCCGGTCACGAACGCGACCGCCGACGCGTCGTCGCGGTGGGTGACGGGGATGCCGGCATAGGCGGAGGCCGCGATGCCCGCGGTGACGCCGGGAACGACCTCGAAGGGGACGCCGGCGTCGCGGAGCGTCTCGGCCTCCTCGCCGCCACGGCCGAAGACGAACGGGTCGCCACCCTTGAGCCGGACCACCGACCGTCCCTCGAGGGCGATCTCGGCCATCCGCCGCTCGGTCTCCTCCTGCTCCATCGCGACCGCGCCCGGAGCCTTGCCGACGTAGATCAGCTCGGCATCGTCGCGAGCGCCGTCGAGAGCACCGTCGGGGATCAGGCGGTCGTAGAGGATCGCGTCGGCGCCGGCGATCAGCTCGAGCGCGCGGGTCGTCATCAGCCCGCGGTCGCCGGGGCCGGCGCCGACGAGGTAGGCGACGCCGGGACGTGGGCCGGAGCCCGATGGGGTGTAGTCACCGCGGGACATCGTCGTCCCATGATGTCGCGCGCTCGAGCAGGTCGAGGGCTCCCCCGTCCCGCATCCGGTCGATCAGCGCCTCGGCGAGGGCGACCGGTTGCTCGGCATCGCCCTCGACCTCGTCGTAGAAGTGCTCGCTGCCGTCCGGCAGCCCGACGTAGCCGCGGATCGTCAGCGTGCCGTCCACGTGGCGGGCGCAGACGCCGACGGGCGTGTCGCAGCTCGCGTCGATGCCGGCGACGACGGCGCGCTCGGCGGTCAGCTCGATCAGCGACTCGCGGTCGGTGACGGCCGCCGCCGCGGCGAAAGCGTCGGCGGCCTCGGTCCGCGACTCGAGCGCGAGCGCTCCCTGGCCGGGGGCCGGCGTCAGCGCCCGGAGGCCGAACCGGAACCCGATCTCGTCCTCCCGGCCGAGCCGAAGCAGGCCGGCCGCCGCCAGGACCAGCCCGTCGACTTCACCGGCCTCGAGCTTGCGAAGCCGCGTGTCGACGTTGCCGCGGACCTCGACGACCTCGAGGTCGGGGCGAAGAGCGAGGAGCTGCGAGCGGCGGCGGACGCTGGCGGTCCCGACCCGCGCGCCCTCCGGGACCTCGGCGATCGAATCGCCGGGGCCGATCCAGACGTCCGCGGGGTCTTCGCGGGCGGGCACGCCGACGAGCGCCAGCCGGTCCGGCAGCTCGCCGGGAAGGTCCTTGGCGCTGTGAACGGCGAGGTCAACCTCGCCGTCGAGCAACGCCCGCTCGATCTCGCGGACGAAGCGCGACTTGTCGTCGGAGGCCGCAGCGGCCGGGCCACCCTCATCGCCGGACGTGCGGATGACGACGAGCTCGGCGTCGCCGATCGCGTCGGCGACCGTCCCCGATTGCGCGAGCGCCAGGGCGCTGCCGCGGGTCCCGATCCGCATGCCGCTCAGGGCGCTCAGTCTCCGGCCCGGTCGGCGCGCCGCAGGGGCGTCACCTCGGCGCCGGTCCCCTCGGGCTCATTGCCGACGTCGAGGCCGAAGAGCTCGCGCAGGGCGGCGACCTGCTGGTAGGCGTCGGCTTCCTCGGCTGCCCGCTTCAGCCGCAGCGTCGGCTCATGGAGGATGCGACTGGCGATCGAGCGGGCCATCGCCTCGATCCGGACCTGGTCCTCGTGGCTCAGGTCGTCGAAGCGGCCGATGTTCTCGGCGAGCACGCGGCCGACGATGTCGTCGGCGCGGAGGCGGAGAGAGGCGACGGTCGGCAGGACCTCGAGGGAGCCGAGCCAGCGCTCGAAGCGGGCCAGCTCGGCGGCGACGATCACCTCCGCTCCGCGCGCCTCGACCTCGCGGCCGGTCGCGTTGCGGTCGGCGATCGACTGGACGTCGTCGACGTCGCGGACGACGACTCCTGTCACGTCGCGGCAGGACGGGTCGATGTCGCGCGGCACGGCGAGGTCGATGAGGAGCAGCGGCCGGAACTTGCGGGCGGTGGCGACGAGCTCCAGCTCCTCGCGCTCGACGATGTGGTGCGGCGAGTTCGTCGAGGAGACGACGATGTCGGCGGCCTCGAGCTGGGCCGGCAGATCCTCGAGGCGGACGGCGCTGCCTCCGAACCGCTCGGCGAGGCCGATGGCGCGGTCGTAGCGGCGGTTGGCGACGAACACGGTCTCGACGCCGCGGGCGGTCAGCGCCTTGGCCGTCAGCTCGGCGGTCTCGCCGGCGCCGATCAGCAATACGTGGCGGCCGGTCAGGTCGCCGAGCGTGCGGGTCGCGAGCTCGACCGCAGCCGAGGGGACGCTGATCCCGCCCTCGCCGATCCGGGTCTCGCCCCGGACCCGCTTGCCGGCGGCGAGCGCGCCGCGGAAGAGCCGGTTGAGGATCGCCCCGGTCGCGCCCTCGACGAGCGCGAGCTCGTAGGCGCGCTTGACCTGGCCCTGGATCTCGGCCTCGCCGATGATCATCGAGTCGAGCCCGGCGGCGACGCGGAAGAGGTGCCTGGCGGCCTCGATGCCGCGGTAGGAGTAGAGGCTCTCGATCAGCTCCGTCGGGCGGATGCCGGCCTGACGGGAGAGGGCGCCGAGGGCGACGTTCTCGGCCTCGACCGGGTCGGTGACGACGAGGTACAGCTCGGTGCGGTTGCAGGTCGAGATCGCGGCCGCCTCGCTGACCTGGGGGCCGGACCGGAGGTCGTTGAGGACGCCGGCGGCGCGTCCCTCGGTCAGCGCGAGCCGCTCGCGCAGCTCGATCGGCGCGGTCTTGTGGGAGATCCCGAGCGCGAGCAGGTCGCTCACGAGCGGACCTCCTCGGCCTCCGGCCGTGGCTCCGCAACGGCCTGCTGAGGCGCGGCGGCCGCCTGCTTCTCCTCGGCGAGCTCGGCCAGCTCCTCGATCTCGCGGGAGATGCGGCCGAGCTTCGCGGCCATGATCCCGATGTAGACGACGAGCAGGAGGACGAAGACGACGTACGCGGCGGCGACGTACTTCCCGGCCTCGTCGAGCGGCAGGGCCGGCATCAGCGCGCCGCTCCGGCGCTTCCCGGCGCGATCCGCCCGGCGACGCCGGAGCCGGCCGGCCCGCGGTCGTCGAGCGCCCGGCGCAGTCTCGAGAGCTGTCCCGAGGTCCGCTTCGCGGTCAGCTCGAAGCTGACGAGCGTCACCCAGAGCAGCGTGATCCCGGCGAAGCAGACGAGAAACGTCAGCCACATGTCGCCGGGAAGGCCGCCGTCGACGGTTCCGAACGTCCGCGGGTGGACGAGCGACTGGGCCGCCCGGACCGCCATGAAGTTGAGGGGCACGAACGCGCCCGCCGTGATCGCGAAGACCGACGCGTAGCGGGCCTGGCGCTCGCGATCCTCGATCGCGTACCGCAGCGGGTAGTAGGTGCAGTAGAGGAGGAAGACGATCAGGAAGCTGACCAGGGTCGGCTCGTCCCAGACCCACCAGCGGCCCCACGATGCCTTCGCCCAGATCGCGCCGGTGACGAGCACCGCGACGCCGAAGATGACCGAGGCGTGGATCGAGACGTAGGAGCGGGCGTCGTGGACGGGATCGCCGGTGCGGAGGTGGCGGATCGCGTGGATGCCGCCGACGATGAAGCCGCCGAGGGCGACGATCGCGAGCGGGACGTGCAAGTAGAAGATCTTCTGGATGAAGCCCTGGTCGGCCTCGTTCGGCGCGTAGAAGAAGACGAGCGCGAACCCGACCCCGATGCAGAGGGCCGTGAGCAGAGCGAGTGTCCTCAGAGTGGACGCTTTCATCGGTGTCTCGAGCTGTGGAACCGGGCGCCCAGAGGTCAATCCTCGATGAGGAAGTCGAAGGCAGCCCAACCGATCAGCAGGAAGATCAGATCGTACAAGCCGAGCACTCCCAGCCAGGTTCCGTACTTGTCGTAGGACGGCCCCGCTGCAGCCAGGAGGTCCGCGCCGGCCCCTGCCGCGGCGATCATCGCCGGGATGATCAGTGGCAGCAGGATCAGCGGTCCGATCAGGTCGCGGGCGCGCGAGTTGGTAGCCATCGGCGAGATCAGGGCGCCGGTCACCGCCAGCGCGGCGTCGAGCAGGAGCAGCACCGGGAGCATCGCCACGAGTCCGGAGCCGCTGTCGAGGAAGAACAGCCAGAAGACCGGCAGAGCGAACAGCTCGAGGACGACGAGGTAGACGAGCAGCGCGGCGGCTTTGGCGAAGAACAGCGCCGTGCCGTCGACCGGCGCCAGGCGAATTGCCTCGAACCCCCCCTGCTCGCGCTCGGCCACGAAGATCCGGTTGATCGCCAGGAGCGCCGCGAACAGGATCGTCACCAGCAGGACGCCGGCGGCGAGCGAGCCGGCGAGGCGGGTGCGGTCGAGACCGAAGCGGAAGATCACGAAGATCGTCGTTGCGAACAGGAGCATCGCCGGCACCGACTGCAGCGTCCGCAGCTCGACCCGCAGGTCCTTGGCGAGCACGGTCGCGACGACCCGCAGCGTCGAGGGCGGAGTGTGCTTCATCGAGCGGCTCCAGTCCGCTCCGAGTAGATCTCGCGGGCCCGTACGGCCTCGACCTCGGAGACCGGCAGCTCGAAGGCGACGCTGCCGTCCCGCTCGAGGCCGAGGACGCGGTCGGCCTGCTCGAGGGCCGCGTCGACGTCGTGGGTGACGACGATCCGGGTCCGGCCCGGAGCCGGACCGAGCAGCGGCGCGACCGTTTCGGCGCCGGCCGGGTCGAGATTGGCGAGCGGCTCGTCGAGGATCAGCAGGTCGGGCTCGTGAAGCACGGCCCGGCAGACGGCGAGGCGCTTGACCATCCCGGCCGACATCTCGTCGACCCGGGTCGAGGCGCGGTGGCCGAGGCCGACCCGTTCGAGGAGCTCGTCGATCCGCTTCGCGCCACCGTCCGCCAGGCCGAACAGTTTCGCGTGGAAGGCGAGGTTCTCGCGGGCGTCGAGGTCGCGGTAGAGGAGCGCCTGGTGGCCGAGGAAGCCGATCCGGCCGCGCAGCTTCCACGCCTCCCGCGGCAGGCCGAACCCGAACACCTCGATCGCGCCTTCAGTCGGCCGCAGCAGCGTCGCGACGATCCGCAGCAGCGTCGACTTGCCGGCGCCGTTGGGCCCGAGCACCGCGAGCGTCGATCCCGGGTCGAGTTCGAGCGTGAGATCGCGCAGGACCCAGCGCTCGCCGTAGGCGAGGCTCAGGCCGTCGGCCCGCAGCGCGGGTGCGTCGGCGGGATCCGTAACCGGGTCGGCCACGGGCGGAAGGCTAGAGCCGCAGGGACCGCGCCCCGCCGCCGGATGACGGCGACGGGCGAGATCCCCCGGTCAGTCAGAGGGGGAGCTTGGAACGCCCCTCGCGGCCCTTCGAGGCGCTCTTGTTCGTCGCCTTGCGTGACGACGAGAACGGCTTCTGGAACCAGCGGCCGAGTGGCCCGGGCGCCTTGCTTCCGGCCTGCTGGCCGACGCCGAGCGTCTTGTCGACGCCGCGCTGCGGGCCGTGCGAGAGCCGCGGAACCAGGAACGCGAGGATCGCGAGAACGATGCAGATGGCGATGACGCCGCCGATGATCATTTGACTCTCCCTGTCATTGGATGGAACTCCCCTCGAGGTCATTGATCCCCGGAAACGACGACCGTGAAACCTCCGCCCAGACAATCACCGGGTTCGCTTGAGGCCGTGCTTAGGACCGCGGCCCAGAATCCCCGCGGATGGCAGCAACGGACGGACGCAGCGATCGCAGGGTGAAGCGGCGGATCGCCGCCACCGCGGCCACCGCCGCCCTCGCCCTCAGCGGGCCCGCCGCCGCCGCGGCCCGTCCGGCCGGCACCCGATCCGCGACGCCGCCGCGTCCGAGCGGCAACCCGGTCTCGCGGATCGCCCACTCCGACCAGTCGCGCGCCGCCATGTCCCTCGACGTCGCCCGCCGCAACGAAATGGCTGGACACCGCGCCCGCCTCGCCGGGGCGCTCGCCGACGAGCTCGGTGGCCGCGGCGACGCGGACTCGATCGAGCGGGCGCTCGCCGCCGCCGAGACCGAGGCCAGCGCCGCCTACGCGCGCGGCGAGAGGCCGCCGTCGGTGGCCGTGCTGCCGGACGCGATCGCCGGCGTCACCGGGATGAGCGACGAGGAGATATCCGCCGCCTTCGAGGCGATGTCGCGGAACGCGCTCGAGCGCCGCCGCGCGACCCAGGGATGACCGCGGCAATGCGCCACGCGGTTTCAGGCTTCCCGCGCGGGTAGGTTCCCCGCATGGACTTCACCTACTGCCCCCGCTGCGCGACCGAGCTCGAGATGCAGGCTTCCGACGGACCCGACCCGGACCGCCCGACCTGCCCGAACTGCGGTTTCGTCCACTACGAGAACCCGGCCCCGACGGTGCAGGCATGGATCGAGCGCGACGGCGAGTACATGGCGCTGCGACGCAACCAGGATCCGATGAAGGGCGAGTGGAACATGCCCGGTGGGTTCATCGAGGCCGGCGAGGCGGGCCCGGAGGCGATCGTCCGCGAGGTCCGCGAGGAGACCGGCCTCGAGGTCGAGGTCGGCGACCCGATCGGCGCCTACCCCTCGACCTACGGGAGCGGCGAGGACGCCCAGCCGATCCTCGGCCTCGCCTACCGGTGCACGGTGGCCGGCGGGGAGCTCGACGTCTCCGACGAGTCGCAGGAGGCGGGCTGGTTCAGCCTCGCCGACTTCCCGGAGCCGGCCTTCGCCGACGAGCGGAAGGCACTCGCTGTGCTCCGCGGCAAGGGCTGATCAGCCGAGGGTCGCGCCGAGCAGCTCGACGATCCGCGCCGCCGAGTCGCCGCCCGGATCCTTCTCGGGGTTGAAGCAGACGACGTTCAGGCCGGCGCAGGCCGGGTCGGCGAGGAGCGGAGCGAGCAGGAGGCGGAGCTCGTCCCAGTCCAGCCCACCGGGGACGAAGGCGTCGGTCGCCGGGAACACGTCCTCGTCGAGGACGTCGAGGTCGAGATGCACCCAGTACCCGCCGGGGCCGGTCGCGGCCAGCTCGGCGGCGACCACCTCCCCCGTTGCGGCGAGTCCGCGGTCGCGGAGGCCGGACGTGTCGAGGAACGTCCCGGCGCCGAGGTCGCCGGGCAGCACGGAGCCGAGGCCACGCGCCTCGTCGAGGTCGCGGGGGCCGAGCAGCGCCAGCCGTGCCGGGTCGAGAGGAGCCGTGCCGGCGGCCTCGAGCCAGCCGGTCGGACCGTGCCCGAGCGCGACGGCGAGCGGCATGTCAGCGGCCTCGCCGGTCTCGGAGCTGTCGGCGTCGTAGAGATCGAGGTGTCCGTCGACGTAGGCGATCGCCGGTGGGTCGCCGACAGCTGCGAGCCCGCCGAGGACGCCGGGGACGAGCGTGCAGCAACCCCCGAGGACGAGCAGCGGGTCGCCGGAGCCGGCCAGCGCCGCCGTGCGCTCGCGGAGCTCGCGGGTGAGCTCGAGGACGGCGTCATAGGAGACGACGCCCGAGCCCGGGTCGCGCTCGGGATCCCGGAGCAGGGTCAGGGTCGCATCGCGGTCGCCGAGCGCGACGGTGTCGGCGAGCCCGGCGGCGAGCAGCGCCTCGGGGGCGAGCTCCGTGCCCCCCGGCCTGCCCACGGAATCGATCGGAACGCTGAGCAGATTCCATACCCGGGGCATCTGATGAACCTATCGGCCGCACTACACCCGCCGCTCGAGCCACTGCGAGAATCGCTCGCCGTGCCCGAGCCCGCCCGCGAACGATCGACGACCCGCGCCGCTGAGTCCGAGAGTGACCCACCGGAGAACTTTCGGGCCGGAATCGAACGCGCATGGGGCATCCTCGGACGCCTCAACGCATTGCCGCCGGGCGACTTCGAGGCCATGCGGACGCTCCTCACCGAGCTGACCGGCCGGGAAATCGAGGAGTCGGTCAGGGTGCTGCCTCCCTTTCACACGGACGGCGGCGGCCGGCTCCGTTTCGGCCGCAACGTGTTCGTCAACCACGGCTGCACGGCAATGGACTCGGGCGGCATCGACATCGGCGACGACGTCCTGATCGGGCCGAACGTCCAGCTGATCAGCGGCGGGCACCCGCTCGACCCGGCCACCCGCCGCTCGCGGGTGACCACCGCACCGATCCGGATCGACCGCGGTGCCTGGATCGCCGCCGGGGCGACGGTCCTGCAGGGCGTGACGATCGGAGAGGATGCCGTCGTAGCTGCCGGCGCCGTCGTCACCGCGGACGTGCCGGCGCGCACCATGGTCGCCGGGGTGCCGGCACGGATCGTCCGCGAGCTCTGACGCGCAACCACTGCGCGCCTGCGTCTACCGGCCGCGGATCGTCCTGGCCCCGGTCCGCAGCAACGACCCGCCGCCGTCGCGGAGCACCTTCACCTTCGGCCCGGCGCCCCCGTAGAGCAGGCCGGCGCTGGAGCGGATCGCCCGGCCGAGCGTCGCGTCGTAGGGATGCCACCAGAAGTCGCGGCTGCGGGCCGAGTTCCAGGTCACGGTCTTGATCTCCGCGCACTCGTAGAGGCCGAACTTCGAATGCGTGCGGCCGAGGCCCGAGTCCTTGACGCCGCCCCAGGCGCACTGCACGGCGGCGTGGGTGTAGGCGTGGTCGTTGATCCAGACCATCCCCGACTCGATCCTCCGCGCCATCCGCTCGCCCTTGGCGCGGTTGCGGGTCCAGATCGAGGCGCCGAGGCCGAACTCGGAGTCGTTGGCGAGCCGGATCGCCTCCTCGTCGTCGGCGACGACGACGATCGGGACGACGGGCCCGAAGATCTCCTCGCGCATGATCCGCATCTCGTGGGTGACGCCGGTCAGCACGGTCGGCGCGATGTGGTCGCCCGGCGATCCCGCGATCTCGATCGGGCCGCCGCAGAGCCGCTCCGCGCCGTTGGCGATCGCGTCCTCGACCAGCGTGTTGACGATCGCCGCCTGCTCGGCGGAGACCATCGGGCCGATCTCGACGTCCCAGCTCTGCGGGTCGCCGACCTCGAGCCGGGAGGCGGCCTCGCGGACGCCGGCGATGAACCGGTCGGCGACCTCGGCGACGACGTAGACGCGCTCGATTCCCGAGCAGGTCTGTCCGGCGTTGGCGAAGCCGCCCCAGACGATCCCGTCGACGGCGTTGTCGAGGTCGGCGTCGGCGCAGACGATCGCCGGGTCCTTGCCGCCGAGCTCGAGGACCGCGCCCTTCATCCGCGCCGCGCAGGCGGCGCCGACGGCGTAACCGGTTGCGACCGAGCCGGTGAAGAAGACCTTGCGGACGGACGACTCGACGACCGCTCTGCCGACCTCGCCGTCGCCCTGCAGCACCCGGATCAGGCCTTCCGGCAAGCCGGCCTTCTCGAAGGCGACGCGGATCCGGTCGCCGAGCAGCGGCGTCAGCTCGGAAGGCTTCAGGACGACGCCGTTGCCGGCCATCAGCGCGATCGCTACCTCACCGAACGGGATCGACCACGGGTAGTTCCAGGGAGCGATCACGGCGACGACGCCGAGCGGCTCGAAGCTGAACTTCGCCTTCTTCCCGAGGAACAGCCCGCCGCCCATCTTGATCTGCTGCTCGTCGAGGATCTCGGGTCCCGCCTCGGCGATCCAGCGGAGCGCGTCGATCGTCGGGACGACCTCCATCGTGTGCGACTCCGTGATCGGTTTGCCCTGCTCGCTCGTCAGCAGCCGGGCGACCTCCTCGACGTCGCCCGCGAGGATCTCGGCGGCGCGGCGCAGGTAGCGGCCGCGATCGGGGAGCGCGAGCTCGCCCCAGAAGCGCTGGACCTCGGCGACCCCGTCGACCGCCGCCTGGACGTCCCCCGGCTCGATCGTGGGGACCGTGCCGAGCAGCTCACCGGTCGCGGGATTGAACGAGTCCAGGCTCCCCATGCAGCGCCCAGCCTATTCGCGGAAGTCCCGCAACCGCTTGAGGCGCTCGGTCAGCTCCGCCTCGAAGCCGCGATCGGTCGGCTCGTAGAAGCGGGTGTCGCCGAGGTCGTCGGGAAGCGTTCGCTGATCGGTGACGCCGCCCGGCGCATCGTGCGGGTAGCGGTAGCCGACGCCGCGGCCGAGCTCCTTCGCCCCCGCGTAGTGGCTGTCGCGAACCGCCTGCGGAGGCTCGGCGGCGCCATTGCGGCGGACGTGCTCCTCGGCGGCGAGCAGCGCCATGTAGGAGGCGTTCGACTTCGGCGCGAGGGCCAGGTAAACGGCGGCCTGCGCGAGGTTGATCCGGCACTCGGGCAACCCGACGCGATCGACCGCGGCGGCTGCGGCTGTCGCCACCGCGAGCGCCTGCGGCGCGGCGTTGCCGACGTCTTCGGAGGCGAAGATGACCATCCGCCTCGCGATGAAGCGCGGGTCCTCGCCGCCGGCGAGCATCGCTGCCAGGTAATAGACCGACGCGTCGACGTCGGAGTTCCGCGTCGCCTTGATCCAGGCGGAGATGTAGTCGTAGTGGCGATCGCCGCCCTTGTCGTAGAGGACCGCGCGCTTCTGGAGGGCGTCCTCGGCGGCGGCTAGATCGACGTGCCCGTTCGGGCCGGCCGCTGTCGCGGCGCGCTCGAGGGCTCCGAGCGCAGCCCGGGCGTCGCCGCCCGCCCGGGCGGCGAGCATCGCGAGGGCGTCGTCGTCGACGGTCGGCGGATCGGCGACGCCGCGCTCGGGGTCGGCGAGCGCGCGGCGCAGCAGCTCGGCGACCGAGTCCTCGCCGAGCGCCCGCAGCTCGTAGATCTGCGAGCGCGAGAGGAGCGCCGAGTTGACCTCGAAGTATGGGTTCTCAGTCGTTGCGCCGATCAGCGTCACGAGCCCGTCCTCGACGGCGGGGAGCAGCGCGTCCTGCTGGGCCTTGTTGAAGCGGTGGATCTCGTCGAGGAAGAAGACCGTGCGGCGCCCCGCCCGGCGGCGCTCCTCGGCGCGCCCGAGCATCGCCCGGACCTCGGGACGCCCGGCGTTGACCGCCGACTCCTCCTCGAAGGCCCCGTCGGCTGCCGTCGCGACGATCCGCGCGATCGTCGTCTTGCCGGTGCCGGGCGGGCCGTAGAGCACCATCGAGTGGGGCTCGCCGTTCTCGATCGCGGTACGAAGGGTCGATCCCTCGGCGAGCAGGTGCTCCTGACCGACCAGGTCGTCGATCCCGCGCGGGCGCATCCGCACCGCCAGCGGCGTTCCCTCGGCCGTCCCGCCCGCGGCCGCCGGCGAATCGTCGCTCTCGAACAGCTGCTCGTCCATCGGTCCCAGTATCCAGAGGCGCGGGGACGGGGTGACGGGCCGCGGCTTCGGGCCGGGTAACCTGACGCCGATGGGCGAGGCCGAGCAGACGGGGGGAGCGGGCACGGTCGGCGATGCCGGCGTGTCGACGAACGGCGCCTCCGCCAACGGCGGAGCCCCCGCCGAGCCGGAGAAGATGCGCCTCGGCGGCATGGCCCTCCGCAACGGCCTGCTGATCCACGGTCCGACGTCGTGGGGCGCCGCCGCTCGGGCTAAGGACGGCTCGATCGACGTCGCCGCCGGCAAGAAGCCCAACTTCGGCGGCAACCGGCTCGCCAAGGTGCCGATCCTCCGCGGGCCGATCCGGCTCGCCGAGGCGTTCGCGGTGATCCCCGTCGCCCGCTTCTCGGTCCCCGCCTCCCGCCTTCCCTTCGAGGACCCGCGCGTGATCGTCGCCGGCATCGCCAGCACGGTCGTCGGCAACGCGATCCGCGGCGGCCGCCACGCTAAGGCGACGCCGCTTCGCGAAGGTCTCTCCGCCACCGTCGGCCTCGTCCCCTCGATCGTCTCGCTGAGCGGCTCCGAGCTCGCCGCCTACCACGCCGCCGAGCACAAGTCGATCGGCGGCTACGAGCAGGACCGCGACCCCGCCGAGGTCCCCAAGGAGCACAAGCGCTGCGGCTCCAACCTGATCGCCCCGATGGTCTTCTTCTCGATCGCCGGCCAGCTCCTAACCGACCGCCTCATCGAGAAGCCCGGTCGCTTCGCCCGGGCGATCAGCGCCGTCGCCGGAATCTCCCTGTCGGTGGAGGTCTTCGTGCACGCCGAGCGCCATCCCGAGTCCCTGGTCGGCCGGGCCGTGCATTTCGCCGGGCACGAGATCCAGGCCCGTTTCGCAACCAGGGAGCCGACGCCTGAGCAACTCGAGGTCGCCGTGGCGGCGCTCGACGCGTTACTCGCCGCCGAGCAGGACTAAAGGGGCGCGACGGTCTGCCGATGGGCCTGACTATGACCGTGCTGCCGACGATCGCCGCCGACGTCGCGTCGGACGTCCAGAACTTCTTCAATCAGTGGCAGTCGGTCTTCGCCGTCATCTTCATCGCGTTGCTCGTCTACGTGATGTTCCGAATGCTCTCGGTGATGCCGAAGACGAAGCCGCAGGAGATCAAGGCATCGAAGCGCAGCGGCGTCCGCTGGGACGACATCGCCGGCGTCGAGGGCACCAAGGACGAGCTCCGCGAGGTCGTCGAATTCCTCTCCGACCCGAAGCGCTTCAAGAACCTCGGCGCGAAGGTGCCGAAGGGGATCCTCCTGCACGGACCGCCGGGGACGGGCAAGACGATGCTCGCCAAGGCCGTCGCGCACGAGTCGGGCGCCAACTTCTTCAGCCAGTCGGCCTCCTCGTTCGTCGAGATGTTCGCCGGCCTCGGCGCCGCCCGGATCCGGCGCCTCTTCAAGGAGGCCCGCGACAACGCACCGGCGATCCTCTTCATCGACGAGCTCGACGCCGTCGGCACGACCCGCGGCAACGACGTCTCCGGTGAGCGCGACCAGACGCTGAACCAGCTGCTCGTCGAGATGGACGGCTTCGAGGCGAGCGAGAACGTCGTGGTCGTCGCGGCCTCGAACCTGCTCGAGAAGCTCGACCCGGCGCTGCTTCGGCCCGGGCGCTTCGACCGTCAGGTCTTCGTCCCGCCGCCGGACCTGCGCGGCCGCGAGGAGATCCTCGGCGTCCACACTCGCGACAAGCCGCTGAGCCAGGACATCAACCTCCACCGCGTCGCCCAGCACACGTCCGGGCTGACCGGCGCCGACCTCGCCAACCTCTGCAACGAGGCCGCGATCCAGGCAGGCCGGAACAAGCGGCCGTTCATCGCCCAGTCCGACTTCGACAACGCCTTCGAGCGGGTCATCGCCGGGCTGCAGAGCCGCAAGGTGATCACCGATCACGAGAAGCGCGTCGTCGCCTGGCACGAGGCCGGCCACGCGCTCGTCTCCGAGCTCCTGCCGACCGTCGACAACGTCCAGAAGGTCTCGATCGTCCCGCGCGGTAAGGCACTCGGCTACACGCTCAACCTCCCCCAGGAGGACCGCTATCTGAAGTCGCGCCACGAGCTGATCGACTACATGAAGGTGCTGCTTGCGGGACGGGTCGCCGAGCAGATCACGTTCGGCCGGGTCACGACCGGCGCCTCCGACGACCTCGCCAAGGTGACGATGATCGCCCGCTCGATGGTCTACGAGTACGGCATGGGCACCTCGATCCGTTCCCACCAGGTGCCCGCGAACGATTGGAACGTCTCCGAGATGATGCGCCAGCGCCGCGACGAGGAGGTCAACGAGATCGCCGAGGAGGCCTACCGCGGCGCCCACCGCCTGCTGAGCGACCACCGCGACCTGCTCGACGAGATCGCCAACAAGCTGCTCGACGACGAGGTCATCGAGCAGGCCGAGATCGTCGAGATCATGGCCGAGCACCGGGCCGGCGTAGCAGCCGCCGAGACCGACGACGACTGGACGACGCCCGAGCGGGTCGACCGCGGCTCCGCTGCCGGACTCACGAGCGCGCGGGAAGAGGACGCCGAGCGGCCGCCCGGCGACTCCGCTCCCCCTCCCCCCGGCCGCGCCTGACGCCGCTTCCGGGAACCGCGCCGAGTGTCAATTAGACTCCGGCGCCGATGCTCGACCGGATCGATCACACCGGCGTCGCGGTCCCCGATCTCGACGCCGCCATCAAGCTCTACGAAGAGGCCCTCGGGATGCCGCTCGTTCATCGCGAGATCGTCGAGGAACAGGGCGTGGAAGCCGTCCTGCTCGACGTCGGCGACGGTCACATCGAGCTGCTCAGCCCGCTCGGCGACGACACCCCGGTCGGCAAGTTCCTCGCCCGCAAGGGCCCGGGCCTCCACCACGTCGCCTACGCCGTGACCGACATCGAGGCGACCCTCGCCCAGCTCTCCGAGGCGGGGATCGAGCTGATCGACGAGAAGCCGCGCGTCGGCATCCGCGGCAGCCGCGTCGCCTTCCTGCACCCGCGCTCCACCGGCGGCGTGCTGACCGAGATCGTCCAGCCCCACGACCACTGAGGAGACCGCCGATGGCAAGCACACCGAGAAGGATCGAGGTCGGCTTCGACGGCGGCCAGGTCCTTGCGCTGCGGATCTCCGACGAGGAGCTCGAATCGCTCCGCGCCGCTCTTCAGAAGGGCGGCTGGCACCGCCTCACCACCGACGAGGCCGAGGTCGAGCTCTTCCTCGACAAGCTCGTCTTCATCAAGACCGCCGGCGACGGCCAGAAGGTCGGCTTCTAGGCGGTCCGCGGCCGGCTGTTTACGGCCGGGGCAGTTTGCAGTGAGGGGGACCCGGTGGGCGTCGCTCCACCGGTTGGGGTTGTGCGTCGTATGGACGCACAATTCGGACCGGTGGCCGGTCTGGCGGCACGACAGCACGGAATCGTGACGGGTTCCCAGCTCGAGGCAGCCGGATTCAGCCGGACCCGGATCGCCCGCCTGGTTCGCCAGGGACACCTCCATCGGATCCATCGGGGCGTCTTCGCTGTCGGCCATCCGCGGATCACGCAGGAGGGTCGGTGGCTTGCGGCTGTCCTCGCCTGTGGATCCGGTTCCTTTCTCAGCCACGGTCCAGCTGGGCAACTCCTCGGGTTCCTGCCGCGGAGGGAACGCTTTGCGCTCCACGTCTCGTGCGCAGGCCGAACGGGCCGCTCGCCGTCCGGCATCGTGATCCATCAGCCCCGCCACCTCTCGCCCGCCGACACCACCGTCCGCCTCGGGATCCCGGTGACCACGGCCACCCGGACCGTCTGGGACCTGGCGACGACGTTCACCGCCCTGCGGACGCGGCGGGCGTTCGAGCAGGCGGAGAAGTTCGGGGCGCTCGACCGCGTCCGGCTCGCGGCCCTCGTGGCGGCAACGCCCAACCATCGCAACACGGGCGTCCTCCGCGAGCTTCTCGCCGAGCGAGCGCTGCCCCTCAGCGAGACCCGGTCGTGGCTGGAGGACCTTGCTCTCCGGACCTGCCGCGACCATGGCCTGCCCGTGCCTGCGGTCAACGTGATCGTGCTCGGCCATGAGGTCGACCTGCTCTGGGATGAGGAGCGGTTCATCGTCGAGGCGGACGGCGGCGACCATCTGACTCCCGCTCAGCGCGATCGCGACAACGAGCGGGACATCGAGCTCGGCCGCGCCGGGTATCTCGTGCGCCGCTACTCGAGCTCGGCGATGTCCCGCGGTGAGGCGGTCGCTCGCGAGATCGTCGCGATCCTCCGGGAGCGGCGCCTGCCGCCCTAGGCGCCGAGGCGCGCCCAGAGGCGCTCTTCGTCGGCGAGCACGCGACGGGCGGCGGTGGCGATCCGCTCCCAGCCCGCCGGGTCCGGCTCGTCGGTCTCGCTGGCCGCGAAGAGCTCGCTCGCGAGGTCGGTCCACGCCCTCGCGGCCTCCGCGGCCACGGCCGCCTCCCCGTCGCGCCCGACCTCGGCGAGGAAGCGCGAGTAGAGGGCCCGGAAGTTGCTGCCGCCGGTGCCGCGGCGCTCGATCACCTGGTAGTTGAAGCGCGCGCACCACTTCCAGTCGGCGGTGGCTTCGGGCCATGAGCCGACCTCGTCGGCGAAGCGGCGCAGGGCGAGGAGGCCCTCGGACTCGCCCATGTCCGGCTCGACCATCCGCCGCGCCGTCCGCTCGATCGCCGCGGGGGCGGCGGCGCGCAGCTCCTCGACCGACGGCGGCTCGCCGGGGATGTCGACCATGTGGCCGGCGAGCGGATAGAAGGGGTGCTGCTCGTGACGGGCCTTCTCGAGGCCGTCGAGGGACGTCCTCTGCAGCTCGTCGAAGCCGGTGTCGGAGACGTAGGCGAAGCGGTCGTCGTAGCCGGCGAGGACGACCGCGTGGCCGGGGAAGTGCGCGGAGTTGCCGTAGTGGTCGAGGTGGAAGAGGTCGGTGATGAGCAGGACCGGCCGGCCGTCGTCGACGACTCCGCGGGCGAGCTGCCAGGCCTCATCGGGATCTTCGGTGGTCGTGAGCCGAAGCGGCGCGCCGGTCAGCTCCAGGAAGCTCTCCTCGAGACGGCCGGTGCGGCCGTTCGTGAAGCGGGTCGGCGAGAGGTCGTCGGAGACGAAGTAGTAGAAGCACGCGCCGGCGCCGAGCCCGAAGGCCAGCTCCTCGGAGACCTCGGTGCCGTGGAAGGCCAGCAGGTTGCGGAGCGCCGTCGATCCGCAGTGATGGCCGGGCAGGTGCATGAACCCGGGAACCATGGCCGCTGTCGTGCCGTCCGGCATGACCGCAGTCTCTCAGCCTTCGGCGGCCTCCTTGCGCAGCCTCAGGTAATCGGCGCGGACGGCGAACACCGATCGCAGCTCGGCGGTCACCTCCGCCAGGAACTCGTCGCGGTAGGTGGAGTCGGTGAGCATCGCGATTGCGAAGTAGAGGCCGGTGAATGCGGCGAGGCCGGCAGCGACCTTGAGCAGCTCGACCGTCATCTGGAACGACTCGCCGAAGACGTCGATGTCGAAGATCGTGTCCCCAGCGGTTCCGATCCACGACTCGCGGATCGTGTCGGGGACGGCGATCAGGCCGAAGACGACGAAGAAGATCGCGACCAGCAGGCTCACGGTCAGCACCTGCACCGCCTGGCTCGTGAACAGGACGAGGCCGACGTTGCGACGCTGTTTCTTGTTGAGCGGCTGGGCCTCGTCGCCGACCTCGGACTCGAGCGAGCGGACCTCGCGGGGCAGCCGCGCGAACAGGAACGCCGTCCCGAGGCCGACGAAGAGCAGCGCGATCGCGACGAGATCGGCGTCGGAGACGGCGGAGAAGACCTGCCACATCTCCGTGCTCATGAACGACAGCAGGGCGAAGATCATCAACAGCGGGACCGCACGCGCGAGCAACATGAACGAGGCGAGCAGCTGGTGCCAGAGCCGCCGCCCGACCCAGCGGACGATCGAGACGAGGCCGTAGCCGAACACCGCGTAGATCAGCAGCACCAGTGCGAGGTTGGCGACGGCGGTCACCCAGGCACTGCGGGTCTGCCCGCCGAAGATCAGCGGCAGCAGCGCCGGGACGAGGACGAAGGCGGCGAGCTCGATGCGGCCGACGTCCTCGGGAAGCGACGCGAGCGGCCGGCCCCGGTAGCGATTGACGGCCGCGGCTGCCCCGAGCAGGATCGCGAGGCCGCCGATGAGAGCCGCCAGGTTCGCGGCAGGCGACCAGTCGAGGCGGATCGCGCCGAGCATCTCACCGATGAAGACGAGGGCCAGCAGCGGCGCCGCCCGGTTGAAGACGTTCGTCGACGCCGAGAAGTCCTCGTCGAACAGCGGCAGGCCCGACTCGCGGAAGCGGTGGCGGCACTGATCGATTCGCGCCTGCCGATCCCCGTCGGTCTCACCGGCAGCCGCGCTCACGGCAGCATTCCACCGGCCCGCCCGGACGGTCGCGCGCGACCGGCGTCCCGCGGTCCGTAATGTCGGCGCCATGCCGCGCATCGCCCTGATCGCCAACCCCGACTCCGGCCGGGGCGATGCCGAGCGGGTCGAGGAGCTTCTCGTCGCCTCCGGAGCCGAGGTCGAGACCTTTCCGGTCCAGTCGGCCGAGGACGCCGCCGCGTCCGGTGCCGAGCGGATCGCCGTCGCGGGCGGCGACGGCTCGATCGGTTGCGCCGCAGCCGTCGCCGGCTCGATCGCAGTCCCGCTCGCCGTGATCGCGACCGGGACGGCGAACGACTTCGCGGCCCATCTCGGTCTGCCCGGCGACGTCGAGGCCGCCTGCCGCCTCGCCGCGTCCGGCACCGAGACCCGCCACCTCGAGCTGGCGAGCGCCGGCGATCGGCCGTTCGTCAACGTCGCCGGTGCCGGCCTTCCGCCGGCGGCCGCCGATCAGGCGCAGGAGCTGAAGGAGAGCCTCGGGGCGCTCGCCTATCCGGTCGGTGCGGTCGGCGCGGGGGTCAACGCGCAGCCGATCGGCTGCGTCGTCCTCGCCGACGGCCGCGAGATCTTCAGCGGCGACGCCTGGCAGGTCTCGGTTGCGAGCAGCGGCGCCTTCGGAGGTGGTGCGAGCTTCCGTGCCGACCCGGACGACGGCATGCTCGACGTGATCGTCGTCGAGCACGGCAGCCGGGCGCGGCTGATCAAGCACGCCTTCGGGCTGCGGATCGGCGAGATCGAGAAGCAGCAGGGAGTCCGCAGTGAGCGCGCCGAACTGATCGAGGTCCGCCTCGACCCGGGCGAGAGCCTCAACATCGACGGCGAGCTCGTCGACGCGGGCGAGCTCGATCCGGACGGCCGCCTCGTCTTCACAGCGGAGCGGGCCGGCTTCGAGCTCGTGACCGGCTGAGGCCTCCAGTGGATCGCGCCTATGCTGCGCGGCCGTGCCGATGCTCCTGACCAGCCCGAATCCGCGCCGACTGCGCCTCCCGCCGCCTCGCGAGCGGAGCCGGCGGCTGCGCACGCTCGCCCGTGCCCGCCGGACGCCAGTCGGCCGGCTCGTCCTCGCCGCCGGGCGCCTCGACCAGAAGGCACTTGTCGTATTGCGGACCCGAGGCCACGGCGACGCCCCCGAACGGGTCGCTCAGGGGCTCGGGGCGTTCGGCGAGTTCGGGATCGGCTGGGCGGCAGTCGGGCTCGGCGGTGCCGGGCTCGGCTCCGCACATCGAAGCCGCTTTCTCGCCGCATCGGCCGCGGGGCCCGCGGCCGTCGGGATCAACTTCCTCGTCAAGGCGACCGTCGGCCGTGAACGGCCGGTCATCGAGGGCCATCCGCCGCTCGGCCCGGCCCCCAGCAAGCTGAGTTTCCCGTCGGCGCACGCCACGACCGCCGTCGCCGGCGCGACCGCTCTCGGTCGCGTCGCCCCGCGAGCACGCCTGCCGCTCTACACCCTCGCCGGCCTGATCTGCCTCGGCCGTCCCTACCTCGGCATGCACTACCCGAGCGACGTCCTCGCCGGCGTCGCGCTCGGCTACGGCATCGGGCGAGCCTGGCCGATCCCCCAGCCCCACAACGAAGAGGAGGCCGAGCTATGAAGGTCGGGATCGTCGGCATGCCGAACGCGGGCAAGTCGACCCTGTTCAACGCCCTGACCCAGGCCGGCGCCGAGGCGGCCGGCTACCCGTTCACGACGATCGAGCCGAACGTCGCGATCGCGCCGGTGCCCGACGAGCGCCTCGATCAGCTCGCCGAGCTGCTCGACTCGGCGCCCGTCGTCCACGAGTCGCTCGAAGTCCACGACATCGCCGGCCTCGTCCGCGGCGCGTCGGCCGGCGAGGGCCTGGGCAACCAGTTCCTCGCCTCGATCCGCGAGACCGACGCGATATGCCACGTCGTCCGCGCCCACACCGACGGCGGCGTGCCCCACCCCGAGGGCGAGATCGACCCCGTCGCCGACGCCGAGATGGTCGAGGCCGAGCTGATGCTCGCCGACCTCGAGACGGCAACCCGGCGGCTCGAGCGGGTCGGAAAGCAGGCGAAGACCCTCGACAAAGACGCGATCGCCGAGCGCGACTGGCTCACCGACGTCGTCGCCGCCCTCGAACGCGGCGAGCCGGTGCGCTCGGTCCCCGTGCCCGACGCCGTCTACCCGACCGGCCCGCAGAACCTCCAGGCCCTCACCTCCAAGCCCGTTCTCTACGTCGCCAACGTCGACGAGAGTGAGACCGAAGCCCCGGCCGCCCTCGTCGAACACGCCCGCAAGGGCGGCGATCAGGCGATCGCTCTGAGCGCCAAGATCGAGGCCGAGCTCGTCGAGCTCGACGACGAGGAGGCCGAAGTGATGCGCGCGGAGCTCGGCGTCGCCGAGTCCGGGCTCGGCCGCATGGTCCGCGCCGCCTACTCCCTCCTCGATCTGATCAGCTTCTTCACCGCCGGCCCCGGCGTCGAAGCGCGGGCCTGGAGCCTGCGCCGCGGCGGCTCCGCCTGGGACGCCGCCGGAAAGATCCACACCGACATCCAGCAGGGATTCGTCAAGGCCGAGGTGATCCCCTGGGACAAGCTGATCGAGTGCGGCGGCTACACCCAGGCCCGCGACCGCGGCCTCCTCGGCATCGAGGGCCGCGACTACGTGATGCAGGACGGCGACGTCCTAACTGTGAAACACACCTGACCTCGTCAGCACCGTTCGCATGATTGCGGGCTCGTCCTGGGACCGCCCCCGTTCCACGGCGTGGCGGCGGGTGCCGGGGTGAGGGATCCCATCGCTCCGAGCAATGCCGGTGGCGCAGGAGCGATGGGAGACACCCCGGCAGGACCCGCCGCGAAAGGCAGTTCTGGTCGAACGGCCCGGGTCAGGAGTCGAGCAACGGCTTCGCCTCGTCCGAAACCGTCACGTGGATGGCATCCGGCTCGTAGGCGTAGTCGATGACGTCGAGCGCCCGGAGGCGGTCGAGCATGAACTGGAAGGCCTCGGCCTGGCGGTCGCTCGCATACTTGCGCTCGATGTCGAAGGAGTAGCCGGTCGTGTGCAGCGAGTAGGCGGCGGTCGCCTGGTCGTTGACCTTCAGGAGGGCGTCCTGGTACTGCTGGTCGCGAACCGTGCTGGTCACGTTCAGCTCGCCCTTGCCCTTGTTGATCTCCTGGACCCGCGAGGTCATGTAGATCAGCGTCGCGAGCGCCTCCGGTCGCAGCGCGCGGTAGAGCGAGGAGGTGGCGCCCTCCTTCGCCCCGGCCGCAAGTTCGCCCATCCCCTTGTCGATCGAGTAGCCGTAGTCGCTGCCGTCGGGAAGCGGCAGGAGCTCGTCGTCGTCGAGCGCCTTCTGGATGTCGTCCGGCGTCGCGAACGTCTCCGTGTCCGACTCGGGGTGGAAGACCTCCTCCTGCGTCGACTTGGCGGCCTGGAGCTTGGCCAGCCGCTCGAGCTCGCCCCGGTCGTCGCGATAGAGGTTCATGATCCGCTCGGCAGCGAGGACGCGCCAGAGGTAGGTCGAGCTGTCGTCGCCGAACGACGCGAGCAGGTCCCAGGCGCCGGCGTTCTTCAACGGTGAGGAGTCGAAGAAGAGCTGGGCGTAGCCGGGATCGTCGGCGGGCGTCGTCTCCCGGTAGGCGGCCATCACGTTCTCGAGGTTGCCGATTCCCATGTGGTAGCTCGTCGTCGCGAGGTCGTCGCGTCCGAACCGCTTGCCGGCGATCTCGAGGTATTCGCCCATCCCGTCGAGCGCCGCCTCGGGATCGAAGCGCTCGTCGACGGCGGCGCGGCGATCACGGAGCGTCCGCTCTTGACCCGGCAGCTTCCGCAGCTTCAACAGCGCCTTCGTCCGGACCTTCGCCTTCTTGCTGCGCGCCTGCTCCTTCGCCTTGGCGATCTCGGCCTCGACGCGGGCGATCTGCTTCGTGATCGTCCGGCTGCGCGGCAGGTCCACGTTCATCCCGAGCAGGTCGGTGCCGGTCGATGCGACGATCTGCGCGAGGCCGCTGGCGACCTCGGGGTCGTCGCCCGCGATCACTTCGGGACGGCCGGCGCTCTCGAGCAGGACCATCCCCTCCATCGTGTCGGGGTCGACGCCGTGAGCGGCGGCGGCCTTCTCGATCTCGTCGCGCCACCGCGCGGTGCGCCTGGCGCTCGCGACGATGCCGCCGGGGCTCTTCTCGTAGAGGACGTGGGAGAGCCCGAGCGCCGCCCGGCTCTCGAAGTCCGCACTGCGGTCGGCCTCCCAGGCGAACGGGTCGCCGGAGCCGTCGTTGCGGCCGAGGTCGGCGACCTTGCCCGCGTCGAAGCCGCCGCCCCCGATCACCCCGGTCAGAAGGAGCACCGCGACGACGATTCCCGCTGCGAGGAGGCCGAGCAGCGCGAGCACCCAGGGCCGCGCCGGCGATCGCCGGTCGCCGGGTCCGTCGAGTTCCGATCTCGTCATCCGTTCACTTTGACATCGCGTTGACTCCGGCGCGATGCAAGAGGAATACCCTTTCCGGTAGTGCGCACAGAGGCCCGATTTCCTTCGATCCCGGCTACGGACGGCCATTACGAGAGCTTCTACCTCAAGGCTGCGGCGCCCGATGGTGGCCGCGCCGTCTGGATCCGGCACACCGTCCACAAGCGCCCCGGCGAGGAACCGACCGGCGCCGTCTGGATGACCTGGTTCGACGCGGACGCCGACGGCCCGATCGCCGCCAAGCAGCAGGTCGGAGCCGACGAGGTCTCGGTTCCCGCCAACACCTACCTCCGCGTCGGCGAGTCGGAGATCGCGCCGGGCCGGATGCAGGGCCTGGTCAGCGGCGGCGGCGTCGAGGCGAGCTGGAGCCTCCGCTTCAAGGACCACTCCGGCCCACTTCACCACTACCCCTCGCAATGGATGTACGAGCGGCCGTTGCCGCGCACGAAGGTCCTCAGCCCGCATCCGTGCGCCAGCTTCGACGGGATCGTCGAGATCGGCGACGAGCGCATGACCCTCGAGGCGTGGCCGGGGATGGTCGGACACAACTGGGGAGCCGAGCACGCCGACAGCTGGGTCTGGATCCACGGCGCGACCGTCGACGACGACGGCGCCCGCGGCTACGTCGATCTCGCCGCCGGCCGGATCAGGCTCGGCCCGGTCCTCGTCCCGTGGGTGCTCAACGGCCAGATCCTCCATCGCGGCGAGCAGATCCGCCTCGGCGGGATCGGCCGCATCCGGCGGACGAAGGTCGATGCCCAGCCGACGCGCTGCGACTTCACCATCCCCGGCGAGAAGTGCGTCGCGCGCGGCTCCGTTTCGGCGCCGCCCGAGCGGTTCGTCGGCTGGGTCTATGCCGATCCGGTCGGCGCCGACCACCACTCCCTCAACTCGTCGGTCGCCGACCTCGCCGTCGACGTCGAGCACAGCGACGGTCGCCGGTTCTCGGTCCAGGTCGAGCGCGCCGCCACCTACGAGTTCGGCACCCGGCGGACCGACCACGGGATCCGTATTCAGCCGTTTCCCGACGGGTAGTCTCATCCCCGAGAGGAATCCCCGAACGGAGAGGTGGCAATGAGCGCTACGGAGCAATCGGTCGTCAACGCGGTCCCCAAGCAGCTGCTGATCGGCGGCGAATGGCGTGATGCGAGCGGCGGCGAGACGTTCGAGGTCACGGATCCGTCCACCGGCGAGCCGCTCTGCGAGATCGCCGACGCCACCGCCGACGACGCGAAGGCCGCACTCGACGCCGCCTGCGCGATGCAGGAGGAGTGGGCCGCCACCCCGCCCAACACGCGTTCCGACATCCTCCAGAACGCCTTCGAGCTGATGGCCGAGCGCAGCGACGATCTGGCGCTGCTGATGACGCTCGAGATGGGCAAGTCGGTGACCGAGTCGAAGGGTGAGATCACCTACGCCTCCGAGTTCTTCCGCTGGAATGCCGGCGAAGCGCTCCGCCTCACCGGCGACTTCAAAGTCGCCGGGAACGGCGCCAGCCGCGTCATGGTCATGCGCCAGCCGATCGGTCCCTGCTACCTGATCACCCCCTGGAACTTCCCGACCGCGATGGGCACCCGGAAGATCGGCCCGGCGATCGCCGCCGGCTGCACGATGGTCATGAAGCCGGCCCAGAACACGCCGCTGTCGATGCTGGCGCTCGCCTCGCTGCTCGAGGAGTGCGGCCTGCCCGCCGGCGTCCTCAACGTCGTCACGAGCACGTCGTCGAGCGAGGTCTCGAAGCCGATCATCGGCGATCCGCGCCTTCGCAAGCTCAGCTTCACCGGCTCCACCGAGGTCGGGCAGATGCTGATCGAGCAGTCCGCCGAGCGGGTCCTGAAGACGTCGATGGAGCTCGGCGGCAACGCCCCGTTCCTCGTCTTCGGCGACGCCGACATCGACGACGCGGTCGAGGGCGCGATGATCGCGAAGATGCGCAATGTCGGCGAGGCGTGCACGGCCGCCAACCGCTTCCACGTCCACGAGTCGGTGGCCGACGAGTTCGCCGAGAAGCTCGCCGCACGGATGGGCGCATTGAAGGTCGGGCGCGGCACCGAGGAGGACGTCGACATCGGCCCGCTGATCGACGACGACCAGCGCTCGAAGGTGGCCGAGCTCGTCGACGACGCCGTCGAGAAGGGCGCGAAGACGCTGATCGGCGGTAAGGAGGTCGAGGGGGCAGGCTCGTTCTACGAGCCGACCGTCCTCGCCGGGATCTCCGACGACGCCCGGCTGCTCAAGGAGGAGATCTTCGGGCCCGTCGCCCCGGTCAAGACGTTCTCGACCGACGAGGAGGCAGTCGCGGCCGCCAACGACACCGAGTTCGGGCTCGTCTCCTACGTATTCACGAACGACCTGAAGCGGGCGCTGCGCGTCTGCGAGTCGCTCGAGACCGGGATGATCGGCCTCAACCAGGGGCTCGTGTCGAATGCCGGCGCACCATTCGGCGGCGTCAAGGCCTCGGGGCTCGGACGCGAGGGTGGAACCGAGGGCATCCTCGAGTACCTCGAGACCAAGTACGTCGCGATCAACCTCTGAGCGCACGCCGATGGCCGTCGACCGACCCGAGCTGCACGTCAGCTCGAGCGCCGAGCTGCGCGAGTGGCTGGAGGTCAACCATGCGAGCTCCGAGGGCGTCTGGCTCGTCGTCCACAAGAAGAGCAGCGGCGGCCCCTACGTCGCCTGGGGCGAGATCGTCGACGAGCTGCTCGCCTACGGCTGGGTCGACAGCGTCCAGCATCGATTCGACGACGACCGCTCGAAGCTCCAGATCACGCCGCGGAAGCCGAAGAGCAACTGGTCGCGGATCAACAAGGAGAAGATCGAACGGCTGACCGCCGAGGGGCGGATGGCCCCGGCCGGCATCGCGATGGTCGAACTGGCCAAGGAGACCGGGACCTGGACGGCCCTCGACGCCGTCGAGCGGCTCGAGGAGCCCGATGACCTGCGAGCCGCCCTCGACGCCGTCCCGGACGCCCGCCGCCACTACGACGCGTTCCCGCCCTCGAGCAGGCGGGCGATCCTCGAATGGATCACCACGGCCAAGCGCGAAGCGACCCGCTCGAAGCGGATCGCCGAGACGGTCGAGCTCGCCGCCGAAGATCTCCGCGCGAGCGACTGGCCGAGGCCGACCCCGAGTGGCAGGCGGGCTTAGCGCCCGAGCAGGGAGCCGAGCAGTCCGCTCCCGGAGCGGCGCTGCTCGAAGTAGCACTGGTGGTAGCCCTCGGCCATCCAAAAGCCGGTCGCCGGCTCGATCGAGGTGGCGATCGGGTCGCGGTAGCGCTCCTGCTGCTTCGCCTTCGAGGCCTCCGCCGCGGCGACCTGCTCGGGCGTGTGGGTGAAGATCACCGTCCGATACTGATCGCCGACGTCGGGACCCTGCCGATTGACCTGCGTCGGGTCGTGCATGTCCCAGAACTTGTCGAGGATCTCGTCGTAGGTGATCTTGTCCGGGTCGAACGTGACGCGGACGACCTCGGCGTGACCGGTCGTCCCCGAACAGACCTGCTCGTAGGTCGGATGGTCGACGTGCCCGCCCTCGTAGCCGACGGCGGTGTCGACGACGCCGGGCACCTCGCGGTAGATCGCCTCGGGCTTCCAGAAGCATCCGGCCCCGAAGGTCGCGACCTCGGTCCGCTCCGGCTGATCGGCTCCGGGGACGGCGGTTCCCTGCGGGGAGTTCGGTGCGGCGGCGTCGGTCATGCTTGATCTCCTTGCGATCGAGGGGTGTACCGATGATGACAGGGGCGTCCAGCCGGGCTGGGCGGATTCAAGTTACGCCTGTCTGGTGGCGATAGGGACCGGGTAACCCATGTACCTGCTCGAATTCGTAAACCAGGTCCGCCAGGCGCAGAGCTACGAAGGCCTCGCTCAGCTGCCCCCTCCGGGAGCCGACGGCAGCACGCCGCTCGAACTCGCAATGGGGTGCCGCCTCGAGCCCGGCGTGATGAGGCTCTCGAGCCCCCAGGCCGCCGCCGCCGTGGCCGACGCCACGGGTCTGCCGGTCGCCTCCGACCGGGTGTCGGTGGCCCTCCCCCAGGCCCTCGCCCCGCACGCCGCCGCCGTTGCATCCGCACGCGGCTACGGCCCGGGCGCCGCCGCCGGCTGAAGCCCGCGCCCTCCCCGCGACCGACGCCAACCGCGTCCCGATCGGCTATCAATCCCCGCGGGGCCGATCTCAGGAGGGCGAACGATGTTGAAGCGAATCACGACTCTGACGGCGATGGCAATCGCCCTTTGTGCGACCGGCCTCGTGGCATCCGCCAACGCAGCAGGGCTCCCCGGCCGAGGCGACGAGCCGGTAGTCCTCAAGGGGTCGGAACTTCCCGAGCTCACCGGCACGGCGCCGGACCGGATCGTCGGCTTCGCGTTCGACAACGGCTGGAAACAGATCCCGGTCCAGATCGACGAGCGCGCCATCGTCGACCTCGCCGCAGTCCGCCAGGGAAACCAGACCGACGGCCGGCCGTTCTCCGTCGAGGCATACACCGATCCCGGGACCTTCGCCGGCGCCGACCCCGACCCGAGCTTCGACGACGATGATGAGCTGGCACTGATGGCCGGCGACGCCGGCGAAAACGCCGTTGACGACATTGCGCCCCTTCACACCGTCGGCGCCCCGACCGTGATCAGGCTCGAGGATCCGCTCCATCCCGGCGAGCAACGCGCGATCGCCCTCTACGTCAGCGACGGCACGCTCGATCCCGCCGCCGGAAAGAGCTACGTGGACTACGACTTCTCGCTCGACTCCGGCGACTACAAGACGACCTACAGCTTCAGCGGCGTGCCAGGCGGCGACAGCGGCAACCCGAGCGGCGGCCCGGCCAACACCGAGGACTCGACGGTGACGACGCCCCACTACCGGCTGCATCTGCTCTCGCGATGGGTCACCGACGGGCTTCGGCTTCCCGAGGGCGACATCCCCTCGACGGACCTCCTCGACGGCGACAAGGCCCAGGTCGCATACGGATGCGGCCGCAGCGAGCTGACCTTCAGTCGCGGTGGCGGCGGCTTCATCGCCAACAAGTCCGGGCCGGTGCGGGCGATCCGCTCCTACATCGGGGCCAACAGCGGCACCTACACCCAGCAGGACATCACCTACTACGAGCGCTCCGAGGTGATCCGCACCTACCTGCGCGTCCACCCTGGGATCAACGTGATCGACCAGTTCCTCGACTTCTCGCCGGGCGCCGCGGGGATGACCTACCGGACCTCGGCGGACCCGGTCGGCGTCACGATCGACGGCGTTCCCGACCCCGGGATGGAGACCGGGAGCGCGCTCGGGCCGGAGCTCGAGTGGGAGCAGGCGAGCGGCGCCCAAGGGTCGATCTCGACAGTCAGCCGCGTCGTCACCGACATCCCGACCTTCACCGCCGGCTCTTACTACCAGGACGATTCGACCTCGCCGGCAACGATGCAGTGCGGCGGCTACGCCGACGATCAGGCGTGGGGGGCGAGCGGTCCGGCGATCAGCGGCGTCGGCGTCAACACCGACCCGACGCTCGGGCCCGCGAACTCGCTGACCGGCACGCGGACCGTCTTCTTCGACCCTCCATTCGCCGACGCGGCAGCGGCGACTGCGGCGGCCGAACGGCATTCAGAGCAGGTCGACAACCCCCTCGACGCCGAGGTCCTGTCGGCGCCCCCGCCTCCCGCCGGCGCGCTCCGGGCGAAGGCGCGGTTCCCGCGGAGCGCGAAAGCCGGCAGACGGCTCCGGATTCCGGTGCGCGTCGGTAGCCCCTTCGACGAGGCGATCGGGCCGGTCCGGGTCTGCCCGAAGGTGAAGCGCAGCCTCGCTGAGCCGGGACGCTGCAAGGCGATCAGGCGGCTGGCACCGAACGGGGAGCGAAAGCTGCGCATCAGCGTGGTCCCGAGGCCGAGGGCCGGCGGGCGATCGCTCGACGTCAGGGTGCTGGTCAGCGGCCCCGGTGCAACGAGCACAGCGACCGCCGGCACGGTCCAGGTCCGCGGGCGCTGAACCGAGGCGACCGCGGCAGAGCCACCGCGACCGCCGTTAGGCGTGCGGCCGGGCCATGCCGATGAAGTCCAGGGCTTCGTCCAGGGTCGCCTCGTCGACGCCCTTCTCGGCCGCGACCTCGCGAACCGTGCGGCCGGATGAAGCGGCCTCCTTGACGATCTCCGCCGCCCGGTCGTAGCCGATGTGCGGGTTGAGGGCGGTGGCGACCTGGAGGGTCGATTCGGCGTGACGCTGGAGCATCTCCTCGTTCGGCTCGATACCGGCGACGCACTTCGTGTCGAGCAGGCGGCAGGCCGAGGCGAGCAGCTTGATCGAGTCGAGGAGGTTGCGGGCGATCAGGGGCACGCGGACGTTGAGCTCGAACTGGCCCTGGGCGCCGCCGAGGGTGATCGCGGTGTCGTTGCCGATCACCTGATCGCCGACCTGGATGACGACCTCGGGGATCACGGGGTTGACCTTGCCGGGCATGATCGACGAGCCCTTCTGGAGCTCCGGCAGGCGGATCTCGGCGAGGCCGGCGCGCGGGCCCGAGCCCATCAGCGCGAGGTCGTTGCCGATCTTGATCAGCGAGACCGCCAGGACCTTCAGCGCGCCGGACAGCTCGACGAGCGCGTCGCGGTTGGCCTGCGCCTCGAAGCGGTCGGCGGGCGCCGAGATCACGAGGCCGCTGTCCGTGGTCAGCTTCTCGCGGACGCGATCGGCGAACTCGGCGTGGGTGTTGATGCCGGTTCCGGTCGCGGTGCCGCCGAGCGGGATCTGCCCGACCCGCGCGAGCGTGCCACGGATCCGCTCGGCCCCGAGCCGGATCTGGGAGGCGAAGCCGGCGAACTCCTGGCCGAGGGTGACCGGGACGGCGTCCATCAGGTGGGTGCGGCCGGACTTGACGTGGTCGGCGAACTCGACGCCCTTGCGATCGAGGGTGGTGACGAGGGCGTCGAGGGCGGGCAGCAGGTCGATACTCGTCTGCTCGAGCGCGGCGAGGTGGACCGCCGACGGAAAGACGTCGTTGGACGACTGGCCCATGTTCACGTGGTCGTTCGGATGGGCCTCCTCGCCGGCGAGGTTGGCGATGACCTCGTTCGTGTTCATGTTCGAGGAGGTGCCGGAACCGGTCTGGAAGACGTCAACCGGGAACTGCGAGTCGTGCTCGCCGCGGCCGACGGCGTCGCCGGCGGCGGCGATGCGGTCGGCGTGGCCCTCGTCGAGGAGGCCGAGCTCAGCGTTGGTGCGGGCCGCTGCGGCCTTGATGCGTCCGAGCCAGTGGATGACCGGTGCCGGAACCGGGTGACCGGAGACGGGAAAGTTCGCTACCGCCTTCTCGGTCTCACCTCCCCAGAGCTGTTCGCTAGCCGTTGTGTCGCTCGTCGATTCCTCAGCCAATTCGGGTTCTCCGTTCAAATCTGGTGCGGGGGGTGCGGGAGCAAAGGCTATCTGCCACCTAGAATCGGCCGCCCCCATGAGCCGCTACGCGCCCGTTGATCCGAAGCAGTCCTTCCCCGCCCTCGAGGAGGGCGTACTCGAGCGCTGGCGCGAGGGCGAGACGTTCCGCCGCCAGCTCGCGTCCCGTGAGGGCCGGCCGATCTGGAGCTTCTACGAGGGGCCGCCGACCGCGAACGGCAAGCCCGGCTCCCACCACGTCCTCGCCCGCGTCTTCAAGGACATCTACCCGCGCTACAAGTCGATGTGCGGCTTCGACGTCCCCCGCAAGGGCGGCTGGGACTGCCATGGCCTCCCGGTCGAGCTCGAGATCGAGAAGCAGCTCGGGATCAGCTCCAAGGAGGAGATCGAGGAGTTCGGCATCGCCGAGTTCAACCAGCGCTGCCGCGAGTCGGTTTTCGCCTACGTCGGCGACTGGAACCGGATGGTCGAGCGGATCGGCCACTGGATCGACCTCGACGACCCCTACGTGACCATGGAGACCGACTACATCGAGTCGGTCTGGTGGTCGCTGCGGCAGAACTGGGACAGCGACCGGCTCTACGAGGGCCACAAGGTCGTGCCCTACTGCCCGCGCTGCGGCACCGCCCTGAGCTCGCACGAGGTCGCCCTCGGCTACAAGGACGTCGTCGACCCCTCGGTCTACGTGCGGTTGCCGGTCACCGAGGCCCCCGGCCCGCTCGAACCCGGCGACGAGCTGCTCGTCTGGACGACGACGCCGTGGACGCTGATCGCCCATGCCGCAGTCGCGGCCGGACCCGAAATCGACTACGTGCGCGCGGTGCTGCCGGGAGGCGAGATCGTCGTCGTCGCGCTCGCGCTCGCCGAGCGCGTCCTCGGTGAGGATTACGAGACGCTCGCGACGCTTCGGGGATCCGACCTCGAGGGCACCCGCTACGAGGCGCCGTTCAACTTCATCGCCGGCTCCGAGTTCGGCCCGCTCGGCCACTCCGTGCTGATGGCCGACTTCGTCACGACCGAGGACGGCACCGGCCTCGTCCACACCGCGCTCGCCTTCGGCGAGGACGACTTCCGGCTCGGCGAGCGGTACGGGATGACGCTCCAGAACCCGGTCCGGCTCGACGGCACCTACGACGAGCGCGTCCCCGACTTCCAGGGCAAGCTCGTCCGCGACCACAACCCCGAGATCGTCGCCGCGCTCGGCGAGAAGGGGCGCCTCTTCAAGGAGGTCCCCTACGAGCACGCCTACCCGCACTGCTGGCGCTGCGACACCCCGCTCCTCTACTACGCGAAGGCCTCCTGGTACCTGCGGACCTCGCAGGTCCGCGACCGGATGCTGGCCGAGAACGAGCGGATCGGCTGGCACCCCGAGCACATCAAGCACGGCCGCTTCGGGAAGTGGCTCGAGGGCAACGTCGACTGGGCCCTCTCCCGCGAGCGTTACTGGGGCACCCCGCTGCCGGTCTGGGAATGCACCGGCGAGGGTTGCGACGAGCAGGTCTGCGTCGGCTCGATCGCCGAGATCACCGAGCGAGGAGGCGAGCTGCCGCGATCGGAGAACGGCGACGTCGACCTCCACCGCCCCTACATCGATGCAGTCGTCCTCAGTTGCGAGTCCTGCGGCGGCGAGATGCGGCGCGTCCCCGAGGTCATCGACACCTGGTACGACAGCGGCGCGATGCCGTTCGCGCAGCTCCATTACCCGTTCGAGAACGAGGAGGAGTTCAAGCGGCGCTTCCCGGCCGACTTCATCTGCGAGGCGATCGACCAGACCCGCGGCTGGTTCTACTCGCAGCTCGCCGAATCGGTGCTGCTCTTCGACGAGACCGACTACCTGAACTGCGTCTGCCTCGGCCTGATCCTCGACCCCGAGGGCCGGAAGATGAGCAAGCGGCTCGGCAACCTCGTCGACCCGCACGAGGTCATCGACGCCCACGGCGCCGACGCGTTCCGCTGGTACTACCTGGCCTCCCAGCAGCCCTGGGCCGGCTACCGGTTCAGCGCCGACACGGTCGGCGAGTCGGTCCGTCAGTTCCTGCTGACGCTCTGGAACACCTATTCGTTCTTCGTCCTCTACGCGAACGCGGCCGACGAGGAGGCGCCGAAGAGCGAGGGGCCATCGGAGGCCGAGGCCGCCCTCGACCGCTGGCTCGTCTCGCGGCTGCAGGCGACGACCGAGACGGTCCGCGACCGGCTCGACGACTTCGACTCGACCGGCGCCGGCCGGGCGATCTCCGATTACGTCGACGAGATGTCGAACTGGTACGTGCGCGTCTCGCGGCGGCGCTTCTGGGAGGGCGACGCGGCCGCGTTCGAGACCCTCCGCCACTGCCTCGTCGAGACCGCGAAGCTGCTCGCCCCCTTCATCCCGTTCACGGCCGACGCGATCTGGCTCAACCTCGTCCACGGCGCCGAGCAGCCGATCGAGGCATCCGTCCACCTCGAGGACTTCCCGGAAGCCGACGCGTCGCTGCGCGACCTCGATCTCGAAGGCGGCGTCGAGGCGGCCCGCCGCGCCGTCGAGCTCGGCCGCGCCGCCCGTGCCCAGGCGAAGGTGAAGATGCGCCAGCCGCTCGCCAAGGCAGTGATCGTCGCGACCGCCTCCGAGCGGCGGACCATCGAGGCGCTCGCCGAGATCGTCTCCGCCGAGCTAAACGTCCGCGAGCTCGAGTTCGTCAGCGAGGAGGGCGAGCTGGCCAGCTGGTCGGTCAAGCCCGACTTCCGCGTCCTCGGACCCCGCTTCGGCAAGGACATGCCGCAGGTCAAGGTCGCGGTCGAGGCGCTCGACGGCGACCACGTCCGCGAGACCGTCGAGGCCGGCGGCCAGGTCGGGATCAGCATCGACGGGCGCGAACACACCCTCGGCCCCGATGAGCTCAGCTTCGTCATGCAGCCGCTCGACGGCTACCAGGTGGAGACCGAGTCGGGCCGCGCCGTAGCCCTGGCGCTCGACCTCGACGACGACCTGATCCGCGAGGGCCACGCCCGCGAGGTCGTCCGCGCCGTCCAGAACACCCGCAAGGAGACGGGCCTCGAGATCAGCGACCGGATCGAGCTGAAGCTCGGCGGCGACGCCGAGCTCCTCGACGCCGCCCGCGCCCACGAGGACTACGTCACCGGCGAGACCCTCGCGACGAGCATCGCCTACGAGACCGACCCGTTCGGGACCGAGGTCACCGTCGACGGCCGCGAGCTCGTGATCGCGGTCGGGCGGGCGGGCTAGGCCGGCAGCGTGGAGATCGGTGGCGACACGAAGGCGGTGATCCTCGCCGCGGGGTTGATCTTCCTCTGGGCGCTGCTGCTCGGCATCTGGAAATACCGGCAGATGGCGACCTCGGAGGACGCGCTCGCCCACCCCTACGTCGACACGGCTCACCGCGCCGCCCTGCTCTACAGCTTCGCGACGCTTCTGCTCGCCGTCTTCGTCGAACTCAGCGGCTTCTCAGCGGCGGTCAACCTCATCGCCGCGTTCGTCCCGATCTTCTTCTTCGCCGCCGCTATCGCCGGCTATTCGATCCACGGCCTGCGCCGCGACACCGACAACCAGTTCCGCGACCCCGTCTCCGGCACCCACGCGTTCATGTGGGCGCTGATCGTCGGCGAGATCGGCGGAATGCTGGTGCTACTGGCCGGCTTCGTTGACGGCCAGCTCTAGGCCAGCGCGGGCTCGATCTCGGCCTCCAGCCGCTTCTTCGGCATCGCGCCGACGATGGTCTTGGCGGGCTGACCGCCCTTGAAGACGATCATCGTCGGGATCGACATGACCTGATACTTGCCGGCCGTCTCCTGGTTCTCGTCGATGTTCAGCGAGACGATCTTGACGTCGTCGCGCTCGCCCGACATCTCCTCGAGAATCGGGTGAACGACGCGGCAGGGGCCGCACCAGGGGGCCCAGAAGTCGACGAGGACGGGCTCGGTCGAATCGATGACCTCGGCCTGGAAGTTGTTGTCTGTGACCTGCGGGAGGTTCGCCATTTGGGTGCTCCTCAGTGGGGGGTGCGTGGGTGCGTTGTATATCGATCTGATCAGCCGGACCGCCGGTCGCGGCGTCTGGAGACACCTTACTACACAAAATGAAGTATTGGAAGAGCCTCAGCTCCAGCGGGTGCCGCGAAAGCGCATAATCGGCACTCTCCATGCGGCTTCCGCAACGATCGCCCGGCTCATCTTCGACTCGCCGACGCGGCGGTCGCTGAACACGATCGGGACCTCGGCGACGATGAATCCGGCGCGGGCGGCGCGGTAGGTCGTCTCGATCTGGAACGCATATCCGAGGGCGCTCACGGTCTCGATGTGGATCGCCTCGAGGACCCCTCGCCGGAAGCACTTGAAGCCTCCGGTGAGGTCGTTGACGGCGAGCCCGAGCCAGGTTCGCGCGTAGATGCTGCCCCACCGCGAGATCGCCTGCCGCCCGGCGCCCCAGTCGCCGACGCCCCCGCCCTCGACGTAGCGGGAGCCGAGCGCGAGGTCGGCGCCCCCGCCCGCGTCCATCGTCGCCGCGATCAGCCGGGGAACGTCGGCGGGGTCGTGGGAGAAATCGGCGTCCATCTGCACGATCCGCTCGGCGCCGGAATCGAGCGCGCGGTGGAAGCCGGCGACGTACGCCGGCCCGAGCCCCTCCTTCGTGTGACGGTGGAGGACGTCGATGCGCTCGTCGGCAGCGGCGAGGCGGTCGGCGATCTCGCCGGTGCCGTCGGGGGAGCCGTCATCGACGACGAGCACGCCGGTCCCGGCCGGAGCCGCGTCGAGAACCGCGGCGGTGATCGCCTCGAGGTTGTCGGCCTCGTTGTAGGTCGGGAGGACGACCCGGATCGGAAGCGGTGTGGGTTCAACGGCGGACATGAAGTCGGCGCACCCTAGATAACTGCGCGACTCGCGGCCCTCCGGACCGCTCGACTGCGCGTCACGACCCCGTCAATCTACCCTTGCCGTTATGCGAAACGCCGAGATCGCCGCTGCGTTCCGCGAGCTCGGGACGCTCTACGAGCTCGACGGCGCGAACCGCTTCCGGGTCCTCGCCTACAAGGAGGCCGCCCGGGCGATCGCCGACAGCCCCGGACCTGTCGGCGAGCTCGCCCTCGAGGGCCGCGCGACCGAGCTGCAGGGGATCGGCGACACGATCCAGGAGAAGATCGTCGCTCTCGTCACCGACGGCGAGATCCCGGCCGCCGCGAAGCTGAAGGCGAAGATCCCGGCGACCCTGGTCGAGATCACGAGGATCCCCGGAGTCGGCGCGAAGACGGTCCGGCGGATCTACGACGAGACCGGGATCGCGACGGTCGAGGAGCTCCGTGCCGCAGCCGAGGCCGAAGAGCTCCGCGGGCTTCGGGGCCTCGGTGCAAAGTTCGAGGAGAACGTCCTCGCCGGCCTGGACCGGATGGCCGACGAGGGGACCGAGGAGCGGCGGCTGCTCAGCGACGCCCGCGAGGTCGGCAACGAACTCGTCGCGGCCCTCGTCGAGACCGACGCGGCCGAGAAGGTCGTCCTCGCCGGCTCGGCTCGGCGCTGGACCGACACCTGCAAGGACATCGACATCGTCGCCACCGCGACCGAACCACTCGCCCTCGCGGAGGCGCTGGCCGGGCACCCGCTGATCGCCGAGTCGGGCAACCCGTCCGAGAATGGCCTCAAGGCGCGGACCCACAACGGGATCGCGCTCGACCTCCGGATCGTCCCGCCCGAGGAGTTCGGGAACCTGCTCCAGCACTTCACCGGCTCCAAGGAACACAACGTCAAGCTCCGTGAGCGAGCCGTCAAACGGGGCCTGTCGGTCTCCGAGCACGGCATCGCCGACACCGAGACGGGCGAGGTGACCCGCTGCGAGGACGAGGCCGGCGTCTACGAGCGGCTCGGACTCGCCTTCATCGAGCCGGAGCTTCGCCAGGGCCGCAACGAGATCGGCCTGGCGGAGGCCGGAGAGCTGCCGGAGCTCGTCACCGTCGCCGACATCCGCGGCGACCTCCACTGCCACACGACGCTCTCGGACGGCAAGAACACGCTCGAGGAGATGGCCGAGGCGGCCCGGCAGCGCGGCTACGCCTACCTGGCGATCACCGACCACTCGGCCACCCACGGGTTCGGGGACGACGTCCAGCCGAAGGAGCTGCTCGAGCGTGTCGAGGAGATCGCTGAGTTCAACGCCGAGAACGGGACGAAGCGCTTCCGGCTGCTGGCGGGATCCGAGGTGAACATCCTCCCGAACGGGTCACTCGACTACGCCGCCGACGTCCTCGACGAGCTCGATTGGGTCGTCGCCAGCGTCCACACGTCGTTCCGGATCTCGAAGCGGGAGATGACCGACCGCGTCGTCGAGGCGGTCCGGAACCCGCAGGTGAACTGCCTCGGGCACCCGACCGGGCGGATGCTGCTGCGTCGCGAGCCCTACGACATCGACATGGAGGCCGTCGTCGCCGCGGCCGCGGAGGCGGGGACGATGATCGAGATCAACGGGAACCCGAACCGGCGCGACCTCAACGACCACCACGCCCGGCTCGCAGCCGAGGCCGGCGTCCCGATCCTCTGCAACACCGATGCCCACCGGACGTCGACGCTGCGGTTCATCGAGTACTCGGTTGCGACGGCGCGGCGCGCGGGCCTGACGGCCGCTCAGGTCGCCAACACCCGAACCTGGGCTCAGCTCAAGAAGCTCTAGCTCGGCGACGCCGCGCCGCCGTGGCGGAGGCCGGGGGTGCGGATCAGCTTGATCGGGTCGAACGCCGACCCGTGCTCGACGTAGAAGCAGACCCCGTCCCGCTCCTCGACCGCGGTGACGGCCGCCTCGCGGTTGCGCCACGACGTCGCGACGCCGAGCGCGAAGCCGGTGGCGATCGCCGGGACCTGCGCGAGCACCGGCCCGGCGGCGCCGGCGAGGATCGCGAACAGGGCGATCGGCCAGAGGCGCGCCAGGGCGATCCGCACCGGCGTCTCGGCCGGCAACTGGATCGACGTCTTCGCCGCGGCGAGCGGGCCGCGGAGGGCCTCGGCGGTGCGCGACGGCCGCCCGAGCCAGATGCCGCCCAGGATCGAGATCAGCCACCAGCCCAGCGCGAGGGCGGCGAGCATGTCGTCCCCGGTGGCGTTGATGGTGATCGCCGAGATGGCCGCCAGGCCGGTCGCCTCGATCGCAACCAGGAGAACGGTTCCGCGGAGCAGGTCCTTGTACTGCATCAGTCGGCGAGCGCAGCCAGGACGGGCAGCAGCCCGGCCGGTCCGTCGACCGTGAGATCGGCGCGGTCGGTGATCTCGTCCGGTCCCTCGGCCGACGCGATCCCGATCCGCACGGCGGTTCGCAGGCGGCTCGAGGCCGCGAGGCGGTCGAGCGCCGAGAAGGCATCGAGGTCGGTCCGGTCGTCGCCGGCGTAGAGCGCCGCGGTGGCGGGGCTTCCGAGCAGCAGCGATTCGACGGCCGTGCCCTTGTCGACCCGGCCCGGGGGCCGGAGCTCGAGGACCTTGCGACCGCGATGGATGATCAGCCCCTCCCCCGCGCCCTCGCCGGCGATCCGCTCGGAGAGCGCTTCGGCGCCCGGCTCGTCGGCGGCGCCGCGCCAGTGCAGCGCGACGATCGGTCCCTTGTCCTCGAGACGGAGGCCGGCGGCTTCGAGCTCGGCGGCGTCGAGCCGATCGGCGAACTCGGCGGCGGCCCGGCCGTTCGGGCCGAGCTCCGGCGCGTCCCGCGCCTCCGGCGAGTTCGGCAGCAGCAGCTCGAAGCCGTGGTTGCCGATGTAGGTCAGCTTCTCGAGGCCGACGATCTCACGGGCGACCGTCGCCCGGCGCCCGGTGACAACGGCGGCGATCGCGTAGCGGTCGGCGATCCGCGCCAGCGCGACTCGCGCCGCGTCGGGGACGGCGGCCAGTTCGGGACGAGCGACGATCGGGGCTAGCGTCCCGTCGAGGTCGCAGAGGATCGCCGCCGCGGCGGGGTCGGCCAGCAGGGGCTCGACGGCTGCGATCGATCCGGGGTCCGACATCACTCATCTAGTATCGCGCCGTGCCCGCGAATCGGACGATCCGCTTCGGCGCGATCGGGATTCTCGCCGGAGCCTTCAGCGGCCTCTTCGGCGTCGGCGGAGGCATCGTCATGGTCCCGTTGCTGATCATGCTCGGCTTCGGCGAACGCCGCGCGACGGCGACTTCGCTCTGTGCGATCGCGATCATCGCGGCCCTCGCGGCCGGGCTCCACGGCATTTACGGCAACGTCCGGCTCGGCGATGCGGCACTCCTCGTCGTCCCCGCCGTCGCCGGCGTCGGAATCGGGGTCGCCGTCCAGCAACGGATCCCCGAGCGCGCCGTCTCCCTCCTCTTCGCCCTGCTGCTGATCGTCGTCGCCGTCGAGCTGATCATTCCCTGAGATGGACGTGACGCTCGCAATCGTCCTCGCACTTGCCGGCGGTGCAGTCGGCGGCCTGCTCGGCGTCGGCGGCGGCATCCTCTTCGTGCCGGCGCTCGCGATCTTCCTCGGCAACACCCAGCTCGAAGCCGAGGCCACATCGCTCCTCGTGATCGTCCCGATGGCGATCGTCGGCACCTGGCGCCAGCACCGCCACGGCAACGTCGACCTGCGCGACGGATTCACGATCGGGGTTCTGTCGGTGCCGGGCGTCGCGATCGGCGTCGTCGTCGCCAATGCCCTCCCGCAGCGGGCGCTCGAGCTCGGCTTCGCTGCGCTCTGCCTGATCGTCGCCGTCCGCCTGCTCAGGCGCGGGCTCGCCGAGCCCGCGCCGGACGACGGCGCTACCGTCGCCGAGTGAGCGAGACGATCGACATCGGCCACGGGATCGCGATTCCCGTCGAGGAGATCGAGCTGCGCGCGAGCCGCTCCGGTGGCCCCGGCGGCCAGCACGCGAACAAGACCGCCTCCCGGATCGAGGCCAGCTTCGACGTCCGCGCCTCGCCGTCGCTGACCGATGCCCAGAAGGCGCGCATCGCCGGACGGCTCGGCCCGCGGGTCACCGCCGTGGCGCAGGACACCCGCGGCCAGGCCCGCAATCGCGAGATCGCCATCGAGCGCCTCCGCAACCGGCTCGCCGAGGCAGCGGCGCCCCGGAAGCACCGCCGGGCGACGAAACCCGGGCGTGGAGCGAGGGAGCGCCGGCTGGAGAGCAAGCGCAGGCAGAGCGAGCGCAAACGGCAGCGGCGCCGACCTGCTGACGAGTACTGACGACCTTCGAGGGAGGGCCGGGGAGCGGTCAGCGGGGGCCGAGGCCGTGCTCGAGCGCGCCCTTGACGGACGCGTCGAGGGAGTTGATCCGCGCCAGCGCCAGCGCCTCGGCGGAAGCGAAGCCGGAGCCGGCGCCGCGGGCGCGTCCCGCCGCCTCTGGGCCGTGGTGGCTGAGCACGCAGTGGAGCAGCGCCAGGCGCCGGGGCGGCTCGAGCGACGCGGCGGCGGGTTCGATCAGGGAGGCGCCGATCTGGAGGTGGCCGAGCATCGCCCCCTCCTCGCTGATCCCGAACTCGGCGCCGTATGTGAACTCGCGCGCCTTGCCGACGTCGTGGAGCAGCGCGGCCGCCATCAGCAGGTCCGAGTCGAGCTTGGGATGGAGCTGGCAGACCTCGCCGACGAGGGTCCCGACGGCGACGGTGTGCTCGAGCAGCCCGCCGAGGTAGGCGTGGTGGCCGCCGCGGGTGCAGGGCGCGCGCCGGAACTCGGAGGCGACGGGCTCGGTGTCGAGGACCCGCTCGACCACCTCGCGGAGGCCCGGGTCGTAGACCTCGCGGGTCAGATGCTCCAGGAACCCGTTCAGCTCCTCGGCCGAGCGGTACGCGGACGGCAGGAACTCGGCGGGGTCGAACGAGCCCGGTTCGATCTTCCGGAGGGCGCTGACCTCGGCCGAGAGATTGCCGCGGAAGCGCTCGACCTTGCCCTTGACCTCGATGGCGTCGCCGCGCTCGAAGCGGGCACCGAGGACGTCGACGTCGCGGAAGATGCGGGCCGGGATCGACCCGGTCCGGTCCCGGAGCTCGAGGCTCAGGTAGGGAGAGCCGTTCTTCGCCTGCTGCCGGTCCTTGCGAACCACCGCGAACCGCCCCGTGAGGGGTCGGCCTGGTTGCAGCGCCGCGATCCCCTCGGGGGACGGAGCTGCTGCGGGATTGGCGGGGGCCTCATCGATGGGCCGATGATGCAATGCCGGCCGGACGAATCGCGGCGACGACCGGCCCGATCGCCAACCCGCGGCCGCTACTGTGAACCCGATGGATCCGATCATCTGGGAACGGGAGCCGCCGGAGCTGCGCTCGCCGGTGCTCGTCGCCTCGTTCTCAGGCTGGAACGACGCCGCCAGCGCAGCCGGGACGGCGCTGGGCGCGATCGGAGCCTCGCTCGAGACCGAGCTGGTGGCCCGCATCGACCCGGAGGAGTTCTTCGACTTCCAGGCCAACCGCCCGACCATCGAGATCTCCGGCGGCGAGATGCAGGGCGTCGAGTGGCCCGACAACCTGATCGTCGCCGCGACCGCCGAGGGCGCCGAGCGGGACCTGCTCGTGATCAGCGGGACCGAGCCGAGCGTCCGCTGGCGCAGCTTCTGCAGCGCCGTACTCGACGTCGCCGAAGCATGCGGTGTCGAATCCGTCGTCACCTTCGGCTCCCTGATCGCCGACGTCGCCCACACCCGCCCGGTGCCGATCACCGGCCTCGCGACCGACGACGCGATGATCGCCCAGCTCGGCTTCGAAGATGTCGCCTACGAAGGGCCGACCGGGATCCTCGGGATCTTCCACGCCGCCTGCCGCGAGCGCGGAATCGCCGCGGCCAGCCTCTGGGCCGCCGTCCCCCACTATGCGGCGGCCGTCCCGAACCCGAAGGCCGGCCTGGCGCTGCTGCGCCGGCTCGAGGGGATGATCGGGATCGCCGTCGAGGCTTCCGACCTCGAGGAGGCCGCCGCCGCATTCGAGCAGCAGGTGACGGAGGCAGTCGCGGCGAACCCGGAGATCAAGGAGATGGTCGAGCAGCTCGAGGAGCAGCAGGACGAGGTCGCGGGCTTCTCTCAGGAGGACGTTCCCTCGGGAGATGCCATCGCGCGCGAGTTCCAGCGGTTCCTGCGACAGCAGCGCGACTGACGTCCCGGATCCTCATCCGACTCTCATCGTCGGCCGCGACGGTGGTCGGGAAGGGCCGCGAGCGACGCGGCCTCCGACCGAAGGAGTACCGATGAGAACCCGAACTGGAATTCGCGCCGGAGCCGCCATCGCCGCCCTGGCCGTCGCCCTGACCGTCGTCGGATCGGCGGTCGCATCGCCGCGAGGGTCCGGCTACGGCAAGAACTCGGCCCGGATCACGAACCGGTACCTGCCGATCTCGAAGTTCGATCGCTGCGTCCTGCGCGGCAAGGATGGCCGACAGCGGCTCGGCATCGTCCGCGTCCTGCAGTCGCGCACGAAGCGGATCAGCTTCGGGGGCCGGACCGTCAGGGCCGCCGTGGTCCGCGACACCGTCACCGATCTCCGGTCGGACCGGAAGATCGAGCGGACGGTCGACTATTTCGCCCAAGATCGCCGCGGCGGGGTCCACTACCTCGGCGAGGACGTGAACGAGTACCTGAAGAACGGCTCGGTCACCCATGAGGGCCAGTGGCGTGCCGGCCGCGACGGAGCACGCCCGGGCCTGCTGATGCCCGCGAACGTCAGGAAGGGTCGCAAGTTCAAGTCGGAGAACGCCCACGGGATCGCGGTCGAGAAGGACACGATCGCCGCGACCGGGCTGACCGAAAAGGTCCGGGGTGAGACCTACCGGCACGTGATCCGGATCCGCGAGCACGCGACGGTGCCGAAGCCAGGCGAGTTCGAGACCAAGACCTATGCCCCCGGCGTCGGAGTCATCACCGAGGCGAACGGCGGCGTCGGCCTCGTCGGCTGCTCCCGCTAGGCCTCAGAGGCCGGGCAGATCAGGCGGTAGTCACACCACGAGCAGACGTTGAAGTCGGGCCGCGGCTCGAAGTCCTGGCCGGTGATCCCGGCCGAGACTTCGACCACGGTCCTCTCGACCCGCTCCATCGCATCCGCCTCACCGCCCGCGGGGACCTTCTCGTCGTCGAGCACGTACCAGTAGGCGCCGTCGGCGGCCTCGATGTCCCAGGCCTCGCGGGCGGCAACGCGGTAGAGCGCGATCTGCAGGTCGTCGACGAGGTCGGCGGCCTTCTTCGGCGGACCGGTCTTGTAGTCGATGAGCTCGTAGCTGCCGTCGGGATGGCGGTCGACGCGGTCGACGCGTCCGCCGATCGTCGTGTCGCCGATCTTGAACGAGAAGCGGCGCTCGAGCCAGACCGGGCGGGCGGCCCCGGCGCTGTGGCGCTCGTGGTAGCGGGCGAGCGCGGCGACGGCGCGGTCGCGGTACTGCAGTTCGTCGTCGGAGAAGCCGAATCCGGTCCGCCGCCAGCCCGCCTCGAACAGCCCGAGCAGGCGGTTCAGGCCGCCCTCGTCGCCGCCGAGATCGGCATCCCGGATCTCGTCGGAGTGGTAGCGCTCGAGGACGTTGTGGACGAGGATCCCGAACCGCTGGTTGATCGTCGGCTCCTGCGGGATCGCGAAGACGCGGGCGAACTTGTACTTGAGCGGGCAGGTCCGGTAGAGGTCGACGTCGGAGGCCGAGAGCGCGAGGCCGCCGGCCCGCTTCGGCAGGAACGCCTCGAGCCCGGGCTCGGCCCGGCTCGCCAGCTCCTCGCTGCGCCGCGTCCGGTCCCGGCCCTCGTCGAGGACGTATTCGTCGAGCGCCGAGCGGTTGAGCTCGACGAGCTGCTCGGGGGTTGCGATCCGGCCGATCAGCTCGTTCAGCGCCGCGATCGCGTCACGCTCCGACTCCGTTCCCGGCCGCTGGATGAGCGCGGCGAGCTTGAGCAGCTCGAAGTAGCGGGCGACCGCCCGGTTGACGTCCTCGGCGGTGTCGAGCCGCATCTCGCTGAGCGCGGCGCCGGCGCGCCAGGACGCCTCGAGCACCTCGTCGCGAAGCATCCGGTAGGTGGCGTGGAGACCCTCGGCCGGGCCGAACAGCTCCTCCTCGTGGGGCTCCTCCTCGCCGCCGATCGCCTCGCGGACCGCCTCGTAGAGGGGTGACGGGACGCTGTCGGCTCCGCGCACCTGCTCGGGGTGGGAGAGGACGACCGAGGTGCGGGCGCGGCTGATGGCGAGGTAGGCACGACGGGCCCGGAGCGCGTCGGCGACGTCCTCGCCGGGCGGGCGATCGCCCTCGAGCAACTCCGCCGGGATCCAGTCGGTGCGGTCGGCTCCCCAGCGGAGGGCGCCGCGGCCGAGGCCGAGCAGGTAGACGCGGTCGAAGTCCATCCCCTTGACCTGTTCCGGTTCGGCGAGCAGAACCGCGTTCTGCGGCGGCGGTTCAGCGGGGCGGCTGAACCGCTGGCCGGCCTCGCCGACCGCGGCGAGGTAGCGGACGAAGTCGCGGGTCGATCCGTCGGGGCGCCGGCGCGTCCACCCGGCGGCCAGCTCGGCGAGCCGCGAGAGGTTGACGAGGCGCTCGGCGGTCTCCGGGCTCGCCGCGAAGAGGCCGTGGCGGCGGAAGCCGACCCGCTCGATAAGCCGGCGGACGAAGACGTCGGCGCGGAGGCCGTCGAAGGCGTTGGCGGCGGCGCGGTAGAGCTTCAGGAAGGCGCGGAGACGGTCGCGCGACGGCGGCGGCAGCTGCGGGCTCTCGAGCGATGCCTCGACCGCCGAGATCATGTCGAGCTTGCGGCGCCGCGCAATCGTCGTGCAGCGGGCGAGGTCGACCGAGCGCAGCTCGACCGGCGGCCGGGTCAGCGCCCTGACGACCGCCGCCGAGTCGTTCGGGTCGGCGAGCGCCCGCAGCCAGGCGATCGCGTCGCGGATCTCGGGCCGGCCGAAGAAGGCGGCCGAGCCGGAGCTCCGGAAGGGGATGTTGCGCTCCTCGAGCGCGGCCGCGATCAGGCGGCTCTCGCGGGCGGACGCGCCGGTGAGGACGCAGATGTCCTCGGGCCTGCTCTCCCCCGACGCCAGCCGGTGCTCGATCTCTCGAGCCACCGCCTGAGCTTCGGCGCGCTCGTTCGCGCAGCGCCAGAAGCGCAGCTCGGCGTCGGCGTCGTCGCCCGAGACCGCCGGGGAAGCAGCGACGGGCAGCGCCTCCCGGTAGGAGCCGGGTACGAGCCCGGCCGCTGTTGAGGTCGCCGTCGCCAGCCGGCCGCGGGAGCGGCGGCTCGCGCCGAGCTCGAACCGCTCGGCTGCCGGGAAGCGGCTCAGGAACGCGAGCGCCGCGCCCTCGCCGAAGCCGCGATTCGCCCGCAGGCCCTGATCGGGATCGCAGGTGGCGATCACGTTTCCGTGCGGGGCGAGCAACGGCAGACAGGCGATCCGGGGCCGGCCCGCGTCCTCGAGCTCGTCGACGAGGAGCCATTCGAAGCGTTCGCCGAGGGCGGCGCTGAGGTCGGGGTGGCGGGTCAGGACGCGCCCGAGCTCGAGCACGAGCTCGTTCTCGTCGAGCATGCCGAGCTCGAGCATTATCGAATCGTGCCGGTCGAAGACCTCGCTGAACTCGAGCTCGCGAAGCGCGACCTCGCGCTCCGAGCGGCCAGCGGCGCCGCGCTCAGCGGCTCGCGCGCGATCGCGAAGGTCGGCTGGGCCGATCCCCTCGGCCTTGAGGAGGTCGATGCGCTCCAGCAGCCCGGCGAGAAGGCCCGACGGGTTGCCGCGGATCTCGTGGCGACGCAGGGGCAGCGAGTCGAGCCGGTCGAGCAGCAGCGCGAGGCGGTCAGCGGGACCTGCGACCTCGAAGAACGGGTCGATGCCGGCCTCGAGCGCGTAATCGCGGAGGAGGCGTTCCCCGAGCCCCGGCCAGGTCTCGATCCAGACCTCCTCGAACGAGCCGCTGAGCAGCTCGGCGACGCGGCCGCGGAGCCGCGCCCGGTTCGCGGCCGTCTGGGTGATGACGAGGATCCGCTCGATCGGCGTGCCCGCCTCGGCGAGCGCCGCGACCTTGCGGGCGACCAGCTCGGTGCGGCCGGAGCCGGCCGGGCCGCGGACGAGCGCCGTCCCCGAGTCGATCGCAAGCGCTCGCGCGAAACCGTCGCTGTCTGATCCCTCCATCGACCCAACCGTACCGGTGCCCGGAGGGCTCGCCAAGCGGCCCCCAATACCATTGGCGAGGTGAATCCGGAGATCGATTGGCTCGACGCGTGTCGTCGCATGGCGGCCCGCCAGGCGGACCTCTTCGCGACGACCCGGGGCATCGCGGCCCGCACGCAGTACGAGGGACGGGGCGAGGGCGGCGACATGACGCTGAAGCTCGACCGCCAGTGCGAGGACATCGTCTTCGAGGAGCTCGAGCGGATCGCGGCCGCCGGCGCGGGCCTATCGGCCGTCAGCGAGGAACGCGGCGAGGTGCTCCTCGGCGAGGGCGAGCCGCGGCACCGGGTCGTCATCGACCCGATCGACGGCTCGATGAACGTACGCCGCACGATTCCGTCCCACTCCCTTTCGGTCGCGGTCGCCGACGGCGAGTCGATGGCCGACGTTCACTTCGGATTCGTCCACGACTTCGGGGCCGGCGAGGAGTTCTCCGCCGTTCGCGGCGACGGTGCACGGCTGAACGGCATCCGCATCGAGCCCCGCACCGAGGAGATGCCGCTCGAGGTCGTCGGCCTCGAGTCGGCCGATCCGCGCTGGATCGTCGGCGCAATCGACGCGCTGCAAGGCAAGGCCTACCGGGTCCGGTCGGTCGGCTCGATCGCGATCACCCTCAGCTACGTGGCGTGCGGGCGCTTCGACGGGATGTTCTCCGCCCGCGGTTGCCGCTCGGTCGACGCGGCGGCAGCGCAGCTGATCGTCCGCGAGGCGGGCGGCGAGATGGTCTTCGTCGGCTACGAGCTGGCCGACGCGGCCCTCGACCTCGACACCCGCTACCCCGTCGCCGCCGTCCTGTCGGCCGAGCACCTCGAGACCGTGCTCGCCGCCCAGGAGGCCGGCGTCGTCCATCAGGCCGGCTGACCGGCCGGACCGGAACGGATCGTGAGCGAGCTCGTCGACTGGGGGCTGGCCGAGCGCATCGCGACGCTCGGGCTCGGGGGCGGGCCGGCGGCGATGGCCTCGGCGCCCGACCTCGGCGCCTCGGGCGAGCGCGCCGCGGCGGCCGTTCGCCGCTACACGGCCCTCGAGACGGTCGAGCCGCTTCCGGAGCCCGAGTGGGTGAGCCGGCGGCGCTGGGTCGAGATCAATCTGCTCTCGGTCCGTGACCTGACCGGGGCGATCGCGACCCGGCTCGAGGGCACGGCCGGCTCCGGACCGCTCTCCGTCGTCGCCGGCCGCGTGCTGGCGTTCGAGATCGGCGGGCTGCTGGCGTTCGCCTCCCGCCACGTCCTCGGCCAGTACGAGTACCCGCTCTTCGGTGGCGATCGCGAACCGCGCCTCCTCTTCGTCGGCGAGAACATCGACGGCGCCGCCACCCAACTCGGAGCCGAGCCCGGTCTCCTGCTCGACTGGATCGCCCTGCATGAGACGACGCACTCCGTCCAGTTCGCCGCGGCGCCCTGGCTGCGCACCTACATCGGCGACCTGGCGCGGACTCTGCTCGCCGAGGCGCCGGTCCGGCTCCCGGCCCGCGAGATCCTCGACCGCGCCCGGCGGATCGCCTCGGGGGATCCTCGCCGCTTCCTCGACGAGATCCGCGCCTCCGATCCGGTCTCGCTCCTCGCGCCCGCGGAGTCGGTCGCCACGATCAATGCCGTGCAGGTTGCGATGGCCTCCATCGAGGGCTACGCCGAGCACGTCATGGACGCCGCGGCGGACGATCTCGGCCCCGACGTCGCCCGGCTGCGGACGGCGCTCGATCGCCGTCGCCGCGAGCGCAGCCTCCCGGTCCGGCTGCTGTCCTGGCTATTCGGTTTCGAGCTGAAGCTGCGCCAGTACGAGGACGGCAAGCGGTTCTGCGACCAGGTCGTCTCAGAGGCCGGGATCGCCGGTCTCAATGCCGCCTGGAGCGGGCCCGAGACGCTCCCGGACCCGGCTGAACTCGCGGATCCCGATGCATGGATCTCTCGGGTTCTGGCCCGCGCCGCCGCCGCCTGAGGCATCTGCGATCGATTCACCGGGGTCTGTGACCCTACTCACAGATGGCTCTGTAACTGGCTTTGCGGGGCAGTGTAAGAACACGCGTTCGGTGCTACACTCTGAACATCCTTAGTTTTAAGGAACTTAGTTCCGGGCATTACTTCCAATACACCCACGACCCAAGGGGTTGAGAACTCGAATGGCTACCACCACCAAGACCACCGCAGCTTCGAAGAGCGCGGCACGCAGCAAGTCCAAGTCCACCACCAAGGCGCAGGCCACCAAGACCAAGACGGCCGCCAAGAAGACCGCCTCGACCGCCAAGAAGGGCGCGCAGCGCACCGCCGCACAGTCCGAGACCGCGGCCAAGAGCTCGGCCAAGGCCACCGCGGCCGATGCCACCACCACGCTCCATCAGGCACGTGCCGGCGTCAACGCCGCCGGTGAGTACGTCGTCGCCGCCGCCGAGACCGCCATCGACGTTCCCGTCGGTGCCGCCCTCACGGCCGCCGAGCGTCTCAACGACATCAGCGATCGCCTGAGCACGCCGAGCAAGCGCGAGGTCCAGGTCCGCCGGGTCCGCACGCAGCTCCGTCGCGAGCTCAACAAGGTCGAGCGTCGTGGCGGCAGCGCCCGCAAGCGCGCCCTCCAGCGCGCCAAGCGCACCCGCACCCAGATCGAGCGTGAGGCCAAGAAGCGCCGCACGCAGGTCGAGCGTGACATCAAGGCTCGTCGTCGTGACGCCGAGTCGACGCTGAAGGCCAACCGGTCTGAGGCTGAGAAGCGCGTCCGCGAGGTCAGCGAGCGGGTTCGGTCGCTGGTCTAGGACCACTTAGCCCGGCTGCCTCGGAGAGGAGCAGCCGGAGAAATCTGCCCGCCTCATAAATCGCGGGTAGACCGGGGGCCGACTAGTTCGACCCCCACCTCTCCTCCCCGGCACAGCGGGCCTTCACCGGCCCGCTGTGTCTTTTTGTTTGTCGGGATGGGTGGCGGGGGTTGGGACCTGGAGGGGGCTGGACCGCGGGTCCTGTCGCGGGGTGTGCCGCACCCGCTCGCTGACGCTCGCGGGATGTCGGCACGACCCCGCGCCACCCGCGGGCCACTCGCCACCGAGGGGGTCCACAACGCCGCCCGGAGCCCGGCGAGGCGACAGAGCGGGCTCGGCTTCGGTCGAGCGGGAGACACGAGCGTCGCCGGGCAGGTGGCTTTGGTTTTGGCAGTGAGGGGACAGGGTGGGCGTCGTGCGGATGCCGCCACTGCCGGCTCACCCCATCGCTGCAGGGTGCGGCGCGTCAGCTCTGCCGGAGCTCGCCGCCGGGCGCGGGCCTCCTTCGTCAACGCCCGTGCCGCGGGTGGCGGACCCGCGGTCCATCAACGGTCCTGGAGGCCCGCCCGACCCGGACTACCCGTCGTGAGGCTTCCGCGCCGCCACCTTCGCCTCGTACGTCTCCTCGGTCGACCCGCCGATCGCGGTCCGGACGCCTTCCTTGAAGCGGTCGGTCCGGCGATCGGGGTGGAAGCGGGCCTCGGCCTTCGCCTGCTTCTTGGGCTTGCGGTCGCCGTAGAAGCGACGGGCCCAGGGCGAGTCGGGCTTGCCGATCCGGCAGGCGCCGTACCAGGCGAGGGGCTGGACGAGGAAGCCGAAAAGGCCGTGGAGCATCCGGTGCTTCATGAAGCAGACGATGACCGAGACCAGCCAGATCGTCAGGACGATGATCGTCGCGATGACGGTGGCGGGGTCGCCGCCCTGGATCTCGAACGGGCGGACCCCGATGACGAGGAGAGCGAGGACGAGTACCGCGATGACGGTCGCGTCGATGGACCGGCGGCCCTCCTCCGCCCAGTAGACGTCGTCGAGGTGGACCCAGAGCGCGAACTCGTCGATGGTCAGGCCGATGCCGATGCCGAAGGCGAGGGCGCAGAGGTCGTAGATCGTTCCGGTCGCGAAGCCGGCGAAGCTGATCGAGCCGGCGACCATCATCGTGACGATGCCGAAGACGAGGTGGTGGACGTGGACGCCGCTGCCGCTGACGACGCTGCCGGGCCACCAGGGGACGCGGGGGCTGCGCATCAGGCGGGTGCTCATTCGGATGAAGCCGAAGGAGAGGACGAAGCCGAGCAGGACGAGGAACAGCCACTGGCGGTCGTGGGCGACGAGTTGGTCGTCCCAGAAATCGCTGATGAAAGTTCCGGAGACGACCACGGGGCCGGGAACTATCCCAGGGCACCCGCGGGCGCGGGCGCCGATGCGTCTTTGCGACAATGGCCCGGATGGCGATTCCCACAGAAGCCCAGGTGACCGAGGCCCTCCGATCCGTGATCGATCCCGAGCTGCGGCGATCGATCGTCGAGCTCGAGATGGTGCGCAGCATCGACATCCATCCCGACGGGCGCGTCGACGTGGTCGTTTCGCTGACGACGCCGGGGTGCCCGATCCGCTCGCAGTTCGAGAAGGCGGTCGTCGACAACGTCGGCCCGATCGAGGGTGTGACCAGCGTCGGCGTCGGCTTCGACGTCCTCTCCGACAGCGAGAAGCAGGGCCTCCAGCAGAAGCTCGGCCGTCCCGGCGGCCTCCCCGAGGGCGCGCTGGCCAAGGTCAAGAACGTGATCTGCGTTGCCTCCGGCAAGGGCGGCGTCGGCAAGTCGACGATGACTTCGAACCTCGCGGCGGCACTCGCCTCCGAGGGTAAGCGCGTCGGCGCCCTCGACTGCGACGTCTACGGCTACTCGATCCCGCGCATGCTCGGCGTCAACAGCCGGCCCGAGGTGAACGCCGAGCGCAAGATCATCCCGCTCGATTCCCCGACCGGCGTCAAGGTCATGTCGATCGGCTTCTTCGTCGAGGAGAACGCGGCGGTCGTCTGGCGCGGGCCGATGCTCCACAAGGCAATCCAGCAGTTCCTCGAGGACGTCGACTGGGGCGAGCTCGACTACCTGTTGCTCGACCTGCCGCCCGGTACCGGCGACGTCTCGATGACCCTCGCTCAGCTCCTTCCGCAGGCCAAGATCCTCGTCGTCACGACGCCGCAGCCGGCCGCGCAGAGCGTCGCCGCCCGCGCCGCCGAGATGGCCTCCAAGGTCGACCTCGAGGTGCTCGGCGTGATCGAGAACATGTCCGGCTTCACGGCGCCCGACGGTCAGCGCTTCACGATCTTCGGCGAGGGCGGAGGCCAGACGCTGTCCGACGACCTCGACGTCCCGTTGCTCGGCAAAGTGCCGCTCGAGGAGGCGCTCCGCGTGCACGCCGACGGCGGCGACCCGCTCGTCACCTCCGAGCCGGACACCCCTGCAGCGATCGCGATCCGCCAGGCGGCGCGGGGCATCATCGCCTCGACGCCCGTCGAGCTGCCGCTCATGGAGGCTGTCCTCGCCGCGGCGCCTCCTCCCTCCGCGGAGCCGATCGGCGGCATGGAGCTTCCGGTCGTCCAAGCCGGGGGCTGACCCCCCGCCCTCCGGGCCGCTCGGGCGCCGTCTAGCCGTCCGGGTCGTCCGCCGCCATCATCGCCACGGCCAACGTCAGCGTCGACAGCACGCCGAGGACGAGGATCGCGCCGGCCGAGAGCAGGAAGCCCGCGCTGGTGCTCGTCCAGGGGATGCCCCGGTAGCTGAGCGCCCCGAGGGCGAACACACCGAGGCCGCCGAGGGCGAAGGCGAGGAGGCCGAGATCGGTGGTGTAGAGGCGAAGTCGCGGCAACGAGCGGTCTCCGCCCTCGCTCTCGGCGCGGTCGGGGAAGGCATGGCTGAGCGCTGCGCAGGCCGCGGCGACGGCGATGACGACGAGGAACGCGCCGACCGCATCGCTCGGGCGGTGCCAACCCGCGGCGACGACCGCAATCCCGAACGCCGAGCCGAAGACGCCGGCGCCGAGCGCCGTCGGCAGCAGCAGGCGGCGGGGGACGACGAGCATCGCCGCGACCGCGACGGACATCCCGACCGTCGTGTGGCCCGACGGATAGGAGTTGTCGAAGATCAGGCTCGGGACGATCTGCGGACGCTCGAGCAGGAAGTGCTTGAGGACCTCCGTCGTGAAGACCGAGATCGCGATCGACGAGGCGGCGAGAAGAGCGAGCCGGGGGCGGCGGCGGACCACTGCCACGGCGGCGACGAGGGCGATCGCAAGGACCAGGGAGCCGATCGAGACGATCCGCAGAAAGCTGTCGGCCTGAGCCGCCCGCGAGGCGAAGAAGTCGTGACCGACGAAGGCGTGCTCGTCGAGCCGTTGTCCCCAGTACGTCCGTACTACCAGCAGGTAGAGGGCGAAGACCGCGGCGGCCGATCCGGCCGACAGCAGAACTAGGCCGCGGGGAAGCCTCCGCCAGAGGCCGGCCGTCGATTCCCCACTGCGGGGGCCCTCCGGCGCCCTACTTGTTGGCGAAGTAGTCGGCGTTGAGCTGGGCGAACTGCGCCCACTCACCGGGAAGCTGGTCCTCGGCGAAGCACGCGTCGACCGGGCAGGCCTCCACGCAGGCATCGCAATCGATGCACTCGTCGGGATCGATGAAGAGCTGCTTCGCCGATTCGTAGTCCGGCTCGTCGGGCGTCGGATGGATGCAGTCGACCGGGCAGACCTCTACACACGAGTTGTCCTTCTCCCCGATGCAAGGCTCTGCGATGACGTAGGTCAAGGTTTCGGCTTCCTTCTTGTTCGTGGGCTTCGACGAGCCGATCCGTTCGGAACGGCGGAGCGCATCATTGTAGAGACAGCCGCCCGAGCGGATCGTCGGGGGTAGGGTTGCTGGGATGAAGATCCTGCTCACCGGAGGCACCGGGGTCGTCGGCTCGGCGCTCCTGCCGATGCTCCTCGACGAGGGCCACGAGGTCCGTTGTCTCGTCCGCGATCCGCGCCGGCTCGGCCCGCAGCGCGTCCGCGTCCAGCTGTCGCTGGCCGACCTCGGCGATCCGCGCGGCCTCCGCCATGCCGTGCGCGGCGTCGACACCGTCATCCATCTCGCCGCGGCGATCCGCGACCAGCCGCCGCGCAAGGTCGAGGAGGTCACGGCGCTCGGCACCCACCGCCTGCTCGCGGCCGCCGAGAATGCCGGCGTCGAGCGCTTCGTCTTCTTCAGCGCGCTCGGGGCGACGAGCTTTCAGCGCACCCGCTTCTTCCGCTCGAAGGCACTCGCCGAGAGCCGCGTCGCCGATTCACCGATCGCATCGACGATCTTCGCCCCGTCGATCATCTACGACCGCAACGACACCTGGGTGACATGGATGCGCCGGCTCGCCCTGCTGCCCTTGCTGCCGATCTCGGGTCGCGGTCAGGCGGCGTACGAGCCGATCTGGGCGGCGGACGCTGCCCGTGCCGTCGTCGCGTCGCTCGAGCGTCCGCCCGGCCGTTTCGAGCTCGCCGGGCCGGAGCGGCTGACGTACGAACAGCAGGCCCGCCTGATCGCTGTCACAGCCGGGCGCGATCGCCCGTCGATCCACATCCCGCTGCCCTTCGTGCGCTCGTCGCTCATCTGGCTGCGCCGGATCTTCGGCGAGGTCGCTTTCGCGACGTGGGAGGAGGCGGAGCTTCTCGAGGTGCCGATGGTCAGCGAGCGCGGCGCCGCCGACGTGCGCGGCCTCGGGATCGACCCGCTCCCGATGGCCAAGGTGCTGGGCGGCGGCTGAAGCGATGAGCGAGCGGGACGACGGCGGGGTCCTGCGGGAAGTGCTCGACGGCCTCAACGCCGCCGGATTCGCGGCCGAGGTCTGGGATTCGGCCTGGCGCCTGTTCGGCGTCACCGAGGACTACAAGGTCATGATCGCGGCGGGCCGCGAGACCCCCGACGTCGGAGTCGGCCTCCACTTCATGGAGCCGCGCATGGAGGCGGTCCGCGAAGCCTGGCCCGCGGGGCCGACGACGGAGAGCATGATCGGCTGGTTCCGCGAACACGGCGAAGCGATGGCGGGCGCCACCGACGGAGGCATCGAGGCGATGCGGGCGGCGGTCGGCGAACACCTCCGCCCCTACGTCGACGAGATGGAGGCGAGGCCGATGCCGTCGGTCCTCACCGGGTCGACCGAGATCCGGTTCGGGTCATCGACGATCGACAACGACACGTTGATGATGCCGCTCCGCCTCGTGGATGGAAGCCATGCCGGCGCAATCGTGGTCGTCAAGCCCGCGGTCGGAAGCGCGGTGCTGGGAATGCTCGCGCTCGGTGACGCGCGCCTCTTCGAGCGCATGCTCGCCCTGATCGTCCCGGCCCAGCGTCCCGGGGCGATCATGTTCGGCGACCTCGAGGCGTCGACGGCGCTGGCGCGGCGGCTGCCGAGCAGCGTGTACTTCTCGCTGATCCGCCGGCTCAGCTTCGTGATCGACGAGGTCGTGGTCGAAGCGGGTGGGATCGTCGGCAAGCACGTCGGCGACGGCGTCACGGCCTTCTTCCTGGGCGAGGAGCACGGCTCCGACGCTGCCGCGGCACGCTCCTGCATCGAGGCCGCCCGCGCGATCCAGGCGGCGACGCCGGCGATCGCCGAGCGGACGGGACTCGAGCCCGGCGACGTCACCGTCCGCTTCGGCCTGCATTGGGGCGCGAGCCTCTACGTCGGGCGGCTGCTGACGAGCGGCCGTCTCGAGGTGACCGCTCTCGGGGACGAGGTCAACGAGGGCGCCCGGATCGAGCCTTGCGCCGCCGGCGGGCTCCGCCTCGCGTCGAAGCCGCTGGTCGAGCGCCTCGAGCCGAGCGACTACGAGGCGCTCGGCCTCGACCCACTCCGGCTGATCTACACCCAGCTCTCCGATCTCGAGAGTGCCGGCGAGAAGGCCCGCCGCGACGCACCGACGATCACCGTCTGCGCGGTGTGAGCCTCAGCCGGCGAGAGCGATCAGCTCGGCCGCCTCGATCTCGACCCCTTCGGCCATCCACTCGACGTGGTGGACGAGGGCAGGGTCGGCGTTGAAGCCGAAGTAGAGGCGGTCGGCCAGCGACACGGCCGAGACGCGCAGGCCGTGGCGGAGGCCGATCTCGGCAATCGAGTGGAGCCCCTCGACGGGCGTGCCGAGGACGCTGACTGGGTGTCGTGGCCCGGGGACGTTGGAGATGTTGACGGCGAATTCGCGGGGGCTGCTCTCGATGTTCTCGATCAGCGCCGCGAGCCTCGCCGAGTGGCGGCCGATTGCCTCGACCGCGTGGTCGAGCACCTCGGCGTCGTGGGCCTCCTTGCGGACGGATGTCTCGCGGTTGACCACCCGCAGCCGCTCGACCGGGTCGGGCTCGTTCAGCGGCAGCCGGACCGAGAAGAACGAGTCGTGATTGGCGACCGCATCGCCTTCCCGATGGAGGCTGACCGGTACGCGAGCACGGACGGCGCCCAGCGGTCCGTGGTGGCGCTCGAACCAGCGGCGCAGGGATCCGGCGACGACCGACAGCACTGCGTCGTTGAGCGTTGCGCCGGCGAGCTCCTTGGCGGCGTCGTGGAGAGGGCCGAGCGGGACCTCGGCGATCGCGATCCGTCGCCGGGTGCCGATCTCGCCGTCGAACGGCGAGCGGTGCAGGGACCCGGCGAACTCGCGCTCCATGAAGGCGGCGAGGTGGGCGCGGCGGCGCTGGTGGTCGGGATGTTCGGCGGCGCCGTGAGACGCCTTCGCCGCCGGCCTCGAGACCTGCCCGTCCGCGGCGACGTCGGCGTCCCAGAGCAGCTCCTTCGCGAACCGCATCGCTGCCGTCCCGTCGGCGAGCGCGTGATGGATCCGCCAGACGAGGACGATCCCGCCGCCGGCCCGCGGGACGACGTCGATCGCCCAGAGCGGGCGCTCGCGGTCGAGGCGCTGCTCGAAGAGCCGGGCGATCTCGTCGAGTTCGGCCTCGTGGTCGGAGGCGGGGCCGAGGTCACTGAGGCGGACGTGTCGATCGACGTCGAAGTCCTCGTCGGGGATCCAGAGCGGCTCTGCCTCGGTGCCGCCGAGCTTGCGGGTCAGCTCCGGGACCCCGGCAATCCGCTCGCTGACGAGTCCGCGCAACTCCTCGACTCCGGGTGCGCCCTCACCGAGCACCACGACCTTGCACGTATGGCCGGCGATCCACGCGCACTCGAGGTCGAGGATCGCCTTGTCCTCCGGATCGAGCGGGATGGTCCCGGATTCACTCATCGGTCGATGCTCGCAGCCGTCCGCTCAGACCGCGACCGGACGCCGGAAGCTGACCGCCGAGCCGCCCCGCCGCTTGGCGTCGTAGAGGGCGCGGTCGGCCTCGCTGTGGAGGGTCTCGGCGTCGATCTGCGCGCCGGAGCCGGCCGCACCGCCGACGCTCACGGCCAGCGGGACCTCGGCAGCCGCGAAGGTGAGCTCGATGCCGTCGCTGATCCGCTCGGCCACCTGCAGCGCCTCGTTCTCGTCGGCCCCCGGGAGGACGACGGCGAACTCGTCGCCGCCGATCCGGGCCGGCCAGTCGGCCCCGCGAACGCTCGAGCGGATCACGTCGGCGACGGCGGCGAGTGCGCGATCGCCGCTGATGTGGCCGGCTGTGTCGTTGAGCGCCTTGAAGTGGTCGAGGTCGAGGATCAGCAGCGCAACCTTCTCGCCGGATCGATCGAGCCTCGCGAGCTCGCCGGCGAGGCGCTCGTCGAAGGCGCGGCGGTTGGGCAGCCCCGTCAGCTGGTCGGTTCGCGCGGTCAGCTCGAGCCTGCCGACGAGCGCGGTGATCCGCGTCCGCAGGGCCAGCACCAGCAGGCCGACGCCGAGCGTCGTCGCGACGCCGTTGAGCCAGAGCTCGAGGGGAGCGCTCTGGTCATCGGCGACGACGGCGACACCGTAGAGCGCAGCGATCCAGGCCGTCTGCGCCAGCGCCCAGCGCGGGCGCAGGAAGTAGAAGGCGAAGATCCCGAGCCAGACGAAGTAGGTGACGTAGGCGGCCGAGCGGCCCGGGACCGAGATCATTGCGACCGCCACGACCAGCGACCCGAGCGCGGCGACGAGCGAGATCACCAACCAGGGAGCCGTTCGGCGGCGCACCCAGAGCGCCAGTCCGGCCGCGATCGAAGCCGCGAAGGCGACCGACGGCGCCACGAAGTCGGTCCCGTCGGGGTGTGGAAGCAGGTAGGTGAGGAAGCCGAAGGCGGCACCGGCGATCGCGATCGCCGCGAGCAGGGTCGCTGCGAGCTCCCGCTCGGAGGCGGGGTCGAGGCGGGCGTTCATGCGCGCGACGGCGCGATCCCAGTTCACGGGTCTCCATCGGCAGAAGCGGGGCTCGGACTTGAACCACCGGGTGGCTGCTTTCAACCGAGAACGCAGAAGGGCCCGGGATCTCTCCCGGGCCCTTCTGTCAAGCGGTGCGGCGCCGAATGAATGCGGGCCGCGAAGTCCCGGAGGGACTCCTTACATCATCCCGCCCATGTCGGGCATGCCACCGGGCATACCGCCGCCGGCGCCACCCTCCTCGGGCGGCTCGGCCACGATGCACTCCGTGGTGAGGATGTTCTTGGCGATCGAGGCCGCGTTCTGCAGCGCCGAGCGGGTGACCATGGTCGGGTCGATGACGCCGTCCTTGATCAGGTCGCCGTAGTCGCCGGTTCCCGCGTTGAGACCCTCGCCGGGCTTCATGTCGCGGACCTTGTTGACGACGACCGAGCCCTCGAACCCCGAGTTCTCGGAGATCTGCCGGAGCGGCTCCTCGAGCGCGCGGCGGATGATCTCGGCACCGGTGGCCTCATCGGCCTCCAGCCCCTTGGCGTCGACCGCGTCCTGAGCATTCAGGAGAGCGACTCCGCCGCCCGGCACGATGCCCTCTTCGAGAGCGGCGCGGGTGGCCTGCAGCGCGTCCTCGACGCGGTGCTTCTTCTCCTTCATCTCGGTCTCGGTGGCAGCGCCGACCTTGACGACCGCGACACCGCCGGCCAACTTCGCGAGACGCTCCTGGAGCTTCTCCCGATCGAAGTCGGAGTCGGTGTTCTCGATCTCGGAGCGGATCTGGCCGATGCGGCCCTCGATCTGCGCCTTGTCGCCGGAGCCGTCGATGATCGTCGTCGTGTCCTTGCTGACGACGACGCGACGGGCCTTGCCGAGCTGGCTGAGCTGGGTGTTCTCCAGCTTCAGGCCCATCTCCTCGGTGATGACCTCGCCGCCCGAGAGGATCGCGATGTCCTCGAGCATCCGCTTACGGCGATCGCCGAAGCCGGGGGCCTTGACCGCAACGCCCGTGAAGGTGCCGCGGAGCTTGTTGACCACCAGCGTCGCGAGGGACTCGCCCTCGACGTCCTCGGCGATGATGACCAGCGGCTTGCCGCCCTGCATCGTCTGCTCGAGGATCGGCAGGATGTCGCGGACCGAACCGATCTTCTGGTTCGCGATCAGGATGTAGGGGTCCTCGAGGACCGCTTCCATCCGCTCCTGGTCGGTGACCATGTACGGGGAGATGTAGCCCTTGTCGAACTGCATTCCCTCGGTGAACTCGAGCTCCATCCCGAAGGTCTGGCCCTCTTCGACGTTCACGACGCCGTCCTTGCCGACCTTCTCGATGGCGTCGGCGATGATGTCGCCGATCTCGTCGTCAGCCGCCGAAATCGAAGCGACGCGGGCGATCTGATCCTTGCCGCCGACCTCCTTCGACTGCTTCTCGCGGAGGTTCTCGACGACCTGGTTGACGGCCGTCTCGATGCCCTTGCGGAGAGCGAGCGGGTTGGCGCCGGCAGCGACGTTCTTCAGACCCGAGCGGACGATCGTCTGCGCGAGCAGCGTCGCCGTCGTGGTCCCGTCGCCGGCCACGTCGTTGGTCGCCGTGGCGACCTCGCGAACGAGCTGCGAGCCCTGGTTGGCGAAGACGTCCTCGATCTCGATCTCGCGAGCGATGGTGACGCCGTCGTTGGTGATGGTCGGGGCGCCGAACTTCTTGTCGAGGACGACGTAGCGACCCTTCGGGCCGAGCGTCACCTTGACTGCGTCGGCGACGGCGTCGACGCCGTCCTGCAGAGCGGCGCGCGCGTCGGCGCCGTACTTGAGCTCCTTGTGAGCCATATCAGTGATTCCTCCTGATGCTTGTGGGTTCCGTGGGGAAGGCGGTCGTTACTCGACCTTGGCCAAGACGTCCGACTCGCGGAGGACCAGGAGGTCCTCGCCGTCGACCTTGACCTCGGTGCCGCCGTACTTGCTGTAGAGGACGATGTCGCCGGTCGAGACGTCGAGCGGAATGCGCTTGTCGCCGTCCTCGTCCCAGTTGCCGTCGCCGACCGCAAGGACCTCGCCCTTCTGGGGCTTCTCCTTCGCGGTGTCGGGGAGAACGAGTCCGCTGGCGGTCGTCTCCTCCTCTTCGACTGCCCGAACGATCAGGCGGTCACCCAAGGGCTTGAGCTTCATGCGTAGTTACCTCCGTGAGGGTTGAACTGTGTTTGGTGGGAAAGTGTCGCTTCGCGACTTGGCACTCTGGCTGTGAGAGTGCCAACAGCCGCGCGCCGAGTGTACCGGCCTTGACATGGCTGTCAAGCGATCTAAGTCAGGCTGACTCAGATTCGCTCGAGCAGCGCCCGCGCGGCGCCGTGGACGTCCTCCTCGAGCCAGCCGGGCAGGGTCGCGTCCCAGCCGTGCCGGCGCACCGCCGCGTAGGGGACGTCGACGATCGCCCTCATCACCGCGTCGTAGCGGCGGGCATCGGCGCGCCCGGCGATGCCGCGGGCGACCCGGCGGAGCTCATCCTCGAGCGGAGAGTTGATCGCCGCGAGTTCCTCGCGGACCTCGGGGCCCGTGCCGGAGTCGAGAAGGTCGTCGCGGCGGATCCCGAGCAGCAGCCGGGCGTCCTCGGGGAGGTCGCGGGCGAAGGCGACCGTCGCTGCGGCCATCGCCGCTCCGGACTCGATCGGGTCGTCGTCGCTCGCCGCCGCGACGAGGGCGCGCTCCTGAAAGCGCCGTAGCGATCGCAGCCAGGCGGCGGCGAGGATCGCGTCGCGGCTGCCGAAGCGGTGGTAGAGCGTGCCGACCGGTGCGCCGCTCTCGGCGGCGATCGCCGCGACGCCGGCCGAGCGCGGCCCCGACCTGAGGACGAGGGCACGGGCGGCGTCGAGGATCGCGTCGGTGTCGTGTTTGCGGGGTGGCGCCAAGGCGGTACTTATAGTATGTTCTTTCTATATGGAACGTTTGCCCTATATCGACAAGCACGAGCGCGACGTCCATGCGACGCCCGAGGACGTCTGGCCGGGACTGACCTCGGTCCTGCGCGGGATGACCGCCGACCCGCCGGCGGCCTTCGTCCGCGCCTGGGCGCTGAACCCCGCCAAGCGCCGCGGCGTCTGGAGCCGGGAGGGAACGCCGGCCCCCGGAGACGCACTGCCGGGCTTCCGCGTCGTCGAGGTCGAGCGGCCGCACCGGGTCGCGCTGGCCGGCCGGCATCGCTTCTCCCGCTATTCGCTGACGTTCGAGCTCCAGGAGGTCGGCGGCGGCACCCGGATCAGCGCCGAGACCCGCGCCGAGTTTCCGGGACTGCTCGGCTGGGGCTACCGGCAGGCCGTGATCGGGTCGGGCGGCCACCGGCTCGTCGTCCGCCGCATGCTCCGCCTGATCGCCGGCCGGGCGTGAGGCTGCCCGGCGACAACTGGGGCGCGACCGAGGCGGAGCGGGCCTTCTCCCATCCCTGCGATGAGCTCGCACCCGAACCGCGGCTCCGCTGCGATCGCGCGATCACGATCGCCGCGCCGCCCGAGCTCGTCCACCGCTGGCTCTGTCAGCTGCGGGTTGCGCCGTACAGCTACGACCTCCTCGACAACTTCGGGCGCCGCAGCCCGCGGCAGCTGCTGGACGGGCTCGACGATCTCGAGGTCGGACAGCAGTTCATGACGATCTTCCGCCTCGACTCCTTCGAGCCCGGCGCCTCGATCACGCTCACCTCGGGGCACACCGCGGTCACCTACGCGGGGCGGCCCGCCGGCGAGGGGACGCGGCTGCTGGTCCGGGTCCAGTTCGGCGGGGCAGCCGGGATTCGCCGCCTGGTCATCCCCCCGCTGATCGCCGGCGACCTCGTGATGATGCGCAAGCAGTTGTTGACGCTGCGCGAGCTCGCCGAGCGGGACGCTGCCCGGCTCAGCCCGCCGCGAGGAGCCGGCAGCCGAGGCGGCGGGCGAGCCCCTCTCCGCCCCACCGCATGACCTGGTCGTGGTTCCACCGGAACACCGGAGCCGCGAGCGGCGCCACGGCGTTCATCCAGGGTTTCGTCGTCCGCACGTTCCACTCGTAGAGCGCGGCGGTCACCCCGCCCTGCTCGAGGAGGCGCCAGCGGCCGATGCCCTCGAGCTCGCCGCTCGCCTCGCCCTCGAGCAGGTGCGGGCGCTCGACGACCGTCGAGAGGACCTCGAAGCGGACCGGATAGGGGATGCGGCTTCGCCAGGCGTAGCGGCCGCGGCGGCCGATTCCGCACGGGGTCCCGGGGTCGGTCTCGACTGCCTCGATGACGCCGGGCCACCAGGTCGGCCACTCGTCCGAGTTCCAGATCGCGTCCCAGACGTCCTCGCGCGGGGCGTCGAGGAGCCAGGTGGTCAGGAACTCGTAGCTCGCCATCGCCCCCCGGCGAGCCTCCCCGTCAGTTCCGGGACGGCGTCTCGCCGTTCCCGTAGCTCGAAGGCGGCCGCTCAACGATCTGCGAGAACCGGATGACCGTGACCACGTCGTCGTGGTCGATCGGCCGGCTGTAGATCTGCTCGAGGAAGTTGATCGTGTCGTCGAGGCGACGGAACTCGGGGTTGTCGTGTTCGATGTCCCGCGGCGAGAGGTCGCCGACCTTCTTGACCTCGACGTCGTCGATGACGGCGGCGAAGATCTTCTCCCGCGGCCCGTGCCGGTATCCGACCGTGATCCAGACGACCTGCCCGCGGTCGTACTTGCGGATCTTGTCTCCGAGCCGGATCGTCGCCGTCTTGCGACCGCGCTTGAGCTGATCGACGAAGACCGGGGAATAGAAGTTGAGTACGTACAGGGCGCTCACCGGTGAAGGGAGCCTATAGACGCGTGACCCCACCTGTCCCAACCTCACAGGGTTCCCGTCCAGCACCACCCAACGGTCCGAGGGAAGCGGACGGCGAAGCCGGAGCATTCCCTCGGGGTTATCCCTAGAAGATGTAGGCGCGCAGGCGGTGCGGCTCGAGCACGGTGACCCTGCCGCGGCCGACCCGGACGACGCCGGCCCGTTCGAGGACGGCGAGAAATCGGCTGACGCTCTCGCGGGAGGTGCCGGCGAGCTGGGCGAGGTCGGCCTGGTTCATCCGGATCGTCACCCCGTCGCGGCCCTGCTCGGCGTTGTCCTCGGAGACGAGCTGAGAAAGGACGCCGGCGACGCGGCTCGGGACGGTCTGGAACGACTGGCGGCTGATCCGCTCGTTCGTCTCGCGCAGTCGCTTCGTCAGGGCGACGACGAGCTTTGCGGTGATCTGGGCGTTCCGCTCGAGGAGGCCCTTCATGTCCGTGGCCGAGACGGCGAGCAGGTCGACCTCCGAGAGCGCCTCGACGCTCGCCGAGCGCACTCCCCCGTCGAGCATCGCGAGTTCGCCGACCAGTTCGCCCGGACCGAGCGTCGCCAGGGCGATCGCGCGACCGTCGGGATGCTCGCGGGTGACCCGCACCTCGCCGGAGCGGATCACGTAGCAGGCATCGCTGCGATCGCCCTCGTGAAAGACCCGGGCGCCCTTCGGAAACGAGCGCGGAATTGCGACCTGGGCGATGCGCTCGAGCTCAGCCGGCTCGAGCCCCGACAGCAGCGGCACGCGAGCGAGCAGCTCCGCGGCTGTTGCCTGTTCCTCACCCATGGCAGGCGATTATCGCTGACAGTCGGCGCACCAGTAGGTGACCCGGTTGTCGTCGCCCTGGCCGCGGGTCATCACCCGGCCCCCGCAGCGTGGGCACGGTCGGCGGCCGCGGCCATAGATCTGCTTGGGGCGGCTGCCCTTCGCGATCGCCGTCTTCATCACCCAGCCGGTGGCGTCGACGATCGCCCGCGCCTCCTCGGGCTCGAGGTCGGCGACCCGCCGCCAGGGGCTGACCCGGGGCAGGAAGCATGCCTCGATCCGGATCACGTTGCCGATCCCGGCGATAAGGGTCTGGTCGAGGAGGGCCTCGCCGACCGGGACCGTCGGCTCGTAGGCGAGCAGCCGCTCGGTCGCGACGGCGGGGTCGTAGCCGGGCGCGAGCGGATCGGGGCCGAGCTGGAGGAGAACGGGGTCGTTGCGGGCGCGGGCGGCGCTCGTGATCCGGAGGATCTTGCCGCCGTTCTGGTTGGCGATGGCGGGGCCGCTGCCGAGCACGAGCCACGGCCGCCCGTAGGGAAGGCGACCGTCGGCGCGGACGAACCAGCGACCGTTCATGCCGAGGTGGCTGTGGACGACGCGGTCGCCGGAGAAGTGGAGGAGCAGGTGCTTGCCGCGGGCCTCCGCCTTCTCGAGGGTGCGCCCGGCGAGCTCGCAGGCCCGCGAGTGGATCGGCGAGCGGGCGCTCGGCGCCTCTGCCGTGACGATCTCCTTGCCGACGAGCGCGGCGCCGAACCGCAGCGCGACCCGGTGGATCGTGTCTCCTTCAGGCATTGCAATTCCCGGGACGAGGCGTACGATCGGACCCATGGGGAGGCGACTGACAGCCGTCGCGGCGATCGCTGCACTTGCGACGCTCATGTTCGCATCGGCCGCCACCGCCGCCGCGCCGCCGCGGGTGAAGGGGATGCACTACTTCGTCCGCGACGACGGCACCCTCCCCCACACCGTGCTCAAGGCCGACGTCAAGCGCGCTGACGCCGTCCGCTTCGCGGTCGTCTTCGAAGGCGACCACGCCTCCGTGGCCGGTCGCCTCGACGACGACATCACCTGGGAGATGCAGCACCAGGGACAGGGCGGTCGCGTGTACAAGCTGATCCGCAAGTCCCTGCATCGCCGCGGGTCGGCATCGGTCCGGATCCGCGCCCGCAATGGCAGCGGCTCCGACAACGTCAAATTGAAGATCCGCGAGTCCGAGTGCAGCATGGACCCGCCCTTCTATCCGCTGGACTGCTCGATCCATCGCTGACGCCCCCGCTGACGCCGCTTACGGCTTCAGCTTCCGGCCGGTGGTGAACAGCCACTGCGCCCAGGCGACCATCGCGATCGCGACGAGGGCCGTGAAGCCGAAGGCGAGGCCGACGTCGACGTCGCTGCTGCCGAGAAAGCCGTAGCGGACCGCGTCGACCATGTAGAAGATCGGGTTCGCGTGGGAGAGCTCCTGCCACGGCGACGGGAGGATCTCGATCGAGTAGAAGACGCCGCCGAGGAACGTCAGCGGCAGGATCAGGATGTTGTTGATGAAGCTGTGGTGGTCGAAGCTCTGCGCGTAGATGCCGACGACGACTCCGAGCGCCGCGAAGAGGATGACGAGCAGCAGCGCGGCGACGATCAGGTGCACGGGCCGCTCGATCGGGACCCCGGTCAGCGGCAGGGCGATGACGACGAGGGAAGCGCCGATCGCGAAGGCGCGGAAGATGCCGCCGAGCATGTAGCCGAAGTTCATCTGCCACGGGTGCATCGGCGAGGCGAGCACGTCGTTGATGTAGCGGTCGTTGCGGGCCTGCAGCAGGCTCGAGGAGTTGTTGGAGAAGGCCGCCTGCGCCATCGCCATCGCGATCAGACCGGGGACGATGAAGACGTCGTAGGGGAAGCCGTTGATCTCCTTGATCCGGCTCCCGAGCGACAGGCCGAAGACGAGGATGAAGAGCGCCGAGGAGACGACCGGGGCAAGGATCGTCTGGGTCCAGAGGCGGGTGACCCGGCGACACTCGCGGAGGATCAGCGACTGCATCGACCGCATCGGGTCGGGCGCGGCGTACCCGACGGCGTCGGGGCGCGCCGGGGCGACCGCGGTGGGTTCGGCGGCGCTCATTCCTGCCCCCGCTCCGCCTCGGCGGCCATCACTGCCGGAAGCGACGTCGAGACCGTCTGCAGGTAGACCTCCTCGAGCGAGGTCGCGTCGTAGCGCTCCTTGAGCCCGTCGGGCGTGTCGCGGGCGATGATCCTCCCCGCCGAGATCAGCGCGATGTCCTCGCAGAGCGACTCGGCCTCCTCGAGGTAGTGCGTGGTCAGCAGGATCGTCGTCCCCTGCTCGTGGAGGAGGCGGATGTAGTTCCAGAGGTCGTGGCGGAGCTCGATGTCGACGCCGGCCGTCGGCTCGTCGAGGATCACCAGCAGGGGCTCGTGGAGCAGCGCCCGCGCGAGGAGCAGCCGCCGTTTCATGCCGCCGGAGAGCTTCGAGGTCCGGGTGTGCGCCTTGGCGCGAAGATCGAAGACATCGATCATCTCGTCGGCCCGCCGGTTGGCGTCGCCGCTCTCCATCCCGAAGTAGCCGCCGTGGTAGACGAGCGACTCGCGGACGGTCAGGAAGCGGTCGAGGTTCGGGTCCTGCTCGGCGACGCCGACGAGGCGCCGCGCCTCCATCGAGTCGTGCTCGAACCCGAACACGGAGATCCGCCCACCGGTCGTGCGGATCAGGTTGCAGACCGAGTTGATCAGGGTCGTCTTGCCGGCGCCGTTGGGCCCGAGCAGGCCGAAGAACTCGCCAGCCGGGACCTCGAGGTCGAGGCCGTCGAGGCCGACGGTGCCGTCGTCGTAGGTCTTCGAGAGGCCCTCGATCGTCAATGCAGGTGTCCCGCTGCTCACCCCCTTCAGGTTAGGGAGCCGCGTCGTTCGTGCTAGAAGCCGGTCCCATGCGCCTGATTCCGCTCGACCACCCGATCCCGCCCGGCATCGATCACGGGCGCTTCCGATTGCGGATCCTGACCGTCGACGACGTCGTCAAGGACTACGACGCGGTGATGAGCAGCGCCGCGCGGCTGCGCGAGCGCTTCCCATTCTGGGGCTGGCCGGATCCGGAAATGAGCCTGAAGGAGGACCTGATCGACCTCGGCTGGCATCAGAAGGAGGCGCAGCTGCGGCGCTCGTTCAACTATGCGGTGATGTCGCCGGGCGAGGAGCGCCTGCTCGGCTGCGTCTACATCGACCCGCCGGAGAAGCAGGGCGCCGACGCCGAGGTCTGTCTCTGGGTGCGGAGCGACGAGGAGGACGGCGACCTCGAGGACGTCCTCGAGGCGGAGGTCCGGGCCTGGCTCGAAGCCGAGTGGCCGTTCGCGACGGTGCGCTGGCCGGGCCGGGAGATCTCCTGGGAGGAGTGGGACCGGCTTCCCGACGCCTGAGGGCGGCACCTCGGCCGAATTCGCCTGACAGCGTTGGTTGCCTGTGCAACGATGCTTGTGATGGCGGGTACAACGGGAGCAACCCGCTCCGACAGCACGAAGAGCAACGACACCTCGTCCCAGTTCGAACCGCGCGAGCTCGCGCGGCGGAGCATCCCAGCCTTCATAGCGATCGCGATCGTGATGCTGATCGCCTGGCTCGCACCGGGCCTCGGCGAGGTCCGCGAGCTGCTGCCGAAGGCCGCCCCCGGGTGGGTTGCGATCGCGATCGCCTTCGAGGCGCTCTCGTTCCTTTCCTACATCGTCATGTTCGCGCCGATCTTCTGCCGCGGGCTGAGCTGGCGGCGGAGCTTCCAGATCGGCGGCTCCGAACTCGCGATGGGCTCGATCGTGCCGGCGAGCGGCGCCGGCGGGCTGGCGCTCGGTGCCTGGGTGCTCCACGAGGGCGGCATGGACGCCGACCGGATCGCCCACCGCTCGGTCGCCTTCTTCCTGATCAAGAGCTCGGTCAACTTCTTCGCGGTCGCGATCATCGGCCTGCTGATGTTCTTCGGCCTGTTCGGTGTCGACGAGCCGTGGACCCTCACCCTCCTGCCGGCGCTGATGTCGATCGCGGTGATCGCCGTTGTGCTGATCATCCCCCGCTTCCCGATCGGCGATCACCCGGACGGCGACGCGTCGCGGGTGGCCAGGTTCATCGCCGCCTCGCGTCGCGCCGTGATCACCGGCAGCGAGGGCGCAATCGACATCGTCCGCTCCGGGAACGCCCGCGTCCTCGCCGGGGCGATCGGCTACTGGGCGTTCGACAACGCCGTCCTCTGGGCGACCTTCCGGGCGTTCGGCTATCGGCCCGAGATCTCGATCGTCCTGATGGGGTACCTGATCGGTCAGCTCGGCGGCCTGCTTCCGATTCCCGGCGGGATCGGCGGCATCGACGGCGGTCTGATCGGGACGCTGATCGTCTACGGCGCGCCCGCGGCGATCGTGACCGCGGCCGTGCTCGCCTACCGGGTGATCCTCTTCTGGCTGCCTCTCGTCGCCGGTGGCGTCTGCTTCTTCAGCCTCCGTCGTGACATGCCGCGCGACGGCGAGCTCGCGACCTGCGAGGCAGCCGCCGCGGCCGCAGCGGCGCGGTAGGTCGGCACCCGGCCCTAACCTGCCGCCGATGCGGATCCGCCTCGCCCTCGCCCTCTCCCTGTTCGCCGCGCTTTCGGCCGTCGGCATCGCGAACGCTGCCGGCACCGACACCCAGCGTGGAGTCGGGTTCGAGCTGAAGAGCACGTCGATCTCACCGAAGCACCCGACCTTCGACGCTAAGCGGAAGATCCGGCTCCATTACGGCTTCGCGGCGACCCGGCCGGTGACCCTGCGGATCGAGGTCCGGCGGGCGAGGAGCGGCAAGGTCGTCCGCGTCTACCGCGAGCGCGACGCCCGCCCCGGCCGCCGCCTGACCCGCGTCTGGAACGGGCTGAACCGCGGCGGACGGGTCGCCGACGACGGGCGCTACGAGTTCCGCGTCGGCCCCGTCGGCGGCGCGATGAAGTACGCCGGCCGACTCCGCCTGCGCACTCACGTGTTCCCGGTCGACGGCCCGCACGGAACGCGCGGCCCGATCGGCGAGTTCCACGCACCCCGCAGCGGCGGCCGCATCCACGAGGGCTTCGACATCACCGGCGACTGCGGAACCCCGCTCGTCGCCGCCCGCGGCGGCGAGGTCAAGAAGGTCGGCTACGACCCGGTCCTCTACGGCAACTACGTCCTGATCGACGGCCTGAAGACCAGCCAGGACTACTTCTACGCGCACCTGATCGCCAAGCCGGCCGTCGGCGGGCGGGACCGGGTGAGGACCGGCCAGTTCCTCGGCCGGATCGGCCAGACCGGCAACGCCGCCGGCACTCCCTGCCACCTCCACTTCGAGGTCCGGATCCACGGCGACCCGGTCGATCCCGAGCCCTACCTCAACTCCTGGGACAAGCACAGCTGACTTTCGCGCGCCCCGTGTGACGCTGCCGTCACGACTGCCCCGCGGAACATCGACGCGAAGTTCCGGTGTTCAGGCTGAGGCGGGCGGTGCGCCGCCGGAGTCGAGCCTGTCGAGGACGGCCAGCAGCGCCGAACGCTGCGCGCGCGACTCGGCGACCAGATCCTCGAGCGTCGCGATCTGCACGGTCGTTCGCTCCTCGACCCTCTGCAACCACCGCTCGACGCGACGGTTGGCCTGCTCGTGCCGCAGGCGCTCCTCCCGGATGAATTCCCTGAAATCGGATTCGTCCACGCGGTAATCGTGGCACCGGGCGTGTCACGAATCAACCCCGCGGCGAGGACCGATCGGTACGAATCGGTGCTGCGACGGGCTACGGCGACGCCACGAGGCGCCTGGGCTGGCGCTCGAAGCCCGCGTCGGCCATCGCCTGCTCGGACTCGTGGCCCATCGCCGGCTCGCCGTCGATGCGCTCGATCCCGAGCCGCGGCAGCTGCCGCGCCTTGACCGCCTCGACGATCGCGGTCAGCGCGCCCGCAAAGTCGCCGTCCTCGAAGCGGGAGAGCCGAAGCAGGCCCTTGCCGCCGCGCTCGACGTAGAGGACCGGCTCGCCGTTGCGAAGGACGACGTAGGCGCCGGCGACGCGACTGGCGCGCCGCCCCCCGCGCCCGTCGCCCTCGGTGTCGGCGTCCTCGTGCGCGGGCGGCCGGGGCCAGGCGAGGCTGGCGCCGTAGGGCTGGGCCGGGTCGGTGGCGGCGAGGACGAGGTAGTCGTCGTCGACCCGCGGCAGCGAGCGAAGTCGCTCGACCGCGCCGGCGAGCGCGAACTGGGCGCCGCCGAGGCCCTCGACGAAGTAGCCGCGGCGGGCGGTGCCGAGCATCTCGAGGTTCGAGAGTTCGCCATAGAGCGCCGAGAAACCGCCGGGAACGCCCTCGGCGAGGACGGTCTCGCGGGTCACGATCCCGTAGCGCTCGAGCATCAGCTCCGCCTGGGCGCGCAGGCGCGGGCCGGACGCCGGTGCTCCGCGGAACAGCGCCTCGGTGAGCGACCAGCGGCCGGCGACCGCTTGGCCGGTCGCGTTGCGTCGGGCGCTGAAACGGCGGCCGCGCCGGGCGGCGGCGGTCTCCGAGGCCTTCAGCCGGGGGGCACGGAGTGGGGCGACGGCGTCGTTGGTCACCTCGCCCGCCCAGGCGAGGTCCCAGAGTGCCGAGTGGAGCTCCTCGCGCTCCCAGCCCCCCTCGGCGAGGTCGACGACGAGGTCGAGCCAGAAGCACGGTCGCTGGGCGAGAAGTTCGCGGATCGCATCGTGGATCTCGCCCTCGGGCCGCTCGAGCTTGGCGTTGGCGGGAGGCGGCCCGGCGATCCGGACGTCCTCGCGGAAATAGAAGGCGACGCGCCCGGTCCGCCCGACCGGGCCGGCGCCGATCCAAACGATCTCGCCGCCGGTCGAGAGCTGGTCGAGCCAGGTCTGCGAGTAGGCGCCGAGCCGGCGCGGCAGCACGTCGCGCTCCCAGACCTCGGGCGTCAGCGCGACGCCCTGGAGCGGCACGAGGATCTCGCGGAGACGATCGGGGCCGGCACCGGCGGAGCGGTAGGCGTCGACGTTCTGCCAGGAGGCGAGGAAGCGGGCGAGCTCGGCGGTGTCGGCGGCCTCGACCTCCTTGCGGAGCACGGCGAGGCTTGCGCGGCGGAGGCGGCGGAGCACGTCGGGGTCGCACCATTCGCGCTCGCTGCCACCCGGCAGCAGCTCGCCGCGGACCAGCTCGCCGGCGGTCTCAAGCCGCTTCAGGGCCGGCGTCGGATCGACACCGAAGCGCTGTTTGGCCTGCGCCGTCGGGAACGGGACGTGGGTGCGCGCGTAGCGGCGCAGCAGCGTCTCCATCGGCTCTTCGATCTCCTCGAGGAACGCGTCGGGAAGCCCCGAGGGGACCGGGACGCCGAGCGCGTCGCGGTAGAGGCCCCCATCCTCGGCGGCGATCCAGCGCTCCTCGCCCGCGATCCGGACCTTGACGGCGCGGCGCTCGGATTCGAGCTTGCCGATCATCGACTTCGCCGAGTAGCCCTCGGCGGTCCGCTCCTCCAGCTCGGCGTCGGTGAGGTCGCCGAGGCGGCGGAGGATCACCTGGAGCTGGTCGCGGTCCACCGCCTTCGCCTGCTCGACGCAGTGCTGGAGGGAGTCCTCGACGTCGACGAGGGCCAGCGGGTCGATCAGCTCGCGGAGCTCCTCCTGGCCGAGCAGCTCGCGGAGCAGGTCGCGGTCGAGGGCGAGCGCGGCGGCGCGGCGCTCCGCGTTCGGCGTGTCGCCCTCGTACATGTAGGTGGCGACGTAGTCGAAGAGGAGCGAGGAGGCGAACGGCGAGGCGCTCTTCGTCTCGACCTCGACGAGCGAGAGCCGGCGCGACTTCAGGTCGCGGAGGATCTCGCCGAGCGCCGGCAGGTCGAGGACGTCGCGAAGCACCTCGCGGTAGGTCTCGAGTGTCACCGGGAAGCGCGGGAAGTCCTTGGCGACCTCGAGCAGCGACTGCGACTTGAGGCGCTGCTGCCAGAGCGGCGTGCGCTTCCCCGGGTAGGCGCGCGGGATCAAGAGCGATCGCCCTGCCGCCTCGCGGAAGCGGGCACCGAAGAGCGCCGAGCCCGAGAGCTCGCCGACGATCAGGTCCTCCACCTCGTCGGCCTCGAGCAGGACGAGGTCGGACGCAGGCGCCTCGTCGGAGTCGGGGAGGTGGATGACGATGCCGTCGTCGGACCAGATCGCGTCGGCCTCGAGCTCGAGCTCGCTGCGGATCTTCGCCGCGAGCGCGAGGCCCCAGGCGGCGTGGACGCGCCCACCGAACGGCGACAGGACGCAGAGCCGCCAGTCGCCGATCTCGTCGCGGAAGCGCTCGATGACGATCGTCTGGTCGGAGGGGACGACACGGGTCGCGGCCTGCTGCTCGCGCAGATAGGCGACGAGGTTCTCGGCGGCGAGCGCGTCGAGGTCGTAGTTCCTGGCGAGATCCTCGGGCTCGGCGGCGACCGCCTCGCGCGAGAACTCGCCGATCGCCCGGCCGAGCTCGACCGGCCGGCCGATGCCCTCGCCCCGCCAGAACGGGATCGCGCCGGGGACGCCGGGCGCCGGGGTGACGATGACCCGGTCGCGGGTGATCTCCTCGATCCGCCACGAGGACGCGCCGAGCAGGAAGACCTGGCCGGCCCGCGCCTCGTAGACCATCTCCTCGTCGAGCTCGCCGACGCGGCGGCCGTCGGGGAGGTGGACGCCGAAGAGCCCCCGGTCGGGGATCGTGCCGGCGTTGGTGACGGCGAGCTGGCGGGCGCCCTTGCGGCCGCGGACCGTCCCCGCGGTCCGGTCCCAGACGATCCGCGGGCGGAGCTCGGCGAAGCGCTCCGACGGATAGCGGCCATCGAGCATGTCGAGGACGTTCTCGAGCTGCTCGCGCGAGAGCTCGCCGTACGGCTCGGCGGACTTGACGACGCTCTCGATCTCATCGACGTCCCATTCCTCGTCGGCGACCATCGCGACGATCTGCTGGGCGAGCACGTCGAGCGGGTTGCGGGGGATGACCGTCTCCTCGATCTGACCGCTCCGCATCCGCTTCGCGACGACCGCGCACTCGAGCAGGTCGGAGCGGAACTTCGGGAAGATCCGGCCCTTCGAGACCGCCCCGAGCTCGTGGCCGGCGCGGCCGACCCGCTGCATGCCGCGGGCCACCGACTTCGGCGACTCGACCTGGATGACGAGGTCGACCGCCCCCATGTCGATGCCGAGCTCGAGTGAGGACGTCGCGACGATGCAGGGGATCTGCCCCGACTTGAGCAGCTCCTCGACCTTGAGACGCTCCTCGCGGGCGAGCGAGCCGTGGTGGGCGCGGGCGATCTCCGACACCTCCGGCGAAATGCTCCGCTCCGCGTCCGCTTCCGCCGGGTTTTCGAGCCTCCTCGGCGTTCATCTCGTTGAGACGCTTCGCGAGGCGCTCGGCACCGCGCCGGTTGTTGACGAAGATGATCGTCGACGTGTGCTCGCGGACGAGCTTCAGGAGCTCGGGGTAGATCGCCGGCCAGATCCCCCGGGAGGGCGAGTCGCCGGGCACCGCACCGGGCGCCGACGGGTCCGGGCCGGGCAGCTCGACCCCGTCGCCGCTCGGGGCGCCGGGGGCGGCGCCGTTCGGAGTGGGCGCGGTCGATCCGGGATCGGCCATGTCGGCGACCGGCACGACGATCTCGAGATCCATCTCCTTGCTGATCCCGGCATCGACGATCTCGCACTCGCGGCGCGGGCCGACCAGGAACTGGGCGATCCGCTCGAGCGGGCGCTGGGTCGCCGAAAGGCCGATCCGCTGGACCGGCTGATCGCGACCGGCGCCATCGTTGGCGTTGACGGCGACGTGACGCTCGAGCCGTTCGAGCGTCAGCGCCATGTGGGCGCCGCGCTTGGTCGGGGCGACGGCGTGGATCTCGTCGACGATCAGCGCCTCGACGTCGGTGAGGATGTCCCGCGCCTGCGAGGTCAGCATCAGGTAGAGCGACTCGGGCGTGGTGATGAGGATGTCGGGCGGCTTGCGCAGCATCGCCTGGCGTTCGCGCTGCGGCGTGTCGCCGGTCCGCAGGGCGACCTTGACGTCCGCCCCGATCCCGGCGAGCGGCGCCCGGAGGTTGCGCTCGACGTCGTAGGAGAGGGCCTTGAGCGGCGACACGTAGACCAATGACACGCCCGCCGGAGCCTCCTCGGCCCGCTCGAGCCGCTCGGCCTTCTCGCGGGCGAGGCTGTCGATGCCCCAGAGGAAGGCGGTCAGCGTCTTGCCGGAGCCCGTCGGCGCGCAGATCAGCGTGTTCGCGCCGGTAGCGATCGCCGGCCAGCCCAGTTGCTGAGCCGGAGTCGGGGCCGCAAAAGATCGCTGAAACCACGAGCGCGTGCGCTCGCTGAACCCCGCCAGTGGGTCGGTCCCGTCAATCGTCTTCGTCGCCGTGGCCAAACAATCGACTCTACCGACCGCGTCCACCCGGCCCGACCGCATCAGGATGGCCGCTACTTGTGCCGTGCGGTCGTGTTCGGTGGGGCAGACCCGACGATCTCTGGGAGGCTTCGACGATGAGGGCAGCGATGGCAGTGGTTGCGTTCGCCGCGACGGCGGCGGTCCTCGGCCTGTCCGCGAGCGGCGGCGAGCCCGGCTCTGCGACGGCGGCGACGCAGGACCGCCCCAACGTCGTCGTGATCATGAGCGACGACCAGACGCTCGACGAGATGCGGTTCATGCCCAGGACCGAGCGCCTGATCGGCGCCGCCGGTGCGACCTTCCCCGACAGCACGGTCAACTGGCCGCTCTGCTGTCCGTCCCGCGCCACCTACCTGACCGGCCAGTACGCGCACAACCACGGCGTCCTCGGCAACGCGCCCCCGCAGGGCGGATTCGCGCAGCTCGACACCGCCCACACGCTGCCCGTCTGGCTGCAGCGCTCGGGCTACTGGACGACCCACATCGGCAAGTTCCTGAACGGGTACGAGACGAGCGACGTCGGCGTGCCGCCGGGGTGGTCGGACTGGCACGGCACGAAGCTGACCTACATGTACTACGGCTTCAAGCTCTACGAGGCCGGCCAGATCGTCACCTACGGTTCGGCGGGCGAGGACCCGGACGCTCCCGCCCAGCCGGAGACCTACTCGACCGACGTCTTCACCGACAAGGCCGTCCAGTCGATCGCCGAGCGCGCGCCGTCCGACCAGCCGTTCTTCCTCAACGTCGCCTACCTCGCACCTCACGAGGGCGGCCCCGAGGGCGGCCGCTGTGGAGGCGCCGCGAAGCCGGCGGCCCGCGACGCCGGCGTCCTCGACGACGAGCCGCTGCCGCTACCGCCCAACTTCAACGAGGCCGACGTCTCCGACAAGCCTCGCGACACCGCCCGGCTGCCGCTGCTGACGCCGGAGCAGATCGACCGGGCGACGACCGTCTACCGCTGCCGGGCCGAATCGCTGCTGGCAATCGACGACGGCGTCGGGCGGATCGTCGACGAGCTGCGTGCGACGGGCGAACTGGACAACACGCTCGTCATCTACACCTCCGACAACGGCTTCTTCCACGGCGAGCACCGGCTGTCGGGAGGCAAGAATCAGGTCTACGAGGAGGCGGTCCGCGTCCCGCTGATGATGCGCGGGCCCGGCATCCCCCGGGGGGTCGAGGCGGGCGACATTACGACGAACGCCGACCTCGCGCCGACGATCCTCGACGCCGCCGGCGCTCGCGCCGACATCCCCGTCGACGGGCGGTCGCTGCTGCCGTTCACGACCGATCCCGGCCGCATGCACGGCCGCGAGCTCCTGATCGAGCAGGACACGCCGCAGAAGCCGAACGGCAACCCTCGCGGGACCGAGTACCAGGCGATCAGGACCGCCCGCTACAAGTTCGTCCGCTACTGGGACGACCAGCTCGAGCTCTACGACCTGCGGCGCGACCCCTACGAGCTCGAGAACCTGAAGGGAGACCCCGCCTACGGCAAGGTCAAGCACGCCCTCTCGAAGCGGCTCGAGAAGCTCGGCGAATGCTCGGGGGGCTCCTGCCGTGAGAAGCCCGCGATGAAGCTCCGCCTGCCGAAGGCCGAGAAGCCGAAGGACGGGCCGAAGTGCGTCCGCGCCGGAGACTTCACGGCGAAGGTGACGCGACCGGGCGAGGGAGCGTCCTCGGAATCGCTCGTCCGCGTCTCGTTCACGGTCGCCGGCGAACCCGGCGGCACCGTCCGTCAATCGCCCTTCAAGCGCAAGCTCGACTCGCGGCTACTCCGCGCCGAGCGCAAGCCGCAGATCCGCGCCGAGGCCGAGCTGATCGACGGCCGGATCCTCACCCTCACCGACCGGGTGCGCATCTGCCGCTGAGGTCGACGGTCAGTAGGCGAACGGGAGGTCGTCGGCGACCTCGGCGAGGCGCGGCGCCGCCTTGTCGCGGTCGGAGAGGAGCGGATCCTCGACCGGCCACTCGACGCCGACGTCGGGATCGTTCCAGGCGATCTCCGACTCGGTCGCCGGGTCGTAGAGCGACGTCAGCTTGTAGGCGACGTCGGCGATCTCGCTGAGCACCTGGAAGCCGTGCGCGAAGCCGACCGGGACCCAGAGCTGGCGGTGGGTGTCGTCGTCGAGGACGTGTCCCTCCCATTCGCCGTAGGTGGGCGACCCGCGCCGGAGGTCGACGGCGACGTCGAAGATCGCGCCGCGCGGGCAGCGGACGAGCTTGCCCTGCCCGGGGACGGTCTGGAAGTGCATGCCGCGGAGGGTGCCGCGCTGGGTGGAGCGCGAGTGGTTCTCCTGGACGAAGGCCTCGTCGACGCCGAGCTCGCGCCAGCGCTCGGCCTGGAAGCTCTCGATCAGGAAGCCGCGCTCGTCGCCGTGGACGGTCGGCTCGATCGCAACGAGCCCGTCGATCCTCGTCTCGACCGGATTGCTCACGAGCCCAGCTTCGTGCCGTATTGGCGCTCGTAGTACTCGCGGTACTCGCCGGAGCGGATCGGTTCCCACCACTCCGGGTTGTCGCGGTACCAGGCGACCGTGCGCTCGATTCCCTCGTCGAAGTGGACCGCCGCCTTCCAGCCGAGCCCCTCGGTGCGGTCGGAGGAGAGCGAATAGCGGCGGTCGTGGCCGAGCCGGTCGGCGACGTGGTCGATCAGCGACTCGTCGTTACCGGTCAGTTCGAGGATCCGGGTGACGACCTCGATGTTCGGAAGCTCCTCCGGACCGCCGACGTTGTAGACCTGTCCGGCCTCCCCGCGGTCGAGGACGACGTCGATCGCGCTCGCGAAGTCCTCGGTGAACAGCCAGTTGCGGACCTGCATCCCGTCGCCGTAGACGGGCAGCCGGTCGCCGGCCATCGCGTTGAGGATCATCAGCGGGATCAGCTTCTCGGGGTGCTGGAAGGGTCCGTAGTTGTTGGAGGCGCGGACGATCAGCGTGTCGGCGCCGTAGGTCCGCTGGAAGGCACCGACGATCAGGTCGCCGCCGGCCTTCGACGCGGAATACGGCGAGGATGGCTCGATCGGCGACGTCTCGGTGAACGAGCCCTCGTCGATCGACCCGTAGACCTCGTCGGTGGAGATCTGCAGGTGCCGGATACCGGCGTCGCGAGCGGCTTCGAGGAGGACGAACGTGCCGAAGACGTCGGTCTGAATGAAGGCGTCGGGGTCGCTGATCGAGCGGTCGACGTGAGACTCGGCGGCGAAGTTGACGACGGCGTCGCAGCCGTCGACCGCGCGGGCGACGATCTCACGGTCGGCGATGTCCCCCTCGACGAACTCGATCCGCGAGCCCGGCGCCTCGGCGAGGTTCTCGCGCCGACCCGCGTAGGTGAGCTTGTCGAGGACGACGATCGTGTCGTCCGGGCGCTCGGCCAGATGGCGGCGCACGTATGTGGAGCCGATGAACCCGGCCCCACCGGTAACGAGAAGTTTCACCGAGCGTTCAGCTCCCTGTCGTCGAGGTAACGGCGCAGCGCATGCTGCCACGGCTGCAGCAGGATCGCATCGTCGCGGGAATGGCCGAGGACGGAATTGGCCGGTCGCTTGGCGGGCCGGGTCATCATGTCCGACGTCGCCGACATCACGCGCGTGTCCATGTGCGCCTGGTCGAAGATCTCGGTGGCGAAGTCGAACCAGCTGCAGGCGCCGCCGCCGACCATGTGGTGGATCCCGTAGTTGTCGGTCCCGATCAGCTTGACCATCCCCTCGGCGAGATCGGCGCAACTCGTCGGACACCCGTGCTGATCGCTGACGACGAGGACCTCCGGCTGCGCGGCGCCGATCCGGAGCATCGTCTCGACGAAGTTGCCGCCCCCGAGCCCGAACAGCCAGGAAGTTCGGACGATGAAGTGGTTCGGATTGGCGGCCGCGACCGAGACTTCGCCGCCGAGCTTCGAGCGGCCGTAGGCGTTGATCGGCGCGGGCATGTCCTCCTCGAGGTAGGCGGACGTCTTCGTCCCGTCGAAGACGTAGTCGCTGGAGGGGTAGAGGACGCTGGCGCCGACGCGCGCGGCCCCGGCGGCGAGGAGCGCGGCCCCGGTGTCGTTGATCGCCATCGCGCCGCGCTCGTTCTCCTCGGCGCCGTCGACGTCGGACCACGCCGCGCAGTCGATCACCGCCTCGGGCCGGATCTCGGCGATCGCGCGATCGATCGACGCGGGATCGGTGACGTCGAGCTCCTTGCGGCCGAGCGGAGAGACGTCGTGGCCGCGCCGCCGCGCCGCGCCGACCACGTCCTGGCCGAGCATGCCGGCGGCGCCGGCGACGATGACCCTCATGCCAGCGTGATCTCGGATCGGTCGCCGACGAGCATCCGCAGGGTCTTCGGCAGCCCGTCGGCCCGGGAGATCTTCACGTTGCGGCCGAGCAGGCTCGCCTCCATGCGAGACGGGAGGTGGCTGACGCTGGCGCCGGCGAGGAGGATCGAGTGCTCAACCTCGGAGCCGATCACCTCGCAGCCGGCCGCGATCGCGGTGTAGGGACCGATATAGGAGTCGACGAGACGGCTGTCGGCGCCGATCACCGCCGGACCGCGGACCGTGCAGCGCTCGAGGACGGCGCCCTCCTCGACGACGACCCGGCCGGCGATCTTGCAGTCGATGAGGTGGCCGTCGACGTGCGGCTCGATGTCCTCGAGCACGAGCCGGTTTGCCTCGAGCATGTCGGCGAGCTGGCCGGTGTCCTTCCACCAGCCCTTGACTCGATGCTGTTCGACGGTGTGGCCGGTGTCGATCAGGTTTTGGATCGTGTCGGTGATCTCGAGCTCGCCTCGCGGCGAGGGCTCGATCGCGCGGGCGGCGCGGAAGACCTCGGAGGTGAACATGTAGACGCCGACGAGCGCCAGATCCGAGGGCGGGTCGACCGGCTTCTCGACGAGCCGGACGATCCGCTCACCGTCGAGCTCGGCCACGCCGTAGTGCTCGGGGTCGAGCACCTGAGTGAGCAGGATCAGGGCGTCGGGCTTGTTGCGGCGGAAGGCCTCGACGAGGCCGGTGATCCCGTCGCGAAGCAGGTTGTCGCCCAGGTACATGACGAATGGGTCTTCGCCGATGAACTCCTCGGCGGTCAGGACCGCATGGGCGAGGCCGAGCGGCTCCGCCTGCGGGATGTAGGTGACGCTGGCGCCGAGCGCGGAGCCGTCGCCGACGGCTTCGCGGATCTCGGCGCCGGTCTGCGGCGCGATCACGATTCCGATCTCGGTGACGCCCGCCTCGACGAGCGCCTCGATCCCGTAGAAGAGAACGGGCTTGTTCGCGACCGGGACGAGCTGCTTCGCCGAGGTGTGGGTGATCGGGCGCAGACGGGTGCCGGCCCCGCCCGAGAGGATCAGGCCCTTCAAGGTATCCATGCGTCGCAGGCTACCGCTGCGCAGCGTCAGCGCTCGCTGCCGCCCGTCGACCGCAGATAGGTGAGGACCGCCAGCACGCGGCGGTGGTCCTCTCCCCCGGCCGGCAGGTCGAGCTTCCCGAAGATGCTCGAGATGTGCTTCTCGACCGCGCCCTGGGTCACAACCATCGCGTTGGCGATGCCCGCATTGGTCCGGCCCTGCGCCATCAGCTCGAGGACCTCGAGCTCCTTCGGCGTGAGCGAACCGACGCCGGCGTCGGAACCGGCCGGCTCGGAGCCGCGAACGAGGCGGCTGACGACCTCACGGTCGAGCACCGTCCCGCCCTCGGCCACGCGCTCGACGGCGTCCACGAACGTCCGCACCTCACCGACCCGCTCCTTGAGCAGGTAACCGACGCCGCCGTGGCCGACCTCGAGCAGCTCGGTCGTGTAGGCGGGCTCGACGTACTGGGAGAGGATCAGGACACCGAGCCCGGGGTGGCGGCGGCGCGCCTCCAGTGCCGCGCGGAGCCCCTCGTCGGTGAACGTCGGCGGCAGGCGGACGTCGACGATCGCGACGTCCGGATCGTGAGCCGCCACGATCCGCAGCAGCCCCTCGCCGTCCTCAGCCTGGGCGACGACCTCCATGCCCTGTTCGCGAAGCAGGGCGACGATGCCCTCGCGCAGCAGTGCTTGATCCTCGACGAGGACTATTCGCACGGCAGCACCGCCGTCACGGTCGTGCCGGCGCCGGCCGGGCTGTCGATCGTCAACGTGCCGTCGACGGCCTCGACCCGGCTGCGGAGCCCGGAAAGCCCGCCCCCGGCGGGATCGGCTCCGCCCGGACCGCTGTCGCTTATGGCGACGCGGAGGACGTCGCCGTCCCTGGTCAAATTGACGGTCGCCGGAGCGCCCGCGTGCTTCGCCGCATTGGTGAGCGACTCGGCGACGACGAAGTAGGCGACGGTCTCGATCGCCGGCGCCAGCCGGTCGCCTTCCTCGGCATTCACTTCCACCGGGATCGCCGAACGGGTTCCGAGCGCCTCGAGCGCGGCGGGAAGGCCGCGATCGGCGAGGACGGGCGGCGCAATGCCGCGGGCGAGGTCGCGAAGCTCGGCGATCGCCGCCCCCGCCTCCTCGCGGGCCGCCCTGACGAGCTTCTGGTCCTCGGGCCGGTCGCCGAGTCGCTCCTCGGCGCGGCCGAGCTGCATGCTCAGGGCGACGAGGCGCGCCTGCGCGCCATCGTGGAGGTCGCGCTCGATCCTGCGAAGCTCCTCGGCCTGAACGTCGAGAGCGCCGCGCCGGGTCCTGGTCAGCTCGACGACCCGCTCGGTGAGCTCCTCGTCGCTGCGGGACTCGACCCGGCCGAGAATCAGCGCGTGCAGGACCACCGCGGCGACGAGGACCACCGTCGTCACGAGCGGCCAGTAGCCGCCGCCGCCCGCCAACGCCCAGATCAGGAAGAGGATGAGAGCGACCCAGATCGACAGACCGGCGTGAACCGCGAGCTTCAGCCGGCGGCCCTCTTCGCCCTCGGTGGCCTGCGGCAGGATCCAGAACAGACCGATCGGGACGAGTCCGCCGAACCAGACCCATGCCGGCCAGTAGGTGCCGAAACCGGTTCCGGCCCAGATCACCGTGCACGCGAGGCCGAACACGGCGGTGACCGGAATCAGCAGCGAAAGCGCCGCCCCCCGGTTCCGGGAGACGGCGCTGGAAATGGCTTGCTCAGCGATCATGGATCGGCCTCAGGGTCGCGTCTTGACCGCGGCCGATGATCGCACGGCGCCCGCGGACCCGCCGGACCCGCCAGCGGCGCTCGCCGAGCAACGCCACGGCCGCCGGCAGGGCGACTCCGCGGACGAGCGTCGCGTCGATCAGGATCGCCGCGCCGAGCCCGACGCCGAGCTGCTTCATCTCCGGCAGTCGCAGCATCGCGAACAGGGCGAACACGGCGACCATCACGATCGCGGCGCTCGTCACCGCCCCGGCCGTAGCGCCGACTCCCTCGCTGACGGCGGCACGGGCGTCCAGCCCGCTGCGCCGTGCCTCGCGAATCCGCTCGAGCACGATGACCGTGTAGTCCATCGACAGCCCGAACAGGATCACGAACAGGAACAGCGGGACCCAGGGCACGACGGCACCGTTGCTCGTGAACCCGAGGAGCTGCTCACCCCAGCCGTGCTGGAAGACCACGGTCAGGATCCCGTAGGCCGCCGCAACCGAGAGCAGGTTCAGCGCGATCACCGACAGGGCCAGCCACGGCGAGCCGAACGCGGCGACGAGCAGGACGAACGCCAGGGCCAGCACGATCCCGACGACGATCGGCATCGAGTCGTGGAGCGACGACGTGAAGTCGGCGCTCTCCGCGGCGTCGCCGGTCACCAGGACCTTGCCGATGCCGGCGCCGTCGCCGAACTCCGAGCGCAGCCGGTTGACGACGGCTGTGGCGTCGTCGCGGCTCATCTCCGGCATCGGGACCGATACGGCGGCGGTCTCCCCCGCCTTCCCGATCTGGACGACCGGCTCGCCGGAGCCGCCGGTGATTCCGACGGCTCGCTCACCGAGGCCGTGGAGCTCGGCGCGGTTGGCGGACGCGCCGAGGTGGTCGCCCTCGACGACCAGGACCGCGTCCGCCGGCGCACCGGGGAACAGTTCCTCGATGTGCCGGAGAGCCACCACCGCCGGAATGTCGTCCGGGAGGTCATCGGAGGTCGTCTCGCCGAGGTGCATCCCGACAGCCGGGACCGCCAGTGATGCGAGCACCGCGACCGAAGCGATCAGCGAGGCGACCGGGCGGGCCGCGACCGTGGAGGCCAGCCGCGCCCAGAACCCCTGACCGGCGGGTCGCCGGAATCGCGCGACGAACGGCAGGCGCCCGCGATCGATCCGGTCGCCGATCAGCGCCAGCAGCGCCGGCAGGACGGTGATCGAACCGATCACCGCCATCAGGACGACGACCATCGTCCCGAGCGCGATCGAAACGAACACGGCGAGTCCGGTGGCGAGCAGGCCCGCCAGCGCGACGATCACGGTCAACCCCGACACGACGACGGCACGCCCGACGGTTGCAGCGGCCGCGTCGAGCGCGGCCACCGGCCGCTTACCGAGGCGGCGCTCCTCGCGCTCGCGGCGGATGTAGAACAGCGAGTAGTCGACGCCGACCGCCAGACCGATGAGGACGATCAGCGATGCGGTGCTGCCGCTGTCCGGGGCGATCTGCGAGACGAGCCCGGCGGCGCCCAGCGCCCCGGCGACCGCGGTGACCCCGAGGATCAGCGGCACCGACGCGGCGACGAGGGCTCCGAACGCGAACACCAGGATCAAGAAGATCAGCGGCAGCGAGAACATCTCGGCCCGGCCGAGATCGTCGTTGACGACATCGTCGACGGCGTTCCCGAGCGAGGCCGATCCGGCCTGCTCGAACGTCGCCGCGGGATTGCCCGCCGCCACGCGGTCGACCTGGCGGCCGACCGAGTTCGCCTTCGCGGCCGCGTGCTCGGGATCGCCGCGCAGCTTCACCTGGACGAGCCGGGCACGGCCACCGTTGGCGGCGAGCTCCGGCGAGGTCGGATCGGAGACGGATGCGACGGCGTCGTTCCCATCGAGCCGCGCCGCCAGGTCCTCGGCCGCGGCGGCGGTGATCGCCGGGTCATCGGCGGTGACGAGCACGGACTCGACGGCGGGGTCGTCGAGCCCGGCATCGACTAGCGCCCGGCCCGCCTCGCCGGACTGACCGACGCCCGCATCGGCGCTGCTCAGTTCCTTCGTGCCGACGGTCGAGCCGGCAGCGATCAGGCCCACGATCAGGGCGAGCCAGAGGGCGATTGCCGTCTTCGGGCGCCTCCCGGACACCCGTGCGGCTCGCTGGACGACCCCGGCGAGCCCGCGTTGAGGTTTGGACAGAGACTGGAACTCTTCGCTTCGTTTGCTCATGCGAGCCAACGTAGGCGCGCGCAAACCGCTTATCTATGGGGGACTCACCAGATACGACCCGCGGGATCCCCCGGATCGATGGTGGGGTTATCCCCAGGTCGCGAGGGCGCTAGTAGGTCCCACCGAGCTTGCGGTGATCCCAGGTGGCCGTCTTGACCGGGCGGAAGTGGATCGCCACACGCTTCGGTGCCTGCGCCCGAAGACCGGCCTCGGCGTCGCCCTCGATCTTGTCGATGCCGTCCGCGTAGCGGATCGTCAGATCGGCACCGAAGCGGAAGACCTCCTCGGGATCGCGAATCAGCTCTGCCTCGGCCTCGATCTGGATGCCGCGGAGCTCGCCATACTCGACGCCGGCCTCGACGAGCAGTGTCGCCCGGGGGTCGCGCTCGAGGTTCTTGACCTTCTGCGACTTCGCGAAGGTCCAGACCCAGATGTCGCCGTCGCGGACCGTGAACCAGAGCGGCATCGAGTGCGGCCAGCCGCGCGGTCCGTTCGTCGTGCAAACGACGATCCGCTCCTCGGCGAGGAGCTCGAGCTGCTCCTCGGGGGTCAGCCTGATGAGGTCGCGGCGGTTGGCCATCGGGCCGTGATCCTAGTCGCGGAGCGGCTTCCCGGGGGGCCGGCCAAGTATTGGGGTGGGGGTTTGGGGTGTCCCTCGATGGCAGGGCAGCGCTCAGGGGCGAATGTGGGATCCGTCAAGCCAACGGAGATCACAGAGGTAACGGAATGAACGCCACCGCCCCCATCCTTCCCCCCGGACTCAAGCGCGCCCTCGCCGGCGCCCTCGCCGGGATCGCCCTGTTCGCGACTCCGGCCGCGGCATCAGCGGCCGACCGCTGGGTCGACGCCGACACCGGCAGCAACTCCGCGAACAACTGCAAGACCCAGGCGCAGCCCTGCGCGACGGTCGAGCAGGCGGTCACCTCGGCGGCGCTCAACGGCGACTACGGCACGATCCACGTCGATCAGGGCACCTACAACGGCAACCTCAACGTCGGCGGGTCGACCGCACTCGTCGCCGATGACTTCGTGGCCGGCGATGCCGGCGCGACGAAGCTCGTCGGCACCGGGGTCGGCACCGGTCTGTTCGTCAGCGCCTCGGCGTCGGCGACCGGCTTCACGATCGAGTCGCCGGGGTCGCCGGCGGTGGCGATGGCCGCCGATCAGGCGAAGCTGATCGACAACGACGTCACCGCCGAGGCTGCGACCTCGATCGCGATCCTCGCCCACAGCGGCACCCCGACGGTCTCCGGCAACACCGTGCACGCGGCGTCCGGCGACGAGGACTACGGAATCCGCGCCTACGGGAACGCGAACTCGCAGATCACCGGCAACGAGATCGGCGCCCCCGGCGCAGGCTTCGCCTTCGGCATCTCTCTCGACCAGGGCGCGTCCGCCGACATCGGTGGCAACACGATCCTCGGCACCCACTCCGACGGCCGCCTCTCCGGCGCCGGCATCCGGCTGAGCGGAACGAAGCAGGTGACGACACACGGCAACCGCATCGCCGAGCCGGCCACCGGCGTCGACGAGCGCAGCAACGGCATCTACATCGAGAACGTCCCCGCCGACGGCTCGGTCGTCTCCGACCACGACGTCGTCGAGGACGCGACCAGCATCGGGGTCGTCGTCGGCGACACCCGCGGGCCCGTGACCCTCGAGAACGACCTCGTCGTCGGCTCGAAGGACCGCTCGATCTACGCCGGGAACGCCGACTCGCTGACGATCGCAGACTCGACGATCGCCGGCGCCGGTTACGTCGACATCGGCGGCTCGCACGTGACCGTCGACTCCTCGATCATCGGCGAGCCGGTGTTCGCGAACAGCGGCGCCACCTGCGACATCACCTACTCCCGCGGCGAGGTCGCCACGGGAAGCCAGGGCTGCGACGGATTCCAGACCGACGCGGACCCGAAGTTCGCCGACCCGGCGGCAGGCGACTATCACCTGGCCGCGAACTCGCCGCTGCTCGACGCCGGCAACCCGGCCGCTCCGGCCGACGGCGCCACCGACATCGACGGCGACCCCCGGGCGGCCGAGGGCGACGGCGTCTGCCCGATCGACGCCGAGCGGGACATGGGCGCCGATGAGGTCGTCGCCCCGCCGCTCGACTGCCACGTCGCTCCGCCGCCCCCGCCGGTCGACCGGACCGCGCCCGAGACCTCGGTCGGCGGTGCGAAGAAGCAGCGCGGCCACTACGGCCGGTTCACGCTCAGGTCGACCGAGCCCGGCACGTTCGAGTGCCGGCTCGACCGCGGCGTCTACGCCCCGTGCGGTGCGGAGCTGAAGACCCGGCGCCTGAACCTCGGACGCCACACGCTGTTCGTCCGGGCGACCGACGAGGCCGGGAACACCGACGCGACGCCCTGCGCCAAGAAGTTCAAGCTCAAGAGGCGGCGGTCAGCCGCCCTCGGGTAGGCGGCCGTCCGCCTCGAGCTTCTCGAGGTGGGCGCGCATCGCAAGCGCGGCGGCGGGGCGCATCGGTTCCGGCACGTCCGACCAGGCGGCGTCGAGCAGCTCCTCGTCGCCGCGCTTGCCTTCCGCGAGCGCGGCGATCAGGAGCCGCTCGCGCTCCTGGCGGTGAGCGGCGTATTCGGCGATCTTGGCGGCCGGGTCGGTGATCCACTCGCCGTGACCGGGACAGAGCAGGCTCGAGCCGAGCTCGGCGAGCCGCTGCAGGGAGCGCATGTAGTCGGCGAGCGAACCCCCTCCCGCGGCCGGAGGGACGATCGTCGATCCCTCGCCGAGGACGAGGTCTCCGCAGAAGCAGATCTCTCCGCCCTCGCCGTAGACGAACGCGACGTGGTCGGGGGCGTGACCGGGGGTCGCGACGACGGTGAAGGGACCGACGGTCGTGCCATCGGCCGGCGCCGGCGGCATCGCCACCGGCTCGGTCGCGAGCAGCGCGGCGAGGTCGTCGAAGCCGGACTCGTTGCCGACCAGGACCTCGGCGCCGAGCATCCCGACGCCGGCGTTGTGATCGCTGTGGGAATGGGTCAGCAGCACGCCTGCGATGCCGCCGCGCGTCTCGCCGACGTGACGGACGAGCTCGATGTGGTCGCGGTCCGCCGGCCCGGGGTCGATCACCCACGCCGGCGAGCTGCCGACGACGTAGGTGTTCGTGCCGGTCAGCGTCATCGGGCCGGCGTTTCCGGCGCGGACGCGGACCACCGCCGGGTGACCGGGGGCCTCGACCGCCGGCTCCTCCATCCCGCCCCGCTCAGGCCTTTTCGGTGACCGCGTCGAGCACGGCCTCGCGAGCGTCGTCGGGCTCGAGGACAACCATGTCGCCGGCGCCCTTGAGGACCTCGCGGACGAGCCACGACGTGCCGGCGAACGGCATCTCGATTATCAGCGCGCCGTCGGCGAGCTCCTCGACAACCGTGCGCTCCTCGCGGACCCAGCGAGCGCGCTCGGGCGAGACCCAGACGCGGGCGACGCGGGCGTCAGTCACCTCGCCGACGCTGAGCCACTCCTGCTCGGAGAGCTGCTCGACGACTTCGGGCGTCGGCTCGAAGTGGTCGCCGGTCGGCTCCGCCTCCTTGGTCCGGTCGAGCCGGAAGTGGCGGACGGCGTCGCGCTTGCGGTCGCGGCAGCCGACGTACCAGCCGTCGGGACCGCGGGCGAGCCGATAGGGCTCGATCTCCCGCGAGGTGAACTGGTCCTCGTTCTCCTTGTAGTAGTTGATCTTGAGGACCGCGTTCGCGGAGATCGCGTCGTTGACGGCGCTGACGATCTCCGGCTCGTCGCGTTCGATCGTGATCTGCAGGCCCTCCTCGGAGGGGTCGTGGCCGAGCGCGGCGACGATCTTGTTACGAGCTGTGTCGAGGCCGGCCTGGGGAAGATGGTCGCCGAAGAGATCGATCGCGGCGACGAGCGCCTTCGCTTCGAGCGGGAGCAGGCGGGCCGGCTTGGCGAAGCTGTCGCCGTAGGCCTCGGGGTCGACCTCGATCTCCTCGCCGACGACCTCGGCGTAGAGGACGTAGGTGCCGCCGCCGAAGTTGACGACGTTGAGGACGTCGATGTCGCTCGCCAGCTCCTTGACGGAGATCCCGAGCTCGTCGCAAACCTCGGTCGTCAGCAGCTTGCGGTCGTTGCGGGCCGAATCGATCAGCATCCCGGCGAGGGTGACGAGCCGCGCGAAGCGCTCGGGACGGATCACCGTCTCGGCCTTGCCGTTCGAGCGGCTGCGGCGCTCGGCGTCGGCGACCGCGGGCTTGGCGACCGGCTTCGCCGTCTTGAAGTCGCTTGAGTGGCGGCTGCGGAGCAGGTTGCGGCGCTCCTCCGCCTCGACGGCGAGCTCGGGCGGCTCGATCACGGCTGCGTTCTGGCGCCAGCCGAGCAGCCAGGCGACGAGCTGGCGGGACGACGAGAAGTCGGTCGCGAAGACGGAGCCCTTGCCGTGCTTGCCGTCGCCGTTGGTGGCGGGCTCGATGTCCCCATACTCGCCGTAGTCGCGCTCGACGAGCCAGTCGATCCGGTCGCGCAGGAAGATCCGCGCGGTCCCCTCCTTCGAGCCCATCTGCCAGTCGGCGCGGGAGGCGTAGTCGCGGCGGTCGAAGCTGCCGGGCGGGTTGAAGTCGTGCTCGGCCTTGCTCGCGTAGGAGACCTTGCCCTGGATCCGCGAGAGCCGGAAGACGCGGACCGCGTCGCGTTCGTGCGCGTACCCGATCAAATAGAACTGACCGGAGCGGAAGACGAGGTGGTACGGGTCGACCTTGCGGTCCATCGTCGCGTCCCGTTCCATCGTGTAGTAGTTGAACTGGATCGTCTTGCGGCGCGAGATCGCGGTCTCGATCTTGGCGAGGCGCTGGGAGAGCTCGCGGCCGCCGGCCGAGGCGGTCATCGCCATCTCGATCGGCGCGTCGGCGCCGGAGCTGAGCGGGCTCTTGCGACCCCAGGAGACCTGCTGGAGCGCGAGCCGCAGCGGCTCGGCGTAGGCGAACTGGCCGTCGAGGAGCGCCAGCGCCGTGCGCAGCGCCGCCAGCTCGGCGTCGGTGAACTCGATCGCCGGCAGGTAGTAGTTCTCGGGCGGCAGCGCGTACAGCTCCGACTCGAGGAAGCCCTCGCTCGGCTTGTCGACCTTGAGCGCGATCCCGAGGCTCTCGAGCTCGGCGCGGTCGGCGTAGAAGCGGCGCGCGAAGGCGTCCTCGTTCATCGACGAGTAGCCCTCCACCTCCTGTTTGATCTCGAGCGCCGACACGGGTCGGCGGTTCGCCATCAAGAAGGAGATCAGGGAGAGCTGGCGGATCAGCTTCTCGGTGTCCTTGGCCACGGACGCAGGATAGTTGCCGCCGCAGGGCCACCCCGCGAGCCATGAGCAGGATTTGCGCAGTTTGCGCTCTCTGGCGCGCCTTCTACGCGCCCGTCCGACCTCAGGACCGGTTAGATTCGCGAACGCAAATGACGGAGACCCTGGCGCGGAGCCTGATCAGACTGATCGTCACGGTGGCAATTCTCGCCGCCGTCTACTTCTTCATGGTCCGCCCGATTCTCGATACGACCAACAACACGATCGACAAGGCCTTCGACAGCGTCGACGGCATCGAGAGCTCGATCAACGACAGCTTCGACAACGCCGGCATCAACGCGCCGAACATCTCCGGTGTCGGCAAGACCGACGGCGAGAAGATCCTCGCCTGCGTCCAGCGCGTTCAGCCGGACACGACGAAGATGCAGAAGTGCGCCGAGCGCTTCAGTAAGTAACCAGCGCACCACCGAAACCCCGAAAGTAGCCTTACCCCGTGAGGGGAAGGCTTCATCGCTCGCTGGCGGCATCGATGGCCACCTCATTGGCCGTCGTAGTCGGGCTCGTCCTCGTGGCCGCAGCGGGAGCGGGTGCGGCCGTCTCGCCCGCGTTCCACGGCGTCACCGTTCAGGAGTCGCCGACCAAAGCGGATGTGTCGCAGATGAAGCGCAGTGGGGTGGGCTCCGTTCGGGTCGCCTTCACCTGGTTCAACCAGGAACCGGCTCCCGGTGTCTACGACTGGCGCGAGACCGACGCGACGGTTGCCGCCATCGCTCGGTCGGGCGCCCGGGTCCTGCCCGTCATCTACGCCTCCCCGGCCTGGCTCGAGCCCGAACCGGAGGACCCGCCGGTCGGCTCACCGGAGGAGTCGGCCGCATGGCGCCGCTATCTGATCGCGGTAGCAACCCGTTATGGGCCGGGCGGCGACTTCGCTGCGGCGCATCCGGGGTTCCGCCCGATCAGGATCTGGCAGCTCGGCAACGAGCCCAACCTGACCGCCTTCTGGGGCTCCTACCCCGATCCCAAGGCCTACGAGCAGATGCTGGAGGTCGGGCACGAGGCAATCAGGTCGGTCGACCGCCGAGCCGAGGTGATGACCGCAGGACTATCGACGGCCAGCAAGGGGATGCAGCCGAACTACTTCCTGAAGCGCGTCCTCGACGCAGCCGGCGGCAAGCCTCCCTTCGAGATCCTGGCCCTGCACCCGTACGCCAGGACGATCGATGAGATGGGGAGGCGGATCGCAAGGTCGCGAGAGGTTCTCGACGATGCAGGTCTGAGCGGGCTCTCGATTGCCGTCACCGAAGCCGGCTGGGGTTCGGCCGGCCCGCCGGGTTACCCGCCGAGCGGGACCCCGCGATCTCAAGCGCAAATGGTCACCGACTTCTTCGCTACCCTCGCCGACAACCGCGAGTGGCACGTGAGCCAGGCCTATTGGTACTCGTGGCGCGACCTTCGCCGGGAGCCCGATCACTGCGGCTTCTGCACCATCACTGGGTTGCTCCAGGCCAATGGGACTCCGAAGCCGTCGCTGCGTGCGTTCAAGCGGTCGGTCCGGACCAGCCGATCGAACCGGACACGACGCTAGGAGGCAGTCAGTGAGAACTCGGCCATCGAAGCTTTCGCTCATCGCCAGGACGCTCGGCGTCCTCGCGATTCTCCTCATCGGAAGCGGCCCCTCCGCGTTCGCGGCGAGCTCGGCCAGCGGTACCTACGTCGAGGACGATCGCTTCGGTGACTACTCCGCTATTGCCGTCCATGGGGCCCCCACCGGAAGCGTCGTGACCGTTCGGCAGGTCCGCGGGAACACCTGGCGGGTCCACGATCCGGCCGGCATGGACGGCAGTGGTCTCTGCTCCAAACCGCACGGGCCGAATGCGGTCACCTGCAAGACACCGACCCGACCCGACCTGGGCCTGTGGATGGGGCCCAGGCGGGACACGGTGCAGCTCGTCGGCAAAGAGCCCGGCAACGTCGATGTCGGCCTCGGCCCGGGCAATGACCGGGTCGATATCAGCGCTCTGAAGGAGACGTACTTCAACTTTCTCTGGGGCGGCCCGGGCGATGATCTGGTCGTCGGGTCGAGTGACGACGACTACCTGTACGGGCGGCCGGGCGATGACGTCGTCTGGGGCGGGGGCGGGGACGACGAGATCCACGGCAACGAGGGCAGGGACGCCTTGTCCGGTGGGCGCGACTCAGACCAGATCGACTCCGGACTCGACCAGGTTCGCGACGAGTTCAGGTGCGGTCGTGGCCATGACCACGCTCGCTACGGGCCCAAGGACGCGTTCGTCACTGCCGACTGCGAGGTCGAGACGCCCGATGCCGGGAGCCTGATCCCCGATCGACTGCTACCGCCCGGGCCGCTGGGTGCCTTTCAAACTGCAGTTCGCAAATTGGGAGGGACAAGATGAAACGGGTTTGGTCGTGTCGGATCGCAGCCTTCGGTCTGGTGACGGGCTGTCTGATCCTCACCAGCGCCGGAACCGCCGCCGCGAAGACCGCTGTCAGCGTGAACCTCGACGATCGCTTCGACGTCAGTGAGTTGGTGCTCCAGGGCGGACCCGGACAGGACGATGTGACGGTCACCGACGACGGCGTCCGCTACACGATCGAGAGCGACGGTGGCGTCGTCGCGGGAGACAACTGCGAGCAGGTATGGCCATCGATAGTCAGATGCCCGGGCGCCTCGCCCTTCTACGAGTCTCTCTTCAGGGCGGACATGAGCTCCGGGGACGATCGCCTTCTGGTCGCGGCAGCGAGCGTCTTCCGCAGCACCGTTCACGGCGATCGCGGCGATGATCGTTTGAAGGTCAGACGGCCGGGAAGACTGTTGGGCGGACCGGGCGCCGACGCCTTGATCGGCTCGAGTGCATCCGATCTGATCCGCGGCGGCAAGGGCGGAGACAACCTCGTCGGGAGGGACGGCGGCGACCTCATCATCGGCGGCCTTGGGAGTGACTGGGCGCAGGGCGACGGTGGCCAGGATCGCATCCACGAACAGGACGGGGTAGCCGATCACGTCGCTCGATGCGGCAGCGGCGCCGACCGAGTGGTACTCGACCTCCGCGACCCGAGCGCCGCCGGGGATTGCGAGACCGTCAAGGTCGGCGGCTAGCCCCCGACGTCGTCGAGCAGCTCGGCCCGATTACGGCGGAGCGGCTATTTCGTCGCTGACTGCCGTCGCCGGTAAGTCCGGTTCTTGACCCGGTTGCCGCAGAGCTCCATCGAGCACCAGTGGCCGCGCTGGTTCTTGGAGGCGTCGAAGAAGGCCCAGCGGCAGTCGTCGGCCCCGCAGATCTTCAGCCGCTTCCAGCTCCCGTCGATCTGAGCCTGCAGGACGATCCCGATCATCTGGGCGATCAGGGCGTCGACCGAGGCCGGCGGATCGAGGTCGAGACCGACGCGACCGTCGGCGTCGACGGCGATCCGGACCGGGTGCTCGGCGGCGAGCGCCGCAAGCCGCTCGTTGGCGGCGCGGTCCTGCTCCCCGGTCATGTTCGCGTCGATCAGTGCGCGGACGAGGACCCGGAAGGCGACGAGGTTCTCGCGGTCGGCTTCGTCGACCTCCGTCCCGGGGGCGACGAGATCCGTCTGCTTCAGCCACTCACGCGTCGCGTCGACGTCGATCAGCAGCTCCTCTTCGTGGTCATAGGCGGCGACGGTGTTCGCGAAGCCCTGCACGACCAGGAGGGGCTCGGGAGCGACCTTGAGTTCGATCAGGCGGCTGAGCTCGGCGACGTTCACGCCTTCAGGTTACCGCTCCGTGACCGGTAAAACAACTTGACAGGTTTGCATGACCTCTATATGGTTTTTACCGGTCACGCACACCAACCGTCCCGAAAGGAACCGACCCATGCTCGCCTTCGCCCAGTACCTCGCCCGCCAGAACCGCCTCGACCCGGAGCGGGTCGAAGCTCGCAACGCCCGCCGCCGCTCCCGCTAGCCCCGTCGAGATCTCCGGGCGAGCCTGAGCGCCCGCGGATCAAGGACGCAGGAGCCGCAGCGGCCATCGGCCGTAAGGCGACGAGGACGCCGAGCCGCGGCCGCTCAGGCCGCCCCGGGCGAGGCTGAGCGGGTTCAGGCCAAGGACGCAGGAGGCGAAGCGTGCTTCAGCACGTGAGCCGACGAGGACGCCGGCATGGACCCGCTCAGGCCGCCCGGCGGTCGCGGAAGTAGGCGGAGCCGTCGATGCCCCGGTCGAAGCCGGACCAGGTCTGGCCTTCGGCCAGCGTCCGCTCGATCCGGTCGAAGCTGCCGAGCTTGCCGCCGAGGTTGTCCATCATGTGAACGAGGGTCGCCTCACGGGTCGCCGGGGTGACCGGCGAGCCGTGTTCGAGCATCCCGTGGTGGGACAGGATGATGTGGAGGACCGCCCAGCCGAGGTCGCTGTCGAAGCCGTCGATCGACTCGATCTCGCGGCGGACGCGGTAGTAGCCGAGCGGGATCTCGCCGATCAGCCGACCGAGGTCGGTCATGTCGATCGCGAGCGGGTTGTCGTTGTAGGCCTCGAGCTTGCCGATGTCGTGCAGCAGTGCTCCGGTGATCGCGACATCGCGGTCGATGCCGGGGAAGAAGGAGGCGGCGGCGCTGACGCCCTGGGCGACCGAGAGGGTGTGCTCGAGGAGCCCGTGCCGGTAGGCCTGGTGGTAGTGCTTGGCGGCCGGGGCGTCGCGGAAGCGCTCCCAGAGCTCGCCGCCGGGGGCGACGAGGCGGTCGAGCAGCGTCCGCAGATCGGGGTTCTGAATCGTCGCCAGCAGCGAGGCGAGGTCCTCCTCCATCCGCTCGAGCGGCACCGGCGAGGTCTCCAGCAGGGCGGCGGCGTCGTAGGCGTCGTCGGCCGCCGGCGCAATCGACTCGACGATCAGGGCGTCGCCCCATTGCGGGCTCCGCTCGAACCGCCCGACGATGTGGACGACGGTGCCCGGCTCGGCGACCGCGTAGCGCTGCTCGATCTCGTCCCAGGACTTGGCGCCGACGGTCGCGGTCCGGTCGGCCAGCTTCAGCGCCAGCCATTCTCCACCGCGCTTGGTGGGCCGGCGGCTGCGGTCGCGGACCGCGTAGCAGCCGTCGACGCGATCGCCGTCGGCGAGGGTCGCGAGGTCCTGATGCGCAGGTGCCGGGAAGCCCCCGGGGGCGATGTCGCCGAGCTGTGATTGCAGCTGCTCCATGACCGCTGGGACGGTAGGGAAGGGGGCGGACGGCGTATCCGGATTGCAAGGCCCCGTGCGGGTATTGATGCTGTTCGTTCGCTGATTCGGCACGATCTCTGCACAGTCAGTCGCCGTGTCGGGCGGATTGCTGACGGTCGGATCAGCGAGCGCCGCCGCCGGGCCCCGTCCGGTACACGCCGGACCCCTCGGCGATACGCGTGTCGAGGAAGTCGGCCGCGATCCGCGCGGCGTGCGCGAGCGTTCCCGGTTCCGCGAAGAGATGGCCCGCCCCGGGCACGACCGCCAGCTGACAGGGGCCGGGGATCCGGTCGGCGGCGCTGCGGTTCAGCGCGACCACCTCGGTGTCGGCGCCGCCGACGATCAGCACGGTCGGGACGAGGACTCGCGACAGGGCCTCCCCGGCGAGATCGGGCCGGCCGCCGCGAGAGACGATCGCGCCGATCCCGATGCCCGGCTCGGTTGCCGCCCGGAGGGCCGCCGCGGCTCCGGTCGATGCGCCGAAGCAGGCGAGCGGGAGTCGGGCCAGGTCCGGTCGCCGCCGTGCCCAGCCGATCGCCTCGACGAGGCGGCGGGTCAGCAGCTCGGTGTCGAAGACATTCCGCTGATCTCCGGCCTCCTCCGGCGTCAGCAGATCGAAGAGGAGCGTCGCGAAGCCGCGGCCCTCGAGATAGCGGGCAACCGAGCTGTTGCGCGGGCTGTTCCGGCTCGACCCGCTGCCGTGGACGAAGACGACGAGTCCGGCGGGGTCGGGCGGCAGCCGCAGGAGCCCCTGCAGGGTGACGCCCTCGAGCGTCCGGATCGTCACCTCGCCGTCGGACCCCTCGCGCGTGGGCTCCCGGCTCGGTTCGCCCGGGTCGCGGGCATCCTCGAGGAGGGCTGTGACCTCCTCGTCGGTGGTCTGGGAGAAGTCGTCGTACCAGGACCCGACGCTGCTGAAGTGCATCGGCGACGACAGCGCGACGAAGCCGTCGACCGCGTCGTCGATCCGCTCGTCGGAGCCGGCCGGGCAGACCGGCACCGCGAGGATCACCCGTGCCGCGCCCTGCGCCTTCAGGACCCGGCAGGCGGCCGTCGCCGTCACCCCCGTCGCGATCCCGTCGTCGACGACCACCGCGGTTCTCCCTCGAACCGGCACCGGTGGGATGTCGCCCCGATAGAGGCCGCGGCGACGATCGAGCTCCTCCGCCTCCCGCCTCGCGATCGGCTCGATCTGGCTGCGGTCGATCCCGTAGACCGCCATCGCCTGCTCGTCGAGAACGATCGTCCCGTCCTCGCCGATCGCTCCGAGTCCGAGCTCCGGCTGGTTGGGATGCCCGAGCTTGCGGACCAGACCGATGTCGAGCGGCGCCCGCAGCGCTCTTGCAACCTCGTAGCCGACCGGGACGCCGCCGCGCGGCAGCGCGATCACCACGGGGTCCTCGAGGCCGAACTCGGCGAGACGCGCTGCGAGCATCCGGCCCGCCTCGCGGCGATCGCTGAATGTGTTGCCGCTTCTGGTCAACCGCATGAGCGACCGCCGGCGTGAACGTGATCTCGGCGTGGCGTCATCGCTTCCTCCTCGGAAGGGCATACCCAACCTACGCCCGCAGCAACGGCCGGTCTTCGGCAACCCGCACCGGCCCGCTTCGGTGGCGGCTACGGAGGTTCTGGACCCGCATAACTTACGATCGTTCGCTATCGTCGCGGCATGGAACTCACCGCCAGATCACTCGGTTGGGCCGGGGTCGAGCTGACCGCCGGCGACGTCTCGATCCTGATCGACCCGCTCGAGGACGCCGGTGCCGTGTTCGCGGCGCTCGGCGACGCCGCGGCGTCGATCGTCAAACCCGACGTCGTCCCTCCAGCCCGGCCCGGAGTCGCGGCCGCGGGGCTCGTCACCCACCTCCACCGCGATCACGCCGACGCCGACGCGCTCGTCGGCGGCCTGGCCCCCGGCGCTCCGGTGTTCGAGCCGGGGACGGGCGGCGGCGAGGGTCTCGAGGAGCTCGCACTCGCCCAGGCCGACCACGAGCTCGCTGCCGCCGGCCTCGACCGACGTCGCGTCGCGGCCTGGGAGACGGTGACGGTCGGTCCGATCGCGATCACGGCCCTCCCCGCCACCGATGGCACCGGCGACCCGCAGGTCTCGTGGCTCGTCGAGGCCGGCGACACCCGCATCCTCCATCTCGGCGACACGCTCTTCCACGGCTACTGGTGGCGCATGGCGTTGCGCGCCGGCCCTGTCGACGTCGCCTTCGTGCCGATCAACGGCGCCGTGCTCGACTTCCCCCACCGGCAGCCGGCGAGCTCGCTCCCGGGCGTCCTCGATCCCGAGCAGGCCGCCGAGGCCGTGCGGCTGCTCGGCGCCCGGGTCGCGGTGCCGATGCACTTCGGCGCCTACGAGGGCGGCCCCTGGTACCGGCCCGCGGAGCGGCCGCTCGAGCGGTTCGAGGCGGCCGGCGACGAACGGTTCGAGGTGCGACCGCTCGCGCCCGGCGAGCAGTTCGCTATCGGTCGGTGAGCCCGATCGCGCGGCGCATCGCGGTCCGCCCGCGGTCGACCGCCGCGGGATCGGCCTGGAGCTGAATCGCCTGGTTGACGCCCTGGGCGATCGCGTTGATCTCGAACGCCGCCTGCTGCGGATCGACCGATTCGATCTCGCCGGCCTCGACCGCGGCCCTGACCTCTGCCGCGATCACGCCCCGCCAGCGCCTGTCGATCGCCTGGACGGCGTCGCGTACGGCGCCCGGCCGGGCATCGAAGTCGGCCGCCGCCTGGGTCAGGAAGCAGCCCCCGGGGAAGGTCGGGCGCGAGAGGTGCGCGAGCCAGGCGTCGATCAGCGCCTCGAGGCGCGGCTGTCCGGCGGGCTCGGCCGCGGCGGGCTCCCAGACGTCGGCGCGGAAGATCGCAGCGGCGCGCTCGAGCGCGTCGAGCTGGAGCCGCTCCTTGCTGCCGAACGGCCCGATCACCCCGGCCTTGCTCATCTGCAGCCGCTCGGCGAGCGTCCCGATCGTGATCCCGTCGAGACCGTTCACCGACGCCTCATCCACCACCTCGACGAGGATCGCGTCCCGGGTCCGGGCGGCGGCTTCTCTGGAGCTGCGCGGCACCGCCCCAACTTAGCGGACGGCCGTTCGCTGTTTCGTCGCAGGTCTCAGTCGGCGACGAGAGCGGCCGCCATCTCGCCGGCGGCGAGCATCGGCTCGGTGCTCCGCGATGCCCGGCAGAGGATGAACGCACCCTCGAGCGCGGCGATGACGGCGAGCGCCTTGCCGCGGTCGCCCAGCCGCTCGGTCAGGGCCTCGGTCCAGTGGGCGAAGACCGCAGCGGTTGCTTCGCGGAGCCGCTCGTCGGTGCTGGCGACCTCGAGGGCGACGGTCTCGATCGGGCACGCGTCCTGGTAGTCGGTGGCTTCGAGGGTCGCGGCGGCGCCGGCGAAGATCGCCCGGACCGAGGCTTCCGGCGTCTGTTCCTCGTCGTAGACGGAGGTGACCAGGGCCTGGAAGAAGGCGCCGGCCTTTTCGATCACTTCCTCCGCCAGCTCCTGCTTGCCGCCCGGGAAGTGGTGGTAGAGCGAGCCGAACGGGGCGTTCGCCTCGGCGACGACCTGCTTGAGGCCGGTGCCGTTGTAGCCCTGACGGCGAAAGAGCTCGGCGCTCGCGAAGAGGATCCGCTCGCGGGTCGGCGTCTTCGATTTCACGGCGGCGCTCAGCCATCGGCGGAAAGTGTACTCTCCTCACTAGAGCGATCTACCTAGCGCTCTGAACTTTGATCTCGACGGAAGGAACCCGATGAAGCTCACGACCCTCCTCGCCGGCGCCGCGCTCGGCCTCGCCGCCCGCGCCCTGTTCCCGCGCCTGCTCCTCGCGAAGTTCTCGGGCGACGTCGCGAAGCTGAACGCCGGTGACCACTCCGCCCTCCTCGACGCATACGCCGACGACTTCGTCCTCCACTTCAACGACGGGCCGCACCGCTGGGCCGGCGACTGGGTCGGCAAGGCCGGGATGGACCGCTTCCTGCAGACCTTCACCGCCGCGGGTGTCCAGGGTGAGATCCGCGGCATCGCGACGAGCGGGCCGCTCTGGGCGCTGACGATGTGGGTCCGCTTCGACGACCACGCCGAAGCGCCCGACGGCACCCGGATCTACGAGAACTCCACGGTCCTCGTCCTGCGGACGCGCTGGGGCAAGGTCGTCGAGCAGCACGACTTCTACGTGGACACCGAGCGCATCACCGCCTTCGACCGCAAGCTCACCGAGCTCGGCGTCGGCGTCGTTCCGGCGACCGCCTGACGACCACCGCTCGGAACCGGCGGATGAAGGTAGCCTTACCGGCCCATTCCGGCGAGGTAGCTCAGTTGGTAGAGCACACGACTGAAAATCGTGGTGTCGCGGGTTCGATTCCCGCCCTCGCCACTACTTAGTACGTCGCTCTGAGCCGAGGGTCCCGTCAGAGCACGAGCGCCTGGAGCGCCGCGCCGGCGAGACCGCAGCCGACGACGACGTAGAGCACGGTCAGCTTGCCGTGCCAGCGGTTCAGTGCCGCGAAGGCGAGGATCGCGAGGATGGCGGTCCAGACGTCGACGATGCCGGTGTCGATGATGTCGATGGTCACCGCGGCGATCAGGCCGATGACGCCCGCGGCCACGCCGAGCAGGAACGCATGAGCGCGGGCATTGCCGGCGAGGGCGACCCACTGGCGGTGGAAGAAGATCGGCAGGACGAAGGCGGGGATGAAGATGCCGAGCGTCATCACCAGGCCGCCGACGAGGCCACCGGCGACGTAGCCGACGAAGGTGGCGATGATTATCAGCGGGGCGGGCAGGGCGCCGCCGAGCGCGAGGCCGTCGACGAACTGCCCCTCGGTCAGCCAGCCCTTCCCGGTCACGGCGATGTCGTGGAGGTAGGGAATGACGGTGAAGGCGCCGCCGAATGTGACGAGGCCCGCCTTCAAGCCGACCCAGAAGATTTCGGCGGTGAGCGAGAACGTGATCGCCCCGGCGAGGACGAGCAGCGCGGCCGGTGGGCTCAGCGAGAACGTGCTCGTCCGGCTGATGTACGTCCGGGCGTTGGTCCAGAGCTCGTAGAAGATGCCGGCGCCGAGGAGAACGAGCACGAACCCGGCGTCGGCGAAGACTGTCAGCGCGAACGAGGCCACGGCGATCAGGGCCAGCGGCACGTCGCTGATGAAGTTCTGGCTGAGCCGGACGAGCGCCCGCGCGACGATCGCGGCGACGGCGGCCTTGAGGCCGTAGAAGACGTCGTCGAGGTGGCCGGCGAGGTTGGCGTGGACGTAGAGCGCCGACAGCCCGAGCATGAGCAGGAAGCCGGGCAGCATGAAGCCGAGACCGGCCATGAACCCGCCGAGCTTGCCGCCGCGGACCCGCCCGAAGAAGACGCAGAGCTCGTGGGCCTCCGGGCCGGGGAGGATCTGGTAGACGGCGAGGGTCTTCTTGAACGTCGCCTCGTCGACCCAGCCCTCCTCGTCGACGCACTCCTTCTTGATCATCGCGATCTGCGCCGCCGGGCCGCCCCAGGCAAGCAGCCCGAACTTCAGGAAACGCACGAAGATCGCACCCGGCGAATCGTGCGCAGGGGCCTCGTCGATGGGGGGTTCGGCGGTTTGCAGGCCGCGAGCCTACGCCGCCGCGCGTCGCAGCAGGTGGCCGGCCGGCTCAGTCCTCGACGAGGACGTGACGCTTGGCGGCGGCGAACTCGCCGTCGGTCAGCGCGCCGGCCGCGTGGAGTGCCGCGAGGCGCTCGAGCGAGTCGGTGAGTGTCTCGGCGCCGCCTGCGCCGGCGCGCGGCGCATCGAGGGTCGCGACGGGCGGCTCGGGGGCCGGGGAGAAATCGGACTCGAAGTGGTCGGCGGGCTCGTCGACCGGCTCCGGCACGGCAACCGGGCGCGGTGGATGGAGTCGGGCGAAGTGCCCGGGGTCGGCCTCCTCGACGGCGGCGCGGACCTTGTCGACCGGCTGCGGGATGCCGGGCTCCGTGACCCGGCTGATCACGCGGTGATGAGGGTTCAGCTCCGCCCGGGTCTGCTCCCAGTCGATCACGACCCGGTGCCGGTTGTCCGGGTCGATCGCCACCCAGAGCTCGTCGCCGGGTGCGAGCTTCTCGTTGGCGGCGACCATCCAGCGGTCACGAACCTCGAAGGGGGCTCCCTCGCCGGGGTCGACGCGAAGGATCATCTGCACGTTCGAGGGCCTCGTGTGTGCCTCGAGGGAAGGCATCGCGACGATCGTCGCCAGCGCCCGTTCGCCGCGTTTGAGGATCTTCCGGTTGGTGAACGGGTTCAGCATCTGCCGATCCCTTCGGACGCGCGGCGCCCGCGCTTTACCTCCGTCCAGCGGCGGGCGCCGGCATGCGGCGCCAGGGGCGGGCGCCCGGCGCGTTCTGTGGTAGACGTGACCCATGGAGATCAGGCGGGCGATGCCGGTCATTCACACCGAGGATCCGGACCGGGCGCGAGAGTTCTACGTCGGCCTCCTCGGCTTTCGCGTTGCGATGGACGAGGACGGGTTGATGATGCTCGCCTCGACGAGCACTCCGACGACGCAGCTGATCGTCGCCTGGCCTAGCCCGACCGCCTTGGATCCCGACGTCCTGAGCCTCGACGTCTCGATCGAGGTCGGCGACGTCGATCGCGCTTACGCCGAAGCGAGAGCCGCAGGCTTCGAGATCGTCCGCGAGATGCGCGACGAGCCCTGGGGGATCCGTCGGTTCTTCGTCCGCGATCCGAGCGGGCGGACGATCAACGTCGCGAGTCACCTCGGGCCAGCATCTGGGTCATGAGCTCGATCGCCCCGCCCTTGTGGAGGTGGTCGTTGAGGTTGCCGCACTTCGGGCTCTGGACGCAGGATGGGCAGCCCTCCGCGCACGGGCACTCGCCGACGAGTCGGGCGGCGTCTCCGACCAGCTGCTCGAACTCGTCGAAGCCGCGACGCGAGATTCCGACGCCGCCGGGGTGGCCGTCGTAGATGAAGATCGTCGGCCGGCCCGTCTGCATGTGGACGTTGGTGGAGAGGCCGCCGATGTCCCAGCGGTCGCACATCGCCAGCAGCGGCAGGACCGCGATCTGGGTGTGCTCGGATGCATGGAGGGCGCCGAGCTGGACGTCGGAGGGCAGCGCCTCGGGGCCGGCGAGTTCGTCGGGCAGGACGTACCAGAGGGCCTGCGTCGCGTAGCTCTGCTCGGGGAGGTCGAGCGCGACGAAGTCGAAGGCCTCGTCGCCGTGGCCGTCGCCGATCCGCTTCCGCTGGAACGCGATCACCTGCTCGCTGACGGAGACGACACCGAAGTGGAGCTCGACGCCGAGGACGTCCCGCTTCGCTTCGATCCGCTCGATGTAGATCTCGGTCTCCTGGCGCGGCTGCGTGTACCAGTCGCCGCTGAACGGCTGGACGATCGCTCGGCGGGTGTCGAGGTCGAGCTCGCGGACCTCGTAGGAGCGGCCGAGGTGGAGGTAGACGGCGCCCGGGTGGACGGTCGAGAAGGCGCGCTCGGCCTCGACGGTGCCGAGCAACTCCCCGGACTCGGAGTCGACGATCGTCACCGAGTCGGCTGAGGCGGAACGGAGGCTGACGCCGCCCGCCGGATAGCCCGAGCCGCGGACCGCCATCAGGCCCGCCCGCCCGCGCTTCAGGTAACCGTGGGTGATCAGCGCGTCGGCACGATCGCGCCAGCCGTCGCCGAAAATCTCGTCGTCGCCGACGCGTCCGAGCGGCGCCTCGAAGGCGGCGGCGAGCAGGTGCGCCGACTGGATCCGCTCGTTGCGATGGTCGAGGATCGCCGCCTCGACCGGCCTGGTCAGGAACTCGTTCGGGTGCCGGCAGAAGAATTGGTCGAGGCCGTCGATGCCCGCCAGGTAGACGGCAAGGCCGTCGCGGCGCCGACCCGCCCTCCCCCACATCTGCCGCAGGCTCGCGATCGTGCCCGGGAAGCCGACGCAGATCGCGGCATCGAGCTCGCCGATGTCGATTCCGAGCTCGAGCGCGTTCGTCGCGACGACGGCGCGCAGCTCGCCGGAGCCGAGCCGCGCCTCGATCTCCCGGCGCTGCTGCGGCGTGTAGCCGGCCCGATACGGAGCGATCGCGTCGGCGAGGTCCCGGCGGCCGCGCTCGGCGAGCTGATCGCGGGTGAACTTGTGGATCAGCTCGGCGCCGCGGCGGCTGCCGACGAAGCAGATCGTCCGCGTCCCGGCGATCGTAAGCTCGGTGAGCATGTCGGCGCCCTCGGCGAGGGCCGAGCGGCGGGCACCGGCGGCCCGGTCGGTGAGCGGCGGGTTCCAGATCGCGATCCGCCGGCCGGCCCGCGGCGCTGCATCTGTCTCGATCGGGTGAAACGGGGTCCCGACGAGGCGCTCGGCGAGCTCGAGCGGGTTGGCGATCGTCGCGGACGTGAGGATGAAGCGCGGGTCGGAGCCGTAGAGGGCCGCGACGCGACGGAGGCGGCGGAGGACGTTCGCCACGTGCGAGCCGAACACGCCCCGGTAGACGTGCGCCTCGTCGACGACGACGTACTCGAGGTTGGCGAAAACGTCCCCCCAATTGCGGTGGTGGGGCATGACGCCGACGTGGAGCATGTCGGGGTTGGTGAGGATCAGGTTCGCCGAGCGCCGAACGGCGGAGCGCTCCTCGCGCGGGGTGTCGCCGTCGTAGATCGCCGGCCGCAGGCCCCCGGGTGCAATCGCCGCGAGCTTGCGGGCCTGATCCTGAGCGAGCGCCTTCGTCGGGTAGAGGTAGAGCGCCCGCGTCTTCGGATTGCGGGCGATCGCGTCGAGGACCGGCATGTTGAAGGCCAGCGACTTGCCCGAGGCAGTGCCGCTGGTGACGATCACGTTGCCGCTCTCAACGGCTCGGAGCGCCTCGAGCTGGTGGGCGTAGAGGGTCGTGATCCCGCCGCGTTCGAGTGCCGCCCTCAGGTCGGGATGGAGCTGGGCGGGCAAGGGCACCTCGCTCGCCTCCTGCTCGCGCTCGGCGCTCTCGGCGACGAGGCGGCCGTCGGCGCGGCCCGGGTCGATGGCGGCCCGCCAGGCCTCGTCGATGGCCGAGCCCCAGGGCAGGTCGGCGGCGGGCTCGGCGGCGGGGCTCAAGCCGCGGCGCCGGCGGCGGCGATCCGGGCGGCCATCCGGATGGCGTCGAGGCCGTCGCGGTCGTGGAGGCGGTGGATCTGCGCGCCCTTGGCGGCGGCGAGCGCCGCCGCGGCGTAGGTACCGGCCCCGCGTTCAGCGGCAGGTAGGCGTCCGACCCAAGACCCCGCGAGCAGTGCCCCGACGAAGTCCTTGCGGGAGAGCGAGACGTAGAGCGGCCTGCCGAGCCCGTGGAGCTCCTCGAGCCGGCGCAGGATCTCGACGTCGTCGGCGGTCGTAAGGTCGAAGTCGAGGCCGGGGTCGATCGCGATCGCCTCCTCGGCGACGCCGAGCTGCACGGCTCGCTCGATCCGTTCGGTGAAGAACTCCATGAGCCGGTCGACGACGTCGTCGTAGCGCGGCGCCGGCCGGTCGACCCGCGGCGGCCCCTCGATGTGCATGAGGACGTAGCCCGAACCGGCGGCCGCCACCGCCTCGAGCATCGCGTCGGTGCCCCCGCCGATGTCGTTGACGACGACCGCCCCGGCGGCGACGGCGGCTGTCGCGACGGCGGGCTCGAACGTGTCTGCGCTGATCGGCACACCGGCGCGGGCGGCCAGGCCCGAGACGGCGGGAACGAGCCGCTCGATCTCGTCGGCGGCGGCGACGGGAGGCCCGGAGCGGGCGGCGACCGCGCCGACGTCGATCATCTCGAAGCCCTGCTCGGCCAGCGCGAGCCCGTCGGCAACCGCCTGCTCGGGCGTGCCGCTGCGGGACCCCGGGTGCATCGAGTCGACGGTGACGTTGACGATCCCGGCGCCGATCGGGCGGTCGAGGTCGAGGGTCCGATCGGCGAGTCGCCAGGCCGGCATCGGGTCAGGGGAGCCGGAAGACGTCGTCGTAGTCGGCGACGTCGAAGGTGGCATCCTCGGGGCGCCCATCGGCGTGTGCCTGCAGCGAGCTGAACAGCCCCTCGAAGAAATCCCACGTGCGAAGCGGCGGCCGGACCTCCCAGCGGACCGTCGCCGCCTCGTCGGGATGGCCACCGAACTCGTGCGGGGTTCCGGCGGGGACGACGAGTTCGTCGCCCTCCCGGAGGATCACCTCACGGCCGTCGACCGCCGCGCGGACGGCGCCGGAGAGGACGACGAAGCGCTCGTCCTGGCTGGGGTGGAAGTGCGGCGGGGCCGGCGCGCCGCCGGCCGCGTAGGTGCTCTCGATGACGAGCAGGTCGTCGTCCTCGGAAATCCGTTCGATCGTCTGGCCGGTGAAGGGGTTCGTGAGCACGTCGCAACTATCCCACCTCGGCCGCGCCCGTCAACGCCGGAACGGAGGCGCGACTACGCTGCCCCCGGCGACATGGCCCTCCGCTGCCTCTACACCGACCTCGACGGCACCCTGCTCGGACGCTTCGGTTCCCTGTTCGCCGACGCGGAGGGCAACTTCTCGCGCAGCCAGGCGCTGCTGCTCGAGGCGTGTCACCGGGCCGGCGTCGAGGTCGTCGTGATGTCCGGCCGCCGCGAGGCGCAGGTGCTCTCCGACTCGCGGCTGATGGGCCAGAGCTCCTACATCTACGAGGCCGGCTGCGGGATGGTCATCGACCGGGAGCGGACCTTCCTGACCGGCGAGGACTGGGTCCCGGACGAGCGGGGCAACCCGGCCGACCGAATGATCGCGTCGGGTATCCCCGAGATGCTCTTCGAGGCGTTTCCGGGCCGGCTCGAGTGGCACGCCCCGTGGCACGAGGGCCGCGTCCTCTCGCTCCTGTTCCGCGGCAAGATCGACGTCGACGAGGCGAACCGCCTGGTCGCCGCCCACGACGCCGGCGCGGATCTGCGCTTCCTCGACAACGGCGCGATCGGCCGGCCGATGGATGGCATCGAGGTGACCCACGCCTACCACCTGGTCCCCGGCGGGGCGAGCAAGGGCAAGGCCGTCGGCGCGCACATGCGGGCACGCGGCTATCTGCCCGACGAGTGCATTGCCGCCGGCGACTCGATCGAGGACCTCGGGACCGCCGAGTTCGTCGGCCGCTTCTTCTGCATGGCCAACGGCCACGAGAAGGACGAGGCCCTGCGTGCTGCGATCGGCGCATACGACAACGTCACGGTCACCGAGGGGCGGATGGGCGACGGCGTCTACGAGGCCGTCGTATCGACCCTCGCCGCGCGCTGAGCGACCGCCGGCGAACCGTCGCGCAGTCGTCGGCTCTGCATTAGGCTTGCCGAGCCCGGTTCGGGGATCGGGCGGCACTGCACCCGAGGAGAGGCTTTGATCTTGCGCAAGCTCGCGTTGTCCGTCGTATTCGCCGTCGCGCTGGTCGCGGCTCCATCCGCCGTCGCGGCTCCGCCTCCGCCGGTCTTCGGCGGCGACGTCTCCTGCGGAGTGGTCACGGACGCCGGCACCGGCGGCGGCGCCGTCGCTGACTCCGTCGGCCAGACGTGGTGCGGGACGATTCGCTCGAGCGACACGATCAACGCGACCGTCTCCCCCGCGATCCCGACCCAGCCGACCAACGGCGACCCGAAGGTCCGCAGCACGACGAAGTCGTGGGACGGCACCCCGCTCGACGTCAACTTCGCGATGCCGAGCACCGGCACGGCCCCGTACCCGGTCGTGGGCATGTTCCACGGCTACGGCGGCTCGAAAATGAGCTTCAAGGAGATGCAGCGGTGGCTCCAGAAGGGCTACGCCGTCTACTCGATCACCCAGCGCGGGTTCGGCGAGTCGTGCAACAGCACCGAGTCGAAAAACGCCGACCCGACCGGCTGCGCGAACGGCTACGTCCGGCTCATCGACGAGCGCTACGAGGTCCGCGACACACAGATCTTCCTCGGCGAGCTCGTCGACGAAGGCCTGATCAAGCCCGACAAGATCGCCGCGACCGGCGGCTCCTACGGCGGCGGCATGTCGATGTCGCTCGCCGCGCTCAAGGACCGCATGATGATGCCCGACGGCACGCTCGTCCCCTGGGAGAGCCCGAACGGGACGCCGATGAGCCTCGCCGTCGCGACGCCGAACATCCCGTGGACCGAGCTCACCTACGCGCTCGCCCCGAACGGCAGCAACATCGACTACATCAAGGACGCGGGCTACTACGGGCCGACGGGAATCATGAAGGAGTCCTACGTCCAGGGACTCTCGCTCCAGGGGCGCAACGCGCCGATCGGTCAGGACCCGACGGCCGACATCTCCGGCTGGAAGTCGCTCCTCGACGCCGGTGAGCCCTATGACGACAACCCGGCGATCCAGGACATGAAGGACGAGATCAACACGTTCCACTCGTCATACGGCATCGACCACAGCGAGCCGCCGGCGCCGCTGCTGATCAGTTCCGGGTTCACCGACGACCTCTTCCCAGTCAACGAGGCGACCCGCTTCTACAACCGGACGCGCGCGCAGTACCCGAACGCGCCGCTGTCGCTGTTCTTCGGCTCCTTCGGGCACGCCCGCGGCCAGAACAAGGGCGACACGATCGCCGCGCTGCGGAGCCTCGAGAACGACTGGATCGACTACTACCTGAAGGGCGAGGGCACCCAGCCCGCCTCGAACGTGACGACCTACACCCAGACCTGCCCGAACGGCGACCCCGCGGCCGGTCCCTACACGGCGCCCGACTGGGCCTCGATCGCGCCCGGCGAGATCCGCCTCGTCGAGGACGACGGGCTCGGGCAGACGATCGACGAGAACGGCGGCGACACCGCCGTCGGCGCAGCGTTCAACCCGCTCAGCGGCACCGCCTGCACCTCCGTCGACGGTGCGAAGGAGACGGGAACCGCCAACTACGAGTTCCCGCCCGCCCCGGCCGGCGGCTACACGGTCATGGGAGCGACGACGGTGATCGCTGACATAAACCCGAGCGGCGACACGTCGCAGGTCGCCGCCCGCCTCGTCGACGTCTCGGCCGACGGTACGACCAAGACGCTCGTCGAGCGCGGCCTCTGGCGCCCGGATCACTCCGGCACCCAGGTGTTCCAGCTGTTCGCGAATGGCTGGAAGGTCGAGGAGGGCCACGTCCTCCGGCTCGAGCTTCTGCCCCGCGACGCCGCTCAGACCACGCCGGGAGGGTTCCTCAGCAACTACGGGCGTCCATCGAACGGCCAGCAGTCGGTCTCGATCGGGAACATCGACGTCCGCGTCCCGGTGCTCGAATCGCCGGGCTCGCTCGGCGGCCTCGTAACCGCACCGGCTCCCCGCGTCCTGCCCGACCGCCCTGGCGTCGAGCTGGCGCCCGGCTACAGCGACGCGGTCGCGATCAAGGGCCGGATCGATCAGGTCGGCAAGCCCGAGGTCAAGCGGAACAAGCTGCGCACCCAGGTGACCTGCGACGGCGACGCCTACTACTCGTGTCCCGCCGCCGGCATCAAGTTCCGCGGCGCCCCGAAGAAGGGGAGCCGCGGCAAGGGCGTGGTGATCGCGATCGGCAGCGACATCGATCTCCCGGCCGGCGACCCTCAGGAGATCCGGCTGCCGCTGACCGGAAAGGCCATCAAGGTCTTCCAGCACCGCAAGATCACCAGGCGCAAGCACGGCCACAAGCACGTGATCATCAAGAAGGGGCTGAAGAAGCTCCGCGCGGAGGTGTTCATCGACGGCGAGTCGGCCGGCTTCACGACGATCAGGCGCACCGGCAAGGTCGGGTAGCTGCGCGGGACCCCGGCGGGGTTGGACGATTCGTCATCCGCCCCGGCCGGGAGGTGGTTTGGGCAGTGAGGGGTCGCCGGCGGACTTCTGGATGCAGAAAAGGCACCGTGGGGGCCAAATCCGCGCCGCGGCGGCTTCGGACCCGTTCCGGTCGCCGGCCAACCCGGCTCTGGCGGCGGGTGCCGGGGGTGAGGGATCCCATCGCAGCGAGCAATGCCGGTGGCGCAGCTGCGATGGGAGACACCCCCGGCAGGACCCGCCGGGCGAGAACTAGAGCAGCTTCTTCTTCTGCTCGTCGAACTCCTCCTGGCTGAGCGCGCCACTCTGCCGGAGGGCGTCGAGGCGCTCGAGTTGGGCGACCACGTCGCTCGCGTCGCCGCCGGCGGGCGGGGCGGCGGGGTTCATCGCCCGCATCTGCTGCTCGGCCTGGTGCTGAGCGATCACCTGCATGACGGCGGCGCCCATCTGCGGGTCAGCGGCGAAGTCGAGGCGCTCAGTGGTGCCGGGGGTGAGCTCGCGGCCGATGACCTTCTCGATCTTGGCGCGCAGCTCGGGGTCGTTGCGGAGGTCGACGGACGGCTCGGTCGGCGGAGCGAAACCCTGCTGGTTGCCCAGCGCACCGCCGAAGACTGAGTCGCCGCCGAGCGGATCGAGGATCGGCGCGGCGCCGACGCCGCCGACGGGGCCCTGAGCGGCGAGGGCGGCACGGCGGGCGGCCGTCTCGGAGGCGCTCTGGGCGGCTGCGGCGTCCCAGTCGATCGCCACCTTCTGGGGCTTGTCGGGATCGACCTTGACGGGGAGCGCCATACCGAACCCGAGGGTGTGCTTGGAGGAGACCATCCACTGGTCCTCGACCTCGTAGGGGCTCATGCCCTCGACGCGGATCTGCAGGGTCATCGCCACGTTCTGGGACGACGCACCGGGCTCGCGGTTGGACATCGCGATGATCGTCCCCGTTCCCGGCTTGCCCTTCTTGAGGATCTTGCGGTGGGCGAACGGATTGAGCATGTCCCCTCCTCGGGTCTCGTGTGGATCGGGACGTCGGTTGGGACTGTCCCGTATCTCCGTTCCGCCACCCTAGCGCGACCCGGAGACCGCGCCGTCGAAGTCGGGCGGGACCGTTGGCTCGGGGGTTAGGCTCTGCTCGTGAGCGCAATCTCAGGCTTCGCGCCTTCGCTGCCGGTCGCCGACAACCTCCTCGCCGCCCGCGAGTTGATGGCGTTCACGCTCGGGTTCCACATCATCCTGTCGTGCGTCGGCGTCGCCCTGCCGGCGATGATGCTGATCGCCGAGTACCGCGGCCGCCGCCACGACGACGAGGTCGCGCTCGACCTCGCCAAGCGCTGGTCGAAGGCCGCCGCCGTCCTCTTCGCGGTCGGAGCGGTCACCGGCACCGTCCTCTCCTTCGAGATGGGCCTGCTCTGGCCGCGGTTCATGGAGCGCTTCGGCGACGTTTTCGGAACCGGCTTCGCGATCGAGGGGATCTTCTTCTTCACCGAGGCGATCTTCATCGCCATCTACATCTACGGCTGGAAGCGGATCGAGGGCTGGAAGCACTTCTGGACGGGCGTGCCGATCTTCCTCGCCGGGATCGGCGGCGCCTTCAGCGTCGTCGCCGTCAACTCCTGGATGAACCAGCCGCAGGGCTTCAAGCTCGACTCGGCCGGCAACCCGACCGACGTCGAGCCGCTCAACGCGCTCTTCAACCCCGCGACCGTCTACGAGTTCCCCCACATGCTGCTCGCCGCCTACATGGTGGTCGGCTTCGGGCTCGCGTCGGTGTATGCGATCGCGATGCTCCGCAACCCCGAAAAGCGCCACGACCGCCGCCACCGGCTCGGCCTGTTGATCCCTCTGACCGTCGCCGCGATCCTCACCCCGGTGCAGCTCTTCGTCGGCGACACGGCCGCCCGCGGCGTCGCCGACCACCAGCCGTCGAAGTTCGCCGGGTTCGAGTGCATCCAGAAGACCGGCCCGGACCAGACCGAGTGGCTGGGCGGGATCTGCACCGACGAGGGCGTCAAGTACGGGATCGGGATCCCGGGGCTCGACTCCTTCCTGGTCGGCTTCAGCACCGACACCGTCGTCACCGGCCTCGACCAGATCCCCGACGACGAGCAGCCGCCGGCCAACACGATGCTCCACCTCGCCTTCGACGCGATGGTCGGCATCGGGTTCGGCCTCCTCGCGCTCGGCGCCTGGCTCGGCTTCTCCTGGTGGCGCAAGCGGGACATCCCGGCGACGAAGTGGTTTCTCCGCGCGGTGGCGCTGAGCGGCATCGGGGCGGTCGTCGCGATGGAGGCGGGCTGGGTCGTGACCGAGGTCGGGCGCCAGCCGTGGATCGTCTACGAGGTCATGAGGACCGAGGACGCGGTCACGAACGCCGGCGGGCTCTGGTTCGTCTTCGGCGGCGCGATCCTGCTCTACGCCGGCATCGGGACCGTCGCCGTGTTCGCGCTGCGGCGGATCGCCCGCCGTGAGGAGCCCGGGGCCGACGTCGGAGCCGGCGGCCCCTACGGCCCGCCCCCCGCCGTCGACAGGCCGAAGGAGGGTGCGGCGCAATGAGTAAGGCCGACGTCGTCGCCGTGATCCTCGTCGCCGGCGCGGCCCTCTACGCCACCTTCGGAGGCGCCGACTTCGGAGCGGGGATCTGGGAGCTGCTGGCCTCCCGGTCGCGCGACCGTGAGCTGCGAGGGCGGATCGAGGAGCGGGTGACGCGCTCGCTCGGCCCGGTCTGGGAGGCCAACCACGTCTGGCTGATCTTCACGCTCGTCGTCCTCTGGACGGGTTTCCCGGACGCCTTCGCGCCGATAATGCAGACGCTCTACCTGCCGCTCGCCCTCGCCGCCGTCGGGATCGTCCTGCGCGGCTCGGGCTTCGCCTTCGGGCACACGTTCGGCGACGAGGCGGCCCGGCGGGCGAACGTCGTCTTCGCGGTCGCTTCCGTGATCACGCCGTTCTTCCTCGGGTGCGTCGTCGGCGCGATAGCCGCGGGCGATGTCGTGGCCGGGGGCGAGGGCAGCGCGCTCGGCTGGTTCGGGCCGTTGCCGGTCCTGATCGGCGTCCTCTTCGTGTCCAGCTGCGCCTACATCGCATCGGTCTTCCTGCTCGACGACTGCCGGCGCGCCGGCGACACGGAGCTCGAGTCCTACTTCCTGCGCCGCTCGGTGGCGGCGGCGGTCGTCACCGGCGCGCTCGCGGCCGTCGGGCTGATCGTGCTCCGCGCCGACGCGCGGCCGATCTTCGACGGGCTGCTCAACGAGGGGCTCCCGTTCGTGATCGCCTCGCTGCTGCTCGGCCTGTTGACCCTCGCCGGACTGCTGCGCGGCTGGTCGCGGGCGCTGCGCCCGCTCGCGATCGGAGCGGTGCTGGCCGTCGTCGCCGGATGGGCGGTAGCGCAGTACCCCTACCTGCTCCCCGAGACCCTCACCGTGAACGACGGAGCCGGCGCCGAGCCGGCGCTCACGGCGTTGATCATCGTCTTCGTCCTGGCCCTGGCGATCGTCGGGCCGGCGCTGGTCCTCCTGTTCCGGCTCGCCCAGAAGCAGGCGCTGGAGTAGCCCCGGTACCCTGGTTCGACGATGAGCAGCGAGCACGCGACCGACGCCGAGGAGGAGTACCTGCAGTCGCTTTTCTGGCTGCAGGAGGCGGAGCTGCCGATGACCGGCGCCAACGTCGCCCGCGCGATGCAGCTCTCGCCGCCGACCGTCCACGAGATGATCGGCCGGCTCGTCGAGGACGGCTACATCGCCCGTGAGCCCGACAAATCCCTGAAGTTCACCGAGGACGGCCGCCGCCACGCCGAGGCCATCGTCACGCGCCACCGCCTCATCGAGCGCTTCCTCACCGACGTCCTCGGGATTCCCTGGGACGAGGTCCATGAGGAGGCCGAGCGCATGGAACACGCCATGTCGCCGCGGATGGAGGAGCGGATGATGGCCGCCATCGGCGACGCCAAGACCTGCCCGCACGGCCATCCGATCATCCTCGAGGACCGGATCCGCGGATCTCTCCTCGCCGACTGCGAGGTCGGCGCGAGCGTTCGCATCCTTCGCTTCGAGAACGAGGCCGAGGAGCTCCTCCACTATCTCCGCGCAGCCGGCTTCGAGCCGGGCATGCGGGCGACCGTGAAGAGCTCCGACGAGGAAGAGGTCGTGATCACCTCCGACGACGGCGATCACATCGTCTCCTACAGCGTCGCCGAGACCGTGTCGGTCGTCGCCGACCCGGCGCCGCCGCCCCGAGCGGCTCTGCCTGAGCAGCTCCAGCTCTCGCGCGACAAGTACGGCCGCTGACCCCCGGCTCACCTTTGCCGGGTACACACGCCCGAAAAAACCCGAGCCCGCGAACGGTGCGGGCTCGGGAACTTCCTGTGGGGCAGGAGTTTTGTTCTTGTGCAACCGGCGGAGGAGAGAGTCGCCGGCGCGGGTCCTGGCGCCCGGGGGCGCCAAGTGGGTTGCGGCTAGGCGACTACCTTCTGCTCCTCGGTCGGCGATTCGCCGCAGATCTGGCGGAGGCGGCGGTAGAGCCTCTCGTCGCGGGGCTTGCTCGCAGGAGTGGTCCGGCGAGCGGAAGCTTCGTGATCGCGGACGGCGGCAGCGAGAGCGTAGAAGCGGCGCTCCATGTTGCGACGGGTGACGTCGGCGCGCTGATCGTCCGGGATTCCTTCGAAGAAACTGATTGGCATGGCACCTTCCTCCAACAACCTTTGTTTACCGGAATACTCGACAATAGCGTATTGATCTTAAGAGGCGCTAACAAGTTGCGAATCGCAAGTTATTTTTCGGAGAACGCGCGATTGGCCCCAGGCGGGGTTCTGTGACCGGTTGCGGAGGCGCGCGCTAGGCGCGGATCGAGGCGAGGGCGCGGGCGATTCGCCCGATCCCCTCGGGGACGTCGCCGGGCGGAACGCTTGCGAACGAGAGCCGCATGCTGTTCTCCCCGCCCTCGAGCATGAAGTCGGGGCCGGCGACGAAGCCGACGCCCTCCTCCTTGGCGGGGGCGAGCATCTGCCGGGTGTCGGTGCCCTCGGCCAGGTCGAGCCAGAGGAAGTAGCCGCCGCCCGGAGAGACGAACTCGGCCTCGGGGATCTGTGAGCCGAGCTCGGTGACGACGGCGTCGCGGCGCTCGGCGAGGGCGGCGTTGACCGCCTCGATGTTCGTGTCGAGCGCGCCGGAGCGGCAGAGCTCGAAGACGATCGACTCGGCGAGCATGTTCGGCGAGATGTAGGTCTCCGATGCGCCCTTGGCCAGTGCGCCGATCTCGTCGGCGGGACCGATCAGGTAGCCGACGCGGACGCCGGGGCTGACGGTCTTCGAGAACGAGGAGGCGTGGACGACCTTGGCGTCCGTGCCCTCCGACAGCTCCAGCATCGTCGGCAGCGCCTCGCCGCCGAACCGGACCTCGCGGTAGGGGTCGTCTTCGAAGATCCAGAAGCCGTGCTCCGCGGAGAGCTCGACGAGGCGGCGGCGCTTGGGCTCCGAGAGCGTGCAGCCGGCCGGGTTGTGGAAGTTGGGGATGACGTGGACGAGCTTCGGCCGGTGGCCGTCGGCAAGTGCCTGCTCCAGTCCCTCGACCTCGATGCCGTCGGCCTCGAGCGGGATCCCGATCCGGTCGACGCCGAGCTTCTCGAGCATCAGCAGGGTCCGGTCGTAGGACGGCTGCTCGACGACGACCTCGTCGCCGGGGGCAAGCAGGTGGCTGAACAGCATCCAGCCGGCCTCGAGCGACCCGTTGGTGACCATCACGCGGGCGGGATCGACCCCGCCGTGGCGCTGGCCGATCCATTCGCAGAGGCCGGGGTGGCCGATGCCGGTCCCGTAGGAGAGGGCGCGGGTCGCGTCCTGATCGAGCGCGGCGGCGGCGGCCGTCCGGACGGCGTCGACGGGCAGCAGGTCGGCGCTGGGTGCGCCGCGGGCGAAGGAGATCATGGAAGCAGCCATGGGCGGCCGAGTATAGGCGCCGCTCGGAGCCGTCAGGAGTTGATGATGGAGGCGGCGATCTCGGCCGCCTCGCTCGGGCTGCGCCCGACCTGGACGCCCTTCGCCTCGAAGGCCTTCTTCTTGGCCTCGGCGGTGCCCGACGAGCCGGAGATGATCGCGCCCGCGTGGCCCATCTGCTTGCCGGGCGGCGCCGTGAAGCCGGCGATGTAGGCGACGACGGGCTTGGTGACGTGCTCGGCGATGTAGTCGGCTGCACGCTCCTCGGCGTCGCCGCCGATCTCCCCGACGAGCACGATGAGCTCGGTCTCGGGGTCGTTCTCGTAGAGCTCGAGGATGTCGATGAAGTCGGATCCGACGATCGGGTCACCGCCGATGCCGACGATCGAGGAGTTGCCGAGGCCGGCCTGCTTGAGCTCGTTGCCGATCTGGTAGGTCAGGGTGCCCGACTTGGAGACGACGCCGATCGATCCGGCCGAGAAGAACTGGGCGGGGATGATCCCGACATTCGCCTTGCCGGGCGAGAGCGCGCCGGGGCAGTTCGGGCCGATCAGCCGGACGCCGGCCTCCTTGGCCTTCCAGTACGTCGGAAGCATGTCGTGGACCGGAATGCCCTCGGTGATGGCGATGACGGTCTCGATCCCGGCGTCGATCGCCTCGTTGATCGAGGCGGCGGCGAAGCGCGCCGGTACGAAGACCATCGAGGTGTTGGCGCCCGCCTCGTCGACGGCCTCCTTGACCGTGTCGAAGATTGGCACGCCCTCGACGTCCTGGCCGCCCTTCTTGGGCGTGACGCCGGCGACCAGGTCGGTCCCGTAGTCGCGGTTGCGGAGCCCGTGGAAGCTGCCCTCGCGGCCGGTCAGGCCGGAGACGACGAGCTTCGTGTCGTTGCCGACGATGATGCTCATGCGGATCCCTTCGCCAGCGCGACGACCTGCTCGGCGGCCCCGAGCATCGTCTCGGCGTTGTGGAGGCCGTCGAGGTCGGCCTCGGCGAGCAGCTTCAGGCCCTCCTCGGAGTTGGTGCCGTCGAGGCGGACGACCAGCGGCACGTCCATGTCGACGCGCGAATAGGCCTCGATGATGCCGCGGGCGACCTCGTCGCAGCGGGTGATCCCGCCGAAGATGTTGAACAGCACCGCGTCGACCTTCTCGTCGGAGGTGATGACCTCGAGCGCGTCGACGATAGCGTCGGCCTTGGAGCCGCCGCCGGCGTCGAGGAAGTTCGCGGGCTTGCCTCCGGCGTTGGCGACGACGTCGAGCGTCGACATGCAGAGGCCGGCGCCGTTGCCGAGGATGCCGACGTTGCCGTCGAGCTTCACGTAAGTCAGACCCTTCTCCTTGGCCATCCGCTCCTGCGGATCCTCGGGCGGGTCCTCCTGGGCGGCGAGCTCCTCGTGGCGGTAGAGGGCGGAGCCGTCGATGGTCACCTTGGCGTCGAGGGCGACGACCTTGCGGGCGGAGGTGACGATCAGCGGATTGACCTCGATCAGCGTGGCATCGAAGTCGTTGAAGGCGCTGTAGAGCTTCACGAGGTTCTCGGCGACTCCGGCGACGACGTCCTCGTCGATGCCGGCGTCGACCGCGAGCGAGGCGGCGTCGTCGTTCGTCAGGCCGACCAGCGGGTCGACGTGGAGGCGGACCAGGGCGTCGGGGTCGCTCTCGGCGATCGCCTCGACGTCCATCCCGCCCATCCGCGAGAGGATCACCAGCGGCATCTTCGCCGAGCGGTCGAGAATTATCGACGCGTAGTACTCGGCGTCGATCTCGGAAGCTTCTTCGACCCAGACCTGGTGGACCGGGAAGGGACCCTCGCCGTGCGGGCCGACGATGTCCATGCCGATGATCGCGCCGGCATGAGTACGGGCCTCGTCCGCGTCCTTGGCGACCTTGATGCCGCCGGCCTTGCCGCGTCCGCCGATCAGGACCTGGGCCTTGATCACGACGGGGAAACCGATCCGCTCAGCAGCGGCGACGGCGTCGTCGACGTTGTCAGCGGGCTCGCCCTCGGGTACGACGACGCCGGCTTGTGCGAACAATTGCTTGCCTTGGTATTCGAGAAGGTCCATAGTGGTAATCCATAGCCGGGTGTCCGGCACCGCATGTGCGGCGGCCGGGAACCCTAGCCGAAGGACAGGGACGCCGTGGAAGGCGGTCGGATTACGGACCGACGAACGGGGTAATGAAGGTCACAGACGGGACAAACAACGGAAGGGACAGGAATCAAATGAGTACTTGGACGTTCATCACCAATCACGCTCGGGTGATGATGGTTATCTCTCAGGATCCGACAGTACGACTGCGTGACATCGCTTCCACGCTTGACATCACCGAGCGTGCCGCTCAGCGGATCGTCACCGAACTGGTGGACGAGGGGTACCTCAGCCGCAAGCGCGAGGGCCGCAGGAACACGTACACGGTCCACCCGAACAAGCCGCTTCGCGCCGCTCAGGCGAACAGCACGAACATCGGCGAGTTCATCGAGTTGCTGCTCGCGAACGAGAAGCCGCTCGCACTCGCCAGCTAGGTCCGGCAGGGGGGGTCGGCAGGGCCGGACGGCGCGGGATGCCATAATCCCGCGCCGTCATGCCCCTACCGAAGCGCAGCGAGATCGAATGGGTGACCGTGGATTGCTACGGCACCCTCATCGACTGGGACAAAGGAATCACCGACGCCTTCAAGCGGGAGGCGGACGAGGATGGCCTGACCCTGGACGTGAAGGCGCTGCTGATGCGGTTCTACGAGCTCCAGTACGAGGTCATGGCCGGCTCCTACGAGCTCTACGCCGAGGTCCTGCGCCGTGCCGCGGTCAAGGCCGCCGGCGAGGTCGGCTGGACGCTGGAGCCGTCGCGCGCACAGTTCCTGCCCGACTCGATCGGCGACTGGCAGCCGTTCCGCGAATCGAACGCCGCGATGGACCGGCTCGGCGCGAAGTACAACGTCGGCATCGTCTCCAACATCGACGACAAGCTGCTCGGCATCTCGAGGCGCCACCTGCGCACCGAGCTCGACCTGGTCGTCACCGCGCAGCAGGTTCGCAGCTACAAGCCGGAGCCGGCCCACTTCAAGGAGTGCGCGCGCCGGATCGGCAAGAAGAAGGGCTGGGTCCACATCACCAGCGGCCATTACACGGACGTCGAGCCGCTGATCAAGATGCGCGTGCCGGTCATCTGGATCAACCGCCGCGGCGAGAAGCTCGAGAGCGGCGCGAAGAAGCCCACCGCTGAGGTCAAGAACCTCCGCGAAGCGGCCAAGAAGCTCGGCTGCTGAGGAACCTCCCGGGCGCGGGGTTCGAGCATGGCGTCTGAGACTCCGCTGCGCCGCCTCCTGCCGGAGCCCGGGGCGACGACCATCGCTGAGCTCTTCGACGGCTTCCGGCCCGGCGAGGAAGCCGGAGCGGACCGCCCGCACGTCTTCACCAACTTCGCCCTGACCGTCGACGGCCACGCCACGATCGGCGGCCGCTCCGGCGCGATCGGCACCGACACCGACACTGCAATGCTCGTCGCCCTCCGGACCCACCCGGACGCGGTGATGATCGGCGCCGGCACGCTCCGCGCCGAGGGCTACGGCCGCGTCGTCTCCGATCCGGCCAAGCGGGAGCTGCGCGAGAGCCGTGGTCTCTCCCCCGACCCACTGATGGTGCTGATCAGCAACCGCCTCGACATCCCCTGGGAGGCGCCGCTCTTCACCGATGGCGGCGGCCGCGTCCTGATCTTCACCGCTTCCGCCGCCGAGGCGCCGGCGACCGAGACGCCCATCGAGATCGTCCGCCACGACGGCCGCGTCGATCTCGTCGCCGCACTCCGGTCCCTGCGCCATGACCGCGAGGTTCGCTCGCTGCTCTGCGAGGGTGGGCCAACGCTCCACGCCGAGCTCGTCGCAGCCGGTCTCGTCGACGAGCTCTTCATCACCCGCTCCCCGAAGGTCGCCGGCGGCGTCGGTCCCGGCCTCTTCTACGGCCTCGAGGCCCACACACACGAGCTCGAGCTCGAATGGCTGGCCGAGAACGACGGCGAGCTCTACTTCCGCTACCGCGTGAAGTAACGCTGTGAGTCCAGTGGAGCGGATTTGGTCCGGTATGCGGACCAATCTGGACCACTGACCGCCGCGCCGGTGTTGGGGCGGCGAAGAAGGCAGTGTGGGGCATGGCAACTCGCTATTGAGATCGCAAGCGAGTACCCCCTCCCCCTCACTGCCCAGACCAATTCCCGCCGACCCGCCCGCTCTGGGCGCCAGCGAAAGTCTGCCGCTCGGCCCCCGCCCCCGAAGCGCCTACGCCGGCAACCGGCCCTGCTCGGTCACCCGCGTCTCGCCGCGCTGGAGCATCCGCATGCCGAGGATGGCGGCGCCGAAGAACGATGCGGCGGCGAGCGAGACCTGGAGGCTGAGGATGCCCTCCTCGCTCCAGTAGACGTCGCGGAGGTCGAGGAGGAGCGCGGCCTCGTCGAGGGTGAGGCCGACGCCGGCGCCGAAGGGGCCGGCGAGGGCCGTCTCGATGCCCTCGTTGTCGCTGATCAGGCCGGCGGCTCCGGAGGTGAAGGCGAGGAGGATGCCGGGCACGAAGTGGTGGATGTGGCGGCCGCCGACGCGGACGTTGCCGAACGGCCACCAGCCCTCGCGGATGCCGAGGGTCGAGACGCGGGCGAACAGGGAGGCGCCGACGAAGCCGGCGAAGAGGTTGAACATCGCCGTCTCGCTGCGCGACGCGGAGCGGTAGCCGGTGACCGCGACCCGGACGGCGTCCTGGGAGGCGAGACCGGCGATCTCGATCGCCTCCGCCGGCGATTCCGGCAGCGGTAGAACGTGCGTGTCCTCGGGGTGGCGGGCGGCAGCGCGGCGCCGGTAGCGGCGCAGGCCCTCGCCGAGGACGACGGCCGCAGTCAGCGCCCCGGCCGTCGGGGCGAGGACGCGCGTGACGCTGTCCTCGAAGGCGCGCAGCTGGCTCCGGCGGCGCCCGAACACGTCAGAGCAGGACGACGTTGTCGGCGCCGAACGCCCGGGTGACACCGCGGAAGTCGACGACGAGCGGCGCCGCGGCGACGAGCGCCTCGTAGTCGAGCTCGTCGTGGGCGGTGACGATCGCGACCGCGTCGACGTTCGCCGCCTCGGCGATGTCGACGGACTCGAGACCCTTCTCGGTCAACACCGGGACGTGCGGGTCGTGGTAGCTGACTTCGGCGCCGAGCTCGCGAAGGTGGTCGATGATCTTCAGGGCCGGCGCCTCGCGGAGGTCGGCGACGCCGGACTTGTAGGCGACACCGACGATCAGCACCCGCGACCCCTTCACGGCCTTTTCGCGGTCGTTGAGCGCATGCTGGATCTTGCTGACGCAGAAGAGCGGCTGCGACTGGTTCATCTTGCCCGCGAGCTCGACGAACTCGGTCGCGAAGTCGTGCTGGCGCGCCTTGAAGGCGAGATAGAACGGATCGACGGGCAGACAGTGGCCGCCCATCCCCGGTCCGGGCTCGAAGCGCATGAAGCCGAACGGCTTCGTCGAGGCGGCGTCGATGACCTCCCAGACGTCGATGCCGAGCCGGTCGGTGAACTGCGCGAGCTCGTTGACGAGCGCGATGTTGACCGAGCGGAAGGTGTTCTCGAGAAGCTTCGAGAGCTCGGCGGCCTCGGGGGAGGAGACGGGCACGACCTCGTCGCAGATCTCCGAGTAGAGCCGCTCGGCACGCTCGAGGCAGGCGGGCGTGATGCCGCCGACGACCTTCGGCGTGCCGGCGATCGTGTGGCTGCTCCGCCCGGGATCGATGCGCTCCGACGAGTAGGCGAGGAAGAAGTCGCGGCCGACCTCGAGCCCGCCGGCGGAAAGTCGCGGCAGCAGCTCCTCCCGCGTCGTGCCGGGGTAGGTCGTCGACTCGAGGACGACCAGCTGGCCCTCCGGCATCACCGTCGCCAGCGCGTCGACCGACGCGCGGATGTAGGTGAGGTCGGGCTCACGCTCGGCCACGAGCGGCGTCGGCACACAAATCAGGACGGCGTCGCAGCCGCCGAGCACGGCGACGTCGGTCGATGCGGATAAACGCTCTCCGAGCGCCCGGAGGTCGTCGGAGGCGACGTCTTCGATGTCGCTCTCGCCCGCGGCGAGGCGCTCGACCCGCACCGCGTCGACGTCATAGCCGACCACCTCGTGGCCGGCCTTGCCGAAGGCCACCGCGAGCGGCAGGCCGACGTATCCGAGTCCGACGATTCCGATCCTCATGGCGGCCAGTCTAGGGCGGGCCGATCCACCCAACCGGGTTGACCGTGGGTCAGTGCGGGTAAACTTTCACTAATGAACCGTCTGATCGGGCAAGCGCTGAAGCCCGCCGTGATCGGCGTCAGCTGGGCCCGCCACATCGCCTGGTACGTCAGCTACCAGATGTCCGGCGAGGCCCGGACCTGATCCCGGGGCGTTCGTGCGAGTAGCCGTAGCGGGGGCGACGGGAGTTCTCGGTCGATCGACGCTGCCCGCGCTACGGGAGGCGGGACACGACGTCCGCGGATTCGCGCGGTCGGTTCCCTCCGGCCGGGACGACCTGGTCGCCATGGACCTCTTCGACCGCGACGCGGTCGTGGCCTTCGCCCGCGACTGGAGGCCGGACGCGATCGTCCACATCGCCACCGCGATCCCGGCCGAGATCGAATCCCGCAAGGCGGTCGAGCAGTTCGAGCCGACCAACCGCCTGCGGACCGAGGGGACCCGCAACCTCATCGCCGCCGCCGAGGCCGCGGGCGGCGCCCGGCTCGTCGCCCAGAGCATCGCCTTCATGAACCGGCCCGGACCCGGCCCCGCCCGCGAGGAGGACGCGCTCCGCATCGAGCCGGGTGACGTCCTCGAGCCGGTCGCTGCCTCCGTGGCCGAGCTCGAGCGGCTGACGCTTGCGGCCGACGGCATCGTGCTCCGGTTCGGCCAGTTCTACGGACCCGGGACCGCGTTCGCCGCTGACGGCGGCATCGGCGGCGCGATCAAGGCGCGGAAGATGCCGATCCTGACCAGGCGCGGCCGGACTTCGACCTTCTCGTTCATCCACGTCACCGACGCCGCCGCCGCGATCGTCGCGGCACTCGGAACCGACACGCGAGGCATCTTCAACATCGTCGACGACGAACCGGCCCCGACGACCGAGTGCCTGCCCCTGCTGGCTTCGGCGCTCGGCGCAGCGCCGCCGCGGCGGTTGCCGGCCTGGCTGGCCCGGCCGGTGGCGGGCGCTTACGGCGTCGAGTTCATGACCGGGCTCCGCGGGGCGGCCAACGACAAGGCGAAGGCCGAGCTCGCCTGGACGCCGTCCATCCCCTCCTGGCGGGTCGGATTCGGTCGCGTCTGAGTGGGCGATGTAGGGCTCGAACCTACGACCTTGAGATTAAGAGTCTCCTGCTCTACCAACTGAGCTAATCGCCCGGGGTCGGTGATGGTAGCGAGAGCGGCCCGCCGCGTGGAGGCTCGGAAGCGCTCCGAGCGGGGGCTCTCTCAGCCGCCGGGGACGGCGCTGGTGCCGCCGAGACCGCCGAGTGGGTTCTGCAGCTGGCTCTGGTCGGGCGCGGTCTGCTTGATCGCCTTCTCGACGGCCTTGCGCTGCTGCTCGGCCTGGGCGACCTGCGACTTGACCTGACCCTTTGAAGTCGAGTCGGGAGCCTCCTTGAGGGCGTTCTGCTCGGCCTCCTTGGCGACCTTGTCCTCGCCGGCGAGGGTGGCGTAGGTGGCGAGCTGCAGGTAGCTGCCGAAGCTCGGCCGCGCGGTCGCGACGATCTGGGCCGCTCTGAAGGCCTGGTTGATGTCGTCCTCGATCCGGGCCGGGTCGGTGCCGGCGAGCGTCGCGTAGGTGCGCTGCATCAGAGAGGCGACGTCGTCGTCCGGTTTCTTCGGGTCCGTCTTCAGGTACCGCTCCCACGCGTCGGCGGCGTCGCGGTACTGCGCGAGCGTCTCGTCGGTGAGGGTGACTCGTCCCTGGTCGTCGGTCTCAGTCGCGGCCTGCCCGGCGAGGTAGTGGGTGCGGGCGAGTGTCAGCAGCGCCTTTTCGTCCTTCGGATTCGTCTGCAGCGTGTCCTCGGCCCGCTGGATCTGCGCGTCGTACTGCGGGTCGGTTGCGCTGTTGCCGCCGCCGATTCCGAGTGCGTCGAAGATGCCGCCGCTCGTCGCGCCGCCGATGCCGAATCCGATCAGGGCGGTGGCCATCAGGAACGCCAGGCACACGTAAATGACCTGGATCAGGCGCTTTCGCTTGCCGCCGAGTTCGAAGAGCATGCCGCGGAGCCTAGCCGGTCGATTCGCCCGGAGGGTCGGCTGGCCCGATGTCCGAACCGGCGTTCTTCGCCGGTCTGCCGAGCACCCTGGCCATGATCAGGCTGAACTCGAAGAGCAGGATCAGCGGCAGCATCGAGAGCAGCATCGTGATCGGGTCGGTGCCGGGGAGGAGCATTGCGAGGATCGCGATGACCAGAATCGCGTAGCGGCGGTTGTGGGCGAGCTGGTCCGGCGTGACGATGCCGAGGCGGGTCACCGCGAGGATTCCGATCGGGATCTGGAAGAGGATCCCCACCGACAGCAGCGACAGCGAGAAGAAGCTGTAGTACTCGCGCGCCCTGATCTGGATGTTGAACTGGTCGTCGTTGAAGTTGAGGAGGAACTTGATCGCAGCCGGCACGACGACGAAGTAGGCGAAGACGACCCCGAGGATGAAGAGGATCGGAATCATCAGCAGGATCGGGAGCGTCACCTTCTTCTCGTGCGGCGTCAGCGCCGGGAGGATGAACGCGTAGGCCTGGTAGATCAGGATCGGCAGCGTGATCAGGATCGCGCTGTAGAACGTCAGCGTCAGCGTCGTCATGAACGGCTCCGACGGCGAGAAGGTCAGCGGCTCGACGTCGTCGGGGAGGGGGCCGTTGGCGATGTCGAGCAGCGTGTGGTTGAAGATGAAGCAGGCGATCGTGACGACGACCAGCGCGATCGCGCAGAAGATCAGCCGGCTGCGCAGCTCGTCGAGGTGCTCGACGAGCGTCATCCGGTCGTCGAAGCTCGCTGCCTTGATCTTGGCCACGGTCTAGCTCCCGTCCCGGTCGGCTCGCGCCACCGGGAGGGTCAGGACGCGGTGCGTTCGGTCGATTCGGAGGACTCGCCCTCCGCGGCGGGCCGGGGATCCTCGGCCACTTCCGCATCCTCGATCTCGTCGTCGTCCTCGTCGGCGACGCTGTCGATCGTCGGCGGCTCCTCGTCATCGTCATCGTCGTCGTCCTCGTCGCGCTCACCGCTGACCGAGGACTTGAACTCGCGGAGGCCGTCGCCGAGCGACTTACCCAGTTCGGGGAGACGCTTCGGGCCGAAGATGATCAACGCGATGATCGCGACGATCGCCAATTCGAGTGGACCGATGTTCGGCATGACGATCCATGCTACCGAGGTGCCGGCCTCAGCAAGCCGGATCGGCCCCCCGCCGGTGGCCGGCTACCAGATCCGGAAGTGGCGCTTCTTGACCTTCGAAGTGTTGTGGGAATGATCGGTGACGCGCAATTCGACCATGTAGCGCCCCGGCTTCGGCTTGAAATGGGGCTTCCGCTTGCCGATCCGGGCGCGGTTGTAGCCGACGTAGGACTTGTAGGTGGCGTAACCGGCGTAGCGCGACTTGCCCTTCTTGCTGAGCCGGTAGTACTCGACGTCGAGCTTGCCGCCCTCGTTGAGCGAGTAGCGCAGCGGCGACCCGTCCGGGCCGAACTTGCGTGCGAGCTCGATCCCGCGCAGCTTCGGCGCCCGCAGATCGACGTTGCTCTTCGGGACCGAGTCGGGCTCGGTGTCCGGATCTCCCGGCGTGTTCGAGACGACGACGGTCCCGCGCACGAGCGAGTGGATCTTGCACTGGAAGTGGTAGATCCCGGGTTGGTCGAAGGTGATCTGGTAGTTGTCGCCGATGTTGTGGCGCGGCAGCGAGCCGGGATCCGAGTCCCACTGGCCGGCGTTCGGCTGCTGGCCGGTGACCGAGTGCATCGTGTCCGGTCCCGTCCAATACCAGGTGACGTGCTCACCGAGGTCGAGGTTCAGCGCGTCGTCGGACCACTGATAGTCACTGATCGCGACGCGGCGGTTCGAGGCGTTCGCGGCAGCGGGCACCACGAGCAGCAGCGCTGCCAGGACCACGAAACCTAGGCACGCGCGCCTCATTCGACGATGTACCAGCCGCTCATACCGGCGACGATGTGGCTCCAGACGTGGCAGTGGTAGAGCCAGCGGCCCGGATTGTCCTCGGTGAAGCGGGCCGTCGTGACGTCGCCGGGACCGAGCGTGACGTTGTCGATCGTCGGCCCTCCGAACGGCGGGACCCAGCGGTGGCCGTGGACGTGGAAGGTATGGAAGTAGTCGTCGACTGCGTAGACGTGGAAGGCGACGTCGTCGCCGACGTTGGACTTCAGGTTCGGCGTGTTGCCCGTGTAAGCGCGGCCGTTGATGCAGTAGAACGGCTGGTCGAGGCCGGTCGCCGCCGGCTGGAAGGAGTGGAAGGCGACGAAGAACTCCTTGTCGGGGCGCGGTTTGGCCGGATCGCGGACGATGAGCGGACCGAACAGTCCCTTGTAGACGGGCAGCGGCTCGCTCGGCCCGTGATCGTGATACCACCAGGCCCCCTCCGAGGAGGCGACCGCCTCCCAGATGTAGGTGACCTCGTCGCCCTTCTGGACGAATCCACCCGGGTCGGTGTACTTGCCCTTGTAGGCGCCGTCCATGTCGACGGAGTACTGGAGGCCGTGCGGGTGCATCGTCACCGGTGTCCCGACCTTGCTGCGGAAGTGGACGGTGATCGTTTCGCCGACGTTCGCCTCGAGCAGCGGGCCCGGCACGGTCGCGGGGCCGAGCGGCTGCCCGAAGTCGGCCGAGTAGGCGCGGTAGCCCCAGGCCTTGAAGGTCGTCTTGCCCTTCACCTTGACACCCATCATCTGGTCGCGGCCCTTTGGGACGATGTCCCACTTCATCTCCTCAGCCTGGATCCAGTACTCGTTCGTGCTCGCGGCTTTCGCGAGCACGGTCTGAGCGCCCGGGGCGAGGCCACCGGCCGCTCGGGCCGCGGCGACCTTCGGCGGCACCTGCAGTCCCTCGTTGAGGGTCTGAACCGAGACCTCTTCGTTCGTGCTGAACCGCTTGCCGGCCAGTGTGCAGAGCAGGAGACCCGCCCCCGCCTCGGCGACGAAGGCACGCCGTCCGATCGGGGGAAGGCTCATGTCCTCAGCGCTCCAGCAGCTTCTACTTGTTGACCTTGACGGTCACCTTCATGACCGTCGGATGGATCGTGCAGACGAACTTGTAGGTGCCCGGCTTGTTGAACGTCGGCTTGAAGTTGATGCCGATCGATCCGCTCGCCGACTTGTTGCACTTCGTGATCTTGCCCTTGGCGCATGGCTTCTTCGAGAGCTTGACGCCCTTCGGGCCCTTGTCGAGGGTCACGTTGTGCGTGTTCAAGTTAGTGCCGTCCCACTTGAAGGCGACGTCCTTGTTCTTCTTGACCGTGACGGTCGTCGGCGAGAAGAAATCGTCCTCGACCTTGACCTTCTTCGTCTTTCCCGCGATGCCGGCTGCCGGCATCGCGAGGGACAGGATCGCAATCAGGGCAGCGACGATCGTAAATGTGCGCTTCATCTCTCTCTTCTTTCTTGCTTCGTGCTCGTTTTACGGGCAGTCGGGCCCGGGGGTCACTTCGAGCGGCTCGAAGTCCTGGAACGGCGGGTGGCTGTGCTCGTCCCAGGAGCACTGCTGGTTCTCCGGAGGCGCCGTGCTGGAGTAGCCGACGAGCTCGAGGACCATGTTGATCTCACCGTCGCTGGTGCCGCTGGCACCGTTGTTCGGCTGGACGCCGTCCGGCACCGGGCACTCCGGGTAGAGCTGCTCGAGCGTCGCACCGGGCGGGATCGCGCCGGAGGACGGGGACTTCGTGGAGCTGCTGTTGCCGCTGTAGCAGTTGTTCCCACCCGACCCGTCGTTCCAGAAGTCGAACTGGTTCACGTCGGTGCCGCCACGGCCCATCTCGTTGTTGAGGACCTGGTTGTTCTGGCTCTCAGCGTCGAGCCCGTCGTTGAACGGATCGGAGAACATCGCGACACCCCACTTGAAGTTGCCGAAGATGTTGTTGTCCTTGACGGTCCAGCCGTTCGAGCCGAACAGCGCCACACCGACGCCGGTCGGGTACTGCAGCGTTCCGCCGCCGAGCTCCGGAGGCAGGGTGCCGAGGCCGTTCGAGACGGTCTGGACCCTCGAGTTCGGCAGGAAGTAGTTGAAGTTGTTCCAGAAGATGTTGTTGTTCTTCAGGACGCTGTCACCGGTCGGCTCGAACGGCTCGGAGTCGAGCGTGTTCGGGACGACGCCGATTCCGTTGTTGTAGAAGTTCGAGTTCTTGATGACCATGTACTTCGAGTTCGTGCCGGAGTAGCCGAGCACGTTCTCGTAGGCCTCGACCTTGTTGAGGACGGTCTGGACCGGGTTGTCCTGGAACGGGGTGGCGCCGACGTAGTAAGGCGAGTCGCCGTGGCCCCAACCCTCGGACTTGATGAACGCGCCGCCGACGCAGCCGAACGTGAAGAGTCCGTAGCTGCGGTTGAACGAGACGGCCATGTTCTTGCCGACCGGGTTCTTGCAGGTGTTCTTGTTGTCGCTGGTGTCCGTGTCCCGCCAGAAGACGCCGTTCGTCGCGAAGTTGCGGACCCACATGTTCTCGATCGTGACGTTCTTGGCGTCGTCGATCTCGATGCCGTTGTTGGCGATGCCGAGGCCGCCCGGGAGCTGAGCGTTCTTGCCCTCGAGGATCGTCTTCTTCGGCGTCTTGCCGGTACCCGTGATCGTCAGGCCGTTGAAGTCGGAACCGTCGACGACAACGCCTTCGACGTACTTGCCCGGCTTGACCTTGATCGTCTCGACCTTGCTGTCCTTGCCGGCCTTCTTGACGGCCTTCTGGATCTTGTTGTACTTGCAGCCGTGCTCGCAGACGGTGAGCGTCTTGTTCTTGTTCTTGTTCTTGCCTGCGACGGCGGAAGCGGGGACGGCGAGCATCGCGACGGCGAGAAGCGCGGTGGCGATGCGGACGATCAAACGACGGTTCATGTCTCTCCTGATTGGGCTGTTTGCGGCGGCCCTACCCGGCCGACCACGGACTTCAACAACTGGCTTGCGCCAAAGTTGCGCTTCGACTGTAACCGAAGTGGCACGACCTTGTGCCGGTACGACGGCGCGGGTGATCGCGCGAGCCGATTCGGCCGATTAGGCGGCCCGGGCGCGGCCAGCTAATCGTCGAAGTATTCGGGCCGCTGCTCGCGCAGCCGCGGGATCTCGCGCAGGACCATCCGCAGGTGGTGGCGCATCGCGGCCTCGGCGGTGTCGGGATCGTTGCGCTCGACGCCGCCGAGGACCTGCTCGTGCTCGGACACCATCTCCTCCAGATAACTGGGGGCGGGCAGGCTCAACCGCCGGACCCGGTTCAAATGCGACTTGATCCGCTGCCCAAGCGTCCAGACCGCCGTGTGGCCGCTGAGGTCGCAGAGCGCGTGGTGGAAGTCGTCGTCGAGCAGGTAGAAGGCGTCGTGGTCGCCGGCCCGGACCGCCCGGTGCTGATTCCGCAGGATTCCCTCGAGCTCGGCGATGTCGTCGGTCGTCGCCAGCTCGGCCGCCTTCCGCACCGCCGCGCACTCCAGGGCCTCGCGGACGAACTGCGCATCGGTGACCGCCCGCGGCGAGATCGGCGCCACGAACGTCCCGAGCTGGGCGACGATCTCGACCAGCCCCTCCTCCCGCAACCGCGCCAGCGCCTCGCGAACCGGCGTCCGGCTGACCCCGAGCCAGGCGGCCAGCTCGTTCTCCGACAGCTGCCGTCCCGGTTCGAACTCGGACCGCACGATCGCGTCGAGGATCGCCCCGTAGGCGTGGATCCGGGCGAGCGTCCCCTGCCGCCGCCGCGCCGTGTTGAGCTTGACGATGTTTGTGTCGGGGGCGGGGCCGGGAGCCGGAGGCATGGCGGGAGGGTATAGGCGGGTGTGGCCTGCCGAGCATCCCGGCGGGAGCGTGGAAATTGGTTTGGGCTGAGAGGGAGGGTCGGGCGGCAGTTGGTGCCGCGGCGAAGTCGTGGGCGGATTTCCTTGGACTATCAGTGGTTATCCGCCCACGACCCGGTCGCCATTCCGGGATCGGAGACCCGCGGCTGGGGTCAGCACATATGTCATCCCGTCACCTACCGCCGCGCCGACCGGGGAGGCCGGACGCGAATGCGGAGGATCTCCCCGGAGTGATCCTCTACTTCTCGAAGTTGAGGTAGTACCGGGAGGCCGTCGGTTCCTCCTGGCCCTGGTACTTGCTGCCGGTCTCGTCCGAGCCGTAGGCGAACTCGACGGGGCCGTCCATGCGCATGAAGGAGATCTGGCCGATCGGCATGCCGTGGTAGATGGTGATCGGGAGGTTGGCGACGTTCGAGAGCTCGAGGGTGAGATTGCCCTCGAAGCCGGCGTCGACGAAGCCCGCGGTGGAGTGGATGAGGAGGCCGAGGCGGCCGAGGGAACTCTTGCCCTCGAGGCGGGCGACGATGTCGTTTGGAAGGCGGACCCGCTCGAGCGTCTGGCCGAGGACGAACTCGCCGGGGTGGAGGATGAACGGCTCGTCGTCGGGGACGGTGACGAGCTCGGTGAGGTCCTCCATCTTCTTGCGGACGTCGATGTAGGGATGGCGGGCGTTGTGGAAGACGCGGAACTGGCGGTCGACCCGGACGTCGACGCTCGAGGGCTGGATCAGCTCCGGGTCGTAGGGGTCGAATGCGATCCGTCCGGAGTCGATCTCCTCCCGGATCGTGCGGTCGCTCAGCACCATCGCGGCCGGAGTCTATGCAAGGGGGGCGCGCGAGGTGGGTGGACGAATGTCCACCCCGCCGCCGGGCCGTACTCAGCCGCTGGGGGCTGCCGATACGGGGAGCGATGGAAGGATCAGAACGACATCGACCTGAGCGCCAGCCGGCTGGCGTCGGCGGCGGCTCGAACGACGTCGTCGACCTGCACGTCTGCCCCGAGTGCGCCTCCGGTCTGGTCTATCCGCTCGACTGGATGCCGATGGACAGCGTCCACTGGCGCGTCTCGCTGCGCTGCCCCGAGTGCGAATGGCGCTCGGTCGGCCTCTACGAGCAGGCGGTCCTCGACCGCTTCGACCAGATCCTCGACGCCGGCACCGACTCCCTCTACGCCGACCTCCGCAAGTTCGAGCGCGTGAACATGGAGGCGGAACTGCAGCGCTTCAACGCCGCGCTCGGCGACGACCTGATCCTCCCCGAGGACTTCTAACTCTCCTCATCTCACCTGTTCGGCTGTCGTCCCGGGGCGGTAGCCGGCCGGTGCCCGAGCCGCGGGTGGCGCAGGGTCGTGCCGACAGGCGCGAGCGTCAGCGAGCGACTGCGGTACACCCTGCGACCGGACCCGCGGCGTCGCCAACGACGGGACGTCGCCGACGGACGGCCTACGAATACCGCTCGACGACGCCGTCGGCGACCAGCTCGAGCATCTGCAGCTCCTCGCCGCCGACGCCGGAGTCGCGCAGCGCAGCCTTGGCGCGGTCCACGCGCTCCCTCGCCTCGGCGCGGACCTCCTCGGGAGCGCCGGTCGCGGCGATCCGGTCGCAGACGGTCTCGGCCTCCTCGGTCGAGAGCGAGCGGAGGTCGACCTCGCGGAGGCCGGGGTCGCGCTCGCGGGCGAGGATGAACGGCAGCGTCACAGTGCCGTCGAGGAGATCGGTCCCGCGGGCCTTGCCGGTCCGCTCGGGCGGGCCGAGGACGTCGAGGACGTCGTCGAGGAGCTGGAAGGCGAGGCCGATGGCGCGGCCGAAGTCGAGCAGCGCCGCCTCCTCGGAGGGCGAGCGCGCGGCGCCGATCACGCAGGCGCATTCGAACAGCGCCGCCGTCTTCAGCTCGCAGCGCAGCTGGTAGCGCTCGATCGAGACGCCGGTGTCGTAGGCGTCGCGGCGCTGGGCGAGCTCGCCGCGGGCGAGGGCGACGGAGGCGTGGGCGAGCAGCTCGACCTGGCGGTCGGTGTCGGGGCGTCTGACCGGGTCGCCGCTGCCGTCGTCGTCGGCGAGGATCGCGAACGCCCGCGAGAAGAGCAGGTCGCCGGCCGCGACGGCGCGCTGACGGCCAGAGCTGGCGACGACGGTCGGCAGCCCGCGGCGGAGCGGCGCGTCATCGAGCACGTCGTCATGAACGAGGGTCGCCATGTGGACGAGCTCGATCGCGGTCGCCGCCCGGATCGCCTCCTGGCCGGCGGAGCGGCCTGCGCAGAGGAGGACGAGCAGTGGGCGCATCCGCTTGCCGCCGGCGGTCAGGGTCTCCCCCGCATCGGCGCCGAGCTCGGGTCCCCAGCCGTCGACGGTCTCGCCGAGGCGCCGCTCGACCTCCGTCATCCGCGCCGGGAGCCAGGCCGCGGCGAGATCGGTCACGGCGGTGACCGGCTCCGGCGAGGAGGAGCGGCTCACCCGTTCACCCCGGCCGGCGGCCGGAGTGGATCGCGATGATCCCGCCGGCGAGGATCGTCCAGCGGATCTCCTCGAGGCCGGCCCGGTCCATGATCTCGGCGAGCCCCCGCGGGGGCGGGAACCGCTTCACCGATTCCGGCAGGTAGCTGTAGGCGTCGCTGTCGCCGGCGACCTTGCCGATCATCGGCACCAGGCGGTCGAACCAGATCGAGAAGAACGTCGAGAGCGGCGGGCGCGTCGGCTGGGTGATCTCGAGGATCACGAGCCGCCCGCCCGGCTTCAGCACCCGGGTCATCTCGGCGATGCCGCGGTCGAGATCGGAGAGGTTGCGGACGCCGAAGCCGACGGTGACGGCGTCGAAGCCGGCGTCGTCGTAGGGGAGCTCGAGCGCGTCCGCCCATTCGAAGATCGGCTTCGCGCCGGCGTTCGGGACCCGCTTCTCGCGGGCGAGGTCGAGCATCCGCTCCGAGAAGTCGGAGCCGACGACGCGGCCGCCGGGCCCGACGCGGCGCGACAGCTCGAGCGTGAGGTCGCCGGTGCCGCAGCAGACGTCGAGCGCGGCGTCGCCGGGCTGAAGCCCGGCGCGATCGACGGCGCGGGCCCGCCAGCGGTGGTGCATCCCGGCGGTCATCGCCGAGTTCATCACGTCATATACGCCGGCGATCCGGTCGAACATTCCGCGAACCTCTGAGGCGAACTGCTCCGAGTCGCGCGACGGCTTGCTCTCGGCGGTCGTCAGGGGCTCTGGCCGGAGTCGGTGGTCGCCCCCGCCCCGTCGGTCGTGCTGCCCGCATCGGGCTGGACCACAGCGGGGTTGCCCCCGGAGCTTTCGACCGAGCCGGATCCGGCGACGCCGGTCTCACCGGAGCTGGCCTGCTCCTCGCCGTTCAGTGAGCCGAGGAAGGCGACGAGATCGCGGAACTTCTCCGGTTCGTCCTCGGCCATCGAGGCGTAGGAAGGCATGATGCCCGGCCCGATTTCGAGGGAACGGGCAATGGCGGCCGGGTTCAGGCGCGCACCGATCTCGGTCAGCTTCGGACCGGGACCGTTGTTGCCGTTCTCGCCGAACTGGTGGCAGGCCAGACAGCCCGACTGGGCGGCGACCAGCTTGCCCGCTTCGTACTCGGGAGCGACTGCGATGTCGATCTCGGTCGGCGAGCCCGCGTTGGCGCCGAGGAAGGTTAGGAAGGCCATGGCGCCGATCGTCATCACGCCGGCGATCGAAGCGATCGGGCGCTTCAGCGGGTTGCGCTCCGGGTTGCGGTCGTAGAACGGCAGCAGGAGCAGCAGCACCATGCAGATCGTCGGCACGCCGATCGTCGCGATCGGGACGAGCTCCGGCGGCTTGATGACGCGCAGCAGCTCGAAGAGGAAGAAGAAGTACCACTCGGGTCGCGGCACGTAGGTGGTGGTCGTCGGATCGGCCTTCGGTCCCTGCTCGGCGCCGAGGTAGAGCGACATGAAGATGATCACGGCGACGACGACGACCGCCATCACCGAGTCCTTCATGATCGCGTACGGGAAGAAGGGCTTGCCCTTCTTCTTCATCACCTCGTACTCGCGGAGGTACTGCTCCTTCTCGGTCCGGTTCACGAGGCGCTCCCGTTGCCCGAGCCGTTGCCGTTGTGGCCGTTGGCGATCGCCTCGACCGTTTCGGAGCGGGCGTCCTTCGGCTTCCGGTCGGCCCGCAGCCACGGCGGCGCGGTCGTGCCCATCTTGACCACGAGGTAGAGATGGGCGCCGATCATCGCGATGATCGCGCCGGGGACCATCAGCATGTGGATCGCGTAGAAGCGCGAGAGCGTGGTCGCGCCGAACTCGGGGCCGGCGCGGAGGAAGTCGGAGAGGTACGGACCGACGATCGGGCCGGTGCCGTTGATGTTGACGCCGACGATCGTGGCCCAGTAGGAACGCTGGTCGAAGGGCAGCAGGTAACCGGTGAAGCCCATCACCATCGTCAGGATCAGCAGGACGACGCCGATCACCCAGTTGAGCTCACGCGGGTACTTGTAGGCGCCGAAGAAGAAGGTCCGCGCCATGTGGACGAAGACGAGGATGACCATCACCGAGGCGCCCCACTTGTGCATCCCGCGGACGAACTCGCCGAGGAAGACGTCGTTGGTGAGGTGCGTGATCGAGGCGTAAGCCTCGACCGGTGACGGGGTGTAGTACATCGCCAGGAAGACGCCGGTGATCGCCTGGACGACGAAGGCGAAGAGCGTGGCGGAGCCGAGCGTGTAGAACCAGTTCGTCCCCTTCGGCACCTTTCGCATCAGCATCGCGGTCAGGAAGCTCGTGGCCCCCATCCGCTCGTCGACCCAGCCGACGAGGTCCGCCGGAGCGTCCTTGGCGCCTGTCGTCAGCCGCTTGGTCGGGCTGTCGGTGACCGGCGAGGCGTCCGCGCCGTTCTTGCCCGGCTTGCCGTTCGGGGCGTCGCCGTTCTTGTAGGCGACGCCGTTGCCGTTCGCGTGCCCCGGCTTCGGGGGCCGGCGCATCGGCGGGGGGAGCAGCTTCTGGAAATCGGGCATCGCTTACCTGCCTACGACGAGGGGGGAGCGGCGGTGGACGGACGGGGCGGGTAGAGGTACTCCCAGACGCCGCCGGTGAACTCCCCGGGGTCGCGGGCCCGGACCGGCTCGAGCTGAGAGGTGACGCTGTAGCGGGGACCGATCTCGACGGTGTTGTCGGTCACGCGGGTCTGGAACCGGTCGAGGGGCCGGACCGGAGGGCCGCCGATGACGAGACCCTGGAAGTCGTAGACGCCGCCGTGGCACGGGCAGATGAAGTTGCCGGCGGCCTGGACGAAGCGGACCGGGCAGCCGAGGTGGGCGCAGCGGGTCGAGACCGCGATGTAGGACTCGGGGTCCTCGCCGAGGTCGACGCTGCCCTGGCGGACGTAGACCGTGCTCTTGCCGGCCTCGCCGATGCCCTCGACGATCGTGATCACCCGCGGGACATAGGTCTCGGGGACGAAGTCGTCGAGCGGGCCGACCGCCTGCCAGTTCTCTTCGGGCTGGTCGAAGATCGGCGCGACCGCGAAGCCGAGGGCGGGAAGGACGATCGCGAGGCCGGCGACTCCGCCGAGCGCCTGACCGGCGACGGCGAAGACCTTGCGTCGGGTCATCGACTCGCCCTCGAAGTAGCCGATCGGCTTCATCGGGGGGAGCTCTGCGGCACGGCTTTCGCCGGCCGGGCTGGTGGTCTTTTCTTCGCCTGATTCAGCCACGGTTCGGGGCTGAGAATCCTACTGCTTTGCAAGCATCGGACAGCAACTCGGAGAGGCCGGCCTCGTCGGCCCGCTCGCGGGCGGCGGCCCAGAGCGGCCCCGGATCGCCCGTCTGCCGCAGCGTCTCCTTGGCGGGCGCGTGCCCGGCGGACGGTCCCGTCGCGATCGCGACGGCCGCGGCCAGCCAAGCGATCGCGGGAGCGCCGGGATCGGAGTCCGGGGCAGCGTCGAGCTGGGCGGCGATCGAGATCAGGTCGGAGAGCTCGTTGACGGCGAGCAGGTCGCCGAGCCTGGCGAGGCGCTCGATCCCGCGCGCGTAGAGGTGGTCGCCGACGAGCAGCCGAAGGTCGGGGTCGAGCTGGGCCAGCAGCCGCGGCTCCCCGTAGTGGCAGAGATATCCCTCGCGGACGAGCTCGACGACGAGCGCGTAGGCGCCGGGGTCCTCGGCGGTGCGCGGCCCCGCCGCGACGAGCAGACCGACCCCGGGCGAGGCGACCGGCTCGGCGACGTGACCGGAGATGACCGGCCCCTCCTCGCGGAGCTCGGCGGCGAGGTCCGCGAGGGCGTCCTCGGGTCGGGTCGGCGGCTCGGCCACGCTCATCCCAGCGCTTCCCGGAAGCATTCCTCGGCCGCCTCGCACGTGAGGTCGATCGCCTCCTCGTCGTGGGCGAGCGAGACGAACCAGGCCTCGAACTGCGACGGCGGCGGGTAGAAGCCGCGCTCGAGCATCGCCCGGCAGAAGCGGGCGTAGGCGTCGAGGTCGCAGGCCTGGGCGCCGGCGAAGTCGTGCGGCGGCTCGGCCGCGAAGAACGGCGTGACGAGCCCCGGCACCGAGCGGACGCAGATCCGCGGCTCCTCACCGGAGGCGCTCTCGGCGGCGCGGAACAGCCCGGCGGCGAGGCGGTCCGTCGCGGCCCCGAGGCGGGCGTAGGCGTCGTCGTCGAGCTTGCGGAGGGTGGCGAGCCCGGCGGCGACGGCGAGTGGGTTCCCCGACAGCGTTCCCGCCTGGTAGACGTCGCCGGCCGGGGCGACGCGATCGAGCAGCTCGCGGGAGCCGCCATAGGCCGCGGCAGGGAGGCCGCCGCCGATCACCTTGCCCATCACGGTCAGGTCGGCCGCGACATCGAGCAGCTGCTGGGCGCCGCCGCGAGCGACCCGGAAGCCGCTGATCACCTCGTCGCAGACGAGCAGGGCGCCGGAGTCGTCGGCGAGCGAGCGGAGGTGCTCGAGGAAGCCCTCGCGAGGCGGGATCAGGCCCATGTTCGCGGGGATCGGCTCGCAGAGGATGGCGGCCGGCTCGTACATGTCGACGGCCTGCTCGACGGCGAGGAAGTCGTTCCAGGGGACGATCGCGGTGGCTTCGGCCTGGGCGCGGGGCACGCCGGGGCTGGCCGGGATCCCCTGCGTCGCCAGCCCTGAGCCCGCCTCGGCGAGGAGGCCGTCGACGTGGCCGTGGTAGGCGCCGGCGAACTTGACGACCCGCTCGCGGCCGGTCGCCGCGCGGGCGAGGCGGATCGCGCTCATCGAAGCCTCGGTGCCGGAGTTGACCATCCGGATCATCTCCACCGACGCGAAGCGGTCGGCGACCTCGGCGGCGAGCTCGACCTCGCCCTCGGTCGCGGCGCCGTAGGACGTGCCGCGGGCGGCGGCGACGCTGACAGCCTCGACGACCGAAGGCTCGGCATGACCGAGGATCAGCGGTCCCCAGGAGCAGACCCAGTCGACGTAGGCGTTGCCGTCGACGTCGAAGACCCGGTTGCCCTCGGCGCGGTCGATGAAGATCGGGTCGCGGCCGATCGAGCCCATCGCCCGGACCGGCGAGTTGACTCCGCCCGGCATCAGCCCGACCGCGCGGGCGTAGAGCTCCGCCGACCTCTCCGAGTTCAAGTTGCGGGCTGGTCGGCTGTCTCGGCGGCCGTCCGCGCCGAAGGCCTCCGGCGCGTGCTCGCGCTCCCAGGCCTCGTAGTCGGGCGTGAAGTAGCGCAGGCGGATCTTCTTGAACTCGGTCGAGCTGTAGAGGACGGCGCGATCGGCGCCGTGGAGGTCGTGCTCGTCGGCGATCGACTGCAGGACCGCGTCGCATTCCTCCTTCGAGCGGCCATGGGCCATCGTGAACACCGAGTAGGGCCAGTCGGCGTAGGTCGGGCGCTCATAGCAGTGGGAGATCCCGCGGACGGCCGCCATCCGGCCGCCGGTGTCGGGGACGTCGGCCGGGTCGACCTTCCAGACGCCCATGCCGTTCGCCGAGAAGCCGGCGCGGCGATGGAAGAGGATCGCCGCGACGCGGCGGAGGATCTTGCGGTCGATCATCCCCCGGAGGTGATCGAGGAGCTCCTCGGTGCTGAGCCCGACCTCGGCCGCGGCGGCGTCGTAGGGCCGCTCGACGACGTCCATCGGCCCCTGCAGCGCCTTGATGACGGCGACGTCGAAGTCGTCGTAGGGCTGACGCTCGAGCTCACGGGGCGGGACCGCCTCGACCTTCGCGGCGAGCGCGTCGGTGTCGCCCTCCATCTCGAGGTTCATGTTGATCTTGAACATCGTCAGCGTCGGCAGCTGGCGGATCGACTCGGCGCCGGTCAGGCGCTGGAGGACCTCGAGCGTGCCCTCGAGGCCGAGCACCGAGTCGGGCGGGGTCGCGATCGTGAACCAGAGGTTGAACTCGTGATCGCGCAGGTAGTTGTGGGAGACCCCGGGGTGGGAGTTGATGATCTTCGCGGGGCGGTGCGGGTACTCGGAGTCGACCTTGGCGGCGACGAGCATCGAGGAGTAACCGAGCGCGCGGGTGTCGAAGATCGGCGTGATCTCGCGGATGATCCGGCCGTCGAGGAGGCGCTGGGTGCGCTCCATGAACTCGCCGATCGGCAGCTCCGCGGCGGCGCTGAGCTTCGCGTACGGCTCCGGGTCGAGCGGGAACTCCGACTGCATCAGGTTCATCAGCCGCCGGTCGGTGTCGTCGAGCGGGATCGCGGCGCCGTCCTTGCGGGAGCGCAGCTTCGGTCCCGCCGGAGCACGGCGGCGCTTGCCGTCGCCGGAGTCCTCCGGCGCGGTCTCTTCTGTCTCGGTCTCGGTCAGCTCAGCCATGAAGCCAGTTTGCCGCGTCCTTCGCGTAGTAGGTGATGATCGCGTCCGCTCCGGCTCGCCGGATCGAGGTCAGCGCCTCGAGCACCGCGGCACGCTCGTCGAGCCATCCGGCCTCGACCGCCGCCTTGAGCATCGAATACTCGCCCGAGACATGGTAGGCCGCGAGCGGTGCGCCGGTTGCCTCCTTGACGCGGTGGATCACGTCGAGGTAGGGCAGCGCGGGCTTGACCATCAGCATGTCGGCGCCCTCGTCGAGGTCGAGCTTCGACTCGCGGACCGCCTCGAGGACGTTGGCCGGGTCCATCTGGTAACCGCGGCGGTCGCCGCTGGAGGGCGTCGAGTCGGCGGCGTCCCGGAACGGCCCGTAGAAGGCCGACGCGTACTTGGCCGAGTAGCTGATGATCGGCGTCTCGCTGTGCCCCTCGCCGTCGAGCTGGCCGCGGATCGCCGCGATCCGGCCGTCCATCATGTCCGAGGGAGCGACCGCGTCGGCACCGGCGGCGGCCTGCGAGAGCGCCGTCTTGGCGATCAGCTCCAGCGAGAGGTCGTTGTCGACCTGGCCGTCGTCGCGGAGCCAGCCGCAGTGCCCGTGGGAGGTGTACTCGCACATGCACGTGTCGGCGATCACGGTCAGGTCCGGATCGGCCTCCTTGAGCGCCCGGATCGCCATCTGGACGATGCCCTCGTCGTCGAAGGCGCCCGTGCCCATCTCGTCCTTGTCGGCGGGAATGCCGAACAGCAGGACCGAGTCGACGCCGGCATCGCGGACCGCTCCGGCCTCCTCGACGAGCGCGTCGATCGACAGCCGCTGGACCCCGGGCATCGAGGCGACGTCCTCGCGGACGTCGCTGCCGGCGGTCACGAACAGCGGCTGGATCAGGTGAGCGGGCGTCAGCTCCGTCTCACGGGTGAGGCCGCGAAGGACTCCGGTCCGACGCAACCTCCGCATCCTTGTTGCGGGGAAGGCCATCGGGCCGGAGTCTAGGCGGCGGCCGACCTCAGCCGGTCGTGCTGTCCGTCGACGGTGCGGAGCTGTCGCCGCCCACCGAGGTCGGGCCTGCCAGGTCGACCTTCCAGACGCCGTCCTCCTGCGTCGTGTAGATGTCGGAGGTCTGGCCGTCGGCGGTCACCGAGACGGTGGCGGACGTGTCGCCGTTGGTCGTGACGTCGCCGATCTCGATCGAGTCGGGGATGCCTGCGGTCCCGGCCTTGACGGACTTGTCGAAGGAGGCCTCGCAGCTGTCCTCGGGCCCGGCCGCCAATTTCTGCGAGTCGGTCGTCAGCGCCGCGCACGCCGCGGCGCCGTCCTCAGCCTTCGAGGCGTCGAAGAATGCCTGGACGGCGTCCTCGGGGCTACCGGCGTCGCTGCTGCTGTCGGTGCTGTCGCTGCTGCCGCAGCCGACCACTACTGCCGCGGTGAGCGCGAGCGCTCCGACGGCCATCCGCTTGAAGTCGAAACTCACAGATACCTCTCTGATTGCTGAAAAGGGGACGGCGCAGGGTAGCGGCGATGGGTCCTGACGGTGACCGTGGCCTAGACGAATCGCCGCACGGCGAAGCGCGCCAGCGCCCCGTAGGCGACGACGAGGATCGCGAGGTGGACGATCGCGATCCCCATGCCCGGTCCGCTCGCGTCGAGGGCGCCGGTGAGCGCCCGCAGCGCCGGGTCGAACGGGAACAGCGCGGTGATGACGCTGATCACGTCGAAGAGGCCGGGAGCGACCGTTCCCGAGGGGATCAGCGAGAGGAACGCGACCGGGAGGCTGATCATGAAGGCGAGCAGCGATGCCGCCCTGACCTCCTTCGCCGCTCCGCCGATCGCCGCTCCGAACGCCGCGAACCCGGCACCGCCGGCGAGGATCGCCGGGATCCAGAGCGCGAACCGGCTCCAGTCGAGATCGACGAACAGCCCGAGCCCGGCGAGCATCAGCAGCGTCACCGCCAGCGAGACGACGACGCCGAGGACGATCTTCTCGCCGAGCAGCGCCGTCTTCGAGACGAGTCCGCGGGTCAGCCTGGCGAACGCGTTCTCCTCCCGCTCGAGGGCCAGCGAGCCGGCGACGAGCAGGACCGTCACGAACATCAGGGTGATCGTCGCGGCGACGGCGATCGCGAAGCTGTCGAGGCTCGGCGTCCCGCCGTTCACGACCTCGGTGTCGACCTTGATCGGCTGCTGGACCGACCCGAGCAGCTGACCGGCGGCGCCGAGGTTGTCGGCGGCGACGCGGCTGAACTCGATGACCCGGTCGAGGTCGTCGAGGTCGGGGCTGTCCTTCGGCAGCTGATCGCGGACCTTGGTCAGGATCTGCTCGGCGTTGCGGAGCCCGAGGATCGAGACGCCGTCGCCGAGGAAGCTGAAGTCGCCGCCGTCGAGGAGGATCTGCAGGTACTGGGTCGAGACGTCGGAGACCTCCTGGGAGATCCGCAGGTTCGCCTCCGAAAGCAGCGCGTTGATGCGGTCGTCGACGAGGCCGGCCTTGACCGGGTCCTCCTCGTTGACGAGGACCTTCACGGTCGGGCTCTCCGGGTTGAGCCCGCCGAGGGTCTGGAGGCGATCGATCAGGTCGGCCGGCAGGATCAGCGCGCCGAGCACGTCGCCGGACTCGACCTTCTGTCGCGCCTCCTCCTCGCTCGAGACCGGCACGCACTCGATCCGCTCGCAGAGCGAGCTCTTCGCTCCGGTCAGGTCGAAGTCCTCGCCGCCGATCTGCAGCGGCGTGTCGGGCGGGACCTGGTTGAGGAACGCGACCCGGGGCTTGTCGGGGCCGCCGCTCAGTGCGAATCCGATCAGCACCGCGATCGCGATCGGGTAGACGACGAGGAGGACCGTGAGCAGCGGCGAGCGCCGCATGATCTGCAGGTCCTTGAGGAGCAGCCAGCGCATCGGGTTCAGGGCTCCCTTATCTAGTGCCCGTGCTCGGCGAGGAAGCGGACGAAGGCGGACTCGAAGTCGGCATGGCCGGACCCGTCGTCGGGTGCGGCCTCGTGGAGCCCGGCGATCGAACCGTCGAAGAGCCCCTGGCCGTCGGCGATCACGAGCACCCGCTGTGCGTAGCGCTCGGCCTCGGAGATGTTGTGGGTCGAGAAGATCACGGTCGTCCCCTGGCCGGCGAGTCCGAGGACGAACTCCCAGAGGCGTCCGCGCTGGCGCGGGTCGAGGCCGGTCGAGGGCTCGTCGAGGAGCAGGACCGCCGGGCTCGAGAGCAGCCCGATCGCAATGTTGATGCGCTGCTGGTTGCCGCCGGAGAGCGTTCCGGCCTGATCGTCGCGGCGATCGCCGAGCCCGGTCTGCTCGAGCATCGACTCCACGGTCGCCTCGACGTCCGGCCACCTCTTCGAGGCGGGCGAACAGGCGCAGGTTCTCGGCGACGGTCAGCCGCCGGTAGAGCGCCGCCTGCTGGGGCACGAAGCCGACCTCGCCGCGCGGCAGGCGGATCTCGCCGGCATCGGGCTCGCGGATGCCGGCGAGGAGCGAGAGCAGCGTCGTCTTGCCGGCGCCGTTGGGACCGATCACGGCGAGCACCTCCCCGGCCGCCGCCGCGAAGCCGATCTCGCGGAGGGCGACGCGGTCACCGAAGCTCTTGGTCAGGCCGACCGCCTCGATCGCCGGCGGCGCGGCGGTACCGGAGGCTGACGTCGGGTCGCTCATCCGGCGAAAGCTATTCCCTCCGCCCGGTCGAGCCCCGGGTTCCTCCACCGGCGGGTTCGATCTAGGCTGACCGCGTGCGGATCCTCTTCATCGGCGACATCGTCGGCGGCGCCGGCCGGCGCGGTCTCGCGAAGCTGATGCCGGCGCTCCGCGAGGAGTTCGAGCCGGACCTGATCATCGCCAACGGCGAGAACGCGGCGGGGGGCGCCGGGATCACGGAGCGGACGGCGGGCGAGATCTTTGCTGCCGGTGCCGACCTGATCACGACCGGCAACCACGTCTACCGCCAGCGCGACGCCTACGAGTTCATCGACCGTTGCGAGCAGCTGGTCCGGCCGGCCAACTACCCGAAGGGGAACCCCGGCCGCGGCTCGGCGATCGTCGAAGCCGACGGCGTCAAGGTCGGCGTCCTCAACCTCAGCGGCGAGCTCCAGCTGACCGTCGCGCGCTCTCCCTTCCCGGCCGCCGACGCCGAGATCGGCGAGCTCCGGCGCCGCGGCGCCGCGGTGATCCTCGTCGACTTCCACGCCGAGGTGACCAGCGAGAAGGTCGCGATGGGATGGCACCTCGACGGCCGTGTCAGCGCCGTCGTCGGGACCCACACCCACGTCCCGACGGCCGACGCCAGGGTGTTGCCGGGCGGCACGGCGTTCATCTCCGACGTCGGGATGACGGGCTCGCGGACGAGCATCCTCGGCGTCGAGGTCGAGGATGCCCTCGGGCGCTTCGTGACCCAGATGCCGACGCGCTTCCGGACCGCCGAGGAGGACGTCTGGGTGAACGCCGTCGTGATCGACGTCGGCGACGACGGCAGGGCGACGGCGATCCGGCAGGTGCTTCGCCCGACGGGCTGATTTCGGCTCGGATGCGGGCGATTCATCCAATTCCGTACAGCAGCCGATAAGAGAGGCATGCAGCAAGGGGGCACCAACTGGCTGATCGCCCGCGATCAGGATCGCCGCCGCATGCTCGAGATGGACACGCGGCTGCACGACGTGCGGCTGATCACGTTCGCCGTGCTCGCGGTCGCCTTCATCGCCTGCGGCCCGTGGGTCGGCTGGCAGCCGCTTCCTCTCCTCTTCTTCGCCGGAATCTTCTTCGCGCTCTCCGACGGCAGGGCCGCGAAAGTGCGGCGTCCCGAGTACTGGATCTTCGGCGCTTGGGTCGGCGCCCAGTTGATGATCGCGGCGGCGGTGCTGCTCACCGACGCCCCGGAGGTCATCTCCGCGATCTGGTTCGCGCTTCCGGTCGTGACCCTGAGCACCCGGTTCTCCGACCGCGGCATCGTCCTCGGCGTCGCGATCACCCTCGGGTTGCTCTGCGCCGTGATGCTCGCCGGCGGATCCGGTGAGGTCGTCGACTACCCGCCGAACCTGATCATGCCCGCCGCCCTGGTGATCGGCGTCGCGATCCTCTCGACGGCGCTGATGCGGTCGGAGCTGAAGTACCGAAACGAGTCTGTGATCGACCCGCTCACGGGCCTCCTCAACCGCAAGGCGCTCGAGAACCGGATCGCCGAGCTCAGCCAGCAGGCGCTCACGGCCGACGCCCCGATCGGTCTCGTCTGCTGCGACCTCGACCACTTCAAGCGCATCAACGACACCGTCGGCCACCTCTGCGGCGACGACGTCCTCAAGCGCGTCGCCGAGATCATCCGCCACCAGCTCCGCGCCTTCGAGCTCGCCTACAGGATCGGCGGCGAGGAGTTCCTGATCGTCCTCCCCGGGCTGGGCGTCACCGAGAGCGTCGAGCTCGCCGAACGGCTCCGGGCCGCGACCGCGCGCCAGGCGTTCCCACACGGGATGCCGTTGACGATGTCGTGCGGTGTCGCCGCGTCGAGCCCGAACACCAGGCTCGACTTCGACGCGCTCTGGGCCCAGGTCGACCAGGCGCTCTACGCGGCCAAGCGCGAGGGCCGCGACCGCGTCTGCATCGCGGGCGACGGGCGCTCGCGGGCGCCGATCCCGATCAGCGCCTAGCGGCCCTCGAGCAGCTGATCGCGCTCGGCGAGGCGGTTCGTCCGCCGGACCTCGGCCTCGCGCTGGCGGCGGCGCTCGTCGTCGGTCTCGGCGCGGAGCTTCGGCGCCGCGACCGGGTGGCCCTCGTCGAGGGCGACCATCGTCAGGTAGGCCGTCGACGTGTGCCGGGTCTCGCCGGTGAACGGGTTCTCGGCCTCGACCCGGACCCCGACCTCCATCGACGTCTTCCAGACGGCGTTCACGGAGGCCGAACAGCGCAGCAGCTCGCCGACGAACACCGGCGTCCGGAAGGTCATCCGGTCCATGCCGGCGGTGACGACGCGGCGGCCGGAATGTTTGATCGCGGCCAGGCCGGCGGCCTCGTCGACGAGGCGCATGACGGTGCCGCCGTGGATGAAGCCGCCGGAGTTCGCGTCGCCGATCGACATCCAGCGGACGAGCAGCGAACTCGAATCGGAGACGCGCCGCTCCTCGCCGGCGGCGGAGCCGCTCTCGGGCTGCGGACGCTCGGGGGGCTGGATCGCCTCGGTCATGTCGCCAGCCTATCGGCGGCCGAAGGGGGTGAGAAAGCGAAAGCGCCGCCACGGATCGCTCCGGGCGGCGCTCGGTCCAGCTCTCCCGTGGGTCGGCAGAGTGGCGCTCAGCAGTGGCTACGCCTTCGTGACGTTGACCGCCTGGGGACCCTTGGCGGAGTCCTCCATGTCGAAGTTGACCCGATCACCCTCGTCGATGCGAGCACCGCCGACGATGTTGCTGATGTGGACGAAGGCGTCCTTGTCGCCACCCTCGTCAGGAGCGATGAAGCCGTAGCCCTTCTCGCCGTTGAACCACTTGACGGTTCCACTTGCCATTTCGCATTGCCTCCAATGCCGTTAGTACGTTGCGGCCCGATTTGGAAAGCACTGCTCGGCAGTGGTCCTCGTCCTCAAGCACACATTTTTCTTCATAGCCGGTCCACGGATGGTTTCCCTGGACCGGAGCGAACGATAGAGGCCCGGCGCCTGCGAGGTCGCTAGGTTCACGGGTGTCTTGAGCGAGTTCGAGCGACTCGAAGAAGGGGCGCTTGCCCGTCTCAGCGAGGAGCGGCTGATCGCGTACGTCACCGACGCGCGCGCGTCCGGCGAGGGCGAAAGCGCGAAGCTCGCGATCGGCATGGTCGCGTTCCGGCTCGAGCCGCTCGTCCAGGCGCTCGTCGCCCGCAAGGTCGCCCGCGACGACTGCGACGACGTTGCGATGGAGGCACTCGAGTCGTTCGTGCGGTCGGCCTTCGACGGCAAGGTCATCGACTCCGCCCGCGCGTTCGTCACGACGATCACGAAGCGGCGGATCGCCGACTACTACCGGGCCCAGGAGCGCAACCCCGGCCAGCAGCCGCTCGCCGGTGAGAACCTCGACGACGAGAGCATCTGGGGCGAGGATCCCTCGATCGGCGACGGGTCGGGGCTGCTCGGGATCAACGACGCGATCGAACGCGTCCTCGATCGCCGCAGCGATCTCCACCGGCGGATGATCATGCTCTACGCGCCCGAGCCGATGGGCGGTTCGGACATGAGTGGCGCCGAGGTGGTCGAGCGGATGCAGTCCGACGACGGCACCGACGTGAGCGTCGACAACGTCCAGCAGGTCTGGCGCCGTTTCAAGGTGGAACTGGAGAAGGAATTGTCAACGGGGGATGGCGGAAGGGGCCCCGATGGCTGATGACCTGCGGCGATTGTTAGAGGAATTCCAAGCCGACTACGAGGCGGGGCGCGAGGCGGATCCGGCGAACCTGCTCGACCGGGTCGATCCCGGCCGGCGTCAGGAGCTCGCCGACATGCTCGACAGCTACCTCATGACCGCGCCAACCCGAAGGTGGGACCCGGACGCGTTCGAGGGGTCGCTCGCGCAACTCGCGGTGGACCGCGTCTACGACTCGGTCGAGGGCGTCTCCGGCACCTGGCCGGAGCTGCTTCCGCACCTCCGCAACCAGGCGCGGATCAAACGACGGGTCCTCGTCGAGAGGCTCGCGGGCGCTCTCGGCTTCGGGAGCGAGCCCGAGATCGCCAAGGTCGGCGACTACTACAACCGGATGGAGCACGGCCGCCTGCCGGCAGAGGGGGTGTCGGGGCGGGTGATCGACACAATCGCCGAAATCCTCGGGGCGCCGGCGGAGCGGATCCGCGCGGCGGGTGCGCGCGGCGGCGAGGCGACATCGTCGGGGCAATCGGCGTTCGCGCGAACCGCGTTCCCGGACGTCGAGTTCTCCGTCGCCGATCGAGCCGGGGACGAACTCCTCGCGGAAGCGCCGGCCGAGCCGGCCGGGCGCGACGAGATCGACGCCCTGTTCCTCGACGGCTGAGCGACCCGACCCCCCGCGCGGCGGGTTAGGATCGCGGCCGTGGAGGGGGTGACCAGAAAGGCCGAGGAACTGCTGGCATCCGTGCCGGGCTGGATCTGGGACGGCGAATCGCTGCCCGTCCCCGTCGAGGACATCGCCGATTCCCACTTCGGCCTCTACGTCCGCGACGTCGACGACATGGCGGAGGCGCCGGGCTGCCCCGAGGTCGCCGGCGACCAGACGATCTCCGGCCTGCTGCTCCCCAGTCGCGGCGAGATCTGGGTGAACGCCGACGAAGCTCGGCAGTGGCCGCCGCGCCGCCGCTTCACGATCGGCCACGAGCTCGGGCACTGGGTGTTGCACCAGGACCGGCAGACGTCGCTCTTCTGCCGCCACGGCACGATCGATCCCTCCGAGGGGGAGCAGGCGGCTCCAGAGCGGCCGCCGCTCGACCCGATCGAGCAGGAGGCGAACTGGTTCGCGGCGTCGCTGTTGATGCCCGCCTCCCTCGTCCGCTTCCACTACGAGCGGACCGGCGGCGACCACCAGGCCCTCTGCCGGATCTTCAACTGCTCCGGCGCCGCGATGGGCCGCCGCCTCCATCAGGTGATCTGAGACGAGGTGATCTGGGGCGAGGTGATCTAGGCCGGAATCGGGGTACGGCCCTCCCACGACGCCGCATGTCGCGTCGGCGAGGAGCGTGCTAGAAATTGTCGAGTGACTCGATCAACAAACTCCCGACCGAACATTCTCTACATCCACTCCCACGACACCGGGCGGCACGTGCAGCCGTACGGGTACTGGGTGCGGACGCCCCACCTGCAGATGCTCGCCGAGCAGGGGGTCCTGTTCCGGAAGGCGTTCTGCGCGTCGCCGACATGCTCGGGGTCGCGGGCGTCGCTGCTGACCGGCCAGTACTGCCACAACAACGGCATGTTCGGGCTCGCGCACCGCGGCTGGAAACTGAACGACTACGGCCAGCACCTCGTCCATCCGCTTCGCGAGGCGGGCTACCGCTCGATCCTCGTCGGCGAGCAGCACATTTCGAAGGACCCGGGCGTGATCGGCTACGACAAGGTCTGCGAGCTCGACACGAACCATGCCGCCGAGGTCGCGCCGCTCGCCAACCAGATGCTCCGCGAGACGAGCGAGCCGTTCTTCATGTCGGTCGGCTTCTTCGAGACGCATCGCGAGTTCGAGCTGCCGAGCTCGGTCCGCGACGCCCTCTACGCGCAGCCGGCGCCGAACCTCCCCGACCTCGAGGCAACCCGCGAGGACATGGCGGCGTTCAAGGCGAGCGCCCGCTCGCTCGACGAGGGGATCGGCTCCGTCCTCAACGAGCTCCATCGCGCCGGGCTCGAGGACAACACGCTGATCGTCTGCACGACCGACCACGGCCTCGCATTCCCGCGCGCCAAGGCGACGTTGTTCGATCGCGGCACCGGCGTGCTGACGATCATCCGCGGCCCGGGCGGTTTCGCCGGCGGCAAGGTGATCGACCAGATGGTCAGCCACCTCGACATCTACCCGACGCTCTGCGAGCTCGCCGGGGTCCGTCCTCCCGACTTCCTGCAGGGCAAGTCGCTGCTTCCGCTCGTCAACGGCGAAGTCGATCGGCTCCACGATGAGGTCTTCACCGAGATGACCTTCCATGCCGCCTACGAGCCGCAGCGGGCCGTGCGAACCGAGCACTGGAAGTACATCCGCCGCTTCCACGACTACGACCATCCGGTCCTCGCCAACTGCGACGACAGCGACACGAAGACGCTGCTGGTCGACGCGGGCTGGGGCGATCAAGTCGTTCCCCGCGAGCATCTCTACGACCTGATCCTCGACCCGGGCGAGAGCCGAAACCTCGCCGACGACCCGGCCCACGAGGCGGTCCGCGCAGATCTCGCCGGCAAGGTCGAGGACTGGATGAGGGCCACTGACGACCCGCTTCTCGACGGTCCGGTCGCGGCGCCGCCGGGGGCGCTCGTCAACCGCCAGGACCAGGTCTCGCCCGCTGAGGAGACGACGGCCGGTTGGTCACGGGAGCCGAGCGGAGCGGAGCGGTGACGAAGCCGCAGCGCTCCTACCTCGTCTGCTCGACGCCGCGCTCGGGCAGCACCCTCGTCTGCAAGGCGCTCCGCGACACGGGCCTCGCCGGCCGCCCCGAGGAGTACTTCGAGGCGCTCCGCAGCACCGGCCGCCCGCGCCGTCCCGAGGAGTACTTCGCCGGCGTCGACGACCGCTCGATCTTCGACGAGCTCGGCGACCCCGACGACAGTGGCGCGCCGCCGCCGGCCTGGAGCCGGACCGCCTACGACCGCTACCTGGACTGGGCGATGGAGCAGGGGACCACCGACAACGGCGTCTTCGGCGCGAAGCTGATGTGGCAGTACCTCGGCGACTTCGTCGGGCTGCTGCGCAACATCCCCGAGTACCGCGACCTGCCGCTCGCCGGGCTCCTCCCCGCCGCCTTCCCCGACCTGACGTTCGTGCGCGTCGTCCGCGCCAACAAGATCCGCCAGGCCGTGTCGCTCTGGAAGGCGGTGCAGACGGCGAGCTGGAGCGACCGCGACGACAGCTCCAAGTCCGGCGAGGCCCCCTACCGCGCCTTCCTCGACGAGCACAAGCCGCAGCTCCGCTTCCACTACCGGGCGATCAGCCACCTCCTCGATCAGACCCTCGCCGCGGAGGCGAGCTGGGACGCGTTCTTCGAGCACACGCGAATCAAGCCGATCCTCGTCCTCTACGAGAACTTCTACGCCGACTACGCCGCGAGCACGCTGGGCATCCTCGACAGGCTCGGCCTCGAGGCGCCGCCGGACTTCGACCCCGAGCCGCAGATGAAGCGCCAGTCGGACGGCGTCAACGACGATTGGGCACGGCGTTTCAGCGAGCTCCGCCTCGGCACCGAGTTCGACCTCCACCCGGCATCGAGCTCTGAGTAGATCTTGTGGGCAAGAGGGCGCGCCGGTAGGTTGGGCGCCGACGCTGCACCCCTAACCGTCGGTGGGGTGCATGCCGATAGGTGGATGGTGAGTGCAACGGGACTCTTGTCCGAGGAACGCGAGGCCCTGCTCAGGGTCGTGACCGCCGCCTCGACGGCGACGAAGCTCGAGGATGTCATCGAGCTGGCAGCCATGGAGGCCCAGGAGACGATCGGCGCCGCGTCGCTTTCGATCAGCCGCTTCGAGGACGACTACCGGCTCTACCGGGTCCTGGTCAACGTCGGCGACCTCGCTCCCGGCGAGGAGAGGTTCCCCCGCGAAGAGGTGTACGAGGTCGCGGCATATCCGCGCCTCCGCGACATGGCCGAGACCGGCCGGCCGTACTTCGACTCCGTCGACGATCCCGCCGCCGATCCGTCCGCGGTCGCGGTCCTCCACCGGTTCGAGAAGACGTCGGATCTGAGCGTGGCGATCGAGGTCGAGGGCCGCCGCTGGGGGGCGATCTGGGCCTCCACCGCCGCAGGTGACCCGGTTTTCAAGGCCGACGACGTCCGCTTCCTCGAGGCGATCGCCGCTCAGATCGCCGCGGTCGTCTCGCGCGGGGAGATGTTCACGCGGGTGTCGCGGATGGCGTACGAGGATCCGCTGACCGGTCTGGCCAACCGGCGCGCGTTCGAGGAGCGCCTCGAACGCGCAACGGGCCGTTTCGCCGCCGGTCAGACCCACCTCGCGGTCCTGCTCTGCGACGTCGACCGCCTCAAGGCCATCAACGATCACAACGGCCATGCCGCCGGCGACGAGGCGCTGCGCCACGTCGGCCACGCCCTCGTCCGCTCCGCCGCCGCCTACCCGGGCTCGTTCGTGGGGCGGATCGGAGGGGACGAGTTCGGGGTCCTGCTCGAGAGCCGCCGCGAGGCCGATGACGGCCGGGCGGAGGGCGACCACACCCGGATGGCCGAGCTCGCCGGCGGCGCTCAGCGGCTGCTCGCCGACGACGCGCTCGAAGCCCCGTCGGTCTCGTGCGGCATTGCCACGGCGGGCCCTGAGTCCACCTCTCCGTCGGAGATCCTCGCCGCCGCCGACGCCGCCCAGTACATGGCCAAGCACCGGGGCGGCAACCGCGTCTGCACCGCCGCCCAGGTCGCCGAGGAGAGCGACCAGGACTGGGTCCCGCTCCCGCCGGGCGGCTTCCGGGCCCGCTTCTGGGAGACCGCCGAAGAGGTCGCCCGGACGCTCGACGGCGAACTTCTCGGCGCCCTGACGCTCGACCGGCTCGAGGTCGTCGCGACCACCTTCACGACCGCCGGCGACTTCGCGCGCTGGGCGATCGCCTACGCCGCCGACGGCGAGACGGTGCTCCGCGACGCCGCCCTCGGCGACAACCGCGAACGGCGGCGCACCGGGGCGCGGGTCGCCCACTCGCCGCTCGAGCACGAGTCGTACGAGATCGACGACTTTCCGGCGACGGCCGAGATCATCGCCGCCGGCTGCGGCTCGTTCATCGCCAGGCTCGACGACCCCGAAAGCGACCCCGCCGAGCAGGAGATGCTCCGCAAGGAGGGCTTCCGCGGCGTCATCGGGGTCACGGCCGGCGACGCCGGCGGCGTCTACCTGATCGAGTTGATCGGCGACGAGGGGAGCCCCTACGAGGAGGTCGACGCGCCGCTGCGGCTCGCCGCGCGGGCGGCGGTATCGCCGCACCTCCATCGCGAGGACGAGACCGACAAGGAGGCGAAGTTCGACCGGGCCGTCAAGCTCGCGCAAACGGTCCCGAACCGGCTCACGGAGATGGATGCCGAGCAGCTCTGCCGCGGCTCGGCGCTGGAGCTGCAGCGCACCTTCGGGTGCACGATCGCCCAGGTCTTCTCGGTCGAGGACGGAATGCTGCGCCTGCGCGGCGAGCGGGCGCCGATCCCGAAGCCAGACGACTGGAGCCAGGCCGCCGACGCCGGGCTCGTCGGGCGGGCGATCAGCGAGGACGCCCCGATCCTGAGCGGCGACGTCATGCGGGAGCCGAGCTACCGGCTGATCGAACAGGGCGCCGTGATCCGGTCCGAGCTCGTCGTCCCGGTCCGGACCTCGAAGGGCACCTGGGGGGCGATCAACCTCGAGGACACCAGGATCGATGCCTTCGACCTCGACGACGCGGCGCTACTGGAGGCGTTCGCCTCCGTGTTCGGAAGCGTCGTCGACGCGATCGAGCTCTACGAGAGCCTCGACCGCGCCTACCTCGGGACGACCGAGGCCCTCTCGGCGGCGCTCGAGTCCAAGGACAGCTACACGGCGGCGCACTCGCGCGCAATCGTCGACCATGCGGTCGCAGTCGGTGAGCGGCTCGGGCTGGAGGCGGAGGACCTGCGGATGCTTCGCTACGCAGCAACGCTCCACGACATCGGCAAGCTCGCCGTCCGCCGCGAGGTCCTCAACAAGCCCGGCCCGCTCGACCCCGAGGAACGGGCCGAGGTCGAAAGACACACGATCGTCGGCGAGCGGATCATCGCGCCGATCGACTTCCTCGCGCCGGTCCGGCCGATCGTCCGAGCGGCGCACGAGCGCTGGGATGGAAACGGCTACCCGGACGGGCTGGCCGCCGACGAGATCCCGATCGGCGCTCGCATCGTCTTCGCCTGCGACGCCTACGACGCGATGACCACCGACCGGCCCTACCGGAAGTCGCTGCCGGACGAACAGGCCCGGCGCGAACTCAGCGCCGGGGCCGGCACGCAGTTCGACCCGAAGGTGGTCGAGACGCTTCTCGGGATCCTGCCGCCGCCCGGCTGATCGCTTAGCCTCCGGCGATCGACGGCGCCTCCTACATCCTCGACGCGATCGCCGCAGAGGGAATCGACCACGTCTTCATGGTGCCGGGCGGGATGAACGACCCGCTGATGGCGCCGATGACCGCCCACCCCGACGTGACGCCGATCGTCGCCGCGCACGAGGGCGGAGCCGCCTACATGGCCGACGGGTACGCCCGCGCATCCGGCGGGCTCGGGGTGGCGTTCGGGATCGGCGGCCCCGGCATCTTCAACATGGTCACCGCCCTCGGCGCCGCCCGGACCGATCGCTCGCCGGTGCTCGCGATCAGCGGCGAGGTCCCGACTTCGCAGGAGGGTCTCGGCGGCTTCCAGGACGCGAGCGGGCCGGCCCTCGACGACGTCTCGGTGCTGCGGCCGGTTACGGCGGAGAGCATCAGCGTCCCCTCCCCCGCCCTGCTCGACTGCCAGCTCCGGACCGCCGCCCTGACCGCGCTCCGCGAGCGCTCACCCGTTCACCTCTCGGTGCCGCTCGACGTCCAGCGCGCCGAGACCGACGCCCAATGGGAGACGCTGCCGGCGGCCTCCTACCGCCCGGCCACCCTCGACTACGAGGCGCTCGACCAGGCGCTCGGCGTGTTCATGGGAGCCGACCCGGCCCTCAACGTCGTGATCCTCGCCGGCATCGGCGTCGGGCATGCCGGCGCGAGCGACGCCCTCGCGTCCTTCGCGCAGCGGTTCGCGATCCCGGTCGCGACGACGCTCGGCGCGAAGGGCATCGTGCCCGAGGACCACCCGCTGTCGCTCGGCGTCTTCGGCTACGGCGGCTCGCGGTGGGCGACCGAGGCGATCCTCGACCCCGGCGTCGACGTCCTGATCGTCATCGGATCGCCGCTCTCGCAGCGCGACACGATGAACTGGGACCCGAAGATGCTCCCGGCGCGCGAGCTGATCCAGGTCGACGCCGACCCCGGCGTGATCGGCAGGACCTGGCCGGTCGCCGCCCCCGTCGCCGGCAGCCCGCGGACCTTCCTGGAGGCGGTGGCTTCGGTCGGCGGACCGGCCGCGGCCGGACTCGAGGCCGGACTCGGGCGGCGGGCCGAGTTCCTCGCCGACGTCAAGGGCCGCGGCGATCGCGCCTACGGCGCCGAAGACACCGCCGGCGATGTCGCCCCGATGCACCCCGCGCGGATGGTCGCGGCGGCCCGGGCGGCGGCTCCGCGCGACAGCGTCCTCTCCGTCGACTCGGGCGCCCACCGCGCCTGGTGCGCGCAGTACTGGACGAGCTACGGCGACAGCGATTACCTCTCGCTCGCCAACCTCGGCCCGATGGGCGGTGCGATCGGCCTCGGCATCGGCGCCAAGCTCGCGCGACCCGAGCGCCCGATGGTGATCGCCACCGGAGACGGCTGCATGCTCATGCACGGCCTCGAGCTCCACACCGCGGCCCGGCACGAGATCCCGGTGATCGTGCTCGTCTTCGACAATCGCTCGTACGGAAACATCTGGTACCGGGCGCACGAGATGGGCCCCGGCCCGGAGGCGCTGACCGACATCCCCGGGATCGACTGGCCCGCCTTCGCGCGCTCCGTCGGCGGCGACGGCGTCGCGGTCGAACGACCCGAGGAGATCGCCCCCGCCTTCGAGCGTGGGCTCGTCCATCCGGGCCCGTTCGTGATCTCGGCCCGCGTCGACAAGACCTACCCGACGCCGATCGCGCCCTGGAAGCAGGCCAAGGCCGAGTGGGAGGACAACCACTAGCCGTGACCCGATCGGGTCACGGGGCCGAGCTCACAGGGAGGGGGCCGGCTTACTCCCCCGACCGTCCCCCTCCCCGCGACCGCGGTCGCAGTTCGTAGTCGAGGCGACGGGACGGTTTCTGACGCCGCCGCTTCAGCGGCTCGCGAGCAACGCCTCGCGGGGGATGTGCGCGGTCTCCATGTCGACGCGCTTGCCGGCGAACGGGATGCCCTCCTTGCGGAGCAGGCGCCGCTGGCGCTCGCCCTGGGCGAACGAACCGTCGGCGCGGACGATCCGGTGCCACGGGAGCTTCTCGCTCGTCGTCGCGAGGATCCGTCCCGGCAGTCGCGGCGCCTCCGGGCAGAGATCGCCGTAGGTCGTCACGAACCCCTCGGGGACCGACCTGATGAGTTCGATGATCGCCCGCTCGCGGTCCTCGCCCTTCAGTTCCTTCGCCGCACGCTTCGCCTTCACACCCGTCTTCGCCTTCGCAGCCATCTCGTGTCTCCTCCTCGTTTCAGCCGGGGACACGATGGCGCAGCCGGGCGCGCGGGTGTCGCCGCGATCGTGAAGATTGCGCGACGGGACGGCGCCGATCGGCGCACGGGTCGCGCGGCGGCGGCGGGACGGCGCTCAGGTGCCGGGCTTCGGCTGCCCGGCGTCCATCCGCAGGTCGTCGGCGGGCCCGAACCGGGGCAGGCCGACGGAGCGCTGGGAACCGAGCCAGAGCTCGATCACGCGCCGGTCGATCAGGTCGAAGGAATGGCCGATCGGCGCTGCGTCTACGGTGCTGAGCCGATCGCGAAAATTGTCGCTGCTGTCTTTCACCCCATCCGGATCGACACCGAACGCCGATCGGTTGAGCATGCAAGATTCCGCCCGAGGTCGGGGCTTCGAGGTGTCGGTCACGGGAAGACCACCTGCCCGCTGTCGGCGTCCGTCAACGTGATCGCGAGTGCCGGGCAGGCTTCCGCTGCCGCCATCAGCTCCTCGTCGGTTGCGGTGCCGATGACGACCGCGGTCTCCTCGAGCGCGAATGCGTCCGGTGCGATGTCGACGCAGTCGCCGTGGGCGCTGCAGCTGCCTTCGTCGATTGTCGGGATCAGTGTCATCTCGTCACTCCTTCGTGGTGATCGGCGTCTCGTGGGTGTCGGTCGGTCGGGAATCGATCTGGTCGGCGCTCTCGATCAGCCGCCGCATCGCGGCGAGCTCGCGGGGGCGCCCGACCGCCAGCGCCGCAACCGGGCGGCCGGCGCGCTGGTAGAGGACGTGGAAATCGCGATCGCCGGGCTCGCCGCTGATCCGCACCTCGTCGGCGCCCTGGGCGTGGCCGACGTACTGGATCCGCATCCCGTACTGGTCGCTCCAGAAGCTCGGGAGGCCGGGCGCCCGTGGCGTCCCGCCGAGGATCGCAGTGGCGACCGCGACGCCCTGGCGGCTCGCGGCGTCCCAATGCTCGGTGCGGACGTGCTCGAGCCTGCGGAGGTCGAAGGGCCGCGAGACGTCACCGGCCGCATACACGTGGGGGATGCCGGTCCGGCCGGAGGCGTCGGTCTTGATCCCGGCGGGGTCCAGGCCGCTGCCGGCCGCCCACTCGGCCGCCGGGCTGACACCGACGCCGACCACGACCGCGTCGCAGTCGAGCCGGGTGCCGTCGGCGAGTGAGAGCTGTTCGACCCGGCCGTTGCCGGATGCCGACTCGAGCATCGCACCGGTGAGGACGCGGACTCCCTCCTCGCCGTGGGTGCCGACGATCCAGCGGCCGACCTCGGCTCCGAGGATGCTCTCGAGCGGCAGGTCGAGCGCCTCGACGATCGTCACGTGGAGGCCCTCGGCGCGAGCGGTCGCGGCGACCTCTTGGCCGATGAACCCGGCGCCGACGATGACGAGATGGGCGCCGGGGGTCAGCTCCGCGTTCAGCCGGCGGGCGTCGTTCAGCGTCCGCAGCGGGAAGGCGTTCTCGTATCCCTCCAGCATCGGCAGCGACCGCGGCGCAGCGCCGGTGGCGATCATCAGGTCGTCGTAGGTGAGCGACGAGCCGTCGTCGAGTTCGAGCCTGCGGGCCTCGGGGTCGAGGCCGGCGGCGCGGCGGCCGAGCAACAGCTCGACGGCGTTGTCGGCATACCAGGCCGCATCGCGGAACCGGACCGACTCGCCGTCGGCGGAGCCCGCCGCCACGTCCTTGGAGAGCGGCGGGCGGTCGTATGGCGCCTCGGTCTCGGCGCAGACGATCCGGATCGGCGCCTCGTAGCCGCGCTTGCGGAGCGTCTCGGCGCATCGCTGGGCGGCGAGGCCGCCGCCGGCGATGACGACGCCGTGCTCGCGCGGCCTCATGCCGCCCGCTCCGTCTCGGCCGTCGCTCTTGCGGCGCCGATCTCGGCACGGGCCTGAGCCCGGGCCAGCGTCGGCGACGTGAGCGGCCGCTGCACCGGCGGCGGGACGGAGGCCGGAACCCCGGTCGGAGCCGGACGCGGCGGCCGGGCGGCGGCACGGCGCTTGCGGCGCCACGGCTCGGTCATCCGGATCAGCAGCAGGCCGACGACGACCGGGGCGGTGACGAGCAGCCAGGCCCGCAGCCACGGTGTGGATGCGTCGGTGCCGGCGCCGAGCGTGTGGGCGACCGCGAGGCCGTAGACGACGATCGTCGCCCGGTGAGCCTTCCGCCACAGCCGCGGCCCGATGCTCTTGCGGGCGTAGAAGCTGAGGCCGAGCGCGGCCGCCAGGTAGCCGGCGCCGATCCCGAGCCCGACCCAGAGCGGCCGGTAGTCGATCGCGCCGGGGAGCAGGATGCCCTTCAGCCCCGGGTGCAGGAACGCGTCGCCGAGCAGGGTGATGCCGTGGATCGCGATCGCCAGCAGGCCGCCGAGGGCGAGCTGCTCGTGCAGCGCGACCATCGTCCGGGCCCGTCCCGGCTTGCGCATGATCTTCCCGGACATGATCAGGCCGAGGACCACGGAGGCGGTGATCAGCCCGAGCGCGACCAGGCCGGAGGCACGGCTGGCGAGCCACCAGAGGTGGTCGTGGACGGCCGGGGTCATGCCGCCACCCCCTTCAGCAACGTCGCCGGGACGGAGACCGTGAGCTTCGGGCCGATGTCGATCGGTCCGACGGGCTCCGCCTCGCCGTCCTCGTGGAAGATCACGCCGCCCGAATCCGAAAGGAGCGCTCGCGCCCCATCGGCACCGGAGAGCAGCGCCGCCTTGGCGAGCGTCTCGGCCTCGACGCCGGTCGGCGCCAGGGCGGTCGCCCCGACGAGGCCGGTCCAGGCCGGCTCACCCGTCCACGGGTCGATCAGGTGGTGGGCGTAGGTGAAGTCGTCGCGGCGCCAGACCCGGACGTTCATCCCGGATGTCGCCACGGCGCCGCCCTCTATATAGAGGCGCTGGTCGTGCTCGCCCGTCAGCGGGTGCTCGACGAGCACCTCGAAGCGCTCCGGTTCGGTGCCGCCGACCCGGAGGTCGCCGCCGCAGCCGATCACGAAGCGCGTCTGCCCGGCGAGCCGCTCGGCGAGCAGATCCGCCGCCAGGCCCTTGCCGATGCCGCCGCTGTCGAAGCGGATGCCGGCACGGCGCCGTACGACTCCGTTCTTCTCGTCGACGTCGATCATCGCCCAGCGGCGACCCGGGTTGCCCCGTGCGGGGGCCCGGGCCGGAGCGAGAGCGAGCGCATCGACGAGCCGGACCGGCGTCGCACCCTCGCGGGAGGCGACGTAGCCGGCGTCCTCGATCTCGTCGACGAGCGTCGGATCGACGAGGCCATCGGTCCGGCGCGCCGCCTCGACTCCGGCGCTGATCGCGTCGCGGAGCAGCGGCGAGGCCGGGACGACGTCGCCCACGTAGGCGTTCAGCGCGCAGAGCTCGCTGTCGGGACGGAACCTCGACAGGCACTGCTCGAACTCCTCGATGAACTCCCGGGACTCGGCCACGGCCAGCTCGGGATCGATGCCGTTCGGTCCGGGCTCGCCGATGATCAGGCGGATCTCGGACCCCATGGCCCTGAATGTCGCGTCGGCGCCGCTCATGAGCTCGACGTCACGGGGGCGGGCGCCGGGGCCGGCGCGGGGGCCGGGGCTGCGGCGGCGGGGGCGGGGCCGGGGCCGACGAGGTGGTCACCGGTGCGGCGGCCGTGCTCGTCGAGCCCGAGGAGACGGGGACGGCGGAGCTGCTCACCGCGGGAGGATCGGTGACGACCTTGGTCTTGATGATCCTCCGGTTGATGACCGGCCGGTCGACCTTGGCCACCTTCGGGTCACGGTTGGAGGCGAGGACGGTGGCGCCGAGCGCCGGGTCGTTGCCGTTGTTGAGCTGGAAGGCGAGGAACTCGAAGAGGAGGCCGAAGGTCGCGAGCGCGACGAGGATCGTCGGGCCGAAGCCGGGCTTCTTCTTCACGGTCGCCGCGGGCCGCGGGCGGCCGGGGCCGGCAGGCGCGACCTGCGCCTGCACGACCTCGGTGCTTCCGGTGGGGACGGAGCCTTGCTCAGTCATCGCCACCCTCGCTCTCGTGCTCGCCGCCGTCGTGGGAGGACGAGCTGCTGCTGCCACCGTCGTCGCTCTCGTAGGAGCCGCTGCCCGACGTCGAGCCGCCGCCGCCACCGCTGGTGTGGGTGGAGGGAGCCGACGAGGTCGAGTTGCTGACCGGCGTCACCGCCGGCGCCGGGGCCGGAGCCGGCGCTGGCGCCGGAGCCGAGACCGGGGCCGAGGAGTAGCTCGGCGCCGACGACGATGATGCCGGCGCCGCCGAGCCGCCCGAGGCGGCCGCGCCCTTCGCCTGGACGTGCTTGGTGCGGTGGATGACCTGGGTGTGGACCTTCGGCTTGACCTTCTCGGCCGTCGGGGCGGCGGCGGCCGAGGACGGCGGTCCGTCGTTCGAGCCGAGCGCGTAACCCGCCAGGCCCCCCAGTCCGAGGACCGTTGCCCCGGCTGCGATTCTCATTCTTACGTTGGCCACGATCGTGCTCTCCTTTGCTGGCTGCTAGTGATCGCCGCCGATACTGCTGGGGGGCCGGGAAACCGCCGGAAAGGGCCGGGTAAAGACTTGGACAAGCTTTCCGGGGCCTCTGTTCGCCGCCCAGACGCCTGACTACAGTGGCCTCCATGGCCGGTTCCGGAACAGCCAAAGGCGGCGTCATCCTCTTCGTCGAGGACGAGGAGGCGATCTCGGCGCCGTTCTGCCGTGTCCTCGAACGTGAGGGGTTCGAGGCCGTCGTCGCCGGCACCGCCGCCGAGGCCATGGAGCTGGCCGAGCGGGTCGAGCCCGACCTCGTCCTCCTCGACCTGACGCTCCCCGACGGCGACGGCCGCGACGTCTGCCGGGCGCTGCGCCGCGACTCCGACGTGCCGATCGTGATGCTGACCGCGCGCGGCAGCGAGCTCGACCGCGTCGTCGGCCTCGAGATGGGAGCCGACGACTACGTCGTCAAGCCGTTCAGCGGTCCCGAGGTCATCTCCCGGATCCGTGCCGTCCTCCGGCGAAGTCGCGGAGGTGCCAAGTTCGAGCCGGCCTTCACGGTCGGCGACGTGGACGTCGACGTCGCGGGGCGGATCGCCTCCCTCGACGGCGCCGACCTCGACCTGACCCGCAAGGAGTTCGACCTCCTCGCCGAGCTGGCCCGCAACGCCGGCAAGGTCGTCACCCGCGAGGACCTGATGGCGCGGGTCTGGGACGTCAACTGGTTCGGGTCGACGAAGACGCTCGACGTCCACATCGGCTCGCTGCGCCGCAAGCTCGGCGACGACCCCGCCGCCCCGCGCCACATCGAGACCGTGCGCGGCGTCGGCTTCCGCTTCGCGGAACGATGACCACCCGCCGCACCCTGCTGCTGGCCGTGGCCTACGTGCTGCTGCTCGCCGTCGTCGCCTTCGGCCTACCGCTCGCGATCAGCCTCCGTGACCGCGTCGACGCCGAGGTTCGCGGTCAGGCGACCAGCCAGGCCGACCTGCTCGCGGCCAGTGCCCCGGAACTGCTCGGCGCCGCCAACCGGACCACGCTTGACCGGCTCGTCGCCTCCTCGGCGGCATCCGTCCGCGGCCGCGTGGTCGTCGTCGACCGGACCGGGAAGCTGATCGCCGACAGCGCCGGCGACGGCGAGATCGGCACCAGCTACGCCGACCGTCCCGAGATCGCGGCGGCGCTCGGCGGCACCAGCTACCAGGAGACCCGCTACAGCGACACGCTGTCAACCGACATCCTCGCCACCGCCGTCCCGATCCTCCACCGCAACGTCGTCGTCGGCGCGGTCCGGATCACCCAGAGCGTCGCCGCCGTCAACGACGCGGTCCGCCGCTCGGTGATCGGGATCGTCCTGCTCGCGCTCGCCGTCCTCGCGCTCGGCATCGTCGCCGGAGCGCTGATCGCGCAACGGATCGCGCGGCCGATCCGCCGCCTCGCCAACGCAGCCGACGAAGTCGCGGCGGGCGACCTCGGGGCGAGGGCCGAAGTCGAGGGGACGACCGAGCAGCGGTCGCTGGCCCGCAGCTTCAACGACATGACCGGCCGCGTCGGGCGGATGATCGACAGCCAGCGGGAGTTCGTCGCCGACTCCTCCCACCAGCTGCGCACGCCGCTCACCGGCCTGCGCCTGCAGCTCGAGGAGATCGACCACTTCGCCAAGTCCGAGGAGGAGCACGAGGCGGCCGCCGCCGCCCTCCACGAGGTCGACCGGCTCGCGGCGATCGTCGAGGAGCTGCTCGTCCTCAGCCGCGCCGGCGAGCACGAGCTGCCGGCTGAGCGGATCGAGCTCGCCGAGGCGGCCGATCGCGCCGCCGGGCGCTGGCAGCGATCGGCCGAGGCCAAGGACATCACCCTGACGAGGCGCAGTGGCGCCGCGAGCACGGTCAGCTGCGCCCGCGCCGACCTCGACCGGGCGCTCGACTCGTTGATCGAGAACGCGATCGTCTACTCGCCCGCCGGCAGCGAAGTCGAGATCCTCGACGGCCCGGGCGCCATCGCCGTCCGCGATCGCGGGCCCGGCCTCGAGCCCGGCGAGGAGGAGGCCGTCCTCGACCGCTTCTACCGCGGGCGGGCGGGCAAGCTCGGCCCGCAGGGCACCGGGCTCGGCCTGCCGATCGCCGCCGAGCTCGCCGGCCAGTGGGGCGGCACGGTCGCGATGTCGAACCGGCCCGGGGGCGGAGCCGAGGCGCGACTGAGCCTGCCGGTCGCGGGGCGTGCGACGACGGGGGCGCGATCGTGAGCCCGCGGACGGCGACGAGGCTGCGCTGGATCGCGCTGGCGCTCGCCGGGCTCGCCGCCGCGGTCGCGGTCGGGGTGGCGGCCGCGGCGCTGACGAGCCAGCAGATCGGGCTCAGCTCCGAGTCGGTGCGGGCCGGTGAGACGCTCGCTCCGCGATCGGTCAAGCCTGAGGACAACAAGGGCGGCGGGCGCGGGCGGGACCACCCCGAGGACGGGCCCCATCACGGCGGCGGCAACTCGTCGTCGACGACGACGGTGCCGAGCACGACCACGACCTCGCAGCCCCCGCCGACGACGACCGTCCCGCCGACGACGACCGTCCCGCCGACGACCTCGATCGACGACTCGAGCGGCAGCAGCAACGGCGACGGCGGCGACGACTGACGCGAGCTCCGGGCGCCCGGTCCGATGAGCGTTTCCTCACCCCGCCTTGAACGAGGGCTGAGCAATCGGCTGAAATCGTGCCGCCGATGAAATCCCCGCACCTGACGGCAGTCCCCGCCCCCTACACGAATGGGCAGCGAGTACCGACGCCATCGCCCCGATCGCTTGGGAGCCTGGACCCAATGGCATTCTTCCCCGCCAGGCGATCAGGATGAGCAGGGTCCGGAACTGGGCCGGTAGCTCGAAGATCCGAATCGGCCTTCTCGTCCTGGTCGCACTCTTTCTGTTGATTCAGCTCGTCCCCTACGGGCGCGCTCACAACAACCCGCCGGTCACCCAGGCGGTGAAGTTCGACAGCCCCCGCACCGAGCAGCTCTTCAACGACGCCTGCGGCGCCTGCCACTCGAACATGACCAAGTGGCCGTGGGACAGCTACGTCGCGCCGTCCTCGTGGCTGGTCGAGAACGACGTCAACACCGGGCGCAGCATCCTCAACACCTCGGAGTGGGACCGCCTCCAGCAGGCCGAGCCGAGCGAGGTCGCGAACGTGATCAATGCGGGCGAGATGCCGCCCCTCCAGTACAAGGTCATGCACTCGAGCGCCCGCCTCTCCGACCAGGAGAAGCAGGACCTCGCCGCCGGCATGCTGAAGACCTTCCAGCAGGACCCGCCCGGCCCGTAAGGGTTAGCGGCGTGGCCGACCGCCATGTCGGCGAGCGTCGCCGCCTCGAGCCCGATACCTAGCGTCGGTTCTGGGCGAACCCGATGTCGGGCAGTGCCGAGCGCCTGATCGGGGCGCCGAAGAAGTCGCGCGTCGCGTCGCGGGGGATCCGGGCGCCTGCGTCGACGAGCGGCGAGTTCGGCTTCGGGACGAAGACGATCGTCGGCACCCCCGGGAAATACGGAGGTCCGAGCGCGAACCTCGGGCGGGCGACGATCGCGTCGCTGCCCGCCGGCGGGATCTTCCAGAACAGGTTGTCGTGGCAGTCGGGCTCGCAGGTGAATCCGCGCCCCTGCTCGGTCGCGACGATCGCGTTGTTGAAGAAGTTGAGGCTCGCGGGGCCGTAGAGCTGGGTGTTGTCGAAGCCGAGGATGGCGACGCCGGGGTCCGGCCCGACGATCGTGTTGTTGTAGATGCGGAGCCCCGCGTAGCTCCCGGCCGGTCGGCTGCACGGCGAGCTGTTGAACGAGTAGCCGTCGTCCACGCTGAGGTTGAAGCGGACGTCGGCGGTCCGCGGCTGGTCGTCGGTGCAGAGGAGCATGAAGCCGCCCTCGTTGTCGTAGCTCGTCGTTGAACTGGACGACGGTGCCGTCCTGGTCGTAGTCGATGTCGTAGCCGCGAGCCGTCGCAGCCGTTGAACTCCATCCGGGAGACGCTCGTTGCGCTCGATCACGGTGTTGTTGGCGTGGAAGGCCCAGATCCCGGCGTTGCAGATCATTCCCTGCGGATCGGCGAGGCCGCGGCCCGGCGAGGTTGCCCGTCGGTCGACGAGGTTGCCGTGGACGCAGGCGCCGTCGGTGCCGAGCGTGACGATCCCGTCGCCGGCGACACGCTGGATCTGGTTGCGGCGGATCCGCACGCCCCGCGACGCCTCCGGCCACGGCTCGCTCGCCCGCGGCCGGTCGCCGTCGGTCGTGCCGACGACGAAGATGCCGCTGCGGCTGACGTCGCGTGATCCGGTTGTCGGCGATGACGAGGTGGCGGAAGCGACCCTCCCTCTCCCTCGGCGTCGACCTGGATGCCGCCGCTGCCGCCGCCGTCCTTGTCGAGGTTGCCGCCGACGTCGTGGATCCGGAGCTCGTGGATGCGGACGCCGGGTACGGTCCGGCCGGCGGCGATCAGGTGGACGCCGCGTTTCTTGCCGGTGTTGTCGCCGGGGGCCGTCAGTTCGAGGCCCTCGATCGTCGTGTGGGCGGTGTCGGTGAGCCGGACCGCGTCCTCGTCGGTGGCGGTGATCAGCGGGCGGTCCCCCTCGCCGTAGCGCCCGACGAGTGCCGGCCGTGGCTTCGACCCGGACCCGGTCAGATCCAGCGTCCCGGCACACTCGGTCCCGCTTCGCAGCAGGACCTTGGCGCCGGGGGCGAGCGGAATGGATGAGGCGGCTTCGAGGGTTGTCAAAGGGTGCGCGCGGGTGCCGTCGGCGCCGGCCGGTGATGCGCCGCAGTCGACGTGGGTGACGGCGGCGTCAGCCGATGCGGCGGCAGCGAGCAGCGCGGCTCCGGCCGCAAGCGCGACGACGATCCGACGTCCTCTCCCTCCCGTCATGGTTCGCGATCCTAGAGCGGTCGGGGCGGGCTCGGGCCGGTGCGGGAAGGACCGCGGGCGCGGCGGTGGAAGTTGACCGCACCATGAGCCATCCCGAAGACCTCATCCAGGCCTGCCAATCGCGTCTCGCCGAGGAGGGGACCGCCGACGAGGTGATCGCCGCCGGCGCCTTCGCGCTGCAGGACAACATGAAGGAGATCGCCGTCGGCGGCGCCGCAGCGTCGTTTCTGCCCGGGCACGACAACGCCCTCGTCGCCGGGCTCGAGGGCGCCGGTGCCATCGAGGCGTCGCGCCAGGCCAACGCGCTCGCGCACGGCGTCAGCGAGCGGATGATGGTCTGCGTGACCGCGGGCGAGATCTACGTCTTCGCCCTCCACTCGCCGATGGGCAACGACCCGGGCAAGCTCCTCGCCAGCTTCGACCGCTCCACGGCCGAGGTCGAGGAGAAGCGCTTCGGGCTCGCCAAGCGACTCCACATCACCGACGGGGACACGAAGCTCTACCTGCAGGGCTCGACCGCGCGGATCTCGGCGGACGCGGGCGGCGACAAGGCGGTCCTCGCGGTTCTCGGGAGCTAGGCCGCGGTTCGCCGGTCAGGTCGCTTCGGCGACCTCGCCGCCCGGGATCGCCTTCTCGGGCAGCTTCATGTTGAGCAGGCCGGCGATCGCGACGAAGACCGCGATCGCGATCAGTGCCGCCTCCTCGCTGCCGTCGGCGAGAGCGACGCCGACGGCCGGGATCAGGGCGATCGGCAGAGCCGAGCCGGCGGCCGTCATCAGCGCGACCGGATCGGCGGGCTCCTTCGGGTAGAGGCGCTGCGCGGCGACCATCATCACCGCGTAGGGGAGCGCGAAGCCGGCGGCCATCAGTACCACCGCCGGCAGCGCGACCGCGAACGACCGGTCGAGCGCGATCAGGACGATTCCGGCGGTGGCGAGCAACGGCGTCAGCCCGGCGAGGATCTTCACCGGGAAGCCGCGGGCGGCCAGCGTCGCGCCGGTCAGCCGCATCGCCGCCGACGTGGCGAAGAGGAGGAACGCGAGCGCGCCGGCAACGGCAAGCCGCATGTCGCCCTGGACCGTCAGGTAGTGGACGAGCCAGGCGCCCAGCGTCATCGGCGCCGCGAACATCGCGATGAACAGCAGCGCCAGTCGGTAGACGGGGAGACTGCTCGCCGCCGCCTTGAAGAACCCACCGCCCTTGAGCTCGAACTCGACGTGCTCCTCGCGGAGGACGGCCAGCGCCGAGAACCCGATCGCGGCCGAGATCAGGAAGCTGATCCGCCAATCGACGCCGAGGTCGGCGACGATGCTTCCGACCGCGAGGCCGCCGCCGATCCCGAGCTGGAAGGCGCCGCCGAACAGGCCGACCGCCTTGACCCCGCCGACCGCGCGGCCGAACACCGGCCCGAGCGCACCGCCGAGGCCCAGCGCCGTGCCGGCGACGAGGCGCCCGACCGCGAGGAACGCGAAGCTCGGGCTGATCGCGAAGATCAGGCTGCCGATCCCCGCCGCCATGCAGGTGAAGCGCATCCCGCCGACGACCGTGAACCGCTCGGCCAGCTTCGGCGCGATCGCGAGGCCGAAGACGACGCCGATGAAGAACAGCGTCCCCGCGAGCACGCCGACCGCGCCGAGGGACAGACCGAAGTCCTGGCTCAGCTCGGGCACCACCGGCCCAACGTTCCCCGCCCCCCACGAGCAGCCCATGCTGAGCAGCGCGATCGCGACGGCGTCGCGGCGCACGAGGTGCGGCGCACCGTCGACCGACTCGCTCCCCGTCGCCATGGGCGCGAGTCTATGCCGGAAAGGCGAGCTGGCGGTCGAGCGCGGCGGCGTCGTAGTACATGCGCTCGCGGAGGAGGTGTTCGCGGTCGGGGTGGAGGTCGTAGAAGGAACAGGTGTCCCAGACGAACGGGACACCGGTCGGGGGATGGCCCCGCCACTCCCGAACCGGCGTGCCCGCGAGCTGGATCTCGGCTGCGACCACGCCGCCCTCGGCGATCACCCTTCGGTCGACGACGTGGAAGTCGGGGACGGCCGCAAACAGCTCGTGGAGATCGACGAGGAAGTCCTCGCGTCCGGAGATCCGGGTGCCGTCGCTGAGGTCGACGAACTCGCAGTCGGAAGCGAAGTGAGCGGCGAGGCCGTCGGGGTCCTGTCGATCGACGGCGGCGAGCTCACCGAGGACGAGGGCGCGGACGATCTCGGCGTCCTCGCGCCCGTCATTCATTGCGGTCGCCTTCGCCCCGGCCGGCATTCGCGGCATCACATGGCACGCCGATTCGTGGCCTCCCCGCGGCGATGCCACCGCAAGGTCGGGCGGATCGACCTGCGAGCAGACGTCCTCCGCGAGCGGACAGCGCGGGTGGAAGCGGCAGCCCGGCGGGAAGAGCGTACGGCGACGGCGTCTCGCCGGAGTACCGCGGAGCCTTGACTCGCGTTCCGTCGATTCGCGGATGCGCCTCGAGCAGCATCTCGGTGTAGGGATGGCGCGGGTCCGCGAAGACGTCGGCCGTCGCCCCCGTCTCCACCACCCGGCCCATGTACATGATCGAGACGCGGTCGGCCAGCCGCGAGATCACGGAGAGCTGGTGTGAGATGAAGATCATCGTCAACCCGAGGTCGACGCGGATCTCCTCGAGGAGCGAGAGGAGCTGGGCCTGGATCGAGACGTCGAGAGCGCTGACGGCCTCGTCGGCGATCAGGAGCCGCGGCTTAACGGCAAGCGATCGGGCGACCGCGATCCGCTGCCGCTGACCGCCCGAGAACTCGTGCGGGTACCGGCGGGCGCTCTCGCGCCTGATCCCCACCCGCTCGAGCAGCTCGATCGCGTAGTCCTCCGCCTGGTCGCTCTCGATCAGGCCGTGGACGACGGCGGGCTCCGCGACCGCGGAGCCGACGCGGATCCGCGGGCTCAGCGACGAGTAGGGGTCCTGGTAGACCATCTGGATCGAGCGCCGCAGGGTCCGCAGCTCGGCCACTCCGGCAGCGAGCACGTCGGTGCCGTCGAAGGTGACGGAGCCCTCGTCGGGCTCGTGCAGCCGCATGATGCAGCGCGCCAGCGTCGACTTGCCCGACCCCGACTCGCCGACGATCCCGAGCGTCTCCCCGGGGGCCACCGAGACGCTGACCTTGTCGAGCGCCGTCAGGACGGGGGGCGGCGTCCGGCGCAGCCGGTCGGCGCATGCCGTGCCGATCCACGAACCGCTTCGTCAGACTGCGAGACGTCGAGAAGCGGGTGGGTCTCGCTCATTCGGGCGCCCCCTCGAACGGACAAGCGGAGCCGTGATCGTCGAGATCCCGTCGAGAACCACGGGGATCCCGGAGCACTCGGGACGGCTGTAGGTGCAGCGCGGCGAGAAGGGGCAGCCCGGCGGCAGGTCGGCGAGGTTCGGGGGCTGGCCCGGGATCGGAGCCCCGGCGCCTCCGTCGGTCACCTCGAGCGAGGGCATCGCCTCGATCAGACCGGACGTGTACGGGATGGCGCGGACTGCGCATGACCGCCGCGCCCCGGCCGGCCTCGAGGACCTTGCCCGCGTACATCACGACCACGTCGTCGCACGTCTCCGCGATCACCCCGAGGTCGTGGGAGACGAGGACGACCGCCATGCCGGTCTCCTCCTGCGCCTCCATGAGCAACGCGAGGATCTCCTCCTGCGTCGTGACGTCGAGCGCCGTCGTCGGCTCGTCGGCGAGGAGCAGCTTCGGCCGGGTCGAGATCGCAATGGCGATCATCACCCGCTGGCGCATTCCGCCGCTGAACTGATGGGGGTACGCCTTCATGCGCTGCTCCGGCGACGGGACGCCGACCCGATCGAGCAGCTCGATCGCGCGCTCGCGGCGCCTTCTCGGAGCTCATGCCGGCGCGCTTGCGGAGCGTCTCGGTGATCTGGTCGCCGATCGTGAACACGGGGTTGAGACAGGACGTCGGGTCCTGGAAGACCATCGAGATCTCGGCGCCGCGGATCTCCGCGAGCCGCTTCTTCTGTGCCTGGCGCACGTCTTCGCCGAGCCAGCTGATCTCCCCGCCGACGACCTCGCCGGGATACGGGACGAGCCCGAGCAGGGACCGCAACGTGACGCTCTTCCCGCAGCCGGACTCGCCGACGAGGCCCGAGGGTCCGCCCCGCCTCGACCGAGAAGCTGACGCCGTCAGCGGCCAGCAGCGGCGTGTCGCCGGCCGGGAACGCGATCGTCAGATCGCGAACCGCGAGGAGCTCGGTGCCCTTGGCCACCGGATCGGCGACGACGCTCACTACTCCTCCACCACCAGCGTGAAGTGCTTGCCCATTCGGTCGGCGATGCCGTCGCCGATCAGACTGAACGCGACGCCGACGAGGACGATCACGAGGCCCGGCATCGTCGCCACCCACCACGCGGTGAGGATGACGTCCTTGCCCTCGGCGACGAGAGCGCCCCACTCCGGCGACGGCGGCACGGCGCCGAGACCGAGGTAGGAAAGCGACGAAAGCAGCAGGATGTTGAGAACGATGTCGGCCATCGCGAAGACGATGCTCGCCCGCAGGACGTTGGGAAGCGCGTGCCGGAAGACGATCCGCGGCGTCGAGTACCCGAGGGTCCTGGCGGCGAGGATGTACTCCCGTTCTCGCTCGATCAGCATCTCGCCGCGGGTCAGCCGTGCATAGAGGGCCCAGCCGACGGCGAAGACGCCGATGTAGGCGCCCGTGAGCCCGGGGCCGGTGATCGCGACGATCGCGAGGATCAGGACGATGAACGGGAAGGCGACGACGGTGTCGACGATCCGGTTGACCGTCGTGTCGAGCCAGCCGCCCCGGTAGCCGGCGAAGGCACCGACGAGGGCGCCGAGGAAGAACGGGACGATCGTCGTCACGAACGCGAAGGTGAGATCGATCCGGCCGCCGTAGACGACGCGGGTGAGGATGTCGCGGCCGAGCGTGTCGGTCCCCATCGGGTGGGCCGAGGAGGGTGCCTGCAGTGACTCCGCGAGGTTCTGCGCATCCGGGTTCTCGAAGCCGAGGAGCGGCGCCGCGGCCGAGACGAAGACCATGAAGGCGACGATCCCGATGCCGAGCCAGAGCGTCACCGATGCCCACCGGCGCTCGCGCCGGGCCCGCTTGCGAAGTCGTGCGACCGTTCCCGAGGCGATCGAGGTCCGCGGGTCGAGGGGCGCCGGCCGCTGCAGGCCCGGTCGAGGCGCTCACAGCCGCACCCGGGGGTCGAGCTTCGCGTAGGCGAGGTCGGTCAGCAGGCTGATCGCGACCACGGCTACCCCGAACACGAGGGTGAGCGCCTGGATGACGGGGTAGTCACGCTCGAGGATCGCGTTGACGAGCTCGGTGCCGAGGCCGGGCAGCGCGAAGACGTTCTCGATGATCACTAGGCCCGAGAGCAGGAAGCCGACGTTGAGCCCGAGGATGGTCACCGTCGAGACGAGCGAGTTCCGGAGGACGTGCTTGAAGAGGATCCGCCGCTCGCCGAGCCCGCGCGCCCGTGCCGCCTCGATGAACTCGGTGTCGAGCGTTTCGATGATCCCGACGCGCAGGGTGCGCAACAGGATCGGGGCCAGATACAGACCCACCGTCAGGGCCGGGAGCGTGAGGCTCCGGAAGTGCTCGACGAAGCCGTCGCCATAGCCGGAAGTGGGCAGCCAGCCGAGTTGGAGCCCGAAGAAGAGGATCAGGAGCAGCCCGAGCAGGAAGGAGGGCATCGCGAAGGTGACCATCGAGAACAACCGGATCGCGTGATCAGCCGCACGGTTCTTCTTGATCGCGGAAAGGACCGCCAGCGGGACGGCGATCACGATCGAGATCACGACCGAATAGAGGAGAAGGAAGGCGGTGACGGGGATGCGCTCGGTGAGGATCGGCCCGATCGCCGTCTTCTGGATTATCGAGTCGCCGAAGTCGAGGGTGAGCGCGCCGGTCACGAAGTTGAAGTACTGGCTGATCAGCGGCTGGTCGAGGCCGAGCTGGCCGTTGAGGGTCGCGACCGCCTTCGGGTTGGCCTGTGCGCCGAGGACGATGCGCGCCGGATCGCCCGGCACGAGATGGATGAGGATGAAGGTCGCGAGCGTGATTCCGATCAGCACCGGGATCGCCTGGAATATGCGTCGGACGATGTAGGTGGTCACGGCACGTGAGATTGATATCGGGTGACGGCACACATCGCGCCCGGGCGCCGAGAAGAAGCGCCCGAGCGGATGTGCGTACTTGTGGGGCAAATCAGCCTGTTACTTCGAGAGCCAGACCTCGCGCAGGTTCCACCAGCCGATCGGATAGGTCTGGAAGTTCTGCACCGTGTCCTGGTAGCCGGTCACCGACTTCGTGAAGAACAGCGGCACGGCGGGAGCATCGTCCTGGCCGATCTGCTGGATCTCCGCGAAGTCCGCGGCCCGCTTGTCCTCGTCGAGCGTTCCCTTCGCGTCGGCGAGCAGGTCCGTGACCTTCTTGTTGTCGTAGAACGTGCCGAGGGAATTGAGGCCGGCCGCCGGGTCGTAGACCAGAGCGGCGATCTCGTCGTCGGACAGCGTGTCGCTCGACAATGCGTCGCCGGGGAAGTCGCGGCCTGGCCGCCCTTGCCCTCGAGCCAGTCGGCGAACATCGTTCCGAAGCTCTTCGGGACGATCGTGACGTTGACGCCGATCTTGGCCCACTCCGACTTGATGATCTCCGCCGTCTGCTTCTCGACGGCGTCACCCGACGGGATCTGGAGCTCGAGATCGAAGCCGTTCGGGACGCTCGACTTGTCCATCAGCTCCTGGGCCTTCGTGATGTCGTACGGGTACGGGTCGATCGACTCGTCCCAGTACTTGACCGGCGGGATCTGGCTGTTCGCCACAGCGGCGTTGCCGAACAGGACGCTGTCGAGGATCTGCTCCTTCGGCGTCGCGTAGTTGAGGGCCTGACGGACCTCGACCTCGTCGAGCGGAGCCTCCTTCGTGTTGAGGAAGATGGAGTCCCACTTCAGGGAGTCCGCCACCTCGACGTTGATGCCGTCGGTCGCCTGTAGCGATTCGACCTGGTTGTAGGGGAAGCGCGTCGGCGACGTCGACCTCGCCGGAGCGCAGCTTCAGCGTCCGCGTGTTGGCGTCGGGGACGTATTCGAAGGTGACGCCGTCGAGATACGGCTCGCCCTCACGCCAGTAGTGCGGGTTGCGCTCGAGGACGGTCTCCTGGCCGCGCTTGAACTCGGTGACCATGAAGGGCCCGGAGCCGACCGGGTTCTCCGCGAAGTCCTTGTCGCCCTCCTGCTCGACCACCTTCTGCGGGACGATCGCCGCGGCGAACATCGCCAGGTTGTCCAGGAACGCGCCATCGACGCTGTTGAGGTTGATCTTCACGGTCTTGTCGTCGACGACGTCGACGCTGTCGATCGCGGCCCCGAGCGTCGCGTAGTTGACGTTGACCTTCGGATCGGCGAATCGCTCGATCGAGAACTTCACGTCCTCGGGAGTGACGGGGTCGCCGTTCGAGAACTGCGCGTCGCGGAGGTGGAAGGTCCACTCGAGGCCGTCGGGGGAGTGCTCCCACGATTCGGCGAGGCCCGGGACGATCTTGTCGCCCTGGACTTCGACGAGCTGGTCGAAGATCTGCTGGATCGTGAAGATCGAGCCGTTGTTCGGCGCGTTGATCGGATCGAGGCCGGCCTCGGCGTCGAGCGAACGGGCAAACGTCAGCGTGCCGCCCGTGACCGGATCCCCGGTCGCAGCGCTGCTCGAGTCGGTTCCGTCGGAACTGCTTCCACACGCAGCGAGGACCACGCCGACCGCAAACAGCGCGGCCAGGAACATGGCCTTGACTGCCCGGCCGCGGGTACGCGGGTTCGGGTTATCGGCACTCAGCGGACTCATCAAACTTTCCTCCCACAGGGTCGATGACGTTTGTCTGTGCATCCAATGATCTGGTGATCATACCAGATGCGACGACAGCAGACGAGGATGTCCTCTGAGCAGACCTCAGGGAGGAATAGCGTTGCTCTGGAGGCTTGGGAGGGAGCTCAGCCGGCGCCGGCTTCGCGGTACCGATCGGCCAGCTGGAGGATGTGCTGGCGCATCAGCTCCGCCGCCCGCTCGCCGTCCTGATCGCGGACGGCTGCGTAGATGCCTTTGTGCTCTTCGAGGTCCCAGCTGCCGAAGCCGGGAAGTGCATAGACCTTGGGGGCGCGCTCGGTCATCAGCTCGACAAAGGTCTGAATCATCGCCGCGAGCACCTCGTTGTGGGCGGCTTCGGCGAGCAGGACGTTGAAAGAGGTCGCGGCGCCGAGCGTCGAGTCGAGGTCGTCGGCGGAGAGACTGCGGTCCTGGATCGTCCAGCGCGGCCTCGATCCGCTGGAGATCCTCATCCGTTCGACGTTCGCGCGGCCAGCCGCGTGACCTCGACCTCGACGAGCAGACGGGCCTCGATGAACTCCCTCGTCTCGCCGCGCTGTAGTGCGCCGGTCAGGATCGAGTGGGGCTCCTCGGCCTCCTCGGGACCGTCGACCGGGACGTCGTCGGCGATGAACGCGCCCTGCCCATGGCGGATCGTCAGGACCCCGAGGACGGCGAGACCGTTCAGCGCCTCGCGGACGGTGGAGCGGCCGACGCCGAGGTCCTTGGTCAGCTCGCGCTCGGACGGCACCTTGGTGCCGGGCGGCAGATCCTTGAACGCCTCCATGAGCTGCTGCGCCACCGTTTCGGAGAGCTTCCGACGGGAGGCCGGCTCGAGCGAAACTCTCGGTGGCGTCGCTTCCATTCGACGTCACTGTAGAGCAAGGTGCTGATGATCTGACCAGGCGCCCAGAGGTGGATGCAGGCCCGGGCGCGCGCGTGGGGGTTGCTTGACGCCGAAAATGAGGATCCTGCTAGCTTCATGTGAACTTATGGTCAGACCACCTGATGATCTGCGGCACGAGCGGCATCCCATTCTGATGGGCGCCGGCACCACCCTCGACTCGGGCATCGACGCGCCGTTGATGTCGGATGCGATCCGCTTCGGCGACCTCCTCTTCCTCTCCGGCCGCGCCGCCGTCGACCCCGCGACCGGCAACCTGCGTGCGGACGACTTCGCAGGGCAGATGGACATCGTCCTCGCCGACGCGCTCGCGGTCCTGGAGGCTTCGGGATCGGGTCCGGAGCACGCACTCCGGGTCGAGTGCTGGCTCGCCGACCGCTCCGACTTCGCCGCCTGGAACGCCGGCTACGCCGCCGCGTTTCCGCCGCCGCGCCCGGCCCGCACGACGCTCGTCGCCGATTTCCCGGTCGCCGGGCTGTTGATCGAACTGCAGCTGACGGCGGCGGTGCCGTCATGAGCTGCCCCGCGATCCGTCGTCGTCGTCGGCGGCGGCGTCGCCGGCCTCTGCTCGGCCTACTACCTGCGCCGTGTCGGCGTCGACGTCACGGTCGTCGAGTCGAATCGGGTCGGCAGCGGCGCGTCCTGGGGCAACGGCGGCTGGGTCTGTCCCGCGCAGGCCGGGCCCCTGCCCGAGCCCGGGCTCACCTGGTACGGGATCCGATCGCTCTTCGATCGCGACTCGGCCCTCTACTTCCAGCTCTCCAAGTTCCCGGAGCTCGCACCCTGGCTGCTCCGCTTCTGGACCTACTGCAACCGCCGCGACCATGAGCACGGCGTCTCCGCCCTCGCCTCGCTCGGCCGCGACGTCTTCGACCTCGTCGACGAGATGCGCTCCGATGGCGTCGAGTTCGAGCTGCACCGGAACGGGATGGTCGTCGTCGCCCGCGAGCCGGAGACGGCGCGAGGCGAGCTCGAGAAGCTCCAGCCGATGCGGGCGTTCGGATACGAGCTTCCCGACGACGTCCTCGACCCGTCGGCGCTCCACGCGCTCGAGCCGGCGCTCGCCGACGAGGTCAACGGCGGCTTTGAGGTCACGCAGCACTGGCACGTGCGGCCGGACTCGTTCACGGCCGGACTCGCGGCGCGGCTGCGCGAGATGGGCACCGAGATCATCGAGGCCGCCGAGGTCACCGACTTCTCGCTGCGACGGCTCCCGGGTGAGCGCCGTCCGCACGGCGGCCGGCGACTACGACGCCGACGCCTTCCTGCTGGCCGCGGGCGCCTGGACCTCGCCGCTGGCGCGGATGCTCGGAGTCCGCTTCCCGATGCAGGCCGGCAAGGGGTACAGCTTCTCGGTCAGCCCGACGGTCATGCCGAGCGCACTCGATCCTCCTCGCCGACGTCCACGTCGGCTGCACGCCGTTCGGCGACCGGATGCGGATCGGCGGAACGATGGAGTTCAGCGGCCTCAACATCAGGCTCGACCACAAGCGCATCGACGACATCACCGTGGCCGCCCGCAAGGCGTTCCAGCCCTGGCGGACGCCGGCGATCGACGAGGTCTGGGCCGGGATGCGCCCGATCACCCCAGACGGCCTGCCGGTCCTCGACCGGACGAGCGTTCCGAACGTATTCGTCGCGACCGGCTATGCGATGCAGGGCGTGACGCTCGCCGCCCCAGCGGGACGCGCGATGGCCGAGTTGATCACCACCGACCGCAAGCCCGAGCTCCTCGACCCGTTCGGCATCGAGCGCCTGCAGGGCATCCGCAGAAGGAGAAACGGCAATGGATGAGCGAGTGCGGGTCGTGATCATCGGCTCGGGAAACATCGGCAGCGACCTGCTCGCGAAGGCGGGCCGGAGCGAGAAGCTCGAGGTCGCCGGAATGGCGGGCATCGACCCGGACTCGCCGGGCCTCGCTCGCGCTGCCGAGGCCGGCGTCGCCACCTCCCACGTCGGCCTCGCGGACCTGCTCGACCGCGTCCCGGACGTGGACGTCGCCTTCGACGCGACCTCGGCCTACGCCCACGCCGATCACGCCGCGATCCTCGCCGAGCGCGGGATCCGATCGATCGACCTGACGCCCGCCGGCCTCGGACCGGCCGTGATCCCAGCGGTCAACATCGAAGAGCACGCGGACGCGCCGGACGTCAACCTCGTCACCTGCGGCGCCCAGGCAACGATCCCCGTCGTGGCAGCGATCGCCGGCGTCACCGAGGTCCCGTACGCCGAGATCGTCTCGACGATCTCGGCGCGCTCGGCCGGGCCCGGGACGCGCGCCAACATCGACGAGTTCACGCAGTCGACCGCACGGGCGCTCGAGTCGGTCGGCGGCGCCCGGAAGGGCAAGGCGATAATGCTGCTCAACCCCGCCGACCCCCCGGTGCTGATGAGGAACGCGATCTACGCCGACATTCCCGGCGCCGACGCAGGACCGCGTCGTCGCCGCGGTCGAGGAGATCGTCGCCTCCGTCGCCTCCTACGTGCCCGGCTACCGGACGACTGCACCGCCCGAGCGTCCTCGACGACGTGATCACGGTCCTGCTCGAGGTCGAAGGCGCCGGCGACTACCTGCCCGAGTACGCGGGCAACCTCGACATCATGACCAGCGCCGCGGTTCGCATGGCCGAGCTGCAGGCGACGGAAGGAGACGGCCGCTTGAGCCCGCAGGTGAAGCTCGTCGACACGACGATGCGGGACGGCTCCCACTCCGTCGCGCACCAGTACACGCCCGAGCAGGTCGCCACGGCCGCCAAGCTCCTCGACGACGCCGGGGTCTGGGCGATCGCGGTCGGTCACGGTGACGGCCTCGGCGCGAACTCCCGCCAGTACGGCTTCGGCGCATACCCCGATGCGGAGCTGCTGCGAGCGCGCCGCCGACGTCATCGAGCGGGCCGAGATCGCGGTCGCTCTGCTGCCCGGGCATCGGCACCAAGGAGGACCTCCGGGCCGCGCACGACGCAGGCGCGACGGTCGTCCGCGTCTCGACCGTGATCACCGAGGCCGACATCGGGATCCAGCACCTCAAGCTCGCCCGCGAGCTGGGCATGGCTGCGCACAGCCACCTCAACATGGCCTCGATCGGCTCCGTCGAGCAGACCGTGGAAGCGGCGCGCATCGTCGTCGACGCCGGCAGCACGGCCGCCTATCTCGTCGACACCTGCGGGGCGTTCCTCCAGGACGACGTCCGCGCCCGGGTCAGTGCGCTTCGCGAGGCACTCGACGACGAGATCGAGATCGGGATCCACGAGCACAACAACCTCTCGCTCGCCGTCTCGAACAGCCTCGCGGCGATCCAGGAGGGGGCGACGATCGCCGACGTGACGCTCGCCGGAATGGGCGCCGGTGCCGGCAACTGCCAGGGCGAGGCGCTCGTCGCGGTCCTCGAGCGCCTCGGGCATCGATTCCGGCGCCGACCTATTCGCCCTCCAGGACGCGGCCGACGGGTTCGTCCGCAAGGAGCTGATGCCGGGACCGATCGTCGTCGACCGGCTGACGGCATCGATGGGATACGCGAACGTCCCGGCGAGCTTCCTCCTCCACGCGATCCGCGCCGGCGAGCGCTTCGGCGTCGACCCGCGGAGCATCATCCTCGCACTCGGCGAGCGCAAGGCGGTGACGGGTCAGGAGGACATGATCCTCGACGTCGCCGCGGGCCTGGCGCAACCGGCATGAACGCGGCCGGCGGCGTCCGCTGTTCGTCATCGACGACGACCCGACCGGCGCCCAGGCTCAGGCGGACGTGCCGATCCTGCTCGGCTGGGACCTCGGAGCTGATCGCCGCGGCGGCGCGCGGAGGGGCCGCGCGCTCTGCATCTGCTGACCAACAGCCGCGCCCTCGACGCCGAGGGCGCCTACGCGATCGTCCGCGACGCGGCCGAGGCGGTCGCCGCCGCCGCCCCGGACCCGCGGGTGGTCCTCCGCGGCGACAGCACCCTCCGCGGCCATCTCCTGCCCGAGTACGAGGCGACCCGGGACGCACTCTGGCCCGGCGCAGGCCCCGCCGCTTCTGCTCGTGCCGGCGCTCCCGGCGGCGGGGCGGATCACCCGCGACGGGCGTCCATTGGCTGGTCCGGGACGGAAGGCGCATCGCGCTCGCCGACACGGAGTTCGCTCGCGACGGCGAGTTCACCTACTCGACGCGCGCGGCTGCTCGACTGGGCCGAAGAACGTTCGGGCGGCCTCTTCCCGGCAGCCGACGGAATCGAGATCGGCCGGGACGGTGGTCCGCTCCGCCGAAGGCCCCGGCGCGTCGCCGAGGCGCTGGTCGGGCGGCCGTTGCGGCCGGCCCCGGCCGTCGTCGTCCCCGACGCCGAGTCGAACGCCGACCTGCGAAGCGATCGCCGACCGGCCTCGGCGCAGGCGCGCGAGCGGAATCCGGCGATCATCGTCCGCTGCGGGCCCGCCTTCGCGAGCATCCTCTCGGGGGCGGCGGCCACGGACGTGGTCGCACTTCCGCGAGGTCGGCCGGGGGCTGCTCGTAGTCGTCGGCTCGCACGTGCCGATGACGACCGCCGCAACTGGACGGCGCTCGAACGCGCGCGCACCCGAGTCGGTGATCGAGGTCGACGCGGGCGCGCTCGCCGGCGGCGATCGCGGACGCCGCCGTCGAAGCCGCGCGTCGAGGCAGGCGCGGGTTCTGCTCGACCGGGACCGGCTCGCGATCGTCGCGACCCCCCGGACGGTCGACCCGGACGCGCTCGGGCCGAGCGCCGGGGATCCGCATCGCCCGATCGGGCTCGCGCGCGTCGTCGCCGAGCTCGCGGGACGCGCACGACGTCCTGCTCTCGAAGGGCGGAATCACTTCGGCGGTGAACGTCAAGGAGGGGCTGCGGTGCCCGGCGCGCCCAGATCGTCGGACCGGTCACCGCGGGCATCGCGCTCTGGGAGGTCCACACCGACGGCGGCGACCGCCGTCCGGTGATCGTCTTCCCGGGTAACGTCGGCGAAGCCCATGAGCTCGCCGATCTCGTGAAGCGGCTGATCGGGGACTAGATGCTGACCTCGTTCATCGATCTGCTCGAGGAGAGCGAGCGGCGCGGAAGCGCCCTCGGCGCTTTCACGTGTTACGACCTCGAGGTCGCCGCGCGCAGTCCTCGACGCGGCCGCCGCACGCGATTGCGGCGTCGTGCTGCTGATCAGCCGCGACGCCTTCGCAGCGCCCGGTGGCGACCTGCTCCTCGCCGGCGTCCGCGCGGCGGCCGAGCGGTCGCCGGCGCGTGCCTGCGTGCAGCTCGACCACGTCGCCGACATTGAGCTTGATCGAGGCGGCGCTCGAGCTCGGGGCCGGGCGCCGTGATGGCCGACGGCTCGAAGCTTCCCTTCGACGAGAACGTCGCGCTCGTCAGCCGAGGCCCAGCGACTCGCCGGCGCGCACGGCGCCGGCGTCGAGGCCGAGCTCGGCCACGTCGCGGGCGGTGAGGACGTAGCCGCCGCGACCGAGGCCGGCGGCGCTGACCGATCCTGCCGAGGCGGCCCGCTTCGTCGAGCTGACCGGCGTCGCCCTGCTCGCCGTCTCGATCGGCAACGTTCACGGCAGGTACGCGAGCGAGCCGAAGCTCGACTGGGAGCTCCTCGCCGCGGCTCGCGGACGACCTCGACGCCGCCGCTTTCGCTCCACGGCGCCTCGGGCCTGGCCGACGCCGACGTGCGGCGCGCCGTCGGCCTCGGCATCCGCAAGGTCAACGTCAACACCGAGCTCCGCGAGGCCTACCTGGCCGCGACGGCCGACGCGCTCCCCGCGCGCGCCGACGGGCTTCGCGTCCTCGCCCTCCACCACGCCCAGACCGCAGCCGTTCACCAGCTCGTCGACGAGAAGATCGGCGTCTTCACGGAAGGAACCACATGACCCGTCCAACCCCCTCCGCCGCCTCGATCACGTCGCCGTCGCCGTCGCCGACACCGAGGCCGCTCTCGAGTACTTCACCGGGACGCTCGGCCTCGCGGTCGTCAGCTCGCGAGGAGATCGAGACACCTCACGGTCCGGCTCACCTACCTCGACGCCGGCAGCATCTTCATTCAGCTTGTCGAGCCGCTCGACGACGCGAGCCCGATCGCCGACTTCATCGCCGCCGAGGGCGAGGGGCTCCACCACATCGCCTTCGGTGTGGAGGACGTGCCGGGGGACGGCGGCGGCGCTCGCCGACCCTGGCGCGCCGGCGGTCACCGTGGGCAGCGGCCGCGGCCGGCCCTCAGCCTTCGTGCCGGGGCCGAGCCCATCACGGGCTCCGCGTCGAGGTCACCGGCTTCGACGAGGAAGCAGACGTGGTCGCCCGCCCGGGTCTGATCCCGTGACGGGCGCCCGTCCCGTTCCCTACTCGTAGGTCTCGACCTCGAAGTGGGAGAGGCCGTGGTCGTTGTAGGTGTCGCCGACACCGAAGTTGAAGCCGATGCCCGGGGCTCCGGTCTTCCAGGTGTCGTCGACCGTGGTGATCTTCTTGACCCCGTTGATGTAGCCGGTGATCACGTCGCCTTCGATCGTCGCCTCGATCACGTCGCCGTGCTCGACGCCGAACTCGGGTCCGGTCTCACGCTGTAGCGAGGTCCAGTCGCCCACCGCTCCGTTCCAGCGGACGATCTCGGCGTAGCCGAGCTCACCCTTCAGGCAGCGGAAGAAGATCTCGTAGCCGGAGATCGAGTGCGGCGCGAGCGTGTGGCGGAGGCGGATCTGGACCTCCTGGAACCACTCCTCGGTCGGGTTCTCGACGTGGGCGGTGGCCTTGCCGTGCTGGTTGGGCCCCCACTCGCCGGTCGAGGACCGCCGTCGGGTCGTCGTAGTCGCCCTCCGGGGTCTCGTCCTCGTCGAGCGCCTCGCCGTCGAGGCTCTGCTCGGCCCGCTTCTCGAGGGCGTTCATCCGCGAGGGCGCGCCGTGGACGAAGCCGTTGGTGATCGTGCAGTCGGTGAAGTCGATCGCGTCCTTCTTGCCGTTCAGCCACATCCCGTTCTCCGAGATCGGGTCCTCGTCGACGCTGAAATCGGTCTCGTAGGACCGAACGACTTTCCTCTGCTCCATTGCGGTTCTCTCCTGGTTGAACTCGGTGAACTGGTCAGATCACCCGCTATTCATATCAAACCGTTGACGGCTTGGCCACTCGAGCGGCTATGCTGTTGACAGGTCATCAGATGAGTTCCCGGATACGCCACCGACCAGGGCAGTTCTCGACTCGGCTCGCCACCTGATCGGCGAGCGGGCGAGCGCGCATTCCGACGCCCGGCACTGCTCCTCGATCGCGCGGTTCTGCGCGGGAACATCGCGGAGATGGCGCGGCGCATGGAGCGGCTTCCCGGCGGCCTGCGCCCCCACGCGAAGATCCACAAGAGCCCCGAGATCGGCCGGATGCAACTCGAGGCCGGAGCGATCGGGCTGACCACGGCGACGGTCTGGGAGGCCTCGGCGATGGTCGCCGCGGGCATCTCCGACATCCTCGTCTGCAACCAGGTCGTCGGCGCGGTCAAGGCGGCCGAGCTGGCGCGGATCGCCGGCCTCGCCGACGTGATCGTGCTGGTCGAGAGCGAGGCCAACGCGGATCAGCTCGCGGCTGCCGCCCGGCGCGCCGGAACCGAGATCGGCGTCCTCGTCGAGCTCGACGTCGGCCTGCACCGGGCGGGCGTGCGCGGCGTCGAACAGGCGCTCGAGCTCGCCCGCTACGTCGACGCGCGCCGACGGCCTGCGGCTGCGCGGCGTGCTCGGCTACGAGGGCCACTGCATGCTCGAGCCGGACCGCGACCTGCGGGTGCGAAGGCGCGAGGAGGCGAACGCCGAGCTGATCGAGCTCGCCGACGAGTTCGAACGCGCGGGGCTGCCGACCGAGATCGTCGCCGCCGGCGGGCTCGGCACCTGGGACATCACCGGAGCCAACGAGCGGATCACCGAGATCCACGCCGGCTCCTACGTCTTCATGGACGCCTTCCACCGCCGGCTCGGTGCCGGGCTTCGAGCCGGCGCTCACGGTCCTGTCGACCGTGATCTCGCGTAAGGGCGAATCGGCGATCGTCGACTGCGGGCGCAAGGCGATCGGCATCGACCGCGCGGTGCCGGAGCTCGTCGGCACCGGCGGTAGGTGAACTTCGAGCACGGCGAGCACTTCATCCACGAGGAGCACACCGTGCATCGCGCTCGACGACGAGCCTGACCTGGGTGTCGGCGATACGGTCCGGCTGATGCCCGGATACGCGCCGACGACGGTGAATCTGTACGACTGCTACTTCGTGGTCGAGGACGACCTCGTGGCCGACGTCTGGCCGGTCCGCGCCCGCTACGGAGCCGAGACCGCCGGGGTGGGCCGATGAAGGGGCTCGACGAGCGCGTCGCCGTGGTCACCGGTGCGGCCAGCGGCGTCGGGTTCGGGATCGCCGAGGTGCTGGCGCGCGAGGGTGCGAGGGTGGCGGTCGCCGATCTCGATTCGCCGGTGCCGAGAGCGCCGCCGCCGCGCTGACAGAAGCCGGAGGCGAGGCGCTGGGGGTGCGGGTCGACGTTGCAGACCGCTCTCGCGTCGACGAGATGGTCGCCGCGGCATTGGACCGCTGGGGCCGCATCGACATCCTCTCCGCGAACGCGGGGGTCTACCCGGCGGCCGCCCTCGGCGAGATCGACGCCGAGTTGCTCGAGCGCGTCCTTGCCATCAACGTGAAGGGCGCGATCTACTCGATGCAGGCGTGCCTGCCGACCATGAGGGACCGGGGATACGGGCGGATGGTGCTGACTTCGTCCATCACCGGCCCGCTGGTGGGCGCCGCCGGTTACGGCACCTACGGCGCGACGAAGGCTGCGCTGCTCGGGTTCATGCGCAGCGCGGCGCTCGAGCTCGGCGACCACGGAATCACGATCAACGCCGTGCAGCCGGGCAACGTACGGACCCGGGCTTCGCGGATCTGCCGCCCGAATGGCAACAGCAGATGATCGACGTGATCCCGCTCGGGCGCCTCGCCGAGCCCGAGGACGTGGGTTGGGCCGTTCGTTTCCTCGCCGCCGAGGAGGCGGGCTACATCACCGGACAAACGCTGGTCATCGACGGCGGTCAGGTCCTCCCGAGGGCTGACCGACCGATCCATCGAGACGAAGAGGGAACACGCCAATGATCATCACCGACGATCTCTCGCTCCCGGAAGGCCCGGTGGCACTCGCCGACGGCTCGTGGCTGGCTACCGAGCTCGACACACGCCGCGGCACCGTAGTGAGGATCACCGCGGGCGGCATCCGCGAGCCGATCGCCCAGACGGGGCGGCCGAACGGGCTGGCATGCCGGCGAGACGGCTCGTCTGGGTCGCCGAATCGCTTGAGCCCGCCCTCCTGCGCCTGCAACTGTCGGGTGAGTTCACCAGCGAGTTGACCGAGGTCGAGGGACGCCCGCTGCTCTGGCCCAACGACCTGTGCTTCGGGCCTGACGGCGCGCTCTACGTGACCGACTCGGGGATCCTCGTGGGCGATTTCCTGATCGACGGCAAGCCGATCGAGGGCGCCGAGAACGTGACGACCGAGGGCATCGTGTTCCGCTTCGACCCGCGCACCGGCGAGGCGACGCTGCTCGACGAGGGCCTCGGCTTCACGAACGGGATCGCCTTCGGGCCCGAAGGGCTGCTGTACGCGAACGAGACGCTGACCGGCAACATTTACCGGTACCGCATCGAGGACGGGCGGCTCGGTCGGGCGAGCGCGAGATGTTCGGCAACGTCAACGATCCGGCCTACGACCGAGCCCGGACTGCACGGTCCCGATGGGATGGCGTTCAGCTCCGACGGCCGCCTGTGGGTTGCCGTGTTCGGCCAGGGCGATATGACCGTGCTTGATCCGCGACGGCAGCGTCGAGCAGCGGATTGAGGTCGGCGACCGCTCACCTTGCGAACGTCGCCTTCGGTCCGGAAGGCGAGAAGACGATCTACGTGGTCGGGGACGAGCACGGATCGCTGTCGTCGATCGACGTCGACGTCGACGGCCTGCCGCTGTTTTGGCCACACCCGCTGCGGGCGACGCTCGCCTCCGGAGGGCTGTCCCTCGGCACGTTCGTCATGGAGTTCGCGACCGCGGCATGCCCTGGCTCGCCTCGCGGACCGGGCTCGACTTCCTGATCTACGACAACGAGCACGGCAACCTCTCCCACGCCGAGGTCCGCGAGGGGGTGCTCGCCTGCCGGGCCGTCGGTGTCACCCCGGTTGTGCGCACCCGCAGCGCCGAGCGTTCCGAGATCTCGCCGGTCCTCGATGCGGGTGCGCTGGCCGTGATCGTCCCGATGACCGAGTCGCCCGACAGGTCGCCGCCACGGTCGAGGCCGCCCGCTACCACCCGGCCGGCTCGCGAGGGACCGCCTTCGGCATCGCGCACGACCTCTACGACGACACCGTCCCGCCCGCAGGCGATGGCCGCAGCGAACGCCGAGGTCATGGTCATTCCCCAGATCGAGACTGCCCGCGGCCTGGAGGCCGCGGACGAGATCTGCAGCGTCCCGGGCGTCGACCTCGTCTGGATGGGCCACATGGACCTTAGCCAGTCACTGGGGATTCCCGGGCAGATCGATCACCCACGGATGGTCGAGGCGATCGAGCGCATCGCCGCGACGGCCGCTGACCACGGGCTCCCGTCCGGCCGCCTCGTCGCCGGTCCCGACGACGGGCGCCGGTCGCACCAGCAGGGCTACACGGCCCTTGCGATGGCGTCCGACGTCTGGCTGATGCGCGACGCCATGACCAGGTTCGCGGGTCAGCTGAAGGGCGACTAGAGGCGGAAGGCGCGCCTCATCGGGGTGTCGGGGCCGTAGCACGCGTGCTACGCTGTCCCTACGATGCCGAGAAACATCACCCAGCGCGAACTCCGTAGCACGCGTGCTACGCTCTCCTTCCGATGCCGAGAAACATCACCCAGCGCGAACTCCGGAACGAGAGCGGCGCGATCATGCGGGCCCTCGACGAGGGAGAGGACTTCATCGTCACCCGCAATGGCGTCGCGGTCGCTTCGCTGCTGCCGCTGCGGCGGCGCACGTTCGTGCTCCGGGAGTCCGTGCTCGAGGCGTTCGCCGGCGCGCCGGCGATCGATGCCGGGCGTTTCACCGAGGACATCGACGAGGTACTCGACCAGGATCCGACCCCCCGTGCCTGAAGCGACACCCGCCCGCGGGCTGATCGACACGTCCGTCGTCATCGACCTCGAGCGCACCGATCCCGCGGACCTGCCGCTCGCGATCGCTGTTTCGGCCGTGACGCTCGCGGAGCTCGCGGCGGGTCCGCACGCCACCGAAGACGGATTCGAGCGGGCACGGCGCCAGGATCGATTGCAGCGGACGGAGACGGCGTTCGACGTGCTCCCCTTCGATGCCGTCGCGGCGCGCGCCTTCGGCCGGATCTATCAAGCCGTGTCCGCAGCCGGGCGGAAACCCCGCGGGCGGCGCACCACGGATCTGCTCATCGCGGCGACCGCCCTGGCCGTCGGCCTACCGCTCTACACGCGAAACCCCGCCGACCTCACGGGGCTCACCGACGTCGTCGACGTCCGGCCGGTCGGCCTCGTCGGCGATTGACTGAATGAGCTCAACCGCCGCCTAGGGGCGGCGGTTGACCTTCCTCGGCCGGAGCTTCGCGGCGAGCCGGTGGCGTTGTCCGTCGGAGCGGAGCTCGGCGGCGCGCTGCTGTCCGTACTTCTCGATGAGGGCGTTCATGGCGGTTCCTTTCGGTTCAACTGATCGCCATCGAAACTACGGCTGAGAATCCCGCTCCACATCGGCCTTTCGGGCCGATCTCGGGCTCCTGACCCCTTAGTTGCCGCGCCCTACCCCTTACTTGCGGAAGGCCGACCGGGCGGCATACTCAAGGTCGTGCAGCAGCGCGTCAGCAGCAGCCGCTTCGTGGGCCGGGAAGGGGAGCTCGCCGAGCTTCGGCGGGCGCTCGGCGACGACGCCTCCCTCCCTGCCATCCGCTTCCTCGCCGGCGAGTCGGGCGTCGGCAAGAGCCGGCTCCTCGCCGAGCTGATCGCTGCCGCCGAGGACGACGGCGCCCGGGTGATCGGTGGCTCCTGCGTCGAACTCGCCGAGGGCGAGATGCCGTATGCGCCGCTCGTCTCGGCCCTGCGGCCTCTTCACCGCACCTGCGAGCCGGTGCTGGATGAGCTCGGCGACGACAGCCGCGCCCAGCTCGCGCGCCTCAGCCCCGAGATCGGCGGGGCCGCGTCGGCGGCCGCTGCCGAGAGCGAGCGCGGCGAGGCTCAGCTGTGGCTGTTCGAGGCGTTCCTCGAGCTGATCTCGCGGCTCGGCGAGTCGGGGCCGGTGCTGCTCTGGATCGAGGACATCCACTGGGCTGACAGCTCGACCCGCGCCTTACTCCGGTTCCTCTCCGCCGGACTCCGCGAGGAGCGCGTCCTCGTCATCGCCACCTACCGGGCCGACGAGCTCCACCGCCGCCACCCGCTTCGCCCGCTGCTCGCCGAGCTCGAGCGCTCGCCGCTCGCCGCGCGGATGGACCTCGACCGCTTCGACCGGGACGAGCTGGCCGAACAGCTCGCCGACATCCTCGACCGCGACCCGGGCGACGACGTCGTCGAGCGCCTCTACAAGCGCAGCGAGGGGAACCCGCTCTTCACCGAGGAGCTGCTCGCGGCCGGAATCGACGGCCTCGGCCCGCTGCCGCCGAGCATGCGCGAGGCGCTGATGCTGCGGATCGAGCGCCTCTCGCCCGAATGCCAGCAGGTCCTGCGGGCGCTCGCCGTCGCCGGACGGGCGGGCGAGGCGGTACTCGACGCGGCTACCGAGCTCGGATCCGCCGCGGTCTCGGCGGCCCTGCGCGAGGCGATCGACGCCCACATTGCGGCGCTCGACGGCGAGCGGTTCTGTTTCCGCCACGCGATCCTCCGCGAGGTCCTCTACGAGGACCTGCTGCCCGGCGAGCGGGCCGAGCTCCACCTCTGCATCGCCACCGCCATCGAGGCCTCCGCGAACGGATCGCGTTCGGCCTGGGAGGCGACGGCGATCGCCCACCACCTCCAGGCCGGCGGCGACCAGCCGCGGGCGCTGAGCGCCGCAGTGTCGGCGTCGGGCGAGGTGCGCTCGCTCCACGCCTACGACGAGGCGGCGGCGCTGCTCGACCGCGCGCTGACTTTGTGGAATCGCGTCGATGACCCTGAGGCGGTCACCGGAATGCGCGAGTGCGAGCTGCTGGAGGCGGCGGCGAGCGTCCACTATCTGGCCGGCGAGGACGAGGTCGCAGTGGCTCTCTTCGAGCGGGCGATCGCGGCGCTCGGGGAGTCCGGCGAGGAGGCCGACCCCGAGCGCGCCGCCGGCCTCCTCGAGGGTCTCGCTCTCGCTCAATGGACGCTCGGGCGCTCCGAGGAGAGCCGCGAGACTCAGAAGCGCGCCCTCGATCTGCTCGCCGATGACGAGATGACGCCGACTCGCGCCCGCCTGCTCGCGCAGCAGGTCAGGTTCCTGCTCCTCCAGGGGCGGTTCCCGGAGGCCTGCGACGTTGCACCGGAGGCGCTCGAGGTGACCGAGCGGCTCGGGATGGACTCCGAGCGTGCGGGCGTCCTCAACCGCCTCGGCTGCGCGCTCTTCGCGATGGGCGAAGAGGAGGAGGGCGCCCAACGCATGGAGGAGTCGATCCGCCTCGCGGAGACGACCGGCCGGGACGGCGACCTCGCCACCGCCTACACGAACTACGCCGACGCGCTCCACTTCGCCGGGCACACCCACCGCGCCTGGGAGATCGCCGAGCGCGGACTGCGCGAGATCAGCGAGCGGCTCGAGCGCCACGGCGGCTCGCCGCGGGCCGCCAGCTTCATCCGCCTCAACCTCGCCGCGATGTCGTTCGACCTCGGCTACTGGACGGCCGCCGACGAGGAGCTCGAGCGCGCCGGGATGCCGACGCTCGGAGTCGACAGGGCGAACGCGCTGATCCAGATCGCCTATCTCGCCGTCGGCCGCGGCCACGACGACGAGGCCGAGCGTGCGCTCGAGGAGGCGGACGAGCTGCTCCGGGACTCGCTCGAGCCGCAGTACATCGCGCCCCATGCCGCCCTCACGGCGGAGCTCTCCGCCCGCCGCGGCGACTTCGCCGGGGCCGGCAGGGCCGTCGACGTGGGGATCGACCGGATCCAGTTCTGCAGCGACGACGGCGTCCGGCTCGCTCAAATCGCCCTGGCCGGGATCGCCGTCGCGGCCGAGGTTGCCGAGCGGGCACGCGACCTCGGCGACTCCGACGACGCTGCTGCCGCGACCGCCCGGGCCGAGCAGCTCACGGCCCTGGTCCGGGCGGCGGTCGAGGACGAGTCCAGCCCGATCGAGCGGGCGCTGCTCGCCGCCGCCGAGGCGGACGCCGCCCGGGCTCGCGGCGAAGACGATCCGCGGCTCTGGGAAGCGGCCGCGGCCCGGTGGCGCGACGTCCAGCGGCCCTACTCCGAGGCGACTGCACTCTGGCGAGGAGCCCAGGCGTCACTCGGCCGGGGCGATCGCCGCGCCGCGGCTGAAGCGCTCGGGAACGCGGAGGCGCTGGCGCGGCCGATCGGCGCGACCTGGCTCCTCGGTGAGATCGAGGGGCTCGCGCAGCGGGCCAGGCTTTCGCTCGCGCCGGAACAGCCGCCCGCGGCCGACGCGGCCGCGAGCGAGGAAGCGCCGTTCGGACTCACGGTCAGGGAGTTGCAGGTCCTCGAACTGGTCAGCAACGGCTGCACGAACCGCGAGATCGGCGAGCAGCTCTACATGGCGGAGAAGACCGCCAGCGTCCACGTCTCGCGGATCCTCTCCAAGCTCGGCGTCCGTGGCCGGACCGAGGCGGCCGCCGTCGCCCACCGTCACGGCATCGGCGCGGCCGCAGGCGATCCCGCCGGCTGACCGCCTGTTAGCCTGTAGCCCTATGGCTACACCGGTACCCCAACGGGCCCTTCGCAACGAGACGGCCGAATTGCTGCGACGCGTGGAGGCCGGAGAGCGGCTGACGATCACCGTCCACGGGCACCCCGTGGCTGAACTCGGACCGGTCCCCTCCCAGCGGCGGTTCATCGCGCGCGACGAGCTCTACGACCGCCTCGGCGGAGTGCTCGACCGCGGCGACGATCTCGCCGCCGACCTCCGTGCCGCTGACGACGACGTCGTCGTCGATCCCTTCGAGTGACGGCCGGGCTCCTCGACACATCCGTCGTCATCGCCGTCGCCCATGGCGAGGAGCTCGAGCTGCCCGAGCAGGTGGCGATCTCAGTGGTGACGCTCTGTGAACTCCACCACGGCGTCCTCATCGCAGGCGACAAGGCTCGGGCCGACCGGCTCGACACGCTCGTTCAGGTCGAACGCGCCTTCGAGGCATTGCCTGTCGACGCTCGCGTCGCGCCGCACTTCGGCCGCCTCGTCGCCGCTGCGCGCCGTCGCCACAACGTCCGGCCGAAGCTCGCGGACGCGCTCGTCGCCGCGACGGCCCAGTCGCACGGTCTGCCGCTCTTCACGCGAGACCGCGGCTACGAGCGCCTCGACCTCGAGAACCTCGTGCTGATCTGAATCAGCTGGTCGGGCCACTCGGGCGCGGTTAGGATCGCCTCGACGTTCCGATGGCCGATCTCGAGTCGAAGCTCCGCCCTCTCGCCGAGTCGCTCCTCGGGCCGGACGAGACCCTGCTCGGCACCTGCGTCGCCACCCAGCAGAAGACCTTCAAGGGCTGGATGGTCGCGATCGTCGTCGCACCCGAGCGCCTCGTCCTCCAGAAGCTGACCCGCAAGTTCGAGCCCGACGGCGAGCCGCTGTCGCTTGCGCGGGCCGACATCGCCGAAGCCTCCGCCGGCGCTGGCGGCGGCTGGGGCGCCGATCCCTCCGCCCTCGTCCTCGACCAGGTCGGCACGATGCTCGTCATCAAGACGACCGACGGGGAGAAGCTGAAGCTGCGGATGATGGACGGCGGGCCGGGAGGGTTCGGCAAGCTGGGTGGAGGCAGCGTCCAGGCCGAGGGGGTTGCGGCTCTCAGCGCTTGGCTCAGCGCCGGCCGCTGATGATCCAGACTTACCGCTCGCCCCCGGCCGATCCCCACGGTCGTGGCCTGAGCTTCGGTCGCGCCCACGCCGAGCGGATCCGGGCGACCGCCGACCGCTACGCAGACCTGTTCGAACTGGCCGGCGTCGGCCCACGTTCGGTCGCCGGACTGGGCGCTCGGATCCTCGACGGCATTCGTTCGTGGCACCCCGCGGCGGCCGCCGAGATCGAGGGGATCGCCGCCGGCTCCGGACTGCCGGTCGCGACGGTTGCAGCCCTGAACGCGCGGACCGAGGTACTCGCCGCCGGCGAGCGGACGATGGGTTCCGAGTGCTCGACTTTCGTCTCTCTCGACCCCGCGTCGGGAGGCTTCGCCGCCCAGACCTGGGACTGGCACGAGGAGCTGGCGGAGAGCTGGCTCGTCTGGACGGTCGAGCTGCCCGATGGGCGGAGCTTCCACACCCTCACCGAGTACGGGGTCCTCGGCAAGATCGGCATCAACTCCGCCGGCGTCGCCGTGCTCTTCAACATCCTCCACCACGAGGCCGACGGGCCCGGGGACGGGGCCACGCCCGTTCATGTCGTCGCCCGGCGGGTCCTCGCGGAGGCGCGGGACGTCGAGGAAGCCGTCGCCCTCGCCACGGCCGCCGCAGTCACGGCATCGACGTCACTGACGGTCGCCGGCGGCGGCGACCGGCCCGCGGTCCGATGCGTCGAGCTCTGGCCGGGCGGACCGGGAGCGGTGGAACCACCGGGCGACGGAGCCTTCGTTCGCACCAACCACTTCCTGTCGCCCGACGCGAGCGGCGGCGATCGCGAGGCCGTCCTCGGTCCCGACAGCTTCGGGCGCTTTGAGGTGCTCAGTGCCCGGCTGCAGGGGCACGCGCCGGCCTCCGTCGCCGATTGCTTCGATGTGCTCTGCAGCCACGACCGGGATGGCGCCGTCTGCGTCCATCCCGAACGTGATGCGCCCTTCGGCGAGCGCTACGCGACGCTCGCCACTGTGGCGATCGACATCGGCAAGGCCTCGATGACCGTGCGGGCGGGCGGCCCCTGCGAGGAGAACGGCGACCGGCGTTTCGCCACGCGGAGCTGAACTCGGCAACGAGGGATCCCAGCCCGCGAACCCACCTCCCTACGATCGAGCGATGCAGACGAGACAGCTCGCTTCCACCGGTGTCCAGGTCAGCCCGCTATGCCTCGGGGCGATGATGTTCGGGGCTTGGGGAGAGCCCGACCACGACGAGTCGGTGCGGATCATCCACGCGGCGCTCGACGCCGGGATCAACTTCATCGACACCGCCGACGTCTACTCGCGCGGTGAGTCGGAGGAGATCGTCGGAAAGGCGCTCGCCGACGGCCGTCGGGACAACGTCTTCCTCGCCACCAAGGTGCACGGGAAGATGGGCGACGATCCGAACCAGTTCGGCAACTCGCGCCGTTGGATCACCGAAGAGGTCGACAACTCGCTGCGCCGGCTCGGTACCGACTGGATCGACCTCTACCAGATACATAGACCTGAACTGGACACCGACATCGACGAGACGCTCGGCGTCCTGACCGACCTCGTCACCGCCGGCAAGGTCCGCTACATCGGCTCCTCGACCTTCCCGCCGTCGGCCGTCGTCGAGGCGCAGTGGGTCGCCGAGAAGCGCGGCCGCCAGCGCTTCGTCACCGAGCAGCCCCCGTATTCGATCCTCGTCCGCGGGATCGAGAAGGACCTGCTTGCCGACCTGCGAGCGCTACGGCATCGGCGTCCTGCCCTGGAGCCCGCTCGCGATGGGGTGGCTCACCGGCCGCTACCGCAAGGGCCAGGACGCCCCGGAGTCGCGGCGCGCCGGGATGATGCCCGACCGCTACGACATGGACAACCCCGCCAACCAGGCGAAGCTGGAAGCCGTCGAAGCCCTGGCCGTGCTCGCCGAGGAGGCCGGGATCACGCTGATCGAGATGGCGCTCGCCTTCCTGCTCGAACACCCGGCGATCACCGCTCCGATCATCGGCCCGCGGACGATGGAGCAGCTCGAGAGCCAGCTCCCCGCCGCCGACATCCGCCTCTCCGATCACGTGCTCGACCGGATCGACGAGATCGTCCCGCCGGGGATCACGGTCAACCCGGGCGAGGACGGCTGGACGCCGCCGGCGATCGCCGACCCGCGGCTGCGACGGCGGAGCCTGCAGGGGCTCTAGGGGCTCCAGTCCGAACGGGTACCCAGGGGTACCCGTTCCACTCGGGGGTAGGGCCCCCGGAGCTAGTCGCGCGACGCCGCGCCGAGTGCGGCGCCGAGCGTCTCGCTGAGGATCCCGAGCAGCTGCTCGGGTGGGGTGCCGGTCGCCCGGGCCTCGTCGAGCACCGCGCCGAAGAACCCGAGGTAGCCCTTCAGCGCGACGCGGGCGAGCGGGTCCGGGTCGGCGGTGCCGAGCTGGTTCAGCGCCGTCGCCTCGATCACCACCTCGACGAAGCGATCGACGGTCTCGCGCAACTCGGGGTCGGCGGCGCCGCGGGCGAGCTGGTAGATCGTCCAGGCATCGCTCGGCTGCATCGCGTGCTCGATCATCCGCGCGTTGTTCATCGCCAGCCGCTCCGGCAGCGGGATCGACTCGTCGCTCACCCAGTCGTCGGTGAGCCGGTGTCCGGCGGCCTCGGCGACGGCGTGGACGACGTCGGGCCGGCCGCGCGGGAAGTAGTGGTAGAGGAGGTTGCGGCTGACGTCGGCTTTCGCGGCGACGTCGTCGAGGGAGAACTCGCCGAATCCCTGCGCGGCGACGATCGGCATCGCGGCGGCGACGAGCTGCTCGCGGCGGGCGTCCTTGCTCAGTCGGCGGGCGCCGCGGGCGGGGATCGGCGCGGCGATTGCGGCTCCGTCCGGCATCGGCCGATCGTACTACTCAGAGCGGCTCTTGTTTACGAAGTTCCAACTTGACAATTTGTCGATAAGGCGGATACGGTTGCCCTCGCGACCGTCTCCCGAAGCCGAAGCGAGGTAGTTCATGTCCGTCGAAGTCCCAGCGATCGCAACGCGCGTCGCCGCCGCGCTGCTCGGCTGTCTCGCCCTGCTCGCCGCGGTCGCCGGGCCGGCTCGGGCGGACCTCCACTACCTCCCCCACCACCTCGCCGTCGAGACGAACCAGAAGTACGGCCACGACTGCTTCTGGGCGCCACCGAAGGGGATGGACTACGGCGATCTCCCGAACGCGATCCCGATCCAGAAGCCGAACCTCTACCCCGACGTCGGCTCGACCTACTTCGTCGCCCAGTACAAGCTTCCTGAGGGCGCGAGCCTGACCTTCCACGGCAAGTTCGGCCACCAGCGCTACATGTCGTGGACGATGTTCGGGCGCCCCGGCGAGCTCGGCCAGATCGCCTCCGCCGATCACCTCCGCGACTTCCAGATCGAGCCCGACAAGGGATCGATCAACCCGTTCCTGCCCGGCGGCAGCCGCAAGGGCGGGCCGCGCAACTACACATTTCACGTCGTCAGCGGCGACATCCCGGCGAAGCGCGCGCCGAACACGATCTACACGCAGACGACCGACCCCGACACCCGTCTCGGGATGAGCATCCGCAACTACATCCCCGACCGCGGCCGCGACGGCACCGGCGACGTCGGCCTGCCGAAGCTCGTCCTCGAGCTCGCCGACGGCAGCAAGGTCCGTGGCGAGGAGGCCTGCGGGATGCTCGACCCGATCGAGGACATCAGCACCTCCACCTTCCCGCCGGCGCTCTGGAAGAACCTCGTCGCCGCCGCGGTCGATCCGCTCAACGCGCCGGCGACCGACCCGCCCCGCTGGGAGCGGTTCTGGAACGCGTCCTACAGCGTCGCCGGCATCTTCATCGACGACCCCGAGGTGCGCGCCTCGACCTACCCGCCGACCGACAACGGCGGCTTTCAGTCCAACCCCGACACGCGCTACCTGCTGACGCCGGTGAGCCGCAAGTTCGGCCGGCTGATCACCGTCTCGGGGAAGATGCCGACCTTCCCGAAGACGCTTCCCGCCAGCAACCGCTGGAGCCCCCGCGACTATCAGGTGCGCTACTGGTCGATGTGCAGCGGCTCCTCGCCGGTGACCGGCCTCGGCTACGACTGCGTCTACGACCAGCAGGTCCCGCTCAACAAGGGCCGCCGCTACACGCTCGTGATCGGCCGTCCCGGCGACCGGCCCGCAAACGCCCGGCGCGCCTGCGGCTACCGCTGGATCAACTTCGGCAAGGGCGAGAACTACGACGACCCGGCATCGCGCTCCTACCTCGACGTGCTCTACATGCGCTTCATGGCGGCCGACCCGTCGTTCGACGAGGCGCCGCAGAACGTCACCGAGCCCGGCACCGAGAAGCAGGTGATGGGTCCGTACTACCCGACGTCGAAGTACTGGTCGAAGTCCGAGTTCGCCAAGCTCGGGTGCAACGGCAAGTGAGCCGCCGCGCCCGAGCGGGGCTGCTCGCGGCCGCGGTGCTCGCGGCGGCGGCGCTGCTGCCCTCCGTCGCCACGGCCGACCGCGGCGACATGGTCGGCGGCCGCTTCAGCGACTGCTTCTGGAACTACGGCGCGTTCGGCGTCAACGACTTCAACATCGCCTACCCCGACGCCGGCGCGACCTACTGGGCGGCCGGGTTCCGGCGCCCGCCCGGCTCGAAGCTGACGCTCCGCGGCCGCTACCCGCACTCCCGCTACATGGCGATGCAGACCTACGACATCCTCGGCCGCGGCGTCGACGGGCTCGCCGATTACCAGATCGATCCCTCGAAGGGCTCGACGAACCCGTTCCGCGCGGGCGCCGACCGGGGCGCTCACAAGCGCAGCTATCGGGTCAACGTCGTCGACGCGAAGAACCCCGGCTACCCGCTCGAGGCCTACGCCGGCGAGCCGTCCCGCAACAAGATCTACGTGATCCCCGACGCCGGCCCGATCACCGAGACCCAGGGCGCTCAGACCTACGAGCTCAACCTCCTGATGCTGCGCGTCTACGTGCCCGACAAGGGCACCGACCTGACCGGCGGCGTCGGCCTGCCGAAGCCGACCCTGACGCTCGCCGACGGAACCGTGCTGAAAGGGCAGGCGCTCTGCGACGCCGTCGACTCGGAGTCGAAGGCGATCGGCCACACCCGCGTCCCCGATCCCGGGGCGCTGCTGATCAGTACCGACACCTACCGGGCGATGCGCTACCCGAACGAGCTCAGCTCGCCGGTCGATGTCTTCGCCGGCCTGACGTCGGTTCCCCGCGAGGTGCCGCCGTGGTTCCCGGCGGTTCGCAAGGGCTACTGGCGCGCGCAGTACGACCGCCGCTACCTGCTGCAGCTCTGGACCGGGGACGATGCGCCCGGCGCGGTCGCGAACCCACCCGCCCGCGGCGCCTCCGGCGGCTTCTTCCCGAACATCCACAACGCCTACGTCCGGACGGCGATCAACCGCCACTTCGGCAAGGTCGCCGTCTTCCGCGGCAAGCTTCCAACCTCGCCGGCGACCCTTCACGGCGACCGGCGGATGACCGGCGGCCAGGTCCGCTACACGAGCTTCTGCATGAACGAGGCGCCGCAGAGCACCCGCGTCACCGACTGCGCCTTCGACGAGCAGATCCCGACGAACCGCAAGGGCATCTACACGATCGTCGTCAGCCGCTCCGGCGACCGCCCCGAGACCGCCCGCTACGCCTGCGGCAAGGCGTGGGTCCGCTGGAGCAAGACCGGCGACGGCGACCTCGACCACGACTTCGGCTGGTTCCAGATCCGCAACATGCTCCCCTCGCGGAGCTTTGAGCACGCGATCCAGCTCACCACCACGCCGGGCGACGAGGCCGACGTCCTCGGGCCCTACCTCCCGAAGCTGAAGTACTACGACGACGCGGCGGCGTTCACGCGCTCGAGCGCCGGCGGCTGCTCGTCCTCGCGCTGAGCGCGTTTCAGCCGCGGTGAACCCGAAGCCGCGGCTCAAGTTCGCGGACCCGCCTCCAAAGCTGCTTTTTCCTTTGACAACCGCCGCCGGCCGCCATTAATCTCCGGATCTGCGGTTCGGGTGGATGTTTTTCGAGGGAAATGGGGAGTTGAGTCAGCTTGCGGGACCGACTGAAAGTCGCCGGCCGCCTGCTGTTCGCGAGTGGGGCAGCGCTGCTGGCCTTGTCGGTGCCTGCCGCATCGGCCGCGACCGGTGACCTCACCCCGCAGGGCTGCTTCCAGGATGTCGGCTTCGGGCCGGATCGATGTGATGGGCAGACCGCCGAAGGTCTCAACCAGGCGTTCGCCGTGGCCGTCAGTCCCGACGGCAAGTCGGTGTATGCGACCGGGATCGCCGACGACGCCGTCTCGATCTTCTCTCGGAACATCAGCACCGGCGCGCTTACACCGGTGGGGTGCATCGCCGACGACGGGCTCACCAGTTGCCCCTCAACCGCCGAGGGGCTGGAGGATCCGTATGGGATCACCGTCAGCTCAGATGGGCTGTCGGTGCTGGTCGCCTCCGCCGGCGACGACGCAATCGCCAACCTGGAGCGGAATCCGACGACCGGCTTGCTGACCGACGCCGGCTGCGTTGCCAACACGAATGACATCGCCGGATGCGGCGGGCCGACCCAGACCGGCCTCGCCAGTGCCAACGGAGTCGCGGTCGATCCCGAGGGCGAGTACGTCTACGCAATCGGCGCGCAAGCGATCGTTCGTCTCACCCGCGACCCGAACACGGGCGACCTCGCTCCAGACGGTTGCGTCGCCGCGACGGGCGACGCACCTGGCTGCGGCGCTGTTCGCCCTGGCCTCGCCGACGCGTCGTCGATCGCGATCAGCGCCGACGGTTCCTCCCTCCATGTCGCCGGACGCCTGGACGGTGCTGTCGTCAGCGTCGCGGCCCCTTCGCTCGACTCGCGCGGCTGCATCTCCGACAACGAAGCGCCCATCGCCAATTGCACCACGTCGACCCAGGGCCTCGGGTCGGTCCGTTCCGTCGCGATCAGCCCCGACGGCAAGTCGGTATATGCCGGCGGCAGCGATGGTGCGGTGGTCCGCTTCGACCGCGACGTCAACTCCGGCGTCCTCACCGCGGTCGGTTGCATCTCCGACACAGGGCTGACAATTGGTTGCACCAGCTCCCAGCAGGGTCTCAAAGCGGCGTGGTCCGTCGCCGTCAGTCCCGACGACCAATCCGTTTACGCGGTCGGCGAGGACGACGCGATCGTCTACTTCGACCGCAACGCCACGAGTGGGGCGCTGACGCCCAAGGGCTGCATCGAAGAGTTCCCGATCGGCTGCACCCTCGGGAGCGTCACGGGCGGCCTCAACACCGGTCGCGGTCTGGCCGTCAGCCCGGACAACACCTCCGTCTACACCACCTCGTACGGCGACTCGGCGATCGCCCGCTTCGACCGCGAAGGGACCGGGATCCTCCTGCCGCCCGGCGAGGTCACCTTCAAGAACACGGGCCTCACGTGTAAGGCGGCATGCAGGAAGACGAAGATCAAGGTGAAGGTTGACGACCCCGGGAAGGTGACGTTCTGCAGCGCACCGGCCGGTGTCAACGCACCCTGCGGACTGAACGGCCCCGGGCCGACGGGTCCCGACCGTCTCGGGCCGGCGTCCGGGAGCCGCGCCGGCAGGGCCGCTCTGATCAAGACGAAGAGGGTCAACGTCAAGAAGGCCGGCACCGTCAACGCCTCCCTGACCCTGACCAGGAAGGCCCGCAAGACGCTCGCCAAGAAGCACAGGCTGAAGCTGAAGCTTCAGGTCGACTTCACCCGGACCGGCGGCGAGCGCGCCAGCGAGCGGAAGACGCTGAAGATCAAGCGCAAGGGCTGATGCCTCCCCGGCCCCGCGAGGTCGGTCGGTTGACTCAGCGCTCGTAGGCGCCGATGTCGGCGTTCGTCGCGGGCCTCGCCGCGCTGGTCGACCGTCGAGCTGGTTCGGGCCGTCGGCCTCGTCGATCGCCGGGCTGTTCGCCTTCAGCGCGATCGTCTTCGTCGGGCCGCCGTAGTTGGCGAGCGGCTTGATCCGCGGCGTTGCCGACGCCATGATCCTCGGGGTGGTTGAAGAACGTGCAGCCGCCCGGAGGTCGACGTGACGAGGTTGCCGCCGAGCGACTCGATCCCGACCGGGGCCGGAGCGTCGCAGTCGTTGTCGGCGCCGCCGGTCGTCAGGTTGTCGGCGAGGAGCGAGTTGGCCATCGTGACGACGTCGCTGCCGCCGTCGGCGTAGATGCCGCCGCCGCTGTCGCCCGGGCTGGCGTCGTCGTCGGCATCGGCACGGTTGCGGGCGATCGTCGAGCCGTTGATCGCGGTCGGAGGTGTCCGGCGCCGCGTAGAGCGCGCCGCCGCGGCCGTCGGCGGAGTTGCCGGCCAGGGTCGAGTTCTCGATCAGGCCCTTGGTCGAGCGCGAGTAGATCGCGCCGCCGTCATCGGCCGCTTCGTTGCGTGAGAGCGTCGAGCGGATGATCCGCGTCGAGTCCTGGAACGGGCCGGTCTCGATCGTGATCGCGCCGCCGTCGCTCTCGGCGACGTTGCGGTCGAGGGTCGACTCGGTCAGGTCGGCGTAGGCGTCCTCGCCGACGTAGAGGCCACCGCCGTCGCCGGCCGTGTTGCGGGCGATCCTCGAGCGCTCGACGAGCAGGGTGCCGGTGTAGACGAAGATTCCGCCGCCCACGTCGGGCGCCTGGTTGCCGACCACGACCGAGTCGCGCAGGGCGGCGAAGCCGCGGATGTTCAGGGCGCCACCCGACTGCTCGTCGGGTTCGGCGATCCCGCCGGTCAGCTTCACGCGCCGCAGGTCGATGTTGCCGACGACTTCGATGACGCGGTCGCCGGTCGCCGACGCGTCGACCGTCGCCCGGCCGCTGCCGGGGTGGACGATCTTCGTCATGTTGCCGGGGCCGATCGCGACGCCGACGTCGAGGTCGCCGGCGGTCTCGTCAGCGCCGGGCAGCGACGGATCGCGCTTCAGCTTGTAGGGCTTCGTCGCCGGCAGCTTGATCCGGTCGTTCGAAGGCTTCGCCGTCGCGGCGATGACCGCCTCGCGAAGCGTGCAGTCGGCACGGTTGCACTTGCCGGGCACGTGGTCGCCGCGCTTGTTGACGTTGAACGTCTTCGCGAGCGCCGAGCTCGCGGTCAGGCCGAGCGCGGCCGCGACGAGCAGGCAGGTGAGGACGATGAACCGGGATGTGTGAGTGCCGAAACGCATGCGGGCAGTTTCGGGGAGACGGCCGGCGTCCTCAACCCCTCCGCGGTGTGAACCGGGCTACACCCGGCGGCCGCGACGGACCCCGGGCCGGCGCTACGCCTCAGCGATGCGCCCGCTGTCTTTCGCCCGCTGGACGGTCCTGCGGAGCTTCGGCGCAGCATCGGGTCGGTCGATCGTCTCGAGCAGCTCGTCGAACTGATCCTTTGCCATGACCGTCACGGAAGGCACAGAGCTGACCTGCGCCGGTCGCCGACGGCGGCTGTCGCTGTATTTCTTCTTCGATTCCATAAGCGCGGAATGTAGGGATGCTCGGCGGCGCCGTCCAGCTCAGCTCTCGACGCCGGAGGCCCGGATCAGGGTCTCGGCAAGGCTGACCGCGCCCTCGACGTCGGGCTCCTGGCCGGTCGCGATGTTCGCCCAGACGAGCGTCCGGGTGACCATGCTCATCGCGTTGGCGATCTCGTCGCTGATCTCGACGTCGGGATCGACCTCGTCGAGAAGGCCCCGCAACGCGGCGATTGCGTGGCGGGTGACCGGCCCGGCCGGGTCCATCAACGCCCGCATCGCCAGGGTTGGCTCGCGCTGGGTGAACGTGGTGAGCGGCTCCGAAGCGGCGGCGAACTCGAGAAAGGCGCGAAGGACCCGCAGGAAGCGATCGATGCCGGGCTCGGCGGGGATCTCCGGCTCGACCTGCTCGAGCCAGCGATCGACGAGGCTGCCGAAGACCTCGCCGACGAGCTGCTCGCGCTCGCCGACCCAGCGGTAGAGGGTCGTCCGCCCCACGCCGAGCTCGGCGGCCAGCTGCGACATCTCGAGCCGGTCGCCGGCGAGGAAGCGCTCGCGGGCGAGCTCGATCGCGTCCTCGCGGGTCGCACGGCGAAAGGTCGGATTGGGAGTCGTCGTTGCCATGCGGTGCATCGTAGCGTGCCGTTCCGACTGAATCAGCTAGGTCGTAGTGATCCGGATGAAACATCTTGACTTTATGTTCCAATCGCGTTACGGTGCTGACGCCCACCCGCCGACCGCACCCATTTCCGGAGGAGACCGATGACCACGATCGCGCCGCCCGCGCAGGACCTCGCCGACGTCGACGTCAGCGACCTCGACCTCTGGAAGGACGGCCCGCCCCACGAGCTCTTCACCCGCCTCCGCGAGGAGGAGCCGCTGCACTGGAGCGAGTTCGGCGACTTCCCCGACGAGGCCGGCTTCTGGTCGGTCGTCCGCTACGAAGACATCGCCAAGGTCGGCCGCGACCCGCAGACGTTCTCCTCCGACCGCAGCATCCTGCTCGTCGACAAGCTCGCCCCCGAAGGCGAGCCGGACCCGATCGACCTCAGCGCCAACATGCTGATCGCCCAGGACCCGCCCCGCCACGACCGCCTCAAGGGGCTCGTCCAGCGGGCGTTCACCCCGAAGCGCGCCGAAGACCACGCCGAGCGGATCCGCGAGATCATCAACCTCGTCTACGACCGGGCGCTCGCGGCGCATCCCGACGGCCGCGTCGACCTCGTCCAGGACATCGGCATCTACGTCCCCTCGATGGTGATCGGCGACATGCTCGGCGTGCCGCGCGAGGACGCCGACAAGCTCGTCGACTGGACGAACCGGACGACCGCCTTCGAGGATCCGCGGCTCGTCCCCGACCTCGGCGAGATCTGGCGGGCGCTCGAGGAGTTCATCCCCTACGTCAACGAGATGGTCGAAGAGCGCCGGCAACACCCGACCGACGACCTGACGACGGCGATCATCGAGGCCGAGGTCGACGGCGAGCGCCTCTCCCCCGAGGAGGTGCTGATGTTCTTCTTCCTGCTGATGGTCGCCGGCAACGACTCGACCCGGGCCGTCTTCACGTCCGGGCTGAAGAGCCTGCTCGACGACCCCGAGCAGATGGAGCTGGTCCGCTCCGGCGCCGTCCCGCTCGAGCAGGTCGTCGAGGAGTTCGTCCGCTTCCACCCCGCCTTCGCCTACATGCGGCGGACGGCGACCTGCGACACCGAACTGGCCGGCAAGCACGTCCGCGCCGGCGACAAGCTCGCCCTCTGGTACGTGTCGGGCAACCGCGACGCGACCGTCTTCGATGACGCCCAGACGTTCGACGTCCGCCGCGACCCCAACGCCCACCAGGGCTTCGGCGGTGGCGGCAAGCACTTCTGCCTCGGCGCCGGCCTCGCCCGCCTCGAGCTGAAGCTCTGGATCGAGGAGACGCTGAAGCGGTTCGACGAGATCGAGCTCGACGGCGACAGCGAGCGGCTCAGCTCGACCTTCCTCAACCAGTACCGGACGATCCCGGTCGCGCTGAGCGAGCGGTAGGGGCGGCGGGCGCGGCTCGGCGCTAGTGAGGCGCCGGGACCGCGGTCGCCGGCGAGAACCCGGCGGCGAAGGTCTTGACGAACGTCCGCGGCGTCAGGACCCGGACCTCGTCGTCGGAGCGCGCCGGCACCGGGTCGCCGTAGCCGGCGAAGCTCCACGGGAGCAGGTGGCCGGCGTCGAGCAGGTGCGGCTGCTCGGATCCCGCCGGCACGACCATCACGCCGTCGGGCAGGTCCGAGACCTTCGCCCGCGAGGTGATCTTGTTGCCGTCGGCGTCGATCCGCTCGCGCTGCAGCATCGCGTCCATCATCGGCAGGCGCAGGTGGGCGCCCTCCGCGTTCAGGTTCGTCGACGCCCAGGCGTCGCGGAACTCGACGGCCCGCTCGCGCATGCACTCCATGCACGGCCGGTGCCCGGCGGCGAACGCCGTCGCCTCATCGAGGAAGAACAGCTCCGTGTACTGACCGGGCTGCATCAGCTGCCGCCGCTGCTCCTTGAACTCGAGCTCGCAGAAGATCCACCGGTTGCCCTTGTGGAACCGCGTGATCGCCCCGCCCTCGTCGTGCAGCACCCCGCGATTGCCCATCAGCGACCCCCGCGCCTGGTCGGCGACGAGGTTTCCAAACGGGTCAACCCTGTTCTGCCGCGGGCCTACGGAGTGATCGGCGATGCGGCGAGGGTAGAGATTGTGCGGCGGCGGCGCGCCCGTCGGTCCCCTCAGCGCTTCAGGCAGTAGGCGTAGACGGTCGCTTGCGAGGTCGTACCGGTGGCGCTGACCGCACCGATCTTCCAGGCGCGTCCGTGCTTCGCGCGGCGCGAGATGATCGCGCCCGCAGCCTTGGGCCTGGCTCCGAGCGAGACGCGGCCGTCGAATCCCCCCGAGATCGCCTTCGCGCCTCGCGGGCAGGTAGCGACGATGGTTTCGAGGTCCCCGCGAGCAACCTTGTGGGTGGCGTGGCGGACGACGATCTTCGGTGCGTCGTCGAGGCAGTACGCGTAGGCGACGAGCTTGCCGGGCTTCTGACCGCTCTTCGACGGTTGGTTGATCCCCTTGACGCGCCACGCGCGCCCATCGAGGCGGGATGTCAGCGCGATGGCCTGAGCGCCGGAGGGAGAGAAGCCGGGCGAGCCGAAGCCTCCGGCGATCGGGGAGCTCCCGCGCGGACAGCGGGCCTTCGCTGTGCCGGCCCCCCTTGCGGGAATCAGCACGCTCCCCCTGACGACCCTGACGTCCCGGCCCATCTTCGAGCAGTACGCGTAGGCATCGAGGACCCCGTCGGCGTCGTTGAAGTTGGTCGCCCGGGTCTCGAGGCCGGTTCCGGAGCGATGTGAGTCGACGCGAACCACGGTGCTCCCGGTGCCGTCGGTCGTGAAGTTCTTCGTGCCAAAGCCCTGCGAGACGAGCGCCTTGCCCTTCGGGCACTTGGTGCTTGTCGAGGCCACGGTTTGGCCCGGCACCGCGACCGAGCTCTTGACCGCCGCGGCCCACGCCGAGGCGACGCCGATCACGGCGAGGATGACGACGGCGCCGATGGCCAGACCGGCGGGACGCAGACCCTTGGCGGACATTCCACTCTCCTTTGCTCGCGGTCGCGGCGCGACCGTGTGAGCAGAGAGTCGGACCCGAAGCCGATCGCCTTTATCGGAAACGCATGTCGCTGGACCGATTGGCAAGGGCCCGGTGGGCGAAGCGGCGTGCACGGGCGTCGACGGCCTAGGCCGCACGAGCCGATCATGTCCCGGTCAGGGCGGTACGCCGTGCGGGTCGCGGACCGCGTCACCAGCCCGAAACCCGGATCGCCGAGCTCGCGCGGACCGGCTGCCACCGGGAACAGTCCGCAGGTGAATCGACATCGGAAGCCGCGCCTGCCCGACGTCCCGGTGGCGAGATGGACGGGACGGTCGTCCGTGTTCTCGTAGCGGCCGGTCAGGAACGGACCGCTGGAGACATCGTCTCGCGCGAGGGTCAGCGCACCGCGCCAGTAGCGGACGAGCGCTTCGGGTTCGATCTCGAGGCAGACGTCCACGTCGTCGCCGGGATCGCCGCTGGCGACGCCGTCGGGCGAGAAGTTCATGCCGCCGCCGTCGAGGAGCCGGAATCCGACGCTGAGCCCGAGCCGTCGAGCGCGTCGGCGAGGGCCGGGTCACGGTCGTAGCTCGCCGAGCCCGGCGCAGAACTCGCGCAGCCACTTCTGTCGGGCGCCAGCCGAAGCAGCCGGTGAGCCGCCCAGCGCTTGACGGCGACGCGGCGGGCACCCGCGCGTCGGATCCCTTCTCGATCACGGTCCGCCGGTACTCGTCGGCGCCGACGACGCCCCAGACGACCGGCCAGTCGTCTGGCGCGGGCCGTGCCTCGAGCTCGACCAGCCGCCCGCCTCGCTGGGCCGGCGCTGAGGTCCGCGTCGCCGGCATCCCGGACGTCCATCGTCCGGCCGTCGAGTGGAGCCGGGCAGACGAGCCGCCCGCCCGAGCCCCCGAGCTCGAAGAGAGGGTCGCCGGCCGTCACCTCCTGGTAACGGCGAATGGTCTTCCTCATCTTCCCGTCGACTGCTGCGTGAGCGTCGGCTCGGAGCGAGCCGGACGGTTCGGCGCTTTGGGCGAGCGCGAGGGCTTGGCGAGCCAGACCCCGTTGCCGGCCGTTGCCGTGCAGAGGGCAAGCCGATGGATGGGCGCGACGTGTTGCGTCGCGAAGTCCGCGCCGCCCTCCGTACCCATCCCTGTCAGGTCGCGCCGACCGGGCGAGCGAACGCGACACCTGAGAAGCGCGGAGGGCGACGAGCGGCACCCCGAGTTGCGAGCGGCGAGAGCGAGCCGCTCACGGTGGGGCTCCTCGCGAACGTCGGCGAGCGAGAGCACGACGCTGGCGAATCAGCGCGGAACCCGGTCCGGAAGAGGTCGATGTCGCCCCAGGCCGCGATCGCCCCGACGGCGTAGCCGATGTCCCCCGCATAGCCGGACGGCGGATGGTGAAGCGCGTTGAACCCGCACCCGCAGTTGGGATGTGGCGCCAGGTGATCGGAGAACGCGCACTCGCGTGGTTTTCGCCGGGTAGCCACGGGGCGGCCTCCGGGACCGCGAAGGGCAGCAGCATGCCGGCCGGGTTGATCGCCCAGACACGGAAGCCGAGCAGCGCCTCCGCGAACTGAGCTGCGCCCTCCTCGTTCTCGCTCACCCGGGGTCCGGCACCGACTCCCGTCGCTGCGCTCCGCGGGCACGGGCTCGCTCGGCTCCCGCGGCGCGGGCTGGCGCTCGTGGATCGGCTCGGGCTCAGGCTCCGAACCGGTTCGACCCTGATCCGCCGACGCGGTCCGGGAAGGTCGAGGGCGACGGGCATCGAGAGAGGGTCGCGCATCGGCAGACCGAGCTGACGTCGCTTCTCCGGAATGTCGGGCGAGATCAGAGCGCGCGCCGATGAACGACCCGTCAAACGGCGATCACCGCGCGCGGGAACGCGAGGGTGGCGCTACTTCACCGATGCGGCGAACTCATCCCGGTGCAACTCGAGTGCCTCTCTGATGCTGACTCGGCAGCGGACGATCGGCTCCAATCGCGAACACGCCGGGAATATCGATCGAATAGGCCGACCAGCTGCCGTCGTCTGCCGGCTCAAAAACCACTCCGTAGTTGGTCATCGCAGCTCCTTGATTCCTGTCGTCCGTCTGATCGTAGCGAGCGTCCCGCAGGCACTTCGAGGACGCTTGTCAGAACAAGGCCCCGCCGGACGACGAGCTCCGAATGCCCACGTCCGATGAACCGCCGGAGCCCGACGCCCTCGATCTGATCCCAGCTGCGAGACGGCAGGCGGTGCGGGATTGGCTCGCGACTTCGCTCGCGGACTGCGAGGTATGCAGCGAGCCCGTCTATCCGACCTCATCTCGCGGAGTCGACGGAACGACCGGCCAGCTCGGACACCTCGATTGCCTGCGGCGCACGTTGTCGAAGTGCCCGGTGTGTCGGGTGGCGATCACGTCCTTGGATGCCCGAGAAATCGTCGACGGGGACCTACTCCATCAAGACTGTGCCAAGGCGATGAAGGCGCGCCGGTAGCGGACCGTCACTCGCAGGGAAGGTCGGCCTCGCCGAAGTCCTCCTCCATCAGCTCCCGCAGAAACGACGGGCGCGCAACGACCTCGGCCGCCAGCGACTTGGCGAGTTCGTGGGTCTCGACGTACCAGTCCGGTCGATCCCAGCGCGCGATCGTGATCCCGAACGACTCGCCGGCTTCAGCGATCTCCGAATCGGCTCCGCGCTCGTCCGTCGCCCACCAGGACCCGCTCGGGTAGAGCTCCCATTCGAGAGGCTCCCCGCGCCGAAACTCGGGCGGTCCGTAGATCCGCAGAGCCGTCGCGAAATCCATGACGTTCGGCGAGCGCAGGTCGATCCCGGGCGTGATCGCCGCCTGCTCCAGAACGGTCGCCACCCGTCGGAGGTGCTTCCCCAGCGACCTGGGAAGGTCGATGGTGTCCTTTCGGGCGAGGAACTGGATCGCGAGGATGAACTCGTCCATCTGGCCGAGGACATACGGGACGACCTCCCTCGCCCTCGGGTTGTCGATCAGCTGTCGCATCGTCGTCGCCATCGGTCTCCTTTCTCGCTTGTCGAGTCGCTTACGACCGCCGTTCCTGACGCCGATCGGCTTCGGAGCGGTGTCAGGTTCGGGCCTTCCCGAACGACTGAATAGACAGTCGAAGAGAGGAGGACCGTGGACGAAGAATGGGATGACGACGAGCTGCTTCGCGCAGTCGAGGAATTCGAAGCCGAGAGGGCCATGGGGATTCCGCTGACAACCTTCCGGGCGACGATCACCGGCTCGGTGATCCGGCTCGTCAAGTCCGATCCGGCCCTGGCCGATGCGGCGTCACCGCTGGGCTCGATGCTCGAGGAGGTTGCTGACGACGGAGTGACGATCGCTGACCTTGGGGACTCCGGGGATCCGCAGAGCGGAATGGAGCTCACCGTGACCTATCTGGCCGAAGGGGACCCCGACGCCGAGGAGACCCTGGCCGAGTGGGCGACGTTGATCGGCTACCGCAGGGTCTGGTTCCCGGACGGGGTGGTCGAGCTCAGTCGCCGACCCGCGTTCGTCGACAAGGCATCGGTCAGCTGCCCGGCTTGCGAGCAGACCTGGACCGCCGGCGGCCGTGAGTTCTGGCTCGAGGTGATGGACCGGCGGGCATTCCCGACGTTCTGCCCCCTCTGCGGCGGCGGCCTCCCGCAGTGGACGCTGCTGCCGCGGGCGAGCTACATGACCGACTGCCAGCCCCTACTCCGGCCGGACGTCGAGGCGGCATGAGCGTCGTCGACGACGACCCGTTCGGCTCCGCGCCGGCCTCGACCCGCGGGTCGAGGCCGTCGTGCCGCTGGGCCCTGGACGCAGACGGAAGACTCGACGAAACCGCGGAGGCGGCACTCGCCGCGCTCGAGGGGTCGCCGCCGCGCCAGGAGCTGGCATCGGAGCTCGCCCTTGCCGCGGCTTCCGCCTACTCCCGGATCCCGACCGTCGGTCCTCGCGACCTGCAGGCCGGACACCGGGTCGTCGACCTGCTCGGCCGACTCGGTGAGGGTGGAGCCCGCGAGCTGGTCCGGCTGCGCGAGCGCGCCTACTACGCCTACGCCCAGGCGAAGATCACGAAGGTCCTCACCGGGCGGGAGCGGGAGCTCGGCATCCCACTGGGTGAGCTCGAAGATTTGTTCGATGGGCCTGAGCTAGATGCCGACGCTTTCGACGTCGATCGCCGTCGGCCCATGCACTGCCCGGCTCACCGTTACCGACGAGCTGCGGAGGGTGCGGACGACCTGGACCGGAAGCGGGGGCAGGCCCGTCGGCCGGCGTCCCGCCCGGACGCTCGACCATCCGCGCGACCTCGAGCACCTCGAGTCCGAGCGCCGCCGGCTTCAGGCCCACCTCGCCGATCTCCGCTCCCGCCTCGAGCTGGCGATGACCGAGGGGCGCTCCTGGTCGATGGCCCAATGGTCGGAGCGGATGTTCGCCGACCCTCTCCGGGCAGCAATGGCGAGGAGGCTGATCTGGCAAGTCGAGGAGCCGAACGGGCTCGCGCTCGCTGGCAACGACGGGTTGCGGGGTGTCGGCGGCCGCCCGGTCCGCGTGTCGCAGCGCTCGAGCATCAGCATCTGGCATCCGGCCGACTCCCCCGCCGAGGATCGGCTGCGGTGGCGGGAGCGCCTCGCCGATCTCGGGCTGCAGCAGCCGATCGACCAGGCGGACCGGGAGGTGGTCGCCGTGGACCCGGAGTCGCCGACGGTCGACGTGGGCGCAGGAACGCCGGTGGCCCAGCGTGCGTTTCGGGGCTTCCTCACCAACCGCGGCTGGCGCGTCCCCTACCTCGGCTCCTGGTTCGCCGTCCCCGAAGGAACCCGCGAGCTGTTCCGGGGTGGCCTGACCGCGGTCCTCGATCTCGCTATCGGGGATGGCGATGACGACACCGTGATCGTCGGCGAGCTGGGGTTCCGCTCGACCCTCGACGAGGAGCTCGACGCCCGCCTGCTGTCGCCGCCTCTGGTTTCCGACGCTGCTCGCGACGTCCTCGGTGCACTGGCGGCAGGAAAGAGACGGGAGTCCGTTTCGCAGCCATAGGATGCGCCGATGGCGGTCGATGTATCCGCGCACGCTCTTCGAGGAGGATGTGAAGAGCGAGGCCGAGGGGAAGGTCTTCGACGCGCTCGAGGCGCGGCTCGACGACGAGTGGGAGGTCTTTCACTCGGTCGGCTGGGTGATCCGCGACAAGGCAGAAGGGCTCCAACGACGGCGAGATCGACTTCGTCCTCGCCCATCCCGAGCGCGGGCTCCTCTGCCTCGAGGTGAAGGGCGGCGGGATCGAGTGCCAGCACGGCGAGTGGTTCCGGATCCACGACGGCAAGCGGGAGCGGATGAAGCGACCCGTTCGCGCAGGCGCTCGACCACCGCTACGACCTCGAGCGCAAGATCGGCGGGATGCCGGCGAAGGGTAGCCGCAAGCTCCTCATCGGCCACGCGGTCGCCTTCCCCGACATCACCGTCCACAAGCTCGTCCTCGCTCCCGACGCACCCGCCGGAGCTCATCATCGACCGCAACGAGATCGACGACCATCGACGAGTCCGATCGAGCGGATCTTCGCCTACCACCGCGGCGCGCGGCGACGAAGCCGGTCGGCCCCGGCGCCGACGGGATCGAAGATGCTGCGCGAGCTGCTCGCGCCCGACGTCCGGATCGAGGTGCCGATGGCGGAGGAGTTCCTCGACGAGGAGGAGGCGCTGATCACCCTCACCCACGAGCAGGCCCGGCTGCTCCATAGCCATGGGCGGGACAAGCGCGCGTCGTCGTCGCGGCTGCGCCGGCTCCGGCAAGACGATGCTCGCCGTCGAGCAGGCCAAGCGGCTCGCCGCGAAGGGCAAGGGCGTTCTCTTCGTCTGCTTCAACAAGGGCCCTCCGCGACCACCTGCGCAAGACCGAGAAGGACTCCGGGATCGACTTCTAGAACTTCCACGGCCTCTGCATCGCGCTGGCGAAGCAGGCCAAGGTCGAGCTCTCCGACTACGACGCGGGGACGAGGCCCGGCCGAACTTCTGCGACGAGGAGCTGCCGATGGCGCTGATCGAGGCGATCGAGGAGCTCGGCCCGCAGTACGACGCGCTCTTCGTCGACGAGGCCCAGGACCTCCACAACGACTGGCTCGACGCGCTGATGGCGACGCTCCGCGACCCCGACGAAGCGCACGTCTGGCTCTTCATGGACGACAACCAGCGCGTCTACGACAACCGAGCTCGAGGTGCCCGACGAGTTCCGTCCGCTACGACCTCGACGTCAACTGCCGCAACACCCAGGCGATCCACCGCGAGGTCATCAAGAAGTACGAGGGCGAGATCGAGCCGGAGGTCGATCGGCCCCGAGGGCCGCGACGTCGAGCTGCATCCAGACCGACGACCAGCCGGGGACCGTCGCGCGCAGTCGATCGAGCGGCTCTGCGAGCAGGAGGAGGTCCCCCCCCAGGACATCGTCGTCCTCTCCTCGCACGACATCGAGAACTCCGCGCGTCGCCCAGGCCGGCTGCGGCCAGTACAAGCTTCGTCGACGAGCCCAAGCCGCTCGGCAACTACGTCCGCTTCTCCTCGATCCGCGGCTTCAAGGGACTCGAGACGCCGGTCGTGATCCTCTGCGAGCTCGAGGACATCGACGAGGAGACGCTCGACCAGCAGCTCTACGTCGGGATCTCGCGGGCGCGGAACCACTGCGTCGTGGTGGCGCCGGACCCTGGCTAGTCGGCTGCGGGATCACTGCAGCAGTGAATCCGGATATCCACCCGCTGGAAGCAACGGATCCAACATCTCAAGGCTCTTGGCACCCCGGTCATTCAGTGAGATTCCATCCTCCGCGATGAGGCTTCGCGCGATCAAAGGGGAGACCCGACTCGGGTAGGTCCGTACGCCCGCTTGGACCCGGCGGAGAGTGTTGTCGGACACGAGGCTGAGCCCAAGACGCTGGACCTTGTCCTTATAGGCGGGAGGTAGCTCCCGCTCGAAGTTGGTCTGTCTTCGGAAGTCCTTCGGTCTTGGCGCTCGGACCCGTCGCCTGAGTCCTTCGCCGAGGCGCCGGGACGCTCTATTGCTGGACCGTCCACTCCGCATTCGCAAAAGCATCCGGCGGCACTCCCTCCTGCAGGGCTGCCTTGAGCCATCCACGTTGGTTCTCAAGGATCCTGTCCGTGGTCTTCGACTCAATAAATGCCGACTCCTGACCCCTCCATGCGATGACATCCCAGCACCCGCCTCTCTTGCCGTGACGCTGCTGGATCCTTGCCAGCAAGTCCTCTTGGAGTGGCGGCAGATCGATTGGCTCCGACCTCTCCGGCATCTCCGACCAGCGTCGATTGCCGTGATAGGTATCGATCCATGCTGCGTCCCATCCCTGCGATCGCGCGATGCGGACAAGCGCGATCTCGCAGAAGAGCGGGTCCCCCTCGTACTCGATCAGCACTTTGTTGGTGTACGAGCCAATGTCGAACTCGATTCGCTCTGGCCAACGCTTGACCCCGAAGCGGTAGATGGGAACACTCACAGATTGACCCCGAAGGCCTTCGAACTCTGCGAAAGCAGCCGGCGCAGAAGGCATGTCCAACACGTCTCCTCCTCTAGTCAGCGAAGCCTATCCCGGCCGCAACGGCGTCGAGATCAGCGACTTCTGACTCGACACACCCCATCGTGCTCGGTTCTAAGGCCAGAGACGGAAGCCGTGAACACGGTGAAGAAACCTTGTCCGACGGCGGGGCTGAAGAATTCATTGCCTCGGTCCCGTGGCGGGCGGTCAGGATGGTCGAGGTCGGCGACACCGGCAAGACGCCGGACCCGCACGAGTACGTGATCAGGGACTGGCAGGAGGTGGACGACGATCTGTTCGAAGCGTTCGTCCAGCTGATCAGGGCAGAGGGATATCGGGCCGAGTACGTCGCCCCGTACCAGCCCGACTACGTGATGACGAACGACTACCTCGAGATCGACGGCTGGTGCTACTGGTTCATTGCCCCGAGGATGCTGAATCGGGAGCGGGCTGAGAACCGGAAGCACGTGCCGATCCCGTCTAGGCGCACGCAATCGGATCGTGATCGGCTGTCCCGAACGTGCTTGATCGTGTGCTCTGCGCCCCGCTCTCAAACCGCACCGCGCAGCGTCTTCCTTGGTTCATCGGTCATCGACGTCTTCCCCTTGGGTTCGTTGCTTAGCCCGCGCCATCGCTGCCGCGGCCTTGGGACCGACAGTCATGACCTCGGTCGTGCCCTTCTTCGACGAAACCCACCGAACGCGGGGACGGTTGACCTCGGGAGGCAGTCGGCTCGCCGCGCCAGCGCGCGGGCAGGACGCCCATCACGGACGCCCGCCAGTCTCTGATCAGTTGGCGGAGCTTCATGCGGACGGGCCCGGTTCTCTTCCCCGCTTGCGCGACTTCATGTGGTGGTCGGCGACCGCGCGCTTGCTGGCCATCAGGGCATCGACGCGTGCCTGGTCGGCCAGCTCCTTGAGCACCTGGACCTCGTCGGCGATCTCGGTCACCGCTGAGTCCGGCGCCCCGGTCAGGTCGAGATCCTCGAGCTCGGCGGAGGCAGTCCGCCAGAGTCCGGTCGCCTTGTCGAGGTCGCCGCTCCGCAGTGCGTCGGTCGCCTCGCGCTTCGCCCGCTGGGCCTTCTGGAAGCTGAGCTCGGTCGTGACGGCGGGGTCACTCATCCGGCCGGCGGCCTCGTCGCCGGGGACGACGTTCACGTAGACGGGGAGGTCGACACGCTCGCTGCGCATCGTCTCGACGTCCACCCAGCGGAGCTCGAGGTCGCAGATCGAGGCAAGGCCGGCGCCACCGATCGCCGGAATGTCGGCCTGGAGGATCAGCCGGCGCTGCTCGGCAGCGTGGAGGTTGCCGAGCTCGACCATGAAGCCGTCCTCGATCGCGCCGACGGGGAGATCGTTGTAGAGGCGGACCGCCGAGACGTCCTTGGAGGGGCGGACGGTAAGGCTGGCGGCCTGGATGCTCTCGTCGAGCAGCCCGTCGACCTCCGAGGTGAGTGCGGCGCCGGCATCGTCGCCGTTCTCGGCGAAGTGGTTGTTGCCGGAGCCGCCGCGGGCGATCGATGCGAGGAGATTCTCGTCGTAGCCCAGCCCGATGCCGACGGTCGAGCTGCTCACGTGCGAGCGCTGGGCGCCGGCGGCGAACTGCTCGAGCCTGGCCTGATCGGTGATCCCGACGTTGGCGTGGCCGTCGGAGAGCATCACGAGCGTTGCGCTGCCGCCGTCGGCAGCGGCGCGCTGCGCTTCCTGAATCCCGCGCAGGTAGCCGCTGGCGAGATCGGTCATCCCGCCCGGGTGGATGTGCGGGAGCACGGACGGCGTGGGAGGCGTCGCCGACGACGCCGGCCGGGACCGGGACCTGCACCTGGTCGTCGAAGACGACGAGGCCGAAGCGATCCTCGGGGCGCAAGCGGGAGAGGAGCCGGTCGATCGCCATCAGCGCGGCGTGGAGGCGCCGTCCGCCATCGACCCCGAGCGGTCGAGCACGACCTGGAGCGTCGAGGGCGGACGATCGATGTCGGTCTCGGGGGTCGGCGCGACCAGCTCGAGAAGGATGTGGAGGGTGTCTTCGTTCTCGATCGCAACGAGGTCGAAGTCGAGCTTGGTGTTGATCTGCATGCCCCGTCTGTCGTGCGGTGGCGTCGGTTCCTGACGTCGACGGGTCGGCGACGCAGCCGTACGCGCCGCCCGCCTCGTTCAAGAACAACCGCAGGTCCTTCGCGAGGAGGATCACGTGGAGCGGGTCCGTTGGGGATGGCTCGAATCCGAAGCGCAGGTAGAACGCCTTCGCACTTTCGTCCTGGGCGTTGGCAACCAGCGCCGCGGACGCCGGCATGCTCGGCGACGGTGGCGAAGCGGAGCATCGCTTCCTGGAGGAGTGACCGACCCAGACCCCGGCCTTGATGGGCACGATCGACGCCGAGTCGGGCGAGGATCACGACCGGTATCGGACGACCCGCGGGCTGGCCCTTTCGAGAGGCGGTCGGTTGCATCCTCGGAGCGGACCTGGCCGACCGTCAGCGAGAAGAAGCCGGCGACTTCCTCCCCGTCGCTGGTGGTAACGAAGGTGCGGGCGCTGCTCGCCGACTCGGCATGGCGCGCGTACCGCTGCAGCCAGGTGTCGACCGATTCCTCGCCGCAGTCGAAGCCGTCGAGACGGTGCTTCTCGCGCAGCGGCTCGGGCCGCGAGTAGGCCACGTCCGACTACTCGAAGGCGCTGGGCTTCGAGAAGAGATCGCGGAGACCGTTGGGAACGTGCGCCGGTCGATCGAGGAGTTCGCTGAACCTCTCCCACTCGAGCGCCTGGATCTCGAATCGCGTGCGGTCTGCCATCACGCGCCTCGCCTCGGACACGGCGGCGGCCCGCACGAAGCTCGTGAAGCTCGCGTCCACCGACTCGGACGCAGCCCGGACGATCGCATCCTCAGATTCTGCAACCCGGAGGTTCCAGCGGTGATCGCGAGTGTCGCTCTCCGTTGCCATCTCCGCATCAGCGTACAGACATTGTGCGTACAGGCAACCCGAGTTTCGTCGCACGCCGCCGGCCCTACCAGTCGGGCTCGACACCCGAGCGCCGAACGTCGCAACGCCGGCACCGCTGTTTCGCAGCCTTGCCTGTCGCTTCCGCTTTTTGCGGGTCGCCATCTTGGTGATGGACGCCGAACGAGAGGATGTCGAGCTCCATCACGACGCCGTCGGCGGTCTCGATCCGAACCGGATGATCACGGTCGATCGCATGGGCGCGGACAGCTGCGGTGAAAGGGCACTCGTCGCCGACGTACTCACCGATCACGAGGCGTCCGTCGAGCTCGACGGACCATCCCATTGGGTGCTCGTACACGGATGCCATACCCGAAACCGTGCCGGAAAGGGAGTCACACGTGGGCGACAAATGTGCTGATTCTCAGACTCGAGAGCGCCGATCCATGGAGAGTGCCTCGTCAGATAGTCGAGGACTACATCGACAGGGAGTGCGTGGCTCAACCCCCCACCTACTACTTCGCCTACGGCTCGAACCTGAACACGGCCGACCTGCTCGGGCGCTGCCCCGGAGCGAAGGCGCTGACACCGGCGCGGCTGCCCGAGTGGCGCCTCACCTTCCGCGGCGTCGCCGACATCGAGCCCGCACCCGGGCGGGCCGTGGAGGGCGCGCTCTGGCGCCTCGAGGACGAGCACGTCCGCGCCCTCGACCGCTACGAGGGCGCACCGTCCCTCTATGCCCAGGAGCTGATCGAGGTCGAGACCGAGTCGGGTCCGCTCACCGCGATGACCTACGTCATGACCTCCGGCGACTACCTCGGCCTTCCCTCCGCTTGGTACTTCGACCGTATCGCCCGCGGCTACCGCGACTGGGGGCTGCCGCTCGCCGCTCTGCGACTGGCGCTCGACGAGACGAAGCTCGAACTCGCCGACCAAGGCATCAGCCGCTACCACCCCGACGGCAAGAAGCGCCTGCGCGGGATTCGCTGAGGCACGAACAACGATGCGCGACGTGACCGCAAGCCTCGAGGAAGCCTTCGACCAGATCGATGCCTTCCGCTCGATCCACGAGCCGGTCGGCGTATCGCTCGAGGCGGTCCTCTGCCTCCAGGAGGCGGTCGGGATCGACGCCGGCACCCGCGCGCTGATCCGCCAGCGCCTCTACGAGGCGGAGACGTCACGGGACGGCTCCGCCGCTTTCCTCGGGCTGATCATCGGCCTCCTCGCCGCGCAGCTCGACCGGGCCTGAGTCGACCGCGTCGCGAGGCCGCTGTCAGGTTCGCGGCACCCGCAACGACAGAACGAGCATGAGCAATCTCCTCGACGAATCCAACACGCTGGCCGGCCACCTCTCCGGACCGATCGAGGTCGGCGAGCCGGACCTCGTCCGAGGGCTTGCCGTCTACCCCCTCTTCGGTCCCGCGACGACCCTCGACTACCGCGCCTTCGCCGGCGCCCAGGATCAGGTCGCGATAACCGAGCTCGAAGGCGGCGCCTCCGTCAACGACCTCGTCGTCCACAACCAGGGCGATCGGTCCGTCCTCCTCTACGAGGGCGAGGAGATCCTCGGCGCGCAGCAGAACCGCGTCCTCGACGTCTCGGTCCTCGTCGCCGCCGGCTCGAAGATCCAGATCCCGGTCAGCTGCGTCGAGCAGGGACGCTGGGACGGAAGCCGGCACACCGAGCGCTTCCAGCCGTCGCCCCAGGCCGCCGATCCGCGGATGCGCCGCCTCAAGAACAAGCGCGCTCGGATGAACCACGCCGCCGGCATGGAGGCGCGCGCCGACCAGGCCGAGGTCTGGACCGAGGTCGCCGATCGCGGCGTCGAGATGCAGGCCAGCTCGCCGACCGGCGCCATGAACGACATCTACGAGAGCCATCGCGACCGGCTCGGCGAGATCCGCGAGGCCGTGAAGCTCCACGAGGGACAGTGCGGATCGGTCGCCGTGATCGGCGGCCGGATCGCGATGCTGGACTTCGTCGGCCGCGCCGACGTCTTCTCCGCCCTGCAGCCCGCGATCGTCGAGGGCTACGCGCTCGACGCGCTCGCCCAGGAACGCGGCGGTCAGTCCGCAGCGAACGGCGACACCGTCGACACCGGCACGATCCGCGGCTTCACGCTCCTCGCCTGCGACGCGCCGGCGAACAACCGGACCGCCGGTCCCGGCCTCGGTGAGATCGCTCGCTTCGCCGCCAACGGCGTCGAGGGCTCGGCCCTCGTCGCCGAGGGCGAGCTGGTCCAGATGACCGCCTACCCGAGCGACGCCGACGACGTGCCGGCAGGGCCGACGGCAGCCCGCGCCCAGCGCATCCACCGTCCGTCGCGACGCCGAGGTCGCTGACCCGATGTGGCTCGTCACGACACAGGGCTTCTACAGCGCCGTCGCCCACCGCGACGATCCCGACAAGGTGCTCGTCCGCGGCCGGACCCGCGGTGACATCGAGGCGCTGCGCGAGCAGATCCCGAGCATCGAGCCGTTCGAGGACGAGTCGCCGACTACCGCCACCGCGCGATCGTCACGCGGGCCGAATGGGTCGGCCGCCGTCAGCGCTCGTCGCCGAGACGATCGACTACGACAACTTCAAGAACGCCGTCGCCGAGCGTCAGGGCCCCGAGCGCGCCCGCACCTACCACCGCGTCTGGGCGGCGCTCCTCGATCTCGGGGACGAAGATCACGGCTGAGACCGCTCCCGTCGGGTAGAACCTCCTATATGGAGGAGGGTGCCTCGCCAGGGCTGCGGTTCGTCGCGAGCGATTTCTACGGCTACCTGCGCCCGTCGCGCTGCGGGCTGCGCGTCTGGCTGCGCGAGCAGGGCGTCGAGGAGGAGCCGCCCGAGCGACTTCGGCGCGATGCTGATGCGACCTCGGCATCGAGCACGAGGCGCGCCACCTCGAGCGGTTCCCCGAACCACATCGACATCGGCAAGCTGCCCCGCGAGGAGCAGCGCGAGGCGACCATCGAGGAGCTCGAGGCGCGTCGACCGCGTCATCTACCAGGGCCGCCTGCGCGCCGACGACCACGCTCGCCGGCCGCGAGGTCGAGATCGTCGGCCACCCCGACTTCATGCTCCCCGCCCGCAGCAGCTACGCGATCCGCGACTCGAAGCTGAACCGCCGGATCGGACTCCAGCGAGCACGTCCGCCTCCAGCTCGAGATCTACGGCTGGCTCTACGAGCAGACGTTCGGCGAGCCGCCCGTCGCCCTCCAGGTCCACACCGGCACCGGCGAGATCGTCCACCTCGACTACGAGGGCGGCGTCGACGCGCTCGCCACCTTCGAGCGGATGCTCGAGCTCCGCTTCGCGAGGACGAGCCCGAGGAGTGCGTCGGCGTCTCGAAGTGCTCCGGCTGCGGCTTCCACAGCCACTGCTGGCCGCAGGCGATCGAGCGCCAGGACGTCGGCATCCTCCCCTGGGTCGACCGCGGCCTCGTCGAGCGAGCTCCACGCGCAGGGCGCCGGCACGCTCCCCGAGCTGCTCGAGAAGTTCGACGCCGAGAGCCTCGCCGCGCTCGAGCTGCCGTGGGGCGACCGGATCAAGCCGGTCGGCGAGCGCGCCGAGCGGATCCTCGCTCAACGCCCAGGCGCGGATCCTCGGCGAGCCGATCGTCATCAGCCAGCCCGAGATCCCCGAGCACGACACCTACGTGATGTTCGACCTCGAGGGCATGCAGCCGAGCCTCGACGAGCTCGAGAAGATCTACATCTGGGGCATGCAGCCGTTCGGCAAGGGCGCCGGCCCCTTCCGCGCCGGCGTCGCCGGCTTCGGCCGCAGCGGCGACCGCGAGGGCTGGTAGGCCTTCCTCGCGCAAGGCCGGCGAGATCTTCGCCGAGCACGGCGACATCCCCTTCGTCCACTGGGCCACCTACGAGAAGACCAAGATCGACCTGTACCTCGAGCGCTACGGCGACCGCGACGGCGTCGCCGAGCGCGTCAAGCGCCAACCTCCTCGACCTCCTCCCGATCACCCGCGCACTCCGTCGCCGTCCCGCTCTCCAGCTACGGCCTCAAGGAGATCGAGACCCTGACCGGCTACGAGCGCCAGCTCGAGGAGTTCGGCGGCGAGTGGTCGATGGCCAAGTACATCGAGGCGACCGAGACCAACGACCGAGCCGAGCGCGACGCGATCATGGACGAGATCCTCGCCTACAACCGGGAGG
>CAWFYJ010000005.1:0-557500 GCA_963820055.1 uncultured Conexibacteraceae bacterium
GTCGCGATGCGCATGGGCAGCGGGTTGTAGGCGGCCCCGGTCCGCGGGGCGTCGACGTTCGCGCAGAGGATCAGCCGCGGCGCGTCCGCGGGCGGGCCCGCGGGGGCGGGGGAGTGGAGGTTCTGCGAGGCGCGGCGGAAGAGGAGTCGGCGGAGCAGATACCAGCGCGCCGACAGGTCCAGGTAAGCCGACGTGGCCGCGAGGAGGACGATCGCGAAGCCGACGACCGGATCGCTGGCCGCGACGACGCTGCCGACGATCGCGAGCAGGCAGTGGAGGAAGTACACGATCGGCCACTGGGGATGGACCCAGATCGGCTCGATCTCGGTTAGCCGGCCGGACGCCTCGAGGTCGGAGGCCAGTGCGTTCGTCAGCCGTCGCTCGGCGTCGGTTCCCGTCAGCCGGTCCCCGTAGCCGCAGATCTCCTCGATCCGCTCGGTGATCTCCTGGGAACTCACCCATGGAGCATTACGAAGCGCGCGGACCGGTGGGCCGCCAACCGCGGAGAGCCGGGTGGGCCGCGCTAGCCTGGATCCATGGGAGTTCGTTTCCTCGCCCATATCCGAGGCAACGTCGTCGGTTACATCGCGATATTCCTCGCGATGAGCGGGGGCGTCTACGCCGCGGCCGCCGGCCGAAACACGGTCGACAGCGCCAGCATCGTAAATGGCCAGGTCAAGGGGATCGACGTGAGGGACGACGGCCTGACCGGCGCTGACATCGACGAGTCGACGTTGCGGGGGGTGATGGGCTCCGGGGGAGCCGTGGTCAGGGACGCAAACGGAGTGCTGCTTGGATACCCCCTCTCGGTCACTGAGGAAGACCTCCAAGTGGTGACGCCCAAGGGCTTCATCGCCAGGCTCGATTGGGATGGAGGTTTGTCGACGCATACATTTGCGGTGACGGCCGTCTATGCCGGCCTCGACTGCTCCGGCGCGCGATATTTTCCGACGACGGCCGGCAGCGGCGCAGTGATCTACGGAAAGTTCACTCATCCGCTCGACCGCGATCGTCTGATCGCACCCCGCGTCTCCCCTGATTCGGCGGCGGCCGAAGTCCCCGTTCAGTCCTACGACTCGGTAGCGCTCGGTTGCCGCAATATCGGGTCCACCACCCAGGCGGCGTGGCCGGCCAGGGTTGTCTCGAGAGCGCGAACCGGGCTCCCGCGCGAGATCGCGCCGCCGCTTCGGATCAAGTCGCACTGAACCGGCAACCTGGGGGGCGGCTTCAGAGTCGCCGGCAGCTCAGCGGATGGAGCCGGACTTCAGACGCTATGAAAGAACCTTGGACGCCTTGGCAACTCATCAGCACAGGCTTGTCGAGGTTCAACCTCCTCGCGTCTTCCAGCCTGTAAGAGGAGCGTTTCGGGCGCCGGTCAGCCTCTGTTCATCGCGAAGCGCTCCAATGGACGGTGCCCGTGTCGCAGTTGTGGGCGGTCGGCGGAAAGTCGCCCTGATGACGGAACACCCCGTTCGCCCTATCGCCGTTCTTGTTGAACTCTCCGCGGAACACGGTCACCCCGCCACCCGTGAAACTCGGATTGAAAGCCCGTTGCTTCACTTTGATCGGGTCTCCGTTGAACCCCCAACTGAAGACCGTCGACCCCTCGGTGCACGTGATCGGAACACCCTCGATAACTGGGTCGCCGGGCAGGATCGTTTTGACTATCACCGTCTTCTTCACGTGATGCTTGTGCCGCACCTTCTTGGTCACCGTTGTGGCCTTGAACGTGATCGTTCCGCCGCCCGCAACCGTTCCCGAGAACGACTTGGTCTTAGTCATGGCGGAACTTGAGCCTGGCACCAGCAGGAACGCGAAGCAGAGCAACACGGCGATCGCTGGCCTGGTCGCTGACCTCATACCCATCTCCTCCTTGTCATGCGCGCTGGACGACGAGCGTCGCGCGAACGAACCCACAGGTCGATGCAAGGAACGAGAGGCGACTTCCGTCGCTGCGGTGCCACTTTAAACGCGAGCGCGGGTCTGTGTCCAGGTCGGATCAACTTCGCCGACACCCCGGCCTCGGTGAGGACGTCCGCGCCCACGCTCTACGCTGGGGTCGTGAAGCGGCGCGACCGGCTCCCTGAGACCTCCAGGCGTTCGTTAGGGCGCTTGATCGGGCGGCAATGGGCAGCAGAGGCGATTCTGGGAGTTCCGCCGATCCTCGGACGGAACCGCCCGAAGGCGAGGAATCCCCGCCCTCGAGCCGAAAGTCTGAGTCTCGCCCCCGTAGCTCAGCTGGATAGAGCGCCGGCCTTCTAAGCCGGATGTCGCAGGTTCGAATCCTGCCGGGGGTATCCGGTTTGAGGGCTATCGGGTAGAGCAACTATCCGGTTCGCGCGGGGCGGTTGAGTGTCTCCGAGCGAGGCACGCCGTCGTCGAGCTCGTGCTGCCGCTCGATCTCAGCGTTCAGCTCGGCCCCGATCAACATCGCGACGTTCGTGAGCCACAGCCAGCCGATCAGCACGATCGCCCCGGCGAAGGAGCCGTAAATGGCGCCGACGTCCGCGATCCGAGAGATGTAGAACGAGAACCCCAGGGAGACGGCGAGCCAGATGCCCACCCCGACGGCCGCGCCCGGAGCCAGGCTGCGAAAGCTTCGATGCTGGACGTCGGGTGTCACGTAGTAGATGAGGCAGAAGGTCAGCATCGCGACCGCCACGGCCCCCGGCCACCGCGCGACGCTCCACGCCTCGGCGACGGTCGAGCCGAACCCGGCGAATCCGAGCAGGTCTGAGGCGAAGCCGCCGCCGACGAAGACGAGCACCGCGGTGACGATGCAGAGGGCGATCAGGACGAACGTAAACCCGATGTCGATCGACTTACGACGCGCGAAGCTGCGGCCGGAGTCGATCTCGAAGACGACGTTGAGCGCTCGGCGAGCACCCTCGAGCGCGCCCGTCGTCCCGTAGAGCATCAATCCGAGGCTGATCGCGACGCCGGCGACCGCGGTGCCCTGCTGCTGCAGGGCGCTGCGAAGGGCGCTGTCCAGCGGATCGACCACGTCGGGCGGGGCCACGTCCCGCAGGTAGCCGATGATCGAGTCGTAGGTGGCCGGGTACTGGCCGAGCAGGCCGAGCAGCGAAAGCGAGAGCAGGGCCACCGGAAACAGCGACATCAGGCAGTAATAGGTCAGGGCCGCCGCGTGATGGGTCATCTGATCGTCGTAGAAGCTCACCGCCGTCCGCTTCAAGATCCCCGTCGTCTTTCGCATCGTGGACGCGCTCCGGTCATTGCGGGCGGTCGGCGCGCTACCGCGTGCCGCTCTGATTGATGGGCGAGCCTCCCGGGGCCGTCCACCTTCGACATACCCGTGAAGGTCAACTGACAACCCCGCGAGTTCCACCCTGAATCCAGGCTCACGCTGTCCGGTCAGCGCCTTCGCGATGGGTTACGCTTGTGATCGATGGCGCAAGCACAGTCCGGGGGTGCGGTCGCCCCGGCCAACGAGGAGGCCGTCAGGGCCTGGGACACCGTCCTCTACGAGCGGTGGAACAAGAACCGGAGCGTCTTCGTCGGCGCGCTGGAGGAGGTGACCGAGCTGGCGTTCGACGCCGCGCCGCCGCCGAGTGGCGGCAGCTGCATCGACATCGGCTGCGGGTTCGGTGACACGACCCGGCGCCTCGCGGAACTCGTCGGCCCCGATGGCTGGGCGCTGGGTATCGACTCGTCCCCCGAGTTCGTCCGCGACGCGAAGCGGGAGGCGGCCGACGCGGGGATCACCAACATCTCGTTCGAGGTCGCCGACGCCCAGACCGCCCGGTGGGAGCCCGACCACGACCTCGCCTTCTCGCGGATGGGCACGCAGTTCTTCGCCGCTCCAGTCCCGGCCATGCGCGCCATCCGCGCCTCGCTGAAGCCCGGCGGCAGGCTCAACAAGATCTGCTGGCGCCGCAAGGACGAGAGCCCGTTCTTCGCCGAGACCGAGCAGGTCGTCGAGCGGTTCCTGACCCGCCCCGAGGAATACGAGGCCGACACCTGCGGGCCCGGCCCGTTTTCGCTCGGCAACCCCGACACCACCCGGGGGATCCTCGAGGCCGCGGGGTTCGAGGACATCGGCCTGCGCGCGCACGAGTTCGACTACTTCATGGGCCACGACATGGACGAAGCTGTCGAGGCCATGCTGGCGATCGGTCCGGGCGCCGAGCTGATCCGGCTCAACGCCGACTACGGCGAGAGCCGCCGGCCCGAGATCGCCGCGGCGGTCGCCGACCACTTCCGCAAGTGGGAGCGACCCGACGGGACCATCGTCGGGCGCGCCGCCGTCTGGAACGTGATCGCGACCAATCCCGGTTAGGCGCGACGGCCTCAGCCGGCGTTCGGACGGTCCCGGGCTCCGATCAGCTCGAAGCACGTCATCGGCCCCTTGCCCTTGACCTCGAGGGTCCCGCGTGACCGGAACTCGAAATCGGCGGCGAGCAGGTCGCGGGCGCGTTCGGTGACCTGGATCGTCCCCGGCTTCGCATGGGACTCCATCCGGCTCGCGGTGTTGACGGTGTCCCCCCAGAGGTCGTAGATGAACTTCGCCCGGCCGATCACCCCGGCGACGACCGGGCCGCTGTCGATGCCGATCCGGACCTGCAGCGATTCGCCGATCTCCGCCGAGCAGGCTTCCATCGCCGGCCCCATCTCCAGGGCCATCGCGGCGATCGCCTCGGCGTGGTCGCTCCTCGGCACCGGAACCCCCGCGGCCACCATGTAGGCGTCGCCGATCGTCTTGATCTTCTCGGTTCCATGGGAGTCGGCGAGCTCGTCCCAGCGGGCGAAGACTCGATCGAGGAGCGAGACGATCTCGGAGGCAGACAGTCGCTCGGTCAGGGGCGTGAACCCGACGATATCGGCGAACAGGACCGTGACCTCGGGGAAGTCGTCGGCGATGACTCCTTCTCGCTCCTTGAGGCGTGCCGCGACCGGTGCCGGAAGGACGTTGAGGAGCAGCCGCTCCGACTTCTCCTGTTCGCGCTCGAGGTCCTCGTGTTGGCGGGCGAGGTCCTCCATCGCGTGCTCGCGGGCACGTACGAAGTACTGAAGGAGCGAATACGTGGTGACGGCGACGCCGGAGATGTTCAGGGCGAAGAACGCGACGACGACGCCGTGAGGAACGTCGGCGGCGTTCTCGGAGATGGCCGGGTCGATCAGCGCGGAGAGGCCGAGCAGCCCGACGAACGCGGCGAACCACGGCACCGACTGGCGCGAGCCGAGGAAGAGCAGCGCCCCCAGCGGCGAGGTGATGCCCCAGAGGCATACCGCCGAGGAGGCCTCGAACCCGCCGAGACTCCACTGCAGCACGAACGGGAAGACGAGGCTCATGAACAGCTGGCTCCTGCGGAACGCCGAGTAGCGCCGCGTTCGCGCGAAGATCCAGATGCTCGTCGCCGATGCGAGCTGGTAGACGAGCGGGATCGCCGCGGACACCCAGAGCCCGAGCAGCGCATAGGTCAGGACCCAGACCGTCGCGAGGCTGGCCATCAGCGTCGCCGACAGCACGAGGACGGACTTACGTACCCGTAGCTCGTCCGGGTCGTCCGGTTCCGCACCGATCTCGACGAGCCGCCGCAGCCAACCGGGAAACCGGTCGACGGTCTCTCCAAACCGAAGTTCCACGATTTCGAGCATAGGCCGGAACACCCGGGCCGCGCCGGGTTAATCTGCCGCGGTGCTCCAGTTCCTCGCAGGGGTCATGTTCTTCGTCGCCGCGGTCCTCGTCTACTTCGCGGTGAGCAGCCTCAGCAACCTCTGGGCAGACTTCCGCGAGGACCCGGTCGCCGCCTACTTCGCCGTTGGCGGGGTCGAGCTGCTCGCAGCCGGGCTTTCGGCTGCCGTCGGTGCCTGGCTGCTGCGCGAGCACGAGCGCCACAACGGCTGACGTCCGCGGCTCCGCTGCGAGGGAGAGCCTCGGGGCGCCGGCAAGCTAGATTGGGGCCACGCACGGTGGGCGTAGCTCAGTTGGTAGAGCTCCTGGTTGTGGTCCAGGCGGTCGCGGGTTCGAGTCCCGTCGCTCACCTTGAGGTTGGTTGCTTGGTTCTCCTGCTTTACCCGGGCAGTCCGGTCACACGTCTGCCGCGCTGGGATGCCGGGCGCGGTCATTGGCGGACAACACTTGTTGCAACAGCGAGATCAGAGTCTTCTGTTGCGCGGCGGTCAGCCCTTCGAGGAAACCTTCCTGCGACTGTTTCGCGGCGGGCCGAAGCCGATCGAGCAGGGTCCCACCCGCGGAAGTCAGCGCGATTCGGTGGCGGCGTCGATCGTCAGGATCTTGGGTCCGAGTGACGAACCCCCGCTCCTCGAGGATGTCTATCCGACCCACGAGGTGGCTCTTGTCGAAGTCCAGCGAGTCCGCCAGCTGCTGCTGTGACAGCGGGCCGAAGTCGTCCAGCGCGGCCAGGATGGCGTGGTGGCCGAGTCGTAGGTCGTGCTCGTGCAGAACCGCCTCCAGGCGCCGGCGACCGTACTTGGACACCTGTGCGGCGGTGTAGGAGGGGAGTTCAAGGAGCGACGGCGGTCGCGGTCTGGGTGTCATGGCCCGATTATTGTAGCCTAACCAGATAGTTGTATTTTGCTACAGTTGCGGGACAGACATAACTAGCTGACGCACAAGCACTCACGACGAAAGGATTGATCGCATGAAACACCGCAAGCTGGCCGACCTCGAGGTTTCCGCACTCGGTCTCGGATGTATGGGGATGTCGGCGTTCTACGGCACGAGCGACGAAGGCGAGTCCGTCCGCACCATCCAGCGTGCGCCCGAGCTTGGGATCAACTTTCTCGATACCGCCCAGCTCTACGGGCCGCTCACCAACGAGCAGCTCGTCGGCCAAGCCATCAAGGGCCACCGCGACGAGTACGTGATCGCAACCAAGTTCTCGCTCCGCATGGACAAGGCGACGGCGGGGGACATGTCCACAATCGGACCGGCCGACGGCTCGGCCGAGCATGTGCGCGAATCGATCGAAGGATCACTGCGGCGCTTGGGTACGGACTACATCGACCTCTACTTCCAGCATCGCGTCGATCCCAAGACTCCTATCGAGGAGACCGTCGGCGCGATGGCGGATCTGGTCAAGGAGGGAAAAGTGCTCCACATCGGGCTCAGTGAAGCCGCTCCGGAGACGATCCGCCGCGCCCATGCGGTGCATCCGATCACCGCAATTCAGACCGAGTACTCACTGTGGAGCCGGGATCCTGAGGCCGAGATCCTGCCGACCTGCCGCAAGCTCGGGATCGGCTTCGTCCCGTACTCGCCGCTCGGCCGCGGTTTCCTCTCCGGCCGCTTCAAGTCTCCTGAGGAGCTTGACGAAGGGGACTTCCGGCGGACTGGACCCCGCTTCACCGGAGAGAACCTGGAGACGAACCTGAGGCTCGCCGCCAAGGTCGAGGAGCTGGCTGCCGCCAAGGGGATCACCCCTGCACAGCTCGCGATTGCATGGGTGCTGGCCCAGGGCGAGGATCTGGTCCCGATCCCCGGGACGAAACGACGCCGATACCTGGAGCAGAACGCAGCCGCGGTGGATGTCGAGCTGTCGAAGGAGGATTTGGCGAGGATCGACGCCGAGCTGCCCGAGGCCGCGGGTGACCGCTACGACGGATCCGGGATGGCCACCGTCGACCGCTGACCTGTCGCGATTCGTAGCTGGGCGAGGCTGGGGTAGCAGCCTCGCCTTACGCGGCGGGTCACCTGCAGGCGGTAGCGGGGATCCGCCAACCGCTTCAACGAGGGCGGCAGTTGCTTCGCTCAGCCGGACGGGAGAACCGACACGAGCCGCAGGATGGGCCGAACTGCCGTCGGGTTGAACCTCCTCCGCCACGTCGTCGGTCTCGGCAATCACCACGCCTTCGCTTCCGTCGGCGGCGACATAATGCGCCGTCGTGCCAGGGCCGGGGCCCTGCTCGGCGAAGACCGCCATGAGCCTCTTCCTCTCCTCGGTGCTCATGTACGGCTTGATCTTGTAGGTGGTCATGAAAATCATGACTCTCCTTTGATTGGTTAAGCCGAGCCTACTCGCTGCCGGCACCTCTGCCTATCCGGATCGCCGGCGACCTTCCAAGGACATCCGACGGGCCGCTCAGATCGTCGCGCGCGCCTCGAGGCGGTCCACCGACTCCGGATCGTGGGAGGGGAGGTAGACCAGCGGATGCTCGGCACCGTGGGCGATGATGCGGTCGATCGTCTCCACTGTGACGGCCGGCTTCGGGCCGACGGCATCGTGGCGCCGGGAGCGCAGCTGCTCGAGGGTGTCGGTCGCGTCGCCGGCGAGCAGGATGTGGTTGCCGTCGTCGTCGATGCAGAGGATCGAGATGTGACCGGGCGTGTGGCCTGGGGTGGCGACGGCGAGGACGCGGCCGTCGCCGGTCAGCCGCTTGCTCGCGGCGAACTTTCCGAACGGGCCGCCGTCGAGTTTGGTCGGCACGAACCGAACCTTGGCGGGGATCGGCTGACGCAGGACCTTGGAGAAGAAGCGCGGAACGAGCGAGCGCGAGTAGTCCAGCTCCTCGGCGTTGACGAGCACCGGCGCGTTGCCGAGGTGGACGGCGCCGTCCATGTGGTCGCCGTGCATATGGGTGAGGACGACGGTGTCGATGTCGGAGGCCCCGAGGCCGACGGTCGCCAAGGCGCCGGGAAGCTCCTGCTCCGGCGCGACGTCGAACTTGGCGAACGGGACGTCGTTGACCGAGTTGACCTCGCCGGTGTCGACGAGGATCCGGTCCCCGTCGTGTTCGATCACCCAGACGTGGATCGGCAGCGGATCGGAGAAGCCGTCGGGCAGGAAGAGATTGAGCTGGCGTCGCGGGCCGCTGCGGGCGAACAGGAACGAATCCTTGACCCGGACCGTCCCGGTGCTCAACGCGTGGATCTTCACGCGACAACCCTATGGGCATTTGCTCGTCCGGCCTCGGGCAGTCCCCGGAACGCACGACGCCGCCGGCTGCCGCGGCGGCGTCGTGTCGCTCATCGGTCCGGGCTAGCGCCGGGGGATGACGAGGTCGGTCATGAAGGCGCCCTTGCAGACGATCTTCTTGCTTCCCTTCTGGATCACTTCCTTGCCGACCGTCGCCGTGTAGTCGTAGGCCTCGTCGGCCGTCGACAGGTAGCGGGTGAACCCGCCGCCGTCCGCCGCGGTGACCTCGAAGGCGTCCCAGCCGTAGTCCCAGCTGTTCTCATCGCCGGGAACCTGGCGGTAGATGTAGATGGTGCGGTTCTGGCAGGCCTTCTTTTCGGAGGTGACGCCGCCGAAGAGGAAGGCCTGGGGGACGCCGCTTCCCGACGGCTGGGCCTGCATCCAGATCGACGAGTCGACCTTCTGGGTCTGGGCCGAGGCGGCACCGGGGACGATTGCGGCGACGGCGACGACTGCGGCGACGAGCGCGAGGGCGGTGCGGAGGCGAGACGGGCGGACGGACGGGACGGTGTTCATGGGAGTTCCTCTCGGGTCGGGGTGCGGCTGGCTGCCGTGGATTCAGGATCGGTCAGCGGGGGCGCCGCGCCCACCCGGCCGGGGGCGTGACCCCGCGACCCGCGGGTGTCGCTCGCTTCACCTCTCGGGTGGCCCAACCGCCGAGTCCCGAACCGGCTCGGGCGAAATCGTTTGCGCCGAGCCGGCGCGGGGGTGTAGCTTGGGCCGACGGCGATCAACGCAACTCGAGGAGAGGTAGCGATGTCCGAAACGCTCAGTGGCGCTTGCCTGTGTGGCGGCGTGGAGTACGAGGTCCGGGATCCCCAGGCGCTTGGCTACTGCCATTGCACGCGATGCCAGCGATGGACGGGCGAGAGCCTCGCCGGCGTCGTCGTCGCCAAGGAGAATTTCCAGTTCACGAAAGGCGAGGAACTGGTCAAGACCTACGAGAGCGAGTTCGCGCCCCGGAACTTCTGCGGCAACTGCGGATCGAGCATCTACGACGACCTCGGCGAGAACTACTTCGTGGCCGCCGGCCTGATGCGCGACCTCGACCTGAAGCCCAGCTTCCACCTGCAGGTGGCGTTCAAGGCGCCGTGGCACGAGATCGGCGACGACGTGCCGCAGTTCGCGGAGAACCCGCCGGCCTGATCAGGCCGCGATAGCCACGGCGATCTGCCGCTCGAGCTCGCCGGCTACCCGGTCGAGCGGCTCGGCGGAGCGCCGGGCGCGGGAGAGGACGATCGCGCCCTCCATGGCGGCGACGACGAGCGTCGCCAGGGAGTCGGCGCGCTCGTCTTCGAGGCCGCGGTCATGGAGCGACCGGGACAGCTGTCGCTCCCACTCGGTGAAAGACGCCGCCGCCGCATCCCGGGCCCCGGGGTTCGCGTCGCCTTCGACGGATGCGGCGACCACCGGGCAGCCGGCCTGGAAATCGCTCTCGATCAGGACTGAGCGCCACGCCGCGCCGAAGCGCCGCAGGCCTGCGATCGGATCGTTCTCGTCGAGCGCTCGCGACAGACCCCCCGCGATGGACTCGCCGGCCCACCTGGTGGCCTCCTCGACGAGTTGCGACTTGCCGCCGGGAAAGTGGTGGTAGATCGACCCTCGCGGCGCGCCGCTCGCCTCGATGACGTCGGAGAACGCCGTCGCCTCGATGCCGTGCTCTCGGATCAGAAGGGCAGTCGTTTCGATCATCCGCTGTCGGGCCTCGGTCGCCATCGCAACGCATTATGACGAGCGTCATAGTACGGTGCGTTCCCATGGTGATCGCCGACGCAGCACCGGACTGGAAGCCGACGGCCTGCGTCCTCTGCGCGTGCAACTGCGGCATCGAGGTCCAGGTCGCCGACGGCAACATCACTCGTGTAAAGGGCGACAAGGCGCACCCAGGGTCTCAGGGGTACGCGTGCGAGAAGGCCCAGAGGCTCGCGTTCTACCAGGGGAATCCGCGCATCCTTTCGCCGCTGCGGCGTCGTTCCGACGGCTCCTACGAGGAGGTCGACTGGGAGACCGCGATCCGCGAGGTGGCGGCCGGCCTGGCCCGCGTGCGCGACGAACACGGCGGCTCATCGATCTTCTATTACGGCGGTGGGGGCCAGGGCAACCACCTCGGCGGCGCCCACTCGAGCGCCACCCGGTCGGCGCTCGGAATCCGCTACTCGTCGAACGCGCTGGCCCAGGAGAAGACCGGCGAGATCTGGATCGACGCCCAGCTGTTCGGGTCGGTCACTCACACCGCCCCCGACTTCGAGAACGCCGAGGTCGCCGTCTTCGTCGGCAAGAACCCGTGGATGGCTCACGGTTTCCCGCGGGCGCGGCCGACGCTGAAGGCGATCGCCGCGGACCCCGAGAGATCCCTGATCGTGATCGACCCGCGGCGCAGCGAGACGGCGGCGATGGCGGACATCCACCTGCGGGTGCGACCGGGCGGCGACGCCTTCCTGCTGGCCGCGATGCTCGCCGTCCTCGTTCAGGAGGACCTCGTCGACCACGCTTTCCTCGAGGAACATGCCGAGAACTACGAGGCCGCGATTGAGGCCGTCCGCGACATCGACATGGCCGCCTACTGCAAGCGGGCCGACGTCGAGGAGGCGCTGGTCAGGGACGCCGCCCGGCGGATCGGGACCGCGGCAAGCGTCTCGATCCTCGAGGACCTCGGCATCCAGCAGGCGCCCCACTCGACGATGAACTCCTACCTCGAGAAGCTGCTCTGGGCGCTGACCGGCAACTTCGCCCGGCCCGGATGCACGAACCTCCACACGCAGTTCTCCCCGAACGGGCTCGTCGGGCGGTCGCGCGAATCGAAGCGGCGGACGCCGGGGTCCGGCGAGCGCGTGATCGGCGGGATGTTCCCGGCGGCGGCCATTCCCGACGCCGTCCTCACCGACGATCCGGATCGCTTCCGGGCGGCGATCATCGAGAGCAGCAACCCGGTCCACAGCCTCCCCGACTCGCCGCGGATGCGCGAGGCGATGGCGGCGCTCGACTTCAGCGTGGTGATCGACATCACGATGACCGAGACGGCGAGCTGTGCCGACTACGTGCTCCCGGCGCTCACGCAGTACGAGAAGTACGAGTGCACCTTCTTCAACCTCGAGTTCCCGCGCAACGTCTTCCACCTGCGCGCTCCGGTACTTCGCGGCCCCGACGGCCCGCTCGGCGAGCCGGAAATCCACACGCGCCTCGTCCGTGAGCTCGGCGCGCTCGCCGACGATGACCTCGCCGGGCTTCGCGAAGCGGCCGACGCCGGCCTCGACGCCTACGCGACCGCTTTCGCTGCCCGATTGGCCGAACGCCCGCACCTCGCGGGCCTCGCCGCCGTCGTCCTCTACGAGACGCTCGGCCCGGCGCTGCCCGAGGATGCGGCGCCGGCAGCGGCGCTGTGGGGTGCGGCGCAGATGTGCGCGGCGACGTTCCCCGATTCGATCCGGCGGGCGGGCATCGAGGGGGAGGGGCCGGCCCTCGGCAACGCGCTGTTCGAAGCCGCGCTCGCGGCACGCCGGGGTCTCGAGTTCAGCGTCGACGAGTACGAAGTCAACTGGGAATGGATCGCCCGGGGACGGTCCTCCGGCCGTCTCGATCTCGAGATTCCGGAGCTCCTCGAAGAGCTCGCGGCGCTCGAGTCCGAGAGCGACGAGCCCGACCGCGACTACCCGTTCGTCCTCTCAGCGGGCGAGCGACGCACGAACACGGCGATGACGCTGATCCGCGATCCGGCGTGGCGCAAGCGCGACCCGCTCGGGGCTCTACGGCTGAGTCCCGCCGACGCCGTCGCGATCGGTGTCGCCGAAGGGTCCGAGGTGAGGGTCACCACCCGGCGCGGAACCTGCACGGCCGCGGTCGAGATCACCGACACGATGCGCCCCGGCCACGTTTCGCTACCAAACGGCTTCGGCCTCCAGCACGGGCCCGGCGGGCCCGTGACCGGCGTCGCCCCGAACGAGCTGACGAGCGCCGCCGTCCGTGACCCGATCGCCGGCACGCCGTTCCACAAGCACGTCCCGGCGCGGGTCGAGCCGGCCTGAAGCCGCCGGCGCCCGCCTACGCGGCGAGGAGGTGGGCGAGGTCGATCTCGTCCCAGGTCTCGGAGATGAGACCGTCGTGGATCCGGAAGATGGCGGTCGAGGTGAGCTCGATCGGCCGACCGGTCGGCTCAATGCCGGCGACGGCCCCGAGGTGGGTCCCCGACCAGCGCTGCTGGGCGCAGACGAGATCGCCCTCGGCGAGGATCAGGATCGTCTCGGTACGGAGGTCCGGGATCGCCTCGAGCAGCTCGGCCATCGCCGCCCGTTGCCCAGAGCGGCCGCGGGGTTCGCCGTTGTGGACGAAGCCCTCGGCGACGAGCCGGTCGACCGAATCGAGGTTGCGGCTGTTGATCACGTCGGCGTAGAAGCTGGTGGCGAGCGCCTTGTTCTTCTGGAGCATGCCGGGCCCCGGGGCGCGGGACGCGAGGTCAAGGGGGGAAAGACCGTTGGCGACCGAAGCTCCCCCCGAGTGGGCCCGCAGGCGGTCGTCCTCGCGGCGCCGGGCTTCCTCGACGATCCGCTGGACCGCGGGACGGTTGTGGAACTTCCGCTCGTAGGCGCGGATGTTCTTGATCGTCGCCAGATCGGCGGTGTCGAGGGCGGCGGCGATCTCTTCGATGGTGAAGTCGTCGTAGCCGTCGATCGGTTCGCTCTGGCGCAGGTAGTGGACCTTGTTGAGGACTCGCGTCCGGCTCCGATGGGACCGCTCGTAGGTCTCGACCGCTTCGAGTTCCGTCTGCGTGCGGAGATGGAGGCCGTCGATCAGCTCGAGTTCGTCGGTGCGGTCGTAGCCGGGAAACGGCTCGCCGTCGGCGCCGGCGTTCGCGCCGTCGCCCGTGCTGCCGCCCCTGAGGCGGTGGATGGAATCGCTGATGCGTCTGAACATGCCGAAGACCTCTCCCGTAAATCGCCCCCGACTTACCTCTCCCCTGAACCTAAGAGAGCCGACCGGCTCCGGCCTCCGCCGCCGGTACCGGTTTCGCTTCCGTAGTCGCCTACCCCCGTCCGGTGCGGCATCGCCGGGGTATCCTCGCCCGAGGCGCGTCAACCGGAGGTGAGCAGATGAGGATCGGAGTACTCGGGACCGGGATGGTTGGGAGGACGATCGGCTCGAAGCTGGTCGCCCTGGGCCACGAGGTGCGCATGGGCTCACGAAGCGCCGGGAACGAATCGGCCGTCGAATGGGCAGCCGAGGCGGGAAAGTCGGCGAGCGAGGGCAGCTTCGGCGATGCGGCCGGGTTCGGCGAGCTGCTCTTCAACTGCACCGCCGGTGGGGGATCGCTCGATGCGCTGGCGGCTGCCGGCGAGGCGAACCTCAAAGGCAAGGTTCTCGTCGACGTCGCGAACCCGCTCGACTTCTCCGCTGGAATGCCCCCGACGCTCTCGATCTGCAACGACGACAGCCTCGGCGAGCGGATCCAGGCGACGTTCCCGGAGCTCCGCGTCGTCAAGGCGCTCAACACGATGAACTGCTCGGTCATGGTCGAGCCGGACCGCGTGCCCGGCGACCACGTCGTCTTCGTCTGCGGCGAGAACGCCGACGCGAAGGCGCAGGTCGGCCGCCTGCTCGACAGCTTCGGCTGGCCGGAGGACCGGATCGTCGACCTCGGCGGGATCGGGGCCGCGCGGGGCACCGAGATGTTCCTGCCGCTCTGGCTCTCGCTCTACGGCAAGCTCGGCTCCGGCGACTTCAACATCGCCGTCGAGCGCGCCTAGAAGAGCGTCGGCTTCGCCCAGCGCGTGACGATGATCGAAGTCGTCCAAGGAGACATCACCCGCCAGGACGTTGACGTGATCGTCAACGCCGCCAACTCCGAACTCGCTCACGGCGGCGGCGTCGCGGCGGCCATCGCGCTCGGTGGCGGCCCCGACCTGCGCCGGGAGTCGGAGGAGCACCCGTACGTCCCGGTCGGCGAGGCCGGCGTGACGACGGCCGGAGCCCTGCCGGCGCGCTGGGTCGTCCACGCCGTCGGGCCCGTGTGGACGGGCGGGGAGGAGGGGGAGGCCGAACTGCTCGAGGGCGCCTATCGGTCGGCTCTCGGGATGGCGATCGACCTCGACGCCCGCTCGATCGCTTTCCCGTCGATCTCGACCGGGATCTTCGGCTATCCGATCGAGGAGGCCGCGGCGATCGCAATCGCCGCGCTGAAGGCGGGGGCGGAGGAGCCGACCGCCCCGGAGCTGATCCGGATCTGCCTCTTCAGCGACGCCGACCTCGCGGTTTACGAAGAGGCGCTTGCGGCGGCCGGCGGTCCCTGAGTCAGGCCAGCAGCTGCGCGAGCCACTCCCGGGCCGGCGGCACGTGAGCCGGGTCGATCTGGTGCCCCGCCTCGGACTCGTGGTAGTCGACGTCGATCCCGCCCGCTTCGAGGATGTCCCGGGCCCGTCGAGCGAAACCGATTTCCATGACGTCGTCGTTGCGCCCGTGGGCGACGAAGGCGCGAAGCGCCGTCCGATCGGCGAGCGACGGCTCCCAGCCCTCCACGGTGGGCACGAAGCCGCTGAAGGCGAGGATCCCGGCCGGCGCCGGGCGACCGCCGTCGAGACCGAACGCGTAGCTCATCACCGTGCCCATCGAGAAGCCGCCGAGCACGGTCCGCTCAGGCCCGACGCCGATCCGCTCCCATGCCCGGTCGTGGAAATCGGCGAGGGCGGCGTGGGCCGCCCAGTAGGACTCCGGGTCCGGGTAGCCGACCCGCGGGACCGAGTACCAGTGGCGCCCGGGCCAGCCCGGGATCCGCAAGGGGCCCCCGGGCGTGAGGACGTGGAGTCTGCGTTCGGGGTCGAGGGCGTCGGCGAGGCCGACGAGGTCGTGCTCGTCGGCGCCCCGGCCGTGATGGAGGATCAGCAGACCCTCCGGATCGCCGCTTGAGGGACGTTCGTCGAAGTCGAGGCTCACGCCCGGGACGATAGTCGGCCGCGGGCGCGTCGATGCGTCGTCATTGCTTACCGGCACCCATCCCGGGTAGTCCCCAGGTGAACGGAAAACGAGGAAAGGAACGAGATGCCTGAAGAACTCAAGGGCAAGAAGATCGCATTCCTGGTCGCCAACGAGGGCGTCGAGCAGATCGAACTGACCGAGCCGCTCAAGGCCGTTAAGGACGCGGGCGCCGAGGTCCACCTGCTGGCTCCCGAGGATGGTGACATCCAGGCCTTCAACCACCTGGACAAGGGCGAGACCTTCACCCCCGACGCAACCGTCGGCTCCGCGGACGCCTCAAGCTACGACGGGCTCGTGCTGCCCGGCGGCGTCGCGAACCCCGACCAGCTGCGGACGAAGCAGGAGGCCGTCGCGTTCGTCAAGGCGTTCTTCGACGCCGGCAAGCCGGTCGGCGCGATCTGCCACGCACCGTGGACGCTGGTCGAGGCCGGCGTCGTCGACGGCCGCAAGGTGACGTCGTGGCCGAGCCTGCAGACCGACCTCCGCAACGCCGGAGCCGAGTGGGTCGACGAGGAGGTCATCGTCGATGAGGGTCTCGTCACTAGCCGCAAGCCTGATGATCTCGAGGCGTTCAACGCCAAGATCGTCGAGGAGTTCGCCGAGGGCGAGCACGAGGGACAGCACGCCTAAGGCGACGCCGCGGACGCGCCTGTGCCCATCCGGGGCGCGGGCGTGCCCGTCGTTCGCGGCTAGACCGCGGCCGGGGCTGCGGGCGCCAATGCCCGTAGCCCCCCCGCCGCGCGCAGGAAGTCGCGCTCGACGCGGTTGACCACGAGGGTCGCCCACGCGGGCGAGAGCAGCGCGGGCAGCGAACCGGCGACGACCCCGAAGCGGCCGCCCGGGCCCGGCCATGGCCGGTGGCCGGTGCTCACCGCGCAGCCGCGGTAGTGCAGGTCGGTGAACAGCAGCATCAGCAGCGCGGCGGTGCGGACGGATGCCGTCCCCCCGAGGTCGAGGCGCTCGAACAGCCGGCGGTATGCGCCCGCACGTCCGAGGGCGAGCCGCAGGTAGTCCTCGCGGACGTCGCGGACGACGGCGAGCGCCTCGGCGTCGGGAGCGCTTCCCAGGTACGGCTTGAGAGCCGGGTGATAGGCGACCCCGCGGGCGAGGTCGGTCTCGATGTCGCGGGTGACGTTCGCGAGCTGGATCATCTCGCTGACGAGGAAAGCGTCCTCGCGGGCCGGCGCCGGGCAGTCGCCCTCGCAGATCAGGTCGACGACGAACACGGCCGGAAAGCCGATGACGTTCCGGCAGTAGCGCGTGAGCTGCTCCTCGTCGGCGAGGACGCCGCCCTGCTCGGCGAACGTCTCCGTCGACCAGACCATTCCCGCCGCCATCGACCGGACGAGCTCCCCGATCCGCTCGCGTGTCGAGGGATCGAGCGTCCGGAAGACGGAGTCGACGTGCCGGCAGCGGTCGACGAGAAGCAGGTGGACGCGGTCGCGGTCGTCGCGGGCGAGGCCGTCGGGGATCGGCGTCGGCGCCGGCATATCTTCGGAATCGAAGCGGGCGGCGAAGCGGCTCAGCTCGGCGGACCGCAGCGCCGGATCCGGGTAGAGGTCCTCGTAGGTGTCGAGCATCCGGCAGTAGAGGTAGGCGACCGCTGCGGCCCGGGCCTGCTCGGAGGGCAGCACGACGATGCTCGCCGCGAAGCTGCGCGCCGCGTGGGGGAGGACCCGCCAAACGAATCGCTCAGGCCTGGTCTCGGCCGCGAGAGCGTCGAGGTCGGGGCGGCGCCGGTTCACCGAGAGCCCCTGCAGCAGGAGCATGGGGCCGAGGGCGAGTGCCGGTCTCATCGCCGCAACCTAGCGCGCTAGTTCTGATGCAGGTATCGCTTGCCCTGCCTTTGGACGACGCCGACCAGATCCCCGAGCGCGACATTGCCGTCGAGGAGGTGGAGTCCCCACTGGGGTGTCGGCGATGGGGTCAGCACGCGGGAACCGGCGACCGGCGAGATCTCCAGGACGTCGGCCCCGTTTTCCTTCACGCAGTTGCCTCGGTAGCGGTCCTGCGGCACGAGCCATGGCGTGTCCGCGGTCGGAAGGTCGAATCCGTACATCAGGGCGATCCCAACTCCGAGCGTGCCCGGGAACGACTCGCTGCGGGAGATCGTCCGGAGGTGGGCCGGGCCGCCACTTCCGATTGCCGCCGGATTCGTGCAGGCGACCCGGTAATCGGCGGGATCCGCGCCGCTGGGGAGTGAGACGAGCGCGCCGTCGGTGCGGCCGAAGAGCGCGTCGTCGGGCGGCGTCTGGTTGAACGTCGAGAAGGCGATCACGCAGCCGGTCTGCGTCGCGGACTGGCAGAGCGGCGTTCGCCGGAAGGTGCCGCCGACGCGCTCGCCCTTGGGGACGACGACGTTACCGCCGAGGAGGATCGCCGAAATCAGCTTGCGCCGTTGAGCGCGATTGCGCTCGATCTCCTTCCTCAGCAGGCCGCTGAGCATGCCGGCGCCCTGGGAGTGCCCGATCAGCACGACGCCGCGACCCTTGTTGTAGTTCCGCAGGTAGTTCTTCCAGGCTGCGAGAACGTCCCCGTAGGCCTTGGCGAAGATTCCCGGGTCGACGTTGCCGGGGTCGCTGATGCCGGCAAGGGTCGCCTGGCGGTACATCGGCGCGTAGACCTTGCAGTCCTCCGAGTAGCGGGCGGCCTGGTACTGGGCGATTGCGGTCTGCTGAGGGTCGACCTGCTTGTTGGCGTTCTCGGTCGGTTGTTCGCTTACGGTCGGGTAGACGTAGAAGCAGTCGTACTTCGGCTTGCGCGCGTTCTTCGCGGTCTCGACCGTCGAGCCGCCGGCGGAGTCGAAGACGGTCGTCTTCAGGCTTCCCTTGCAGGGATTCGGGTCGGCGCCGGGCTTGCAGAGCCATTTGGTCTTCGCGTCGGCGCCGGGAGCGGCCACGGCCGCGAACGCGAGCAGGGCCACGACTGCGGCGAGGAACAGCGTCAGCTTCCGCTCGCGCGCGCCGTCGATCATCTGCGCAGGGATCCCGTTCAACTGCTCTCCTCCTCGTTCGGCCCCGTAGGGGTCGAAGCCTACCGACGGGTCATTCCCGGTTCGCCGGTTCGGCGCGGGTGGCCAGGGCCGGCCTCACGAAACGCCGCCCCCAGGCGTTGTAAGAGTTGACGCAGATGGCAGACCCCCGGCGACAGATCCCGTTCCAGACGCTGATCGAGGCGCACGCTCGCCCGGTGGCGGCATTCCTGCGCGGGATGCTCCCCGCCGACGAGGTCGACGACGTCCTCCAGGAGACGATGGTGGCCGCCCTCCGGGCGTATCCCGGCTTCGACGGCGCCAAGCCGCGGGCGTGGTTGCTGACGATCGCACGCCGCAAGGCGATCGACGAGCATCGCTCGCGATCCCGCCGCCCCGAGGTGCTCGCCGAGCCGGACGAGGTCCCGGCCCCGGCGACCGAAGGCGCCGGCGACGCCGAGCTCTGGGCCCGGGTGGCGGCCCTGCCGCCCAAGCAGCGGGCCGCGGTCGTCCTCCGATTCGCGCTCGACCTGCGCTACCGCGAGGTCGGCGAGTCGCTCGGCTGCTCGGAGGCAGCCGCCCGCCGGAGCGTCCACGAGGCGATGCGCGCCCTGCGCTCGCCCGACCCAGAACGCCCGACCAGGAGGTAGGAGATGACGACCGAAACTGAGATCAAGCGTGCCGCGCGTGCCGCCGCCGGCGCCGACGTGGACATAGGCGCTCTGAGCGCCGCCATCGGCGAGCGTGCCGCCGCCGAAGGGATCCTCGACGTCGCCTACGCGGAGGTCGACTCGCCACTCGGCCGACTGCTCGCCGTGAGCACGCCCGCCGGACTCGTCCACCTCGGCTACCCGAACCGTCCGGTCGACGCCCAGCTGGAGCTGATGGCTTCGCGGATCTCACCGCGGATCGTCGAGGCGCCCGGCGAGCTCGATGGCGTCCGCCGTCAGCTCGACGAGTACTTCGAGGGCAGGCGGCATGCGTTCGACCTGCCGCTCGACTGGCAGCTCACCGGCGGCTTCGTCCGCACGGTGCTGAAGCTGACGGCCGAGATCCCGTTCGGCGAGACCCGCACCTACGGACAGATGGCGGCCGAGGCGGGGAGTCCGCGAGCCTTCCGCGCGGCCGGCAGCGCCCTCGGCGCCAACCCGATCCCGATCGTCGTCCCCTGTCACCGAGTGCTCCGCAGCGGCGGGGCGCTGGGCGGCTACGGAGGCGGGCTCGACGTGAAGCGGGAACTGCTGCAGCTCGAGGGCGTGCTGCAGCCGCCGCTCAGCAGGGACTCGTCTCCGGGCCGGGGTCGATGACCTCGAACGCGTCGCCGGGGATCGCCTTGAGCTGGTTGAGGTCGTCGTCGTCCCAGCGGCGGTCGGTCGAGCCGGAGATGTACCAGTTCGATCCGTTGTCGGCGACGATCAGCCCGTAGCGCCGCATCGCCTCGGCGATCACCCGGGACTCGCCGGTGAAGCCGGAGATGTCATAGCCGGCCCCGAGCCGCAGCCGCAGCCCCATCGGCGGGCGATCCGCGTTGCAGGAGTCGGAGGCGTAATGGGTGGCGGGGGCGATGTAACCGCGCCGGGTCTCGTCGAAGGTGACCCGGATGGCGTGGTCGATCTCGCCGGACGCGACCTCTTCGTAGGTGACCAGCCCCGGATAGATCGGCAGGCCCGCGGCGTCCGCTGACGTCCAGCCGTCGGGCCGCTGGCCGGCGAGCGGGGCGCCGAGATCGAAGATCGAGCCGGAGTCGGCGCTCCAGGAATTGCGGCCGTCGCCGAGCTCGCGAGCCCTGTAGAGCTCGAAGAGCGTGCAGGCGCCTCCCGGTGTGGTGGGACGACGGAGGACGACCACGTGGCGATCGCCGTTGCTGCGGCTGCCACCCTCGATCGGCGCTCCCGGCGGCACCGGATAGGGACCGGGATCGCTCTCGTCGCCGTAGGGGCCGAAGCGGATCGGGACGGCCGGCTGATCGCTCGGCACGACCACGTAGGGGATGCCGTAGTGCGGGTTCGAACCGAAGTCGGGGTGGAGGAAGTCGCCGCCGTCGGCATTGATCCGGTCGATGATGTCGCTCGAATTCGCTGCGACACCCGCCGTGGAGACGTCGCGGTTGAACTCGTCGCTCGCCGGGAACGTCTCGCATCCCGGGTCGGGGTGGGGGCCGTTGACCGGCGCGAGCAGCGTCGCCGTCCTGACGACCCGGCTCCACGGCCGGCAGCGGCCGCGGCGGCACGGCGCGACCTGGGCCTCGTAGACGGTCCCGCGGGTCAGATCGGGGATCCGCACCCGCCTGCCGCGGCCACGGTCTTCAGACCACTCGCCTCCGACGGTGCGCGAACGGACCGCGTAGCGGCCGGATCGGGTTGGGCTGCTCCAGGCGATGTCGATGGCGCTCGTCGTCACTCCGGCCACCCGGACCTTCGGAGCCTTGGCCTTCTCGACCGCGGCCGGCGCGGTCGTCGCCGCGGTGGCTGCCGCGATCGCCGCCAGGCCGAGCGTCACCGCGGCGATGCGCGTTCGGGCGAATGCCATCCCCTCCATCATCGACGCCGATTCTCCCGCCTTGAGGTTCGAGCGGGCGAAAGGGATCATCTAGCCTGATCGGGGCAATGATCCCCGTCGCCGACCTCGACTCGGCCCTCGCCGAATGGTTGCCGCCGCTGTCGTTGATCGTCATCGCGGGGGCCTACGCGATCCGGATGATCCACCTCGGCGACGCCGGCCGGCCCGTTCCGCGCTGGCGGCAGGCGTTCTTCGTCGGCGGGCTGCTCACCCTCGCGGTCGCCTACGTCTCTCCGATCGACGACCTCGCCGACGAGATGCTGACCTGGCACATGGTCCAGCACCTCCTGATCATGGACGTGGCGGCGCTGTTCTTCGTCCTCGGCCTGACCGGCCCGCTGATGCAGCCGCTTCTGGCGATGCGCGGCTTCCGCTGGATGCGGCACCTCGCGAACCCGATCTTCGCCCTCGCGGCCTGGGCGATCCTCCTCTACGTCTGGCACATCCCCGCGCTGTACGAGGCCGCGACGTTCGACAGCAATCTCGTCCACGCCCTCCAGCACCTCTGCTTCTTCTTCGCCGGCTTCGCGTTCTGGATGTCGTTGCTCGGGCCGCTGCCCAAGCCGTCCTGGTTCACCGGGGCGGCGAGTGCGGGCTTCGTCTTCGCGGTCCGCCTGATCGGTGCGGTGCTCGCGAACGTCCTGATGTGGTCGAGCTCGGTCATCTACTCGCGCTACGCCCCCGGCGAGGCCGCCCACGGGATCTCGGGCCTGACCGATCAGGGCACGGCGGGCGTCGTGATGATGGCCGAGAGCACGGTGATCACGATCGCGATCCTGAGCTGGCTGATCCTCCGCTGGGCCAAGCTCGACACCGAGCGCCAGGAGCTCCTCGACCTCGCCGCGGCCCGCGGGGTCGAGCTCGATCCCGCCCGGGCCGAGCGCGCCGTCAGCGCCGGGCAGGGCGACCGGCTCCGCGAGCGGATCGAGGCCGGTTCGGTCCCGTCGAAGTTGAGCGGCCCGGCTTGAGCCGCATCCGGTTCCTCTACGTGCTGGTCTTCATGGTCGGCACCGGTTCGCTGGGAGCCGAGATCGCCGTCGCGCGGCTGATGGCGCCGTTCTTCGGTGCCTCGACGATCGTCTGGGCCAACACGATCGGCGTCGTCCTCGTCGCACTGTCCCTCGGATACTGGTTCGGAGGGCGGCTCGCCGATCGCGATCCGTCGCTGCGCGGCCTCTGCAAGATGGTCCTGCTGGCTGCGGTGCTGCTCGCGGTCGTGCCCTTCGTCGCCCGGCCGTTCTTCGACATCTCCGTCGACGCGCTCGATTCGATCTCGGCTGGCGCCTTCGCCGGGTCGCTCTTCGCCGTCCTCGCCCTGATCGCCGTCCCTGTCCTGCTGCTCGGCGCCGCGTCTCCATACGCGCTGCGGCTAGCGGTGCCGGACGTCGAGCACGCCGGGACGGTCGCCGGCCGCCTCTACGCGATCTCGACCGCGGGGTCGCTGGCCGGCACGATGCTCTCGTCGTTGCTCCTGATCCCCGTGGTCGGGACCCAGCGGACGTTCCTCGTCTTCGCCCTGGCGATCGGGGTCACGGCCGTCGCCGGGCTCGGGATCCGCTTCGCGCCCGCGGCGGCACTGATCGCCGTCGGGCTCGCGATCCCGGTCGGGACCGTCAAGCCGTCCGACGACGGCGAGGTCATCTACGAGACCGACACCGAGACCCAGTACGCACAGGTCGTCGAGGAGCCCGACGGCTCGCGACTGCTGCAGCTCAACGAGGGACAGGCGATCCATTCGCTCTACAAGCCCGGGTCCTACCTGACCGGCCGCTACTGGGACGGCCTGATCGTCCTGCCGTTCGCCGCGCTCGACGGCCCTCCGCAGCGGGTCGCGATCCTCGGCAACGCAGCCGGCACGGCGGCCCGCATGTACGGGCACTACTTCCCCGACGCCCGGGTCGACGGAGTCGAGATCGACGGCGAGCTGACCGACATCGGTCGCGAGTACTTCGACCTCGAGGGCCCGGACCTCCACACCTACACGGCCGACGCGCGCCCCTGGCTGCGGCAGTCCGACGGCGACTACGACGTGATCGTCGTCGACGCCTACCGCCAGCCATACATCCCCTTCTACCTCGCCACCCGCGAGTTCTTCGAGCTCGTCCGCGACCGCCTCGCACCGGGCGGGGTCGTCGTCGTCAACGTCGGCCACCCGGAGGGCAACGACGACCTCGAGAAGGCGATCACGGCGACGATGGCCGACGTCTTCCCGCACGTCCTCCGCGACCCCCTGGAGGACGCCAACACGCTCGTTCTCGGCAGCGAGTCGCAGGCTTCGAGCGAGAACCTCCTCGCCTCGATCGCGACCCTCCCCGACGATCTCAAGAACCTCGCGGCGATCGAGGCCGAGCGCGTCGGGCCGATGCTCACCGGCGGCCCCGTCTACACCGACGACAAGGCCCCGGTCGAGTGGCTGATCGACAAGTCGATCCTCGGGTACGCGGGCGACCAGTAGAGGAGGGGCGAGCCGGGCCCCGAACACGGCAGGCGGGGATCCCTCTTGATCGTCGACTGCGCCCAATACCGCCACGGCGTCCGTCAGGACGTCGGACCGCTCGGCATCGAGACGGCGGCCGAGCGCGCCAAGGCGGGCGACGGGTTCGTCTGGCTCGGCCTCCACGACCCCGACGTCGCGGAGCTCGATCGGGTCGGTGAGGCGTTCGGGCTGCACGAGCTCGCGCTCGAGGACGCGACCGCCAAGCACCAGCGTCCGAAGCTCGAGGATTACGACGGCTCCTACTTCGTCGTCCTCAAGACCGCGCACTACGACGACGGGCGCGAGGAGATCGACTTCGGGGAGATAAACCTGTTCCTCGGCAGCGGCTACGTGATCGCGATCCGCCACGGGATCGCGAGCGGCCTGCAGCTGGCTCGGCAGCGACTCGAGGCGCGTCCCGATCTCGTCAAGGTCGGGCCGGCGGCCGCGGCGTGGGCGATCCTCGACAAGGTCGTCGACGATTACGAGCCCGTGGCGGCGGGGATCGACAACGACATCGCCGAGGTCGAGCGCGAGGTCTTCGCCTCGCGCGACGTCGACGCCACCCAGCGGATCTATTTCCTGCGCCGCGAGGTGATCGAGTTCCATCGCGCCGTCCAGCCGCTCGTCGGGCCGCTCGAGTCGCTCGAGAGCGGCATCGTCCTCCAGCTCGACGACCAGATCCGCCGCTACTTCCGCGACGTCGCCGACCACGCCCGCCGGATCGACGAGCAACTCCACGACCAGCGAGACCTTCTCACCGGCGCCCTCGACGCGAACCTGTCGCTGATCACGCTGCGCCAGAACGAGGTCGTCCGCGCGATCTCGGCCTGGGCGGCGATCATCGCCCTGCCGACCTTCATCGCCAGTGTCTACGGCATGAACTTCGAACACATGCCGGAGCTCCACACCGAGATCGGTTACCCGCTTGCATTGGCGACGATGGCCCTCGTCGTCTTCGTCATGTTCCGCTTCTTTAAGCGGATCAAGTGGCTCTGAGGCTCAGCGGCCGAGCGGAGTGTCGGCCGGGGTGCGGCGGACGACCCGCCAGAGCACCGCGCCGAGGTCGCCCGCGAACGCGAGCGTGCGGCCGAGTGGGCCGCTGACCGCCCGCGCCCGGACGCGGTCGGCACGGCTCAAGCCGACTCCTCGGTCATCACCAGGTCGCGCTGCGGGTCGACGCCCCAACGCTCGCCGGCCGCGACGAGCTCGGGGCTGAGCGGCCAGGCGTCGGCGACCGGCTCGCCCTCGAAGACCGGGCTCGCGCCCTTCAGTGCCATGCAGCCGGCGTTGTCCCCGATCCGGCGGATCTCGTCGACATCGCTCTGCTCGAGAGCCTGCTCGGGGAGTGCGGCGAGCTCGCCCCGCTTCGCCTCGATCGGCCGCGCCTCGGCGCCGGCCTCCTGGATCAGCGTCGGCACGACGCACTTGACGGCGGGGTGGGAGAGGTTCCACTGACAGGCGAGCTGGAGCGGAGTCAGGCCGCGGCGCTCGGCGATCGGCCGCATCTCCTCGATTCTCGCGTTACCTGCCTCGATCCAGCCGGCCGGGCGGAAGCGGCGGTGGTCGTGGGGCGGGAAGTCGTCGATGTCGCTGACGTCGCCCCAGAAGAGCCCGCCGTAGTCGACGACCCGGGTGATCACGCCGATGTCAGCGGCGGCCGCCGCGTCGAGGACCATCTCGCTCGGCCAGGGCTCGAGCGGGTTGAGGATCACCATCGCCCAGTCGATCCGCTCGCCGAAGCGCTCGAAGCAGTCGAGCATGTCGAGCGTGAACCCGTTCGCCGGGCCCGGGGCGACGCCGATCGAGCCGGCGAGGCCGTCGGCCCGCAGCTCGCTCATCGCGTCCCAGACGATCTCCGACGAGTAGCCCGTGTGGTCGGGGTTGTGGAGCAGGAGCAGGTCGAAGCGGTCCTGGCCGAGGCGCTCGAGGCTGCGCTCGGCGGCCATCCGCAGGTAGCTCGCGTACTCGTCCGGACCGCGAAGGCTCGGGTCGGTGAATCGCGGGAAGCCCTTCGGGCCGACGCGCTCGCCCTCGTAGAAGTCGTGGCCGACGGCGCCGATCAGGCTGTAGGCGTCGCGGTCGACGCCGGCGACGGCGCGGCCGAGCATCCGGTCGGCTTCGCCCTGGCCGTACGTGTCGGCGGTGATGACGGTGGAGATTCCGTCGCCGGGGCGGAGGACCGCCTCGAGGCGCGAGGGCTCGACCTTCTCGCCGAAGTTCATGAACTGCCCGCCGCTCCAGGTGCCGACTGCGGTCCGCCCGGGGTGGACTGGATTGCTGCTGCTGACGCTCATGGCCGGAACGGTAGAGCCTCGGTGCCCGGTCCGCGGGGCGCAAGCGGGGGCGGCGAGCCAGTCTCTAAGGTTCCCGCCCGAATGTCAGCTCAGCCCGAAGTCCAGACCGAAGTAACCGACCTCCCCGACTCGAAGGTGAAGATCGCCGCGACCGTCCCTGCCGACGGAGGTCGACAAGCGCCTGCAGTCCGCCGCGAAGAGCTTCGCCGGCGAGATGAAGATCCCGGGCTTCCGGAAGGGCAAGGTCCCGCCGCAGCTGGTCCTCCAGCGGATCGGGCGCGAGGCCGTGCTCGAGGAGGCCCTCCGCGAAGGGCTGCCCGAGTGGTACGAGCAGGCGATGATCGTCTCCGGAGTCACGCCCGTCGGCGATCCGAAGCTCGACATGCCCGACTCCCCGGCCGAGGGCGATCCCCTCGAGTTCACGATCGAGGTCGGCGTCCGGCCCGCGGCGAAGCTCGGCGAGTACAAGGGCATCGAGGTCGGCCGGGCCGAGCCCGACGTTCCCGTCGAGGCCATCGACGCCGAGGTCGAACGGCTCCGCGAGAGCTTCGCCGGGCTCGAGACCGTCGAGCGGGCGGCCGGCGACGGCGACTTCATCCTCATCGACTACGCGGGCGAGATCGACGGCGAGGCCTTCGAGGGCGGTGCCGCCACGGACTTCCTGCTCGAGCTCGGCTCCGAGACCCTCATCGAGGGCTTCAACGAGCAGCTCACCGGCAGCGAGGCGGGGGAGACGCGGACCGTCGAGGTCACGTTCCCCGACGAGTACCACGCCGAGCATCTCTCCGGGAAGGCCGCGAGCTTCGAGGTCGCGGTCAAGGAGGTGCGCGAGAAGCAGCTTCCTGAGCTCGACGACGACTTCGCCGCCGACAACTCCGACTTCGACACGCTCGAGGAGCTGCGCGCCGACATCGAGGCGCGCCTGAAGCACTCGGCCGAGCACCAGATCGAGCACCAGTTCCGCGACGCCGCGCTCGACGCCGCCGTCGGCAACGCCGAGATCGACATCCCCGACGAGATCGTCGGGGCGCGGGCGACCGAGATCTGGGAGCGGATCGAGCGTTCGCTGCAGCAGCGCGGGATGGACCCGGCCACCTACCTGCAGATCCAGGGCAAGGATCGCGACGAAGCGATCGCCGACGCCCGCGAGGACGCCGAGCAGGGCCTCAAGCGCGAGGCGGTCCTGGCCGCCGTCGCCGAAGCGGAGGGCATCGAGGTCTCCGAGGACGAGCTGCTCGAGGCGCTCGCGCCGCCGGCCGGCGAGAAGGGCAACCCGGAGAAGCTGCTGAAGCGGATCCGCGCCGAGGGCCGCGACTCACTGCTGATCGAGGAGATCAGGATGCGGAAGGCATCGGATCTGATCGTCGACGAGGCGAAGCCGGTCGAGCTGAGTGAGGCCGAGTCCCGCGAGAAGCTCTGGACGCCCGAGGGCGAGGGGCAGGCCGAGGCCGACGCCGGGGATCTCTGGACCCCCGGCGACGACGAGGACTAGGCCGCAGGGCGGCCAGCTACCGCCCTATTTGACGGTCTTGAACTTCTGCTTGGCGACCTTGCAGGTCGACTTCTTGACCTGGAACTTGTTGGTCTTGATCGTCCCGGTCACTGCCTTGCCGTTGTTCTTGACCTGGCCCTTGAGCTTGATCTTCAGCCCGATCGAGTCGTCCGTGAGCACGGCGTCGAACTGATCGACGGAGTTGAGCGGGATCGGCGAGAGCGCGAGGTAGTTGAAGCGCTTGTTGACGCCGTCGCACTTGGTGATCACCTGCTTCGCCTTGAAGCCGGACACCTGCGTGGCGTCGCCGTTCTTGACCTTGACCCGCAGCTTCACCTGCGAGCCGTTGTCGCCGACGATCTGCCCGGTCTGCTGGATCGTCTTCGATCCGGCGAGGGCCGATCCGGCGAACGCCAGCGACGCGACTACGGTCACGGCGAGGACGGCGATTGCGTTTCTCTTCATCGTTCTCCCTTCCAGGGCCAGGTTTGGGTCCTGTCCGCTGGTGCATTGTCTGCGTGGCATCTGTCTTGAGCCCTAACTCGCGAGCGTGGCCACGGTTGCGCTCGCGACCCGAATCCGGGCCTCTTCTCCCTCGGGTCGCACCGTAGCAACGCCCGGCCGAACCGACGCCGGGTGTCCCGCCGGAGCGCTTCTATACACTGCCGCGCCGATGAGCCCGATGGTCCCAATGGTGGTCGAGCAGACCTCGCGCGGCGAGCGCGCATTCGACATCTACTCCCGCCTGCTCAACGAGCGGATCATCTTCCTCGGCACCCCGGTGACCGAGGACATCGCGAACCTGATCGTCGCCCAGTTGATCCATCTCGAGTCCGAGGATCCGGACAAGGACATCTCGATGTACATCAACTCGCCGGGCGGATCCGTCTACGCGGGCCTCGCGATCTACGACACGATGCAGTACATCAAGCCCGATGTGCAGACGATCTGCGTCGGCATCGCGATGAGCATGGGTGCGCTGCTGCTCGGCGGCGGCGCCGCCGGTAAGCGGATGGCGACGCCGAACTCGAAGATCCTGATCCACCAGGTCTCGGGCGGCTTCCAGGGCCAGGCGACCGACATCGAGATCCACGCCAAGGAGATCATCGACATCCGCCGGCGCCTCGACGAGATCATCGCCAAGCACACCGGCCAGGACATCGATCGCGTCAAGCGCGATACCGAGCGCGACTACTTCATGAGCGCCGAGGAAGCGGTCGAGTACAACATCGTCGACCGGGTGATCGAGAACCGATAGGTCGTGCGGCGGCTCAGGCAGAGCCTGGCTGCCGCCCTCGTCGTCGCCCTGTGCGCCTCCGCCGGCGCCGCTTCGGCCGAGGCGAAGACGATCGACGTCCGCCCGCAGGGCCCGGCCGTCAATGTCATTCAGCGGGCGATCCACCGGGCCTCGCCGGGCGACCGGATCCGCGTCCACCACGGCACCTACCCCCACGCGATCGTCGTCAACAAGCGACTCGACATCTTCGCCGCGAAGGGCGAGCGCCGGCCGGTGATCGATGCTCGCTGCTACTCGAGCGTCGTGATCGATGTCCGGACGGGCGGCGTCTCCCTCGACGGGCTCGAGGTACGCGGCTCCGCTGACACATTCGCAGTGAACTTCTGGGGCATCGGTCGCGGCCGGGTCAATGACCTGAAGCTCGTCGAAACCTGTGGCCGCGCCCTGTACGGCGTCAATGTCTACGCGAAGGGCGCGATCACGATCACCAACAACGACGCTCGCGGATTCGCCGACGCCGGCTATTACATCGGCGGAATCCAGACGACCGGTGGCCGCAAGCTCCTACTCCGCGGCAACAGCGCCAGCGGCAACAACCGCGGCGCGATCATCGAGGATTCATTCGACGACGACGTCGACATCCGGGTGGTCGGCAACGACTTCCACGACAACACGATCGAGGGCGAAGGGATCCCGAGCGGGATCTTCGTCCACAACTCCGACCACGTCCTGGTCGAGCGCAACAAGACGAACGACAACGGCGTCTACGGCATCCACGTCGACCCGCAGTCCGACGACAACGCCTTCTTCGACAACGAGTCGACCGGAAACGGGAACGCGAACTACTTCGACGAGGGCACCGGCAACTGCGGCACCGACAACTCGTTCCCGCTGCCGCTCTGCCCGTAGCTGCGCCGCCCTGGCGGCGGGGCCGCTAGTTCGTCTGCCAGGGGATCTTGCCGTTGCAGTTGGTGCCGCCGCCGAAGTCGCCCGTCGCCCGGACGGTCCCGGTGACCTTCGAGAGGTCCCGCTTGTACTTGCCGGCGACCTTGGAGGTGACCCCATCGACCTTCAGGGTTCCGTGGAACTTCAGCTTCCGGTTGACGTCCATCCGCGGGAACTTCTTCGAGGGGCTGTAAATGACGTTGCCTTCGTCGCAGACCAGGTTGAGGTTCGAGTAGACGAGGTTCTTGACCTTGACCGGCTTGCCCTTCTTGTAGACGCCGTCGAAGGAGATGCCGAACGTAACGAGCCGGTCGCTCGCACCGGTCCGGGCGCCGGCCCCGGCGATCGGCCCGGCGACGAGGGCCGTGGCGACGACGAGGGCTACCAGTGATGCACCGAGGGTGCGACGGGTCTTCATCGGCTTGTTTCCTCCCTGGAGATTGCGGCGACGAGTGGCGTCAACATAAGTGCGGGTGCCGTCCGGGGTCAAGCGGGCGTGCAAGGCGTCCGCCCGTTGCAGGGACGCGCGGGCCGGAGGAGTAACTGAGGTGCGTTCGCGCCTTGCGGGGTTCCGTAACCTTTTCGGCGCGGCTCAGGCACTACGTCTCCGATCACAAGGAAAGAAGCCCTGGCACGTCCAACCGACTCCAACGAGCAACTTCTCTGCAGCTTCTGCGGGAAGTCGCAGCGACAGGTCAAGAAGTTGATCGCCGGCCCCGGCGTCTACATCTGCGACGAGTGCATCGATCTCTGCAACGAGATCATCGACGAGGAGCTGACGACGCCGCCGAGCTTCGAGCTCGAGGCGCTCCCGAAGCCGGTCGAGATCAACGCGATCCTGAACGAGTACGTGGTCGGCCAGGAGGCAGCCAAGCGCGCCCTTTCCGTCGCCGTCTACAACCACTACAAGCGGGTCCAGATGGCGGGCGAGGAGGGCGCCGAGCTGACCGAGCTTCAGAAGTCGAACATCCTCCTGCTCGGCCCGACCGGCTGCGGCAAGACGCTGCTCGCCCAGACGCTCGCCCGGATCCTCAACGTCCCCTTCGCGATCGCCGACGCCACGGCGCTCACCGAGGCCGGCTACGTCGGCGAGGACGTCGAGAACATCCTCCTGAAGCTGATCCAGGCCGCCGACTACGACGTCAAGAAGGCCGAGACCGGGATCATCTACATCGACGAGATCGACAAGATCACGCGCAAGGCCGACAACCCGTCGATCACGCGTGACGTCTCCGGCGAGGGCGTGCAGCAGGCGCTGCTGAAGATCCTCGAGGGCACGACCGCCTCGGTTCCCCCGCAGGGCGGCCGCAAGCACCCGCACCAGGAATTCCTCACCGTCGACACCACCAACATCCTGTTCATCTGCGGCGGCTCGTTCGCCGAGCTCGACAAGGTCATCGAACGACGCGTCGGCAGCAACGGGATCGGCTTCGGCTCCTCGATAATGACCAAGGAGGAGCGCGAGGTCGGCGAGCTGTTCGGCCAGGTGCTCCCCGAGGACCTCATGGAGTTCGGCCTGATCCCGGAGTTCATCGGCCGCCTGCCGGTACTCGCCTCGATCAACCAGCTGCGCCGCGAGGACCTGATCACGATCCTCACCGAGCCGAAGAACGCGCTGACGAAGCAGTTCCAGCGCCTCTTCGACTTCGACGACATCGAGCTCGTCTTCGCCCCCGACTCACTCGACGCGATCGCCGACAAGGCGATCGAACGGGAGACCGGCGCCCGCGGCCTCCGCTCGATAATCGAGGACACCCTGATGGACGTCCAGTTCGAGCTGCCCTCGCGCCGCGACGTCAAGAAGTGCGTCGTCACCCGCGAGACGATCGAGAAGGGCCTCGCCCCGACGCTCGTCACCCAGGCGGTCCCGGAGCCGGCCGGCGAGCCGCTGGCGGACCTGGGCGAAGAGACGGCCTAGGGCGGGGGTCCGGCGCTGGGAGGCGCCGGCGGCACACCTTTGTTGCGCTCCCTTCGCTGGTTTGGCACTGAAGGGGGGTGATGCGCGCGTTCTCAGCTGGCATCGTCGAGGCGTGGACGAACTCAGTGCAGAAACTCGGGCTCGAGCCGAGGAATTGCACGGTTCTGCACGGCCCGTCGAGTTCGCAGTCGCTGCGCTTGCGGCGAAGCAGGACGGGCTGGTCTCCCGTCGTCAGCTGGTCGTGCTCGGGATGGACGACGATGCGATCGCCCTTCGGGTGCTCAGCGGGCGTCTCCACCGGGTTCGGCGCGGCGTCTACGCGGTCGGGCACGTCGGGGAAACGATCCGGAGCCGGCTCCGCCAGGCGGTCCTCGCGATCGGGGACGATGCGGCGGTCAGCGATCTCTCGGCCGCCGCCGAGCTACGGGTCAGGTCGCCCCATCCGCCGGTGGTCGATATCACCTGTCCCCGCGCCCTGCGGACCCGGCCTGGGATCCGGCTTCACCGGCGCCGGCTTGACTCGGACGAGGTGAGGGTTCTCGACGGCATCCCGGTCACCAGCCCTGCGCGGACCCTGTTCGACCTCGCTTCGACGGTCAGCGCGAGGACGCTGGAGCGGATCGCCAACCAGGCGTTCGTCGAGAGGCTGGTGACGGTCGAAGAACTCGCCGCGGCCGCGGATCGTCATCGCGGCCGCCGGGGGTCCCGTGCCTTTGCTCGCCTGCTCGGACGCATCGACCCCGAGGGACGGCGGGTTCGCTCGCCGCTCGAGATCCGTCTCGGAGCTTTCCTGCGCGGTCGCGGATTTCCGCCATACGAGACCAATCAGCGTCTTCGTATCGGCACCGACGTGGTCGAGGCGGACGTCCTCTGGCGCGACCGGCGGGTGATCGTCGAGGCCGACGGACGCGACCCCCACCTGGCCCCGCTCACCTTTGCCTCGGACCGCCGGCGCGATCGCCGGCTCAGCGCTCGCGGGTGGACACCGGTCCGGATCACCTCTGAGGACCTCGACCACCGCGCCGACGAGCTCGACTTCGACCTCCGGACGATCCTCGGGTTGCTGCAGCGTCAATAACATCGGTCGGGATGGATCCGGAACGCCGCGCCAAGCTCGAGAAGACGACCCGCTACGACCCCGGTGAGGTCGAAGGTCGCGTCTATGCGGCCTGGTGGGATGCAGGGTGGTTCACCCCGGAGGCCGAGGGGACGGCGGAGGAGAACTACTCGATCGCGATCCCGCCGCCGAACGTGACCGGGTCGCTGCACATGGGCCACGGGCTCAACAACACGATCCAGGACACGCTCGTTCGCCGGCAGCGGATGGCGGGGCGGAGGGTCAAGTGGATAATCGGCACCGATCACGCCGGCATCGCCACGCAGTCGGTGGTCGAGAAGGAGTTGCGCAAGGAGGGGGTCGACCGGCACGAGCTCGGCCGCGAGGGGTTCGTCGCTCGCGTCTGGGAGTGGCGCGAGCAGTACGGCGGCACGATCATCGAGCAGCTCAAGCGCCTCGGCGTCTCCGGCGACTTCGCGAACGAGCGCTTCACGCTCGACGAGGGCTACGTCCGCGCCGTCTACAAGGTCTTCGTCGCCCTCCACGAGAAGGGCCTGATCTACCGCGACAACTACATGGTCAACTGGGATCCGGGCTCGCACTCGGCGATCAGCGACCTCGAGGTCGAGAACCGCGAGGTCGAGGACGTCCTCTTCTCGGTCGACTACCCGATCGAGGGCTCCGACCGCGTTCTCACGGTCGCCACCGTGCGCCCCGAGACGATGCTGGCCGACACCGCCGTCGCCGTGAACCCGGCCGACGAGCGCTATGCCGACCTGGTCGGCAGCCACTGCGTCCTGCCGCTGGTCGGCCGCCGGCTGCCGATCATCGCCGACGAGCACGTCGACATCGAGTTCGGCACCGGCGCCCTGAAGATCACCCCCGGGCACGACCAGAACGACTTCGAGATCGGCCGCAGGCACGGCCTCGAGGAGATTTCGGTGATCGGCGAGGACGGCCGGATGAACGAGGCGGCGGGCGACTACGAGGGGCTGACGATCGCCGAGGCTCAGGAGCGCATCGTCGCGGCCCTGCGCGAGGAGGGCGCGCTGTCGGCCGAGGAGCCCTACACCCACTCGGTCCCGTTCTCGCACCGCTCCGGGCAGCGGATCGAGCCGCTGATCAGCCTCCAGTGGTTCTGCCGGATGGAGGAGCTGGCGAAGCCGGCGATGGAGGTCGTCCGCGACGGCCGGGTCACGTTCACGCCGGAGCGCTGGGGCCGCGTCTACATGGACTGGATGGAGAACATCCGCCCCTGGTGCGTCTCCCGCCAGCTCTGGTGGGGCCATCAGCTGCCGGTCTGGTACTGCGACCGCTGCGGGACGACGATCGTCGCCGAGCACGAGCCGCCCGACGGGGCCTGCGAGTCGTGCGGGGAGAAGCTGCGCCGCGACGAGGACGTCCTCGACACCTGGTTCAGCTCGGCGCTCTGGCCGTTCGCGACGCTCGGCTGGCCCGACGACACGCCCGAGCTGCGGGCCTTCTACCCGACCGACGTGCTCTCGACGGCGCGGGACATCATCTACCTCTGGGTCGCGCGGATGATCATGAGCGGCCTCGAGTTCCTCGACGAGATCCCGTTCAGCGACGTCTACATCCACTCGGTCATCCAGGCCCCCGACGGCCGGCGGATGTCGAAGAGCCTCGGCACCGGCATCGACCCGATCGAGCTGATCGACTCGCACGGCGCCGACGCCCTCCGCTTCGGCCTGCTGTCGATGTCGTCGAGCCAGGACGTGCGGTTCTCGGAGGCTAAGGTCCAGCAGGGACGCGACCTCGCCAACAAGCTCTGGAACGCCTCGCGGCTGATCCTCCTCAATGCGGGGGACGCCGCTCCGGAGGCGTCCACCGACGCCGTCGAGGACCGCTGGATCCTCTCGCGTCTCGAGCGGACGGTCGAGCGCGTCGGTGAGCGTCTCGACGCCTTCGACTTCTCCCACGCGGCGCTCGAGCTCTACCGGTTCGTCTACTCGGATCTCTGCGACTGGTACCTCGAGATCGTCAAGCCCCGCCTCTACGACGGCCCCGCCGAGGGCGATCTCAGCGCCGCCGGAAACCTCCTGCACGTGCTCGGCCGGACGCTCGCGATGGCCCACCCGCTGATGCCGTTCGTCACCGAGGAGATCTGGAGCTACATGCCCGACCGCGAGTCGGAGCTGATCGTCGCTCCCTACCCGGTCGCCGACCCCGCCCGCTTCGACGACGCCGCCGAGGCCGAGGTCGCCGCAGCGATCGAGCTGACCCGCTCGCTGCGCCGCTGGCGCGAGCTCGCCGGCGTCTCGCCCGGATCGCCGCTGCGGGCCCGGACGGCCGACGGCGTTCACCCGCTGGTGCTGCGGCTCGCGCGGCTCGAGCTCGACGGCGCCGGCGACGAGGCCGCGATCGCGGCGGTCGGCTCGATCGAGATCCTTCCCTCCGACGACCTCGACCCCGAGGCGGTCGCCGGCCGCATGGAGGAGCTTCGGGAGCGGCTCCGTGGCGAGGTCCGCCGCGCCGAGGGCAAGCTCGGCAACGAGAAGTTCGTCGCCAACGCGCCGACCGACGTCGTCGACGCCGAACGCGAGAAGCTCGAGCGCTACCGGGCCGAGCTCGAGGAGCTGGGCTGACCGACCCCGAGCACTTCCTGGCCGGGCTCGAGCCGGTCGGATGGCGCTTCGGGCTCGATCGGATGCGGGCGCTCTGCGCGGCGCTCGACTGGCCGCAGCGCCGTTACCGGACCCTCCACGTCGTCGGGACGAACGGCAAGTCGTCGGTGACGACGATGACCGCGGCCCTCCTCCAGCGCTCCGGGCTCCGCGCCGGCGCCTGCATCTCCCCGCACGTCTGGCGCTGGGCCGAGCGGACTCGGATCGACGGGGCCGAGATCTCGGTGGACGCGTTCGCCCATGCCGTCGCGACCGTCGCGGCGGCGATCGGACCCGTCGAGGCCGAGCTCGAGGAGGGGGAAAGGATCACCCAGTTCGAGGCCGCCATCGCCGTGTCGTTCGTCGCCTTCGCCGAAGCCGGGCTCGACGTCGCCGTCGTCGAGGCCGGTCTCGGCGGCCGCCTCGACGCCACGAACGTGATCGACTCGACCGCGACCGCGCTCACATCGGTCGGGCTCGACCACGTCGAGTACCTCGGCTCGACCGAGCGGGAGATCGCCGGTGAGAAGCTCGCCGTCCTCAGGGAGGGGACCACCCTCGTGACCGGCCGGCTCGCGCCCGAGATCGCCGATCTCGCCCGCGCGACCGCGGTCGACCGCGGGGCCGAGCTGATCGTCGCCCCACCGCTTCCCGCGGCGGCGCTGCCCGGGCCGATGGCTCCGTATCTGGAGCGCAACGCAGCGGTCGCCGTCGCCCTCGCCGAGACGGTAACGGGGCCGCTCAAGCCCGCTGCGGTCGCCGATGCCATCGGACACGCCGCGCTGCCGGGTCGCGCCGAGCTCCTCGCCGGCGACCCGCCGCAGCTCGCCGACGCCGCCCACAACGAGGCGGGCGCCCGCGCCCTGGCAGAGGCGCTGCCGGGCCTCGCTGCCGGCCGGCCGGTCTTCGGCTGCCTCTCGATCCTCGCCGACAAGGACGCCGCCGCCATCGCGGCGGCGCTCGCTCCGGCACTCGACCGCTGCGTCTGCACCGCCGCCGACCCGGGTCCGGCGATGGGCCGGCCCGGCGCCCGGGCGCTGCCGGCGGGCGAGCTCGCGACGATCGTTGCGGCGGCGGGGGTCGACGTCGAGGAGGTGCCCGATCCGGCTGCGGCGGTGACGGCCACCATCGAACTCGCCCGCGACCACGGCGGGGTGGCGCTTTTCGCCGGTTCGCATTACCTTCTCCGATACGTATGGAACGCGAGGCGAGATCCGAACTGCTCTCGATGATGGGGCTGGTGGCCGCAGTGGTCGCCGTCGTGATCCTCGTCTTCTTCGGGCTCGGCTATCTGTTCGGCCGCCTGTTCCTCTGAAATCGGGCGCTCAGGCGAGGGGGGCTTCGAAGTGACGGCTGACGATCCGGGTACACTGCCGCGCCTTAGATGCCCGTAGCGCTCTTCGGAATCACGGACGGCTCGTTGAACCTTGCCGTCAATCTTCTGCTTCTCGTCCTCGTCGTCGTCTGGCTTTCGCTTGTCTACTGGACGTTCGCCGACGCACGCAGGCGCGTTGCCGACCCCGTTCTCGTCGGAACCGCGACCGCTGCCTCGCTGATCCCGTTCATCGGCACGATCGTCTACACGATCCTCCGGCCGCCGGAGTTCCTCGCCGACGCGCGCGAGCGCGAGGTCGAGACACAGGCTTCGGAGCTGCGGATGCGGCACCTGACCGCACAGTCTTGCCCGCGCTGCGAGCATCCGATCGAGCGCAGCTGGCTGCGCTGCCCGGAGTGCCAGCACCGTCTCAAGGACCCCTGCGTCTCCTGCAACCGCCCGGTCGACCCCCGCTGGGCCGTCTGCCCGTACTGCGAGACGCCGCTGCGCCGTCCCGAGCGCGAGGAGGAGCCGCGGTCGCGGTCCCGCTCGCGCGGCTCCGGCTCGTCCTCGCGGAAGGCGGCGGCTTCCGAGGCGCCGCCGCGCAAGGCATCGTCGAGCCGCCGCGCCAAGTCGGCGCCGAGCACCCGCTCTTCATCCGCTTCTTCATCGACTTCGGAGGCGGCTGCGCGCACGAAGCGCAGCGAGCGTCCGCCGCGGGCCGAGCGCCCGGCGAGCGACGATCCGTCCGCCGACGAAGGCGATTCCGGCCCGCGCCGGCGCTCGACCACGCCTTCCTGAGCCCCAGACCCATCCCCGACTCCCGAGACTCGAGAGGTCCCGACATGTCCGAGAAGACCCGCACCCTGATCCTGATCAAGCCCGACGCCTTCGAGCGCGGCCTCACCGGCGAGGTGATCGCCCGCTTCGAGAGCAAGGGCCTGCGCCTGACCGCCCTCAAGCAGATCACCGCCGAGGAGGCCACCGCTCACGAGCACTACGCCGAGCACACGGACAAGCCGTTCTTCGGCGAGCTCGTCGACTTCATCACCGGCGGCCCGCTGGTCGCCGCCGTCCTCGAGGGCGTCGAGGCCGTCAAGGCCGCCCGTCAGCTGATCGGCGCGACCAACCCGATCGAGGCCGAGACGGGCTCGATCCGCGGCGACTTCGGCACCGAGGTCACGTTCAACCTCGTCCACGGCTCCGACTCCGACGAGTCCGCCACGCGCGAGATCGGGATCTGGTTCCCCGAGCTCGGCTGAGCGTCCCGGCATCGCCGCCGCTCCGGACTTGAAGCTCGTCCTCGCCTCGGCGTCGCCGCGGCGACGCGAGCTGCTGGGGCTGATGGGCCTCGACTTCGAGGTCGAGCCGACCGGCGTCGCCGAGCTGACCGAAGGCGACCCGCAGGTCATCGTCGTCGAGAACGCGCTGCGTAAGGCGCGGGCGGTCGATCGTCCCGACGCGGTCGTCCTCGGCGTCGACACCGACGTCGTCTGCGACGGCCGGCTGCTCGGCAAGCCCGGCGACGACGGCGACGCGACCGCCCGGCTGCGCGTCCTCTCGGGCCGGACCCACGAGGTCCTCAGCGGGGTCGCGTTGATCGCGGCCGGAGGAGAGAGCACCGAGCTCGTCCGCACCGCGGTGACCTTCCGGGATCTCGACGATCGCGAGATCGAGGCCTACGTCGCGTCGGGGGAGTGGCGGGACCGGGCCGGCGGCTACGCGGTCCAGGGGCTCGGCTCTTCGCTGGTCGCGAGGATCGACGGCGACCTCTCGAACGTGATCGGGTTGCCGATCCCGGCGCTGAGCAGGATGATTCAAAAATTGCAGGATCGCTAAGGAACTATGTGATTCATGTTGTGTTTTGCTCACATAGTCGCTGGTTCGGGCGTCGTTCGCTAGACTCGCACGGCTCCCGAACGCCGCCGCCGATCAGCAGAACCGGGGGCTCAGACAAGTTCGGGCCGGCGGGCCGATGCGGGCGCGATACCGGTGGTTTCATCCCGCGCGTCGTTCACGCCGCCGGCACGCTTCCACACCTTTCCCAGTACCAATCAACCCGAGACTTCCTGAAACTCATTCATGGGCATCTTCAGCTACCTGACAGGCTTCGGCGGCCGCGACATGGCGGTCGACCTCGGCACCGCCAACACGCTCGTCTACGTGCGCGGACGCGGCATCGTGCTCTCGGAGCCGAGCGTCGTCGCCGTCGACACCCGCTCCGGTGAGGTCCACGCGGTCGGCATGGACGCGAAGCGGATGCTCGGCCGCACGCCCGGCACGATCCAGGCGATCCGGCCGCTCAAGGACGGCGTCATCGCCGACTTCGACGTCACCGAGGAGATGCTCCGCCACTTCATCCAGAAGGTCCACCAGAACCGGTTCGCCCACCCGCGCGTCGTCGTCTGCGTCCCCTCCGGCGTCACCGGCGTCGAGAAGCGCGCAGTCGAGGAGGCCTGCCTCGCCGCCGGCGCCCGCCAGGCCTACCTGATCGAGGAGCCGATGGCCGCCGCGATCGGCGCCGGTCTCCCGGTCGGCGAGCCGACCGGCTCGATGGTCGTCGACATCGGCGGCGGCACGAGCGAGGTCGCGGTGATCTCGCTGGGCGGCATCGTCGTCTCGCAGTCGATCCGCGTCGGCGGCGACGAGATGGACGACGCGATCGTCAACTGGTGCAAGACCCACCACAAGCTGATGATCGGCCAGCAGACCGCCGAGGAGGTCAAGCTCGAGGCGGGCTCCGCGACCGAGCTCCGCGAGGAGGTCAGGACCGAGATCCGCGGCCGCGACATCGTCTCCGGCCTGCCGAAGACGGTGATGCTGAGCTCCGAGGAGGTCCGCGAGGCGCTCCGCGACCCGGTCGAATCGATCGTCAACGCCGTCAAGGAGACGCTCGACCGGACTCCGCCCGAGCTCGCCGGCGACATCATGGACCGCGGCATCACGCTCGCCGGCGGCGGGTCGCTTCTCCAGGGCTTCGACGAGCGCCTCCGCGAGGAGTGCCAGATGCCGGCGCAGCTCGCCGATTCGCCTCTCACCTGCGTTGCCGTCGGCTCCGGTCGCTCGCTCGAGGAGTTCGAGACGATCCACCGGGTCAACGCCAACTCCGGCCGCCGCCGGCGGCGCTGAGCCGGAAAGCGATGTATCGCAAGCAGGTACGCCGGCGCCGCGCGATCCTCGTGGTCCTCGTCGTCGCCTGCCTGATGCTGATCAGCATCTCGATCAGCGAGGCCGAGGACGGCCCGCTCCATTCCGTGCAGTCCGGCGTCTCCTCGGTCCTGTCCCCGGTCGGCGAGGGCGCCAGCCGCGCCCTGAAGCCCGCCCGCGACCTGATCGACTGGTTCAACGAGACCTGGAAGGCCCGCGGCGAGAACGACGACCTCAAGGATCAGGTCGCGTCGCTGCGCTCGCAGCTGATCGACACGCAGGATGCCGCCGAGAAAGCCGGGTACGCCGACCAGCTCGAGCAGCTGATCCAGGAGGGTGAGCTGTCCGGGTACACGCCCGTCGACGCCACCGTCGTCGGCCGCTCGTTCAGCCTCTGGTACGGCTCGATCAAGATCAGCGCCGGCAGTTCCGACGGTGTCAGTCGCAACGATGCGGTCATCACGAAGGACGGCTTGATCGGACGCGTCTCGCAGGTCACCGGCGGCACCTCCGAGGTGGCGCTGATCACCGACGGCGAGAGCGGCGTCGCGGCCCGGGTCGTCGGCAAGGGCCCGGAGGGCCTGGTGAGCGGCGTCGTCGGCAACCCCGGCCGCCTCGACCTCAGCCTCATCCAGGGCGACCAGGAGGTCAAGGACGGCGACCGGCTCGTCACCGCCGGCTTCACGACCGAGACCGGCCTGACCTCGCGCTACCCGGCGAACATCCCGATCGGCCAGGTCGTCGAGACGATCCCGGCGGAGCAGGAGCAGCGCGAGCAGGTCAACGTCGAGCCCTTCGCCGATCTCTCCGACCTCAGCGAGGTCACCGTGCTGACGACCGGAGGCGGCGGATGATCGTCACCCCGCCGAATCCTCGTCCGGATCGTCCTCGTCGTCTTCTTCTCGGTGCTGATCCAGTTCGGGTTCTTCTCGCAGATCTCCCTGCTCGGCTCGGTCGCCAACCTGCTTCCCGTCGTCGTCGTCGCATTCGGGCTGCTCGGCGGCGCCGTCACCGGCGCCGTCACCGGGTTCTGTACCGGGCTGCTCATCGACGTGATGATCGGCGGCACCCCGGGGGTCGCCTCGCTGTCGCTGATGGCCGCCGGATACCTGGCCGGCCGCTGGCGCGAGGGCTACGACATCGTCAGCTCGCTCGTGCCGCCGCTCCTCACCGGGGCGCTCACGGCCCTGACCGCGCTCATCTACGGGGCGCTGACCCTGACCCTCGGCGTCGACGCGCCGATCAGCGTGCTCGCTCTCCGCGAGGTCGTCGTGCAGGGCATCCTCGGAGTCCTCCTCGCGGTTCCCGTCTTCCCGCTGATCCGCCGGATCGTCCGGCCGGCGCTCGTCGACGAAGCGACGATGGCGCGCTCGCGCGCCGCCGGCACGCAACCGGCGGGTCGGCGCGGCACGTTCGGGATGATGCGAGGGCAGGGCAGCCTCTGATGTTCCGCCACGACGAAAACGCAGCACCGACCCACGCGCAGTTCGCGATGCGGGTCGCGATCCTCGGTGGCATCGCCCTCGTCGCCTTCGGCGCGATCTTCTTCCGGCTCTGGTTCCTCGAGGTGCTCTCCGGCGAGGCCTACCTGAAGGAGGCGAACGCCAATCGAGTCCGCGAGATCAAGATCCAGGCCCCGCGCGGCGAGATCCTCGACCGTGCCGGCCGCGTCCTCGTCGACAACAAGACGGTCCTCTCGCTCCAGGTCCAGCCGAGCGAGCTGCCCCAGCAGACCGAGCCCCGCAACAAGGAACTCCGCCTGGTCGCCGAGGCCGCCGGGATGAGCTACGGGAAGGTCAAGGACGAGATGACCACCCAGATGGCGGCCGCGATGGGGATGAAGCCGTCCGAGTACAAGCAGGCGATCCGCGAGGGATCGATCGAGCCGCCGGCGGTTCCGGTCACCCTCAAACAGGACGTCGACAAGGACGTCGTCTACTTCCTCCGTGAGCGCCAGGACGAGTTCCCCGGCGTCACCGCCTCGCAGGTCTACGTCCGCGACTACCCGAACGGCACCCTCGGGGCGCACCTGTTCGGGTACGTCAGCGAGATCGGTCCCGACCAGCTCAAGGAGCCCGCTTACGAGGGCCTCGAGGCAGGCGACCGGATCGGCGCGACCGGCCTCGAGCTCCAGTACGACCAGATCCTCCGCGGCCGCAACGGCGCCGTCCGCGTCCAGGTCGACGCCTCGGGCGAGCCGCGGGGCCGTGAGCTCTCGCGGATCGAGCCGGAGGCCGGCGACAACCTGAAACTGACCCTCGACAAGAAGGTCCAGGCGGCGGGTGAGTCGGCACTCGCCGGCACCGGGCTGCCTGGTGCGTTCGTCGCAATGAAGATCGACGACGGCTCGATCCTCGGGATGGGCTCGTCGCCGACCTTCGACCCGAGCGTCTTCACGCCGCCGGTCTCGACAAAGACGGTCAAGGCGCTGAGCACCGACGAGGAGGATCCGCTGCTCGACCGCGCGATCCAGTCGGGCTACCCGACCGGCTCGACGTTCAAGGCGGTAACGGGTTCCGCGATGCTCGAGTCGGGTCTGATCACGCCCGACCACACGTTCGCGGACGCCGGATCGTTCGAGCGTTACGGCCGCAAATGGATCAACGCCGGCGAGGCGGCCAACGGCGTCGTCGACATGGTCTCGGCGCTGAAGGTCTCTTCCGACGTGTTCTTCTACGACCTCGGCGACATCGCCAACCAGGAATACGACAAGAACGGGAGCGAGATCATCCAGGACTGGGCCAAGCAGCTCAGCTTCGGATCGCTGACCGGCATCGACCTCCCCGGGGAGGGGGCGGGACTCGTCCCGACGCCCGAGTGGCGCGACAAGCTCTACCAGCAGGCGGCCGATCCCGGATCCTGTGGCGGCAAGGCCCGCCTCTTCGAGCCCGGCTGCTTCGAGACCGACCGTCCCTGGAGCGCCGGCGACAACATGAACCTCGCCGTCGGCCAGGGCGACCTGCAGGCGACGCCGCTCCAGCTCGCGACCGCGTACGCGGCGATCGGCAACGGGGGAGAGGTCGTCCGCCCGCACTTCGGAATGGAGGCCGAGGACCCGACGGGCGCGCAGACGCAGGCCTTCGAGCCGGCGCCGCGCCGCGAGGTCGACCTGTCCGACGAGACCCGCTCGACGATCATGGAAGGGCTCCGTGAGGCAGCCATGGAGCCCGGCGGAACTTCCTACCCGACATTCGGCAGCTATCCGATCGAGATCGCCGGCAAGACCGGCACCGCGGAGAAGACCGACCAGGAGGATCAATCCTGGTACGTCGCGCTGGCGCCGGCCGACAACCCCAAGTACGTCGTCGCCTTCACAGCCGAGCGCGGCGGATTCGGCGCTTCGACCGCCGCACCGGCGGCCTGCCAGATCTTCAACGCCCTGTTCAATGTCAAGGACGAATGCGTCGCGGGGACGAGTCAGACACGCTGACCCCCGGCCACGCTGCTTAGATGAACCGACACTGACCATGCCTACGATCGCCAGACCCCAGACCTTCGACGAGCGCAGCGCCGGCTTCGGCGAACGCGCCGGATTCCTGCGCATGGACCCCGTCATCGCCTTCGCCGGCATCGGGCTGATCGTCTGCAGCATCATCGCCCTCGGCTTCACGACTCAGGGCGACGTGGCCGGCGACCCGTACTACTACACGCTTCGTCAGAGCATCTACGCGGTCATCGGAATCGCCCTGATGTACACCCTCGCGCGGATCGATTACTCGCGTTTCCGCGAGCTCCGCGTCGGCATCTACAGCGCGATGGTCTTCTTCCTCGTCCTCACGCTTGGCCTCGGCTTCGCCGCCCTCGGCGCCAAGCGGTGGATCGAGCTTCCCTTCTTCCAGTTTCAGCCGTCCGAGCTGGGCAAGCTTCTGCTCGTCCTCGCTCTCGCCGGCTTCGCAATCGACAGGGCCCGGCGCCAGACGGAGTGGCAGCGCACCGCGCGGCTGCTTCTGCTCGGCTTCGTGCCCGCGTTGATCGTTTTCGTACAGCCCGATCTGGGTTCCGCATTGGTCTACGGCGCAGTGACGCTGGCGATCCTCTACATCTCGGGAACCCCGTGGCAGCACTTCGCTGCTCTCGGGGGGATCGCGGTGGCGGCGATCGTCGCGGTACTGGTGCTCGCACCAGCCGTCGGCCAACCGGTTCTCCACGGGTACCAGCTCGACCGACTGACGTCGTTCCTCAATCCGAGCGACGACCCGGCCGACTCCAGTTATCAGACGAATCAGGCGCTCATCGCCATCGGTTCCGGCGGAAAAGCCGGACGTGGCGAGGACGCAACACAGGTGCAGCACGGCTTCCTCCCGGAGTCCCGCACGGACTTCATGTTCTCCGCGATCGCGGAGCGGTGGGGATTCGTCGGCGCTGCACTCCTTCTATCCCTCTATGCCCTGCTCATATGGCGGGCGCTGCGGATCACGACACTCTCGAAGAACTTGTACGGGAGTCTCGTCGGGGCGGGTATCGCCTCGATGCTGCTCTTCCAGGTTTTCGTCAACGTGGGGATGAACGTCGGGCTGATGCCCGTCACGGGCATTCCCCTTCCGTTGGTGAGCTACGGCGGCACGTCCGTCCTGGTCACCTTCATGGCGATCGGCCTTCTTCAGAGCATCTACGTCCAGTCGCAGCTCTCCTCGCCGGGCAGGTTGAGAAATGCTCTGTGAGGTGAGCCCACTTGAAGAAAAAGATCCTCGTATCGGTTGACGCCGGTGAAACCCGCGTCGCCGTTCTCGAAGCCAAGGGGTCGGCGCGTGCCGGCCGCAACGGCGGTAAGAAGTCCGAAGACGAAGGCGAGCAGCCGAATGGCCGCTCCGGGGGCCGCAACGGCTCCGGGAAGGGCGACAACTGGCGCGTCGGCGAGCTCTACGTCGAGCGCCGCGGCTCGCGCTCGATCGTCGGCAACATCTACAAGGGCGTCGTCGACAACGTCCTGCCCGGAATGGAGGCGGCGTTCGTCGACATCGGCCTCGAGCGCAACGGCTTCCTCCACGTCGACGAGATCGTCACCGCGGACGGCAAGGCCGTCCCGAAGCGCGGCCGCGGCGAGGGCCGCCGGATCGACGAGCTGATCAAGCGCGGTCAGGAGATCGTCGTCCAGGTCGTCAAGGACCCGCTGAAGACGAAGGGCGCCCGCCTTTCGATGCAGGTCTCGATCGCCGGCCGCTACCTCGTCTACATGCCGCAGGGCGGCGGGATCGGCGTCAGCCGCCGGCTCCCCGACGGCGAGCGCAGCTCGATGCGCAAGAACCTCGAGAAGCTCCATGACGCCAGCAAGGAGAAGGGCGGCTACATCGTCCGGACCGCAGCGCAGGGCGCCAAGAAGGAGGACTTCGAGCGTGAGATCGCCTACCTCCACAAGCTCCACGAGGTCCTCGAGCGGCGTTCGAAGGACGCCGAAGCCCCGTCGCTGATCTTCCAGGAGGCGGATCTGCCGATCCGGGTTCTCCGTGACGTTCTCGGCAGCGAGTTCGACGGCGCCGAGATCGACGACGAGAAGCAGTTCGAGCGGGTCACCTCGTTCTTCCAGCGGACCGCGCCCGAGCTCGTCGCCTCGGTCGAGATGCACTCCCACGCCGAGCACCTCTTCGAGCGCCACGGCGCCGAGGAGGCCTTCCGCTCGACGCTGTCGCGGCGGGTCGACCTGCCGTCGGGCGGCTATCTGATCATCGACTACGCCGAGGCGCTGACCGTCATCGACATCAACACCGGCAGCTTCACCGGCAAGGGCAAGGGCCGGCTCGAGGACACGATCACGAAGGTCAACGTCGAGGCCGCCGACGAGGTCGTCCGCCAGCTCAGGCTGCGCGACATCGGCGGCATCATCGTCATCGACTTCATTGACATGGCGCGGGCCAAGAACCGTGACCAGGTCCTGAAGACGCTCCGCAAGGCGCTCGACGAGGACCGGACGAAGACCTACGTCGTCGAGGTCTCGCCCCTCGGGCTGGTCGAGATGACCCGCCAGAACGTCACCGACGGCGTCCGCGAGATCCTCACCACCCGCTGCCCGACCTGCGACGGCGAGGGTGTCGTCCGCTCCGCCGAGACGGTCGCGATCGAGGCGCTCCGCAAGCTCCGCGACGTCGCCGCCGACAACCCGGAGAAGGAGGCGCACCTGATCCGCGTCAATCCGAAGGTCGCGCGCGAGCTGATGCGGCACGACAGCGGCCTGCTCGAGCTCGAGGAGGAGACGTCGAAGACGTTCCTGTTCGAGGGCGGCGACGCGCTGCCGATCGACACGTTCGAAGTCGCCGAGTCCGGCGACAAGGCCGAGATCGAGCGGCGCGCGCTGCCGTTCCAGATCGGCGACGAGGTCCTGCTGACGATCGACGAGCCGCATATGTACAACCCCGGCGACGCCGTGGCGAGGGTCGACGCCCTCGTCATCACGGTCACCGGCGCGGCTCCTCTGGTCGGCGAGCGGAAGCTTGTGCGGATCGAGGAGATCGGGCGCTCGTCGGGCCTCGCGACGCTGGTCGATGGCATCCCCGAGGGGTCGGGCGATCCGGATTCCGCCGAGGGGCTAGAATCCGGCACTCGGCGCCGCGGCCGCAGAGGCGGACGGCGCCGTTCCCGCGCCGGGAGCGGGTCGAATCCCGGCCAAGAATCCTGAATCCTCCACGGAGACGAGCACATCGATATGTCCACATACGCGATAGTCGAAAGCGGCGGTAAGCAGTACCGCGTCGAGGAGGGGCAGTTCCTGCTCGTCGACCGCATCGCCGAGGACGAGGGCGCGAAGGTCCCCCTGCGCCCGGTCATGTTCCGCAGCGACTCCGACACCGTCCTCGCCGCCAAGGACCTCGAGAAGGTCAAGGTCGAGGCGAAGGTCGCCGGCCACGAGCGCGGCGAGAAGATCAAGGTCTTCAAGTACAAGGCGAAGAAGGGCTACCGCAAGCACCAGGGCCACCGCTCGGAGCTGACGCGCCTCGAGGTCACCGAGGTGAAGATGCTGAGCCGGAAGCCGGCGGCGAGCAAGGACGACGAGTCCGCCGCCAAGCCGAAGGCCGAGCCGGCCGCCAAGCCGAAGGCCGCCGCCGCGACGGAGGCCAAGGCGCCTGCCGCCGACCCGGCGCCCGCCGAAGGGCTGCCCGAGGGCATCGGCAAGCCCGCGACGAAGGCGCTCGAGGAGGCCGGGATCACCACCCTCGAGCAGGTCGCCACCAAGACGGAGGCGGAGCTGCTGGAGCTGAAGGGCATCGGCCCGAAGGCGGTCGAGTCGCTCAAGGAAGAACTCGCGGGCGCGAACCTCTCCCTGAAGGAAGCCGACGAGAGCAAGGAGACCGACTGATGGCTCACAAGAAGGGGCTCGGCTCGAGCCGCAACGGACGCGATTCCAACCCGAAGTACCTCGGCGTCAAGGTCTTCGCCGGGCAGACCGTGAAGGGCGGCGAGATCATCGTCCGCCAGCGCGGCACCCGCTTCCACCCCGGTGACGGCGTCGGCCTCGGCCGCGACCACACGATCTTCGCGACGCGACCCGGCACCGTCGAGTTCACGCCCGGCCGCAAGGGCCGCGTCGTCTCGGTCGCCACCGCCGAGTAACGCCTACACGCGAGCGAGCCGTACGCTCGCCCGGTGTTTCACGACCACGCACGCATTTTCGTCGAGGGCGGTCGCGGCGGCGACGGCGTCGTCAGCTTCCGCCGTGAGGCCCACGTTCCGCGCGGCGGTCCCGACGGCGGCGACGGCGGGCACGGGGGAGACGTCGTGCTCCTCTGCGATCCCTCGCGCCGGGATCTCGCCTCGATGCGCGTCGCCGCCCACTATCGCGCCGAGCGTGGCCGCCACGGCCAGGGCGCCAACAAGCACGGAGCCCGCGGCGGCGACCTGATCGTCCGGGTTCCGCCCGGGACGACCGTCGAGGGGCTCGACGGCGAGTACTTCGACCTCGTCGAGCCCGGCCAGCGGGCCACAGTGGCCGCCGGCGGGATCGGGGGTCACGGCAACAAGCGCTTCACCGCCTCGACGCGCCAGGCTCCCCGCTTCGCCGAGAAGGGTCTGCCGGGCCGGTCGGGATGGATCGAGCTGCAGCTGCGGCTGCTCGCCGACGCCGGCCTCGTCGGGCTCCCGAACGCCGGCAAGTCCTCGCTGCTGGCGCGGATAACGCGGGCGGCTCCGAAGGTCGCCGATTACCCGTTCACGACGCTCTCGCCGATTCTCGGCACGATCGACGACGGTGACCGCCAGCTCGTCCTCGCCGACATCCCGGGGCTGATCGAAGGGGCCGCCGACGGCGCCGGGCTCGGCCATGAGTTCCTCGCCCACGTCGAGCGCTGCCGCGTCCTCGTCCATCTGCTCGAGCTCGGCCCGGGCGCCGATCCCGATGCCGCCTACGACGTCGTCCGCGGCGAGCTCGCCGCCCACGGCGCGGGGCTCGAGCGCCTCCCCGAACTCGTCGTCCTCTCGAAGAGCGACCTGCTTCCGGCCGACGAGGTCGAGCTCGAGCTCGAGACCTGGCGCGAGGGTCACCCCGGGAGCGAGCCGCTCGCGATCTCGTCGGCCACCGGGGCCGGGACCGAGGAGCTGGTCGGCGCGATCTTCAGGGCCGTCGCCGGCGCCGCACCCGCCGAGGCGCCCACCCCGAGGGGTGGCCCGGCCGAGCCCGAGTTCGAGAGCGAGCACCGCGTCTACCGCCCGCAGGGCGCCGGCGGCTTCGACGTCGTCAAGGTCGAGGACGGCGTCTTTGAGATCGTCGGGCGCGGTGTCGAGATGCTCGTCGAGCGTCACGACCTCGCCAATCCGGAAGCCGTCTCCTACCTCGAACGGCGCCTCAACGAGATCGGCGTCATCAAAGCCCTGCGCGACGCGGGCTTCGAGACGGGCGACGAGGTCAGGGTCGGCGACGAGGCCTTCGATCTAGATACTTAGGCCATGACCCTCGTCGTCAAGCTCGGGAGCTCGATCGTCGCCGGCGCCGACGGCGCGCTGCGCACGGACGTCCTCGACGCCGTCTGCGCCCAGGTCGCCGAGCTCCACAGCGGCGGCGAGGAGATCGTCATGGTCACCTCCGGCGCGATCGCTCGCGGCCGCCGCCTGCTCGGGCTCGCCGAACGGCCCTCGGCCGTCGACGAGCTCCAGGCCGCCTCCGCGGTCGGGCAGGGCTCCCTGTTCCGCTCCTACGAGGAGCGCCTCGCCTCCGCCGACGTCCGCGCGGCCCAGGTTCTGCTGACGGCGTTCGACATGTCGGAGCGGATCCACTACCTGAACGCCCGCCAGACCCTCCAGCGCCTGCTCGCCTGGCACGTCGTTCCGGTTATCAACGAGAACGACACGACCGCCACCGACGAGATCACCTTCGGCGACAACGACTTCCTCTCCGCCCAGGTCGCGATCATGATCGAGGCCCGCCACCTGATCCTCCTAACCGATCAGCCCGGCCTCTTCAACACCGACCCGCGCACCGATCCGGACGCCGAGCTGGTCGAGAACGTCGGCGACACCGCCGAGCTCGACCGCTACGAGATCGGCTCCCGCGGCTCGCAGTTCGGATCCGGCGGCATGCGCAGCAAGGTCGTCGCCGCCCAGATGGCGAGCGGCTCCGGCATCGCGGTCACGATCTGCGACGGCACCGCGCCCGGCACCCTCCTCGCCGCCGCTCGCGGCGACCGCGTCGGCACCTCCTTCACCGGCCGCAACAACCGCGCCCCGAGCTTCAAGCTCTGGCTCCGCTGGGCCACTCCCGCCCAGGGCCGCATCGTCGTCGACGACGGCGCCGGCCGCGTCCTCCGCGACAGCGGCTCCTCGCTCCTGCCCGTCGGCATCACCGGCGTCGAGGGCACGTTCGCCGCCGGCGACCCGGTCGAGGTCGTCGACGGCGGCGGCATCGTCGGCAAGGGCATCGCCGAGCACTCCTCCGAGGTCCTCACCCGCCTGCTCGGCAAGCGCAGCAGCGAGGTCGCCGAGATCCTCCCCGGCGGCGCCGAGGAAGCGATCCACCGGGACCGTTTCGTGCTCACGTAGGTCTTGGCAGTGGGGGGACGGGGGCGGAGGCGACCCGCTGGCAAGCCGGAGCAACGTGGCGACCTCGGTGCACTTTCTCGGTCTGAGACCGAGTAATTGCACCGTCTCGGCCGCAGCGCGGGTTTGCGCTCCAGCTCTCGCCCCGACCCCTCGCTGCCCGAGCCCTCGCTGACCCACCCCGCGAATCCCCTCGCTGACGTCCCCCTCGACCCATTGCGTACCCTTTGAGGCCATGGCGATCGCTGCTCAATCCGTCACCGATGTCTGCCGCCGTGCGCGGGCGGCGTCGCTGATCCTGCCCGGGGTCGCGACCGCCGACAAGGACGCCGCCCTGACCGCACTGGCCCGGCTTCTGCGCGAGCGGAGCGGCGAGATCCTCGCCGCGAACCTCGTCGACCTCCAGAGCGGGAGGGAGGCGGGGCTCGACGAAGCGCTGATCGACCGGCTGACTCTCGATGACGACCGGATCGAGGCGATGGCGGCCGGCGTCGAGGCCGTGATCGCGCTCGAGGACCCCGTCGGCGAGCTGCTCGAGAAGCGGACGCTCGAGAGCGGCATCGAGATGGAGCACCGGCGCGTGCCGATCGGCGTCGTCGCAATCGTCTACGAAGCCCGCCCGAACGTGACGGTCGATGCCGCGGCCCTGTGCTTGAAGAGCGGCAACGCCGCGGTCCTCCGCGGGTCGAGCTCGGCGGCGGCGTCGAACGCCGTCCTGATCGAAATCGCCAAGGAGGCCGTGGCGGAGGCGTCCCTGCCCGAGGGGTCGGTCGAGGCCGTCGCAGGCGGCGGCCGCGACGAGCTGGGCGAGCTCGCGACCCAGCGTGACTACGTCGACCTGATCATCCCCCGAGGCGGCGAGGGCCTCAAGACGGCCCTCGAGGCCGTCGCCGAGGTTCCGATCCTCTACGCCGCCTCCGGGAACTGCCACGTCTACGTCGACGCCGACGCGGACGCGGAGATGGCCCGTCAGATCGCCTACAACGCCAAGGTCCAGCGCCCCGGCGTCTGCAACTCTGCCGAGACCCTGCTCGTCCACGAGGCGATCGCACCCGACTTCCTGCCCAGCGTCCTCGCCGACCTCGATGCGGCCGGCGTCGAGCTGGTCGGCGACGAGCGGACGCGCACGCGCGCCGGCGACGTCGCCGTCGCTCCCGCGACCGACGACGACTGGGATCGCGAGTACCACGGCCTGAAGATGGCGGTGGCCGTCGTCGATTCCCTCGAGGCGGCGATCGACCACGTCAACCGGCACGGCAGCGGCCATTCCGAGGCGATCGTGACGCGCTCGGAGGAGGCCGGCGACGCATTCACGAGCGGGGTCGACGCGGCCTGCGTCTACGTCAACGCGTCGACCCGCTTCACGGATGGCTTCGAGTTCGGGATGGGCGCCGAGATCGGCAACTCGACCCAGAAGCTCCACGCCCGCGGCCCGATCGGCCTCCGCGAGCTGACCTCGACGAAGTACGTCCTGCGGGGCACCGGTCAGACGCGCGGGTGAGTCGTGCCGTCGGCGTCCTCGGCGGCGCTTTCAACCCCCCGCACATCGGCCACCTGCTCCTCGCCCAGGAAGCCGTGGTCAGCCTCGGCCTCGACGAGCTGATCCTGATCCCGACCGGCGAAGCCCCGCACAAGCTGATCGAGCCGGAGCCCGGGCCGCAGGTGCGGCTCGAGATGACTGACGCCGCCGTGGCCGCCGTGCCCGAGCTCCGTGTCTCCGACGTCGAGGTCGGGCGCGATGGCCCGTCCTTCGCCTTCCGTACGCTTGAATTGCTTGCCGATGAGCTTCCAGGGACCGAGCTGACCTTCGTGATGGGCGCCGACGTCGCCTCCGGCCTCGATCGCTGGAAGCGTCCCGAGCGGGTCCTCGAGCTCGCCGCAGTCGCCGTCGCGGCCCGGCCCGGATTCGACCTCTCGTCGGTCGACGAACAGCTCGCGGGCCTCGGCTCCCGGGGCCCGGCGGCGCGGATCGAGATGCCCCCGGTCGGGATCTCGTCGACCCTCGTCCGCGATCGTGTTGCCGCCGGTCTGCCGGTCCGCTGGATGGTCCCCGAGCCGGTCGAGCGGCTGATCGCCGAGCGCGGTCTCTACGGTGGGACGCACTGATGGACTCCGAAGCACTCGCCAAGCGCATCGCCGCCCTCGCCGACGACAAGGGCGCGACCGACCTCGTCGCCATCAACGTGTCGGAGCTGCTCGGCTACACCGACTTCCTGATCATCGGCACGGCGCGGAACGAGCGCCAGGCGAAGGCGATCACCGACGAGGTGCAGTTCCGCCTCAAGCACGACGAGGAGCTGCTGCCGCGACGGGTTGAGGGTCTGCCCGAGGCGCGCTGGATCCTCGTCGACTACCTCGACTGCATCCTCCACGTCTTCGTGGCCGAGACGCGGGATCTCTACCGGCTCGAGCAGCTCTGGGGGGAGGCGCCGCGGATCGACCTCGGCGACCTCGAGGGCGCCGGTGACGTCCGCCGCCGAGCCTAATCTCGGCCCATCGCTGGAGAGACGTTCGGCAGATCCCTGTTCGGCTACCGGCCCTCCGAGGTCGGCGAAGCCATGGACGCGCTCGAGTCCGAGCTCGGGCGCCGCGCCGAGGCGCTGCGCGCCGGCGAGGCCCGGACCGCCGAGCTGACCGAGGAGAACGAGCTCCTGCGGAGCCGTCTGGCGGCCAGTACGGCGACCGAGCAGTCGCTGCGCGCCGAGATCGCCGCCGTCCGTGCCGGAGCCGCTGAGGAGATGCGGGCGATGTCCGTCCTCGCGAGACAGCTCGAGGAGCTGCGGATCGGCGCTCGCGGCACCGCCACGCGGATTCGCCTCTGCGCCCTCCGTGAGGCCGCAGAGGTGAACGCACGGCTCCTCGATGCCACCGACCCGCGGACCGCCGAGGCCCGCGACCGGGTCCTCGACGCCCTCGAGGCCGCGATCGACAGGGTCGCCGCACAGTGGGAGACGGAGGCGGGCCCGGCCGCGCCACCGGCGCCACCGGTGCGCCGCTCCGCCGCCGCGCGGATCTCGCTCGCAGGCGGCCAGCTCGCCGGCTCGCAGCGCCGGGTCAGCGTCGACATCGGGCCGTTCGAGGACTTCTCGCAGCTCGTCGCCTTCGAAGACGCCGCCAACGCGATCGGAGCGACCGGCGACATCTCCATCACCCGCTTCTCGGGCGGCCGCGCCCGGATCGACATGGCTCTCAGGGAGCCGGTCGACCTGCTCCGCGAGCTCGAGGAGAGCTGCGACCTCGAGTTCCGGGTCCGCTCACGCAGCGACGACGAGATCGTTCTCGACGTCGACGGCTGAGCGCGGCGATCAGCCCGAGGGCTGGAGCCGGCCGCTGATCGCGTAGCGGAGGATCGCGACGACCTGCTCGGGCTCGCGAGCGACGGCCAGCGCCGCCCGGTCGACCTCCTTGAGCGCGTGATCGTGCTCGGGCGGGTGGATGGTGATGAGCGGGGTGCCGAGCGCAGCCGCCTGGCCGGCGTCGAAGGCGGCGTTCCACTGCTTGTACTTCTCGCCGAACCGGACGACGACCACGTCGGCCTCGCGCAGCAGCGTCCCCGTCCGCAGCGCGTTGACGCCGGCACCCTTCTGGTCGTGCCAGAACTTGTCGTCCTCGGCGCCGAGGATCGAGGCCCCGCAATCGTCGCTCGCCGCATGGTCGGTGACCGGCGCGGTCAGGACGACCGGGAGGCCTGCGGCCGCGACGCCGGCTGCGATCCTGTCGCGCCAATCGGAATGGATCTCGCCGGCCAGGTAGACGATCCAGGTGCGCTGGGCCTCGGCGTCCGCGCTCACAGCCACTTGCCTCCGCTCAGCGCGCGGATCCGAAGATCCGCAGCAGGAACAGGAAGAGGTTGATGAAGTCGAGATAGAGCGACAGGGCGCCGAGGATCGACGCCTTGCGGAGGGTCTCGCCGTCGGCGCCGCTCTCGCCGATCTTCTTGATCTTCTGCATGTCGTACGCCGTCAGGGCGCAGAACAGGAGAACGCCGCCGAAGGTCACGAACCAGTAGAGGACCGAGTTCGCCCAGAAGGCGTTCACGATCAGGCCGATGAAGATGCCGATCAGGCCCATGAAGAGGATCGAGCGCATCCCCGAGAGGTCGCGCTTGGTGATGTAGCCGTAGGCGGCCATGCCGCCGAACATGCCGGCCGAGACGCCGAACGCGCTGGCGATCGAGGCGGTCGTATACGCCTCGAGGATGATCGAGAAGATGAAGCCGTTCAGCGCTGCATAGAGCGCGAACAGGAAGACCGCGACCGGGTAGCTGATCTTGTTGATCCCGGCGGAGATCGTCAGGACGAGCCCGAGCTGGGCGAAGAACATGATCAGCAACGCGATCCCGTGGTCCTCGAACCACTTGATCATGTCCGTGCTCGAGGCGACGTAGACCGCGATCCCGGCAGTCAGCGCCAGGCCGAGGAACATCCATCCGAACACGGAGGTGAGGAACGACTGACGTGCCAGCTGCACATCCGCGCCCTGAATCTGCGTCGTCCCGTACTGCTCGTCCATCGGCGTGAGTTCCCTCTCGTTCGACGCCCACCGGAACGGGGCGATCTGAACCATTGAGGATACCCGGCGGCGTCCCCGATCCCTGCGTCTCGCGGCTCCCCGTTTGGCCGGATAAACTTCGCCGCAGGTACCTGGGGCTGTAGCTCAGTTGGCTAGAGCGTCCGGCTGGCAGCCGGGAGGTCAAGGGTTCGAATCCCTTCAGCTCCACTCTCCCCGGGTTCTCGAATCGGTTGACCCTTGCGCCAACGGCGCCGGGCCTGTTTGATGACGGCTATGCATTTCAGCAGTCGTCGTCTCGTTTCCGTCCTCGTCCTCACCTCTCTGATCGCGGCCCTTGCGATCGCGCCCGCCGCGCAGGCGAAGCCCAAGGGTTTCAAGTACGGCGTCAGCGCCGCCGAGGTGCAGACCAACTCGGCGCTCTTCTGGGCGCGGACGACGAAGCCCGGCAAGACCTACATCCAGATCGTCAGGAACGGCAAGCTCGGCGGCTGCCGTCCGAACCGGGTCCCGAAGAAGCGCACGGTCAAGTCGAAGAAGTCGAACGACCTGACGGTCCAGAAGCGCGTCGGCGGCCTGAAGCCGGAGACGGGCTACAACTACCGCTTCTGCATGAAGGGTGGCCGCTACAGCGCCACCGGCCACTTCGTGACGCCTCCGAAGCGCGGCAAGAACTCGACGATCCGCTTCGCCCTCGCCGGCGACCAGGACGCCCGCGCCGTCCCCGGTGAGGACCACCCCTACTGGAACGACTTCCAGGTCTGGGACCGGATCCGCAAGCAGGAGAACGACTTCAACGTGCTGATGGGGGACACCATCTACTCCGACACCGAGGTCCCCGGCTACACGCTCGAGGACGTTGCGCTGACGGTCAAGCAGAAGTGGAGCGCCTACAAGACGAACCTGAGCATGAAGCCCTGGTGGAAGGCACGCGGCACCGCCGCCTACTACGCCCATTGGGACGACCACGAGTTCGTCAACGACTTCTCCCGCGAGGAGAACAAGTTCCCGTACAGCAACGATGGCGTCTTCCAGGGCGTCAACAAGATCAACGGGGACAAGCTCTACGACCGCGGCGTCCGTGCCTTCCGGGACTACAACCCGGTCGACTACTCGAAGAAACTCGGCCTCTACCGCCACGAGCGCTGGGGCAAGAACCTCGAGGTCTTCTTCCTCGACGAGCGCTCGTTCCGCTCCTCGAGCGCCGATTACAACGGCGACTGCGACAACCCGGCCGGCAGCGGCAACCCGGACCTGGCGCCGACGGCGCCGCAGAGCACCCGCAACGCGTTCTCGATCATCGCGCCGCCGCTCGCCAACCCGGTGCCGCCCGACTGCCTTGCCGCGATCAACGATCCGAACCGGACGATGCTCGGCCAGCAGCAGCTGAAGACGTTCAAGAACGACATCAAGAACTCGGACGCCACGTTCAAGGTGATCTTCAACGAGGTCCCGATCCAGCAGTACTACGCACTGCCGTACGACCGCTGGGAGGGCTACGCCTCGGAGCGGGAGAACCTCCTGCACTTCCTCAGCAACAAGGTCGACAACGCCGTCTTCCTGACCACCGACGTCCACGCCAACATGGTCAACGACGCCCGGTTCAACACGCTCGGCGGCCCCGGCGTCCAGGACTCGGGAATCATCGAGGCGACCAACGGCCCGATCGCGACCGAGAACTACGCCGGCGAGATCAGCGGCTCCGTCGGCAACCCGGCGGCCGGCTCGCTCGTCACGAGCCTGTTCCTGCAGCCGGACCCGCCCGCGGGCGTCGGCATGCAGTGCGCGGCGACCGACCAGTTCAGCTACGCCGAGGTCGAGGTCACCAAGCAGCAGCTCACGGTCGACCTGCTCGACGACCAGAACAACCCGGTCAAGGACACCGGCGACGCCTCACAGCCGGCCCCGGCGTGCTCGCAGGTGGTGATCCCGGCCAAGTAGCGCCGGGCCTCACGGCCGGGGTCAGAACCAGGGGTCGGTGCGCCAGGTCCGGGCGCTGAGGTGCTGCTTGACCGCGGCGACGTACCCGGCGTTCTGCGCCGCGTGCCAGCGCCCCGAGACCCAGGCGCCGACCGATCCCCAGAAGTCCCCTGCGACGTAGCGGCGGCCGTTGTCCGGCCGCACGTCGGGGTTGTTGAGCCAGGTCATCCTGCCGTCGTAGTAGGCGCGCATGATCCCGCCGTAGTAGTCGGCGTTGAAGGCCGTCGAATCGCGCATGAAGGGGAGGCAGCAGTGGTAGGGCCGGCGGACCTGGAAGATCCCGAAGGAGTCGCCGTTGTCGCCGACGGTGTTCTCGTGCCACCACGACTCGTGGACGGCGACCGCTCGCAGGGCGTCCTCGGGCAGCCCCCACTTGTTGGCGGCCCACTCGATGATGTCGTCGGTAGATCCCGTGTACCGGCCGTCGACGAAGCGCTGGTAGGGCATGTCGCTGTGCGCGTGGAAGTACCTCAGCTCATCGCGGGTCGGGACGAGGTGGTTGGGCGCATAGTTGTCGGGTCGCGGCTCCCACGTCGTCTCCTCCACCCGCTTCGCGGCGGCGGCGCTGCTCAGCGGTCCCCAGCCGATCTTCGCCTTCAGGTGCGCCTTGCCGGCGCCGCCCGACGCGAGGGCGCCCGCGGGCAGGATCAGAGCCGCGAGCAGAAGCGGCAGTACGGCGAGGGTGGGGAGTCGTCGCATCGGGGTCACATCGGCACGGTGCCGGCATCCATGAGCCGGGCATACGATCGGCCGATGCCCTCCGCGAGAAGCGAAGACCTGCTGCGCCGCCGCCGGCTCGCGGCGCAGCGGCTTACCGACGGAGCCGTCGCCTCCTCCGCGGAGGAGGCCGCCGGGACGGTGCTCGGTATCCAGGCCCAGGACGTCCGCGCGTCGGGGCTGGCGATACGCGCAAGGGTCCCCGGCGTCACCCGCGAGCAGATCGCCGCCGCCGACCTGGTCCGCACCTGGACGGTTCGCGGGACCGTGCACCTGGTCGCCGCCGCCGACCTGCCCTGGATGAACGCGCTGACCGGCCCCCGCAACGTCAGGCGCTTCGACCAGCTGATGACCAAGCGGGCGAACCTCGAGACCGCTCGGGCGATCCGTCCCGCCGCGCTCGAGATCCTCGCCGACGGGCCGATGACGCGCGGCGACGCTGCATCGAGCGGATCGAAGAACGCGGCCTCCCATCGCTGGGCCAGTACTCGATCAACGTCCTGATGCCCTGGCTCGCCTCGACCGGCGAGGTCGTCGGTCTCGCCGACGGATCGTTCCGGCTCTCCGATCCGCCGCCGCCCATCGACGAGGACGAGGCCCTGGCGACGCTCGGGCGCCGCTACCTCGAGGGCTACGGACCGGCCGGCCCCGAGGACCTCGCGCGCTGGTCCGGATTGCCGATCACGGCCTGCCGGCGCGCACTCGCGGCCGTCACCGATGCCGAGGAGGTCGATGGGCTGCTCGCCCTCCCCGGACCGGCGGGCGATCCCCCCGGGCCGCCGCGGGTCCGGCTGCTCGGCGCGTTCGACACCCTGATGCTCGGCTGGCGCAGCCGCCGCCCGTTCCTCTCCGCCGACGAGGACGAGCGGCTCCTGCCCGGCAGCGGCATCGTCAGGGCGGTCGTGCTCGTCGACGGACGCGTGGTCGGAACCTGGAAGCTCGACGGGTCCGGACGCCGCCGCCGTCTCCTGATCGACCGGTTCGGCGACGAGCCGCCGGCGAACGCCCTGGCGGCCGAGGCGAGCGCCGTCGGCGCCTTCCTCGGGCTGGAGCTCGAGCCCGCCTCCTAGACTTGCGCATCCGATGAGCAGCGAAGCCGAGAACCCGACAACCGACGAGGGGCGTCCCGCGCGCTACGACCCGAAGCCGATCGAGCGCAAGTGGCAGTCGGTCTGGGCCGAGGAGAAGACCTGGGAGGTCCCGAATCCGGGCGAGCCCGGGTTCGATCCCGACAAGCCGAAGGCCTACGTCCTGGTGATGCTGCCCTACCCCTCCGGGGAGCCGCACGTCGGCCACCTCAAGGTCTACTCGGTCGGTGACGCGATCGCTCACTACCGGCGCCGGAACGGCTACGGCGTCCTGCAGCCGATGGGCTACGACGCCTTCGGCCTACCCGCCGAAAATCACGCGATCCGGACCGGCGAGCACCCCCGGGTATCGACCGAGCGTTCGATCGCGAGCTTCCGCCAGCAGTTCATGGACTGGGGCATCTCGATCGACTGGAGCCGCGAGCTCGCCACCCACAGCCCGGAGTACTACCGCTGGACCCAGTGGATCTTCCTGCGCCTCTTCGAGGCCGGCCTCGCCTACCGCACCGAGGCCGCGGTCCAGTGGTGCCCGAAGGACCAGACGGTCCTCGCCAACGAGCAGGTGATCGACGGCCGCTGCGAGCGCTGCGGCACCGAGGTCGTGCTCAAGAAGCTCGAGCAGTGGTACTTCCGGATCACCGACTACGCCGACCGCCTGCTCGCCGACTTCGACCGGCTCGAGTCCTGGCCCGAGCACGTCGTGACGATGCAGCGCAACTGGATCGGGCGATCCGAGGGCGCCGAGGCCGTCTTCCGCTGCACGAGCCCGAGATCGACTTCCCGGTCTTCACGACGCGGCCCGACACGCTCTACGGCGCGACCTTCTTCGTCCTCGCCCCCGAGCACCCCGACCTCGACCGGCTGATCGAGGGCACCGCGAACGCAGGCCGAGGTCCGCGAATACGTCGCCGCCTCGCTGCGACAGTCGACCGGCGAGCGCGGTGACGACGACCGCGAGAAGACCGGCGTCCGCCTCGAGCGGACCGTGGTCAACCCGGTCAACGGCGAGCGGATCCCGATGTTCGTCGCCGACTACGTGCTGATGGAGTACGGGACCGGCGCGATCATGGCCGTGCCCGCCCACGACCAGCGCGACTTCGAGTTCGCTCGCAAGTTCGACCTTCCGATCCGTCAGGTGGTCGCGCCCGGGGACGGGTCAGAGGTGCCGGACGACGAGGCCTTCGTCACCCAGTCGGAGGACGTGCGGATGGTCAACTCCGGCGACCTCGACGGCCTGCACGCCCATCGAGGCGAAGCGGCGGATCATCGACGAGCTCGAGCGCGACGGCCGCGGCAAGCTCGCCGTCAACTACCGCCTCCGCGACTGGCTGCTCTCCCGGCAGCGTTACTGGGGGTGCCCGATTCCGATCGTCCACTGCGGCGAATGCGGCGCGGTCGCCGTCCCCGACGACCAGCTGCCGGTCGAGCTGCCCGAGATCGAGGACTACCGGCCGAAGGGCAAGAGCCCGCTGGCGACGGCCACCGACTGGGTCGAGACGACCTGCCCGCGCTGCGGCGGCCCGGCCCGTCGCGAGACCGACACGATGGACACCTTCGTCGACTCCTCCTGGTACTTCCTGCGCTACCTCGACCCGCACAACACCGAGGTTCCGTTCGACCGCGAGATCGCCGACCACTGGATGCCGGTCGACCAGTACATCGGCGGCGTCGAGCACGCGATCCTCCACCTCATGTACGCGCGCTTCTTCACGAAGGCGCTCGCCGACGAGGGGCTGATCGGGGTTCAGGAGCCCTTCGCGAACCTCTTCACCCAGGGGATGATCACCCGCGACGGCGCGAAGATGAGCAAGTCGAAGGGCAACGTCGTCGACCCCGCCGAGTACGTCTCGCGTTACGGAGCCGATGCCGCCCGCACCTATGTCTGCTTCATGGGACCGCCCGATCGCGGCGGCGACTGGGTCGACGAGGGCGTCGACGGCGTCCAGCGGTTCCTGTCGCGGCTCTGGCGGCTCGCCATCGAGCTCGGCGCCGGCGACGATCCGGCCGCCCCGTTCGACGCCGAGTGGCAGCGGGGTACGGACGGGCACGTCCGAGAGCTGCTGGCGAAGGCCCACTGGGCGATCGACAAGGCCACCCGCGACTTCGAGCGCGACTTCCAGTTCAACACGGTCATCGCCGCGGTCATGGAGCTGGTCAACGACTCCTACCGCCTCAAGGCGGACCTGCTCGAGACGCCCGACGGCGAGCGCGCGCTGCGCTTCGCGGCTGCCACAGCCGCCTCGCTGATCTTCCCGTTCGCTCCCCACCTCGGGGCCGAGGCGTGGGAGCTGGTCGAGGGCGGGCGCGTCTGGGAGGTGCCCTGGCCGCAGGCCGACGAGGCGCTTCTCGCGACCGACACCATCACGCTCGTCGTCCAGGTCAACGGCAAGCTGCGCGACCGCGTGGAGGTCGCCGCCGACGCGTCCGAGGCGGAGATCCTCGAGCTCGCTCATGCCAGCCCGCGCCTGCAGGCGTTCCTCGACGGGCGCGAGCCGGTCAAGGAGATCGTCGTGCCGGGACGGCTCGTGAACCTCGTCGTCCGCTGACCGTTTCGCGACCGTCCGAGCATGGGCGGCCCCGGCGACGGCGATCGTTCTGGTAGAAACCCCGCTGATGCTCGTCAGGCGCCTATCCGACGCCGCCGTCCAGGACTTCCACCGGCTCAGCTCCCACATCCTCATGGATGCCGGGGAACTCGGATCGCGGCACATGACGGTGACCTGGATCGAGGTCCCGCCGGACACCGAGCAGGAGCTGCACTCCCACGAGGAGGCTGAGCAGGTCTACGTGGTGGTCCGCGGCGTCGCCGCGCTGTCCGCAGCCGGCGACACCGAGAGCCTCGAGCCGGGCGATCTCGCCCTGATCCCGCCCGCCAGCGATCACACGATCGCCAACCGCGGCACCGAGACCCTCGCCCTCGTCTCCGTGCAGTCGCCGGCCGTCTCCGTCGAGGAGACGATCGGGCGCCAGTCGGCGGCGACCGTCGGCTACGACGAGGACTCCGACCAGTACTGACCCGGACCGGGCCGCGCTGAGCGGCCGACCCGCCGCCGGGCGCGGCAATCGTCACACCCGGTTGACGATCCTCCACACGGGCGTCGTCACCCGCGCGGGCGGTGGCCGGATGATCGCCGGGTGGGAATGAGCAGGCTCCAATTGGCCGTCTTCGCCGCAATCGGGGTTGCGGCCCTCCTCCTCGGTGTCAGGGCCGTTCGCGAGAGCGGATCCGGCCCGGCGCCGGGCGGTGGCACGCCGATCGCGACCGAGCCGGTCGGCTCGGGATCGGGTTCGGGGCCGGCCAACGGCGACGTCGTCGTCCACGTTGCCGGCGCCGTCGACGAGCCGGGTGTCTACAGGCTGCCCGCCGGCTCGCGCGTCGCCGATGCGGTCGAGCGGGCCGGCGGTCCGGCAGGGCGTGCCGAGCCGAACGCGATCAACCTCGCCGCCCGCCTTGCCGACGGGCAGCAGGTGATCGTCCCCGAGGCGGGGGTGACGTCGGCGTCCACCGCTGTCGCCGAGGACGGTCCGATCAGCCTCGGCTCCGCCGATCAGGCGGATCTCGAGACGATCGAGGGGATCGGGCCGGTGACCGCCGCCGACATCATCGAGTTCCGTGACGAGCGCGGCGGGGTCGCCTCGATCGACGAGCTCGACGAGATCCCCGGGATCGGGCCGGCAACGATCGAGTCCCTGAGCGACCGCCTGCAGCCGTAGCGCGATGTGGGGGTGGTGGCGCCACCTCCTGCTCGCCGGCCTCGTCGCCGGGCTGCTGGGAGCCTCGTTCGTACCGGCACCTTCGGGGTGGCTGCCCTGCGCGCTCGCGGGCGTCGCCGCCCTGAGCGCTGCCGCGATCCACGGGCGGGAACGGGGCGGCTTCTCGCGGACCGCGGCGTCCGCGGGATTGGCGGCTGCGGCCGTCGTCGCGGCGCTGATCGGGCTCGGCCTCGGGTCGGCGCGGATCGCCGCGATCGATGCCGGAGCCTTGCGCGGAGCCGCCGGCGAACCCGTCGATGTCCGCGGCTGGGTCTCGGCGCCGCTTCGCCGCAGCTTCGGCGAGGTCCGCATCCAGCTCGATGCCCGAGAAGGTCGCGTGGGGCGGGTGATCGCCGTCGCGGCTGAGCCGGTGCCCGACCTCGAGGTCGGAAGCGAGGTGGCCGTCCGCGGCCGGCTCCGCGAGCCCGACGACTTCCGCGCCGCCGAGATGGAGCGGGCGGGTGCCGCGCTCGAGCTGGCCGTCGAGCGGCTGCGGCTCACCGGCGCCCGCCGCGGCGGGGTCGCCGGCGCTCTCGACGACGTCCGCGGGCGCGCCGAGGCGGCCCTCGGCGACGGCCTCGACGCGGAGCAGGAGGCGCTCGCTCGCGGCTTCGTCCTCGGCCAGGACGACCGGATCGACCCGATCGTGACGGGAGCAGTTCCGCCGTTCCGGGCTCAGCCATCTGCTCGCCGTGTCCGGGCAGAACGTCGTCCTGCTCGCGATCCTCGCCGGCGTCGGGCTGGCGATCTTCGGGCTGTCCCTGCGGGCCCGGCTGCCGGTCATCCTCCTGCTGATCGCCGCCTACGTGCCGATCGCCGGGGGCGGTCCTTCGATCCAGCGAGCCGGCGTGATGGGAGCGGCGGCGGTCGCCGCGACGCTCGCCGGCCGGCCCGCCGGGCGCGCCTACCCGCCGCTGCTGGCCGCGGCGGCGACGCTCCTGGTCAATCCGCGGTTCGCCGGCGACGTCGGCTGGCAGCTCAGCTTCGCGGCGGTGCTCGGGATCATGCTCTGGGCAGGGACGCTTGCGCGACCTGATCGCCGACCGGCTGCCCGAGCGGCTGCCGGGGCCGGCCGCGCGCGGGCTGGCCGACGGCGCCGCGATGACGCTCGCCGCGACGCTGGCGACGGCCCCCCTGATCGCCCACGACTTCGAGCGCCTCTCGGCGACGTCGCTGGCGGCGAACCTGCTCGCCCTGCCGGCGATCGCCCCGGTCATGTGGGTGGGGATGCTGGTCGGCATGCTCGGCCAGGTGCCGGGGCTCCCGACCGCCCCGCTCGGCGTGGTCGAGGGCGTTCTGATCGACTACGTGGCGCTCGTCGCCGGGACGCTCTCCTCACCCTCGTGGGCGGAGCTGCGGGTCGGGCTGCCCGGGACGGGGACCGTCGTCGCGGTCTACCTCGCCTTCTCGGTGGCGGCGGCCGTAGTCCTCGCGAGCCTGCGCAGGCGCCGCCGCCTGATCGCGCCGCGGAGCGCCGGCGTCGGTGTCGCCCTCGCGGCGCTCGCCGGCCTGGTGATCGCCCTGACGACCTCCGGGGCCGGGCGCGCGCCGCCCGCCGCGGCGCTGCGGGTGACGGGCATCGACGTCGGCCAGGGCGACGCGATCCTGCTCGAGCCGCCGCGGGGCGATCCGGTGCTCGTCGACGCCGGCCCGCCCGGCGGTGCGGCCGCGGAGGCGCTGGCCGACCTCGGCGTCGATCGCCTGGCGGCCGTCTTCGTCACCCACGACCAGCTCGACCACTCGGGCGGCCTCCGCGACGTCCTCGCCTCCGTCCCTGTCGATGCCCTCGTCCAGGGCGCGCCGTCCGCGGCGCTGGAGGCGGCCGCCCGCGCGGCCGGCGCGCGCGTGCTCTCCGTCGCCGAAGGAAGCGCGTTGCGGTTCGGCGGACTGCGGATCGACGTCCTCTGGCCGCCGCGGGATCCGGCCGTCGCGCCGGCCGATGCCAACGAGACGTCGCTCGTGCTCTCCGCCGGCTACCGCGGCTGGGACGTGCTGCTGACCGGCGACGCCGAGGAGGAGATGACACACCTCGACCCCGGTCCCTTCGACGTGCTCAAGGTCGCCCACCACGGCAGCGAGGACGCCGGGCTCGGAGCCCTCCTCGACCGCTCGGTCCCGCAGGTCGCCCTGATCGAGGTCGGCGCCGGCAACTCCTACGGCCACCCGACCGCAGCGACGCTCGCCGAGCTGGCCGAGCACGGCGTCTGCACCCTCCGCAGCGATCTCGACGGCGACGTGACCGTCGAGCTCGGCCCGTCGGGAGTCCTCGCCGAGACCTCGCGGAGCGCCGATCTCGGAGCCCGTCCCGGCTGTGGGCCGGATCGGTGATCGGACCGCCTGCGGACGTAGACTCATCCCGGTGGCAGACCAGATGCGATCCGCCTACCTCTTCGCCGGCGACGACGCCGCGAAGCTCTCGGCAACGCTGAGCCGGCTGCGGGCGAGGGCCGAGCGGGAGGGGGGACCCGGCGCGCTCGAGGACTTCAGCTCCGGCGGCGGCGCCGCGCCCGACGCCGAGGCACTCGTCGGCGCTATTCCGGCGATGAGCCTGACCGCGGAGCGCCGTTACCTGCTCGCCGACGGGGTCGAGCGCTGGAAGGCGGCGCAGGTGACCGCGCTGACCGCGGCACTCGCCGACGCCCCTCCGGACGTGACCGTCGTCCTCGTCGCCCGCGGCAAGGCGCCGAAGGGTCTCGCCGAGGCCGTCGAGGCCGCCGGCGGCGACGTCCACAACTTCGGCGCGCCGAGCAAGCGCGACCTTCCCTCATGGCTGATGAACGGCGCTCGCGAACGCCGCTTCAACCTCGCCCCGCAGGCCGCCCGGGCGCTCATCACCCGGATCGGCGGCAGCACCGAGCGCCTCGCCGTCGAGCTCGACCGGCTCGCGCTCTGGGCCGGCGACGGCGGCGAGGTCAGCCTCGACGACGTCGAGCTGATGACCACCGACAGCTCCGAGCGGGCCGGCTGGGCGCTCGCCGACGCGATCGTCTCGCGCGACCTCGACCGGGCGGTCGCGACGACGGAGGACCTGATCCAGCAGGGCGAGGCGGTGACGCCGCTCGTCTACGGGATGGCCTCACGGCTCCGCAGCGCGTACACGGCCGCCGCGGCGATCGAGGCCGGGGTTCCGGCCGGGAAGATCGAGGCGGGGCTGCCGATGGCGCCGTATCCGGCGAAGATGCTCGTCCGCTCGGTCCAGGGGGTCGACTCGGCCGAGCTCTCGGCGGCGATCGGCGCCGTCGCCGATCTCGAGTGGTGGACGCGCGGCGGGTCCGACTACGACGACGAGGTCGCTCTGACTCTCGCGGTCAGGCGAGCGGCCGGCGAAGCGGCGACGGGGTGAGCGGGATCGGCGGGAGGACTAGGAGCCGGCGACGATTCGCGCGGCCCGGGCCTTCTTGCGAGCGCCGGTGTTCGCGTGCATGGCGCCCTTCTGGACGGCCTTGTCGATCCGCGACACGAGAGCACGATGCTCGCTCTCGGCGTTGCCGGAGTCGCCGGACGCAACTGCGTCCTCGAGGCGACGGAAATGCGTCTTGACGGCGCCGGTGACCCGGCGGTTCTCGTCATGCTCGCGCTCGGAGCGGAGAATTCTCTTCTTCTGTGAGGCAATGTTGGCCATCAGCGGCCGCACACTGTAGCGACTGATGACCGAACCCATTGACACGCCGGAGCTTCCGCCTCTGCCCGAGCGGGCGCGGCGCTTCCATCCCGCTTACGCGATCGACCCGATCGACGAGGAGTTCGCGGGCTCGGCCCTCGGTCCAGAGCCGACCGAGCAGGACCGCCGGATCGGCCGCTCGACGGTCTTCTTCAGCATCGCGACCGGCGCCTCCCGCGTCGTCGGCCTCGTCCGGGAGATCATCGCCGCCGGCTATTTCGGCGTCGGACCGGCGATGTCGGCGTTCACGATCGCCTTCCAGATCCCCAACCTCGTGCGCAGCCTCTTCGCCGACGCCGCCCTCCAGGGAGCATTCGTCCCGGTCTTCACCGAACAGCTCGAGGCGGGCAACAAGCGGGAGGCGTTCCGGCTCGCCTCGACGCTGATCTTCCTGATCACCGCCGTGCTCGGGATCATCACCGCGCTCTTCATCCTCGTCGCGCCGCTGCTGATCCCGTTGCTCGTCCCGGGCCTCGACTCCGCGACCCAGGACCTGACAGTCGTCCTCTCACAGCTGCTCTTCCCGATCCTGCTGATGCTCGGGCTCTCCGGCGTCGTCGTCGGCGTCCTCAACAGCTACAACCGGTTCGCCGTCTTCGCGATCGCGCCGCTGTTCTGGAACCTCGCGATCATCGGCACTCTCGTCGCGCTGGCGCCGATGTTCTCCGGCGACGACCGGATCTACGCCTATGCGATCGGCGTCCTCGTCGGCACGCTGCTGCAGCTCGTCCTGGTCTCCTGGGACCTCCGCCACACGCCGTTCCGGATGCTCCGCGTCTTCGACTGGCGCGGCGATCTCGTCAAGAAGGTGCTGCTGCTGATGTTGCCGGTGACGATCAGCCTCGGGCTGATCAACGTCAACCTCGTCATCAACAGCCTCGTCGGGGCACTCGTCCCCGGCAACCTGGCGGGCACGAACGAGGCGCTCGCGAACTTCGCTCCGGCCGCGATCGATAAGGCCTTCCGGATCTACATGCTGCCCCAGGGGATGTTCTCGGTGGCGGTGACGACCGTGATCTTCCCGACCCTCTCGCGATACGCGGCGCGGCGCAGCTATGACGACCTCCGCCGGACGATGGCGAACGGGATGCGGATGATCCTGCTCGTCCTGGTCCCGGCCGCGGCGGCGATCCTAGTCCTCTCCGAACCGATGATCCGGCTCGTCTACCAGCGCGGAGAGTTCTCGCCGCAGGAGACGCCGCTCGTCGCCACGGCACTCTTCTGGTTCGCGTTCTCGCTCCCCTTCAACGGCCTGTTCCTGATCCTGACCCGGACGTTCTTCAGCCTCCAGCGCCCCTGGACTCCGACCTGGATCGCGGCCCTCAACCTCTTGATCACTGCCGTGGCGGCCTTCGCCTTCTACAAGCCGTTCGGGGTAGCGGGGATCGTCGCCGGCACCGCGATCGCGACGGCGGCGAGCGTCGTCGCCCAGGTGATCGTGCTGCGTCGGCCGCTGGGGGGCATCGAGTTCCCGGCGCTGCTCAACGCGGCGATCCGGATCACCGTCGCCTCGGCGGCCCTCGCGGGAGTGTCATGGCTGATCTGGGACCAGCTCGAGGGGGTGCTCGGCCTCAGCACGATCGCCCAGGCGATCTCGCTCGGCGTGGCGCTGGCGGCCGGCGGGCTCGTCTACCTGGGGACGATCCTGGCGCTGCGCGTGCCCGAGGCACGGCAGCTGCTCGCCGTCGTCAGGCGTTAGCCGGGCGCTCTACCCTTCGCGCTTCGCAGATCGCCGGTCCCACCGGCGGCTGCGCCCAAAGACATGCCCGAAGCCATGGACAGAATCAGGAACTTCTCGATCATCGCCCACATCGACCATGGGAAATCGACCCTGGCCGATCGCATCCTCGAGCTGACCGGGGCCGTCGACCCGCGCGACATGCGCTCGCAGCTGCTCGACTCGATGGACCTCGAGCGCGAGCGCGGGATAACCATCAAGGCGCAGGCGGTGCGGGTCGAATACACGGCCGCCGACGGCCAGACCTACAACCTGCATCTGATCGACACGCCCGGCCACGTCGACTTCTCCTACGAGGTCTCGCGCAGCCTCGCCGCCTGCGAGGGCGCTCTGCTCGTCGTCGACGCCGCCCAGGGCGTCGAGGCGCAGACGGTCGCCAACACCTACGCGGCGATCGAGGCGGGCCTCGAGCTGATCCCGGTCCTCAACAAGGTCGACCTGCCCGGCGCCGAGCCCGAGCGGGTGGCCGGCGAGGTCGCCGACCTGCTCGGGACCGACCCCGACGACGCCATCCACATCTCCGCGAAGACGGGCATGGGCGTGGACGCCGTGCTGGAGGCGATCGTCGCCCGGGTGCCGCCGCCGGTCGGCGAGCCCGAGGCGCCGGCCCGGGCGCTGATCTTCGACTCCGAGTTCGACCAGTACCGCGGCGTCGTCGCCTACGTACGGATGATCGACGGCAGCTTCCGCAAGAACGAGCCGATCCTGGCGATGCAGAACGGCACCGTCGCCGACCTCGACGAGATCGGATTCTTCCGCCCGCAGATGACCGCCGTTCCCGGCCTCGAGGCGGGGGAGGTGGGGTACGTGATCACCGGCCTCAAGGACGTCGCCAAGCTGCGCGTCGGCGACACGCTCACCGATCGCATCCACCCGGCCTCGGAGCCGCTGGCGGGCTATCGCGAGGTCCAGCCCGTCGTCTTCTGCGGCCTGTTCCCGATCGACACCGACCGCTACGAGGACCTGCGCGACGCGCTCGAGAAGTTCGCGCTCAACGACGCCGCCCTCTCCTGGGAGCCGGAGACTTCGGAGGCGCTCGGGTTCGGCTTCCGCTGCGGTTTCCTCGGCCTGCTGCACATGGACATCGTCCGCGAGCGGCTCGAGCGCGAGTACGACCTCGCCCTTCTCGCGACGACGCCGAACGTCAAGTACGTCGTGACGCTCACGAATGGGGAGGAGATGACGGTCAACAGCCCGACCGACCTCCCGGACCCGGGTTCGATCGAGGAGATCAGCGAGCCCTACATCCGCGCGTCGCTGATCTGCCCGAAGGAGTACGTCGGCCCGGTGATGGAGCTCTGCCAGGCGCGCCGCGGCACCCACGTCGACATGCACTACCTGAGCCCGGAGCGCGTCCAGCTCCGCTACGACCTGCCGCTCGGCGAGATCGTCCTCGACTTCTACGACGTCCTCAAGTCGTCGACGAAGGGGTACGCGTCGTTCGACTACGAGCCCCTCGACAACCAGCCCGGCGACCTCGTCAAGCTCGACGTCCTGCTCGCCGGCGAGCCCGTCGACGCGCTCTCGATCATCTGCCATCGCGACAAGGCCTACGAGCAGGGCAAGGTCCTCGTCTCGCGGCTCCGCAAGACGATCCCCCGTCAGCAGTTCGACGTGCCGGTCCAGGCCGCGATCGGCTCCCGCGTCCTCGCCCGCGAGACGGTCAAGGCCGTGCGCAAGGACGTCACCGCGAAGCTCTACGGCGGCGACGTCACCCGCAAGAACAAGCTCCTCGAGAAGCAGAAGAAGGGCAAGAAGCGGATGAAGCAGGTCGGCTCGGTCGAGGTTCCGCAGGAGGCGTTCCTCGCCGTCCTGACGCTCGGCGACGACGACTGAGGCGCCGTGCGGCCACGGAGCCGGGCCGCAAAGTCCTGCCCACGCAACGAAAGTTGCCGAAATGCAGGCCCGTTCGACCTAGCCTGAGGGCGTGTCGAAGCTGGTCCCGCTCTTCTTCATCGCCCTCGTGGCCGTCGCCGCCGTGGGCCTCACCCTGCGGCCGGGGACGCTGATCAGCATCAGCGACGAGGCGCTCGCGACGTCGATCGCGCGCACCGCCGACAGCGCGGCCGGCGGCTGCCACCACCGTGACAGCGCCTGGTTCTGCACCGACGGCGACTCGCGGATGTACCGCGCGACCGTCGGCGACTACGGCTGCTGGGAGGCCGTCAACGTGACTCCCGACGGCAAGGTCGCCTCGCTCGACCCCGTCTCGGGCTGCGTGGACCTTCCCGACGTCCTCGGCCTCGGCCGCTGAGGGGGCAGCCGCGCCATAGATCCGGCGCCCGTCGGTGCGCGGCCTATGATCCGCGCCGATGCGATGCGATCCGCCGGGGCAGGCGAGTCGCCCGCCGAGGTGGTGACGCCTTGGAGTCGGGCGCGATAGTCGAAGAGCGGGCCGAAGAGGCGCCGGCGACGAAGCCCGGCCGCGACAACTCGCGCCGGATCACGATCATCGGCCTCGTCGCGTACGTGATCGCGACGATCGTCCTGATCTCGTTCACGGGCGTCCTGCTGGCGCGCGAGACGATCTTCCTCTGGCTGCTGGTCGGGCTGCTGGCGATCTCCCTCGCCGACGTCCGCGGCTTCGCCCGGGGCGTGATCCTCGACTGGCTGCCGTTCTATCTGATCCTCGTCGCCTATGACTTCCTTCGCGGGTACGTCGGCAACAACCCGATAACCGATCCGCACTTCCTGCCGCAGATCGACGCCGACAAGTTCCTCTTCGGCGGCGCCGTGCCGACCGTCTGGCTGCAGGAGCGCCTCTACGAGGTCGGTCAGCTGCCCTGGTACGACGTCTTCGCCTGGGCCGTCTATCTGAGCCACTACTTCATGGTGTTCATCGCGGCCGCGTATCTGTGGCGCGTTTCCCACCTCCGTTTCCTCGAGTTCCGGGCGATGGTCCTGACGCTCAGCATCGCCGCCTTCGTCACCTACGCGCTCGTGCCGGCGGCGCCGCCGTGGATGGCGGCCGACCGCTTCATGATCGGGCCGGTCGTCCGGGTCACGGGCAGCGTCTGGACCGAGCTCGGCGTCTATCCGGCGGCCTCGATCTGGGACAAGGGCAGCTCGCTCTACAACCCGGTCGCAGCGCTGCCGTCCCTCCACGCAGCTTTCCCGATGCTCCTCTGCCTGTTCTTCTGGCGGAGCGGCAGGCTGTTCAAAGTGCTCGGCGTCGGCTACGTGCTGGCGATGGGCTGGACCCTCGTCTACGGGGGCGAGCACTACGTCTTCGACGTGCTGCTCGGCTGGATCTACGCCGTCGCCGTCTTCCTCGGGGTCCGCTGGGCCAGGGCCAAGTGGGGCGAGCGACGCAGCGCCAGGCGCGCCGCGAGGGGCGAGGCCCGCGAGCCCGACGACGCCGGCGAGCCGGCCGTCGCTACAGCTTCCTGACCCGGACGGCCGTCCCGTAGGCGCAGATCTCGGTCCAGGTGCTGCCGAGCTCGGAGGTGTCGAAGCGGAACGCGATGATCGCGTTGGCGCCCTTGCCCTCCGCCTCCTCGACCAGCCGCTCGGTCGCATGTGCGCGACCCTCGGCCAGCATCTTCGTCATCCCCTTCAGCTCGCCGCCGACGAGGGATTTGAAGCCGGCCCCGATCTGCGAGCCGACGTTCCGGGACCTGACGGTGAGGCCGAAGACCTCGCCGTAGACCTCCTCGACCTCATAGCCGGGCAGGTCGTTCATCGTTGAGATCAGCATCGGCTCAACCTAACGAATCAACGCGAACGCACGCATGTGTTCCGCGTCTCCATTAGGGCCCCCTAACCCACCTTGCTAGCCTCCCCGACGTGCCAGCGGGACGCCAGGTCAGAACGAAGAAGAAGTGCTGCAAGTCGGGGCCGCGCTGCAAGCGCTGCCCGGCGGCGATGAAGAAGCTCGAAAAGCGCGGGCTCGCGACCAGGCTCGGCAAGCGCAGCTATCTCGTTTCGCTGGATGCGACCAAGAAGGATCTGAAGGCCGCGCGAGCCCGCTGAGCCTGCGACGGGTCGGGGAGGGCGGGCGCCGGTCCCTCCGGCCTCCGGCTCTTCGGAGTTCGGCCGGAGGCACCGTCGCCCGCCCTTCGCGGCCGCCACCAGCAGCGGCCCCGGCCGCCTTCAAAATCCGAGCTGGGGGGCATCGTCACCCGCCCGGCCTCAACGTTTGGCGACAACCGACCGTCGCGAGCCGCGACCTTCTCCGGAAGCGGTCCGAGCCCGACCGCTAATCCGAGCGCCGAGGGCTGCGACCGCTTGGCGTTCACCGATCTGGGCGGGCGGCAGGTTCCGTGGGGCCGAACTCCGCAAGAGCCGGAGGCCCCGCGGACCTGCCGCCCGCCGGCCCCACCTACGACCCTGCGGGCGCCAGAGCTCGGACCGGATCGCCCAGCGCTCGTGGTCCCGCCACTCTCCCGCCACCTCGAGGTACTTCTCCGAGTAGCCCTCGCGGACGAAGCCGAGCCGGCGGACGAGGGCGATCGAGGCCTCGTTGCCGGGCTGGATGTTCGCCTCGATGCGGTGCAGCCCGAGCCGCCCGAAGGCATCGTCGAGGACGAGGCCGAGACCCTCACGCATGTAGCCGCGGCCGTCGACTCCGGCGACCGCCGCGTAGCCGATGAAGGCGGAGCGGAAGTTGCGGCGGATGATCCCGCTCAGGTTGCAGCTGCCGACGAGCGCGTCGTCGGCGACCGAACGGATCAGATAGCCCTCGAAGTCGTCGCCGGCATGGCGTTCGAGCAGCTCGGTGAAGCCGGCATCGGTGATCGGCGGGTCCACCCAATCGCCGTGAAGCCGGCGGCTGTCGCGCATCGCGGCGATGTAGTCGTCGCGATCCGCCTCGATCGGCGGTGCTGTCCTTACCCTGGCCGGCATTACCTCGGCTCCAGTATTCCGTTTGCGGCCTCGGCGGCGTCGCGACCGCCGGGGCACCTGCGTCATTAGGATCGCGAAAGTCCCGGTGCGTCGACGGAGGAGGTTCGGAGATGAGGATGAGAGCAGCGGTGCTCGAGGAGTTCGGCGAGCCGCTTCAGGTCCAGGAGGTCGAGCTGCAGGACCCGACGGCCCGGCGAGGTGCTCGTCCGCCTCGTCGCCTGCGGTGTCTGCCACACCGACCTCTACACGGCTTCGGGCGTCGACCCGTCCGGCTACGCGCCGGCCGTCCTCGGCCACGAGGGCGCGGGCGTCGTCGAGAAGGTCGGGGAGGGCGTCACCTCCGTCACCGAGGGCGACCACGTCGTGACCCTCTTCTCGCCGCAGTGCGGCGAGTGCGTCCACTGCGTCGATCCGCGGACGAACCTCTGCATGGCGATCCGCGCCGAGCAGAATCTCGGCCACCTGCCGGACGGCACGGTCCGGCTCAGCCGGCCCGAGTCGGGCGAGGAGATCCGCCACTTCATGGGGACCTCGACGTTCGCCGAGTACACGGTGATGCCCGAGATCGCGCTCGCGAAGATCGATCCCGAGGCGCCGCTCGACCGCGCCTGCCTGTTCGCCTGCGGCCTGTCGACCGGCCTCGGTGCGGCGATGAACACGGCCAAGGTGGAGCCCGGCACTACCTGCGTCGTCTTCGGCGCCGGCATGGTCGGCCTCGGCGCCGTCGCCGGCTGCCGCCTGCAGGGCGCCGAGCGGATCATCTGCGTCGACCTCTCCGACGACCGCCTCGAGCTCGCGAAGGGCCAGGGCGCCACCGACCTGATGAAGGCGGATGAGAACACCGTCGAGCGGATCCTCGAGATGACCGACGGCGGCTTCGGCGCCGACTACACGTTCGAGGCGACCGGCAACGTCAAGGTGATGGCGCAGGCGGTCGAGGCCGCCCGGATGGCCTGGGGGCTCTGCACGGTCGCGGGTGTCGCCGGCAAGGGCGAGACGCTCGACGTGATCCCGCGCTGGCTGATCACCGGCCGCCGTGTCGCCGGCTCGTCGTTCGGCGGCGTCAAGGGCCGCGAGGGCGTCCCGAAGCTCGTCGACCTCTACATGCAGGGCGAGATCGACGTCGACCCGTTCATCTCGCACCGGATCTCCCTCGACGAGGTCAACCGCGGCTTCGAGCTGATGGAGGCCCAGGACGGCATCCGCAGCGTGATCGAGTTCTAGGCGCTCGCTGCCGTTACGGCTTTCGGCAGTCGGAAAAGGCAGTGAGGGGGAGTGGACTGGCGGCCGCGACGGCTCACCCCAAGGCTCGATGGCGAATTTGGGCCCCCACAGAGCCCAAATCCGCCATTCACCCGCTGACCCACCCCGCGAATGGCAATTCGTACACGCTGGGGCATGTCAATTTGCCATCGGGCGTCCGAATGACGCCCGCGACACCCCGCTCGCCGGCGGAAGGACTTCTCCCGGGCTCCGGGGCTTTCGCTTCCTCACCCGGAAGAGGGCCGAGCGGCATGCCACGCGGCGAACTCCGAAGAGCCGGAGCCGCGTGGCGTGCCGATCGGCCCTCGGGGCGTCGTGGGGACGACAGCCTCGTCCCGGGCGATAAGTTCCCCGCATGATCCTGCAGCGCGTAGAACAGTCCGAATGGCTCTCGAACGCCTACCTGGCGGTGGACGAGGTCGGCGGCACCGGGGTGCTGATCGACTCGAACCTGGCCACCGATCCGCTGTGTGAGCGGGTCGAGCGTGAGGGCACGACGATCACCCACATCCTCCTCACCCACCACCACTACGACCACGTGGTCGGGCTCGAGGAGCTGGCGGCCCGGTTCGGCAACCCGCCGGTGCTGGCGCATCCGAAGTGCAAGGAGCTGGTCGGGGACGCCGTCACCGGGACGATCGATCACGGCGACGTGCTCGAGACCGGGGGGCTGAAGATCGAGGCGATCCACACGCCCGGCCACTGCGGCGACCATCTGGCGCTGCGGATCAACGAGGCCGACTGCCTGACCGCAGACGTGATCTTCAAGGGCACGGTCGGCGGCACCGGCGCCCCCGGCGCAACCGGGCTGGGCGATCTGAAGGCGTCGATTATGGACCGGCTCATGGAGCTGCCGAACGACGTCCGGCTCCATCCCGGCCATCGCGAGCCGACGACGGTGATCGAGGAGTGGGAGAACAACCCGTTCATCCGCCTCTGGAGGGGCCTCGACGAGCCCGGCGAGGAACGCTGCACGGTCGGCCCCGGCGACGACGACAGGCGCGACGCGACGCTGCTGCTCTGGGCGCCCGACTACGACGGCGGCAACAAGGCGCTCGTCCGCTTCGACGACGACGGGGTGGAGACGATCACCGGCGGGTCGCAGGTTCGCCGGACCTGAAAGGATCGCGCGCCATGCCAGTCAAGACAGAAGCCGTCGGCAAGGAATATCCGCCGACCACCTACGAGGTGGGCCTCGAGAAGATCCGCGAGTACGCGAACGCCGTCGGGCAGACCGAGGCCGTCCATCACGACCGCGAGGCCGCGCACGCTGCCGGGTTCCGCGACGTGGTCGCGCCGCCGATGTTCGCCGTCGTCTACAGCTCGCCCGCGATGGGGCCGGCGATCCTCGACCCCGACGTCGGCATCAACTTCGCAGCGATGGTCCACGGCGGTCAGGAGTTCGTCTGGGGCGAGCCCGTCTGCGCCGGCGACGAGATCACGACCCGCGCCTCGGTGCGCGAGATCTTCGAGAAGGACGGCAAGGGCTTCTACGTCTTCGAGTCCGTCTCGACCAACCAGGACGGCGACGAGGTCGTCCGCGCAACCTGGACGAACATCGTCCGCGGCGTCTGAGGAGGCGAAGGTGGCCGAACTGAACGAGGGCGACTCGATCCCCGAACTCCGGGTCACCCCGGACAAGTACCTGCCGCACCGCTACGCGGGCGCGTCGGGCGACTTCAACCCGATTCACATCGACAACGACTTCGCGCAGATGGTCGGGCTCCCGCGCAACATCCTCCACGGGCTCTATTCGATGGCCCAGGTCGCGCGCGCCCAGACGGAGGCGGCCGGCGGCGATCCGCGGGCATTGCGGCGCCTCGCCGTCCAGTTCCGGGGAATGGGCGTGCCCGAGGAGGAGATCGTCGTGACGGGAACCGTCACCGGGCGCGAAGGCGACACCGTCGTCGTGGCGACCGAGGCGTACCAGGGCGAGAACGGGATCGTCCGCAACGCCGAGGCCGAGCTCGACCTCTCCTGACCGGGCCGGGCGCGGAAAGCCCTTCCGCCCCTACCTAGAATCAACGGCGTGCTCAGCGAACGCCAACAGCTGATCCTCGAGATCGCCGTCGACTCCTACCTGAAGACCGGAACGCCGGTCGGGTCGAAGGCGATCGCCGAGCGCGCCGATTTCGACTGGGGACCGTCCACGGTCCGCGCCGAGCTCTCCGAGCTCGAGCGCGAGGGTTACCTATTCCAGCCGCACACGTCGGCGGGGCGGGTCCCGACGGACGCCGGCTACCGCCGCTTCGCCGACCGCCTGATCGAGTCCGGCCCGACGCCCGCGGTCCGTCCACCGGTGGCGCTCGACGGTCTCGCGCAGGCGCGGCGCGAGGTCGAGGACGCCCTCCGCGAGACGACCGCCGCCCTCGCCCAGGCGAACGACCTGCTGGCCCTCGCAACGGCCCCGCCGGTCAGCACCGCCGCCATCCACCGCGTCGAGGTGCTGCTCCTCCAACCGCGGGTCGTCGCGGTCGTCGCGATCGCCGACAACGGCGACGTGGCCAAGCGCGTCTTCACCTTCTCGGCCCCCGTCGACACCGGCCTCGTCGAGTGGGCCTCCTCGTTCCTCAACGAGCGCCTGACCGGTCTCGGGATCGGGTCGAGCATGGTGTCCTCCCGCCTCGACGACCCCGCGCTCGGCGACCGTGAGCGCGAGTTTCTCGGCGAGATCGGTACCGCGATCGCCGAGCTCGCGGAGGCGACGCCCCAGCAGCTCTACATGGACGGCACCGGACGGCTCCTCTCCGAGAGCCACGCCGGCGACATCCCGCACCCCGATGGCGTCGTCAGCGCGCTCGAGGGGCGCGTCAGCGTGCTCTCGGTGCTCCGGTCCGCGCTCCGCGAACGCTCCGTGTTCCTCTGCATCGGCGAGGAGAACCCCGAACCGGCCCTGCGCTCGGTCAGCGTCGTCGGCGCCGGCTACGGCCTCGGCTACCGGAATCTCGGCGCGGTCGGGGTGGTCGGCCCGCTGCGGATGGACTACGCGAAGGCGATCGACTCGGTGCGCGACGCCGCCGGCGAGCTCTCCCGCTTGTTCGCAACGGTGTACGAGGGGTAACGGGACCGAATGCCGCGCGACCCATACGAGATTCTCGGCGTCGACCGGAGCGCCGACGAAGCCGAGATCAAGAAGGCCTTCCGGCGGCTCGCCCGCGAGCTCCATCCCGACGTCAACACGTCCGACCCGGAGGCGGAGGAGAAGTTCAAGGAGGCCGCCGAGGCTTACGAGATCCTCTCCGATGCCGAGCGGCGCCGGACCTACGACGCGTTCGGCTACGACGGCCTCCGTTCGGGCGGGTTCCACTCCCGTGCCGAGAGCGCCGGCGGCTTCCAGGACATCTTCGAGGCGATCTTCGGACAGTCGGACTCGATGTTCGGCGACCTCTTCGGGTCAGGCGGCGGCCACGCCGGAGGTCCGAGCGCCGGCGGCGACATCGGCGTTCGTGTCGAGATCTCCCTCGCCGACGTCATCGAGGGCGTCCGCCGCGAGGTCGAGTTCGACGCGGTCGTGCGCTGCGAGCACTGCCACGGCAACGGGGCCGAGCCCGGGACGCCGATCGAGACCTGCGGAACCTGTAGCGGCGCCGGCCAGGTCCGCCAGGTGACGAGGACGCCCTTCGGTCAGATGGTCCGCGCCGCGCCGTGCCCGACCTGCGGCGGCGACGGCAAGGTCGCGGAGACGCCCTGCGAGGTCTGCGGCGGGGGCGGCGCCGTAGAAGAGCGCAAGACCTACGAAGTCGACGTCCCCGCGGGAATCGAGAACGGCCAGCGGATCCGGATCACCGGCGCCGGTGACGCCGGCTCGTCGGGCGGCCCGGCCGGCGACCTCTACGTGCAGATCCAGATCACCGAGGACGACCGCTTCCACCGCGAGGGGACCGATCTCGTCACGGTGCTCGAGGTGACGGCGACGACGGCGATGCTCGGCGCGACGCTGCCGGTCGAGACCGTCACCGGCGAGCACGACGTCGAGCTCGAGGCCGGCGCCCAGCACGGAGACTCGATCCGGCTGCGTGGCGAGGGGCTGCCGGCGCTGCGCAACCCGAAGCGGCGCGGCGACCTCCACGTCGCGATCAAGATCGTCACCCCGGTCGCCCTCGACGACGAGCAGCGCGAGCTCGCCGAGCGCCTCGACGCGAGCCTCGGCGATCAGAACGCCCCCGGCAACGCCCGCGAGGGCATCTTCGGGCGCGTGCGGCGCGCGTTCCGCTGATCCGATGGCGGCGATGATCAGGCTCGCGGTCCGCTGCCGGCCCGAGCAGGCCGAGCTGGTTCTCGCCGAACTCGTCGAGTTGGTCCCCGGGGGCGTCGAGGAGGACCGCGGCGCCGGCTACGTCGAATACGCGATTTACGGACCGCCCGGCGAACTGCCCGACCTCCCCGACCTGAAGGCCGCGGCGGGCGACGGCCTCGTCGAGATCGAGACGACCGAGATCCCCGACGACTGGGCCGATCGCTGGCGCGACTTCCACGAGCCCGTGATCGTCGGCGGCGGACGGCTCGTAGTCAGACCCTCGTGGGAGGACGAAGAGCGAGGCGCCGAGATCGACATCGTCGTCGACCCCGGTCGCGCCTTCGGGACCGGCGGCCACGCGACCACCCGCTGCTGTCTCGAGCTGCTGCTCGAGCTCGCCGACGACGGCCGGGCCTCGGGCGCAATGGCCGACTGGGGGACCGGCTCCGGCGTGCTCGCAATCGCCGCCGCGAAGCTCGGCTGGGCTCCGGTCGTCGGATGCGATCACGAGATGCCCGCCGTCGAGGCGGCGACGGCGAATGCGGTTTCGAACGGTGCCGACGTCGCCGTCGAGCGCGTCAATCTGCGTGAGGAGGTGCCGCCGACCGCGCCGACGGTGGTCGCTAACCTGACCGCGCCGCTGTTGATCCCGCTGGCGGAGCGGATGACGGCCGGCGAGATCGAGGTTCCCGAGCGCATGGTCCTCAGCGGCCTGCTGCGGACCGAGCGCGACCGCGTCGTCGCCGTCTACGAGGACGCGGGCCTGACGGTCGAAGGTGGGCGCGAGAGCGGCGACTGGGCCGCGCTGTGGCTTCGCCGCTGAGGCGGATTTCGCTCCGACGCCCCCGTTAGGTTGTCGGCCATGCTTCCGACAGCCACGGTCCAGTTCTACAACGTCGTCGTCTTCTTCCACGTCACTGCGGTGGTGATCGGCTTCGGCCCGACGTTCGCCTACGCCGCGTACCTCGCGACCGCGCAGCGTGAGGGTGGGCAGGGGATCCCGATGGTCGGCCGCACGATCGTCTTCTGGGACCGCACGGTCAACACCGCCGCGATGACCCTGATCCTCCTGACCGGGATCTACCTCGCCTCCGACGGGCCGTACGGGATGGGCAGCTTCTTCGTCAGCTGGGGCTTCGTCGCGATCATCTTCCTGTTCGGTGTGACGCACGCCTACTTCATCCCGAAGACCAAGCAGGCGATCGAGCTCGCCGAGCGCGATCTCGCGGTCCCCGACGGCAAGCTCTCGGCGGAGTTCGACGCGCTGAACGGACAGATCGCCAAGGTCGGCATCGCCGCGGGCGTCGTGATCATCCTGACGATCTACGTAATGACGGCAAAACCGTTCCTGTAAGGGCGGCCTGGTCCGGCGCATAGCGGCGTCCTCGTCGGCTCACGGCCGAAGGCCGCTTCGCCTCCTGCGTCCTTGCTCTGCTTGGTCCAGACCACCCTTACCCGGCCGGTGATGGTTCGATAATCACCTCGTGCCTCCCGAACGCTCACTTCCGATCGCCATGTTCGACTCCGGCGTCGGCGGGCTGACGGTGCTCCACGAGTGCCTGGTCTCGCTCCCGCAGGAGGACTTCCTCTACCTCGGAGACAGCCTCCACTTCCCGTACGGGACGAAGACTGCGAGCGAGCTGCGGGAGCTCGTCGTCGCGAACACGGAGTTCCTGCTGGACCGCGGCGCCAAGCTGCTGATCGTCGCCTGCAACTCGGCGACGTCCGCCGGCGCCGATGCGGCCCGCGAGATCGCCGCGTCGCACGACGTCGCCGTCGTCACCGTGATCGGTCCGGAGGCCGAGATCGCCGCCGCGATCTCGGAGACCGGACGGGTCGGCGTCCTCGCCACGCCGGCGACCGTCGAAGGCGGCGCCTACCGCCACGCCCTCGAGGAGCAGGGGAGGGGCCTCGAGGTGACCGAGGTCTCGGCGCCGGACCTCGCGCCGATAATCCAGAACGGCTTCCCGTTCGACCAGTCGGTCGTCGAGACGGTCCGCTTCTATTGCGAGCCGCTCCGTGCCGCGCAGGTCGACACGCTGATCCTCGGCTGCACCCATTACCCGCTCGTGGCGCCGATGCTGCAGCGGATCCTCGGCCGCGACGTCCGCCTCGTCACCGCCGGGCACGCGATCGCCGCGAAGGCGCAGCGGATCCTCGAAGCGGCGTCGCTGGAGAGCGAGTCCGAGGGCGAGGGCGACTACCGCTTCCTCTGTACAGGCGACGCCGAGAGCTTCCGAGAGCTCGGCACGCGGTTCCTGCAGATGCCGCTCGGCGACGTCGAACGGGTCTGATCGGCCTCGCATTACTCTTGGGTGGATGAGCGACCAGATCCTCGAACGCATCCAGGAAGACACCCGCGCAGCCATGAAGGCCGGCGAGCGCGATCGGGTCGGCACCTTGCGGATGATCACCAGCTCGCTCCAGCAGGACGAGAAGGAGGGCGACGGGGACGCCGTCGCCGTTCTCCAGCGGGAGCGCAAGAAGCGGGTCGAGGCGGCCGAGGCCTTTGAATCGGGAGGCCGCGCCGAACAGGCGGCGGCCGAGCGCGCCGAGGCCGACCTGATCGAGTCCTACCTCCCCGAGCAGATCGCCGATGACGAGCTGGAGGCGATCGTCGCCGCCGCCGTCGAGTCGACGGGGGCCTCCTCGATGAAGGAGATGGGGAAGGTCATCGGCGTCGTCATGCCGCAGGTCAAGGGCCGGGCGGACGGCAAGCGTGTTTCGACGATGGTCCGGGAGCGGCTTGGCGCGTAGGCAACTGACGATCGACAACGACGTCGCCGCAGAGCTCGCGGGCTCCGGCGACTCGGTCCTGCGCGAGCTCGAGGAGCGGCTCGACTGCGACGTCTTCCTCCGCGGCAACGTGATCACCCTCGACGGGCCCGAGGAGACGCTCAGCGAGGGCCAGGGGATGGTCGAGGAGCTGCTCGGGCTGATCGAGCGCGGCCACGACCTCGAGCCGGAGACGATCGCGGCCGTCGAGGGCGCCCGCGACGCCGGGGTCCCTCCGGCGCAGATGCTCGGAGACTCCGTCTGGCGGCACCGCGGCACCAGCGTCGCTCCGCGAACGCCCAACCAGAAGCGCTACGTCGACTCGATCCGCGACCACACCGTCACGTTCGGCATCGGCCCGGCCGGAACCGGAAAGACATTCCTCGCCGTCGCGATGGCGGTCGCCGCCCTCGAGTCGCGCGAGGTCAGCCGGGTGATCCTGACGAGGCCCGCCGTCGAGGCCGGCGAGCGGCTCGGCTTCCTGCCCGGCGACATCCAGGCGAAGGTCGATCCCTACCTGCGGCCGCTCTTCGACGCCCTGTACGACATGCTCGATCCCGACCGCGTCAACGACTACTTCGAGCGCAGCATCATCGAGGTCGCGCCGCTGGCGTTCATGCGGGGCCGGACACTCAACGACTCCTTCGTGATCCTCGACGAGGCGCAGAACACCAGCCCCGAGCAGATGAAGATGTTCCTGACCAGGCTCGGATTCGGCTCGAAGATGGTCGTCACCGGCGACATCACCCAGATCGACCTGCCCGCCAACCAGCGTTCGGGCCTCGTCGTCGTGGGGGAGATCCTGTCCGCCGTCGAGGACATCAGCTTCATCCGCTTCGGCGGCTCCGACGTCGTCCGCCACCAGCTCGTCCAGCGGATCGTGGCCGCCTACGGCGAGTACGGGGACCGCAAGCGCACGCGATCCCCGGAAGGCGGCGGTTGAGCGTCGACCTCGCCGACGTGCCGCCCGATCTTGCCCGGGCGGTCGCGGCGGCCCTCGAAGCCGCCGGCGTCGCCGACGGGCACCTCTCCGTCGAGCTCGTCGGCGAGGAGCGGATGCACGAGCTCAACCGTGAGCACCGCGACCGCGACCGTCCCACCGACGTCCTGTCCTTCCCGATCGACGGCACCGGCCCGAGCGCCGGGCCGCGGGAGCTCGGCGACGTGTTCATCTGCCCGCCTCAGACCAGCGACCTGAACGAGGCCGCGGTCCACGGCGTCCTCCACCTCTGCGGCTACGACCACGAGACCGACGACGGCGAGATGCTCGACCTGCAGGCCCGGGTGCTGGACGGTTTGCGGGAGGATGGAGCCGATGGCTGAGGGCATCGAGATCCGGCCCGCGCGCGTCGACGAGGCGCCCGCCGTCCTCCGCTGCTACGAGTGGCTGTTCGCGCCTCCGGGGGCGGAGCCGCCGAGCTGGAACCCGGAGTGGGCGCGGATCGCGCTGATCGACGCGATCGACTCGGAGACGACCGTGATCCTGCTCGCCTTCAGCGACGGCGACACCGAGATCGCCGGCTTCTGCTCCGCCTACCTCGATCTGCTCTCGGTCCGCTATGGCCTCCGCTGCTGGGTCGAGGACTTCGCGGTCGATCCCGGCCGGAGATCCCAGGGCATCGGCGCGGCGCTGCTCGCCCACGCCAAGGGGTGGGCCGCCGAGCGCGGCGCCTCGCACCTCGAGCTCGACAGCGGCGCCGCCCGCGAGGACGCCCATCGCTTCTACGAGCGCGAGGGCTCCGCGCCCCGATCGTTCAGCTTCGGCTGGTACGGGCTCGGCGGCGCGCCGTGAGCGACCCCGGCACCCGCTCGGGTTTCATCGGCCTCGCGGGCCGGCCGAACGTCGGCAAGTCGACCCTCGCCAACGCGCTCGTCGGCTCGAAGGTCGCGATCGTCTCCGACCGCCCGCAGACGACCCGCCGCGCCGTGCGCGGCGTCGCGACCGCACCGGACGGCTCCTGGCAGATGGTGCTGACCGACCTGCCCGGGGTCCAGAAGCCCCGCGACGTCCTCACCGAGCGGATGCAGCGGCGGGTCGAGCGCGAGCTCGCCGACTCCGACGCGATTCTCTTCGTCCTCAACGGCGAGCAGGGCATCGGACCGGGCGATCGCTTCATCGCCTCGATGATCGATGCCGGGCGCCCGCAGGCACCGGTGATCTGCGCCGTCAACAAGATCGACCGCCTTAAGCGTCACGAGCTGATCGAGGCCCTCACGGCCGCCGCCGAGCTCGAGGTCGTCGACGAGGTCTTCCCGATCAGCGCCCGGCGCGGCAACGGCGTCGACGAGCTCCGCGAGCGCCTCACCGAGCTGATGCCGCCGGGACCGCTGATGTACCCGGCCGGCGACACCACCGACCTGCCGAGCGAGGTCCACCTCGCCGAGCTGATCCGCGAGCAGGTGCTGCGCCGCACCCGCGACGAGATCCCGCACGCCGTCGAGGTCGAGGTCGACTCGATCGACGCCCGCGAGGACGGCCTGATCGAGGTGAAAGCCGACATCTGGGCGGAGTCGCAGTCGCAGAAGAAGATCCTCGTCGGCAAGGGCGGAAAGATGGTCCGCGAGGTCGGCACCGCCGCGCGGCGCGAGATCGAGCGCGAGCTCGGGGCGAAAGTGTTCCTCGAGCTCAAGGTCCGGGTCCGCGAGCACTGGCGTCGCGACGAGTCACTGCTCGACCGCCTCGGGATTGACTGACCGCCGCTCACCGCATCGCAACTACGCCGGAAGACGAAATCCGTCTTGACCCCGTCCGACCGGCCGCATAGGGTCGCCTCGTCCATCAGGCGTCACGAAGGGGAGTCAATGGCTTCGAGCGACCAGTACGAGGACGAGGACGAGAAGACCCTCGCAGGCCTCGGTTACAAGCAGTCACTGCAGCGAGGGTGGTCGAGCTTCTCGAACTTCGCGATCTCGTTCACGATCATCTCGGTATTCGCGGGCTGCTTCACCACGTACGGACAAGCGTGGAACAACGGTGGGCCGATTGCCATCTCGTGGGGCTGGCCGATCATCTGTGGCCTCGTCCTGCTCGTCGCGTTCTCGATGGCGGAGCTCGTTTCCAAATATCCCACCGCCGGCGGCATCTACTATTGGGCCTCAGAGCTAGGCGGCAAGTCGTGGGGATGGTTCACCGGCTGGTTCAATCTGATCGGCCTGGTCGGCGTGGTCGCCTCCGTGGTCTATGCGTCGGCGACCTTCCTGAACGCTCTGCTCGGGCTCTACAACGTCGAGATCTTCGGGATGAACTTCGCCGACGGCCAGCACATCCTCAGCGAGACGTTCATCCTCTTCGTCGTCATTCTCGCGATCCACGCGCTGATCAACATCTTCTCGTCGCCGCTGGTTGCGCTCTTCAACAACATCTCGGTCTTCTGGCACGTGCTCGGTGTCGCCGTGGTCATCGCGATCCTTGTGATCGTCCCCGACAATCACCAGAGCGCTGACTTCGTCTTCACCGAGACGATCAACAATTCCGGGTTCTCGGGCGGATCGAGCTCGAGCCTGTTCTTCTGGCTTTACGTGCTACCGCTCGGGTTCCTCCTGACCATGTACACCCAGACCGGCTACGACGCGTCCGCTCATATCTCGGAGGAGACGAAGGGCGCCGCCGTCGGTGCTGCGAAGGGGCTCTGGCGCTCGGTCTTCTACGCCGGCGCGATCGGCTGGCTGCTGCTCCTCGCGATCACGTTTGCGGCGACGAACGTTGACGCGATCAATGCCGAGGGTGGCTCGTCGCTGGCGATCTTCGACACGGCGCTCACTCCGGCCGCCGCAAAGGCCGTCGTGATGCTTTCGACGATCGGGCAGCTGTTCTGCGGAATGGCGTGCCTGACCAGCGCCTCGCGGATGTGTTACGCGTTCTCGCGCGACAAGGCGGTTCCCGGCCACAGGATCTGGACGCGCCTCAACCACCACCGCGTCCCCGCTTACTCAGTGATCTTCATGGCGGTCTGCGCCCTGGTCGTCACGCTGCCGGCGCTGACCGGAGACGGCGCCTTCCCGTGGCCGTTCTTCGCGGTGGTTTCGATCACCGTCATCGGTCTCTACATCGCCTACGTGATCCCGGTCTACCTGCGCTGGCGGATGGGAGACGCTTTCGTGCCGGGGCCCTGGACACTCGGCCGGAAGTACCGCTGGGTGAACCCCGCCGCGATCGTCTGGGTCGCCATCTGCGTGATCATCTTCATCCTCCCGTTCGTCCCGGAGGGTGTGCCCTGGAACGACGACTTCACGTGGAGCGCCTTCAACTACGCGCCGGTGACAGTCGGGGTCGTCGTGCTCGCGGTCGGCGCATGGTGGTTGCTCGGGGCCCGGAAGACCTTCACCGGCCCGATCCGCGAAATCGAAATCGACGACACCGGCAGGGTCGTTGGTGAGCGGCCCTTGTCGGAGGGTCTCGGTGAGTAGCGGTCGACCGAGCTCGCCCGCGGTCCGTAATCTCCGCGCCGGGTGACGCTCGACGAGCTCAAGCAGGCGGCGGAAAATGGCACGGTGGACACCGTGCTCCTCGCGATCGCCGACATGGAGGGGCGTCTTCAGGGCAAGCGCCTGACCGCCACCCACTTCCTCGACGAGGTCCAGTCCAACGGCGCCGAGGGGTGCAACTACCTGCTCGCCGTCGACGTCGACATGGACACCGTCGACGGCTACGAGATGGCCTCCTGGGACCGGGGCTACGGGGACTTCGAGATGAAGCCCGACCTCGACACGCTGCGGCCGATCCCTTGGCACGAGGGCACGGTGCTCGTGATCGGCGACCTACAGTGGTCCGACGGCAAGCCCGTGGTCGCCTCGCCGCGGCAGATCCTCCGCCGCCAGCTCGAGCGGCTCGCCGAGCGGGGGCTGATCGCCAATGCCGGCACCGAGCTCGAGTTCATCGTCTTCAGGACGCCCTACGAGGATGCCTGGCGCAGCGGCTACCGTGATCTCGAGCCCGCGAACCTCTACAACGTCGACTACTCGCTGCTCGGCACCTCGCGCGTCGAACCGCTGATCCGCCGGATCCGCAACGAGATGGCGGGCGCCGGCCTCGAGGTCGAGAGCTCGAAGGGCGAGTGCAACCTCGGCCAGCACGAGATCAACTTCCGCTACGGGGAGGCACTGCAGACGGCCGACGAGCATGCCATCTACAAGAACGGCGCCAAGGAGATCGCCGCCCAGGAGGACGTCGCGATCACCTTCATGGCCAAGTTCAACGAGCGCGAGGGCAACAGCTGCCACATCCACTGCTCGCTCGCCGACGCCGAGACCGGCAAGAACGCGTTCGGCGCCGATCGCGAGATGTTCGACCACTTCGTCGCCGGCCAGATCGCCTGCATGCGCGAGATGACGCTGATGTTCGCGCCGTATGTGAACTCCTACAAACGCTTCGTCGACGGCTCGTTCGCTCCGACCGCGGTCGCCTGGGGCAACGACAACCGGACCTGCTCGCTGCGGGTCGTCGGCCACGGCGAGGCCCTTCGCGTCGAGAACCGCCTCCCCGGTGCCGACGTCAACCCCTATCTGGCCCTGAGCGCGATGATCGCCGCCGGCCTCCACGGAATCGACGCCGAGCTTCCCCTGGAGCCGCCGCTCGAGGGCAACGCCTACGAATCCGGCGCCCCGCGGGTCTCGACGAATCTCTACGAGGCACGCGATCTGTTCGGTGCCAGCGAGGTGGCGCGTGAGGCCTTCGGAAGCGACGTCGTCGACCACTACATGAACAGGGCGCGGATCGAGCTGCGAGCCGCCGAGGCGACGGTCACCGACTTCGACCTCTTCCGCGGGTTCGAGCGTCTATGAGCGGGATGGCGGCCCGCCGGGGGAGAACACGGTCGGCTGTCGCTGAATGAAGCCGCTGGTCGGGATCTGCGCCGCGGTCGAGCAGGCGCGCTGGGCCTCCTGGGACGTCGTCGTGACGATGGCCCCGAAGACATACGCGACCTCGGTGCAGGCCGCCGGCGGGATCGCCGCGATCCTGCCGCCGGACCCGGCTGTGACGGCCGACCCCGATTCGCTCCTCGACCGGATCGACGCCCTGCTGCTCGCGGGCGGCTCCGACATCGCCCCCTCGACCTACGGCGCCGAGCCCGCGCCCGAGACGACCGGATCCCGGCCCGAGCGGGACGAGTTCGAGCTCGCCCTGCTTCGCGGCGCGATCGAGCGCGACCTGCCCGCGCTCGGCATCTGCCGGGGGATGCAGATGCTCAACGTCGCCTGCGGCGGGACGATCGACCAGAACGTCCCCGACCGCCTCGGCGGCAGCATCCGCCACCGCGAGGTCCCCGGCACCTACAGCGAGCACGACGTCCTCGTCGATGCCGGCTCGCTCGCCGCCCGGGCGGTCGGCGGCGGGCGGACGGCGGTCCGCTCCCACCACCACCAGGGGGTCGAGCGCCTCGGCGGCGAGCTCGCCGTGACGGGCCGTTCCGCCGACGACGAGCTGATCGAGGCGATCGAGTTGCCCGGGCGCCGGTACGCCCTCGGCGTCCTCTGGCACCCTGAGGAGGACATCGAGTCGAACGTGATCCGCTCGCTTGTCGAAGCGGCGGCGGAGGAGGTGAGCTGATGATCGAGGTGATCGAACCGGCGAAGGCCGAGGTGATGGCCGAGGTGCCGCGTGCCGGCGTCGAAGAGGTCGACGAGGCCGTGGCCCGCGCCAAGCGTGCGTTCCCGGCATGGCGCGCCGTCGCTCCGGCGGAACGCTCGGAAATGCTCCGCGGGCTCGCCGACGCGCTCGAGCGCGAAGCCGGCGACCTGGCCGTCCTCGAGGCCCGCAATGCCGGCAAGCCGATCGGCGACGCGCGCGGCGAGATCGGAATGGTCGTCGAGTGCTTCCGCTACTACGCCGCGGCCCCCGAGCGGCTGCTCGGGCAGACGATTCCGGTCGCCGGCGGCATCGACATGACCTTCCGGGAGCCGCTCGGCGTCGTCGGGCTGATCGTGCCGTGGAACTTCCCGCTCGTGATCACGTCCTGGAAGACCGCTCCAGCGCTCGCGGCCGGCAACACCGTCGTCCTCAAGCCGGCCGAGCTGACCCCGCTCACGGCGATCGAGCTCGAGCGGATCGCGGTGGAGGCCGGCATCCCGGAGGGCGTCCTCAACGTCGTCGCCGGCCCCGGGTCGGTCTGCGGGCAGCGCCTGGTCGAGCATCCGGATGTCGCGAAGATCGCCTTCACCGGGTCCACGGAGGTCGGCCGCGGGATCGCCGCGGGCGCCGCCGGGACGATCAAGCGGGTCACCCTCGAGCTCGGCGGCAAGTCGGCGAACATCGTCTTCGCCGACGCCGACCTCGAGGCCGCCGCGACCGCCGCGCCGTTCGCCGTGTTCGGCAACGCCGGCCAGGACTGCTGTGCCCGTTCGCGGATCCTCGTCGAGCGCGATGCCGTCGACGACTTCATGGCCACCCTCGAGCGGACCGTCAGGTCGATGGTGGTCGGCGACCCCCTCGACGAGGCGACGCAGATGGGGCCGCTCATCTCCGAGTCCCATCGCGAGACCGTCGCCTCGTTCCTCGGCGACGGACGCCCGCGTCGCCTTCCGCGGCGAGGCGCCCGACGGCCCCGGCTTCTGGTTTCCGCCGACGGTGCTCGAACCGGCCGGCAACGACGTCCGCGCCGCCCGCGAGGAGATCTTCGGGCCGATCGTCTCAGTGATCCCGTTCTCCGGGGAGGCCGAGGCCGTCGCGATCGCCAACGACACCGTCTACGGCCTCTCCGGCTCGGTCTGGAGCGGCGACGGCGCCCGGGCGCTGCGCGTCGCCCGTGCCCTCGACACCGGCGTCATCTCGATCAACTCGAACTCGTCGGTCCGCGTCTCGACCCCGTTCGGCGGTTTCAAGCAGTCGGGGGTGGGCCGCGAGCTCGGCCCCGACGCCCTCGAGCACTACACCGACGTCAAGAACGTCTACTACCGGACCGAGGAGGTCTAAGCGATGGAACGTCCCGGGCGCCTCGAGGACAAGGTCTGCGTCATCACCGGTGCCGCGAGCGGCATCGGTGCCGAAACCGCCCGCCTGTTCGCCTCCGAGGGGGCGCACGTCGTCGGCGTCGACCTCTCCGAGGGCTCGGAGGGAGAGCTGACGATCGTCGCCGACGTCACCGATCCCGAGCAGGTCGAGGGCATGTACGCCGAGGCGCGCGAGCGGTTCGGGCGGATCGACGTCCTCTTCAACAACGCCGGCATCAACCCGCCCGAGGACGCCTCGATCCTCAATACGTCCCTCGAGGTCTTCCAGAAGGTCCAGGACGTCAACCTGCGCAGCGTCTTCCTGTGCTGCAAGTACGGCATCCCGCATCTGCTCGAGAACGAGGCCGGCGGCTCGGTGATCAACACGGCGTCGTTCGTGGCGGTCATGGGCGCCGCCGTCTCGCAGATCTCCTACACAGCCTCGAAGGGCGCGGTGCTGGCGATGTCGCGCGAGCTCGGCGTCGAGTTCGCCCATCGCGGCGTTCGCGTCAACTCGCTCTGCCCGGGGCCGGTCGACACGCCCCTTCTTCAGGAGTTGTTCGCGAGCGACCCCAAGAAGGCGGCGCGGCGGCTCGTCCACCTGCCGTTCGGCCGCTTCGCGAAGGCGAGCGAGATCGCCAGCGGTGCGCTGTTTCTGGCCAGCGACGAGAGCTCCTACGTCACCGCGTCGAGCTTCCTCGTCGACGGCGGGCTCTCGCAGGCCTATCTGACCCCGGACGCGAGCGACGACCCGCGGTACTGAGAGCGCTTCGCCGAACGGCGCTCCGGCGCCGCGGCCGGAATGGACGCCGCGCCTAGACTGACGCACATGATCGACGAGATCGCCTTCGACGAACGCGGACTGGCCCCCTGCGTGATCCAGGACGCCGGGACCGGCGAGGTGCTGACGCTCGCGTGGGTCAACGCTGAGTCGCTGAAGCGCACGCTCGAGACGGGGGAGATGCACCTCTGGAGTCGCTCCCGCGACGAGCTCTGGCACAAGGGCGCGACCTCCGGGAACGTCCAGCGCGTGCGCGAGCTCCGCTACGACTGCGATGCCGACGCCGTCCTCGCCCTGGTCGACCCGGCCGGCCCCGCCTGCCACACCGGCGAGCGGACCTGCTTCTACAGGGCCGCCGACGGCGATCCGCGCCCGGTCGCCCACGAGGCGCTGCCGGTACTCGAGCGGACGATCGCCGCCCGCCGCGACGAGCAGCCCGAGGGTTCCTACACGGCGAAGCTCCTCGCCGACCCCGACCTGATCGGCGAGAAGGTCCGCGAGGAGGCGGACGAGGTCGCCCGCGCCGTCGCCGGTGAGTCCGACGAGCGGGTCGCCGAGGAATCCGCCGACCTCCTCTACCACCTCGAGGTCGCCCTGGCCTCGCGCGGGCTCGGGATCGACGGCGCCTACGACGTCCTGAACGCGCGCCGCGGCGACGACTGAACCGGCCGTGTCGCCCTCGCTGACGACATTGGAGCGGGCTCGCGAGCTTGCCGGTGAGGGCAACGTCGTGCCGGTCGTCGAGACGTTCGTCGAGGACACCGAGACCCCGGTCTCCGCCTTCCTGAAGCTGCGGGACGACGGGCCCTCCTTCCTCCTCGAGTCCGCCGAGCAGGGCGGTCGGCTCGGCCGCTACTCATTCCTGGGCTTCAGCCCGCACCTCTCGATCCGCTGGGCCGACGGCGAGCTGCTCGAGTGGGACGGGGACGCCGGCACCGACGGTGAGCCGACCCGCCGCTCGCCGGCGCCCGATCCCTACGGTGCCGTCGCCGAGCGCCTCGGCCGCTTCCGCCTCGCCGACGCCGACGAGGTCCCGTTCGCCGGCGGCGCGGTGGGCCTTTTCGGGTACGACCTGGTCCGGACCGTCGAGCCGCTCGGCGAGCCGAACCCCGACCCGCTGGGCCTGCCGGACCTGGCGCTGATGGTCTGCGAGCTGATCGTCGCCTTCGATCACCACAAGCACGAGGTCTCGCTGATCGCCCTCGCCTTCACCGACGACGACGGCGTCGACGCCGCCTACGAGCGGGCCGTCGGCCTGATCGCCGCCGCCCGCGACCGGCTCCGCGGCGCGATCCCGGGTCGCAGCGGGGACCCGGCCGAGGCGCCGCGCGCCACCGTCGAATGGAAGTCGAACATGACCCGCGAGCAGTTCGAGGCGAACGTCGCCCGCATCGTCGAGTACATCCATGCCGGCGACGCGTTCCAGGTCGTGCCGTCGCAGCGGTTCACGGCCGACTGCCCGGTCGAGGCGTTCTCGATCTACCGCGGCCTGCGCGCGGTCAACCCGTCGCCCTACATGTACTTCCTCGACTTCGGCGACTTCGAGATCGCCGGCGCCTCACCGGAGCCGCTCGTCAAGGTCACCGGGCGCCGCGTCGAGACCCGGCCGATCGCCGGCACCTACCCGCGCGGGGAGTCCGAGGAGGAAGACCGTGCCAACGCCGAGCGCCTGCTGGCCGACCCGAAGGAGCGGGCCGAGCACGTGATGCTCGTCGACCTCGGCCGCAACGATCTCGGCCGCGTCTCCGAGTACGGGACCGTGGCGGTCGACGAGCTTATGACCGTCGAGACCTACAGCCACGTCCTCCACATCGTCAGCCGCGTGTCGGGACGGCTCCGGGAGGGCCTCGGCGCGATGGACGTCCTCCGCTCGGCTCTGCCCGCCGGGACGCTCTCGGGCGCTCCGAAGGTCCGGGCGATGCAGATAATCGACGAGGTCGAGCCCCACAAGCGCTGTTCCTACGGCGGCGCGATCGGCTACCTCGACTTCCGGGGCGACCTCGACGTCGCGATTCACATCCGCACCGTCGTCGTCAAGGACGGCCTCGCGCACGTCCAGGCGGGCGGCGGCACCGTCGCCGACGCCAAGCCCGACTACGAGTACCGCGAGTCGCTGCAGAAGGCGAAGGCGATCTTTCGCGCGGTCGACGTCGCCGCCGAGCATCCGGAGTGGGAATGAACGTCCTCGTCATCGACAACTACGACTCGTTCACCTACAACCTCGTCCAGTACCTGGGCGAGCTCGGCGCCGAGCTCGAGGTCGTCCGCAACGACAAGGCCACGGTCGACGAGCTCCTCGCGCGCTCACCGGACCGCCTCGTCATCTCGCCCGGCCCATGCAGCCCCGCCGAGGCCGGGATCTCGGTCGAGGCCGCGCGGCGCTTCCCGGAGGCCGGCGTACCGACGCTCGGCGTCTGTCTCGGCCACCAGTCGATGGTCGAAGCGTTCGGAGGACGCGTCTCCCGCGGCGAGCCGATCCACGGCAAGGACGCCGAGCTCGAGCACGACGGCAGGACGATCTTCACCGGCCTGCCGAGCCCGCTCACGGTCGGCCGCTACCACTCGCTGGTCGCGGATCCCGACCTTCCCGGCGAGCTCGAGCTCTCGGCCTCCTACGACGGGATCGTCATGGCGGTCCGCCATCGCGAGCTGCCCGCCGAGGGTGTGCAGTTCCACCCCGAATCCGTGCTGACGCCGCGCGGCAAGGAGATGCTCGCCAACTTCCTCGAGCGCCCGGCTGCCGCCGGGGCGTGAGAGACTGCGCGTCCCGGCGCCGAGCCGGCCGTCCGAGATGCCGAACGAGATCCTGACCCGCGCCATCGACGCCGTCTGCTCCGGAGAGCACCTGACGGCCGATCACGCCTCGGCCGTCCTCGCCGAGATCATGGAGGGCCGCGCCGGCGAGGTCCAGACGGGCGCGTTCCTCGTCGCCCTGCGGGCGAAGGGCGAGACCGTCCCCGAGCTGATCGGCCTCGCCCGGACCATGCGCGGCCTCGCCTCGCACGTGGAGACCGGCCGCGACGACCTCGTCGACACGGCCGGGACCGGGGGAGGGCCCTCAACCTTCAACGTCTCCACGACGGCGGCGCTGATCGCCGCCGGGGCCGGATGCGCCGTCGCCAAGCACGGCAACCGCTCGAGCACCTCTCGCTCGGGTTCCGCCGACATGCTCGAGGCGCTCGGCGTCGAGATCGAGCTGACGCCGGAGCAGGTGGGGGAGGCGATCCGCCGGACCGGATTCGGCTTCATGTTCGCGCCGGCCCACCACGCGGCGATGAAGCACGTGATGCCGGTCCGCCGCGAGCTCGCGGTCCGGACGATCTTCAACTTCCTGGGCCCGCTCACGAACCCGGCGGGGGCGAAGCGGCAACTCCTCGGCGTCTCCGACCGCCGCTACCAGGAGACGATCGCCGAGGCACTGGCCGGCCTCGGCTGCGACCACGCGATGGTCGTCACCGCCGACGACGGCCTCGATGAGATCTCGATCGCCGGCCGCACCCGGGTCATCGAGGTCCGCGACGGCAGGACGACCGAGTGGTTCACCGAGCCCGGGGACGTCGGCATCGAGGAGGCGAGCCTCGAGGCGATCGCCGGCGGCGACCCCGACGAGAACGCCGACACCGCGAGGGCGATCCTCGCCGGCGAATCCGGGCCGGCGGCCGACGTCGCGCTCCTCAACGCCGGAGCCGCGATCTACGTCGGCGGCGCCGCCCCGGACCTCGCGGCGGGGGTCGAGGCCGCTCATGCCGCGATCGACTCCGGAGCCGCGGCCGGAGTGCTCCGCGACCTCGTCGAGATGCGACGCGCCGGCCACGATGCCTGAACTCCCAGCGCCGCCGGGCGGGATCGGTAGCCTCCCGGGCGGATGAGCAGATTGGAGCAGCTCGTCGATGCGGCGCGAGAGGGCGTCCGCAGGCGGAGCGCGGAAAAACCGGGAGACGAGCTACGCGCGAGCCTGGCCGGCCGCAGCGGGCATCGCCCGTTCAAGGAGGCCCTCGTCCGGCCCGGAATCTCGGTGATCGCCGAGTTCAAGCGGGGCTCCCCCTCGGCCGGGCTGATCAGCCCCGACGCGGACGTCGCGGCGATCGTCGGCGCCTACGAGCGCGGCGGCGCGGCGGCGATCTCGGTCCTGACCGACGAGCCGAGCTTCCACGGTTCTCTCACCGACCTCGAGGCTGCCCGGGCCGCGTCGGCACTGCCGATCCTTCGCAAGGACTTCATCGTCGATCCGTACCAACTCTGGGAGGCGTCGCTTGCCGGCGCCGATGCCGTGCTGCTGATCGTCGCAGCGCTCGCCGACGAGGACCTGAGGCTGCTCTACGACGAGACCGTCGCCCTCGATCTCGACTGCATGATCGAGGTCCACGACGAGGACGACCTCGAGCGCGCCCTGCTGCTCGACCCCGACGTGATTGGGATCAACAACCGCAATCTCGGCGACCTCTCGGTCGACACCCGGACGACCCCGGAGCTGATCACCGACGTTCCGGCGGGCAAGACCGTCGTCGCGGAGTCGGGCTACAACGATCCCGCCCAGATCGAGGAGCTCGAGCGGATCGGCGTCGACGCGGTTCTGATCGGCGAGTCGCTGATGCGCTCCGCCGATCCCGAGGCCGCGGTCCGCTCGCTCGTCATGGACGAGGAGATGACCCGCGAGCACCTGCTCTCCGACGAGCGCTGATCGCTTCCCCGGCGCGATTTAGCCGGGATACGGGAAAGTCTTAGCCGTGCTTCAGCACCGGTTTCGAAGCGGCTGAACGTCGCTCCGGATCATGGCGCGGCTATGACTCGAATCAGAACCTTCTTCAGCAGTTCGTTCGGCTCCGCGCTGTTCGGCGGCATCGTCGCCGTCGCCCTCGGAGTCGTTGCCATCTCCGCCGGGTTGATCTCGGTCGACAACTCGTCGGGCTCGACCCCGGCCACCTCGCCGCCGATCACGCCGGCCACCGAGCCGGCTTCCGGCTCCGGCCACACGGTCGGGCAGGTCTACCAGAGCGACGCTCAGGGAGTGGCCTACATCGAAGCTCAGGAGAAGCCGACCGCCTCGGCCTCTCCGTTCGGCGCTCCGTCCGGCGGCGGCACCGCAACCGGCTCCGGCATCCTCATCGACGGCGACGGCCACGTGCTCACGAACGCCCACGTCGTCGACGGGTCCAGCTCGGTGACCGTCAAGTTCGGTGACGGCGACGCCCTCCCGGCAAAGGTCCTCGGCGTCGACGATTCGACCGACATCGCCGTCCTCAGCGTCGACCCCGGCAGCGTCGACGCCGATCCACTGCAGCTCGGCAACTCCGACTCGGTCAAGGTCGGCGACGGCGCGATCGCGATCGGCAACCCCTACGGCCTCGACCGGACCGTGACCTCGGGCATCATCTCCGCCCTGCAGCGGCAGATCAGCGCCCCGAACGGGTTCACGATCTCCGACGTCATCCAGACCGACGCGGCGATCAACCCCGGCAACTCCGGTGGCCCGCTGATCGACTCCGACGGCAGCGTCATCGGCATCAACTCGCAGATCGCCACGGGCACCGGCGGCAGCGGCTCGGTCGGCATCGGCTTCGCCGTTCCGATCAACACCGCCAAGTCCGTCGCCCAGCAGATCATCGACGGCGGCTCCGTCGAGCACGCCTACCTCGGGATCGAGGGCGCCGACCTCAACGCTGAGCTCGCCAAGGTCCTCAACCTCGACGTCGACCAGGGCGTCCTGGTTCAGAAGGTCACCTCCGGCGGCCCCGCCGCCGACGCCGGCCTCACCGCCGGCGACGCGACGGTCGCCATAGGCGGCGCCCAGGTCAAGGCGGGCGGGGACGTGATCACCGAGATCGACGGCAACCCGATCACCGGCATGGAGGACCTGATCTCGGCCGTCAACGCCAAGCAGCCCGGCGACACCGTGACGCTGACCGTCCTTCGCGACGGCTCGTCGCAGCAGATCGACGTCAAGCTGGGCGATCGGCCGGCCAGCGTCCAGGGCTGAGTTCGCCCGTCTCCGGTCGTAGGCCGCGTTCTACGAGCGGGGGCGGGCACGACCCGGGGCGGGCGGCTCGCTCTGATGTGCTGGGGCGCGAGGCGAGCGCTTCTCTCGCGAAGTGTCAGAAACATCGTCTATAGACCACGTTTCTGTCACCTCGCGGTAGAGAGCCGCCCGCGCCGGCTCAACCTCGCACGAGGCGCCCCGATCGCCCACCTGGAACGTAGGAGGGCGGTGAGGGGAGGTGCCGCCGACACTCCACCCCCCGGAGGCGGTGCCTCCCCATCTCGTCCCCAGCGCAACCGCCCAGTGTGCGATCTTAGGTGCCTCGTGAAGGTCAAGATCTGCGGCATAACCAACATGGAAGACGCGGAGGCGGCGGTCTCCGCCGACGTCTGGGCGATCGGGCTCAATCACAGCCCCGAGAGTCCGCGCCTGGTCGATCCCGCGGCCGCAGAGGAGATCGGCGCGGCGATGAAGCGCCGCTGCGAGGTGGCCGGTGTGTTCGTCAACCAGCACCTGGACGAGGTCGTGGAGATCGCCGACCGGGACTCGCTGACGCTCGTGCAGCTGCATGGGGAGGAGGGCCCGAGCTTCTGCGCCGAGGTGCACCGGCGGACCGGTTGCCGGGTGATCAAGGCGTTCCGGGTCCGTTCGCCCGCCGAGATCAATGCTGCGCGCGCCTACAAGACCGACTACCACCTCTTCGACGCCTACCGGCGCGGCGCCCACGGCGGAACCGGGGCCAGCTTCGACTGGGACCTGGTCGCGGGCCGTCGCGGCGGCGTGCCGGCGATCGTCGCCGGCGGGCTCAACCCCGACAACGTGAGCGACGCGATCGTGGCCTCGAATCCCTGGGGCGTCGACGTCTGCAGCGGCGTCGAGAGCGCGCCGGGCGTCAAGGACCACAACCTGATCACCTCGTTCATGGCGGCGGCGGGCCGCGCCGGCGAGGTGCAGCGTGCGGAACGTGACCGGCGCCGGGCGATGAAGCAGGTGCGGCGAGCTGTCGCATACGGGCGGCGAAGCAGTTGAGCCCGGTCGATTCGAGGTTCGGCCCCTACGGGGGCCGCTACGTGCCCGAGGTCCTGATCGCCGCCCTCGACGAGCTGACCGAGGCATGGGAGGAGGCATCGGCCGACCCCGGCTACCGGGCCGAGCTCGATGACCTGCTGCGCAACTTCGTCGGCCGCCCGACGCCCCTGTACCTGGCGACCCGGCTCTCGGAGCGGGTCGGCCGGACCGTCTACCTGAAGCGCGAGGACCTCGCCCACACCGGCGCCCACAAGATCAACAACGCCGTCGGCCAGGCGCTGCTGGCGAGGCGAATGGGAAAGCGCCGGATCATCGCCGAGACCGGCGCCGGCCAGCACGGCGTCGCCACCGCCACCGCGTGCGCCCTCTTCGGCCTCGACTGCGTCGTCTACATGGGAACCGAGGACATGCGCCGTCAGAAGCCGAACGTCGAGCGCATGCGGCTGATGGGGGCAGAGGTCGAGCCCGTCGAGGCCGGCGCGAGGACTCTCAAGGAGGCCGTCAGCGCCGCGATCCGCGACTGGGTCACGAACGTCGGCGACACCCATTACATAATCGGCTCGGCGGTCGGGCCGGCCCCGTACCCGGCGCTCGTACGCGACCTCCAGCGGGTGATCGGCGACGAGGCTCGCGAGCAGATCCTCGCGACCACCGGTCGGCTGCCCGACCGCGTGATCGCCTGCGTCGGCGGCGGCTCGAACGCGATCGGCAGCTTCGTGCCGTTCGTCGACGACGCCGCGGTAGAGCTGATCGGCGTCGAAGCGGCGGGGGAGGGCCTCAACGGCCGCCACGGCGCCTCGCTTGCCGCAGGTCGGACCGGCGTCCTTCACGGGGCGCTCTCGGCGGTGCTCGCCGACGAGGACGGCCAGATCCTCGAGGCGCACTCGATCTCCGCCGGGCTCGACTACCCCGGCGTCGGCCCCGAGCACGCGATGCTCCGCGACACGGGCCGGGCGCGTTACGTGGCGATCACCGACACCGAGGCTCTGCTGGCGCTCCGCGAGCTCTCGCGGCTCGAGGGGATCGTCCCGGCGCTCGAGAGCTCCCACGCGATCGCCTGGCTGCTCGGCCCCGGCCGCGAGCCCGCCGGCGGCGTCGACGTGCTGACCCTCTCGGGTCGCGGCGACAAGGATCTCGCCGAGGCGCTGGACGGACTCGCCCGCCTGGACGCGGATGGCTGAGAGCGGCATCGAGCGGATCGCGGCCGCCTTCGCGGCGGCGCGGAGCGAGGGACGGGCGGCGCTGATGCCGTACCTGATGGGCGGTTTCCCGGACATGGCCACCTCGGCGGCCGTCATCGACGCCTACGCCGACACCGGCGCCGACCTGATCGAGCTCGGCGTCCCCTACTCCGATCCGCTCGCCGACGGGCCACAGATCCACGCCGCCGGCACGGCCGCGCTTGCAGCCGGCGCCCGCTTCGAGGGCGTCCTCGCCCTCTGCGAGCGCGTCGCCGCCCGGGTGCCGGTGTTGCCGATGGTCTACGCCAACGTCGTCCTCACCCTCGGCGCCGAGCGCTTTGCGGCCGCTCTCGGCGGCGCCGGGGCGGCCGGGGCGATCATCCCCGACCTGCCGCAAAGCGAGGACCCGGAGGTCGCGGCGGCGTTGCTCGAGCGCGGACTGGCGCCGGTCGGGTTCGTCTCGCCGACGACCTCGCCGGAGCGGCGACGCGAGATCGCCGCCGACGCCGTCGGCTTCACCTACGTCGTCTCCCTGACCGGCGTGACCGGCGAGCGCTCCGAGCTGCCGCCGGAACTGGGTGAGATGGTCGCGGCGGTCCGTGAGGCATCCGACGCTCCCGCGGCCGTCGGCTTCGGCATCGGCACGCCCGAGCAGGCCGCCAAGGTCGGATCGATCGCCGACGGCGTGATCATCGGGACCCGGCTCGTCCGCGCCGTCGCCGACGCTCCCGACGAGGCGGCCGCCGTCGACGCGGTCTCGGCGTTCATGGCAGACACCCGGATGGCCCTGTAGATTTCGCGCCCATGCAGTTGCTCGGATTCCTCGCCGCGGCCCTCTTCGCCTTCATGATCGGCTTCGCGCTTGATCTCGGCGGCGCCGTCTGCGCGATGATCTTCCTGCTGATCCTCTTCCTCGGCGCCCTGTTGCGCGCCTGGCATCCGCTCATCGAGTGGATGCGCGGCCCGGCCGCGAAGCTCTAGTCCGCTCAGGCGAAGAAGCGCTTGGCGATCTCGAGGAGCTCGAGGTCGACCGTCTTGACGCCCTGGACCTCATCGAGGGGGACCGAGCCGATCTCGTTCCCCTGCAGCGCCACCATCCGCCCGAAGTTGCCCTCGGCGGCGAGCTCGTAGGCCTTGGCGCCGTAGCGGGTCGCGAGCACGCGATCGTGAGCCGTCGGCGTGCCGCCGCGCTGGATGTGGCCGAGGACGACCGTCCGCGCCTCGTAGCCGGTCATGCTCTCCAGCTCCTTGGCGAGTGCCGCGCCGATGCCGCCGAGCCGCTCGTAGCCGTACTCGTCGGTCTCCTCGTTGATTCGGACCTTCCGGACCTCGCCGCTCTCGAACGCGAGCTTCGCACCCTCGGCGACGACGATTATCGAGAAGTCCTTGCCGCGGTCATGGCGGCTGGTGACGGCGCGCGCCAGCTCCTCGCAGGTCGTCTCGACCTCGGGGATGACGATCCCATCGGCGCCGCCAGCGAGTCCGCCGTAGAGGGCGATCCATCCGGCGTTCCGTCCCATCACCTCGACGACCATCACGCGGTCGTGCGACTGCGCGGTCGTGTGGAGCCGGTCGATCGCCTCCATGACGACGTGGACGGCAGTGTCGAAGCCGAACGTGAAGTCGGTGCCGACGATGTCGTTGTCGATCGTCTTCGGGACACCGATCAGCGGCAGGCCCTCCTCGGCGTGGAGCATCCGCGTGATCTCCATCGTGTGCTCGCCGCCGATCGCGACCACGGCGTCGAGCTTGTCGCGCTCGAAGGCCTCGACGACACGATCGACGGCGCCCTCCGTCGAGGGCTCGAAGCTGGACGTGCGCAGGATCGTGCCGCCGAGCGGCAGGATCCCGGCGACCGTCCGCTGGTCGAGCTCCATGTAGGAGCTCTCGGCGAGGCCCTGGTAGCCGCGCATGATCCCGACGGCCTCGTCGCCGCCCGCGATCGCTGAGCGCGTCACGGCCCGGATCACCGCGTTGAGTCCCGGGCAGTCGCCGCCGGCAGTGAGCATTCCGATCCGCATCGGCCGACCCTATCGCCGGTCGCCGGGGACCGCATTGTCCGGATGTCGATAATTGAGGAATGGAGGCACGCCGCGACCACGCATTGCTCTACGACGCCGACTGCGGCTTCTGCCGGTTCTCGGCCAAGACCATGCTGCGTCTCGACGACGATCAGCGGCTGCGCGCCGTCGCGATCCAGAGCGAGGAGGGCGAGCGCCTGCTGACCGAGGTGCCCGTCGAGCTCCGGCTGCAGACGTTCCACCTCGTGACGCCGGGCGGAACGGTCCTTTCGGGACCGGACGCCGCGGCACCGCTCGCGCGGCTGCTGCGCGGCGGCCACGTGCCCTCGCGGGCCATGCGGCGCTTCCCGAGCCAGACTGCGGCCGCCTACCGCTTCATCTCCCGCTACCGCGGCGTGTGGGGCAGGGCCGGGCTGCGCGCCAAGTCGGTCGATTAGCGCCGGGCGGCGATAATCCGCCGATGCCGGGGTTGAGGAGATCGGGGCTCGCGGTCGCTGCGGTGATCCTGCTGGCCGTCGTCGTGGCCGTGGGCTGCGGATCGGCCTCCGACGCAGACGCTGAGCTGACCGTCTATCTGAGCGCGCCGCGGACCGGCCCGACTGCCGCCGACGCCCATGACATCGCCGCCGGCGCCCGGACGGCGATCACCGACGCCGGCTCGGAGGCCGGCGGGACGCCCGTCCGGCTCGAGATCCTCGACGGGCCGGTCCGCGGCTCCGCGGCCGCAACGGCCGCCGCCAATGCCCGCACCGCGACCGAGGACTCGAGCGCGATCGCCTACATCGGCGAGGTCGACTCCGGATCGACCCGGACCTCGCTGCCGATCACCAACGAGGCGGGCCTCTTGCAGGTGTCGGCGTCGGCGTCGGCCGTCGACCTGACGAGGGCGGCGCCGGGCAGCGATCAGATCCCCGACGAGGTCCAGCCGAGCGGCTCGCGGACATTCGGGCGCGTGATCCCCTCCGACACCGCCCAGGGCGCGGCCGCCGGACTTTGGATGAAGGACTCCGGCGAGGAGAGCGTGGCGGTCATCGGTGCCGACGGGTCCTACGGCGAGTCGCTCGTCGACGGGCTCGAGTCGGTCATCGACGGGCCGGCGCTCGTCGCGGCGAGCGGGTCGCCGGGTGCGATCTTCGTCGCGTCCGATCGTCCCGATGCCGACATCCTCGACACCGGGGGCCGGACTCCGATCTACGGAGCCGACGCGCAGATCACCGGGGGCCCGCCGCGGACCGGTCTCCCACCCGGGTCACGGCTGATCGCCGGCGCCATGGCACCCGGACAGCTGCCCGGCGAGCCCGTCGGACCGGGCCGCTTCACCGCTTACGGGTACGAGGCGATGGCGCTCGTCCTCGACTCGATCGACCGGGCCGACGATCCGCTCGACCGCGGCTCCGTGATCGACTCGTTCTTCGCGACGACCGATCGCAACTCGCTCCTCGGCACCTACTCGATCGACCCGACCGGGGACACGACCCTCGCGCGGGTCGGTGCCTACGAAGCTGGGAGCGGTGGCCGACTGCAGCCCGAGCCGGAGGCGCTGGCGGTTCCCTGAGGCCTCAGGAGGAGAGGGCGTCGGCGAGAGCTGCGTCGATCTCCGGGAACCGGAAGACGTAGCCCTCTTCCTGCGCCCGCTTCGGAAGCGCGCGCTGGCCGCCGGTGGCGACCTCGCCGAGCTCGCTGCCGAGCCGCGCCTTGACCGCGAACTTCGGAACCGGCATCACCGCGGGGCGATGCAGCGCCCGGCCGAGCGCCTTCGAGAACTCGCGGTTCGTGACCGGGTTGGGGGCGCAGGCGTTGTAGACACCCTTCGCCGTCGGCGTGTCGAGCGCCCAGAGCAGCAGCCCGACCTCGTCGTCGAGGCTGATCCACGGCATGTAGTTGCGACCGCCGGCAACCGGACCGCCGACGCCGAGCTTGAACGGCAGGAGCAGCTCGGCGAGCAGCCCCGCATCCTCGGTCAGCAGCAGCCCCGTGCGCATGATCGCGAGGCGTACGTCGCCCCCCTCGATCTCTGCGGCGGCGGCCTCCCAGGCGACGCAGACGCTCGCGTCGAAGCTCGAACCCGCCGGGGTCGACTCGTCGACGACCTGATCGCCGCGGTCGCCGTAGTAGCCGACGGCGGACTGGCTGACGAGGACGCCGGGAGTCTCCGGGGCCGCGAGCATCGCCGCGACGAGGTTCTTCGTCGCGGTTTCGCGGCTCTCGAGGATCCGCCGCTTCGCCTCGTCGGTCCAGCGCTGGTTGATCGGCTCGCCGACGAGGTTGATTACGCCGCCGACTCCGTCGAAGGCCTCCGCTGGCGGGCGTTCGAGGGCGGGGTTCCAGGCGAGCCAGGTGACCCCGGGGTTCGACTGGCGCGACTTCTCGGGACTGCGGGAGAGGCCGACGACCTCGTCGCCGCGGGCGGTGAGCGCATCGCAGACCGCTCGCCCGATCGTGCCGCTGGCTCCGGTGACTAGGACCTTCATGGCTTCGCTCCCTACCCGATCGTCGCGAACGTACCCGTTTCTTCGGTGACCCTCGCGATTCCGGCGTTCTTGGCCTCGGCGACGACGGCGGCGGCCACGGCCGGGGCGACGTCGCGATCGAAGACGCTGGGGATGATGTAGTCCTCGTTGAGGTCGTCATCGGTGACGACGGCGGCGATCCCCTTGGCAGCCGCCAGCTTCATCTCCTCGGTGATCGTCGGCGCGCCCGCATCGAGGGCGCCGCGGAAGATCCCCGGGAAGCAGAGGACGTTGTTGATCTGGTTCGGGTAGTCGGAGCGCCCCGTGGCCATGATCCGGACGTGCGGACCGGCCTCCTCGGGCATCACCTCGGGAGTCGGGTTGGCCATCGCGAAGACGATCGCGTCGCGGTTCATCCGCGCGATCGAGTCGGCGTCGACGAGGCCCGGGCCGGAGAGCCCGATGAAGAGGTCGGCGCCCTCGAGGACGTCATTGGGGCCACCCTGCAGGCGCTCCGGGTTGGTCGACTCGGCGTACCACTTCTTGATCGCCGGCATCCCATCGGAGGCGTAGTCGTCGCGGGCGGTCGAGATCGCGCCGCGGCGGTCGCAGCCGATGATGTCGGTGACGCCAGCGTTCAGCATCATCTTCGTGCAGGCGACCCCGGCGGCGCCGAGGCCGAGCATCACGACCCGCAGCGACTCGATCGGCTTGCCGATGATCTTCAGCGAGTTGAAGAGGGCGGCCATGACGACGACGGCGGTGCCGTGCTGGTCGTCGTGGAAGACGGGGATGTCGAGCTCGTCGCGGAGCCGGTCCTCGATCTCGAAGCAGCGCGGGGCGGAGATGTCCTCGAGGTTGATGCCGCCGAACGTCGGCGCCATCAGCTTCACGGCCTCGACGATCTTGTCGGGGTCCTTCGTGTCGAGGGCGATCGGAAAGGCGTCGACGTCGGCGAACTCCTTGAAGAGCATCGCCTTGCCCTCCATCACGGGCATCGCCGCCTCGGGGCCGATGTCGCCGAGTCCGAGCACGGCGCTGCCGTCGGTGACGACGGCGACGGTGTTCTTCTTGATCGTGAACTCGAAGGCCTTGGAGCGGTCGCCGGCGATCTCGGTACAGACCCGCGCTACGCCCGGCGTGTAGGCCATCGAGAGGTCGTCGCGGGTCTTCAGCGGGTACTTGTTGTGCTGTTCGATCTTGCCGCCGCGGTGCATGGCGAAGGTGCGGTCGGTGTAGTCGATGACGCGGGCGCCGCGGATCGCCCCGATCGAGCGGAGGATCTGCTCCCAGTGCTCGGGGCCGCGGGCGTCGATCGTGAACTCGCGGACCCGCTTGCCCTCGGCGCCGGCTCCGGGTACGAGATCGACGCTCTGCAGGCCGCCTCCGGCCTCCGCGATCGCGGCCGTGATCCGGCCGAGGGGCTCGTTGCGCGCGTCGAGCTCGACGCGCACGGTGACTGAGAACTGGGCGCTGACTGAAGCCATGGTGCCGGTGGATCATAGGAGCAGGTGGTTTCCGGCACCGGGCCTGGGAGACTTCGCGGCATGAATCCCCTGGTCCGGAGACTGGCGAGGTCCGCCGCAGGGCCGGCCGGAAGCCTTTTCCGCGCAGCCAGTAAGCCGATCGGCGGCGGCGGCGGCCTCCGGCGCTCCGCGCTCGCGCCCCTCGCGATGATCACCGGACGGGCCGACCCGAGCCTGGCGGGCAAGGTGGTGATGGTTACCGGCGCCTCGTCGGGCATCGGCGAGGCCGCGGCTCGGCAGCTGGCCGCCGAGGGAGCGACTGTGCTGCTCGTCGCCCGCAGCGCCGACGCGCTCGACGTCCTCGCGGTGGAGATCAACTCAGGCGGTCCGGGCGCGGCCGAGGCCCATCCCTGCGACCTCAACGACCTCGACGCCATCGACGCGCTCTGCGATCGCGTCCTGGCCGCCCATTCGTCCGTCGACGTCCTCGTCAACAACGCCGGCCGGTCGATCCGCCGTTCACTCGATCACTCCGAGGAGCGGTTCCACGACTTCGAGCGGACCATGCAGCTCAACTACTTCGGCGCCGTCCGACTGATCCTCCGGCTGCTGCCGGCGATGCGCGAGCAGGGCCGCGGACAGGTGATCAACGTCTCCTCGGCCGGGGTGCAGATGCGGACGCCGCGGTTCTCCGGCTACATCGCCTCGAAGGCGGCCCTCGAAGCCTTTTCCGATGCCATTCAGGCCGAGGCGCTTGACGACGGGATCCGCTTCACGACGATCTCGATGCCGCTCGTGCGGACGCCGATGATCTCGCCGACGGAACAGTACGACGCAATCCCAGCCCTGAGTCCGGAAGAGGCCGGCAGGCTCGTCGCCGAGGCTGTGATCGGCCGGCCGCGGCGGGTCGCGCCCCCGTTCGCCCACATCGTCTCGACCGTCGACGCGCTCAGCCCGGAGACGATGGACACGGTTCGCAACCGCCTGTATCGCCAGTTCCCCGAGTAGGTCAGATGTCGGCGCTGAACGTGTCGCAGTCGGCGGGGTCGCCGGACTCGTAGCCGCGCTCGAACCAGGAGCGGCGTTGCTCGGAGGTGCCGTGGGTGAAGCTGTCGGGGTCGACCTGACCGGTCGCCTGCTTCTGGAGGCGATCGTCGCCGACCGCCTCAGCGGCGTCCAAGGCCTCGTCTAGGTCGCCCGGCTCGAGGTCGCCCCCGGCGAAGACCGTCGAGGCCCAGACGCCTGCGTAGCAGTCGGCCTGCAGCTCCTGACGGACCGAGAGCTCGTTGGCGTCGCGGGGGTCGGAGCGGCTGAGGCGATCGACCTCGGAGCTCGTGCCGGTCATCCGCTGGACGTGGTGGCCCATCTCGTGGGCGATCACATAGGCCCAGGCGAAGTCGCCGGAGGCGCCGAGCTGACGCTTCATGTCCTCGTAGAAGCTCAGGTCGAGGTAGACCCTCTCGTCGGCCGGGCAATAGAAGGGGCCGACCGCCGAGGTGGCGCCCCCGCAGCCGCCGGTCTGGACGGCGCCGGAGTAGAGGACGAGCTTCGCCGTGTCGTAGGGGTCGCCGCTGCGCCCGAACGTGCCCTCCCAGACGTCCTGGGTGTCGTCGAAGACGTAGGTGGAGAAGTCCTTGAGGTCGGCCTGCGGATCCTCGCCGGGGGGAAGCGGCTGGGGGTTGTCGGCACCCGGCGGGGCACCCGCGGTCCCGAACGCGCCCGGTAGGTCGAAGCCGCCCCCGCCGCTGCTGCCGCCGCCGCCGAGGACGTTGATCGCCACGATCACCAGGATCACGACCAGTCCGGCACCGCCGCCGAGGCCGCCGAGCCCGCCCGGAATCTGCATTCCTGAGCCGCCGGACGACGATCCCCTCGAGGCGCCGCGAATGTCGATGACGTCGCGGCTCTTCGTGCCCTTCTTCCACTTCATGGCCCGCTGATCGAAGCAGATCGACCGCACCTATGATCAAACGATGGCCAGCAACGGGGACCAGCAGGACGGCTACGGCGATCTCTTCCTGATCGACGGCAACAGCCTCGCCTACCGGGCGTTCTTCGCCCTCCCGGAATCGATCGCGACCTCCGACGGGCGGCCGACCAACGCCATCTATGGCTTCGCGTCGATGATGGTCAAGGTCCTGACCGACTTCAGGCCGCGCGCCGTCGTCGTCGCCTGGGACGCCGGCTGGTCGGGACGCGAGAAGGTCTACGAGCCCTACAAGGCCCAGCGCAAGTCGCGGCCGGACCTGCTCAAGGAGCAATGGCCCCACCTGGCACCGCTTTCGGAGGCCTTCGGATTCGCGAACGTCCGCGTCGAGGGCTGGGAGGCGGACGACCTGATCGCGACGATGGTCCGCCAGGCGCGCGAGGACGAGATCCCGGTCATGGTCGTGACCGGCGACCGCGACGCCTACCAACTGGTCGGCGACGGGGTCCGGGTCATGTCGACGTCGCGCGGCGTCACCGACACCAAGATCTACGACCGCGACGGCGTCATCGAGCGCTACGGCGTCGCGCCCGAACTGGTGCCCGACCTGATCGGCCTCAAGGGCGACACCTCCGACAACATCCCCGGCGTCCCGGGGATCGGCGAGAAGACCGCCTCGCAGCTCCTCCAGGAGTACGGGTCGCTCGAGGGCGTGCTCGAGAACATCGACTCGATCTCGGGGCCGAAGCGGAAGCAGAACCTCACCGAGCACGCCGACGACGCCCGTATCTCCAAGCAGCTCGCGACGATGCACACCGACATCGACTTCGAGCTCGACCTCCCGGCGCTGATGGATCGCGGCCCGGACCTCTCGCAGCTCCGCGAGACCGCCGCCGAGTTCGAGCTCCGTCAGGTGATCCAGCGGCTCGAGGACGCCTGGGAGGGCGACGTTCCCGACCGCCCGGCGGATTCGATGATCGAAGTCGAGGCGGCCGAGGGGACGATCGGCGACCTCGGCGCGGGCGAGATCTCCTTTGCGATCGACGGCCCTCGCTGGGGCGGCTACGACGGCGAGCGGCTCATCAGCGGTGACCTACCCGACTCCGACGGCCTCGTCGCTGCTCTCGCCGGTCACCCGCTCGTCGCCCACGACGTCAAGTCGATGGCCGGCCATTCGGCGCGCGGCCTGCTCGCCGACCTCGCGGCGGGCTCGCTCGACCTCGCCCACGACACGATGGTCGCCGCGTACCTGATCGATCCCGCCCGGCGGACGTACGAGCTCGACGAGCTCGCCGCCGACGAGGGGATCTCGGTCGCCGGCGCCGAGGCGCCGCCCGAGGACGGGCAGCTCTCGCTCGGCGACGAGGAGGAGGAGCAGCAGGGCGATCCGGCGGCGACCGCCCGGCTCGTCTGGGAGCTCGCCGCGCGCCAGCGGGCGAAGCTCGACGACCTCGGCCTGGTCCGGGTGATGAGCGAGGTCGAGATGCCGCTCGTCGAGGTGCTCGCGGGCATGGAGCGGGTGGGCGTCAAGCTCGACACCGCGAAGCTCGCCGCGATCTCCGAGCAGCTCGCCGGACAGGCCGACACCCTCCAGGCGGAGATCTGGGAGCTCGCCGGCCGCGAGTTCACGATCGGCTCCCCCCAGCAGCTCGGCGAGGTCCTCTTCGAGGATCTCGGCCTGAGCCGCAAGCGCCGCGGAAAGACGGGCTTCTCGACCGACGCCCGCGTCCTCTCCCAGATTCGCGACGAGCACGAGATCGTCCCGAAGATCGAGCGCTGGCGCGAGGTCACGAAGCTGACCAACACCTACCTCGACTCGCTGCCGGAGCTGATCGATCCCGACGATGGGCGGATCCACACCACGTTCAGCCAGGTCCGCGCTGCAACGGGGCGCCTCTCGAGCACCAACCCGAACCTCCAGAACATCCCGGTCCGCTCCGATCTCGGCCGCCCGATCCGCGGCTGCTTCGTCGCCGAGGAGGGACGCGAGCTCGTCTCCTGCGACTACAACCAGGTCGAGCTGCGTGTGCTCGCCCACGTCTCCGGCGACGAGGTCCTACGGGAGATCTTCGCCTCGGGCGAAGACGTCCACTCGGCGACCGCCGCGGGCATCATCGGCGCCGATCCCGACGCGATCACTCCGGGGGAGCGGTCGAAGGCGAAGATGGTCAACTACGGGATCGCCTACGGGTTGTCCGCATACGGCCTCGCCGACCGCCTTTCGATCCCGCAGGAGGAGGCCGCGACCTACATCGAGCGGTACTTCGAGCGCTTCGCGGGCGTCAAGCGGTTCATCGACGAGACGATCGAGGCGGCCCGCGAGGAGGGGTCGGTGCGGACCCTGATGGGCCGCCGCCGCCTGATCCCCGAGCTCCGCTCCCGGAACTGGCAGACCCGCACGCTCGGCGAGCGCCTGGCGGTCAACACGGTCATTCAGGGCACCGCGGCCGACGTCATCAAGCTCGCGATGATCAAGGCCGCGCGCGCGCTCGACGCCGAGGGGCTCGAGTCGCGCCTGATCCTGCAGATCCACGACGAGCTCCTCTTCGAGGGTCCGGCGGCGGAGACCGACGCCGTCTCCGTCCTCGCTCGTCGCGAGATGGTCGAGGCCTTCCCGCTCGACCCGCCGCTCGCCGTCGACATCGGGGTCGGCCCCGACTGGCTCAGCGCCAAGTAGCCGTGGCGACCCGGGGACGGACGCGGGTCGGGTAGGGGACATCCCGTATAGACGAAGGCAGTTGCCGGGGTCAGCCTGGATGGAGTCAAATCCACCAATCCAGGAGAAGCTGAAATGAACGACGAAGAGAAGACCCAACCCGAGGAGCCGAGACCCGACGAAGCGGGGACGGCGGAGACCGAGGAGATGCGCGATCGCCCCGGCGCAACCCCCGGGACCGTAGGGCCGAGCCCGCAGCCGCGGGTCGACCCGAACCGGCGGCGCTTCCTGCGAAGCACCGACGATCGGATCCTCGCCGGCGTTGCCGGCGGCCTCGGCAACTACTTCGATATCGACCCGATAATCGTCCGGATCGCGTTCGCGGTCTCGGTCTTCTTCGGGGGGCTCGGCATCCTCGCCTACCTGGCGGTCGCGGTATTCGTGCCCGCCGACGACGGCACCGGCACGCCGGTCGAGTCGAATGCGGGCCGTCGCGCCCTGCAACTGCTGGTCGTGATCCTCGTGGCCGGCGCCGCTTTCGCCGGGTTCGCCGCGCTGACCGCCGCCGCCGCGTTCGCAACCGGGGTCGGCCTCGGCCTCCCCGTCGCCGCGCTCGTCGTGATCATCGGCATCGCCCTCGTGGTGACGTCGTTTCGCGGCGGTGCGAGGTGGCTGATCGTGCCCGCGCTGGCGCTGACACTTGGCGTCGGCGTGGCATCCGCCGCCGACCTCGACCTCAAGGGCGGGATCGGCGATCGCGACTACAGGCCGGAGACGGTTGCGGCGATTCCCGCCGATGGCTACGACCTCGGGATCGGCCGTCTCGCGGTCGACCTGCGCGGAATCGACTGGTCGCCGAAGCAGGTCATCGACCTCGACGTCCGAGTCGGTGCCGGTCAGGCGGTCGTCGCCGTCCCCTCCGACGTCTGCGTCGTCGCCGACGCGCACGTCGGAGCCGGCCTGGCGCGGGTCGCCGGCCAGCAGTCGGACGGCTGGGACGTCGATCTCGCGACCGGGGCCGGCGCCCGCGGGCGGCCGCAGCTGCGGCTGAACGCCGACGTCGATGCCGGTGAGATCCGCGTGATCAACGACGACGACATCTCGATCGACAAGATCGACCGGCTCCCGCACGAGCCGTTCGAGCCCGGCAAAGCCGCGCGAGCGGCCAACACGAAGGCCTGCGCCGGTTGAGTCGGTCGGCCCCTGAGCGCGCCCCGCTGGCCGCGGGCATCGCAGTCACCCTTCTCGGGGGGCTGCTTTGCCTCGACCAGCTGGACGTCGTTTCGATCCACGACTGGGCGGCGGACGGATGGAGCGGAGCCTTCATCTGGCCGCTCGCCCTGGCGGTGGGCGGCGCCGCCCTGCTCTGGGTGGGGACCCGCCGGCCGGCGCGGACGGTCGATGCCCCGCCTTACCGGACCCGCCTCGACCGGTCGGCCGGCGACCGCCCGCCGGCACCGGAGCCCGAGCCCGACACCGAGACCCGGATCCTCGACCTCTACAGAGGTGGCTTCGGCGTCCTGCTCGTCATCGGGGCGGCGCTGCTGTTCCTCACCCAGATCGACGCCCTCGGCGCCGCCCGGGACGCCGCCTTTACGGCGATCGTCGCGATCTTCGCGCTGGCGCTGATCCTCGCCCCGTTCATCTGGCGGCTCGGCCGGAACCTCTCCGACGAGCGTTCCGAGCGCGTCCGCTCCCAGGAGCGGGCCGAAATGGCCGCCCACCTCCACGACTCCGTCCTGCAGACCCTGACCCTGATGCAGAAGCGCGCCGACGATCCGCGTGAGGTCGCCGCCCTCGCTCGGCGCCAGGAGCGGGAGCTGCGCGGCTGGCTCGCCGGCGAGGAGGCCACGGCGGGCGACGGCGGCTTCGTCGCCGCCCTGCGTGCCGCCTCCGAGGAGATCGAGGACGCCTACCGGGTCAAGATCGACGTCGTCGCGGTCGGCGATTGCGAGCTCGACGAGCCCGCCGGTGCCCTGGTCGCGGCCGTCCGGGAGGCGCTGGCGAACGCCGCCAAGTTCGCCGCCGACGCCGGCCCGATATCCGTCTACGCCGAGGCCGGGCCGGAGGCGATCGAGGCGTTCGTGCGCGACCGCGGCCCGGGCTTCGACGTCGATGCCGTGCCCGCCGATCGCCAGGGCGTCCGCGAGTCGATAGTCGGTCGGATGCGGCGGAACGGCGGGACTGCGACGATCGTCGCCGTGCCTGACTCCGGGACCGAGGTCGTCCTCTCGATCGAGCGGGGCGGCTCGTGAGCGACAACGCGTCGATAGTCATCGTCGACGACCACGCGCTGTTTCGCAGCGGCGTCCGCTCCGAGGTCGAGCAGCTCGTCGACGTGCTCGGAGAGGCCGGATCGGTCGAGGAGGCCGTCCGCGTGATCGGCGAGCAGCGCCCGGACGTCGTGCTCCTCGACGTCCACATGCCCGGCGGGGGCGGGGTGGAGGTCATTCGCCGCGTCGCCGCGGTCGACCCCGGCCAGCGGTTCCTCGCGCTGTCCGTGTCCGACGCCGCCGAGGACGTCATCGCCGTCGTCCGTGCCGGCGCTCGCGGCTACGTGACCAAGTCGATCTCCGGCGAGGAACTCGCTGCGGCGATCGAACGCGTCCGGGCCGGCGACGCCGTCTTCTCGCCACGGCTGGCCGGGTTCGTCCTCGACGCGTTCGCCGGCGCCGTTCCCGCTGCCGAAGTCGACCCGGAGCTCGACCAGCTGACGATGCGGGAGCGCGAGGTCTTGCGGATGATCGCCCGCGGCTACATGTACAAGGAGGTCGCGCAGCGGCTCGACATCTCGCCGCGGACCGTCGAGGCCCACGTCAGCGCCGTCCTTCGCAAGCTGCAGCTCTCCAATCGCCACGAGCTGAGCCGCTGGGCCGTCGAGCGGCGCCTCGTCGACTGACGCCGAACGACGAAGGGCGCCCGGAGGCGCCCTTCGCGTTCCTGGTCCCTGCGTCCCGGCTTACTTCGCGAGTTCGATCTCCTCGAAGACCGCATCGCCGTTGGCGAGGTTGACCGAGGCCTCGTGGACGGCGACTCCAACGGCGAGGTCGGCGACCGAGCAATCGCTCGAGACGTCGCTGTCGTCGGAGTTGTCGTCGTTCGTGTCCTCGTCGTCGGTGGCGTCGTCATCCCCGCTGGGGTCGTCGTCGCCGTGGTCGCGGCGGGCGGCGGCGTTCGAACGGGGGCCGGAGTTGTCACTCGGGCCCGAGTTGTCCTCGCCGTCCTGGTCGTTCTCGTCCCCGCACTTGACCTCGGTGTTCTCGTCGACGATGCCGGTGATCGAGCCGCCGTTGGCGAGATCGACCGTCAGCGTGGTGCCGTCGAACGAAGAGATGACGCCGGCGTTCTCGTCGCCGTCCTCGATCCCGTCGTCATCGGTGTCGTCGTCGCGCGGGTCGTTGCCCGACTCGAACTCGCCGCGGTTGTTGAGCTGGTCGCGATCCTGATCGCGCTTTGCCTGATTGACCTTGAGCGACAGGTGATGCCGCTTCTCCCAGCGATCAGGGATCTTGTCGTGGTTGCGGTCCTTCGCCGACGCGGGGCCGGCGGCCACCAGGCCGAGCACCAGCAGTGCCGCGATCGCGATCAACGCGTTCCTTGCCTTGTTCATTCTCACCTCCGTGGGAGTCGATCGACCGCGGCAGCGGCCTCTCGGGTGTGCGTTCAGAATTAGAACCCGGCCGGCGACCGAAGATCACGCGTCAGCGAATGAGACTTCCGGAATCGTCGAACCCGGGACCTGAGTTGTCGGAACCGTCGGAACCGTCTCCGTGACCGGCGGAGTCGTCCTCGGTCTCGATCTCGGGGGGCTCGGGAGGATCGGGCTCGTCGACGTGCTCGGAGGGGTCGCCGCCGCCCCCGGGACCGGAGGAGTCGTCGCTGCCGCCGCCGGGGCCGTCGTCGCCGCCGCTCGGCGTCTCCGATCCGTCGTCGCCGCCGCCGGGTCCCGAATGCGATCCGCTCGGGCCGGAGGAGCCGGAGTGGGAGGAGTCGTCGCCGGAGCTGCCGCTGCCATTGCTGGTGCCGCTGTCGCTGCCGCCTCCGGAGCTCCCGCCGCCGGGGCCGTTCGCCCCACCGGAGGTCGACCGCGACCCGTTCCCGCCGGCCGAGCCTCCGCCGGAGCCGCCGCCGGATCGGCCCGAGGTGCCGGCCGAGGCCGCGCCGTTCGAAGCGGACGATGACCCCCGCGCCGCGCGTCCGCCGGAGGACCCGGCGCCGGATCCTTCCTGCGCGGCCTCGGCGACGGCGACGTCGCCGTTCGAGTTCCGGTGGTGCCGCTCGACTGCGATGCCGGCGCCGAGGGCGAGCACGGCCGCCGCGGCCACCGCGCCGCCCTTGGCGCCGGCGCTGCCGAGCAGGGCCGCGGATGCGCCGCCGCCTGCCGCACCGACGGCCGAGCCCTCGGCGAGCATGCCGCGGAGTAGCTGGAAGGGGACCATCGCGCCCATCGCGTTGCGGAGCTGGGTTCGCGCCCTGAAGATCAGGCCCCGGACGGCCGTCGAGCTGGTTCCGAGCTGCGCGGCGATCTCACCGTGGCCGACGCCCTCGAGCTCCCGCCTGACCAGCGCCTCGCGCTGCGCCTCGGGGAGCGCGCAGATGGCGGTGAAGAGGCGGTCCATCTCCTCGTTGCGCTCGGCGACCTGCTGCGGCCCCTCCGACTCGGCGGCGGGGCTGAGCCACGGGTCGAGCTCGTCGGTGACGGGCTCGGCCCGGATCAGGTTGAGGGAGCCGTTGCGGACGATCGTGAACAGCCAGGGGCGGAGGTTGATCTCGCGGTCGTCGGCCCGAAGTGCCCGGTGGGCCTTCTCGAGCGCGGTCTGGACGACGTCCTCGGCCCGGGTCGGGTTGACGATCGCCGTCGCAAAGGCGACGAGCGGTCCGCGGTAGCGCCTGACGATCTCGTCGAAGGCCTGGTCCTGGCCGTCGCGGAGCAGCCGGACCAGCCGGTCGTCGGACTGGGTGGCCAGTGCGGTGCGTGCGAATGCTCCGGGCGGCTTCGTCATCTTCCTCCAATGATGTCGGCTTCGGCGGTGGATTACCTGAGAATCCCTTCTGCGTGAACACCGGTGGGCCGCGAAGATCACGCGGCGTTCGGGCTGCTGCCGCTCGCGCACGCTTGAATTGTCCGCATGAGCACGCCGTTCGCAGTCCTGATCATGCTCGCGGTGAGCGCGCAGTTCGCGCTCCAGGCGCCGGTCAACGCGCGTCTAGCCGTCCAGACCGGCCGAGTGCCCGCCGCGCTCGTCAGCTTCCTCGTCGGGGCGGCCGGGCTGATCGTCGTCGTGCTGCTCAGCGGCGGCGCGGGCGGCTTCGCCGACATCGGGGACGCCGCGCCATGGCAGTTCACGGGCGGGGTGATCGGGGCGGCGTTCGTGCTGATCGCGCTCGTGACCGTTCCGATCGTCGGGGCCGGCGGCGTCGCGGCGGCCACGATCACGGGGCAGATGGTCGGCTCGATCCTGCTCGACGCCCGCGGCGCCCTCGGGCTCGACGTCGAGCCGGTCACCGTCGTGCGCGGGCTCGGCGCCGCTCTGTTGCTCGCCGGGACGATCCTGATCCTCCGCCGGGGCCGGCCGACCGGCGCCGGGGGTCCGGACGAGGGCAACTCGCGGACCCGCCGGATCGCCGGCGCGTTCATCGTCGTCGCCGGCCTGGCGTTGGCCGCCCAGGCCCCGATCAACGCCGGTCTCGGCGACGCGATCGGCGGCCTCGAGGCCGCGCTCGTGAACTTCGTCGTCGGCTCGTTCGTTCTTACCATCGCCGTGATCGCCGGGCGGACCGCGAGGCGGGTGCCGGCGGCCCTGCATGTGCCTCGCCGCTACCTGCTCGGCGGGTTGATCGGGGCGGTCTACGTGACGACGTCGGTGTTGCTCGTTCGCACGATCGGCGCCGGCGGGATCGCGGCGGCGACGATCACCGGCCAGCTCGCCTCATCCGTGGTGCTCGACAGCACCGGAGCGCTCGGGCTCGACCGGCGGCCGCTGACGCCGTTGCGGGTCGCGGCGGTCGGCCTGCTGATCGCCGGGACCTGTCTGATCGTGGCCTGAGCGCGGGTCGGACGCGGTCAGGCGGCGAGCGCCGCCCGTGGCGCCTCGCTCGGCGACGCGGCGATGTCGGGAGGGCAGATCCGCAGGTAGTGGTTGAACGACCAGCGAGCCGCCGCCTCGGTGCTCAGGCCCTTCAGCATCGGCCCGAGCATCCGCGGCGGAATCCTCGGGACGGTCCGCTGGACCCGCAGCATCCACTCGTATTTCCAGCGATGGGCGTCGTTGAAAGCGCCGTAGCGCGTCAGGGCGGCGTCGCGGCTCGAGCGCCGCTCGACGACCGAGCGGATCTCGCGGCCGCAGGCGACCCCGAAGTAGAAGGCCGGGCGGATGCCTTCGGCGGTGACCGGGATGCAGTGCCCGGCGGAGTCGCCGCAGAAGAAGATGTCGCGATCGACGCCGTCGCGGATCTTGTGGGGGATCCAGTTGCCCTGGTAGCCGTCGGGCGGGAGGTCGCGGCGCGCGGCGAGGTCGACCGTGGGGTCCTTGACGTGGTAGCGGGGGTCGAAGCTGCCGACCCCGACGCGGAGCTCGTCTCCGGCCGGGAAGCTCCAGGCGTAGCCGGCCGGGACGATGTCGCGCTCGATCCAGAGTTCGAGGTCGTCGCCGGTTCCGACCGGATGGACCTCGAGGCCGCGCGACAGGGGCGCGTCCGGCGGCTGGTAGCCATCGCCGAGCACCCGGCGCCAGCCCAGGGCATCGACGACGAGCGGTGCGTCGACGACCCCGCGGTCGGTGGCGATCGCGATCGGGCGCGGCGAGCCGTTGACCCGCGGGCTGCGCGTCTCGGCTCGCCCCTCGACCTTCGCGGTCTCAAAGTCGGCGTCGGATTGCGACCAGAGCAGTCCGCACAGCTCCGGGTAGTCGAAGGTCGAGAAGCTCCACGGCAACCGCATCCGGGTCTCGGCGTAAGGCGTGTGGAAGACGAGGTCGTCGAAGGTCTGGCGCACCGAGGTCATCAGCCCGAGTGCCTCGAGCCAGAGCGTCGGGGCCGCGCAGGCGGACGTCTGCCGCTCGCCGATCTCGTAGCGGTCGAGGACGAGCACGCGCGCGCCTGAGCCGGTCAGCTCGCGGGCGATCGTCAGGCCCGCGAAGCTCGCTCCGCAGATGATCACGTCCCAGCTTCCCCCCAGCTCGGTCCGCTCGGCTCCGCGCTTGGTCTTCCGCTCCGGCATCTCGGTCCGGGAGGGTAGTTCAACCCTGCGGCCCGGTGGATCGAGGGCCGTGCGAGGGTCGTTTCCGGCAGCCAACTGCGCCGACCGGGAGTCTTTGCCACAATCCCGCCTCCATGTCCGCGACTCAGACAGCCGGCGGAGCGCTTCTGGCGCCCGAAGGAGCCACTCCCGTAGAGGGTTCCGACGGGCTCCTCCTGGAGCTCGACGGCAAGATCTTCCCGAACTACGACGCCACCATCACCCACTTCGAGGAGGGTGAGGTCGTCAGCGGCACGGTCGTCCGGATCGACAAGGACGAGGTCCTGCTCGACATCGGGTGGAAGTCCGAGGGCGTCATTCCCTCGCACGAACTTTCGATCCGCCGCTCGGTGGATCCCGCGGACGAGGTCTCGCTCGGCGAGGCCGTCGACGCGCTCGTCCTCACCAAGGAGGACGCTGAGGGTCGCCTGATCCTCTCCAAGAAGCGCGCCCGCTTCGAGAAGGCCTGGCGCAAGATTGAGGCCGCCGCCGAGTCCGGCGAGCCGGTCGAGGGCGTCGTCATCGAGGTCGTCAAGGGCGGTCTGATCCTCGACCTCGGGGTTCGCGGCTTCCTGCCCGCCTCGCTCGTCGACATCCGCCGCGTCCACAACCTCGAGGAGTTCACCGGTCAGACGATCGAGTGCAAGGTCATCGAGCTCAACCGCAGCCGCAACAACGTCGTGCTCTCGCGCCGCGCCGTCCTCGAGGACGAGCGCAAGGAGGTCCGCGAGCAGATCCTCACCCGCCTGCAGCCCGGCCAGATCGTCGAGGGCAAGGTCTCCAACATCGTCGACTTCGGCGCCTTCGTCGACCTCGAGGGCATCGACGGCCTGATCCACATCTCCGAGATCTCCTGGAGCCACGTCAACCATCCTTCCGAGGTCCTGAAGATCGGCGAGACGGTCAAGGTCAAGGTCCTCGACATCGACCGCGACCGCCAGCGCATCTCGCTCGGCCTCAAGCAGACGCAGGAGGACCCGTGGCAGACGGTCCTCAACTCCTACGGCCCCGGCTCCTCGCTCTCCGGCAAGGTCACGAAGGTCGTCGCCTTCGGCGCCTTCGTCGAGATCGTCCCCGGCGTCGAGGGCCTCGTCCACATCTCCGAGCTCGCCGAGCACCACGTCGAGACCCCCGGCGAGGTCGTCCAGCCGGGCGAAGAGGTCCGCGTCAAGATTCTCGAGATCGACGAGGAGCGCCGCCGCATCTCGCTGTCGATCAAGCGCGTCGGCGAGGGCGGGCTGCCGCTCCGCGACGCCTTCCAGGCCGCCGCCACGCAGGCCGGTGTCGCCGAGGGCGACGAGGCCGGCACCGAGCTCGGCCTGTCCGAGGAAGTCTTCGCAGAGGAGAAGCCGAAGTCCGGCGGTCTCGAGATCACGGACGAGGACCTCGCCGCGGCTCACGCCGCCGTCGAGGCCGAGGCTGCAGCAGCCGCCGAGGCTCCCGCTGAAGAGGCGCCCGTCGAGGAGGCTCCCGCCGACGAAGCTGCGGCCGCCGAGGCTCCGGCCGCCGAGAGCGATGCTGCGGATGAGCCCGAGGCGTCAGCCGACGAGGCCGGAGACGCTGAGCCCGCCCAAGAAGACGACGCCGACGCAGGGACCGAAGACTCCTGATCCCGTGCCCGGTCCGTCGCTGATCGGGTTGACGGGGGGCATCGCCGCCGGTAAGTCGGAGGCACTGCGGATCCTCGGGGAGCTCGGGGCGGAGACCGTCTCGACGGACGCCCTCGTCCACGAGCTGCTCGGCACCGACTCGGTCCGCGACAGCCTCGTCGAGCGCTGGGGAGCCGAGGTCGCCCCGGATGGCGAGGTCGACCGTGCCGCAGTCGCGGCGATCGTCTTCGAGCGGCGCGAGGAGCTCGGCTGGCTCGAATCGCTGCTCCACCCGCTCGTCCGCGACCGCGTTCGCGAGTGGGGCGAGCGGCTGCCCGCCGGTACCGAGGTCGCCGTCGTCGAGGTTCCGCTGCTGTTCGAGGGGGAGATGGAGCCGACGTTCGACGCGACGATCACGGTCGTCGCCGCCGACGAGCACCGGATGGCGCGCGCCGAAGCCCGCGGTCACGGCGGGCTCGAGGGGCGCGACGGTCGTCAGCTCACGCAGGACGAGAAGGCGGCACGAGCCACCCACATCGTCGAGAATCACGGCTCCGTGGAGGATCTGGAGGACGAGCTGAGGCGTCTGTATCCGGCACTCGTCGCGGCGCGATGAGCTCGTCGCGGCGCGGCCCGTCGGCCGGGGTCGTCCGGCTGCGGCGGATCTTCCTGGTCGTCGCCGTGCTCCTCGCGATCGGGATCGTCGTCGGGATCACCCGCTTCGACGTCGGCAGCAAGCTCGACGAGCTGACGCTGCCGCTCCGCCACGAGGACATCATCCGCCAGCAGGCGGCCGAGAAGGGCGTCCCGGCGGACCTGATCGCCGCGGTCATCTACGAGGAGTCGAAGTTCGAGGACCAGACGTCGTCGGCGGGAGCTCGCGGGCTGATGCAGATCACCCCGGACACCGCCGACACCATCGAGAACCTCTCCGGAGGTGAGACGTTCGTCTACGAGGACCTCGCCGATCCCGAACTGAACATCCGCTACGGGACCTTCTACCTGGCCTATCTGCTCGACAAATACGACGGCGATGTCGTCGCGACGCTCGCCGCGTACAACGCCGGCGAGGGAAACGCCGACGCGTGGGGTGGGGCGGGGATGAAGATCGACGACATCGAGTTTCCCGAGACCTACGATTACGTCAGGGACGTCCTCGAGCGGCGCGATCAGTACCGCAAGAAGTACGCCGACGAGCTCGGTCTCTGACCGCTGCGACGGTTCTTACCGGGTTAAAGCCCGTGGTGCCCATTGCCGATGGCCGTGCGGGGGGGAGCGACTCGAGCACCATGCGGCCAATTTCACTTACATCGACCCTGTATACGACCGTGGTGACGGTCGCCCTGATCGTGCCCGCCGGCTTGTCGGCGTCGGCGCCTGCCAGCAGCAGCGACGGGAAATGGATCTACGCCTGCATCAAACAAGAAGTGATGGGCCAGGGCTACCGCGGCGGCAAGGGCCGCTTCAGATACGTCAACCGGCCTGGAGCGTGCCGCCCGAACGAAACGTTGCTCAAGTGGGCCGCCGATGGTCCTGCCGGCCCGAGGGGACCGGTCGGACCGCGCGGCCCTCGCGGTCCCGCCGGTGATACGGGGGCTGCCGGCGCGACAGGTGCTCAAGGCGCCGTTGGACCCGAGGGACCGGCCGGTCCCTCAGGAGCTTCGGGTGCCACCGGTGCAAGCGGAGCTCAAGGCGCCACCGGTGCGACGGGAGCCGCCGGCCCAGCCGGTCCGCAGGGGCCGATCGGTCCGCAGGGTGTTCCCGGTCCGCAAGGTATCGCCGGCCCGCAGGGCGCGACCGGCCCCCAAGGTGATGCCGGGCCGCAGGGTGCGATCGGGGCGACGGGGCCACAGGGCGTAGCGGGAGCCCAAGGTGCGACGGGAGCAACCGGTGCCACCGGTGCCACGGGTGCGATCGGCCCAGCGGGCCCGCAGGGCCCGATCGGCCCGACGGGTGCCACCGGCGCGCAGGGAGTTGCGGGACCTCAGGGTGCGACCGGCGCTCAGGGAGCGCCTGGAACCCCAGGATCACAAGGAGCACCCGGCGCCCAGGGTCTGCCCGGACCGCAGGGCCAAGCCGGTGCTCAGGGACCGTCAGGACCGCAAGGGCCACAGGGCGAGCCCGGCCCCCAAGGCCCCCCCGGGCCCAGCAGCGGAGCCGACTCGCAGATCGTCACGGCTGTGAGCAGGGGCAGCGAGGCGGCCGATGCCCTCTGTCCGAAGGACCGGCCGATCGCGATCGGCGGCGGAGCATCGATCACCGAGATCGCGGACTCCAAGGACCCGTCGATTCGCCTGTTAATCAGCGCTCCGATCAGGAGTGGAGAGCTGGCCAAGACCGGCGAGGTCGCCGATGGCTGGCGTGGCGTCTCCGAAGGACAGTCGGAGCGCATCACCTCCGCTTACGCCGTCTGCGTCCCCGGTTAGATTCGCATGCGGATGTCGGGCCGCTCACCAGTCGTCACGATCGCACTCGGCTTCGGCGCGATGGCCGCCGTGGGGCTCATCGTCTGGCTGCTCTTCGTCCGCGATGACGATCAGAGCAGCGACTCGCAGCCGGATCAGGCGCGACTTGTTACGCCGGCGGAGTTGAGCGAGTCCGCCCGCGGGCTTGACATGCCCATCTATTGGGCGGGTCGCCAGGGCAACACCGGGCTTGAGTTCACCGCGGCCTCCGATGGGAGCACCTACGTCCGATACCTACCTCCAAGTACGGAGGCGGGCGACCCTCGGCCGGGGTTCCTGACCGTCGCGACCTACCCGGTCGAGGACGCCGACGCAGCGCTCGGCGCCGCGACCGGGCGGAAGGGAGCGATCGATCTGGGGAAAGTCGACGGTGTGCCCCTCGTCACCAACGAGGACAGCCCGACCAGCGTCTACTTCTCACCGAGCCCGACGATCGAGGTCGAGGTCTACTACCCGTCCGCCGATCGAGCCGCCGCGATCGCGAAGTCGGGAGTCGTCCAGCCCGTCCCCTGAACGACGCTTCCCCCGCATCCTCCCCTCACTCCGGCTCGCCGCATCCATTGAAACTCTCTACCGGTGATCGTGACTGATCGGGCCGGCGACGCCGATCCGTCCCGCGAAACTGAGTTCAAGGTGGTGGGGAGGTGGCGAGGGTGACTATGCGGTGGCTCGCCAGACCCAGACGGCGCACAGGAACTGGAGCGGCAGACGGGCCCAGAGGCCGATCGGGGGCACCTTCTCGTAGCGCTCGGGGTGAAGCGCCATGTGGATGTTGGCGGGATAAACCGCAGCGAGGACCCCGAGCAGCCACCAGCGGGCGAAGCGCCGCGTTGCCGGCGGAATGACCGCGGCGCCGCCGATGATCTCCGCGACACCGCTCCAGAGGACGAGCTCACGGTGCGCCGGGAGGTAGTCGGGCATGATCGCCTGGTAGGTCTTCGGCATCGCGAAGTGGTTGACGCCGGCGACTATCCAGAAGGCGGCGAGGAGCCGCTGGGAGGTGCTCATCGGCCAACCCTATTGCCCCGGCTGATCCGGTCGCGGCGGCCATAGACTCCGGCTCCCGTGTTCCGGAGTTCCCGCATGCTCGCGATCATCGGGATCCCGATCGTGGTCGTCGCGGTCGCCGCGGTGGCGCTGACGACGGGAAGCGGCGATGCCAACCCGACGGGGACGCTGGCGATCATCTTCGCCATCATCGGCGGCTTCGTCTTCCTGCTGCTGTTCGTGCAGGGGCGGGAGATCGGGGCGGCCGCGCGGACGGCTGACTACCCGGCCGGGGCCGAGGGCCGGCCCGTCGCCAATCCGATGACGGCTTCGGAGCCGGAGCTCTGGGCCTCGCTTGCGATCGCGCCGATCAGCCCGGAGGCGATCGAGGCGCGCGGCGTCGCCTGGGGGGTCGCCCGCGCGTCCCATCGGTCCGCCTGGGTGATCTGCCTGATGATCTTCACCTTCGTGCCTGCCGCCTACCTGCTCGAGAAGCCCTGGATCGCGGTCCTCGGCGCGATCCCGATCGCCGGCTATGCGGTCTGGCGAGCGATCGCCGTCGTCGGCAGCGGCGGCGATCTCGACCGGGTCTACGAAGGTCTCGGCCGTTCGATCGAGCCGCTCGGCCTCGTCGTCGACGAGCGTCCGACGGTCGGCGTCGCGCAGCGGGTCGGTCCGCCCGCCAGCCTGAAGACCGACGTCCGCGGCGTGCTGCGGATGAGCGGCAAGCGCCATGGTCGCCCCGTCTCGGTGACGATGGGCGACGGTCGGACGTCCGTCCTCGTCCACGTCGCGGCGCCTCAGTTCGAGGCGAAGAGCCGCGACGGGGCGATCCGCGGCCGCAAGGGAGAGGTCCCCGCCGAGATCGACTTGGCGATGCAGCTCGTCCCGTCCTCGGTCGACTGGAAGGACGTCGCGGTGACCGGCGGTCCGGAGGGGATCGAAGTCGTCCAGGGATCCTCGGGCAATCGCAACTGGCTGGCCGGCCTATGGCTGGCCGAGCGCCTCGCTGACGCCGCTGAGGGTGGCTAGCGGGACGTCAGCGCGTCGAGGCGCTCCGTGAAGAACGAGGCGGCGGCCGCGATCTGGTCGTCGGCGGCCACCAGGTCGGCATAGCCGAGTTCGGCGCCTGTGAACGAGTTCGCGTCCCAGAGCGGGCCGCTCACCGACTGGTCCCAGGGACCGACGTAGAGGTACGGCTCGGGATGGGCCTCGTCGCCCGGAGAGGCGCCGTAGTTGGCCCGCGATCCGGCCGCCTCGTCGCCGAGCTCGGTGGCGACGTCGAAGTGTTCGGGCCAGAGGCGGATCGGCGCCGGGTCGAGCCCGGGCCGGCCTTGGAGCAGCGCCGCGAGCGCGACCGTGCCGAATGCGAACCAGTCGGCCAGGGCGGCCGCGGCGGCGCCATCGAGATCCGGGTCGTCGAGCGGTTCGCGGGTGGTCTCGTCACCATCGACGATGACGAGGTCGAGGCCCTCGACCCGGGCCTGACCGGCCCGGCCGCTGGCGACGCCGTGCTCCCACGGCGGCGTCCCGAATCCGCCCGGTGTGAACCGAAGCGCGATCTCGTTGCCCGTCTCGAGTTCCCGTTTCGGCTTCAGGACGTCTTCGGCGACCCGGTGCATCGCGATCCGCGTGGCGTCGAACCCGCCCGGCAGCGGCCCGAGGGGCGCCGGGCCGTCGGCCCCGAGGTGGGCTCGTGCGTCGGCGACCGCGTCGTCGTGTTCGGTGGCGCTCATACGAGCTCCGCGTCGGTCATGACCTCGACCAGCGCCGGGCCGTCGTTGGCGAGCGCTTCGCGGATCGCGCCCTCGACCTCGCCGGCGGTCTCGACCCGGAAGCCGCGCGCCCCGCAGAGCTCCGCGTAGGCGGCGAAGTCCGGGTTGTGGAGGCCGGTCTCCCAGACGTCCCACTCGCCGGCGCGCTGCTCCTTGGCGATCTTGCCGAGCTGACCGTTGTTGAGGAGGACATGGGTGATGTTCATATCGTGCTTGACCGCCGTCAGCAACTCGGCCATGTACTGGCCGAAGCCGCCGTCCCCGGTGAGCGCGACGATCGGCTTCTCTCCGCCGGTCGCCGCCCAGGCGCCGATCGCGGCCGGGAAGCCGAAGCCGATGGAGCCGAGATATCCGGACATCAGGACGCGCTGGGAGCCGCGGCACTCGAAGTAGCGGCCGAACGAGTAGGCGTTGTTGCCGACATCGACGGCGATCACCGCGTCCTCGGGCACGAGCCTGCTCATCGCCTCGAAGACGGCGGCCGACGCGACGCCGTGGCCGCGGTCGTCGCCGGCGCGGCTCCGCTTCTCGGCCGACCAGATCTCCCGTCGCACGGCGACGTCGGCCCGCTGGTCGACCGCCGCGGGCGGCTGGGCGTCGAGCTCGGGCTCGATCAGCGACAGGGTCCGGCCGATCTCGCCCCAGACCGGAACGGTGACCTGGTGGAACTTGCCGAGCTGCATCCGGTCGGAGTCGACCTGGATGATCGGATGGCCGGCGTAGATTCCCGTGTGGTTGGAGAAGGAGGCGCCGAGGACGAGCAGGAGGTCGGCCTCGTTCATCACCCAGCTCGCGATCGGCGTCCCGCTCCGGCCGAGTACGCCGCAAGCGAGCGGATGGTCGTCGGGGATCTGGCCCTTCGCCTTGAAGGTGGTGATCACCGGCGCGCCGAGGCGCTCGGCCAGGGCGGTCACCTGTGGCATCGCATCGCGGGCGCCGTAGCCGACGATGACCACCGGCCGCTTCGCTCCGGTCAGCAGGGCCACCGCGCGCTCGAGGTCCTCGGGGGGCGGCGTGATCGCCGCGCCGCCGACCCGGCCTTCGGGCCCGCCCGGCTCCTCGTCGCCGGCCGGAATCGTCTGGACGTCGTCGGGGAAGATCAGGTGCGAGACGCCCTGTTCGAGGATCGCGCTCTTGCAGGCGAGGTTCGCGAGCTCGGCGTGGCGGCTGGAGGGGAGGACGGTCTGGCTCCAGTTCGCTACGGCGGCGAACGCCGATGCGAGGTCGACCTCCTGGAAGGCGCCCGGGCCGAGGACCTGCGATTCGACCTGGCCGGTCAGCGCCAGGACCGGTGCCCGGTCGACCTTTGCGTCCCACATCCCGGTGAGTAGGTTCGTTGCTCCGGGGCCGGCGATCGTCAGGCAGGCAGCCGGGCGGCCGGTGAGCTTGCCGTACGCGGAAGCGGCGAACGCCGCGGCTCCCTCGTGGCGAATTCCGATGTACTCCATCTCGCCGTCCGTGACGCGGCGCCGGATCGCGTCGGCGAGGCCGAGGTTCGAGTGTCCGACCATGCCGAAGACGTGACGGACGCCCCACGCGACCATCGTCCGCGCCATCACGTCGGTGACGGTCTCCTCGTGCGGCGGCGCGGCCTCGACACCGACGAACACCTCGTCATCGCGGATCTCGACCGGATAGGTCGTCGCCTCGTCGTCGAAGCCCGGCGACTGCCCGGTCAGCGGGCAGTAGTCGAACCCGTGCCACGGACAGCGCAGCATTCCGTTCTCGATCGACCCCTCTCCGAGCGGGCCGCCCTGGTGGGGGCAGTGGTTGTCGAGGGCCGAGAACTGCCCGTCGAAATGGACGAGCGCGACGCTCTTGAGGCCGGCGGCCACGGTCGTCACCCGGCCCTCGGGAAGATCCTCGGTCGCGAGCACGCGGTGCCACTCGACCGCCGCGCCATCGCGGCTCCGCTGCCGCTGCGCGGCGCTCATCGTCCCCGTCGGTCCCTCGCTCATCGCTCTCCTCCTCGGCCGGTCATCGGTACCGGTCAGTGCGGGGGAGGGGCCCGTTCGTTACGCCGGCCGGTCGCCGCCCCGCTCGCGGAGGATCTCCAGCAGCTCCGCAAAGGCGGGATCGTCGGCGCCGGCCGGGGCCGAGCCCTCGCCGAGGGTGCGCAGCGACGAGACGATCTCGCGGTGCTGGGCGACGTAGTCCCCGCACCAGGAGCACTCGGCCAGATGCCGCTCGAGGCGGGCGCGATCGGACTCGGGGAGCGTCCCCTCGAGGTAGCTGGTGACCAGCTCGACGAGCTCGTCACAGACCATCTCTTCGCTCGTCTCGTTCATGTCGTCGGCGCCACGGCCCCGAGGTCGGCCTCGATGGCCGCCCTCACCTTCGTTCTCGCTCGATGAAGAAGCACACGTTGGTTCGTCTCGCTGATCGACAGGGCGTTACAGACCTCGCTCGCCATCCACCCGGCGATGTCGCGAAGTGTGATCACCTCGCGCTGGCTCGGCGGCAGGGCGTCGATCGCGCCGAGCAGGACCGACCTCGTCTCGCCGCTCAGCAGCCGCTCCTCGGGCAGGCCCCAGGGCGCTGGGCCGAGCTTCCAGTGGCCGGCGTAGAGCGGGTGGTCGGCAGCGAAGAAGCGGTCGGGATCGAGCCCGTCGTCCGTCTCGCTGTTGGCTGACGTCGCCGACGAGAACGGGATCGTCCGCGCCTCGCGCTGCGATCGGGTGCGGGCGATGTTGACGAGGATCCGGAACATCCACGTCTTCAGCGAGGAGCGCGCCTCGAAGCGATCGATCCCCTTGATGATCCCGATCCAGGTCTCCTGGACGATCTCCTCGGCGAGCGCCCGGGAGGGAGCGTACGTCTGCGCGATCCGGAGCAGGCTCGCGTTGTGCTCGGCGAAGAGCCTCCGGAAGGCGTCCTCGTCGCCGTCCCTGAGGCCGGCGACCAGGTCCTCCTCGTCCCTTCCCTCCATCGCGCGGCAGTCTCGCACGAAACGGTGGACGCGTAACGAACCGCCGCGAACCGGGACTGATCCGGCATGGAGATCGAGTTCACGAACCTGCTGATCGTCGCCGCAGTCGCGTTCGCGGCGCCGTTGACCCTCGGCTTCTTCCCGTCCGTCCGGCTGCCCGCCGTGGTTCTCGAGATCGTCGCCGGCATCGTCATCGGCCCGGCGGTGCTCGGCTGGGTCGAGCTCGACGAACCGGTCCGGGTGCTCGCGATCCTCGGCCTCGCGGTGTTGCTCTTCCTGGCCGGGCTCGAGATCGACTACGACAAGCTCCGTGGCCGGATCGCGGCGTCCGCGGCCCTGAGCTTCGCCGTCTCGTTCGCGATGGCGCTCGTCCTCGGCGCCGTCCTCGCGGCGACCGGTGTCGTCAACGACGCCATGTTCGTCGCGATCGTGCTGGCGGCGACCTCGCTCGGCGTCGTGATCCCCGTCCTCAAGGACGCCGGCGACACCGACACGGAATTCGGGCAGCTCGTCATCGCCGCGGCCTCGGTCGCCGACTTCGCGACGATCATCCTGCTGACGCTCTTCTATTCCGGCGAGGCGAGCAGCCCGACCGCGACGCTGTTGCTGCTCGGCGCCTTCTTCCTGATGGCGGCGCTGCTCGGTTTCGCGATCGCCGGCGTCGAGCGGCTGACCCGCCTCCGCGAGGTCCTCGCCCAACTCCAGGACACCACGGCGCAGATCCGCGTCCGCGGCGCGTTCGCGCTGCTCGTCGGCCTCACGGCTCTCGCGACCTCGCTCGGGCTCGAGGTGATCCTCGGAGCGTTCCTCGCCGGCGCGGTCCTCAAGCTCGTCGACCGCGACACGTTGATGACCCACCCCGATCTGCGTACGAAGCTCGACGCGATCGGCTACGGCGTGTTCATCCCGGTCTTCTTCGTCTCGAGCGGGATCGGCTACGACCTCGGCGCGCTCGGCGATCCCGCGACCCTTGCCGAGATCCCGATCTTCTTCTTCGGCCTGCTCGCCGTCCGCGGTCTACCGGCCCTGCTCTACCGGCGGACGCTGCCGCGGCGGCAGGTCGTCGTGGCCGGCCTCCTCCAGGCGACCTCGCTCCCGTTCATCGTCGCCGCCACCGCGATCGGCGTCTCGCTCGGCACGATCGAGGGCGGAACGGCCGCCGCGTTCGTGGCCGCCGGCCTGCTCTCGGTGATCCTCTTCCCGGCGACATCGCTCAGCCTGCTGGGCGGTCGCAGACCCGGCGCCGAGCCCCGGGGAGCCGTTTCCACCGGTCGCTAACCTCGGCCGGTGCCCGAATTTCGCCTCAACTCCGCCTACTCGCCGACGGCCGACCAGCCGAAGGCGATCGAGAGCCTCGCCGAGGGCGTCGAGGCCGGCGAGCAGTTCCTGACCCTGCTCGGCGCGACCGGAACCGGCAAGACGTTCACGATGGCCGCGACGATCGAGAAGCTCGGCCGTCCCGCCCTCGTCATCGCCCACAACAAGACCCTGGCCGCCCAGCTCTGCAACGAGTTCCGCGAGTTCTTCCCGGAGGCGTCGGTCGAGTACTTCGTCTCCTACTACGACTACTACCAGCCCGAGGCCTACGTCCCGGCGCAGGACCTCTACATCGAGAAGGACGCGACCGTCAACGACGAGATCGACCGGCTCCGGCATGCTGCGACGGCGAGCCTCTTCGCGCGACGCGACGTGATCATCGTCGCCTCGGTCTCGTGCATCTACGGGATCGGCTCGCCCGAGCTGTACCGGAAGCAGATGATTCTGTTCAAGGTCGGTGAGTGGATCGAGCGCGAGACCCTGTTCCGGCAGCTGATCGCGATGCAGTACCAGCGCAACGACACGATCCTCACCCGCGGCAGCTTCCGGGTGATGGGGGAGGCGCTCGAGATCTTCCCCGCCTACGCGGAGTCCGCCTACCGGATCAACCTGTTCGGCGACGAGATCGAGGCGATCACCCACTTCGACCCGCTCACCGGCGAGGTGCTCGACGAGGTCGCGCACGTGTCGGTCTGGCCGGCGACCCACTACGTCACCGAGGAGGAGACGATCGAGCGGGCGGTCGACGAGATCCGCTTCGAGCTCGAGGAGCGCTGCAAGGAGTTCGAGACCCAGGGCAAGGACCTCGAGGCGCACCGGCTCCGGCAGCGGACCCAGTACGACCTCGAGATGATGAAGGAGCTCGGGTTCTGCAACGGGATCGAGAACTATTCGCGGATCCTCGACAACCGGCCCGCCGGGTCGGCGCCGCACACGCTGGTCGACTACTTCCCGAGCGACTTCGTCACGTTCGTCGACGAGTCCCATCAGACGATGCCCCAGATCGGCGGCATGTACGAGGGCGATCGCTCCCGCAAGCTGACCCTCGTCGACCACGGATTCCGGCTGCCGAGCGCGATCGACAACCGGCCGCTCAAGTTCGACGAGTTCCTCGACCGCGTCGGGCAGGTCGTGATGGTCTCGGCGACGCCCGGCAACTTCGAGCGCGACAAGTCGAACCGGGTCGTCGAGCAGATCGTCCGCCCGACCGGCATCGTCGACCCCGAGGTCGAGGTCCGGGAGACGAAGAACCAGATCGACGACCTGATGAACGAGGTGAGGATCCGCGTCGAGCGCAAGGAGCGCGTCCTGGTCACGACGCTGACGAAGAAGATGTCCGAGGACCTGACCGAATACCTGCTCGAGCATGGCTTCCGGGTCCGCTACCTGCACTCCGAGGTCGACACGATCGAGCGGATCCAGATCATCCGCGACCTGCGCCTCGGCGAGTACGACGTGCTCGTCGGCGTCAACCTTCTCCGCGAGGGCCTCGACATCCCCGAGGTCGGTCTCGTCGCGATCCTCGACGCCGACAAGGAGGGATTCCTCCGCGGCTCGACGAGCCTCATCCAGACGATCGGCCGGGCCGCCCGGAACGTCGAGGGCAAGGTCCTGATGTACGCCGACCGCGAGAGCGAGGCGATGCGGGTCGCGATCGGGGAAACGGACCGCCGCCGCGAGATCCAGGTCGCCTACAACCTCGAGCACGGGATCACGCCCGAGACGGTCACGAAGGGGATCAGCGACATGTCCGACTTCCTCGCGATGGAGTCGAACGCGCCGCGCAAGCGGCGCCGGACGAGCGCCACGATCGACGGCAAGACGATCGAGAGCCCCGAGGACCTCGAGAAGGTGATCGTCTCGATCGAGGAGGAGATGCTCGCCGCCGCCGAGGAGCTCCGCTTCGAGGAGGCCGGCCGTCTCCGCGACGAGCTCAAGGAGCTCCGCCGCGACCTCGAGGGCATGCGGGCATAGGCCGGCCGGGAGGCGCCGCTCGGCGTGTGGGTTGGCTCGCGGCTGAGTCCGAGGTTGGGGGCGATTGCGTTGGGTGAGGGTGGGTTTGGGCTGGGAGGGGACGGTAGGTGGGCTGCTTGCCGCTGGGTAGGCCGGGTTCGCGCGCCGGGACGGGTGTGGGCGGGTGAGATGGGTCGCGAATGGCGATCTGTACACGCTGGGGCATGTCGGATTGCCATTCTGGGGCTGAGTGACGATGCGAACTGCAAGTTTGGTCCCCCTGAGGGACCTTTCTTGCGGTTCGGGGGCTGGGTGACGCGGTGAAGTTGCCTGAGTGAGAGGGCATCGCGGCGGCCGAACGGGTTCCTGCACTCGGGTGGGGCGGGCGGCGTTACAGTTTCCGGCCATGGAGCGAGAGCAGATCGTCCGCGCCGACTTTCCGGTCGTGCGCAAGGGCTGGAGCCCGGAAGCAGTTGAGTCCCACCTGGTCGAGGTCGCCGAGTACGTGGCGGCGAAGCCCGCGACACCGACGCCCGCGGCCGACGCCGCCACGGAGCGGGTCGGGGCCGTCCTCGCCGCCGCCGAGTCGACGGCGGCGGAGATCATCGAGGACGCCGAGTCCGAGGCGAGCCGGATCGTCACCGTCGCCCGCGCCGAGGCCGATCAGATCCGCGCCGCCGCCCGGACCGAGTCGAAGGAGACGGTCGAGGCGGCGGGTCGCGAGGCGAGCACCCGGGTGGAGCAGGCCCAGGCCGCCGTCGAGGGTCTCGTCGCCCAGGCCGACAAGCTCCGCAACCAGGTCGGCGCCCTCGGCCGCGACCTCGCCTCGAACGTTCCCGGCCTCGGCAGCCTCGAGGCGAGCCCCGACGAACTTCCCGACCCCGCCGCCGAAGCGCCGAAGCGGCCTGAGCCGAAGCCGAGGCCTGCCGAGCCCGAGCCCGTCGCCGAGGCTCCGGCACCCGAGCCCGCGTCGCCGAAGAAGCCCGCCGCCCGCCCGGCCGCCGAGAAGCCGGCGCCCGCAGCCGCTCCGTCGAAGGCTTCGGCGCTGAGCGACGACGACCTGATCGCCCAGCTGCGCGGCTCCGCCGAGGCGCCCCTCGCCGAGGAGCCGCCGGCCCCCGCGATCTCCGGTTCCGAGACCGGCGCCGCCCGCCTCGTCGCGATGAACATGGCGCTCGAGGGTGCGACGCGGGAGAAGATCGCGAAGCAGATCAAGGCCGAGTTCGGGAACGTCGAGGGCGTCGATGCGCTCCTCGACGACGTCCTGCGCCGCGCCAAGCGCTGATCGAACCCCGATCTGGGCCTTCGGCCGCGCCTCCCTCCGGAAAGGCGTTTCCGGGGTGGGCGAACGTCCGTTCGTGCGCGTACACTTCGCGTGGTGGGATCGAACTCGAGAAGCGGGCGGATCGTCGTGTCCGGCGCCCGCGAGCACAATCTGAAGAACGTCGACGTCGACCTGCCGCGCGACGCCCTCGTCGTCATGACCGGACTGTCCGGATCGGGCAAGTCGAGCCTCGCCTTCGACACGATCTACGCCGAGGGCCAGCGCCGCTACGTCGAGTCGCTCTCGGCCTACGCGCGCCAGTTCCTCGGCCAGATGGACAAGCCCGACGTCGACTCGATCGAGGGCCTCAGCCCGGCGATCTCGATCGACCAGAAGACGACGTCGCGGAACCCGCGCTCGACCGTCGGCACCGTCACCGAGATCTACGACTACCTGCGTCTGCTCTGGTCGCGGATCGGCAAGCCGCACTGCCCGACCTGCGGGGAGCCGATCGCCGGCCAGTCGATCGAGCAGATCACCGACCGAGTGATGACGCTCGAGGGCGACACGCGCTTCATGGTCCTCGCGCCGGTCGTCCGCGAGCGCAAGGGCGAGTACGGGAAGCTGCTCGAGGACATGCGCCAGCAGGGCTACGCCCGCGCCGTCATCGACGGCGACCTGCGCCGCCTCGACGAGGAGATCGTCCTCGACAAGCGCTACAAGCACGACATCGCGATCGTCGTCGACCGGCTCGTGATGAAGGAAGGCCTCCGCAAGCGCCTCGCCGAGTCGATCGAGGCGGCTTCGGGGCTCGCCGACGGCCTCGTCGAGATCGAGATCGTCGACGGCAGGGCCGGCGCCGACGTCGCCGGGGCGCAGACGCTGTCGGGCCCGAGCGCCGGCAAGCGCGGCGAGGTGCTCGTCTTCAGCGAGAAGTTCGCCTGCCTCAACTGCGGCACGTCGATGCCCGAGATCGAGCCGCGGATCTTCTCCTTCAACTCACCACACGGCGCCTGCGAGCGCTGCCACGGCCTCGGCTTCCAGCGCGTCATCGACCCCGAGCTCTGCATCCCCGACCCGACGCTGTCGATCGCCGAGGGCGCACTCTCGACGTGGATGGGGGCGGCGTCGATGTACTACCGCCGGCTCGTCGAGGCGGTCTGTGAGGACCACGGGATCGACATCGAGGTGGCGTGGCAGGACCTGCCCGACTCCGACCGCAAGGTCCTCCTCGAGGGCACCGGCTCCGAGCGCCACCAGATCACCTACAAGAACCGCTTCGGACGCCGGCGCAGCTACAACGCGCGCTTCGAGGGGATCACGACCGGCCTCGAGCGCCGCTACGAGAACACGGATTCCGACAAGACGCGCGAGCGGATCGAGAGCCTGATGGCGCTGCAGCCGTGCCCGGCCTGCGGCGGCGCCCGACTGCGGCCGGAGAGCCTCGCCGTGACGGTCGGCGGCCTCTCGATCGCCGACTACTCGCGGCTGTCGGCGATCACCGCCCTGGAGTGGATCGGCTCGCTCGAGCTGACCGAGACCGAGCAGGCGATCGCGAAGCTGGTCGTCCGCGAGGTCGAGGAGCGGCTGACGTTCCTCGTCTCGGTCGGAATCGGATACCTGACGCTGGAGCGGGCGGCGACGACGCTCTCCGGCGGGGAGGCGCAGCGGATCCGCCTTGCCACCCAGATCGGGTCGAGCCTCGTCGGCGTCCTCTACATCCTCGACGAGCCGTCGATCGGCCTGCACCAGCGCGACAACGAGAAGCTGATCGGGACGCTCGAGCGGCTCCGCGACCTCGGCAACACGGTGATCGTCGTGGAGCACGACGAGGGGACGATGCGCGCGGCCGACTACCTGGTCGACCTCGGCCCCGGCGCCGGCGAGCACGGCGGCCACATCGTCGCCGCCGGAACCCCGGCGCAGGTGATCCGCAACCCCGCGTCACTGACCGGCAAGTACCTGTCCGGCAAGGTCGCGATCCCGGTGCCCGAGAAGCGCCGCAAGGGGCGCGGCGAGCTGGTCGTCCGCGGTGCGCGCGAGCACAACCTGAAGGGCGTCGACGCGGCGATCCCGATCGGCACCCTGACCTGCGTGACCGGAGTCTCCGGCTCCGGCAAGTCGACGCTGGTCAACGAGACGCTCTACCGGTCGGTCGCCAACCGGCTCCACCGCGCCCGCAACCGCCCCGGCGCGCACGACCGGATCGACGGTCTCAAGCAGATCGACAAGGTCATCAACATCGACCAGTCGCCGATCGGCCGGACGCCGCGCTCCAACCCGGCGACCTACACCGGCGTCTTCGACCACATCCGCCAGCTCTTCGCGAAGACGAAGGAGGCGCGGGCGCGCGGCTACCAGCCGGGCCGGTTCAGCTTCAACGTCAAGGGCGGCCGCTGCGAGGTCTGCAAGGGCGACGGGCAGATCAAGATCGAGATGCACTTCCTGCCCGACGTCTACGTCCCCTGCGAGCAGTGCAACGGCCGCCGCTACAACCGCGAGACGCTCGAGGTCCGCTTCAAGGGCAAGTCGATCGCCGACGTCCTCGAGATGCCGGTCGAGGAGGCCGTCGATTTCTTCGCGAACATCCCGAAGATCCACCGGCGCCTGCAGACGCTCCACGACGTCGGCCTCGACTACATCCGCCTCGGCCAGCCCGCGACGACGCTTTCAGGGGGTGAGGCGCAGCGGGTCAAGCTCGCGACCGAGCTCTCGAAGATCGCGACGGGGGAGACCCTGTACATCCTCGACGAGCCGACGACCGGCCTCCACTTCGCCGACGTCGAGCGCCTCCTCGACGTGCTCGCAAGGCTCGTCGACGCCGGCAACACGGTCGTCGTCATCGAGCACAACCTCGACGTGATCAAGTCGGCCGACTGGATCGTCGATCTCGGGCCCGAGGGCGGCGACGGCGGTGGCGAGATCATCGCCGTCGGGACGCCGGAGATGGTCGCGACCGAGGCCGGCTCCTACACCGGGCGCTTCCTCGAGGATCTCGTCGAGCCAACGGTCGAGCGCTCGCCGAGTAAACAGCGCGAGCCTGTCGCCGCCTAGCCTGGACTCCGCCCGGGCGGGCCTGAACGCTTCGTTGCGGATCGCGCACCCGACGAAGACTTCGCAGGTCGGTCACCCCGGGATGCGGAATGGGGTCACATGCAGGCAAGGAGAACCGTTCCGTCCTTCGTGGCCGCGCTGATCGCAGCCGGAGCCCTCGCGGCTCCCGCCGCCGCGGCGGTCACCCACACCGTCCAGCCGGGAGAGACGCTCTCCGGGATCGCGGCCGCCAACGGGCTGACGACGAGCTCGCTCGCCGCCTGGAACGGCCTCTCGAGCGACTACCTCGTCATCGCGGGCAGCTCGATCGCCGTGCCGACCCTCGAGGAGGCCGGCGTCTCGGCGACCTCGACCGCCACGGCTGCGCCTGCGACGACCGCCGTCGCCCCGGCGTCATGGCTGGGCACGATCCCGACCCCCTACGGCGACCTCTACCTGGACGCCGGCGCAGCCGCGGCCTGGAACTCGATGCGCGACGACGCGCTCACGAACTACGGCGTCGACCTCTACCCGGCCGGACCGATGTCCGCCTACCGGACCTCCGCCCAGCAGGGCGACCTCTACGAGCTCTTCCTCTCCGGCGTCGGCGCCCCCGCCAACCCGCCGGGCATGTCGTCGCACGAGCTCGGCGTCTCCGTCGACCTCGCGACCCCGGCGATGCGCGACGTTGTCGACCAGATCGGCTGGCAGTACGGCTGGGGCAAGACCGAGGCCCCGGACGAGTGGTGGCACGTCACCTGGGGCGGGTAGTCGCCCTGGGGCTCAGCCCAGGCCGAATCCGTCGGTCGCGTAGTAGGCGATCACGAACGCGATGCCGCCGATGATCAAGACCCAGTAGTACCAGTAGCGACCGCCGCGCTGCGGGTGGATCGTCATGCGGCCGGATGGGCTTCCTGCAGCAGTGCAATCACCTCGAGGTTGACCGGGTCGTCCTTGACGCCGATCGGCACGAGCGTGACCTTCTCGCCCTCGGCGGGGGACTCGATGGTGATGTTGGTCAGGCCCTGCTTGAGGTTCGAGCTGATCCGCAGGCCCGAGCGCTGCCAGCGGGCGACCTCCTTGTCGGCCGCATATCCCTTGCGACCGGTCTTCAGCTTGAAGGCGTAGACGTTCTCCGGGGTCACCGCGAGGAGGACCTTGTCGGGGAGGCCACCCGCCTTCTTCTTGCGGGCGAGGCTGACGGCGGCATAGGCGAGGCCGCCGCCGGCCTTGGAGGCCGCGTAGCTGCCCGCCGCGCCGCCGCGCCGGAATGCTCCGGCGGCGACGAGCTCCTCGCCGTTCGTATGGCCCTCCGCCGCCTCGCTGAGCATCCTGCGGAAGTCCGCGATCTGCTCGTCGGTCATCGTGAAATCGAACATGCCCATCGCTGCCTCCGTCGCTGAAAGAAGATTCGCGAAGGAACCTACTGCGGCCCGGTCCCGCCGGGAAGGGGGTCAGTCGCCGGAGGTGTCGCCGAGATCCATCGGGTCGGGTGCGTCCCCGCCGAGCAGGCGGACGACCTCGGAGCTCCACGGGTTCGTCCGCAGCGTCGGGGCGTAGAGCGTCAGCGGCTCCTCCTCGCCGGGGACATGGAGGAGAAGCTTGTCCCGCATGAACGCGCGGCCGCCGCTCTCGACGGTGACCTCGGAGCGCGGCCACGTCCGCGCCTCGCTGACCTCGGTCTCGTCGCGCCGGAGTCCGGCCGACTCGACCGCGAGGGCGTGGACGGTGTCGGCGGTGAGGGCGAGCAGGATCTTCGGCGAGAGGCCGACGCGGCGGCTGCGTCGCCGCGCCAGCGGGAGCATCAGCATGCCGAGGCCGGGGATCGACGCGATCGCCTCGGTCGGCACGGTGCTGAACTCGCCGGCGGCGACCACCTCGCCCTCGACGGCCGTGCCCGCCAGCGCCAGCAACTCGCCGCGTCGCCGCTCGCGATAGTTGCGTGCGATCTCGAGCCGCTCTTCCCGTGTCTGCTCGCCTGCCGCGTCTCCGAATGCCACGTCTGGGAAGCTACAGGCGTGGCGGCCGAAGACCCCTACGTGACGCCGCAGCGCGGCTGGCGGATGTGGTGGACGAAGCGCCGCTGGTACGAGCGGACGCACCGCTTCCGCAATCGCTGGCGGATCAACCGGCATGCCGCTCGCGGCGGCTTCTTCGTTCGGCACCCGATCGAGGGCGAGGTCCTCGAGGCCCTCGACGACGGGCGGCTGACGATCGGGGAGGGCACCCTCCTCGAGCCCGGCTGCTGGCTGACCATCGCGCCCGAGGGACGGATCCGCATCGGCCGCGGCTGCTTCCTCAACCGCGAGACGATGCTCGCCGCCCAGGAGCTGATCGAGATCGGCGACCACGTGATGTTCGCCAACCACTGCTTCGTCGGCGACGCCGACCACCGCTTCGACGACCCGGAACTGCCGGTCACCTGGCAGGGATTCACCGCGCGCGGCCCCGTCCGGATCGGCTCCAACAGCTGGCTCGGCAAGGGCGTTGTCGTCACCGGCGGCACCGAGATCGGCGAGCACAGCGTGATCGGCTCGAACTCCGTCGTCACCCGCGACACGCCCCCATGGACGATCTCCGCAGGGGCTCCGGCGAAGGTCCTCCGGGAGATCGAGCCCCGCGCCACGGACGGCTAGCCTGTCTGCCGTGAAGCTCAGATCCATTCCACTCGTCCTCGTTCCCGCGCTCCTCGCGCTCCTGGTCGCCGGCTGCGGCGAGAAATCCGAGCCGCCCACCACCGGCCCGGTCGTCACCGAGACCACCACCGGTCAGACGACCAGCACCGGGACGACGAGCACTACCACCAATGGCACCGGCGGGCAGACCGATGAGGAGCTCATCAAGACCACTATCACCGGCTTCCTCGTTACCCCCAACGACCCGACCGTCTGCGACGACCTCATCACCCCGGCCTTCCTCAAGGCCTCCTACGGCGGCCGCCCCGGCTGCGTCGCCGCCCGCAAGCCCAGCGCCCTGGCCGACAACGTCGTCATTCTCGGCTCCAAGCCGGGCCAGCAGGGAGCGAGGATCGTCACCGTCAAGCCCCAGGGCGGCGTCTTCGCCGGCCAGACGCTCAAGGTGACCGTCGTCAAGTCCGCGAACGGCTGGAAGATCGACAAGATCACCTCGGACGCGAAGGTCGGCCCCTAGCGCTTTACGAGGGGGCCGGCGGGTGATGGCGCCGCCTCCGCACTTCGTGCTGAGTGTCGGCGGCACCATCCCCCGCCGGCCCTCACGGGCTGGGTAGGGCGCCGACCCCCCGCGGCCTCCGCGGAGCAGGCCCACCGCTCACTTGCCTCGCGAATGGCAATTAGGTGACCACAGAGAGCACCAGTTTGCCATCGAGGCACCGAGTGAGCTCATCGCCCCCTCACTCGCCCCGCGAATGGCATCTCGTACACGCCAGGGCATGCCAATTTGCCATCGAGACGCCAACCAAGCCCCGCCGCCCGCTCCCACCCGCGCTGCGCCCCCTTCTCAGCCCCGTTTCACTCCCACCGGCCCCCCGGGCCCCGGCGTGAGCCGACACGGGCCTCCGGCGAGAACCCCCTACCAATCCCACGCATTCGTCCCGGCGAGGCTGTCCTGCTCCAGGTACTGCTCGAGGGCGTGCAACTCGTCGGGGTCGATCGAGTACGTGTGCGAGTCCTCGGGGAAGCGGCGGCCGCGGACGTCGGCCACGTAGGCGGAGACGCCGTCGACCATGGCCCCGTGCACGTCGGCGTAACGCTTGACGAAACGCGCCGTGTGGCCGGTGTGGATGCCGAGGAGGTCGTGGAAGACGAGCACCTGGCCGTCGGTGGAGCCGCCGGCGCCGATGCCGATCACGGGTACCTCCATGCGCGGCATGATCGCCGCCGTGACGGCCGCCGGCACGGCCTCGAAGACGACGGAGAAGCAGCCGACCGCCTGCAGGGCGAACGCGTCCTCGGCGATCTGGGCGGCCCGCTCGCCGGTCCGGCCCTGCGCCTTGTAGCCGCCGAGGGCGGTGGCCGTCTGCGGGGTCAGCCCGACATGGCCCATGACCGGGATGCCGGCGCGGATGATCGCCCGGGCCCGGTCCACGGACGCGCCGCCGCGCTCGAGCTTGACGGCGTCGCAGCCGGCTTCCTTGATGAACCGCTGGGCATTCGAGATCGCCTGCTCGTTCGAGTTCTCGTAGGAGCCGAACGGCATGTCGCCGACGAGGAACGCGGTCCGTAGGCCGCGGCGCACGGCGGCGGCGAGCATCAGCATCTCGTCCATTCCGACCGGGACGGTCGAGTCGTGGCCGAGCACGGTCATCGCTCCCGAATCGCCGACGAGGACGATGTCGACGCCCGCCTCCTCGGCGACCTGCGCCGAAGGGAAGTCGTAGGCGGTGACCATCGCGATCGGCTGGCCGAGCTCCTTCATCTCCGCCAGGCGCGGCATCGAGACCTTGGGGCGGTCGTCCGGCGGTGTGTTCGGTATTCGCGGTGCGGTGCTCATCAGGAGTCCTGCCTCTCTGGTTCGGGTGCCATCGCCGGCTCGACGATGACGTTGTCGATGAGTCGGGCCGCGCCGACCTGCGCCGCGAGGGCGATCAGGACGGGGCGGCCATTGAAGCTTTCGATCGGGCTGAGGTCGGTTGCGTCGCGCGCCTCCAGGTACTCGGCCTCGATCCCAGCCTCCGCGAGCTCAGCGCGGCCGGCGGCGAGAGCGTCGTCGACGGTGCTGCCGGGGTCGGCGGCGGCCGCCGCAGCGAGGAGGGCGCGGTGGAGAGCCGGTGCGCGCTCGCGATCGGCCGCGGCGAGGTAGGCGTTTCGGGAGGACATCGCCAGACCGTCGGCCTCGCGGATCGTCGGCCGGACCTCGATCCTGACCGGGAAGTCGAGATCGGCGGCCATCCGGCGGATCACGACCGCCTGCTGGGCGTCCTTCTGCCCGAAGTAGGCGACGTCGGGCTCGACGGCGTTGAACAGCTTCGCGACGACCGTCGTCACGCCCCGGAAGTGCTCCGGCCCGCGCCGGTCCTCGTCGCCGCAGAGGACCTCCGTCAGCTCGCCGACCTCGACGGTCGTGGCGAACCCCGCGGGATAGATCTCCTCGACGGACGGGGCGTAGACGAGATCGGCACCCGCCTCGGCGGCGACGGCGGCGTCACGCTCACGATCGCGCGGGTAGCTCTCGAGATCTTCACCGGCCGCGAACTGGGCCGGGTTGACGAACAGGCTCATGACGACGACGTCGCAGTCGCCGCGCGCCGCCTCGAGCAGGGAGACGTGGCCCTCGTGGAGGTACCCCATCGTCGGCACCAGGCCGATCGTCCGGCCGTCGCGGCGCGGCGCGGCGAGCGCCTCGCGCAGCTCGCGCTTCGTCTCGACGATCCTCATCGGCGACCCTTCGCGGCGGCGACCTCGCGCGTCCGCTCCGCCATCGCGCGGTACATCGGCTCGAGCTCCGGCGCCACCTCGGCGATCGCTGCGAGGTGGGTGGCGACCGTGCGCTCGTCGCCGCGGGCGATCGGACCGGTCAGCGCCGCCGACCCGTGCTCGGCCCAGTTCGCCGCGGTCCGGAGCACGAGGGGGGAGAGCAGCTCGCGCCCGCCCTCGATCCCGGCCGCCGCCAGCAAGTCCTCGGCGCTCGCCTCCAGGGCGATCAGGAAGTTGGACGCGACCGCTGCCGCCGCGTGGTAGGCGGCGCGCGAGCCCTCGGGGACGTCGAAGGGGACCATCTGGCACCGCTCGGCGATCGCCCTGGCGAGCGTGACCGCTTCGTCGCTCGTACCTGCGATCGCCGCCGGTGCGCCGGTCAGGTCGGTCGAGCCGTCGGGGACCGTCTGCAGCGGATGGAGCGAGAACGCCTCGGCGCCGTCAGCCGCAGCGAGCGCGGTCAGCGGCGTGGCGCCGCTCGTATGGCCGATGAATCGCAGCCCGGGCGCCGCGCCGGCCGCGGCCGCGCAGGCGGCTTCGATCTCGTCGTCGGGGACGCAGAGGAGGACGACCTCGGCGGCGGCGAGCGCGTCCCCGGCCGCCTCGTCGCGGCCGAGCAGAACGGCCTCGGCGCCGGCGCCTCGGAGAGAGGCGGCGAGGCTGCCGCCCACGCAACCGGAGCCGACCAGGAAGATCGGCGGCATCGAGGTGATGTGCGCGGAGGAGGGCTGCATCCGTTCCAGTTCTCGCGGAGATACCAGACGGTCGTTGTGGCGTATCGAGATCGGCCCTTGCCTGCGGTCCGCTTCCCTTCGCGGGATGGCGGCCTAGGGCCTGCCTGAATGATAGCCGCGGGTGTGGCCCGATCCGCGTCCCGACTACGATCAGGCGCGATGCCGATCTACGAGTTCGAGTGCGGCGAATGCGGGGAGCGCTTCGAGGACCTCGTCGCCGCGGGCACCGACAGGGCGCCGTGCCCGGCCTGCGGGGCGGCGGACGCCGTCCGCCGGTATTCGTCGTTCGGTCTCAGCCGCCAGCCGACGCCCAACCAGAAGCGGCGAATGGAGGACCGGCGCGGCACCGATCGGGGCGGCGCCCGCGAGCGGTTCGGCAAGACCCTCGCCAAGAACCGGGAGCGCAAGCCGGGATCGTGAGCGGTGCCGCGGAACGGCGTGAGGCGCTCGTCGAGGTCTACAGGGTGGCGTCGGACTGCACCCTTTGCCCGTTGGCGCAGACGCGCACCAAAGTTGTCTTCGGCGCCGGCAACGCCGACGCCGACCTGATGTTCATCGGCGAGGCGCCGGGCGCCGAGGAGGACCGGCTCGGGCTGCCGTTCGTCGGCCGCGCCGGAGGCCTGCTCAACGAGCTGCTCGGCGGCATCGGCCTCGACCGGGACTCCGTTTTCATCGCCAATACCCTGATGTGCCGCCCGCCCGGCAACCGGGACCCGCAGCCGGTCGAGCTGGAGTCCTGCCGCCCGTACCTGCTCGACAAGGTGCGGCTTATCGAGCCGAAGGTGATCGTGACGCTCGGGAACTTCGCGACGAAGCTGATCACCGGCGACCAGACCGGGATAACGAAGGTCCGCGGCCGCCCCCAGGTCCACCAGCTCGGCGAGCGAACCGTCCGCGTCTTCCCGATCCTCCACCCGGCGGCGGCTCTGCGGACGCCGCGGCTCCGCGAGACGATGACCGAGGACTTCGCGGCACTCTCCCGCCTGCTCGATGAGCCGGCCCCCGAACAGGCCCCCGACCCGGCCGCGCCTGCGCCGGCGCCGCCGGGCACGCCTCCGCCTGCCGGCGACGACCAGCTCGACATCTACCGCAGCTGATGGCCGGGCCCGTTGCGAAGAGGAACCGGTACACGTCCGGCGACCCGGAGCGGACCGCGGCCGTGGCCGCGGATCTCGCGGCCGAGCTGCGGCCCGGCGACGTCGTCCTGCTCCACGGCGACCTCGGCTCGGGCAAGACGACCTTCGTCCGCGGTGCTGCGCGCGCGCTCGGCGTCACCGGGCCGGTCACGTCGCCGACCTTCACGATCGGCCAGCGCTACGAGGGCGACGTCCCGGTCTCCCACCTCGACCTCCATCGCCTCGCCGGCGACACCGGCCTCACGGCCGAGGACCCGGGCCTTCTCGACGACTACCTCACGCCGAACGCGATCGCGTTCGTCGAGTGGCCGGAGCCGGCCCACGGGGTGATCGAAGACCCGGCGGCGATCGTCGAGCTCGCCCACGCGGGCGGCGACGAGCGCGAGATCACGATCGAGCGGCGCCGGTGATCCTCGGCTTCGACAGCGCCACGCCGGTCACGACCGTCGCCGTCGCCGATCGCGGCCGCGTCCTCCACTTCGGCGAGGAGGGCCCCGGCCCCGACGGGCGCCCGGCGGCGGGCCGTGCGCTGCTCGGCATGATCGAGACGGCGGTCGCCGAGGCGGGCGGCTGGGACCGGATCGCGACGATCGCTGTCGGCCGCGGCCCCGGTTCGTTCACCGGCCTGCGGATCGCCGTCAGCACCGCCCGGGCGCTCTCGCAGGCCCGCCGTATCGCGGTGGCGGGCATCGACTCGACGGCGGCGCTCGCCGCCGGCCTCGCCGCCGCACCCGGCGCCGAGACCCGGATCCGCCTCGGGATCGTGGACGCGCGCCGCGGTGAGGTGTTCGCCGCCGCCGACCGCGGCGACGGGGTGGGGGAGCCCGTCGTCTGCGCCCCCGGCGAGCTCTCCGAGGCGCTCGGGGGCGGCATCGAAGGCGCGTTGGCGGGCGGCGACGGCGCAGTACGATTCAGGGCCGAAATCGAGGCTCTCGGCTGCGAGGTTCCCGCTGACGAGGATCCTGCGAACCGGCTCTCGGCCGTGCAGATCTGCGCGTTGGCCGCGAACATGGAGCCAGGCGGGGCGCACTTCCCGGCCGGAGTCACCCCCAAATACATGAGACGACCCGACGCGGAGCGTTGGCATGAGCGAGACCACGGCACCTGACACGGCGATCATCGACCCCGGAGAGGTCACCTTCCGGCGGCTCACCTACGGCGACCTGCCGTCGGTCCTGTCGATCGAGCGCCGTTCCTTCCCTGCGCCCTGGTCGCTGGCGATGTTCGTGCTCGAGGTGTCGAAGCCGTCGGGCGTCTGCTTGGCCGCCGTCTCGGGCGGGGAGATCGTCGGCTATCTCGTCTGCTCCCGCTACGCGGACATCTTCCACCTGATGAACGTCGCCGTCGATCCCGACCGGCGCCGGCTCGGAATCGCCGCGCGGATGATCGAGCGGATGATCGCCGAGGCCGGGCGGGAGGAGCGCTACACGCTCGAGGTCCGCGTCTCCAACCACGGGGCGATCGCGATGTACGAGCGCCTCGGCTTCCGGCGCGCGGGGCGTCGCCGCCGCTACTACAGCGACAACGGCGAGGACGCGATGATCATGTGGCTCGGCGAGCCCGGCCTCTAGATGGCGCCGGATCCTCGCCATCGAGACATCCTGCGACGACACCTGCGCGGCGGTGCTCGACGGCTCGCGCGTGCTCAGCAACGTCATCTCCTCCCAGGACGACCTCCACGCCCGCTTCGGCGGGATCGTGCCCGAGGTCGCCTCCCGGCGCCACCTCGAGCTGATCAACCCGGTCATCGAGGCGGCGCTGACCGACGCCGGCTACGAGCTCGACTCGATGGACGCGATCGCCGTGACCGCGAAACCGGGCCTCGTCGGCGCCCTTCTCGTCGGCGTCAACTCGGCGAAGTCGCTGGCCGCCGCGACCGGCAAGCCGCTGATCCCGGTCGACCACCTCCAGGGACACGTCGCCGCCGCCTACCTCGAGCCCGACCCGATCGAGCCGCCCTTCCTGGCCCTGATCGCGAGCGGCGGGCACACCCTGCTCGCGGCCGTCCGCGAGCGCGGGTCGTTCGAGATCGCCGGGCAGACGCTCGACGACGCGGCCGGCGAGGCGCTCGACAAGGCCGCACGGCTCCTCGGCCTCGGCTTCCCCGGCGGCCCGGCGATCCAGCGGGAGGCTGAAAGCGGCGACCCCGACTCCTTCCCGATGCCGATCGCGATGAGCCGCGACGGCACCCTCGACTTCAGCTTCAGCGGCCTCAAGACCGCGCTCGTCTACGTCGTCCGCGACCTCGGCGAAGAGAGCACCCGCGAGCGCCGCGCTGACCTCGCGGCCAGCTTCCAGGCCGCGGTCGTCGGTCAGCTGATCGCGAAGCTGAGGCGGGCGCTCGACGGCGGCGACTGGGAGGCGGTCGCCCTCGGCGGCGGCGTCGCCGCGAACGCGCTGCTGCGCGAGAGCGCGGCGGAGCTGTGCGCCGACCGGGGCGTGCGGCTGAAGCTCGTCGCTCCCGAGCTCTGCACCGACAACGCCGCGATGATCGGCTCTGCAGCGCGGTTCGCCCACCCCGTCGCCTATCCCGGCTACCTCGATCTCGACGCGGCCGCCCGCTAGCCGATGGCGGATCGCGAAGTGGTCACCCTCTACGGGCGTCCCGGCTGCCACCTCTGCGACGAGGCGCGCGCGGGACTCGAGGAGATGCGCGCCGCCGGGGCCCGATTCGAGCTCCGCGAGGTCGACATCGAGGGGGACCCGGACCTCCACCGCGAGATGCTCGAGTTGATTCCCGTAATCGAGGTCAATGGTGAGCGCGTGAGCGAGCTTCTCTTCGAGCCGGACCTAGTTCGGTCCCGACTCGTTACCTTTCCCGCGTGAGCGCGCGCCGCACATCAGACGCTCCTGTCACCGGCGCAGCCCGAAACGGCCTCGGATCCGATCGCTTGTCGCTCGGCGTCGCGGCTCGCCTGGCCCGCTACCTGCAGGTGTTGATCCAGGCCCGGAAGATGGGGCGCGAGACGATCTCGTCGCAGGATCTCGCCTCCTGGACCCACGTCAACTCCACGCAGATTCGCCGCGACCTCTCCGGCTTCGGCAAGTTCGGCAAGCGCGGGGTCGGCTACAACGTCGACTCGCTCGTCGCCGAGATCCGCAAGATCCTCCGCACCTCGGGACAGCACAACATCGCGCTGTTCGGCGCCGGCCACCTCGGCCAGGCGATCGCCACATCCGACATCTTCGCCGACCACGGCTTCCGGATCGTCTCGATCTTCGACGTCTCACCGAAGCTGGCCGGCAAGAAGATCGGCGGGATCGAGGTCCGGCCGCTGGACGACCTCGAGGACTTCATCAGTTCCGAGGAGGTGGTGGTCGGCGTCCTCGCCGTCCCCGCCGGTGCGGCTCAGGAGGTCGCCGACAGGCTGGTCGAGGCGGGGGTACGGGTCATCTTCAACTACTCCGAGCAGCTGCTGGACGTCCCGCCGGAGGTGACGGTGCATACGTCGAGCCCGGCGGTCGACCTGCTCTACGCGCTGTACTTCTACCTGGCGTGACGTTGTGACTCTGGCTCGGGACGAGAGCCTCGACCTCGGCGTCGCACGCGAGCGGTTCGAGGAATCGACGGACTTCACGATGGCGGTCGAGGAGGAGTTCGCGATCCTCGACCCCGAGACCCTCGACCTCGCCCACGGCTTCGAGCGGATGTTCGCCGAGGCCCAGCAGGACCCGGTCCTCGCCGACTCGGTCCGCGGCGAGCTGATCGACACGGAGGTCGAGATCCGCTCCGGCCGTTCGGAGTCGTTCGCGGAGATGACCGAGCGCCAGATCGATCGCCGCCGCCGCCTCTTCGACCTCGCCGCCCGCGAGGGGCGGATCCTCGCCGCCTGCGGCACCCACCCCTGGGCCGACTACCTCGATCAGGCGATCATCGACACGCCGCATTACCGTCGCCTCCGCGCCGAGCTCGGCTGGGTCGCGCAGCGCAACAACACCTGGAGCCTCCACGTCCACGTCGGGGTCCGCGGCGCCGACCGGGCGGTCGCCGTCTGCGACAGCCTCCGCAACGTTCTGCCCGTCCTGCTCGCGATCTCGGCCAACTCGCCGTTCCTCGACAACCGTGACACCGGCCTGGCGTCGGTTCGGACCCAGATCTTCACCCGCAGCTTCCCGCGCTGCGGCATCCACGACCCGTTCGGCGACTGGGCCACCTACGCGGACTTCGTCGACCTGCTCGAGCGCACCCGCTCGATCGTCGAGTCGACCCAGCTCTGGTGGAGCGTCCGGCCCCATCACAGCTTCGGCACGGTCGAGGTGCGGATCTGCGACGCCCAGAGCGACGGCAACGAGTCGCTGGCGCTCGCCGGGCTGATGGTCGCCGCGGTCGCCCAGGCGGCGATCGACTACGACTACGGCGTCCTCGCGCCGCCGCGCCGGGCGCGCGAGCTCGAGGAGAACCTCTGGCGGGCGATCCGCTTCGGCCTCGACGCGCAGATGATCGACTTCGACGACGGGATCGAGGTGCCGACCGCGACGGTGGTCGAGGAGCTGCTCGCCTGGACCGAGCCGGCTCGCGGCGAGCTCGGCATCGATCTCGGGTCGTTCGACCCGACCGGACCGAACGGATCGCAGCGGGCCCGGGCCGAACTGGAGGCGGGGGCGTCGGTCACCGATGCCTACCGCAGCGCCGTGGCCCTGACGGCGGATACATATCTCGCGGCTGGGTAAGGTCATCGCATGAGCGAAGGCACCGAGGACACCAGCCCCCAGGCAGACCCGACGCAGGCCGGCGACCCGGCCGCCGAGCAGCTCAGCCCCGAGCAGGAGCAGATGCTGCGGCAGATGGAGGAGGAGATGCGGCGGGTCCGCGTCCAGGACCTCGTCGCGCAGAGCGTCGTCAGCATCCTCAACCTCTCCTACCGGCGGATCGCCAAGGAGGACGAGCGCGATCTCGAGCAGGCGCGCGTCGGCATCGAGGCGATCCGGGGCATGGTCGACGTGCTCGACGAGGAGTCCCAGCGGGAGATCAAGAACGCCCTTTCACAGGTTCAGGTCCTCTACGCGCAGCAGGCCGCCGCGTCCGGCGAGCCGGGCGCTGAGCCTCCCGCGGGCGGGGGCGAGCCGCCGGCGGGCGGCGGGCCGACCGGAGGACAGGCGCCGCCGCGGCTCTGGACCCCGGGCGGGGACTGAGCCCGAAGCGCATCCATCCGCCGGAGCGGGGTATGCTGCCCCGGCTTTTTTCGAAGCCGTCCCGAGCGTAAGGAGACAGGGGCGGCTTCTTCGTGAGTCCACACCTACGGAGGGAAACGAACCTTGACTGAGTTCCTTACCGACCACGGCATCGTGATCGCGCTGGTCTGCGCGGCCGCCGGGGTCTTGTACGGGGCGCTGGTGACCAAGCGGTTGCTCAGCCTCTCGACCGGCAACGAGCGGATGCAGGAGATCTCGAACGCGGTCCAGGAGGGCGCCAAGGCCTACCTGAACCGTCAGTACATGATCATCGGCATCGTCGCCGTCTTCCTGGCGATCATCCTCGTGATCCTGCAGGGCGTCCAGACGGGCATCGGCTTCGTCATCGGCGGCGTCCTCTCCGGCGCAGCGGGCTACATCGGCATGAACGTGTCGGTCCGCTCGAACGCCCGGGTCGCCGAGGCCGCGCGCGGCGGCGTACCGCCGGCGCTCGACGCCGCCTTCAAGGGCGGCTCGGTCACCGGCCTGCTGGTCGTCGGCCTCGCCCTGCTCGGCGTCGCCGGTTACTTCGGCATCCTCACCCTCACCGGGGACGAGGACAAGGAGGCCATCGACGCCCTGATCGGGCTCGGATTCGGCGGTTCGCTGATCTCCGTGTTCGCCCGGCTCGGCGGCGGCATCTTCACGAAGGCCGCCGACGTCGGCGCCGACCTCGTCGGCAAGGTCGAGGCCGGCATTCCCGAGGACGATCCTCGGAACCCTGCCGTCATCGCCGACAACGTCGGCGACAACGTCGGCGACTGCGCCGGCATGGCTGCCGACCTGTTCGAGACGTACGCGGTCACCGCCGTTGCGGTGATGCTGCTCGGCGTCCTCAGCTTCAACGTCGACGCTGCTCGCGAGGTTGCGATCTACCCGCTGATCATCGGCGGTGTGGCGATCCTCGCTTCCATCGTCGGGGCGCTATCGGTCCGCAGCAAGACCGGCAACGTCGAGGGTGCCCTCTACAAGGGCCTGCTCGTCTCCGGGGCCATCTCGGCGATCGCCTTCTACCCGATCACCGAGTGGCTGATGTCGGATCCGCTGCAGTTCAGCGTCGCTGATCCCGAAAGCGCACTGGCCGGCGCCTCCGTGACCGGCCTCTGGTTCTGCGCGCTGATCGGCATCGCCGTCACCGCCGGCCTGTTCGTCGTCACCGACTACTACACGTCGACGCGATTCCGGCCGGTCAAGACGATCTCGAAGGCCTCGATCACCGGGCACGCGACGAACATCATCCAGGGGCTCGCACAGGGCTTCCAGGGCACCGCGATCCCGGCGCTGATCATCATCTTCGCGATCTTCGGCGCCAACGAGATCGCGGGCATCTACGGCATCGCGATCGCGGTCATGGCTCAGCTCTCGCTGACCGGGCTGATCGTCGCCCTGGACGCGTTCGGGCCGATCACCGACAACGCCGGCGGCATCGCCGAGATGGCGGAGCTGCCGGAAGACGTCCGCAACGTCACCGACCCGCTCGACGCGGTCGGCAACACCACGAAGGCCGTCACCAAGGGCTACGCGATCGGCTCCGCCGTCCTCGCCGCCCTGGTGCTGTTCGCGGCGTTCAAGGCCGAGGTCCAGGCCGAGGCCGGCCTCGATTTCATCCCGTTCGACATCAGCGACCCGGCCGTTCTGATCGGGCTGCTGATCGGCGGCATGATGACCTACCTCTTCGCCGCCCTGGCGATCGAGGCGGTCGGTCGCGCCGGCGGTGAGGTCGTCGAGCAGGTGCGCAAGCAGTTCAAGGAGCACCCGGGGATCATGGAAGGGACCGAGAAGCCGGACTACGGCGGAACGGTCGCGATCGTGACCGCCGCGGCGCAGCGGGAGATGATCCTCCCGTCGCTGATCCCGATCATCGTTCCGGTGATCGTCGGCGTGATCAGCGTTCAGGCCCTCGGCGGCCTGCTGATCGGCGTCATCGTCGTCGGCTTCTTCATGGCCGTCTCGATGACCGTCGGCGGCGGCGCCTGGGACAACGCCAAGAAGTTGATCGAGGACGGCGCCTTCGGCGGCAAGGGCTCCGAGGCCCACGCAGCCTCGGTGACCGGCGACACGGTCGGCGATCCCTACAAGGACACCGCCGGCCCGGCGATCAACCCGATGATCAAGGTGGCGAACATCGTCGCGATTCTGATCATCCCGATCATCCACTTCTAGCTCCGGCTGGAACACGTTTCGCGGAGAGGGCGGCCCTGGAGGCCGCCCTCTCGCGTTTGGGGGCGATTTCCGGTCACTGGGGCGGATTTGGTGTCGTATGGACCCACAATCCGCCCCAGTGCACGGCGCAGGCCCGCCTACGGACCAACCGCCCGCCGAGCCGACAGGTCCACCCTGCGATCCTCAGGTGGTGGAGCCGAAACGGGAGCGGACCCTCTACGAGATCTCGAGCAGCTTCTTCGCCGCGATGGTGATCCTGTTCGCGGTCGCCGGGCTGCTGGTGGTGGGGTTCGGGGAGGACGGGCCGGTGTCGCCGGAGTTCGGGATCTGCCTGCTTTTCTTGTTGCTCGGGCTGGGGCGGTTGTGGCTGGGGCTGAAGCGCGGCAACGAGGGGGCTTAGGTCCCGGTCGTCGCTGAGCGCACGGTCGTATAGTCGCCAGCCGCATGGCGCACCGGGTTCCCCGCGACCAGTCTCTCCAGCGCGTCCACGGCGTCGGTGCGCTGTTCAGCGCCGCCTACGGGAACGTGGGATCGTCGATCTACTACGCCCTCGGCGTCGTGGCCGCTTTCGCCCTCGGCCTGACGCCGGTTGCGTTCATGATCGCCGGCCTGATCTTCGTCTGCACCGCGGCGACCTACATAGAGGGCACGGTGATGTATCCCGAGGCGGGTGGCTCCTCGAGCTTCGCCCGCCACGCCTTCAATGAGCTGGTCTCGTTCGTTGCCGGGTGGGGGCAGATGCTCAACTACATCATCACCATCGCGATCTCGGCGTTCTTCGTGCCCCACTACCTCGGGGTCTTCTGGGAGCCGCTGCGGACCAGTCCCGGCGACATCATCGGCGGCATCGTCCTGATCGCCGCCCTGGCCGCGCTCAACGTCCGCGGGACGCAGGAGTCGGCGAAGTTCAACCTCATCCTCGCCGTCGGCGATCTCGCGACCCAGGTGCTCCTGGTCATCGTCGGCATGTTCCTGGTGCTCAGCCCCGAGATCCTCATCGACAACATCCAGCTCGGGATCGCGCCGACGTGGGGGGACTTCGCGCTCGGAATCGCGCTCGGGATGATCGCCTACACGGGCATCGAGACGATCTCGAACATGTCCGAGGAGGCGGTCGAGCCGGAGCGGACGATCCCGCGGGGCACCGGCCTCGTCGTCATCGCGGTGCTGGCTCTCTACTCGCTGCTTCCGATCATCGCCCTCTCCGCCATGCCGGTGACCCAGGGTCCGGATGGCTTCACCACCGAACTGGGGACCACCTACGCGGGTGATCCCGTGCTCGGCATCGTCGAGAACCTCGGCCTCGGCGCCGGGATCACGGACGTCCTACGCGTCTACGTCGGGATCCTCGCGGCAGTGATCCTGGTGATCGCAACCAACGCGGCCCTGATCGGCGTCTCGCGACTGACGTTCTCGATGGGCCAGTATCGGCAATTGCCGGAGCGGCTTCGTCAGATCCATCCGCGGTATCGGACCCCTCACATCGCGATCATCGCGTTCTCCATCGTCGCATCGTTGGCGATTCTGCCGGGAAAGGCCGACCTGCTGGCGACGATGTACTCGTTCGGGGCGATGCTCTCGTTCACGGTCGCCCACGTCTCGGTGACCTGGATGCGTGTTCGCAAACCCGACCAGGAGCGACCATGGAAGTCGCCGGGCAGCATCCCGTTCCGCGGCCATCAGCTGCCTTTGACGGCAGTCGTTGGTGGGATGGCGACGTTCTCGGCCTGGATCGTGGTCATGGTCATGAACACACCGACGATGGTGATCGGAGCCGGATGGATGACGATCGGGGTCGTCGTCTACCTGGTTTATCGCCGCCGCCAGGGCTTGTCCGTTCGCGAGACCGTCAAGGTCGTGCTGCCGGAGCCGCTCGACGTCGAGGAGGTCGAGTACCGATCGGTCCTAGTCCCCTTCGAGGACGACCCCTTCTCGGAGTTGACGATCGGCACCGCCGCCCGCCTCGCCGCTCGCAAGGGCCGCGGAATCCATGTGCTCTCCCTCCTCAACGTCCCGGCGCACCTTCCGATCGACGCGCCGCTGCCGCGCCAGCAGGAGAAGGCGCAGTCGAAGATCGAGCGCGCGAAGCTGATCGGCGGCCGCCGGGTCACCGGCCACGTCCAGCGCGTTCGAGCGGGGCAGGCACCGAAGGCGATCATCGAGGAGGCCGTCGACATCAAGGCGGTCGCGATCGTCATGCAGCTCACCTATCGCAACGATGCGCCGCTCTACGGCAAGACGCTCCAGGGCGTTCTCGCGAAGCGCCCCTGCCGGGTGATCGTCGCCGCCAACCCGCTCGGTGAGGTCGCCGAGTCGGGACTCGTCGCCGCCACTTGAGCCCAGCGCGCCATCCGGATCGCGCACCCGACCGCTCCCCGGGTGATAACTACAATCGCCGCCGATGGCGTCCCGGCAGCGGATCAGCACGAACGGAACCAAGATCCTCTCCGGTGTGATCCTGGCGCTCGGGATCCTGATCATCGTCAGGACGCTCGCCGCCGGTGGCGGCCCGGTCTCGGTCGGCGTCCTCCTCGGCTTCGTGTTCACGGCGCTCGGCGGCGCCCGTCTCTACCTCGCGAACCGCAACTCGGCTTGAGGCAGCGGCGGTGACCGAGCGGCGGACCAGCAAGCCGGCCCTCGGCCGGCGCTTCCTCGGCGTGCCGTGGCTCTGGGCCGTCGCGCACTCGGCAATCGCGTTCTCCGTCTACTACTCGATCGGCGTGGTCGCCGACGACGCCCTCGTCCTCACCCCGGTCATCTTCGCGATCGCCGGCCTGATCTACGTGCTGACGACGATGACCTACGTCGAGGGCGGCGCGATGTTCAAGGAGCGCGGCGGCTCCAACACGCTCGCCCGCAACGCATTCAACGAGCTCGTCAGCTTCGTGGCCGGGTGGGCGATCCTGATCGACTATGTGATCGTGATCGCCCTCGCCGCGATCACCGTTCCCCACTACCTCGGCCCGATCTCCGCCGAGTTCGCGACGGGGGATGGCGAGCAGGCCGTTGCCGTGGCGGTCGTCGCGGTCGTCGCCATCGTCAACATCATCGGCTACACGGGGAGCCGCCGCGAGGGGCTGCTCGTCGCGCTCACCGGGGCGGACCTGCTGCTCCAGTTCCTGCTCGTCATCGTCGGCTTGATCGTCGTCTGGGACCCGAGCGCCCTGACCAACTCCCTAGATGCGTTCGGCACCCCGAGCCTCCGGGACCTGGCGATGGCATTGGTCATCTCGATTGTCGCCCTCGCCGGGATCGAGTCCGCGTCGGATCTCGCGCCCGACCTCGCCTGGCGCCGCGAGGACCTCAAGAACGTGCTGCGGGCGGGCACTTTCGTGGTCCCGTTCATCTACGTCGGCATGGCCTTCGTCGCGCTGATGGCGTTGCCGGTCGTCGCCGGCCCCGACGGGCCGACGACGGCGCTGGCGACGACTTACGAGGACGCTCCGGTGCTCGGCGTGGTTTCCGCGTTCGAGCCGGAGTGGCTCTCCGATGTGTTCAAGTGGGCCGTTGTATGCATCGCGCCGTTGATCCTCTTCTTCGCCGCCAACGTGACGATGCTCGGCCTCTCCCGCCACGTCTACGTGCTGGGGACGAACCGCCAGATCCCGAGCTGGCTCGGCAAGCTCGGCGGCCGCCGCTCGACCCCGCACGTCGCGATCCTGATCGCCGCCGCCTTTGCGATCGGGCTCGTGCTGCCCGGCGACATCGAGCTGCTCGCCGGCGTATTCGCGTTCGGCGCGACGCTGGCGATCTCGATCGCCCATCTGTCGCTGATCAGGCTGCGCTTCACCCGCCCCGATGTCGAGCGGCCGTATTCGGTTCCGTTCTCGGTCCGCTTCCGGTCCGGGACGGTCCCGATCCCCGCGGTCGTCGGGTTCCTCCTCTCGGCGGCGGGCTTCGTCTCCGTCCTCGCCCTGCACGGGACCGCCCTCTGGGTCGGCGGCGCCTGGATGGCCTTCGGCCTCGTCTCCTACTTCGTCTATCGCCGCGTCGTCCACGGGCTGCCGATGTCGACCCGCGTGTCGGTTCCCGAGCAGGCCCTGCTCAAGCACGAGCCCGATGTCGAGCTCGACAGCGTCCTCGTCCCGGTCCTCGGCAAGGGCAAGCTGGACGACCACATCGTCCAGACCGCCTGCAGGCTCGCCGAGTCGAACCCGCTCGAGGGGCAGAACAATCCCCGCCTCGAGTTCCTCTACGTGATCGACCTGCCGCTCACGGTCCCGCTCGATGGCCCGCTTCCGCCGGAGCGGGTCACGGCCGCCGAGGAGACGCTGGCGCGCGCCCGCGAGATCGCCGAGGAGTACCCCGGCGTCGAGGCCGACAGCGACTACGTCCCGGCTCGCAACGTCGGTGAGGCGATCGTCGACCGGGCCCGCGAGCACGCCGTCGAGGCCATCATCGTCGGGGGCGAGCCGCCGACGATGATCCGCGGCGGAGCGGTCCTCGGCGGGGTCCGCGGCGCGAAGCCGGCCGAGATCGGACCGGTCAGCGAGTACGTCCTGCGACACGCTCCGTGCCGCGTCCTGCTGACCGCGCCGTCCGGCCAATAACATCGGGCCCATGCTGATCCTGATTGTGGGGTGCGGGCGCGTGGGGTCGTCCGTCGCGAGAACGATGCTGGCCGAGGGCCACGAGGTTTCCTGCCTCGATGAGGACCCGGATTCCCATGCCCGCCTGGAGCTCGGGCTCGACACCTCCTGGGAGGACGCGGGCGGTCAGTTCACCGTCGGCACCGGCCTCGAGATCGACGCTCTGACGACCGCCGGGATCGAGCGCGCCGACGTCTTCGTCGCCTCCACGAACGGCGACAACACCAACATCGTCATCGCCCAGATCGCGCAGCGCCGCTTTCGGGTCGAGACGGTGATCGCGCGAATCCTCGACCCCTACCGCGCCGAGTGGTACGGCACGCAGGGGATGACGACGATCTGCCCGACCCGGACGGCGATCGAGATGCTCGAGAGCAACCTCCGCGAGGTCGCCGTCGGCAAGGAGGCATCCGATGCCTGAGCGGGATCGCGACCGCGAGTACATGCTCATCGTCGGCGGCGGCAAGGTCGGCTGGAACCTCGCGCGCGAGCTGATCGACAAGGGTCACGAGGTGACGCTGATCGAGTCCGATCGAGAGCGGTATCTGACCGTCGAGCAGGAGCTCGAGCACCGCGTTCTCTACGGCGACGCCTCCGAGCTCTGGGTCCTCGAGCGGGCCGGCATCGCCCGGGCCGGAATGGTCATCGCCGTCACCGGCGACGACGAGGACAACCTCCTGATCTGTCAGGTCGCCAAGGACAAGTACGGGGTGGAGCGGGTCATCGCCCGGGTCAACAACCCGCGCAATCGCCAGCACTTCGAGCTGCTCGGCGTCAAGCCCTACGTCTCCGCGACCGACCTGATCCTTCGCCTCATCGAGCGCCAGGTGCCGCGCTACGGCCTCGTCCACCTGCTCGACCTCGCCGACGCGAAGATCGAGATCATCGATCTGCTGATCGGCGAGAACGCCCAGGTCGTCGGCAAGCCGCTGCATGAGCTCGACATGCCGACCGGCAGCCTCCTGATCAGCGTCATGCGCGAGGGAACCGGCTTCGTGCCGACGCCGGACACCGTTCTCGAGGCCGGCGACGAGGTTCTCGCCGTGCTCGACCCGCGGGTCGAGGAGGAGCTGACCCGGTACCTCGGGTTGGAGGACGGCACCGTCGACCGCACGCCCGACGCCTGACCGTGGCCGACCGCGAGGCCGACTTCCTGCTCGTCGGGGGCGGCGTCGCCTCCGCCTACTGCGCCTCGGAGCTGCGCAAGCGCGGCGCCGACGGCTCGATCCTCCTCGTCGGCCGTGAGCCCGAGCCGCCCTACGATCGCCCGCCGCTCTCGAAGGAATACCTCCGCGGCGACGCGTCGCGTGAGGACGCCCACGTCCACGCGCGGTCCTGGTACGACGAGAACGACGTCGAGCTGCTGACCGGCAAGAGCGTCATGTCGCTCGATGCCGAGACGCGGACGGCGAAGATCCAGGGTGGGGAGGAGGTCGCCTTCGGAACGGCGCTGCTCGCCACCGGCGCGATGGTGAACATCCTCCGCGTCGACGGTGCCCAGCTCGAGGGCATCCACTACCTGCGCGCCTTCGGCAACTCCGACTCGATCCGCGACGACGTCGCCGACGCCGAGCACGTCGTCTGTGTCGGCGGCAGCTACATCGGCGCCGAGGTGGCCGCCTCGCTGATCGAGATGGGCAAGCGCTGCACGATCGTCGAGATCGAGCCGGTGATCCTCTCGCGCGGGTTCGGCGTCGAGGCCGGGCGTGTCCTCCACGACCTGCTCGCCTCGAAGGGCGTCGAGTTCGCCGCCGGCGAGACCGTCGCCGCCTTCGAGGGCGACGAGCGCGTCTCCGCAGTGCTGACCGAGAGCGGCCGGGAGATCCCCTGCGACGCCGTCGTCGTCGGCGCCGGCGTCCGCCCCGACACGATGCTCGCCGGCCGCGCCGGCCTCGAGGTCGAGAACGGGATCGTCTGCGACTCCGGCCTTGAGACCTCGGCGCCCGGCATCTTCGCCGCCGGCGACTGCTGCAACTACGACAGCGAGCTGCACGGCCGCCGAGCTCGATTCGAACACTGGGACGTCGCCCTCCACCAGGGCCGCCATGCCGCCCGCGCGATGCTCGGCGACAAGGCGCCTTACCGCGTCGTCCCCTACTTCTTCAGCGACCTCGCCGACTGGGCCTCCCTCGAGTACGTCGGCGGCGCATCGGAGTGGGACGACGTGGTCTGGCGCGGCGACCGCGATGGCCTCGAGTTCTCGGTCTGGTACCTCAGCGCCGACCGCCCGGTCGCAGCCCTCTCGGTCGGTCGCTCCGAGGATCTCATCGCCGCCCGGGGCCTCATCGAGGCGGGCGAGCCGCTCGGCGACCGGCGCGCTGCGATCGCCGACACCGGCACCGACCTCGACACGATTCTCTAGCTAATCTCCGCCGGGCACTGCGGGCTGGTGTAACGGCAACACGCCTCTCTCTGGAAGAGGTATTCGGGGTTCGAATCCCTGGCCCGCAGCTCGTGTGCGTGCGGTGCGCGGCAGGGGAAGGCACCGCCTCCGGGGAGTGGAGTGTCGGCGGCACCTTCCCCTGCCGCGCCCTACGTCCCACGTAAGCGGGTCGGCGGCGGGCACACCTGCGCCCCTCCAACGTCCCACGTGAGCGGGTCGGCGGCACCTTCCCCTGCCGCGCCCTACGTCCCACGTAAGCGGGTCGGCGGCGGGCACACCTGCGCCCCTCCAACCTCCCACGTAAGCGGGTCGGCGGCGGGCGTCCGACGAAGGGGCAACCCTCGTGGGCGGAATATCCACTCACAGTGAGCGGTAATCGGCCCACGAGCGCGCCGGCAGCGGGCGTCAGGCCTCGCCCGGCGGCGGCCGCCCGCATCGCCCCCTCACCGCCAAACGGCCTGCCGATCCCCCGCTGGACAACCGTCCAGCGACCCTCACTAAGCGGATGTCCAGAAGTCGGGCGGCCCCGCCTCGCCCGGTCGCTTCCCGCCGATGAAACACACGCGAGGGACACGCCGACAACACAGCAGGGGAGGGGATGGCATGTCGAAGCGAACTGCAATTGCAACTGGTCTGGCCGGGGCGGCGATCGGGGCCTTGGCGGGACTCCCGTATCTGTTCCGCGCCGGCGAGTGCTCGGTGCTCGGGGCGCAGTCCGTCCAGTGCACGATGAACTCGGCCCTGGCGCCCTTTCTGAGCGCGATCGCGGTCGGTTTCGTGATCGCGATGGTCATCGGGAACGCGGTCGCGATCATGACCAAGCGTTCGATCGCTCCGAGGGGGCCGGTCCAGCAGGTGTCCCGTCCTGCAGCGGACTTCGACGACCCTGCCGTCCAGATCGCCGCCTGGGGGATGCCTCCGGGGGCGAGCCAGCGGACCGTCTCGCTCGCCGATCCAGCACCCGCCCGCAGGCGCGACGACGGTGCCGAGGCGAGCCGAGGCGCCGGGTACGGCGCGGCCCGCGCGGCGCGCAATTCCGGATCAGTCCCGCGGCCGGTCGGCCGCCCGCAGTCGGCGCCACCGGCCTGACCGCACGGGACCGAAGCCGTCGGCAGCGTCTCAGGGGCGCGCTAATCTGCGTGCAATGAGAGGGAAACCGGCATTCGCAGCAGCGGTTGCCGCCGGCTCGCTCGCGCTCCTGGGCGCGGGGTGCGGCGGCGGGGACTCGACGACGTCCACAGTCAACTCGTCGAGCACGACGGCGACGACGTCGACCGTGGCGACCGATGAGTTCATCACCGCCGCCGACGCGCGCTGCGCCGAGGCGAACGCGGCGATCGCCAACCTCACCTCCGATGGCTCTGGCAGCACGACCGCCATCCAGCAGCAGCTCGACATCACCAAGCAGACGCTCACCGGCCTGAAGTCGCTCGGCGCTCCCGAGGATCCCGACGGTTCCCTCGCCGACTACTACGCCGCCGTCAAACAGCAGGTCACCCTGCTCGGCCAGCAACAGGAGGCGCTCGCCTCCGGCGACAGCGCCGGGGCCGACACGATCGGCGTCCAAGTCGATCAGGCGGAGAGCGACGCCCAGAGCGCCGCCCAGTCCTTCGGGTTCGAGGAGTGCGGCCAGCAGGGCTCGGCGCTCTCGACCGACACGACTTCAACCACCGCGCCGGCCGGCGGAGCGACGACGACCGCCCCGGCGACGCCGACGACCACCACCCCGGTCGCCCCGGCGCCGGTCACGCCCGCGCCCGTTACCCCGGCCCCGTCGGGCGGGACTTCCGGCGGCACCAGCTCGGGCGGTACGTCCGGCGGCACAAGCTCCGGCAACTCCGGCGGGATCAGCCCCGGCGGCTGAGTTACGCGACGCCGCTCAGGCGGCGGCGACCTGGCCGGCCCAAGTTCCGTAGAGGCGCGCGTAGGCGCCGCCGAGCTCGATCAGCTCTTCGTGGGTGCCGCTCTCGGCGATCGTCCCGTGCTCGAGGACGACGATCCGGCTCGCGCGCCTGATCGTCGAAAGGCGGTGGGCGATGACGATCGCGGTGCGGCCGACGAGCAGCTTCTCGAGACCCTGCTCGATCCGCTTCTCGGTCCGCACGTCGACGTTCGAGGTGGCCTCGTCGAGGATCAGGATCCGCGGCTCGGCCAGCAACGCCCGCGCGAACGCGACGATCTGCCGCTCGCCGGCCGAAAGCGACGTGCCGCGCTCGCCGACCTCGGTGTCGAGGCCGTCCGGAAGCCCGTCGATCAGCGGCTTGCCGCCGACGGTGTGGAGCGCGTCGAGGATGTCCTCGCGGCTGGCGCCGGGGCGCCCGAAGGCGACGTTGTCGGCGATCGTCCCGCTGAACAGGAAACCCTCCTGGGGGACGATCCCGAGCCGGCTTCGCAGCGCGTTCGAGTCGAGCTCGCGGACGTCGACGCCGTCGATCAGGATCCGCCCCCGCTGCGGGTCGTAGAAGCGGGCGACGAGCTTGGCGAGCGTGGACTTGCCCGCGCCTGTTTCGCCGACGAGCGCGACCGTCTGGCCGGGCAGGATCCGCAGGTCGATGTCGGTCAGCGCCCAGTCCATCTCGCGGCCGGGGTTCTCGGCGTAGCCGAACCAGACGTCCTCGAGGTCGATGGCGCCGCGGATCTCGCCGGGATCGATCGCGTTCGGCGGGTCGACGAGGTCGGGCTCGGTGTCGAGCAGGTCGAAGATCTTGTCCAGTGCCGCCATGCCCTGCTGGTAGGTCGTGTAGAGCTGGCTGATCTGCTGGATCGGGTCGAAGAACGTCTGCAGGTAGCCGACGAAGGCGAAGAGGATGCCGATCTCGATGTTGCCGTCGAGCACCTGGTAGCCGCCGAACAGCAGGATCGCCGCCGTCCCGATCGCCGACAGCAGCTCGACGGCGGGGAAGTAGGAGGCGTTGAGGTAGACGGTCCGCATGTTGACCTCGCGGTTCTCCTCGTTGAGGACCGACATCTCGTTCATGTGCCGGGTCTCCTGGCCGAAGCTGCGGACGACGCGAACGCCGCTCAGGCTCTCCTGCAGGTAGGCGGTGATGTTGGCGATCTTCTCCCGGGTCATCCGGTAGGCGTTCGCCGAGGCGACCCGGAAGATGACGCTGCCGATCGCCAGGAGCGGGAACGTCAGGAACGTGATCAGCGCGAGCTGAACGTCGATCAGCAGCAGGATCACGACGATGCTGACCAGGGTCAGGACGCTGGAGACCATCGTCACGATGCCGTCGGTGACGAGGGTGTCGAGCGCCTGGACGTCGTTGGTCATCCGCGAGATCAGCACGCCCGGCCGGTTTCGGGTGTAGAAGCCGAGCGACATGCTCTGCAGGTGCGTGTAGATCCGCTCGCGGAGGTCCTGGAGCGCCCGCTGGCCGACCCAGCCGACCAGGTACGTCTGCACGTAGGTGGCACCCCAGAAGACGATGGCGGAGGCGAGGAAGGCGAGGACGATCAGCGTCAGGGCGTTGAGGTCGCCGGGAGTGATGCCCTTGTCGATCGCGAGACCCGCGAGGTAGGGGGGAGCCAGGGACGCGGCCGTGGCGAGGACGAGCGCGACCATCATCCAGAAGACCCGGACCCGGTAGGGACGTAGGAGGCCGAACAGCCAGCGGACCTTGCGGCCGCGGCCGTCCTCGCCGCGGATCGTCTTCCAGACGGCCTTGATGAGGAGCCAGGCGTCGCTCACAGGCGTGCCACCTCCTCCCGCTCCTCGAGGTCGCGCTGCAGGAAGGTCCGGTCGACGAGGCCGTAGTCGGCGATCTCGCGGTAGAGCGGGCAGCGGTCGAGCAACTCCTCGTGCGTCCCGCAGTCGACGATCCGGCCCTCGTCGACGACGACGATCTCGTCGGCGAGCGAGATCGTCGAGAGGCGGTGGGCGACGATGAAGGTGGTACGGCCCTCGAGGGCCTCGTCGAGGCCGCGCCGGATGGCCGCCTCAGTCTGGGCATCGACCGACGAGGTCGCGTCGTCGAGGATCAGGATCCGCGGGTCGGCGAGGAGGGCGCGGGCGATGGCGATCCGCTGCCGCTGGCCGCCGGAGAGGGTCAGGCCGCGCTCGCCGACCATCGTCTCGTAACCGTCGGGTAGGCGCTCGATGAACGACTGCGCCTGCGCGCGGCGCGCGGCGGTCTCGATCTCCTCGCGGCTCGCGTCGGGCTTGGCGTAGGCGATGTTCTCGGCGACCGAGGCGCTGAACAGGAAGCTCTCGTCGGCGACGAAGGCGATCTGGCGCCGCAGCGAGGCGACGTCGATGTCGCGGAGGTCGGCGCCATCGATCTCGACCGAGCCGGCGGTCGGGTCGTAGAGCCGCGCGAGCAGCGCGACCAGGCTCGTCTTCCCCGATCCCGAGGGGCCGACGAGGGCGATGACCTTGCCGCCCTCGACCTCGAGGTCGACGCCGTCGAGCGCCGGCTCCGACTCGCCGTAGCGGAGCGAGACGTCGCGGAGGACGACGTGCCCGTTGCCGTCCGGAAGCGGCGGCGCGCCCGGCGGGCTCGTGATCTCGGGCTCGCGGTCGAGCACCTCGAAGAGGCGGTTGCCGGAGGCGATCGCCCGCTGCGACATGCCGAGCGCCGTACCGAGCATCCTCATCGGCCCGATCAGCATGATCAGGTACGTGTAGAAGGCGGTGAACTCGCCGAGGCTGATCGTCCCGTTGATCACCTGGCGGCCGCCGACGAGGAGGACGACCGCGAGCCCGAGGTTGGGCAGGAAGGCGATCATCGGGTTGTAGAAGGCGCGAAGGCGGGTCGAGTAGACGTTCTGGTCGAAGACCCTCGAGACCCGGTTGCGGAACCGGTCGAGCATGTGGTCCTCGCGGGCGAACGCCTTGACGACGCGGACGCCGGAGACGGCCTCCTCGGCCTCGACGGTCAGCTCGGCGATCCGCTGCTGGACCTCCTGGAGCGCGGGCCGTGAGGTGCGGTTGTAGCGCGAGGCGGTGTAGACCACGAACGGGACCGGGAGCAGCGCCAATGCGGCCAGCCCGGGCTGCAGGACGAACATGATCGCCCCGGCGAGGACGAGCGTCAGGGCGCTCTGGGTGATGAAGATCAGGCCGTAGCCGAGGAAGAAGCGGATCGACTGCAGGTCGACGGTCGCCCGCGACATCAGTTGCCCGGTCTGCTGGGAGTCGAAGTAGCCGAGCTCGAGCGACTGCAGGTGCGAGTAGATGCGCTCGCGGAGGTCGTACTCGACCGCGAGCGAGACCTTCCCGGCGATCACCCGGCGCGAGGCGGTGAGCGCGAGCCGGACGAGGCCGGCGACGACGATCGCCGCCACCAGCGGGACGAGGTTGCCCGCGTCCGCCGTGTCGACCCCGTCGTTGATCTCGTTGACCGCCTTGCCGACGAGGAGCGGGATCAGGATCGTCATCCCCATCGCGAACGAGGCGAGGACGATCGAGAGGATGTTCTGGCGCTTGTACGGCGCCAGGAACCCGAGAAGTCGTTTGAAGGTCGGCATTTGAGGCCCCTTACTATACAAAGTGAAGTAACGGCTTAGAATCGCCGGATGCCAGCCGGAGCCGGACTCTGCGAGCTCTGCCGCCATCAGCGGGTCGTCCGGAACACCCGCGGGTCGCGCTTCTCGATGTGCGAGCGCTCCCGCGAGGACCCCGCCTATCCGAAGTATCCGCCGGTGCCGGTCCTTCGCTGTCCCGGCTTCGAGCGCCGCGATCCCGACCCGGGCTGAGCGCCCGTCAGGTCTGCGGCGTCTCGATCGTCTCGGCCGAGCTCAGCGCTCCCGCGGAGGCGACCACGACCAGCGCGATCGCGATCACCTCGCGCCCGACCAGGTGCTGTCCGAGCACGGCGAGGCCGACGAGCGCGGCCACCGCGGGCTCGAGGCTGAGGAGGACGCCGAAAGTCCGCTCCGGGAGGCGGCGGAGCGCCTCCAGCTCGACGGTGTAGGGGATCGCCGAGCTGAGGATCGCGACGCCGAGGCCGATCGCGAGCACGGCCGGGTCGATCAGGTCGGTGCCGCCGTCGGCGACGCCGATCGGGACCAGCAGCACTGCTGACACGACCATCGCCAGTGAGAGGCCGCCGAGACCCGCCTGACCGCGACCGACCCGGGCCGACATGAGGATGTAGGCGCCCCAGAAGGCCCCCGCCGTCAACGCCAGGACGACGCCGAGGGCGTCGAGTCCCTCGCCGATGTCGGGGCCGAGCAGGAGGATCCCACCGCCGGCGAGCACGACCCAGAGGACGTCGAGGCGGTTCCGGGTCCCGGCGATCGCGACGGTGAGCGGCCCGACGAACTCCAGGGTCACGGCGATGCCGAGCGGGAGCCGCTCGAGCGCCTCGTAGAAGCACAGATTCATACCCGCGAGGGTCACCGCGAACAAGCCGACGTCGCGGAGGGTCGCCCGGCTCAGGCCGGCGACGGCAGGACGCCAGACGGCGGAGAGGACGGCGGCGGCGAAGATCGTCCGCAGCAGCACGGTCCCGGCAGGCCCCGACCTCGTCGAAGATGCTGGTCGCGAGCGCGGAGCCGAACTGGACCGAGGCGATGCCGCCGAGAACGAGCGCTACGGCGACGCGTCGCTCCGACCGCGGGTCGGTCCCCGCTGCCGCGTCCCCCTGCTCCCGAGCGGTCAGGACGCGGGGACGTCGCGCGCGCCGCAGACCTTCATGCCGAGCGCCTGGGAGGCCTCGGCGAGCTTGACCAGCTCCTTCTGGGCGTCGATCGCGGCTTGGTAGAAGGCGTCGGGGTCGCCGTCCTGGGCCGGGCCGAGCAGCGCGTTGGCGTAGCCGACGGTGCCGCTCTCGAGCTGGTCGACGAAGTCGTTCCACTGCTTCTGCTCGTCCTTGGGCGGCTGCAGCTGCGAGAGCTGGTCGACGAGCGTCTGGCCCTCGGCGGCGGTCGCGCTCCAGAACGGCGCCGTGGCCTTGACCTCGTCCGGCTGCGGCCCGTCCTTGCCGAACTCGGGGGCTGCCGCATCGTCGGCGATCCGGGCGGTGGACTCGGCGCACAACTGGTCGGCCGTCTTGGCCAGTTCGGCCTTCGAAAGGGTGCCGGTCGGCAGCTCGGTCGTCGCATCCGTGGTCGTGCTGCTGGTCGAGGTGTCGTCGCTGCCCCCGCAGCCGGCGACCCCGATGAGTGCGAGCACGGCCAGGAGCGCGGCGAGCGCGAGCGGCGGGCGCTGGGGTCGGGTGTGCTTCCGGAAGGCCATTTCATGTGCCGCCCCTGAGCGGCACCGGGGACGATCATAGTGCCGGGGAACCGGGGCTTCCGCCGTTCGAGGTCGGCTATCGTGGCCCCTTGGAACTTCGCCCGACCCACGGGTGACCGATATAGAGGAGAGCTGTTGTCCAAGCGTCTGAGCGCGATCGTCGTCTGTTCGATCGCGATGTTGGTACTACCCGCCGCCGCGTCCGCGAAGGACTACGCCGGGACCGCACTGAACATCATCCCGTCGGGTCAGCTGCAGCCGGGTGAGCCGGCCGCGCCGAAGCCCAACGACGCTCAGGCGACGATGTACGACGGCCTGACGCCGCTGTTCGACAACGTCACCGCCGGTGATCTCACCACCTACTTCAAGTCGGAGGCGCTGAACAGCCTCGGCACCGACGGACCGGGGACGCCCGAGACCGTTCCGGGCCATCCGGGCATCGAGATCACCCGCGACGTCTACGGCGTCCCGCACGTCAACGCGGACACCTACGACGACGGCATCTTCGCCGCCGGCTGGATCGCCGCCGAGGACCGCGGCCTGCTCCTCCAGCAGGCGCGCTACAACGCCCGCGTCGCCGCGATCGACGCCCCCGGGCTCAGCGCCATCGGCCTCGTCACCCAGCTGAAGAACTTCGTCCCCAGCCAGCAGACCGAGGACGTCGTCGCGCAGCAGACGCAGTCTCTTCAGGGCGCCGGCAAGGAGGGCCAGAAGGTTCTGGACGACATCGATACGTACGTCGGCGGGATCAACTATTGGTACGAACTCAACGGTGGCGCCAACCCGCCTGCGCCCTTCACGCGCAACGACATCTACGCGCTGAACGCACTCAAGGACCAGTTCCTCGGCGAGGGCGGCGGCGACGAGGCCCGGCGGACGCAGTTCCTCTCGGGCCTGCAGGAGAAGCTCGGCTCGAAGAAGGGGGCGAAGGTCTTCGACGATCTCCGCCAGTACAAGAACAAGGGCGTCCCGACCACGGTCGACGGCACCTTCCAGTACGGCAAGCGCCTCCTGCCGAACAAGAAGACGCCCGGCAACGTCGTGATCGATCACGACAGCTACGAGACGACCCCCGCGGTCGCCAACAAGGCGCTCGCCGACTCGGTCGCTCCGCATCCTGTCCAGGCGTCGAACACCCTGATGATCACCAAGAACAAGTCGGCGACCGGAAACCCGCTGATGGTCGGCGGTCCGCAGATCGGCTACTTCTACCCCGGTCTCACGTACGAGATCGACATGAACGCTCCCGGCCTGAAGTGGCGGGGTGCGACCTCGGCGCCGTTCCCCGGCTACCTGCTGATCGGCCGCGGCGAGGACTTCGCCACCACGCTGACATCGGCGAGCGGCGACGTCATCGACCAGTACGCGGAGCGCCTCTGCGCCGGCAGCGACACCAAATACAGCTACAAGGGCAAGTGTCGCAAGATGGGGGTCTTCAACGCAGGAACGCTGAACGGCGATCCGGTTTCGTTCAGGACTACGGTGCATGGTCCGGTGACCGGATACGCCACGGTCGACGGGAAGAAGGTCGCGATCTCGTCGAAGCGCTCGAGCTACGGCAAGGACGTTCTCGACCTGCTCTTCAACCGGCGAATCTCGAACGGCCAGGTGCACGATCCGAAGTCGTTCTTCAACGCGGCCTCCAAGACGCCGCAGACCTTCAACTCCTTCTACATCGACAACGAGCACGTCGCCGAGTACACGGCGGGCAAGCTGCCGATTCGCCCGAAGGGCGTCGACTCCGGATTGCTGACGAAGGGCACCGGCAAGTACGAGTGGCAGGGCTTCATCGGCAAGAACGAGCATCCCCATGGCGTGGACCCCGCCGACGGGACGATGACCAATTGGAACCAGGTCACGGCAAGGGGCTTCGGTTCCGCCGACGACGAGTGGGGTCGCGCCGGCTCGGCGGAACGGGTCGACCTTCTGAACAAGAACCTCGACCGCCTCAAGCAGAACGGCAAGTGGACGATGGCCCAGGTGGCCTCGGCGATGAACGCCGCGGCTACGCAGGACGTCAGGGCGATCGACACGGTGCCGCTGCTCGCGAAGCTGCTGCGGGGCACGAACGCTCCGAATGCGCGTGACGCCCAGATGCTGCAGCTGATGATCGATTGGAAGAACGACGGGGGAAGCCGTCTCGATACCGACAACGACGGCAAGATCGACGCTCCCGGCGCCGCCGTGATGGACGGTTCCTGGACGAACATCGCCAACGCGTTCATGCAGCCGCGGCTCGGAACCGACCTCTCGGACGAGCTCAACACGCTGTTCTCGCGGTTCGACAAGCCGCCGGGTGGTCAGTACTCCGGCTGGTACCAGTACTTCGACCGCGACATCAACAGCCTGCTGGGGAAGAAGGTCCCGAGCCCGTTCCACCTGGCCTACTGCGGCAAGGGTGACCTCCAGAAGTGCCAGCAGGACATCTGGGCCGCGATCGACGCCTCCGGCGACCAGATCGCGGCCGACCAGGGGACGGGCGACCCGACGCAATGGCGATCGAGCGCGACGGCCGAGCAGATTCACTTCTCGCCGCTGCCGCTGAAGACGATGCGCTACGCGAACCGCCCGAGCGGGATTCAGCAGGTCATCGAGTTCGACGGCCACCGCAAGAACAAGTAGCCGAAGTCATACTGCCCTCCTGATGAGGGCGATCCAGATAGCCGACCTCAGCGGGCCCGACACGGCGCTCCGCGAGGTGGAGATCCCCGAGCCCGAGGCGTCCCACATGCTGACGCCCGGGAGGGGGGTGCTCGTGGACGTCGAGGTCGCGGGAGTGTCGTTCCCGGAGGTGCTGCAGACCCGCGGCGAGTACCAGGTCAAACCGCCGCTGCCGTTCGTCCCCGGCAGCGAGGTGGCGGGGACCGTCCGCTCGGCGCCCGACGGCACGGGGCTGTCCCCGGGCGACCGGGTCGCCGGCTTCCCGATGCTCGGCGGCTTCGCCGAGGTCGCCGTCTCGCCGGAGTTCCTGACGTTTCCGCTGCCCGATGAGCTCGACTTCCGCCAGGGCGCCGCGCTGATCCTCAACTACCACACGGCCTGGTTCTCGCTGGTCGTCCGCGGCCGGCTGAAGGCGGGGGAGACCGTCCTCATCCACGGCGCCGCCGGCGGCGTCGGCACCGCCTCGATTCAGGTCGCCAAGGGAGTCGGCGCCCGCACGATCGCGGTCGTCTCCTCCGACGAGAAGGAGGCGGTCGCCCGGGAGGCAGGCGCCGACGAAGTCGTCCGCAGCGACGGCGAGTGGCGTGAGCAGGCAAAGGAGCTTTCCGGCGGGGGAGTGGAGGTCGTCCTCGATCCGGTCGGCGGCGACCGCTTCACAGATTCCCTGCGCTCGCTCGCCGAAGGCGGGCGGGTCGTCGTCGTCGGTTTCACCGGCGGCTCGATACCCGAGGTCAAGGTCAACCGGCTGCTCCTCAACAACACCGAGGTGATCGGCGCCGGCTGGGGCGCCTACGTGATCGCCAAGCCCGAGCTCAACCGCGAGATCGGGGCCGAAATCGCCAACCTGATCGATTCCGGGCACGTGCGGCCGCTCGTCGGCGGAGCTCTCCCGTTCACCGTCGAGGGCGCATCCGAGGCCCTGAAGCTGATCGACGGGCGCGGCGCCACCGGCAAGGTCGTCCTCGACGTCCGCTGATGGCTGCCCGGGTCTTCCTCGTCACCGGAGCCTCGAGCGGGATCGGCGAGGCCGCCGCCCGTCGCCTCGCCCGTGAGCCCGACGTCGCGCTCGTCCTCGTCGCCCGCCGCGACGAACGCCTGCGTGCCCTCGCCGACTCGCTTCCGGTCCCCGCGACCTGGGTCGCCGCCGACCTGACCGACGACGATGCCCCCGGTCGCGTCGCCGCGCACGTCGAGGAGCACCATGGCCGCCTCGATCTGCTCGTCAACAACGCCGGCGCCTCCTGGCGCGGCCGCTTCGACGACGAGGGCTGGGAAAACGTCCGCAGGACCATGGAGCTCAACTTCGACGCCGTCGTTCGCCTCACCGAAGCCCTGCTGCCGATGCTCCGCCGCTCCGCGCCCAGCTCGATCGTCAACATCGCCAGCACCGCCGGCCGCATCTCCCGTCCCGGCGCCGGCGCCTACTCGGCCAGCAAGTACGCCCTGATCGGCTGGAGCGACTCCCTCTACGCCGAGGAGCGGGAGCACGGTGTCCACGTCGGCATCGTCATGCCCGGCTTCATCGCCACCGAGGGATTCCCCGCCGAGGAGCTCAAGGCCAAGGCGATCACCCGCTGGACCGTCTCCACCCCCGAGAAGGCCGCCGAGGCGATCATCGACGCCGGCCTCAACGGCAAGGCGGAGCGCTACGTGCCCCGCCCCTACGGCCTGATCGCCGTTCTCCGCATCCTCGCGCCCGGCCTGGTCCGGAGGATCATCGCCGGCGGCGCCGGCGCAGCGGCGGTCACGGCAACGAAGGCGAAATAACTCCGGGGAGATCCTCCGCTGCGCGTCCGGTCTCCCCGGTCGGCGCGGTGAACTGGACGGGAAGACATGTGTGTTGACCCCAGGCGGCTGCACTGGAGCAGATTTGGTCCGCATACCGGACCAAATCCCCGCCACTGGCTCGAGCCGCCCGCCTCGGGGGCTCCCCTCTCAGCCCCAGCCAACCCCGCCCTACGCCGAAACCCTAGGCGTCAGCGAATATCCCGTCGGCCCTCCGCCCTCGTCACGACCTCACCCTCCTCGACGTGGTTCGGGTACACCGGCGGTCCGTTGAAGTCGCACGAGAACTCGCCCGTGACGGGTTCGGCCATGGGCTCCGGCGGGCCGAGGACTTGGGTCTCGATCGTGAACCAGGCGATGATGCCGCCGAGGGCGGAGAGGCCGGCGGTCACGAACATCGCCGTGTGGAAGCCGTCGGTCATCGCGACCGGGTCGTAGAAGGCGTCGCCGGTGATCCCGGCGATCAGGGGCAGGACGGCGACGGCGAGCAGGCCGCCGACGCGGGAAACCGCGTTGTTGATGCCCGACGCGATGCCGGAGTGGCGGGAGTCGGCGGCGGCGAGAACGGTGGCCGTCACCGGGGCGACGACGAGCGTCAGGCCGGCGCCGAAGACGAGGACAGCGGGTAGGACCGAGCCGACGTAGCTCGAGTCGGGCTCGATGCGGGTCATCATCAGCATCCCGAGCGCGATCACGAGCGGGCCGACGGTCAGGGGGATGCGCGGGCCGATCCGCTGCGCGAGCGCTCCCGAGCGCGCCGAGAACAGGAGCATCAGGGCCGTGACCGGCAGCGAGGCGGCGCCGGCGGCGATCGGCGAATAGCCGGCGGCGATCTGCAGGAACGAGACGAGCAGGAAGAAGACTCCGCTGAGGGCGGCGTAGACGACGAACGTGACCGCGTTCGCGGCGCTGAACTGCCGCGAGGAGAAGAGCCCGAGCGGCATCATCGGGTGGGGGCTGCGCCGCTCCGTCCTGATGAACGCGACGAGCGCGAGCACGCCGGCGACGGCGGCGACGACTATCGGCGCCGACAGACCCTGATCGGGAACCTGGATCAGCGCGTAGGTCGTCCCGCCGAGTCCGATCGCCGCCAGCGCGGCGCCGAGGCCGTCGAGGCGGTCAGGCGCATCTGGGTCGCGCGTCTCGGGGACGTGCCTGGTCGCCATCAGGGCCACGAACGCACCGATCGGAACGTTGATCAGGAAGATCGCTCGCCACGAGACCGCCTCGACGAGCCAGCCGCCGAGCAGCGGGCCGAGGGCCGTCGCAACGCCGCCGAGCCCGGACCAGGCGCCGATCGCCCGGGCGCGGTCGCCGGGCCGGAAGCTCGACTCGATCATCGCCAGGCTGCCCGGCGTCAACAGCGCGCCACCGACACCCTGGAGCAGGCGGGCCGCGACCAGGGCGTTGGCGCTGGGAGCGACCGCGCAGAGCAGCGAGGCCGCGGTGAACCAACCAACCCCGAAGACGAAGATGCGCCGCCGCCCGTAGCGGTCGCCCAGCGATCCGCCGAGGAGGATCAGCGAGGCGAGGGTGAGCATGTAGCCGTTGAGGATCCACTGCAGCGAGCTGGTTTCAGCGTCCAAGTCCTCGCCGATGCTCGGCAGCGCCACGTTGACGACGGTCCCGTCGAGAAAGACGATCCCCGACCCGAGCACGGCGATCGCGAGGACCCAGCGACCAGGCCCGGTGCCGTAGGCGATTCCTTCGGATTCGGCGCTTGCTCCCGGCACGCTCCGTCCCTGCTCCCTCACTCGAAGTTCGATCTCCCCGTTCAGTTTGACGTACGGCCCGCCCCGGCCGGGCGTGAAGGCGCCGTGCGGCAGCAGAGGCCCCGTGGCAAGACCGTATCCCGCTCGGTAGCGGAACCGGAAGATCTGTTCCATTTGCGGGATATGATCTGTGTGCGATGGGTCACGATGCAGACGTTGTAGAAGTAGCCGTGGTCGCCAGGCCGCTGCGCAAGGACGCCGAGCGCAACCGGCAGCGGATCCTCGCCTCCGCCCAGGTCCTCTTCGCCAAGCGCGGCGTCGACGTCGGCCTCGACGAGATCGCCCACCACGCGGGCGTCGGCGTCGGCACCGCCTACCGGCGCTTCCCGGACCGCGAGACCCTGATCGACGAGTTGCTCGAGGAGAAGACGGCGACGATCGAGAGGATCGCCACCGAGTCGCTCGAGATCGACGACCCGTGGACGGCTCTGACGAGTTATCTCGAGCGCTCCCAGGAGCTGCACGCCGCCGATCGCGCCCTCAAGCAGGCGCTGTTCGACCCGTCCCGCGGAGCCGAGCGGCTCGCCGACGCCAGGGCCCGGATCGGGCCGCTCGTGACCCGCCTGATCGAGCGGGCGCGCGACTCCGGCGACCTTCGTCCCGACTTCGAGCTGTCCGACTTCCCGCTGCTGATCGAGATGATCTCGGCCGTGATGGCCGCTACCCACGACCATTCCCCCGACCTCTGGCGCCGCTACCTCCGCATCCTCATCGACGGGATGGCCAACGACCGCTCCGGGCCGAGCGACCTGGGACCGCCCGCTCTCTCGCCCGAAGACCTCCTCGACGCCCTCTGCGGCGACCACGGTCGCTGACGCCCGGATTTCAGGTCCCGGCCGAGCCTGCCGATAATTGCGTGCCGCCCCTCGTGGTGGAAAGCGAAAGAAAGGGAATGGGGGAAGTGAGCCGACGAGGCGGACACGCGCGCGAGGAGATCGCGGGAAGCGACGATGCCGACGGCAGTGCCGAGCGGGACCAGACCCGACTCTTCTACCGGCTCTCCGGGGTCCTCTTCGTCGGCGGCGGCATCGCCGCGATCCCGCCCGATCTGCTCCACATCCCGCATCACCCGGCGTCGATCTTTGCGCTGCCGCTCCTCGCGATCCTCAGCGGCATCGTCTCCTGGCTGATCGCGGACCGGGCGCCGCGCTGGGGGCTCCACGTCATCGCCCTCGTCGCCACGCTCGAGGTCGCGCTCACCGTCGCGGTCGCCGATCGGGTCTTCGCCGTCTACTACGTTTTCGTGGCGATCTTCGTCGCCTACATCCTCTCCGACCGCCGCGCGATCGCCGCTCACATGGCGGTCGTGGTGCTCGCCGTTCTCGCCCCGATCGCCTACGACTCCGAGAACGCCCGCGAGCTGACGATCTCCGCGCTCGTCCTGATCCCGACCCTGATGATCGCCGCCGCAATGGTCACCTACCTGCGCGAGCAGCTCACCGCCAGCGAGGGCCGCTACCGCCTCCTCTCCGAGTGCGACCCGCTGACCGGCATCGGCAATTACCGGATGCTCGTCAACCGCTTTCCCAGAGAGCTCCGCCGCCACAGCAGGCACGGTCGCCGGCTTGCGTTGATCGCCATCGATCTCGACGACTTCAAGCGCGTCAACGACGCGCTCGGCCATCAGCGCGGGGACATGCTGCTGCGGGCCGTCGCCGAGGAGCTCGTCGACGCGGTCCGCGATCACGACATCGTCGTCCGCCAGGGCGGCGACGAGTTCGCGGTGATCGCACCGGAGACCGGTCCCGACGAGGCCCGGCAGCTCGCCGAGCGCCTGCGGGCTCGGATCGCCGCAACCGATGCGGGCGAATACCCGATCGGCGCCTCGATCGGCTGTGCGCACTTCCCGGAGGACGCCGACTCGTTCGAGTCGCTGCTCCGGGTCGCCGACGAGCGCCTCCGGGTCGCGAAATCGGACGGCATCGTCCGCTCGCAGCGGCGGGCCACCCTCCCGTCCCCCTGAACGGAACCGGCGCCCGACCCGATCGGGCCGAGCGCCGGCGAAGTCCGTCTTAGGCGAGCAGCTTGGCCTTCATCTGCTCGTACTCGGCGTCGCTGAGCTTGCCCTTGTCGTGCAGCTCCGCGAGGTTCGCCAGCTCGTCGACCTGCGACGTCCCGGCGGTGTCTTTGATGTATTCGTCGAAGTGCTTCTTCTGCTCGGCCTGCTCCTTGAGAGCACGGTCGCGCATGCCGCCTCCGCGGGCGATCAGGTAGATCAGCGCCGTCAGGAACGGAATGAAGATCAGGAACACGACCCAGATGGCCTTGCCCCACCCCGACATCTCGTGGTCACGGAAGAGGTCCGAGAGAATCGTGAACAGGACCATGATCCAGGCTACGAAGATGAAAACGGCGAGGACTGTTCCCAGTGCCTCTCCGAACGAGTAGTCGGCTACAAGCATTCAGTTCCTTTCAATTACGGGTAATGAGCATCCTGAGGGTACTCCAGGGAGTGCTCGAAACCACCGGTAGCCGCTACCAGGCTCCACCGCCACCGCCGCCGGAGAAGCCGCCGCCTCCGCCGCCGGAGAAGCCGCCGCCGCCGCCGGAGCTCGACTCCGGAGCGACCTGGCTCGCGAACCCGGACGAGAACCCGTCGAAGCTGCCGCCGAACGAGCCCGAAGTGATCGCGTACGACGTCCAGAGGCCGGTCCCTGTCGCCTCCTCGCCGACCGGCGCCGGGATCCGCCCCGACTTGGCGATGCGCTCGGCGGTGCCGAAGGCGATCGCGTAGACGAGGATCCGGCGCCACAACTTCAGCGTCGCCGGAGGGTCGTCTTCGAGCCGCGGGAAGTCCTCCGTCCACTTCGCGAACGCGCTCCAGCGCTCGTTGCGCTCGCGCGCCGCCGGATCGAGCCGGCGAAGCCAGTTCGATGGCGGCACGTACATCAGCGCCAGGGTCGCGACGAGGCCGGTGATCTGGACGCCGACCAGGTGGGCTCGTGACCACGCGAGGGCGGTCATCACCGCGAAGACGACGAAGGCGAGGAGGGCGATCAGCAGCCGCGCCCCCCGCAGGTCCCGGTCCCAGGCGATCGCTCCATCTTCGGCGCCCTCGAGGCTGCTGTTCATCGTCCCCCAGCGCGTCCGCCAGGTGCTCGAGTGCTCGGGGATCTTGTCCTTCATCGCTCCGAGTGCCGTCCATTCCTCGCCGATCAGCTCGTCGAAGAAATCGAGGACCTCGCGCTCGTACGGCTCGAGCCCCTCGGTTCCCGTCCGCTCGCCGGATGCCCGCAGGTCGAGATCGAGGTCGTCGGTCCCGGCCGACGGCCTCGATTCGTAGAACCCGCGGTCAACGAGGTCCATCAGGGTCGCCAGCACCACCCGGTCGTCGTAGTCGCCCTCCTTCGCGACCGCGTAGGCGACGGCGGGCGGAACGTCCTCGGGGGGCTCGGGAAGATACTCGGGAACGCCCGTGTGGCGCTCGCGGGCGAGGATGCATGAGCAGGGCCGTGGCGGCGGCCGCGAGGCCGCCGAAGATCAGCGCCAGCACCAGACCGTTGTCGAAGACGAAGTTCTTCAGCTTGTCGATCGACCCGTACTCGTCGTCGAGCTTCGCCTCGTCGGCCTCGATCGCGTCGAGCCCGCTCCCGCGGACCACGACCGCGCCCGACGCGGAATCGATGGCGTCCCGCGGGAAGACGGCGTGGAGGGCGACCGCCTTTCCGGCGGCGAGGCGATCGACCGAGACGCGGGCATCGTCGCCGAGCTCAACGTCGGCGCCGAGCGAGCGCGGCTCGAGCCAGGCCTCTGTCGGCGCGACTCCCGACGCGGAGTCGATGCTGGCGAAAAGGTGGTCGAGCCAGAAGTCCCACTGACTGCCCCAGACGAACCAGCCGACATCGACGACGTCGTCGTGGACCCGGACGGCGCCGGTGACCCTGTAGACGAGGTCGAAGACGCGGGTCTCGTCGGCGGCGTTGTAGTGCCAGACGACGCGGAGCCCGTGGCGCATCTGCTGGGTCCCGAACCGGCCCGGAGCGTCGGCGGAGCCGAGGCCGGTGTTCCCGCCCGGCTGGTAGTCCCTGCCGTCCTCCTCGACCCGCATGCTCGTGATCCGCGCGCCTGCGGCGAGCGGGATGTCCCGGAAGGCGCCGCTGAAATGGCCGGTGAAGTCGAAGGGGAGCCGCTCGTGGACGACGAGGCTGCCGTCCTTCTGGAGCTGGACCGCGACGCCGGCGTCGGTGATCTCGTACTGCTTCTCCGACGTCGGGATCTCGGGGATGATCGCTGAGGCCGCCGCAGCGATGGCGATCACGAGGATCGCGACGACCAGCCTCACCACGACGCGGTTCATGCGGGAGGCGCGCCGCCGAGGTCGACCGCGGGAGCCGTGTGGACCTCGGCGTCGGCGGTGAAGAACTGCCGCGGTCCGAAGCCGAAGGCGCCGGCGACGATCGACTGCGGGAAGACCGCGACGGCGGTGTTCAGCGTCTCGACGGTGTCGTTGTAGACGCGACGGGTGATCGAGATCCGTTCCTCGACCGAGGCCAGGTCGCGCTGCAGCGCGGCGAAGTTCTCGCTCGCCTTCAGCTCCGGGTAGGCCTCGGCGACGCCGATCAGGTTGCCGATCCCCATCGCCAGCGCCCCCTCGATGGGGCCCTGCGCGGCGGGGCCGGCCCCGACGGCTGCGACGGCTGCCCCGCGCGCCTCCGCCGTGCGCTCGAACGTGGCCCGCTCATGGCCCGCGTAGCCGGACACGGCGGCGACCAGGTTGGGGACGAGGTCGTGGCGGAGCTTCAGCGCGACCTCGATCTGGGCCCAGGAGTTGTCGACCGCCAGCCGCAGCCGGACGAGCTTGTTGTAGGTGATCAGCACGAACAGCGCGACCAGAAGCACGATCGCCCCGATGACGATCAGGGCCGGCATCGTTCTCTTCCTCCGGTTTCGCGAATCACGGAGGGAAACCTATCCGGCCCCGGGGCCGGATCGGCGGCGCCGGTCCCAGGTGCCGGTCCCATAGGGTTGCGCGGTGGCCGACGAAGCAAACCAGCGTGGAACGGCGGATCTGAGCGGGAAGGTCGCCCTCGTGACCGGCGGCGCCGGCGGGCTCGGATCGGCGACGTCGCGCGCCCTCGCGGCCGCGGGCGCCACCGTCGTCGTGGCCGACATCGACCCGGCGGGCCTCGCGGTCGCCGACGAGATCGGCGGGATCTTCACCGAGACGGACGTCTCGACCCTGGAGGCCAACCGCGAACTGATCGACGTCGTTGTCGCCGAATGCGGCGGCGTCGACATGGTCTACCTGAACGCCGGCGTGGCAAGCGGCATCGGCCTCGGCGACGACTTCGACCTCGACCGCTACCGGCGGGTCATGGGGATCAACCTCGATGGCGTCGTCTTCGGCACCGTCGCCGCGCTGCCGGCGCTGCGGGAGCGGGGCGGAGGGTCGATCGTCGCGACCGCCTCGCTGGCCGGCCTCACCGCGGTGCCGTTCGACCCGCTCTACGCCGCCAACAAGCACGCCGTCGTCGGCCTCGCCCGCTCGCTCGGGCTCGGACTCGTTCAGGACGACATCCGCTTCAACGCCATCTGCCCCGGATTCGCCGAGTCCGGGATCATCGCGCCGATCCGCGAGGCCATCCTCGAGTCCGGCACCCCGATAATCCCCGCCGAGACCGTCGCCGCCGCGGTCCTGGAGCTGTTCAACGGCGAGATGAGCGGCGAGTGCTGGTTCGTCCAGGCGGGCCGGGAGGCGGACGCCTTCCGCTTCCGCAACATCCCCGGTCCCCGCGCCGACGCATAGGACCGTGGGGATGATGTCGTTCGAGCGCTTCGTCGCCCTCGGCGATTCGACCACGGAGGGTCTCGAGGACCCCAATCCGCACGGCGGCTATCGCGGCTGGGCCGACCGCCTCGCCGAGCGTCTCGCCGTCGAGAACCCGGACATGACCTATGCGAACCTGGCCGTGCGCGGCCGTAAGGTCCCGCAGATCCGTGCCGAGCAACTCGAGCCGGCGCTGGCGCTGAAGCCGGATCTCGCGAGCATCCTCGGCGGCATCAACGACGTCCTCCGGCGCAACCTCGACATGAACCGGGTCGTCGGCGACCTCGATGCGATGGCCGCGGCACTCGGTGAGTCGGGCGCCACCGTTCTCAGCTTCACCTTTCCCGACCCGACCGCCGTCATCACGGTTGCCGCCGCCCGGATCCGCGCTCGGGTCGTCCGGTTCAACGAGCGGGTCCGGGAGATGGCGGCCGCGCGGGGCGCGGTGCTCGTCGACCTCGAGCGCGAGGGGATCGCCCATCCGACCCTCTGGTGCTCCGATCGCCTCCACGCCAACGGCGACGGTCACGCGCGGATCGCCGGGGCGGCGGCCGCTGCGCTCGGACTCGACGATGGCAGCCGTGCCTGGGCGGCACCGCTTCCCGATCCTCCCCGGCGGTCTGCCGCGGTCCGCTACGCCGCCGACGCCGTCTGGATGGGCCGCCACCTGACGCCATGGGTGGTCCGCCGGATTCGCGGCGTCTCGTCGGGCGATGGTCGCGAGCCTAAGCGCCCCGAGCTCGCCCCGATCACCGACGTGACGATGCCCGGCTGAGCGCAACTCCTGGCCCGCAGGGGGGTTTCGATCGGCGTCGGGGAAAGACGGAACAGGGAGAGTTTGATGATCAGGAGAGTCGCAGCGGTCGGAGCGTTTCTCGCGAGCCTCGCGGTGTTCGCGGGGGCAGCGACCCCGGCCCTCGCCGCGAAACCGGATGGGAAGCTGAAGATCAGCACGCTCTCGACCCGGGCGGACCTGGTCACGGGCGGCGATGTGCTGGTCGCCGTCGACGTCTCGGGCGCGAAGCCGGGGAGCGTCCGGATCCGCCGCAACGGCGCCGATGTCACCTCCGAGTTCGGGCCCCGCGGCAACCCGAACCGCCTCGTCGGCCTCGTCGACGGGCTGCGCAACGGGGACAACCTCCTGACGGCATACGGGCCCGGCATCAGGCGGTCCGCGCAGCTCAGCGTCTACGACTCGCCGATCAGCGGCCCCGTCTTCTCGGGGTCGCCAGCAGGCGCCGTTCTTCTGCCGGACCGTGGACGCCGGACTCGGCCCGGCCACCGACGCGAACTGCTCGGCGCCGACGACCGTCGCCTACTACTACCGGTCCACCAACGGCAACTTCAAGCCGTTCGCCGATCCGACAGCGGCGTTGCCTCCCGACGGCGTCCAGACCACGACCCGCTACGGCGAGACGGTCGACTACGTGGTTCGCCTCGAGACCGGCGTCATCGACCGGTCGATCTACCGCTTCGCCGTCCTCGCCCCGGGCGGCCGGGTGGGTGACGGGTGGAACCACCGTTTCGTATTCAGCTTCGGCGGCGGTTGTTCGGCCGGGTACGAGCAGGGCAGTCGCGGCGTCGGAACGGCGCTGACCAACCCCGAGCTCTCGCAGGGCTACGCGACGCTGACCGGCACCCTCAACGTCTACGGGACCGCGTGCAACGACCTGCTCTCGGCCGAGGCCGCGCAGATGCTCAAGGAGCATGCGATCGAGGAGCTCGGCGAAAAGCCCGTTTGGACGATGGGGCAAGGGGGCTCGGGCGGCTCGGTCCAGCAGCAGCTGATCGCTCAGAACTACCCGAGCATCCTCGACGGGATCATGCCCGGCGCCAGCTTCCCCGACGGCGCGGGACCTGACTACCCCGACTGCCGCCTGGTCAAGAACTACTTCGACAACGGCGACGGAACCTCGCTCTCGGATGCGAAGCGCAAGGCGATCACCGGCCTCGTCGATGCGAACGGCTGCGACGCGCTCAGCGCCGGCGCCGACGTGGTCGCCGCCGACGAGGGATGCGACGAGTCGCAGGTGCCGCCGGCGCAGATCTTCAACCCGGTCAGCAACCCGAACGGGATCCGCTGCACGGTCTGGGACAGCATGGTCAACGTCTACGGCCGCGATCCCGATACCGGCTACGCCCGCCGCACCCTCGACAACGTCGGCGTCCAGTACGGGCTGCAGGCGCTGAACGACGGTGCGATCACGATCGGGGAGTTCCTCGACCTCAACGAGGGCGTCGGCGGCTATGACGACAACGGGGAGATCCGGGCCGCTCGCAGCGTCGCCGACCCGGCCGCCCTCGAGATCGCCTACGAGAGTGGGCGCGTCAACCGGACCGCCGGCGGCTACGGGAACGTGCCGGTCCTCGACATCCGCCAGTACCAGGACACCGGCGGCCCCAACGTCCATCAGTACGTCAACACGTACCGGACGCGCGCCCGTATCGACGCCGAGCACGGCGGCCACGGCAACCAGGTGATGTGGCGCGCGCAGGGCGGCCCGAGCGTCAGCGCGATGAATGCGGCGGCGCTGACGACGCTCGCCGACTGGATGGACGCGATCGCCGCGGACGATTCGAGCCGGACGGCGGCCGAGAAGGTCATCGCCGGCAAGCCCGCCGGCGCCGTCGACGCCTGCTGGATCGGCGGCGTGCGCAGCAACGGCCAGGCGGCGATCGGCGCCGACAACGTCTGCGAGAACACCTACCCGCCGCACAGCCTGCCCGCGAACGTGGCCGGGAGGCCACTCGACTCGCTGGTTCTGAAGTGCAACCTGAAGCCAATCGACTACGCCGACTACGACGTTTCGTTCGGCCCGAACCAGAAGGACCGCCTCGCCGCGATCTTCCCGGGCGGCGTCTGCGACTGGTCTCAGCCGGGCGTCGAGCAGACCGGGCTGTCCGGGACGTGGCAGGAGTTCGGGCCCGAGCGGAACGCCGCGAAGCGGAAACGCGACCTGGCGATCTCGGTCCGGCGCAACGGCAAGACCCGGCGGACCGTGCGCGCCACCCTGGGCCCGTGCCCGGAGGCGAGCTTTCAGGAGATCGTCTTCGAGCAGCGGAAGGGCGGCAAGTGGCGCCGCTTCGCGACCGCGCCCGCGACGGGGGCGAAGTGCCGCGCGACCGCCGATCTCCGGGTGAAGCGTGGCGGGTCGGTCCGCGTGCGGGCCCGGGCGGAGGCGATCACCGGCTACCGCGCCGCGACGTCGAAGGCCAAGCGCGCCTAGTCGGTCTTGGCGGCGGCCGGCCGCGGGCCGGTCCAGCGCGACGGGGCGAGCATCGCGACGTCGCGTCCGGCCGACTTCGCGGCATAGAGCGCCTTGTCCATCCGCTCGAAGAGCTCGATTGCGCTCTCGCGGCCGTCCCAGGCGGCGACGCCCGCCGAGCAGGTCTGCCCACCGGGGGTGTTCTTGCGGAGCCGCTCGACGACGTCGAGAGCGCACGCTCCCGAGCAGTCCGGCAGCAGCAGCGTGAACTCCTCGCCGCCCCAGCGTGCGAGCTCGTCGCCGTGGCGGATCGCCGCCGTCCAGGCGCCGGCGGCCTCGCGGAGGAGCCGATCGCCGGTCCGGTGTCCGTGGACGTCGTTGAAGTTCTTGAAGTGGTCGAGGTCGATGATCGCCACCGACAGCGGCGTCCGCCGACTGCGGCTGATCGCCAGCTCCTTGGCCAGCAGTCCGTCCCAGCCGCGGCGGTTGATGAGGCCGGTGAGCTGATCGCGCGAGGCGGTGTCGGTCAGCGAGCGGAGCAGGTCGGTGTGATCGATCGTCGTCGACGCCTCCGAGGCGAGCGACCTGACGATGTCGATGCGGAGGTCGCCGGCGTGCCTGACCGGCTCGACCCACGCGGTGCAGAGGACGGCCGCCACGAGCCCGCTGCGCATGACCGGGGCGCAGAACCACGAGCGGCATTCGCCGAACTCGGCGTGGATCTCGGGGAGCAGGCCGGTGGCGGTCCGGGCGTCGGGGACGAATACGGGCTTGCCGCTGCTCACCGCCTTGTGGACGAGCGAGCGCTCGTCCTCGGGCACCGCGGTTCCGTTGAACTCCTCGTGAGTCGTTGCGGTGATCACGAACCTGCCGCTGCTGTCGGGCTCGACGAGCATCACGAGGTCGCAGCCGGCGAGATCGGGCCCGGCCTGCACGAGCGTCTCGCGAGAATCGGGCGCGGCGAGCATCGTCGCCTGCAGCGCTCGCAGCCTCGGTCCGAGGCCGACCCGGTCGCGGAGCTCCTGCGAGCGACGCTGCACCGGGATCGCGAGGAGCGGCACCAGCACGGCCCAGACGAGCGCGCGGAGCCCGAGGTCCGCGGGGTGGGCGATCGCCGGGACCACGAGGGCGATCCACGTCGCCGCGACGATGATCATCAGGGTCCGGCGGTTCTCCTGGAGCGCGACGACGAGGACGTTGAAGCAGAGGATGACGTCGTAGAGGGGCTCGCCGGTCATGATCGCGAGCGTCGCGATGCAGGCCGCGAACGCGAGCGGCGGCAGAGCCCGTGTGAGCTGATCGAGGTCCCGCCCGTAGGACCAGGCTCGCCAGCAGGCGAGCAGCAGCAGCGCGAGGGCGCCGGCTGCGCGCGTCAGGGTCGGGCCCGGGATCAGGAGCATCACCGCGATCCCGATGGCGATGAAGGCGAGGAACTCTGCGGCCGGTCCCGGGAGGCGCCGGCGGCGGCCGTCCTCGATCGTCAGGACGGGCACGTCGAGGCTCGACGCAGAACTCTGGCTCTGGGAATCCATCACCGGGACCATGCCTGCCTATCGTGTCCCGAAATCGCGACCTTTAGGCATCCCGCCGGGTCCGGACAGCCATTCTCAGGCCGATTCGGCGATTGCACGGGGGCGCCCCGGCGAGGTCCGCGAGGGTCAGCGGCGAACCGGTGAAGGGATGGCCTCTCGCGTCTACGTGATCGAGCTCGACCGCGGTGCCGGCCGGCGCCGCGACCCGCGGATCCCCTGGGTCTACGTCGGCTCGAGCGCCCGCGACGCCGAGATCCGCTTCGCCCAGCACCGCCGCGGCTACAAGTCGTCCGGTCTGGTCAAGCGCTTCGCCCTGCGACTGCGGCCCGATCTCTACGACGACCTGCCGGCGTTTCGCGGCTCGCGGACCGCCCGCGATGCCGAGCTCGAGCGGGCCGAGGAACTCGCCGCCTGCGGATTCGTGGCGCACAGCGACGGGACCTCCTACGGGAAGGGAGAGGGCGGCTGGACCGAATGGGACGCCGCCAGGCTCGACGTGGTCGGCCCCCACGTCGACGCCGCCGTGGCCGAGCTCCTCGAGTCCTCGTTCTCGTCCCTCGATGCCGGGCGGTGCGCAGAGCTTCTCCACGGCGACCGCGGCTTCTGGGTCGCGGACTTCATCGATCCCGCGGATCCGCCGCCCGCCTATGGGCTCTTCGCCCATGTTTCGCCGGCGGCGCTTCGGGCTCGAGCCGAGCGGACGATCGCCGCCGTGCTCGCCGGCACCGTCTGAGCACGCCTATCCTGCGCCGATGAGCGACGACGGCCTCCCGAGCCGCATGAGCGTGCGCGCCCGGCCGATCGCGGCGCTCGCGATGGTGCTCGGCTGCCTGCTCGTCGTCGCCGGCTGCGGGAGCGGGGGAGACGGCGCCTCGGCGTCGCCCGACCTCCGCGAGGCGACGCTCGTCCTCGACTTCGTCCCCGGCCCGGTTCACGCCGGCATCTACGCGGCCCTCGCCGCCGGTTACTACGAGGACGCCGGCATCGACCTGAAGGTCATCGAGCCGACGTCGACCGCCGACACGCTGAAGCTGATCGACGCCGGCAAGGCCGATTTCGGGATCGCCGACGGCATCGACGTCGCCGGGCAGATCGACGCCGGCCGCGGGGCCCAGGCGATCATGACCATCGCGCAGCGCCCGCTCGGAGGCGTGATCACGCTCGCGAAGGCCGGATTCGCGTCGCCGGCCGACCTCGAGGGCGCGACGATCGGCGTCACCGGGGTGCCGTCGGACGATGCGATCCTCGACGAGGTCGTCGGGGCCGATGGCGGCGACCCCGAGGCGGTGGACCGGATCACCGTCGGCTTCAACGGCGTGCAGAGCCTCGAGGCGGGCAAGATCGACGGCTTCACCGGCTTCATTCCCGCCGACGGCGTCCAGGCCGACGTCGACGGCTACCCGACCCGCTCGTTTTCGCCCGACGAGTACGGCGGCCTCGACTACCCCGGCCTGGTGGTCTTCTCGACCGAGGACCAGATCGCCGCCGACCCGGAGCTGATGCAGGGTTTCGTGGACGCGACGACCGCGGGCTACGAGGACGTGATCGACGACCCCGACGCCGGCGTGCAGGCACTCCTCGACGCCAACCCGGCGATCGACCCGGACTTCGCCGCGGCATCCCTCGATGCGTACCTGCCGCTGCTCACGGCCGGCGGTACCGGGTTCGGGACCTTCGACCCGGCTTCGATCGATCGCCTTTCGCGGTTCCTCGTCGGCGCCGGGCTCGCCGATGCGCCGATCGCCCCGGACCGCTATGCGGACATGCAGTTCACGGGCGGCGGCGATGGCGGCTGAGCCGCTTCTCGAGGCGACGGCACTGCGGAAGTCCTTCGCTCGCAGCGACGGCGGCGGCGAGCTGACCGCGCTCGACGGCGTCGACCTGGAGGTCGGCCGCGGCGAGTTCGTCTCGGTGATCGGCCCGTCGGGCTGCGGCAAGTCGACGCTGCTCAACGTCCTCGCCGGCCTGGAGGAGCCGACCGGTGGGAGCGTCAGCCTCGCCGACATCGAGCCCGGGGCGCTGCTCGGTTCCGTCGCCTACATGCAGCAGGCGGACCTGCTGATGCCGTGGCGGACGATTCTCGACAACGCCGCGATCGGGCCGCAGTTGGCCGGTGAACCGCTCGGCGAGGCGCGTCGGCGGGCGGCGGCCGAACTGCCGCGGTTCGGGCTCGACGGGTTTGCGAACGCGTGGCCGTCGCAGGTGTCGGGCGGGATGCGACAGCGGGCGGCACTGCTCCGTACGTTCCTCACCGACCGCGAGGTCCTCCTCCTCGACGAGCCGTTCGGGGCCCTCGACGCACTGACCCGCCAGGACATGCGCGAGCGGCTCCTCGAGCTCTGGACGCGTGAGGAGAAGACGATCGTCTTCGTGACCCACGACGTCGAGGAGGCGATCTTCCTGGCCGACCGGGTGCTGCGGATGTCGGCCCGCCCCGGGCGGATCGAAGATGCCGTCGCAATCGATCTGCCGCGCCCGCGCGCGGTCGGCAGGTCCGATCGCGGGCCGCGGTTCGCGGAGTTGCGGGCAGCCCTCGAGCAGCCGCTCCGCGAGGCCCAACACGCAGGCGGCCCGGCTTGAGCCGGCCGTCGCTCCGCCGGGTGGTCGCGCCGGTCGTCTTCGCGCTGCTGGTGCTCGGCGTCTGGCAGCTCTACGCGACCGTCGGCGACGTTCCCGAGTCGTCGCTCCCATCACCGACGGAGATCGCGTCCGCCGGATGGGAGAACCGGCAACTCCTCATCGACAACACCTGGATCACCGTGCTCGAGATCGTCGTCGGGTTCGTGGCGGCGGTCGTGCTCGGCATCGTCCTCGCCCTCCTGATCCGCTCCTCGCGAACCGTCGAGCGGGCGGTCTACCCGTGGCTCGTGGTCTCGCAGATGGTTCCGATCCCGGCGATCGCGCCGATCTTCGTGATCTGGACCGGATTCGACCTGCGGCCGCGGGTGATGGTCATCGCGCTCGTCGCGTTCTTTCCGATCGTCGTCAACACGGTCGACGGCCTCCGCGCCGCCGACCCGGGGCTGATCCGCCTGATGCGGACGATGGGGGCTTCGCGCGGGCAGCTCCTCCGCCTCGGCCGGTTCCCGGCCTCACTTCCGTTCCTCTTCAGCGGCATGAAGATCGCCGCGGCCCTTTCGGTGATCGGAGCGGTGTTCGCCGAGTGGGTGGGCTCGAGCGAGGGCCTCGGCCACCTGATCCTCGTGCTCAACAACGCCACCGACACCGCGACCATGTTCGCCGTGATCTTCCTGCTCTCGGTGATCGGCATCGCCCTGTTCGGGCTCGTCGCGCTCGCCGAGCGCCTGCTGCTTCCCTGGTATCGGGCCCGTTAGGCTCGCTCAGGTCGGCTCGCCCCACCGCGAGTCGCCGTGGTTGCGGTCGCGCTCGTCGGCGACTTCGCCCTCGGAGTCGGGGCCGTAGCCGGCTTCGGTGAGCATCCGGCGGAGATCGACGACGGTCTGGCGGTCGAGCTCCTTCTTCCTCGGGACGGGGAAGACCTCGGTCTCCGGCCCCAGCTTGATCTTCACCTTGTCGTCGTGCTCCTCCTCGATCGCCCCGATCGACTCGAGCAGGTTGTGGACCTTGCGCCACTCGACATTGCCCGTCGCCTGGTGGTCGAAGATCTCGCGGAGGGTGTTGCGGTGGTGGTGGCTGAGGTGCTCCATGGGGGCTCGCTCTCGTCGTCGGGGGCGGTCAGGGGCCAACGATCCTAGAGAGCTACCTGACGATCACCGGCGTTCCGATTCGCGCGAAGTCGTAGACGTGCTCGGCTTCGGGCTCGGGAACGCGGACACATCCGTGCGATGCCGGGTACGGCGGGATGTCGGGATAGCCGTGGAAAGCGATCCCGGCGTTGAAGTAGGAGGCCCACGGCAGCCACACCTGGTAGGGAACCGACCACGAGTTCTCCTCCTTGCGGAAGACCTCGAACCGGCCGGCCGGCGTCGTGTATCCGGGGCCGCCCGACGACGTGTGGATCGCGCGTTTCGTCCGGTCCTTCTTGACGAGCAGCGTCACGCCCTTGTCCCGGTAGACCTCCATCCGCCGGCCGGGGCCTTCGCCCTTCGGGTGCGGGCGTTTCGCGTCGGCCAGCGCGGCGCGGGTGATCGGCCCGGCGACCCCGTCGCGATCGAGCCCCTCCCACGCCTGGAAGGCCATCACGGCCTGGCGGGTCCGGTAGCCATCGGCGCCGTCGACAGCGCCCTTCGGCAGGTACCGGAGCTCCGCGAGGCGCTCCTGCACCGCCCGCACGCTCGAGCTCTTCGCCCCGGTCTCGGCGGCGTGCTTCTCCGGCGCCCTGCCCTCGGGCTTGGCGAAGTCGTCGCGGCTGCGGATGCCTCCGACCGGCCGGTTCGCGGCCAGCACCCGGGTCCGGTCGACCCCCTCGACGCCGGTCAGCGTGAAGGTCACCTGAGCGAGCCGGGCGTCGAGCTCCGCCCGCTGGTCCTCGGACCGTGCCGCCTCGCGGTCGGGGATGTCGCGGGTGAACTCACCCGACAGCCGCACCGTGGCCGTCCCGTCCTCGACGCTTACGCCCTCGACCTCGGTCCCCTTCGGTATCTCGGTCTCTACGTCGTCACCGGCGCTCTCCGGCGGGCCGGCGACGAGGGCCTTCGCCGCCGCCTCGGCGTCGCCGGCGGGGGCGGGGACCTTTCGCAGCTGCTCCCCGGCCGTGAAGTAGAGGGGCGCCGGTGCCTCGGCGGTCGTGGTCGATCCCGCGGTCGAGGTCGTCGCCGCGTCCGATGTCGTCGCGTCCGAAACCGGGTCGGAGCCGCCGCAGCCGATCAACAGCGCGACGAGGGCGAACGGGAGGGCGAGCGCGCGGCTCACCGGTCAGCCCGGTGCCGGAGCCGGCGCTCCGCCCGGGGGCGGAACTTCATCGGCGCCGTGGTTCGCCGCCGCCGCCTCGGCGCGCTCGACCGCGCGGGCCTTGGCGAGGTCCGACGAGATCCGCACCGCGGCGGCGACGAGGGGTGCCGAGACGATCAGCCCGACCGTGCCGAACATCGCGCCGCCGGCGATCGTGACGATCAGGACGGCGAGCGGGTGGATGCCGAGCGCGGTCCCCATCGCGAACGGCTGGACGACCTGTTGAAGGGGACCGTTGGCGAGCAACTGCACGAAGACCATGCCCCCGGCGGCCGCGGTGCCGTCGCTGCCGAGGGCCAGAAGGACCGTGAAGATGGCGGCGGCCCAGGCGCCGAGGTAGGGGACGTAGCCGGCGATGAACGTGACCGCGACGATCGTGCCGATCAGCGGCACGCCGATTATCAGCGACCCGATTCCGACGACGACGGCGCTGAAGACGGCGATGATCGTCGTCCCGAGGAAGTAGCCGCGCATCGACTGGATGGTCCGCCTGGTGACGATCTTCGCCACGGGCGCCGGAACGCCCATGTGGCCCTCGGTCCAATTGCGAATCTCGGGCCCGTCCTTGAGCAGGAAGAAGAGGCTGAGGATCGTCATCGCCGAGAAGAAGGCGAGACCGGAGAGCTTCGAGAACCCCGAGACCAGCCCGTCGATCAATGCCGAGGCGCTGACCTGGGCGCCGTGGCCGAGGTTCTCCTTCGCCTGATCCGCCTTGCCCGCGTCGAGTCCGAGATCCTGGAGCCACCCCGACAGGCTGTTCTTGGCTTCGTTGAGCTGGCTCGCGATGCTCGAGGCCTGCCCGTCGATCCCGACGACGACGAGCACGCCGATCCCGACGCCGACCGCGACGACGGCGAGCATCAAAAGGGAGGCGCCGAGCGCGCGCGGGATGTGGTGGCCCTGCAACCAGGCGACGAGCGGCGAGCCGACGACGGCGATGATTCCGGCGACGATCACCGGGACCGTGATCACCTGGGTGAGCGCGAGGAGCCAGACGAGGCCGGAGAGCAGCAGCGTCACCCCGACGAGCAGCCACGACATCAACCCGATGTTGCGAAGCCAGTCGGGAACGCTGAAGAGCCCGCTGAGCTCGGACGGGTCGATGTCGACAACACCCTCGGTGTCCCCGGCGCTCCCGCGGACGGACGGGTCCCCTCGGATTCGGCCGCGGATCATTCCCGGGAAGCTAACGCCGTGACCCGACGAATAGGCTCGGCCCGTGAGCGCCTCCGTCCGCCGAGCGAACACTTGGATCGGGGTCCTCTTCTCGATCGGATCGATCGGTTTCCTGATCGGGCCGTTTCCGGGCTACGAACAGCTCGTCGGCTCCGGCGCCGATGGCATCACGTTCTTCGTCGGCTCGATCTTCTTCACCTCGGCGGCGCTGATCCAGCTGCTGACGATGCGGATGGCCGGCGGCACGGGGGCCGACCTCTGGGCGAGCGGAATCCAGTTCGTCGGGACCCTGTTCTTCAACATCAGCACCTTCGACGCGATGCAGGACTCGCTCGGCACGAAGGCGACCGACCGCCTCGTCTGGCAGCCCGACATGCGCGGGTCGACCTGTTTCCTGATCGCCGGCTTCATCGCCTATCGGCTGGCGATGAGCCGCGAGGGGCTGCCGCGCCGCGACGACGAGACAGCGCGGATCAGCATGATCAACCTCGTCGGCTGCATCGCCTTCGGCGTCTCCGCGGTCGCATCGTTCGTCGTCCCGTCGACCGGGGACGTGCTCGCCCTCGGAGCCGCCAACTGGACGACCTCGGTCGGCGCCGCCTGCTTCCTCGCCGGCGCGATCCTTCTGCTGCCCCGGGTCAGTAACCGACGCCGGTCTTGACCTGCTTGCGCTCGTGCTTGGAGGCGCCGCCCTTCTTCTCGAGCGTCGCGCAGGCCTCGGCGATGTCGTCCGCCAGGGTCGCGACCAGCTCGCGGCTCAAGTTGAGCTTGACGAGGGCCCGGAGCATCTTCACGGCCTCCGCCTTCGGCGGCATCGTGTAGGCGGGGAGCATCCAGCCGCGCTCGGCGGAGACCTGCCAGGCGATGTCGAACTCGTCGTAGGGGACGTCGGCATCGTCGGCGATCCGGAACGCCGCCAGCGGCAGCTGCTCCTCCTTCTCGCCGATTATCTGGAAGGGACCCATCGACTCGAGCCGCTTGGCGAGGAACTCCGAGTTCTCCTTCATCACGGTCATCGCGAACGTGTAGCCGTCGCGCCCGAACCGGATCAGGTTGTAGTACTGGGCGAGCACCATCGACGAGCCGGTCGAGAAGTTCAGCGTGAACGTCGCGTCGGTCTTGCCGAGGTAGTTCTCATAGAAGACGAGGTCCTCGGCGAGGTCCGACTTCTCGCGAAACACGAGCCAGCCGATCCCCGGATAGACCATCCCGAACTTGTGGCCGGACACGTTGATCGAGCGGACCTGCTCGAGGCGGAAGTCCCACTTCGTGTCCGGGTAGAGGAACGGCCACACGAAGCCGCCACTCGCCGCGTCGACGTGCAGCGGGACGTCGAGTCCGCGGTCGGACTTGAGCCGCAGCAGCAGGTCGTTGATCCCCCCGATGTCGTCGCTGTGGCCGGTGAACGTCGTGCCGAGAACGGCGGCGACGCCGATCGTGTTCTCGTCGACGTGAGGTTCGACGTCCTCGGGACCGATCGTGTACTTGTCGGGCTGCAGCGGCACGATCCGCGGCTCCACGTCGAAGTACCGGCAGAACTTCTCCCAGACGACGTGGACGTCGCCGCCGAACACCAGGTTCGGGCTCTCCGTCGACTTGCCGGCGGCCTTCTGACGCTCGCGCCACTTCCACTTCAGCGACAGCGCGCCGAGCATGATCGCTTCCGAGGAACCCTGTGTCCGGGCGCCGGTCGTCTCCCCGGGCGCGTTGTAGAGGTTCGCCAGCATCCGGATGCAGCGCTGCTCTATCTCGGCCGTCTGCGGGTACTCGGCGTGGTCGATGAAGTTGCGGTGGAGGTTCTCGGTGATGACCTTCTGCGCCTCCGGCTCCATCCAGGTGGTCACGAAGGTTGCGAGGTTGCGCTCCGGGATTCCATCGAGGACGACGTCCTGCTCGATGATCCGCTGGGCGATGAGGGCGTCGGTGCCGACATCGGGAATCTTGTCGGAGGGGGCACCGTCGAGGAGCCAGTTTGCGTGCGAGAGACGGGATCGGGGCATGATTCGTTCGGTCATCGAAGCTCTCCTGTGAATGGATGCGGGCTCGGCCATCGTATGCCCGAACCGCAATCCGTCTTCACCCTCCGAGGGTGACGTCCTCAATGGCGACGATCTCGTTGCAGAGCGCGAGGCCTTCGGGCCGATGGGTGATGAGCAGAACCGACCGGTGCCCGGCGGCCGCGAACGTGTCCGCGATCAGCCGCTCGGCGGTTGCCGGATCTAGGTGAGCGGTCGGCTCATCGAGGAGCAGGACCGGGGCGGGGGAGAGGAGGGCGCGGGCGACGACGAGCCGGCCTCGCTGGCCGCCGGAGAGCTCGCGGCCGCCCTCGCCGACGAACGTGTTGAGCCCGTCCGGCAGCGTGCGGACCCAGTCGCCCAACCGAGCGGCCTCGAGCGCGCCCCAGAGGCCTTCGTCATCGGCATCGGGCCTGCCGATCCGGAGGTTGGCGGCGATCGTCGAGCTGAACAGGTGGGCGTCCTGTCCGGCGAGCGCGAACGTCGAGCGAAGGTCGCTCTGGCGCAGCTGCCGGACATCGACTCCGCCGACGGTCACGCGCCCGGTGTCGGGATCGAGGAAGCGCAGCAGCAGCGAGATCACCGTCGTCTTCCCGGTTCCGCTCGCGCCGAGGAGGGCGACCCTGCGGCCCGGGGCGATCCGCAGGTCGAGGTTCCGGAACGTCGGCTCGGCCGCGCCCGGGTAGCGGGCGGTGACGGACTCGAGGGCGACCGTCGGGTCCGCCGGCCGCGGCTCCGGGTCGGCGGGATCGGCGATCTCGGGCTCGGTGTCGGTCAGCTCGAGGACGCGGCGGCCCGAGGAGACCGTCGAGCCCAGCTCCCGGGCCACGGCGGGGAGCGGAGCGGTGGCCTCGAACGTCGACATCGCCAGCAGCGCGAGGGTGGCGATCATCAGCTGGTCGAGGGAGCCGCCGTGGTGTCCGGCGACTGCGGCCGCGAGAACGGCGGCGACCGTCGCACCCGTGATCAGGACCGTGAGCGCGTCGGCGAAGCCGGCGACGAACGCGTCGCGGCGGGCGAGGGCCGCCAGCTCCCGGTCGCGGCGGGCGGTGCGCTCGTAGGCGTCGGCGGCGGCGCCGTAGACGAGCAGCTCCGGTGTGCCCCGGAGCATCTCGACGAGGTCGGCGGTCAGCTCCGAGCGGGCCGCACGTTGCCGCCGGCCGCTGCGCCGCTGCAGGACGTCGGCGAGGCCCGGCACGGCGATTCCGCTCAGCAGCAGGCCGGCCGCCAGGATCAGCGCCGCGGCGGGGAGGAAGACAGCGGCGAAGGCGACCGCGCCGACGGCGACCACGAGCGCCACGAACGGCGGCGCGAGGCCCCGCAGGTAGAGGCCCTGCAGCGCATCGACGTCCCCGACCATCCGGGTCAGCAGGTCGCCGTGGCGAAACCCGGCGAGCTGGGCCGGCGCGAGCGGCTCGATCCGCTCGTAGAAGCGCGAGCGGAGCCGGCCGAGGGCGCGCAGGGCCATGTCGTGGGAGACGAGCCGGTCGAAGTAGCGGATCAGCGGCCGGCCGATCCCGAAGAACCTGACACCGACGATCACGACGGTCAGCGAGAGGATGTCCGGATGCTCGGCCGCCCGCGAGATCAGGTATCCGGCGGTCGTCATCAGGCCGATGCCGAACACGATCGTCAGCGCGCCGAGCGCGACCGCGCCCGCGAATCGCCGGCGACCGACCGGCGCCAGTTCGACGAGCCGCCCCAGCGTCGCCCGGGTGCTCAAAGCGCCGCTCCCAGCGACGGCTCCAGTTGCCCGCCCTCGAGCCGGAACGTCCGGTCGGCGAGGGCGGCGAGCTCGGGGCGATGGGCGATCAGGAGAGCGCTGCGACCGGCCACGAGGCGTTCGATCGCCGTCTCGATGCGGGCAGCGTTGGCCGGGTCGAGGTTCGCCGTCGGCTCGTCGAGGACGACGAGCGGAGCGTCCCGCAGGAACGCGCGTGCAAGGCCGATCCGCTGGCGCTCGCCCGCGGAGAGTGGCCTGCCCCCGTCGCCGACGATCGTCGCGATCCCGTCCGGCAAACCGGCGACGAACGCGGTCGCCTCCGCCGCGGCGAGGGCCGCCGCCACCGCATCCTCGCTCGCCCCGGGGTCGCCGAGCCGGACGTTCTCGGCGACCGAGCCGCGGAAGATCGTCGGCGCCTGCGGCACCCACGCCAGGTGCCGGCGCCAGGCCTCCGGCGCGCAGTCACGCAGGTCGGTGTCGCCGACGAGGACCCGGCCGGTGTCCGGGGTGAGCAGCCCCATCAGGAGCGAGGCGACGGTGCTCTTGCCGCCGCCGCTCGGTCCCACGAGGGCAACGGTCTCTCCGGCGCCGATCTCGATGCCGGCGTCCTCGAGAACCGGCACCTCGCGGCTCGGGTAGGCGAAGCCGACACCGTCCAGGCGAACGACGGCCCCGCTCGGGTCGGGCGGCTGCGCGGTGCCGGCGGGCGCCTCCTCTTCGTCGCCGATCAGGCCGAGCAGCTGCTCCGAGACCGCCCGCCCGTCGGCGCTGGCGTGGAACTGGGTGCCGAGGTTGCGGAGGGGGAGGTAGAGCTCGGGCGCAAGCAGCAGGACCGTCAGCGCCGCCTCGAAACCGACGTCGGCGTCGACGAGGCGGACGCCGACCGTGACCGCGACCAGCGCGATTCCGAGGGTCGCCGCCAGTTCGAGCACCGTCCCCGAGAGGAAGGCGATCCTGAGCGTGCCCATCGTCGCCTTCCGGTAGTCGTCGCTGACCTGGGCGATCCGCTCGGCCTGAGCCGGGCCGCGGTTGAAGGCCCGCAGGGTGGGGAGCCCGCGGACGACGTCCAGGAAGTGGCCCGCGAGCCGGTTCATCGACTCGAGGCGCTCGCGGGCCCGCGTCTCCGTGTAGCGGCCGATCAGCCACATGAAGATCGGAATCAGCGGCAGCGTGAAGAGCATGATCGCGGCCGAGATCGGGTCGATCGTGACGACCACAATCAGCACCGCGGTCGGGACGGTCATCGCGAGGAAGACCTGCGGGATGTAGCGCGCGAACATCGCCTCGAGCGCCTCGACCCCTTCAACGGCGGTGGCCGCGACCTCCCCGGCGTCGGCCGGCCGTGATGCCGCGGGATCGCCGAGCAGCCTGCTGCGCAGCAACTCCATTCGCAGCGCCGACATCACAGCGGTGGCGGCACGCCGTCCCGCGACCTCGAAGCCCCATCCGCTTGCGGCCCTGACGGCGATCGCGACGAGGAGGGCGATCAGCTCAGGCGTCAGGTCGCCGATCGATGCGCCGTCGAAGCCGCGCACGGCGATCCGGGCGATCAGCACCGCCTGCGCGAGCACCATCAGCGCCGCCAGCAGCCCGAGCCCAGCGTCGGCGGCCAGCATCCGCCGCACGCCGGGGACGCGATCGACGAGGCGCCGGTCGAGCGCGTTCATGCGCCCGTGAGGGGGGTGATCGCGGGCGCGAGGAGGGGCATAGCGGCGCCCGATCTTACGCCGGGAGCCGCGGTCGCTCGCCAATACCTAGTGACTAGGTATTGTCCGTTCGCACCCCCGGAGACGACAGGAGAGACGAATGCAGCTGGAGCGCGAGGACGACGTGGTCGTCCTGACCATGCAACGCGAGGAGAACCGCTTCAACCCCGAGCACCTCGACGAGCTCGAGGGGGCGCTCGACGAGATCGAGGCCATGGACGGTCACCCGGCGGCGGTCCTCACCGGCGAGGGCAAGTTCTTCTCGAACGGCCTCGATCTCGAGTGGATGGGCGGCGCCGAGCCCGCCGACGCGATGGCTTCGGTGGAGCGGACGATGGGGCTCATGGCGCGTCTGCTCACCGCGCCGTTCGGCGTCGTCGCCGCGATCAATGGCCACTGCTTCGCGGCGGGGGCGATGGTCGCCCTCGCCTGCGACTCCCGGGTGATGCGCGAGGACCGGGGGTTCTTCTGCCTGCCGGAGGTCGACATCAACATGGTCTTCCTGCCCGGGATGAGCGCGCTCGTCGCGGCGCGCCTATCCCCGCAGGCCGCGCACGACGCGATGCTCAGCGGCGCCCGCTACGCGGCGCCCGAAGCCCTCGCTGCGGGCATCGTCGATGCCGTCGCGCCCGCCGATGACGTCGTCGGAGCGGCGGTCGAGCGCGCCTCGGTCCTCGCCGGCAAGGACCCGGCGACCGTGGCCGGGATCAAGACGGGCCTCTACGGGAGCGTCGTCGGCAAGCTCCACCTCCCGATCGCCGGCTGAGAGCGGGTTCACGCCGGGATGGCCGCGCCGCAGGTCACGAGGCTGGAGGGGATCGTGCTCGGCCTGCTCGCGGAGCGTCCCGCGCACGGCTACGAGCTGAAGGCGCGGCTCGGGCCGGGCCTGCCGCGCGAGCGGCGGATCAACGACGGCATCCTCTATCCGCTCCTCGGGCGCCTCGAGCGGCGTGGGCTGGCGGCGGCCGAGGAGGAGCGGAGCGGCGGGCGGTCCCGCCGGGTGTACTCGGCGACGCCGGACGGTGAGGAGGCATTCGGGGAGTGGCTTCGCGGCAGCAGCGACGAGGGCACCGTCGCCGGGTACGAGATGTTCGTCGAGCACCCGCTGGCGAAGTTGCTGTTCGCGTCGCAGCTCGAGCCCGCCCAGCTCACCGCCAAGCTCGACTCGCTGCTGGCGGCGGCGCGCGATCGTCTCGCGGCGCTGGACGCGGTCCCGGATCTCGCCACGGCGGAGACGCCGGCGCGGATCGGCGCCGCCCTGCTCGCCGTCGGCCGGGCCCGCGAGGAGGCGACGGTCGACGCGTTGGAGGGGCTCCGGCGGGACATCGGCTCGCCCGCCTGACATTATTCGGCGGCAGATGCCGTCCTGCTCCCACCTCGACCAGATTCAGGTGACCCGGCTCCCCGAGTCGGTCGACGGTTGCGAGGACTGTCTGAAGACCGGCGATCCGTGGCTTCATCTGCGGATCTGCCTCAGCTGCGGGCACGTCGGCTGCTGCGACGACTCGCCGAATCGACACGCCACGGCGCACGCGACCGAGACCGGCCATGAGCTGATCCGCTCGATCGAGCCCGGCGAGGACTGGTCCTGGTGCTTCGCCGACGAGCTCGCGATGCGGATTCCCGAGGTCACCGGGGAGACCCGGATCCCACCCTCGCCGCTCGGGGGCTGACGTGGAGGGCGGGTTCGTCTCCCGCGGCTTCGGCGGCAACCGCCGCCGGGTCCCGGATGAGCTCGCCGATCGGATTCCGCCCGGCCAGTACCTGGAACGCGGCTTTCCGGTCCTGACCGCCGGGCCGACCCCGGAGATCGACACCGGAGCCGCCTGGAGCTTCGCCATCGACGGCATGGTCGCGGCGAAGCGCCGCTGGTCGTGGGCGGAGCTGAACGAGCTTCCCCAGGAGGACGTCCCCTGCGACATCCACTGCGTCACGAAGTGGTCGAAGCTCGGGACCAGCTTCCGGGGCGTCTCGCTCGACGTCCTCTTCGCCGAGGCCGAGCCGCTCGACGCCTACGCGATGGCCTACTGCTTCGGCGGCTACACGACGAACCTCGACGTCGAGGACCTGACCGACGGCAAGGCGTGGATCGTCACCGAGCACGAGGGCGAGCCGCTGCCCCGCGAGCACGGCGGGCCGGCGCGGCTGCTCGTGCCGCACCTCTACTTCTGGAAGAGCGCCAAGTGGATCGCGGGGTTGCGGATCAGCGACCACGACGAGCCCGGCTTCTGGGAGGCGAACGGGTACCACAACCGCGGCGACCCCTGGCGCGAGGAGCGGTATTGGACGGACTGACGCCGGCGCCGGCAGCACCGCGCGCGCCCGGCCGCTGGCAGATCGCGACGGTCGAGGCGATCGTCCGCCAAACGCCGTCGGTCAAGTCGTTTCGCCTGGCGCTGCCGATGTGGATGCCCCATCTGCCGGGGCAGCACTACGACGTCCGGCTGACCGCCCCGGACGGGTACTCGGCCCAGCGCTCCTACTCCGTGTCGTCCTCGCCGCTCGACGAGGGCGTGATCGAGTTGACGATCGACCGGCTCGCCGACGGTGAGGTCTCGCCCTACTTCCACGACGTCGTCGAGGACGGCGATCAGGTCGAGGTCCGCGGGCCGTTCGCCTCGTACTTCGTCTGGCGCGGCGAGGGGCCGGTGCTGCTCGTCGGCGGGGGCTCCGGGGTCGCGCCGCTGATGGCGATCCTCCGCCATCGCCGCCGGATCGAGCCGGAGCTGCCGATGCGCCTCGTCTACTCGGTCCGCAATCCCAAGGACGCGATCTTCCCGGCCGAACTGGCCCCCGACACGGTCCTCACCTACACGCGTCTGGCCCCGCCCGGTTGGGAGGGGCGGACGGGCCGGATCGACGCAGAGATGCTCGATTGGGACCATGAGCCCGCGGTCGCGTTCGTCTGCGGCTCGAACGGCTTCGTCGAGTCGGCGGTCGGCCTCCTGCTCGGCTCCGGGCTGCCGGCCGAGCGGATCAGGACCGAGCGCTTCGGGCCGACCGGCGCCTAGCCGGCGACGTCCGCCTCGACTGCCCGATTCCAGGCCGGCTTGTCCTCGCGCCAGCCCTCCTCCGTGCGGCGCCGCTTCCAGTAGCCGGAGATCGAGAGGTCGGCGATGGGCAGCCCGCGTTCGGCGAGGAGGTGCCGGCGCAGCTCCCGGACGGCTCCCGCCTCACCGTGGACGAATCCGTGGACCCGGCCGGGCGGAAAACGCAGGTTCCGCACCGCCTCGACGACGGGGTCAGGCTCGAGCTCAGCGGCGGCGTCGCGATGGACCCAGACGACGTCGAGGTCCCCGGGCGATTCGAGCGGTTGCTCCTCCTCGGGGCCGTCGACGGCGATCACAGCGCGGACGGGACGGCCGGCGGGGACGCGTTCGAGCGACGCCGCGATGGCGGGGAGGACGCAGGCGTCGCCGGCCATCAGGTGCCAATCGGCCTCAGGGTCGGGCGCATAGGCCCCGCCTGGACCGATCAGCTGCACCCGGTCGCCGGGCTCGGCCGCGGCGGCCCACGGTCCGGCGACGCCGGAACTGCCGTGGTTGACGAAATCGATCGTGAGCTCGCCCCGCGTCGCGTCCCAGGCACGTACCGAGTAGGTCCGCACCCGCGGCCAGCGGTCGCGCGGCAGGTCCGCCTTGACCTGCTCGAGGTCGAACGGAGCCTCGTAGCCGGCTCCCTCCGGGGGGAGCTGGAGCTTCACGTAGTGGTCGCTGAATGGGCCGGCCGCGAAGTTCTCGAGGCCGGCGCCGCCGAGGGTCAGGCGGATCACCTGCGGGGTCAGATGCTCGGTCGCGACGACCTCGGCGACCCGCGGGGGAGTCCGCTTGGTCGACATCTTCTTCGCCGGTGCATCCACCGCAGGCAGGGTAGGGCGGAGGGGTGACCGGACGTTTCAAAGGTCGGTGATCGGGCAATAGTTGCGCATGCAAGTGTTCCCTGCTAAGGTCATTGCATAAGCAAAGTTTGTACCAGCAAGCAAAATGATTACAGGAAGCGAGAAGGACATGAGCACAGCGATTGAGACGGCAGTCATTCCGGCGGGCACCTGGGCCATCGACACGGCCCACACCAAGGTCGGCTTCGCCGTCAAGCACATGGGCGTATCGACGGTTCGCGGCGAGTTCCGCGAGTTCGACGGAGCTCTCGAGGTCGCCGAGGACGGCACCCTGAGCGCCCACGGCACCGTGAAGGCGGCGTCGGTCCACACGAACCAGGACCAGCGCGACGAGCATCTCCGCTCGGCCGACTTCTTCGACGTCGAGAACTACCCGGAGATCACGTTCCAGTCGACGAGAATCGAGCGCGTCGATGACGAGAACTACAAGATCGTCGGCGACCTGACGATCCACGGCGTCACCAACAGCGTCGAGCTGGACGCCGAGCTCGGCGGCGTCGACGTCGGCATGCAGGACGAGCACCGGACCGGCCTCGAGGTCACCGGGCAGATCTCCCGCAAGGCCTACGAGATGAAGTTCAACGCGGCCCTCGGCAGCGGCAACGCCGTCGTCGCCGACAAGGTGAAGCTGGCCCTCGACGTCGAGGCCGTCAAGCAGGACGCGTAAGCGGACCAAGGGCGACGAGCACGGCGGGCGACTCCGGGACGGGTCGCCCGCCGTTTGCTGTTGCGTCCCGGTACCTGATTCGGTCGTCGGATGTTTGAGATGCCCGGCGGGCGGCAAGTACTGCTGGGATGGCAGGGTGGTCCGAACAGGCGCAGCAGCGCGGCGAGCGGGAGCAGGAGCGCATCGATCGCAATCTGTCCGACCTCATGCAGGAGCTTCGCGTGGCGTTCCCCGGGGATCCAGTTCCTCTTCGCCTTCCTCCTCGTCGTCCCGTTCCAGCAGGGTTGGACCGATGTCGGCGGTGTCGAAAAGCGCGTCTATTACGTCGCCCTGGTCCTCACCGCGGTCGCGTCGATCTGCTTCATCGCCCCGAGCGCCCGACATCGGCTGCGCTTCAGGGCGAGGGATCTCGATTGGGTCGTGACGAGCTCGAACCGGTTGATGGTTGCGGGGCTGATCTGTCTCGGCGGCGCCATGATCGCCGTGATCCTCCTGATCACGATGGTCGTCTTCAGCCATGCGTTCGCCTACATCGCGGCCGCTCTGATCGCCGTTCTCATCGCCTGGGCGTGGTTCGGGTCGCCGCTGATCCGGGACATGCGCCATGACTGACCGCGAGCAGGACATCCCGGCGGCGATCCTCGATGTCGACGGCACCCTCGTCGACTCCAACTACCAGCACGCGATCGCCTGGTTCCGCGCCTTTCGCGAACACGACGTCACGCCGCCGATCTGGCGCATCCACCGCCACATCGGGATGGGCGGCGACCAGCTCGTCGCCGCCGTCGCCGGCGACGACGTCGAGGAGGAGCACGGCGACTCGCTCCGGGACGCCGAGAAGCGGCTCTACTCGGAGCTCGTCGGCGAAGTCTGCGCGTTCGACGGTGCCGGCGAGCTGATCGCTGAGCTCGCCCGCCGCGGCAGCGAGGTCGTCCTGGCCAGCTCTGCGAAGGAGGACGAGGTCGAGCACTACATCGAGCTCCTCGACGCCGGCGAAACCGTCTCCTCCTATACGACATCCGACGACGTCGAGAAGACCAAGCCGGAGCCGGACCTGATCGAGGCCGCGCTCGAGAAGATCGAGGGCGATGGGGCGATCATGGTGGGCGACTCGACCTGGGACATCGAAGCTGCCGCCCGCGCCGGCGTGCCGACGATCGCCGTGCTGACCGGCGGCTTCTCCGAGGCGGAGCTGAAGGATGCCGGCGCCGAGGCGGTCTACGAGTCGATGCCCGCCCTGATCGCCGACCTCGAGAACACCGGCTTCGCGGGCTGAGCCCGCGTTTTCGCCTCCGGGTCCCGGGTAGACCGGAATCGAAGGCGAACAAGGAGGAAACGTCATGCCGCCTCGCGGGGTCAAGAAAGGGACGAAGCGGGCTCGTCAGTACGAGCACGTCAAGCAGAGCGAGAAGGATTCCGGCCGCTCCGAGGAGCGCGCGGAGGCGATCGCGGCACGGACCGTCAACAAGGAGAAGGCCAGGTCCGGCGAGTCACGGACGAAGTCGAAGAGCTCGACGAGCGACAAGTCGTCCGGGGAGCGCGGCGGCCAGCGTTCCGGCAACGGCGCCGGCGGCCGCACCAAGCAGCAGCTCTACAACGACGCCAAGAAGATGAACATCAGCGGCCGATCGAACATGAGCAAGCAGCAGCTGCTCGCGGCCGTCAACAGGAAGGGTGGTTGACGATGCAGATGCCGACACTCGAGGTCCCGAGCCCGCCGACGCCGCATCCGCAGCCCGATCCCGGGCCGCCGGAGCCGCCGCAGCCGGACCCGACGCCGCCGAGTCCCTCGCCGGACCCGGCGCCCAGCGACCCGATCCCGCCCTCGGAGCCGACGCCGCAGCCGGACCCCTCACCCGAGCCGCCGATCACGACCTGATCCGGGTCAGGGGACGGGAAGGAGCCTCGGGTTCGGGTGCTCCTCCCGGCCGACCTTCGCGACCGGCTCTCCGTCGACCCTGACCACGTCGGCGGTGAAGTCGTTCTTGCCGCGGAGCAGGGCGGAGCCGACGCCATAGGAGTCGACCGGTGCTCCCGCCGCTTCGAAGGCGGCGATGCGCTCGGCGTCGAATCCGCCGGACGCGACGATGCGGACGCCCGCGTGACCCGCGTCGTCGAGGGCTCCTCGGACGTGCTCGGCGAGTGCGACGGTGACGCCCGGTTCGGCTTCCGGGTCGGCGCCGGCGACGCCGGCGTCAACGAGCGACTCCGAGGTGTCGAGCCGGACGCCCCAGAGGTCGCCGCCGAGGGCGTCGGCGACCGCAACGGCCGTCGCGGCCGAGTCGTTCACGAAGTCGACCAGCACGGTCACGTTCATCGCGTCCGAGTAGCGGCCCGCGAAATCCCGGGCGGCCGCAACCGTGTCGCCGCCATAGGCGGCGATAAGCGCGTGCGGGACCGTCCCGACGCCGCGACCGCCCCACCAGGACGCCCCTGCGTCGGTCGAGACTCCGATCGCGCCGGCGACGTGGGCGGCCCAGCCGTCGCCGGTCTGGACCAGCCAGTGGTCGTGGCGGGCGGGAAAGAAGAGGATCGGCTTGCCCCCGGCGGCCGCCATCACCGCCGCGACGTTTCGCATGACGAGCGACCGTCGCGAGAGCGTGCCGAGGTAGACCGTCTCGAGATGGGCGAACAGCGAGTAGTTGCCGCGGATCGTCAGCACCGTCTCGCCGGGGGCGATCCGGTCGCCCTCGTGGAGTGCCCGGACCTCGAGGCGGTCCCAGCCCGGCGTCCAGAGACCGTCGCCGTTGCGGGAGCCGGCGCCGAGGCGCAGCACCGCGATAGCTTCGTCGATGCCGCCGAGCAGCGAGTCCTGCTTCTGGAAGACCTGCATGAGGACCTCGGGGTGCCGGTCCTCGGCTTCGAGCAGCTCCTTGGTCAGGTTGAAGTAGGCGTCGGTGTACCAGCCGCTGCGGAGCCGTTCGACCGGGAGGTTGAACACCGCGGCCTCGAGGCGCTTCGGCTGTCGGTTCTCGGCGCGGATCGTTTCCGGCTACCCCTCCGTGCGGTGGGGAAACCCCGCTCCGTAGTCCGTTCCCCGGCTACTACGGAGGTGGCGTGGGTGCAAAGGCGATACGAATCGGGCGATGCTCGAACTCGTGCTCGTCGCGACCGCGACTACGTTCGCGACCGGCCTTGGGGTGATCCCGGTCGTGCTGCTCGGCGAGCGTGCCGAGAACCTTCGCGCCGGCCTTCTCGGCATCGCCGCCGGGGTTATGGCCATCGCGGCGATCGCCGGGCTGCTCGCTCCCGCCCTCGACGAGGGGAGCTTGGCTGACGTCGCCGTCGGCCTCCTCCTCGGGATCGGCTTCCTGCTCCTCGCCAGGCACCTGATCGACGAGGCTCCGCCGGGCGCGATCGCCGACGGCAACAGGACCTGGATCCTCGTCTTCCTGGTGCTGCTCGTCCACAGCCTTCCCGAGGGCTTCGCGATCGGCACCGCCTACGCCTCGACGACCGCCGGTCTCGGCCTGTTCATCGTCGTCGCGATCGGCATTCAGAACGTCCCGGAGGGGACCAGCACCGCGATCCCGATGGCGGCCGCCGGCTACGGCGGCTGGGCGCAGTTCTGGGCGGCGGTCGCAACGAGCGTCCCGCAGCCGATCGGAGCGGTCATCGCCTATCTGCTTGTCGAGGAGATTTCGGCGCTGCTGCCGATCTCGTTCGCGTTCGCGGCCGGCGCGATGCTCGCGCTCGTCGTCGTCTCGGTTCTGCCCGATGCCCTCCGGGAGCGTCCCCGCGACGCGGTGATCGGCACCGCGCTCGGCGCTTTGTTCATGCTCGCCTTCAGCGCCGTTCTCGGGGTCTGAGGCGCCTGCCGCGAACCAGGCGCGGGGCGCTAAGGTTGCGGCATGGACGACGCAACGCTACGCGACCAGATCGAAGAGCTGGTTGCCGAGGAGAAGCGGCTGCTCGACGGGTCGGTCGACCACGGCCCCGACGAGGCTCGGCACGCCCGCCTCGCGGAGATCAAGGTCGAGTTGGACCGACGCTGGGACCTGCTCCGGCAGCGCGAGGCACACGAGGAGTTCGGACTCGACCCGGACAACACGTCGGACCGCGGCGAAGAGACCGTCGAGGGCTACGAGCAATAGGCCCCGTCGCCGCGCGAGGCGCGGCGGAGGTTCTTCGAAGGTGACCGATTAGTCCCGCGGCGCGGGCAGGTCTCCATGGGAAATCGAAACGTGAAGGCGGAAGGGGCCAAGGCATGGCAGAAGGCACGGCAGGGTTGAACGAGAGCGGGAACGTGAACGGGAACGGGGCGGAGCCCGAGGGCGGCGCGGTCGACGAGCGGGCGCGATGGATCGCGCTCTACGTCCTCTGCGCGGGCGTGCTGATGATCGTCCTCGACGCGACGGTCGTGAACGTCGCGCTGCCGGCAATCCAGGACGACCTCGGGTTCTCCCAGTCGAGCCTCGCCTGGGTCGTCAACGCGTACCTGATCGCCTTCGGCGGCCTGCTGCTCCTGTCCGGTCGCCTCGGCGACCTGATCTCGCGCCGCGAAGTCTTCCTCACCGGGCTCGCCGTGTTCACGATCTCGTCGTTCGTCTGCGGGCTCGCACAGAGCGACGTGATGCTCGTCGCGGCGCGGTTCGCCGCCGGCGTCGGCGGCGCGATGACCGCTGCCGTCGTGCTGGGAATGATCGTCACGATGTTCCCGGAGCCCCGCGAGCAGGCGAAGGCGATCGGCGTCTACGCGTTCGTGGCCTCGGCGGGCGGCTCGGTCGGCCTGCTCCTCGGCGGCGTGATCACCCAGGCGATCAGCTGGCACTGGATCTTCTTCATCAACATTCCGATCGGCGTCCTGACCGGGTTCTTCTCGATGCGGCTCCTGAAGCGGGACACGGGCCCAGGCTTCGGCCAGGGCGCCGACGTGCTCGGCGCGGTCCTGATCACCGCCTCGCTGATGCTCGGCGTCTACACGATCGTCGAGCCCGCGGCCAAGAACGGCTGGGGCGACCCGCTGACGCTGGCGCTCTCCGCCGCCTCGGCGTTGCTGCTCGTCGCCTTCATCGTTCGCGAGTCGACGACCCGCAACCCGCTGGTGCCGCTGCGCATCTTCAAGTCGCGGAACGTCTCGGGCGCGAACGCGATCCAGGCGCTGACCGTGGCCGGGATGTTCGGGCTCTTCTTCCTAGGCGTGCTCTACCTCCAGGAGGTGCTCGGCTATGACGCGCTCGAAACCGGACTCGCGTTCCTGCCGACGACGCTCGTCATGGGCACGCTCTCGGTCCGCTACGCCGAGCCGCTGATCATGCGTTTCGGCGCCCGGCGCACGCTGCTGCCGGGCCTCGTCCTGATCGCGCTGGGCCTCGGGCTGTTCGCGATGGTGCCCGTCGACGGCAATTACGTCACCGACGTCCTCCCGTCGACGTTGCTGCTCGGCGCCGGCGTCGGCACCTGCTTCCCGGCGCTGATGACGCTCGCCATGTCCGGTGCGACCCGCGAGGACGCCGGGCTCGCCTCCGGCCTCGTCAACACGACCGCCCAGGTCGGGGCGGCGATCGGGCTCGCCGTGCTCGCGACGTTGTCGGCGACCCGGACCGACGACCTGCTCGCAGAGGGCAAGTCGACGGCGGTGGCCCTCACCGGCGGATATGAGCTCGCCTTCTGGGTGGCGGCGGGCCTCGTCGTCGCCGCGATCGCGGTCGCCCTCACGGTGCTCGAGACCGAGCCGCCGCAGGGGCAGGAGGCCGAGGTCGGCGCCGACCACCAGACCGATCGCCGCGCCGGCGAACCGGCTTATTCCGAAGCCGGCTAGCGCCGCCGCCCGGGCTCAGCGCCGCGGGAGGTCGCCGATCATCGCCAGGAGCGTCCTGGCGAGCAGGTCGCGCACCTCCTCGCGGGTCGCGCGGCCGCGCTCCAGCCACTCGACCGCCGCGGCGACGGCTGCGCCCTGGAAGACGCGCAGCGCGAGCAGCAGCTCGGCGGAGGGCTCGGAGCCGCCGCCGTGGTTGCGGGCCATCCGCATCACGATTCCGTCCCGGGCCCGGCCCATGATCGCGGCGACGTCGGGGTCGCGGCCGAGGCCGCCCTGCTCGCCGAGCAGCACCGTCAGGGCCTCGTGGTTGCGCTCGAACTCGTCGAGGAAGCGTTCGAGGTTCGCGGCCATCATCTCCTCCACGGGAAGGTCCCCCGGGTCGGTGGAGATGATCTCGGGGAGGCCGTCGGCGAGGTCGCCGACGACGGCTAGGTAGAGGTCACGCTTCGTCCCGAAGTAGTGGTTGACGAGCCCGGTCGTGACGCCCGCCCTCGCCGCGACCGCCTCCATCGATGCGTTGGCGTAGTCCTCGGCGACGAACACCTCGCGGGCCGCGGTGAGGATCTGCTCCCGGCGCACACCGGGATCGAGGCGCGTTCGCGGGCCTGCCATCGGCGCCAGCATACCCCCGGGGAGGCGGTATTGATGACCATTCAATAGGGGTCGCCGGGCGGCCGCGGCCGCCGACCTGAGAGTCTGGTCAACGCAGATCCGAACTGAGGAGGCCGAAGTGTCCGAGAGCAACCGCCGTTACCTGCTGCGTGAGCGCCCCCAGGGCCGCGTCGACGCGGACACCTTCGAGCTCGTCACCGAGCCGGTGCCGGAGATCGGAGACGGCGAGGCCCTCGTCCGCACCGAGTACGTCTCCGTCGACCCGACGAACCGCGGCTGGCTCAACGACACGCCGACGTACCTGCCTCCGGTGGCGATCGGCGAGGTCATCCGCGCCGGCGGGATCGGCCGGATCGTCGCCTCGAACAACCCGAACTACACCGAGGGCCAGCTCGTCCAGGGCTTCACCGGCTGGCAGGAGTGGCTCGTCGCCTCCGACGAGGCGCCGCTGCTGCCCGTGGACGAGATCCCCGGGGTCGAATCCCCGAGCGCCTACCTCGGCGTGCTTGGGATGACGGGCCTGACCGCCTGGGTCGGGATCCGCGACATCGCGAAGCCGCAGGAGGGGGAGACGGTCGTCGTCTCCGCCGCGGCCGGGGCCGTCGGCTCGGTGGCCGGCCAGATCGCCAAGGCGGACGGCGCCCGCGTCGTCGGCATCGCCGGCGGGCCGGAGAAGTGCGCGATCCTCACCGACCGGCTCGGCTTCGATGCCGCCGTCGACTACAAGGCCGACGGTTGGCAGAAGGCGCTGGCCGACGCGACCCCGGACGGCATCGACGTCGATTTCGAGAACGTCGGCGGCGAGATCATGGAGGTCGTCTTCGCGCGGATCAACATCCGCGCCCGGATCGCCCTCTGCGGCCTCATCTCGGGCTACAACTCCGACGATCCGCCCCCCGGACCGCGCAGCTTCGGCAACCTGCTGATCAAGCGGGCCAAGCTTCAGGGCTTCATCGTCCTCGACCACTTCGGCCAGGCGGCCGAGGCCGGCAGGGACATCGGCGAGCTGATCACGAGCGGCAAGCTCGAGGCGCTCGAGACCGTCGTCGACGGCTTCGAGAAGCTCCCCGACGCCCTCAACATGCTGTTCGACGGCGCCAACACCGGCAAGCTCTCGGTGAAGATCGCCTGAGGCCGGTTCCTCGCTCACGGCCGCCTTCCTCGCGGGCTTCGCGGACCCGACTTCTGTAGCGTCCCCCGCGGTGCGCCGGGAAGGCTGGTCGGCAACACGTTTTGCCGACCCCTGATCCAATCCCCGCACCCGCGCAGTGGCTCTAGCCGTTGCAACGTTCCTGATCGTGCTGGCGCTGATCGCCAGCGAGCGCCTGCACCGGACGAAGGTGGCGCTGCTCGGCGCCGCAATCGTCGTTCTCTTCGTCCCCGGCTTCGGTCAGGAGACGGCGATCGAGTCGGTCGACTTCAACACGATCGGGCTGCTCGCGGGGATGATGATCCTCGTCTACCTGACCCAGCAGACGGGGATCTACGACTACATCGCGATTCGCGCCGGACAGTTCTCGCGAGGCGAGCCGCTGCGCGTCGTCCTCAGCCTCGCCTGCACGACGGCGCTGCTCTCGGCGTTTCTCGACAACCTGACGACCGTCCTGCTGGTCGTACCGATCACGTTCCTGCTCGCCGACGCGCTGGACATCGACCCGATCCCGCTGATCGTCATCGAGGTGATGGCGTCGAACATCGGCGGCACCGCGACCCTGATCGGCGATCCGCCGAACATAATCATCGCCGGGGCGACGGGCCTCACGTTCAACGAGTTCATCGTCAACCTCGCGCCGATCGTGGTCGTCACGTTCGCCGTCGTCGATCGCCGGGCTGTATTTCTATTACCGGCGGCAGCTTCAGGTCGAGGAGAAGAATCGCGTTCTGGTGATGGAGCTCGATGCCGCCGCATCGATCCGCGATTCCGAGGAGCTGCGGCGGACGGTGCCCGTCCTCGTCCTGACGGTCCTCGCGTTCTTCATCCACCAGCCGCTCGGCATCGAGCCGGCGACCGTCGCGCTCACCGGAGCTGCGGTCGGCCTGCTCGTCACCCGGATCCCCCTCGAGCAGGCGCTGGCGAAGATCGAGTGGCCGACCCTCTTTTTCTTCGTCGCGCTGTTCGTGATGGTCGGGGCGCTCGAGGCGACGGGCGCGATCGGGCACGTCGCCGACGCCGTCAAGAGCCTGACCGGCGGCGACCGCACCGCGGAGCTCTTCGGCGTGCTCTGGATCGGCGGCATCGGGTCCGCCGTCGTCGACAACATCCCCTTCACGACGGCGATGATCCCCGTCGTCCGCGAGCTCAACGTCTCGGGCACCGACGACGCCTATTGGTGGGCGCTCGCGCTCGGTGCCTGCTTCGGGGGCAATGCGACGATCATCGCCGCCGCCGCGAACGTCGCCGCGGCCGGTCTGACCGAACGCGCCGGACGGCCGATCGGATTCGTCACGTTCCTGCGGGTCGGGGTTCCCGTGACCGTGACCTCGATGCTGATCGCGACCGCCTATGTGATGCTCCGCTACGTGGTGGTATAGAGAGACTCATGACGAACTCGATCGCCCAATCCGTGATCCGCGAGGTGGAGCCGCTCGGCGCCGACGACCTGATCGGCGACGCCTCCCGGCGCGTCCTCGAGAGCGGCCTGCCGGCGCTTCCCGCCGTCGAGGACGACGGCAGGTTCGCCGGGATCTTCGGCGAGCGCGAGTTCATGCAGGCGCTGTTTCCGGGGTACATCGGCGAGCTCGCCTCGGCGGCGATGGTCAAGCGGTCGATCGACGACACGATCGAACGCCGCCTCACCTGCCGCCTCGAGCCGATCCGCGCGTACATGACGGTCGATCACGTCAACGTCGAGGACGACTACTCGGACACCCAGCTCGCCGAGATCTTCCTGCACCATCGGGTCCTCGTCGTCCCGGTGTCCAGCGGCGGACGGGTTCACGCCGTGATCACCCGCGCCGACTTCTTCGCCGAGCTCGTCGGCAAGTTCGAGGCGGCATCGGGCTGAGCTCGCCGCCGCCGGCCCGGACTGCCCGTCGGCGGTCCGACCCGAGTGCTATCAACCTTGGTTCGCGACCCGAAGATTGGGAAGCGGAGCGATGAGTTTCATCCTCCCGCCGGGTCTCCAGGCGACAGGGGTAACGACGATGCAAGGAGCTGCATGACTGAAGCAAGTACCGAGCGACCCGCGATTTCCGTGCGCGGGCTGAAGAAGTCCTACGGGGACGTCAAGGCGCTCGACGGCGTCGACCTCGAGGCGGAGCGCGGCACCGTGCTCGGCGTACTCGGTCCGAACGGCGCCGGGAAGACGACCGCCGTCCGCGTCCTCGCGACGCTGTTGAAGCCCGATGCCGGAACGGCGCGAGGTGATCGGCCTCGACGTCGTCGCCGACGCGCCGGCGCTGCGCGCGCAGATCGGCCTCGCCGGCCAGTATGCGGCCGTCGACGAGAACCTGACCGGGGTCGAGAACCTGGTCATGGTCGGGCGCCTTTACGGCAACCGCCGGAGCGACGCCAAGGTGCGCGCCGCTGAACTGCTCGACCGGTTCAGTCTCGCCGACGCCGGCGACCGGATCGTCAAGACCTACTCGGGCGGCATGCGCCGGCGACTCGATCTCGCCGCAGCGCTCGTCGCCCATCCGCCGGTCCTGTTCCTCGACGAGCCGACGACGGGCCTCGACCCGCGCAGCCGACTCGAACTCTGGGAGACGATCGAGGGGCTCGTCGCCGACGGCACCACCGTGCTGCTGACCACCCAGTACCTCGACGAGGCCGACCGCCTCGCCGATCGGATCGCGGTGATCGATCGCGGCAAGGTCATCGCCGACGGCACCGCCGACGAGCTCAAGGCGAAGGTCGGGGGGCTCCGCGTGGAGGTCCACGTGACCGACGGGTCGAATGCCGCGCAGGCTGCGGAGGCGCTGGCCCCGATGTCCGACGATGCGCCGCTCGTCGAGGGCACGAAGGTGAGCGTCACCGTCCGGCAGGAGACCGGCACGATCATGGAGGCCGCCCGCCGGCTCGATCAGGCCGGCATCGACGCCGACGACGTCGCCGTCCGCAGGCCGACCCTCGACGACGTGTTCCTGACCCTCACCGGCCGGGAGCTCAGCACTGAAGAAGCCGCCGGCGACGCGTCGGCCGACCATGAGGAGGTGGCGGCATGACCCGCTTCGTACCCGACACGCTCGTCCTCGCCGAACGCAACCTCGTCCGGCTGCCGCGCTCGCCCGACCTGCTGATCGGATTCACGATCCAGCCGGTTATGTTCGTCCTGCTGTTCGCGTTCGTATTCGGCGGCGCGATCTCGACGCCGGGGTTCTCCTACATCGACTTCCTGATCCCCGGGATCATCGTCCAGAACACCGCCTTCGGCGGCTTCGTCACCGCCCTCGGTCTCTCCGAGGACCTGACGAAGGGTCTAATCGACCGGTTCCGCTCGCTGCCGACCTCGCGGGCCTCGGTCCTCGCCGGCCGCACGCTCGCGGACGTCGTGACGAACTCCCTCTCGGTGATCGTCCTGGTCGCGACCGGCCTGATCATCGGGTTCTCGTTCGGCACCGGCATCGGCGAGATCATCGCCGGCTTCGCGCTGATGATCCTCTTCGGCTACGCGTTCTCGTGGATCTTCGCGGTGATCGGGATGTCGGTCTCCTCACCAGAGGCGGCCAACGGCATCGGCTTCACCCTGATCTTCCCGATCACGTTCATCTCGTCGGCCTTCGTCCCGGTCGACACGATGCCGGCCGGGCTCCAGTGGTTCGCCGAGAAGAACCCGATCACGATCGTCGTCGACGCCATGCGCGCTCTCTGGCTCGGTACCCCCGCCGGCAACAACATCTGGGGCGCCGTCGTCTGGTGCCTGGTCCTGATCGCGATCTTCGCGCCCCTGGCGGTCCACAAGTACCGCCGCATCGCCGGCGGCTGAGAAGGGAACTGAGGAAAGGGGCTGGGACGGGGAAGAGGGAGCACCTCCTCACCCGGCCCCTCAAAGGCAATCCGGTGACCACAGTGGTCACCGGTTTGCAATTCGCGGCCTGACTCAGGGGCCGAACTGCACGAATTCGGCCCCTCACAGAGCCCAAATTCGCCATTCACCCCGCGACTCAGCCCCTCAATGGCAATCTGACATGCCCCAGCGTGTACAGATCGCCATTCGCCCCCCGTCCCAGCCCGTCCCACCCGCACCCAGCCCGCCCACTCCCCCTCCCAGCCCAAACCCACTCCCGCCCAACGCAGGCGCCCTCAACCTCGGCCTAGCCCCTCGGCCTGGCCCTCGGCCCAACCTGCCACCTGAGTACCGCGCCGGTCCCGCCCCGTAGTGCGCACGGATTCCCGCCTCGGACCCTGGACGTACGTTGGTTCCCGTCCAGCCATCAGGCCCGGAGGGGGCCGGAGGGAGTTCGCATGTCCGACGATCCGACCGACGAGGGCACCGAGGAGCCTGCCGCTGAGGAGCCCCCCGAGGCCGTCCCCGAGAACAAGCCGAAGCGGTTCCCGACCGCGTTCACGGTCCTGGCGATCGTCCTGCTGTTCGTCTGGCTCGCCTCGTTCATCATCCCGGCCGGCAAGTACGAGCTCGATCCGAAGACGGGCGGCCCAGTGCCCGGCTCCTACACGGAGCTTGCGTCGTGCGACTCGACCGGCGGCAAGCAGCCCTGCTCCGATCACTCGCTCCTGCACCAGTTCAGCAACCTCTGGGCCGCTCCGACGGACGGCCTCTACGGGATCGAGAACGACCACGGCCTCGTCTCGGTCGACAATCGCGGCTACCTCTACGGCGCCGCCCAGATCTTCCTGTTCGTCCTCGCGATCGGCGCCTTCATCAGCGTGACGATGAAGACCGGCGCCATCCAGCAGGGCATCGGCCGCCTGGCGCTGCGCTTCAAGGACCGGCCCCAGGCGCTGATCATCGTGATCATGCTCGTCTTCGCCCTCGGCGGCACGACCGAGGGGATGTGGGAGGAGACGCTCGGGTTCTTCGCATTACTTGTGCCCCTTGCGCTCGCGCTCGGTTACGACCGGATGACGGGCGCCGCGATGATCTTCTTCGGTGCCGGCACCGGCGTGCTCGCGTCGACCGTCAACCCGTTCGCGACCGGTGTCGCCTCCGACGCCGCCGGAATCGAGATCGGCGACGGCATCGGTCTCCGGGTCGCGATGTGGGTCGTCCTCGTCACCGTCGGGATCCTCTACGTGCTCCGATACGCCCGCCGAGTCAAGGCCGACAACTCGAAGTCGGTTATGGGTCTCGAGGGGATGACGAGCGGCGGCCTGCGGATGGCCGACGAGGTGGTCGGCGAAGTCAAGCCGCTCGACGGCCGCCAGAAGCTGATCCTGACCCTGTTCTTCGGCGCCTTCGCGGTGATGATCTACGGGTTCGTCCCGTGGGCCGACATCTGGGACACGATCTTCGGCGCCGACTGGCCGCTGCCGCTCTTCAACTCCTTCTACTTCGCCCAGGCGACGGTGCTCTTCCTGGTCGTCTCGGTCGTCATCGGACTGATCTACAGGCTCGGTGAGAAGGGGACGGTCGACGCGATCATCATGGGCGCCGGCGAGTTCCTCGGGGCGGCACTGATAATCGTTCTCGCCCGCGCCGTCACGGTGGTGATGAAGAACTCCTACATCACCGACACGCTCCTGCACTGGACCGAGAATGCGGTCACGAGCCTGAGCGGCGGGGTGTTCGCCTCGGTGGCGATCCTCGTCAACTTGCCGATCGCGTTCCTCGTCCCGTCGTCGTCGGGCCACGCGGCCCTGGTGATGCCGATCCTCGGGCCGCTCGCGGACTTCGCCGACGTGCCGAGGTCGCTGTCGGTGACCGCGTACCAAACGGCCTCCGGCCTGGTCAACCTGATCACTCCCACCTCGGTGGTGATCATGGGCGGCCTGACGCTGGCGCGGATCGGCTACGACCGTTACCTGCGGTTCGCAATCCCGTACTTCCTGATCCTGCTGGTCCTGAGCATGGCGTTCATGTTCATCGGCAGCGCGATCGGCTGAGCGAAGGAGACGAAGATGTCATTCAGTGTCGATTCCGAGGTCGGGAAGCTCCGGAAGGTCATCGTTCACCGGCCCGGTCTCGAGCATCGCCGGCTGACGCCGGCGAACGCCGATGAGCTCCTGTTCGACGACGTCATCTGGGTCCAGAAGGCGAAGATCGAGCACGCGGCGTTCGTCCAGGCGATGACGGCGCGTGGCATCGAGGTCTTCGACGCCGAGGACCTCCTCGCCGAGGTCCTCGAGGTCGCCGCCGGCAAGGATTGGTTGCTCGACCAGGTTCTGCACGAGCGTCAGGTCGGCCAGTACCTCGCCGGGAGCGGCCGGGAGTGGGCGGCGTCCGCCTCGGCGAAGGAGGTCGCCGACTATCTGATCGGCGGGATGACGAAGGAGGAGATCGAGGAGGGGAAGGGTCTGTTCTATGGCTCGTCAGGGCCGATGGACATGGTCCTGCCACCGCTCGCCAACTTCATGTTCCAGCGCGATCCGTCGTCGTGGATCTACGGCGGGGTGACGATCAACCCGATGACGAAGCCGGCGCGCCGGCCGGAGACGGCGATCATGGAGGCGATCTACCGCTTCCACCCGATGTTCGCCGCCGAAGGCGGCACGGACGTCTGGTTCGGCGGGGTGGAGGAGGACTGGGGCCGTTGCACGATCGAGGGCGGCGACGTCGAGACGATCGGCAACGGCGCGGTGATGATCGGCATGGGTGAACGAACGACGCCGCAGTCGGTTGGGATCCTCGCCCGGAACCTCTTCGCTGCCGGCGCGGCGACGCTGGTGCTCGCCGTGAAGCTCCCGCCGTCCCGCTCCTACATGCACCTCGACACGGTGATGACGATGGTCGATCGCGACACCATCACCCTCTATCCGTCGGTCGTCAACGACGACGTCCGGATCTGGTCGCTGCGCCCCGGCGACGAGCCCGGCCCGCTGCCGGTCGTCGAGCCGTTCGCCGGCAACGTCGTCGACGCGCTCGAGTACGCGCTCGGTATCGACGGGATCCAGGTAATTCCAACCGGCGGGGACACCGCCGAGATGGCCCGCGAGCAGTGGGACGACGGCAACAACGTCGTCTGTCTCGAGCCCGGCGTCGTCGTCGCCTACGAGCGCAACGTCGACACGAACACCCGCCTGCGGAAGGCGGGCATCGAGGTGATCACGATCGACGGCTCCGAGCTCGGCCGGGGCCGCGGCGGATCGCACTGCATGACCTGCCCGATCGAGCGCGATCCGGCCTACTGAGCAACTGATGAACTGAGGAGCTGAGAGCTGAGATGTACAACCTGCGAAACCGGAGCTTCCTGAAGGAGATCGACTTCAGTCGAGAGGAACTACTCCACCTCCTCGCGCTCTCCGAGGCCCTGAAGGTCGCCAAGTACGCGGGCAACGAGGAGCCGCGCCTGCGCGGCAAGGACATTGCGCTGATCTTCGAGAAGACTTCGACCCGGACCCGCTGCGCGTTCGAGGTCGCCGCCTTCGACCAGGGCGCCCACGTCACCTACCTCGACCCGACCGGGTCGCAGATGGGCCACAAGGAGTCGATCGCCGACACCGCATCGGTCCTCGGCCGCATGTTCGACGGGATCGAGTACCGCGGCTCCGGCCAGGAGAACGTCGAGGAGCTCGCCCGTCACGCCGGCGTCCCGGTCTACAACGGCCTCACGAACGAATGGCACCCGACGCAGATGCTCGCCGACTTCCTGACGATGCGCGAGCACAGCGGCAAGCCGTACGACGAGATCGCCTACACGTTCGTCGGCGACGGCCGCTACAACATGGGCCGCTCGTTGCTCGTCACCGGCGCGATCCTCGGCTCCGACGTCCGCATCGTCACGCCGCCCGGCCTGCGCCCGCCCGACGACGTCGTCGCCACGGCCGAGGATCTCGCCGCCGCCTCCGGCGCCCGGATCACGCTCACCGATGACATCGGCGCCGTCAGCGGATCGGACTTCGTCCACACGGACGTCTGGGTGTCGATGGGGGAGCCGAAGGACGTCTGGGCCGAGCGCGCGAAGGTCCTCGAGTCCTTCCAGGTCAACTCGGCGCTCCTGGCTGCGACCGGCAACCCGAAGGTGAAGTTCATGCACTGCCTGCCCGCCTTCCACGACGACACGACCACCCTCGGCGCCGAGATCGCCGCCGCCACCGGCATGCACGACGGCCTCGAGGTGACCGACGAGGTCTTCCAGTCGCCCGCCAGCATCGTCTTCGACCAGGCCGAGAACCGCCTCCACACGATCAAGGCCGTCCTCGTCGCGACGCTCGGATGACGGCGCCCAGCCCGCTCGCGGTCGTCGCCCTCGGCGGCAACGCCCTGCTGCGCCGCGGGGAGGAGTCCAGTGCCGCCAACCAGCACGACGCCGCCCGTGCCGCCGCGCGGGTGCTCGGCCCGGTCTCGGAGCGCACCCGTCTCGTCGTCACCCACGGCAACGGCCCCCAGGTCGGCCTCCTCGCCCTCAAAGAGGACGCCTACGCCGAGGGCGCGCCCTACCCGCTCGACGTCCTCGACGCCGAGAGCGGCGGCCAGATCGGCTACGTGATCGAGCTCGAGCTCGACAACGTCGTCGACCACCAGGACACCGTCGCAGTCATCACCCGCGTCCTCGTCGACGCCGACGACCCGGCCTTCCACGATCCCTCCAAGTTCATCGGTCCCGTCTACATGGAGCACCGCGCCCACGAGCTCGCCGACGAGCGCGGCTGGACCATCAAACCCGACGGCGACATGTGGCGCCGCGTCGTCCCCTCGCCCGAACCCCGCGAGATCGTCCAGCTCCACGCCATCCAGCAGCTCGTCGAATCCGGCTTTCTCGTCGTCTGCGTCGGCGGCGGCGGCGTCCCCGTCATCGCCACCCCCGAAGGCCACGAGGGCGTCGAGGCCGTCATCGACAAGGACCTCGCCAGCTCCCTCCTCGCCGTCGGCCTCGGCGCCGACCTCCTGGTCCTCGCCACCGACGTCGAAGCCGTCTACCTCGACTGGGGCACGCCCACCCAGCGCGCCATCGGCACCGCCAACCCCGCCGAGCTCCGCGCCCACACCTTCCCCGGTGGCTCCATGGGCCCGAAGGTCGAGGCCATCTGCCGCTTCGTCGAAGCAACCGGCGGCCGTGGCGCCATCGGCTCCCTCGACGACATCGCCGCGATCATCGACGGCACCGCCGGCACCCAGGTCACGCCCTGACTGAGGCACCGAACAGCAAGAAAGATCCCCCACGGGGACCAAACTTGCAGTTCACCCCCTGACTCAGGCACCGAATGGCAAATCGGTCCCCCCAGGGCCCAAATTCGCCATTCGCCCGACGGCTCAGCCCCTCAATGGCAATCCGGCATGCCCCAGCCGGTACGAATTGCCATTCGCAGCCCAACTCACCCGTCCACAGCCGTCCCGCCCCGCCGAACTCACCCGCACCCAGCCGCAAGCAGCCCACCCAGGTTCCCTCCCCAGCCCAAACCAACCTTCACCGCCGCAAGCGCCTCCAACCTCGGCCCGCCCGCCTCGACCCCTACGCCGCAGTAACCCGCTCCGCCTCCTCCGGCGTCGCGGTCAGCAGGATCGCGCCCTCGCCGGTCAGGTAGGCCTCCTCGCCGTGCTGGGAGACGTCCATCCCCAGCGCCTCCTCGTGGGCGCTCGCGCGGAGCTTCGTGAACGCCCCGACGACCCGCAGCAGCACGAACGTGGCCGCGAAGGCATACAGCGGCGTGACGACGACGGCCACCGCCTGGTCGACGAGCTGCTCGGCGTTGCCGTAGAGGAGACCGTCGGCGACCCCGTTCCAGGCGATCTGCGCGGCAAAGCCGATGAAGAGGATCCCGGTCATGCCGGCCATGCCGTGGGCGGCGAGCACGTCGAGCGTCTCGTCGACCCGGGTCCGGGGGCGCCAGACGATGAACGCGTAGCTCGGGATCGCCGCGAGGGCGCCGAGCGCCAGCGCCCAGCCCGGACTGATGAAGCCGGCCGCCGGCGTGATCGCGACGCAGCCGACGATGACCGCCGTCGCCGCCCCGATCGCCGTCACCTTGCCGCCGCGGAGCAGGTCGAGCGTGAACCAGACGACGAGCGTCGCCGACGGGCAGAGGAACGTGTTCGTGAACGCGAGGACGCCGGAGTCGCCCGCCGACAACCCGCTGCCGCCGTTGAAGCCGAACCACCCGAACCAGAGCAGGCCGGCACCGAGCAGGACGTAGACGGCGTTGTGGGGGAGGAGCGCCTGGCGGCCGTAGTCCTTGCGGGCGCCGACGACGAGCGCGGCGGCGAGCGCCGAGAAGCCCGATCCCATCTCGACCGGCACGCCACCGGCGAAGTCGAGCGTGCCGAGGTCGGCCAACCAGCCGCCGCCGAAGACCCAGTGGGCGAGGACGGGGTAGACGAAGACCGACCAGAGCGTGATGAACGCCAGGAACGACCCGAAGCGCATCCGCTCGACCACCGCGCCTGACACCAGCGCCGCCGTGATCACGCAGAAGCTGCCCTGGAAGGCGAAGAAGAGCAGTTGCGGGATCGTCTGCCCCTCCAGCGGCGCGAAGTCGACGCCGTTCATGAAGGCGTGGTCGAAGCCGCCGATGATCGCGTTGCCCTCCGAGAAGGCGAACGAGTAGCCGATCGCGGCCCAGGACACCACGGTCACACCCAGCGCGGCGAGGCACATCATGAACGTGTTCAGCGTGTTCTTCGACCGGACCAGCCCCGCATAGAAGAGCCCGAGCGCCGGCGTCATCAGGACGACGAGCGCCGTCGCCGCCAGCATCCATGCGGTGTCGCCGGTGTCGATCCCGGCTCCCAGGCCGGTCACGCCCAGGCCCCTCCGTCGACCGGCGTCACCGCTCCCTCGCCGGTCTCGCCGGTCCGGATCCGGACGGTCCGGTCGAGCGGCAGGACGAAGATCTTGCCGTCGCCGACCTCACCTGTCCGCGCGCCCTTCGCCAGCGCGTCGACGGTCCGGTCGACGAACTCCTCGGATACCGCGATCTCGAACCTCACCTTCTCGGAGAGCCCCATCTTCACCGTCGTCCCGCGATACGTCTCAACCCGGTCGAGCTCGCCGCCGTGGCCCTGCACGCGGCTCATCGAGACGCCCCGAACGTTCGCGCGATACAGCTCCTCCAGGACTTCGTTCGCCCGCTCCGGGCGGACGATCCCGATGACCAACTTCAAGTTCTCCTCCTACCCCGTGGTGCGGTCGGCAGCCTCCACGAAGCGGCGGACGGATCGCCGCCGGGGCGGAGAGCCGCCGCGGTCTCCTAAAGTCCCGCGCTCGATGCGCCCCCAGGGAACAGACGATGAGTGAGGCCGGGGCCGAGGGCGGCCACGGCGAGAGCACCGGCGCGATCCTCGCCGCATTCGTCGCGAACATGGGGATCGCCGCCACGAAGTTCGCCGGCTTCCTGATCACCGGGTCCTCCTCGCTGCTCGCCGAGTCGATCCACAGCGTCGCAGACTCCTCCAACCAGGGGCTTCTCTTCCTCGGCGGCAAGCGGGCTCAGAAGCCGGCGACGGCGCTGCATCCGTTCGGGTTCGGCCGCAGCCGCTACTTCTGGTCGTTCGTCGTCGCGATCGTCCTGTTCAGCGCCGGCGGCCTCTTCGCGCTCTACGAGGGCTGGCACAAGATCCAGCATCCGGAGGCGATCGACTCGGCCGGCGTCGCGATCGGGATCCTCGTCGTCGCGCTCGGGTTCGAGAGCTTCGCGCTGCGGACCGCGATGCGCCACGCGCAGCCGTTCCGGGGCGGCCTCGGCTGGCTCGCATTCGTGCGTCGGTCGCGCAGCCCCGAGCTCCCGGTCCTCCTCGTCGAGGACAGCGCCGCGATCACCGGCCTCACGTTTGCGCTGCTCGGCGTCGTCCTCGCGCAGGTCACCGGCGAGCCGGTGTTCGACGGGATCGGGACCCTCGCGATCGGCGCCCTGCTCGTCGCCGTCGGCGTCTTTCTCGCGGTCGAGATGCAGAGCCTCCTGCTCGGCGAGGCGGCCGTCGAGGAACAGCAGGAGGCGATCCGAGAGGCCGCCGCCGGCGTCCCCGAGATCACCCGGATCGTCTACGTCCTCACCCAGCACCTGAGCCCCGACGACCTGCTCGTCGCGATGAAGGTCGACTTCGAGCTCGGTCTCTCTGCCGCGGACGCCGGCCGCGTGATCGACGACTGCGAGGCGCGGATCCGCGCCGCTGTGCCGATCGCGACCCGCATCTACGTCGAGCCGGCCGCCCCCGACGACGGGCCGCGGTTGACGGGGTCTGAAAAGGGCAAGGGCTAGGCATGGAAGCCGGCGCACGCCTCGACCCCGGGAGATCGCAATCCCCACGGATGGCCGCGATCGCCGCCGGCTGGGCCGTCGCCGTAACCGCGGTCGCCCTCGTCGGCGGCCTTGCGACCGACACCGACAGCGACTGGTACCGCAACCTCGACCGCCCGTCGTGGCAGCCGCCCGGTCCGGCCTTCGGAATCGTCTGGACGATTCTCTACGCAACGATTGCGATCTCGGCGACGCTGGCCTGCCGCGATCTGCCGCGCCGCCCGCGCCGGATCGTCACCGCGCTGTTCGCGGCGAACCTCGTGCTCAACGTCGCCTGGACGTGGATCTTCTTCCAGGCGGAGAACCCGCGCGCGGCCGGCGTCGAGATCCTCTTCCTGCTCGGGACGATCGCGGGCCTGATCCGCCTGATCCTTCCCCACAACCGGACGGCGGCGCTGCTGCTCGCGCCCTACGGCGTCTGGGTCGCGTTCGCAACCGCCCTGACCTGGACGATCGCCGCTAACAACTAGGCCGGTTGCCCGTGGACACCGGTCCGCCGGCGGCAATAGAGTCGGTCGCCGGATGACAACTCGTCTCGCAGGTCAGCTCGTCGCCGTCCTCGCCGCGCTGCTCGCCGCCCTCGCCCTCGCTCCCGCATCGCAAGCGGCACTGACGAAGCCCGAGCGGCAGCTCCAGAACCGGCTCGAGGAATTGGTGGCGACTGACGGCGGCCCGCCCGGGGCATCGGTCCTGCTTTCGCGCGGCCGCCACGAGAAGTTCCTGCGCGCCGGCGTCGCCGACGTCGAGACCGGCGCGCCCTTCCGGCGCCGCGACCACATGCGGATAGCCAGCGTCTCGAAGGCGTTCAGCGGTGCCGTTGCGCTCTCGCTCGTCGACGAAGGCAAGCTCTCCCTCGACGACACGATCGCCGAACGCCTGCCGGAGCTGCCGCCGGCCTGGGGCGCCGTCACGTTGCGGCAGGTCCTCAGCCACACCGGCGGAGTACCGAGCTTCACGAGCGACCCCGAGTTCCTCCAGTTCTTCGGCGATCACCTGCATGGCCAGATCACCAAGCTCGAGCTGATCGACTTCATCCGCGACGAGGACCTCGAGTACCCGCCGGGGACCCAGTACCGCTACTCGAACACCGACAACATCATCGTCGCCCTGTTCGCCGAAGAAGCCACGGGCCTCACCTACGAGCAGGTGCTTCGCCGCGAGGTCCTGAAGCCGCTCGGCCTCGACGAGACGAAGCTGCCCCGCGGCTGGAAGATCGACGCGCCCGCGATCCACGGCTACGACACCCTGCCGCAGATCGACGACCTGACGACCTGCTGCTCGATGGCGTTCGTCAGCGCCTCCGGCGGGCTCGTATCGACTCCCGAGCAGCTGACGCGGTTCATACGCGGCTACGTCGGCGGTGAGCTCTTCGGGCGGTCCCAGCACCGCGCCCAGTTCGACTTCCGCCCCGGCGCCGGCTCCGAGCCGCCCGGCCCGGGCGAGCAGTCCGGCGGCCTGGCGCTGTTCCGCTACCGGACGCGTTGCGGCACGGTCTTCGGCCACAGCGGCAACTTCCCCGGCTACACGCAGTTCGCGGTCGCCACCCGCAATGGTCGCCGCGGCCTGACGTTCACGGTCAACCGCCAGCTCGCGCCCGACGCGTCCGGCCCGCTCGCCCCGCAGGCCTTCAAGGTCCTCCGCCGCGACTACGGCCACGCCGTCTGCACGCTGCTCGGCTCCTGATCGCCACAGCGTGAGCGAACCGCGCCCGAGCGCCGAACCACGCGACAGCGAGCCGTCCGTCAGGGCGGCGGTCCTCCGCTTCGCGCTCGCCGGCCTGATCGCGGTCGCGCTGATCGGCCTCGGCAGCTTCTTCCTGATGCGCCGGATCGGCACCTCCGAGGCCGTCGACAACGCCAGCGAGGTGACGAAGCTGATCGGTGAGGCGGTCGCCGAGCCGAACCTGACCGAGGGGCTCCTGAGCGGGGATCCCGCCGCAGTCGCCCGCTTCGACGACATCATCCAGGGAACCGTCCTCAGCGACCAGATCATCCGGGTCAAGCTCTGGGACGAGGACGGGACGATCGTCTACTCCGACGAGCCGCGGCTGGTCGGCCAGACAGTTCGAGCTCGGCGAGGACGAGCAGCGACGCGCTGCAGACGGGCGCCAACGACGCCGAGGTCAGCGACTTGACCGAGCCCGAGAACCAATACGAGCGCGACCAGGGCCAGCTGCTCGAGGCCTACGCGCGGATCCGCGCGCCCGACGGGCAGCCGCTCCTGTTCGAGACTTACCAGCCCTACACCGCGGTGACCGCGAGCGGACGCGACCTCTGGCTCGCCTTCCTCCCGGCCCTGGTCCTGGCGCTGCTGCTGCTCGAGCTGATCCAGCTCCCACTCGCCTCGTCGCTCGCCCGTCGCGTCCGCGACGCTCATCGCGAGCGGGTCCGGCTGCTGGAGCGCGCCGTCGACGCGTCGGATCGCGAGCGCCGCCGGATCGCCGGCGACCTCCACGACGGCGCCGTCCAGGACCTGACCGGCGTCGCCCTCTCGCTCGAGGTCGCGGCCCGGAAGATCGAGGACGAGGACCCCGATTCGGCCGAGGTGCTGAAGCGGAGGCGCCCGCCGCGGACCCGCGGCAGCGTCCGCTCCTTGCGCAGCCTGCTCGTCGAGATCTACCCGCCGAGCCTGCAGCGCGCGGGCCTCGTCGCCGCCCTCGAGGACATGCTCGCCCCACTTCAGTCACGGGGGATCGAGACGTCGCTGCGAGGTCGATCCGGCGATCGACCTCGGCATCGAGGGCGAGGCGCTCTGCTTCCGCGTCGCCCAGGAGGCGGTGCGGAACGCGCTCAAGCACTCGGGCGCCGACCACGTCGCGATCGAGCTCACCGAGGCCGACGGCGTCATGCTGATGCGCGTCCGCGACGACGGCCGCGGATTCGACGTCGCGACGGCCGGCGGCGAGGCCGGGCACATCGGCACCGACCTGCTTCGCGACCTCGCCGCCGAGGCGCGCGCGGAGATCTCGATCGACTCCACGCCGGGAGAGGGGACGGTCGTGTCGTCTATCTTTGCGACGGCGATGATCCGCGTACTGCTCGCCGAGGATCACCCCGTCGTTCGCGCCGGCCTCGTCGAGCTGCTCGGCTCCGAGCCCGACATCGAGATCGTGGCGGCGGTCGGCGACGGCGCCGCCGCGATTGAAGGGGTAGCCGAACATGCGCCCGACATCGCCCTCCTCGACGTGACGATGCCCGAGGTGGACGGCATCGAGGCGGCCGGCACGATCCACGGCGAGCACCCCGAGACCCGCGTCGTCATCCTCACCGCCTCCGCGGACCGCGACCAGATGCTCCGGGCCGTCGACGCCGGCGCGCTCGGCTACCTGCTCAAGGACGCCTCGCCCGCGGAGCTCTTCGAGGGCCTTCGCGCCGCCGCCCGCGGCGAGTCCCCGCTCGACCCGAAGGTCGCCCGCGAGCTGATGGCCGACCGCCGCGAGGCACGAGCGCCGCAGCTGACCGACCGCGAGCGCGAGGTGCTCGCCTGCGTGGGCGAGGGCCTGCCGAACAAGCTGATCGCCCGCCGGCTCGAAATCAGCGAGAAGACGGTCAAGGCCCACCTGACCAGCGTCTTCGCCCAGATCGGCGTCACCGACCGCACCCAGGCCGCCCTCTGGGCCCGCAGCCACGGGATCGAAGCGCCCCGGAACGACGACGGCCCCGGGGGTGCCGGGGCCGTCTGATCGCCGTTTCCGTTCCGCCTTACTGGTGGTTCGGGCCGTGGTGGTGGTGATGGTGGTGATGGTGGTGATGATGCCCGGGCGGATCGTCCGCTCCGTGGCTCGCCGCGGCGACGCCCGCGCCGCCCAGCGTCAGAGCGATGGCCGCCACGATCGTGGCGAACAGCTTGCTGATCCCGCTCATTGTCTCTCCTTTGTTCGTGTTCATTTGACCGTCAGGGTGCCTTCCATGCCGGCCTCTCGGTGGCCGGGGATGGCGCAGTAGAAGGTGTAGGTGCCGGGCTGGAGGTCAGCCGGCGCGGAGGTCTTGCCGTCGGTGATCGTGTCCGTGTTCGCGACCACGTTCCCGGCGTCGTCCTCGATGTAGACGTTGTGGCCGGTCGATGACGCGTTGTCGAACTCGATCGTGTCGGAGCCCGCCGGGGCGTTGACCTTCGTCGACGTGAACGCGAGGCCGCCGCTCGGGTCGGCCGCGATGTTCACCTCGCCGCCCGAACCGCCTGACCCGGCCGCGGTGGAGCTCTCGGTGCTGCTCGTCGCGGAGCTGGTCGTCGAGCTCGAGCTCGAGTCGCTGCCGCAGGCGGCGAGCGCAACCGCGGACAGCGCCACCGCCGCGGTCGTCGTCAGAAGTTTCCTCGTCATCTCGTGCTCCTTGTTCTTTCGATGCTTGATGAGGCAACGATCGCCGCCGGCCGGTCGGCCTTTCAACTGGACCTTGGTCCTACGACCCTTGAAATCGGCGAAACCCGCTCTACGGTGGGCTTCATGAGCTTCTCCACACCGAAGACCCGAATCCGCTTCCTCCTACCGACCGCGGTCGTGGCCGCAGCGGCCGTCCTCGCGGCCCCCGCCCCGGCCGCGACGACGCCGCGCGTGACCGCGGACGTGACGATCATCGGCTCGTCCATCGCCGACTACTCGTTCGCACCCGAGATCCTGACGGTCCCGAAGGGCTCGACCGTCCACTGGCACTGGAACGGCAACGCCCCCCACAACGTCACGATCAGGTCACTCGGCAAGGCCTCCAAGACGGCGGCGAAGGGCAGCTTCGACCACCGCTTCGGCAAGGTCGGGACGTTCCGCTACCACTGCTCGATCCACGGTTTCAAGGGCAAGGTCATCGTCAAGTAGGCGAGTGGCCGCCGCCGAGCAGTTCCTCGGCGGCACGAAGCCCGCTCCGCAGCGCGCCCTCCATCGTCCCGGTCCATTCCGGCTCGGCGGTGTGCTCGCCGGCGAAGATCAGGTTCGCCGCCGGAGCGGCTGCCGCGGCGCTTCCGAGTGGGTCCGGGACGTCGGGAAGGACGGAGTAGGCGCCGCGAGCCCACGGATCCCGCTGCCAGTCGGTCAGGACCGCGCGGTCGATGTCCGGCTCGAGCTCCGGCCAGAGGGTGCCGAGCCGCTCGATCCAGCGATCCGGCCCGTTCTCGACGGCGAGCGCGTCGAGGACCGGCGCCGCGCCCGCCCAGGCGCCCGCGATCCGGTTGCCGCTGCCGTCGCACGGCGTCGTCCAGGCCCAGAACCGCTCGCCGGACGACATCACCGCACGCGTCGGGGCCGACGCGCGCAGCGGCACCGCCAGCTTCGCCGCCCGGCTCGTCCGGATCCCCGCGATCGCCGCGCGCGTCGGCTCCGGCAGCGGTGGGGTGAACCTGATCCCGGGAAGCAGCGCGGCGGGCACCGCGACGATGCAGGCGGCGGCGCTCACCTCGAAGCCCTCGCCGCGGAGCCGGACGGCCCCCTCGGCATCGGCCTCGTGCTCGATCTCGTGGACCGGCGAGCCGAAGCGGACCGGGTCGGGCAGGCGCGACGCGAGCGCTTCGGCGAGCGCCTGGTTGCCGCAGTGGATCCGCAGCGTCTCGGCCGAGTGGACGAGGTAGGGGAGGTGGATCAGAAAGCGCGCGTCGAGGTCGCCGAACGGATGGGCGAGGGCGCTCTGCAGCCGCAGGGCGAGGAGGTCGCGGACGGCCGGGTCCGCGACGGCACCGTCGAGGATCGCCCTCGCGGCCGTGCCGGATGTCGCAGCCGTCGCCGCCAGCGCCGCGGCTTCGGCGCCGGCGAGCAGGTCATCCGGGTCAGGCCCCGGCCCCGGGCTCAGCTCGCGATCCGGATAGGCGATCCCCATCCCGTCGAGGCCGATCCCGAGTCGCGCGGCGGTCGCCTCGGTCGTGTCATAGCCGCCGGTGATGAACTCACCGCCGCGCTCGATCGTCCCGGTGTGCCCGTCGGCGATCTCGATCCGCTCCGACCAGACGCGCCCGCCGACCCGGTTGCGGGCCTCGAGGACGACGACCTCGTGTCCGGCCACCGCGAGCCGCTCAGCCGCAGCGAGGCCCGCGAATCCGGCGCCGACGATCGCGACGCGACGTCCCGTTGTGGCCGGGGGTGAAACCACTTGGCGGCGACGCTACCCTGCGACGTCGATGGCGGGAAGCGTGAGAGCGGCAAGGGTTGACGAAACGGCGGACCTCGAGGCGGCGCGCGAGGGCAGCGAGGCTGCCTTCACGGCCCTCGTCGAGCCGTACCGGGGCGAGCTGATCGCCCATTGCTACCGGATGCTCGGCTCCCTGCACGACGCCGAGGACGCCTTCCAGGAGTCGATGCTCCGCGCCTGGCGCGCGATCGGGCGCTTCGAGGGCCGAAGCTCGCTGCGCTCGTGGCTCTACACGATCGCGACGAACACCTGCCTGACCGCGATCGAGCGCCGTCGCCCCCGGGTCCACCCGATCGACTACGGCCCCCGGACGGATCCCGAGGACGGCGTTCCCGGAATGCCGGTCGCCGAGAGCGTCTGGATCGAGCCGTTCCCCGACGAGCGCCTGATCGTCGAGGACGGCCCGATGGCGCCCGATGCCCGCTACGAGTCGCGGGAGGCGGTCGAGCTCGCGTTCATCGCAGCGCTCCAGCACCTGCCCCCGAACCAGCGCGCCGTCCTGATCCTCCGCGAGGTGCTCGGCTACTCGGCCCGCGAGACGGCCGCGACCCTCGAGACCTCCGTCGCCTCGGTCAACAGCGCCCTGCAGCGGGCGCGCGCGACCATCGAGGACCGGCTTCCCGAGCGCAGCCAGCAGGCGACGCTGCGAGTGCTCGGCGACGAGGGCGTTCGCGAGATCGTCGAGGCCTACCTCGACGCCTGGTACCGCGAGGACATCGACGGCGTCGTCGACATGCTTTCGGAGGAGGCGACGTTCTCGATGCCGCCGATCGTCTCCTGGTTCGGCGGCCCCGGCGGCCACGACGACCTCCGCGGCTTCCTCCGCAACGGCCCGCTGACCGGCGACTGGAAATGGAAGCACGCCGTGACCAGGGCGAACGGCCAGTACGCCCTCGGCTTCTACTGCTGGTACGAGCCGGACGGGACGTATCGCCCGTTCGCGCTGAACGTGCTCAGCTTCGACGGCGAGCGGATCAGCGACGTCACCTGCTTCATCAACCGCTCGATCGAGAGCGAAGACCCCGACGACTACGTCCGCTATCCCGAGCAGCCGCTCGACGAGCGGCGCACCGAGGACTTCTTCCTCCGCTTCGGGCTGCCCGACCGGCTCGACTGACGCGGTGGGGGCCGCGATCCGGCTCGAGCCGTGGGGTCCCGCGGACGCGGGCCTGCTCCACGGGCTGGTCGGCGACCCGGCGATGATGGAGCACCTCGGCGGCGCCGAGTCCGATCAGAAGATCCGTGCCCGCCAGCGCCGCTACGAGGCCGCCGACTCGGGGATGTTCAGGATCGTCGACGCCGCGAGCGGGGAGGGGGTCGGCTCGGTCGGGTTCTGGGAGCGCGAATGGCGGGGCGAGCGCGTTTACGAGACCGGCTGGTCGGTGCTCCCCGCCCACCAGGGCCGCGGGTTCGCCGCGGCCGCCGCCGCCGCGATCGTCGACCGCGCCGCCGGGGCGGGTGGGTGCGACTCGCTCCACGCCTTTCCCGCCCCCGGCAACGAGCCGTCGAACGCGATCTGCCGCCGCCTCGGCTTCGAGCTGCTCGGCGAGACCGACATCGAATACCCGCCGGGCAACCTGACCCGCTGCAACGACTGGCGCCTGCGGCTCGGCTAGAGGTCAGTCTGGACGACCTCGCGGTTCGGGTGGACGCTGACGATCCGGAGCTTGTCGTCGCCTTCGCCCTTGAACCCGTGCGGCGTCTCGGCCGGGACAACGACGACGTTGCCGGCCTCGACCACGATCTGCTCGTCGGCAACCGTGAATCGCGCGATCCCGCCCATGACGACGAACACCTCGGGGTAGGGGTGGACGTGGAGGTCGGGGCCTTCGCCGCGGTCGACGGAGACGACGAAGATCGACGCGTCCGCGTCGTCGCCGCCCTCGAACAGCGCCGCCCGATGGCTGAGACGGAGGTCCTCGATCGGGATCACCTTGGCCACCGCCGCAGTATCGCGACTAGGCTCGCGGGATGATCGTCTACGGCTCCGAGTACTCGTACTTCACCGGGAAGTTCGAGGCCTACCTGCGCTTCAAGGAGATTCCCTACGAACGCCGGCCGCTCGGCGTGGTCCTCTACTCGTGGACGCTGCCCCGCCTGCTCGGCGGCGCACAGTTGCCCACGGTCCAGCTCCCCGACGGGCGCTGGATGACCGACACGACGCCGATGATCGCCTGGCTCGAGGGGCAGCATCCCGAGGTGCCCGTGATCCCGGCCGATCCGGCTCTGCGCTTCCTGGCGCTCCTGATCGAGGACTTCGGCGACGAATGGATGTGGCGCCCGGCGATGCACTACCGCTGGAGCTACGCGCCCGACCGCGAGCTGAACTCGCGGCAACTCACATCCGAGCTCGTCCGCATCCCGGTGCCGCTGGCGCTGCGCCGCCGCTGGTTCGCGCGCCGGCAGACGAAGCTGTTCGTGACCGGCGACGGCGTCGACGATTCGACCCGCGCCCATGCCGACGCGGCATACACACGCGTCCTCGACATCCTCGAGCCGGTCCTCGCCGAGCGGCCGTTCCTGCTCGGCGAGCGCCCGACCGTCGCCGACTACGGTCTCTACGGGTCGATGTTCCGCCACTTCGCGATCGACCCGACGCCGGCGCGGATCATGCGGACCCGCGCGCCCGCCGTGAACGAGTGGGTCGCGCGGGTCTGGGACGCGCGGGCGAGCCGGATCGGCGAGCGGCCGCTCCTCGACGCGTTCCCTGCCGACCTCGAGCCGCTCCTCCGCGAGGCGGGGGAGACCCATCTGCCGATGCTCGCCGCGAATGCCGAGGCCCACACCGCCGGACGTCCGCGTCACGACCTCACGGTCCAGGGCGTCACCTACCGGGACGTGCCGACGAGCGCCTACCGGGTCTGGGCGCTCGCCCGGCTCCGCGGCGAGCTGACCGGTCTGGACGGCGGTCCCCGCGAAGCCGTCGAAGGGCTGCTCTCACGGACCGGCGCCCTCGAGCCGCTGCTCCGGGCCGAGCGGCTGCAAGCCGGTCACGACCCCGCCGGGACCGCTCCCTTCAGCCGCGTCGCTCGGATGGTCCGCGATTGAAAAGCGCCGTGCGCCACCCGGGGGAAGGCGACGCACGGCGGCGGAATCATTCCGGAAATAACTATTTGACGCATTCCGCACGACAACGGTGTGGAAGCGGCTTGTCTCAGCGGGCCTGCCAGTCGGGCCAGCCGCCGTCCTCGACGACCTTCCGGGGCTTGCCGCCGCCGTCCGACATCTTCCAGATCGTTCCGCTCTCGTAGAAGGCGATGCGGTTGCCGTTCGGCGACCAGGCGGGGTCGGCATCGACCGTTTCGTTGTTGGTCAGCTGACGCCTCACGGTGCCGTCGGACTTGACCTTGTAGATCTCGGCGTCGCTGCCCTCGCGGCCGCTGCTGAAGGCGATCTTCCGGTTGTCGGGCGCCCAGCTCGGCGCGACCTCGTAGCGATTCTTCGTCTCGGTCAGCCGCTTCCGGCCCGAGCCCGATGGCCGCACCTTGAACAGGTCGGGTTTGTCGCTCGAGCGGGAGCGCGCGAAGGCGATCATCTCGCCGTTCGGCGACCAGTCCGGATCGAAGTCGTCGGCGTCGTTGTCGGTGACGCGCCGGCCGTGGCTGCCGTCGGAGTGCATCGTGTAGATCTCCGCGTCGCCGCCACCCTGCTTCGTGAAGACGATGCGGGTGCCGTCGGGCGACCAGCTCGGCTCGAACGAGGTGCCGTTGCGGGTCAGGCGGGTTCGCCTGGACCCGTCGGCGTGCATCTTCCAGATATTGCCGGTGTTGGCGTCGACGTAGGCGATCCGGTTGCCGTCCGGCGACCACGACGGGGTCACGTCGACCCCCGCGGTCAGCTGCCGCCGTCGCCCGCCGTCGGGCTGCACCGTGTAGATGCCCTGTTCGAGCAGGCCCATGAAGACGAGCTTGCCGTTGGCGCCTGGGACGGTCGCCGCGGCGCGGCCGCTGAGCCCGAGCACGGCGACCGACGTGAGGAGCGCGATCGACGCGACTCCGCGGAAGCGCGGGTATGTGGCGGCTGTCGGGATCGGTCAATCATCCATCGCCGACGGCGGTGGTGCGTAGGTACCCGGTACGGGGCGGCATCGGTGGAGCCGAGACCCGCGGCTCCCTACGATTGGTCTCGAGTGGAGGAGACGCCGGACTTCGACCCGCGGGCGGCCCGGACGCTGGGGGAGACCCTGCGGGCCAACATGCAGCGCGCGCTGAAGGTCCGCGACGGCGCCCTCCGGGACCTGCTCGTCGCCCTCGTCGCCGGCGGCCATGTCCTCATCGAGGACCATCCCGGCGTCGGCAAGACGGCCCTCGCCCGCTCGCTCGCTCGCTCCGTCCGGGCCGAGTTCTCGCGCGTCCAGTGCACCGCCGACATGCTCCCGGCGGACGTCACCGGGACGATGATCTTCAACCAGCGCGAGTCGGCGTTCGAGTTCCACCCGGGGCCGATCTTCGCCAACGTCGTCCTCGTCGACGAGATCAATCGCGCCTCCCCGAAGACCCAGTCGGGCTTGCTCGAGTCGATGCAGGAGCGTCGCGTCACGGTCGACCAGCAGACCCACGAGCTCGCCCGCCCGTTCATGATCATCGCGACGCAGAACCCGGCCGAGTACGCCGGCACCTACCCGCTGCCGGAAGCGCAGCTCGACCGGTTCATGGTCCGGGTGGAGCTGGGCTACCCCGACGCGTTCGACGAGGCGGAGATGCTCCACGGCCACGCCGCCGGCGACCTCGTCTCCGAGCTCGAACCCGTCGCCGACCTCGACGACGTCCGTCGCGCCCAAGCCGCCGCCGCAGCCGTCCACGGCAGCCCGGAGCTGCGCGAATACATCGTCGCCGTGTCCGAGGCGACCCGCCGCGACGGCCGGCTCGAGCTCGGGGCCAGCCCCCGGGCTTCGCTGATGCTGTTCCGGGCGGCGAAAGCGTTCGCCGCCCTCGAGGGGCGCGACCACGTCCTTCCCGACGACGTCCAGGCACTGGCGGGCCCGGTGCTCTCCCACCGGCTCCTGCTCGCCCCAGGCGTCGGCGAGTCGGAGCGGGCGACGGTCGTCGCGGACGCGATCGAGTCCGTCCCGGCGCTCTGAGGTGGCCGGCGCGGCCACAGCGCTGCGCCTCGCCGTCGTCCTGACGCTTGCCGGGTTCCTGCTGGCCTCGCCGATCCTGCTGATTCCCGGCATCGCGATCCTGCTCGTCGTCGGCGCCTGCGTGGCCTGGGTCCGGCTCGGCTCGGTCGGCGTCGCGGTCCGGCGCGGCGAGATGCCCCACCAGGTCACCGAGGGTGAGAGCTTCGATGTCGTCCTCGACGGCCGCAGCGGCTGGCTGCCGCTGCTCTGCCGGATCGAGGATCCGATCCTCGGCGAACCGGCTGCGCTCCGCGTCCTCCGCCCCCGCAGTTCCTTCAGCGTCCGCCTCGGCGGGTCCATCGAACGGCGCGGCCGCCACCGTCTCGCCGCCCCGGCGCTGCGCTTCGGCGATCCGCTTGGGCTCGCCGAGCGCCGGATCGTCATGGGGGGGCCGGCCTCGGTCCTGGTGTTGCCGCGGATCGAGCCGCTCGCAGGCCCGGCCGGATCGAAGGGCCCGGCGATCGGCCGCCGCAGCATGGGCCTCGGGGAGCTCGCCGCCGGAGGCGAACGTGAGGCGGCGGCGGACCCCGAGCTCGACGGCGTCCGGCCCTACCGCCCGGGGACGAAGGCGACGCGGATCTACTGGCCGTCGCTTGCTCGCGGGGCGGAGCTCGCCGAGCGTCACCTCGTCGCCGCCGGGGACGCGGCGCCGTTGATCGTCCTCGACCCCTCCGACGCGGCTACGGAGGCCGATCTCGACCACGCCGTTCGCGCCGCAGCCTCGCTGATGGCGCACCTCGCGAGGCTCGGCGGCTGCGAGCTGCTCATCGCCGGGACCCGGCAGCGGCTCAGCGTCGGTCGCGATCCGCGCGCCTGGACTGCTGCCCTCGCTGCTATCGCAGTCGTCGATGCCCGCGACGGCGTCCCCAGGCTCGCGCAGGGCGATCTCCGCTCGGCGGTCATCTGGGTCTCCGCTTCGGCGTCCCCGCGGCTCCCGGCCGGAGTCGTCCGTGGCTGGGTCATCGCGCCCGCAGCGCTCCCCGGCCGCCGGGTCGCCTTCACGGCGGCGGGCTGCTCGGGTCATGCGATCGGCGCCGAGGTGGCGAGGGCCGCAGCATGAAAGCGACTCCGGTCCGCCTCGTCGTCTTCGCCGTCTTCGCGATCGTCGCCGCGCTGCAGTGGGGGACGCTGATCGCCGACCCACCGACCACGCGGCTGATCGCCGTCGCGCTCGTCGCGTCGGCCGTGGCCGCGGGCCTGAGCCTGCACGCCGCATTCCCGGCCTCGTGGCGACGGCGGCTCGCCGCGGCGCTGATCGTCCTCGCCGGCGCCGCCGGGGCACTCGTGGCCGTCGGCTTCGCCGCTCGCGACCTGCCGCCGTGGCACTGGGACCGGCTCGCGGACGGGATCGACATCGGCCTCAAGGGCCTCGGCGGCTCCTTCGACTATCCGCTGACCGGAGCCGGCGACTGGGCCCGGCTGCTTCTGATCGCGCCGGTTGCGCCCCTGCTCGTCGCCGCGGCGGCGCTGGGGTTCCGGCCTGGTCGCGACGCCGGCCGTCCGCCGGTCGCGGGCCTCGTCCTGCTCGTCACCGCCTTCACGATCCCGGCGGTGGCACGGCCGATCGGCGCCCCGGTCCTCTGGGGCGCTGTCCTGCTGGTGCTGACGGCGGCCTGGCTCTGGGGAGAGCGGGTTGGGCGCCTGCCGGCGGTCGCCCTCGTCGCGGGCCTCGGCGTCGTCGCGATCCCGGTGGCGACGAGCCTCGCCGGCGACGACCCGCCGATCGACTACCGGACCTGGACGGTGCCCGGGGGCAGCGAGGGCGTGTCCTTCGACTGGAGCCAGAGCTACGGCCCGATCGACTGGCCACGGAACGGCGAGCCGGTCCTCGAGGTCCATACCGACCGCGCGAACTTCTGGAGGGCCGAGGTGCTCGACGAGTTCTACGGCGACGTCTGGCGGCGCTCCGGCGGCGGCGGGCAGCCGGTCCCCGCGGAGCCGATCGCGCTCGGATCTGCGGAATCCGGTTCCGTCGACAGCGGTCGCGACTGGACGCAGAGGGCGCGGTTCGAGGTGCTCTCTATGGACAGTCCGCTGATCGTCAGCCCGGGCCTGCCGACCTCGATCGACGGAGTCGACGGCGCGGAGAGCGATCCCGACGGGACCACCCGCCTCGAGTCGGAGCCGCTCACGGCGGGCAGCGAGTACACGGTCGACTCCTACGCGCCGAATCCGCGCCCGGCGCTCCTCCGCCGGCGATCGCGGCACTACCGGCTGCCCCTTTCGCCCTACACGCAGCTAGCCGTTCCGCAGGACGCCAGCCTCGAAGCGATCGTCGCGCCGACGCACGTCGCGGTGCCGCTCTGGGGCGAGCGGGAGGGACGGGCGAGCGCCGAGCAGGCTCTCGGCGAGTCCGCCTACGGCCAGGTCGCCCACCTCGCCGAGCGCCTCACCGCCGGTGAGGCGAACGCCTACGACGCCGCCACCGCGATCCAGAATCACCTCCGCTCCCGCTACACCTACGACGAAAAGCCGCCGAGGCACCGGCTGCCGCTCCGCGCCTTCCTCTTCCAGGACCGGATCGGCTACTGCCAGCAGTTCGCGGGCGCGATGGCGCTGATGCTGCGGACGGTCGGCATTCCGGCGCGGGTCGCGGCAGGCTTCGCGCCGGGGACGCCGCTGACGAAGGGGGAGGGGTTCGAGGTGACAGACCTCGACGCCCACGCCTGGGTCGAGGTCTACTTCAACGGCATCGGCTGGGTGCCGTTCGACCCGACGCCGCCCGTTGCTCCGGCACAGGCGCCCGAAGTCCGCGGCGGTGCCTCGTTCTCGCTCGGGGCGGGCTCGTTCGGCGAGTTCCAGGCGCGCGGCGAGTCCAGGCCTGGGAAACCCACCGAGACGGCGGCCGCAGCGCCGCCGCCCGCCGGGGAGGGTGGGGGAGGCGCGCCGATCTCGCCGCTGGCCGGCCTCGCCGTGCTCGGCGCCTTCGCGCTGGTCCCCCCGCTTCGCAGCATCCGCCATCGCCGCCTGCCGCCCGGCTTCGCCGAGGAGCGCGAGGTCGAGGAGCTCCGCGCCGTCCTGCGAACGACCGGCTGGTCGCGCCGCGAGTCGACGACGCTGCTCGTCACCGAGGGCCGTCTCCGCGAGGCGCGCCTGACCGCGGCCGCTGCCTACGTGCGCGGGTTCCGCGAGCGCCGCTACGGCCCGGCTGACGTCCCGCCGCCATCACTCGGGGAGCGCCGTTCGGCCCGCCGCGACCTCGCCTCGGCCGGCGGGATCGCCCGGCGGCTGCGGATGCTGGTCCTGATGCCGCCGGGCGGCCCGCGCCGGGTCCGGCGCCAGGGACGCCGGTCCATGCCCAGCGGCTAATGTCGGCGGCGGAGACCACGACGCGGAGGACGAGACGACGGCCTTGAGCGACGAATCCATCGCACCCATCGACCTGGGCCCGAGCGGGGCGAGCGCCGACGACGTCGTGGCCGTCGCTCGCCGAGGAGCACCGGTTCGGCTGTCCGGCGAAGCGCGGGCGGCGATGGAGGAGACCGCTGCGCTCGTAGCGGGGATCGCCGCCTCCGAGGAGCCGACCTACGGCGTCTCGACCGGATTCGGCTCGCTCGCGCACACGCCGATCCCGGCCGACCGCCGCGCCGAGCTGCAACGGGCGCTGATCCGCTCCCACGCCGCCGGGATGGGACCGCCCGTCGAGCGCGAGGTCGTCCGCGCGATGCTCTTCCTGCGGGCCCGGTCGCTGGCGATGGGCCGCTCCGGCGCGCGGCCGCTCCTGGCCGAGACGATGCTGGCGATGCTCGCCGCCGGGATCGACCCGGTCGTCCCCGAGCATGGTTCCCTCGGCGCGAGCGGCGATCTCGCGCCGCTCGCCGCGTGTGCGTTGGCGATGCTCGGCGAGGGACAGGTGCTCGGTCCCGAGGGGGAGGTGCTGCCCGCCGGCCCAGCCCTCGCCGCCGCCGGCATCGAGCCGCCGGTCCTCGGCGCCAAGGAGGGGCTGGCGCTGATCAACGGAACCGACGGGATCCTCGGCATGCTCGTCCTCGCGATCGCCGATCTGCGGGCTCTGCTCGCGGTCGCCGACGTTGCCGCGGCGGCGGCGACCGAGGCGCTGCTCGGAACCGACCGCGCCTTCGCCGCCGATCTGATCGCCCTGCGGCCGCAGCCCGGCCAGGCCGACAGCGCCGCCAACCTCCGCGCCCTCCTCGACGGCTCGCCGATCGTCGCGAGCCACCGCTACGACGACCCGCGCGTCCAGGACGCCTATTCGATCCGCTGCACGCCGCAGGTCCACGGCGCCGCCCGGGACACGGTCGCGAACGCCGCGGTGACCGCCGATCACGAGCTCCGCTCGGCGATCGACAACCCGATGGTCCTGCCCGACGGCAGGGTCGAGTCCTGCGGCAACTTCCACGGCGCGCCGGTCGGCTTCGCCTGCGACTTCCTCGCCATCGCCGCTGCCGAGGTCGGCGCAATCGCCGAGCGCCGTACCGACCGCCTCCTCGACCACCTCCGCTCCCACGGGCTGCCGCCGTTTCTCGCCCCCGACGCCGGCGTCAACTCGGGGATGATGATCGCCCAGTACACGCAGGCCGCGATGGTCGCCGAGAACCGCCGCCTCGCCGCCCCGGCCAGCGTCGACTCGCTGCCGACGAGCGCGATGCAGGAGGACCACGTCTCGATGGGCTGGGGCGCGGCGCGGAAGCTTCGCCGCAGCGTCGGCAACCTCCGGCGGATCCTCGCCGTCGAGCTCTCCTGCGCCTGCCGCGGCCTCGAGCTGCGAGCGCCGCTCGAGCCGGCGCGGGGGACGGCCGGCGCGCTGGCGGCCGTCCGGACCGCCGTCCCCGGCGCCGGGCCCGACCGCTGGCTCGCCCCCGAGCTCGGAGCCGTCGAGGAGCTGCTCGCCTCCGGAGCCATCGTCGCCGCCGTCGAGGGCGAGATCGGAGCGCTCCTGTGAGCGGCCCGCGCGAAGTCCGCGCCCCACACGGTCCCGAGCTGACCTGCCGCGGATGGGGGCAGGAGGCGGCGCTGCGGATGCTGATGAACAACCTCGACCCCGACGTCGCCGAGCGGCCCGACGATCTCGTCGTCTACGGCGGCACCGGCAAGGCGGTCCGCACCTGGGACGCGTTCGATGCGATCGTCCGCGAGCTCCGCGATCTCGCCGACGACGAGACGCTCCTCGTCCAGTCCGGCAAGCCGGTCGGCGTCTTCCGCACCGCCGAGTGGGCGCCGCGCGTCCTGATCGCCAATTCCAACCTCGTCGGCGAGTGGGCCAACTGGGACGAGTTCCGCCGCCTCGAGCGCGAGGGGCTGACGATGTACGGGCAGATGACCGCGGGCTCGTGGATCTACATCGGCAGCCAGGGGATCGTGCAGGGGACCTACGAGTGCTTCGCCGAGATCGCCCGGCGCCGCTTCGGCGGCTCGCTCGCCGGGACGATCACGCTGACTGCCGGTCTCGGCGGGATGGGAGGGGCGCAGCCGCTCGCGGTGACGATGAACGACGGCGTCGCCCTCTGCATCGAGGTCGATCCTGAGCGGATCCGCCGCCGGCTCGAGACCCGCTACCTCGACGAGCAGGCGACCGACCTCGAGGATGCGATCGCCCGCTGCCGCGCCGCCAAGGCGGAGCGCCGGCCGCTCAGCGTCGGCCTCCTCGGCAACGCCGCCGAGATCGTCCCCGAGCTGCTCGCCCGCGAATTCGACGCCGACGTCGTCACCGACCAGACGAGCGCCCACGACCCGCTCGTCGGCTACATCCCGGCCGGCCTTTCGCTCGCCGACGCCGGCGCCCTCCGCGAGTCCGACCCCGACGACTACATCCGGCGCGCCCGCACGTCCGCCGCCGCCCACTGCTTCGCGATGGTCGGATTCAAGGAGCGCGGCGCCGAGGTCTTCGACTACGGAAACAGCCTCCGCCGCGAGGCGCAGCTCGGCGGCTTCGAGCGCGCGTTCGACTACCCGGGCTTCGTCCCCGCCTACATCCGGCCGCTCTTCTGCGAGGGGAAGGGACCGTTCCGCTGGGCCGCGCTCTCCGGCGACCCCGCCGACATCGAGGCGACGGACCGCGCCGTCCTCGACGAGTTCTCCGGCGGCGGGGCCGAGAACGAGTCATTGCGGCGGTGGATCCGGATGGCGGCGGAGCGAATCGCCTTCCAGGGGCTGCCGGCGCGGATCTGCTGGCTCGGGTACGGCGAGCGCCGCCGCCTCGGGCTCCGCTTCAACGCGATGGTCCGCAGCGGTGAGATCAGCGCCCCGATCGTGATCGGCCGCGACCATCTCGACTCCGGCTCGGTCGCGTCCCCCTACCGCGAGACCGAGTCGATGCGGGACGGCTCCGATGCGATCGCCGACTGGCCGCTCCTGAACGCGCTCGTCAACACGGCCTCGGGGGCCTCGTGGGTGAGCATCCACCACGGCGGCGGCGTCGGCATCGGCCGGTCGATCCACGCCGGGATGGTCTGCGTCGCCGACGGCAGCGCCCTCGCCGACGAGAAGCTCGACCGCGTCCTCACCGCCGACCCGGGGATGGGCGTCATCCGCCATGCCGACGCGGGCTACGAGCGCGCGATCGAAGTCGCCGCCGAGCGCGGCGTCCGGGTCCCGATGGCGCCGGGCCGCACCGGTCAGTCCGAGCCCGGTTCGCCTTGAGCGTCCTCGAGATCGTCGAGCTCGGCCACCCGGTGCTGCGCGAGCGCGCCCGCGAGCTGACGGCGGACGAGCTGGCCTCCGACGGGATCCAGGACACTGATCGACGACATGATCGAGACGATGCGGGCCGCCGGCGGGGCGGGGCTCGCGGCGAACCAGGTCGGCGAGACCGTTCGCGTCGCCGTCGCCGAGGTCGATCACAACCCCCGCTACCCCTACAAGCCGCCGATTCCCCTCACGGTCTTCGTCAACCCGGTCGTCGAGCCGATCGGCGACGACGTCGAGCAGATCAACGAGGGGTGCCTGTCGATCCCGAACCTGCGGGGCGAGCTGCCGCGGCACATGCGCGTCCGGGTCAGCTATCTCGACCGCGACGGCGCGCCGCACGAGGAGGTCAAGCTCGGCCTCACGGCCGGCACCTTCCAGCACGAGGTCGATCACCTCGACGGGATCCTCTTCGTCGACCGCGTCGCCGACCCGACGACGCTTTCGACCTGGCAGCAGTTCGAGCGCTTCGGCCGCGACGACTTCATCGAGCGCGCGCTCCGGCTGACCGAGCGGGTCGGCTCGTGAGCACGACCTACTGGTGCGAGCTCGCCTGGCTCGGGGGCGGAGCTGGCCGAGCCCGGCGTCGTCGTCGAGGTCGACGGCGGCCGGATCGCATCGGTCGGGCGCGACGTCACCGCCTCGCCGGCCGGGGCCGAGCGCCTCGCCGGCCTGACGGTCCCCGGCTTCGCCAACGCCCATTCCCACGCCTTCCACCGGGCGCTGCGCTCGCGGACGCAAGCCGGGAGCGGCAGCTTCTGGACCTGGCGCGAGCGGATGTACGAGGTCGCCGCCGTCCTCGACCCCGACAGCTACCGGGCGCTCGCCCGGGCGACGTTCGCGGAGATGGCGCTCGCCGGGATCACCGCGGTCGGGGAGTTCCACTACCTCCACCATGGTCCCGGCGGCGTGCCCTACTCGAACCCGAACGAGATCGGCGAGGCCCTGATCGCGGCGGCTGGGGAGGCCGGGATCCGGATCACCCTGCTCGACACCTGTTACCTGCACGGCGGGATCGGCAGGCCGCCGAACGATGTCCAGCGGCGCTTCTCCGACGGCGACGCCGAGTCGTGGGCGTCGCGAGTCGACGATCTGAGCGCCGGCGAGGACGCTCGGGTCGGCGCCGCAATCCACAGCGTCCGGGCCGTGGATCCGGCGGCGATCGCGGTCGTCGCCGAGTGGGCGCGGGGGAGGGGCTGTCCGCTGCACGCTCACGTCTCCGAGCAGCCGGCCGAGAACGAGGATTGCTTCGAGGCGCACGGGCTGACGCCGACCGGCGTGTTCGCCGACGCCGGTGCCCTCGGCGAGTCGTTCACCGCCGTCCACGCCACCCACCTGATCGCCGAGGACATCCGCCTGCTCGGTGGGTCGTGCTCTTGCTGCTGCTTCTGCCCGACGACCGAGCGCGACCTCGCCGACGGCATCGGCCCCGCCAGGGCGCTCCTCGACGCCGGCGCGTCCGCTCGCGCTCGGGTCCGACTCGCACGCGATGATCGACCCGATGGAGGAGGCGCGCGCGGTCGAGTTGGACGAGCGGCTCGCGAGCGGCGAGCGCGGGCGCCACGATGCCACCGGGCTGATGGCCGCGGCGACGGGCGCCGGCCACGCCTCGATCGGCTGGCCCGAGGCGGGCCGGATCGAGGCCGGCGCGATCGCCGATCTGGTCACGATCCGCCTCGACGGAGTCCGTACGGCCGGAGCCGGATCGGCGAACGCGCTGGAGTCCGCGGTGTTCGCGTCCGGTCCCGGCGACGTCGACCGGGTCGTCGCCGGTGGGCGCGAGATCGTTCGCGACGGCCGCCACGCCGAGCTCGACGTGGCGCGTGAGCTCGCCGACTCGATCGCCGCTGTGGTGGGGTGAGCCGGTGAGCGCGACCGTCATCGACTCGATCGGCCTCCTCGTCACCAACGACCCGGAGCTGGGGGAGGGGCCGCTCGGAATCGTCCGCGACGCCTCGCTCGTCATCGAGGGCGGGCTCGTCACCCATGTCGGGCCCGCCGGCGCAGCCGGGGACGAGCACCACGATGCCGGCGGCCGCTGCGTGATCCCCGGCTTCGTCGACAGCCACACGCACCTCGTCTTCGCCGGCGACCGGGCAGACGAGTTCGCCGCGCGGATGGCCGGAGCGCCGTACGAGGCCGGCGGAATCGCCGTCACTGTCCAGGCCACGAGGGCCGCGAGCGACGAGGAGCTGCTCGGGCTAGCGAGGACACGCGCCGCCGAGGCGCTGGCCGCGGGGATCACCCACCAGGAGATCAAGTCCGGATACGGCCTCGACGTCGCCACCGAGGAGCGGCTCTGCCGGCTCGCCGCCGAGCTGACCGACGACGTCACCTATCTCGGCGCCCACCTGGTGCCGCGCGAGTACGAGGGCCGCCCCGACGACTACGTCGCGCTCGTCTGCGGCGACATGCTCGCCGCCTGTGCACCGCGCTCGCGGTGGATCGACGTCTTCTGCGAGACCGGCGCCTTCGATGCCGACCAGTCGCGCGCCGTTCTCGCCGCCGGGCGCGATGCCGGCCTCGGCCTCCGCGTTCACGGCAACCAGCTCGGCCCCGGCGACGGCGCTCGGGTCGCCGTCGAGATGGGCGCCGCCTCAGTCGACCACTGCACCTTCCTCAGCGACGCCGACGTCGACGCTCTCGCCGCGAGCGACACAGTGGCGACGTTCCTTCCCGCGACCGACTTCTCGACCCGTCAGCCCTACCCGGACGCCCGTCGCGTCATCGATGCCGGCGTCGCCGTCGCGATCGCCACCAACACCAACCCCGGTTCCAGCTTCACCACCTCGATGCCCCTCTGCATCGCCCTCGCCGTCCGCGACATGGGCATGACGATCGAGGAGGCCCTCGCAGCCGCGACGACCGGGAGCGCGCGCTCGCTCCGCCGCGACGACATCGGGCGCCTCGCGCCGGGGTGCCGCGGCGACGCCGTGCTCCTCGACGCCCCTTCGTACTCGCACCTGATTTACCGCCCCGGCGTCCCCCTCAACTTGTCGGTCTTCAGGGCCGGGACGCGGGTCTGGAGGCGCGGCCCCGCGTGAGCACCGCGGTCGCGCTCAGCCCTTCTTGACCTGAGCCCGGCGCTTCGTGATCTCCTTCGAGAGGTCGTTCAGGGCATCGGGACTGCGCTGGGCGCGGATCGCCCAACGGCCTAGCTCGCGAAGGGCCTCATCAGCGGCGTTTCCGGCCTGCTCGCGCCATTCCTTGACCTGATCCAGACGCTGATCGTCGATGTCGGCCCGGGCGTCGCTGATCCGGTCCCGCGCCTTGTCGATGCTTGCGCTGACCTCCTTGCCGGCCTTTGCGCGCGCCTTCTCGAGATCATCGAGGGCGTCCTGCAGGTAGTCGGCGGGAGCCTTCTCCTTGGGCTTGGCGCGGCGGGGCTTTGCAGCAGCCCGCTTCGGCTTCGCCTTTGCGGCGGGCTTCGCCTTCGCCTTTGCGGCGGGCGTGGTCTTCTTCGTAGTCGTCTTTGCAGCGGCCATGTGGTGCCTCCTCGGGGCTGGGTTCAAGATCGGTTCGCATCCAGTCTCTGCGGCAGCGCCCGTCCCCGCATCAGTAGTGCCGGCCCGGGTCGCCCCGTGGTTCGCCGCGGCACGCTCGCTTGTCTCGAGCCGTCGATAAAAGTTCTCTAAGAACCTTCTCGAGGGGTGGAAATCTCGGCAATTGCGGAGGATGCTCGGACCTTCCGGTGCATTTGCCGGTCCCTACAAGGAGGTGACGAATGTCCCCTGTCGTCTTGTGCTTCGGAGCGTTGGACGCTGCCGTCGCTGCTCAGGCCGCCTACGCCGTCCGCGAGCTCCGCCCGGGTCGTGCGAAAGCTGCGAAGACCGACCAGCGGAAGGCGCCGCCCGAGTCCCGTTGAGCTCGTGGACCGATTTCGACGCAGGACGGGACGAGAACGGCCCGCGCCCGGGTCGGCATGACCTAGGGTGAGGTCATGCTGCTCGCTCACTTCACTCCGGCCGAGTTGCCGGGGACCCTCGCCGTCCTGCTCCTGGGCCTTTCGATGGGAGCGCTGATCGTCGCCCGCCGCGAGGCGACCCGGACGATGCTCGTCGTCACGGCATCGTTGGTGGTCTTCGGATTCCTCGGCTACTCCGGGGATGCCCGGGGCTGGTCGGAGGGCATCCGGATGGCGATCGACGTCGTCTTCCTCGCTCATGCGGTCGTGCTGTTCGCGCTGGTGCTCCGCCGGCACCGGGCGACCGCCGCCTGAGCGACGCCGCTCAGGACTAGGGCGAAGGCTCGACCCCGAGAACGCGGGCGAGGCGCGGCGGCAGGACCCAGTTCCAGCGGCCGAACAGCGCGACCAGCGCGGGGACCACGAGTGTGCGCACGACGATTGCGTCGAGGGCGATCCCGGCGGCCAGCCCGGTGGCGAAGATCCGCAGCTCGGTGACGGGAGTCGATCCGAGCGCCACGAAGGCGAGAAAGAGGATCAGCGCCGCGCTGGTGACTAGCCGGCCGGTGGCGCCGAGGCCGTCCACGACCGCACGATCGGTGTCCCCGTGTTCGTCGTACGACTCGCGCATCCGGCTGAGGATGAAGACCTCGTAGTCCATCGAGAGCCCGAACAGGAACGCGAACATCGAGAGGGGCACCCAGTTGGTTATCGAGCCGGTCGCCTCGATTCCGAAGAGCTCCGAGCCGTGCCCGAGCTGCCAGATGATCACGATCACGCCGAACGCCGCGCCGACGCTGAGGACGTTGAGGGCGATCGCCTTCACGGGCAGGAGGACCGACCGGAAGGCGCGGGTGAGGAGGACGAGCGTGATCAGGGCGATCAGCGCGACCATCGGGACGAAGGAGCCGTAGATCGCGTCCGTCAGGTCCCGGTTCTGTGCGTCCGGGCCGCCGACGCCCGCGTCCGCGCCCAGGCCGGAGACCGCGTCCCGGACCCGTTCGAGGGTCGACTGGCCCGCATCGCTTGCGGCGTCTTCGCTGGGGACGACGTCGACCACGGCGGTGCCGTCGCGCTGCCATGCGCTGCCCTGCGGATGCAGGGCGCCCGCGACGCCTTCGACCTCGCCGAGCTTCGCCGCCGCGGCCGGCGCGTCGTTCTCGATGAGCACCACCTCGAACGGCGTCAGCGCGCCGGCGCCGATGCCGGAGGACTCGAGCCGGGTCAGCGCGGCCCGGGCATCACCGGAGGCCGACAGTGCGTCGACTGACGGCCGGCCGGGATTGAGTGCCGTCGCGAAGCCGAGCAGGACGCCGAGGATGGCCAGGCCCGCGATCGCCGCCGACCACCGGTGGCGAACGACGAACAGCGACCACCGTCGCCACCTGTCCGTGTTCGTCGGCTTCACGTCTCGCCGCGGCCAATCGAGCCTCGCCCCGAGCGAATGAAGGATCACCGGCAGGAGCGTCAGCGACGCCACGACGGCCACGAGCGGGATCAGCAGCCCGCCGTAGCCGATCGAGCGGATCGCGGGGACGGGAACGACCACGAGGGCGAGCAGGCCGATGGCGACGGTCGTCCCGCTGAAGGCGACGGCACGGCCGGCGGTCGCCATCGTCTTGAAGATCGCTTCGTCCCCGTCAGCTCCGGCGGCACGCTCCTCGCGCCAGCGCTGGACGACGAGGAGCGAGTAGTCGATCGACACGCCGAGCCCGATCAAGCCGACGATGAACTGGACCACGAACGAGATCTCGGTCAGCGATGCGAGTCCGCGGAGGGCGAGAAATGCGGTGAGGATCGAGACGATGGCGATCAGGATCGGGATGACCGCCGCGACCGAAGCGAAGACTGCGATCAGCACGACGAGCGCGCCGAGTGCGCCCGCGGTCGTCTCGATGAGAAGGCTGGCGCCGCCGCCGCCGGTGTCGTCAACGAGTGCGTCGAGCCCGGTGACGGTGACCGTTCCGCCGCCGGCCGTCGTTCCGTCCGCGGACTTCCGCAGCTGTTCGACGGCCGCGGGGTTGGTGTCGGGCGCGGGAGTCCCGGGGGGCGGGAAGACGATGGCCGCCGCGGTGCCGCCGTCCGCGGAGACGAGAACGCGACCGCCTGGGCTGCTCGGCGTCGCGATCCGAGCGCCGTCGACCGAATCGCCGATCCGGCCGAGTTCCCTTGCTGCCGCCTCGATGTCGAGTTTCTCTCCCTCCGGCGCCTCGGCGACGAGGACGAGGGGCGGAACGACTCCGCCGCTCGCGAACGTGCCCACGATCCGTTCGTTGGCCTCGAACGCCGGCTTTCCGGGCGCCGTGAAGCTCTGCGAGAGTGAATCGGTGATCGTCGCCGCCGCCCACATGCCGGCGAGCGTCAGAACCAGCCAGGCGAGGAGAACCAGGCGGCGATGCGCCAGCACGCTTTCAGTCAGGCGACGCACTCCCGACCGATTGCCCCCGGTCGACCCGGTTCAATCACGCTTCGATTCGATCAGCAGCGCCTCGGCGACCGCGAGGACGTTCCCCGCTCCGTCGAGGAGCGCCGACCCGGCGACGTGCTTGCGGCCGTCCTTGGCGATCGGCCAGGCCATCACGACGTACTCGGTGCCGACCTCGGGCAGGTCGTCCACCCGCGCGGCCATCCGGGCCAGGAAGCTGACCGGCAGCGTGTCCGGGTAGAGCGCGAAGTAGGTGGGGCAGTCGAGAGCCGCCCAGACGAACTCGGGCGCCGCCCGGCCGATGCCCTCGGCGTCGGTGCGCTCGTCCGGGGTCCAGGTCGAGGCGACGACGTCGCGACCCTCGACCGCGCCGCCCATCACCCCGAACGCGTCGGGGCGGTCGCGCCCACAGACGAAGCACTGGCTGAACTCGCCGTCGGACCAGCCGCGGTATCGCTCCTTCGCCGCTCGCGCCTCCTCGACCCCGACCGGCGCCGGTACCTCGATCTCGAGGTTGCGCGGATGCGCCTCCGCGATCAGCTTCTCGCCATCGAGGACCCGGACCGCGCCGTCCTCCCCCTCGGTGACGGCGAGGTCGCGGTCGAGCGGAACCGGCGCGCGCAGGCTCACCTCGGCGAGCTCGCCGGCGAGCATCGCGACGAGCCCCGCCGTGTAGCCGCCCTGGCCGCTCTCCCGCGGGCCGTTCAGGCCTGCGGGGACGGTGATCGTCGTCGGAGTCGACTGCATCGGCTACTTGACCCCGCTGACCTTCGCGACCTGCTCGGAGCCGTCGAGCGTCACCCAGAGGGTGTGCTTGGGGCCGGTGGCGACCCGTCGCGGCCCGGTGGTCTTGCCGAACCTGACCGGCGTCGTGACCTTGCCGCCCGTCGTCAGCCGGAGCATGTCGCCGGAGGCGAAGCGCGGCATCCAGTAGGCGTCGTCGTCGGCGAACGCGACGCCGAAGGGATCGCCCTCGGTCTTCGTCCGCTTCACCTTGTTGCCGACGACGCGGCCGACCCGCTGCGGGTTCGACGTCGGATCGGCGTACGCCGCCTGGCCCCGCGGCCCGGCGGCGATCGCCTGCAGGCCGGAGCCGGCACCGGTGTCGAACGTCTCCGGCACTCCGTCGGTCGTGACGCGCACGACCTGGCTGCCGAAGTCGGCGACCCAGAGCTTGTCCTTGCCGGCGTCGATGTCGCGGCCGGCGACGAGCACCGGGAACGAGGTCGCGTCGGTCGGGTCGGCGGCGTCCATCCTGATCACGTTGCCGCCGCTGACGGTCCACATGTTGCCGTCGGGGCCCTTGACGATCGCCCGCGGATCGGCGATGTCGTTGACGGTGAATGCCTCGGCGGCCTCGGGGTCGCTCGGATCGAAGATCGCGACACCGCCTGACTGGGTGACCCACAGGGTCTTGCCGGGGCCGGGTGCGATCCCGACTGGGTTGTTGACCGTCGCCGCGTCGTATTCGGTGACTTTGCCCTTCGGGGTGATCTTCGCGAAGTCGTTGGTCTGGTCGAGGGTCACCCAGATGTTGCCGTCGGGGCCCTTGGTGATCTCGTTGTTGGTGCCGACGCCGCTGACGTCGAACTTGCCGTCGACCTTCGGCTTCGCGCTCGCCGGCGCGGCGAAGACGGCGACGAGCCCGAGGACGGCGCAGATCGCAGCCAGGGTCCGGTAGATGGGTTTGCGGGGGTCGGAATATGTGTGTGCGTTTGTGCTCATGCCGTCAGCGTGCCTCCATGCCGGTGTCGTTTCCACCACCTGCGGTGTGGTCTGGGCCACCCCGCGTCATCGGCTCTCCTCGCCGAGCTCGAGTGCAATCCGGCTCAATCGCGCCGCGATCTCGGCTACGTGTTCGTCGTCGTCGATGTAGAAGCCCTCGCCGCTCTTGACCCCGAGTTTGCCGGCCGCGACGTGGTCGGCGATCGTCGACGAGGCGGCCTGATCGGTCGCCAGCTCGGGATAGAGGGCGTTCGAGATGTCGCGCAGCGTGTCGTGGCCGATCAGGTCGGTCATCTGCAACGGCCCGAAGACCGGGACGAACGCGCGCAGCGTCGTCTGCACCAGCGAGTCCAGCTCGCGCGGCTCGACCGCGCCGACGTCGACGAGGTGCAGCATCTCGCGCAGCATCGCGAACCAGACCCGGTTCCAGAGGAATCCCGGGATCTCCTTGCGCAGCAGCACGCTCCGCAGCCCGGCGTCCTCGCAGAACTCCAACGTCCTCGTCACCGTCGCGTCGCTGGTCCGCTCGCCGGGAACGACCTCGACGAAGATGATCAGCTGCGTCTGCACCGGATGGAGCACGATCGCCCGCTCCGGATGATCCATCCCGGCCGCGAGCCGGGTCATCGGGAAGTTCGAAGTCGCGCTCCAGAGCAGCACCTCGGGACCGACCGCCGCCTCGATCGCCCGGTAACACGCGACCTTCTCGTCAGCGTCCTCGACGATCGCCTCCATCACCGCCGCACACGGGCCGAGCGCACTCGCGAGATCGTCGTGGACGGACACCCGCCCGACGACCTCGTCGACGTCCGCCGCATCGACCGCGCCGATCTCGACCAGCGTCGCGAGGCTGCCGCGCAGCCGCTCCTCGAGCGTCGCCGCCGACCCGCCCGGCGACCAGGCCCGTACCTCGTGGCCGGCCAGCGCGAACTGCTGCGCGAACAGGTGGCCGATGTATCCCGCGCCGACCAGCCCGACCGGACCGTTCAGCGTGGGGGAGGAGGGCATTGCTCGATCCTACGGATGACTTGTCACGCTGGCTACCCTTTTCCCGTGGCCGCCAACGTCAGTCCGATTCTCTCCCAGGCGCAGCTGGAGACCCTCGCTGAGGTCGGCGAGGAGCGCACCGCCGCCGAGGGCGAGGTCCTCTTCCAGGTCGGCGATCCGAGCTACCCGCTGATTGCGATCATCGAGGGCGAGGCCGCGATCCAGGACGCGGCCGGCAACGAGATCGTCCGCCACGGCGCCTCCGGGTTCCTCGGCGAGATGAACCTGCTCTCCGGGCAGACCGTGTTCCTGACCGCGGTCGCGACCCAGCCGATGCGCTACATCGCCGTCGACCGCGCGGACCTGCGGCCGCTGCTGACCGAGGACGGCTCGCTCTCGGAGCTCCTGCTGACCACCTTCATCAACCGCCGCGAGGCGCTGCAACGTCAGGACGGCGTCGGGATCGAGGTGATCGGACCGCGCTCCTCGGCGGAGACGCGCCGGATCATCGAGTTCGCGAACCGCAACCGGCTGCCGTTCCAGTGGCACGACCCGGAGCACAGCGACGACCCGGATGTGGCCGAGCTCGCCGCCGGCCTCGCCCCCGACGAGCTGCCGCTGGTCCGGCTGCCCGGCGGCCGCGACCTGACCCGGCCGAGCAACGGCGACGCTTTCGCGGTCGATCGGCGTCGGCCTCGAGCTCGGCCCGCGCGAGGAGGTCGACCTGCTCGTGATCGGCGCCGGCCCCGCCGGCCTCGGCGCCGCCGTCTACGGCGCGTCGGAGGGCCTCGAGACGCTCGTCGTCGAAAGCCACGGGCTCGGCGGGCAGGCGGGCACGTCGCGCCGGATCGAGAACTACCTCGGCTTCCCGGCGGGCATCAGCGGCTCGGAGCTGACGAGCCGTGCCGTCACCCAGGCCCGCAAGTTCAACGCCCGCACCGCGACGCCGTACAGGGCCGTGGCGCTCGAGCCCGGCGCCGACAAGCACGTGGTCCGCCTCGAGGACGACCACGAGGTCGTCGCCCGCAGCGTCGTCATCGCGACCGGCGCCAACTACCGTCGCCTCCCGGTCGAGGACCTCGACCAGTACGAGGGGATCTCCGTCTTCTACGCCGCCGGCCCGCTCGAGGGCGAGCGCTGTGCCGCCACTCAGGTCGCCGTGGTCGGCGGCGGCAACTCGGCCGCGCAGGCCGCGATCTGGCTCGCGCGCGGCGGCGCACTCGTCACGCTCCTGCACCGCCGCGCCGATCTCAGCGAGACGATGTCGCAGTACCTGATCGACGACCTCGAGAAGTACGGGGTCGACGTCCGCGACCGCTCCGAGATCGCCGAGCTCCACGGCGACCGACGGCGAGCTCGACGGCGTCACGCTCAAGGACGGCGAGCGGATGGCGGTCCGGTTCCTGTTCCTCTTCCTCGGCGCCGAGCCGTGCACCGACTGGCTCGGCGACACCGTCGCCCGCGACGCCAAGGGCTTCATCCTGACCGGCGCCGAGGCCGGCGCGATCGGCATCCAGGAGACGAGCCTGCCGGGCGTCTTCGCCGCCGGCGACGTCCGCGCCGGCTCGATCAAGCGCTGCGCGATCGCCGTGGGGGAGGGGGCCGCCGCGGTCCGCTACGTCCACGAGCGCGCCGCCGCGGCCTGAGCGCCGCGGCCTGCGCGCCCGCCCCGCCGTCCACTGGGGCGGATTGTGGGTCGTATGGACACCAAATCCGCCCCAGTGACCGGGATTTGGTGTCGTCAGGACTCCAAATCCCGATCAGGGACCGCGCCGACCACGCCCACCTGTAGCCAAGCGCCCGCATCAGGAGTAGGGTGGGCGGACTGATGGGGGCCTCCGGAATGAGAACATGCGCAGCGGCCATCGCCGCCCTCGCAGCCGCCCTCGTCATCGCCGCGCCCGCCGGGGCCGCGGTCACCCACATCGAGATCAACGACACCTTCACCGGCCCCGGCTCGATCAAGGCGCCGTGCCCGAACGGCACCCACGTCATCTCCGGCGGGATGGGCACGTTCAACGGCTACGGCGGGATCCTGCTCACCGGCTCCTACCCCTACGACGGGAGCGACAAGGACAAGGCGCCCGACGACGGCTGGAAGGTCGACGTCACCAACCGCGGCGGCCTCGAGACCGCGGCGAACGCGCTCTGCTCGCCGCAGACCTACAAGTACGTCAGCGAAGACTTCAAGTTCCCGCGCTTCAACGACGGGACCGGAACCGTCGCCTGTCCCTACGGCACCCACGTCATCTGCGGCGGCGGCCGCGCCGGCACCCTGATCGGCCTGCTGCCCGACGACGGCAAGGACTCCGGCAAGACGCCGGACGACGGGTTCCTCGTCCACACCGAAAGCGGCGCCTCCGACAAGACGAGAGGCACCGCCTACGCCACCTGCGGCAAGACCAAGGTCAAGTACGTGACCACCAACACGGGGCCGATCGGCACCCATGAGGAGGGCGGCGAGTTTGATGCGCGATGCCCGACCGGCTCCGACGTTCTCGGCGGCGGCGCCGGCATGAACGTCGGCCACCGCGACGGCGCCATCAACTCGCTCTTCCCGCGCACCGACACGATTCAGGCCTGGGGCGCCTACCTCGACAACTACGACATCGCGAATCTCCACAGCGGCAAGGTCGTCGCCGTGTGCGAATCCTGATTCGCGGCCTGAGCATCGAGATCGCCGACTCGGGCGCTGCCGACCAGGGAGGTCGGCTTCATCCAAAGACGGCACACGTGTTTCATTTCCCCAATCGTGGGTATTTCTCCGACACTCGAGACGACCCCGGCGTGGAGGACGACGATGGAGATCTTTGGAATCGGAATCGGCCTGTGGATCCTGGCTGCGGTGATCGTCTTCGCCACGGCTCGTAGCCTGGGCGGTGAGGGCGATCGGATGGTCACCCATCTGACCGGCTACGCCTTCGGCAGCGGTCCGATGGCCCGCACCCCGGAGGACTGAGGCGACGATCGCTCGACCGTCGCCGGCGTCGGGTTGTGGTTTCCCGCTTCCGGAGTAGGCTGGCGAACGACCGCGCACCACGAGGGGAGATGATGCGCCCGAGGATCACCTACGCGAACGTCGTCGCGACGCTTGCGCTCGTCCTGGCGCTGGGGGGCGGCACCGTCTACGCCGCGACCCAGCTCGGCATGAACGAGGTCCAGAGCGAGAACATCGCGCCGGGCGCCGTCCAGGGCGCCGACCTGTCACCGAAGCTGCTCAAGGGCATGGACGTCGACGTGACCGGCACGGCCAAGTCGGGGAGCCAGGGCGCCATCAACACCGACACGAACACGCCCCTGAAGCTGAAGGGGAAGACGAGCTTCAAGCCGAAGTCCGGCTCGGTCGGTGCCCTCGCGGCGGAGGGCCGGTTCACGTCCGCGACCACCGATCCGAACGAGTTCTGCAATCCGGCGATCTTCCTGCTCCTGAACGGGCAGCCGACCCGGGTCTTCGTCAGCCCGGACAGCGAGGGCAACTCGACGACCCTGGAAACGAGCCTCGGCCGGGACGCCGACGGCCCGTTCGGCCTGATCAATCCGAAGAAGCGCCTGAAGATCGGCGCCGTGCTGCGCGGGGACGCGGACTGCACTCCCGACTCCCAGCTCGATCGGCTCGTGATCAAGATCCTCCAGATCCGCTAGCTGCGAACTCGGAGCGTTCGGGCCTGTTTTGCCGTACGCACGAGGCCCCCGGTGTTCGCCGGGGGCCTCGTCGCTTTCGCCATTTCGATCAGATCGTCGGCGGCGGACCGACCAGGTCGATCCCATATGCATCCATCCGGGTCGCGAAGACCTCGGGATCCGGGCGGCGGGGCTCCGGTCGCGGCTCGCCTTCGACGATGGCGGGAGCGACCTCTCGAAAGAACCCGTCGATTCCGTAGCCAGCCGGACCCGAGACGCCGGCTCCCGCGCAGGTGACGAGGAACTCGGCCCGTTCCGACGTCACGACAAAAGCGTGGGGAATGCCCTTCGGGCCGAGGACGAAGTCGCCGGGGCCGAGATCGAAGCGCTCGCCGCCGATGAAGACGGCCAAGCTTCCCTCGATGACATGGAATGTTTCATCGGCATCGCGGTGGACGTGCAGCGGGGTGGCGGCGCCGCGGTAATCCCTGATCAGCACCTGCATCAGCCGGCCGTCCGTTTGCTCGCCGGACACCTTGGTCGTATAGCGGCCGGTCGTTCCGCCGAACGGCCACCAGAGATCGGTGACCCCGGACTCCCTGTCGAAGACGCCGGGGGCTGCTGTCATGTCCGCGTTCATCTGCTCACTCCTCCTGGTTGCTGGAACTCAACGCGATCAGGATCGCCCAGCGGCCTCATAATTGCCAGTCAGATGTTGAATGGATACGATTCCCAACGGTTATGACTGAGTTGCGCCAGCTCCGAGCCCTCAAGGCGGTGGCGGAGAACGGTTCGTTCTCGGCAGCGGCCGATGCCCTCGACTACAGCCAGCCCGCGATCTCGAAGACGATCGCGGGCCTCGAGGCCGAGATGGGGGTGACGCTGGTCGAGCGGAGCGGCCATCCGCTGCGCCTCACCGACGCCGGAGCGGCGCTCGTTCGCCACTCCGACGTCGTCTTCGAGCGCATTGCCTCGGCCCGCGCCGAGATCGACGCGATCTCCAACCTCGAGGGCGGCTCGATCTCGGTCGGCACCTTCTCGAGCGCGGGCGCGACCTTCGTCGTCGACGCTCTCTGCGCGTTCCGCCGGACCCATCCGGCGGTCGAAGTCGGGATCGCCGAGGGCGGGCCGCCGGCGATGATCAAGCGCCTTCGTGCCGGGGAGCTCGATCTGGCGGTGATCTGGGACCTGCCCACCGCCGGAGCCATCGACGAGGAGGGGCTGGAGGTTCACCACCTGATCGACGATCCGTGGATGGTGGTCCTCAAGGCCGATCATCCGCTCGCCTCCCGGGAGCGCGTGCGAGCGCGCGACCTGGCCGATGAGCGCTGGCTGCTTCCCTCCTTCGATCCGGCCGGCCCCTCTGCCCGCCTCCTCACCGGGCTCTGCGCCCGCGAGGGGTTCGAGCCCAACGTGACCTTCCGCGTCAACGACTGCCAGATGACGAAGGCGATGGTCGCGGCGGGGGAGGGCGTATCGCTGATCCCGAACCTGATGCTGGACGCGACCCCCGGCGACGTCGTGATCAGGCCGATCGAACGTCACGGCATCGCCCGTCGAGTCGCCGCCGTTCGCCTCCGCGACCGGTACCTCAGTCCGGCGTCGGAGGCGTTCCTCGACGAGCTCCGGCGAGCCGCCGCCGAACACGCCGGCGGCGGCTCGCCGACTCAGCCCGCTTAGGCCCTCAGGCGGCCTGGCGGTCGAGCTCGAGCGCCGGTGCCGGGGCAGGGGAGAGCTCGGCCTCGTCACGTGGCGGAAGCTCGCCGAGCTCCGCCTCGGCGCGGGCGACCCGCGGCAGCAGCGTGAGGGCGAGGATGATGCCCACGCCGATCACCGCCGCCCCCGCGAAGAACGCGAGGTGGTAGCCGCTGATCAGCGCGTCGGTCGTCGACTGCCCGCCGTCGATCAGTCCCTGCGTGTGGTCGGCGGCCAGGGTGCTCAGCACCGCGAGCCCGAGCGCGCCACTCATCTGCTGGGAGACGTTCGTGATGCCGGAGCCGAGGCCGGCGTCGGCGGCCGGGACGTCGGCCATCGCCAGCGTCAGCAGCGGCATGAACGCGTTGCCGATCCCGAACCCGATCGCGAAGGACCCGAAGAAGATCGTCGGGAAGAACGCGGTGTCGGGGCCGATCGTCGTGAACAGCAGCAGCCCGGCGGCGGCCGTGCCCATTCCCATCGTCAGCACCGGCAGGGCTCCGAACCGCTCGACGAACCGCGCCGTGATCCCGCGCGAGAGGACCGCGACGGTCAGCGTCCACGGCAGGAACGCCGCGCCGGTCTGCAGGGCGCTGAACCCGCGCACCTGCTCGAGGTAGAGCGTGATCAGAAAGAACGTCGAGTACATCCCGACGACGAGGAACCCGCGGATCAGGCTGGCGCTGATCAGGCCGTGGAGGCGAAGGATCCGCAGCGGCATGATCGGGTTGTCGATCCGCGCCTGGACGGCGACGAACGCCGCCATCAGGACCGCGGCGAGGGCGCCGAAGCCGAGCACCTGCGGCGAGCCCCAGCCGTTGTTCGTCACCTCGACGATCGCGTAGATGCCGCTCATCAGCGAGGCGGTGACGAGCGCCGAGCCGACCCAGTCGACGCCGTGGGAGAGGCCGAGCCCCTCGTCGCGGCGGATCAGCGCCCGGCCGGCGAGGTAGGTGGCGACGCCGATCGGGATGTTGACCAGGAAGACCCAGTGCCAGCTCAGCGCCTGTGTCAGCAGGCCGCCGGCGAGCAGGCCGAGCGAGCCGCCCGCGACCGAGACGAACACGTAGGCGCCCATCGCCCGCGACCGCTCGCTCGGCTCCGGGAACTCGGTGATGATGATCGCGAGGATCACCGAGGCCTGGGCGGCGGCGCCGATGCCCTGCAGGAAACGGGCGCCGACGAGAAGCTCCTGCGACGGGGCGATCCCGCAGAGGAGCGACGCCGCGGTGAAGAGGACGAGGCCCGAGAGGAAGACCCGCTTGCGCCCGAGCAGGTCGCCGAGGCGGCCGGCGAGCAGCAAGAGGCTCCCGAAAGTGATCAGGAAGCCGTTGACGACCCACGTCAGGTTCGCCTGGCTGAAGCCGAGGTCGTCCTGGATCGCGGGGAGGGCGACATTCACGATCGTCACATCCAGGACGATCATCAGCTGCGCCATGCAGACGAGCGCGAGCGTCGTCCAGCGCCGCCGCTCGGACGACTCGCTGCTGATTGAGGAATGGAAGGGACGGAAGTTTCATGTGTGCTCCTGCCTTGTCTTTATCGGCCCGAAGGCCTAAAATGGAGGCCGCCTCCGCAATAAGTGGAGGCAAGCCTCCGGTCACTATACGGAGGCTCCCTCCGGTTTGTCAAACTGAATCTGGAGATCCGCCGATGAGCACCCCCGAAGCCACCGCAGCCACCGAAACCACCGCGCCCACGATCCTCGAGCGCCCCAAGCGCGCCGACGCGCGCCGCAACTACGAAAAGCTCCTCGCCGCCGCCCGCGAGGCATTCGCCGAGGGGGGAGAGGCCACCTCACTCGAGTCCATCGCCGAGCGCGCCGGCGTCGGCATCGGCACCCTCTATCGCAACTTCCCCAACCGCCAGGCCCTCATCGAGGCGCTCTATGTCGACGAGGTCGAGGAGGTCTGCCGCACCGCCGTCGAGCTCGAGAACGCCGACCCCTGGGATGCCCTCAACGCCTGGCTCGACCGCGTCATCGCCTACGTCGCCACCAAGCAGGCCCTCGCCGCCGAGCTCGTCAACTACCTCGATAAGGACGCCCCGCTCTTTCAGGCCTGCCGCGGCTCCCTCTACTCCGCCGGCGAACCGCTCCTCACCCGCGCCCAGGAGGCCGGCGTCGTCCGCTCAGACGTCTCGATCGGCGAGGTCATCCAGCTCGTCGTCGGGATCGCCAAGCTCCCGAGCACGGACCCGGCCCAGACCGAGCACGTGCTCCGCGTGGCTCTGGACGGGCTGCGGTTTCGGGGCTAGAACACCGCCCGGATTCGTCCCTTCGGATGCCGGAGGAGAGACTCGAACTCCCGACACGCGGATTATGATTCCGCTGCTCTAACCGACTGAGCTACTCCGGCGGGAGCGGGGATCGTAGCGGGAGATGGGCGGGGAAATCGTGCTCAGCGATGAGTCGGGGGGCGGTTCGTGGTCTCTGCTCACGACGGCGCAAACGAGGCGGAGGTGAGTGGCAGTGGGAAAGGTGGTCTGGCATACGACGAAGTCGCTGGACGGGTTCATCGCGGGTCCGGATGACTCGATGGATTGGGTGTTCGAGCTCGATTGGGGCACAAATCGGCTGGCGGACGAGGTTATGAGTTCAACGGGCGCGGTCCTGGCGGGACGCGGCTGGTACGAGGGCGCGGAGGGGAAGTACGGCGGGACCGAGGGGATCTATGGCGGCCGCTGGACCGGGCCGGTGCTGGTCGTCACCCATCGCTTCGACGACGAGCCGAATCACCCGCGCGTGCGGTTCGTCGAGGGGCCGATCCAGAACGCGGTCGCCGCGGGCCGGGAGGCCGCCGGCGAGAAGAACCTGGAGATCTTCGGGGCGAGCGTCGCCCGGCAGTGCCTGGAGGCCGGGCTGATCGAGGAAATGGTCGTCCACATCGCGCCGGTGATGCTCGGCGCCGGCACCCGTTTCTACGGGGAGCCACCCTCGCCGAAGGTCAACCTCGAGGTGATCGACCGCGAAGAGCACGGCGACCTGACGAGCCTGCGTTTCCGGGTCCTGCCGACGGCATAATCCGCCCTTGGGACTGCAGGCAACTACAAGGGAGATTGACGAGGAATGGGAAGGACACGCCTCTGGGCGGCGCTGCTGACGTGCGCGGCCGTGCTCGCCGTCGCCGGCTGCGGCAGCGACGACTCGACGAGCGAATCGACGACCGCCGCTGACACCGCGGCGACGACGGTCAGCGAGCCGTCATCGACGACCACGACGACGATCTCATCCGACATCGACGCGATCGAGACGACGATCAAGACGTGGATGCTCGAAGGCGACTGCACGCTGATGACCGACAAGTTCCTCGAGGAGCAGACGTTCGATGACAACCCGGAGTCGGCGTGCAAGACGTTCGAGAACCTCTTCACGGCGCCGTCCTACGGCGAGGACGACATCGACGTCACCGACGTCCAGTTCGAGAACGACAAGGCGACCGCGGTCGTCGGCGGCGGCCCCGAGGGGGTCAGCATCACCGAGGGCGGCGAGGAGATCACGAGCACCTACCACCTGGTCAAGGAAGACGGGACCTGGAAGATCGACTCGGCCGAGGTCAACTGACGGCCGATTCCTGATTCGTCGGGGACTGTTCCGCGGAACAGTCCCCGATCCGTCAGGATCGCGGCCACCGTGCCGGAGCAAGCCACCCGCACCGTCTGGGCCTGGGACGAGCGCTGCCTCGCCCACGACAACGGGTCGATGCTCGTCCGCCGGCCGGCCTCGGAGTGGCTCGACGTGCCGCACTTCGAGCGGCCGGAACGCCTGTCGCGGACGGTGTCTGTGTTGGAGAAGGCCGGGGTGGTCGAGCGGATGGGGCGGCTGCCGTCGCGCCGGGCGACGCGCGACGAGCTCGAGCTGATCCACGAGCCCGCAATGGTCGACCGGATCGAGAACGCCTGCGCCCAGAACCGGTTCGCGACGGTCGGCCCGGAGGCGCGGGTCGGCCCCGATTCCTGGGACGCCGCGCTGCTCGCCGCCGGCAACGTCCTCGCGGTGAACGACGCGGTGCTCGACGGCGACGCGTCCAACGGCTTCGCGGTCGTCCGCCCGCCCGGCCACCACGCGACCGCCGCCGAGCCGATGGGCTTCTGCCTGTTCAACAACGTCGCGATCGCCGCCCGGCAAGCGCAGCGGCGCGAGGGGATCGAGCGGGTCGCGATCGTCGACTGGGACGTCCACCACGGCAACGGCACCGAGACGATCTTCTGGTCCGACCCGTCGGTGCTGTTCGTCTCCCTGCATCAGGACGACCTCTATCCGCCGGGACGGGGCGCGGCGGGCGACCGGGGCGCCGGAGCGGGGGAGGGGACGACGGTGAACGTTCCGCTCCCGGCCGGCACTGGTGACGCCGGCTACGCCTACGCGTTCGAGCGGGTTGTCGAGCCCGCCGTCCGCGCCTTCGCTCCCGACCTGATCCTGCTCTCCGCCGGCCAGGACCCGGCGGCGTCGGACCCGCTCGGGCGGATGAGCGTCACGACCGAGGGCTTCCGCGACCTGACCGGGCGAGCGATGGCGCTGGCGGATGAGCTCTGCGGCGGCCGGCTCGTCGTCGCGCTCGAGGGCGGCTACAGCCTCGAGCAGCTGCCGTTCTGCAACCTCGCGATCGCCGAGCGGCTGGCGGGCCTGGAGCCGACGTTCGCCGAGGATCCGCTCGAGCTCGACATCCCGCGCGGCCTGCGCGATTTCGAGCGCGACGCCGTCGACGCGGTCGCGGCTGCGCTGAGCTAGCCGAGGTCCGGGAAGTCCGGGTCGGCGCGGATCGAGTCGAGGTCGTCGTCCTCGCGGGCCCAATCGGCGACGCGGCCGTCGGAGCCCGCCAGCGCGATCTTCAGGTGCTTGATCGCCTCCGGCGAGCGGCCGGCGAGGGCGTGGTAGCAGGCGAGCTGGTAGTTGAGGCCAGGGTTGTCGGGGTGGTATTCGAGCCCTTCGTCGAGGGTCGTGATGCCGGCGTCGTAGTTGCCGGCGAGGTAGTCCGGCTCGGCTGCGTACCAGTACTCGTAGGCGGCGGGTGGGAGGGCGGAGCCGGGCTCGCCGCTGAGGACGAGGATCGTCGTGTCGGGGGCGGCGGCGGTCGCTTCGCGGTGCTCACCGACGTCGGCGCGGACGAGCGTGCCCATCGGCGCGTCGATGGTCTCGCCGGCGACGGTGAAGTGGGCGCTTCCGGCGATGACGACGTAGAGCTCCTCGTGGCCGGCGGCTGCTTGGCTGGTCTCGTCGTGGGGCTCGATGACCGTGTCGCCCTGTTCGGCGGCGGAGTAGGCGTTGACACGGATCCCACTCAGGCCCATCGCCCGGCGGATCGGCCTCCAGATCGCGCCGGAGCTCTGCTCGAGCTGCGGCAGGTCGGCGAGACGGACGAAGCGCTCGCTCACACCGCCGCCGCGCCGATCTCGTAGGTCAGCTCGGTCATGCCGTTGCCGTAGGGCGTCACGTCGAGGAGCTTCAGAGGCGGGACCGGGCCGGCGAAGAGCGGCAGGCCGTCGCCGAGGACGACCGGGACGATCGTCACCTGCAGCAGGTCGAGGAGGCCGGCCTCGTGGAATTGCGTCGCGAGGTTGCCGCCGCCGACCATCCAGAGGTCCTTGCCGGCGGCCGCCTCGATCATCTCGGCGTGGAGGTCGGCAACGGAGCCGGAGGCGAAGCGGAGCCCGGTCGCCCCCTCGATCGGCGGCAGCTCGCGCGAGGTCATAACCCAGACCGGCAGGTCGCCGTACATCCAGTCCTCGTCGAGGATGAACTCGTAGGTCTTCGAGCCCATGACGAGCGCGCCGACGCCCTCCATGAACTGCGGATAGGTCGACTCCATCGGGCCCTCGTGCTCGGCCTCGCCGGCGTAGCCCGGGCCGTCGAACTTCGTCAGCCACTCGAGGTTCTCATCGAGGTCGGCGATGTAGCCGTCGAGGCTCATCGCTCCGTAATAGACAGTCCGTGGCACCGGCCGGAATCTACCCGGCCCGGGTGCGTTCGTCAGAGCAGGCCGATGATGCCGCTGATCGCCAGGTAGGCGCCGGCGACGAAGGCGACCCAGATGCCGATCTGACGCATGTTCGACCGCGTCCAGGCGTCGAAGCGGGCAACGGCAGCGGCAGCGCCGTCGGGCCGAACGAGGTAGTAGGCGAGCGGTAGCTCGATCAGCGCGAACATGATCAGGTTGAACATGAGGATGAGCAGCAGGGACGAGGCCTGTGAGTAGCCGCCGACGTCGATCTCCTTCAGCGCCTGCAGGTACCAGACGCTCGGCAGGTTGAGGACGACGCCGAGGATGATCGCCAGCGCGAACGAGTCCTTCGTCAGCAGGCGGGTCGTCCAGGGCTCCTTCCCGTCGTCCTCGGCTGCCGCCTTCGCGGCCTTCTTCTCCTTGCGGGCCGCGCGCCTCCCGGCACCGGGAAGGTCGCGCCCGGTGACGAGCACGAAAGCGATGGCGAGCAGGAGGACGCCGAGGACGAGGCTGATGATCGGGTTCGTCGACCCGCTCGAGTTCGTCCCGAGGTTGGACGTGTCGGCGAACGCGAGGATGGCGACGCCGATGCTGATGCTGACGGCCATGCCGCCGATCAGAAAGCCGGAGAGGAGCCGGACCGGGTGGGGCCGGTTGAGGATCAGGATCACGACCGCGAGCAGCGTCGGATAGAACGCCGCAGCGACGGCGAGGAGGATGATCTGGCCCATCGCCGACAAGTATCGCGGCAAATCGCTTCCTGCATCGCAATTCAGTCGGTGCCGACCCGATCGATATGCTCGCAGCGCCGGGTCTCTCCGCCGGTTCCTCTCCACCGTCGCATTCGCCTGAACCCCCCCAACCACACCCAGTTCGCGATCGGTTTCGATCACCGGGACCTCGAGCGACTTCACGGCTGCTGGGACGAGGTGATCGCGTCTCAGCAGTGGTCGGAGGGCGCGATGACGGAGCGGTTCGAATCAGCCTGGTCGACCTGGAACGGGCTCGGCTCCGTCGCGACCGGAAGCTGGACCGGCGGCGCGCTCGCCGCCCTCGAGTTCGCCGGAGTCAACGGCGAGGCCGTCCTCTGCCCCTCGAACACGTTCATGGCGACGCCGCTGGCCATCCAGCACGCGGGTGGCCGGCCCGTCTTCGTCGATTGTCGCCGCGACGATCTCTGCGTCGACTACGACGACTTCGTCGCCAAGGCCGAGGCCCACAAGCCGCGCGCCGCGGTGCTCGTCCACATCGGCGGCCACATCGCCTTCGACAGCGACCGGATCGCCGACTACTGCCGCGACAACGGGATCTTCCTGCTCGAAGACTGCGCCCACGCCCACGGCGCCGACTGGAACGGGCGCCGGCCCGGGTCGTGGGGCGACGCCGGCGTCTACTCCTTCTATGCGACGAAGACGATCTCGACGGGCGAGGGCGGGATGCTCGTCTCGCGGCACGCCGACCTCCTCGAGTACGCGAAGGCCTTCCGCAACTACGGCAAGCCGGACCACTCGGTCGCCGGGCTCAACTTCCGGATCAGCGAATTCACCGCAGCGCTCGGAGCGATCCAGACCGAGCGCCTGCCGGAGATCGTCGAGCGCAAGAACGAGATCGCCCGTGACCTGCTCGACCCCGAGCACCCCGAGCGCCTCCGCCTCCCCGACGGAATGACCTCGGGGCTCTACAAGTACATCGTCTTCGCCCCGATCGAGCGCTCGACCGGCAAGGTCTACGAGGTTCCCTGCCACCGGACGATGGAGACCGGCGACGAGCTCCCCAACACCGACTGGGTCGGCGGCAACCACTGGTGCGTACCGCTCTACTACCACGCTCCCGAGAGGGCACCGCTCGCCGATCGGCAGCTGGCATGAACCGCGTCCTCGTCACCGGCGGGTCGGGATTCATCGGCTCCCACGTCGTCGACAAGCTCGCCGCGGCGGGCATCGAGCCGCGGATCTACGACCTCCGGCACTCCCCGCATCACCCGCAGGGGAGCGTCGACACGTATCTCGGTGACCTCGCCGACACCGAGGCGCTCACCCGCGCCCTCGACGGCTGCGACGCAGTCATCCACCTCGCCGCCTACGCCGACGTCGGGATCGTCGCCGCCGAGCCGGTCGCGGCCGAGGAGACGAACTCGCGCGGGACGATCTCGGTCCTCGAGGCCGCCCGCGCGGCCGGCGTCGAGCGGGTCGTCTACGGCAGCACGATCTGGGTCTACGGCGAATCCGGCGAGGGCACGATCACCGAGGAGTCGCCGATCGGCCTCCCCAAGCACCTCTACACGGCCAGCAAGCTCGCCGGCGAGATGTACTGCACCTCCTACGCCGAGCTCTACGACGTTCCGTACACGATCCTCCGCTTCGGAATCCCCTACGGCCCGCGTTCCCGGCCCGCCGCCGTGATCCCGATCTTCGTCGGCAAGGCACTGGCCGGCGAGCCGCTGACGATCGCCGGCGACGGCCTGCAGACGCGCCGCTTCGTCTACGTGGAGGACCTCGCCGAGGGGGTCGTGCGCGGCCTCGCGCCCTGCGCGACCAACCGCGTCTACAACCTCGCGAGCGACGAGACCGTGACGATCCGCGAGCTCGCCGACACCGTCGGTGAGGTGGTCGGCGACACCGAGATCGTCCACACGCCCGGTCGCAACGGCGACTTCGGCGGCGCCGAGATCTCGAACGTCCGGGCGCTGCAAGAGCTCGACTGGAGGGCCTCGACGCCGCTGAAGGAAGGTGTCACCCGCTACCTCGGGTGGCTGCGCGAATCGCCGGCCGACGAGGCGCCGTCCGATCCGCCCGCCCCGGCCGAGGCGCCGGCCGCGGCCATGGCAACGGCGCCGGCCGCGGCGCCCGAGCCGGACCGCCCTCGGGCCAGCGAACGCTTCCCGATCGCCACGAGGGCCGCGGCCGTCGGCTTCGGCATTCTCCTCGCCGAGATGCTCGCCTTCCTGACCGACGACTTCGGGACGGGCCAGAAGATGACGCTCCTCTTCGTCGCCCTGATCGCGATCGTCGCGGCACTCTCCTCGCGCCGGGCCCGGACCGGTGCCTTCGCCTGGGGACTGCTCGGCCTCTACTCGGCGTTGCTCGTTCTGCCGTGGACCCGCCACGCCCTCCACCTCGGGATCCCGGGCCTCGGGACGCTCGTCCTCGGGGCGATGGGGGCCGCGATCGCGTTCGCGGTCGCTTACGCAGCCGAACAGATACCGGCGCCCGAGCCGGCGGCCGCTTCCCGGTCCTGACCGGTCGCGTGCGACGGGCTCAGAGCCGCGTCGGACGCAGCCCCGCGGCATCGATCGCCGCCAGAACCCGCGGGACCGCCTCGGCCGTCGCCCGCCACGATCCGGCGGCGCTGTAATGGTCGGCATCGTGGAGCAGCAGCACGTCTCCGCCGGAGAGCCGACCGGACACCTCCAAGCTGATCGACTCGGCGCTCGCGCGGCCGCGCCAGTCGTGGCCCCACCGCGACCAGAGGATCGACCGCAGGCCGCGGCGGCGGACGATCGCCGGCCCGGCCGGGCTGAAGATCCCGTACGGCGGGCGGTAGATCTCCGGAGCCGCTCCGGTCGCCTCGCCGACGGTCTCGAGGCCGCGGTCGAGATCGGCCGCGAAAGCCGCCGGCGTCAGCCGCAGCATGTTGCGGTGCCGGTAGCCGTGGAGGGCGACCGTGTGGCCCGCGGCGACGATCTCGGCGGCCGGACCCGGATACCGCTCGACCTGCTCGCCGACGAGGAAGAACGTCGCGCGAGCGCCACCGGCGGCGAGCGCCTCGAGCACCGCCGGGGTGCCCTGCGGATGCGGCCCGTCGTCGAACGTGATCGCGACTTCGCCGGAGCTCGCGATCCGGCGCGGAAACCCCGCGAGCCGGGCGACCGGCGGAAAGATCGGCGCCAATGCCGGTGAGCTCCACGCCGCGGCGGCCGCCGCACCGGCCAGCGCTCCCGCGCGGGCGATCCTGGCGGCGGGGTTCGGTGCGCCCATGATCGGATCCTCGCAGTGATGGACGGCAATCTCTGGCTCGGTTTCGGCCTCGCCCTCGCGGCGGCCTGTTGCTACGAGGCCGGATACGCGGTCCAGGCGCTCGAGGCGCGGCGCGCTCCGGCCGAGCGGTCGCTGCGCCCGTCGCTGATCGGCTACCTGCTGAAGCGGCCGATCTGGCTGGCGGCGACGGCGTTGTCGCTCGTCGGCTGGCCGCTGCAGATCCTCGCCCTCTCGCACGCCCCGCTGACGCTCGTGCAGCCGACGCTCGCCCTCGGCCTGCTGCTTCTCCTGGCGCTCGGGGTCCGCTACCTCGGCGAGCCGGTCGGCCGTCGCGAGATCGCCGCGGTCGTGGTCGTGATCGCGGCCGTAGCCGTGATCGGCTGGGCGGCCCCCGCCGAGTCGGGCGAGGTCCCTCGCGACGCGACTCTCGTCATCGCCCTCGGCACCCTCGGCGTCCTCGCCGCGGTGCCGTTCGTCGCCGCCTTGTTCAAGCGCGGCGCCAATCCGGTCGCCCTGCTCGTCATCGGCGCCGGCGCGGCCGACGCACTGGCGGCGTTCGTGGCGAAGCTGATCTCCGAGGACGCCTCGGCGGGCGCATGGGTCGCAGTCGTGGCGTGGGCTGCTCTCGTCGGGGTGGTGATCCTCGCCGGGGTCATCTCGGAGACGACCGCCCTGCAGCGATCGGCGGCGACGCGGGTCGCTCCGGCCGTGCTCGTCATCCAGATCGCCGTGCCGGTCGTGATGGCGCCGCTCGTCGGCGGCGAGAGCTGGGCCGGCACGCCGCTCGGCGGCGCCGTCCTCGTCGGCGCCGTCGTGATGCTCGCGGCGGGGGTGGCGCTGCTCGGCAGCTCGCCCGCGGTCGCCGAGGTGATCGCCGAGCACCCGCCCGACGAAGGCGAGGAGGACCCGGAAGGCGTCAGCGAAGAGCCGGCGCCGGAGCCAGGCTGAGCACGGCCGAAGCGGCGGTGGGGAGGGCGGCGAATGAGCGGTCCGGCTCGCTCGGCGCGGCGACTGCGCGCCGCAGGCACTCCGCGAGCTCGGCCCGGTCCGCCGCGACCTCGGCGAGCCCCTCGCGGGCGAACGCCTCGTTGTTCGTCCGGACGTGGGCGCGGCCCCATCCGTAGGAGACGACGTTGCAGCCGAGCATGATCCCCTCGAGGACCGTCAGGCCCGCCGTCGAGTGGACGAGGACGTCGGATGCCGAAAGCAGCGCCGGCATCTCGTCGGTGAAGCCGAGGATCGTCACCCGCGGATCGCTTCCGAAGCTCCCCTCGAGCGCCGCCCTCGCGGTGTCGTTGCGGCCGCTGAGACAGACGACGTGGGCGCCCGGGATCCGCAACGCCTCGGCGACCGCACCGCCGAGGTCGCCGACGGCCCAGCCGCCGCCGGAGACCGTGATCACGGTGCCCTCCTCGGGGAGGCCGAGCAGGCGGCGGGCTTCGGCTCGTTCGGGCGGGTCGTAGAAGGCCGGGTCGGTCAGCCCGCGGACGCATTCGATCCGGCTCCGTGGGGCGATCGCGTGGACCTCCGCGAGCGACTCCGGGTGGGTGATCAGGTGGAGGTCGACACCCGGGTGCGCCCAGTAGCGGAGGGAGGCGAGGTCGGTGATGGCGGAGACGACCGGGACGTGGAGGCGTCCCTGGACGCGAAGCCGTCCCAGCACCTCGGTCGCCGCCGGGTAGGTGGAGACGATCACGTCGGGCCGAGATGCCGCGACGGCTCGCAGCGTCGAGCGCCCGCCGAGGCCGCCGGTGATCGCCGAGGCGAGGCGGCGGGTAGGCCCGATCTGCGCGATCAGCCGGTACTCGAGGTCGAACATCCGGTTGCCCCAGTCGGAGTCGAACTTCGAGCCGTCCATGACGATCCGCCGCGCCAGATCGCCGACGACCGCGAGGAAATCGACGATCTCGACGTCGGTCTCCGGACTCTCGGCGGCGATGCCGTCGGCGAGCATTCGCGCCGGCAGGTCGTGGCCCTCGCCGATCGATGCGGTGAATATCAGGATGCGCCCCGCCGCCATGGCGGCAGGATATGCCCGACCGGCCCAGCCGCCGCGGCGGGTACGGTCCCGCGCGTGCCGCGCTTCAGCCGACAGCCCACCGCCGGCGGCCATTCGCGCGCCTCGACCCTCGAGCTCTTCTACGACCTCGTCTTCGTCTTCGCGATCACGCAGGTCTCCCACTTCCTGCTCGACGAGCACCTCGAGAACCTGAATTGGACGGGGGCCGGGCAGGCCGCGGTGATCCTCGCCGCCGTCTGGTGGTCGTGGAACTACACGACCTGGGCGACCAACGAGCTCGACACGCGGGCGCCCGTCGTCCGCGGGCTCGTCGTCGGCGTGATGCTCGGCAGCCTGCTGATGGCGATCGCGATTCCGGAGGCGTGGGGGGAGCGGGCGCTCCTGTTCGCAGGCGCCTATGTCGCGATCCAGGTCGGGCGGCACACGTTCCTGACGTTCGTCTCCGGCACGAAGGGCTCCAATGAGCGCGAGCGGGCGAGCCACATCCTCGTCTGGTTCTGTTTCTCGGGGATCTTCTGGATCGCCGGCGGGCTCGTCGACGGCGACCCGGCCCGGACGATCCTCTGGCTGGTGGCGCTCGCGATCGACTACAGCGCACCGCTGTTCGTCTACCGGGTGCCGGGGATGAAGCGGGTCGCGTCGTCTGCCTGGAACGTCGCCAGCGAGCACTTCGCCGAGCGCTTCCAGCTGTTCGTGATCATCGCCCTCGGCGAGTCGATCGTCGTCACGGGGGCCACGACCTCGGCATTCGATGTGCTGACGAACGAGGTGATCGCCGCCTTCATCGTCGCCTTCCTCGAGCAGCGCCGCGCTCTGGTGGCTCTACTTCAACCGCGCCGCCGACCGCCTCGCCGTCCACCTCGAAGAGGCCGATGACCGGACGCTCGTCGCCCGCGACATCTACACCTACCTCCACGTCGTCGTGATCGCCGGGATCATCGTCACCGCCGTCGGCGACGAGCTGCTGATCGGCCATCCCGGCGAAGCGCTCCCATCCAACGAGCTGAGCCTTCCTGATCGCCGGCCCGGTGATCTACCTGGCGGCGCTCTCGGTGATCCGGTATCCGCGCCGCCGGATCGATCAGCCGCAAGCGGGTGTCGGCGGCCGTCGTCATCGTCGCGATCGGCCTCGTGTTCCAGAACGCCTCGGCGCTCCTGATCGCGACGCTGATCCTCGTCGTGCTGGTCGTCGTGATCGTCGCTGAGGAGTGGACGCCGACGCCCGACCTGACCGCTACTGTCGAGCCCCAGTGAGCCCGGGGACCGACCGCAGCGATCTCGAACGCGCCGTTTCGGCCGTCGTCAACGACTGCCTCGGCGTCCGGGCCGGCGAGCAGGTGCTCGTGATCGCCAACCCGGCGACGCTCGGCCTCGGCGAGCGCCTCCGCGGCGAGGCCGGCCGCGCCGGCGCCGACGCGGTGATGGCGCTGATGGCCGAGCGCGAGACCCACGCGGCCGAGCCGCCGCGCTCGGTCGCCGCGGCGATGAAGGAAGCCGACGTCGTCCTCGCGCCGACCGTCCAGTCGCTCTCCCACACCGCTTCCCGCAAGGCCGCCTCGGAGGCCGGCGCCCGGATCGCGACGCTCCCCGGGGTCACCGAGGAGATGCTCGCCCGGGTGATGAGCGCCGACATGGCGGAACTCCGCCGCCGCGGCCACGCGATCGCCGACATCCTCAACTCCGGGACCGAGGCGCGGATCACCTGTGCGAACGGCAGCGACCTCCGGCTCGGGCTCGAGGGCCGCACCGCGATCCCCGACGCCGGCGAGCTGACCGCCCGCGCGGCCTTCGGCAACCTGCCCTGCGGCGAGGGCTTCATCTCGCCCGACGACCGCGCCTGCGAGGGGACGCTCGTCGTCGACGGGACGATCGCCGGCGTCGGCATCCCCGCCTCACCGGTGACGCTGACGGTCGAGGGCGGCCGCCTCACCGACGCGAGCGGACCCGAGGGCGCCGCCCTGATCGCGCTGCTCACCGCCGACAGCGAGGATGGCCGGACGATCGCCGAGCTCGGCATCGGCACGAATGAGAAGGCGGAGCTGACGGGCAACGTGCTCGAGGACGAGAAGCTGCTCGGCACCGTCCACGTCGCCTTCGGCGCCTCGGAGGCGATCGGCGGCCGGATCCAGGTGCCCGTCCATCTCGACTGCGTCGTCATGAAGCCCGTCCTCACGGTCGACGGCACCGAGATCGTCCGCGACGGCGAACTGCTCGTCTGATCCACTGGCGGGAGCGGCGGACAAGCGCCTGCTCGCCGTCCCGAACGTCTCCGACGGTTCCGAGATCGGCGTCATCGACCACCTCCGCGAGCCGCTCGAGCCGCCGGTGTCACTCCTCGACGAGCACTCCGACGCCGTCCACAACCGCACCGTCTTCACGATCGCCGGCGAGGACGTCGCGCTGCGCGAGGCGCTCCGGAAGCTCGCCTGTCTGGCGATCGAGCGGATCGACATCAGCCGCCAGCGCGGTGCCCACCCGCGGATCGGTTCGATCGACGTCTGCCCGGTCGTCTGGCACCACCTGGAGCTGCGGCCGCGGGCCGTCGACCTCGCGATGGCGGTCGCCGAGCAGCTCGGCTCGATCGGCCTGCCGGTGTTCCTCTACGGCGAGCTGGCGAGCACGCCCGAGCGCCGCGAGCGCGCCTGGTTCCGCCGTGGCGGTCACGTCGAGCTGGCCCGCCGGATGCTCGCCGACGAGCTCGAGCCCGACTATGGGCCGGGCTGGCCGCACCCGACGGCCGGCGGCGTCCTCGTCACCGCCCGCCCGCCGCTCGCCGCTTTCAACCTCGAGCTCGCCGGGGAGACGCCGATCGAGGAGGGCCAGGCCATCGCCGCCGGGCTGCGCGAGTCCGGGGGCGGGCTGCCGGGCGTCCGCGCGCTCGCGATCGAGCTCGGTCCGGGCCGCGTCCAGATCTCGACGAACGTCCACGACCCGGTCGCCGTGCCGCTCGCCGAGGTGGTGACTCTGACCCGCCGCCTCTGCGAATCGCGGGGGACGCGGCCGGTCGAGGCGGAGCTCGTCGGGCTCGTCCCGGCCGCGGCTCTGGCCGGCTGGCCCGAGGACCTGCCGATCGCCGGCGACGACGCGTACGGGCGCACGATCGAGTCGCGACTCGCCGCCACGGCGAGCGCCTAGAATCCCCCGCCTCATGCCGGGCAACGCAAAGCGCCGCCGCCGCAAGCACCGCGGCACCCAGACCGGAAGCATCAGCCGCCGGCAGAACGCCCGCCCGCGCAACCGCCAGGAGGCCATGGCACAGGCTCGCTCGCGCAAGGGCGGCGGAGGCAAGCGCGTCACCCGCGTCGACCGCCGCGATCAGCCGCCGACCTGGAAGGGCGCCGTCATCCGCGGCCTCCTCTTCGCAGCCCTGCTCCTGCCGGTCTCGCTGCTCTTCGGCCAGCCCCTCGGCGGCGCGATCGCGCTGACGATCATCGCCGCGATCGTCTACGTACCGCTCGGCTTCTACACCGAGAACTTCTTCTACAACCGCCGGAAGCTGAAGCAGCAGCAGGAGCGCGACGCCAAGCGCGCCGAAAAGGGCGGCTGAACCGGAATGGACGTCCGCAGCTTCACGGTCGGTCCGTTCGCCGAGAACACCTACATCTTCCGCCGCGACGGCTCCGATCGCGCCCTCGTGATCGATCCCGGCGACGAGGCCCCGCGCCTGCTCCACGCGATCGACGAGCTCGGCGTCGGCGTCGACGCGATCCTCCTCACCCACACCCACGTCGACCACGTCGGCGCCGTGGCGCCCGTCGCCGAGGCGACCGGTGCCCCCGTCTACTGCCCCGAGCTCGAGACGCCGATGCTCGCCGACATCATGAAATGGACGCCGATCCCCGGCATCGGTCCCTATGACGGCTACGACGCCGACGAGACGCTGAGCGGCGGCGAGAAGCTCGAGCTCGCCGGCTTCGACATCGACGTCGTCTTCACCCCGGGCCACAGCATCGGCCACGTCACCTATTCGATCCCCGACGAGACGGCGATCTTCAGCGGCGACGTCCTCTTCCAGGGCTCGGTCGGCCGCGTCGACCTGCCGGGCGGCGACTGGCCGACCCTGGCGAACAGCCTCCAGCTCCTCGTCGACACCCATCCTGCGGAGACGACCGTCTACCCCGGGCACATGGGGGTGACGACGCTCGAGCGGGAGCTCGCGTCGAACCCGTTCCTCGCCGAGCTTTCGGCGCAGTAACGGCGCCGCTTGCTCGCGATCGCGCTGCGCGCCGGCGTCGGCAACGCGGGTGGGCTGATCGGCTTCTACAAGGCGGCCGAGCTGGGACCGCTCAGCGTCGCCGCGCCGATCGGGGCGCTCGGGGCGATCGTCCCGGTGCTCTGGGGGCTGTTCGACGGCGAGGCGCTGCGGACCACCGAGGCGGTGGGCCTGCTGCTCGCGATCGGGGGAGGGGCGATGGCGGCACGGGTCACGCCGGCCGAGGAGGTCGTCTACCCCGATCCGCGCAGGAGCGTGCTGTGGGCGAGCGTCTCGGCGGTGTCGTTCGGCGTCTTCCTGACGGCCCTGCCGCAGGTCTCCGACGACGGCCGCGCCTGGTCGTTGCTCGATGCCCGGATCGCGCTGGTGACGATCGTCCTGCTCTGGGCCGGGGTCCGTCTCCGGGCGCTCCGGCCGGGGCGGGCGAGCCTCACGATGGCGATCCCGGGCCTGCTTCTCGTCGCCGGAACGCTGCTCTACACCGTCGCCGCCGATCACGGTCAGCTTTCGATCGTCTCGGTGCTCGGCTCGCTGTTTCCGGTCTTCACCGTTGGACTGGCCGCAGCACTCCTGGCCGAGCGGCTCTCGCGGGAGCAGGCGATCGGCGTAACCGCGGCGCTCGCAGGCATCGTTCTGATCGCGGTCTGAGGCACGAGGACCGACTAAGGTCGCAACTTCCGATGGCCGCGAACAAGCACCAGGCACCGAAGGGCACCTTCGACGTTCTCCCGGCCGACGAGGCCGCCCGCGACGCGGTCGCGGCGGCGGCGTGGTCGCGGCTTTCGGCGGCCGGCTACGGGCGGATCGAGACGCCGATCTTCGAGGACACGGGGCTGTTCGAGCGCGGGGTGGGGGAGTCCACCGACATCGTCCGCAAGGAGATGTTCACCTTCGACGACCAGGGCGGCCGTTCGATCACGCTGCGCCCGGAGGGGACGGCGCCGATCTGCCGGGCCTACGTCGAGCACGGGATGCACCGCCTTCCGCAGCCGGTGAAGCTCTGGTACCGCGGGCCTTACTTCCGCTACGAGCGCCCGCAGGAGGGCCGTTTCCGCGAGTTCAACCAGATCGGCGCGGAGGCGATCGGCTCCGGGTCGGCCCTCGTCGACGCCGAGCTGATCATCCTGCTCGCCGGGATCTTCGCCGACCTCGGGATCGACGACGCCGAACTGCGGCTCTCGTCGCTTGGCTCGCCCGAGGCCCGGGCCGGTTACCGCGACGAACTTCGCAGCTACCTCCGCGACCACGAGGACGAGCTGTCCGGCGACGTCCGCGAGCGGATCGACGCGAACCCGATGCGCGCCTTCGACTCCGACCATCCCGGGACCAAGACGGTCATGGAGTCGGCGCCGCGGATGCTCGACCGCCTCGAGGGGGCTGACGCTGAGCACTTCGCCGAGGTCCGCGCCCTCCTCGACGGCGCCGGCCTCGCCTACACGCTCGACGGCACGCTCGTGCGCGGCCTCGACTACTACAACCGGACCGTCTTCGAGTTCAACTGCGACCGCCTCGGTGCCCAGTCCGGGCTCGGCGGCGGCGGTCGCTACGACGGGCTGATCGAGTTGATCGGCGGGCCCGCGACGCCGGCGGTCGGCTGGGCCGCGGGGATCGAGCGGATCCTGCTGGCGCTCGAGACGCAGCCGCAGCGCGAGTCGATCGACGTCTTCGTCGTCGCCGCCGAGGACCGCGCCCGGGCGTTCGCGCTCGTCGGCGAGCTCCGCGAGGCCGGTCTCGCCGCCGACCTCGACCTCGCCGAGCGCAGCTTCAAGGGCCAGATGAAGCAGGCCGACCGCTCCGGTGCCCGCCACGCGGTGATCATCGAGGCCGACGGCGCCGCCAGGGTCCGCGACATGAGCAGCGGCGAGCAGCGCGACGCCGACCTCGGCTCGCTGGCCGAGCAGCTCAGCACGGACATCTCCGGCCGCTGAGAGGCTGCAAGACTGCGCCGTCGTGACTGACCCGAACGAGACCCCCGAGTTCCCCGTCCAGAGCGGCAACGGCTACCGCGACACGTGGTCGGGAGAGATCCGCCCCGACGTCGTCGGGAAGGAGGTCCGGCTCGCCGGCTGGGTGAACCGCCGCCGCGATCACGGCGGCCTCGTCTTCATCGACCTCCGCGACCGGACCGGCCTCGTCCAGCTCGTCTTCGACCCCGACGACGCCGGCACCGCCTTCGCCCTCGGCCACAAGCTCCGCAACGAGGACGTGATCAGCATCCGCGGCCCGGTCGTCGAGCGTTCTCCCGAGACCGTCAACCCGGAGATCCCGACCGGGGCCTTCGAGATCCGCGTCGCCGAGGCCGACCTGCTTTCGGACGCGCAGACGCCGCCCTTCGAGATCGAGGGCCGCGGCGCCGCCGACGTCAGCGAGGAGATCCGGCTCCGCTACCGCTACCTCGACCTGCGCCGCGAGAACATGCGCGAGGCGCTGCAGTTGCGGGCGAAGATCGTCCGGGCGATGCGCGAGCAGCTCGACTCCGACGGCTTCATCGAGATCGAGACGCCGGTCCTGACCCGCTCGACGCCGGAGGGCGCCCGCGACTTCCTCGTGCCGAGCCGCCTCCAGCAGGGCTCCTTCTACGCGCTGCCGCAGTCGCCGCAGCTCTTCAAGCAGCTGCTGATGGTCGCCGGGTTCGAGCGCTACTACCAGATCGCCCGCTGCTTCCGGGACGAGGATCTGCGCGCCGACCGTCAGCCCGACTTCACCCAGCTCGACATCGAGATGTCCTTCGTGGAGGTCGAGGACGTGATCGAGGCGAACGAGCGGCTGATGGCCAAGGTGCTCGGCGCCGCCGGCGTCGACGTCGAGCTGCCGATCCCGCGGATCAGCCACGACGACGCGATGGCCCGCTTCGGCACCGACCGTCCCGACATGCGCTTCGGTATGGAGCTCGTCGACCTCTCGGATGCGCTGAGCGAGACCGAGTTCCGGGTCTTCCGCGGCACGATCGACGGCGGCGGCGTCGTCAAGGGCATGAACGCCGGCAAGCGCGAGCTGCCGCGCTCCGAGCTCGACGGCCTGATCGCCGACGCGCAGGAGCTCGGCGCCAAGGGCCTCGTCTGGGCCTTCCGCGAGGGCGACGGCTGGCGCTCGCCGACCGCGAAGTTCCTGACGCCGGAGGAGCTGGCGACGCTGAACGAGACCCTCGGGGCCACCGACGGCGACCTGTTGCTGATCGTCGCCGACTCTCCCGCCGTCGCCAACCAGGTGCTCGGGACGATGCGCCGCCGCCTCGCCGAGCGCTGGGGTGAGATCCCCGAGGGCTCGAACGCCTTCTGCTGGGTGGTCGACTGGCCGCTGCTCGAGTGGGCCGAGGAGGAGGGCCGCTGGACGCCGCTCCACCACCCGTTCACAGCCTTCGAGGGCGAGATCGACCCCGACGACCCCGGCAGCCTCCGCGCCCGCGCCTACGACCTCGTCTGGAACGGCAGCGAGATCGGCGGCGGCTCGATCCGGATCAGCGACACCACCGATCAGGAGCGCGTGCTCGGCCTGCTCGGCATCGACCGCGAGGAGGCGGAGGCGCGCTTCGGCTTCCTCCTCGAGGCGCTCCGCTTCGGCGCCCCGCCGCACGGCGGCATCGCCTACGGGATCGACCGGATCTGCGCGCTCGCCGCCGGTGCCGACTCGATCCGCGACGTCATCGCCTTCCCGAAGACCGCGTCCGGCGGCGACCCGCTGACCGGGGCGCCGGCGCCCGTCGACGATCGTCAGCTCCGTGAGCTCGGCGTCACGGTGCGGGCTCCCGCCCCGAAGGCCGACGTGAAGACAGCACCCGCGCCTCCGCAGGACCCCGCCGCGCAGTGAGCGGCGAGCGGGCGGATCAGGCCGCCCGGGCCATCGCGGCGATCAACGCCCGCGACCCGGTGCTGATCGCCGAGACATTCGACCCGCTGGCGGAGATCCGCACCGCCCGCAACGTCCACACCGGCATCGAGGCGGCGATCGCCTGGGCCGACAAGACCTACGACCACATCGACCGCCGCTACGCGATCGCCGCGACCCACACGAAGGGCGACAGCGTCCTCGTCATCGGCTTCGTGGAATACATCTGGCGGGAGGAGGGGGAGGTCGGCGACAGCTCGCCGATTGCGCTCCTTCTCGAGTTCGCCGGAGACCGCGTGATCGCGCTCACCATCGAGGAAGACCCGGTCGCGGCCCTGGAGGCTTTCGAAAGCTGAGTTGCGGGAACGGCGGTACTCGTCCGCCGGATTCAAGGTTTTCGGGCCGTTGGTCGAACTGCCTTGGTAGTTTCCTCATGGGCCCGAACTCGTACGACAGCCGTCCTCATTGTGAACCAACACGAATGGCTCGGGAGCCGTTGTCCGTTGCGCCCGCGGGTGTAGTGGCAGGCTCCCCCCTGTATCTCAGGGTTCAGAAGCCGGGCGGCACCGGCGAGTTGGAGCCCATGATGTCCGCCATGCGCTGGGCGACCCGCGCTGTGCGGCCCATCCCGGGCTCGGGAGGCGCCAAGTGAGAAAGGCGCTGAACGACAACCCGATGGTGCAGATCGGCGTCCTGATCGCCTGCGGCGTCATCTTCGCGATCATCCTCTTCACGATGGTGCTCAAGAAGGACGAGCCGGCCACCGACGCCGCCTCGACCCTCGCGCCGACCACCGCGACGACGGCGACGACGCCGGCTCCGGTCGCCGCCGCGCCGACGACCGATCCCGCCGCGGCGGCCCCGACCACCGGCACGCCGGCGCCGACCGAGTCCGTCCCCGGCGCTCCCTCCACTTCCACCGTGCCTCCCGGCGGGACCCCCGCCGACGGCCTGCTCCCCTCGAAGGGCCTCCCCGAGGACGTCCTCGTCGCCTTCGCCAAGAACGAGACGATCGCGCTTCTGGTCATCGACAAGAAGAACCAGACCGACAAGCAGGTCCAGCGCTACACCGAGCTCCTCCGCTCCCGCAACGACGTCGCCGTCTTCATCGTCGACGTCCGCGACATCGCCAAGTACGCCCGCATCACCGCCGGCGTCAGCGTCAGCCGCACCCCGGCCCTCGTCGTCGTCAGGCCCCGAAAGCTGACCGGCTCGGTTCCCACGGCGACCGTCTCCTACGGCTTCCGCGGCCCGCGCAGCGTCAACCAGGCGATCGACGACGCGGTCTACAAGGGCAAGCAGCTCCAGGCCTACCCGTAGGGGGCCGGTCGGCGGTTGGCTCGTCCGAGAGGCGGATGGGCTGATGAGGGATGGGTGGCGAGGGTCCGCGACACGGTCGAACGCTCCGTGAGTGACGGATTTCGGCGCGGTGGGTGCCGAAACGTGCCACGGCTGGCGCCGGTGCGGCGCTGAAGCGCTGACTCCGGGCGCGAATGGCAGATGGACATGCTCTGGCGTGTACGGATTGCCATTCGCGGGGCGAGTGAGGGCGGCCTGCGCGGCCCTCGGCCCCCGGCGGCGCCCGCTCTACCCTTTCCGGGATGGATCCGAACGCCTTCGAGGCCTACCTGGACGACGACTCGCGGCGCGGAGCGCCCGAGCCCGGCACCGCGCGCGGCGCGGCCGGCGGCGCCGCCTGCGGCGACCTGATCTCGGTTTCGCTGCGGCTGGAGGACGGCCGGATCGCCGGCGTCCGCAACGAGGCGAGCGGCTGCGGCGCCGCGGTCGCCGCCGGAGCTGCCGTGGCGGAGCTGCTCGACGGCGCGACCCTCCACGAGGCCGGGTTGCTCGACGCCGCGGCGATCGCCGCCGAGCTCGGCGGCCTCTCGCCGATCGGCGCCCACGCCGCCGACCTCGCCGCCGAGGCTGGCCACCGCGCGGTCGGCGTCGCCGTGGCGACCGCAACCGGCCAGATCCTGCTGCCTCCCGACGACGGCCGCGGGCGCGTCCTCGTCGCCGTCAGCGGCGGCGTCGACAGCGCCGTCGCGGCGCTGCTGGAGCAGGAGGGAGGGGCCGACGTCCTTGCGGTCACGCTCGAGCTCTGGTCCGACCCCGCCAACGACGGCGAGCGCTCGTGCTGCTCGGCCGATGCGGTCCGGGTCGCCCGCTCGGTCGCGCAGGGACAGGGGATCCCGCATCTGACAGTCGACCTCCGTGACCAGTTCAAGGCGGGAGTGGTCGAACCGTTCCTCGCCGGATATGCCGCCGGGACGACCCCGAACCCGTGCGTGACGTGCAACGGGCGGGTCCGGATCGCGCCCATGATCGACATCGCCGGGCGTCTCGGCGCCGTCGGGCTCGCGACCGGTCACTACGCGCGGGTCCGCGACGACGGCTCCGGCGCTCTCCTCACCGCCGCGGCCGATCCCGCCAAGGATCAGACCTACATGCTCGCCGGGCTCCCTACGGATGCGCTGAATCAGCTTCGGTTTCCGCTCGGCGGCCTCACCAAGCCCGAGGTGCGCGAGATCGCCAAGCGGGCCGGGCTCGCCGTCGCCGACAAGGCCGAGAGCCAGGACCTCTGCTTCCTCGCCGGCGTCGGCAAGACCGGCTTCCTCGCCCAGCACGGCGGCCTTGCCGACCGCGAGGGTGAGATCGTCGACAGCGCCGGGACCGTCGTCGGGACCCATCCCGGTCATCACCGCTTCACCGTCGGCCAGCGGCGCGGGCTCGGGATCGCCTCGCCGGAGCCGCTCTACGTCCTCGGCACCGACGCCACCTCCAACCGCGTCGTCGTCGGCGGTGACGACGAACTCGCGACGAGCCGCGTCCGGATCCGCGACGCCGTCCTGCACCGGCCCGGGGCGCGGGTCGGGGCGGTCAAGCTCCGCTATCGGTCGCGGCCGATCGGCTGCCGGGTCGAGCCCGCCGCCGACCCCGGCACCCACGAGCGCCTCGAGCTGGAGCTGGAGAGCCCTGCGAGGGTCGCCGCGCCGGGTCAGACGGCGGTTCTCTGCGACGGCGATCTCGTCGTCGGCTACGGCACCGTCGCCTGACGCGAAAGCCCGAGGGCGGCCCGAGGCCCCGCCCGCTTCTCCCGTAGCCTTCGACCGCCGTGAATTCGGAGCAGATCCGAGAGACCTACATGTCCTTCTTCGAGGAGCGCGGGCACCTCCGCGTGCCCTCGGCTTCGCTGATCCCTGCGGCCGACGATCCGAGCGTGCTGCTGACCACTGCGGGCATGCAGCCCTTCCAGCCGTACTTCCTCGGCCGCGAGACGCCGCCGGCCCCGCGTCTGACGTCCTGCCAGCGCTGTTTCCGGACCCCCGACATCGAAGAGGTCGGCAGCACCGCCCGCCATCTCACCTGCTTCGAGATGCTCGGGAACTTCGCCTTCAACAACTACTTCAAGCGCGAGGCGATCGACTTCGCCTGGGAGCTCTCGCTCGGCGGCTTCGGCTTCGCGGCCGAGGACATCTGGATCACCGTCTTCGGCGGCGACGACGATCTCGGCCTCGGCCCCGACACGGAGGCGATCGAGCTCTGGAAGGAGCTCGGCGTCCCCGACGAGCGGATCGTCCTGCTGCCCCGCTCGGAGAACTTCTGGCAGGCCGGCAGCAAGGGCCCGTGTGGTCCCTGCTCGGAGCTCTACATCGACCGCGGCGAGGCGTTCGGAAGCGCCGACGACCGCCCCGGCGACGACAGCGACCGCTTCCTCGAGTACTGGAACCTCGTCTTCACCGCCTACGACCTCCACGAGGACGGCTCGCTGTCGGAGCTGCCCGCCAAGAACATCGACACCGGCCTCGGCCTCGAGCGGATGGCGGCGATCAAGCAGGGCGTCGACTCGGTCTTCGACACCGATCTGCTGAAGCCCGCTCGTCGACCTCGGCGCCGAGCTCTCGGGCCGGACCTACGGCGGCGACGACGCGGCCGCCACCCGGGCGATGCGGATCATCGCCGACCACGTCCGCGGCTCCGTGCAGCTGATCGGCGACGGCGTCGTACCCTCGAACGAACGCCGCGGCTACGTCCTCCGCCGGATCATGCGCCGCGCCATCCACCAGGGCCGCGTGCTCGGCCTCGAGGCGCCCTACCTCGGCCGCTTCGCCGAGCGGGCGATCGAGATGCTCGCCGCCGTCAACCCGGCGCTGACGGCGGAGCGCGACACGATCATGCGCTGGATCGGCTCCGAGGAGGAGAGCTTCGGCCGCACGCTCGACCGCGGCAGCCAGCTCCTCGACCGGCTGATCGAGCAGGCGCTCGGCTCCGGCACGAGCTGGATCTCCGCCGAGGACGCGTTCGAGCTCCACGACACCTACGGCTTCCCCTACGACCTGACCCGCGAGCTCGTCGCCGAGCGCGGCCTCAGCGTCGACGACGCCGGCTTCGAGGAGCTGATGGAGCAGCAGCGCGAACGGGCCCGCAGCCGCGGCGGCGTCGCCGGGGAGGGGGAGACCGGCCACGATCGAGTCATCGGCTTCGTCGGCTCCGCCACCGAGACCCGCTTCGTCGGCTACGAGGACCTCCGGACCGAGACCGGCGTCGTCGCCGTCGCGCCCGCCGAGGAGGAGGAGCTGCTCGTCAAGCTCGAGGAGAGCCCGTTCTACGCCGAGGGCGGCGGCCAGGTCGCCGATGCCGGCCGCCTGCGCTGGGACGGCGGCGAGGCCGAGGTCGTCGACGTCTACCGCGTCGGCGGTGACCAGGCCCTGCGAGTCCGCGGCGCCGCGCCCGAGCCCGGCACCCACGTCGAGGCCGAGGTCGCCCGCTTCGACCGCCACGCGACGATGCGCAACCACACCGCCACCCACCTTCTCCACGCCGCCCTCCGCGAGCGCCTCGGCACCCACGTCCGCCAGGCCGGCTCGGCGGTGCGTCCCGACAAGCTCCGCTTCGACTTCACCCACGGCAGCCGGCTCAGCCCCGAGGACCTCGAGGCGATCGGCGAGCGCATCAACGGCTGGATCAAGGAGAGCGCCCCCGTCCGCGCCGTCGAGATGGACCGGACCGAGGCCGAGCGGCTGGGCGCGATGGCGCTGTTCGGCGAGAAGTACGGCGACTGGGTCCGCGTCGTCGAGGTCGAGGGCGTCTCCCGCGAGCTCTGCGGTGGCACCCACGTCGCCAACACCGCTGAGATCGGCATCTTCGAGATCCTCTCCGAGGGCTCGAGCGCCTCCAACGTCCGCCGGATCGAGGCCGTCACCGGCCCGGCGGCGATCGACCTCTACCGCGAGCGCAGCGACGAGCTGACCCGGACCGCCGAGGCGCTCGGCGGCCGCGAGGACCCGGTCGCCGCGGCCGAGCGTCTCGCCGCCCGCCTCCGCGAGCTCGAGGCGGCCGCCGCCGAGCGCGGCGCCGAAGCCGCCGGCAACCGCGCCGGCGAGCTGGCCGACGGCCGCCGAGAAGCTGGACGGGATCAGCGTCGTCGTCGGCGAGCTCGGCGAGGTGGCCGACGCCCGGGCGCTGCTCGGCACGGCCCACGACATCAAGTCGCGACTCGGCGACGCGGCCGTCGTCCTCGCGGCGACGAGCGGCGAGAAGGTCTCGCTCGTCGGCGTCTTCAGCCCCACCGCGGTCGAGCGCGGGCTCTCGGCGGCCGACGTCGTCCGCGAGGCGGCTGGCATAGTTGGCGGTGGCGGAGGAGGAAAGCCTGAGGTTGCCCAGGCAGGGGGTCGCCACAGCGAGAAGATCGGTGATGCCCTGAGCGCAGCACGACAAGCGATAGGCGCCGGCCTCGGCGAGGCCCGGTAGCCCTTGCGCGTGCTCGCCATCGACCACGGTGCCGCCCGCTGCGGCTGCGCACTCTCCGACCCGAGCGGCACGATCGTCCGCCCGATCGACCCGATCGAACCCCCCGACGCCGCCGCGGTCCCGCCGATCGTCGCCGAACACGCGGTCGGCACGGTCGTCGTCGGCCTACCGGTCAGCCTCGACGGCAGCGAGGGCTCGCAGGCCGCCGCCGCCCGGGAGTTCGCCGACGAGATCGCCGCGCTCGTGGACGTGCCGGTCGAGACCTACGACGAGCGCCTGACGACGAAGATGGCCGCAGCCTCGCGCCGGGCCGGCTCCCGCGCATCCGAGGACTCGCTCGCCGCCGCGCACCTGCTCGATTCCTGGCTGCTCGCGAAGGAGGCCCGCCGATGACCGGCGAGTCCGACCCGATCCCGCCGCCCGTCGACCCGTTCCTCGCCGAGGACCCAGACGCGCTCGAGCGCGAGCGTCGTCGCCAGCAGCGCGAGGCGAAGCGCCAGGCTCGCTCCGGCCGCAAGTCGCTCGGCGCCCGGGTCAGCGGCGCGCTCGACGGCGTCGCCGACAAGGGCCGTGAGGCGATCGAGCAGACGAAGGAGCGTGCGAGCAACCGCGAGGCGCCGCCGAACGCGCCCGAGCCGCCCTCCTTCCGCCGTCCGCGCCCGGACCCGGTTGCGCTCGACGACACCTCGGCGTCCGCCCCCGCCGCGGAGACGCCAACCGCCGACGCGACTCCGCCGACCACCCCTTCGATACCGTCGACACCGTCAGGCGGCCGCTTCGCCGCCGACGAACTGATGCCGCGCCGCCGCACGCGCCGTCCCGACCCCGCGGTGCCGCCGCCGGCCGAGCCCGATCCCGAGCCGGTCGGCCCGATCACAGAGGACCACGACTGGTTCGCCGATGCCGACGGTGCGCCGCCGCCGCCCGTGCCGCCGCAGCGCCGCGAGGTCGCGACCGGCGACTACCCGCCGCTGCCGCCGCCGACGCCGCCGCCCCCGCGGTCGGCCCAGACCGTCTGGGTCCGCCGCCTGATCGCCTTCGCGATCGTCGTCCTGATCGCGATCGCCGCCTACGCGCTCCTGTCGCGTGGCAGCAGCGATCCCGCGCCCGCCCCGAAGGGCCCCGCGACCCTGAAGACCGAGAACGTGACGATCCCCGAGGGCTACACGCGCTCGCAGATCGCCGGCGTCGCCAAGGACGCGGGCCTGAAGGGCGACTACGAGAAGGCGACCGACCAGGCGCCGAGGGGCTTCGACATCGCCAAGACCGGTGCTCCCAAGGACGCGAGCCTCGAGGGCTTCCTGTTCCCGGCCACCTACGAGCTCGAAAAGGGCGCCAACGTCGACGCGCTCGTCAAGGACCAGCTCTCGGCCTTCAGCGACAACATCGCCCAGGTCGACCTCAAGGCCGCCGAGAAGAAGAACCTGACGATGTACGACGTCGTCACGATCGCCTCGATGATCGAGCGCGAGGTCCTCGTGCCGAAGGAGCGGCCGATCGTCGCCGCCGTCATCTACAACCGCCTCGCGCAGGGGATGCCACTCGGGATCGACGCGACCCTCCGCTACGACCTCGACAACTTCGACAAGCCGCTGACCGAGTCCGACCTCGCGACCGACAGCCCCTACAACACCCGGCTGGTGACGGGCCTGCCGCCGACGCCGATCGCCAATCCCGGCCTCGACTCGCTGAAGGCCGCCGCCGATCCCTCCGACGACAACTACCTCTATTACGTCGTCAAGCCCGGTACTTGCGGCGAGCACTACTTCACCGACAACTACGACGATTTCCTGGCCGCGTCCGACAAGTACAACTCCGCCCGCGAGGCCAAGGGCGCAGCCCCGACGGACTGCTGATGATCGGCGTGCCCGGGCGGACCCGATGAACCGCCTCGCGGTCGTCGGCCACCCGGTCGCCCACTCGCTCTCGCCGGCGATGCAAAACGCGGCGTTCCGGGCGCTCGGGCTCGAACGCGAGTGGAGCTACGAGGCGGTCGACATCGCCCCGGAGACGTTCGAGCGCGGCATCGACGAACTGCGCCGCAACGGCTTCGCCGGCGTCAACGTCACCGTCCCGCACAAGCAGGCGGCCTACGAGCTCGCCGACGTCCGCTCCGACGCCGTCGCGGCGATCGGTGCCGCCAACACGCTGACCTTCTCCGACGGGCTGATCCGGGCCGAGAACACCGACGCCAGCGGCCTGATCGCCGCTCTGCCGGCCGACTTCGAGCCCGCCGGCGCGCAGGCGCTCGTCCTCGGCGCCGGCGGATCGGCGCGGGCGGTCGCCTGGGCGCTCGACCGGGCCGGCGCCACGGTGACGATCGCCAACCGGACCGAGGAGAAGGCGGTCCGGCTCGCCGAGGATCTCGGCGTCTACGCCCTCGAGGGCGTCGGACCGGACGAGTCCATCGACATCGAGCCCTTCGACCTGATCGTCAATTCGACCTCGGTCGGCCTTGCAAGGGAGGGTGCGGAGCCCTCGGCGCCGGGCGCCGACCTAAAGGCGATGCGGCTTCGGGCCGATCAGGTTCTTGCCCCACTGTTGGTGGTGGATCTCGTATACGGATCCGAACCGACGGAGCTGGCCGCCACGTGCACAAGCGGCGGGGCGACACTGATCGACGGGCTCGAGATCCTGGTTCGCCAGGGAGCGGACTCGTTCCGGATCTGGGTCGGGCAGGAACCACCGATAGAGAAAATGCGAAGCGCGAGTCAGAGACACCCGATGAGCGACGACCGATACGGACATCTCCGGCCGGTACCCACGGTCAGCGGCAGCGAGGCCCTCGACCCCGTCCGCGAGCAGGGCGGCACTCCGGGCCTGACGCCGCCGCGCACCCGCTCCCACAGCGGCCGCTTCATCACCGACGTCGTCGTCGAGCTCGGCTACCTCTCGCGCGAGCGGGTCGAGCAGGCGATCGGCGAGGCCCGCCAGGCCGGCCGCTCGCCGGAGGCGCTGATGGTCGAGCAGGGCGTGCTCAGCGCCGACCAGCTCTCCCGCGCGATCGCCGAGCGCTACGGCCTCGACCACGTCGACCTCAACGTCTACCACGTCGACATGGGCGCGGCGAACCTCGTCTCGGTCCAGACGGCCCGCCGCTTCCACGCCGTCCCGGTCGGCTACGTCGACGCCGAGACGCTGCTCGTTGCGATGGCCGACCCGGCCAACGTCCTCGCCGTCGACGACATGCAGATGATGACCGGGCTCAACTGCCGCGTTGCGGTCGCCGCCGAGGTCGACATCGAGGCGCTGATCAACCGCCTGAACACGCTCGAGTCGGCCGTCTCGGAGGCCGTCGAGGAGGACGCCGAGGAGTCGAACCTCAGCAGCGCCGAGGTCACCGAGCTCCGCGAGTCCGCCGATGACGCGCCGGTCATCAAGCTCGTCTACTCGATCCTCGGTCAGGCGGTCACCGAGGGCGCCTCCGATATCCACTTCGAGGTCGAGGAGAAGGACATGCGGGTGCGGTTCCGCGTCGACGGCGTCCTCAGCGAGGCCGCACGGGTCCCGCGGCGGATGGTGGCCGGCGTCATCTCCCGCATCAAGATCATGAGCGAGCTCGACATCGCCGAGAAGCGCGTCCCCCAGGACGGCCGCGTCGCCGTCAACGTCAACGACCGCCGCATCGACCTCCGCGTCGTCACCGTGCCGACCGAGCGCGGGGAGGGGGCGACGATCCGCGTCCTCGACAAGAGCGAGGCGCTGCGCACACTCGACGACCTCGGCCTGATCGGCGAGGGGCGCGTGCAGTTCACCGACGCCTTCAACCAGGCCTACGGCGCGGTTCTCGTCACCGGCCCGACCGGCTCCGGCAAGTCGACGACCCTCTACTCGGCGGTCGCCGAGCTGAACAGCGTCGACAGGAACATCATCACGATCGAGGACCCGGTCGAGTACCAGATCTCCGGCATCAACCAGATGGGCGTCAACCGCAAGGCCGGCCTCGACTTCGCCGTCGGCCTGCGTTCGATCCTCCGCGCCGACCCCGACGTGATCATGGTCGGCGAGGTTCGCGACCCCGAGACTGCGCGGATCGCGATCGAGGCAGCGCTCACCGGCCACATGGTCCTGACGACGCTGCACACCAACGACGCCCCCAGCGCGATCACCCGCCTCCAGAAGATGGGCATCGAGTCCTTCCTGACCGCCTCGGCCGTCGACTGCGTCGTCGCCCAGCGCCTCGCGCGGATGCTCTGCCCGGATTGCAAGACCCGCACGGTCCTGAGCCGCCAGTCGCTCGAGGCGTCGGGCTTTCAGGTCGGCGCCGACCTCGAGGCCTGGGAGCCGGTCGGCTGCGGGCGCTGCGGCGGCACCGGCTACCGCGGCCGGGTCGGGATCTTCTCGGTGATGCGGATGACCGAGACGCTCAAGGACATGACCGTCGCCCAGGCGCCGCAGGCGGAGCTGACCCGCCAGGCCCGCTCGGAGGGGATGCACACCCTCCGCGAGGACGGCATCGTCAAGGTCCACCAGGGGGTCACGAGCATCGCCGAGGTCGCCAGGGTCGCCGTCTAGGCAAACTCCTGGAATGCGGATCACCTATCTCGGCCACGCCACCGTCCTGATCGAGATCGACGGGATCCGGGTGCTCACCGATCCGCTTCTGCGTCCCCGCGTCCTCCACCTCCGCCGCATCGCCCCGGCGGCGACGGCCGCCCATCTCGGCGGGATCGACCTCGTCCTCATCTCCCACGCCCACCACGACCACCTCGACTCGCGCTCGCTGCGGATGATCGAAGGCTCCCCGCGGGTGCTCTGCCCGGGGCCGGCCCGCCGCGCCGTCGCGGGCGCCGGGCTCGAGCCCACCGTGATGGGCACCGAGGGCTGGGAGCGGGAGGGCGAGGTCGAGATCGAGGCCGTGAGGGCCGAACACGACGGCCGCCGCCTGCCCCACCACCGCCGCACCGAGGCGCTCGGCTACGTGCTCCGCGGACCGAGCGGCTCGATCTACTTCGCGGGCGACACCGGCTGGTTCGAGGAGATCGGCGAGATCGCGCCGGTCGACGTCGCGCTGCTTCCGGTCGCCGGCTGGGGCCCGCGGCTCGGCGCCGGCCACCTCGATCCCGACGAGGCCGCCCGCGCGGCGGCCCGGATCTCACCGCGGATCGCGATCCCGATCCACTGGGGCACCTACGAGCGGATGGCGATGAAGCAGACCGGCCACCGCTCCGATCCGGCGCGCCGCTTCTGCGATCAGGTGGCTGAGCTCGCGCCCGGTGTCGACGCCGAGCTGCTCGAGCCCGGAGCCTCGCTCGAGGTCGCCCCGGCCGCCACCGCGTCGTCCGCGTAGGCGTCCTGGCCGAGGCCGGCCAGCCAGCGCCGGAAGATCACGTGGACCGACTCAGCGCCGATCGGCTCGTCGGCGGGCCATTCGAGATCGGAGGGGGCGAGCACGAAGGGGTAGCTCTGCGAGCCGCCCATGCCGCCGTGCGAGCCGACGAGCTCCTCGAAGGCGGCGACCTCGAGCGGGTCGTGCCAGATCCGGCTGTTGACGACGATGTCGGGACAGTGCGGGAAGCGGTGCGTGCGGAGGACGTGGCGGGCGGCGTTCGGGCCGAACCCCTCGAGCGGGTCCTTGCCGAGGATCTCGCCCTTTTCGAGCCGGTTGACGCCCTCGGCACCGATGGCGAGGGCCCCGTCGCTCTCGGAGTCGACGAGCAGGAACCCGATCCCTTCGTGGCCGCGCAGCTCCTCGATCAGGGTGGGGTAGAGGGCCTCGATCCGCTCCAGGGTCACCCGCCCGGGCTCGCGCGGGAAGCTGATCAGCCCGAGGCAACCCGACGCCATCACGGCCAGCTCCGGGCGGTTCGTCGACCGGCGGCTGCTTCACGTTCCCCTCTGCGGGGTGGGCGATGTGGAGCTTCTCGGCGCCCGTCTGGAGGACCCGGGTGATCGGAGTCTGATCGCGATCGAGCTCGGTCAGGCTGGCGCCCATGTAGGCGCTCGCTTCCGCTGAGCCCTCGGAGCCGACGTAGGCGCTCCCCGAGTTGCACGCCTTCGTGACGAGGTCCTCGAGGGTGTAGCCGTAGCGCTGCAGGAACGTGGCGCCCTGCGACTGGCCGTGGTCGGAGAGGACGATCAGCCGGTAGGGGCGGGGGGCTTCGGCGGTCGCCTTCTCGATCCGTCCGACCTGGCGGTCGACCTTCTCGAGCACCGCGAGCGTGTCCTCGCGCTCGATCCCCGAGTGGTGGGCGACCTCGTCGTAGGCGAGGAATGTCGTGTAGACGACCGGCCGGCCCGCGAGCAGGTCGCCGACGACCGCGGCGACCTGGAGGTCGAGCTGGATCACCGTCGCCCAGGCGCGGACGAGGCCGTACTTGCGGTCGCGGTCAATCCGCGGCCGCTCGTCGCGGCGCTTCTGCCCGATCGCCGCCCAGCGCTCCCGGAAGTACTCGGCGATGACCGCGTTCAGCGTCTTGAAGGTCGCGTAGGGCCGGGCGAAGTAGGCGGCGTAGTCGCGGCCGATCGGCCGCCGGCGGGTCAGCACCGTGCTCATCGTCAGCATCGAGTGGACGGCGTCGCCGGAGAGGATGTTGGCGCGGCTCGCGCCGTCGGCGTAGAGGAGGCCGCGGCCGTTCGATTGGCGGCGCTCGATCTCGACCGCGTCCTTGGGGTGGTTGGTGACGATCGGGGCGTTTCGCTCCTTCTCCCACCAGCGGAAGGCCGGCATGTCCTCGTTGTTGCCGTGGAGGAGCCCCGCCTGGCAGGCACCGGTCTGCGACGACCAGTCGGTCTCCCAGCGATGGAGGTCGTGGGAGCCGTCTTCGATCCAGCGGGCGATGTTCGGGCAGCGGCCCGAGGCGATCGCTCGCTGCAGCACCTCGTGGGCGAGCCCGTCGATCTCGAGGAAGAGGACGCCGGGGACGTTCGTCCGGTTCGACTTGTCGCGGCCCCGCGCCTCGGCGCGGACGACGTTCCGATACCAGCTCTCGTCGTCGTCGATCGCGAGCAGGGCGGAGGTCGCCGACGTCGCCAAAGTCAGCGCGATCGTGACCAGGATCGCCTCGCCGAGGCCCTGGATCTCGGCATTCGGGACGAGGTCGATGGCGAAGGCGACGAGGATCGAGTTGATGACGATCGCGGCGACGCCGAGCGTCACCACGTTGAGGGGCAGCGTCAGCCGGGCGAGGGTGGGGAAGACGAGCGCGTTGAGGACACCGATCAGCAGCGCGGCGCCGATCGCGGCGCCGAATCCGTCGAGCGTGAATCGGTCGAGGATTCCGGCCAGGATCCAGAGGACGACGGCATCGACGAGCACGACGATCACGGCCCGCTTCAGCACCTGAAGCGGGTCCGAAAAGCCGTCCGATGCGGGCCTAGGATCCATGTGGATGGCGAATCATCCCCTATCTCCCGGCGGGGAGGGCCCCTCCGAGGACGAGGAAATCGCGAACGCCGACGCGGTGATTGTCCAAAAACACGAGCCGACCCTACGCGGGATCATCCGGGTCGTCGTCACCGTGGTCGCCAGCGCGATCGCGCTGTACCTGATCTACCTGCTGCGGACGCCCCTCGGCTGGCTCTTCGTGGCGACCTTCGTCGCGGTCTCCGTCGCCGCGCCCGTCCGCCGCCTCGAGGAGAAGATGCCGCGCGGGGCGGCAATCACGGTCGTCTACCTGGCGCTCGTCCTCGTGCCGATCGGGATCGGCGTGATCCTGATCCCGCCCGCCGTCACCGCCGCAAGCGATCTCGTCGGCAACACGCCGAGCTACGTCAGCGACCTCAACGACACGGTCCAGCAGAGCGACACGCTCCGCAACCTCAACGAGGACTACGACCTCGTCGGCAAGCTCGAAGACGCCGCCAACAACGCCGCCGGCTCGCTCGACAACGTCGCGACGACGCTGGCCGACATCGGCGCCGGGCTGATCGGCTCGCTCTTCGCCCTGTTCACGATCATCGTGATGAGCATCTTCATGGTCTCCCGGGGCCACGAATGGACGCGGGCGCTGCTCGCGACCCGCAAACCCGAGGAGGCGGAGGCGATCGGCAAGGCGCTCGAGCGGATGGCGATCGCCGTCTCGAGCTACGTCGGCGGCGCCATCACCCAGGCTCTGATCGCCGGCGTCGTCGCGTTCATCGTCCTGACGATCCTCGGCGCCCCGGCGCCGCTCGCCCTCGCGGTGATCATCGCCGTGCTCGACCTCGTTCCCCTGATCGGCGCCACCATCGGCGCGTTCATCGTCGGCGTCGTCACCCTCTTCACCGACTTCCCGACGGTGACGATCATCTGGCTGATCTTCGCGATCGCCTACCAGCAGTTCGAGAACTACGTGATCCAGCCGCGGATCCAGAGCCGCGCGGTCAAGCTCGACCCGTTCGTGATCGTCGTCGCGGCGATCTTCGGCGGCACGTTGCTCGGCATTGTCGGGGCGCTGCTGGCGATTCCGGTCGCTGCGGCGGGCCAGATCGGCGTCCGCGAGTTCATGCTCTACCGCCGCGGCGAGCTCGATCAGATGGGCGGCGATCTGACAGAGGGCCTGCCGCTGAACACCCCGGACTCAAGCGATGGGGGTTCCGTGACGACATAGACGGGGATGAGCGACTTGGATTTCGCCGAGGTTCTGACGCGGATGGTCCAGATGCGGGCCTCCGACGTTCACCTTTCCCCCGGATTTCACCCTGCCGTGCGCGTGCGCGGCAAGATTCAGTCGTTGGAGGACCTGCCGGTGCTTACCCCGCAGCAGACCCGCGAGACGGTCTATTCGATCCTCAACGACGACCAGCGCAAGAAGTTCGAGAACAACCTCCAGCTCGACTTCGCCTACGCGATTCCCAACGTCGCCCGCTTCCGCGTCAACTGCTTCTTCCAGCGCGGCGCCGTCAGCGCCGCCTTCCGCCACATCCCGCAGGAGATCAAGTCGCTGCCCGAGCTCGGGTTGCCGGCGATTCTCGAGGACTTCACGAAGAAGCCGCGCGGGTTCGTGCTCGTCACCGGGCCGACCGGCTCGGGCAAGACGACGTCGCTGGCGGCGATGCTCGACGCGATCAACCGCGAGCGCGAGGAGCACATCCTCACGATCGAGGACCCGATCGAGTTCCTGCACCCCCATCACCGCTGCATCGTCAACCAGCGCGAGGTGGGCTCCGACGCACCGGACTTCGCCCTTGCGCTCAAGGCCGCCCTTCGCCAGGACCCCGACGTCATCCTCGTCGGCGAGATGCGCGACCTCGAGACGATCTCGACCGCGCTGACCGCGGCTGAGACCGGCCACCTCGTCTTCGCCACGCTCCACACCCAGTCGACCTCGCAGACCGTCGACCGGATCATCGACGTCTTCCCGGCCGAGCAGCAGCACCAGGTCCGGATGCAGCTTTCGATCGCGCTGCAGGGAATCATCACCCAGCAGCTCCTGCCGACGATCGACGGCTCCGGCCGCGTCTGCGCCTGCGAGGTCCTCGTGCCCTCGCCGGCGATCCGCAACCTGATCCGCGAGGGCAAGACCCACCAGATCTACTCGGCCATCCAGACCTCCGGCGCCGCCGGCATGCAGACGATGGACGCCCACCTCGCCCAGCTCGTCCGCCAGGGCGTCATCGACCGCAAGCTCGCCGAGCAGCGGGCCGCCGTGCCCGAGGAGCTCCGCCGCCTGCTCGGCAGCGTCGGGCAGCCGCAACAGACCCAGTACACGGGCGCCGCCGCCAGCCTCGGGACGCCGGTCTAGGAGCGGTAGATGAGCACGTTCGCCTTCCGCGCAATCGACGTCGCCGGGACACCGTCCCGCGGCGAGCTCGAGGCTGACTCGAAGACCGCCGTCACCGAGCAGCTCCGCCAGCGCGGGCTGATCGTCCTCGACGTCTCCGAGAAGCGCGAGGCGATGCGCGTCGACGGCTTCATGGACCGCTTCCAGAGCGTCAGCATGCGCGACCTCTCGGTCTTCTCTCGCCAGTTCGCGACGCTGATCGCCTCCGGCATGCCGATGCTCCGGTCCCTCTACACGCTCGAGGACCAGACCGAGGACGACAAGATCACCGCCGCCATCGTCGACCTCCGCAAGGACGTCGAGGCCGGCAGCTCCGTCGCCGACTCGATGGAGCGCAACCCGATGATCTTCGACCCGCTCTACCGCTCGATGGTCCGCGCGGGCGAGGGCTCCGGCCGCCTCGAGCAGGCGCTCGACATGGTCGCCATCCAGCTCGAGAAGCTCGACGCCCTGAGGCGTCAGGTCCGCTCGGCGATGATGTACCCGCTCCTCGTCTTCACCTTCGCGATCATCGTGATGGCGATCGTCGTCGCCTTCATCGTCCCCGTCTTCACCGGCATCTTCGAGGACCTCGCCAAGGACTCCGGCGGCAGCGCCGAGCTCCCCTTCCTCACCCAGATCACCGTCACCGCCTCCGACATCCTCACCGGCGCCTGGTTCATCCTCATCCCCGGCCTCGCCGCTGTCTTCTTCGCCTTCTTCCAGTGGAAGAAGACCGACCGCGGCCGCCGCACCTGGGACGCCGTCAAGCTCAAGCTGCCCGCCAAGATCGGCGACGTCGTCCAGAAGGTCGCCATCGCCCGCTGGTCCCGCGTCTTCTCCGGCACCGTCGCCGCAGGCGTCCCGATCCTCCAGGCGATCCGCATCGCCGGCGAGACCTCCGGCAACGCCATCGTCGCCGAGGCCATGGAGGACGTCTACGCCTCCGTCCGCCAGGGCGGCACGATCGCCGCGCCCCTCGGCCGCTCCGACGTCTTCCCGACCATGGTCACCCACATGGTCTCCGTCGGCGAGGAGACCGGCCAGCTCGAGCAGATGCTCTCCAAGATCGCCGACTTCTACGAGGCCGAGGTCGACGCCAAGGTCAAGGCCCTGACGTCCCTCATCGAGCCGCTGATGATCATCTTCGTCGGCGTCGTCGTCGGCTTCATCGTGATCTCGATGTACCTGCCGATCTTCAGCCTCTACGACAAGATCAAGTAGCCGGGCTGGGCCGCGTCGCTTGGCGGTCGCGCCTGCGTCACGTCGTCCGTACGCGGGTCGCCGCCAGGAGTGGCAAGGCAACCGCCATCGCGACCGCCGCGTAGATGAACGCGGCGGTCGGTGAGACGGCGGTGTAGAGGATTCCCGCGAGACCGCTGGCGATGAGGTTGCCGAAGCTCTGAACGCCGGCGAGGACTCCGAAGGCGGACCCCCTGACCTCCTCGGGTGCCATTGCGGCTACAGCCGAGTGCTCCGCGGTCTCGACGGCGCCGATTCCGACTCCAGCGGCGATGAAGCATCCCGCCAGTAGGGGGATGCTTGCGCCGGCGGCTGCAAACCCGACGTAGGCGAGCGCGAAGGCGGCGACGCCCGCGGCGAGGACGCGCACCGTCCCCCGGTGGTCGCCGATGTGCCCGGCCGGGATGCTGGTGAGCGTGGCGGCGGCGTTGTAGAGGATGTAGAGGGTGATGGCGATCTGGGTCGCCGAGTCGGTACTTCGGCCCGGCTCGAGCAGGTCCGTCGCGCGAAGGATCAGCAGCGTCGCGGCGACGTTCCCGAGTTCGAAGACGGTGACGCCGATCATCAGACGCCCGAGACGACCGCGCAGGACCGGCCGGACGCGCAGGCGGATCGGCTCGTGCTTTCGCTCCGAGGGCTTCTTCGTATGGCGAATCGCATAGAGGATCGCCAGAACCGCCAGGAGTCCCGGGATCACGGAGAGCAGGATGGCCGTCCTGACCCCGACGACACCGACGAGCACGAGCGCCAGCACCGGTCCGATGATCGCGCCGAGGTTGTCCATCGCGCGCTCGAACCCGTAGGCCCTCCCGTAGGCGGACCTGTCGACCGTGTCGGCGAGAATGGCGTTGCGGGACGGCCCGCGAATCCCGCGGCTCGCCCACGCCGCGGCGCGCAGTACTCCGACCTGCCAAGCGGCGGTGGCAACCCCGATCGTCGCTGAGAGCACCGCCGTCGTGGCGTATCCACCCACGGCGACCGTCCGACGACGATGGGGATCGTCCGCCAGGGCGCCGCCACCGAGCTTGGCCGCACCGGAGAGACCGTCGGAGATCCCTTCGATCAGACCGAGCGCAGCAGCGGGGGCACCGAGGGTCGAGGTCAGAAACGCCGGCAGGAGGGCGGTTGGAATCTCATGCCCGGCATCGGAGAGGAGGCTGGCGGCACCGATGCCGCGGACTCCCGGGGTGAGCCATCCGGGCTCGGTCTCCTCGTCCCGGGCGGCAGGATCCATGCGTCACTTATACGACAGCGGAGAGGGCTTGGCGCAATCGCGGCCACCGATCGCGTGATGCGCGGGACCTCAGCACCATCGCCCTCCGTATCTAGGTCAATGACAGCCACGGCCCGATGCTGGGGACTCCGCGGGACTTCGATGGTCCTGGTCGGGGCGATGCTGACCGCACTCGGTTCCGGGTGTGCTTCAGGATCTGCCGAAGAAGCGACCACGGTGGCTGACGCAGCGGTTCCGCGCTGGCAGCGCCTGCCGGCGCCGCAGGAGGTTCCTGAGAACTCGACCTTCCTGGCAGCCGGTGACCTGCTGCTCCTATATGGCGGTTGTGCGCACGACTACAGCGATGACGGGCGCTGCGGGAAATCAACGGACGGCCTCGCATACGACCCGGAACTTGAAGGGTGGGAGCCGATCCCTGCGAGCCCGTTCGGCGTCAAGGGCCCCGCGACCTGGACCGGCGAGGAGGCGATCTTTCTCGACCTATCTTCCCACCGTCGGGCGCGTGGCCTTGCCTACGACCCTGAGGCGCAGGCGTGGCGAGAGCTGCCGCCCGGGCCGGTGAGGACCGCGAACGGCGAGGCGGTCTGGTCCGGCTCCGAGGTGATCGTGTGGGGTGGGCAGACCCGGAACGGGACCGGGCACGTGCAGGGGGCGGCCTACGATCCGGCAGCCGACTCGTGGCGGCGGATTGCCAAGGCGCCGATCAGCCTCAACCTCTTCTTCGCCAACTGGACCGGGTCGGAGATGGTCGTCTTCGGATCCCAACTCGATCGCCGCAACGGCGCCGACGCTCGGGTGGCGACCGGCGCCGCCTACGACCCCGAGACCGACTCGTGGCGGCGGATCCCCGACTCGAAGCTCTCCCCGCAGGCAATCGCCGCCTCCTGGCTCAATGACCGGTTGGTCGCCTACGACTACCTCGGCGCCTATCAGCTGTTCGACCCGGCGACGAACCGCTGGAGCCGGCCGGGGAAGATGCCGTTCGGGCCGAGCGAGTGCTACCCGGACAGCGCTGCCACCGAGTCAGAGGTGGTCGCCTTCTACTGCGGGCAAATCGCGACGTTCGCGCCCGGCGACGGGCGGTGGCGGAGCATCGACGGAGGCCTGACCGCCCGGCTCCACGACGAGATACCCGTCTGGAGGTTCTCCCAGCTGGCAAGTCTCGGCGAGACCGCCTACTTCCTCACCGAAGGCATCACCTTCGGTCATGGCGGCGGTGCCCAATACAACTTCCCGGACGCCCCTCACTCGTTCTGGTCCTACGGCTAGACGAAGCGGAAGCTGAATCGCGGGCCGGAGGGGCCGCGATCGGTGTCGATGCAGTCGACGGCGAGCGGAGCGTTTCCGCCGGGTTCGCGAATCCGGCAGTCGAAGCGACTCGCGCGCTCGACGTACCCGCCGGGGTGCGGAGCGAAGTCCTCGAGGATGAAGCGCTCAACGGCCTGGCAGGCGATGTTCTCGGTGGCGCGGATCAGATGATCGTGCGCGAACGTGCTCGGGCACGCGGCGAGCCCGGCCGGCGGCTCGATCCAGTCCCGCCACTTCAGTGCGGCATCGGCGCACGAGAGGCCGTCGGCGCCGCGGAATCCGAGATTGGGGTTGATGGCGTAGTCCCCGCTGCACTCCCGGCTGCCGAATCGCCCGACATCCAGGCTGTTGATGAACGCCGCCGCCTGCTTTCGCGTCGCTTTCGAGACCCGGTCCGGATCGAACCAGGCGTGGACGTAGAGGCCGCGGCCACGCTCGTTGAACGACAGCGAGTGGCTCGGACCGCTGCACTCGTAGGTGTCGTAGCTCCTACGGTTCAGGCGGAGGCGCTGCGGCCGGGGGTGGATCCCGTGCGCAGACCCTTCGGAAACCTCGATGTAGGCACCATCCCTCGGCAGCTGGGCGAGTATTGAGTCGGGTGGATGGCAGGCGCGCAGCGGCTTGCGGATCGTCACCGACTCCGATGCCACGGCGAAGACCTGCGAAGGAGTGATGATCCGCGAGGTCGCCTCGTCGATCTCCGACCAGCCCGCCGGCAACTCGGCCGCGACCCGCTCGCTGTGGATCTCGGTGGCGTGCGGCTTCGGCTGCGGTTCCGGCTGATCGGAGCACCCGCCGGCCGCCGCCCCCGCGATCAGCAGGCAGACACCGACCGCCGCGCTTGACGCTCTACCCATGCCCTCACTACGGTCGTCAGTGAGGTTGGGGTCCCGGGACCTCTGGCGCTGCGGGGACCGTATGAGTGGGGGAGGTGCTGCCGGCGCGCGATGAACAACCTCGGAAACAGCTTCGAAGCCGCCCATCCCCTGCCGGCGCTGGGACGGCTCCGCATGCCCGCTAGGGCCGAGCGCTCCGAGCGGAAGCTGATCCGCGAAGCAAAGCGTGGATCTAAGGAGGCGTTCGAGGGCCTCTTCCGCCTGCACTGGTCTCGGGTGCACCGGACCGCCTACCTGATCGTGCGCGACTCAGGTGCGGCGGAGGACATCACCCAGGAGTCGTTCGTCGCCGCTCTTCGCCATCTCGACGGCTTCGATGCCCGCAGGCCCCTCGGTCCGTGGCTGAACCGGATCGTCGTCAACCGCTCGATCGACTGGACGAGGACGAGGCGCCTACGCGGCGAGGTACCGGGCGATCCGGTCGAGGCCGGGAGCACCGCACCCGATCCTGAGGTCTCCGACGAGTTGATGACGGCGCTCGCCGGACTTTCGGCAGAGCGCCGAGCGGTCATCGTGATGCGCTATCTCCTCGAGTACACGCCGGCCGAGATCGCCGCTGTTCTAGAGGTTCCGACCGGGACGGTCAACTCGCGACTGCGCCGTGCCCTCGACCAACTCGGCGACACCTACGCGAGGCCTGCCGATGCCTGATCTCGCGCAACAGCTCCGCGAAGTCGAGATCCCGGGTGAGGCCGCAAGCCGCGAACGCGCCTGGCGAATGCTCGATGCCGCGTACGAGGAACGGCTGGGCGACCGACGCCGCGCACCCTCGATTGCGCCGAGGATGCGCTGGGGCGCCGCGACCGTGTTCGCGATCGTTGCTCCGCGCTCGTAGCGCTGACTCCCGCAGGCGCCGAGGTGCGCGAATGGGTCAGCAACGCGATCGTCGGAGAGCCCGACGCCCGACCGGCCCTCACCCATCTGCCGGCGCCCGGGTCGCTGCTCGTCGCAAGCAAGGCGGGCACAGCGATCGTCCGCGACGACGGCTCGCGCAGGGTCCTCGGCGACTTCGGCGACTCGAGCTGGTCGCCTCACGGGCTCTACGTGGCCGCCGCCGACGGCCGCCGGCTCAAGGCGATCGCCGCGAACGGCGATCTGCGCTGGTCGGTCACCTCCGATCGCCGGGTGAGTGATCCGGCCTGGTCCCCGAACGAGGGCTATCGCGTCGCCTACAGGAGCGGGGACGAGCTCCGGGTCGTCTGGGGCGACGGCACCAACGACGCCCGCCTCGGGTCCGCGACCGAGGTAGCACCGGCGTGGCGGCCGCGAACGGGGTCGCGCAACGTCCTCGCCTACGCCGACGGGGCGGGGCGGGTTCGGATCACCGACACCGACAGCGGTCGGTCCGTGTACGCAGGGACGACTGCCGCACCGACCGCGCTCGGCTGGACACGCGACGGCTCACAGCTCTTCGTTCTCCACCGTGACTCGCTGCAGGTCCTCGACGGCGCTGGGCGCCAGATTTGGCGCACTGAGTTCCCACCGGGCAGGGTCGCCACCGCGGCGACGTTCGTGCCCGGGACCGAAGCGATCGCTGCCGTGCTCGAAGGCAGCGGCGCGCAGCGAACGAGCGAGCTCGTGTTCGTCGCGAGGCGGGGTGGAGGGGTGGTCAAGCGCCGGCTGTTCACGGGCACGGGCCGCTTCCAGGGCCTCGCCGCCTCGCCCGACGGCCGCGAGCTGCTGCTCGGCTGGCCGACCGCCGACCAGTGGCTCTTCATCCCGACGCTCTACTCGAACCGGATCGACGCCGTCGACAACATCCGGCGGCAGTTCGGCACCGGACGCACCGGCGGATTCCCGAGGGTGGATGGCTGGTGCTGCCAGTCGCGCTGAGGCGATTCCGCAGTGGCCACGGAGGCCCTCCGGCGGTCGCGGGAGAAGACTGTCTGCGATGGCACCGGCAGATGCAGGGGTGGACAGGGCGGCGCAGAGTGAGTCCAATCGGCCGCTCAGGATCGCCGGCGTCCTCTTCAGCGTCGCCGGCGCAGCGATCCTGATGGGCATCATCACCGGGGAGGCGCTCTTCCCCGTGCCCTACGACACAGCCGACAACACGATCAGCGATCTCGGTTCGACCTGGCAGCCCGGGGGCATCGTCCGTGAACCGTCGGCGACGATCTTCAACGCCACGATGATCGTCTCCGGACTGCTGATCTCGGCCGGCGCCGTTTTCCTGCGAAAGGGCATGGGAAAGCGCGCCGTGGTCATAGCGATCGCGGTGCTTGGACTCAGCATCCTCGCCGTCGGGATCTTTCACGGGGAGGAGATCAACGGTGAGCCCAGTTCCTCCGGGGTCCACCCGATAGTGGCCATGCTCGCTTTCGTCAGCGGCGGTGTCGCTGCGATCCTCAGCTCCCGAGTAACCGAGGCGCCATTCAGGCAGCTGTCGGTGCTCTTCGGGTCGATCGCGATTCTCAGCCTCGTGCTATCGGGTCCGCTCGGCGACACCAACCTCGGAATGGGCGGGATTGAGCGCTGGGTCGCTTATCCCGTCGTCCTTTGGCTCGTCGCCTTCGGCGGTTACCTCATGGCGAGCGACGCGAGGGTCCGCACCTAGCCCGGCTTCGTCGTCATCGCCCAGAGCGCCACGAGATTCAGGACGATCACGAGGGCGATCAGGACCGAGGCGACGCGCACCGCCTTCGACGACTGCCCGTCGGCGCTCTCGCTGGCGCGGACCCGGCGGAGCGTGATCCAGCCGAGCAGGCTCGAGACGAGGACCAGGAGGAAGCCGAGCTCGGAGGCGATGTAGCCGATGTTGATCCAGGTCGGCGGCTCGTCGAGGTCGGCGAAGCCCTCCTTGTCGGCGATCCACTCGGCCGCGACGCGGAGGACGATCCAGGAGGGGATGACGCCGAGGGTCAGCGTCCGGACGGCGAGCCGGAGGTTGGCGGCTGAGCCGTCGCGGGCCGCCGCGAAGAGGAACGTCGCGGCCAGGGCGAGTGTTCCGATCAGGGCGAGGGCGCCGAGGACGTGGAGGAAAAGCGGGGCGTCCCATTCGCCGGGGCGGATGGCGGCGAGGGCGGTCATGCCCACGGCTTCACGATCATGTCGGCGAGCATCAGCAGGACGATGACGACGGTGATCCAGTGGTTTCGGACTGCGGCCGCGGGGACGGATTCGCCGTTCGTCTCCTTGTAGGCGGCGGGCAGCTTCTCGCCGAAGCCGCCGACGACGAGCCAGAGCCCGAGGGCGATGAGCACCCAGGCGCTCCAGATCTCGTAGCCGTCGATGTCGATCGCGAGCGCGACGCCGAGCAGGAAGACGCCGACGAGACCGATGTGCCAGAGCGCGGTGTAGACGCGGACGGAGGAGAGCTCGACCCGGGCGCCCATCGCGATCGCGGAGAAGGCGACGAGCCCGGTCACGAGCGCGGCGGCGGCGAGCAGATGGAGGAAGAGCAGCGCGTCCGTCATCGACGTGCGGCTAACCGTAACGCCGGTCCCGGCGCTCCCGATCGTCCGTCGCTAGGCAGGCTCGAGGACCGCCTGACCGCGATCGACGTCCGCGTCCGGAAGCTGGAGCGATCCGCCGAGGCGTTCGACGACTGGGATTCCTGCCTCACCTGGGTCCCGGTCACCGAGTACGGCGATCCCGAGACCCAATTCGGCTACGAATACAACCGCGCCGCTCCGGACTCATCCGGCGGCTACAGCGCCGCCGTCGCCGTCGACCGGAGCGCCTGGGACGAGCCCGACTACGAGGTCCTCGCCTTCGCCGGCCGCGACGATCCCGACTCGCCCCGCGAGTGCGGGACCGAGCCGGGGGAGGGCGTCGACCGGGTCACTCCCAGTTCGGCGGCAAGCCCCTCGCCGATTCGCGCCCGTGACGCTCGCGGCGACCGGATCGAAGATCTCGCGGGCGACGTCGGCTCCATGGCCGAGACCGTCGACGACCTGTTCGAGCCGATCGAGGAGTTCGACCTCTTCGACCAGTGCATGTTCACGATCGGGATGACCCAGTACGGAAGCCGCTCGGGCCCGGCCGGGTACTCGTACTTCGACCGCGGCGCCGGGCAGCGGCCCGCCCTGGCCATGGACATGGCCGGCTTCGACACCGCCGAGCACAACTTCATGGCGTTCCCGGGCGAGGAGCCGCCGCAGATCGAGTGCAACGAGGACGCCGGGGGACAGGGCACCGACGAGTGAGAGCGGCGGCCTCAGGGGTGCTCCCCGAGGCCGCCTCCCCCGATGTCTGCGAGGTCAGCGCTGCTGCGTCTTGATGAAGGCGTAGATCAGCAGCGGGATGACGACCACGACGATGATGATTACCGGCAGCAGCATCAGACCGAGGCTTCCTCGACCTGGCGCTTGAGCTCGTCGGCGTCGGCGTCGATCTGCTTCTCGATGATCTTCTTGGAGCGCTTGACGGCCTTCTCGATCTGCTCGTCGACCTTCGACTCGCCGATGACGATCAGGGCAGCGTTGCCCTCGTCGAGCGCCTCGCCGAGGTCCTTGAGGTCGCTGCGGGACATACCCTTCCAGAGGTGACCGGCGACGCCGCCGGCGACGCCGCCGACGAGGGCGGTGCCGATTATCGACGGCGGGAAGAGGATGCCGGCGACGGCGCCGACGGCGATGCCGGTCCAGGCGCCGTGCTGCGTCGGCTTCTCGGTCTTGTGGACGTGAACCTTGCCGTCGACCTTCTCGATGACGGCGGAGTCGTAGGTGCCGACGAGTCCGGCGGCATGGAGGTCGACGACGGTCAGGAAGTCGGCTTCGGCGTCGGCGATGTCGTCGTAGACGGCGGCGAAGAGGAAGACGGGTCGGTCAGCCATGTGGGGCCTCTCTGTGTGGCGGGGCGAACCCCGAATTGAACGGCGTGGATCCCGACCTTAGTCGAGCCGCGGCCGGGCGGTCACCGCTGTCGCCCCGAGGCCACCCCGGCATTCGGTCGGCATCCGGGGCGCGCCCTTTCGGGACTAGGGTGGCCGACGTGCTCGCCCTCGGGATCTTCGCCGCCGTGTTCGCCGCCTACGAGCTCGCCGCGGCCGAGCTGGATCGGTTCGGCATCAGCCGCCCGATGGTCTTCCTGGTCGCGGGCGCGCTCGCTGCGGCGACCGGCGCGCTCGACCCCGTACAGGGCGGAGAACCGACCGGCGTGCTCTTGCCGATCGCCGAGATCGCCCTCGCACTGGTCCTGTTCTCCGACGCCTCCGGAGTCAACCTCGGATGGCTGCGCCGCGGCCTCGGACTGCCTGCCCGTTTGCTGGGGCCGGGCCTGCTGATGTCGATCGGTCTCGGCACGATCGTCGGCCTCTGGCTGTTCGGGAGCCTCGACGGCTGGGAGTGCGCCGCGCTCGCCGCGATCCTGGCCCCGACCGACGCCGCGCTCGGCGCCGCCGTCGTCGCCGACGAGCGCGTCCCCAGCGTGATTCGGCAGTCGCTGAACGTCGAGGCGGGCCTCAACGACGGCCTTGCGGTGCCCTTCCTTCTCGTCTTCCTGGCCGGCGCCAACGTGACCGAGGGATTCGAGCCCGCGTCGTTTCTGACGACCACGGCGCTCGAGAAGATCGGGATCGGCGTCCTCGCCGGAGTCGCCGTCGGCCTCCTGGCGGGCGAGCTGGCGCGCCGCGGCCGGCGGCGCGGCTGGTCGAGCGGAACTTCCGAGCAGCTGGCGATGGCGGGCATCGCCGTCGCTCTTTTCGTCTTCACGGAGGAGCTCGGCGGGAGCGGCTTCATCGCCGCCTTCGTCGGCGGGATGACCGCCGGCACCAAGCTCGGCGCCGATCGCCGTCCGGCGGTCGGCTTCCTGGACGAGGAGGGGACCCTCGTCGGCGCCTTCGTCTTCTTCGCGCTCGGGCTCGCCGCCGTCGACCTCTTCGGCGGGCTCACTTGGCAGATCGGCGTCTACGCCGTTCTCAGCCTGACGCTGATCCGGATGCTTCCCGTCTGGATCGCCCTCGCCGGATCGGGGCTGCGCCGGCCGACGGTGGCATTCATCGGCTGGTTCGGGCCGCGCGGGCTGGCCTCGGTGGTCCTGGCGCTCGTCGTCCTCGAACAGGATCAGCTGCTTCCCGGGATCGACACGATCGTCCTCGCGACCCTGCTGACGGTCGTCCTCAGCATCTTCCTGCACGGATTCAGCGCCGCGCCGCTCAGCCGCCGCTACGGCGAATGGACGACGAAGCTGCCGCCGGACGCCCCCGAGCTCCGCGACGAGGCGACGCCGACCGATTAGTTTCGGTGGCGCGCCGGGTCGACCGTTCAGACGCACACTTCAACGAAAGGACGCCCATGTCCCAGAAGATCACCCCGAACCTGTGGTTCGACGGCGACGCCGAGCAGGCGGCCGAGTTCTACGTCGACGTCTTCAAGGACGGCAGGATCGGCAACGTCGCCCGCTATCCCGAGAACTCGCCGGGGCCGGCCGGCACCGTGATGACGGTCGAGTGGGAGGTGATGGGCCAGCAGTTCGTCGGCATCAACGGCGGGCCGCAGTTCAAGTTCAGCGAGGCCGTCTCGTTCATGATCAGCTGCGAGGACCAGGAGGAGGTCGACTACTACTGGGACCGCCTGACCGCCGACGGCGGCGAGGAGAGCCAGTGCGGATGGTGCCGTGACAGGTTCGGGCTCTCCTGGCAGGTCGTTCCGAAGGGGATGGAGGTCGTCTTCGGCGACGCCGACAAGGAGAAGTCGCAGCGGGCGATGCAGGCGATGATGGGCATGAAGAAGCTCGACCTCGCGGCCCTGCGCGCAGCGGCCGAGGGCGAGCCGGTCGGCTGACCCGTCTACCCGAGCTCGCTCTGCGGGGGCGGGTAGTCGCTGAGCCGCGGCGCGCTCGCCCGAGCCGGGGCGGGGGCGTCGCGCGGCTCGAGGATCCGCCAGAGTAGGAGCAGCAGGGCCGGGGCGGCGGTGATGCCGACCATCAGCAGGAACCAGGGCGCGCCGCGGTCGGTGCCCATCCCGAGCGAATGGACCAGGCCGAGGACCCAGAACGCGGAGGTGAAACGGTGGATGTACTTCCAGCGCTGCACGCCGATCCGCTTGCGCTGGTAGTAGCCGAGCCCGAGTGCGGCGAGACCGTAGAAGGAGATGACGCCGAGCCCGGTCCAGAACGTCTGGTAGCTCGAGGCGAAGGGAACGGCGATCTCGGTCGGCGTGTAGCCGACGTACTGGTCGCCGAGCAGGGCGAGGCCGTGGACGAGGGCGGCGGCGAGGGTCGCAAGCGCGAGCGCCTCGTGGAGGTGGCGCATCTCCGAGACGCGCTTGCCGAGCGGGCCCTTCGAGCTGCTGAGTAGGCCGATGCCGACCGAGAGGCTCGCGAGGACCAGCGCGGCGGTGCCGGCGCCGCGACTCGTGATCCAGAACAGACCGCCGGTTTGGAGGAGGTCGAGCATCAGGACTGCGACGTGGTCAGCGGGACGGGGGCCGGGGCCGGGGCGGGGGCCGGGGTGGCCGGGGCGACCTGAACGAAGCCCCCTTCGTCATTGGTCTGGACTTCCTCGCTGGAACTTGGAATCGCCGCCGTCGTAGATGTCGTTGATGTCGTCGGATCGGCGGTCGGGCTCGTCTTCGTCCCGTGGGCGAGCTGGTCGTTGAGGGCGAGGCCCCAGGCGAGGGCGAACGTCGCGACGGCCGCCGCGATGACGCTGCGGCGAATCAGGCTGATCCGGCGGGCGCGCTCACGGAGGCGCGCCATCGCCAGGCGCTTCTTGCTCTCCGGGCTCATGCCGGCACCGCCTCGGCGGCCGTCGCCGTTCCGTGGCCGGTGAACTCCGTGACCGAGCCGTCGTCGAGGACCAGGAAGCCGCCGTCGACGATCCAGTCACGGGCGGCGTCGGGGCCGGCGAGGACGGCCGACTTGGCGCGGAGCTCGGCGAGCTCGGCCGTCGGCGCGACCGCCGTGGCCTGGACGACGCCGCTGAAGCACGGCTGCCCGGTGGCGGGGTCGATGAGGTGGTGGGAGGTGGATCCGTCGGCGTTGCGCCAGCGGCGCTTGCCGATGCCGCTCGTCGCGACGCCGCCGTCGGCGATCGCGAGGACGCCGATCGAGCCGCCGCTGAAGGGGTCAGCGACCGCGATCTGGCGCGCGACGCCGGAGGTTCCGGCCGTGCGCAGGTCGCCGGCGCATTCGACCGCGAGGGTCGGGGATTGGCCGAGCATCGCGGCCGCCCGGTCGGCGGCCCAGCCCTTGGCGATGCCGCCGCTGTCGATCTCGAGGCCCGGGGGCCGGGTCACGGTCGAGGCGACCGGGTCGATTTCGATTGCGCGCCAGTGCGAGGCGGGATCGGGCGCGGCGGGCCGGCGCGAGCGCGCCGACATCAGGCCCTCGGCGAGATGCCCCGGGTCGCCGCCGTCGAGCGAGTCCGCGTAGCCGGCGTCGCGAAGGGCCGGGAGGATCGTCGGGTCGACCAGCCCGCCCGATCCCTCGGCGGCGCGCCGCGCAGCGGCAAGGAAGTCGAGCATGAGCGGGCTGACCGGCACCGTCTCGCGCTCGTCGGCGTTGAGGAGCGACAGCTCGCTCTCGGGGAGGAAACGGGAGAGCCGCCGGTGGCATTCGAGGAGGAATCCGGCGGCGTCGATCGCGCGCATCGGGGCGTCTACGTCCTCGGTCAGCGCGACCGTGCAGGTGGCGCCGAAGCAGTCGATCTTGATCACGTGCTCGTCGTGCATGAGACGGCAAGCTATTTTCGAAGTCTCAAGCGCCTTTGTGATGCGGGTGAGAGTCCTCTCATCGGATCGGGGATCATCCACCGCTTGTCCGCCCTCGAGATAGTCGCCGTGATCGCCGCCGGCTTCGGCGCGGGCACCATCAACGCCCTGATCGGATCCGGCACGCTGATCACGTTCCCGGTGCTGCTGGCGATCGGCTATCCGCCGGTCGTCGCGAACGTCTCCAACAACATCGGGCTGGTCCCGGGCGCCGTCAGCTCGGCGTGGGGCTATCGCAACGAGCTCGAGGGCAGCAAGCCCCGCCTGCGGCGGTTCGCGCCGTTCACGGCCGCCGGAGCGGTCGTGGGGTCGGTGCTCCTGCTCCTGCTGCCGGCGTCCGCCTTCAAGGCGATCGTCCCGGTCCTGATCGTGATCTCGCTCGTCCTCGTCGTGCTGCAGCCGCGGATCAAGGCGGCGATCGAGGCACGGCGGACCGAGCACCGCCCGCACGGCGGACGGGTCCTGCTCGGCGGCATCTTCGGGACCGGCGTCTACGGCGGCTATTTCGGCGCCGCGCAGGGCATCCTGCTGTTCAGTCTGCTGGCGAGCTCGGTCGACGGCGAGCTCACCGAGATCAACGCCGTTCGCGCCGTCCTCGCAGGCATCGCCAACCTCGTCGCCGCGATCGTCTTCCTGTTCATCGCCGACGTCGCCTGGCTCCCGGCCGGGCTGATCGCGATCGGCTCGACGGCCGGTGGGCTGTTCGGCGCAGGGGTGGGGAGGAGGCTGCCCGATCCGTGGCTGCGGGGAATCATCGTGGTGGTCGGCATCGCCGCGATCGTCCAGCTCGTTCGGTAGCCGAGTAAGCGATACCCCCTGGGGGTATGCTAGGAGTGAGCCGCATGGAAGCACACGCCGGCCACCAGGACCACAGCCATCACGAGATGCCGACCGACGGGCGGGCGCTGACCGCCGTCTCGATCTCGGCGACGCTGCACTGCCTGACCGGGTGCGCGATCGGCGAGATCGCCGGAATGGCGATCGGGACCGCCGCCGGTATGTCGAACGGCTCGACGATCGCGCTCTCGATCGCCCTCGCGTTCGTGTTCGGCTACTCGCTGACGAGCATGCCGCTCCTCCGCGCCGGCTTCGCGATCGCGGCCGTGATCCCGATCGCGCTCGCCTCGGACACGTTCAGCATCCTGACCATGGAGATCGTCGACAACCTCGTCATGGTCGCGATCCCGGGCGCCCTCCACGCGGGCCTCGGCGACCTGCTCTTCTGGGGCAGCCTGTCGTTCGCCCTCGCGATCGCGTTCGTGTTCGCCGTCCCGGTGAACCGCTGGCTGATCGCCCGCGGCAAGGGCCACGCGGCGGTCCATGCGACCGGCGTCCACGGCGGTCCCTCGCCGCGGGTCGTCGGCGCGATCACCGGCGCCGCCTTCGTGTTCGGCGTCGCGGTGCTGCTCGCAGAAGTGCTGTAGGCGACCAGGTCTAGGAGTCGAGGGCCGGCTCGCCGGGGCGCGCCGGCACGCTCGGCCGCAACCGCAGCCCGCCCGGGATCGCCAGCGCCGCGATCACCGCGAGGCCGACTCCGAGAGCCGAAACCGCGAAGGCCGTCGTGTAGCCGCTCTCAGCCGGAAGGCCGCTATCGCTGACGATGCTTGCGGCGACGATGCTCGCCGCGACCTGGCCGCCGATCGCGCCGCCGATCGTCCTCATGATCGTGTTCATGCCGGTGGCGACGCCGGTCTGGCTCTGATCGACGGCCTCGACGATGAGGTTCGCCATCGCCGCGAACGAGAAGCCGATGCCGAGGCCCATCAGCGCCGTCGCGAAGTAGATGGCGAAGTGGCTCTCGTGCCAGACGGCCAGCATCAGGAAGCTCATGCAGGCGAGCACCGTGCCGATCACGAGCGGCAGCTTCGAGCCGTAACGCGTGCCCATCACGCCCGATATCGGGCCGGCGACGAGCATCACCAAGGCCGAGGGCAGCATGAACAGGCCGGCGGTGGTGACCGAGGCGCCGAACCCGTAGCCGGTCGAGGCCGGCACCTGGACGAACTGCGGGACGAGGATGTAGGAGCCGAACATCCCGAACCCGATCAACAGCGCGGTCAGGTTCGTCGTCAGCACCGGCCGGTCGCGCATCATCCGCATGTCGACGAGCGGCTCGGGATGGTGGGCCTCGTAGCGGACCCAGACGGCGAGCATGACGACGGCCGCGACGACGAGGCCGATGAAAGTGGACGACGTCCAGCCCCAGTTGTTGCCCTCACTGACGGCGATCAGAAGCGACGCGAGCCCGCCCGAGAGCAGCGCGGCGCCGCCCCAGTCGATCTTCGCCGGCGTCTTGACGGGCGACTCCGGGATGAAGCGATGGGTGGCGATCGCGGCCGGGATGACGACGATCAGCGCCAGCCAGAAGATCCACTCGTAGGCGAAGTGATCGACGATCAGCCCGCTGATCACGAGGCCGGCACCGCCGCCGATCCCGAACGTCGCGCTGATCAGGCCGATCCCCGTCGCGACCTTTTCGCGCGGGAACTCGTCGCGGATGATCCCGAACGAGAGCGGGAAGATCGCGCCGCCGACGCCCTGGATCGCGCGGCCGGCGATCAATAGGGCGATCGAGTGGGAGAGGGCACAGACGAGCGAGCCGAGGCCGAAGACGATCAGCGTGATCACGAGGAGGCGCTCCTTGCCGAACATGTCGCCGAGCCGGCCGACGATCGGCGTGGCGATCGACGCGGTCAGCAGATAGCCGGTCAGGGCGAAGGTGACGAGCGTCGTCGTCGTGCCGAGGTCGGCCTGGATCTCCGGCAGGGCCGGGGCGATCATCGTCTGCGAGAGCGCGTAGGCGAGCGCGCCGGTCACGAGGACGCCGAGGGTCACGTTGTAGTGCTGGCGCACCGGCCGCTCGGTGGTCCCGGCGGCCCCGGTGCTGTCGGTGATTCCGGTGGTCCCGCTCATAACGCCTCGATCAGCTCCGCCATCCGGGCGAGCAGGTGGATCGCCGCCTCGCGCTCGTCCTCCGACAGCGATCCGAAGATCTCCATCCGCTTCGCCTCGATCTCGCCGCGCTTGCGGTCGTAGAGCTCACGTCCGCGTTCGCTCAGCTCGACGCAGACGGCGCGCCGATCGTCCCCGGCCGGGCCGCGGAGCACGAGTCCCTCGCGCTCGAGCGAGTCGATCATCCGGCTGGCGGTCGGGGCCGCAACGCCCGCGGCCTCGGCGAGCTCGCCGAGGCGGGCGGTGCCGCTACCGGCAAGAGGCTCGAGCAGATGCACCTGGGCGACGCTCAGCTCACCGCCCTGCTGGGCAGCCGTGCGCCCCTTGGCGCGACGGACAGCCGAGAAGAAGTCGTCCCAGGCGGCATTGAGGGCCTCGAGCTCGGCGACTCGAGGGTCGATTCGTCCACCTGCCGTTGTCGTCCGGGGAGTTACCACGCACGACAATTATTAGCAAGCTAAGTATTCGGGCGGTCGCGGGGCTCGGCGACGATCAGGCGTCCGAGCAGCTGGCCGTTGTCGGCATCGAGGATCTCGAGGCGTCCCGGCTCCCGCATCAGCAGGTTGAAGTTCGCCGGCGCCTCCGGGGCGGCGGTCTCGGTCACCCCGAACGCCGGGATCTCGATCGCGCGGGCCTGCTCGCTGCCGACGTTGAGCTCGACCTGATCGCCGACGAACGCCTCGGCGTTCTCGGGCTTCGCCGCCGAGGCGTCGATCCGGATCGTCAGCGCATCGCCCTGGGGTAGCTCGTCGGCGGTCGTGGAGGTCGTGGTGGTGGTCGACGTCGTGGCCTCCGTGGTCGTCGTGCTGCTGTCGCCGAGTAGCGGGCCCTTGCGGTCGGGGGCGATCATCGCCGCCGCGACAGAGATCGCGAAGAGGACGACGAGGACGATTATGAGGCGCCGGGCGGCCAACCTAGACACCCAAACCCTGCGTCTGGTGGCCGGTCCTCAGGTGTCGATGAGGACGACTGACCAGCCAGAAGTCCACAAAACCTTCACCCGGGCTAAAGGTCGGGTCCCCTGGAGCCGATGGGTCGCAGGCAATAGAAAATGAGCTGGGGCTCTGGTGCAAAGGCAAACTCATCGTGAGGTGAGGGGCGCAAAACCACGGGGCTCTCCACAGGAGAGCAAGCCGGGTTACCACTGGGGTTCGAACTCCGAAGGCTTGGCTACAGGCTCCGGCTCCACTTAGTAGACCCTGAGGAGGGTAACTATGCTGGAGATGTACCGCGCACGACGCAAGGAGGAAGCCGGTTTCACGCTGGTCGAGCTCCTGGTCGTCATGCTGATCCTGGGCATTCTGGCTGCGATCGCGATCCCCGCGTTCTTCAGCCAGCGTGACAAGGGCTACGACTCGGACGCGAAGGCCAACGCCCGCACCGTCCAGACGGCGCTCGAGACCTGGGCCGTCGACCACGGCGGCAAGTACAGCGGCGCCGTGATGACCGGCACCGACAGCCTCGCAGACAATCGAGGGAACGATCACCGGCATGTCCGGTTCCGGCCCTGGCACCGTCGCGATCAGCGGTCTTGGCGACAAGACCTACACGATCACCGCGGAGTCCGACTCGGGCAACACGTTCCAAGATTGTCCGCGCGACGACTGGCGCTGTCACCTTCCCGTGTGCAACCGCAGGCAATGCGGGATGCCCGTCGGGTGCCGGCGGCTGGGGCTAGACCCGGGGGCAGATCCTTGGCGTCAGCCGAGGGCTGGAACAGAGGCGGGCCTTCGGGCCCGCCTCTTTCGTTCCCGGGGCGAAAGCCGGTCCGTCCGCCCGTCGGCAGCCAGCGCTCAAGAAGGGGCCTCCAGCCGCCGATGGTGGTTTTGCGCGCATGAGTATTGAGAAAGCAAAGGCTCAGGGCCGTCGCCTCGCGGCGGCCGAGGACGGATTCACGATCCTCGAGGTGATCATCACCGCGGTCGTGGTCATCGTCGTGATGCTGGCGACGTTCGGCGCTCTCGAGGCGGCCGGCCGCGCCGGTTCCGAGCAGCGCCACCGGGCCGAGTCCTATGCGATCGCCCAGCAGGACCAGGCGCGGATGCGGGCGATGCAGATCTCGCAGGTCAACGGCCTCGACCAGACCCGCGTCGTCACCCAGGGCGACACCGACTACACGGTTCGCTCGACCGGCTCGTTCGTCAACGACGTGACCGGCACCGCTTCGTGCGAGGAGGGGACCAACAGCTCCGACTACCTGAGCATCACGACGACCGTGACCTGGCCGGCGATCGGCGGCAAGCCGCCGACGGTCATCAAGGGCATCGTCGCCCCGCCGGCCGGCTCGCTCTCGGAGACGACGGGCGCCCTGTCCTTCGTCGTCCGCGACGGGGCCGGCACCGGCACCCCGGGCGTTTCCGTAACCGGCTCCGGCGCGAGCACGTTCAGCGGTACGACCGGGCCGACCGGCTGCATCCTCTTCGCGAACCTCCCCGAGGGCAACTACACGCTTACCCCCGGGTCCTCCGGCGTCGTCGACCCCGACGGAGCGGCGCCGTCCCCGATCCCGACGAGCGTCGTCGGCCAGAGCACCAACACCGTCGTCGTCCGCTACGACACGCCGGGGCGGATCAACGTCAACTTCACGACCCGGATCAATGGCAGCGTCCAGGCCACGACCCAGGACACGATCTCGGCCTTCAACAGCGGCTACACGAACGTCGACCTGCGTTCGTTCGGAACCGTCGGGACACGCTCGTCGACGGTCCAGGCGACCTCGATGTTCCCGTTCGCCTCGCCGTACGCGGTCTACGCGGGCAGCTGCGCCTCCAACAACCCGAACCCCGACGAGCTCGCGAACCCGCCGGCCGCCGCCGCGATGGCCAACGTCAACGTCCTTCCGAACCAGACCGCGAGCGCGACCATTCAACTCCCGGCTCTCAACCTCGTCGTCAGGAGTGGGACATCCGGCACCACTCCCTTGGCGGGAGCGCGCGTGCGAATCACCGACGTCGACTGTCTCGTCAACGGAAACCCGGTCGTCAGGACCTACACCACCAACGCCAGCGGCAAGCTCGACACGCCGGGCCTTCCGTACGGGACCTACAACGTCTGCGCCAATACGACGACCGGCACGACCCGCAAGAACTCGGTGAACAACGTTGCGGTCGAAACGACCGCAACGGACACCAATGCCACGATCTACCTTGGGAGTGGCGCGTCGGGCAGCAGTGGCGGGGCGTGCCCATGATGCCGGCCCCGGTCTCCGATGAGCGCGGAATCACGCTTGTCGAACTGCTCGTCGGCATGGTGATCGGGATCGCCGTGCTCGGCGCCGTCGTCACGCTCGTCACCGTCACGGCGCGCAGCAGCGGCCGGATCACCGAGCGCGTCGCCGCCGATCAGACCGCGCGGCCGATGGTCCAGCGGGTCATGGACGCGCTCCATTCGGCGTGCATCGCGCCCGGTCTCGCGCCGATCCGGGCCGGCAGCGACGACAACGCCATCACCTTCATCCACGGCACCGGCTCGGCCGTGGCCCCGACGCCGGCAAAGCGGACGATTGCCTGGGATCCGGCGACGACGAACCTCACCGACACGACCTACGCCGTGACCGGTGGGGTCGCGCCGGACTGGACGTTCGCCAGCACCGGCACGAGCTACAGGGTCCTCACCAGGGTCGGCCAGGTGAACGCCTCGACACCGATCTTCCGCTATTACGCCTACGCGAACGGTTCGGTCCCGGGGACGCCGCTGCCGGTTCCGCTCAGCGCCGCCGACGCCGCCCGCGCCGTGCAGGTGACGATGTCCCTCAGCGTCTCGCCCGCGAACAGCGGCACCTCGAGCGAGTCCGGCGCACCGGTGCAGATCACCAACAACGCCTTCATGCGGTTCTCGCCGAGCAACGAGGACACGACCCAGGCGGGCCTGCCGTGCACGTGATCGCACGACAGCTGCGCCGGATCCGCAGCCGCGGCGGCTCCGAGGACGGCTTCACGATGGCGACGGCCATGATCGGCCTGCTGATCGTCTCGCTCGCGCTAGCCGCGACGGTCACCGCCGTCAACGGCGACGTCAGCCTCACCACTCGCGATCTCGACCAGAAGCGCGCCTACGAGGCCGCCCAGGCCGGTCTCGCCGACTATAGCTTCCACCTCAACAAGGACAACGGCTATTGGGCGAAGTGCACGAACGTGCCGACCCCGAACGCCGTCAACAACGTCGGGTCGACGACGAAGCGGCGGCCCGTTCCCGGCAACACCGGCGCCACCTACGCGCTCGAGCTGATCCCGGCGACGGGAAAGAGCGTCTGCAGCACCACCGATCCGGTCGGCAGCATGATCGAGCAGACCAGCGGCGCAAGCAACGGGACCTTCCGGGTCCGCTCGACGGGCTACGCGGGCAACTCGAAGCAGAGCATCGTCGCCTCGTTCAAGCGCGCGTCGTTCCTCGACTATGTCTACTTCACCCAGTACGAGACGTCCGACCCGGTCACGTACGGCTCGTCCAGCGCCATCAACCAGGCCTACTCCCAGTGCGTCAAGACCTACCGGGAAGGTCGCCGGAACAGCACGCTGCCCTGCATCGAGATCGTCTTCACGAGCGGTGAGTCGATCAACGGGCCGCTGCACACCAACGACGAGCTGAACATCTGCGGCTCGCCTACCTTCGGGCGCGGTCCGAGCGACCTGATCGAAGTCAGCTCGCCGCCCGCCGGCTATCGCTCGTCGGGCGGCGGCGGCTGTGGCACGGCGAACCCGAACTTCCGCGGCACCTACCTGACGAACTCGCCGGTGCTGACCCCGCCGAGCACCAACGACAGCCTCAAGGACGTCCCGGGCGCCGCCCTCTACACGGGGCAGACGCGGATCGTCCTCAGCGGTACGAACATGACCGTCACCAACAGCGCCGGGCAGACCAGCACGACCGCGATTCCGAGCAGCGGCGTCGTCTACGTCGCCAACAGCACGACGACGGCCTGCAGCAACGCCTACTCGCCGTTCGCCAGAAACACGACTCTCTATCCGACGACATCGTCGTGTGGCAACGTCTACGTCTCCGGCACCTACTCCGGTCAGCTGACGATCGCCGCCGAGAACGACATCGTCATCGACAACGACCTCTGTCGCGGCAGCTGCTCGAGCAGCCCGAGCGGCAACGGCCTGCTCGGGCTGATCGCCAACAACTTCATCCGCGTCTTCCATCCGATCACCCCGCAGAGCACCACTACGAGTTCCGGCGACTGCGCCGGCACGAGCAACCTGTCGTCGGGCTCGCCGCCCTACAACGGGGGAACGCAGACGAACCTGCGGATCGACGCGGCGATGCTCGCTATCCAACACTCGTTCATCGTCGATCACTACAACTGCGGCAGCCAACTCGGGAACCTGACCGTCAACGGCGCGATCTCGCAGAAGTTCAGGGGACCCGTCGGCACCGTCGGCAACTCCGGCTACAACAAGGTCTACACCTACGACGACCGCCTCCGCTACCTGGCGCCGCCGAACTTCCTCGACCCGGTCGAGTCGGCCTGGCACATGCAACGCCAGACCCTCGATCCCTGACCCGATTCGCCGCCGCCCTTGCGGATAGCTTCTCCCGCCCGATGGTGATCATCGCCCTCTTCATGGCCGCGCTCGGGCTCGTGCTCGGCAGCTTCGCCGGCGTCGTCGCCTACCGGGTGCCGCGCAAGGAGTCGCCGCTCGGCGGCCGCTCGCACTGCGACGGGTGCGGGGCTGCGGTCGCGGCCTACGACAACGTTCCGGTCGTCTCCTGGCTCGTCCTGCGCGGACGCTGCCGCAGCTGCGGCGCCCGGATACCCGCCCTCTATCCGCTCGTCGAGTTCAGCCTCGCCGCCGGCTTCGTGGCGTGTTACCTCGCCTTCGAGGACGACGGCGCCGCCGCGGTCGCGCTCGGCTGCGTCTTCCTGTTCGTCCTCGCGATCATCACCCTGACCGACCTCGAGCACCGGATCATCCCCAACGTCGTCCTCGGCCCGGCGGCCGTAGCGGCGGTCGCCCTGGTCGCGCTCTGGGACACCGACCAGATCCTTCCGCACCTGCTCGCCGCCGCGATCGGCGGCGGGGTCCTGCTGATCGTCTCGCTCGCCTACCCGCGGGGGATGGGGATGGGGGACGTGAAGCTCGCGTTCGTGATGGGGCTGTTCCTCGGCCGTGCGGTCGCCCCGGCGCTCCTGATCGGGTTCGCCGCGGGGGCGATCTTCGGGATCGCCCTGATCGCGAAACACGGCTCCGAAGCACGGAAACGGGCGGTTCCGTTCGGCCCGTTCCTGGCGTTCGGCGGCGTCGTCGGGCTGTTCGCGGGGAACGAGATGGTCGACTGGTACATCGATTCGTTCTTCTCGGGCTGAAGCGCCTTCCTGAAATACGTTGACCGGGCGGCTTGCCCGATTCAAGGTCGCGGCCCAGCAGCCGATGAGTTCCGGGCATGGCACTGTCAATCGGCGCGCGCAAGACACACACGATCACGGGCCTCGACATCGAGGCCGCAACCGTCGCGGCGACCGAGGTCGTCGTCAACGGCGACGTCCGGGTCGGTAAGAACGGCATCGCGCCGCTTGGGACCGGGGTCACGCGCGAGGGCGAGGTCAGCGACCCCGAGGCGCTGACCGCCGGCATCAAGGACCTCTTCGCCGAGCACAAGCTCTCCCGCCACGTCCGCATCGGCATCGCCAACCAGCGCGTCGTCGTCCGGACCCTGCGACTCCCGTTCATCGACAAGGAGGAGGAGGTCGGGGCCGCGATCCGCTTCCAGGCCGAGGAGGAGCTGGCGATGCCGCTCGACCAGGCCGTCTTCGACTGGCAGATGCTTCGCCCCGAGCCCGAGGTCCGGGCCCAGGGCAAGATGGACGTGGTCGTCGTCGCCGCCCGCAAGGAGATGGTCACGAACCTGATCCACGTGGTCCGCAACGCCGGGCTCCGTCCCGTCGGCCTCGACGTCTCCGCCTTCGGCCTGATCCGGGCGCTGAAGACCGACCCGAGCAACATCCCCGGCCCCGTCCCCGCCGCCGCCGAGACCGAGGACGGGATGCCACCACTCCGGCCTGCGCAGCTCTTCTGCAGCCTCGGCGACATCACGAACCTCGCGGTCGCCCGCAACGGCGACTGCCTCTTCACCCGCGTCTCCCCGTTCGGCGTCGAAGGGATCGCCCAGCGACTCGCCGAGCGTCGCGAGCTGACCCTCGAGCACTCCCGCCAGTGGCTCGGCCACGTCGGTATCGAAGCCCCGGTCGAGTCGATCGACGGCGATCCGGCCGTCGTCGCCGCGGCCCGCGAGGTTCTCGACGACGGCGTCGCCAAGCTCGCCGACGAGATGCGTCTCTCCCTCGACTACTACGGCGCCCAGGACGGCGCGCAGGCGATCGAGGAGATCGTCGTCTGCGGCCCCGGCGCGGTCATTCCCGGTGTCTGCGCCCGGATCGAGCAGGAGCTCGGCTACCCGATTCGCGTCGGCGAGCCGCCGGCGCTGAGCGGTCTCGACCCCGTCGAGGCAGCCCGCCTGACCGTCCCCTACGGACTGGCGCTGGAGGAGTAGCGATGCGTCCCGTCAACCTGATCCCGAAGGAGGAGCGCCGCGGCAGCGCGGCACCGAGCCGCACCGGCTCGGCCGCCTACTTCGTCGTCGGCGGGCTCGTCCTCGTCCTCGTCGGCGTCTGCGCGGTCGTGTTCATGGGCAACCAGGTGACCGACAAGCAGTCGCAGGTCGAGAGCCTCGAGGCCCAGGCCGTCGAGACCGAGGCGCGCGCCGAGAGCCTCAACTCCTACGTCAGCTTCGCCGCCGTCCGTGAGACGCGCGCGGCCACGATCGACTCGCTCGCGAAGAGCCGCTTCGACTGGGAGCGCGTCATCCGCGAGCTCTCGCTCGTCATCCCCAAGAACGTCTGGCTCTCGAACCTGACCGGCACCGTCGCTCCCGAGGTCCAGCTCGACGACGGCGCGTCGATCGGCCTCCGCTCGTCGATCCCCGGCCCGGCCCTCGAGTTCATCGGATGCGCCCGCTCGCAGCCGGCGATCGCAAGTTTCATCGCGTCCCTCAACGACATCGACGGCATCACCCGGGTGACCGCGGTCAACGGGATCAAGACGGCCACCGAGGACAGCGCCTCGACCGGCGGGGGCGCTCAGGCCGACACCTCGGCGACCAGCGACGGGACCTGCCCGCCGTCATCGCCGAGCTTTCAGGTCGTCGCCGCCTTCGACGCGGTGGTCCTGAGCGGAGCCGATGTGCCGCCGGCGACGGTCGCCCCGACCGACTCGACCGCGACCGCGACGAGCGCGCCCGCCGCCGGGGCCTCGACCACGGGCACCACGAGCACTGATTCGACCACCGGCACCACCGGCAATACGAGCACGACTAGCGAGCAGCAGCAGGTTCAGCAGGCGACCGACAAGGCCAAGCGCGCCGCCAACATCGTCCCGGGGGCGGGAGGCTGAGATGAAGAAGAGCGACCGCACAATCCTCCTCGTCCTGCCGGCCCTGGCCGTCGTGATCGGCTTCTACCTGCTCGTGATCTCGCCGAAGCAGGGTGAGATCGGTGACCTGAACGACCAGATCACGAGCCTCAACACGCGGATCGCGACCGCCGACGAGTCGGTGAAGACCGCCGAGGCGGCCCGCAAGGCCTTCCCGCGCAACTACAGCGAAATCGTTTCACTCGGCAACGCCGTCCCCGAGGACAGCGACCAGGCGACGCTGATCTACGACCTCACCCAGGACAGCGATGAGGCGAACGTTCGGTTCCGCTCCTTCGAGCTCGACGAGGCGGCCTCCTCGGAGGCGCCCGCCCCGGCGGCCCCGGCCCCGGCCGCCCCGACGTCACACGACCACCACCGGCACGACCGCTACCACGACCTCGGCCGTGCCCGCCACGGAGACCGCGGCGGCGGTCCTGCCGATCGGCGCCACCGTCGGCTCGGCGGGCCTCCCGGTGATGCCGTACAAGCTCCGGTTCAGCGGCAGCTTCTTCAACATGGCCGACTTCTTCGACGAGCTCGACAAGACCGTCGACGTCGTCGACTCGGGCGGCACCCCCGAGGTCCGCGGCCGGCTGATGACGGTCAACGGCTTCGCGATGGTCGGCGACCCCGTCCACGGCTTCCCGGACGTTCAGGCGAGCCTCTCGCTCAACACATACATCGTCCCGGCCGACCAGGGTCTCGCCGCCGGCGCCTCTCCGGCCGGCCCCTCGCCCGTGACCGACTCCTCCTCGACGACGGTGGCGGCCGCCGATTCGACCGCTCCCGTTCCGGGCACCGCGGCGGTGTCGCCGTGAAGCGCTTCGAGACATTCGGCCGCGACCTCGTCCAGGACCTGCGGGACCGCAACCTGCTGATCCCGGCGATCGTCCTGCTCGTCGCAATCGTCGCCGTGCCGTTCCTCCTCGGCGGCGGCTCGAGCAGCTCGACGGTCGCGACTGCGCCCGTCGACGAGGGAACGCCCACTGCGATGAAGGGCTCGGAGGAGGTCGACCCGGTCGTCCTCGCCGACGTGCCCGGCCTCCGCCAGTATCAGAAGCGCCTGAGCGGCAACGAGCGCAACCCCTTCATCCAGCAGGACCCCTACGCGGACAAGCAGAGCTCCGGCGGCGGCAACGGCTCCGGCGGCGGCAACGGCTCGTCGTCAGCGACCTCGAGCACGTCGGGTACCGACACCTCGGCGTCAACGAGCAGCTCCACTTCCTCGTCGACGAGCAGCGCGCCGAGCGCCGACACCGGGACTTCGGGCACGTCGACGCCGCCGGCGACCAAGCCGCCGAAGGAGAAGATCGTCAAGTTCCGGATCGATGTCCGCGTCGGTCGTGCCGGCAAGACGAAGGTGCTCAAGGACGTGGATCCGTTGCAGCTGCTTCCCGGCAAGAAGCGCCCGGTCGTCCAGTACGTCAACAGCGACGATTCCGGAACCCGCGCCAGCTTTGCGTTCTCGCCGGATGCCGTAGGGACCGAGGGCGACGGCGACTGCATGCCGAGCCACGACGACTGCCAGTACCTGTCACTCGAGACCGGCGACGTGCAGAAGATCTACTACGGCGTCAAGGAGGAGGCCTACCGCCTCGAGCTCCTGGCGATCCATCGGGTCCTCGTCCCGGTCAAGTCCGCGACCGGCTGACCAGCGCCCGACGCCGGGCGACGGGGGCGAGGGCCGCGCGGCTAGCCTTCATCCGCGATGGCCCGCTTCGATTTCGTAACCGCCGGTGAGTCCCACGGCCCCGGCCTGACCACGATCGTGGAGGGCATGCCCGCGGGCCTGGAGCTCGACCGCGAGGCGCTCGACCGCGACATGGCGCGCCGCCAGCTCGGCCACGGCCGCGGCGGCCGCATGAAGATCGAGAAGGATTCGGCCGAGGTCCGCTCCGGCGTCCGCCACGGCCGCACGCTCGGCAGCCCGATCGCCCTCCTCGTCGCCAACCGCGACTACGAGAACTGGATCGAGCGGATGGGTCCCTGGGAGAGCGGCGAGGGCGTCAAGCAGGTCCACCTGCCGCGGCCCGGCCATGCCGACCTGCCCGGGCTCCTCAAGTACGGCTTCGACGACGCCCGCAACGTCCTCGAGCGGGCGAGCGCCCGTGAGACGGCCGCCCGGGTCGCCGCCGGCGGCCTCGCCCGGCAGTTCCTCGAGGCGGTCGGCGTGACGATCCGCAGCCACGTCACCCGGATCGCCGGCGTCGAGGCGCCGTCGCCGGACGACCTCGTGCCGGCCGACTTCGACGCGGTCGACGACGACCCGGTCCGCTGCCTCGACCCGGCGTCGTCGGCGGCGATGATCGATGAGATCAACCGGCTCCGCAAGGAGAACGAGAGCCTCGGCGGCACCTTCGAGGCGCGCGCCTGGGGCCTCGTTCCGGGGCTCGGCTCGCACGTCTCCTGGGACGAGAAGCTGGACGGGCGGATCGCGCAGGCGATGGTCTCGATCCAGTCGGTCAAGGGCGTCAGCATCGGCCCCGCCTGGGAGGTCGCCGCCGGCCCGGGCTCGGAGGCCCACGACGAGATCTTTCACTCGCCCGAGCGCGGCTTCTACCGCGAGACCAACCGCGCCGGCGGCCTCGAGGGCGGGATGACGAACGGTGAGACGCTGATCGTCCAGGTCGCGATCAAGCCGATCTCGACCCTGACGAAGCCGCTGCGGTCGGTCGACGTCCACACGAAGGAGCCGCAGGCCGCCCACAAGGAGCGGACCGACTCGACGGTGGTGCCGGCGGCCGGCGTCGTCGGCGAGGCGATGCTCGCCCTGACGCTCGCCCGCGCCTACCGCGAGAAGTTCGGCGGCGATCACATCGACGACGTCCGCGCCGCCATCGACGCGTACCGTCAGCGCATTGACGGCTAGCGACGCCTCGATCGTCTTCATCGGGTTCATGGGCGCCGGCAAGTCCGCCGCCGCCCGCGGCGCCGCCGCGGCCCTCGGGACCGACTACGTCGACACCGACCAGCTGATCTCCGCGGAGATCCCCGGCGGATCGATTGCCGGCTTCTTCCGCGAGCAGGGCGAGGCCGCCTTCCGCGAACTCGAGGAGCGCATCGTCCTCGAGGCGATCGAGCGCCCCGGCGCGGTCGTCGCCGTCGGTGGCGGCGCCGTCGAGAGCGAACGGATCCGCGAGGCGCTGCGTGGCCACGTGACCGCCTGGTGCCTGGTTTCCGAGGAGGTCGCCTGGGAGCGCTGCAGCGGCACCGACCGGCCGCTCGCCCGCGACCGCGACGGCTTCCGGCGGCGCTACCGGGCCCGCCAGCCGCTCTACGAGGCCTGCGGCCGGGTCGTGCTGCCGACCGGCGGCGAGCACATCGGCGCCCTGACCGCGCCGTGGCTCGACGCCCTCCGCTCGCTGCCCGGAGCGCGGATGTACTGGTCGCGGACCGCCTCCGGCGACAGCCCGGCGGTCGTCGGCGCGGGCGCGACGAAGCTCCTCGACGATGCCGCCGAGCTGCGTCCCGCCGCTCGCCTGTTCGGGCTCGCCGACCGCGACGCCTTCGCCGCGACGGGCGAGCTGATGCCCGCCGTCGAGGCGGGCGGCCCGATCGAGGTCAGGGGCGGGGAGGAGGCGAAGAGCCTCGCCGAGGCCGAGGCCCTGCTCCGTGAGCTCGCCGGGGCCGGCGTCCGCCGCGAGGACGCCCTGCTCGCCTTCGGCGGCGGCGTCGCCGGCGATCTGATCGGCTTCTGCGCGGCCGTATACCAGCGCGGCGTGCCTGTCGTCCAGGTCCCGACGACGCTCGTCGCCCAGGTCGACTCCGCCTACGGCGGCAAGACCGGTGTCGATCTCCCCGAGGGCAAGAACTACGTCGGCTCCTTCCACCAGCCCGCCGCGGTGCTGACCGACCCCGCGGCGCTGCGGACCCTTCCGCAGGCCGAGCTCGCCGCCGGCTTCGCCGAGGTCGTGAAGACGGCGCTGATCGCCGGAGGGCCGCTCTGGGAGAGCGTCCGGGCGCTCGAGACCGTCGACGCCGCGAGCGTCGCTCCGCTCGTCTTCGACTGCGCCCGCACGAAGCTCGACATCGTCGCCGCCGACGAGCGCGAGTCGGGGATGCGGGCGGTGCTCAACCTCGGCCACACCGTCGGGCACGGCATCGAGGCCGCCACCGGCTACGCCCGCTACCGCCACGGCGAGGCGATCTCGATCGGCCTCGTCGCCGCCATGCGGCTTTCGGGGGCCGGGGCGCTGGAGGGCGAGGTGTCCGGGCTGCTCGCGCGCGCCGGCCTGCCGGTCAGCCTCGACGCGTCTGTCGATCCCGGCGCGGTGCTGGAGGCGATCGGCCGCGACAAGAAGAGGACCGCCGACGGGATCGGCTTCGTGCTCATCGAGGAGCCCGGATCGGTCTCGTTCGGACAGCGCGTCGATGCAGATAGCCTGCGGGTCGTGGTCGAGGAGCTGGCAGCGGGATGAGCGGATCGCACAACCGGGTGGCGGTCATGCACGGCGTCAACCTCGACACCCTCGGCCGTCGCGACCCGGAGGTCTACGGGACGCAGACGCTCTCCGAGCTCGAGTACCGGATCCACGAGTTCGCCCGCGAGCTCGACCTCGAAGTCGCGTTCTTCCAGACCAACCACGAGGGCGAGTTCTGCGAGTACCTCCATCGCGTCCCCGAGACGGCCGATGCCGTGCTCGTCAACGCCGGCGCCTGGACGCACTACTCGTGGGCGATCCGCGACGCGCTCGAGGTGGCCGGCAAGCCCGCCGTCGAGGTCCACATCAGCGACGTCGAGAATCGCGACGACTGGCGTGCGGTCTCCGTCTTCGACGGTCTCGTCGCCGCGAAGATCTCCGGCAAGGGCCTGGAGGGCTACCGCGAGGGACTCGCCGTCCTCGCGAAGGAGCTCGAGATTTGATCGCGGCCCCCGACAGCCGGGCGGACCGCGTCGCCGAAGCGGTCGCCGATGCCGGCCTCGACATGGCGATCGTCGGCGACCTCGTCCGGCCCGGCGACTCGATCCGCGACTTCCTCGCCGACATCGCCTGGCTGACCGGCTTCGGCGGGACGAGCGGAACCGTCGTGATCGGCCCCGAGGTTCGCTCCTTCATCACCGACTTCAGGTACACGACGCTTGCCACCGACACCGTCCCGGAGTCGTTCCGGATCGTCGATGCAACGGCCGACATCCTCAAGGAGGTCGCGGGGACGCTCTCCGGCCGGGTCGGCATCGATCCGGCGAAGACGAGCGTCCAGTCGCACGCGAAGCTGCTCGAGGCGGTCGGCGACGACGTCGAGATCGTCGCCGCCGAGGGGCTGCTGACGGACCTGCGCCGGGTCAAGGACGGAGCCGAGATCGAGGCTCTCGCCGCCGCCGCGGCGCTGACCGACGAGGTCTACGCCTGGATCGAGGAGCAGGGCCTCGCCGGCAAGACCGAGCGCGAGGTCGCACTCGCCGCTGAGCAGCGGATGCGCGAGCTCGGCGCCGAGGGACCGTCCTTCCCGTCGATCGTCGCCGCCGGCCCGAACGGAGCGCTTCCCCATGCGGTGCCCACCGACCACGTGATCGTCCCCGGCGAGTACGTGACGATCGACATGGGGGCGATCGTCGACGGCTACTGCGCCGACTGCACGAGGACGTTCGTCGAGGGCGATCCCGACCCGGCTCAGCGGCAGGTCTACGAGCTCGTCCTCGAGGCCCAGCTCAAGGCCCTCGACGCGATTCGCGCCGGCGCCGAAGGCCGCGCGGTCGACGCGATCGCCCGTGAGGTCATCGCTGAGGGCGGGTACGGCGAGCGCTTCGGCCACGGGCTCGGCCACGGCGTCGGCATCGAGGTCCACGAGCCGCCGCGCCTCTCGAAGCGGTCGGAGGACACGCTGCTCGCCGGCGACATCGTCACCGTCGAGCCCGGCATCTACCTGCCCGGCGAGTTCGGGATCAGGATCGAAGACCTCGTGGTCGTCACCGACGACGGCTGCCGGAACCTCAGCTCCCGCCCGAAGTAGCCGCCCCGCGGCTTCCGCCTCAGGCGAGGCGGGCGCGGACCTGGAAGATCGACGTGAAGCCGCTCTCGAAGCCGTTGCGGGCGGCGCGCAGGTAGAGGCGCCAGACGCGGACCCGCTCGGGGCCGGCGAGCTCGGTCGCCCGCTCGATGTTCTCGTCGAGGCGGCGTGCCCAGTGGCGGAGCGTCTCGGCGTAGTCGGAGGCGAATCCTTCGGCGTGCTCGGGGGCGAACCCGGCGCGCTCGAGGGCGAGCAGGACGCGCGAGAGGTGGAGGGGGTCGGCGTCGGGGAAGACGTAGCGCTCCGAGAACGGCCCGGCCTCGGGGTCGCTGTGGCGGAGCCGGGCGATGCCGTGGTTGAGCAGGCGCCCGCCCGATGGCAGCAGCGCGGCGAGCCGCTCGGCGTAGAGATCGATGTTCTCGCCGCCGACGTGCTCGACCATGCCGATGCTGGCGATCGCGTCGTACTGCTCACCGGCGAGGTCGCGGTAGTCCATGACGCGGATCTCGACGCGGTCGCCGACGCCGGCCGCTTCGGCGCGCTCGCGGGCGACGCGCGCCTGCGGCTCCGAGAGCGTGATCCCGACGACCTCGACACCGTGCTTGGACGCGGCGTGGGTCGCGAAGCTGCCCCAGCCGCAACCGATGTCGAGGATCCGCTCGCCCGGCTGGAGCGCCAGCTTCGTGCAGACCATCTCGAGCTTCTGCTCCTGGGCCTCCTCGAGCGTCGTCGCGCCTCGGGAGAAGATCGCGCAGCTGTAGGTCATCGACTCGTCGAGGAAGAGCGAGAAGAACTCGGGCGGGAGGTCGTAGTGGTGGCGGACCGAGCGGGCGTCGCGCTCCTTCGTCCGCCGGGCGCCCTGCGGGCGGAGCTCGGCCCGGGGGGGAGCGGGAGGGAGGGTGAGGCCGTTCGCGGCCAGTGCGGCGCCGAGCAGGCGGACGCGCGTGCGCGGCTCGACGGGTGGCGGCTTCCAGTCCTCGAGCAGATCCATGACGAGGTCGATGTCGTCGATCTCGAGCTCGCCGCTCACGTAGGCACGGCCGATCCCGAGTTGCCCCGGCGACCGCAGCGCATGGGCGACCGCGCGAGGCGAGCGGACGCTGAAGGTGGGACCGCTGCCGTCGGTCGAATCGACCCTGCTGCCGTCCCAGAACTCGACGGTGAACGGGCGCTGCGGGAACGCCTGGGCGAGCTCTTTGCGTAACGGGCCGGTGTGCGCGAGCGGCATCGGCCCCGATCGTACGCCGCCGCCGACGAAAACGTCCTTTAGGGAGGGGCGGGGCGCCGCCGCTACGCTTCCGGGCCGCGTGCCGGTCGTCGCAAACATCCTTCAGCCGCTCAACGACGTCGAGGAATGGGTGCTCGAGAGCCTTCACGGCATCGGGCTGACCTGGGGCCTCGCGATCGTCGGGCTGACGCTCTTGACCCGGATGCTGACGCTGCCCCTCGTCGTCCGCCAGTTCCGCTCCCAGCGCGAGATGAAGCTCCACATGCCGGAGCTGAAGCGGCTACAGAAGGAGCACAAGGGCGACAAGCAGCGGCTCCAGCAGGAGATGGGCGCCTATTACAAGACGCACGGGATCAACCCGCTCGCGTCGGTCGGGCCGCTGCTCCTGCAGATCCCGATCTTCATCTCCCTCTACATGCTGCTTCGCACCGATGCCACGAACGGCCTGTTCGGCGACAGCGGCTTCCTCTTCATCCCCGACCTGACCGCCAAGCCCGAGGGCGCCGTCCTCGTCGCGATGCTCGTCATCTACCTCTGCTCGCAGATCGCCACGAGCGCGATCTCGACCCGGACGATGCAGAGCTCCCATCGCGGCATCGCGATGGGCCTGCCACTCCTGTTCGCGACGGTGATCATGCGCTTCCCGGCGGGCCTTGCGATCTACTCGATAACGACAAGCTTCTGGAGCCTCGGCCAGCAGATCACGTTCTGGAGGCTCTCGCCCGCGGTTCCGTCGGGGACGGCGGCGCTGGCGGCCGAGGCCGAGGACGTGCTCGAGGCCGGCCAGGACTCGAAGTTCGAGGACGCGCTCGAGGCCGAGATCGAGACCGAGCGGCACGAGCCGGCCCGCCCGAGCCACTCGCGGTCCAAGAAGAAGAAGCGCAGCCGCAGTCGCCGGCGCACGCCCACCGGATAGCGTCCCGTCGATGAGCGAATCCCGCAGCCTCCAAGGTAAGACCATGCTGATCAGCGGCGGCAGCCGCGGCATCGGCCTCGCGATCGCGTTGCGCGCGGCTCGCGACGGCGCCAACGTCGCCCTGATCGCGAAGACCGACCAGCCGCATCCGAAGCTCGAGGGCACGATCCACACGGCGGCCGAGCAGATCGAGGCGGCCGGCGGCCAGGCGCTGCCGATCCTCGGCGACATCCGCGACGAGAACCGCGTCGCCGAGGCGGTCGCCGAGACCGTCGCGAAGTTCGGCGGGATCGACATCTGCGTCAACAACGCCAGCGCGATCAACCTCGTCGGCACCGAGCAGCTCGACATGAAGCGTTACGACCTGATGCAGGACATCAACACCCGCGGGACGTTCGTCGTCTCGAAGAGCTGCGTCCCGCACCTGAAGAAGTCCGACAATCCGCACGTCCTGACCCTCTCGCCGCCGCTCAGCCTCGACCCGCGCTGGGCCAAGGACCACGTCGCCTACACGATCGCCAAGTACGGGATGAGCCTCTGCACGCTCGGCATGGCCGAGGAGTTCCGCGACGACGGCGTCGCCTTCAACTCGCTCTGGCCGCGCACTCTCGTCGCCACCGCGGCCGTCCAGAACCTGCTCGGCGGCGATGCGGCGATGGCCCGCTCGCGGACGCCCGAGATCATGTCCGACTCCGCCCACGCAGTCCTCACGCGCCCGAGCCGCGAGTGCACCGGCAACTTCTTCCTCGCCGAGGACGTCCTCGCCGAAGAGGGCGCGACCGACTTCGACGCCTACGCGGCCGCGCCCGGCGCCGAGCCGGCAGTCGACCTCTACGTGGACGAGATCAACCCGCCCGGGTTCTCCTAGCCGGAGCGTCGGGGGATGCCGCTCGAGGACCGCCCGTTCTCCTACCGGGTGACGAAGGACGGCCGGGTGATGATCGACTGGAACGGCCGCCGCGCTTCGGTGCTGACCGGCGGGCGGGCGGCCCGGTTCATCGCCGCGGTCGACGGCGCCGACGGCGAACGCGCGCAGATCGAGATGGCGCGCGTCACGGGCAACTTCAAACGCGGCAACGAGCGCTGAGCCCGAACCCCCGTCACCGCTCTAGGGTGAGCTGACGTGGCCGAGGAGCAGGAAGCCGCCGAGGGCGGTGCTGGGGTGAAGCCGGAGCGGGCCGGCGCGGTCCTCTGCGTCCTGATCCTCGTCGCCGCGGTCGCGAATCTCAACCTCTCGGTCGCCAACGTCGCCCTCCCGGACATCGGCTCCGACCTGGACGCCGGCCAGACCCAGCTGAACCTGATCGCCGTCGGTTTCTCGCTCGGACTCGCCGCCTCCGTCCTCTACCTGGGCGCGCTCGGCGACCGCCACGGCCGCAAGATGATGGTGGTCGGCGGGATGGCCCTCTCGATACCGGCCTCGCTCCTCGCCGGGCTCGCCCCCTCGGCCGAGGTGCTGATCCTCGCACGGGTGATCGGCGGCGTCGCCGCCGGAATGGCGTTTCCCACGACGCTGGCGCTGATCACCGCGCTCTGGTCGGGAGCCCCCCGGACCCGGGCGATCGCGCTCTGGTCCGCGGTGGGCGGGGCCGTGATCGCGCTCGGGACGCTGCTCTCCGGCGCGCTTTTGACCGTATTCGACTGGGGATCGGTGTTCCTCGTGACCGTCCCGCTGGCGGCGATCGCGTTGGTCGCCGCCCTGCGGCTGATCCCCGCCCACGTCAACGAGACGACCGAACCCGTCGACAACGCCGGCGGGGTTCTCTCTGTGCTGATGATCGCCGCGGTCGTGATCGCGATCAACTTCGCGGCGGTACCGGGCAAGGGGGCCGTAGCGATCGCCGCCGGCGTCCTGACCATCCTTGCGGCGGTCGGCTTCGTCGCTCGCCAGCGCCGCGCCCGCGTTCCGCTCTACGACCTCGACGTCGCCGCTCGGCCGACCTTCTGGGTCGCCGCCGTGGCCGGGGTGATCGTCTTTGGATCCCTGATGGGGGCGATCTTCATCGGCCAGCAGTACCTCCAGAACGTCCTCGGCTACTCGACCCTCGGCTCCGGAGCCGCGATCCTGCCGGCGGCCGCCTTCATGGTCGTGGTCGCGCCGCGCTCGGCGGTGCTCGTCGAACGTCGCGGCGCCCGCTTCACGCTCCTCGCCGGCTATCTGTTCATCCTCCTCGCGTTCGTGACGATGCTGCTGATCTGGAGCGAGACGAGCCCCTACTGGCACATCGCCCTCGCCTACTCGCTCGTCGGAGTCGGAATCGGCCTCGCCGGGACGCCGGCATCGCGGTCGCTGACCGGCTCGGTGCCGGTCAAGCGGGCCGGCATGGCATCCGGCACCGCCGATCTCCAGCGCGACCTCGGCGGGGCGATCATGCAGTCGATCTTCGGCGCCCTGCTGACCGCCGGCTACGCGAAGGCGATCGCATCCGAGGTCGCCGCCTCGCCGCAGTCCCAGAAGATCAGCGAGAACGTCCAGAGCGAGCTCCAGAAGTCGTTCTCCAGCGCCGCCGACCTCGCCGGCCAGTACCCGCAGTACAAGAATCAGATCATCAGCGCCGCCCGCGAGGCGTTCCTGTACGGCGACGACCGTGCCTACCTCGCCGGCATCGCCGCCGTCCTGATCGGCGCGGTGATCGTGTTCTTCAAGTACCCCCGTCGCGACCGCGAGAAGGAACTGCTGTCCGGCTACGCCGCCGAGGACGCAGCGGCGAACGCATCCAGCTGATCGCCGATCCGGCGTCGGCGCCGCTACTCTCCGCGCCGTGATCAGCACCGCCCAGTTCAAGAACGGCTCGCACATCGAAGTCGACGGAAAGATCTTCCGGATCGTCGAGTTCCAGCACGTCAAGCCCGGCAAGGGCGGCGCCTTCGTGCGGACGAAGCTCCGTCGCATCGAGGACGGCTCCGTCATCGACAAGACCTTCCGCGCCGGCGAGAAGTTTCGCCCCGTCCGCACCGAGACCCGCCGTATGGCCTATCTCTACGACTCCGGCGAGGCGCAGGTCTTCATGGACAACCAGAACTACGAGCAGCTCGAGATCCCTGCCGATCTCGACCCCGACTCGATGCGCTGGGTCCGTCCCAACGACGAGGTTGAGATCCTCTTCGTCGACGAGCGCCCCGCGGGCATCCAGATCCCGAGCGCCGTCGACCTCGAGGTCACCGAGACCCAGCCGGGCCTCAAGGGCGACACCGCATCCGGCGGCGGCTCCAAGCCCGCCACCCTCGAGACCGGCGTCACCATCGAGGTGCCGCTCTTCATCGAAGAGGGCGAGAAGGTCCGGGTCGACACCCGCTCCGGCGACTACGTCTCGCGCGCCTAGGCGCCCACCGATCAGCCGAATCAGGCATAAGTACTGAGAATCCAGGTCCCAGGCCGGTCCGTCCAGGCGACGGCTATCAACATCCGTCCAGGAAACTGACTACCGGGATGCGGTGTACACCTTTGCGTCGATGAGGGAGTACCGAAAGTCAGCGAAGCCGGCCCAGGACGTGAAGCCGGCCGATCGGGACGGAAAGGACAGCCATGTCGAACCGACGGGCCCCTCAGAGTTTGCACGTCCAGAATCCACAACGGCCGCTGCGGATGGCCGCCGGCGTCCTCCTGGTCGCACTCCTCGCGATGTTCGCTCTCGCGGCGCCCGCGAGCGCGATGAAGATGTCGGACAAGGCCACGCCCGCGGTACAGAAGTGGGAGTCGCCACAGAGCTTCAGTGCTCCCTATGCCTTCATCGACGTCAAGCAGCACGGACGGTCGCTCCCCGGAGTGCCGATCACGGCCTGCCGGGTCTCCTACGTCAGCAAAGACATCACCGTGATGGTCTCGACGTGCGGTTCGCGCTGGCGCGTCAAGGCCCGCTACGTGAGCATGAGCGGCCACAACGAGCGGTTCGACCTCGTCTACGAGCCGCGCTCGAAGCCCTGAGCATCTGAACCGGCCACCGGGGCGCGTAACCTGCCCCGTGTGCGCCGATCAGATCAACGCCGCGACGCCGCCTTCGCGCTCTACCAGCGCGACGTGACGGGCAAGTCGCTCGAGGACCTCCTCGTCGGCGCAAGGCCCTTCACCCGCGACCTCGCCGCGGGGGCCGACGCCAACCTCGAGGCGATCGACGCAGTCATCGCCTCCAACTCGCACGGCTGGACGATCCAGCGGATCGCCCCGCTCGAGCGGGGGATCATGCGGATCGCGGTCTTCGAGATCCTCCACCGCGAGGAGATTCCCGTCGCTGTCTCAATCGACGAGGCCGTGTCGATCACCCGCCGCTATTGCGGCACCGAGGCACCGGGATTCGTCAACGGCGTCCTCTCGGCGATCGCCCGCGGCGTCGGGGCCGAGGAGGAGGCGCCGGCATGAGCGACGGCCAGGGCATCGAGGAACTGCGCCGGGCCGCCACCCGGCTCGAGGCCATCGCCGCGGAGCTGAACGACGCCGCGACCGGCGACGCCTCTGCCGTCGAGCTCGCCCAGGAGGCCGCCCGGATCGCCGCCGACGCCGGAGCGACGGCCGCCGATGCCGCCCGGGCCGCGGCGGAGCGCGCCGAGAGTTCCTGAGTCGTGGCCGAGTACCCGGATGACCTCCGGAAGCTGGTCGAGCAGCACCTCGAGCAGCTCTCCTATTCGCCGCGGCCCGAGACGGCCGGCCTCGAGGAGGCGATGCGCTATTCGCTGCTCGCCGGCGGCAAGCGGATCCGGCCGGTGCTCTGCCTCGCCACCGGGCGCGCCGTCGGGATCGAGCCCGCGCGAGCTGCTGCCCGTCGCGTCGGCGCTGGAGCTGATCCACACCTACTCGCTGATCCACGACGACCTGCCGGCGATGGACGACGACGACCTCCGCCGCGGTCGCCCGACCTCTCACGTCGCGCACGGCGAGGACGTCGCGATCCTCGCCGGCGACGCGCTGTTCGCCGAGGCGATCCGCCTCGCCTGCGAGCAGGAGGGCGAGCCCGGGCGCGTCCTCGCCGCCGTCCGCGAGATCGCGGCCGCCACCGGCGTCGACGGGATGGTCGGCGGCCAGTACGTCGACGTGGTCGGGAGCGGGGAGGACCCCGACGCGCTGCGGCTGCTCCACTCGCTGAAGACCGGCCGCCTGATCGCGGCCAGCGTCGGCGCGGCCCTGGCGATGGCCGGCGGCAGCGCGGCCGAGGAGGCTCCCTACCGCCGGTTCGCCGCCGAGCTCGGCTTGCTCTTTCAGATCGTCGACGACATCCTCGACGTCACCGGCAGCGATGCCGAGCTGGGCAAGCCGAGCGGCTCCGACGAGCGCCACGGCAAGGTCACCTACGTGAGCCTCTATGGACTGGAGCGGGCACGGGAGCTGGCCGTCGAGTCCCACGCCGCCGCAGTCGCCTCACTGGCCGAAGCAAGCGGTGAAACGGCTTCCCTGCATCAGATTGCCGACTTCATCTTCACGCGGACCAGCTGACGCAGAGGGTTACGAAACCCTTTAGGATCCCGCCGAGCAATCAAGCAAGTGTCCAGCCGTTCCACGGACAACCGGTTGAGTTTCGGGGGAAACGATCCTCGCCGCTGACCCTGGGCACCTAACTGAAAAAAACAGGGAAAGGGGATACGTACATGAAGTACGTCAAGGGCTTCAGGCCCAGCGGATCGATGGTCGTTGCGATCATCGCTCTCGTCGTCGCTGCCGGAGGTACCGCCTTCGCGGCCGCGCAGATCAGCGGGAAGGACCTGATCAACGACACGGTCAGCTCCAACAAGGTCAAGAACAAGACGCTCAAGACCAAGGACTTCGCCGACAACACGAAGGCGAAGCTCAAGGGCGAGCAGGGTCCCGCGGGTCCGCAGGGTCCCGCCGGCACGGATGGCACCGATGGTGCCACCGGTCCGCAGGGTCCCGCCGGTCCGGCTACGCCGGCCGACGTACACGAACCCGGAGTGGGGTCAGATCGACCGCAACACGATCGGTTCGCCGACCGTCGAGCTCCGTGGCGGCCCGTACACCGGTGCTGACGCCCCGCCGTTCGGCGTCGGCTCGCTCGACATGAGCGTCAACGGCGTTCCGCGCGTTGCCAACAACTCCGACTCGGAGCAGGCGACGTTCGGCAACGAGGTCGACTTCGTCAACGACGACGTCTCCGCCCTCAACGAGGTCGGTTTCTACGTCTACCAGACGGGTGAGAACTCGGCCAAGGGCAACCCGAACATGCCGGTCATCAAGTTCGAGATCGATCCGAACCTGAACTCGACGCCGAGTAACTTCTCGACGTTGCAGTTCCTGCCGGAGCAGTCGCCCAGCAACGCGTGGAGCGACTACATCGACGCCACGACGACCCCGGCCAGCCCGGCCGGAACCGGTTGGATCCTGTCGGGTGCCGCCGGCACGCAGACCGGGTGCAACCTGGCCAGCCCGTGCACGTTCACGGACGTCAAGGCCGCGCTCGCCGATGGCACCGGCGCCAAGATCCTGACGGTCGCCGTCGGCAAGGGCCGCGATTACGCGTGGTCCGGCGCCGTCGACGGTCTGACGATCAACGGCATCGTCTACGACTTCGAGCCGTTCGGAGTCCAGGAGACGCCCGCTCCGTAACTACGGATCGGACAGCCGCGGCCTCGGCCGCGGCCTCTCGGGATCGGACCCGGGGCGGCGACGCCCCGGGTCCTTCTCGTTTCAAGGGGCGTTTCAGGTCGGGGTTTGGCCGTGACCCGGGGCGGGCAACCTGTGACAATCGTCTGAAGCAGCCGTCCGCAGCACCACCTCCGCACCGCCAAAGATGAGCGACAGCGAGAACTCCGAAAACCCTCATCTCCTCGCCTCGATAGACGGGCCGGCCGACCTGCACGGACTCGACGACGCGCAGCTCCAGCAGGTGGCTCAGGAGACCCGCGAGCTGATCATCGACACGATCGGCGAGATCGGCGGCCACTTCGGCGCCAACCTCGGCACCTGCGAGCTCACCGTCGCGCTGCACAGCCTCATGGACTCGCCCCGGGACAAGATCCTCTGGGACGTCGGGCACCAGGCCTACCCGCACAAGATCCTCACCGGCCGCAAGGACCGGCTCGCGACGATCCGCCAATACGACGGCCTCGCGCCGTTCTGCTCGATCCCCGAGTCCGAGCACGACATCATGGGCGCCGGTCACGCCTCGACCTCGATCGGCTACGGGGTCGGTCTCAAGGAGGCGATGCGGCGGGGGATCGGCCCCGACGGCAAGGTCGTCGCGGTGATCGGCGACGGCGCGCTGACCGGCGGCGTCGCCTACGAGGCCCTCCAGCAGGCGGGCGGCCTCGAAACGCCGCTTGTGATCGTCCTCAACGACAACGGCATGTCGATCTCGCCGAACGTCGGGGCGCTCTCTCACTACTTCAACCGGTTCCGCCTCAACCCACGGCTCTTCCACGCCCGCGAAGACGTCGAGGAGCGGCTCACGAAGCTGCCGCTCGGCCTCGGCCGGCGGATCGAGCGCCTCGGACCGGAGATCAAGTCCGCGATCAAGGCCTACTGGGCGCCCGGCCTGCTCTTCGAGGAGCTCGGCGTCGCCTACATGGGCGTGATCGACGGCCACGACGTCGCCGACCTGCGCTGGGCGCTCCGGCAGGCGTTCGAGGCCGACCGCCCCGTCGTCGTCCACATCCACACCGTCAAGGGACGGGGCTTCGCGGCCGCCGAGGAGGGCGGTCTCGAGGGGATGGAGAAGTGGCACGCCGCCAAGCCCGGCTCGATCGTCAACCGCGAGCCGGCGCCGTCGAAGCCGAAGCTCGTCCCGGTCACCGAGTCCGACGCCCCGGCCTCGATCGCCCCCGAGAAGCTCGAGAAGCCGGCGCCGAAGCCGGCGCCGCCCGCCTACACCGCGGTCTTCGCCGACGCCCTCGTCGCCGAGGCGAAGAAGGACAACCGGGTGATCGGCATCACCGCCGCGATGGCGGGGGGTACCGGGCTCGACAAGCTCGCGAAGGCCGTGCCCGAGCAGTACATCGACGTCGGCATCGCCGAGCAGGAGGCGGTCCTTTTCGCATCCGGCCTCGCCCTCCAGGGCGCCAAGCCGGTCTGCGCGATCTACTCGACCTTCTTGCAGCGCGCCTTCGACCAGATCGTCCACGACGTCTGCCTCCAGGAGCTGAACGTCGTCTTCGCGATGGACCGCGCAGGCCTCGTCGGCGACGACGGCCCGACCCATCACGGCGCCTTCGACATCTCCTACTTCCGCCCGCTCCCGAACGTCGTCCTGATGGCGCCGCGCGACGAGGCGATGCTGGTCAACATGCTCCGGACCGCGCTCGCCTACGACGACGGCCCGGTCGCATTCCGCTACCCGCGCGGCACCGCCGAGGGTGTGCCGCTGCCGGAGCCGCCGCGCGAGATCGAGATCGGCAAGGGCGAGGTTCTCCAGGAGGGCGAGCGGATCGCCCTGCTCGGCTACGGCTGGGGCGTACAGGTGGCCAACGACGCGGCGGCGATCCTCGCCGAGCGCGGCCTCCATCCGACTGTCGCCGACGCCCGTTTCGCCAAGCCCCTCGACGCCGAGCTCATCGGTCGCCTTGCCGGCGAGCACGAGCTCGTCGTGACGATCGAGGAGAACGTGCTCCCCGGCGGCTTCGGCGCCGCCGTCCTCGAGCACGTCGAGGACGAGCTGAGCGGCGATCGGGCGAAGATCATGCGCGTCGGCCTCCCCGACCGCTACGTCACGCACGGTAAGCCGTCGCTCCTGCGCGAGGAGGTCGGCCTGACCGGCGACGCCGTCGCCGAGCGGGTCCTCGCCGCCATCGGCGCCCCCGCCAAGGCCTAACCCGCCGCGCCCGCGAGGGGCTTCGCATCGCGTCGTCGGCCGCCTTGTGCTCGATTGTCGATCGTCCCGACAATGCGAAAGCGCCCCCACTAGGGAGGCGCTCTCGGGTACAGGGAGGAGAGTTATGTGTGTCGAGAGGGACCGGCCTGTGGGACAACGCGATATGTGGCGGTGTCCAACCGGTCCTTAAGCTTGAGTCCAATATACGAACGCCTGTCCGCCTTGTGTGTGAGTCCAGTCACACGCTCCACTCATCCGGCATGGGGCGGCGGGTGAATCGGCCGCTACGGTGCCTGCCGTGCCCAGGGTCCGTCTCGACAACCTCCTGACCGAACGCGGCCTCGCGACGTCGCGGACCGCCGCGGCGACGTCGATCCGCGCCGGCCACGTCCGGATCGGCCGCGGCGGCGAACGCGCCCTGAAGCCGAGCCAGCTCGTCGACGGTGACATCCGGATCGAGGTCGAGGGCGGGCGCCGGTTCGTCTCGCGGGGCGGGCTGAAGCTCGAGGCGGCACTCGACGGCCTCAGGATCGAGGTCGACGGCCGCGAGTGCATCGACGTCGGCGCCTCCACCGGCGGCTTCACCGACTGCCTGTTGCAGCGCGGGGCGGCGCGGGTGGTCGCGGTCGACGTCGGGCACGGCCAGCTCGACTGGTCGCTGCGCAACGACGAGCGGGTCACCGTCATGGAGAGCGTCAACGCCCGCGACCTCGACCCGGCGTCGCTTCCCTTCCGGCCGTCGCTGGCGGTCATCGATGTCAGCTTCATCTCATTGGCGAAGATCCTCGGCCCGGTCCGCGACGCGATGACCGATGATGGGGAGGTGCTGGCGATGGTCAAACCGCAGTTCGAGCTCGGCCGCGGCAGGGTCGGGAAGGGCGGCGTCGTCCGCGACCCCAACGACCGCCGCGAAGCCGTCGCGAACGTCGTCGGGGCGGCGAACGAGCTCGGGCTCGACGCGACCGCGGTTGCCGCCGCCGGCGTCCCCGGGCCGAAGGGCAACCAGGAGTACTTCGTCCGCCTCGTTCCCTCCGACGCACCGGGCACGGATCTGACGGCGGCGATCGCGGAGGCGGTCGGATGAAGCGCGTCGCCGTCCTCACCCACTCGCACCCGACCAACACGGAGGCCGCGATCCGCGCCGCCGCCGATGCGGCCGCCGGCGCCGACTGCGAGCTCGTCGTCGTCGAGCGCGAGCCGGAGCGGGGGCGCCGCGACCAACTCGAGGGGATCGATTTCGCGGCGGAGCTGCCGAGCGACGTCGACCTCTGCCTCGCCCTTGGGGGCGACGGGACCATCCTCCGGGCGCTGCGCCGCTACGTCGGGACCGAGGTCCCCGTCTTCGGGATCAACTACGGGACGGTCGGCTTCCTCGCCGCCGCCGAGGCCGATCAGCTCTCGACGGGCCTCGAGCGCGCCTTCTCGGGCGACTTCGAGACCGTCTCGCTGCCCGGTCTCGAGGCGAAGATCGGCGGCGAGAGCGTCGTCGCCGTCAACGACGTCTCATTCACACGACGGCCCCACCAGCGGGTCGCCGAGCTCAGCTACAGCGTCGGCGGCCGCGAGGTCGGGCGCGTCCGCTGCGACGGTCTGGTCGCGGCGACCCCGGCCGGATCGACGGGCTACAACCTCGCCAACAACGGCCCGATCCTCGCCTGGGGCGTGGAGGGCTACGTCGTCAGCTTCATCGCCCCGCACACGCTCACGGCGCGGGCACTCGTCGTCGCACCGGGCGATCTGTTGCACGTCGCCAACGTCGGCGAGCGCGATTCGGTCGACGTCGGCGTCGACGGGACCGAGTCCGGCACCCTCGAGCCCGGCGAGGAGCTGATCGTCGGCTTCCGCGACAACCTCGCCCTGCTCGCCCAGCTCGAGGGCGAGACGTTCTACCGCAGGATCCGCGAGAAGTTCGGCCGTCTGGCTCACTGACGGCCTGCGAGGCCGCGACTCGGCGTCTTCGGCCGGCTCGCGGCCGAAGGCCGCGTCGCCGACCTCTTCCTTGCTTCGCGGGCTCGCAGCCTCGTCAGACCTGAGTAACCCCTGCTGTGAGCCGATCCGTCGGCGGCGGTTGCTATCCCACGGGGATGCTCCGCGAGCTGCGAATCGAGAACCTGCTGCTGATCGAGCGCACCGAGATGCGCTTCGGTCCCGGCCTGAACGTGATCACCGGGGAGACCGGTGCCGGCAAGACGGTGCTCGCCCACTCTCTCGACCTGTTGATGGGGGGCCGCCCGCGGAGCGGGATCGTCCGCCCCGGCGCCGAGGAGGCCTGGGTTGAGGGGACGTTCGAGGTGCCGGAGGCGATCCTCGCCGACCCGTCCCTCAGCGACCTGGCCGAGCGGCTGCCTCCCGGTGAGGAGGTCGTGCTCGCCCGCCGCGTCTCGGCCGGGTCGGGCCGGTCGTCGGCGTTCATCGCCGGGCGCTCGGCCTCGGCCGCCGACCTGCGCGCGCTCGGCTCGCGACTGCTCGCCTTCTACGGTCAGCACGAACACCGGAAGCTGACCCTGACCACCGCGCAGGGCGAGATCCTCGACGGCTTCGCCGGGCAGGCGCACCTGGAGACGCTCGCCTCCTACCGCGCCGCCCACGCCGACGTCACGGCCCTGGTCAGGGAGCGCGACGAGTTGCTCGCCCGCGAGGGCGCCCGGGAGCGCGACATCGACCTCCTTCGCTTTGAACTGGACGAGATCGACGGCGCCGCGATCGCCCCCGGTGAGCAGGAGGAGCTCGCCGGCGAGCGGGACCGGCTGCGCCACGCCGAGGGACTTCGGGAGGGGGCCGGCACGGCGCTTCTCGCAATCGCCGGCGGCGAGGAGGGCGGGGGCGCCACCGCGCAGCTCGCCGCAGCCGAGGCCGCGCTCGGGCGGAACGCCGACGTCGATCCCGCCCTGGACAAGCTGAGCGAGCGAGCGACCGCGGCATCGGTGGAGCTGGCCGACCTCGCCGCCGAACTTCGCGACTACCTCGAGGGGATCGAGGCCGAGCCGGGGCGGCTCGAACAGGTCGAGACCCGCCTCGGGGAGATGGACCGCCTGATGCGCAAGCACGGCGGCAGCGCCGACGCGGTGCTCGCCCACGCCGAGCACTGCCGGGCCGAGCTCGAGCGCCTCGAACGGGCGAGTGAGCGCGGCAACGAGCTCGAGGCGTCGCTCGCCGAGGCCGAGGCGAAGCGGGCGAAGCTCGGGGAAAAGCTCTCGAAGTCGCGCCGGGCGGCCGCTCCGAAGCTCGAGAAGCGCGTCGCCGCCGAGCTGGCCGAGCTGGCGATGGACGGCGCCCGGCTCGAGGTCGCGCTCGAGCCGGTCGACGGCGGCTTCGCGACGAGCGGGTGCGAGACGGTCGAGCTGCGGGTAGCGACGAACCCGGGGATGCCGATCGCGCCCCTCGGCGACGCGGCGTCCGGCGGCGAGCTCTCGCGGGTGATGCTCGCCCTGACCGGGACCGGGAGGGCCGGCGAGGTCGAGACGCTTGTCTTCGACGAGATCGACGCCGGCGTCGGCGGCAAGGTCGCCAAGCGCGTCGGCGAGCGGCTCCGGTCGCTCGGGGAGGGTCGCCAGGTCGTCTGCATCACCCATCTCGCCCAGGTGGCATCGCTGGCCTCGACGCATTTCCGGGTCGTCAAGGAGGCGTCCGGAGATGCGACGGTCGCCCGCGTCGATGCCGTCAGCGGCGACGACCAACTTGCCGAGATCGTCCGCATGCTCGGCGCCGACAGCGACGACGAGGCAGCGGGCAGGCACGCAAGGGAGATGCTGACTGCCGCATAATCGGGCGATGAGCTCGGGCGGGAGGCTGCGCGGACTGCTGGCTCGCCGTGGCGAGGCGGAACCTGACCTCGATCCCGGGCGGACCGTCGTCGCCGCGGTCCGGCTCGGCAAGAAGACGAAGGATCTCGTCAAACGGCTCGAGCTCGGCGAGATCGCCGTCATCGACCATGCCGATCTCGACCGCATCGCCGCCGAGGACCTGGCGACGTCGGGCGCGGTCGCGGTCATCAACGTCGCCCCGTTCTCGACCGATCGCTATCCGAACATCGGACCGCTGATCCTCGCCCGCGCCGGTCTCGTCCTCGTCGAAGCTGTCGGCGCGCCGTTGTTCGACACCCTCGACCGCGGCGACGTCGTCGAGCTCGACGGCGGCAAGGTGCTGCTCTCGGGCCAGGTCGTCGCCGAGGGCGTCCGGCCGTCGTTCGAGCAGCTCGAGAACCGCCTCGCCGAGCAGCGCTCCCGGATCGACCAGGCGATCGCCGACTTCGCGATGAACACGATCGAGCACGTCCGCGAGGAGAGCGAGCTGCTCTCCGGCGAAATCTCGCTGCCGCAGACGAGGACGCGGTTCGACGGCCGCCAGGTCCTGATCGTCGTTCGCGGGCCGACCTACCGCGAAGATCTCGCGGCGCTGAACGCCTACATCCGCGACGTGCGGCCGCTGATAATCGCCGTCGACGGAGGCGCCGACGCCGTCATCCGGGCCGGGATGAAGCCCGCGGTGATCCTCGGCGACATGGACAGCGCCACCGATGGCGCGCTCCGATGCGGGGCCGAGCTGATCGTCCACGCCTACCCCGATGGCCGCGCACCCGGCCGCGACCGGCTCGTCGAGGCCGGCCTCGAGCACCTGGTCATCCCGGCGCCGGGGACGAGCCAGGACGTGGCGATGCTGCTCGCCAACGAGAAGGGCGCCGAGCTGATCGTGATGGTCGGCGCCCACTTCAACCTCACGGAGTTCCTCGACAAGAACCGCGCCGGAATGTCGTCGACGTTCCTGACGCGGCTGCGGGTGGGGGAGACGCTCGTCGACGCGAAGGGCGTGAGCCGCCTCTACCGGCCCGGCATCGGGACCCCCGGCGTCGCGCTGTTCGTCGTCGCGTTCGTGCTGCTGATCGTCGTGATCGTGATCGCCTCACCCGGCCTCGACAACGTCTTCCAACTGCTCTGGATCAAGATCAAGGACGTGTTCGGTGCCTGAGCCCGCCGTGAGGACGTCGCGCCACGCCACGCCGCCCGCCCTGCCAGTCTTGGGCCGCAATGGGCTATAGCGGTCGCTACCACGCCGCCTCGCTGGCGGCCGTCTTCATCGCGCTCGCGGTGGGCATCCTGATTGGGATCGGGCTCGCCGATGACGTCGTCTCGAGCGCGTCCGAGTCGCTCGAGTCGAACCTCCGGTCCGACCTCAAGGCCGCTGAGGATCAGGCCGACGAGACCCAGGCCGAGCTGGACCGCAGCAACCGCTTCGCCGCCCAGATCGTCCCCGAGGTAGTCGCCGGCCGCCTCGCCGGCCGCCGGATCGCCCTCGTCGAGCTCGGTGGCGTCGACGAGGATCTGACGGCGGCGACACGCGATGCGGTCGAGGAGGCGGACGGCGAGCTCGCTGCGGTCGCCCAGGTGACGCTGCCTCCCGACGAGCAGGCGCTGCTCGACGACCTGCCGCCGCGTTACGCACAGGTCCGCCGCGATCCCGACGCCCTCGACGTCATGGGGGAGGCGGTCGGCGACCAGCTGGCCGGCGGCGGCCCCGCGATCAAGGCGCTGACGCCCGACCTCTTCACGCGGTTCAGCGGCAGCCTCCGCGGGGTCGACGGGATCGTCGTTACGCGCGTCCCGCCCGAGGACCTGACCCCGTCCGAGCGGAATGACACAGCAACGTTCGAGAACGCGATTCTCGATGGGATCGCCAAGTCAGCGGCCGACAGCGTCGGCGCCGAGCTGACGTCTACGGACCCGTCGACCCTGGGCCCGTTCATCGACGCCGGGATCACGACCGTCGACCACCTCGACCTGCCGGCCGGCCGGATCGGGCTCGTCTACGGGCTCGATGGCTTCGCGGGCAGCTACGGGATCAAGGACGAGGCGACGAGCTACCTGCCCGACTTCACCCGCGGAGCCGCCGCGCCGTGACGATCGCCGGCCTGGTCGTCTCGGCGCTGCTGGCGATCTGGTTGCTCCCGGCCTGGACGGCCGACATGTTGCGCACCGGCCTGACTCGCGAGAACTGGCGGGGGCGGACGGTCGCCTTCCCGAGCGGCGCCCTCGCGATATCGGTGTCGGTGATCGCGCTCGCGCCCCTCGCCGTCCTCAACGACCGCGCCGACCTCGACCTGCTCGAGCCGGACCTGCAGCGCTGGGCCGCCTACCTGCTCGGCATCGCCCTGCTCGGCCTCCTCGATGACATGCTCGGTCGCGGCGCCCACGGCGACACTGCGCGGGGATGGAGGGGGCACGCGAAGGCGGTCCTGTCGGGCGGGCTTTCGACCGGGGCGATCAAGGCGGCCGGCGCCTTCGGGCTCGCCGCCTTCGCGGTCTCGGGGCTCGGCCGGGAGTGGCCGGGCTACCTCGCCGACCTCGCGCTGCTGTTGCTGACGACGAACCTCTTCAACCTCCTCGACCTCCGGCCGGGGCGGGTCGAGAAAGCGCTCGTGCTGCTCCTCGCCGGGGTTTGCATCGGCGCCTGGACGCTCTTCCCCCTCCAGCTCCTCGGCGTCTTCATCGGCCCGCTCGTGATCGGGGCGGTGCTGACGCTGCGGGAGAAGGCAATGCTGGGCGACGCCGGGGCCAACCTCGCCGGCGCCGTCGCCGGCGTCGCGCTGTTCGCGGCGCTCGGAACCGATGCCCGGCTGATCGCGCTCGTCGTCGTCGCACTATTGACGATCTACGGCGAGTTCCGGTCGATCTCGGCGACGATCGAGCGAATCGCGCCGCTGCGGGCGCTCGACCGGATCGGCCGGCTCGACGACGAACGGGCGGAGGCCCGCTAGGGCCGGAACTGCGAGAAGTCGGCGCGCTCCTCGAAGCGGGGCAGTCCGTCGTCGGGAACCGGCGCCCAGGCGGGCGCATAAGCCGTGAACTGGTGGAAGGCGGGGCGGACGCCGGGGTCGTCGTCGAAGCCGCCCATCCGCATGCCGACAACCGAGTCGTCCTCGGGGTTGCGGGTCAGGACGGCGGAGCCGCACTCGCCGCAGAAGTACTTGTGCCAGCCGGTCTCGGGCGCGTAGACGCCGAGCTCGTCCTCGCCGGAGACGATCGTCAGCGTGTCGGCGGCGGTCAGCGCGCTGACCGAGACCGAGGAGCCGGTCCGGCGCTGGCAGCGCTTGCAGTGGCAATAGGCGCTGCCGATCGGCGGCGCCGAGAGCTCCCAGCGCACGGCCCCGCACATGCAGCCGCCGGTCAGGGGCGTCGACGTCGTCGTCTCGTCCTCGGATGCCATGGCGGCAGCGTATTCGGCTTCCGCAAAACGCGGGATCGCGGAGCGGGATCGGGCCGGGGGTCCCGGCTTCCGTCCTCGCGACGGCTAGACTCGGCTCCCGGTTTGAGCGTTCGGATGCCAGCAGGGGAAACCCGCTTCCTTTTCGTCACGGGGGGCGTCGTTTCGGCCCTCGGAAAGGGGATCGCATCCGCCTCGATCGGCCGCCTCCTCGTCGCCCGCGGCTTCCGGGTCCAGCTCCAGAAGTTCGACCCCTACATCAACGTCGACCCGGGGACGATGAGCCCGTTCCAGCACGGTGAGGTCTTCGTCACTGAGGACGGCGCCGAGACCGACCTCGATCTCGGCCACTACGAGCGCTTCACCGACCACAACACTTCGCGGGCCTCGAGCGTCTCCGCCGGATCCGTCTACAACACGGTCATCGCCCGCGAGCGTCGCGGCGACTACCTCGGCGGCACCGTCCAGGTGATCCCGCACATCACCGACGAGATCAAGCAGAAGATCCTGATCGTCGCCGAGGCGCAGTCGGTCGACTTCGTGATCACCGAGATCGGCGGCACCGTCGGCGACATCGAGTCGCTGCCCTTCCTCGAGGCGATCCGCCAGCTCTACACGGATCTCGGGCCGAAGCGGGCGATGTTCCTGCACCTGACCCTCGTTCCTTACGTCGGCCACGCCGGCGAGCTGAAGACGAAGCCGACCCAGCACTCGGTCAACGAGCTGCGCCGGATCGGGATCCAGCCGCACGCCGTCCTCTGCCGCTCGGAGTCCGGGCTCGACCGCGACATCCGCCGCAAGATCGCCCTCTTCGGCTCGCTCCCCGAGGCCGCCGTCATCTCCGCCCGCGACGTCGACAACACCTACGAGGTGCCGCTCGCCTTTCGCGCCGAGGGCATGGACGACCTGATCCTCGACCACTTCGCGATCGACGCCCCGCCGCCGGACCTGGCCGACTGGGAGGATTTCTGCCGCCGCGCCGCCTCCGCGGAGGGAACGGTCCGGATCGCGCTCGTCGGCAAGTACGTGCAGCTCGAGGACGCCTACAAGTCCGTCATCGAGTCCCTCAAGCACGGCGGCTGGCACCACGGCGTCAACGTCGACGTGGACCTCGTCAGCAGCGAGGAGCTCGACGTCGACCAGCTCGCCGACGCCGACGGCATCCTGATCCCCGGTGGGTTCGGGGAGCGCGGCATCGAGGGCAAGATCGCGGCCTCCCGCTACGCCCGCGAGAACGACATCCCGTTCCTCGGCATCTGCCTGGGGATGCAGATGGCCGTCGTCGACTACGCCCGCCACGTCTGCGGCATGGACGGCGCCAACTCGGCCGAGTTCGACCCCGAGACCCCGTTCCCGGTCGTCGACCTGCTGCCCGAGCAGAAGGAGGTCACCGACCTCGGCGGGACGATGCGCCTCGGCGCCGACCCGGTCAAGCTCCACGACGGCACGCGGGCGCGCGAGATCTTCGACGGCGAGGCCGTCATCTACAAGCGTCACCGGCATCGCTTCGAGGTCAACAACATGCTGCGGCGCCGGCTCGAGGACGAGGGCCTGGTGATGAGCGGCACCTCGCCGGACGAGCGCCTCGTCGAGATCGTCGAGCTGCCCGACCACCCCTTCTTCGTCGCCTCCCAGTTCCACCCCGAGTTCAACTCGCGGCCGACGCGCCCGGAACCGCTGTTCCGCGAATTCGTCGGCGCGGCCGCTCGCGGACGGGGAGACGCCATCTCGGCGTCATCGGGCGACTCACGGGCTGAGGCCGCTTCGCCGCCCTCTTCCTTGACCTGACGCCTCCCCGCCTCGCGAGTCCGATGCCAAAGTGCGTAGCCTGCGCGGCGTGAGCGAGGAGAGGCTGCTCCGGCGGTTCGTCCGCCTCTGTGAGACCCCGTCGGTGACGGGCGACGAACGGGCGATGACCGACGCCCTCGCGGCCGAGCTGGCCGAGCTCGGCATCCCGTCGCGCGAGGACGATGCGGCCGGGCCCGCCCGTGCCGGCGCCGGCAACCTGATCGCCCACGTCCCACCCGCACAGAGCGCCGGGAACGCCGACGGACGCCGAGTGGGTCTCGTTCTTCGCTCACGTCGACACGGTCCCGCACGACGAGCCGATCGCGGTCGTCGACGACGACGGCGTTTTCCGGACGGCGGGTCCGACGATCCTCGGCGCCGACAACAAGGCTGCGGTGGCGGTCGTGATGGAGCTCGCGGCGATGCTCGCCGCCGAGCCCGGGCCGGTCGGACTCGAGGTCGTCTTCACCGTCGCCGAGGAGCAGGGCCTGCGCGGCGCCGCCGCCCTCGACGTCGAGTCGCTGCGTTCGAGCTTCGGCTACGTGCTCGACCACGCGACGCCGATCGGCGAGGTCATCACCGCAGCGCCCACCTACAAGAAGCTGATCGCCGAGTTCCGCGGGGTCGAGTCGCACGCCGGAATGAAGCCCGAAGCGGGCCGCAGCGCGATCGCCGCCGCGACGGCTGCGATCGCAACGATGGACCTCGGCCGCCTCGATGCCGACACGACGGCGAACATCGGCGTGATCGAGGGCGGCACCGCCCCGAACGTAGTCGCCGGGCGCTGTCACGTCGAGGGCGAGGCGCGGGCGCTCGACTCCGGCCGCGCCGAAGAGGTCGCCCAAACGATGGTCGACGCGTGCTCGTGGGCGGCGGGGGAGGCGGGCGTCGATGTCGACCTGCTCGTCGAGACCTACTTCCGCGGTTACCGGATCAAGCCGTCTTCGCGGCCGCTCGCGATCGCGCGGGCCGCTCTCGAGGGTTGTGGGTTCGAGCCGACCGAGCGCTCGACCGGTGGCGGCAGCGACGCCAACGCTCTCCGCTCCGCGGGCTTCGACGCCCTGCTGCTCGCCAACGGGACGGAGGCGAACCACACGCCGGACGAGTCGGTCTCGAAGGAGGCGCTCGTGAGGATGCTCGACGTCTGCGCGGCGATCGTCGCTGAGGCGGGACGCGGCTGACGTGCTGAAGCTGCGCCGCGGCACGGTCGTCGCGATCGAGGAGGGGATGCTGGCCGTCGAGGTCGACGGCGAGCGACGGCGGGCCTGGGCCGACGAATCGATGGTCGGGGCGACGGAGGTGGGAGACGACGTCGTCGTCAACACCGCAGCCCTCGACCTCGGCCTCGGCTCGGGCGGCTACGACATCGTCCACGTCAACCTGACGCGCGGGCTCGAAGGCGGGGAGACGCCGCCCGGGATCCACGTCATGAAGCTCAACTACAGCTCGCTCCAGCACCCCGTCGATCCGATCGAGCTTCCCGCCGACGCCCCGGCGCGACCGGGGCGGCTGTTTCCGGTCCTCGTCCTGCCGCTGCACGGCCACCTCGCGCCTGCGGCCTGGGCCGCCGGGCAGGCGGGGGCGGAGCGGGTCGGCTACATCCAGGCCGCCGGCGGCGGGTTGCCGGGGGGTCTGTCGGGCGATGTCCGCAGGCTGCGAGAGGCGGGCCTTCTCGCCGGATCGATCACGGCTTCGCCCTCGTACGGTGGCGAGCGCGAAGCGATCAGCCTGATCGGAGCGCTTCACGCTGCCGCCGACCTCGACTGGGACGCGGTCGTCGTCGGTCCGGGACCCGGGATCCTCGGCTCCTCGACCCGCTACGGACACGGCGGCATGGCGGCGCTCGAGGGCGCCCATGGGTCGCTGGCGCTGGAGCTGCCGACGCTGGTCTCGCCCCGGATGTCGTCGGGTGACCCGCGGCCGCGCCATCTCGGCCTCAGCCATCACACGCGCTCGGTGCTGGACCTGCTGCTCGGCGGCGTCGAGGTGCCGGTTCCGGTCGGCCTCGACGAGCTCTGGCCGCTCTCCGCCGGCGAGCCGGTGGCGGTCCTCGAGGAGGCACGCGGCGGCCTGCACCGGATTCGCGAGGTTCCCGTCGACATCCCCGCCTACGCCGAGACGGGGCTTCCGCAGCGGACGATGGGCCGGTCGCTGGACGAGGACCGGCTCTTCTTCGCGGCGCCCCTGGCCGCCGGCCGGGCGCTCGCCGAAGCCGCCTGAGGCGGTCGCTCGCGTCGCGGGTGCGTGGTTGCACCGGCAGGGGACCGGGCACCGGGCCGAAAAGTGGAGCAAGTGTCCGCAATCACTGCGACTCCCGCTGCCGTGCAACCGGTCGACGCCCGCTTCGAGGCCCACCTCCTCGACTTCTTGGCGTACCTCGAGTTCGAGCGCGGCCTGTCGCGGAACACGCTGACGGCCTACCGCACCGATCTCCTCCAGTACGGAGCCTTCCTGACCGCTCGCGGGCGCACCGCGACCGATGCCGAGGGCGCCGACGTCGCCGATTTCCTCGCCGGCCTCGCTGCCGGTGACGACGACCGGCCCGCGTGCAGCGCCGCGACCCTGAACCGGAAGACCGCCTGCCTCCGCTCCTTCTACCGCCACCTCCGCCGCGGCGAGCTCATCGACACCGATCCGACTGCCGACATCCGGCCGCCCAAGAAGGGCAAGACGCTGCCGAAGGTCCTCGGCTACTCGGAGGTCAAGAAGCTCCTGGACTCGGTGTCCGGCTCCGACCCCGCCGATCTCCGCGACCGCGCGATCCTCGAGGTCATGTACGGATGCGGGCTCCGGGCATCGGAGACGGTCGGCCTGGAGGTCGGCTCGGTCGACCTCAAGCGCGGCTTCCTGCGCGCCCACGGCAAGGGCTCGAAGGAGCGGATCGTGCCGCTCGGCCGCGAGGCGGCGAGCGCGGTCAAGCGCTACCTGCGCTCCGGCCGCGGCGAGCTCGCGGCGGGCAACGACGTCCGGGCGCTGTTCCTCAACCAGCGCGGCGGCGAGCTCTCCCGCCAGGGCCTCTACAAGGTCATCCAGGGCCGCGCCCGGGCCGTCGGCCTCGACGAGCGGATGAGCCCCCACACGCTCCGCCACAGCTTCGCCACGCACCTTCTCTCCGGCGGCTGCGACCTTCGCTCGGTCCAGGAGATGCTCGGCCACGCCGACGTCGCCACGACCCAGATCTACACGCACCTCTCGGCGGACCGCATCAAGGAGGTCTACTTCGACGCGCACCCGAGGGCGAAGGCGTAGGTAGGACGGCGGGGCGCGGCCTGCCGAGGACTCGCCGGTGGGCGCGAGTCGGTTTGGGCCGGAGAAGGGAGTTGCGGGGCGCCGGCCGATCGAGCATCCCGCCTACGGAGGGCGATTCAGGGTCGAGTGGTCGATTGGTTCGGAATACCCGGACGAATCGACCGCTCGGCGGCCCAGCTCCTCCATCGCCGGCCGGCGAGTGGTCGGAAACGATCCGTATTTCGTCGAAACCGACCACTCGGCGGTGGCTTACGATCGTTCCGTGCCCGAGCTACCCGAGGTCGAGACAATCCGCAGGCAGATCGAGCCCGAGGTCGTCGGGCGGACGATCGTCGCTGCGCGGATCCTCGACGAGCGCTGGACGCGCCCTTTGCCGCCGGGACCGGTCGCGAAGCGGCTGACCGGCCGGGAGATCGTCTCGGCGGGACGTCGCGGCAAGTACCTGCTGCTCGGCCTCGACGATGGATCGACGCTCGTCATGCACCTGCGGATGACCGGCAACCTGCTGTTGGCGGAACGCGGCGAGGAGACCCGCAAGTTCGGCGGCGAGCGGCTCTACGAGTCATCGAGTGAGCCGAAGTACCTGAAGGCGGAGCTCGAGCTCGATGACGGCAGCCTGCTCCGCTTCACCGACCCGCGCCGCTTCGGCCACGCCTCGCTGCTCGGCCCCGGCGAACTCGATCCGTACCTCGACTCACGGATCGGGGTCGAGCCGCTGAGCGACGACCTGACGCCGGAGCTGATCGGCAGCATCGCCGCCGGCCGGACGGTGCCCCTGAAGTCGTTCCTGCTCGACCAGAAGGGGATCGCAGGGGTGGGAAACATCTACGCGGACGAGGCGCTTCACCGCGCCGAACTCCACCCGCTCTCGCCGGCGGGATCGATGCGCCCCGAGCACTGGGAGGCGCTTCGCGAGGGGATCGTCGAGGCGCTCGAGGAGGGACTGCGGAACGGCGGCGCCTCGATCGACGACTACCGTGACTCGCGCGGCGAGCAGGGGTCGATGCAGGAGGAGTTCCTCGTCCACACTCGCGCCGGCCAGGAGTGCCCGCGCTGCGGCGAGCGGATCAACCGGATCGTGGTCGGCGGGCGTTCGACGTACTTCTGCCCGGCCTGCCAGGTGCGGCTGCGGCGACGTCGCCGCCCGAAGCGGCCGGCCCGGCGATGACCGTACCGCCGCCCGACGGCTTCGAAATCGGCCACTGGACGGCTCCGGACGCGCCGACGGGCTGCACCGTGATCATGCCGCCGGCCGGCTCGCGGGCGGGCGTCGACGTCCGCGGGGGCGGGCCCGGGACTCGCGAGACGGACGTCATCGACCCGCTCGCGAACCCGCAGGAGGCGACCGCGGTGCTGTTCACCGGCGGTAGCGCCCACGGCCTCGCCGCCGCCGACGGCGTCGTCCGCTGGTGCGAGGAGCACGGCCGCGGCTACGCGACTCCCGCCGGCCTGGTGCCGCTCGTTCCCGCCGCCGTCATCTACGACCTCAACGCCGATCCCGGCCGGACGCCGCCGGTGCGACCCGGGCCCGACGCCGGCTACGCCGCCTGCGAGGCTGCCGCCCCCGGTATCCCCGGGCGCGGCAGCGTCGGCGCCGGGCGGGGTGCCGCCGTGGCAAAGGCACTCGGGCGCGACGCTGCAACTCGCGGCGGCGTCGGCTACGCGGCAGCGACGACGGGGGCGGGGGAGACGGTCGCCGCGATCGCCGTCGTCAACGCCACCGGCGACGTGCTCGGCGCCGACGGCGGGCTGATCGCCGGCCCCCGCGGCGACGACGGAGAGATGCTCCGCAGCGTCGAGATGTTCGCCGCAGGCCACGAGCCCGCCGGGCCGCCGCCGGAAAGGGAGAGCACGACCCTCGCATGCGTGATGACCGACGCCGGCCTCGACAAGCTCGCCTGCGCGAAGGTCGCCCGGATGGCGAGCGCCGGCGTCGCGCGGGCGATCGACCCGGTCTTCACGCCGTATGACGGCGACGTCGTCTTCTGCCTCTCCGACGGCGTCCCGCGCGAGGATCCGTGGCAGCTGGTCCGGATCGGCACCGTGGCGGCGACGCTCGTAGCGGCAGCGATCCGCGACGGAGTCGAGCAGGCCGGCGGTTCCTGAGGCCGCCGCATCGGTCGTCATCCTTCGAGGTGGAGACTCATGCCCGGAAGCTTCAAGACAGAGGGAATAGTGCTGCGCAGCATCCGCTTCGGCGAGGCCGATCGGATCCTCCACCTCTACACGGCCGAGCGGGGACGGGTGAACGCGATCGCGAAGGGCTCGCGGCGGCCGAAGTCGCGCTTCGGGGGCCGCCTGGAGCCGTTCTTCCGGCTCGACCTGATGTTCCACGAGGGCCGCAGCGACCTCTGCACGGTGACGGGCGCCTCGACCGTCGACGGCTATCCGAACCTGCGCTCCGACGGTGTGGCGATCGGCGCCGCCGCCCGCGGATGCGATGCGGTGCTGCGGCTCCTCGACGTCTCCGAGCCGAACCGCCCCGCCTACAACCTGCTCTGCCGCTACCTGGCCCTGCTCGACCGCCGGGCCGGGGACGGGTCGGCCCCCGGGCTCGGTCCCGACGGGCGGGCCGTCGGGCTGGCTTTCCGGCTCAAGCTCGCGCTCGCGGCCGGGTTCTCGCCGGAGCTCGGCTCCTGCGCCCGCTGCGGCGAGAAGGAGGGGATCGTCTCGTTCTCGGGCGCGGCCGGCGGCGTCGTCTGCGGCTCCTGCGAGGCGGGCGGCTTCCCGATCAGCCCCGAGGCGCATCGCTTCATGGTCGCCGCGATCGGCAGCCCGATCGCCGAGCTTCCCGACGCCTCCGAGGCCGCCTTGCGTCAGGTCGACAGGGCGATCGGCGACACCCTCGCCCACCATGCCCACGTCAACCTTCGCGCCGTCGCCTGAGCTCGTGAGCGAGCCCGCCCGAGATTTCGAGGAGCGGATCAGGGCGATCGAGGACGAGTTCCTCTGGGAGCCCGCGGCCCGCTCGTACCCGGCGCTGCGCGTCGAGCCGGAGCCCGACAGCCCGGTGCGGACGCCGTTTCAGCGCGACCGCGACCGGATCGCCCACTCGAAGGCCTTCCGGCGCCTCAAGCACAAGACGCAGGTCTTCATCGCCCCGGAGGGCGACCATTACCGGACCCGGCTCACCCACACGCTCGAGACGTGCTTCATCGCGCGGACGGTGGCCAGGGCGCTCGGCCTCAACGAGGACCTGACCGAGGCGATCGGGCTCGGCCACGACCTCGGCCACCCGCCGTTCGGGCACATCGGCGAGGAGGTCCTCGACGACGCCATCAAGCAGCGCGGCGGCGACGGCTTCCGCCACAACGAGCACTCGCTGCGGCTCGTCGAGCACCTCGAGCGCGGCGGCCGCGGCCTCAACCTGACCGAACAGGTCCGCGACGGCATCCTCAACCACACCGGCTCGCTGAAGCCGGCGACGCTCGAGGGACGCGTTGTCCGGCTCGTCGACCGGGTCGCCTACATCAACCACGACATCGACGACGCGGTGCGGGCCGGGATCATCGCCGAGGAGGATCTGCCCGCCGAGCAGATCGAGAAGCTCGGCCCGACCGGCTCGGCCCGGATCGACGCGCTCGTCCGCGACATCGTCGAACGCTCCCGCGAGGCCGGCGACATCGTCCAGAGCGAGGAGATGGGCGGGGCGATGCTGCGGCTGCGGAAGTTCATGTTCGACCGCGTCTACCTCGGCCCCGAGGCGCGCTCCGAGCACGACCGGGTGCTGCTGACGCTGACGACCCTCGTCGACCACTACCTCGCCGATCCGGACCGGATGCCGCCGGGCCGCCCCGGCGACGACCCGCTTCAGCGGGTGGCCGACTACGTCGCCGGCATGACCGACCGGTTCTGCATCGCGACCTTCCGGCGCTTCGCCCTGCCCGAGGAATCGCGCTTGTAGCGGGGATATGCGGCGACCGTGGGGGCGCACGCTTGGCCCGCACGGCATTCTTGGGGCATGAGCCGTTTCACCCCGGAGACGATCGAGCGCGTCCGCGATGCGGCCGACATCGTCGAGATCGTCTCCGCCTACACGGACCTGCGCCGTCAGGGTGAGCGGTTCGTCGGGCTCTGCCCCTTCCACGACGAGCGGACGCCGTCGTTCTCGGTCAAGCCGCGCGACGGCTTCTACTACTGCTTCGGGTGCGAGGCCGGCGGGGATGCGATCCGGTTCGTCCAGGAGAAGGAGGGGCTCGCGTTCCCCGACGCCGTCGAGGCGCTCGCCGAGCGCTACGGCATCGAGGTCGAGCGGGAGGACGAGGATCCGAAGGCCGAAGAGGCGCGACGGCGCCGCGGCCGCCTCGGCGAGGCGCTCGAGCGCGTCTCGTCGTTCTACGAGTCGTTTCTCTGGGAGTCGCCGAAGGCCGCGAAGGCCCGCACCTATCTGATCGAGGAGCGCGGGCTCGGCGAGGAGGTCCTGCGGAACTTCGGCGTCGGCTTCGCGCCGAGCGCCTGGGACTCGGTCCTGACCCGCGGCCAGCAGGCCGGCTTCTCCGTCGACGAGCTGCTCGCCGCTGGCCTGATCCAGCGTTCGCAGAAGAACCCGGGCAGCCACTACGACCGCTTCCGGGGGCGGATCACGTTCCCGGTCCGCGACCATCGCGGCCGCGTCGTCGGCTTCGGGGCCCGCGGGATGGGGCCGGACGCCAAGCCCAAGTACCTGAACTCGCCCGAGAGCGAGGTCTACCGGAAGAGCCGCACCCTCTACGGGATCGACCGCGCCCGCGGGCCGATCGCCCGCGGCGGCCGGGCCGTCGTCGTCGAGGGCTACACGGACGTGATCGCGCTCCACGGCGCCGGCGTCGAGGAGACCGTCGCCGTGATGGGCACGGCGATCACGCCGGACCAGCTGAAGCTGCTCGGCAGCTACGCGGAGGAGGTCGTGCTCGCGCTCGACGCCGACCGCGCCGGCCGCGAGGCGATGCTGCGGGCCCAGCGGGTGGCGGGAAGCGGCCGCCTGCGGCTGCTCGTCGCCGCGATGCCCGAGGGCGAGGACCCGGCCGACATGATGCGGACCGAGGAGGGCTCGAACCGGTTGCGGGGGCTGCTCGCCGACGCCGTCGACCTCGCCGTCTTCCACGTCCGGGCGATCCTCGGCGACGCCGACCTGTCGACTCCGTCGGGGCGCGACCGGGCGCTCGACGAGGTCGTGCCGGTGCTCGTCGGCATGGGGGAGACGATCACCCGCCAGGAGATGGTCCGAGAGGTCGCCGACCGCCTCGATGCCGCCCCGGAGCTGGTCACCCACCGGATGAAGACGGGGGTGAAGCCGGCCGCAGCGGCCCGTCCCGCTCCCGTGACGGCCGCCGGGGCGGCGGACGGCGGCGCCGCGCCGCGTCCGGTCCCGCAGCGCCCGCGGCGCGAGCCGACCGAGGAGGAGCGGCGCGAGGCGATGATGCTCGCCCTCTGCATGGACGCGCCGGACGAGGCGGCGTCGTATCTCGCCAAGCTCGGCGACGCGCACTTCACGTCACCGATCCTGCAATCCGTGTTCGAGCGGATCCGCGAGCATCCCGGCGATCCGCTGGAAGGACTCGGCGACGAGGACTCGGCGCTGATCAACGCGATCTCGCGCCTGCAGGCGATCGATCACGAGCCGGCTACCAGGCAGGATCTCGAGTTCCGCTGGCTGCTCCTCGAGCGCGATCGGCTCGACCGCGAGCTGCGCAGGCCGGAGGGACGGGACCAGGCCGAGATCGTCGCGATGCAGAAGCAGCGCGGGGAGATCGCAACGAACATCTCGAAGGCCGAGCGCCTCGGCATCGGCGGGGCTGTTCCCGGCCCCGCGGCGCGCTAACTTAGGTCCTGCGCCGACGGCACAGGCACCCGGCCGGGCGCCCATCCGACGAAGGAGACGAATGGAAGCTTCCGAGCACACCCGCCGCGCCCGAGTCCTCTTCGACGAGGCTCACTCGGAATCATGGTCGATCCGCGCCGAGGTCGCCGAGCGAATGCAGGCCGCACACCCGGCCGACGCGTCGCTGGCCGCAGCCGCCGCCGCGCTGGAACGCCGCGACTTCGAAGTGGCCGCCAACGACTCCGCGCCGCTCGACGAGAGCGTGCTCTCGGGCACCGACGTACTCGTCATCGCCCATCCATCCGAACCGCGCTGGGAGTCGACGACCGGCGTCGGCGAGCCGCGCCTGACCGGCGACGAGATCGAGGCGATCGTCGCCTGGGTCGAGGGCGGCGGCGGGCTGATCGTGCTCGGGGAGACCGAGCAGGACAAGTACGGCAACAACCTCAATGAGCTGCTCGGCCGCTTCGGCATCGAGATCGAGAACGCGACCGTCCAGGACTACGAGCACCATCGCGGCGATGCGCCGAGCTGGATCCTCGCCGACCTCGACCGCGCCGCCGGCAGCGGCGCCGATCCGCTTGCGGGCGTCAGCGAAGCGTGCTTCTACAGGGCCGGCACGCTCGCGCTCAGCAATGGGGGCCGCGTCCTCGCCAGGACGTTCCCGAGCGCCTCGGCGCCGACTGCGCCGCTCGCGGCCGTGACGAGCCACGGAACCGGGCGCGTCGTCGTCCTCGCCGACTCCGATCTGTTCGGCGACGACTGCATCGAGGCGCTCGACCACGCCGCCTTCTGGGTCAACCTCGTCTACTACGCGGCCGAGCCGGCCTTCGCCGCAGGCGGCGCGCCGATCGAGTCGGCCGCGGCCGCCGATCCCGCCTGGCCGCGACTGCGCGACGCCGTCGAGGAGCTGCGCACGTACCAGTCGCCGGACGGGTCGGTCGACCTCGCCGCCGCCGGGGTCGAGGAGGCGCGCCTCGGCGAGCTCGTCGGTGAGATGAAGGGGGCGGTCGACGCGCTCGCGCCGCACTTCCCGCACCAGGCCGCCTACTTCGAGGCGCTCGCCGGCGACCTCGACGCCTGGGTCGCGTCGGGCTACGCGAAGCCGGACTTCCTGGCGACGACGGAGGCGTTCCGGCCCGAGCAGGAGCGGCGCGACGGCATCGAGCACCTGGTCGTCTTCCCGATGTACAAGCAGAACGGCTCGCCGGACACGTGCTTCGAGGCGCTGATCGTCCGGGTGCCATGGCCGCGCTGGGCCGTCGAGCTGGAGAGCCGCTACGACAACGCCAAGTTCCTGCCGGTCGAGTTCGTCGATTACACGACGGGCTACGACTCGGAGTGCGCGGTGCTGTTCCCGGAGACGTTCGCCGTCAAGGAGCGGCCACCGGCTCACTTCGGGGCGATCTTCTGCGACCGCGAGGCGGAGCGCTTCCGGCGCGTCTGCGGCAGCGCCGCCGACATCCTCCGGCTCAACCTGCCGCCGGACGCCGCCTGCCTGCTCGCCTCGCCGGAGCTGTCGCGCGACGCCTACATCGCCTGGGACCTGATCCACGACCGCACGCACATGCGCGGCGACCTGCCGTTCGACCCGTTCATGATCCGCCAGCGCAGCCCGTATTGGATGTACTCGCTGGAGGAGCTGCGTTGCGACCTGACGGCGTTCGGGGAGGCGGTCAAGCTGGAGGCGGAGGGCTTCGCGCTCGCCCGCCACGTCCAGTACGCGATTCTGTTCGACCGGCTGTTCCGGTTCCCGCTGACCGGCACCCGGGTCCGCAACTACGACGGGCTCGGCGGGCAGCTGCTGTTCGCCTTCCTGCACAACGGCGGCTACCTGCACTGGACCGACAACCGGCTCGAGATCGAGTGGGGGAGGGTGGCCGAGGGAGTCGGCAAGCTCAAGGAGCTCGTCGGCGAGCTGTACCACTCGGGCATCGACCGCTCGAAGCTGGGGCAGTGGATCGCCGCTCACGACCTCGTCGCCACCTACGTGCCGCCGAGCGAGCGCTCGGTCTGGGCGAAAGATGGGCGCGACCTGCCCGAGGTGGAGGAGCCGAAGCAGCTGGTCGACCTCGTCCGCGACGACGAGTTCCCGCTCAGCCTCTTCTACACGCAGCTGGCGCCGAAGCTGCAGCCGGCGCTCGAGGGCCGACCTTCGCGTGAGCCCGCCGCGGCCGGAGCCGTCGGCTGATGGGCGCCCTGGACGGACGCGTCATCGCCGTCGCCGGCGTCGGGGGCGGGCTGGGGCCTGCCGTCGTCGAGCGGCTGGCGGGGGAGGGGGCGACCCTGGCGCTCGCCGACATCGCCGTCGACCGGATCGAGACGGCCGTCGAGCCGTTCGGGATTCCGGAGGAGCGGATCGACATGCAGGCGGTCGACCTGCTCGACGCCGATGCGGCGAATGCGTGGTGCGCGTCGCTGCAGGAGCGGTTCGGGAAGGTCGACGGGATGCTGCATCTCGTCGGCGGCTGGCGGGGCGGCGACCCGATCGAGAGCTTCGACCTCGCCGACTACGAGTGGCTGCACGACCTGTTGGTGCGGACGCTGATGAACGCCGCGCGGGCGTTCCACGGCGCGCTGACAGCCAGCGAGCACGGGCGGTTCGCGATCGTCTCCTCGACGCAGGCGCAGGCTCCGGAGGGCACGAACGCCGCCTACGCGGCGACGAAGGCGGCGGCGGAGTCGTTCACGCTCGCGCTCGCTGACTCGTTCGCCGACTCGAAGGCGACGGCCAACATCGTCGTCATCAACGCGATCCTCACGAAGGGCATGCGGGAGCGGAACCCGGACAAGGAATATCCGACGTTCACGCCGGCCGAGCAGATCGCCGACGCGCTCGCCTACCTCTGCTCCGACGCGGCGGGCCGGATGAACGGTCAGCGCCTCGAGCTGCACCCGTGAGCGGCGACTCGGGCGCGGGTTCGGGCGCCGGCGCAGATCCGCGCGGCTTTGCCTCGGACAACCACTCGGGGGCGCATCCGGAGGTGCTGGAGGCGATCGCGCGCGCGAACGTCGACCACGCCGGCTCCTATGGCGAGGACGCGTGGACGCAGCGCTTCGACGACCTGATCCGCGATCACTTCGGCCCCGAGGCCGTCGGCTTCCCGGTCTTCAACGGCACCGCCGCCAACGTGCTGGCGATCGACGCCGTCACGCGGCCCCATGAGGCCGTCATCTGCGTCGAGGGGGCGCACATCGATGTCGACGAGTGCGGCGCGCCGGAGCGGTGGGCGGGCGTCAAGCTGCTCAAGGCGACGCCTGAGCACGGCAAGCTGACGCCGGTCGGCCTGCGCAGCTGGGAGGCGCGGCGCGGCGACCAGCACCACAACCAGCCACGGCTCGTATCGGTCGCCGAGTCGACGGAGGTCGGGACCGTCTACACCGTCGAGGAGCTGCGTGCGCTCGCCGACGAGGCGCACGGCATGGGGATGCTCATGCACGTCGACGGCGCCCGGCTCGCCAACGCGGCCGCCGCCCTCGGCGTCCCGCTCGGCACCCTCGGCGTCGGCGTCGAGGCCGACGTCATCTCGCTCGGGGCGACCAAGAACGGCGGCCTCGTCGGCGACGCGGTCGTCTTCCTCGATCCCGGCCTCGGCCGCGACTTCGAGTTCCTCCGCAAGCAGGGCATGCAGCTGGCCTCCAAGATGCGCTTCATCAGCGCCCAGTTCGAGGCGCTCCTCGGCCCCGGCGACCTCTGGCGCCGCAACGCCGAGAGCGCCAACGCCATGGCCGCCCGCCTCGGCGAGGGCGCTGCCGCCATCGAGGGCGTCGAGCTCGTCCATCCCGTCGACGCCAATGGCGTCTTCGCCCGCCTGCCCCGGCCAGCCATCGACCACCTGCTCGCCGACCTGCCGGGCGATCACCCCTTCTACATCTGGGACGAAGACGCCGACATCGTCCGCTGGATGTGCTCCTGGGATACCAAGGCCGAGGACGTCGACGACCTCATCGCCGCCGTCGCCGACGCCGTCTCGACCACCATCTGATACGAACACACGTTCGTTTTTCCGTCCGACCGACGGACCAAAATGCCCTCATGGCAGAGGGGATCGACAAGGCATTTCTCGAGACCTGCCTCGCCAAGGGCATGTCGCTCCCCGAGATCGCCCGCCTCTGCGGCCGCACTCCGGGAACCGTCGGCTATTGGGTCAAGCGCCATGGCCTGACTGCGAACGGGTCGCACCGCTTCCGCCCGGGTCGCGGCATCAAACGGGCCGACCTCGAGCCGCTCGTCCTCGGCGGGCTGTCTCAGGCCGGGATCGCGCGCGAGCTCGGGGTGAGCACCCGGACGGTGGCCTACTGGATCGAGAAGTACGGACTCCCGAGGCCGAAGGACGTCCGGGCCGGCGACACCAGGGAGCGCACATGTGTGGGGACACCTCGGCCTCGCGAATCTGCCGAACCCATGGGATGACCGAGTTCGTCCTCGATCGCGGCCGGTCATGGAGATGCCGGCGTTGCCGCCAGGAGGCCGTTGCCAAGCGTCGTCGCAAGGTCAAGCGCATCCTCGTCGAGGAGGCGGGCGGCCGCTGCTGCATCTGCGGATACGACCGGTCCATCGCCGCCCTGCACTTCCACCACCTCGATCCGGCGACCAAGGAGTTCGGCCTGGCTCAACGAGGCAACACGGTGGCGCTGGAGAGAGCGAGAGAGGAGGCGGCCAAGTGCGTGCTGCTCTGCGCGAACTGCCATTCGGAGGTCGAAGCGGGGGTGACGGACCTACCCGATGTCGACCCCTCCAAGTGACTCCCCGGCCTGGACTCGAACCAGGAAAGCGACATTAACAGTGTCGAGTGTTGCCATTACACCACCGGGGAATGGTGGTTCCCCAACGGGAACGCTCGGGCAATTGTAGGGGAGTAGGCGGCGAGGATCGGTTCAGGCAGGACGTCCGATCACGCACCAGGACGGAGGGACTTGCCGCGGGCGCGCAGATCGGCGAGGCTCCTCCCCATGGATCGGGAGCGTCGTCTCAATCTGCTGATCATCGGGCTGACATTGACGGTCGCCGTCGGTCTTCCGTTCCTGATCGTCAAGACCGACCCGCTCGGCGCGTTCCTTGCGAGCGACTCCGGCGCGAGCCTCGACTGTGAGGACTTCTCCTTCGACCGGACGGCCTGGGACGAGAAGGGCGATTTCAAGGCCCGCCAGGAGCAGGCGAACGGCCTGGCGGAATGCCATGTGCTTGCCGGGATGTCCCGCGACGAGGTCGCGGCGCTGCTCGACGATGGAGGCTCGCGCCACCCGAATCCCGACCGATGGGTGTACTTCGCCGGCGAGACCAACGACTACATGGGCCCCGGCGACAGCGTCAGTCTGAACGTCTTCTTCGGCAGGGACGGCGCAGTCACGGGCGCGAAGCTCACCGCGCCTCTCGACTAGACCATCCCCTCGACGGCCTCGGCGGCCCGCGCCGCCCCTCCGCGTGCCCACTCGCTGGCGGCGATCGACCGGGCCGCCTGCCCGTAGCGGCCATCCTCGAGCAGCGCCCGTACGGCCCAGCGGATCGTCGCGGCGCTGCGCAGCCGGCCGGGAACCGTGAGCCCGGCGCCGGCCCAGGCGACCCGCTCGGCGTTCTCGGCCATGTCGCCGACCGACGGCGAGATCAGCAGCGGCCTGCCGAGCGCCAGCGCCCGGGCGAGGGTGCCGTGCCCGCCATGGCAGACGACGACGTCGGAGGCCGCCATCACCTGCGAGTAGGACAGCCAGTCGACGAGCATCCCGTTCGAGGGCACGTCGATCGCCACGTCGGGCCGGTGGCCGTTCGTGGTCGCGACGACGCGCACGGGTTCGTCGACCAGCCCCTCGAAGCAGCGCCGGATCAGATGGCAGTTCGGGTCCTGGGCGGTGCTGGCGGCGACGAGGACGAGCGGCCCGTCGCCGGGCGGCAGCTCGATGGCGGGGTGGGGCATCTCGAACTCGAGAGGCCCGATGACGACAGCCTCGCCCGGCCAGGCCCGCGGATATTCGAGCTGCGGGAACGTGCCGACGATGACCAGCCGCTCGCTGATGCCGCCGTGGAAGCGATCGAGCGGCGGCAGCCCGATCCGCCCGCGCGTCTCGTTCAGCTCCCGCCGGCCCACCCGCAGCCCCGTCTCGAGCAGCGGCAGCGCCGCCGTCCACATCCGCCGTCCGAGTGCCGAGCGCGGCGGCGCCATGCCCATCCCGAAGAACGGCATCCCGACCTCGTGGACGGGGTAGAGGTGGGGAATCAGTGTCGCCCGCGGCACGCCGTGCAGCTCGGCGGCCAGCGAAGGTGCGAGGGTGAGGATGTCGCTGACGACGACGTCCGGCCCGAAGCTCTCCAGCAGCGGCATCATCGCCAGCGCCGCCTCGCCGGCCCCCGCGTGCTCGCCCGGCGGAGGCGGCGGAAAGACGACGTACTCCTCCGAGGCGGCGAACGTCAACCCGAGCGCCTCGATCGGCTCCCGCCACCGGTCCCACGTCTGCACCGTGACGTCGTGCCCCCGCTCGGCCAGCGCACGGCCGAGCGCGATCGCCGGGAAGGCATGCCCGGCATCGCCGAAGGCCGCGACGAGCGCCCTCACGAGGCCGCCTGCAATCCGCGTCCCGCCGCCGCTGCCGGCCCTTGCCGAACGTCCGTCGGCGCGCCATCCTCGAACGACCGATGCTGGGACGTCGCAACAAGAGGCCGCGTAACGCCTGCCTGCGCCTGCGGGCCGCCGTCGAGGCCATGCCCCGCCACGCCCGTGAGGCGATGCTGCGCGGCATCGCCGACAACACGATCATCGTCGGCGCCTACACCGACCCCCGTAGCGGCGGCATCTGCCCGATGCTGGCCGCCCACCGCAACGGCGGCCGGGTCAGCCTCTCCAGCTTCGCGCGCAGCTGGGACCGCTACACCGACGCCGACAAGCCGCGCCCGGCGACGCGCCGCGAGATCCGCACCCTCGTCGCCCTCCTCGAGAACAGCCTCACCGCCGACGTGCAGCTCCCCCCGCACGAGCCCATCGCCGCGTCCCAGCCCGCCGCCGCGCAGCCCCGCCCGCGCACGCCCTTCCGCATCCGTCGCGTCCGCCGCGCGCAGGATGCCGAAGCGCCGCAGCCGGTCGGCGTCGCCTAGCCCGATCCCGCGTCCGGTCAGGTCGCGAAGGCCGAGGGGTCGCCCGGCCGGGTGAAGACGATCTCGGGGATCAGGCAGAAGCGCGACGTGCGCAGCAGCAGCCGCACCGTCTCGGCCAGGTCCTGCGGCTGGATCATCTCCTCCGGCTTGACCTGTCCCTGCACCCACTCGGTCATCGGCGTGTCGACGAACGCGGGGCAGAGGGCCGTGACCTGGATGCCGGCCTGCCCGACCTCCATCTGCGTCGCCTGGCTGAGCCCGATGACGCCCGCCTTGGTGGCCGAGTAGACGGCCAGCCAGCCCTGGCCGCCCTTGCCGGCGATCGAGGCCGTGTTGACGATCAGCGCCTTGCCGTGCTCGGCGCCCGCCTCTCGCAGCATCGGCATCGCCTCGCGCATCGCCAGCACGTAGGAGCGCAGGTTGACGTCGATCTGCATGTCCATCTTCTTCGTATCGACCTCGTCGATCGCGCTGCCGATGCCGACACCGGCGTTGTTGACGAGCACGTCGAGGCGGCCGCACCGCTCGTTGTGGCTCGCGATCAGAGCCTTCAGTTCGTCTTCGGAGGCGACGTTGGCCGGCAGCGCCGTCACTTCCAGCCCGTCGTCGATCAGCGTCCGGGCGGCCGCCTCGAGCTTGTCGGGCCGCCGGGCCGAGATCGTCACCGAATAGCCGTCCTCGGCGAGGGCGCGGCTGATGGCCAGCCCGATCCCGCTCGATCCCCCGGTCACGATTGCTGCTCGTTCCGCCACGCGCTCTCCTCTTCGATTAGCTGACGCCGCGCAGCCTAACCGTCAAGTAAATGAACCGGCTTCTCTAGGATGAGCCGCCGTGCGCAACGCTTCCAAATCACTCCGTGCCCTGCTCGCCCTTCCCATTGCCGCCGCTCTCATCGCCGGCTGCGGAGGCAGCTCCGATTCGACGTCCGGGACGTCCGCCGCTCCGAGCGCCGACCAGTTCCCGGCCGCCGACGGCAAGACGTTCGAGCAACTGACGGCCGATGCAACCGAGAGCGACCTCGTCGTCGCGCCGACGCAGCAGGTGTTCGACGAGGGCAAGAGCCGCTACGGCTTCGGCGTCTTCACCGTCGATCACGGCAACGTCTCCGACGCTGACGTCGCCATATACACGGCGAAACCCAACGGCAAGGCCGAAGGCCCCTACCCGGCGACCGTCCACTCGCTCGAGACGCCCGCCGCCTTCTCCTCCCAGACGACCGCCCAGGACCCCGACGCCGCCAAGTTCGTCTACACGACCGACGTCGACCTACCCAGCAAGGGCGAGTGGCAGATCCTCGCCATGTTCCGCGCCGACGACGGCTCCTACACCTACGCTCGCGTCCCGAGCGCCGTCGTGGGCAAGTTCCCCGACGTGCCCGCGGTCGGCGACCAGGCCCCGATGATGCACACGCCGACGGCCGACGACGTCGGCGGCGACCTCACCAAGATCGACACCCGTCAGCCGCCCAGCTCGATGCACAACATCGACTACGGCGACGTCCTCGGCGACGGCAAGAAGCCGATCGTCCTCCTCTTCGCGACCCCCGCGCTCTGCACGAGTCGCGTCTGCGGCCCCGTCGTCGACATCGCCGAGGAGGTCAAGAACGAGCGCCCCGACGACGCCGACTACATCCACATGGAGATCTACAACGACAACGACCCGAACAAGGGCCCGCGCCCGCAGGTCAAGGACTTCGGCCTGCCGTCGGAGCCGTGGCTGTTCGTGATCGACGCCGACGGCAAGATCTCGACGCGGATCGAGGGCGCCTTCAGCAAGGAAGAACTCGAGGCGGCGATCGACAAGGCCGACGCGGCGTCCGGCACCGACAGCTCGTCCTGATCGGCCCCCAATCGGCGCCCGCGCCCGCGCCGGCCCTCAGCGTCGCGGCGTCCGCCGCCCGCGCTTGCCGGCCGGCCGCTTCCCCCGGCTCTCCAGCTTCTGCCGCCCCGACTCTCGCGAGTTGACCGCCTTGACGCGGCTCAGCCCCGGCTCGAGGATCCGCTTCGCGCAGCCCCGGTGCCAGTGCCGGTGCTCGGTGCCGCCCAGCCGCATGACCGTCTGCGCGACGACGTGGTCCTCACCGATCTCGACGTCGCCGTAACAGCCCGGGCACGTGTACTGCTTCTGGCTGATCCCCCGGATCAGCCACACCTCGTCACCCTCGTGCGAGTAGCCGAGCAGGCTCTGCCGCGAACTGGGGAGGCCGGAGAGGTCGCTCATCGCTCCTCGAGCCGCGGCTCGCCGTCGAAGTAGTCGACGTGGCTGCTGCGGTGGACCATCACGTCCTCGCCCTCGACGCCGGTCCAGATGCCGATCTTGCCGCTGTCGGGATACGCGGTCGCTCCGGGATGCTCGATGTTGGAGAACATCAGGACCCGGAGCGTCGCCTCGCCGCCGTTCCGCACCTCGTGCGCGCCGTCCGGTCCGGCCGGAAAGCACGTCAGATCCCACGGCCCCAGCACGGCCTCGCCCTCGGGCGTGCGCACGGCCGCCTCCCCCTCGAGAACGAGCAGCCACTCCTCCTCCGAATACTCGTAGTGGTAGGGGCAAAGGCTCTGCCCGGCTGGGATCTCGTAGACGCTGATCCCGGTCTTCGACGCCCCGAGCACGGGCCCCGGCCGGACCATCCCCGACCGGAAACCCTCCGGGTCGTCGCCGTCGTAGTCGAACTGCGGATCGCCGATGTTGACGGTCTTCAACTGTCCCTCCCTAGCCGATGATGATCAGGCCGACGGTGCCGAGCCCGAGGGCGATGCCGGCCAGCGCCAGCCAGCGCATCACGCCCGGCCGCGTGGCGCTCAGCTCGCCGTGTCGCGCCGCCACGTCGACGTCGCGGCCGCGCGTCGTCCCGTAGATGATCAGCGCGATGCCGTAGGCGGCGTAGGCGACGCCCATGAACGTGTACGGCCAGACCGTCTTCGTCGTCGACAGCTCGGGCACGACGCGGCCGACGCCGATCGCCACCGCAAGAGCCGCCAGCCCCGTCCGCCACCAGGCGAGCAGCGTCCGCTCGCCGGCGAGCGCCGTCCGCTCGGTCACGTCGGGTGCGATCTCCTCGGCCACGAGCCCGACTCTAGCCGCCGCCCCCGTCGCCGAAGAAGACCGAGGATCAGGCGAAGGAGATCTCGAACCTGAAGGCGGAGCAGCAGAAGCTCTCCAACCAGGTCGCCAAGCCGCAGGGCAAGCTGAAGGGCAAGCGCAACAAGTAGCTACCAGGTGTCGACCGGGCGCCGCTCCCTTGCGGCACCCGCCGATCCACCGGCCGCCGCCAGCGTCGCCGCGATCAATCGCCGCGTGTCGGCGGGGTCGATCACGTCGTCGAGCTCGAAGATCGTCGCCGCGTTCAGCGCCTTCGCATGCTCGTGAGCGTGTTCGGTCACCTCGCGGACGCGCTGCTCCCGCTCGTCGGCGTCGGCGATCGCCTCGAGCTCGCGACGCAGCCCGAGCCGCACCGCCCCTTCGAGCCCCATCGCGCCCAGCTCGGCGGTCGGCCAGCCGACTGTCAGAAGCGGCTCGTGGAGCCCGCCGCCGGCCATCGCCTGCGCGCCGAGCCCGTAGGCCTTGCGAAGGATCACAGCGACGAGCGGCACCCGCAGATTCGCCCCGGCGTTGAACAGCCGCGAGCAGTGGCGGACGAGAGCCGTCGCCTCAGCGTCGGGGCCGACCATCATCCCCGGCGTGTCGATCAACGAGATCAGCGGGATCCCGTAGGCGTCGCACATCTGCATGAACCGGGCGGCCTTGTCGGAGCCCTCGCTCGTGATGGCCCCCGCCATCTGCATCGGGTTGTTGGCGACGATCCCGACCGCCCGTCCCTCGATCCGGGCGAGCGCCGTCACCATCCCCTTCGCGAAGCCGTCCCGCAAGTAAGTGGCCGAACCGACGTCGACGAGGGCATCGATCGCCTTGTGGACGTCATAGGCGCGCCGCCGGCTCTCCGGGATGACGTCGCGGACGACCGCGGGGTCGGGTTCCTCCCAATCGTCGAACGGCCCCTGGAAGTACGCCAGGAGCCGTTTCGTTGCCGTGACGGCGGCGGCCTCATCGGCCACGCGCACGTCGACGACCCCGTTCGGCGACTGGACGTCGATCGGCCCGATCTCCTCCGGCGCGAAATCACCGAGACCGCCGCCCGCGACCATCGCCGGACCGCCCATGCCGAGGGCGATGTCCTCGGTCGCGACGATCAGGTCGGCGCTGCCCGCAAGCACCGCATTGCCGGCAAAGCAGCGGCCGGCGACGATCGCGATCCGGGGCGCCAGGCCGGAGATCCGCGCCCAGAGGGCGAATGCCCGCGTGTCGAGCGCTGAGACGACCGGGTAGTCGGTGTCGCCCGGCCGCCCGCCGCCGCCCTCGGCGAAGAGCACGGTGGGGACGCGCATCCGCTCGATCAGCTCGAAAATCCGGTCCTTCTTGCGGTGCCCGAAGACACCCTGCGTGCCGGCCAGCACCATGTAGTCGTAGGAGAGCACCGCGCACGCCGCCGCGTCGCCGAAGCGATCGCCGTTGATCCGCGCGGTGCCGGCGATGAGGCCGTCGGCCGGGGTCCGCTCGAGCAGCTCCTGCACCTCGCGGCGGGCGCGCTGGGCGGCGATCGTCAGCCCGCCGTACTCGACGAAGCTGCCCGGGTCGACGAGGTCGGCGAGGTTCTCGCGGGCCGTCCGGCGTCCGGTCGAGCGGCGCTTGGCGACCGCTTCGGGCCGGGCTTCGTCGGCGAGGAGCGCCTTGCGCTCGCGCAGCTCGGCGAGTTCCGGACGCACGACCTCGTCTCCGCCTGAAGTCGGTTCGTCGCTCACCGCTGCCGATCCTATTCGTGTGGGGTCGTCCGGCGGCCGATGCGCCGATCATCGGCACGATGCAGAAGCACGCCGGCCTCTGCGACCTCGCCTCGTTGCGCGGCGCCGGCAGCCGCGTCGAGGACGCCGACACGCCCTCTCCTCTGACGGGCCGTCCGTCACCCCTACTGCCACCGCCCCGCGGAGCGAGCGGGTCCGCTCACCGCGGCTAGACTCGGCCCGCCCCGGGCCGGTAGCTCAGTTGGTTAGAGCAGCGGACTCATAATCCGTAGGTCCCTGGTTCGAGTCCAGGCCGGCCCATCGCATGAGCAAGGGGAATGGCTTGTCGTCACGGCGCCTCGATGCTTGGGAGTGGCAGCGAAATGGCAACTCGCCAAACATCGGGGGTCCCCCTCACCCCTTCGCCGGAGTCCCAGGGCGGCGACGCCTGAGACTCCCTCCCGCACGAGTAGGTCTAGATCCCTGGAATCACGTTCATGAGGTTCGGCCTAGTGAAAATCTGATCGTGGCTTCGCGCTCTGGAGGCTTCGATCGGTCCCAGAATGATTGCGACGGGCCAAGCATGAGGGGACCCCATCACGTTTGGCGAGGTCAAGCCTCTGAGGCGAAGGGAGGGCAATGCACGCGTCGCGCATTTAGCACGGGACTGCACGGCTAACCGCGCACCGATGGTGACCCTTTCGGCGCTCCTGGTTCAGTAGCTATAGGCGAGCCGCTTTCCTCCCCCGGAAAGCGACCCACCAAAGCAGGCTGTCCCCCAACTGGCCTGAACCCGAACCCTATCCTCTGATCCGCAGCGAGACAAGCAGTTGTCCGGGATCGGGTATCTGGAGTTGGGTAACCTCGGCGACTGGGCGGGCGTGGCCATCCCCGGAGCTGCGTGCGCTCCAATCCTTGATGCTGCCGCATGACGGGCTTTAGTGGAATACGGTCGTGCTATCCGTTGTCGGGTCGAGGGGGAGTTCGTGCTCAGGAATTCGTGGGAAAACCGTTGTGCATCGACGTCACGACCGTCAGGCTCGCATTGCTTGCTCTGGTGGCCTTCGCCGTGCTTGCGGCCCTGCCCGCCTCGTCCTCCGCCCATATCTACTGGGCCTACTATGGATCGGGAGATGCCACAGACGGCACGGTTGGCAAGGCCAACCTCGACGGCACCGGTGCTGACAAGGACTTCATCGCTGGCGAGGCTGCGGCCGGATCCCCTTACGGGCTCGCGGTCGATGGCGACCATCTCTACTGGGCAAACCTCGGCGCCGGCACGATCGGTCGATCGAACCTCGACGGCGCCGGAGTGGACCAAGACTTCATCTCCGTTGCCGGCGGTGTAGGCGGAGCCAGGCCCTACGATGTCGCCGTTGGCGCCGGCCATATCTACTGGAGCAACTACAGCGCGGAAACCATCGGTCGAGCCAACCTGGACGGCACGGGGGTAGACCAAGACTTCATCGCAAGCTCCGGCAGTCCGTTGGGGGTCGCAGTCGACGATAGCCACATCTATTGGTCGCACCGGCCGTCGCTCGTCGGAGCCGAGCCTGCGCGAGTTGGCCGGGCCAATCTAGACGGCGGTCATATCGACCAGACCCTGTTCACTACAACCGGCAGTCCAGGAAGAATCGCCGTCGATGCCAACCACATTTACTGGCCGGGTTTCGGGGGCATCGGTCGCGCAAACGTCGACGGAACCGGTGTCATCGACATCTTCATCCACGCCGTCGATGTGACCGGGATAGCAGTCGACAGGGGCCATATCTACTGGTCAAGTCTTTGGCCGCACACTCCTCCGACCTCAGGTGCTGGTCGCCTTCCGCCACTCACCCCGACCCAAGGCACCATCGGCAGGGCAGACCTAGACGGGAGCGCCGCGGACCCGAGCTTCATGACGGTCATCGGTGAGCCCCACGACGTCGCCGTCGGCCCGCAAGCACTCGCTAGCGGCGACCCCGGGTCGCTTGTCTTTGGCTCCCTGAATGCTGCACCCGCAAGGGACGACCAGCGCGCCGAAGACCGTCACCTACACGAACAGTGGCACCGGCGACCTCGTAGTTGGGGGATTGTCTCTCAGGAGCCAACGCGGATGAGTTTTGAAACTGGAGCGGAGACTCTGCCACGCTCCAGTCCCCGCGGGTTCCAGCTGCAGCGTCCGGGTCCGGTTCACGCCGCAGGCCGAGGGCTCGCGGCGTGCTGAATTGACGGCGCTGACGAACGCGCCCATCGATCCGACTAGCACCTGAGGGGAACTGCCGGCGAACTGCACGCTCAGGTCACCTGCACGGTCAGTGGAAGAGCAGGTCGAAGGTCAAGGTGACCTGCAAGGTGAAGCTGAACGCGGCGTCGGCACGGGTCCGCTGGAACCTGACCCGGAAGGGACGGATCGTCGTCGGAGGGGTTGGGCGTGCCCGCAATGGGCACTTCAAGCTGCACTGCCGAAGATCGAAAAGCTCCACAAGGGCCGCTATGTCCTTCACGTCGCGGGACGCAAGGGCGGCACGGCGTTCGTGGTGCGGTAGAGCTACCGCACGAAGCGGTACTTCACTCGTACCCCCGAAGCTCCCGCCGAGCGGTTCTCCCCCGACGGCACATAGGCAACATCGGTCCGCCACCGCTTCCGCAGGACCGCTGCTGGAGCCTCGTCGCGGTCGTATCCGTCCTTGGTCGGGATGCCGGCCAGGGCTTTGTCCGGCGCTTGTCGGCTCGTGGTGGGTTGATCCGCAGGACTTTCCGGTAGCCGAGCTTCCAGGACTTCGTGATGTGCCGAATGATGTGCGGGTACTGCTTCTTGCTGAAGACGATCTTGCCCGGGTCATTCGGCCTAGAGCACGACTTCTGAGCCTCCTGGGAGCCGCTGGAGGCCACTGATGCGGAAGCACAGCGACTACACCAAGCAGGACGAGGATGGCGGTGGCGGCGACCTTCATGGGGCCAAAGTAGCCGAAGGCCCAGCCGGTGGAGCCGGATCGGCTGCGGTTGCCTAGGATTCCCCGTATCCGATGTCTCGCTGAGGGGGAGTTTCGTGCACGGGAAGTTCGTGGGGAAGTTGTCTTATGCCAACGTCATGGCAACCGTTGCGCTGTTCATTGCCATCGGCGGAGGTGCTTACGCCGCCGGCCTCGGTAGGGACTCCGTCGGTTCGAGGCAGATCAAGGACGGCCAGGTCAAGAGCATCGACGTCAAGGACGGTGGGTTGCTCGCTAAGGACTTCGCACCAGAATCGATTTCGGCCATCGCTGCGCGACCCGTCGGCACCCAAACCATTGAGGCCACATATCACGAAGGCAGCCCGATCCCACTTGACGATGCGTCCTGGACCCAGGGACCCGGCGAGGTCAACCAAGTCATTGGAACCTTCAAGTTGAAACACGAGAATCCGCAGGGGTTTCCGGGGTGCGATTCCTACCCGGATCCGCATGTGTATTTCCAGCTCGACGCGAAAGAGGCCATACCTATTGCCGGGGTGGTAGCTCATTACGAAGGGAAGCACGTCATCACCAGTGAACCGATCATGTATTCCGGGCACACGCAGAATCACACGCTCCTTGCCTGGGCCAATGTCCGCTCCCCGTGTCCGGGATATTTCGTGAGCGACTTGAAGCTTGCTGTCCTGAGCTATCGGTAGCCCCGTCAATCGAACTGCTGTTCAGACGGCGATCCCCGACAACGCCAGCGACGCCATCGCGAACTGCGAACCGGGGAGTGGTCGCTGTAGGCGAAGGGTGCGAAGAGGCAACCGCAGCGCCTCGTGAGCCATGGGGGCGCCGGGTAGTCCCCGTCGGTTGACCAATGGTTAAGCAGGTCGGTACAGGCGATGAACTGATAATCCGTAGGTCCCTGGTTCGAGTCCAGGCCGGCCCATCGAGTCTCGCTGAACGAGCGCTTGGCGTTCAGCGTCAGCCCTGTGTGAGAATGGACGCAATGGCCTCGAAGAAGCTCCTCATCGCAGCGGGGCAAGCCGCATCGAGCATCGGTGAGCTTCCGTTCGGCGTGCGTTCCCTGATCGACGAGGCCTCAGAGATCCTCGTTATCGCTCCGACGCTGCCGAGCCGGCTCGACTGGCTTACGTCGGCAACGGACCGCTCGCGAGAGCGAGCGGACGAGCGACTTGAAGCCGTGCTCGGACACCTAGAGGGGTTGGACCCCCAGGTCAAGGGGGCGGTTGGAGCGGACGATCCACTCACTGCTTTCGATGACGCCGTCGCCGAGTTCTCTCCGGATCACATCGTGATTGCTCTTCGTGAGGCGGACCTGGCCGGTTGGCAGGAGCGTGGCCTACTCGACGAGGTGCTCGCGCGGTTTGCGGTACCCGTCACCGTTTTTCAGATCGCGTGAGCTAGGGCCGCCGCGGAGGGTTGCCTGTTCCCACGTGGCGGTGGGCAACTGTTGGGTCAGCCGCTGCTGACCGTCTCGCAGTCGCCGCCGGCGTGGTGTCGGTCGGGTCGCCGGTGAGGATGTCGGTTCCCGATGCCGCAGACGACCGCCTCGGCGACGCCGTCGCGGGCGAGGATCGTATCGTCGCCGTCGCCTGAGTTGAAGACGTCGGCTCCGGCATCGCCGATCAACAGGTCGTTGCCGCCGGCGGCGGGCATCACGTCGGCGTCTGCGCCACCGAGCAACCAGTCGTTGCCTTCGGCTCCGAGGATCAGGTCGGCGCCGCCGAGGCCGGCGAGTATGTCGTTGCCCGCGGGACCCGGCTTGATGCCGGCGGTGCCGGCGGGCGCGACGCCGAGGATCGTGTTGGCGAGGTTGTTGCCGACGAGGACGTCGCCGCCGTTGCTGCCGACGAGGGTGCTGAAGTCGGAGTGGATGATGTCCTTCTCGGGACCGCCGGTCTTGCCGCCGTTGGCCGTCTGGCCGGTGTTCGGGAGGACGGCGGTGACGCCGTCGGTCCCGCGATCGACGATGTCGAGACCCTGCTGCTGGACCGAGGCGTAGGCGAGGGTGTTGCTCCCGGCGCCGCCGAAGAGCTCGTCGTTGCCCAGTCCGGAGACGATCGTGTCGTCGCCGGGGTCGCCATGGATCACGGTCAGCGCCGACTGGGCGGTGCTGCGGCCGCCGACGATCGTGTCGTTGCCGGCGCCGCCGCGATCTGGCCGCGGTCACCGCCGACGAGCGAATCGTCGCCGCCGCGGGCCGAGGATCGTGTCGTTGCCGGCCGGGGTGTCGACGACGCCGTTGCCCGTGCCGACGGGGGCGGCGCCGAGGATCGTCTCGGCGACGTCGCTGCCGATCAGGAAGTCGCCGCCGTTGGAGCCGATCAGCGTCCGGAGGTCGTCGTGGATGACGTCCTTCTCGGGTCCGCCGATCGCCCCGCCGGTCCCGGTCGAGCCGGTCTCGGGCAGCCGGGCGAGGACGCCGCCGCTGCGATTGACGATCGGGAGCCCGGCCTGGTTGACGGAGACGTAGGCGAGCGTGTTCGAGCCGCGCGTCGCCGAAGATCTCGTCGTTGCCGAGCCCGGAGACGATCGTGTCGTCGCCGGGGTTGCCGTGGATGAGCGTGCTGTCCTGACCGGCGCGAGCTGCGGCCGCCGACGAGGGTGTCGTCGCCCTCGCCGCCGCCGATCTGGCCGCGGTCGCCGGCCGACGATCGAGTCGTTACCGCCGCGGCCGAGGATCGTGTCGTTGCCGGCCGGTGAGTCGACGACGCCGCTGCCGGTACCGACGGGAGCTGCGCCGAGCATCGTGTCGGCGGCGTCGCTGCCGATCATGAAGTCGCCCTTGTTGGAGCCGATGACGGTCTTGAGGTCGTCGTGGATCACGTCCTGCTCCGGAGCCGCCGATCGCTCCGCCGGTGCCGGTCTGACCGGATTCGGGCAGCCGGACGAGGACGCCGCTCGTCCGGTTGACGATGCTGAGGCCGCCCTGCTTGATCGAGACGTAGGCGAGCGTGTCGGAGCCGCCGCCCCCGGTGAGCTCGTCGCTGCCGAGGCCTGAGACCAGCGTGTCGTCGTCGATGCCGCCGTCGAGGTCGTGGATTGGGTGGTGCTGCGGCCGCCGACGAGCGTGTCGGCTCCGCCTGGCCCGAGACGTGCCGCTGTCGCCGGCGAGGAGTGTGTCGGCGCCGCCCCCGCCGCTGATCGTGTCCCGACTCTCCGTGCCGGCGGGCTGGGGGTCGACGCTCGGCGTGCCCGGGGGCGGGGAGCCGGCGATCGTGTTCGGCCCGTCGTTGCCGGTCAGCGTGTCGTTGCCGTTACCGCCCGTCAGGTCCTCGACGTCGGCCGGCGATCGAGTCGTTCTCGCCGGCCTGGCCGTTGCCGGTGCTCGGTGAGGCGCCGGTCGGCAGGGTCGCGGTGACGGGGTCGGTGCGCGTGATGCCGGCGGCGGAGATGCCGACGTATGCGACGTTGTCGGTGCCGCCCGCGCCTCGGAAGGTGTCGTTTTCGCGGCCGCCGACGAGGGTGTCGTTCCCGGCGCCGCCGTCGATCGTTCCCGCGGGGCCGTCGGCGCCTGAGTTGATGACACCGGTGTCGGTTCCGTCGCCGAGGTTCTCGACGAGCGAGTTGACCGGGGTGACGATCGGAACGGTGCAGAGGTAGCCCGCCAGTAGTCCGAGGCCGGGAGGGGTCGGCAGGCAGCCCTGTGCGGGAGATGCGGTGACCGTCACCGCCGGGGTTCTGGTCGCCGACGAAGTAGATGGTCGCCACCGCCGTGGTCTGCTGCTCGGCGATCACGGCGGTGTTCGCCTCGCCGGGAGCGTGCCTCGTAGGTGAGGGTGCCGCCCGAGACGGTCACGTTCGCCGCATGCAGCGGCCGCCGGCGCGAACAGGAGCGTGACGAGTGCGAGCGGAACCAGCCGCAGCGTTCGTCTGATCGCCCATGGATCCGTCAGACCCGAGCCCTACTTCACCCCCATGTCCCCACCCCTTGCCTGGTCGATCCCTTGCCGATGGCATTGATACTCGAACTGACGGAGGTCAATCGGCGAGCCCCCTTTACTCAACGAGGCCATACTCGTTAGGCAATGTCGATCAGGCATTGCAGACCCCGAAACGAAAGGTTTGCGATGACCGCAACCGAGCAGCAGTCAGACGGCGCGACGCGAGTCGCCTACATCCTCGGCGCACCCCTGGCCGACGATGTGGTCCGCCAGTGGCCGCAGATGGGGGAGATCGTCCGGTCCAGCAAGCTCGTCGCGGACGTGGAGGGCAACTTCCCGGAGCTGACGTTGGAGGTCGGTAGGCGCCTCGTGCTCGACGACGTGATCGTGGTCGAGTGGACCTGCAACTACGGGGACGGGCGGCTCTACCGGAACGTGACGATCGGCGAGCTCGAGAACGGGGAGGCCGTGCGGGTCACCGATTACTGGGGGGAGCCGACCGAGACGCCGGAGTGGCGCCGGGAGCTGACCGACCGCCTGCCGACGCCGGGGGACAGGGGCATCTGGCCGAACGACGAGGACCTCGGCCACTACTAGCCCCAGTGGTTCACCGTGCGCCCTTCCGTTCGTGGTCGCACTCTTTCCGTGCCGGATTCGGAGGTAGCCCCTGACAACTCGCCGGCCCGCTCGTTTGAACCCCTGGAGAGCGTCAAGGCGACGAAAATGGAGCCGCGCAGGGTGGGAGTGGCATTCGAGGAGTACGCAAGGTCCTGATCGGGCGGAAGCGGGCAAGCGGCGCCCGGACGGACCGGAGGACGTAGGGTTAGCGGCGGTTTGCTTCGTCCCCCCGAGAGAGGTCCCATCTTGTCGAGTGCCGTTTTCCGCCCGTTCGGGCTCGTGTTGGCCTGCCTGGCCGCCTGCCTTGCCGTTGTCGCGTTCGCCGCGCCGGCGATGGCCGCCGACGACACGACGTGGATCTGCAAGCCCGGCCAGGTCGACGACCTCTGCGCGGGCACGATCGAAGGCCAGACACTGCCGCCTCCCGGCGAGTCGCCGCAACCGCTCGGTTACACCCGTCCCGACGACGCCCCGATCGACTGCTTCTACCTCTATCCGACGCAGAGCGACCAGCCGACGCCGAACTCCAACCTCGACAAGGACCCGCCGATCCGCCGCGTCGTGGTCCAGCAGGCACGGATGTTCTCGACGGTCTGTGACGTCTACGCGCCGATGTACCGGCAGGTGACGTTCAACGGCGATCAGAGCGGCTACAACCCGCAGGTCGAGACGGCCTACCGCAGCGCCCGCTCCGCCTTCCGCGACTACCTGAAGAACTACAACGACGGCCGCGGTTTCATCATGATCGGCCACTCCCAGGGATCCGCCCACACGGCGCGGTTGATCGACGAGATCGTCGACACCAACGCGAAGCTCCGCAAGCGCTTCGTCGGCGCAATCGCCCCCGGCGCCAACATCTACGTCCCGATCGGGAAGGCCGTCGGTGGCCTCTATGACAACGTCCCGGCCTGCACGAAGGTCGGTCAGTTCAGGTGCGTGACGGCGTTCTCGACCTACAGCGACGTGCCCGGCCCGAACGCCGAGTTCTCGCGTGTCGACGCCGGCTACTGGATCTACCCGGAGGAGCGTCCCGACCCGAGCAAGTTCGAGGCCATGTGCACGAACCCGGCGCTGCTCGACGGAGGCGACGGCACCCTCGAGCCGCTCGTCGACTTCGACTACCTGTTCGGCGTGCCCGCCGAGGAGACCGCGGCTCCCTGGGTCGGCGAGCCCGACTACTACAAGGTCGACTGCCGGCGCCAGGACGGCGCCCACTGGCTGAACCTGGCGAAGGTCGGCCTCTCCGGCGACACGCGACCGGATCTCGGCGCGGCCGTCGCTTCGGGCACGAACTACCACGTGCCGGAGGTGAACCTGGCCGAGGGCAACCTGCTGACGATCGCCCAGAACCAGTCGGACTCCTACGCGGCGAACATCAGAGGCTGGAGGGGAAGCTGAAGAAGTTGAGCGCGAAGCTCGACACCGCGAAGGCGAAGCTCGCCGCCGACAAAGCGAAGGTCGCGAAACTGTCGAAGAAGCTGAAGAAGGCCGACAGCGCCCAGGAGCGCGAGGGCCTGAAGGGGAAGCGAGACAAGGCCCGTGCCAAGGCCAAGTCCGATCGTGCGCTGGTCAAGTCGCTGAAGGCGAAGATCGCGGCGGTCGAGAAGCAGCTGCCCTAGGGGCGGACGCCGGTGCGCCGACTCGGGCGAGCTGAGGTCGAGACGCTCGTCGGCTGGGCAGCCGGCGAGGGCTGGGATCCGGGCCCGGGCGACGCCGCAGCGTTCTGGGCCGCCGACCCCGAGGCGTTCGTCGGCTTCGATCGCGACGGCGCCCTCGCCGGTGCAGGAGCCGTCGTCGCGTATGGCCGCTCGCTCGGGTTCGTCGGGCTGTTCATCCTCCGGCCGGAGTTCCGCGGCGCCGGGCTCGGGCGGGAGCTCTGGGCGGAGATGCTCGCCGACCTGCGCGGGCGCCTCGACCCGGGCGCCCCGATCGGCCTCGACGCGGTCGCGGCGCTGCAGCCCTTCTACGAGGCGAGCGGGTTCGTCCCCGCACACGATTCGGTCCGGATCCGCTTCGGCGATCTCGGCCCGGCGCCGGGCGGCCTGATGGCCGCGAGAGAGATCCCGTTCGAGGAGCTGCTCGCATTCGATGCCCGCCACTTCGGGGCCGATCGGGAGCCGTTCCTACGGGCTTGGCTGGAGATCGACGGCGGGGTCGCGCTCGCCGTCCGGGACGCCGCCGGCGAGCTCGGGGGCTTCGGGATGGTGCGGCCGACCGGCGCCGGCGCGAAGATCGGGCCGCTGTTCGCGGCCAACGCCGACGTCGCCGAGCTCATCCTGCGCGGGCTCGTCGCCGCGATTCCGGACCGGCAGGTTGTGCTCGACATCCCCGGCGCGAATCCGGCGGCCGTCGAGCTGGCGGCGCGACTCGGCGACGGCGAGGTCTTCCGCACCGCGAGGATGTGGTCGGGCGAACCGCCGGCGATCCCGTGGGATCGCGTCTTCGGGATGACGTCGCTCGAGCTGGGCTGAGCGGAACCACGGAGTGTCAGAAACACGACTTGGGGTCGCGTTTTCGTCACCTCGCGGGCCGCGACCCTACGCTCCTAGTCGCAGGACTGATCGCTGATCCGCAGCTCGTCCGGTGGGCGCACGTCGGGGATCGAGACCTCGTCGTCGGTCACGACCAGGTAGCGCGGGCTCGCGCCGTCGCAGTAAACCCAGAGCTCCGAGCCCTTGCCGAACGGGTCGGTCGCAGCCGGCTCACCGAGGTCGTCACGGACCGACTGAGCCGAATCGCCCTGCTCGATCGAGTCGAACGCCGTCACCGAGAACGTGGCGTCGGCACCGTCGCCGCCGCCGCACCCGACGACCGCCAACGCCGCGAGGACGAATGGCAGCGACAGACGACCCGCACGGATGAAGCTCTTGCCGGTCGCCACGCCCCGACCGTATTCGATCACTCGGGAATAGCCTGTCGAGAACGGCGGACCCCGTTCGTCATATGGGGTGATGCGGGGAGGTGCCCCGCGCTACAGAGAGGCCACAGATGAGTCATTTCCTGCTTTCGGTGCACACGGTCGAGGGCGAAGCCCGGGAACCGATGAGCGATGAGCAGATGCAGGTCTTCATGGCGAAGGTCGCCGCGCTCGAGGCCGAGATGGAGGCCGCCGGTGCCCTCGTCGCCTCCGGTCGCCTCTCCGGCCCGGGCGCCGCGATCGTGGTGCGGGCGGGCGAGGGCGAGACCTTCACCACCGACGGCCCGTTCGCGGAGACGAAGGAGCACCTCGGCGGCATCTATGTGATCAGTTGCGCCGACGCCGACGCCGCGCAGTCGTGGGCGGCGAAAACGTCCGAATGCGTCGGCCAACCGATCGAGGTCCGCGCGTTCATGGGCTTCCGCGCCGTTTCCGACTAGGGTCGGTTCATGCCCGTCGACAACGACCTACAACTCAGTTCCTACGTCGATCAGATCTTCAAGCGGCTCAGCGCGATCGAGCAGCAGCTGGCGATCCTCTCTGGGAAAGCGGGTGTGCCCTACGAGCACGCAGCCGGCGGCGCCCCGCCGGAGGTCGTCGAGCTGGCGGCCGCCGGCGATCGGATGGGCGCGATCACCAGAGTACCGCGAGCTGACCGGCGCCGGACTCGAAGAGGCGCGCCGGGTCGTCGAGAAGCTCTAAGGATCATGCCGGGGTTCGCGATCCGCACCGAGCGCCTGGAGGGGCCGATCAGCTCGATCGCGGTCGAAGGCGAGCTCGACCTCGCGAGCGCCGAGCCCTTCCATTCCGCTCTCGAGGCGGCGCGGACCGACGACGACGCACCGATCCTCCTCGATCTGAGCGGCTGCGAATTCCTCGACTCGACGGCGCTCGCGATCGTCGTCAACGCCTGGCGCGACTGCGCTCTCGACGGCAAGCGCATCGTGATCTCCGGCTGTGCCGGACAGGTTCGGCGCGTCGTCGCCGTCACTCAGTTGCGACAGGAGATCCCGATCTTCGAGACGGCCGAAGAGGCCACTGCGCACCTCCGCGACTGACGGCCGGCGGGTTTGGCCGAACCCTTGCCGGGACTTTGCCGGCGCTTGGATCGGTGTCTCCTACGGTCGGTCCTCATCTCAATCGAGGAGGACCATGAAAACCAAGACCCTCATGGGTCTGCTGGCGGCGGTGCTCGCGTTCGGCGTGAGCAGCGTGGCGTTCGGCGGTCCCAGCTACGGAGGCAATCTGTCGATGGGCTATTCGCGCTCGTCGGGCGGGTTCGCCGGGAAACTCAACTCTCATCAGGGCTGCGTCGGCGGCCGCAAGGTCGTCGTCTTCATGAAGAGCGGCCGCAGCGACAAGGCGGTCGGCAACGGCAAGACGTCCGCCGGCGGTAGCTGGGGCGTCACCCCCGGCAAGGTCAAGGCCGGCGACTACTACGCGATGTCGAAGAGCGTGAGCCTGAACAGCGGCGCCACGTGCGCGGCTGTGAAGTCGCCCTCCACTCACGTGTCCTGATACCGGACGGGCGAGCGACGGGCCGTCCAGCGGGCGGCCCGTCTCGCTTCCGGATGTTTGAAGATGGCGGGGGCGGGGGAGGTACGGGTCCGGAGAGCACCTTCACCTGTCAAGCGATGACGAGAGGATTCGATTGGAAGCTCTTCTGGGCAGTGGGGCACGCGAGTTCGAGGACGAATTCGCGGCCGCGTTCATGAAGCGATCCGGTAAGCGGCCTGTGAGGACGACCGTCCTCGGGGGCGAGCACGTGCTGCTGATCCGCGCCGACGGCACGCTCACGACGAAGCAGTGGCAGCTGTCGACCCGCGATCCGGCGCTTGCGTCCGAGCTCAGCAAGTCGCTGCTCGACGACCTCGCGCACAAGGAGCTCTGGGAGGCGGTCGAGACGTTCACCGGCGCACCGGTCGTCGCGGTGCTCAGCGATCAGTCCGTCGATCCCGACGTCGCCGTCCTCTGTTTCCTCCTCGGGGCGGCCGAGCCGGCCGTAGCGGCAGCGGATTGAGGCCGCACCGCAAACCTTAGGGGTGGGGGTTTCGGGAGTTCCCCGATGTGCGGGGGGTCCCTGGCGGAGAAGCTGAGGGTGTCAAGCAACGTCCTCCTCCGAAGGGAACCCCGCCATGTCCACCGCACCCGCCGCACTGCCAATCATGCCCCCGCGAACCCGGCTCATCCCGCCCCTGGCGGCGATGCTGGCGGTGCTCGTCGCGCTCCTGGCCGGCGCCGGCTCCGCCCGCGCCGGCGTGCCGACGCCGACCTGCGACGGCCTTACCGCGACGATCTTCAAGGCCGACGGCTCCAAGGGCCGCCTCGTCGGCACCGCGGGCGACGACGTGATCGTCGGCTCGATCGGTCCGGACACGATTGAGGCGGGTGGCGGCAACGACGTCGTCTGCTCCGTCGACGGCAAGGACGCGATCCTCGGCGGGGCCGGCACCGACCGGATCTACGCGGGAACGGGCGACGACGAGATCGAGTCCGGGGCCGGCACCGGGGATGAGGTCTTCGGGGGCGACGGCAATGACCTGATCTCGATCGACTCCGTCAACTCGGCGGCCCATGGCGAGGCCGGCGACGACCACCTCGTCTCTCTCGGCGACGTCGTGTATCTCGACGGCGGCGAGGGCAGCGACGTCATCGACGGCGGCCGGAAGACCGACACCATCGACGGTGCGGCCGGCAACGACCGGATCGACACCGGCGAGGGTAGGGACGACCACGCCGACGGCGGCGAAGGCAACGACGTGATCGTCGTCGCCTCCGACGGGTCAGCCGGCGAGGGCGGCAACGGCAAGGACACCCTGAAGATCACCGGTCGTGACGACCGGATCGGCGGGCGGCGAGGGCAACGACGTCCTCACCGGCGGCGCGTTCGCCGACCTGATCTACGGCGACGGCGGCAACGACGGCATCCTCGCCGGGAAGGGCAACGACAAGGAGGTCCACGGCGGCGCCGGCAACGACGACATCGAGGGCGGCGCCGGAACGGACGTGCTCTACGGCGATGCCGGCCGCGACGTCATGGACACCGACACCGGCAACGGCGACACCCTCTACGGCGGGGACGACGACGACCATCTGACGCTGCTCGCCCGGGGCGCCGACGCGTTCGGCGAGGCCGGCAACGACAAGCTCACGGCGATCGAGAAGAAGGACGCGCTCGACGGCGGCGAGGGGAACGACGTGCTCGCCGGCGGCCGCGAGGCCGACAGCCTCGAGGGCGGGCCGGGCGACGACCGGATCGACGGCGGCGACGGCAGCGACCGGATCGACGGGGAGGAGGGTGCCGACGTCATCAAGACCGGCAAGGGCGCATCCGATGTCGCGGCCGGCGGCCCCGACGGCGACACGATCACCGGTGAGTCCAGCGGTGCCTCGCTGCGCGGCGACGCCGGAGCCGACGCGCTGGCGGCGAAGGCCGAGGGCGTGTCGATGGACGGCGGCTCCGAGAATGACCGCCTGACCGGCAGCAAGTTCTCCGACACGGGCACGGGCGGAACAGGCGACGACACGATCAGCGGCGGCGTCGGCGACGACGACCTCCACGGCGGCGACGGGCTCGACACGCTCGACGGCGGGGCGGGCAACGACAAGCTGTTCGGCGACGCGGACGCCGATCGCTGCAGCGGCTCGAGCGGCAAGGACCTCTGCCACGGCGGATCGCCCGGCGGCGAGGCCAACAGCGCCGCGGACACCGACGTCTGCAGCGCCGAGAAGAAGAAGTCGTGCAAGGTGGGCGGCGAGAGCCACCTCGACGGCACGGCGCACGGCACCGCCAGCGTCGTCGGCGGCGATGCCCTCGTCGGTGTTACCGAGACCTGGACCGCCGAGTTCGGTCTCGACGAGTACTTCGAGGGCGGATACCGGGGCGACGCCACATTCAACGTGAACGTCTCCGGCACCGACGAGGGGGGCTGCTCCTACTCGGGCGGCGGCGTCGTCACCGGCACCGCGGAGATGACGATCTTCGAGGATGACGATCCGGCGCAGTCGTACTACTCGGTCCTACTCGTCAACAAGCAGGGCTCGTTCGACGTGACCGTCACCTGCCCCGACAGCACTCACACCGAGTCCTGGGTCCCGCTCCAGTACGCCGACCTGATGCAGACGAAGGACTACCCGTTCTACGAGCACGGCATGACCGCGTTCGACGGGGAGGACCACTACGCGACCAGCCACTTCGGCTACGACATGCAGGTCGACTGGGGCTGGTCGATCGGCTGAGGCGCCGATTCCGGGGGGCGATCAGCCCGCGATCGCCTCCCGGATCATCGCCGCGGTCCCCGCGGGATCCTCGAGCCCGGGGAGGTGGGCGACGCCGGCCAGCTCGAGCGCCGCGCGGGTTCCCGGCAGCAACTCGGCCAGCTCGCGGCACTGGTCGGCGAAGAACGGGAGGTCGAGCTCGCCCCAGGCGACCGTCACGGGAGTATCGATTTCGCCCAGCCGGTCCCAGGTGTCGAGCTCCTCCGGCTCGGCGTCGTCGGGCCACTCGGCGGCCAGCGCGAGGGCGTTCATCGCCAGCATCAACTCGCGCGCCGGGCCGGCGACGCGGCCCTCGGCGGACGCGGGCCCGTCCAGCCAGAGGTGGGCCTCGAGCCGGTTGACCTCATCGAGGTCGCCGGCCTCGTCGGCCGCCTCGATCTCGCCGTCGATCCGCAGGGTGTCGGGGTCCAGCTCGTCGTCGCCGGGATCGCGTGCGCCGCTGACGGCGGGGGCGATCAGGACCATCCCCGCGGCCAGGGCCGGTTCGGTCAGGGCCAGGTCGAGCGCGATCCGCCCGCCCTGCGAGTTCCCGACGAGCCAGACGGGGGCGGTGCCGAGCGCATCGATGACCGAGCGCAGGTCGGTGATGTGGTCGGGCACGCCCGTCGCGGGCGTCTCGCCGAAGCCGCGCCGGTCGTAGGAGACGACTTCGAAGCCCGAAGCGCTCAGGTCGGCTGCGACAGCCGTCCAGGCCCGGCGATCGGCGACTCCGGCGTGGAGGAGGACCACCGTCGGCCCGTCGCCGGGGAATCGTTCGCCGGCCAGGCGGCAGCGGTCGGGTGCGGTGAAGGTGATTTGTTCTCCCATCGCGGTTCAGTCTCCGCCCGTGCCTTCGGTGGGTCAAGTGAAACGCGCCGGCGGCTGGCGCGGATAGGCTGGGCACGTGAGCTGCAGGGGGATCCCGGGCGCGATCGCGTTGGCCCTCCTGGCCCTCCTGGCTTCGGGTTGCTCGTTCACGGGCTTCCGCTCGTTCGGCGCCGCCGGGCAGGCCGACGTTCCGCACGAGCGCCTCTTCGACCTCGGCGTGGCGGACTTCAATGAGGACGGGCGCCTCGACATGTTCACGGTGAACCACAAGTTCGCCGGTGTCTGGCTCCGCAACGAGGGTGGGCGGTTCGAGGACGTCACGACGGCGGTCGGGGGCGACCCCGATCCGGAGTTCCCCGGTCTCGACGCGCTCACCGCCCCCGACATGAGCGAGCCGGGCGTGTACGTCTACATGACCGATTCGCGCGAGGGCGAACCGGGGCTGGTGCACATCCGCACCGTCGGAATGCCGGCCGCCGGGAAGATCGGGTTCCTCTCGGCGAGCCTGCGGATTCTCCGCGCCAGGGACGCCCGGATCAGGCTCGGCAAGAACCAGCAGTCGGTCCGGGTCGTGAGCTTCGACGCCGAACCGGGCGCGACCATAGTCATCGACCCCTCGAGCGTCGCGGACGCGCCGATGGCGGCGTTCTTCGACGAGCCGGCGGACCCGTCGTCCATCAAGGTCGGTGCCGACGGCACGAGCCCCGAGACCCTCGACTTCCGGCTCACCCTCCACGACCGGCACGGCATCGCGTTCGCCGACCTCGTCGGCGGCCCGGCGATCGATGCGTTCGTCGTCAGCGGAGGGCTCGGCGGCGGCATCGGCAAGGAGGCCTTCCGTGGGCGCATCAACGACGAGATGCTCTCCGGCGACGACGACAGCTTCACCGAGGTCGCCAAGGCGGCGGGGCTGAACAAGGGCGGCTGCCGGGGCCGCCAGGTCGAGTCGATCGACGCCAACGGCGACGGCCTGCTCGACATCTTCGAATCGTGCGAGGAGCACCGCCCGAAGCTCTATCGCCAGATCGAACCGGGCCGGTTCGGCAAGATCAGCGCCCCTCCGGCGACCGGAACCGCCGACCGCTGGGTCTACCTCGATCCGGGCGGCCCGCCGTCGCTGATCAGCGCCGGGGCGGGGGAGGTCGACGTCTGGAAGCGCCGGGGCGGCGCCTGGGTCGAGGACCAGACCCTGCCCGGAAACGCGAGCGGAGACGTCGCGCAGATCGCGCTCGGCGACGTCGACGACGACGGCGACCTCGACGTGCTCGCGGTCGCACCGACCGGCAACACGCTGCTTCGCAACACCGGCGGACGCCTGCGGCCGGTCCCGGTCGGCTCCGCGGGCGTTCCCGCCGCCAGCGCCGCGGCGAGCTTCCTCGACTACGACAACGACGGGCGGACCGACGTCTATGCGGTGCCGCAGGGCCTGATTCGCAACACCGGGAGCGGTTACGAGGAGACGGGGCTGCTGACGACGCCGCCGGCCGGCGCAGCGATCTCGAACTGGGCCGACTTCGACGGCGACGGCCTTCGCGACCCCGTCATCGCCTACGGCAGCGGCGAGTTCGCCTCGCAGATGAAGGTGCGGCGCGCGCGCAACATCACGCCGATCCACGGGCACTGGCTCGAGGTCGACCTCGCCGGCGCGGCCGGGAACCGCCAAGCGATCGGCGCCAGCGTCGGCGTTCGGACAGCCGATGGCCGCCAGGTCCAGTGGGTGGGGCAGAACGACGACGCTCCGCACTCGGAGGGCCATTACCGCCTCTACTTCGGCCTCGGCCTCGCCGAGAGCATCGACTCGATGACGGTCCACTGGCCGAACGGCGAGCGGACCGAGATCGGCCCGCGCCCGGCCGACCAGCTGATCCGCATCGAGCAGCCCTAGCCGAGCAGGTCCGCGAGCGTCCGCCGCGCCACGGAGGAGTCCGGCGACTCCCAGATCTGGCCGAGTGCCGCGGCGGCGAGCTGGACCTCCGTGAGCCCGGCTCCCGTCTCGGCGCAGAAGCGTTCGAGCCAGCGGCTCGCGGCGCGGGGGAAACGGGGATCGCCGCCCTCGGCCATCAGCCGGCAGATCTCGAGCGCATCGGCGAGGGCGACATGGGGGAGGTCCTGGGCGATGATCAGGGCGGTCGTCAGGTGGCCGACGGCGAGCGCCTTCTTGAACCTGCCGTGATCCGATCCATGGGAGCCCATCGAACGTATGTTCGCAGGACTGGGAGGCGTAAGGTTCGGGAGGCCGAATGCCCGCTGCGCGGGCCGTACGAGAGGAGCCCGATGTCCGAGATCAGCGAAGAGGGACCCGTCCTGATCGCCTATGACGGGTCGGACTGCTCGAAGGCGGCGATCGAGCAAGCGGGCAGGCAGCTCCGGACCGACCGCCCGGCGATCGTCCTGACGGTATGGGAGCCGCTCGACGCCGTGCCGTTCTGGGGCGCTCCCATGGCGACGGTTCCGGCCGAGATCACCGAAGAGGTCGTCACCCTCGCCGAGAAGGTGGCCGCCGAGGGAGTGGCGCTCGCAGCCGACGCCGGCTTCGACGCCCGGCCGCTGGTCGAGCTCGGGGCGCCGGTCTGGGCGCGGATCGTCGAGATGGCCGATTCGGAGCGCGCATCGATGATCGTGCTCGGCTCGCAGGGCCGGAGCAGCGTCGGGTACGCGGTGATGGGCAGCGTCGCGACCGCGGTCGCTCATCACGCCAAGGCGCCGGTGATGATCACGCGCAGGGCGTGATCGCGGCCCTAGTGCTTTCTACCGGCGCGCTCGCGTAGTCCATCCAGAGGCCCGCGGCCCCCGCGGCGGTCAGCATCGTCGTGTCCCTTTTTCGATCAAGGAGAACTAGATGCGCACAAAGGTCCTGCTGAGTGCCCTCGGGGTACTCGCCCTGCTCGCCCTCGGCGCCGTTGCGTCCGGCTGCGGCAGCAGCGACGACACGTCGAGCACCTCGTCGTCTTCGGAGTCCTCCGAGTCGGCCGAAGCGGCTGAGACCGCCGACACGACTGCGGCGACCGCCCCGGCCGGCGGCGAGCAGCTGGACATCAAGATGGCCGACTACAGCTTCACCCCCGAGGACGCCACGGCCAAGGCCGGCTCGGTGACGATCAATGCCGAGAACATCGGCAAGATGACCCACGAACTGGTCCTGGCCAAGTCGAACCTCGATCCGGCCAAGCTCCCGACCGCAAGCGACGGCAGCGTCGATGAGGAAGCCCTCGACACGGTCGACGAGGCCGCCGACGTGCCGCCCGGCGAGACCGGCTCGTTCACAGCCGATCTGCAGCCCGGCAGCTACGTGATGATCTGCAACCTGCCCGGCCATTACGCGGCCGGCATGTACGGAAGCCTGACCGTCAAGTAGACGGCCCCTGCGATCCCGGTGCCGGCATCCGCCGGCGCCGGGATCAGTAGGAGTTGCGGACCCGTCTCGGCCCGCGACACGGACGACCGCGCCCCGTCGAGCCGGGAGGATCCACCGAGTGGGAGACCAGGACGATTTCCGTGTAGTCATCGCCGGCGGCGGCGTCGCAGCCCTCGAGGCGGTACTCGCGATCCGCAGCCTCGAGACCGATCCGGTTGCGATCGAGCTCATCGCCCCGGGGAGGGAGTTCCGCCTCCAGGCTCTGTCGGTCGCGGAGCCGTTCGGCGGCGAGCCGCATACGCTCGATCTCGCCGACTTCTGCGATGAGCACGACATCGAGTTCCGCTCCGACTCGGTCGCCGAGGTCTGGGGAGGCCCGCAGCGGATTCTCACGGGCCGCGGCCACGAGATCTTCTACGACGCCCTGCTGCTCGCGACCGGGGCCCGCCGCGAATCGGTGCTCCCTGGGTCGCACCCATTCCGCGGCGGCGCCGACGTCGCCTGGTTCGGATCGCTGCTCGAGCGGCTCGAACGCGGTGCGATCAGCGACGTCGCCTTTGCGGTTCCGCGTCAGGTCAAGTGGTCGCTGCCGGTCTTCGAGCTCGCCATGCTCACCGCGACCTGGCTCGCCGACCGGGATCGAACCGATGCGGCGATCAGCGTCGTCACGCACGAGCGGGCGCCGCTCGAGGTCCTCGGTCCGGCCATCAGCGACCGGGTGGTCGAGCTGCTCGCCGAGCGCGGCGTCGAGCTCCTCTCCGGAACCCGGGTCGTCCGCTTCGATCAGGGCCGCCTCGTCTGCGAGGGCGGCAACGACCTCCGCGTCGACGAGGTCGTCGCCCTGCCGGGGCTGAGTGTGCCGGAGATCCCCGGTGTTCCCCAGGGTCGCAACGGCTTCATCGGCTGCGACGCCGAGATGCGGGTCGACGGGCTCGATCGCATCTGGGTCGCCGGCGATTCGGCATGGTTTCCGATCAAGCAGGGCGGCCTGGCCGCCCAGCAGGCCGAGATCGCCGCGGCGGGAATTCTCGGTGCTGCCGGCGCCGAGGTTGAAGTTCCGCCGTTCCGGCCGGTCCTGCGCGGTGCGCTGATCACCGGCCGGGAGCCCCAATTCATGCGCGTCGAGGTCGGCGACGACGCCCGCTCAGCACTGACGACGAGCCCGCTCTGGTGGCCGCCGATCAAGGTCGCCGGTCCGAGGCTCGGTCCCTATCTCGCGCGGCGCTGGAGCCTCGACGGAGAGGAGCCCGGGCTCGATCAGACCGAGGACCTCGAGCCCGCTCGCGACGAGCGGGAGCACGAGGCCGCCCTCCGGCTTGCCCTCGACTTCGCCGAGATCGACGGACGCGACGGCGACTACGAGGAGGCGCTGCGCTGGCTCGAGGTCGCCGAGCGCCTCAACGTGACGCTGCCCGCCGAGTTCGCGGAGCGCCGCGAGCGCTGGCGAGCCGCGGTCGCCTGACCCGCCGGGGGATCGTCGCGGACGCCCGCCTACTGCCTGGCGAGCTTCCAGCCCATCGGCGACTTCTTGACGCGGCCCATGGCGAGGAGCTCGTCGAGCCCCTGCTCTGCGTCGGCACGCTCGATGCCTTCGTTCTGGGCGATCAGGGCGGGTGTGTTGAGCGCGGGCTTCGTCTCGAGGCTGTCGAGGACGAGCTTCGCGTTTTCGCTGAGTTCGGTCATTGCGGGCCGCAGCCTGCCAGAACCGCGCCGCGCGCGTATCGTCGCGTCGCCGGCCCGGCCGCCCGTCGCAACGATCGGGTGGCGGGCGTGTTCCAATGGAGGATGATGCGAGCAGCGAGATGCATGGCGATCGGCGCGGTGGCCGTTGCTGCTGCCGTCGCCGTCCTGCCGGCCGCCGCAGGCGCCGCCGAGATCCAACCCGCCATCGCCTACGACCTCGACGGATCTCCGCCTCCGTCGCCGCCGTCCCAGGGCCAACTCGATCTCTATTCGCCGGACGGCGCGAAGGCCGGCGACCACAGGCCCGTCGTCGTCTACGTTCACGGCGGCGGCTGGAGCGTCGGCGACAAGTCAAACAAGATCGCCGCCAAGGCCGATCTCTTCACCGCCGCCGGATACGCCTTCGCCAGCGTCAACTACAGGCTTTCTCCCGATCCCGTCGATCCCGCCTTCCCCGCCGATCGGATCCGCTTCCCCGACCATCCCGACGACGTCGGCGAGGCGATCGGCTGGATCGACCGGAACGTCGGCGCCTACGGAGGCGACCCATCCCGGATCGTCCTGATCGGCCACTCGGCCGGCGCCCACCTCGTCTCCCTCCTCTCCACGAATCCGGCCTACGTGACTCGTTGGGGCGTCGACCGTCGCCATCTGATCGGCACGGTCTCGCTGGACACCGACGCCTACGACGTCGCCGCGCGCGCGGCCGAAGGCTCGGCGCGGGCGAAGGCGTTGATCTACAACGCATTCGCGACGCCCGCCGAGAATGCCGCGGATGGGACCTGGGCGGCCGCTTCGCCGCTGCTCTTCGCCGACCGGCGTGACCCGCCGATGCTGCTCGTCACCCAGTCCCGCGCGCCGGCGCGGGCCGCGGGAGCGGCCGAGATGGCGACTGCGCTCGACGGCAGGGGAGAGGTGCTGGCAGTTCCCTACGACCACGAGGGGATCAACGCCGCCGTCGGCTCCGATGAGGATCCCGCCGGGGAGACGGCGGCGATCATGGCGTTCATCGACGACGCCCTAGCCGCTTCCCGGCCATCGAAGACACGGATCGAGCGCGCGCCGAAGGCCACGGTCCGCCTTCGCGGGGACCGATCGCGTGCGCGGGTGCGCTTCCGGTTCCGGGCCGTCACCGGCGCGGACCACTTCGAGTGCCGCCTCGACGGCGCCGGCTTCCGCCGCTGCGCATCCCCCGCCACCTACCGAACCGGCAAGGGCCGGCACCGGTTCAAGGTCAGGGCGATCGCCTCGAACGGGGCGGCCGGGCCCGTGCGGGTGGTCCGCTTCCGGGTCGCCGTTCGCTAGAGCGCGCCGGACTCGCCGGGCCGGAGCTCGTCGATCAACGCCCAGAGCGAGACGATCGCCCAGACCCCCTCGAGAAGCAGGAAGCCGATCTGCCCGCCGATCGCCGCCAGGACGGCGAGGATCGCCGAGCCGATCAGGTTGAGGACGAGGTAGGAGATCGACCGCTGGTCGAGGCGGCCGAACTGCGCGCCCGCGAAGGCGACGAGGATCAACACGGCGCCGATGATCTGAACGAGCTGTTCCACGGTCGGGCGGAAGCTACAGCCGCTCACCGCCGCTCGCCCGCCGATCGAGGAGGGCGGCGGTCTAGGTCAGTTCGGCCGTCTCGGCCTCGGGGCCGGGGAATTCGCGCAGCGTCTGGCGGCGGAGCGCCACGACGCCGCCGATCACGAAGACGGACATCAGCACGACGCCGGCGAGCTCGTGGAAGGCGGGGGTGGGCGACCACCAGATCAAGATCAGGAGGACCAGTGCCGTACCCGCGCTCGCCCACATCGGATCGCGGAGCGCCGGTGCGACGTGCTGCCGGATCCAGGTCGCGGCCCGCGTCTGGCTGCCGAGGGCGACCGCCAGGAGGACCACGATCCCGTAGGCGATCGTCGCGACCGCCATCGTCTTCAGCAGCTCGGTGCCGATCCCGTAGGCGGCGCTGATCGCCGGCTTGACCGAGTCGGTCGCCGCGAGCTGATTGACGAGGGTCGTGCCGAGCAGGTCGCGGATTGTCAGCGTCGCCACGCCGACGACGATCAGCGCGAGTCCGACCGACGTCAGCGTTCGCAGCCGGGTGCCGCGGGAGATGAAGACGGCGAGGGCGAGCAGGAAGAACGTCAGCAGCGGCAGTATCGTCGCGAGCTTCTGGATCAGGCTACTGACGTCCTGGATCGTCGAGATCTCGTTCGGCGCGATCACCTGGAGTGCGGCCTGGCCGTTGCCGGCCTCGATGGCGGCCTTGGCGGCCTCGCCGGACCCGAGGCCGGTCTTCGGGGGCTGGATGCCGAGCTTCTCGGTGACGGCCGATCGGATCTGAGTCAGATCGAGCGTCGTCGCCCCGGTCTTCGCCTGGGCCGCCGTCAGTTTCGACTGCGCCTCGCCGAGGATCCCGGTGCCGATCGGCTCGTTGTTGGCGATCGCGATGAACGCCGTGCTCGCCTGTCGGTTCGCCTCCTCCCAGAGATTCTGGATCGCGGAGGTCTGAAGGATCTGGTTGACGGCCTTGTTGAAGAGCTGGCTGAGGCCGGACGCGGCGGGGCCGGCGAGCGGGGCGGCCTTGGGGGGCAGGAGCTGGGCGAGTTCGGCCTGGACGTTGCCCCCGGCGAAGATCTGTGCAGTCAGGTAGTTAGCGAGCTCGGTGCGGATCTCTTCGTTGGCGAGGAGTGCGCTGCTGGTTGCGACCCACTGGTCGGTGTCGTAGACCTCGCGCTTCACCCAGAGCGACACGAGCGAGACGATCCCGGTGAGGGTGGCGACGAGGACCAGGATGATCGCGAGCCGGCGGCGGTTGCGGACCGTCATGCCGGTGAACTTCTCGGGCTCCTCGGCGGCGACTTCCTTGGTCTCTTCCTCGCTCACGAAACGATTATCCCGCGAATCGGGAACCGTGCGTCACCCGATGGGGGTGAAGGGTCTTCGGTGGGACCCCGATCAGGGCGCCTTGACACCAGCGCGCTCCTCGAAGACCGCCTGGATGTCCTCGAGATGCTTCCCCTTCGTCTCGGGGACGAGGCGCATGCAGAAGAAGAACGTGACGACGCATACCGCCGCGTAGAAGAAGAAGGCGCCGCTGTTGCCGAGCGCGTCGATCAGCAGCAGGAACGTCAGCGAGACCAGGAAGTTGAAGAACCAGTTGGCCATCGTGCCCACGGCGGCGGCCTTGCTGCGGACCCGGAGCGGGTAGATCTCCGAGTTCATCAGCCAGAAGATCGGGCCGAGGCCGATCGCGAAGGCGCCGACGTACATCATCAGGCTGCCGATCGCGACGAGCGAGCCGATCGTGCTGCCCGCGCCGACGATGAAGACGAGGGCGAGGATCGAGAGCGCGACGGCCATCAGCGCGCTGCCCCAGAGCAGCAGCGGGCGGCGGCCGGCGCGGTCGAGGAGGCGGATAGCGACGAGCGTCATTCCGACGTTGACGATGCCGACGGCGACCGAGGCGAGGATCGCGGCCGACGAGCTGTCGACGCCGGTGTAGCCGACGATGGTCGGGGCGAAGTAGATGACGGTGTTGATGCCCGAGACCTGCTGCAGGATCGCGAGGCCGACGCCGACGACCAGCGCCGCCCGCACGACCGGATGGTTGAGATCCTTCCAGCCGCCCGGCTCCTCGACGATGCTCTCGGCGATCTCGTCGAGCTCGGCGTCGATCAGCGCCGGATCGTCCTCGCGGATCGTCTCGAGCACGGCCTTGGCCTCGTATCCGCGGCCGGCCATGACGAGCCAGCGCGGGCTCTGCGGCATCTTCAGCATCCCGATCAGCAGGAGAACGGCCGGGACGGCACCGAGCGCGAGCATCGCCCGCCAGTCGCCGCTGCTGTCGAAGATCAGCCCGACGGCGTAGGCGACGACGATGCCGATCGTCACGGCGAGCTGGAAAAAGGTGACGAGGCGGCCGCGGATGTCGGGCGGGGAGACCTCGGAGATGTAGACGGGGGCGGTCGCGGAGGCGAGGCCGATCGCGACGCCGATGATCACGCGGGCGGCGACGAGGACGCCCTCGACGTTGGCGGCCGCGGCGCTGAGCGAGCCGATGATGAAGACGACGGCCGAGCCGATGATGAGGATGCGGCGCCCGTACTGGTCGGAGAGCCGGCCCGCGAACGCGGCGCCGACGACGGCGCCGATCGGGACGGCGGCGACGACCAGCCCGGACCCGAAGCTGGAGAGCCCGAAGTCGGGCTCGATGAACAGCAGGGCGCTGGCGATGACGCCGGTGTCGTAGCCGAAGAGCAGTCCGCCGAGGCCGGCGATCGCCGCGGTCGCGATGACCATCCGCATGGCGTGGCCACGGCTCTCCTCCGCCTGCGCGCTGCTCTCCCCAGAGCTCACGAACGTGATCCTATTCCCGATTGCGGCGCTGCGCGACCGGCGCTCGGCTCGAACCCGGGGTTCAGCCCTCGGCGAGCACCTGCTCGGCGGCCGCCTCGGCGGCGTCGAGCTGTTCGGCGACGAGGTCGAGGCCGCGGTCCCAGAACCCGGGGTCCGTCAGGTCGACGCCGACGATCGCCGCGAGCTCCTCGGGCGGGCGCGAGCCGCCGGAGGCGAGCATCTCCAGGTACTCGGGGACGATCTCCTGCCCGCGCTCCTCGTAGAGGCGGTAGACGGAGAGGGCGAGGAGTTGCCCGTAGGCGTATGCGTAGACGTAGCCGGGCGAGCCGATGAAGTGGGGGACGTACGACCACCAGGACCGGTAGCCCTCGGTCACCTCGACGGCGTCGCCGAGCAGCTCCGTCTGGGTCTCGTACCAGAGCTCGCCGAAGCGCTCGACGGCGAGCTCGCCCTCGGTGCGGCGGGCGGTGTGGACGCGATCCTCGAACTGGTTCATGGCGATCTGGCGGAAGACGGTCGCGATCTGACCTTCGATCGACTCGGCCAGAAGGTTGAGGCGCGATCGCGGGTCGTCGGCCTGAGCGAGCAGGCGCCCGAAGACGAGCTCCTCGGCGAAGACCGACGCGGTCTCGGCGACCGTCAGCGGGGTGTTCTGATGGAAGACGCCCTGCTCGGCGGCGAGGAACTGGTGGATTCCGTGGCCGAGCTCGTGGGCGAGGGTCGTCACATCGCGACGGCGGTCGGTCCAGTTCAGCATCACGTAGGGGTGCACGGACGGGACCGTCGAGGCGCTGAAGGCACCGCCGCGCTTCGACGGCCGCGGCGGCACGTCGATCCACCGCTCGTTCATGAACCGGCCCGCGATCTCGCTCATCCGCGGCGACACCGAGTCGAAGGTCTCGAGGACGATCTCGCGACCCTCCTCCCAGCCGATCTGCTCGTCGTCGGCGCCGACGACGGCCATCCTGTCGTAGTCGGCGAGGCGGTCGATGCCGAGCAGCTTCGCCTTCGTCCGGTACCAGCGGCGCGCGAGCTCGTTGCGGTTGCGGACCGCTTCGACGAGCGCCTGCACCGACTCGTCGGAGGCCTCGTTGGAGAGGTTCCGGGTGGCTAGCCAGTGCGGGTAGGAGCGGAGGCGGTCCTTCGTCGCCTTCTCCTGCAGCAGCGTGTTGAAGGCGTAGGCGCGGGTCCGCAGGCCGGGCTCGAGCGCGGCGGTGACCGCTTCGGCGACCGTGCGGCGGCGCTCGCGGTCGGGGTCGAAGAGCCCGGAGAGCGCGACGTCGAGCTGGACCGGCTCGTCGGCTTCGGGAAGGTCGACGCGGATCGCCGACGTGAGCTCGTCGAAGAGGCGCGACCAGGCGCCGGCTCCGGTCAGCGAGAGCTCGGAGATGATCCGCTCCTCGGGCCCGCTCAGCAGATGCGGCCGGTAACGGCGTTCCATCCGCAGGTGGTGGCGGCAGAAGTCCAGGCCCTCGGTGGCGAGGAGCTCGTCGGCCCGCTCGTCGTCGATCGCCACCCACTCGAGCTCGAAGAAGACGAGCCGCGTCTGGATCTGGGTCGCCCGCTCCGACGATCCCTGCAGGAGCGCGCCGTTGGCCGGGTCCTCGGTGTCGGCGGCGAACCTGAGGTGGGCGAAGTTGAGCGCCCGCCCGACGAGCTCGGAGAGGCGGGCGAGACGTTCCATGGCGTCACGGAGGCCGGCCCCGTCGAGGTCGGCGACCTTGCCCTCGAAGTCGGCGGCGAACTGCTCGGAGATCCGGTCGGCCTCGTCGAGGAGGGCGTCGACCGCGGCCTTGTCGTCTCCGGCTTCGACCTCGACGCCGGCGGCCTCGAGGTCGATCAGGTCGGTCAGGTCCCAGGCACCCGGATCGTCGGCGTCGGTATCGGCGGAGACCTGATCGTCGGTACGGGTGCTCATCGCGGGCAAGCTAACAGGCGCCTGCCCGCGACGAGCCTCGTCTCAGTCCTTGCCCTTGACCTTGTCGGCAGCCCCGCCGATCGCGTCGCCGACCTTGTCGGCCGCGTCGCCGACCTTCTGCTTGGCGTCGCCCGCGGTCTGGTCGACCTTGCCCTCGTTCTTGAGGTCGTCGTCGCCGGTCAGGCTCCCGGCCGCTTCCTTGAGCCGGCCCTTGCCCTCGTCGACCTTGCCCTCAGTCTTCTCGTCCGCCATTTGAATCGAAGTCCTCTCGTCGTGGGTCGCATTTGGTTACGGACAACACAGATTCCCGTTACCGGCCAGGGTCAAACGCCCGTCCCCGACCGGAGCGGGGGCGGGGCCGGAAGGGAAACGCGGGGGTGGGGCGAATCTGGGGTCACCGATGAGCAAGACCGCAACCAAGTCCAGGCCCCGCCGCAGCGGCTCCAGCGCCTCGAGCGCCACCGGAACCCCGAACGGCAAGACCCTCTCCACCTACATCACGGAGCGCTTCGACGAGTTCTCGCGCTCGCAGAAGGATGTAGCCCGCTACATCGTCGACCACCTCGAGGAGGCGGCCTTCCAGACCGCCGAGGAACTCGCTCGTCGCGCCGACACGTCGTCGTCGACGGTCGTCCGGTTCTCGCAGGCGCTCGGTTTCGACGGTTATCCCGAGCTGCAGCAGGCGGCCATCGAGGAATACCGGGCCACGGTCGCGACGACCGGCAGCACCGCCGGCGGCGCCCTGTTCGACTTCGACCACACCGAATTCGAGGCCTCGCTGGCCGCCGATCACGCGAACATCGAGAGCACCGTCCGCGGGCTGACCCGCGAATCGGTCGAGCTCTGCGTCCGCGAGCTCGCGACCGCCCACCGCGTCGTCATCGTCGCGATGGACCAGATGGCCTTCTTCGCCTCCTACCTACGGCACATGCTGGCCCTGCTCGACATTCGCGCCGAGACGATCACCCAGCCTCGCCAGGAGTCGATCACCCGGCTCGGCAACGTCGACGAGGACACGCTCGTCGTGGCCTTCTCGGCCGGCCGCGCCCATCCGCTCGTCATCCGGGCGATGAAGCTGGCCCGCCACCGCGGCGCCCACACGATGGCGATCACGGACGCGACCCTCTCGGACGTCGGCGAACACGCCGAGCACACGCTCTACTGGTCGTCGGACTCGCCCTCTTACACGCGCTCGACGACGGCGCTGCTCGCCCTCGTCGAGGCTCTCGCCCACGGCGTCTACGCCCGGGACAAGGCCGCGTTCAAGGATCGCATCAGAGCTTTCAAGCTCAAGTAGAGAGGGCGCGCCCGACCCGGGCGTTTCCTCTCTCTATATTTGGCGGTCATGCCTGAGCACGCCACGTTCCGCCTCAAGACCGGTCTCGCCGAGATGCTGAAGGGCGGGGTGATCATGGACGTCACCGACGCCGAACAGGCCCGTGTCGCCGAGGCCTCCGGCGCCTGTGCCGTGATGGCGCTCGAGCGCGTCCCCGCCGACATCCGCCGCGACGGCGGCGTCGCCCGCATGTCGAACCCGCGGATGATCGAGGAGATCAAGGCCGCGGTGACGATCCCGGTGATGGCCAAGGCCCGGATCGGGCACTTCGCCGAGGCCCAGGTTCTGCAGGCCCTCGAGGTCGACTACATCGACGAGTCCGAGGTCCTGACGCCGGCCGACGAGGCCCACCACATCGACAAGTTCGCGTTCGACGTTCCGTTCGTCTGCGGCGCCACGAACCTCGGCGAGGCGCTTCGCCGGATCGGTGAGGGCGCGGCGATGATCCGCTCCAAGGGCGAGGCCGGGACGGGCAACATCGTCGAGGCCGTCCGGCACCTGCGTGAGATCGTTGGCGGCATCCGCCGGCTCTCGTCACTCGACTCGATGGAGCTGGCCGCCGAGGCCAAGGAGCTGCGCGCTCCGCTCGAGGTCGTTCGCGACGTCGCGGAGCGCGGCTGGCTGCCGGTGCCGATGTTCTGCGCCGGCGGGATCGCGACCCCGGCCGACGCGTCTCTGACGATGCAGCTCGGCGCCGAGGGCAACTTCGTCGGCTCCGGCATCTTCAAGTCGGCCGACCCCGAGCGGACCGCCAAGGCCGTCGTCGAGGCGACAACCCACTTCAAGGATCCCGAGCGCGTCCTCGCTGCCTCCAGCGATCTCGGCGACCCGATGCGCGGCGACGACATCGCCGAGCTGGCCGCCGAGGGCGAATTGCTGCAGCAGCGCGGCTGGTAGTGCCGGCCGCTTCCGGCGAGCCCCTGCGCGTCGGCGTCCTGGCGAGTCAGGGCGACTTCGCCGCCCACCTGCGCGTTCTCGCCGAGCTCGGCGCCGACGCCCGCGAGGTCCGGACGGCGGACGACATCGCCGGCCTCGATGCGCTCGTCATCCCCGGCGGCGAGAGCACGACGATCACGAAGGCGATCGAGCGGGACGGGCTCGAGCCCGCCATCCGTGCCCACTTCGAGTCGGGCTCGCCGATCCTCGGCACCTGCGCGGGCATGATCGTCTGCGACCGCGAGCACCTCGGTCTGATCGACGCCACCGCCCGCCGCAACGCCTTCGGCCGGCAGCTGCAGAGCTTCGAGGCCGACCTCGAGTTCGAGCCGGCCGCCGGCATCGGTCCCGATCCGATCCGCGCCGCGTTCATCCGCGCGCCCTGGATCGAGTCGTACGGGGACGACGTTGAGATCCTGGCACGCTGGGAGGATCACCCGGTCGCGATCCGCGAGGGCGGCGTCCTCGTCTGCTCCTTCCATCCGGAGTTGACCGGCGACTCACGGGTACACGCACTGTTGATGGCAATGGCTACGGCGGCGCGGGAGCGCGTCGCGGAGGAGGCGGGCGGATGAAGGACCCGAGGATCGACGGATTGGCGAAGGTGATCGTGCGCTACTCGCTGGAGCTGCAGGAGGGTCAGACCTTCTTCATCACGAGCGGCGCCAACGCGGAGCCGCTCGTCCAGGCGCTCTACGAGGAGACGCTGCGTGCCGGCGCCAACCCGGTTCTCGACCTGTCGCTGGAAGGGACCGCCTCGGCCTTCTTCGAGCTGGCGAGCGATGCGCAGATCGACTGGGTCTCACCGGCTCAGCAGTGGGCCTTCGAGTCGGCCGACGCCCGGATGCGCATCCTCAGCGACACCAACGTCCGCGAGCTCAGCAACGTCCCGCCCGAGAAGCAGACGCGCCGCCAGAAGGCGATGCACCCGTACATGCAGAAGATGATGGAGCGGAGTGCCGCCGGCGACCTGCGCTGGAACGTCACCCTGTTTCCGACCAACGCCTACGCCGCCGAGGCGGGCATGAGTCTGCGGGACTACGAGGACTTCTACTACCGCGCCTGCCTCTGCGACCAGGCCGACCCGGTCGCCGCTTGGGAGCAGGCGGCCGCCGAGACGATCCGCCTCGCCGATTGGATCGAGGGCCGCGAGGAGGTCCACATCAAGGGCCCCGGCACCGACCTGAAGCTGAACGTCGCCGGTCGCCACTTCAAGCCCGCTGACGGCAAGTACAACATGCCCGACGGCGAGTTCTTCACCGGCCCCGTCGAAGATTCGGCGGAGGGCGAGATCACCTTCCACCTGCCGGCCACCTACGCCGGTCGCGAGGTCGCCGGCGTTCGTTTCCGCTTCGAAGGCGGCAAGGTCGTCGACGCCTCCGCCGATCGCGGCGAGGACTTCCTGATCGAGATGCTCGACACCGACGAAGGGGCCCGCCGCCTCGGCGAGCTCGGCATCGGCACCAACTTCGGCATCGACTTCGGCACCGGCGAGATCCTCCTCGACGAGAAGATCGGCGGCACCGTCCACCTCGCGGTCGGCCAGTCCTACCCCGAGACCGGCGGCGTCAACGAGTCCGCCATCCACTGGGACATGATCTGCGACCTCCGCAAGGGCGGCAGCATCACCGTCGACGGCGAGCTCCTCCAGGAGGACGGCCGGTTCGTGGTCTGAGGGTCGGCCGTCGCTGGCGCCTAGAGAGGTGCGGCGGGCCGCAGGTGGGTTTGGGCTGAGAGGGGGAAGGGCGCGGGCGTCGACAAAACGCCACTGGTCGGGATTTGGCGTCGTATAGACACCCAATCCCGACCAATGGCCGCCGAAGGGGGGTCGTGGGTCGTTTTCCACTGATAATCCGAGGAAATCGGCCCACGAGCAATGAAGGGCCAACTCGCGCTCCCGCCCACGACCCCTCACAGCCAGACTGACTCCCACGCTCCGTGCGATCCCCTCGGCAGGCCACGCCTCCCTGCAACGCCCCTCCGCAGGCGACACCTCACCGCAACTTCTTGCCGACGGCGCTGTTTGAAGGCGCAGACCCCTCGACACCTTGCATGTTCGGACGCTTGCGGGAGCTCCCGTCGATGCAGATCAATGTCAGAGGGCGATACGACGCGGCCGGACCTCAACCCCCCGTAGGTTCGGTCGTCGTCGTTCTGCGGCCTTACGGGCAGCATTGCGGATCTCACATCCGCGTGCGCCGGTTCTAAGATCAGGGCATGTCCGGACATTCCAAGTGGGCCTCGATCAAGCACAAGAAGGGCGCCACCGACGCCAAGCGGGGGAAGCTCTTCACGAAGCTGGCGCGCGCGATCACCGTCGCAGCGCGTGAGGGCGGGGGGGACCCCGACGGCAACGCGACGCTGGCGACGGCGATCCAGAAGGCCAAGGACCAGTCGATGCCCAAGGACAACATCCAGCGGGCGATCGACCGCGGGACCGGCGAGGGCTCCGACGGCGTCGAGCTCGAGCGGATCCTCTACGAGGGCTATGGGCCCGGTGGGGTGGCGATCCTCGTCGAGGCGCTGTCCGACAACCGCAACCGGACCGGCTCCGAGATCCGCCACGCCTTCGACCGCCACGGCGGCAGCCTCGGAGAGCCGAACTCGGTCGCCTGGACCTTCGAGAAGCGCGGCGTCATCCTCGTCGACGGCGACCGCTACGACGAGGACGACCTGATGGTCGCCATCGACGCAGGTGCGGAGGACGTCATCGACGACGACGGCACCTTCCGCGTCCTCACGGCGACGGCCGACCTCGCCGCCGCCCGTGCCGCCCTCGACGACGCCGGGGTCGAGATCGTCTCCTCCGACGTCGTCATGGACCCGAAGAACACCGTCGAGGTCGACGAATCGCAGGCGAAGACGCTGCTCAACCTGATCGAGGCGCTCGAGGATCACGACGACGTCGATGCCGTGCACGCGAACTTCGACATGAGCGAAGACGTGATGCAGCGCGTGATGGCCTGACCCGCCGGCGCCGACTCGGGAGGCATCCGGGCCTCGGCGCAGAATGGTCATCAATGCGGATCGTCATGGGAATCGATCCCGGCATCGCGAACACCGGCTTCGGTGTCGTCAGGGTGGCCGGCACGCGGATGACCGCGATCGACGGGGGCACCGTCGAGGTCGCCGCCGACGTCCCGCCCGAACAGCGGTTGCGTCGCATCCACGACTCGATCGTCGAGCTGATCGAGTGGCATGAGCCCCAGTCGGTGGCGCTCGAGAGCATCTACTTCGGCAAGAACGTCAAGTCGGCGATCGGCGTCGGCCAGGCGCGCGGCGTCGTCATGCTGGCCGCTGCCGCGCGTGACATCCCCTGCTTCGATTACACGCCGCAGGCCGTCAAGCTCGCGGTGACCGGCACCGGCGCCGCCGCCAAGGACCAGGTCAAGCACATGGTCGGCGTCCTACTCAGCCTTCCGGTCGAGCCGCCGTCCGACCACGCCGCCGACGCCCTCGCCGTCGCGGTCTGCCACGCATCCCACTCCCGCGACGACAGGACCGCGGAGGCGGTCGCCGTCGGATGATCGCCGCGGTCAGCGGCGAAGTCCTCTCGCGGCGCAGCGACCACGTCGTCGTCGATGCCGGCGGCGTCGGCTACCGGCTGGCCGTATCGGCCGAGACGCTCCGCTCCGTCCCGGCAGTCGGCGAGCGCGTCTCCCTCCATGCCCATCTGATCCCGCGCGACGACGCCCTCGCCCTCTACGGCTTCGCGACCGAGGACGAGCGCGAGCTCTTCCTGTCGCTGATCTCGGTCTCCGGGGTCGGCCCGAAGGTCGCGATGGCGGCGCTCTCGGGCGGCTCGACCGGCGAGCTCCTCCGCGCCCTCGCCGCCGGGGACGCCAAGCGCTTCCAAGCGGTCCCGGGGATCGGCAAGCGAACCGCCGAGCGGATAATCGTCGAGCTTCGCGAGCGGATCGCCGGTGAGCTCGAGGAGGGCGTCTCGACGGTCGCCACCGAGGACAGCGCCCGCGAGGAGGCCCGCGAGGGCCTGATCGGGCTCGGCTACACGCCGATCGAAGCCGAGCGGCTGCTCGGCACCGCCAGCGGTGAGACGGCCGAGGAACTCGTCGCGTCGGCACTGCGCAACGCTCGCGCCGCCGCGTAGGCCAAGCTGTGGCCTGAGATGTCGATCGAGCGGATTCCTCTCAACGAAGCGGCCATCGCGGCCGATGCCGAGCCCCGGATCGCCGACGCGCGCCGCGAGCGCGGGGAGGAGGAGCTCGACCGCAACCTCCGCCCCTCGAAGCTCGCCGACTTCGTCAACCAGCGGCAGGTCACCGAGCAGCTCGGCGTGTTCATCGAGGCGGCGCGGCGGCGCAAGGAACCGCTCGACCACGTCCTGCTTGCCGGCCCTCCGGGGCTCGGCAAGACGTCGCTCGCCCACATCATCGCCGCCGAACTCGGCGTGCCGATGGTCCAGACCGCCGGCCCGGCGCTCGAGCGCAAGGCCGACGTCGCAAGCTTCCTGACCACCCTCGAGCCCGGCAGCGTCTTCTTCATCGACGAGATCCACCGCCTCAACCGCTCGATCGAGGAGACGCTCTACCCGGCGATGGAGGACCGCCAGCTACCCGTCGTCCTCGGCCAGGGCGCCGGCGCCCGGACCGTCACGCTCGACCTCCCCGACTTCACGCTCGTCGGCGCCACGACCCGCGCCGGCCTGCTGACGACCCCGCTTCGCGACCGGTTCGGCGTCAGCCACCGGCTCGAGCACTACGAGCCCGCCGACCTGGCGATGATCGTCGAGCGCTCCGCCGGCATCCTCGGCGTCGAGATCGACCCGGCCGGAACGAGTCAGATCGCGAGCCGCTCGCGCGGCACGCCCCGAGTCGCGAACCGGCTGCTCAAGCGGGTCCGCGACTACGCCCAGGTCCACGGCGAGGGAGTCATCGACGGCGCCATCGCGGCGTCGGCGCTGGCGATGCTCGAGGTCGACGAGGCCGGCCTCGACCGCCACGACCGGGCGATCCTCGACGCGATCGCCGGCAAGTTCTCCGGCGGCCCGGTCGGGCTCAGCACACTCGCCGCGGCCGTCGACGAGGAGCAGGACACGATCGAGGACGTCTACGAGCCCTACCTCCTCCAGCAGGGACTGCTGAAGCGGACGCCGCGGGGGCGGGTCGTCACCGAGCGCGGCTACGCCCACCTCGGGCTCCCCGTCCCGGACGGCCTGCCCAGCCTCTTCTGAACGCCGGTCACCGGCAGCCCCGGTCCGCCGATTCAATAGCCTTCCGTTCGTGCCCTTCTTCATCTGTCCCAACTGCGGCAACCGCGTCCAGAGCGGTGAGCGAACGGCCGGCCTCTCGAGCCGCCCGAAGGGATGTCCGAAGTGCGGGTTCGGGTTCCTGTTCGAACTGCTCGACGACTACTACCCGGCGCCCGACGCGGCCTTCTTCACGTGCGACGGCAAGGGGCGCGTGCTCGACGTCGGCCGCGGTGGCTTCGAGCTGACCGGCCTGACTGACGAGGACGTGATCGGCAGGCCCGTCAAGGACGTGCTCGGCCTCGAGTGGATCGATCCCGGCGACGGCGGCGAGGAGGCGGACACCGACGGCAACGGCGTCGCCGACCCGATCGAGACGACTCTCGAATGGGGAGTGCGATCGCTCGGCAAGCGCGTCGCGGTCCACGCCGAGGGGGATTTACCGGCCAAGGCTGTGGCCGACGTCTTTCCGGCCTACGATGACGACGGCGGAATGCTGCTCGTCCTCACGCCGGAATAGGCAGCGAGCAGCTTCACCGCCGAAAACGGACCCTGAACCTTGGGCACTCGCCGCACGAACATAATCATCGTCGCCGTGATCCTGGCGCTGCTCGCCGGATCGATCCTGGTGATCGTCACGAAGCCGACCAAGAAGGGCCTCGACCTCAGCGGCGGCACGCAGCTCATCTACCAGGGCGAGCCCAGCGCCGACAACCCGACGGTCGACAGCGAGGACATCGATCGCGCGATCGAGATCATCCGCGACCGCGTCGACGCCCTCGGCGTCTCCGAACCGGAGATCGCGCCGCTCGGCACCGATCAGGTCCAGATCAGCCTCCCGAACGTCCAGGACACTCAGCGCGCGATCGAGCAGGTCGGCGACACCGCCAAGCTCTACTTCTACGACCTCGAGCCCAACGTCGTCCCGCTCGACCCGAAGGTCACCGAGGTCACGCCCGCCAACCTCCAGCAGCAGTCGACGACGAGCCAGTACGACGCGGTCGAACTGGCCTCGAAGCAGAACACGAAATGCAACGACGTCTGTACGACGACCGGCCCGCAGCTCTACCTCTTCAACAAGAAGTCTCGTGAATACGTCGCCGGCCCGGAGTCGAACCAGCGCGACCTGTTCTCGACGGACGCCGCCAAGGCTGTGCCGAAGGACGAGCAGCAGGTCTTCACCGTCCCGCAGGGCACGATCGTGGTCGAGGATCAGGACAACACCTCGAACCCCGCGGCGCCGCCCAGCTACTTCGTCCTTCGCGACCGTCCCGAGCTCAGCGGCGACGACATCAAGAACCCCGAGCAGAACTTCGACCAGAACAACCAGCCGAACGTCACCTTCGACTTCACCGACGCCGGCCGGGTCGCCTTCCAGAACATCACCCGTCAGATCGCCCAGCGCGGTCAGGAGTCGCTCGGCGCCCCCTACGCGTTCGCGATCGTCCTCGACGGCAAGATCGTCTCCCGGCCGATCATCGACTACAACGAGAACCCGGACGGCATCGACGGCCGCACCGGCGCGCAGATCTCGGGCAGCTTCACGACCCAGGAGGCGCAGGACCTCGCAACCTTCCTGAAGATCGGTGCCCTGCCGGTCAACCTGAAGCTGGTCAGCCAGAGCACCGTCACGGCGACGCTCGGCCAGCAGGCGCTCGACGACGGCCTCAAGGCCGGCCTGATCGGGCTGCTGCTCGTCTCGATCTTCTTCCTCTTCTACTACCGCTTCCTCGGCCTGATCGCGATCCTCGGCCTCGGCGTCTACGCGGTCTTCTTCCTGGCGATCATGAAACTGATCCCGATCACGCTGACGCTGCCGGGCATCGCCGGATTGATCCTCACGATCGGCGTCGCGGCGGACTCGAACGTCGTCATATTCGAGCGAATAAAGGAGGAGTCCCGAAAGGGGCACTCCATGATCTCGTCGATCACGACGGGCTACAAGCGCGGGATCGCGACGATCATCGACGCGAACGTGATCACGCTGCTGACCGCGTTCGTCCTCTTCGGGCTCGCCACCGCGGGCGTCAAGGGCTTCGCCTTCACCCTCGGCGTCGGCACGATCGTCTCGCTGCTGACCGCAGTCGTCTTCACGCGCGCCGTCCTCGGCCTGCTCGGCCGCAGCCCGATCCTGCGCTCGCCGGCCTTCCTCGGCGCCCACATCGGCCAGGGCGTCCGCTGGCACTTCGACTTCGCCGGCGCCAGCCGCTGGTTCTTCTCGATCTCGGGCGTGATCCTGCTCGATCGGCGCGCTCTCGTTCGCGACCAACCAGCTCAACTTCGGCATCGACTTCGAGTCGGGCACGAAGATCAACGTCGCGCTCGCCGAGCCGGCCAGCGTCGACGACGTCCGCACCTCGCTCAGCGACGCCGGCGTGGCCGACGTCGAGGCCGTAAAGGTCCAGCAGGTCGAGCAGCCGGAGTTCGGCGCCAACGTCTTCCAGATCCAGGGCACGATCCCGCCACAAGAGGTCGGTGACGTCCAGCGCCAGCTCAGCAAGGACTTCGGGTTCGAGGGCGGCGACCAGACCGGCTTCGAGAGCCAGTCGGTCGGCCCGACCTTCGGCCAGCAGATCGCCCGCAGCGCCGGCTACGCGATCGCGTTCTCGCTGCTTCTCATCGCCGCCTACGTGGCCTTCCGCTTCGAGCCGAAGTACGCAATCCCGGTCATGATCGCCGTGGTCCACGACATCCTCATCACTGCGGGCGTGTACTCGCTGGTTGGAAGGGAGGTAACGAGCGGCACCGTCGCTGCCTTCCTGACGATTCTCGGATATTCGCTCTACGACACGGTCATCGTGTTCGACCGAATACGCGAGAACGTGCCGCGCCTGCCGCGCGCAACCTTCTCGCAGATCGCCAACCGCTCGCTCAGCGAGGTGCTCACCCGATCCCTGATCACCGGTCTTTCGACTGTGTTCCTGATCGGGGTCATCCTGATCTTCGGCGGCGCGACCCTGCAGGACTTCGCCTTCGCGATGATGGTCGGCGTCCTCTCCGGTACCTACTCGTCGATCTTCATCGCGACGCCGGTCCTGATCGCCTGGAAGGAGCGCGAGCCCGCCTACCAGTCACGGGCGCTGCGGATCGAGGAGCAGATGGGCAGGGTCCCGGCCTTCCCGGAGGACAACGAGGTCGCCCTCGTCGGCGGCGAGCCGGATCCCGTCGCGACGCAGACGCGGACCGCCGCGGCGCCGTCGCCCGCACCGGCCGCGGAGTCGGAGCCGGGCGCAGCCACGTCCGCGCCGGCCGCACCGGCGGCCCCGGTGGCGACCGCGCCCATCACAGACGGCAACGGTTCCGCCCCCGAGGATGCGGCCGGAGAGGCCGGGATGACCGATCGCGAACGCCGCCTCGCCGCCCGCCGGCGCCGCCAGGAGCACAAGCGCAAGCACGGAAGGAACCGCTGAGAGAACCATGGCCCTGCTCGTCTGGCTGACACTCGGAGTCGCCCTCTGGCACTTCACCGTCTTCCTCCCCGACCGCTTCGTCGGCGGGATCATCGGCGCCTTCCTCGCCTCCGTCGCGGGCGCGATGGTGAGCGGTGCTCTCTGGCAGATCGCCTCCGGCGACTCGCTCGGGGAGACCGACGTCCTGACCTTCCTGGCGGCCGTCCCGGGATGCCTGATCGCCCTCGCGATCGTCTACGCGATCGGGTCGCGCGACCCGAGGCACCACCCGGCGCATTACGGCGAAGCGTAAGCCGCTCAACCAAGGCCCAAATAGCGGGTTCGCGCCCCGGTTCCGTCCTCGAACGGTGCAAGCCTGACTGGCGTGAGCGCGAGCACTCAATCCCCAGCTTTTCGCGCCCGCCCCTACGACTACGCGGAGGCGCGCCTGATCGCCGACGAGCTCGGCCTCGCCGATCCCGTCGCCATCGCGCTGGTCCGGCGCGGGCACCGCACCGTCGCCGACGCCCGCGCCTTCCTCGATGCCGGTGAGACCCATGACCCCGGCCTGTTCGAGGGGATCGATGCGGCCGTGGAGCGGATCGCCGGTGCGCTGGCCGCCGGGACGAGGATCACCGTCCACGGCGACTACGACGTCGACGGCATTTGCTCGACCGCGATCATGGTCGCGGCACTGCGCCGGCTCGGCGGCGATTGCGACTGGCTGATCCCCGACCGGCTCGGCGACGGCTACGGGCTCAGCGCCGGATCGCTGGCGAAGCTCGGCGAGCGCGGCACCGGCCTGCTCGTCACCGTCGACTGCGGGATCGGATCGGTTGCCGAGATCGCCGCGGCGGAGGCCGCCGGGATCCCGGCCGTCATCACCGACCACCACCAGCCCGGACCCGAACTTCCCGCCTGCCCGATCGTCCACCCGGTGGTCGGCGGATACCCCTTCGAGTCGCTCTGCGGTGCGGCCGTCGCCGCCAAGCTCGTCCAGGCGCTCGATCGCGAGATCGGGGACGACCCGGAGGCGTCCATCACCGGCCTCGATCTCGTCGCGCTCGCGACGGTCGCCGACCTCGTGCCGCTCGTCGGCGAGAACCGCTTCCTCGTCCGCCGCGGACTCGAGCTGATCCGGCGTTCGCCGCGCCCGGGACTCGCGGCGCTGATGGCGGCGTCGCGCGTCGAGCCCGAGCGGATCGACGAGGGCGACATCGCCTTCCGGCTCGGCCCGCGCCTCAACGCGGCCGGCCGCCTCTACCGCGCCGACGCCGGTGTCGAGCTGATGCTCACCGACGACTCCGCCCGGGCCGCGACGATCGCCGCCGAGCTCGACGCCGCCAACCACGAGCGCCGCGACACCGAACGTCAGGTAAGCAACGAGGCGGAGGCGGTGCTCAGGGCGCTTCCGGATGACCTGCGGTCGGCGCCGTTCATCGTCGTCTCCGGTGAGGGCTGGCACCCCGGCGTCGTCGGCATCGTCGCCTCGCGTCTGGTCGAGCGCCACGAGCGCCCGGCGATCGTGCTCGCTGTCGAAGGCGACCGTGCGAAGGGCTCGGGTCGCAGCATCGACGGGTTCGACCTGCTCGCGGCGCTGGACTCGTGCGCCGATCAGCTCGATCGCTACGGGGGGCACCGTGCCGCCGCCGGGCTCGAGCTCCCGGCCGACCGGATCGATGCCTTCCGCGAGCGCCTGATCGCCCACGCCCGCACCGTCGAGCCGTCGACGGAGCCGCGCGAGGCGGATCTGGTCGACGCGTTCGTCGGCGCCGAGTCGCTCGACCTCGCCGTAGCCGAGCAGCTCGCGACGCTGGCCCCCTTCGGCCAGGGCAACCCCGGCATCAAGCTGCTCGTGCCCGGCGCCCGCGTCGGGGACGTCCGGCCGATGGGCGAGGAGGGCAAGCACGCCCGCTTCAACCTGAGCACCGGCACGCTCTCGGCACGCGGCGTTGCCTTCAACGCCAACGGCAAGCTCGCCGCCGCACAGCGCGAGCCGCATGACATCGCCGTGCGGCTCGAGGTCAATCACTGGAACGGCGCCGTCGAGCCGCGGGCGGTTCTCGCCGATGCGTTCGCGCGTCCGGCGGGTGTCGGGGCCGAAGAGCCGCACGGACACCGGTGCGCCGATGCGCCCGACGACCTCTGGTGGGGGCGTTTCGAGGCCGAGCTGCGGCGCGACCCGGCTGCGGCGGTGGCGCAACAGCCCGGGCGGGGTGGCGAGGAGCGGCGCGTGCTCGACGCCCGCCGGAGCTCGGCGACCGCGCGGATCGCCGAGCTGCTCTCGAGCGGCGAGCGGGTGATGGTCGTGGCCGCGGATGCCGGGCGGCGCTCGGCCCTCGCCGAACGAGGTGCCATCGCCGGCGCCGACGGCCCGCTCTGCGCCTGCCTGCGCTGTGCCGACGGAGAGCTCGTCCGGCTCTCCGCAGACGACGGCTGCAACCTGTTCGTGACCGACTGGCAGTCGCTCGCCGCGGCACCTTCGGCGGCCGCCGGCTTTCAGCATCTGGTGCTCGTCGACCCGCCGAGCGGGGCCGAGCAGGAGCGCGCCGTGACGACCGCGACGGGCCCCGGCTTCGTTCATCGCTGCTGGGGCCCGAGCGCCGAACTCGCCGAGATGTGCTGGGACGCGGAGTGGGACCTGCGCGGCCCGCTCGCCGATGTCTACCGCGGGCTCGCGAAGGGCGAGGCGCAGGGGGAGGCGCTGCGCACGGTCCTCGTCGGCGCCGCGCGATACGGGCGTTCGGCAGAAGCCGCGGCCCGGTCGGTGCGGGTCCTCCGTGAGCTCGGGATCGTCAGCGGATGCGACGACGAGGATGCCCGCTTGTTGCGCGTCGTATCCTCGGAGAGGACGAAGTTGGAACTTTCCGAGGCCTTTCGTGCCTATTCGGAAGCCCACCAGGAGGGCCTCAAATACCTGCAGAGCCGAAGAGCGGAGCCCTGACGGGCATGAATCCCGACGCCGAAGGCGCCGCGCTCGACCCTGCTGTCGACGAGCCCGGGCGGATCCGGGTCGGGGTTGAGGAGTCCGCAGCGCCGCCGGCTCCGGTCGATGCGATCACTCGGGATCTGACCGAGCGCGAGCGTGAGCTCCTCGGCGATCTGCTGGCCGTCATCGGTGAGCACGACCCCGGTAACGGCGAGACCGTCGACCACCAGGAGGTCGAGCGGGCCTTCGTGTTCGCCTGCGAGCGCCACGCCGACCAGCGCCGTCGCTCCGGCGAGGAGTTCATCAACCACCCGGTCGAGGTGGCGAAGATCTGTGCCGGCCTCCGCCTCGACACCGAGACGCTCTGCGCCGCGCTGCTCCACGACACCGTCGAGGACACGAGCGCCAGCCTGAACGAGGTTGCGAACGGCTTCGGCAAGCAGGTCTCACACCTCGTCGACGGCGTGACCAAGCTGACCGGGATCACCTTCGAGAGCCGCGACGAGAGCCAGGCCGAGAACTACCGGAAGATGATGGTCGCGATGGCCGCGGACGTCCGCGTCATCCTGATCAAGCTCGCCGACCGGCTGCACAACATGCGGACGCTCGGTGCGATGCCGAAGCAGAAGCAACTGGCGAAGGCGCGCGAGACGCTCGAGATCTACGCGCCGCTCGCGCACCGGCTCGGGATCCACGCAATCAAGTGGGAGCTCGAAGACCTGGCGTTCCAGGTGCTCCATCCGCGCAAGTACGACGAGATCAAGAAGCTGGTCGGCCAGCAGCTCAATGAACGTGCCCAGTACGTCGCCGAGGCGGGCTCGTTCCTGGGCAAGGAGCTGGGCGCCGTCGGCATCGAGGCGGAGATCTCGGGCCGCGCCAAGCACTTCTATTCGATCTATTCGAAGATGACCAAGAAGGGCCGCGAGTTCAACGAGATCTACGACCTCACCGCGATGCGCGTGATCGTCGGCTCGGTCAAGGACTGCTACGGGGCGATCGGCGTGATTCACGCCCTCTGGAAGCCCCTGCCCGGACGCTTCAAGGACTTCATCGCCACCCCGAAGATGAACCTCTACCAGACCCTCCACACGACGGTGATCGGCCCGCAGGGCCAGCCGCTGGAGATCCAGGTGCGGACCGCCGAGATGCACGAGCTCGCCGAGTACGGCGTCGCCGCGCACGTCATCTACAAGGAGGGCCCGGGCGGCAAGAACCCCGAGCGGGACAAGATGACCTGGCTGCGCCACCTGCTCGACGCCGAGGGCGAGGGCGACCCCGAGGAGTTCCTCGAGGCGCTCAAGGTCGACCTCTTCGAGGACGAGGTCTTCGTGTTCACGCCGAAGGGCGAGATCAAGAACCTGTCGGCCGGCTCGACGCCGCTCGACTTCGCCTACGCCGTCCACACCGACGTCGGCCACCGCTGCGTCGGCGCCAAGGTCAACGGGAAGATCGTGCCGCTGCACTACACGCTGCGGAGCGGCGACATCGTCGAGATCCTCACCGCGAAGCGGGAGCGGGGACCGTCGCGCGACTGGCTCGGGCTGGTCCGGACGAGCCGTGCCCGCAACAAGATTCGCGCCTTCCTGAAGTCGGAGCGTCGCGAGGACGCCGAGCGCAAGGGCCGCGAGGAGCTGTCGGAGTCGCTGCGCAGGCGCGGGCTGCCGCCGCAGCGGTTGGCCGGCTCGCCGCTCCTCGTCGACGTGATCCGCGAGGTCGGCTTCCGCAAGGCCGACGATTTCTACGTCGCGCTCGGCCAGGGCAAGATCAGCTCGAAGACGGTCGTCAACAAGGTGCTGCAGCGTCTGAAGCAGGGCGACGGCGTAACCGAGGAGGAGCCGCCGTCGCGCGACGGCGTCCTCGATGGGCCGCGACCGCGAGCGCCGCACCCAGGAGGCCACCGACTACGGCATCGAGGTCGAGGGCGTCGACGATGTCATGGTTCGACTCGCCAAGTGCTGTCGCCCGGTTCCCGGCGACGGCATCGTCGGCTACGTCTCGCTCGGCCGCGGCATCACGATCCATCGCGACGACTGCAAGAACGTGAGCGCGCTGATGAAGTCGCCCGATCGGTTCACGCCGGTGAGCTGGGCGGGCGACAACAGCACCTCCTACCGCGTGGAGATCGCCATCGATGCCTATGACCGAACCCGCCTGCTCGAAGACCTATCGCGGACCTTCTCCGAAGCAGGCGTGAACATCATCGAGGCCCGCTGCTCAACCAAGTACCCGATGGTCCAGAACCGCTTCGTCGTCGAAGTCGGCGACACCGACCAGCTCAAGACTGCGATCTCGCGTCTCAGGCAAATCGACCAGGTCTTCGACGCGTATCGCATCACGCCGTAGGTTCGGTCCGAGGGGACGGCCCGGTCGGCTAGCGGCTGGGTCGCCGTGGTTTGGCAGTGAGGGGGAGGTTGGCCATCTGGGGAAGCCGTAACCCCGACGTGGGTCGATTTGAGCTCCCCTGGGACGCCTGAACCGACCCACGTCCCGCCTCAGTTCCCCTTCACCAGCCCAAACCCCGGCGGCGCGGGGTGGAGCGACGGCTCTAGCTCAGCTCCGCCCGGATCGCCGCCGCCGTCTCGTTGAGGTGCTCATCGTCCTCGTAGGGGTTCCGTGGCCAGAAGAAGCCGCGGAGGCCGTCTTTGCGGACGCGGGGGACGACGTGGACGTGGAGGTGCGGGACGCTCTGGCTGACGATGTTGTTGAGGGCGACGAACGTCCCCTCCGAGCCCATTGCGCGGCGGACGGCGCCGGCGAGGGTCCGCGCGTTGGCGAAGACGGGTTCGACGAGGGCGGAAGGGAGGTCCTCGATCGTCTCGTGATGGGCGCGGGGGACGAGGAGGACGTGGCCGGGGAAGAGCGGCCGGTGGTCGAGGAAGGCCAGGGTCGACTCGTCCTCGAAGATGATCGCCGCGTCGATGTCGCCGGCGACGATCGAGCAGAAGATGCAGTCGGGGTCACGTAGCGCCACGGCTAGGAGACGAAGAGGATCGAGCCGGGATCCACGCTGAGGTCGAGCTCGCCGTGGAGGCCGATCGGATCGCCGTCGAGCTGGACCGGGAACTGCCGCCAGGATCCATCGTCGGCCTTGGTGGCTGACTCGATCCGGGCCTCGGTGATGCCTTCGAAGACGTCAATGCGGCGGTGGTCGCCGACGCTGTTCCGCTTGCCGAGCGCGCGCCGGGCGATGAAGGGGACATCCCGCTGGGCCGCCCGGTGGAGGACCGCGAGCGAGAGCCGGCCGTCGTCGATGGCGACGTTCTCGGAGATCCGGATCTCGCGGCCGCGGAAGTAGGTGAAGGGGTCGGTGTTCTGGCAGATCACGGTGACGCCCTCGGTGTCGCCCTCGTCGCTGGTGATCTTCATCTGCACGGGGTTGCGGAGGTAGCTGCCGTAGAAGCCCTTCACCGCCGCCCACGTGTAGTAGTAGGGCCCGAAGCGGTGCTTCATCTTCGGGTGCGAATCGACCTGGTGGGCGGCGGTCGCGTCGAGGCCGGCGCCGCATGCGAAGACGAACCGGCGCCCGTTGGCGATGCCGAGATCGATCCGCTGCGGACGGAAGTCGTCGGCGCAGCTGAGCAGGTGCTCGGTCGCATCGACGACGTCGTTGGGGATGCCGAGCGAGCGGGCGACGACGTTGGTCGAACCGCCGGGGAGCACCGAGACCGGGATGTCGGTCCGGGCCAGGCCGTTGACGACCTCGTTCAGGGTCCCGTCGCCGCCGAACGCGACGACGATGTCGTAGCCGCCGTCGATCGCCTCCCGGCCGATCTCGGTGGCGTGGTTCTGCGCCTCGGTGGTGACGGCCTCGACCTCGTAGCGGCCCTGCAGGGCGTAGACGACGAGGTTCTTGAGCCGGTCGGAGACGGTCGTCGCGTAGGGGTTGACGATGATCAGCATGCGGCGCTTGGGGCGCCGCTCGTCGGCCTTCGGGACCGGGGGCGTCACTTCGCGCGGATCAGCGCGAGCACCTCGTCGCGCTTCGTCTCCATGTCTTCGCGGGAGACCAGAGACTCGAGGTTCAGCCGCAGCAACGGCTCGGTGTTCGACGGCCTGACGTTGAAGTGCCAGTCGGGGTAGTCGACCGAGACGCCGTCGAGCCAGGTCACTTCGGCATCGGGATGACCGTCGCCGATCTCCTTCATCTTCGCGTCCGTGTCCTCGACCTCGGAGTTGATCTCGCCGCTGATGAAGTACTTCGAGCGCAGCTCGCCGACGAGGTCGGACAGCTTGCGGCCCGACTTCGAGATCAGCTCGAGCACCAGCAGGGCCGGGATCGTCCCCGAATCGGCGTTGTAGAACTGCCGGAAGTAGTAGTGGCCCGACACCTCGCCCGCGAACTCGCCGCCGATCTCCTTCATGGCACGCTTCATGAACGCGTGGCCGACCCGGTTGATGTGCGCCGTGCCGCCGTGTTCGGCGACCGTGTCCGGCACCGCCCGGCTCGCCCGGACGTCGTAGAGGATGTCGGCGCCCGGGACCTTGTCGAGGACGAGCTCCGCCAGCAGCGCAGTGAGGAAGTCGCCATCGACGAACTCCCCCTCGTCGTCGATGAAGAAGCAGCGGTCGGCGTCCCCGTCCCAGGCGATGCCGACGTCGGCGCCCTCGGCCCGGACCCGGTCGATGATGAACTCGCGGTTCTCGGGCAGCAGCGGGTTCGGCTCGTGGTCGGGGAAGTTACCGTCGGGGATCCAGTAGGTCGAGATCAGCTCGATCGGGAACTCGTCGAGGAGCGGCCCGACCATCTGGCCGGCCATGCCGTTGCCGCCGTCGACGACAACCTTGAGCGGCTTCAGCGAGTCGGTGTCGATGAACGAGAGGGCCCGCTCGCGGAACTCGTCGGCGATGTCGACGTCCTCGGTCGAGCCGCCGCCCGGCGCATCGCCGAGCCCGGCGAGGATCAGGTCGCGGATCGCGGTGATCCCGGTCTCGCCGGAGAGCGCGAGGGCGCCCTCGCGGACCAACTTCACGCCCGTGTAGGCCTTCGGGTTGTGGGAGGCGGTGATCATCGCGCCGCCGTCGAGCTCCCGGGCGCCGACCATGAAATAGAGCATCTCCGTGCCGACCATCCCGGCATCGACGACGTGGGCGCCCTCGGCGACGAGCCCATCGCTGAGCCGGCCAGCCATCTCGGGCGCCTGCAGGCGCATGTCGCGGCCGACGCCGATGCGAAGGTCGCCCACCGGCTTGCCGCGCAGGTCCGCGAGGACGCGCGCGAAACCGCGGCCGAGCAGGTAGGCCGTGTCGCCGTCCATCTCGTCGCCGTAGAGGCCGCGGACGTCGTAGGCCTTGAAGATGTGGGAGCGGACCGAGTCCGGTCCGCCGGCGAGGTCGTTGTCGTTGCTCAAGTGAAGCCTCCTTCGAGGGCGTCGTAGCTCTCCTCCAGCGACTGCGGCATAACCCGCGTGTCCGCCAGGACGGGCATGTAGTTGTTGTCGCCTGCCCACCGGGGGACGACGTGCAGGTGGATGTGACCTTCCACTCCGGCCCCCGCGACCCTGCCCTGGTTGAGCCCGACGTTGAACCCCTCCGGGTTGTAGACCTCCTCCATCCGGCGCATCGCCTGCTGAGCGAGGTCCATCATCTCGGCCGTCACCTCAGGCTCGATGTCCTGGAGCCGCCCGACGTGCTCGAACGGCATCACCATCAGGTGTCCGCTCGTGTACGGATAGAGGTTGAGGATCACGAAGCAGCGCTCGCCGCGATGGACGATCAGCGCCTCGCGATCGTTCCCGATCCCGGGCTTCGTGCAGAAGACGCACTCGTCTGACTTGTTCGCATCCTTCACGTAACGGAGGCGCCAGGGCGCCCAGATCCTCTGGTTGGCCATTCGCCGTGATCCTATTGATGCCGGGACGAATCCCTGGTTCGCCGGGCGCCGATCAGTGCATAGTGAAGGCATGGAGATCGACGGCAAGCGCTTTCTGGTCGCCGGCGGCGGAGTTCTCGGCTCCCGGATCGGCGCTGCGCTCACCGCAGCCGGGGCTCGGGTCGCCCTCACCGCCCGCGAGCCGGAGGGCGGGGGAGGGGCGATCGCCCTCGAGATCACCGATGGTGCGTCGCGCGAAACGGCACTCGATCGGGCCGAGTCCGACCTTGGCGGCCTCGACGGGCTGATCGTCGGAACCGGTGTCGCCGGCTTCGGCGCCGTCGGCGAGATCGGCGGCGAAACCGAGGAGCGACTGATGGCAGTCAACGCCGTCGGGCCGATGCGCCTGATCGGCTCCGCCGCCGACCGGATCGGCGACGGCGGGACGATCGTCGCGCTCACCGCCGTGGTCGCCGAGTATCCGACCGCCGGGATGGCCGCCTACTCGGCCTCGAAGGCGGCGCTGTCCGCCTACGTGACGGCCCTGCGGCGCGAGCAACGGCGCCGGATCTCGGTGATCGACGTCCGTCCCGGGCACATGGAGACCGGTTTCGCCGCTCGGGCGCTCGCAGGCGAGCCGCCGAAGATGCCCGAGCCGGAGGATCCCGACGAGCTCGTCGCTGCCGTGGTCGCCGCGATCGAGGGCGGCAAGCGCGAGGTCGCCTACGACCCGATGAAGCGCACCCTCTCCGTCCGCTGAGCCATGGAGGCCCTGCTGATCGCCAACGCTGCGGCGACGTTCTTCATGATCGGGCTCGCCTGGTTCGTCGACGTCGTCCACTACCCGCTCTTCGCCTCCGTCGGCGAGGACGGGTTCCGCGGCTACCACGAGCTCCACTCCCGGCGGACGACCTGGGTCGTTCTCCCGCCGATGGCCGTGGAGCTCGCGACCTCGATCGCACTCGTCCTCGACCCCCCGGGCGACGCCACGGTCCTCGCCGCGGCCGGTGCCGTGCTCGCGATCGCGACCTGGGTGCTCACGGGCCTGGGCGCAGTCCCGGCCCACCGGGCTCTCGGCGAGGGGATCAGCGAGTCCCGCCTGCGGCGGCTGCGCCGGGCCGATCTGATCCGGGCCCTGACCTGGACCGGCCACGGAGCGGTGGTCGTCGCACTGCTCGCGACGGCGATCTGAGCCTCAGCCGCGAACGCGGATCGAGAGTTCGGGTCAGGCGTACTTCTCGGCGAGCCGCTCGCCGTGCTCGCGCCAGGCAGTCGGTGAGCTCATCCGCGGCGAGTATCTGCGGGCCGAGCGAGCTGTCCTCGAAGAGCACCCGGCCGAGCAGGCCGATCGTGACGTCGTGATCGGGCCGCTCGACTACCTCGATCGGGTCGCCGGCGGCGACCTCTCCGGGCTCGATTATCCGCAGGTACGTGCCGAGCCGAAGCGCCTTCGCGAACTGCTTGACGAAGCGCTGATCGCCCATCTTCGCGCCGAGCGTGCTGCACGGCTGCCGCGGCTCGGAGACCTCGAAGAGCGCCTCGCCGGCCCGCCACCGCTCGCCGATCCGGGCCTCGGCGAGGTCGATCCCCGCCGTCGTCAGGTTCTCGCCGAACCAGCCGGGTCCGAGATCGCGGTCGAGCTCGGCGCTCCACCAGGCGTAGTCCTCGGATGCGTATGCGTAGACGGCCTTGTCGTAGCCGCCGTGGACCCGCGTATCGGCGACGAGGTCGCCCTCGACCGCGTCGTCGCGGAGCATCACCCGCCCCTCGACCGGCTCCTTGAAGATTCCCGTCTTCTTCGGCGCCCCGCCGAGCTGCAGGAGCCGGGCGCGGCCGACGTTGACCGAAACGATTCTCACAGCCAGCCGCGGCGGCGGAAGTAGGCGAGCATCCCGAACAGGATCACGAGCATCGCGCCGATCACGAGATAGAAGTCGAAATCGTCGCCCTGGCCGGGGACGCCGACGTTCATGCCCCAGATGCTGGCGATCAGGGTCAGCGGCAGGACGATGACGCTGATCGAGGTGAGGACCCGGAGGATCTCGTTGACGCGATGGTTGAGCACCGATTCGTTCGTCTCCTCGAGCGCCTCGATGACCTCCTTGTAGTTCTCGAGCATGTCCCAGATCCGCTCGTGAGCGTCGACGATGTCGTCGAAATAGATCTCGAGGTCGAGGCTGGGGGCGAGGAAGCGCTGCTTGTAGTTCTCGAGCTCGCGGAGGACCGGCCGCTGCGGGCGGATGACCTTGCGGAAGTTGATGATCTCCTGCTTGACCTTCGAGATGTCGCGGACGACCTCCTCGGAGCGCTCCTCCTCGAAGATGTCGTCCTCGATCGCGTCGAGCTTGTTGCCGATCTTGCGCAGCATCGGGAAGCAGTAGTCGAAGCTGTCGTCGACGATCCGGTAGAGCAGATAGCCGGAGCCGCGCGAGAAGACCTTGTCGCGGAACTCCTCGTTGGAGCGGACGCGCTCGAACAGGTACTCGACCGGCTGCAGCTCCTGGTTCGGGATCGTGATCACGAAGTCCGGCCCGACGAACATGTCGAGCTCGCCCGTGTTCAGGCGCCCGACGGAGGAGTCGAAGACGGGCAGGTGGAGGACGATGAAGAGGTAGTCGGGGTACTCGTCGATCTTCGGGCGCTGGTTGCGTGAGGCGACGTCCTCGAGGTCGAGGGCGTGGAAGTCGAAGTGCTCCTGCAGCCAGCTCCACTCGAGCGGCGTCGGCCGCTCGATGTGGACCCAGCGTAGGCCGGGTCCTTCGACGATCTCGATGTTCGGCTCAGGCGGCGCCGCGGGAGCGACGACGACCGGATCGGCCGCACGGTAGGTGCGCCGTAGTCTGGGCTTCGGAAGGCTCGGCATCGTTCTCTTCCTGCGCGTCGCTCGCGAACATCAGGTGCACAAGATTACGCGACGACGACGGCAATCACGGGCTTGCGCCGGGCACGGCTGTTATATTGCGGCCCACATAGACCGCCACATCCAGAGGGGTGGAGGGAACTGGCCCTACGAAACCCCGGCAACCCCCCCGACGACTCACGTCCGAAGGGGAAGGTGCCAATTCCAACAGGTGATGAACCTGAGGAGATGTGAGTGGAAGTCCCACTCAGGACCTCTGCTCACGAGGCAGAGGTCTTTTTCGTTTGAAACCGAGCTGGGACAAGGAGTAAAGAAATGGCAGTGACGGCCCTCAGGTGCAAGGAATGCGGAACCGAGTACCCGCTGGAAGCGCTCTACGTGTGCGACCAGTGCTTCGGACCGCTCGAGGTCACCTACGACCACTCCGGATTCGATCCCGAGTCCGTGAAGCGGCGGATCCAGGCGGGCAGCGCCGGAATCTGGCGCTACTCCGACTTCCTCCCGTTCAGTTCGCGGCCGGCCAGTGCGATCGAGCCCGGCCTGACGCCGCTCGTCCGCGCCGACCGCCTCGCCGAGAAGCTCGGCGTCGGTGAGGTCTGGATCAAGAACGACGCGGCCAACCCGACCCATTCGTTCAAGGACCGCGTCGTCGCCGTCGCGCTGGCGAAGGCGCTCGAGCTCGGCTTCGACACCGTCGCCTGCGCCTCGACCGGCAACCTCGCGAACGCCGTCGCCGCCCACGCGGCCGCCGCCGGCGTCGAGTCCTACGTGTTCGTCCCCTCGAACCTCGAGGAGCAGAAGCTGCTCGCCACCGACGTCTACGGAACGACGCTCGTCGGCGTCGAGGGCAACTACGACGACGTCAACCGGCTCTGCACCGAGCTCGCCGCCGACCGCGGCTGGGCGTTCGTCAACGTCAACCTGCGGCCGTACTACGCCGAGGGCTCGAAGACGCTCGCCTACGAGACGATCGAACAGCTCGGCTGGCGCCTGCCGGACCGGGTCGTCTGCCCGATCGCATCCGGGTCGCTCTTCACGAAGATCGGCCGCGGCTTCGACGAGTGGCGTTCGCTCGGCCTCGTCGAGGGCGACAAGCCGACCTTCCACGGCGCCCAGGCCGCCGGATGCGGACCCGTCGCTGCGGCCTTCGCCGACGGCCACGACGTCTGCCGCCCGGTCCGCCCCGACACCATCGCCAAGAGCCTGGCGATAGGCAACCCGGCCGACGGTCCCTACGCGCTCGATCTCGCTCGCAGCACCGGCGGGTCGGTGGACTCCGTAACCGACGACGAGATCCGCGCCGGCATCCGCCTGCTGGCCGAGACGACCGGCATCTTCACCGAGACCGCCGGCGGCGTCACGACCGCCACGCTCGCGAAGCTCGCCGAGCGGGGCGACATCGGCTCCGGCGATCGCGTCGTCGTCTACATCACCGGCGAGGGCCTGAAGACGCTCGACGCCGTCCGTGACGGCTTCGCGATGCACGAGATCGAGCCGACGCTCGAATCGTTCGCCGAGCGCGTTCCGGCTCGCAGCCCGGTCACGGCCTGAGCACTCAGATAAGTTCCACGAAACTTTCCGAACGGAGCGAACGACGATGGCAGTAAAGGTCAAGATTCCCGCCCAGCTGCGCCCTGCGACGGGTGGCGAGGGCGAGATCGAGGTCGAGGCGGCGACCGTGGGCGACGCCCTCGACGCGGTCTTCGACAAGCACGACGGTCTGCGCGAGCGGATCACCGAGGACGGCGACCTCCGCCGCTTCGTGAACGTCTACGTGTCCGGGGAGGACATCCGCTTCCAGGACGGGCTCGAGACGGCGATCAGCGACGGCGCCGAGGTGACGATCCTGCCCGCGGTCGCCGGCGGCTGACGCCGCCAGACCATCCAGTGCCGGAGCGCGCCGAGACGGTCGCGATCCTCTGCGGAGGTCGCGGCACCCGCCTTCAGGAGCACACCCATTCGATCCCGAAGGCGCTCGTCGAGATCGGCGGCAGGCCGATCGTCTGGCATGTCATCCGGATCTACGCGGCTCACGGCTTCCGCCGCTTCCTCCTGCTGACCGGATACCGCGGCGAGATGATCGCCGACTTCGCCGCTGCCGAGGAATGGCCGGCCGGAGTCGAGGTCGAGTGCATTCCGACCGGCGAGGACACGCCGACCGGAGGGCGGGTCGCGCGCGTCGCCGATCGGCTGGGGGAGGGGACGTTCGCGCTCACCTACGCCGACGGCGTCGCCGACGTCGACCTCGGGGCGGAGCTCGACTTCCATCGCGGTCACGGCGGCGCCGCGACGGTCACGCTCGTCCGCCCGCACTCTCAATGGGGCGTCGCGATGCTCGGCGACGACGACCGCGTGGCCGGCTTCGTCGAGAAGCCCCGAATGGAGGATTGGGTGAACGCCGGGTTCTTCTTCATCGAGCCGGTCGCGCTCGACTATCTCGACGACGACTCCGTGCTCGAGCGCGAGCCGCTCGGGGGACTGGCGGCCGACGGCCGGCTCCACGGCTGGCGCCACGAGGGCTTCTGGGACTGCATGGACACCTACAAGGACGCGGTCCTGCTCAACGATCTCTGGGCATCGGGCTCGCCGCCGTGGCGGGTCTGGGAGACAGCGGCAGTCCGGTGAGGGCCGCGCTCGTCACCGGCGGCCGCGGCTTCGTCGGAGCTTGGCTCTGCCGGGCTCTGCTCGAGCGCGGGGTCGCCGTGATCTCGCTCGACCGGCGGACGCCGCGGGAGCGTCCGTCGACGCTGGCGCTGCTGGGGATCGACGGCGAGGTGACCGAGCGGCACGGCTCGCTCGTCGACCGGGGTCTGATCGACGGCATCCTCGCCGAGCGCGAAGTCGACGCCGTCTTCCACCTCGCCGCGGAAACGATCGTCGGGACGGTCCGCGACGACCCCGCGGCCGCCTTCGACACGAACGTCCGCGGGACCTGGACCGTGCTCGAGGCCTGCCGCGACGCCGCCGTTGAGCGGGTGGTGTTCGCATCCTCCGACAAGGCCTACGGCGCCCACGACGAGCTTCCCTACCGCGAGGACTTCGCGCTGCGCCCGACGGCGCCCTACGAGGCGTCGAAGGCGGCGGCGGACCTGATCGCCCGCTCCTACTGGCCGAGCTATGGCCTCCCGGTCGCGGTGACGCGGTTCGCGAACATCTACGGCGGCGGGGACCTCAACTTCTCGCGGCTCGTTCCCGAGGCGGCGTGCGCCGCGGTCGACGGGCGCCCGCCGATCCTGCGCTCGGACGGCTCGCCGGTCAGGGACCTTCTCTACGTCGAGGATGCCGCCGCCGCCTACCTGGCGATCGCCGACGGCCTCGACCGCGACGACGTCCGCGGCGAGGCCTTCAACGCCGGCGGCGAACGTCCCTACAGCGTCCTCGAGGTCGTCTCCGAGATCACCCGGATCGCCGGCACCGGCGTCGAGCCGGACGTGCGCGGAGCCGGCAACCCCGACGGCGAGATCGACCGTCAGTTCGTCGACGCCGCGAAGCTGCGCGACCGCTGCGGCTGGACGCCGCGGGTCGCCTTGGAGGAGGGTCTCAGCCGGACGATCGCCTGGTACCGCGACCACCCGGAGGTCCGGCCCGGATCGGAGGGGCCGGCCACCGCCTGACGGCGACCGGCCCCGGATCCGCTCCGAGTACTACCCCCTGACCTTCGCCCGCTTGTAGGTCGTCTTGACCTTGCCGGCGACCCGGGTCTTGCGCTGCACGGTGATCCGCTTCCGTCCGGCCACGGCCGTCCGGTGGCGGCCCTGGATCCGCAGGCGGACCTTCGCCTTCCGTCCCGCCTTGACGCGGGCCTTCTGCGTGGCGGTCACCTTCGGGCCGTGCTTGCTGAGCCGCGCATTCAGGCGCGACTTGCACTTCCGCTGCGGGGCCTTGCGCAGGCACTTGACCTTGACGATCAGGTACTTGCCCTTGACCCGCACGGTGTGGCTGATCACACCGCCGACCGCGTCGGCTCCGTCGGCCCCGTTGTTGCCGTTGTGCCCGTTGTCGCCGTTGCCGCCGGGACCCGTCTTGCCGCTCTTCGCGGTCAGACGGACCTTCGCGTATTCGGCGTAGCTGCCGGTCACGACCTGGACCCCCGACTCGAACCGGGAGACGATCTGAACCCGGTAGCGGTTCCCGACCTGCAGCTGCGACGGATCGATCTCGACCGCCGGCACCTGGCTCCACTGCGGGGCACCGTCCAGACCACTGCCGTTCAGCACCTGCACGTCCGGTCCTCCGGAGAGGTTCCGGAGACGTACCGAGTACTCGGCGTCGTTACCCGTCACGTCGAGGAGCGCGGCGACATCGGCACGGCGGCTGAGCCGCATGACGAGATTCGCCGGCTCGGTGCCGCCGACACCCCGGTATTTGAATGCGGGGCCGGTGAACGTCCCGATCGACGTCGCTCCGACGCCGGTCAGGCTCCCGAGCTCCGTGTGGAGATAGCCCGAGTTCCCGGGTCCGCCGTTCGACGGGATCGAGTTCGTGATCGCCGGGCAGAGCAGCACCGGGACGCAGAGTCCCTCGCTGCTGGTTGCGCCCGACCATCCAGCCGGGCCGTTGCGGAGCGAGACCGCATCCCGATCTGACGGGTACACGCTCCTCGCTGCGTTCGCGCTCGCGGTCATGACCGTGGTCGCCAGCATTGCCAGCAGACACAGGCATGGCACGAGCCATTTGCGTCCTTGCATATTCGATTCCCTTCCTTGGTCCAGCCCCCTGTGGCCGGCCGTTTGTCCCGCCGCGGTTGTCCGCGACCGTTGCCTTGGACCCAGAAACCCCCTGGGCAGAGTGATGCTTTCCCCCGCTGATCGGCCGCAATCGGGCCTGGACCAACATTGCGGAGGATCGTGGACGGGCGTACCGGAATGCGCTTTCCGGCCCCGAGGAACGGCTCAGCCGGAAACGTCGCGCAGGAGGCGGGCATATTCGCCCGCGACGACCTGCGGGCCGAAGCGGCTCAACGCCGCTCGCCGCAGCTCTGCGTGGTCCCAGTTCCGGAACCGGACCGATTCGATTGCGGCGGCGACGTTGTCGGGGGTGGGATCGAAGATCGGCTCGCCGACGTCGATTCCGATGCGATCGCGGATCTCGGTGAGCGTCGGCCCATAACCCGCCACCGGTGTCCCGGCCGCAAGGGCCTCGACGATGACCAGGGCGAAGGCCTCGCTTCGCGACGGCAGGCAGAGGAGCTCCGCCTTGCGCATGGCGTTGACGATCGAGCGGAGATGGCCGCGGTGCCCGAGGAACGGCGCGAACTCGACGCGGTCGGCGATCCCGAGCTCGGCGGCCAGCTCCTGAAGGTCCTCCTCGAGCGGGCCGCGCCCCTGCATCGTGAGCGTCAGGCCGGGGAGATCGGTCATCGCCCGCAGCAGCGACTGCGGGTTCTTACGGTCGTTGAACGACCCGACGAAGACGACGCCGCTGCGGGGCTCATCGACCTGGAGGTGGGGGTCCGCGAACGCCGGCTGGACCGGGTTGTTGATGACGAGGGCCTGCTCCGGGTAGGTGAGGCCGAGGTCGTCGGCGCCGACGTCGCGGGTGTGGATCGAGGGGAACACCACCGCCTTGACGTGCCCGAGCGCCTCCTGGGCGGCGGCGCGATAGCGCTCGGCGTCCTCCTCCTCGCCCTTCGCCCAGATCGCCCGCCACTCGTGGACGACGGCCACGGTCGGCAGATCCGGCGCGACCGAAGCCTGGACCCGAACGTAGCGGGCGCCGTTGAAGGCGGCGATGTTGTTGACGAGGACGACGTCCGGTCGCTGTTCCTCGAGGAGCAGGCGGGTGAAACGGCGCGGCCTGCCGCCCTCGGGCTGCATGAAGATCGGGAGCGGCGCGAGCTTCTCGGAGACGCGACGGCGGACCCGCTGGGGCGGCGGGATCAGGACGCCGACCGGCTCGATCCGGTGACGCCAGGGCCGAGTCCGGAATTCATCGAGAAGCGTGACGTTGAAGCGGGTCACGCCGCCGCGGAGACGGCCGCCCCATTCCGGCGGGACCGGTCCGACGGTCAGCAGCCGCTTCCTCAGCGCCCCGGGCGGCGCCGGCACCCGGACCGGGCTCATTCCGGTCCGGTGGGCTCGGCGGTGCGCCCGCAGACCGGGCAGGAGTCGGGGACCCCGCGACCCTCGCAGTACGGGCAAACGCCGATCTCCTCGAGGACGCCGAGGACCTCGGTGACCGTGCAGACGAGGAGGCGCTCCTCCTCGACCTCCACCCAGACGCCGGCGCTGGCTGGGAAGACGACGTGGTCGCCCACGGCGACGGGCATCTTCACGCCGGCCGACTCCCACCAGTCGAGACCGGGTCCGACCGCGACGACGATGCCGTGCTGGGGCGGGGGCTCCCGCGTGCCCGGGGGGACCACGAGTCCGGACTGACGGACCCGGTCGGGCTCGAGTTCCTTGATGACCACTTGGTCGAAGAGAGGGCGCAGGAGGTGACGCATGCCCGCTGGAGATTAGACCGCGGATCGACGGTCCCGGGGCGCGGGACTGCCTACGATCGCCGGGAATGAACGCCCGCTGCTGTTCGATCGCGATCGTCGCGCTGCTCGCGACCGCGGGCTGCGGCGGGGGCGGCGATTCCGAACCCACGGCGACGGAAGCGAGTACGACCACCACCGACGCGACGACGGCCGCGGAGAGTTCCCCGCCGGCGCCCCGCCCGCCGCCCTGCCCGGCCGGGGCCGCGAACTGCGAGCGGGCGTCGGGCCAGATCCTCTACGTGGAGCGGGTCGATCCCGACGGCGACGGCGACGCCCACTTCGTGCTCGTCAGCGACGAGAGCATCACCGCCCCCGGGGTCTCGGTTATCGACGTCCGCGCTGATCTGCGCCCACGGCCGCTTCCGGGGCCCGGCGACATGCTGGCGGCGTCGGGGCCGGTCTACGAGGGCCATCTGGGCCAGATGCAGATCCAGGCCGATGCCGTCCGGGTCGCCCCCGGACGCTGAGGGGAGCGACCGGTACCCCTGCCAATCTGATCCGGAATGGACGATCCCGGCAAGCTCAAGAATGCCGAGACGGCGCGCCGTCAGCTCGACCGCGTCGGAGCCTTCAGCGACGGCGTCTTCGCCGTCGCGATCACGCTGCTCGTTCTCAATATCGAGGTCCCGAGCGTCCCCGACGGCGACCTCGGCAAGAACCTCGACGACCTGATCCCCGACATCCAGGCGTACTTCATCGCCTTCGCGGTGATCGGGTTGTTCTGGTTCGGCCATCACGTCGCCTGGTCGCGGCTGACCGCCGCATCGACCCGGCTCGTCTGGGCGAACCTGCTGCTGCTCTCGCTGATCGCGCTGATGCCCTTCACGACGGCGCTGATGGGCCGCTACGACAACGAGCCGATCGCCGTGACGATCTACGCGGTCAACGTCGGCCTCGCGGCGCTGGCCGATTCGTTCCTCGACCGGATCGCATATCGGGAGGGCCTCGTCGACGACCTCGAGCCGGCCGAGATCCGGGCTCAGGTGATCTCCGGGTGGGTCCGGCCGGCGATCTTCTTCCTGTCGGTCCCGATCGCCTGGCTGGTCTCGGTAACGGCCGCGCAGCTCTTCTGGCTGCTCCTCTTCGTGTCGCCGCGGATCGTCCGGTGGCTGATGCCCGATCAGCCCGCGGATCCGGCGGGCACGGGATCGCCGTAGCGCTTCTCGACATACGCCTCGCGGCGCTTGTCGAAGTCGTTCCAGACCTGGCGGGGAACGAGACGGTGGATCTGCCGCTCGAGCGGCGCGAGCGGCGCGCCTTCGTCCGTGAAGGCCGGGATCTCGTAGGTCTCGCCATCGGCGGTGACCGTCGCGCTGTCCGACGCTCCGCCGACGGGCGGGTCGGACGCCTCGTCCTGGTTCCGCAGCAGGTCGCGTTTCTCGAGCGCCGCGTAGAGATCGTCGACCGTCGTGGTCTCGACGTCGAACTGCGCTGTGAACGTCGGTACGCCGTCGCCCGGGTAGTCCGGCGTGTAGTCGAGGATTCCCTGGCCGGTCTCGTCGACGGCGAGCCGCCACTGGACGTGGGCGGGGGGCGGCACGGAGCCGTCGGAGTGCTCGACCGTGATCGCGAAATCGTCCGGGGGATCGGTGGAGTCGCCGCCGGCGCTGCCGCAGCCGGTGGCGAACAGGATCGCGAGGATCACGGTCGCGATGGCCGGCCCTGCCGCCGGGGATCGGAAACGCATCCCCGGGAGCTTTGCAGGCCCTCGCGATCGGCGGTGACGGTTCGCTATTGACGCAACGTCAGTCCGGCCACTAGGATCGCCGCCGGCCCTTCCGGGGAGAGGGGTAACCGACCGAGGAGATCTCTTGACTCACGCCTTCAGCGCCCGCCGCGGACTCATCCTTGCCCTCGCGGCGCTTCTGCTCACCTTCGCCGTGGCCGGCCCGGCCCAGGCCGGAAAGGCCGGAAAGTCAGGCAAGGCCAAGGCCTCGCTGAAGACGACGTCGCAGGCCGACATCACCGAGAGCGGCGACGTCGGTGCGTCCGCGTCCTACGGCGGGAGCAAGACGAAGAAGCTGAAGCTCGCGCTCGCGGTCGTGCAGGGCGGCGAGAAGACCAACATCGCTCCGAACCAGACGGTCAAGTCCTCCAAGGGCCGAACGGTCAAGACGACGTTCCCGGTCAACAACGCCGGCCGCTCGCTCGTCCGAAGCTGCCTCGACACGAAGCTGCAGCTGACCCTTCGCTACACCGGCAAGGCGAAGACGGTCGTGGTCACCGACACCGCGAAGCTCAAGCGCGACCCGGCGAAGTGCGACGGGGAGGACCCGGTCGGAGTCGAACTCGACACCGCCGATCGTTGCGACCCGATCTCGGCCTCCGGCCAGCAGTGCCTGTTCCCGTACCCGAACGACTTCTACACGCGCCCGGACTCGTCCACGCCGACGGGCCGGCGCCTCGACCTGAAGACCGCCTCGATGCCGGTCAACGCGGCGAGCAAGCCCGTCGACCCGACCGAGATCAACACGAGCGACGGCTTCAGCCCCGGGGCCCCGGTCGTGCTCCGGGTTCCCGGCCTCGACACCCCGGAGGCGTTCGCGCAAACCGATCCGGTGGCGATCACCGACATGGGCGAGTCCTTCGACGCCAAGCAGCCGATCGTCGTCATCGACGCCGACACCGGCCAGCGCCAGCTGATCTGGGCCGAGCTCGACTCGAATGCATCGTCGCCCGAGGAGACCGACCTGCTCATCCACTGGGGCAAGAACCTCCAGGAAGGGCATCGCTACATCGTCGCCCTGCGCAACCTCAAGGACAGCGCCGGCAACACGATCGAGGCGCCACCGGGCTTCCAGCTGTACCGCGACGGGATTCCGACCGGCAATGACGCGATCGAGTCCCGCCGCGATCACATGGAGAGCATCTTCGACACGCTCGGCGATGCCGACATCGGCCGCAAGAACCTCTACCTGGCTTGGGACTTCACGGTCGCCAGCACCGAGAACATCACCGAGCGGATGCTCTCGATGCGGGACCAGGCGTTCGCCGACCTCGGCGACACGAACCTGACCGACGGCGGGGTCGACGGCACCTCGCCGCAGTTCACCGTCAACAACACGCTGGACCTCGCGCCGGGCGACAACCACGGCGCCGAGAACATCCGCGAGGTGACCGGCACTGTCAAGGTCCCCTGCTACATGACCGACCCCGACGGCGGCGGGCCGCTCGGTCCATGCGATCCGGGCGCGATCATCAACACCGACTCGAACGGCGACCCGGAGCAGAACGGCTTCTACGACGCCCGCTTCACCTGCAACATCCCGCGCTCGGCGATCGACGCCGGCACCGGCGACGTCAGCGCGCCGGTGCGGACCTCGATGTACGGCCACGGCCTGTTCGGCGACTACACCGAGGTGCACACGGCCGACGTCCGCAAGCTCGGCAACGACCACGGCGTCATGACCTGCGCGACCGACTTCATCGGGATGTCGGAGGACGACGTCGGCCCCGTCGCGATCCCGGCGCTCAGCGACATGTCGAACTTCAAGCCGCTGGCGGACCGCCTCCAGCAGGGCTTCCTCGACTTCCTCTATCTGGGCCGGGCGATGATCCACCCCGACGGCTTCGCCGCCGATCCCGCGTTCCGGTTCAACGGCGACCCGGTCATCGACACGAGCAAGCCGCTCTTCTATTACGGCAACAGCCAGGGCGGCATCGCCGGCGGCGCACTGACGGCCGTGGCGACCGACTTCACCCGGTCGGTGCTCTACGTCCCCGGCATGAACTACTCGACGCTGCTGACCCGGAGCGTCGACTTCGAGGACTACTCGCTGATCCTCTACCCGAGCTACCCGGACGAGTCCGATCGTCCGCTGCTGCTGACGCTGATCCAGTCGATGTGGGACCGCGGCGAGCCCGACGGCTACGCGAACCACATGACGACCGATCCGCTGCCGGGCACGCCCGCGCACAAGGTCCTGATCGAGATGGCCTACGGCGACCACCAGGTGGCCAACGTCCAGACGGCCGTCGAGGCTCGGACCATCGGCGCCCCGCTGCGGGTTCCGGCCGTCGACTCGAACCGGCTTCCCCCTGGGGACGTGGCGCCGTTCGTCGGCCTGCAGACCCTCGGTGACCTGAGCGGCCCGGCCGCGCAGGGCAGCGGCTACTTCATCTGGGACATCGGCCCGAAGCGGCCGAACGAGACGACGCCGGACCCGAACGACATCCTCGGGACCGATCCGCCGCCGCTGACGAACACGGCGCCGGATGACAGCTTCGGGCTCGATCCCCACGACCGGGTGATCCGCAATACGCCGGCGATCCGCGAGCAGATCGCGAACTTCATCGACGAGAACGGATCGATCACCGATCCGTGCGGCCCGAACCCCTGTTACGAGGCCAACTGGGACGGAGCACTCCCGTAGCGGGCGCGGCACGACCGAACGTGCTGCTGCTGATCACCGACCAGCAGCGGCAGCCGATGCATTGGCCCGATGAGCCCGGCTGGGTGGACGCCCTGATGCCGAATCTCGCCGAACTGGCACGGACCGGGCTCACCTTCAACAACGGCTTCTGCAACACGGCGATGTGCTCGCCGAGCCGCTCGACACTGTTCACGGGGCGCTACCCCGCCGAGCACGGCGTCGAGCTGACCCTGACCGCCGCCGACCTCAAGCCCGACCCGAAGAACCTCCCAGGCGTCGTCGGCGAGATGCGGAAGATCCTCAGCCACAAGGAGGCCCCGCCGCGCCGCGTGCTGACGCAGTTCGCGCGCGGCGTCTTCAACATCGGGGCGAGCCGGGGCGGGGAGACGGAGCTGCCGACCGACATCCCGAACCTCGCCCGCCTCCTCCGGGCCCGCGGCTACGACGTCGCCTACAAGGGCAAGTGGCACCTGACCCACCCGCTCGGCGGCGAGGACTCGCTGCTCGCCGGCTGGACGCACCGCGACGCCGAGCGGATGGAGCGCGACTACGGCTTCGCCGACTGGGAGGCGCCCGACGCCGGCGAGAACGCCAAGGCCGCGAACTTCGGCGGCGGCAACGCCGGCGAGGGGGAGGGGTGGGACGAGGTCTACACCCGTCAGCTCGAGCAGTGGCTCGGCGCCCGCTCCTCAGACCGGCCGTTCTGCCTCGTCGCGTCGCTCGTCAATCCCCATGACGTCCTCGGCTATCCGGCCCAGTACATCGGCGGCGGCTACGCCGACTCCGAGTTCCGCGATCTCGGGGTGGTCCTGCCGCCGACCGTCGACGAGACCCTCGAGGACAAGCCGGCGGCGCACTCGTTGATGCGGATGGGAATGGCGGCCTACCTCGGCGCGCTCGACAGCCGCCGCAAGCAACTCGACTACGTCAACTTCTACGCCTACCTGCATCGCCTCGTCGACGCCAAGGTCGGCCGGATCCTCGCCGCGCTCGGCGACCCCGACGACCCGCAGTCGCTGCGTTCGCAGACGGTGATCGTTCGCGTCGCCGATCACGGCGAGATGGGCCTCTCCCACGGCGGGCTCCGTCAGAAGGCATTCAACGCTTACGAGGAGACGATCAACGTGCCGCTCGTCGTCTCCAACCCCGTGCTCTTCCCGAAGCCGCAGGAGACCGAGGCGCTCGGCTCGCTGGTCGACGTGCTGCCGACGATCCTCGATCTCGCCGGCGAGATCGAGGGCGGCCCCGACGCCGAGGGCGATCTCGCCCTGCGCGGGCGCAGCCTCGCCCCGGTCATCGCTGCGAAGGCGGCGCCCGAGTCCGAGCGCGTCGGGCTATCGCCAGTCGACCTCTCGTCGGTCCTCGAGCATCCCGCTCCCGCCGAGTCAATCCAGGACGCGATCCAGTTCACCTACGACGACCATCAGGCCGCGACGGCGCTGACCGAGGCGCCCGGGCAGCCGAACAGAGTCCGTGCGATCCGCACGGCGACCCACAAGTACTGCTTCTACTTCGATCCCAGCGGCGAACGCCCGCGGGAGTACGAGATGTACGACCTCGAGCGGGACCCCGACGAGATCCGGAATCTCGTTGGGGTCGGAACGGGCGTGGTCGGCGATCCGGCCGACCGGCAGGTCCATTCCGAGCTCGTCGAAGCACTCGGCGTCGCCATGAAGGAGGCCGGCACGGAGCCGGCCGCAGCTACGGAGGTCTGAATTCGATGAACACCCGCGCCAACCGTCGCCCGCTGATCGTCGCCGGGCTCGTGCTCTGCCTCGCCGCGGTGCTGGGGCTCGCAGCCACCGCTACGGCGCGCCCGGCCGGATCCGGTCACGGGAAGCGGCCGAACATCCTGGTCGTCATGACCGACGACATGGCCAAGTCCGATCTCCAGTTCATGCCGAGCGTGCGCCGCAAGCTCGCCCAGAAGGGCACGACCTTCACGAACGCGATCGACTCGTTCCCGCTCTGCTGCCCGGCCCGTGCGACCTTCATCACCGGCCAGTACTCGCACAACCACGGCGTGGTCGGCAACTTCGCCCCGTTCGGCTGGTACGGGATGACGCACCGCGCCAACACGCTCCCCTCCTGGCTGAACGATGTCGGGTACCGCACGGCGAGCATCGGCAAGTGGCTCAACGGCTATGGCGCCAAGGATGCTCACGGCGAGATCCCTAAGGGCTTCGACACCTGGCGCGGGCTGCTCGACGTCTCCGCCTACGACTACTTCAACTACGTGATGAACAAGGACGGCCTCCTGAAGACGTGGGGCGACGGCAAGTTCGCCAAGAAGCTCGTCAAGTTCGCCCACATCGAGGTCGACGATCAGCCCGACTCGCTGGCGACGATCTTCGGCGAGCTCACGAAGCTTTTCGGCCCGCCGCCGTACACATACTGGGGCGACGAGCGGCCTCGCGACTACTCGCCGGACGTCACCGGCAAGATGGCGACGCGCCTCGTCCGCGGCGAGCGGAACAAGAAGAAGCCGTTCTTCATCTGGTGGTCGCCCGCGGCCCCGCATCGCGAGGACGTGACGACGACCCTGATGGGCCGCCCGGGCCCTGATCCGCGCCCCGCGCCGCGCTACCGCGACGACGTGAAGGCCCTCACCCTCCCGGAGGGCCCGAGCTTCAACACCACGGGCACCGGGCCGCTGCCGTCGAACCTCAACGCGGCCGGTCACCTCGACCAGGGCGACATCGACCAGCTCAACCTCGACTACCAGGGCCGGGCCGGCTCGATGATGGCGGTCGACGACCACGTCGCCGAGATGGTCAAGACGCTCCGCGAGACCCACCAGCTCAAGAACACGGTGATCATGTTCGTCTCCGACAACGGCTGGCTGCAGGGACAGCACCAGATCCCCGGCGACAAGTTCCTGCCCTACGACGAGTCGTTGAAGGTCCCGATGATCGTCCGCGGCCCGGGTGTCCCGAAGGGCGAAAAGATCACCGGTCAGGTGTCGAACATCGACTTCGCGCCGACCCTGCTCGACTTCGCCGACGCGACCGCCGGGCGGACGATGGACGGACTCTCGCTGATCCCGACCATGGAGAACCCCTCGAAGCGTCCCGACCGGGCGCTCGGCATCGAGGCGCCCTCGCCGCTGTTCACCGGGCAGATCCCGGTCAACGGCTGGGACCGCCCCTACATGGGCGTGCGCACCAATCGCTACACCTACGTCGAGTACACCGAGACCGGCGACCGGCAGCTGTTCGACCGCCAGACGGACCCGAACGAGATCCACAATCTCGACGGCGACCCCGACTACGCCGAGCTCGAGGACCAGCTCGCCCGGAAGGCCCAGAAGCTCTCCGAGTGCGCGGGGGCGGACTGTTCGAAGGTCAAGCCTTAGGTAACTCCGGGGAGATCCTCCGCTTCGCGTCCGGTCTCCCCGGTCGGCGCGGTGGTACGGGACGGGAAGACATATGTATTGACCCCAGCCGGGGTCTCGGCTTTGCCGTCCGGTCTCCCCGGTCGGCGAGCGGGGGTTTGGCTGAGAGGGGGAGGTCGCGGGCGTTTGCGGTGGCGGATCTCGGCACTGGGGGCGCCGGAATGTGCAACCGGTCGGTGGCGACCGCTCCCAATGGCAATTTGACATGCCAGAGCGTGTACGAATTGCCATTCGGCGCCGTCGCGACGGCGAACGTCGCCATCCGGGTCGCCCAGCCGAGGCGTAGCGTCGGCGAAGGTCGCCGTCCGGGCCGCCGGGAGGGGGCGCGAGACGTGGGGAACGCGCCCGGCAGGATTCGAACCTGCGACCTCCGCCTCCGGAGGGCGGCGCTCTATCCAGCTGAGCTACGGGCGCTTGCGGTTGCGCAGTGTATGCGGCGGTCAGCCCTGGTTGTCGCCGTCGACGACGGTGATGGCGGTGATCCGCTTGCCGTCGAGGGTCTGGAAGGTCATGTAGGAGCGGCCGCGGCCCTCGACGATGTAGCCGGTCCGGTTCGCGGTCTTGATCGCCTTCGGGTAGGCGCGAGCGACCTTCGCGCCCTTGTCGCCGAGGCCGATGCCCTCCTTCGTCTCGAGGAAGAGGAGCTTGCCCTTGTAGAAGTACCTGCCGTCGCCGGTCCGCCCGGCGAAGATGCCGAATGAGCTGACGCGGCCCTTGACGGCCGCCTCGATCGAGGCGCTTCCGGCGCGCGGGTTCCGGCCGGCGTAGGTGCAGGACTGGAAGCCGCGGAGGTCGCAATCCCCTTGCCGACCCCAGGCCTTGTTCGCCTTCTTGATGCTGAGGCCGAGGGACACATCGGCGATTCGCTCGGGTACGACGATTCGATCGCCCTTCGGCTTGGGCAGCCCGGCCGAAGCCGCGGTCGCGAGCACGAGGGCCGCGACGGCGACCGGCACGAGAACTGAGAGGAGCCTGCGCATTGGCCCGCAAGGTACAGACGCCCGCGGCTCCGGGCGCGGGTTGTCGCGCGTCCATACGCTTGCGTCGATGGATCTCGACGTCGTCTTTCTCGGCACCGGCGGATCGGTGCCCTCCGCGCGCCGGAACACCGCAGCGGTTCTCGTTCGCCGCGGCGGCGACCGCCTGCTCTTCGACTGCGGCGAGGGGACCCAGCGGCAGATGCAGCGGTCGGTGGGACTGATCAACGTCGATGCGATCTTCGTTACGCACCTCCACGCCGACCACTACCTGGGGTTGCCCGGGTTGATCAAGAGCTATGAGATGCAGGACCGCGATGAGCCGCTGACGATTTACGGCCCGCCCGGCCTCGACGCGCTCTTCGCCTCGCTGGCGCGGGTGATCGGTCGCCCCTCCTACGGTCTCGACCTCGTCGAGCTCAACCGGGCGGAGGCAGTCGACTTCGGCGACTACGAGGTCGAGCCGTTCGACGTCTCCCACCGGATCGTCGCCAACGGCTACGCGCTCCGGGAGGACTCGCGCCCGGGGCGGTTCGACCCCGAGGCGGCGCGCGCTCTCGGCGTCGCACCGGGGCCCGCCTTCGGCGAGCTCCAGGACGGACGCCCCATGCCGGGCCGCGACGGCACGGTGGAGCCGAAGCAGGTGATGGGACCGGATCGTCCCGGCCGGACGATCGTCATCACCGGCGACACCGAGCCCTGCGAAGAGACCGAGATCGCTGCCGAAGGAGCCGAGCTCCTCGTCCACGACGCCAGCTTCACCGGCGCGGAGGCCGAGCGCGCCGCCGAAACCGGCCACTCGACGGCCGTCGGCGCCGCCGAGCTCGCCGCGGCCGCCGGGGTCGGCATGCTGGCGCTTGTGCACATCTCGTCGCGACACTTCGTCCCCGACGTCGTCGAGGAGGCGCGGACGGCGTTCGCCGAGACGGTGGCGCCGCGCGACTTCGACGTGATCGAGATTCCGCTGCCGGAGCGGGGAGGGCCGGAGCTGATCCCCAACGGCGCCCGATCGGGAGCGCCGACCGGCGCCGACGGCCGCGCCGAGCGGTAGAACTCGGCGGGATGCCTCGTCCGTTCGCGACTCTCGCCGCCTGCGCCGCCCTGTGCGTCCTGGTCCTCGCCGGTTCCGCCATCGCCGCGGCGGGCGACGGAACCCCGTACCGGGGAACTACCGCCCAAGATCGCGAGGTCAAGCTGGTCGTCGACGGCAAGGGGCGGGTCAAGCGCGGCGCGTTCTCGGCGGTCACCGATTGCGGCGGCCAGTACAAGCCGTTCACGGGGGATTTCAGTTTCCGGGCGCCGCTCGACCGCTCGCGGGCTGACGCGTTCCACGACTCCGGCGCCCGGGTCGACAGCGATGGGACCTTCAGCGGCCGCTACAAGTACTCGATCAAGGGCAAGCGAAAGAGCTCGAAGAAGTGGGTCGGGCAATTCAGCGTCGCGATCGTCTTCAGGAGGAACGGCCGCGAGTACACGACCTGCACCGCAGAAGAGGTCGCATTCACCGCGAAACGCGCCGACCGCGCCGGCTGAGATCCGCAGAACCGGCGGATCGCCCTGCTAAGTTCCCAGCGACGTTTCCTTTAACCAGGTCCAGCGAGGCCAGGAAGGGGCGCCCATGAGCGAGAGAATCGTCCTCGACAGTGACGATCTACGCCGGACGCTGGTGCGCATAGCGCACGAGATCATCGAGAAGAATGCCGGAGCGGCCGCCAGGGATGGCGACGACGAGGCCGATCGATCCCAGGGGATCGCGATCGTCGGGATCCACACCCGCGGAGCCGTTCTCGCCCAGCGGCTGCATGCGCATCTCGAAGAGCTCTCCGCCGACGAGGTCCCGCTCGGCGACATCGACATCTCCTTCTACCGCGACGACCTGCCCGGTCGCGAGCCGGCCGGGGCTCCCGTCGTCCACTCGTCCCACCTCGACTTCGACCTCGGCGGCCGGACGATCGTCCTCGTCGACGACGTCCTCTTCACCGGCCGCACTGTCCGCGCCGCCATCGACGCCCTCTTCGACTACGGCCGGCCTCAGCGCGTCCAGCTCGCCGTGCTCGCCGACCGCGGCCACCGCGAGCTGCCGATCCGCCCCGACTACACGGGCAAGAACCTGCCGACGGCGCGCGACGAACGCGTCTACGTCCGGCTCGAAGAGATCGACGGAGTCGACGAGGTGACGATCGGCGAGGCGGCGCTGACCGGCGCCGTCCAGGGCAACGGGGAGGCATCGCAATGAGGCATCTGCTCTCGATCGAGGACCTCGACCGCGGCGACATCGAGCGGATCTGCGATCGTGCCCGCAGCTTCGCCGAGGTCGGTCGCCGCGACATCAAGAAGGTGCCGACGCTGCGGGGCAGGACGATCGTCAGCCTCTTCTACGAGGCGAGCACCCGGACGAGCTCCTCCTTCGAGCTGGCCGCGAAGCGGCTCTCGGCCGACGTCGTCTCCGTCAAGTCGGTCGGCTCCTCCGTCGACAAGGGCGAGTCCCTCCGCGACACGATCGCGACGCTCTCCGCCTACGAGCCGGAGGCGATCGTGATCCGCTCGCCCGAGGCCGGCGCCGCCGCGCTGGTCGCCGGCTGGACCGAGGCCGCTGTCGTCAACGCCGGCGACGGCAAGCACGAGCACCCCAGCCAGGCCCTGCTCGACGTCTACACGCTTCTCGACAACATCGGCCCGCTCGACGGGAAGCGGATCTGGATCGTCGGCGACGTCGCCCACAGCCGCGTCGCCCGCTCCTGCATCCGCGCCTTCGTGACCATGGGGGCCGAGGTGACGGTCGCCGGACCACCGACGCTGATCCCGCGCGGGATCGAGGCACTCGGCTGCTCGGTCGCCTACGACCTCGACGATCTCGGCGAGGCGGACATCATCTACGCGCTGCGGATGCAGAACGAGCGAATGAAGCAGAGCTTCATTCCCTCCCTCCGCGAGTACGCGATCAACTACCAGATCAACGGCCGCCGGCTCGGGCCCCGCCAGCTGGTCATGCACCCCGGCCCCGTCAACCGCGGCGTCGAGCTCTCACCCGAGGTGATCGACGGACCCGCATCGCTGATCACCTCGCAGGTGGCGAGCGGCCTGCTCGTGCGGATGGCGATCCTCTACGAGATCCTCGCGGGCGGCGAGCGTCCCCGGCCGCTGAGCCGGATCGGCGCCGAGCACGGTGGCTCGAGCGAGGGCTCGCCGATCGGGGAGCCGGCATGAGCGCCCCGGACCGCAGCGAGATCGGCAGCCTCGACTGGCGGGGCGTCGGCGACCGCGGCAGCGACCTGCTCATCCGCGGCGCCCACGCGTTCGATCCGCGCTCCGACCTCGATCGCGAGTGCGACATCGTCGTCCGCGGCGGCCGGATCTCCGCGATCGCCGATTCGGGGGCCGGCGATCTGCCCGACGGCGGCGAGGAGATCGACGCCTCCGGCCTGCATGCGTTCCCGGCCTTCTTCGACCCGCACGTCCACCTCCGCACGCCGGGACAGGAGTACCGCGAGGACATCGAGTCCGGGACCCGCGCCGCCGCCGCGGGCGGCTACTGCGGGATCGTCGCGATGGCGAATACGGACCCTGTCGTCGACGATCCGGCGATCGTCGCCGCGCTCCGCGAGCGCGCCGCCACCGAGGCGACGGTGCCGACCGGCTTCGTCGCGACCGTGACCAGGGGGATGGAGGGACGCGAGCTCGCCGAGATGGCGGCGCTCCGGGAGGCCGGTGCGATCGGGTTCTCCGACGACGGCCTACCGATCACCGACGCCGGCGTGATGCGGCGGGCGCTGCAGTACCAGCACCTCGTCGGCGGCACCATCCTTCTGCACGAGGAGGATCCGGCGCTGACCGGCGACGGGGTGATGGGGGAGGGGGCGGTGTCGGCCGCGCTCGGTCTCGCCGGCGTGCCCGACGTCTCGGAGTCGACCATGATCGCCCGCGACGGAGCGCTCTGCCGCTACGAGAACGCACGCGCCCACGTCCAGCACCTCTCGGCCCGAACCTCGGTCGAGGCTGTCGCGACGGCCAAGGAATCCGGCGCCATGCTCACCGCCGAGCTGACGCCACACCACCTGGTCCTGACCGACGAGGAGGTCCGGAGCCTCGACGCGCGGTTCAAGATGAACCCGCCGCTGCGGACCGAGGACGATCGCCAGGCGCTGATCGAGGCGCTCCGCAGCGGACTGATCGACTGCATCGGCACCGACCACGCCCCGCACGCGGGCCACGAGAAGGAGATCCCCTTCGAGGTCGCCAACATGGGCGTGATCGGGCTCGAGACCGCGTTCGCGGCGCTCTACACCGAGCTCGTGCTCCCCGGTGTCGTCGACCTCGGCCTGATCGTCGAGCGGATGGGCTCGGGGGCCGAGCTGTTCGACCTCGAGCCGGCGCGGATCGCCATTGACGCCGAGGCCGACATCGCCCTCGTCGACCTCGAGGCCGAGTGGGAGGCGGGAGCCGACGGCTGGGAGAGCCGCTCGTCGAACTCCTGCTTCACCGGACGTCGCCTGCGGTCGCTGCCGGTGATCACGATCGTCGCCGGCTCGGTGGCCTACCGGCGGCGCCAGTTCGCCATGAAGGTGGCCGGATGAGCGCTGCAAAACTCGACGCCGAGCGCGCCGCACTCGTGGTCGTCGACGTCCAAGAGGGCTTTCGCAAGGCGATTCCGGGCTTCGACGCGATTGCCGCCGGGGCGGCAACGATGGTTCGCGGCGCCGAGGAGATGGGAGTACCGATGATCGTCACCGAGCAGTATCCGAAGGGCCTCGGCGCCACCGTCGCCGAGGTCGCCGACCACCTTCCCGCCGACATCGAACCGATCGCGAAGACCGTCTTCTCGGCCGCTTCGGCGGACGGCTTCGACCTGCGCGGCCGCGAGCAGGCAATCGTCTGCGGGGTCGAGGCCCACGTCTGCGTCAACCAGACCGTGCTCGAGCTGGTCGACCGCGGAGTCGAGGTCCACGTCGTCGCCGACGCCGTCGGATCGCGCAGCGCCGCCAACCGCGAGCTCGGCCTCGCCAAGGCGGAGCGCGCCGGCGCCTGGGTGACGAGCGTCGAGACGGCCCTCTTCGAGCTGCTCGGCGAGGCGGGGACAGACCGCTTCAAGAACGTCCAGCGCCTCGTCCTGGAGCTCGCGCCATGAGCGCCCCGAGCGGATACGTCCTGCTCGAGGACGGCTCGCGGCTCGACGGCGACCTCTGCGGGGCCGTCGGCGCCGAGGCGCTCGGCGAGGTCGTCTTCAACACCGGCATGACCGGCTACCAGGAATCGGTCACCGACCCCAGCTACGCCGGCCAGATCATCACCTTCACGTACCCGCTGATCGGCAACTACGGCGTCAGCGAGGCGGCGATGGAGTCCGACGCGGTCCACGCCCGCGCCGTGATCATGCGCGAGGCCAAGAACGGCGAGGACTGCGCGACCGCCGAGCGCGGCTGGCTCGACTGGCTCGACGACTGCGGCATCCCGGCGATCGCCGGGGTCGACACGCGGGCGCTCGTCCGCCACATCCGCGACGCGGGAGCGATGCGGGGCGGGATCTTCTCCGCCGACGTCCCCGCGGCCGAGGCCCGCGAGCGGATCGCCGCCGAGCCGCCGATGGAGGGCTCGGACTTCGCCCGCACCGTGACGCCGGCGGAGCCGGTGCTGCTCGACGGCGACGGCCCGCACATCGTCGCGATCGATACCGGGATCAAGCTGTCGATAATCCGCCAGCTGCGCGAGCGCGGCTGCCGGGTGACGCTGCTTCCCTGCGACTCGTCGCCGGAGGACGTGCTCGCTCACGACCCCGATCTCGTCTTCCTCGCCAACGGCCCCGGCGACCCGGGCGCGCTCGACTACGTCGTCGGCACCGTCCGCGAGCTCGTCGGCAAGCGACCGGTCTTCGGGATCTGCCTCGGCCATCAGCTGCTCTGCCGGGCGGTCGGCCTCGACACCTTCAAGCTGCCGTTCGGCCACCGCGGCTCCAACCACCCGGTGATGGACCTCGCGACGGGGAAGATCGAGATCACGTCCCAGAACCACGGGTTCGCCGTCGCCGGTCCGAACGGTGAGACGCGGATGGAGACCGACGAGCCGATCCGCTGGGAGACCGACTTCGGCGCCGCCGAGCTCAGCCACCTGAACCTCTACGACCGCACCGTCGAGGGGCTGACGCTGCTCGACGTCCCCGGCGGCACGGTCCAGTACCACCCCGAGGCCGGACCCGGACCTCACGATGCCCGCTACCTCTTCGACCGTTTCCTGGAGCTTGCCCATGCCTAGGCGCGACGACATCGAGAAGATCCTGCTGATCGGCTCCGGCCCGATCGTGATCGGCCAGGCGGCCGAGTTCGACTACTCGGGGACGCAGGCATGCAAGATCCTCCGCGAGGAGGGCTACGAGATCGTCCTCGTCAACTCGAACCCGGCGACGATCATGACCGACCCCGAGTTCGCCGACCGCACTTACGTCGAGCCGCTGATTCCCGAGGTGGTCGCCGCGATCATCGAGCGGGAGCGCCCCGACGCGCTGTTGCCGACGCTCGGCGGCCAGACGGCGCTGAACCTCGCCAAGTCGCTCCACGACGACGGCACGCTGGAACGCTATGGAGTCGAGCTGATCGGCGCCGACTACGACGCGATCCACCGCGCCGAGGACCGCGAAGCCTTCAGGCAGACGATGGAGGAAGCGGGCCTGCGGGTCCCGTGGTCGCTGATCGCCGAGTCGGTCGCCGACGCCGAGGCGGCCCTCGCCGACGGGTCGCTGACGCTGCCGGCGATCATCCGCCCGGCATTCACGATGGGCGGGCACGGCGGCGGCGCGGCCCGGACCGAGACGGAGCTGCGGCAGATCATCTCCGAGGGTCTGGCGGCCAGCCCGATCAACCAGGTGCTCGTCGAGGAGTCGGTCCTCGGCTGGGGCGAGTTCGAGCTCGAGCTGATGCGCGACCGCAACGACAACGTGATCGTCGTCTGCTCGATCGAGAACATCGACCCGATGGGCGTCCACACCGGCGACTCGGTGACGGTCGCCCCGGCGCAGAGCCTCAGCGACTCGCTCTACCAGGACCTCCGCGACCAGGCGATCAAGGTGATCCGCGCCGTCGGCGTCGAGACCGGCGGCTCCAACGTCCAGTTCGGGGTCGATCCGGAGAGCGGCGAGATCGTCGTCATCGAGATGAACCCGCGCGTCTCCCGCTCCTCGGCGCTGGCGTCGAAGGCCACCGGCTTCCCGATCGCCAAGATCGCCGCGCGCCTGGCGGTCGGCTACACCCTCGATGAGATCCCGAACGACATCACCAGGGCGACGCCGGCGGCATTCGAGCCGACCATCGACTACGTCGTCACGAAGATGCCGCGGTTCGCCTTCGAGAAGTTCCCGGGCAGCGAGGGACGACTGACGACCCACATGAAGTCCGTCGGCGAGGCGATGGCGATCGGACGGACGTTCCGGGAGTCCTTCGCGAAGGCGATGCGGTCCCGCGAGCTCGACTCCGAGGCCGACCTGCCGAGCGACGACGGCGAACTGCTCGATCGTCTCGAGAGCCCCTCCTGGGACCGCTTCGACCTCGTCCTCGAGGCGTTCCGCCGGAACATCCCGCTCGACGTCGTCCAGGCCCGGACCGACATCGACCACTGGTACCTCCGCGAGCTTCGCGAGCTGGCGGTGGATGGCGACGGCACCGCCGATCTGGAGCGCACCTACAAGTCGGTCGACACGTGCGCGGCCGAGTTCGAGGCCGAGACGCCGTACTACTACTCGGCGCATGAGCGGGCCGGGAGCGGGCCGATCTCGCTCGGGGAGGTCCGCCGCGGCGACCGTCCCAGCGTCGTCATCCTCGGCTCCGGGCCGAACCGGATCGGCCAGGGGATCGAGTTCGACTACTGCTGCGTCCACGCCGCGATGACGGTCCGCGAGTCGGGCCGCGACGCGGTGATGATCAACTGCAACCCGGAGACGGTCTCGACCGACTACGACACCTCCGACCGCCTCTACTTCGAGCCGCTGACCGCCCAGGACGTCCTCGCCGTGATCGAGCAGGAGCGGCCGGAGGGCGTGATCGTCCAGTTCGGCGGCCAGACCCCGCTACGGCTGGCGAAGGAGCTCGAGGACGCGGGGGTGAAACTGCTCGGGACGCCGGTCGACGCGATCGACCTCGCTGAGGATCGCGGCCGCTTCGGGGCGATGCTCGAGCGCCTCGGTATCGCCCATCCGCCGTACGGCACCGCACTCAGCGCCGAGGAGGCCGAGACGATCGCCGGCCGGGTCGGTTTTCCGCTGCTCGTGCGGCCCTCCTACGTGCTCGGCGGCCGGGCGATGGAGATCTGTTATTCGACCGACGACCTCGCGACCTACCTGAGCCGTTACGCCAAAGCCGACCGGGAGCACCCGCTGCTGCTCGACCGGTTCCTGGAGAACGCGATCGAGGTCGACGTCGACGCGCTCGCCGACGGCACCGACTGCGAGCTCGCCGGCGTCATGCAGCACGTCGAGGAGGCCGGCGTCCACAGCGGCGACTCGGCCTGCGTCCTGCCGCCGATGAGCCTCGGCGACGAGATGCTCGGCCGGATCGCGGAGACGACGAAGGCCCTGGCGCTCGAGCTCGGCGTGATCGGCCTGATCAACATCCAGTACGCGGTCGCCGCCGGCGAGCTCTACGTGATCGAGGCGAACCCGCGGGCTTCGCGGACGGTGCCGTTCGTCAGCAAGGCGATCGGCGCCCCGATCGCCAAGATCGCCTGCCGGCTGATGCTCGGCGAGGCGCTCGCCGACCAGGACCTGCCGGCGATGCCGCGCAGCCACGTCTCCGTCAAGGAGGCGGTGCTCCCGTTCAACCGCTTCACGGGCGCCGACACGGTGCTCGGGCCGGAGATGAAGAGCACCGGCGAGGTGATGGGCGTGGCCGGCGACTTCCCGGCGGCATTCGGCAAGGCGCAGGCGGCCGCCGGCATCAACCTGCCCAGCTCGGGCACGGTGTTCATCACCGTCACCGACGACGACAAGGCGACCGCGATGCAGCTGGCGACGAGGTTCTGCGACCTCGGCTTCAAGATCGTCGCGACCGCGGGAACCGCCCAGGCGATCTCGCGGATGGGTGTCCCCGTCGAGACCATCCACAAGATCCAGGAGGGCTCGCCGAACGTCGTCGAGTACATCGAGCGCGGCGAGGTCGACCTCGTCATCAACTCGCCGACCGGCTCTGGAGCCCGCACCGACGGCTACGAGATCCGCAGCGCCGCGACCCGCAACGGCATCCCCTGTATCACGACGATGACCGGTGCCACAGCGGCGGCGCGGGCGATCGGCGCCTCCCAGGGCGACGCGCACATCGAGGTGCGGAGCCTTCAGGAGCTGCACGGCGACGCCACGCGCGCCGCCGCCGAAAAGGCCTGAGGGTTGCCGACCGAGGCCGAGAGCGGAACGCGCGACGCGCCCAGGGGAGCCGACGGGCGGGTGCTGGCGCCATTCGGGCGACGCCGGGCGGTGGTGGTGGCCAACGAGGTCAGCGGCGGCTACCGCATCGTCACCGCCGTCGATGCCGACGGACCCGTCCCGGCGGCCGGGCAGTTCTACATGCTCGCCGCCGAGCGGGGGTGGGGGGGAGACGGCGATCGGCCGTTCCTGCCCCGCGCCTTCTCGGTCGCCGAGGCCGTGTCCGGCGCCGACGGCGTCCGGCTCTCGTTCCTGCTCGAGGACGTCGGGCCGGGCACCCATCGCCTCGCCGAGCTCGGCTCCGGCGACGGGCTGCTGCTCACCGGGCCGCTCGGCAAGCCGTTCTCCGCTCCGCGCGACCTGAACCCGGAGGCGGCCGGGGCGATCCTCGTCGGCGGCGGAATCGGCCTCGCCCCGCTCGCCCTCTGGCGCCGCGAGCTGGCGTCGCGCGGCATTCCCGAGCGCTCGCTGCTCGGCTTCCGCGACCAGCGGCACTCGGGCGGGCTGGAGCTCTTCCGCTGTTCGGAGGTGCGGCTGGCGAGCGAGGACGGTCACGCCGGCCACCGGGGCTATGTGACCGACCTGCTCGAGCGGATGCTCGCCGGCGACTCGGCGGCCACAGCCGTCGTCTACGCCTGCGGGCCACCGGCGATGCTCGAGGCCGTGCGGGCGCTCTGCGAGATGCGCGGTGTCGAGGCCGAGCTGGCGATGGAGTCGCCGATGGCGTGCGGGTACGGCGCCTGCTTCGGGTGTGCCATGCCGCTCCGTGCCGGCGGCTACATGCGCCTCTGCGTCGACGGGCCGGTCGTCCGCGCCGCCGACGTCGAGACGGCGCTCGTCGAGGGGGCGGGGCACCGGTGAGCGGCGTCGACCTCTGCGGCATCCCGCTCGCCCATCCGATCGTCAACGCGTCCGGGACGTTCGACGCGATCGCGGCACGCCGTGCGTTCGGCGACGCGGTCCTCGAGCAGTTCCCCTTCAGCGCCTACGTCTCGAAGACGATCACGCCGGCCGCCCGCACCGGCAACCCGCCGCCGCGGCTCTGGGAGGAACCGGCCGGGATGGTCAACTCGATCGGGCTGCCCAACAAGGGGCTCGAGGGGTTTCTCGCCTCCGATCTGCCGTTGCTCGCCGACCTCCCGGTGCCGCTGATCGTCTCGGTCATGGCGACGAGCGCCGAGCAGTTCGCCCCGCTCGTCGAGGCGGTCGCCGGCCGCGACGAGGTCGCGGGGCTGGAGCTCAACGTGTCCTGTCCGAACGTCCACTCTGGGTTGATCGTCGGCGAGGAGCCGGGGGAGACCGCGGCGCTGATGGCGAAGCTTCGCCCGCTCACGGCCAAGCCGCTGATCGTGAAGCTGACGCCCAACGTTGCGGAGCCCGCGGCGATTGCGATCGCCGCCGAACAGGGCGGCGCCGACGCCGTCTCCCTGATCAACACCGTCAAGGCGGCGCCGATCCTCGCCGACGGCTCCGCCTGGCTCGGCGCCGGCAGCGGCGGCCTCTCCGGTCCCGCGGTGCGGACGATCGCTCTCAAGCAGGTGTCCGACGTCGTCTCCGCCGTCGAGATTCCCGTGGTCGGCATGGGCGGTGTCGAGCGCGGCGAGCACGCCGCGGCGCTGCTCGCCGTCGGAGCCACGGCCGTCGCGGTCGGAACGGCGAGCTTTCGCGATCCGCTCGCCGCGGTGCGGATCCGGGCCGAGCTCGACGCCGTCGGCGCTGCGGCGCCGGCAGTGTCCGGAAGTGCGTAATTTCCGCGAAGAACGTCGCCTCACGACCGCCTCTGCTCTCGACCTCGACTTGAGGTTGAGGCGAATTACCATGAAAACAGGTGGATAACGGTTGCGCAGGGCCGAGGCGTGTATATGATCGCCGCGCCGATGGCCACCGCCTCCCCGACCTCCACCTCCGTTCCCGAGCGCAGCCACGACCAGCGCATGAGGGCACTGGAGGCGGCGAACGAGATCCGCACCCGGCGGGCTCAGCTGAAGCGTGATCTGAAGGCCGGCAAGGTCCAGATCGAGGGACTGCTCCTCGATCCGCCCGAATACCTCGAGACCGCGAAGGTCTTCGACATGATGCTCGCCGTTCCGAAGTACGGCCGCGTCAAGGTGAACCGGATCCTCAATCAGTGCAGGGTCTCGCCGTCGAAGACGATCGGCGGCCTCTCCGTGCGGCAGCGCTCCGAGCTCGTCGCCCTGCTCCGCCGCCGCTGAGCCGGGCCGACCGCTCCTCCAGTAAGAATCGGCCGTCGTGTCGGCTGTCTTCGTCATCACCGGGCCCTCGGGAGTGGGCAAGGGAACCCTGATCCGCGCTCTCCGCGAACTCGTCCCCGAGCTCGAGCTCTCCACCTCGGCGACGACCCGCAGCGAACGGCCCGGGGAGACCGACGGCGTCGATTACCACTTCCTCGGCCGGGCCGAGTTCGATCGCCGCGTCGCCGCCGGCGACTTCCTCGAGCACGCCACCTACAGCGGCAACCATTACGGCACCCTCCGCGGAGAGGTCGCCGAGCGCAACGATCGCGGCGCCCCCGTCGTCCTCGAGATCGAGGTCCAGGGCGCCCGCCAGATCCGGGCCGCCATGCCCGAGGCCGTCCAGATCTTCATCGCCCCACCCGACCCCGCCGACCTCCGCCGCCGCCTCGAGGCGCGCGGCACCGACGACGAGGCGACCATCGCCGCCCGTCTCGAGGTCGCCGAAGAGGAGCTCGCCGCCCAGGAGGAGTTCCCTCACATCGTCGTCAACGACGACGTCGACCGGGCGGCCGCGGAGCTGGCGGCGATCGTGCGGGAGAACGCGTAGGGGTGTTCCGGGCGGGCTTCGGGTCCGAGGGGATCGGTGGGGCCGCGCCGAGGAAGATGTCGGCCGGCGGGCTCGGGTTTGGGCTGCGAGGGGATGTTGGTGAGCGCGAGGCCGCTGACTCGGGGTCAAACCGACGAAACGGACGCATACGGTCGGGAATGTCGGTTTGACCATGGGTCAGCGATTTGAGCGGCTGGGAAGCCCGAATCGCCCCCTCATCAGCCCAAACCACGCCTCGCGACTTTCAGCCACCGTTCGCGCTCATTTGAGCGCCCTCAACCGCCCGGAAACCCGCACGACGGAGACGTTTGCGGCTTGCCCTACACTGCCCGGCGATGATCAAGCCTCGAGTAGACAAACTGATGGAGCGCACCGACACCCACTACACGGCGGTCGTCGTCGCTGCGAAGCGGGCCCGGCAGCTGAACAGCTACTACCGCGCGCTCGGCGAGGGCACCTACGAGGAACACACGCCGCCGATGGTCGAGGCCGACAGCGACAACTACCTCACGATCGCCCTCGAGGAAGTCGCGGCCGGCAAGATCAACTACGAGTACCGGCACTAACGCCGGCTCGCTCCGCGCCCTGACGGGCGAGCCCGCACGGAGGCAGCCGTGGCAAGAATCCTGATCGGCGTCAGCGGCGGCATCGCCGCCTACAAGTCGGTCGAGCTGGCGCGTCTCGCGACGCTCGCGGGCCACGGCGTCCGGGTGACGATGACCGACGCCGCCTCGCGGTTCGTCGGCGCGGCGACGTTCGAGGGGATCACCGGCGCCCCGGTGCTCGTCGACGAGTTCAGCCGCGACCCGCTCCGCGGCACCTACCCGGGCGAGGAGCAGCCCGCTCACGACCCGATCTCCCATCTCGCGGTCGTTGAGGCGGCGGATGCGTTCGTCGTCGCCCCGACGTCGGCCAACACGCTCGCCAAGCTGGCCGCCGGCATCTGCGATTCGTTCCTGACGACCTCCTTCCTCGCCTGCACGGCGCCGCGGATCGTTGCGCCGGCGATGAACGGCCGGATGTGGGAGGACGAGGCGACCCGCGCCAACGTCCGCACCCTTCGCGAGCGCGGGGTCACCGTGCTCGAGCCGGGCGAGGGCGCGCTCGCTTCGCGCGGTGAGCACGGCACCGGCCGGATGCCCGAGCCGCCCGCCATCCTCGCCGCCGTCGAGGAGGCGATCGCCGGGCCGCGGGCCGACCTCGCCGGCCGCCGCGTCCTCGTCACGGCGGGAGGCACCCGGGAGGCCATCGACCCGGTCCGCTTCATCGGCAACCGCTCGAGCGGCCGAATGGGGATCGCCCTCGCCGAAGCCGCCGCCCGCCGCGGCGCCGACGTCGTCCTCGTCGCCGCCAACGTCGCGCTGCCCACGGATGGCGCGATCGAGCGCATCGACGTGACAACCGCCGCCGAGCTCGAGGCCTCGGCGCGGGCCGAGTTCGGCCGCGCCGACGTGCTGCTGATGGCTGCCGCCGTCGCCGACTTCCGCCCGTCGGAGCCCAATCAGGGCAAGCTCGTCCGCGAGCAGGGGACGGCGCTCAGCCTCGACCTCGAACCGACTGCCGACGTCCTCGCCGGCCTCGCCGCGGAGCGGCGCGACGGCCAGCTCCTCGTCGGGTTCGCCGCCGAGCACGGCGGCGACTTCGTCACCCGCGCCCGCGGCAAGCTCGAGCGCAAGGGGATCGACGCGGTCGTCGTCAACGACGTCTCCGACAGCTCGATCGGCTTCGAGAGCGCCGACAACGAGGTGACGATCGTGTCCGCGTCGGGCGAGGCCCGGCTTCCGCGCGGTTCCAAGCGCGAGGTCGCCGACGCGATCCTCGACGGCGTCCTGGAGCTCCGCTGAGCGCCCCCGGGCGAGCCGGTCCTCGCTCGTTCCTACACTTCCTGCCGTGAAGGACGCCGTAATTCTCGGCTCGACCGGCTCGATCGGCGAGCAGGCCATCGACGTGATCGGCCGCTCGCCCGATCTCCGCATCGCCGGCCTGAGCGCCGACTCGAACTGGGAGCCGCTGCTGCGCCAGGCCGAGGCCGCCGGCGTCGGGACCGTCGCCCTCGCCGACGCGACCGCTGCCGCCGCCGCCCGCGACTCCGGCTGGAGCGGAACCGTGCTCGCCGGCGAGGAGGGGATCCGCGACCTGATCCTGCGTTCGAAGCCCGACGTCGTGCTGAACGCGATCGTCGGCTCGGCCGGCCTCGGCCCGACGATCGTGGCGCTCAGCGAGGGGATCGAGCTCGCGCTCGCCAACAAGGAGAGCCTCGTCGTCGGCGGCGAGCTCGTGATGGCTCTCGCGGAGGCTTCGGGGGCGCGGATCGTCCCCGTCGACTCCGAGCATTCGGCGCTCCACCAACTGATCCGCTCGGAGCCGCCCGGCGTCGTCGCGAAGCTGATCCTCACCGCCTCGGGCGGCCCGTTCCGCGGTCGCACCGACCTCGCGGACGTCAGCAGGGAGGAGGCCCTCGCGCATCCGACCTGGGAGATGGGCGGGAAGATCACGATCGACTCGGCGACGCTCATGAACAAGGGCCTCGAGCTGATCGAGGCCCACCACCTCTTCGAGGTGCCGTACGACCGGATCGACGTCGTCGTCCACCCGCAGTCGCTGATCCACTCGCTGATCAGCCTCATCGACGGCTCGATGCTCGCCCATCTCGGCAACCCCGACATGCGCGTCCCGATCGCCTACGCGCTCCATGGCCCCGATCGCATCGAGCTGCCGGTCGAGCCGCTCGATCTCGCGACCCTCGGCCACCTCGACTTCGAGGAGCCGGACGTCGAAGCTTTCCCCTGCCTGCGCCTCGCCCGCGAGGCCGGCGCGGCCGGCGGGATGGCGCCTTGCGTCCTCAACGCCGCCAACGAGGTCGCCGTCGGCGCATTCCTGGCCGGCGAGATCGGATTCACGGGGATCCCCACGGTCGTCGAGCGCGTCCTCGAGACCGTGCCGGCGCCCGCCCCGACCCACTTCACCGACCTCTTCGCCTGCGACCTCGAGGCGCGCGACCGCGCCGCCGCCGAGATCGGTTCCTTCGCCGCGACGGCGAACGGGGGCGCGCGGTGAGCTGGGTCCTCGCGATCGCCGGGTTCGCCCTGCTCGTCGTCCTCCACGAGGCCGGCCACTTCACGGCCGCGAAGGCCGTCGGCATGCGCGTCGAGCGGTTCTTCCTCTTCTTCCCGCCGAAGGTCGTCTCGATCACCCGCGGCGAGACCGAGTACGGGATCGGCGCGATCCCACTCGGCGGCTTCGTGAAGATCACCGGGATGAACCCGGAGGAGGAGATCCCGCCGGACGTCATCGACCGCGCCTATTACCGCCAGCCGGTCTGGAAGCGGATCGTGGTCATCGCCGCGGGACCGTTCGTGAACATCGTTCTCGCGCTGGTGCTGTTCTTCGCCCTCGCGGTCGGCTTCGGCCTCGACACCGGCCCGACCAACCGGGTCGGCACCGTCAGCCCCGACCTGCCGGCCGCGAACCTGCTTCAGCCCGGTGACCAGCTCGTCTCGATCGACGGCAAGCGCGTCGGCGACCTGCCGCCCGAGAAACTCGCCGAGGCGGTTCGCGATCAGGTCGCGACCCACACCTGCGCCGGTGAGCCGACCGATGGCTGCATCGCCACCACCGCAGCCACCGTGAAGATCCTCCGCGACGGCGAGCCGGTCACGGTCCGGGTGAAGCCCCAGTACGACGTCCCCGACTCGGTGCCCGGCCAGCCGGACATCCCGGCGCGCATGGTCATCGGCTTCGGCTACGAGGCCAACCGCGAGACCGTCCCGCCCGGCGAGGCCGCGAGCTTCGCGGTCGATCGGCTCTGGTACGTGACGTCGCAGACGGCGACCGTGTTCGCCCACATCTTCGAGCCCGAGGTCCGCGACCAGATCTCCGGCGTCGTCGGCGCCACCGAGGTGACCCAGCAGAGCTTCGCCTTCGACACCCGGCAGGCGATCGGCGTCCTGGCGGTCATCAGCCTCTCGCTCGGCCTGATCAACCTGCTGCCTTTCCTGCCGCTCGACGGTGGGCACATCTTCTGGGCCCTGGTCGAGAAGATCCGCGGAAAGCCGGTCCCGCTGCGAATAATGGAGCGGTCGGGGATGGTCGGATTCGCGCTCGTCCTGATCCTCTTCGTGATCGGGCTCGAAAACGACATCGGGCGCCTCACCGGCGAGGGTTTCAACGTCCGCTGAGCGGCATTGCCGCTGCGTTGCGGTAGTTTTCGAGCGGACCTGGTGAACCCTGGAGGAGGGACCTGAGGATGGAAGCGACCGCGGCTGAGCGTTACACGACTGGTGGACCCGGTGTAGAACCCGCTGTCACCAGCTTCCCGGCGGCCTTCCACGAGACGGTCGAGCGCCTCGGCGACGGCCCCGCCATCAGCGAGGGCGACAAGACGATCACCTGGAACGAGCTGCGTGCACAGGCACGCGCTGTCGCCGGCGGCCTCGCGGCCCTCGGCGTCGGCAAGGGCGACACCGTCACGCTGATGCTCAACAACCGGATGGAGTTCTTCCCGATCGACCTCGGCGTCGTCACCCTCGGCGGCGTTCCGTTCTCGATCTACCAGACGGCCTCTCCCGAGCAGATCGCCTACGTCGTCGGCGATGCCGGCGCCAAGGTTGCGATCGTCGAGAAGTCGTTCCTCGAGACCTTCGAGAAGGCTCAGAAGGAGCTGCCCGACATCGAGCATGTGATCGTCCTCGACGGCGAGGGGGGAACGATGAGTTACGAGGACCTGATCGCCACCGACCCCGACTTCGACGACACGGCCGCGGCCGCCGAGGTCGAGCTCGACGACACGCTGACCCTGATCTACACGTCGGGGACGACCGGCCCGCCGAAGGGCGTCGAGCTGACCCACCGCAACCTCCTCGGCCTCGTCGCGGGCGTCGACGACCTGATCGACTTCCCGGACGAGGGCGGCAAGATCATCTCCTGGCTGCCCGCCGCTCACATCGCCGAGCGCGGCGCCCACTACTACCTGCCGCTGACCAAGGGCGGCACCGTCTCGATCTGCCCCGACCCGCGCCAGATCATCGAGTTCCTCCCGACCGTCCGCCCGACCTGGTTCTTCGCCGTCCCGAGGGTCTGGGAGAAGCTCAAGGCCGGCCTCGAGACGATGCTCGCGAGCCTGCCCGACGAACAGCGCGAACCGGCCCAGAAGGGCCTCGAGGCCGCGATCACCAAGGTCCGCCTCGAGCAGGCCGGCGAGGAGGTCCCGGCTGAGATCGAGGCCGCTGCCGCCGCAATGGAGGAGCAGATGTTCGGCGGGCTTCGCGCCCACCTCGGGCTCGACCAGGTCGCGGCCGTCAACGTCGGCGCCGCTCCGACCCCCGTCGAGGTGCTCGAGTTCTTCCACGCGATCGGAATCCCGGTTGCCGAGCTCTGGGGGATGTCGGAGACCTGCGGCGCCGCGACCGTCAACCCGCCCGGCAAGGTCAAGCTCGGGACCGTCGGCCCGCCGCTTCCCGGTGTCGAGATCCGCCTCGCCGAAGACGGCGAGGTCCAGGTCCGCGGCAGCCTGATCATGGCCGGCTACCGCAACCTCCCGGACAAGACGGCCGAGACGATCGACGAGGAGCGCTGGCTGTCGACCGGCGACATCGGCGAGATCGACGAGGACGGCTACCTGAAGATCGTCGATCGCAAGAAGGAGCTGATCATCAACGCCGCCGGCAAGAACATGTCGCCGGCGGGGATCGAGTCACACCTCAAGGCCGCGAGCCCGCTGATCGGACAGGCGGTGGCAGTCGGCGACGCCCGTCCCTACAACGTCGCCCTGATCGTGCTCGACGCCGAGTACGCCCCGGCCTGGGCCGCCAAGCAGGGAATCGACGCCTCCGACCTCGCCGCACTGGTCGAGGACGAGAAGGTTCTGGCCGCCGTCCAGGAGGCGGTCGACACCGCCAACGCCAAGATGTCCCGCGTCGAGCAGATCAAGAAGTTCAAGCTGCTCCCCGAGGAGTGGCTGCCCGGCGGCGACGAGCTGACTCCGACGATGAAGCTGAAGCGCCGCCCGATCGCCGAGAAGTACGACGCCGAGATCGAGGCGCTCTACGCGAAGTAACGGCCCGGGTTGCCCCGCCGCCGATTCGATCTGAGTCGGCCGGAGCTCGGCTCCGGCGTCGAGGCGATCCTCCGCGAGGCCGGGGTGCCCGCGGCGTTCCCGCCCGCTGTCGTCGCGGAGGCCGATCGCGCCGCGGCCACCGGCGAGCGCGAACGCTCCGAGATCCCGTTCGTGACCGTCGACCCGCCCGGGTCGCGCGACCTCGATCAGGCGGTCCACATCGAGCGGCGTGACTCCGGCTTCCGCGTCAGCTACGCGATCGCCGACGTCGGCGCCCTCGTCCCGTCCGGGTCACCGCTCGACGCCGAGGCGCACGCCCGCGGCGTCACCGTCTACGCGCCCGATGCGAAGGCGCCGCTCTACCCGGTGCCGCTGTCCGAGGGACGGGGGAGCCTGCTGCCCGGCGAATGGCGCCCGGCGGTGCTCTGGACGATCGACCTCGACGGCTCCGGCGCCGAGCTCGCCGCGTCGGTCGTCCGTGCCGAGGTCCGCAGCACCGCCCAGCACACCTATGAGGACCTCCCCGCCGAGCTTGCGGCGATCCTTGCCGAGGTCGGTGAGCTCCGCGCCGCGATCGAGCGCGAGCGCGGCGGCGTCAGCCTGCGGCTCCCCGAGCAGGAAGTCGTGGAGGACGGTCGCGGCGGCTGGACGATCGCCTACCGGGTGCCGCTGGCGGCCGAGGACCACAACGCCCAGATCTCGCTGCTCACCGGAATGGCCGCGGCCGACCTGATGCTCACCGCGGGCTACGGAATCCTCCGCGTCCAGCCGCCACCGGACGAGAAGGCGCTCGGGCGGTTCCGCCTCCAGGCGCTCGCGCTCGGCGCCGAATGGCCGGCGGGGGTCTCGTATCCGGAGTTCATCCGCTCGCTCGACCCGGCCGAACCTCAGCAGGCCGCCCTGCTCCAGGAGGCGGCGGGGATCGGTCGCGGGGCCGGGTACGAGGCATTCGACGGAACGCCGCCCGAGCAGCGCTCCCACTTCTCGATCGCCGCCGACTACGCGCACGCCACAGCGCCGCTGCGGCGCCTGCAGGACCGCTGGGTCTCCGAGTGCTGCTTGGCGGCGTCAGCGGGCACCGAACCCCCGCAATGGGTCCGTACGGGCCTCGCAGCGCTCCCTGGGGCGATGCGGGAGGGCGATCGCCGTGCCAACGCGGTCGAACGTGGCGTCATCGACCTCGTCGAGGCCCTGATCCTGACCGGGCGCGAGGGCGAGCGCTTCCGTGGGGTCGTGGTCGACGACCGGACCGTCCAGCTGGTCGAGCCCGCGGTGCGAGCCCCGATCGACGGCGACTGCCCGGAGCCCGGGACCGAGGTGGAGGCACGCCTCGTCGCCGCCGATGCCGCGAAGCGGGCCGTCCGGTTCGAGGTCGCCTGATGGCGCCGCCGCGCGAGATCGAGTCCGCCGAGGAGCTGGCGATCCACATCGAGGCCGGCGACGGACTCGCCGATGCGGTCGTCCAGGGCATCGACCTCGGCGACGTCACGGTCGACTGGAACGCGATCGAGCTGACCGGGTCGTTCTTCGTCGGCTGCCGGATTCCGGACGGGGACGTTGCGCTGGCCCTGCAGCGGCGCGGCGCGATCGTCATCCCCGACCTCGGCGACGGCGGCCGGCCCTACCGCGTCTATCCGTCGAGCCTCTACAGCTACGAGGATCTGGTCGCGACCGGCATGGACGCTGCCGTCCGCAGCTACTTCGAGAACTCGCGGAGCAGCACCGGCGACCCCGACCCCGACCTGCCGATCGAGGCGATCGCCCAGCGGCTCCACGACACGGCGATGACCGACGCGATCTGGGACCTCGTCGAGCCCGAGGACGGGCCGCCGCTCCGGGTCGCCGGGATCATGGGCGGCCACGCCGTCCGGCGCGACAATCCGGACTACCTGCAGGTCGCCGAGCTCGCCTACCGGATCGCCGACGCCGGCTTGCTGATCACGACCGGCGGCGGGCCCGGGATCATGGAGGCGGGCAACCTCGGCGCCTATCTGACGCGATCCGGCGACGTCGGCTCGGTCGCCGCGGCCGTCACCGACCTCGCCGTTGCGCCCGGCGTCGAGCATCCCGATTACGTCGAGGCCGCCGAGCGCGTCCACGCCGAGCACCGCTCCGGGACGGGCGGCATCAGCCTCGCGATCCCGACCTGGCTCTACGGGCACGAGCCGGTCGGCCGGTTCGCCTCCCACATCGCCAAGTACTTCGCGAACTCGATCCGCGAGGACGGCCTCCTGCGCGTCGCCGGCGCGGGCATCGTCTTCGCTCCGGGCGGAGCCGGGACCGTCCAGGAGATCTTCCAGGACCTCTCCGTGAACGCCTACGGCGAGCCGGACCTGCGCGCGCCGATGGTGTTCCTCGGCTCGGAGTGGTTCCGCTCGACCGGAATCGCCGCCGTCGTCGAGCGTTTCGCCGCCGACGCCGACCCGCCGTTCACCGACCTGGTCTTCGTCACCGACTCCGTCGACGAAGCCGTCGAGCGGATCACCGGCTGATCAGGACCGGATGAGCTTCTTGTAGGTGATCCGGTGCGGGCGGTCGGCCTCGGCGCCGAGCTCGGCGTGGCGCTGCTCCTCGTAGGCCTCGAAGTTGCCTTCGAACCAGCGCACCTGCGAGTTGCCCTCGAACGCGAGGACATGCGTCGCCACGCGGTCGAGGAACCAGCGATCGTGCGAGATGACGACGGCGCAGCCCGCGAACTCGAGCAGCGCCTCCTCGAGGGCCCGCAGGGTGTCGACGTCGAGGTCGTTGGTCGGCTCGTCGAGGAGCAGCACGTTGCCGCCGCTCTTCAGCAGCTTCGCGAGGTGGAGGCGGTTGCGCTCGCCGCCGGAAAGGGTCCCGACCTTGCGTTGCTGGTCGGAGCCCTTGAAGTTGAACCCGCTCGCATAGGCCCGCGAGTTCATCCGCATCGCGCCGACGTCGATCTCGTCGAGGCCGCCGGAGATCTCCTCCCAGACGGTCTTCTCGCCGTCGAGGGCGTCCCGCGACTGGTCGACGTACGCGAGGTCGACGGTCTCGCCGACCCGGAGCACCCCGCCGTCGGGCTGTTCGTCACCGACGATCATCCGGAACAGCGTCGTCTTGCCGGCCCCGTTGGCGCCGATCACGCCGACGATCCCGGCCTTCGGGAGCGAGAACGAGAGGTCCTCGATCAGCAGCTTGTCCTCGAACCCCTTGCGGAGCCCCTCGGCCTCGATGACGACGTCGCCGAGGCGGGGGCCGGCCGGGATCTGGATCTGCACGTTGTCGCGCTTGACCGCCTGCGACTCGGCGAGCATCTCCTCGTAGCGGGCGAGCCGCGCCTTCGACTTCTTGCGGCGGCCCTTCGGGTTCTCGCGGACCCACTCGAGCTCCGACGCGATCGTGCGCTGGCGGGCGACGTCCTTTCGCTCCTCGTGGGCCAGCCGCTCCTGCTTCTGCTCGAGCCAGGACGAGTAGTTGCCCTTGAACGGGATGCCGCGGCCGCGATCGAGCTCGAGGATCCAGCCGGCGACGTTGTCGAGGAAGTAGCGATCGTGGGTGACCGCGACGATCGTGCCCTTGTAGTCCTCGAGGTGCTTCTCGAGCCAGGCGACCGATTCGGCGTCGAGGTGGTTGGTCGGCTCGTCGAGGAGCAGCAGGTCGGGAGCGCTGAGCAGCAGCCGGCAGAGCGCGACGCGCCGGCGCTCGCCGCCGGAGAGCTTCGAGACGTCGGCGTCGGGGGGCGGCAGGCGCAGCGCGTCCATCGCCGTATCGAGCATCTTGTCGAGGTTCCAGGCGTCGGCGGCGTCGATCCGGTCCTGGAGGCGCGCGAACTCGGCGGCGGTCTCGTCGGAGTAGTTCATCGACAGCTCGTTGAAGCGGTCGAGCAGGTCGCGGAGGTCGCGGACGCCGTCCTCGACGTTGCCGCGGACGTCCTTGTCGGGATCGAGCTGCGGCTCCTGCTCGAGCATGCCGACGGTCGCGTTCGCGTGCAGGGCGGCCTCGCCGCGGTAGCCGTCGTCGACGCCGGCCATGATCCGCAGCAGCGACGACTTGCCGGCGCCGTTGTAGCCGAGGACGCCGATCCGGGCGCCCGGGTAGAAGCTCAGCGAGATGTCTTCGAGAACCTTCTTGTTCGGAGGCTGGGTCCTCGAGACCTTGTACATCGAGTAGATGTATTCGGTGGGTGCGGTGGCCATACGGCGGCTCAGGATAGAGGCGTCGCTGGGCGGCCTGTAGCGTCGGCCCCGTGAAAGGCGCCAGGGGAGTCGAGCTTCTGCCGATCGAGACGGAGCGACTCCTGCTGCGGCCGTTCGACGCCGAGGACCTCGACGCTCTCGCCGCCATGCACGGCGACGCCGACCTCGTTCGCTGGATTCCCTGGGGGCCGCGGACGCGCGAGGAGGCGGCGGCGACGCTCGAGCGGAAGATCGCCTGCGTCTCGATCGAGGCGAAGGGCGACGGCCTCGGCATCGCTCCGGTCCTCAAGGAGACGGGCGAGATGATCGGCGACTTCACGCTCCAATGCGAGAGCGTCGAGCACTCGACCGCGGAGATCGGCTACCTGCTGCTGCCCAGCGTGCAGGGGCTGGGCCTGGGCCTGGAGGCCTGCCGCGCGATCCTGCGGCTCGCGTTCGAGGGTCTCGGCTTCCACCGCGTGATCGCCCGCCTCGAGCCCCGGAACGTCGCCTCCGCGAAGCTCGCCGAACGGCTCGGCATGCGCCGCGAGGCTGATTTCGTCGAGAACGAGTGGATCAAGGGCGAGTGGGAGAGCGAGACCGTCTACGCGATGCTCGCCCGCGAATGGGCGGCCCAGCTGGGCGGCTGAAGCATCGCCCCAACGTGAGTGGTCGCGATAATCGGCGATTCACCCCGACCGAGGAGCAGAGTTGCCCGAGACGAAAGCGATCCAGACGCCCGCGCCCGGCGCCCCCTTCGAGCGGACGACGATCGAGCGCCGCGACCTGCGGCCCGACGATGTCGCGATCGACATCGCCTACGCAGGCATCTGCCACAGCGACATCCACCAGGCGCGGGACGAGTGGTTTCCGGGCACCTATCCGATGGTCCCGGGCCATGAGATAACCGGGACGGTCTCGGCGGTCGGCGACGACGTGACGCGGTTCTCGGCCGGCGACCGGGTCGGAGTCGGCTGCTTCATCGACTCCTGCGGCGAGTGCGAGTACTGCGAGCGCGGCGAGGAGCAGTTCTGCACGAAGGGGCCGGTTCTGACCTACAACGGCCGCGACTACGACGGCGAGACGACCTACGGCGGCTACAGCCGGGCGATCGTCGTCAAGGACGGGTTCGTCGTCCGAATCCCGGACTCGATCGAGCTCGACGTCGCCGCGCCGCTCCTCTGCGCCGGCATCACGACCTACTCGCCGCTTCGGCACTGGAACGTCGGCCCCGACTCGAAGGTGGCCGTCATCGGCATGGGTGGTCTCGGCCACGTCGCGGTGCAGATTGCGAAGGCACTCGGTGCGGAGGTGACCGTCCTCAGCCAGTCGCTCAGCAAGCGCGACGACGGCATCCGCCTCGGTGCCGACAACTACTTCGCGACGAGCGAGCGGGAGACGTTCGACGAGCTCCGCAGCAGCTTCGACCTGATCCTCAACACGGTGTCGGCGAACCTGAAGGTGGATCGCTTCCTGAGCCTGCTCCGCGTCGACGGGACGCTCGTCAACGTCGGGGTGCCGACCGAGCCGGACAGCTACCGGGCCTTCTCGTTGATCGGCGGGCGCAAGAGCATCGCCGGGTCGAACGTCGGTGGGCTGCGCGAGACGCAGGAGATGCTCGATTTCTGCGCCGAGCACGGGATCGCCGCCCAGATCGAGAAGATCGGCGTCGACGAGGTCGACGAAGCCTACGAACGAGTCACGGCGAGCAAGGTCCGTTTCCGCTGCGTGATCGACGTCGCCACCCTCGACGCCTGAAGCCGGGATGCGGGCAGTTGCTCGAATTGCCCCACGCACGCTGAGCGAGGCGCCCCCACCGACCCCCGTCGCTAGCCTGTAGGCATGGCTTCGAAGCGTCAGATCTTCGTGGGTGGGGTGCCGATCGGGGGAGGTGCCCCGGTCGCGGTCCAGACCATGACCAAGACCGAGACGGCGAACCTCGCCGCGACGATGGAGCAGATCCGGACCGTCGCCGACGCTGGCGCCGACCTCGTCCGCGTCGCCGTCCCTCGCGAGAAGGACGCCGACGCGCTGCGGACGATCGTCGCCGAGTCGCCGATCCCGGTGATCGCCGACATCCACTTCAACCACACGCTCGCGCTCAAGGCGATCGACGCCGGCGCCCATTGCATCCGCCTCAACCCCGGCAACATCGGTGGTCGCGACAAGGTCGCCGAGGTGGCGGTCAAGGCCACCGCCGCCAACGTGCCGATGCGGATCGGCGTCAACTCGGGCTCGCTTCCCAAGCACCTCCACGAGCTCGAGCGCCGCGCGCCGGTCGAGGCGCTGGTCGCCGCCGCGGTTGAGTTCGTCGACCTCATGGAGGGGCTCGACTTCACGAACTTCAAGGTTTCGATCAAGTCGACCAACGTGCCGAACACGATCGCCGCCAACCGTCTGCTGTCGGAGAAGATTCCCTACCCGATCCACCTCGGGATCACCGAGGCGGGCACGAAGTGGTCGGGGGCGCTCAAGTCCTCGGTCGGCCTCGGCACGCTGCTCGCCGACGGGGTGGGGGACACGATCCGGATCAGCCTCTCGACCTTCCACGCCGAGGAAGAGGTCAAGGTCGCCTGGGAGATTCTCAAGGCGCTGCAGCTCCGCGAGCGCGGTCCGGTCCTGATCGCCTGTCCGACCTGCGGTCGCCTGCAGTTCGACATGGACACGATCGTCGCCGAGATCGAGCAGCGACTCGAGGCTTACACCGAGCCGATCGAGGTCGCCGTCCTCGGCTGCGCCGTCAACGGCATCGGCGAGGCATCCCACGCGGACTTCGGGATCACCGGCGCCAAGGACGAGGGCCTGATCTTCGCCCACGGCAAGCCGCTGCGGAAGATTCCGCAGGAGCAGCTCGTCGAGACCCTCTTCGAGGAGATCGACAAGTCGCTGGGACGCGGTGGCGAGATCGAGGTCGACCATTCCGAGGCCGCCGAGGGCGCCGCCTGGCTGCAGCGGATCGAGGAGGAGAACGCGGGCGACCTCACCCCCGAGAAGCTCGCGGCGATGGAGAAGGCCGCAGCCGAGAAGGGCGAGGACATCACCGGCCCCGGCTCCGGCGACGGCGAGCCGTACCTCAAGCCCGTCAAGGGCAAGAAGGTCGAGCTCGGCGAAGAGGCCAGCCCGACGGCCGGCCGCCGCTTCACCAGAGCCTGACGGGCGCCTGCCGCACGGCGAATTTCGGGGTCATCGTCGGCTCACGGCCTGCGGCCGCATCGCCTCCTGCTTCCCCCGAACTGCTTGGCGGCAGACACCCGTCATAGAGTGGTGCCATGGAAGCGAGCGCCATCCGGATCAGCAGGGTCGACGTCGTCGACCTGCCGGCGCTGATGCCGATGCTTCGGGCCTACTGCGACTTCTACGAGGTCGATCCCCGCGACGACCGCCTCGTCGCCCTGTGTCGCGCGTTGATCGACGATCCCGGGCAGGGTGAGCAGGCGATCGCCCGCAACGAGGACGGCGATCCGCTCGGCTTCGCGACCGTCTACTGGACCTGGCAGACGCTCGATGCGATGCGGATCGGGGTGCTCAACGACCTCTACGTCGTCCCCGAAGCCCGCGGGCTCGGCGTCGGCAGGCAGCTGATCGAGCACTGCCGGGGCCTCTGCCGCAAGCGAGCCGCCGGCAAGCTCGTCTGGGAGACCGCGCCGGACAACGCCACGGCCCAGCGGCTCTACGATGGCATCGGAGCGGAGAAGTCGACCTGGCTCGCCTACGAGATCGACGCCTGGTAGCCCGCCGCCCAGTCAAGCCCCTGCCGAACGAAAGCCGATGACCCGCCTCTCCAACTACCTGCTGCCGACGCTCAAGGACGCCCCCGCGGACGCGGAGGCGGTCTCGCACAAGCTGCTCGTCCGCGCGGGCCTCGTTCGCCAGCTCGGCTCCGGGATCTGGACCTGGATGCCGGCCGGCTACCGGTCGGTCAAGAAGGCGGAGCGGATCATTCGCGAGGAGATGGACGCCATCGGCGCCCACGAGATGCTGATGCCGGTCCTCCAGCCCGCGGAGCCGTGGCGGAAGACCGGCCGCTACGAGATCGACGAGCTCTTCAAGCTCCGCGACCGCAAGGATTCCGACCTCGTCCTCGCGATGACGCACGAGGAGGCGGTGACGACGCACGTCGCCCGCGACATCCGCTCCTACCGCGACCTGCCGCTGATGCTCTACCACCTCCAGACCAAGGAGCGCGACGAGCCGCGGCCCCGCGCCGGCGTGCTCCGGACCCGCGAGTTCACGATGAAGGACGCCTACTCGTTCGACCGCGACGAGGAAGGGCTCGAACGCAGCTACGCGCTGCAGGCGGGCGCCTACGAGCGGATTCTCGATCGCTGCGGGCTGCGCTGGTACTCGGTCGAGTCCGACGTCGGGATGATGGGCGGCTCAGCAGCGCACGAGTTCATGGCGCCGTGCGCCGCCGGCGAGGACGAGGTCGCGCTCGCTCGCGGCTATGCCGCGAACGTCGAGGTCGCCAGCGCCGTCGCGCAGCCGGTCGATCTGCCGCCGCCGCTCGATGCGCCCCGCGAGGCGCCGACGCCGGGCCTGACCACCGTCGAGGAGGTGGCCGGTGCGCTCGGCGTGACCGAGGGCGCGCTGATCAAGGCGATGCCGATGGTCCTCGAGGACGGCGAGCTGATCCTCGTCCTCGTCCGCGGCGATCACCGCCTCAACGAGATCAAGCTCACCAATCACCTGGGAAGGGCGGTCCGTCAGGCCCGTCCCGACGAGATCGAGGCGGCGATCGGCCCGGTCGGGTTCATCGGGCCCGCCGGCGCCGGCGTCCGCATCCTCATGGACGAGGCGATCGGCGAGCGCCGGCCTGGTCGCCGGCGCGAACGCGCCCGACACCCACCTGATCGGCGTCGAGCCCGGTCGCGACTTCGACTTCGAGCGCTGCGACGTCCGGACCGTCGAGGCCGGCGATCTGACACCGGCCGGCGATCCGATCACGATCGAGGCGGCGATCGAGGTCGGCAACATCTTCAAGCTCGGCACGAGGTACTCGGAACCGCTCGGCGCCACCTACCTCGACCCCGAGCGGCGTCGAGCGCCCGATCGTCATGGGCAGCTACGGGATCGGCCCGGCGCGGATCGTCGCCGCCGCCGTCGAGCAGCGCGCCGACGACCTCGGCATCTGCTGGCCGCCGGCGATCGCGCCCTGGCAGGTCCACGTCTGCGCGCTCGGCAAGGGAGGCGACGAGGTGGCCGACGCCGCCGACGGAGCTCTACGACACGCTCGTCGCGAGCGGCATTGAGACGCTGCTCGACGACCGGCCCGGCGCCGGCACCGGCGAGAAGCTGACCGACGCCGAGCTGATCGGCTGCCCGCTGCGGATCACCGTCGGCAAGCGCGGCCTCGCCGACGGGGTGGTCGAGGCGCGCACCCGCGCCGACGGGGAGGAGGAGCGGATCCCGCTCGCCGAGGCGCCCGAGCGCGTCCGCGCGATCCTCGAGGGGATCAGCTGATCCCGTGGCTTCCGGAGGGGAAGCGCCGCGCCCTCACCCGCCGTCGCCTGTTCGGAATCGATCGCTCCGGCCCGGAGCCGCCGCAGACCCGCGCCGGCCAGCCGCTGCGGCCGTTCACCCTCCCGAACCTGATCGGCTACATCCGGCTCGCGGCGATCCCGGTCTTCCTGGTCATCGCCTTCAACTCCGGCGACGGCCGCGACGCGCTCGCGTCGGTGATCTTCCTCGCGATCGCGCTCGGAGACCTGCTCGACGGCTTCGTCGCGCGTGCCACCGGTCAGTACAGCCGTCTCGGGGCCTTGCTCGACCCGGTCGTCGACCGGCTGACGATCCTCGCCGGCGCCGCGGTCTGCTGGAACTTCGAGCTGCTGCCGCGCCCGGCGATCGCGCTCCTCGCGCTGCGCGAGATCGCGACGCTCGGACTTGCCCGCTACGGGCTTCGCCACGGCGTCGACCTCGAGATCACCTGGGTGGGGCGGATCGCCGTCTTCCTGATCATGGGCGGCATCTTCTGGTCGATGGTCGTCGACTGGGCGATCATCGAGATCGGCTTCTGCGTTGGTGTCGGGCTGTCGATCTTCGCGACGTTCCTCTACGTGCGCGAAGCGGTCCGCCGGTCGCGCGAGATCAAGCGTGAGGCGGGCGATGCGGTGCAGCCCGCCGTTCAACCTTCAAGTTCTGATTGACCCTTCGGGTCGCGGGCCTATAATCGCTGTTCGCCGGTGACTGCGACCGGCATCCTGCGACGACGAAAGTTTGGGTGAGTGATGGACGAGACGTTTCCCGACATCGGCGCGATGAGCGACGAGGAGCTGAAGGAGATGATCGACGAGCTCACCCGAGAGGAGCAGGAGGTCTCCTACCGGCGCCGGATGCTGCACGGGAAGATCGACATCCTTCGCGCCGAGCTCGTCAACCGGCTCCGCACCAACCGCGAGTCCGGCGAAGCGCTGATCAGCGGCGCCGACGTGGAGAAGCTCACCGACATCCTCGCCGGCCGGGTCAGCGGGGGAGAAGGGGTCTAGGGCGCGATGGCGCCTTCACTGCCCCGAATGCGGCTTCGTCAACGACGAGGGGGCCAACTACTGCCAGAAGTGCGGCGCCTACCTGGGCCGCTCGGAAGGCACCGAGGAACCTTCGACGCTGACCTACAAGATCGCCGAGACCGGCGACTTCCAGCCGGTCGACCTCGAGGAGATGGTCGAGGAGGAGGGCGCCGCCCTCGTCATCCGCTCCGGCGGTGGGCGAGCGGGGGAGAGCTTCCCCGTCGACCAGGACCGGATGAGCATCGGCCGCACCCCCGACGCCCCGATCTTCCTCGACGACGTGACGGTCTCCCGCAACCACGCGCTGCTGGTGCGGCGCCGCGACGGCCTCTACATCGACGATCTCGGCTCTCTGAATGGCACCTACGTCAACCGGCACCGGATCGAGTCGCACCTCCTCGAGGATGGCGACGAGATCCAGATCGGCAAGTTCAAGCTCGGTTTCCTGGAGCGCTGACGTGGAACCTGCGACCAGGCCGGCCGCGCGGACCGGCGAGACGCGGGACTCACGCCCTCGCAAGGCGCTGACGATCGGCGCCGTCTGCAAGGTGCTCGGTCAGGAGTTCGACGACATCTCGATCTCGAAGATCCGCTACCTCGAGGATCAGAAGCTGCTGACGCCGCGGCGGACGCGCGGCGGTTACCGCCTCTACAGCCAGGCCGATGTCGAGCAGCTGCGGGCGATCCTGCGGATGCAGCGTGACGAGTTCCTGCCGCTCCGGGTGATCCGCCAGGAGCTGGCCGCCGGAAAGATCGGCGGCGAGCGCGATCGCGGCGTCCGCGCGGCGGCAAGCCGCAGGGCGATGACGCTCGAGGAGCCGGACGAGTGGATCAACCTCGACGACGTGCTCGAGCAGACCGGCGCCTCGACCGAGCTGATCCGCGAGCTCGAGGACTACGGAATCGTCCAGCCGAAGCAGCGCAACGGCTCGAAGATCTTCGACGAGACCGACGTCGAGATCGTCCGCGCCGCGACCGAGCTCGCCCGCTTCGGCGTCGGCGGCCGCAACCTCAGGGTCTTCCGGACGTCGGCCGACCGCGAGGCATCGCTGCTCGAGCAGCTGATGGCTCCTTCGCTCCGCTCGCGGAGCCCCGCCCGGCGCAAGGAGGCGATCGAGAGCCTCGAGGGCCTCGCCGCCACCTGCACCCAGCTCAAGCACCTCCTGCTGGTTCGCGACCTCCGCCGCCTGCGCGGCTGAGGGCCGATGCCGACCGTCGCCCGGACTCGCGTGATCGGCGCGAGCGCGAAGTCCGTCTGGGCGCTCGTCGCCGACCCGCACAACCTGCCGCGCTGGTGGCCGGAGACGAGCCGCGTCGAGGACGTCGACGGCTCGCCCGGGGGCGCGCCGCGGCCGCTTCACCCAGGTCATGAAGACGAACAAGGGCAAGACCGTCCGGGCCGATTACCGCTGCACCGCCTCGACCGCCGGCGAGCGGATCGTCTGGGAGCAGCAGCTCGAGGGCACCCCGTTCGAGGGGTTTCTGCGCAGCGCCGAGCTCGAGGTCAGGGTCGATGAGTCCGGAGCGGGGGAGAGCAAGGTCCAGATCGAGGCCCGCCGTGGGCTTCGCGGCATGTCCCGGTTAGGCTCGGTGATGATGAGGCGAGCCACCGGCCGGACGCTCAACCGCGCACTCGACGGGATCGAGCAGGCGCTTCGCACGGACGGCTCCGGGTGACGCCGACAAGGGAGATGCTGCGGCGCGACGCCGCCTTCGACCGCTGGGGCGAGCCCGGCGACGACGGCGAGCTCGGAGCCGCTGCCGAGGAGATGCTGCGCGAGCGGATCGGCACCGGCGAGCCGCTCGACCCGGTCCCGCTGGAATCGATTCAGGTCGACCCGCCGGCGCCGATCCCCGACGCCGTCATCGCGGCCGCAGGGGGCGAGGACGCCGTCAGCACCGACGCCGAGGACCGGATCCGTCACGCCGCCGGCAAGGGCTACCCCGATCTGATCAGGATGAGGCGCGAACGCGTCGAAAGCGCCCCCGACGCCGTCCTCGCACCGCCCGACGCCGAACACGTCGCCGCGGCGCTCGAAGCCTGCTCCGCCGCCGGAGTCGCGGTCGTCCCGTTCGGAGGCGGGACGAGCGTCGTCGGCGGGGTCGCGCCCGAGCGCGGAGCCTTCGAGCGTCTCGTCGCCCTCGACCTGACGGCGCTCCGCGCGGCCGAGATCGATCCCGTCTCGATGACCGCCCACCTCGGACCGGGCCTCCGCGGGCCCGAGGCCGAGGCGCTGCTCAACAGCGAGGGCTTCACCCTCGGCCACTTCCCGCAGTCGTACCGGTACGCCACAATCGGCGGCTACGCGGCGACCCGCTCGGCCGGGCAGGCCTCGAGCGGCTACGGGCGCTTCGACGCCGTCGCCACCGCGATCGAGCTGACCAGCCCCGCCGGCACCATGCGGACGCTCGAAACGCCGCACACGGCCGCCGGACCGTCGCTCCGCGAGCTCGTGCTCGGCTCGGAGGGGATCTTCGGTGTCATCACCGATGTCGGCGTGCGGATCCGGCCTCTCCCCGAACGGAAGCGCTACGAGGGCTGGTTCGCCCCGGGCTTCGGTGAGGGCATCGAGATCGTCCGCTCCCTCGCCCAAGGGGGCGCGCTCCCCGACGTCGTCCGCCTCTCCGACCGGGAGGAGACCGAGGTCTCGCTCGCCATGTCCGGCCTCGCCGGCGCCAAGAAGAGCGGCCTCGACGCCTACCTGCGCCTCCGCGGCCGCACCGACGGCTGCATGCTCATCGCCGGCTGGGAGGGCGAGCGCGAGGACGTCGAGCGCCGCCGCCAGCTCTCCCGCCGCCTCCTCCGCTCCGGCGGCGCCGTCTCGCTCGGCAGCTCGCCGGGCAGCTCCTGGTCGCACGGTCGCTACGAGGGACCGCACTTCAGGGACCTGCTCATCGACCGCGGCATCCTCGTCGAGACGCTCGAGACCTCTCACACGCTACGCCCGCCTCGACGAGCTTCATTCCGCCGTCGCCACGGCCCTCCGCGGCGCCATCGAGGCCGACGGATCCTCCGGGGTCGTCATGTGCCACGTCTCCCACGTCTACCGCGACGGCGCCAGCCTCTACTTCACCTTCCTCACGCCCGCCCGCCCCGGCGCCGAGATCGAGCAGTGGGGAGGCCTCAAGCGCGCCGCCTGCGACGCCATCGTGGCCACCGGCGGAACCATCACCCATCACCACGCAGTCGGCCGCGACCACGCGCCCTACATGCCCGCCGAGATCGGCGACCTCGGCATCGAGACGCTGCGGTCGGTCAAGGAGCGCCTGGACCCCGCCGGGATCATGAATCCGGGCAAGCTCCTGGGGTAACCCCGGCACGGATCCTCCGCCGGCGCGTCCGGTCCGATCGGTCGGCGCGGCAGTGGAGCGGATTTGGTCCGCATAGCGGACCAAGCCTGGACCACTGGCCTCGGAGTCACCTTCACTCCACCGGCTCAGGGGCCCTTCCTTCTCCGGAGTGTCAGAAACGCGACGTAGGGGGACGTTTCTGACACTTCGCGGAATCGCCCAGCCGAGGGCAACCCGCCCGCTCCCAAGCAAAGGCGGATTGGGCCCATGGGCCGTTTCCGCCTCCGCTCCGCCTAACCGCCGGGCTGCGTCGACGCCCCGGACCCGCCTCCGGAGCCGCCGCCGGTCCCGGCGCCCGCTCCCGACTGGCTCGACTGACCCTGCTGGTCCTGCACGAGCGGGATGTCGCCGGTCGCCAGTTCCTGGCCGGTGAAGGGGAGGATCGGGACCTTCTGCTGGGTGGCCTGCTTGATCTTCGCCTGAAGCTCGTCGATCGGGGTGACCGATACGCGGACGGACCGGGCCTGGTTGCCCACGGCGACGGCGATCGGCGTCGGCACGGCCAGCCGGCCCGAGAAGGAACCGTTCTGGTCCACCGTGAGCGTGTCGATCGGGTAGCCAGCGCTGTCGCCGACCATCAGCCAGACGAGGTAGGCCTGACCTTTCTGGACGTTGGGGTCGAGGCCCTCGACGTCGACGTCCACGTAGAGCTGCTGGTTGGAGACGAGCCCGAAGACGGCCTTGCCGGCGACGCCGCTGCCGGCGACCGGCTTCAGGGGGACGGTGGTGATGTTGGCGTCGGCGGTCGTCGAGGTATCGGTCGAACTCGCGGAGTCGGTGCTCCCCGAGTCGTCGCCGCCGGAGAAGACGCCGGCGATCGCAAGGACAGCGAAGATGAGGATGACGCCGAGCGCGGCGAGCGCGGCGATCAGCTTGCCGCGGTTGTCGCCGGAGCGCGAGACGGCGGCGTCGTCGCCGGCACTCGTCGCGGGCCCCGACGCGGGCGGGGGCGCCGCCGCGGTGTCGGGAAGGGCGGCCTTGCGCCGCTTGCCGCGGGGCTCGGGAAGGTTGGGCTGCTTGGCGTCCGGAGCGATGACGGCGAGGCCTGTCTGGATTCGCTTCGCGAGGTCGAGTGCCTCGGGGTCACCCTGCAGATGGCGGATCGCATCGGCGCGGCCGATCGGGTCGGCCTGGCCGAGCAGGAAGTCGGTGAGGCCGACCTCCACGTCCGGGTCGGAGCCCCCGATCTCGGTCAGCGCGGCGCGGGCGCGTTCGCGGACTTCGTCGGCCGTGCCGCCAAGCAGGCCCGCGATGTCCTCATAGCTCTGTCCCCGCTCGCAGAGCAGCTGGAGCAGCGCGCGTTGGTCCCCTTGCAGTGGCATCGGCGAAGCCTATGCAAAGGGCACGACGGGCGGCGCAGGCGAGCCCGGCGCGGCAGCGATTAGGCTCCCGGCATGGCAGACGATCAGGGCCCCGTCCCGGAGGGAAATCTCGTCGACGTGCTCGGGCTCGAGCGCTACGAGTTCGACGGCGAGGAGATCGCGACCCTGCGGATGCCGGTCCACGACGGGATCAAGCAGCCGTTCGGGATCGTCCATGGCGGCGCCTTCGCGACGCTCGCCGAGACCGTCTGTTCGCGGGCGACCTACGACGCCGTCGCACCGAAGCTGGCCATGGGTCAGGCGAACGAGTCGATCTTCCTTCGCGCCGTCCGCTCCGGGACCGTCCACGCCCGGGCCCGTGCGCTCCATCGCGGCAGCACCAGCTGGGTCTGGGACGTCGAGATGCGCGACGACGAGGAGCGCCTCTGCGCGACCTCGCGGCTGATAATCGCCGTCAGGGAGATGCGCTAGCCGCGAAAGCCGTTGGTGATCGGCAGGCGCCGGTCACGCCCGAACGCCTTCGTCGTGATCTTCACCCCGGGAGGCGCCTGGCGGCGCTTGTATTCGGCGCGGTCGACGAGCCCGGCGACCCGGAGGGCATCGGCCTGACTGAGGCCCGCGGCGACGAGGTCGGCGCGGCTTCCGTCCCCCTCGATGTAGGTCGCGAGCGCGGGGTCGAGGACCTCGTAGGGAGGCAGCGAGTCGGTGTCCTTCTGGTCGGGCCGGAGCTCGGCGGACGGCGGGCGCTCGATGACGGCAGCCGGGATCAGCTCGTGCTCGGCGCGGCCGATGCGGTCGGCGACGAGCTCGTAGACGAGCAGCTTCGGCACGTCCTTGAGGACCGCGAAGCCGCCCGCCATGTCGCCGTAGAGCGTCGCGTAGCCGACCGACATCTCCGACTTGTTGCCGGTGCTGAGCGGGAGCCAGCCGAACTTGTTGGACATGGCCATGACGATGTTGCCGCGGATCCGCGCCTGGAGGTTCTCCTCGGCGATCCCGGGCTCGGTTTCGGCGAAGTGTTCGGCGAGGAGGCCCTCGTAGGCCGCCATCACGTCCGCGATCGGCATGTCGATCGTGTTTGCGCCGAGGTTCGCCCCGATCGCCCGGGCGTCGGCTTGCGTCTCGGTGCTGGAGTGGGGGGAGGGCATGACGATGCAGGTCAGGCGATCGCCGCCGAGCGCATCGGCTGCGATCAGGGCGACGAGGGCGGAGTCGATGCCACCCGAGAGCCCGAGGACCGCATGCTCGAAGCCGTTCTTGGCGGCGTAGTCGCCGAGGCCCGTGACGAGGGCCGCGTAGACCTCCTCGGTGGCGCCCTTCGTCGGAGCGATCCGCTCGCCGACCGGCTCGCGCTCTCGAGGGGTGGTGGTGAGCGAGGCGCCGAGCGGCACGGCGGCGGCACTCTCCGGCTCGCCGACCGGCAGCTCGAGGTCGCAGAGCAAGAGCTCCTCCTCGAACTGTGCGGCCCGGGCAATCGTCCGACCCTCGGCGTCGACGACGAAGCTGTGCCCGTCGAAGACGAGCTCGTCCTGGCCGCCGACCATGTTGCAGAGCGCGATCGCCGCGCCGGACTCGCGGGCGCGCTCGGAGACCATCGCCTCGCGCTCGGTCCCCTTGAACCGGTGGTAGGGGGAAGCCGACGCGTTGACGATCAGCCGCGCCCCGGCGGCGGACTCGTCGGAGCTCGGCGGACCGGGCAGCCAGATGTCCTCGCAGACGGTGAGGCCGATCAGCGAATCGTCAAGTGAGATCAGTTCGCCGACCGGGCCGGAGTCGAAGTAGCGGCGCTCGTCGAAGACGCCGTAGTTGGGCAGGTGCACCTTGCGGTAGCGGGCGACGATCCGGCCGTCGGCGATCACGACGAGGCCGTTGTGCAGGGCGGCGTCGCGGATCGGGCAGCCGATCATCGCCACGATCCCCTCGACCTGGGCGGCGAGCGCCTCGACCGCGTCCTCGCAGGCCGCCACGAAATGTGGCTTCAGGAGCAGATCCTCCGGCGGATAACCGCTGATCGTCAATTCCGGGAGCACGACGAGATCGGCGGCCGCGTCGCGGGCTCGGCCGATCCATTCGGCGGCGAGGGCGGCGTTGCCGTCGACGTCTCCGACGGTCGGATTCACCTGTGCGAGCGCCAGCCGCAATTCTCTCGAGCTTTCGTCCATCTGGTGATTATCTCCGCCGACCGCACCCCGCGGCGGAAACCGGTGTTCTAATGCCGAACCCGCTGCTACCGTGCTGCGGCCCACCACGGAAGGAAACCCCGCTTTGCGCCGTAATGTCCTCGTCTCTTCCCTGCTCGCCTGCGCGCTCGCGGCCGGCCTCGTCTCGACCGCCCAGGCTCAGTCGGCGCCCGCCGTTTCGCCCGCTGCCGCGGTCCAGGCCCTCCACAACGCCGAGGACGCGCTGAACGGCGGACCGACCCCGCTTTCGGCCGGCGCCGCCGCCGGCAACCGCGACGCGACGGTCGCCCTGCGCGACCTCGCCGTGGCGCTTCCGTCCCTACAGGGGGCCGACCGCGCCGCCGCCAAGGCGCTGCTCGCACGGCCGTCTGACAAGAACGACCGCAACTACTTCGGCAAGGAGGCCGCCGCGTCTCCGATCTGCGACGCCCAGTTCTGCGTCCATTGGACCGACAAGGGCAAGAACGCCCCAGTCAACGGCACCTTCCTCAACAACATCCTCAACGCGATGGCCCTGAGCTACAGCCGCGAGAACGTCGACCTCGGCTGGAAGAAGGCCAAGTCGGACGGCAAGCTCGGCTCACGCAACGGCAAGGGCAAGGACGGCCAGGTCGATGTCTACGTCGAGGACCTCGGCAAGAACCTCTACGGCTACGCGTCGCCTGACGGCGGCCAGCGCGGCATGAAGCGGTACGCCTACCTCGTGCTCGACAACAACTACGTCGGCTTCCCGACCCCGCCGACGGAGTCGATGCAGGTCACGGTCGCCCACGAGTACAACCACATCCTCCAGTTCAACTACGACGTCTACGAGGACGTCTGGCTGTTCGAGGACACGGCGACATGGGCCGAGGAGCAGGTCTACCCGGGTATCAACGACTACCTGAACTACATCCCGGCGTTCTCGGCCAAGCCCGACATCCCGATGACCGGCAGCAGCATCAAGATCTACTCCGAGGCCATCTGGAACCACTGGCTCAGCTACAAGTACGGCAATGACCTGATCCGGAGGGTCTGGGAGGTCTCGCCGTCGCAGAAGCATTTCGCCGTCGCCTCCTACGACAAGGCGATCCGCGAGCAGGACAACACGACCTCGTTCGGTGAGGAGCTCGGGAACTTCTTCGCCGACACGGCCGAGTTCAAGTCGAGCCTCGCGTTCCCCGACAACGACCAGTATCCGGACGTGAAGCGGTTCGGAAAGGTTCGCTCGAGCGTCACGAAGACGAAGCTCGACAACACCTCGTTCCGCCTCTACGACGTGACGCCGACGATGGCGCCGGAGGTCAGCGTCCAGGTCAAGGCCGAGAAGGGCACGCAGAGCACGGTCGCGCTCGTCGGCCGCCAGGGCGGCGAGCCCGGCGTCGTCTACAGCGACGTCAAGTACCTGAGGAAGGGCGGCAAGACCACGGTCACGCTCGACAACCCGGGGACGTTCTCGCGGATCACGGCGGTCGTCGCCAACGTCGACGGCACCAGCAGGCGCCGCAACAAGCGCGGCAAGCGGATCTACAGCTCCGACGGCTCCAGCTACAAGATCAGCCTCGCCGGCGGCGGCTGATCGACCGGGTGAAGGTCGCCTCGGCTCAGGCCGGGGCGACCGCAACCGGGATGCCGTTGAGCACGGCGTTCCCGGAGAGCGCATCGGTGAGGTTCTCGTCGGCGAGCAGGTTCGAGTTGACGCCCGCGTTCTCGGCGGCGACCGACATCCGCGCGCCGTCCGCGTCGTGACCCCATCCGTGTGGGATCGAGACGACGCCCTGCATTATCGAGTCGGTCACCTCGACCGGGACGACGACGCTGCCGGCCCGTGAGCTGACGGCGGCCGCGCCGCCCTCGGTGAGCCCGAGGCGCTCGGCGTCGGCGGGATTCACCTGCATCGTGCACCGGTCCTTGCCGCGGACGAGATGCGGCAGGTTGTGCATCCAGGAGTTGTTCGAGCGGAGATCGCGGCGGCCGATCAGGACGAGCTCCTCGGGTGAGCGCTCGAGTGAAGCCGAGAGGCGGTCGAGGTCGGCCACGAAGGCCGGCGGGCAGAGCTCGATCTTGCCGCTGGCGGTCCTCAGCACCTCGGGAAGGCGGGGCTGCAGCGGCCCGAGGTCGATCCCGTGCGGGTTCTCCTCGAGGAGGTCAAGCGACAGTGCGGTGCCGTTGCCTCGGCCCGGCCGATCGGCGAGCCCGGCGCCGTAGGGCCCGCAGCGGAGCATCAGGTCGAGGACCCGCTCGGGGCCACGCCGGCCGTTCAGGGCGGCGAGCACGTCGGCCGGCTCCATGCCCTCCGCCGGCGAGCCCTCGGTCACGGTCTCGCGGCGCGCCACCTCGAGGGCGACCATGTCGTCGAGGGCGTCGACGTCGGCATCGGGGCCGGCACCCGCCGCGAGCGCGGCGAGGCGGAGCATCGTGCGCCACTCCGGCTCGATCTCCGGATTCGGGGGCAGGATCGGCGGCGTGAAGTTGGCGATGTTGCGGACCGACAGCTGGTAGAAGGCCAGGTCGTAGTGCGGCCGCTCGAGAGGGGAGAGGACCGGCAGCACGACGTCGGCTCGCGAGCTCGTCTCGTTGAGGTAGCAGTCGATCGAGACCAGCAGGTCGAGCTGTTCGAAGGCGGCGCCGAGGCGGCCGACGTTCGGCGTCGAGACGAGCGGGTTGCCGGCGACGGTGATCAATGCCCTGATCCGGCCCTCGCCGGGCTCGGTGATCTCATCGGCGAGACCGGAGACGGGCACCTCGCCGAACGCCTCGGGAAGTCCGCGGACGCGCGTCGTCCAGCGGCCCATCTCGAAGCCGCGGCCGCGGCCGGCGGCGCCGTTGGCGTTGCTCTGGCCGGCGGCCGCGAGCGGGAACATGACACCCCCGGGCCGGTCGAAGTTGCCGGTGAGGATGTTGATCACGTCGACGAACCAGCTTGCGAGCGTGCCGAACTCCTGCGTGGTCGTCCCGATTCGGGCGTAGACGGCGGCGCTCGGAGCAGCGGCGAGCTCGCGGGCGATCCTGCGGATGTCGCCGGCGTCGATCCCGCAGGCGCCGGCGACCGTCTCCGGGGCGAACGGGGAGACGGCTTCGGCGACCTCTTCGTAGCCGGTGAGGTGGTCGGCGACGGAACCGGGGTCGGCGAGGCCCTCGTCAACGAGCGTGTGAACGATCCCGGCGAGGAAGTGGGCGTCGCGTCCGGGCCGGATCGGGTGGTGCTCGTCGGCGACCTCGGCCGTCCGCGTCCGGCGCGGGTCGACCACGACGACCTTGCCGCCGCGATCGCGGATCGCCCGCAGCTTGCCGCGCATGTCGGGCGCGGTCATCAGCGAGCCGTTCGAGGCGAGTGGATTCGCCCCGAGGATCAGCATGTAATCGGTGTTGTCGACGTCGGGGATCGGGATCGACAGTCCCGTCCCGAACATCGAGGCGCAGGCGATCTGCTTGGGGAGCTGATCGACGCTGGTCGCGCTGAAGATGTTGCGGGTGCCGAGCGACTTGGCGAGCGCCCGCAGATAGATCAGCCCGTCGAGGGTGTGGGCGTTGGGGTTGCCGAGGTAGACGGCCGTGGCATTGCGATCGCCCGCTTCGCGGATCGGCGTCAGCTTCTCGTCGATCGCCGCGAACGCTTCGTCCCAGCTCGCCGGGACGAGCTCGCCGTCACGGCGAACGAGTGGGGTTGCGATCCGGTCGGGGTCGGAGTGGAGCTCGCCGATGCTCGCGCCCTTGGGGCAGATGAAACCGGCGCTGAAGACGTCCTCGGAGTCGCCACGGACCTTGACGACGGCATCGCCCTCGATCTCGATGGCCAGTCCGCACGTCGCCTCGCAGAGCGGGCAGGTCGCGAACCGGGTGACGCTCTCCTCCGTCATCGCGAACCGATCTTCGCAGATGCGGGTCGTGCGGCCCTAGGAGCGGCGGCGGCTGACGTTGGTGACGATGACGGCGAGGACCGTGACGAGGTAGATCTGGCCGATCAGGGCCTCGGTGACCGCCATCGCGCGCCCGACGTCGGAGGCGGCGGTCAGGTCGCCGTAGCCGACGGTTGTGAGCGTCGCCAGGCTGAAGTAGAGGAAGTCGTTGCTCGTGCCGACCTTCGCCCCCTCGACGAAGAACGGCGTGTTGCTGATGTCCTCGACCGCCCCGAACAGGACCGCGAACGCGAGGCCGAGGAGGAGGTAGAGCGAGAGGCCGCAGTAGATCGTCTGGATCGTCACCCGCTTGTCCTCGCGGAGCTCGCGGACGACGCCGGCGACGATCGCCAGCGGGGTCAGAAGGATCAGCACGAGGGTCAGGATCCGGGGTGCCGTCGGGGCGATGTCGTTGATCCCGAACAGGGCGACGCCGACGATGACCGCCAGCGCCGTCAGCACCAGGGCCGTCAAGCGGACGATGTGGTGGTGGAACCCCGCCGCGCGCAGGGCGAGGACGATGACAGCGCTCTGCAGGACGATCGCGATGAAGCGGCTGAGGTCGCCGCCCGGGGCCGCGAGCTGGAAAACCATCGCGACGACGATCGCCGCGAAGACGACGCCGAAATTCCGGCGCGGCTCGGTCAGCTGAAAGGCGTCCGGGAGACCGTGGGCGGCCGCCGGCTTCCGCGCGGCCGGGCTCATCGGTGCTTGTGGATCACCTTCGTGACCAGCTTCCGGTACTTGCGGACGTCGCCGCCGAGCCAGTCGGAGTGGTCGTTCTTCCAGCCCTCGAGGTCCTTGAAGTGGGGGGAGCCGTTGGCCATCGCGTGCCCGATCACGTCCTTCATGCCGATCCCGTACTTCTGCTTGATCCAGGCCGTCAGCTTCGTCGCCGAGCGGATCTGCTTCTTGCGGTCGAGGATCGCGCGATCGCTGCCGTGCTTGGACGAACTGGCCTCCTGGACCATCTCGATGCCGACGGCGGTGTGGTTGAGCCCGATCGTGTGCCGGCAGCGAACGTAGATCCGCGTGAGCTGGTGGATCGTCCCGTCCTTGTCGACGACGAACTGCGAGCAGACTCCGGGCTTCTCGCCGAGCGACGGCGTGTTGGCCGCGAACGCGTTGAAGACGGGCCCGTAGGTCGAGGTGGCCGTGTAGTGGAGGACGATGACCTTGGGATCCTTCAGACGCCACGTGCGCTTGCCGTAATGGCGGTGCGAGTAGTTCGCCATCTGCCGCTTGCGGTCCTTCCCGAACGGGATCGGATCCCAGTCGATCTTCGGCTTCGGGACGCCCGCCTTCGCGGCTGGGGCAGGGGCCGACGGGGCGGCCGGCGCGACGCCGGCGAGGGCGATCGCGAGGGCGGCAGCGCATGCGATCGCGGTCAGGGTCATTGCGGTCCTGAGCATGGAGCCGAGGTTACGGAACCGTTCCCGGCTAGGTTTCAGCCGTCGTGGAGGTGCATGAGACCGATCGAGGGTGTCCGCCGACGCCTGTCCGCAGGCCCTGAGCCGTGGTCGAGGTCGATACCGCATCCTTCCTCGCCGTCGGCGCCACCGCTGCGCTCGCGGCCACGCTCGTCACTTTCGGCGGGCGCTGGATCTTCGTCCCGGTGGTGGTCCTCGAGCTGATCTTCGGGATCATCATCGGTCCCGACGTCCTCGGCATCGCCCAGGCGGACCAGTTCATCCTCTTCTTCTCGAACCTCGGCCTCGGCATGCTGTTCTTCTTCGCCGGCTACGAGATCGACTTCGAGCGGATCCGTGGCCAGCCGCTGAAGCTGGCGATCATCGGCTGGCTCATATCGCTGGCGCTCGCCTACACGATCGGCGGCTTGCTGGCACTCGCGGGCATCGTCCTGTCGTTGCTCTTCACCGGCTCGGCGATGGCGACCACCGCGATCGGCACCCTGATCCCGATCCTCGACGACGCCGGCGAGCTGAAGACGCGGTTCGGCACCTACCTGCTCGCCGCCGGCGCGGTCGGAGAGTTCGGCCCGATCCTGCTGATCACGTTCCTGTTCTCCGCCGACAGCCCGCTGACGAGCGGCGCGGTCCTGATGCTGTTCATCATCGTCGCCGTCTTCGCGGCGGTTTTCGCGGTTCGCTTCGTCGGGATCGGCTGGGAGCAGATCGAGGGCGCGATGGAGACGAGCTCGCAGCTTCCCGTCCGGATCTCGGTCGTGCTCGTCTTCGCGCTCGCATACCTGGCATCGGACCTCGGGCTCGACCTGCTCTTGGGCGGGTTCGTGGCCGGCATCATCACCCGGCTCGCCCTGAAGGGGCGGGAGGTTGCGATCTTCGAGTCGAAGCTGAGCGCCGTCGGTTACGGCTTCCTGATCCCGTTCTTCTTCGTCGTCAGCGGCGTCAACTTCGACATGAGCGCGCTGATCGACGACCCGCAGCGCGCGGTCCTGGTTCCGATCTTCTTCCTGCTGTTCCTGATCGTCCGCGGCCTGCCGGCGATGCTGCTCTACCGCAGGGTGCTCGATCTCCGGGACCGGGTGGCCCTTGCGTTCTTCAGCGCCACGGAACTGCCGCTCGTCGTCGCGATCACGACGATCGCTGTAGCCGAGGGCCATATGAAGACGACGACGTCGGCGGCGCTCGTTGGTGCAGCGGTGCTCTCGACCGCCGTCTACCCGTTGCTCGGCCTTCGCCAGCGCGGCTCGAAGCAGGACCCGGCCGGAGCCTGAGCGGCCGGCCAGGCGGCGTTCAGCCGCCCATCAGGACTTCGCGGTGGTCCGGGCCGGCTCCGGCGGGGCCGAGCCGTTGCCCGTCACCTTCGGCGCAAGGGCCGCGAGGTTCTCGAGCTCGTCGTTGAGGTCAGCGGCGAGTGCTCCGAGGCTCGGGATCCCCTCGTAGTCGCCGATCAGGCCGAAGTTGATGCCGCCGTCGTAGCTCATGATCCCGACGCAGACGGCCTGCCGCTTGGCGAGCGGGACCATCGGGAAGATGTCACGGAGCTTGCGGCCGAGCACGTAGAGCGGGAACTGCGGCCCCGGGACGTTGGTGACGACGAGGTTGAAGAACCGCTGGCGCGACTGCAGCCGGGCCGCCTGCGAGACGATCGTCGGCGGCGCGAAGTCGGTCATCTCGGTCAGGAGGCTGGCGCCGACGGCCTGCTTGGAGTCCTTGAGGTTTCCCATCGAGCGGCGGACGATGCCGAGCCGCTCGATCGGGTCCTCGCACCACACCGGCAGCGGCGCCATCATCGCCGTCACCTGGTTGCCGAGGTCGCCGTGCTGGTCGGCGGTGCGGATGCTGACCGGGACCATGGCCTTGAGCACGAGCTCGTCGGTGTCGTGGCCGAGCGAGCGCAGGTGGCGTCCAAGCGCTCCGGAGACGACGGTCAGGACGACGTCGTTGACGGTGCCTCCGTAGACGTCCTTGATCCGCCGCAGGTCGGCGAGGTCGGCGCGGACCCAGGCGAAGCGCCGGTGTGGGCCGATGTCGACGTTGAGCGGCGAGTCGGGAGCGGCGAGGCCCTTGCCGGCGATGGCGCCGGTCGCGCCGATCGCCTCGCGGACGGCTCCGAGCGCCTTCATCGGGCGGCGGAACAGGGCCCGGGCGCCGCGGATCACCTCGGCGGGCTGGGTGACGCGCTCGGTGACGGCGGCGCTGAGCAGCTCCAGTGAGCTCGGCTCGGGACGGGGAATCCACTCCGGGGGATCGTCGGCGGTGGCGGGGTCGGCCTCGGCGTCGAAGAGGACCGTTGTTATGTCGACTCCGGAGACGCCGTCGACGAGGCAGTGGTGGCTCTTGCAGACGATCGCGAACCGCTCCTCGCTGAGCCCGTCGACCATCCACAGCTCCCAGAGCGGCTTCGAGCGGTCAAGGCCCTGCGAGAAGGCACGGGCGGCGAAGGTTCGCAGCTGATCCTCGTCGCCGGGGGCGGGGAGGGCGGTGTGGCGCACGTGGTAGTCGAGGTTCAGGTGCGGGTCGTCTACCCAGACCGGCCGGCCCTGATCGAGCGGCACGAAGCGCAGCTTCTGGCGGAAGCGGGGGACGAGGTGGAGGCGCGAGCGCAGGTGTTCCTTGAAGTCCTCGAAGTCGGGGGCGGGCCCGTCGAAGATCATCGTCGAGGCGACGTGCATGTGGGCGCCGTCCCGCTCGAGGTGCAGGAAAGACGTATCGAGGCCGGTCAGGCGATCAAGGCTCATGAACACATCTTTTCACCTCTGTAAAGACTGTGATCGGACCCACACACCTCCGTCGGGCTGCTCCGTACCGTGCCGCCGGACCAGATAGATCAATAAAGCAACTTGACCGCTCAATCCAGCCCGGTAAGCCGGGCTGAGCGGGGGACCCACCAGTCGGCCTCGAGCCGGCACGGGGCGAATCGGGCCGTGATCGGCCCGTAGTCCGGATTTCGCAGAGACGCAATCCGCGGCGAGCCCGTCAGCTAACCCCGCCGGCGGCGAAAGCGAGGATCGAAGATGACGTATTTCCGCAACTGGCGGGGATGGGTCGCAGCTTTCGTGCTGCTTCCCGTCGCTGCATTCATCATCGGAAGCGCGGCCGGCCAGTCGCTCGGCGCCGAGAAGCCCGACGGCACCGCGACGCTGACGACCAGCGACCGCAGCGTCCATCCGAACGAGAAGGTCACCGTCCGCGGCCGGTTCAAGCCGCTGCAGCCGCAGTCGGCGATCGACGGCGCGACCGGGACGCCGGAGCCGGCGACGCAGCCGGTCAGGATCCAGTTCCGGGCGCTCGGCTCGAAGGCCTGGCATGCCGCCCGAAGTACCCGGGCCGGCAAGGCCGGGCGCTTCAAGGAGCGGATCGCGGTCGAGCGCAGCGGCCGGGTCCGAGCCGTCAGTGCCGACGGTCGCACCACCGGCGCCCGGAAGATCCGGATGCGGACCGTCACCAGGGCACACGTCGAAAAGCGCGCCAAGGTCGGTCAGAAGGTCGCGATCAAGGGTCGCGTCGCGCCGGCGGGCACGAAACGCCGGGTGACCGTGAAGGTCGGCGGCGACAGGCTCCGCGTCCACACGAACCGCAAGGGCAGGTTCGCCGCGAAGTGGAAGCCGAAGTCGGCCGGCCACAGCAAGGTGCGCGTCCGCGCATCCGGCAATCTGATCGCTGCGGGCAGCAAGGCCAAGGCCGGGAAGGTCACGGTCTTTCGCGCTGCCGAGGCGTCCTGGTACGGCCCCGGCCTCTACGGCAACGGCGTCGCCTGCGGCGGCACCCTGACGCCGACGACGATGGGCGTCGCGAACAAGACGCTGCCGTGCGGGACGAAGCTGACGATCCGCTACCACGGCCGTCAGGTCAAGGCGAAGGTGATCGATCGCGGGCCCTACGTCGCCGGTCGCGAGTTCGACCTCACCGAGGCCGTGAAGAACAAGCTCGGCATGGGCGGCATCGGGACCATCCTGGTCGACCGCTGAGTCTTCGGCTCACCCTCAGCCGAGGGCGAGCTGAATCGGCCCCGTTCCCGCCGGCCCCCCTGGGTCGCCGGGGGCGGGGCCGTTCTCGTCGGTTGCCTCGCGAACGAGGTTCGACATGCCGACGCCGAGCAGCCGGACCGGTGCATCCCGCTCGAAGGCGTCGAAGAGCGCTTGAGCGGCGGTGGCGACGCTGTCGGGGTCGGCGGTCGGCTCCGGCAGGGTCCGCGACCTCGTGAACGTCCGGAACGGGGCGAGGCGGATCTTCAACGTCACCGTCCTCCCGGTGATCCGCTGGGTGCCGAGATGCTCGGCGACGGTCCGCGCCATCTCCGCGACCTCGCGGCGCATCATCGTCGGGTCGGTCTGATCGCTCGCGAACGTCCGCTCGCGGCTCTCCGACTTGCGCTCGCGCTCGACGGCGACCTCGGTGCCCCCGAACCCGCAGGCACGCCGTCCCAGCGATCGCGCATGGTTGACGCCGAGGATCGCGGCGAGGCTGTTCTCGGGCGCCCGGGCGAGATCGGAGACCGTCCGGACCTCGAGGGCGTCGAGGCGCTGCTCGGTCTTCGGTCCGACGCCGGGGATTATCCGCGCCGGCCTGTCGCCGACGACCTCGAGAAACCGCTCCCGCGGGAGGATGCAGAGGCCGTCGGGCTTGTCGAGGTCGGAGGCGATCTTCGCGATCAACCGGTTCGGGCCGAGCCCGATCGAGCAGGTGAGGCCGGTCTCCGCGTAGACGTCGCGCTTGATCTGGCGGGCCCTGGTCTTCGGAGCGGGGGAGTCGGTCAGATCGACGTAGGCCTCGTCCATCCCGACGACCTCGACGAGGTCGCTATAGCGGTGAAAGACGGCCATGACCTTCTGCGACGCCTCGCGATAGCGCTCCATGTTGCGCGGGATCACGATCGCCTGCGGGCAGCGGCGCCTGGCGACCGCGATCGGCAGTGCCGAGTGGACCCCGAACTTCCGGGCCTCGTAGGAGGCGGTCATGACGACGCCGCGGGAGGCCGGATCGCGCGGCCCGACGATTACCGGCTTGCCCCGCAGGTCGGGGCGGTCGAGCAGCTCGACCGACACGTAGAAGGCGTCCATGTCGACGTGTGCGACCGCGTGCTCCCATTCGGAGGGGTCCCCGTACACGCGTTCGCTCGGCATGGCCCGATCGTAGCCGCGCCGGGGGACGGGACCGGGCCGATTGCGGCCGTTTGATCAGCCGATGATCTGGCTGCTCGAGAAGTCGCCGAGGCAGGCAGGACCCTTGTCGTCCCTGCGGGGGGCGACCTTGGCGTAGTAGGTGCCGGGCGACGGCTCTCGAGGGATCGACCAGCGACCCGACCTGCTGCTCAGGTCCGTGCCGACCAGCTGATCCTTGCCGTCGCGGCGCTTGTACACCTTCACCGTCCGCTTCTTCTCGCAACTGCGGGCGCCGCCGAAGGTCGCGGACAGCACGGCGCCGTGCCAATAGGGCTGGAACTTCGAAAGCGTGACCTTGCTCACCTGCGGGGTGGCGGCCGAGGCGGGGGCGACTGCGATTACGCAGGCGAGCAGCAAGGAGCCGGCGAGGGCGGTCAGGGGAGCGCGCATGGATGTAGCTTATGAGGGGAAGTGGGATTCATGCGCCAGTCGTCGCGGCGGCGCTGATACCTTGAGACCGTGGGAGCTGAGGCAAAGAACCTCGAAGCGATCTCGAAGGCGATCGACCAGCACAACTCCGGCTGTCCGTTCCCGGCTGCCGAGGTGCGGATGAACCCGTTCGAGGTCGAGCGCCTCGGCTGGGACGAGATCCGCGGTCTCCCCGTCGTCCCCGATCCGGAGATCGGCACGGGCCGCTTCCGAATCGTCTGCTCACGCGATCTCGAGGGCGCCGGTCTCGAGGAGACCGAGGCGATCGGAACGCCCGTCGAGGTGGGCGCACCGGTCGAGGTCCCAGTGCCGGTCAAGCGCTGAGGTCGGCGGCGCGGCAGCTCACCTGCCATCTCGATGGCAAGTTGACATGCCCCAGCGTGTACGAATTGCCATTCGCGGACTGAGTCAGGGGGCGAACGGCAGATTTGGGCTCTGTGAGGGCCCAAATTCGCCATTGAGCCTCGGGGTGAGCCGCCGCGGCCGCCGGACGCCACCCCTCACTGCCTTTCCGACCCGCCGAAAACCCTGCGACCGTCAGTGGTCCAGATTTGGTCCGGTATGCGGACCAAACCCGCTCCACCAGGCCCGACTCACACCTCGTTGAAGAAGTTCACTCCGAGGTCGTCGAGGGCCTGCTGGGCCTCGAGGTTGAGCCGCGTGAGCTCGCCGGTGAAGACGAGGACGCCCATGATGATCAGAACGACGCCGCCGATAGCCATGATCACCGCGTAGTGGCGCTTGATGAAGCCGAAGGCAGTGGTCATGCGGGCGAAGGCGATCGCGGTGATCAGGAAGGGGATGGCGAGGCCGAGCGAGTAGACGGCGAGCATCAGGCCGCCCTGGGCGACGGAGCCGGTCGAGCCGGCGAGGGCGAGGATGGCGGCGAGGGTCGGGCCGATGCAGGGCGTCCAGGCGATCGCGAAAGCGGCGCCGGCGATCAGGGGGCCGCCGCTGCCGGCCCGTTCGATCAGCGCTTCGACGCGCCACTCGCGATTGAGCTTGACGATGAAGAGCTGAGCCACGAAGAGGACGCCCATGAGAATGATCAGGGCGCCGGCGATCTTGTCGAGGGTCTCCTGGTTCTGGCGGAGGGTCTGGGTGAGCCCGACGGCCGTGAGGCCGAGCAGGATGAAGATCGTTGAGAAGCTCGCGATGAAGACGAGCGCCGGCGGCACGACGGTTCGCCAGTTCGCCTTGTCGAGGTCTGCGGCCGCGACTCCCGTGACCGCGGAGAGGTATCCGGGGACGAGCGGCAGGACGCAGGGGGAGAAGAACGACACCATGCCCGCGAAGAGGGCGGTCAGCAGGCCAACTCCACCGATCTCGGGCATTCAGTCGCTCAGGTGATCGCGAGCGAGAGGCGGCGGCGATGCTCGCGGGCGAGGTCGCTGGCCGGGCCGAGCTCGGTGAAAATCGCGACCATCACGCGGCGAAGGAGGTCGACGCGCTCGGGATCGTCCGCAGTCGCGATCTCGTCCTGGAGGAGGTCGAGCGCTCGCGACTCATCGCCTGCGTCCCACGCCTCGAGGGCGGGTACGGCCGGATCATCGGGTCCGAGATCGATGCGGGCGACCAGTCCCGAGGCGGTGAAGTCGCCCTCGAAGCGGTCGAGGACCTCGCGGGCGCCGTCGGTGTCGCCGGCGGCGATCAGGAGGCGGCCGAGCTTGAGGCCGGCATCGAGCTGCGTCGGATCGAGCTCGAGCGCCCTGCGGAGCGACGCCTCGTCGTCGGAGCTCGCGAGGCGGTCCGCCTCGGAGGGGGCGAGACCGTCGAAGAACGCGGCGACCTGAGTCGGCGGGATCGCGCCGGTGAACTCTGCGGCGACGGCGCCGTCCTTGAAAGCCTTGACGGCGGGGATGCCCTGGATGCCGAACTGTGCGGCGAGGGCCTGGTTGGAGTCGACGTCGACCTTGGCGAGCTCGACCTCACCTTCGCGCTTGCCGGTCTCGGCTTCCAGGGCCGGGCCGAGCTGCCTGCAGGGGCCACACCACTCGGCCCAGAAGTCGACGACGACCGGCACCTCATGGGAGCGGTCGAGCACGTCCTTCTGAAAGGTTGCCTCGCTGACGTCGTTAACCATCGCGGCGAAGCTTAGAGAGCCGCCGCCGCGGTGCCGCCGGGCACGGAGTGGCGGACGCGGTCGCGCGCTAGCCTGAGCGCGTGGATTCGCTTCGCGGCAAGCTGCTCGTCGCCTCGCCGGCGCTCGAGGACCCGAACTTCGTCCGCTCGGTGGTCCTGATCACCGAACACGGCGAGGACGGCGCGATGGGGATCGTCCTCAACCGCCCAGCCGATGCCGAGGTCGAGGAGGTGCTCCCCGAGCTGGCGTCGATCGCCCTCGCGGAGCCGGTGTTCGTCGGTGGGCCGGTCCAGCCGGAGTCACTCGTCGTCCTCGGCGAGTTCACCGATCCCGACAAGGCCGCCTGGATCGTCGTCGCCGACGTCGGCCTCGTCTCCGCCTCCACCGATCTCGAGGACCTTCCCGAGGCCGTCCGCCGCGGGCGCGTCTACGCCGGCTTCTCCGGCTGGGGGCCCGGCCAGCTCGAGGCCGAGCTCGAGGAGGAGGCCTGGTTCGTCGAGGCGCCGATCCCGCCCGAGATCTTCCCGGACGATCCCGCCACGCTCTGGAGCGACGTGCTCGAGCGCAAGGGCGGCGAATACGCGCTCGTCGCGCGGATGCCCGAGGACCCGAGCCTCAACTAGAGGCCGCCCGGGGGCCCGGGCGCCCGGTCAAGGGCACTCGGAGCCGGCGCAGTCCTTGACGCGATCGAGCACCGCGCTCATCTCGCGGAACCGCTTCTTCTGGTTCGACGTGTTGAGACGTGGCTCGCCGTCCATCTCGCCGGGGTCGATGTTCCAGTCGTAGTACTCGACGAAGGGCTTGTCCGGGTTGTCGGTCTTCGTTTCGATCAGTGAGCCGTGCTTGTCCTGGAGCGCCTTCCACTTCACGGACTCGGTGAGCATCCAGTCGCGATTGTTCTCGGGGTCGAAGAGCGACTTGCCGTCGACCTGGTAACCGGGGTTGGTGATGCCGGCGACGTCGTAGAACGTCGGGGCGAAGTCGACGTTGGCGACAAGGCGCGTGTCGAGACGCGGCTTCTTGCCGAGCTCGGCGGGCCAGCGCATGTACATCGGGATGTTGGTCGCCTCCTGGTAGGGGAAGACCTTGCCGAGCACGCCGTGCGCGCCGAACAGGAAGCCGTTGTCGGAGACGTAGATGGCGAGCGTGTCGCGGTCCTCGCCGGTGTCCTTGAGGGTCCTGAAGACCTTGGCGATGCCGTCGTCGGCGGAGAGGAGGGTCTGCTGATACTTCTGAAAGCGCTTAGTTATGTAACCCAGCGTCTTGTCGTGGCGCTTCTCGCGCAGGTACTTCGGCTTGTCGGTGAGGTCCGTCTCGTTGAAGGAGATCGGCGGCTTGAACTTGGGCACACGGGCGTGCGCGTACTTCTTGGCCGGGACGAGCGGCGTGTGAGGCGAGCGCATCGAGAGCGTCATCATCCACGGGCGGTCATCGGTCGCCTCGGTGTCCTTGACAAAGCGGACGCCGCGGTTCGCCGTGAGCATGTCGGCCTTGGCGCGCTGCTTGCGGTTGTGCTCGGTGCCGTTGTAGTTGTCCTGGAAGACGTCGAAGCCGGCCGTCCCGTCCGCATTGTCGTCCCAGTTGTTCAGGTACTTGCCGAACTGGCCCGTGGTGTAGCCGGCGTTCTGGAGCTCGGCCGGGAAGGTGTTCTGCCACAGGTACGTCGAGCCGAACTGGTTCGACGGGTTGTTGGTGATGATCCCGTGGTTGTGCGCGTAGAGGCCCGAGTACATGGTCGCGCGGGCCGGGCAGCAGAGCGGTGTCGTCACGTAGCCGTGGTTGAAGTCGACGCCCTGGCGCTTGAACAGCTTCAATGTCTGCGGCATCGCCCGCATCGACGTCTTCTCCTGATCGTCGGTGATGATCAGGAGGATGTTGGGACGTTTGCCGCTGACATCGCCGACTGTGGGCTTTCCGGCGGCATCGGGACCGACGATCGCGACGTCAGGGCGCGGAACGACGACGCCGCGGTCCGCAACGCCCTGCGTGGAGCCGAAGACGGCGAGAATCGCGACGAGCGCGACCGCGAGCAGCGCCACGAAGGCGAGTTTCCCCCTTGAGACGGCCATCGACAGCGTTTTATACAGATTGCTCACAAAGCGCTCTTAAATCCTTCACAATCGGCCCTGGTAGGGGTACTGGGGCGATTTCGGCCGATTTCCCGAAATCGCTGATTTCCCGCGACTCCAGGTCATTGAACCCGGCCCCGAGGCGGATGTTGCGATTCCGGGGTCCCAATTCGGCTCAGGGGCGGCCGTTCACGCTGGCCGACAGCGGATTGGCGACGTCTGCCGGCGGGAACCGCCGCGGGATTCGTGGTCGTGGGCCGATAACGACGCGTCCTGGGACGGAGTCGGCCCACGAGATGGCTCGAGGGCGGGTGCTGTGGCCGATTTCGGAGCCCTCAGCGCCGTTTTCCGCCGATCTGGTGCGGGTGGCCGACCGCACTCCCGGATCAGGTCTACATAACGTCGATTATCGTGCGTTGAGTATTCGGAAATCGAGGGTGCGCGCGTCAATCAGCGGCGACCCGCACCCCGCACGCCCCTGCGAAGACGGCGGCGTTAGCGAGGACGTCGTCGAGCGGCATCGAGACTCCGGTCAGCCGCTCGGCGCCGTGGATTCCGTCGAGCCGGCAGCCGCGCATCAGCACCGAATTGAAGCCGGCGCCGCGGAAGTCGGCCTCGCGGAGGTCGCAGTCGTCGAATTCGACCTCGCGTAGCCTGGCGCCGGCCCAGACGGTCGACCGCAGGTCGCAGGCGCTGAAGCGAACGTGGTCGAGCGCAGCGTCGGCGAGTTCAGCGAGATCGGCCCGGGATCCGGCGATCTCGGCCTCCGCGAGATCGCCGTCGCGAAGCGATGCGCCGGTCAGGCGGCAACTAGCGATGCGAACCCGCTTCAGGCGCGCTCCTCGCAGCCCGGCGTTGGCGAGCGTGCAATCGCTGAACTCGGAGTCGAGCAGTCGCGCGTCCGGCAGCTTCGACCCCGACAGATCGACCCTCGTCAGCCGGCAGGCGTCGATGAGCACTCCGCGCCTGTCGAGACCCGCGAGGTCGGCGCCCTCGATCTCGGCCCCCTCGAGACCGTCGGCCCCGAGCGTCGTCGCCGCCTCGAGGTCGCCGGGTAGGTCGGGCGGATCCGGAGCGACGGCCACGGGCGCGGCCGTCAGGCCGGTGCGACCTCGGTCATCTCGCCGGTCTCGATGTCGAGGATGAAGCCGCGCACGGTCGATGCGATCAGGGCGGGATCGTCGAGCACCCGCTCGACGCCCTCGCGGACGCCGACCTCGAGCGAGTCGAAGCCGCCCGGCACCCACTCCGGCCGCGTCCCGACGTCGGCCTCGATGTTGTCGAGGAACTCGCGGTCGTTGAGGCCGAGCACGCCGCAGTCGGTGTGCATGACGATCCAGACCTCGTCGGTCTTCAGCGCCCGCTGCGAGAGCGCCAGGGACCGCCGCACGTCCTCGGTTACGACCGCGCCCGCATTGCGGATGATGTGGGCCTCGCCGGGCTCCAGGCCCTCGGTGACCAGCGGGTTGATCCGGCAGTCCATGCAGGTCACGATCGCAAGGCGCCGGCGGGGAAAGCGGGAGATCGATTCGGCCATCGCGCGGGAAATCTACCCACCCCGTACAGATCTCACTCGCGGAACTCCGGCCGGTCCGCCCAAGGGCGCCGCGAAACCGCATCGCCATGCGGGATGAACGCCTTGCGTGCGTCCGACCTTCCGAGTAGGTTCAGCCGCATGGAAGCAGCAGCACCACCTCCCGCCCCAGCCCCTCGACCTGCCGGAGGTCCGCAGCAGATCTCCGTCGGAAAGGTAATCAGCGACGCGTTTGCGATCTACACGTCGAACCTCGGCGTCCTCGTCGGGACCGCGATCGGCGTGGCGATCGTCTTCGGCGTGATCACGGGCATCCTGAACAACTCCGACAGCACCATCCTGCACTTCATCGCCTGGATCGTTCAGCTGATCGGCACGGCGCTGTTCACCGGGTTCGTGGTCCGGCTCGTCCAGGACGTGCGTGACGGCCGTCGCGACATGACCGTCGGGGAGCTCTTCTCCGCGGCTTCACCGGCGATCGGCTCGCTGATCATCTGGAGCATCCTCTCCGGCATCGCGATCGGCATCGGGTTCATCTTCCTGATCATTCCCGGGCTGATCCTGATGACGATCTGGGCGGTCGGCGCCCCGGCGATCGTCGCCGAGGACGTCGGTCCGCTGGGGGCCTTCGGGCGGAGCTACGAGCTCGTCCGCGGACAGGCCTGGAGCGTCTTCGGCGTCCTCGTCGTCGTGTTCCTGATCATGATCGTCGCCTTCCTGATCGCCGGCCTCATCGGCGCGGCAATCGGCGGAGTCGTCGGCGCGATCATCGTCGGGATCATCGTCCTGGCGCTCTTCATGCCCGTCTCGGCCCTCGTGGCCAGCACGTTGTTCTTCGACCTCGGCGGCGGCAACGCAGCTCAGATCGACGCGACGACGGTCTGACGGCCGCGCGCATAACGACTACCGAAGGGGCCGGCTTCCGCCGGCCCCTTCTCTTTGCGATTTGATGGTCCCGTGACCCGCGTCGACTTCGACCCGGCCACCCACCCCGGCGGCCTCACCAGCATCGTCAACTCAGTCGTCGTCCCGCGGCCGATCGCCTGGGTGTCGACGCGATCGGCGGACGGCGTCGACAACCTCGCCCCCCACTCGTTCTTCACTGTCGCCTGCTACGAGCCGGCGATCGTCCAGTTCACGTCGATCGGGCGCAAGGACTCGCTCGCGAACGCCGTCGCGACCGGTGAGTTCGTCGTCAACCTCGCCCCCGAGCACCTCTTCGAGGAGATCAATGCGACCGCAACGGACTTCCCCCATGACATCGACGAGTTCGCCGAGGTCGGCCTCGAGCGCGAGCCGAGCGCCCGCGTGGCGCCTCCCCGCGTTGCCGGATCCCCGGTCGCGATCGAGTGCACGCTCGAGGACACGCGCGACTTCGGGTCATCGGTGGTCGTCTTCGGCCGCGTCGTCCTGATCGCGGTCGACGAGGAGGCCATGGTCGACGGCCGTCCCGAGATCGGCCGGCTGCGGCCGCTCGCCCGCCTCGGACGTCGTCAGTGGAGCACGATCGGCGAGATCCTCGAGATCGCGAGGATCAAGTACGACGACTGGGAGCGCCGGAGCGACTGAGGGCCGAGGAGCGGCTCAGCGGCCGAAGAGGCGACCGAGGAAGCCGCCGCCGGTGCCCTTGGGGGCAGTGCCGATCGAGCCGATGCCGCGATCGACCGGCTTCGCGAGCTCGGGAAGCTGCTCCGCCGTGACCGAGAGGGTCACGCCGCGCTCGAAGGTCCGGGCGACCTCCGGTGCGTCCACGAAGCGGACGGTCCCGTCGTTGTCGGTGATCTCGAAGCCGTCGAGGATGTGCTCGCGGTAGTTGTCCTCGACGCGGCGGATCTCTCCGACCTTCGCGCCCTCGCTGTCGTAGACGGCGGTTCCGCGCTGGACGGACGTGTAATGGATCGGGCTGCCGAGGTCGTCGCTCATCGTCCCGAGAGGATACGGGGCGCCGATGACCGGCATCCCGGTCCCGCTGCGCTCAGGCGGCAGCGCAGAACGCGGCGATCTCCCGGGAGAGCTTTCCCCCTGCCAGGCGAGCGGGCTCTCCCCCTCCCCCTCGGAGATCATCCGGGCGCCGGGGATCGCCTCCGCCCACGCCTCGGCAACGGACATCGGATGGCCGGGGTCGGCCTCGTCGCGACTTGCGACCACGAGCGTCGGCACGTCCAGCGCCTCGAGCTCGGTCAGCCCGTCGAAGGGAATCGATCGCGGCACCTCCCGGATCGCCGTCGCCACGGCCCCGAGGTCGCGATGGCGACTGAGCCGGTCGCGGGCGATCCGGACGAGCGTGTCGTGCCAATCGGGGTCCATCCCGGCCTCGTAGGCGGCGATGAAGCCGTCGATCCCGTCGTCGTCGAGGCCGTCGGCGAGCCGGTCCCAGTTCGCGAGCGACTCGTCGGTCAGCGGCACCCCGACGCTGGCCGGGCCGATCAGCACCAGGCCCGCCCATCGCGATGGGTCGCGCAGGGCGAGGGCGGCGATCGTGTGAGCGCCCATCGAGTGGCCGGCGAGGAACGGCCGCTCGATGCCGGTCGCGGCGACGACCGCATCGAGGTCGTCGGCGAGCTGCTCGTATACATAACTACCCACAGGGCCGGGGTCGCTCTCCCCATGGCCGCGGGCGTCGGGCCGGATCAGCTCGTGGCCGGCGCGGGCCAGCGCCCGCGACCCGTGGACGACGAGGTCGCGGTGCGCGGTGAGGCCGTGGGCGAGGACGATCGGGGTGCCGGACCCCTCACGGGCTCCGCGCAGGATGACGTCGCCGCTCTCGGTCTCGAAGTCGGTCGTTGTCAAGCCGCGGCGCGGGCCTGATCGAGCGCCGAGCCCAGATCGTCGGCATCCTCGAACCCGAGCCCGACGAGCGCCACCTTCCGGTAGCGGATGATCCCCTCGGGGTCGATCACGAAGATCGCCCGGCGCACGAACGAGCCGCCGGGGGCGAGGACTCCGTACGAGGCGGAGACCGACTTGTCGACGTCGGCCGCGAGCGGGACCGTCAGGCCGTGCTCGGCGATGAACTTGTCGTGCGATTCGACGTCCTGGGGCGAGATCCCCACGACCTCGGCGTCGAGCCCGTCGATCTGCTCCCGTCCGTCGCGGTAGTTGCAGAACTGCTTCGTGCAGGTCGGCGTGAAGTCGCCGGGGTAGAACGCGAGCACCACCCAGCTGCCGCGATGGGCCGACAGCGAGAACTCGCCCTCTCCCGTCCACGGGAGCGTGAAGTCGGGTGCGGTGTCGCCCTGTTTCGGCTTGGCCATCTCAGCCCTCCGGTGTCGCCGAGTTGATCACGACCGTCTGCGTCGGCGGCCCGTCGGCTCCGGGCGTGCCGAGTGCGTCGATCGCCTCGACGGTCTCCATTCCCTCGGTCACCTTGCCGACCAGCGCGTAGTCGGGCGGAAGCCCGGCGTCGGCGCCCGTGACGACGTAGAACTGGCTGCCGGAGCGCCCCGGAGGCTCGACCTGGCTCTTCGCCATCGCGACGACGCCCTTCGTGTAGGAGAGATCGGACGGCGGCTTCTCGTCGACGTGGTAGCCGGGTCCGCCGGTGCCGGCCTTCGCGGGATCGGCTCCGAGCGGATCGCCGCCCTGGATCACGAAGCCCGGCACGACGCGGTGGAAGACCGTGTCGTCGTAGAAGCCCTTCTCGGCCAGATACTGGAACGAGGCGGCCGTCTTCGGCGCCTGATCGTCGAACGTGACAGTGAAGCTGCCGCAGCTCGTGTCGAACGTGACGCCGGCGGCGGTCGGGGCGTCGGCCTTCGGCGCCGGCAGATCGGCGGCGGTCTTCGGCGGCGGCGTGTCGACCTTCTCGCAGGGGCCGCCCCCGGTGGTCGAGTCGGCCTCGGTGGTGCCGGTGTCGTCGCTTCCGCCGCACGCTGCGAGCAGCGCTCCGCTGGCGAGGACGAGGGCGAGAAGCAGCGGGATCCGTTTCAGCACGCGCGGCAGCCTAACGGGTTGCGATCATGGCACCGTGGCGAACCCACAGGAGAGCAATGAACCGGAAGGCGGACCGTCGACGCGCGTCAAGCTGATCGGCCGGGCGCTGAACGCCACGGTCGCCCATGCGCCTTTCCTCTGGCCGGTCCTGAAGCGGCCGATGGCCAGCTACTTCGACGACCTCGCGATCACCTGGGACGAGCGCACCGGCGCACCCGGCGCCGACCACCTCGCGCCGCTCGCACTCGCGGTGACGAAGATCGACCGGCGCCCGGAGCGGGCGCTCGACATCGGCACCGGCACGGGGGTCGCGGCCCTGTTCGTCGCCCGGGAGTTCCCACACGCGTCCGTCCGCGGCATCGACGTCTCCGAGGAGATGGTCCGGCGCGCCAAGGCGAAGGTCGGGCTCGATCCCGACGGCCGGGTCGCGTTCCGGGTCGCCGACGGTTCCTCCCTCCCCTGGGACGACGGCCACTTCGATCTCGTGACGCTGCTCAACACGCCGCCCTTCTTCTCCGAGATCGCCCGCGTTCTCCGCCACGGAGGACACGCGATCGTTGCCGCCAGCTCCGGGGACCGGACGCCGTTCTACACCCCCGATTCGGTGCTCGAGCGCGGGTTCGGGCGCCACGGGATGACTACCGTCAAGACCGGGCAGATCGGCCGCGGGTCCTACTACGTCGCCCGCAAGGGGGACTGACGATGCCCGAGGCCGCATCCCCGGCCGTCTACTGCCTGCTCGTCAACCCGTCCGCGGGTTCGGGGCGGGCGCTGAAGCGCCTGCCGGCGATCCGCGCCGAGCTCGACCGCCGCGGGCTGCACCACCAGGTCGTGATGACGACCGGGATCAAACACGGCTGCGAACAGGCGAGGACGGCGGCCGGCCAGGGCGAGATCCCGGTCGTGGTCAGCGGCGACGGCCTGATCGGCAAGGTCGGCGGAGTCCTCGCCGGAACCGGCACGCCGCTCGGCGTCATCCCCGGCGGCCGCGGCAACGACCTCGCTCGAGTCGTCGGCATCCCGACGGACCCGGTTGAGGCCGTCGCGGTTCTCGCCGCCGGAAACCGCCGGCGGATCGACGTCGGCGAGGCGAACGGCGAGCGCTTTCTCTGCATCGCGAGCTGCGGCTTCGACTCCGACGCGAACCGCATCGCCAACGAGACGACCGTGGTCAGCGGCGCGCTCGTCTACGCCTACGCCGCGATCAAGGCCCTGTGGCAGTGGCGGCCGGCCGAGTTCACCGTGGCCGTCGACGGGAAGCCGACGGTCGCCACCGGCTACTCGGTCGTCGTCGCCAACTCCCAGGCCTACGGCGGCGGCATGTTCGTCGCTCCCCAGGCCGTGCTCGACGACGGGCAGCTCGACGTCGTGATCACCGGCGACGTCCCCAAGCGCCGCTTCCTCTCGGGGCTGCCTCAGGTCTTCAAGGGCGAGCACATCGGCCGCGACGAGGTGACCACGCTCCGCGGCCGGGTCGTCGAGGTTGCGGCGAACCGCCCCTTCGACGTCTACGCGGACGGCGACCGGCTCACCGATCTGCCGATGCGCGTCGCCCTCCTCGAGGGCGCCCTCGACCTGATCGCGCCCGAGGCGGCTTGAGCGGCACCGCCACGCATCCGAGCCGACTCTTCGGCGCGAAGGTCGCCGCAGCGCGCGCGATCGGCGCCCTGAGTCGCCGCAGCGGCCGTGGCGGCGGGACGACCCTCCCCGGGCGCGTCCTCCTGCGGACGGCCCCGGACGCGATCCGCCGCCTCGGCGCCCGCCTCGACGGGCCGCGCACGGTTCTCAGCGCGACGAACGGCAAGACGACGACCGCCGGGATGCTCGCCTCCGCGTTGCAGGCGTCAGGCCGGTCGCCGGTCCACAACCGGGCCGGCTCGAACATGGCCTGGGGCGTCGCCACCGCTCTCCTCGAAGGCCACGGCGACGAGGGGCTGTTCGAGGTCGACGAGGCCTGGCTGCCGCGCGTCGTCGACGACCTCGACCCGACGCTGCTCGTCCTCGGCAACCTCTTCCGCGACCAGCTCGACCGCTACGGCGAGCTGGAGCGGCTCGCCGACGAATGGGCGGAGATGATCGCCGGCCGCGAGGGGCGAACCGGGCTCGTCCTCAACGCCGACGACCCGCTGATCGCCGATCTTGGGCGAGATCGGGAGCTGCGGCGGCGCGACGGGGTCACGTTCTTCGGTATCGAAGACTCCGCCCAGGCGGTCGCCGAGCTTCAGCACGCCTTCGACGCGAAGCACTGCCGTCGCTGCGGTTCGCCCTACAGCTATGAGCGCGCGTTCGTCGGCCACCTCGGCCACTACAGCTGCCCGAACTGCGGAGCCGACCGCCCAGCGCCGGACGTCTACGCCACCGACATCGAGCTCCAGGGAATCTCCGGATCGCGGTTCCGTGTCCATGCGCCCGACGGCGCCCTCGACATCGAGCTCCCCCTCCCCGGCCTCTACAACGTTTACAACGCCCTCGCTGCGATCGCGGCCGCCGGACGCCTCGGCATCGAAGGTGAGCGGATCCGCTCTGGCCTGCAGTCGGTGAAGGCGGCCTTCGGGCGGGTCGAGACGATCGCCGTCGACGGCCGCTCGCTCTCGATCCTCCTGATCAAGAACCCGGCGGGCGCCAACGAGGTGCTCCGAACGCTGCAGCTCGAAGCCGAGCGCGGCGAGGAGGGGCTGGATCTCTGGATCGCGCTCAACGACCGGATCGCAGACGGCCGCGATGTCTCCTGGATCTGGGATGCGGACTTCGAGCTGCTCTCCGGATCGGCACGCCGCATCCACTGCACCGGCACGAGGGCCGCCGAGATGGCGCTGCGCCTGAAGTACGCGGGGTGGCCGACCGACCGGATCGAGGTCGTGCCCGGCATCGCCGAGTCCCTCGATCGCGCCCTCTCCGCCTCGGGCGACCGACTCTTCGCCCTGCCGACCTACACCGCCCTGATCGAGCTGCGGACGCTGCTGTCGCGGCGAGGGCTCGCCACGGAGTTCTGGCGATGACCACGGACGCGCACGCCGCGAAGCCGATGCTCGCCGGAGGCGACCCGGTCGCGTGGCACGACGCCGAGAACGGCGGTTTCGCTGCCGACCTCGAGCTGTTCGAGCGTCTCGCCGCCGCGGCTGACGGACCCGTCGTCGACCTCGGCGCCGGGACGGGCAGGGTGGCACTCCCCCTCGCCGCCGCCGGCAACCGCGTCATCGCCGTCGACACCGATGAGTCCCTGCTCGCGGCATTGGCCGGACGTGCGGCGGAGCGCGACCTCGAGATCGAGACCCTCGTCGCCGACGTTCGCACCCTGCGACTGCGGGAGCCGGCGCCGCTGATCGTCGCGCCGATGCAACTCCTGCACATCCTCGGCGGCCGCGACGGACGCCGTCGCGCGATGGCGACGATCGCGGCCAACCTGGCCCCGGGGGGCCGGTTCTGCGCGGTTATGCTTGAGGAGCCGCTGCCGCTCGGATCCGGGGTTCCCGAGCCGGTTCCGGACGTCCGCGAGGTCGGCGGGTGGGTTCACTCCAGCCTGCCGATCGAGATCCGGATCGACGAGGAGTCGATCACGATGCGCCGGCTGCGTCAGCTCGTCGCCCCCGACGGGACGTTCACCGAGGAGCCCCACACGATCGAGCTCGACCGCTTCGACCTCGCCGACCTCGATCGCGACGCGGAGGCATCCGGGCTCTGGGTCGTCGGCGCCGAGCGCCTCCCCAGCACCACCGAGTACGAGGACTCGGTCGCCGTCTTCATGGAGGCCCGCGATGTCTGAGCTCCGCCTGCTCGCCCTCTACCCGGACCAGATGAACATCTACGCCGACCGCGGGAACGTGCTCTTCCTTCAGCACCGCTGCGAGTGGCGCGGGATCGGCTTCAGCTACGCCGCAGCCGGCATGGGCGAGACGTTTGAACCCGGCGACCACGATCTGATCTATATCGGCGGCGGCCAGGACCGCGACCAGCGCATGGTGGCCGCCGACCTGCTCGCGACTAAGCGCGACGCGATCGAGGTCGCCGTGACGACGGGCGTCGCCGGGCTCGCCGTCTGCGGCGGCTATCAGCTGCTCGGCGCCTCCTACCAGCTCGGCGACGAGCGGATCGAGGGTCTCGGCATCGCGCAGCTCCACACCGTCCGTGAGCCCGGTCCGCGATTGATCGGAAACGTCTCGATTGAGGTCGACCTCGGTGCCGGCAAGCGGATCCTCGCCGGGTTCGAGAACCACGGTGGCCGCACCTACATCGACGTCGGCGGCGAGCCGCTCGGGCGCGTGCTTCACGGCCATGGCAACAACGGGCGCGACGGGCTCGAGGGGATCGTCCGCGACAACCTGATCGGCACCTATCTGCACGGGCCACTGCTCCCCAAGAACGCCTGGCTCGCCGACGAACTCATCGCCAGGGCGATCGAACATCGCACCGGCGTCAGGCCGGAGCTCGAGCCGCTCGACGACGCCTTCGAGGATGCCGCCCACGCCGACGCCGAGCGCGCCGCCGAGCGGGGCTAGGCGACGCCGCTCGAGCCGAAGCCGCGCTTGCCGCGCTCGCTCGTGCTCAGCTCTGCGACCTCGACCGCGGCGAGGGACGCGAACGGGACGACGAGGAGCTGGGCGATCCGATCGCCGGGCTCGATCTCGAAGGCGTTCTCGCGGTCGGTGTTGAGGAGCAGGACGCGGAGCTCCCCGCGATAGCCCGAATCGACGAGCCCGGGAGCGTTGACCATGGAGATCCCGTGGCGGAGCGCCAGCCCCGAGCGCGGCAGGACGAGCCCGGCGTGACCGGGTGGGATCTCGACGGCGACGCCGGTGCCGATCGAGGCGCGCTCACCCGGGCCGAGCACGGCCGGCTCGGCCGCGCGCAGGTCGAGCCCGGCGTCCCCCTCGTTGGCGCGGCTCGGCAGCAGCGCTCCGGGCTCGAGCAGACGGGTCCGCAGCTCCAAGGTCAGGCGGCCGATCTGCCGTTGACCGCGTAGGCGGCGAAGCGGTGCGAGAGCGCCCGCGGCACCCGCGCGCGGACGAGGACGCCATCGGAGCGGTCCTCGCGCTCCACCTGTCCGGCGATCTCGTGGAGCTCGTTCAGCGTCGCCATCTCCGCGTAGGGGATCAGCAGCTCGACCGGCTCCAGGGTGCGGGAGAAAGCCCCCTCGATCGCGTCGAGGAGGTCCTCGATCCCGACGTCCTCGGCGGCGGAGATCCCGACGGCGTCTCGTTCGCCGACGAGCAGATCCTGCCGCTCGTCGTCGGAGAGGAGGTCGATCTTGTTGAAGGCGACGATCCGCGGCGTGTCCCCGGCCCCGATCTCCTCGAGGACGGAGTCGACTGCCCGCATCGCGGTTGCCCGGGACGCGGCAGGCTCGGAGCCGTCGACGACGTGGACGATCAGGTCGGCGAGTGTCGTCTCTTCCAGCGTCGCCTTGAACGCATCGACGAGCTGATGGGGGAGCTTGCGGATGAACCCGACCGTGTCGGTGAGCAGGTACTTGCGACCGCCGTGCTCAAAGGACCGGGTCGTCGGGTCGAGCGTGTGAAAGAGGCGGTCCCCCACTCCCACGCCGGCGCCGGTGATGGCGTTCAGCAGCGTCGACTTGCCGGCGTTGGTGTAGCCGGCCAGCGCCACTGTCGGGATGGCCGAGCGCTCCCGCTCGGCCCGCATCGTCTCGCGGCTCCGCTCGACGACGAGCAGCTCGCGGCGCAGGGCCGAGATCCGGTCGCGGGCGAGCCGGCGGTCGGTCTCGATCTGGGACTCGCCGGGACCCCTGGTGCCGATGCCGCCGTCCATTCGCCCGGCACCGAGACGCTCGAGGTGCGTCCAGAGGCCGCGCATGCGGGCGAGGTTGTACTCGAGCTGGGCGAGCTCGACCTGGAGCTTTCCGGCGGCGCTGTGGGCGTGGTCGGCGAAGATGTCGAGGATGACGGCGGTGCGGTCGATGACCGGCACCCCGAGCGTGCTTTCGAGGTTGCGCTCCTGGCGGGGAGCGAGTTCGTCGTCGCAGGCGACGAGGTTCGCGCCGACGCGCCCGATCTCGGCCTTCAGCTCCTCGAGCTTGCCGCGACCGAAGTAGCGATCCGGGTCGGGTTCGGCCCGCTGCTGGACCATCCGGCTCTCGGTTGCGACGCCGGCAGTGCGCAGGAGCTCGCTGAGCTCGTCGAGCTCGAGGTCCTCGCCCGGCGATCCGCGGACCACGCCGATCGCGACGGCACGCTGACGCGCCCGCGGATTGCGGACGCCGGTCGCCGCCGTGCCGTTGCGGCCGTGTTCCTTGTCGGTCCCTGATGCCATCCCGGGCAAGTGTAGGAGTCGCCGCCGGATCCGGATAGGGTCGGCGCCGCAACTCGTGGAAACTCGGCATCGGAGGGCCTCTTGAGACGACGGACGACCGACTGGATCCTGCTGGCGCTGCTCGCGCTCGGGCTGATCGGAGCCGGGTACGCGATCGCGGGGACCTCCGGAGGCGGCGGCAAGACCGAGATCGCGACGATCAGGCCGACCGGCGTCGGGCTGCCGCGCGTCGGCATGCACGGGACGGTAGGAGCCGGCGACATCGCGTCGCCCCTCGCCGCCTACCACGACTCCGGTCACTACGAGTCCGATCTCGCGACCGTCGGGGAACGCGCGCAGGCCTACCTCGACCGTCGCGTCCCGAAGATCCGCAGCAAGGCCCGGAAGCGCTGCCGCACGCAGGGGATCAAGCCCTGTCCGAAGCCGAACCTGGCCCTCGTCCTCGACATCGACGAGACGTCGCTGTCGAACTATCAGGCGCTCGCGGCGACGAACTTCTCGGGTGCCACTGCGGCCCTGACGACGAGCCTGTTCGCGGCGACCTCGCCGGCGATCGACCCGACCCTGCATCTCTTCGAGGACGCTCGCGACCAGAACGTGGCGGTCTTCTTCATCACCGGCCGGCCCGACCTGGACATCGTCCGGCAGAAGACCGAGGAGAACCTGACGTCGGCCGGCTACTCGGACTGGACGGAGCTCGTCCTGCGCCCGAGTGACGCCACCGGCACGCTTTCCTACAAGTCCGCTGCCCGGGCGAACATCGAGGACGAGGGCTACCGGATCTTGCTCAACGTCGGCGATCAGGACAGCGACCTCAAAGGCGGCTACGCGGACAAGGCCTACAAGCTGCCGAACCCGTTCTACTTCATCAGCGACTGACCGCCCGCCGGGCGGCGGCGTTCAGACGGAGTCGACCGAGAACAGCTTCCACTCGCCGGGCACGCCCTTGAGCGAGTGGGAGCCGCGATCGGCGAACTCGATCCCGGAGCCGACGACGAGGTCCTTGACGGTCGAGGACGCAAGGACTTCGCCGGGACCGCCGAGGGCCCCGATCCGGGCGCCGATGTGGACGGCCATGCCGCCGACGTCGGCGCCGATCATCTCGACCTCGCCCGTGTGGAGGCCCGCACGCAGCTGGATCCCAAGGTCTTCGACGCGCTCGCCGAGCTCGGCCGCGCAGCGGACGGCGCGGGCCGGGCCGTCGAACGTGGCGAGGAACCCGTCGCCGGTGCTCTTCACGGCGACGCCGCCGTAGGCGCCGACGAGCTCGCGGGTGATCCGGTCGTGGTTTTCGAGCAGGTTCCGCCAGTCGCGGTCGCCGCGCTCGGCGGCGATCTCGGTCGAGCCGCAGATGTCGGTGAAGAGGACCGTGGCCAAGGCGCGCTCCTCACGCCGGTTGACGACCGTCCCGGTCACGAAGCGCTCGACTGCCTCAAGGTAGGCCTCGAAGCCGTCCCCGAACGAGATCGCATCGCGGCCCGGGATCTCGACGAGGTCCGCGTCGGGGATGTGCTCGGCGAAGTAGCGGGCGTGCCGGGAGTCCATCGCGAGTGCGGCGGGCCGGTCGAGGATCAGCGACGGAGCCTGAACCCGCGGCAGGATCTCGCGGACGTCCATCTTCGCGATCAGCTTCATCCGCTTCTCCATCGTCCCCGGCGAGGACGAGAGCCGTTCCCACCCGCCCCACCACTCCTTGAACGCGGGGTCGGTCGCGGACATGATCGGCGATGCGTCGACGCCGTTCTCGCCGGTTCCCCAGCGGGCAAGCATCGGCCGCACGAAGTCGCGCTCGCGTGTCTCCTCGTCTGCCCAGGCCCATTCGTAGCCCGGCGCGGCCGTCATCCGCGCCATCGGGTGCATGAGGATCAGGTGGCTGACGCGCTCGGGGTGGGTTGCGGCGTAGACGACGGCGAGCATCGCCGCCTCTGCCTGGGCCTCGAGGACGACCCGGTCGCTGCTGCAGGCATCGAGAACGGCGGTGACGTCGGCCATCTGCTCCTCGAGGGTGGCCGGGACATCGACCGGGTCCGAGAGCCCAGCGCCGCGGCGGTCGAACGAGATCAGCCGCGAGTGCTCGGTATAGCCGCGCATCAGCCGCTTCGCCGGGGCAACGCTGAGCATCTCGATCGTCCCGAGGCTCGGCAGGACGATCATGTAATCCTTCTCGCCGCTCCCCATCGTCCGGTAGGCGATGTGAACGCCGTCTTCACTGCGGACGTACTTGACCGGTGCGGTTCCCATCATCGCGAATCAGCTCAGATGTTCGCGCATTCGCTCGACGGCCTCGGTTAGGCGCTCGTCGGGGGTCGTCAGCGAGATCCTGAAGAAGCCCTCGCCGCTCGGGCCGTACATCGATCCCGGCGAGATCACCACCGCGGCCTGTTCGAGCACGTGCTCGCAGAACGACGTCGACGTGTAGCCGTCGGGAACGGGCGCCCAGACGTAGATCGTTCCCTTCGGCGAGGCGACGTCGACGCCGATCTCGGCGAGCGCGGAGACGACGAGGTCGCGGCGGCGGGTGTAGATCTCGTTCATCTCGCGGAGCGGCTCGGACGGCCCCTCGAGGGCGGCGACGCCGGCGAGCTGGACCGCCTCGAAGAGGCCGGAGTCAACGTTCGTCTTCAGGCGCCAGTAGGTCTGGATGGCGTCGGCGTTGCCGAGGATCGCCGCACAGCGCCAGCCGGTCATGTTGTAGCCCTTCGAGAGGCTGAAGACCTCGACGCCGACGTCCTTGGCACCGGGCGTCTGCAGGAAGCTCGGCGCGACGTAGCCGTCGTAGGTCGTCTCCGAGTAGGCGTTGTCGTGGACGACGAGGATCTCGTGCTCGCGAGCGAGCTCGACGACGCGCTCGAACAGGCCCTCGGGAGCGATCGCGCCCGTCGGGTTGTTCGGGTAGTTGAGGAACAGCAGCCGCGCCCTCCGCAGCGCGTCGGGGTCGATCGCTTCGAGGTCGGGTGCGAAGCCGAGCTCGGGAACCAGGGGCAGCACCTCGACCTCCGCCCCCGCGAGGACGGGCCCGCCGGTGTAGACCGGGTAGCCGGGATCGGATGCGAGCGCGACGTCGCCCGGATCGAGGAAGGCGAAGCAGAGGTTGTAGATGCACTCCTTGGCACCGATCGCCGGGATCACCTCCGTCTCCGGGTCGATCTCGACCCCGAAGCGGCGGCCGTAGAAGCTCGCGAACGCCTCGCGGAACTCGGAGCGACCCCGGTTCGACGGGTACTTTTGGTTGCCGCCCTCGGCGACCGCCTCCTGCATCGCCGCGACGACATGCGGGTAGGTGGGCATGTCGGGGTCGCCGATCCCGAGGCTGATCACGTCGATCCCTGCCGCGCGCTTGTCCGCCACCTTGCGCTCGAGCTCGGCGAACATGTACGGGGGAATCGCCTCGAGGCGCTTGGAGGGATCGGTGAGGGCCAAGTTCGTGCGGTCCTTTCGCGTGTCGGTGCCGGTCGGCGACCCAGGCTATCTAGGCTTGCCCGTCCATGACCGAGAACGAAGGAGCCCGATGAGCGACGCGAACGGCAAGTGGACGACGGCCGACATCCCCGACCAGTCCGGCCGCACGGTCTTGATCACGGGGGCCAACAGCGGCCTCGGCCTGCAGACCGCCAGGGCCCTCGCCGGCGCCGGAGCGAAGGTCCTGATGGCCTGCCGCAACCCGCTGAAGGCGAGCGCCGCCGTCGCCGAGGTCGAAGCGGCCGCCCCGGGATCCGACCCGGAGGTCGTTCAGCTCGACCTCGCCGACCTCGGCTCCGTCGAGAAGGCCGCTGCGACCGTGATCGCGCGTCCTGACGGACTCGACGTCCTCGTCAACAACGCCGGAGTGATGGCTCCTCCGCTGAAGCGGACGGCCGATGGCTTCGAGCTTCAGCTCGGCACCAACCATCTCGGGCACTTCGCGCTGACCGGCAGGCTGATCGACAAGCTCCTCGCCTCCGATTCGCCCCGGGTCGTCAACGTCAGCAGCACCGCCCACCGGATGGGCAAGCTCGACTTCGACGATCTCAACTGGGAGGAGGGCTACTCGCGCTGGCCGGCCTACGGGCGCTCGAAGCTCGCCAACCTGCTCTTCACGCTCGAGCTGGCGCGGCGCTCCGAGGCCGCGGGCACCGATCTCGTGGCCGCGGCCGCCCACCCCGGGTTCGCCGCGACGAACCTGCAGACGGCCGGCATCGGCCTCGGAGCGTTCGGGACGGTGATGAAGCCATTCATGACCGTCGGCAACCTGATCTTCGCCCAAGACGACGCCTCGGGCGCTCTCCCGAGCCTCTACGCAGCCACCGCCGCGGACGTCGAGGGCGACGACTTCTTCGGGCCCGACGGCTTCCAGGAGATGCGCGGGAAGCATCCGAAGCGCGTCGGCCGTACCGGCCGCGCGGCGAACGGCGCGGACGCCAGGCGCCTCTGGGAGGTCTCGGAGGAGCTCACCGGCGTGACGTTCGGCCCGCTGGACCGAACCCCCGCCTAGGCCCCGGCGCAATCCTCGATCTGGCCGCGCTCCTCGTCGCTGATCGTGCCGATGATGTTCTCTGCCTGGAGCGTGTCTCCGGACGCCTCCGGCGCCGGCACGGTGAACGTGGTCTCGTCGACCGAGGCCGTGTCGGCGGATTCGACCGACAGCAGGACCGACGTCCCGGAGTCGGAGTCAACCGTGTAGGAGGTGCCGCTGGTGCCCGTCGCCTTCCCCGTCTCGGTCCACCCTCCGTCGGCCAGGCAGGCGACGACCCCGTCGATTCCGGACTCCGCGTCGAAGGTGGTGGAGTCGCCCTCGGTCGTGTCTCCACCGCCGCAGCCGGCGAGAGTGGTCAGGGCCATCGCCCCGATCAGCCCGATGGTCCGAAACGCCGGCGACACCATGGAAACGATCTTATGGAAGTGATCGCCCTGTGTCGTTGGGCGTTCAGATCCGGCGCAGCCGCTCGACGAACGGCGCCGCGAGTTCGCCGCTGAAGACGGGCTCGGCCGTGCCGGTCAGCCGGATAGCTAGGTCCGGCCCGATCTCGACCTCTAGCTCGCCGCCGTCGAGCTCGACCGTCACCGGGCTCGGGGCGCCGCGGAGGTGGGCCGCGACGGCGGCTCCGGTCGCCCCGGTTCCGGAGGAGAGCGTCTCCCCCACCCCGCGCTCGAAGATCCGAGCCCGGACGCGCGAGCCCTCGGCGCGCCAGAAGCTGACGTTGGTGCGATTCGGAAAGAGCGCCGACGATTCGATCGCCGGGCCGATCGCCGGCAGGTCGAGCTCTTCGAGACCCTCGCTCACCTCGATCGCACATTGCGGGTTGCCGATCGAGACGTGCTGGAACTCCCGCTCGACCCCCTCGACGTCGATCGTGCCGCGCCCGTCGCCGGGGCCTTCGGGGAAGTCGTCTGATTCCGTCGATGCCCGACCCATGTCGACCGCCGCCGATCGCGGTCCGGTCAGCAGTGGGCAGACCTCGCCGGCGGCAGTGAGGATCGTGAACTCGTCGCGGTCCGTCCAGCCCGCGTCACGCAGGTAGAGGACGGCCTCGCGGACGCCGTTGCCCGAGAGCTCGGCCTCGGAGCCATCGGGGTTGAAGATCCGCAGCTCGGCGACGTGGGCCTCCGGATCGGCTGGCCGCGTCAGCAACAGGATCCCGTCGGAGTGGATGCCGAAGTGCGGCTCGCAGATCGCCCGGACCCGCTCGGCGGTCAGGTCGAAGGGAACATCGTCGGCCTCGAGGACGATGTAGTCGTTTCCGAGTGCCTGCCACTTCGCGAACCGCATCGGCGCGAAGTATGCCCCGCCGCGGCCCGTGCCGCCCGGCCCGGCCGCTGCCGTCGCTAGCCTCCATGGCCCCCACCCGCCACTCACGTCCCAATCAGGAGGTACAGCACATGCCGATGGTTCCGATGGTGGTCGAGCAGTCCTCCCGTGGGGAGCGCTCGTTCGACATCTACTCCCGCCTTCTCAACGAGCGCATCATCGTGCTCGGAACCGCGATCGACGACCAGGTCTCGAACCTGATCGTCGCGCAGCTCCTCCACCTCGAGTCGGAGGATCCGGACAAGGACATCTCGCTCTACATCAACTCTCCCGGGCGGAGTCGTCTACTCCGGGCTCGCGATCTACGACACGATCCAGTTCGTCCACTGCGACGTGCAGACGATGTGCTTCGGCGTCGCCATGTCGATGGGCTCGCTGATCCTCGCCGGCGGCACGCCGGGCAAGCGGATGGCGCTGCCGAACTCGCGGATCCTCAACCACCAGCCGTCCGGCGGCTTCGAGGGACAGTCCTCCGACATCGAGATCCACGCCCGCGAGACGCTGGCGATCCGCCGCCGCCTCGAGGAGCTGTACGCAAAGCACAGCGGCCAGCCGATCGAGCAGATCCACGAGGACATGGAGCGCGATCGCTTCTTTACGGCCGAGGAGGCGCGTGACTACGGCCTGATCGACCACGTGATGACCGATCGCGACACCCGGGTCGCCGGCGGCGAGTCGTCGAACGGTTCCGGCGCTTCCTAGTCGCCGGGAGCGAGCTGCCGATCGATCGCCGCGAGCACCCGCTCGGCGGCCTCGCGATCGCCGATGCCGGTGCGATCGATCGACTCGACGCCCTCCATCTTCCGCAGCCAGGTCATCTGCCGGCGCGCGTAGCGCCGGTGGGCGGCCTTCACGGCCCCGGCGTCGCCGCTGAGCAGCTCCTCGAACCCGAGCGCTGAGGCGGCCGTTCTCGACGCTCCCGCCGCCCGGGCGGCCGCCGCCTCCTCGGCGGCGCCGGCGGCGATCATCTCGTCGACCCGGCTGTCGATACGGTCGGCCAGATCGTCGCGATCGACGACGATGCCGATCAACGCCGTCGGGTGGCGCAGGCTCGCAGTCCAGAGCTCACGGCTGCGCTCGGGCGGATCGAGGCCGGATCGCTGCAGCTCGAGCGCCCTGGCGACGCGCTTGCGGTCGTTCGGGTGGATCAGCTCCCCGACGTCGGGATCGAGCTCGGCGTGCATGGCCGCCGGGCCGAGCTCGGCGACCTGAGCCTCGACCAGGTCGCGGATCTCCTTCTCCACGGGCGGTCTGAGGTCGAGATCGGCGAGGGCGGCACGCATGTAGAGGCCGGTCCCGCCGACGACGATCGGTGTCCGCCCCGCGGCCAGGAGCTCGTCGATCTCGGCCCGCGCGAGTTCGGCGAAGCGCCCGGCGCTGAACTCCTCGCCGACGTCGGCGATGCCGACGAGCCGATGCTCTAGCGCCTCCCTGTCGCCTGCGTCCGCGGCGCCGCTCAGGATCTCGAGCCCACGGTAGACCTGGATTGCGTCGCAGGAGACCGCGACCGGATCCTCACCACGCTCGCGGAGCAGGGAGGCGAGCTCGATCGCCACCGCCGTCTTGCCGACGCCGGTCGGCCCGAAGATCGCGATCACCGGCATGGCGGCCTCAGCGGGCGCGCGAGAGCAGGACCTCGGACCCGAGCAGGGTCTGGGAGGTCGCCGAGCCGATCTCGACCTCGACGATCTCGCCCGGTGCGGCCGTCCCCTCGAAGTTGACCGCCTTGTTGTGGCGGCTGCGGCCGCGCAGGCGGGTCGGATCGGTCCGGCTCGGCCCCTCGACGAGGACCTCGATCGACCGGCCGACGAAACGGCCCGCACGTTCCCGCGCCCGCCGCTGGACGACCTCGACCAGGCGCCCCATTCGTTCCTTCTTGACGGGATGGGGAACCATGTCGCCCAGCTCGGCCGCCTCGGTGCCTCGGCGCGGGCTGAAGACGAACGTGAAGGCGCCGTCGTAGCCGACCTCTTCGACCACCTCGAGCGTCTCCTCGAAGTCCGCCTCGGTCTCGCCCGGGAAGCCGACGATGATGTCCGTCGTCAAGGCGACGTCGGGCAGGTGCTCGCGGATCAGGGCGACCCGGTCCATGTAGCGCTCGCGACCGTACGTCCGCCGCATCGCCTTGAGGATCCGGGTCGAACCGGACTGCAGCGGCAGGTGGATGTGCTCGCAGACGGCCTCACATTCGGCATGGGCGAGGATCACGTCCTCCTTCATGTCCTTCGGGTGCGGGCTCGTGTACCGGATCCGCTCGATCCCGTCGACGGCGTCGACCTCACGGAGCAGTTCGGCGAAGCTGCGCCGGTCGTCGCCGCGCAGGTCGCGGCCGTAGCTGTTGACGTTCTGGCCGAGAAGGGTGACCTCGCGGACGCCGTCGGCGGCGAGATCATGGATCTCGGCGAGCAGCTCGGGCGCCGGGCGGCTCGACTCCCGCCCCCGGGTCGAGGGGACGATGCAGTACGAGCAGGCGCAGTTGCAGCCCTGCGAGATCTGTACCCATGCCTGGAACGGCCGGCCGCGGCGGGACGGCAGATGCCCGGCGAAGTCCTCGAACTCGAAATACCCCTGCGCAGTCAGCGAATCACTGGTCAGGAACTCGGCGAGCCGGTGGATCTGACCCGGCCCGAAGGCGACGTCGACGAACGGGAACCGCTCGAAGACCTCGTCCTTGACCGACTGCGCCCAGCAACCGCCGACTCCGACGACGACATCGGATTGCTCTCCCTTCAGGCGCTTCGCCTCGCCGAGGTGGGCGAGGAAGCGGCTGTCGGCCGACTCACGGATCGAGCAGGTGTTGAAGAGGATCAGGTCCGCCTCGTCGCGGCTCGCGGCCTCGGCGTATCCGAGCGAGGCGAGCATGCCCTTCATCCGCTCGGAGTCGTGCTCGTTCATCTGGCACCCGAACGTCGTGACATGGAAGCGCTTCATCGCGCCCTCAGGGTAGCTGCCGCTTTTGAGGTCAGCCCTTGGAGTGCGACTGCTCGTAGAGGAACTGCGCCAGAGCGTCGAGTTCCTCGGGGCTGAGCTGCTGACCGTAGGTCGTGGGCATCGTTCCTCCCGGGTAGCCCTTCGCGATCTCCTTCTCGGGATCGACGATCATCTCCTTGATGGCCGCTTGGTCGTCCTCGGTCAACGCGGTGTCGAGGACGGGGCCGATCGATCCCTGGGCGTCGGCGCCGAGCGAAGCGACCGTGTGGCAGCTGCCGCAGCCGGTCGATACGAAGACCTGGCTGCCGTCGATCGAGCTCGACGAACCCGTGCTGGCACTGCCGCCGCGCGAGCCGTGCTGGCCGCCGCTGTCGGCGGGCGTGACCTCACCGGTGTCGCCGGTGTCCTGGTTGATCGTGTTCTCGGCGCCGGATGCGGCATCGGCCTCTGCGTTGGCCTCCCCGAGACGCTGCGTCTGCTCGTGCTGCGCCAGCTCGACCGCTCCGACGGCTGTGGTGGCGACCAGCAGGAAGACGACGACCATGCCGACCGTCAGGAACCGCCCGGAGGGGAACTTGTCGCTCCGCATCCCGATCAGCGAGAGGATCAGGGCGACCACGATGAGGGCGCCACCGGCTATGTAAAAGAGGGTTTCGTCCATGCAGAAGCGATCCTATCGATCAGCCCGACGGCGATGCCTGCGCGACTACTCGGCGAAGGCGGTCGAGCGGCTCTCGCGAACCACGGTGATCTTGATCCGGCCCGGGTAGTCGAGCTCCTTCTCGACGGCCTTCGCGGCCCGTCGGGCGATGACCGCGGCCTCCTCGTCGTCGACCTGGCCGGGATCGACCACAAGCCTGACCTCGCGTCCGGCGCGGACGGCGTAGACCTTCTCGACGCCCGGATGGCGCCCGGCGACCTCCTCGAGATCGCGTAGGCGGGTGACGTAGTGCTCGAGGGCTTCGCCGCGGGCGCCGGGCCGGGCGCCGGAGACGGCGTCGGCGATCTGGACGATCACAGCCTCGACGGTCTTCGGCGGGACCTCGTTGTGGTGGGCCTCGATCGCGTGGGCGACGGCCTCGGTCTCGCCCTTGCGGCGGGCCATCGAGGCGCCGACCTGCGCGTGGGAGCCCTCGACCTCGTGGCTGACCGCCTTGCCGAGGTCGTGGAGGAGGGTCGCCCGCCGGGCCGTCTCGACGGAGACGCCGAGCTCGGCGGCGATCGATCCGGCGATCTTCGACGACTCGACGAGGTGGTCGAGCACGTTCTGCCCGTAGGACGTCCGGAACCGCAGCCGCCCGAGGACCTCGAGCAGCTCCGGGTCGATCCCGTGCACGCCGGCCTCGAGCTCCGCCCTCTCCCCCTCGGCCTTCATCGTCGCCTCGACCTCAGCCTTGGCCTTCTCGTAGGTCTCCTCGATCGTCGCCGGCTGGATCCGGCCGTCGGCGATCAGGCGCTCGAGCATCAGCCGCGCGACCTCGCGGCGGACGCCGTCGAAGCTCGACACGACGACCGCGTTCGGGGTCTCGTCGATGATCACGTCGACGCCGGTGAGCGACTCGATCGCGCGGATGTTGCGGCCCTCGCGGCCGATGATCCGGCCCTTCATCTCCTCGCTCGGGAGTTCGATCAGGCGGGTGGTCGTCTCGCTCGCGTGGGTGCCGGCGAGGCGCCCCATCGCGATCGAGAGGATGTTGCGGGCGCGGCGGTCGGCGTCGCGCTTCGTCTCCTCCTCGATCTGCAGCAGTACGCGGCCCGCCTGCCGCCTCGCGTCGTGCTCGACGTCGGCGATCAGCATCTGCTTCGCCTGGTTGGCCGTGAGGCCGCTGAGCCGCTCGAGCTCCTTGCGCTGGACCTGCTTCTGCCGCTTCAGCTCTTCGGCCTGGGTGTCGAGGTTGCGTTCCCGGTCGGCAAGCGCCCGCTCGCGACGCTCGATGTCGGCGAGCTTCAGCCGGGCGGCCTCGGCGTCGTGCAGGGCGCGCTCCTGGAGCCGGGCGATCTCCTCGCGGCGGGCGCGGAGATCGGTCGCATCCCCCTCCCCCGCTCCGTCCACCTGCGGCGGCCCGGCATCCATCGGCGGCACCGGGCCGGCCGCCGAAAGTGGCGGATTTGCCGGGCGTTCCCGGCTCGCGATCTTTCTCCTACCCCGCCGTTCCATCTCCGAGACGATGGTAGTGCGTCCGCGAAACCGCGGATCGTGGCTAGGCGGCGCGCGAACGGTCGCCGTCGGCCAGGCGAACCGCCTCGTAGGCCAATTCGTACTCGTAGCCCCGTCTGGTCAGGTGCGCGAGAGCCCGCGCCCGTCCCCGCTCGTCGCCGAGGTCCTCGCCCTTGCGGCGGACGATCTCGACCGCCCGCTCCAGCTCCTGCTCACGCGGCTCGCCCGCGGCGCGCTCTGCCAGTCCGGCGCCGATCCCCCGGTCGGTCAGGGCCGTCGCGATCCGGTGAGCACCCCAGCCGGAGAGGTCCCGCTTGTCGGCGGCGTAGGCGTGCGCGAAGCGCTCGTCGTCCAGCTCGCCGATCTCGACCAGCTCCGCGACCACGTCGTCGGCCGTCTCCTCGCGAATGCCGCGCTCGATCAGCCAGGCGTGCAGCTCAGCCGACGAGCGCTCGCGCCGCCGCAGGGCCCCGAGCGCCTTGCTCAGGGCCTCCTGCGACTCGCGATCCTCGAACTCCACGTCCTGGACGGCCCCGCGGCTAGGCGGCTTCGGTCTCCTCCGGCCCCGCGGCGATCTCGTGCGGCGGCGTCCGGCTCGGGCCGGGGGCCCGCTCGACGCCGACCGCGGCGTAGATCTTGCCCTCGATCTCGTCCGCCAGGTCGGGGTTCTCGGAGAGGAACTGCTTCGAGTTGTTCCGCCCTTGGCCGAGGCGCGTCTCCCCGTAGGAGAAGAACGAGCCCGACTTGGTGACGATGTCGTGGTCGACGCCGAGGTCGAGCAGGCAGCTCTCGTTCGAGATGCCCTGGCCGTACTCGACGTCGAACTCGGCCTGCTTGAACGGTGCCGCGACCTTGTTCTTGACGACCTTGACGCGAACCCGGTTGCCGACCGCCTCGGTTCCCTCCTTGAGGGTCTCGATGCGGCGCAGGTCGAGGCGCTGGGACGAGTAGAACTTCAGCGCCCGCCCGCCCGGCTGCGTCTCCGGGCTGCCGAAGCTGACCCCGATCTTCTCGCGGATCTGGTTCGTGAACAGGCATACGGTCTTGGCGCGGTTGAGATTGCCGGCGAGCTTCCGCAGCGCTTGCGACATCAGCCGGGCCTGAAGGCCGACCTGGACCTCGCCCATCTGCCCTTCGAGCTCGACCCGCGGCGTCAGTGCCGCCACGGAGTCGACGGCGACGAGGTCGACCGCTCCGGAGCGGGTCAGGACGTCGACGATCTCGAGCGCCTGCTCGCCGTAGTCGGGCTGGGAGATCAGCAGTTCGTCCGTGTCGACGCCGATCCGCCGTGCGTAGACGGGGTCGATCGAGTGCTCGGCATCGACGAACGCACAGACGCCGCCGCGGGCCTGAGCCTGGGCGATGATGTGGTAGACGAGCGTCGTCTTGCCCGATGACTCGGGACCGAAGATTTCGACGATTCGGCCCTTCGGTACGCCGCCGACCCCGAGTGCGAGGTCGAGCGAGAGCGCCCCGGTGGGGATCGTCTCGACGTCCATCACGGTCTTGCTGCCGAGCTTCATGACCGATCCGGCGCCGAACTCGCGCTCGATCTGGGTCACGGCCGCCTTCAGGGCCGCGTCCTTGGCCTTTGCGTCCTTCGAACCGGCCTCGATCGGCGTCGGCTTGTTTCCTGCTGCCATCTCAAATCTCCTAATCCGCCGCCACGGCGGCAGTCGAATCGGCCGGGGTGCCGTGGGAAATCCCCTGAACCGGAGGGCACAAAGCTAGAGCGAGCCCCGGACGGACCGAACGTATGTTGGGTGCCGGCCGGAAACGCCCATCGAACCTAGGGCCGTGCTGCGCACCGATGGCGCCGCGACCGTGCCGATCCACGCTCGCGGCGGTCAATAGTGTGTGCCGCGATGACCGCGCCGAGGCCGATGCCGGAGATCGATGGCGTCAGTCATCAGTTCCACGACGTCGGCGGCCTTCGCATGCACGTCGCCGTCGCCGGGCCTCGCGGCGCCGAGCCGCTCGTCCTCCTCCACGGCTGGCCCCAGCACTGGTACGCCTGGCGGCGCCTGATCGGCCCGCTCAGCGAGCACTACCGGGTGATCTGCCCCGACCTCCGCGGCTTCGGCTGGACCGACGCCCCGTCCGGCGACTACCTGAAGTTGCAGCTCGCCGCCGACGTGATCGGCCTCCTCGACGTCCTCGGCCTCGAGCGGGTCCGGCTCGCCGGCCACGACTGGGGCGGCTTCGTCGGCTTCCTGCTCTGCATCGATCACCCGGAGCGTTTCTCGCACTTCGCCGCCGCAGGGATCAGCCACCCGTGGGTCGAGCGTGAGACCGGCTTCGCCGCGACCCTCAAGCAGCTCCGCCGGGTCGCCTACATGGGCCTGATCGCCTCTCCCCTCCTCGGCCGCCAGGTCGTCCAGCGCGTGCCGGCGTTCACCCGCACGGTCTTCAAGGCGAGCGCGATGGATCCCGGCCGTACCTGGACCGACGCCGAGCTCGAGACCTACGTGGCGCAGTGGAGCGAGCCGGACCGCGCCGCCGCCTCCGTCGCCGTCTACCGGTCGTTTCTCACCCGCGAGCTGCGCGAGGTCGCCTCGGGGTCGTTCGACTCGAAGACGATGCCGACCCCATGCGTGCAGTTCGTCGGCGTCGCCGACCCGGTCATTCGGCCCGACGACCAGGGCGGCGCCGAGAACAACGCTCCCGGACTCCGCCTCCAGGTCGTCCCGAGATGCCGGGCACTGGCTCCCCGAGGAGGCTCCCGACGCTCTGATCGGACCGATGCTCGAGCTCTACGCGGGCCCCGGAGCGCCGACCTCAGACGGGTAGGTCCTCGCCGATCAGCAGCCGGCGGATCATGTGCATGGCGACGCTCGCGGAGCGGTCGCGGACGTCGTCGCGGGTCCCGGGTAGCTTCGGGTCGCGAGCGAGGACGTTCCCGCCGGCATCGACGACGCAGATGCAGACGTAGCCGACCGGCTTCTCCTCGGTTCCGCCGCCGGGCCCGGCGACACCGGTGATCCCGACGCCGACGTCCGCCCCGAACCGCTCGCAGGCGCCACGGGCCATCGCCTCGGCGACCGGCGGTGAAACCGCGCCGTCGGCGGCGATCAGCTCGGCGGGGACGCCGAGCAGTTCGGTCTTGGCGGCATCGGCGTAGGCGACGACGCCGCCGTTGAAGTAGGCGGAGGCGCCGGGGAGGTCGGTCAGGCGGGCGGCGAGCAGGCCCCCGGTGCAGGACTCGGCGACGGCGATCGTCCGTCCCGCCAGCAGGCCCGCGACGAGCTCGTCGATGCTCTCGCCGCGCTCGGTGTAGATGAACCCGCCGTGGCGCTCGCGGATCGCCGCGAACAGCGCGTCGCGGAGCTCGAGGTCGGTCTCGCGGTAGCGGACGTCGATCTCCAGCTCGGCGCCGCGGCGCAGGCAGGTCGTGATCTCGAGCGGCGCCAGGTCGATGTCCCGCTCGATCTCGCGCAGCGTCTTCGCGAGCGTCGACTCGGGGATTCCGAACATCTTCATCGTCTCGGTCGCGTAGCTGTCGGCCCTGCCGAGCACCTCGGCGACGGGTCCGGCGGCGACCGCGGCGGGCCACATCGCCTGCAGCTCCCGCGGCGGGCCGGGCAGGACGATCACGACCGGGCCCGAGGCCTCGACGACGAGGCCGGGTGCCGTGCCCGCGGGATCGAGCGCGATCGAACCCTCCGGGACCATCGCCTGCTTGCGGGTGCCGTCGCGAAGGCCCTCCGGGTCGAACTTCATGCGCCGGGCGAAGCCGGCGACGATTTCGGAGATCCGCTTCTCCATCGCCTCGTCGAGGACCATCTCGCGCTCCGCGAAGGCGGCGACGATCTCGGCCGTGAGGTCGTCGGCGGTCGGGCCGAGGCCGCCGGTGGTGACGATCAGGTCGACGTCGGCGGTGCGCAGGAACTCGAGAGCGCCGCGGAGGTCCCCGGGACGATCGCCGACGCAGACGATGTGGGCGACCTCGCAGCCGAGCTCACCGAGCCGCTCGGAGACCCAGGGGCCGTTGCGGTCGGTGACGCGCCCGGTCAGCACCTCGGTGCCAGTGACGACTATTCCCGCCCTGATGCTCACGGGCAGTCCGGTCCGGCGTAGTCGATCTCCTCGATTCCTCTCTGGTCGGCCTCGTAGCTGGCGTCTCCCCCTGCTTCGAGCTTCTGCTCGTCACCGCCGGCATTCAGTTTGACGGAGCCACCCCCGATGAGGTCGACCCGGTAGCTCTTCTCACCGCTGAACTTCTCCGCGGCCCCGACCGCGAGCACCTGGGAATCGACGAGCGCCTCACCGCCGCCGACGAGGCAGATCCGCGTCGTCGTCAGGGGCTCGATTCTGATGTCGATCGGCTCCTTGCCCCCGCTGCCCGACTTGCCGCCGGACTTGCCGGACTTGCCGTCTTTCCCCTTCGACTTCGCGACCGGCTTGACCTTCGGGGCCGGATCATCGCCCCCGGACGTCAGCCCGATGACTGCGAGGATCGCGAGCAGGACGACCACGCCGATCCCGATTCCGGCGATCCAGCCGTTCCGCGACGGCGGCCTCGATCCCTGAGGGCGGCGGTTGCGGAGGACGGGTTCGGCCGGGGACGCGACCGCGGCGGCCGGCTCCTCCCAGCTGCGCCGGTAGCGGTCCGCAAGCGCTTCGCCGTCGAGACCGAGGATCTGGCCGTAGGTGCGGAGGAAGCCGCGGACGTAGGCGGGCGCCGGCAGGACCTCCCAGTCCTCGGCCTCGAGGGCGCGGAGATAGCGCGTGCGGATCTTCGTGCGCTCCTCCGCCTCCTTGATGTCCATGCCGAGGCGGCGGCGGGCGTCCTTGAGGGTCGCGCCGATGCCCGGTCCCTGGGTCTGGTCGTAGCGGCTCATCGGCGACGCAGTATTGCGAGGTCCGGGAGGCGGGACGGTGCGGCCTGGCGGCCCGGTCGCGTCAGGTCTGAACCGTCTCGAGACCGGCGCCCTCGGTGCCGGGCCCGTCCCCGCCGGAGCCGCCGCCGGAGAGCACGCGGGCGACGTCGGCATGGCCGATCAGGACCTGGCGGGGCTTCGAACCCTCGTAGCCGGAGATGACCCCGCGGCGCTCGAGCATGTCGATCAGGCGGCCGGCGCGGGTGTAGCCGACGCGGAGGCGTCGCTGGATCATCGAAACGGAGGCGGTCTCGGTCTCGACGACGATCCGGATCGCATCCTCGAGGAGATCGTCCTCGTCGGGCGAGAACTCGCCGCCGCCGTCCCCGTCGACGTCGACGGGCGCCTTCTCGACGAGCAGCTCCTGGTCGAAATTGGGCTCACCCTGCTTGGCCCAGAAGGAGACGACGCGGGCGATCTCCTCCTCGGTCACGAAGGCGCCCTGGACGCGCTGGAGCTTCGAGGAGCCGACCGGCCGGAAGAGCATGTCGCCCTGGCCGAGCAGCGACTCGGCGCCGCCCTGGTCGAGGATGACCCGCGAGTCGACCTGGGAGGCGACCGCAAAGCCGATCCGGGCCGGGATGTTGACCTTGATCGTTCCGGTGATCACGTCGGTTGAGGGCCGCTGGGTCGCGAGCAGGAGGTGGATGCCGACGGCGCGCGACTTCTGGGCGAGGCGGATGATCGAATCCTCGACCTCTCCCGGCGCGACCATCATCAGGTCGGCGAGCTCGTCGATGACGCAGAGGATATGCGGCAGGGGCGCCTCCCCGGCCTTGCGGCGGATCTTGTTGAGCTCGTCGAGGTTACGACCGCGGGCCTTGCCCATGACGGTGTAGCGCGACTCCATCTCGGCGACGAGGTTCTCGAGCACGTTGGATGCGACGCGGGCGTTCGTGACGACCGGCGTCAGCAGATGCGGCACCGAGTCGTAGTGGTTGAGTTCGACCTGCTTGGGGTCGACGAGGACAAGGCGCAGCTCGTTCGGCGATGCATGCAGGAGCATCGACGTGAGGATCGCGTTGACCGACCCCGACTTGCCGGAGCCGGTCGTGCCGGCGACGAGGACGTGCGGCATCTTCGCGAGGTCCATCGAGACGGCCTGCCCGGAGATGTCCTTGCCGAGCCACGACAGCAGCGGCGAGGCCCCGTCGGGGCGGCCCTGGTAGATGTCGCCGAGGCGAACCATCTTCCGGCGCGTGTTCGGGACCTCGACGCCGACGGCCTTCTTGCCCGGGATCGGGGCGAGGATCCGGATGTCGGTTGAGGCGAGGGCGTAGGCGAGGTCGTCCTTGAGCTGGGAGATCTTGCCAACCTTCGTGCCCGGCGCCAGTTGCAGCTCGTAGCGGCTCACGTGGGGGCCGGTCACGGTGCCGATCAGCTTGGCCTCGATCTTGAAGTGGCTGAGGACCTCGAGCAGAGCCCTGGCGGTCTTCTCCATCTCGCGGCGGTCAGGACCGCGGTCCTTGTCGTCGTTGCCGCGGCGCAGCAGCTTCGGAGGCGGGTTGCGGTAGTCGATCTCGTCGGACTCGGTGATGCCGCCCCGCTTGGCGCCCTGCGGCGTGCGGGTGATCTCGATCTCCTCGGCGGCGACGGGCGCCGGCTCGGCCGCGGGCTCGGCCTCTTCCTCCTCGACGTAGCCGTCATCGTCGAAGGCGTGCTCGTCGGGGGCGTCGATCGGCTTGTCGGCCTCGTCGTCCGTGTCGTCTGCGCCGGCGGCGGCGAAGTCGAACTCGTCCGTCTCCTCCTCGTTGCCGAGCGGCAGGGTCACGCCCTCGTCGCCGTACCCGTCCTCGTCGGCGTCCGGATAGTGCTTGGTGGTCCAGCCGTCGCCGACCCGTTCGCCGGAGCGGCGCTCGCGGACGGACCGCGCCATCTCACCTGTCGCGTGACGGGCCCGGCCCGCCGCCTCCGCCCCGGATCCGAGCAGGCTGACCAGCGGGCGGCCGCTGAGCAGGAGGATGCCGCTGAGGATCATCAGGACGGCGATGATGTGCGCGCCGACGCGCTGGAAGAGGGTCGCCGAGGCCCAGTAGAGGGACTCGCCGAGGACGCCGCCGTGGGCGGTGAAGAAGTCGGGGTCGAACACGTCGCCGCGAACCGGCTGCTCGGGGCCGAGCCCGGCGGTGCCGGCCGCGAAGGCGAGCAGGAGCCCGGCGACGAGCAGGATTGCTCCGGCGTTGATCGCCCCCGGATAGGTCATCAATGGCCTGATCACGAGCGCGAGGCCGACGCCGGCGAGCAGCATCGGGACCGCGTAGGAGACCGCGCCTCCCGTCCAGGTCAGGGCGACCTCGAGGCCGGAGCCGCCGAGCCCTCCGTCCCACCCCGCGTAGAGCACGAAGCCCAGATACAGGGAGGCCGCGAGCAGGCCGAGCCCGATCAGGTCGAAGTGACGCTGTTCGAGCTCGCGCGGGGCGGCGGGGGCTTTGCGGGCAGCAGGCTTCTTTCCCCGCTTCGGGGAAGGCTTCTTGCTGCGGGCCTTGGGTCGCAGAATTGGCTTGGTTGGCATCCGGCACCCCCTTCGACGTGGCCTCGCCGTCCCCTGCGCGGTCGGCGGGAAAGGGCTTGCCGCCGAGGGGCTCCCGGCGGACCGGCCGGCCCCTGTCTTTAGAATTGCTCGGGTGACCGACGCAGACAACCTGATCGGACGGGTCCTCGTGGTCGAGGACGACGAGGACATCGCCGACGTCCTGCGGCGCTCGCTGCGCCAGGAGGGTCACGAGGTCCGGACCGCGGGCGACGGCGAGGAGGCCCTCGACATGGCCGCGGAGTTCGTGCCGGACCTGGTCGTGCTCGACCTCGGCCTGCCGCGCCTCGACGGCGTCGAGGTCTGCCGGAGGCTGCGTGCCGGCGGCGACGTGCCGATCCTGATCCTCACCGCCCGCTCCGACACGGGCGATCGCGTCGAAGGTCTCGACGCCGGCGCCGATGACTACCTCGTCAAGCCCTTCGAGCGCGCCGAGCTGCTCGCGCGGATGCGGGCGCTGCTGCGGCGCCGCCCGCCCCGCGGCACCGCCTCGCTCACCGTCGGTGACCTCGTACTCAACCCGGGAACACGGGAGGTGACGCGCGGGGAGCGCGTCGTCGACCTGACCAACCGCGAATTCGAGCTGCTCGAGTTCCTGATGCGGAACGAAAGGCTCGTGATCTCGCGCGAGCGGCTGCTCGAGGAGGTCTGGGGATACGACCCCACCTCGATGACGAACACGATCGACGTGTTCATCAGCAACCTCAGGCGCAAACTCGAAGAGGGAGGGGAGGAACGGATCCTGCACACCAAGCGGGGTGCCGGCTACGTGGTCAGAGCGTGAGCCGATGAACCCGCTGCGGGGTCTGCAAAATCTCTACGCCCGCTCCCGGCGTCTCCCGGTCCGGGTCCGGATCGCGATCGTCTCGGCGACGCTGACCGCCGTCATCCTCGTCGGCTTCGCCGTCGTGGTCGGCCGCCTCGTCACCGATCGCCTCCACACCGACTTCGAGAACGAGCTGACCGGGAACGCGGCGAAGATCGCCAACGGCATCGGCTTCAACGCCGCCGGTCAGCCGATCCCCTCCAACCTCGAACAGTTCGGCCTCGTCAACGACGCCGAGATCAGGCTCGTCGGCTCCGATGGTCAGGTCTTCGGCCAGAGCTCGAACTCGGTCACCTTCACTCCCCCCGACACCGAACACATCGTCGCGTCCGGCGCCCTGCAGATCGCGACCGCGCAGATCTTCACCAACAGCGTCATCGGCGGCCCTCCCGCCCTCTACGTCCAGTACGCCCGGCCGGAATCCTCCGTCGACGATACGATCGGCCGGCTCTGGCTTTTCCTCGCGGGTGGCGTCGCGATCGGCACCCTGCTGGCCGGCATCGCCGGGATGGCCGTCGCCAACCGGGCGATGCGGCCGATCTCCGCCCTGACGGCGGTCGCGGGCGACATCGCCACGACCCGTGACCCGTCGCGACGCATCCCCGAGCCGGAGAGCGACGACGAGGTCGCCGAGCTCGCCCGGACGCTCGACCAGATGCTCCGCGAGCTCGATGCCGCCCGATCGGAGACGGAGAGCACGATCAAACGGCAGCGCGAGTTCGTCGCCGACGCCTCCCATGAGCTGCGGACGCCGCTGACGAGCATCCTCGCCAACCTCGAGCTGCTCGAGGAGTCCCTTGCACGCGACGGCCACCGGGACGAAGACGACACCGCCGCGGTCGCCTCCGCCCTCCGCTCGTCGAAGCGGATGAACCGGCTGGTCGGCGACTTGCTCCTGCTCGCCCGCGCCGATGCCGGCCGCGTCGGCAGCCGGGTCGAGTGCGACCTCGCGATGATCGCCTCCGAGGCACTCGAGGAGGTGGCGCCGGTCTCCGACGGCCACGTCTTCGCCGCCGAGCTCCACGACCCAGCGCCGGTCTCCGGCAACCCCGATGAGCTGCACCGCATGATCCTCAACCTCCTCGAGAACGCGATTCGCCACACCCCCGAGGGGACCCGCATCGAGATCGATCTCTCCGAGCGCGACGGCGAAGCGCACCTCACCGTCAGCGACGACGGCCCCGGCCTCCCCACCGGCATGGAGACCCAGGTCTTCGACCGCTTCGTCCGTGGCGAGGGACCGGCCGACCGCAGCAACAGGAACGGGACCGGCACCGGGCTCGGCCTCTCGATCGTCCGCGCCGTCGCCGTCGCCCACGGCGGCACCGTCCGGGCCGTCAGCAATGGGGAATCAGCGGGCGCCTGCTTCGAGATCCGGCTCCCCCTGGACACGCCCCCCGAAGTTTGAGCGAACTCTTTATCCCCCTTGAGCAGACGTTTAGGCCGGCGTCCGAGTATCTCCCGTGGACGAGACAACAGCCACCCGGTCCTCCCCAAAGCCGACCGAGGTGGCACCTGATTGGCCAGCCTGAGCCAATTGCAGCCCGCCGGATCCCCCTCCCTGATCCGGCGGGCTTTCTTTTGGCGGACGCGGAGGGCCGCTGGCGGCTTTGTCGGCGGGCGGCTACGGCCGGAGGCCGCTGCGCCGCCCCTTCCTCGCCCAGCGGGCCACCGCGGGCTCGCCAAAAGGGCTGAGAGGGGGGAACTTAGGGCCGGATCCGGAGCCGAGCCCGAAAACGCCCATATATCGGGGTTTTCAGCTTCCGCTCTGGCGGATCCGATCTCGTGGGCAGATTTCCACTCACTATGAGTGGTTTTCCGCCCACGAGCGCAAGTCAGACCGTCACCGGGCCTGACCGCGGCCCAGACTGGGGGCGACACACATGTCATCCCGTCCCCTCCCACCGCGCCGACCGGGGAGACCGGACGCGAAGCGGAGGATCTCCCCGGGGTTAACTAGACCTCGATAACCACGGGCAGCACCATCGGGCGGCGCTTCAGGCGCTTGTAGACGAACTCGGCGACCGCGTCGTGGACGTCCTGGCGGATCATGGCCGGCTCGCGGACCTTGCCGCGGAGGGCGTCCTCGAGCTTGTCCTCGACGACGTCGGCCAGCTCGTCGACGAGGCGGTCGGTGTCGGCGTCGGACTGCATGGGGACGCCGCGGAAGGTGATCTCCGGGTCGGCCGCAACCTCGCTGTCCTCGATGGAGACCGTGGCGACGACGATCACGACGCCGTCGGCGCTGAGCGTGCGGCGGTCGCGGAGGGCCGCATCGTCGGGCTCGCCGAGCTCGAGGCCGTCGACGAAGATCATCCCGGCGCCGATGTCGTCGCCGAGGGCGGCGCCCTTGGCGTCGATCTCGAGCGGCACGCCGTTGCGGGTCCGGAAGATCCTGTCGGTGTCGACGCCGACGGACTCGGCGAGATTCGCGTGGAGGCGGATCCGCTTGAAGTCGCCGTGCATCGGCATCACGTACTTCGGCCGGGTCAGGTTGAGCATCAGCTTCATGTCCTCCTGGTAGCCGTGACCCGAGGCGTGGATCGGCGCGTCCGCGGCGGTGATGACGCGGGCGCCGATCTCGAAGATCCGGTCGATCGTCTCGTTGACCGACCGCTCGTTGCCGGGGACCGGCGTGGCCGAGAAGACGACGGTGTCGCCCGAGTGCAGCTGGACGTCGCGATGCTCGCCGTGCGCCATCCGGCGCAGGGCCGAGAGCGGCTCGCCCTGGCTGCCCGTCGAGATCGCCACGACCTCCTCGTCCGGATAGTCCTCGATCTCGCGCGGCTGGATCAGGAGCCCCTCGGGTGCGTTGGCGATCCCGAGGTTCGACGCGATGTTGAAGTTCTTCCGCATCGAACGGCCGACGAGGGCGACCTTGCGACCGAGTGCGTCGGCGGCGTCGACGACCTGCTGGACGCGGTGGACGTTCGAGGCGAAGCAGGTGACGATGATCCGCCCGTCGCAGCGCGAGAACGTCTCGAGCAGCGCCGGACCGACGCTCGACTCCGAGGTCGCCACGCCGGGGCGGTCGGCGTTCGTCGAGTCGCCGCAGAGGCAGAGCAGTCCCTCGTCTCCGAGCCGCGCGAGCCGGGCGAAGTCGGCCGGGCGGCCATCGACGGGCGTCTGATCGAACTTGTAGTCGCCGGTGATCAGCACGGTGCCGACGTCGGTCGTGACGGCGACGGCGCAGGCATCGGGGATCGAGTGCGACATGTGGATCATCTCGATCTCGAAGCCACCCGCCTGGACGACGGTGCCGGGTGCGAGGTCGCGAAGCGGCACGTCCTTGAGCTTGTGCTCCTCGAGCTTGGAGCGGACCATGCCGACCGTCAGCCGGCCGCCGTAGATCGCCGGCGGGATGCCGATCTCACGGAGCACGTACGGAAGCGCTCCGACGTGGTCCTCATGGCCATGGGTGAGGACGATCGCCTCGATGTCGTCGAGCCGGCCGCGCAGGTAGGAGAAGTCGGGCAGGACGAGGTCGATGCCGAGCATCTCCGCCGTCGGGAACATCAGCCCCGTGTCGACGACGACGATCTTGCCGTCGTACTCGATCACGGTCATGTTCTTGCCGATCTCGCCGAGGCCGCCGAGCGGCAGGATTCGCAGCTTGCCGCTCACGCGACCACCTCGAAGCCGAAGCCGACGAGCGCGTCGCGGACGACGGCTCGCTGGCCGTCGTCGAGCGGCACCATCGGCAGGCGCATTCGTTCTGAACAGATACCAAGCATTTGCAGTGCTCCCTTGATTGGAATTGGGTTGGTGGTGACCGTGAGTGCCTCGAACAGCGGCTCGAGGGAGGCGTTGAGCTCCCTGGCCGCGTCGGCCTCTCCGGTCTCGAAGAGTCGTTTGATTTCGGCCATCTGCGGCCCGACGATGTGCGAGGCGACGCAGATGCCGCCCACACCGCCGATCTCCAGGCAGCGCAGGAATACCTCGTCGTTGCCGGCCAGCACCTCGAGCCCGTCGATCGGGCCGAGCTCGTCGTTGTTCGACTGCTTGACGGCGCGGACGTTGTCGATCCTCGCCAGGTCGGCGAGCTGGTCGGGCGGTACGTTGATGACCGTCCGGCCGGGGATGTTGTAGAGGATTATCGGCTTCTCGGTGCACGCGGCGATGGTCTCGACGTGGGCACGCATGCCGGCCGGATTCGGCTTGTTGTAGTAGGGCGTCACGACGAGCATCGCGTCGGCGCCGGCCTCGTCGGCCGCCTTCGTCAGCCCGACCGAGTGGCGGGTGTCGTTCGTGCCGGTCCCGCAGACGAGGAGAACGTCCTCCCCCACCTCCGCCCGGACCGCCTTCAGAAGGTTGATCTGCTCGGTGTCGTCGAGCGTGGCCGCCTCGCCGGTGCTCCCGGCCACGACGAGCCCGTCGGAGCCGTTCTCCAGCAGGTGGGTCGCCAGCTTCGCGGCCGCCGCGAAGTCCACGTCTCCGCTGCCGTCGAACGGCGTCGCCATCGCGGTGAGGACACCGCCGAATTCACTCATACGGTCAAGTTACCGGCAGACAGGGTCATCAGCCCGCGAAGACGGGCGGGTGCCGGTCCGCCCAGGGCGCGGCCTTCTCGAGCTGCGCCGCGATCCGGATCAGCAGATCCTCGCGACCGAGCGGAGCCACGAACTGGACCCCGACGGGAACGCCGTCGTCGGTCCAGTGCAGCGGCACGCTGATGCCCGGCTGGCCGGTCAGGTTGAAGAGTGCGGTGAACGTGCCCGAGGGCAGGCAGCGGCGATAGGCCGCGAGCTCCGGCTGGGAGGTGTCGATCTCGCCGAGCTTCGGCGCGATCTCCGCCATCGTCGGGGTCAGCAGCAGGTCGTAGCCCGTCTCGAACCAGCCGGCGACCATCCGCGAGAGCGCCTGGTGGAGCCCGACGTCGAGCAGGTAGCGGGCGCCGCTCCGCTCGTGGCCGATCGCGGCCATGTCCCAGGTCAGCTTCTCGACGTCGTCCTCGGTGATCGGACGGCCGAGCAGCATGCCGAGCTGGGTCAGCGTCGCAGCCTGGCCGGCGGCCCAGCGGGTCAGGAAGCTGTCCTCGAGGTCGGGCCCGCCCTCGCCGACCATCAGGACGTCGGCGATCGAACCGTCGTCGACGGAGTGGCCGAGCGATTCGGCGAGCTTTGCCGCCTTCGCGACCGCCTCGGCGCAGGGCGCTGCGACCTCGACGCCCTCGATCAGGGAGCGGTCGAGCACGCCGATGCGCAGCCCGCCGGACTCGTCCTCGAGTTCGTCGGTGTAGGGACGCAGGGGCGCCGGTGCGACATAGGGATCGCCGGGGGCGGCCCCGTGGACGGCCTCGATCAGGCGCGCCGTATCGCGGACCGACCGCGAGACGCAGAGTTCGACCGTGACGCCCGACATGACGTCGCCGATCAGCGGCCCCTCGCTGATCCGTTGGCGGCTCGGCTTCAGGCCGACGAGCCCGTTGTTGGAGGCGGGGATGCGGATCGACCCGCCGCCGTCATTGGCGTGGGCCATCGGGACGATGCCGGCGGCGACCGCGGCGCCGGACCCGCCGCTCGAGCCGCCGGTGGAACGGGTCGTGTCCCAGGGGTTCTTCGAAGCTCCGTAAGCCTTCGGCTCGGTCGTCGCCACGATTCCGAGCTCGGGGGTGTTCGTCTTGCCGATCGTGATCAGCCCGGCGGCGCGGAACCGCTCCGCGAGCGTCGTGGTGACCGGCGAGTGGAAGTTCGCCTCCTTGAGCACGTTCATGCCCAGGTGCAGAGGTTCGCCGGCGTTGGCGGCCCCGAGATCCTTGAGGAGGAACGGAACGCCCTTGAACGGCCCGTCCGGGACGTCGGCCGCGGCCTTCTCCCGCGCCGACTCCGAGAGGTCGTGGATGATCGCGTTGATCTCGGGGTTGACCTGCTCCGCCCGCGCGATTGCGGCATCGATCAGCTCGGCAGGGCTCGCCTGTCCGGAGCTGACCAGCTCCGCCTGCGCGGTCGCGTCCATACGTGCAAGGTCGTCGCTCAAGATCCTCTTCCTTCCTCGGGTTGCGGGCCTAGAGTATGGCTTCGAGACCCACCGTCAGGGGCTCGGGCAGCGCTCCGACCCTACGACAGGCGAGAACGACCCCGGGCATGAACGAGCTGCGGTCGATCGAGTCGTGGCGAATCGAGAGGGTCTGTCCCTCCCCTCCGAAGATGACTTCCTGGTGGGCGACGAGGCCCGGCAGCCGGACCGAGTGGATCGGCTCGTGGACGTTGGCTCCGGCAGCGGAAAGCAACTCGGCCGTCCGTGCCGCCGTGCCCGACGGCTTGTCGATCTTGCGGTCGTGATGGAGCTCGACGATCTCGACCTCGGGCATGAACTCGGCGACCCGTTGCCCGATCTCCATCATCAGGACGGCGCCGATCGCGAAGTTGGGTGCGACGAACGCGCGCCCCCCCTCTCCCCCGTTCCAGTGATCGGCGGCGCACTTGCGGAGCTTGTCGAGGTCGAAGCCGGTCGTCCCGATGACGACGCTGACGCCCGCGTGCAGGCACTTGTGGGCGTTCGGCAGCGCCTGGTCCGGCACGGTGAAGTCGACGACGACATCGGCTTCGTCGAGGACGTCCCCGAGCTCGACGCCGAGCGCGGGATCGGCCCGGCCGCTCAGCTCCAGCCCGTCGGCGGCCTCGACGGCCTCGCAGACGGTCGCGCCCATCCGGCCCGCCGCACCGGCGACTGCAACTAGGATCGGGTCGGCCATGCGGCGTCAGCATACGATGAACCGGGTCCGGAACCGGGCTCGTCGCAGGGCCGGCGCGGCCGCGGCTGCAGCCCTGATCGCCACCGGTCTCGTCCCAGCCGGCGCACATGCTTCGACCTCCGGGCTCGATCCCGCGTTCGGCGGCACCGGCTCGGTCCTCACCGACTTCACGGGCGGCGAAGATGGCGCCGCGGCGGTCGCCGTCACCCCCGCCGGCGAGATCATCGCGACCGGGTTCGGCGACCTCGGCGATCCGTCCCGGCCGCACGTGGCGGGCTTCGGGTTCGCCCGCTACCTGCCGGGCGGCTCCCCCGATCCCGCCTTCTCCGGCGACGGTCGCACCCTCGCCGACTTCGGCTTCGTCAACCAGGGAGCGACGACGGTCGGCGTCGACTCGGCCGGTCGCGTCATCGCGACCGGGACGATCACCACCTTCGACGGCTCGACTTCGAGCATCGGCATCGCCCGCCTACTGCCCGACGGCACCCCCGACCCCTCATTCGGCGGCGGCGATGGGGAGGTCGTCATCCAGCCGGGCACGCTCAGCCTCTCCTACGACGCCGCGATTGCGAGCGGCGACGGGATCGTCGTGCTCGGCGCCGCCACCGGCGAGGGGGGCTTCCGGCCGACCGTCATGCGTTTCCGCGAGGACGGCACCCTCGACCCCGCATTCGGGGACGGCGGGATCGCCCGGTTCGGCAAGCCGTTCTCCGACGACTACCGCGCTCTGGCGCTCGACGGGCGCGATCGGGCGCTGCTGGCGGGTACGTCGGCGGGACGGTCGTCAGTCGTGCGGCTGTCGGCCGCCGGGAAGCGTGACGCCGATTACGGCGACGGCGGCTCCGTCGCGCCGTTCGGGCGGAACGACGCCGAGGTCGCCGACCTCGCGCTCGACGAGTCGGGGCGGGCAACCGTCGCCGCGACCTGCGCCTGCAGGACGCGGGGCGACGACGACATGGCCGTGGCCCGTCTGACACGGCGCGGCCGGCTCGACGCCGGGTTCGGCCGCGGCGGACGCGCCTACGCCACCTTCGGCCGCAAGGACGCAGCGGCGAGCTCGGCCGCTGTCGACCCACACGGCCGGATCGTCCTCGGCGGTTCGATCCGGGCCGGAGACCGGCGCGAGTGGGCCCTTGCCCGCTTCACCGCGGGCGGCCGTCGGGACCGGAAGTTCGGCGACGGCGGCTCGCTCACGGCCGACATCGGCCCGGGCGTCGAAGGTGTGCGGGACGTCGCAGTCGACTCAGCCTCGCGCGTGCTGGCCGTCGGCCTCGGCAGCGGGCCCGACGGGTCGGACTTCGCCGTCGCCAGGTTCCGCTAGGCGAGGGCTTTGCTGACGGGCGCCACCGCCTTGCGGAAGCAGTCCTCGTCGGCGCCGATGCACGCAGCGGAGATGTTCTCGGCGGCGTAGAGCTCGGCGGCGAGCTCGGCGACATCGTCGATCGTCACGGCGTCGATCCTGGAGATGATCTCGTCGATCCCGTAGAGCGGCAGGTCGAAGAGGGTCGCGTTGGCGTTCCGGCTCATCCGCGCCGAGGTCGACTCGAGGACGAGCACAGTGCGGCCCTTGACGTGCTCCTTGGCCCGCTCCAGCTCCTCGGCTCCGACCGGCATCGACCGCAGGGACTCGAGCTCGGCGGCGATCACCTCGCAGGCCTCCGCGACGTTGTCCTCGCGGGTGCCGACGTACATGGCGACCGTGCCCTGGTCGGCGAACTGGGATGAGTAGGAGCCGACCGAGTAGGCGAGCCCGCGCTTCTCGCGGACCTCGCGGAAGAGCCGCGACGAGCTCGATCCACCGAGGATCGTGTCCATCACGTTGAGCACGAAGCGGCGGTCGTCGCTGCGGCTGATGCCCGGGGCGCCGAAACAGATGTGGTACTGCTCGGTCTCCTTCGGGTAGAAGCGGAGCCGCCCGCCGGCCGCGGCGGAGCCGCCGTTCGAGGGGGCCACCTCGCCGGACTGCGGCTGCAGGTAGCGCGAGGCCAGATCGACGATCTGCTCGTGCTCGAGGCTGCCGCTCGCCGAGATGACGATGTTCGAGCTCACGTAGCGGGCCTGGTGGTAGGCGGAGATGTCGGGAATCGGGATCGAGCCGATCACGTCCGCGGTGCCGAGGATCCGGCGGCCCAGCGGAGTGTCGCCGTAGATCGCGTCGGCGAGGACGTCATGCACGCGGTCCGACGGCTCGTCCTCGTACATCGCGATCTCCTCGATGACGACCTGTCGCTCGGAGTCGATGTCCGGGAAGGTCGGCTTCAGGAACATCTCCGCGAGCAGGTCGAGCGCCTTCTCGGTGTGCTCGTCGAGGAATCGCGAGTAGAGCTGCGTCGTCTCCTTGCTCGTCGCCGCGTTGGTCGCGGCGCCGAGGCCGTCGAAGTACTCGGAGATCTCGATCGCCGAGTAGCGAGCCGTGCCCTTGAAGAGCAGGTGCTCGAGGAAGTGCGAGACGCCCGCCTGGGCCGGCGTCTCGTCGCGAGAGCCCGTACGGACCCAGAGCCCGAGGGCGACCGAGCGGACCGAGGGTACGGTCTCGGTGACGACCTTGAGGCCGCCATCGAGTTCGGTCAGCTCGACGCCTTCGGGGAGGGTCACGTGCTCAGGCTCCTAGTCGCGCCGGCGGCGCTCGCCACCGCGTCCACCGCGATCGCCTCCGCGACCGCCGCGGTCACGGCCGCGTCCGCCGCGGTCGCCGCCGCCCCCGCCACGGGGACCGCGATCGCCGCTGCCGACGGCAGCCAGCTCTTCCTTGGTCTTGCCGGCGACCGCAGGGTCGTCGGAGCGCCGCAGGCCGATCCGGCCGCGCTCGCGGTCGACCTCGACCACGGTCACGTCCAGCTCGTCGCCCTGGCTGAGGACGTCCTCGACGGTCTCGACCCGCTCACCCGGCTTGACCGCCGAGATGTGCAGGAGGCCGTCGGTGCCCTTGACCAGCTCGACGAACGCGCCGAAGGTCGTGGTCTTGACGACCTTGCCCTTGAACGTGTCGCCGACCTCGGCCTCGCGGGTCATCGCCTCGATCTGCTTGATGCAGGCCTCGACGAGCTCGCCGTTGGCGGCGTAGACGCGGATCGTGCCGTCGTCCTCGACGTCGATCTGAGCCTCGAACTCCTCGGACAGGCCGCGGATCGTCTCGCCGCCCTTGCCGATGACGGCGCCGATCTTCTCCGGGTCGATCTTGATCGACTCGATCCGGGGTGCGGTCGGGCTGAGCTGATCGCGCGGACCGTCGATCGCCTCGGCCATCTTGCCGAGGATGAAGAGCCTGCCCTGACGGGCCTGCTCCAGCGCCTCGCGCAGGATGTCGAAGGTCACACCGGTGATCTTGATGTCCATCTGGAGGGCGTTGATGCCCTCCTCGGTGCCGGCGACCTTGAAGTCCATGTCGCCGAGGTGATCCTCGACGCCGGCGATGTCGGTCAGGACGATCACGTGGTCGTCCTCCTTGATCAGCCCCATGGCGACGCCGGCCACCGGTGCGGACACCGGAACGCCTGCTGCCTGGAGGGCCATCGAGGAGGCGCAGACCGAACCCATCGACGAGGAGCCGTTCGACTCCAGCGTCTCCGAGACCACGCGGGTCACGTACGGGAAGTCGTCCACGCTCGGGATCGTCGGCGCCAGAGCGCGCTCGGCGAGCGCGCCGTGACCGATGTCCCGGCGCTTCGGACCGCGCATGAACCCAGCTTCGCCGACCGAGTAGGGCGGGAAGTTGTAGTGGTGGAAGAACGTCTTCGTCTCCTGCAGCCCGAGGTTGTCGAGCCGCATGTCCATCCGGGTCGTTCCGAGCGCGACGTTCGAGAGGATCTGCGTCTCACCGCGGGTGAACAGCGCTGAGCCGTGCACGCGGGGGGAGATGTCGACCTCCGTCTCGATCGGCCGGATCTCGTCCTGGGCACGACCGTCGGGGCGCTTCTTGTCGACGGCGATCCGCTTGCGGATCGTCGACTTCTCGATGGCGCCGAACGCTGCCGAGACCTCGGAACGACGGGCGGCGTCGGCCTCCTCGTCGCCGGTGTCCGGCGCGTACTGGGCGAGGACCGCGTCCTTGATGGCCTCGATCGCCTCCTGGCGGGCGAGCTTCTCGGGGACGCTCGTCGCTTCGTCGATCGCGTTCTGGTGGCTGCCGCGGATCTGCTCGAGGAGACCCTCGTCGATCGTCGGAGCCTCGACGCTGATCTTCTCCTTGCCGGCATTGGCGGCAAGCTCCTCCATCGCGCCGACGAGCTTCTTGATCTCGGCGTGAGCGATGTCGAGGGCATCCAGGACCTCGGCCTCGGTGACGTTGTCGGCACCGCACTCGACCATCAGGATCGCGTCCTTGGAGCCGGAGACGATCAGGTCCATCTCGAGGTTGTCGTGCTCCTCCTCGGGCGGGTTGACGACGAAGTCGCCCTCGAGCTTGCCGACGCGGACGGCGCCGACGTACTCGGCGACCGGGACCGGCGAGATCGCCAGTGCGGCGGAGGCGCCGTTCATGGCAAGGATGTCGTAGGGGTGGACGTGGTCGACCGAGAGCGGCGTCGAGACGAGCTGCGTCTCGTAGTGCCAGCCCTTCGGGAAGAGCGGCCGCAGCGGGCGGTCGATCATCCGGGCGGTCAGCGTCGCCTTCTCACCGGCGCGCGCTTCGCGGCGGAAGTAGGAGCCGGGGATCCGGCCGACGGCGTAGTGCCGCTCCTCGACGTCCACGGTCAAAGGCAGGAAGTCGACATCGCGCAGGTTGCCCATCGTCGCGGTGCAGAGGACCATGGTGTCCCCGCTGCGGACGACAACCGCGCCGCTCGCCTGGCGGGCGAGCTTGCCGGTCTCGAACGAGATCTCCGTTCCGCCGACCTCCACTGAGACGTTCTTAACGTCGAACATAGACATGTGTATTCGTTTTTCCTTCCGGGGTCGTCGCTTCCGTAATCGGCGCGGGAGCTTGGGACCCGCGAGGTGACGACCCATTCATTTCGGATTGTTTTGCGGGCGGGAGGTTACAGATGCGGCGCATCGCCGCCGTCCGGCGCCGGTGTGGCCGCACCGGAGACCTCGCGCAGGGCGCTCCTCAGGTCGCCGGCGAGCATCGCCCCTCCCGCGAAGCCGGCCGGCGTCGCGGTCACCCCCGCCCGGATCCCGCTCCGGAAGTCGCGGTTGACCCGTTCCTCGGCCGCCGGCCCGCGGCGATCCGCCTCGAACCGGTCGACGTCGAGTCCGAGCCGGCGCACCCGCTCCCAGAGGTGCGGATCGTCGACCCGCCCGCGGTCGCTGAGCAGCGAGTCCCAGAAGGTCCAGAACGCCTCCTGCGACTGCATCGCCACGGCCTCCGCCGCGGCGTGAAGCGCCGGGGAGCGCGGGCGCTTGCTCGCCACGGGGAAGTGGCGGACGCAGAGTGAAAGCGGCAGAGCGGCGATCTCCGCCCACGTACCGGCGCAGCGCGGGCAGGCGAGGTCGAAGTAGACGATCGCCTCCGGACCGCTGCCGCGGACGTGGTCGGCGGCGTCCGGCCCGGGAACCGTGGCGCTCCCGAATGAGGGAGTCCCGGCCATCGGTCCGCTCAGGCGGCCTCGAGCGCGTCGAAGATCAGGTTGGCGCCGGGAATCTCCAGCGGCGTCGGGGTCGCGTAGGACCAGGCGACGGTGCCATCGCGGTCGACGAGAACGAGGGAGCGGTTCGAATGCCCCCAGTCGTCGAGGTAGGCGCCGTATGCAGAGGCGACGGCCCCCTTCGGGTGGAAGTCGGCGAGCAGCGGCATCGTCAGGCCGAGCTTCTCGCGGAACGCGGCGTGGCAGGCGAAGGAGTCGACGCTGATGCCGACGAGGACGGCGTTGCGGGCCTCGATTTCGCCGAGGACCTCCTGGTAGATCGACAGCTGGTCGGTGCAGACCGGGCTGAAGTCGAGCGGGTAGAAGGCGATGACGAGGCGGCGGCCGGCGAAGTCGCTGAGGCCGACCTCGTTGCCGTCCTGGTCGGAGAGCGTGAAATCCGGGGCTGTGGAGCCGGGCTCGATCACGCGGCCACCTCGGGAGGTCGGCTCAGCGACGGAGCCCGAGATCGGAGACCAGCGAGCGGTAGCGCTCGAGGTCGGTCCGCTCGAGATAGCGCAGCAGGCGCCGGCGGCGGCCGACGAGCATCAGCAGCCCGCGGCGCGAGTGGTGATCTTTGCTGTGCGTGCGGAGATGCTCGGTGAGCTCGTTGATCCGCTCGGTGAGCAGGGCGACCTGGACCTCGGTGGATCCGGTGTCGGCGCCGTCTCGGCCGTACTTGTCGACCAGCTCGGCCTTCTGTTCCTTCGTCAGCGACATCAGTCTCTTTCAAGCATACGTGGGCGCATCGGGGTTCGGTCGGCGCCTCAGGGACGCGAGAAGGTAGCACAGACCTCGCGCGCCTCCTCGACGTCGCGATGCATCTGCTCGACCAGCTCGTCGACCCCGTTGAAGCGCTTCTCGCCCCGCAGGCGCTTGACGAAAGCGACCCGGAGGGTCTTCCCGTAGAGGTCCTCGTCGTGATCGATGATGTGCGTCTCGATCAGGACGCCGCGGCCGCTCTCGAAGGTCGGGCGGACACCGACGTTGACCGCGGCCGGCAATCCGTTGGCGAAGGCGGCATAGATCCCGTAGCCGGGGCAGACGTAGCGCTCGTCGGGGACCAGGTTCGCGGTGGGAAAGCCGAGCGTCCTCCCGCGGCGGTCGCCGGAGACGACCTCGCCCTCGAACATGAACGGCGAGCCGAGGCAGCGCTGCGCCGTCTCGACGTCCCCGGCGGCCACGAGGGCCCGGATCCGCGTCGAAGAAACCGTCTCGGAGCCGACCTCGACGAGCGGGACTACGGTCGTATCGAACTCGGAGCGCGACGCGAGCATTTCGGGGGTGCCCTTCGCCTTGGCGCCGAAGCGGAAGTTCTCGCCCACCCGGACGTGCTCGGCGCCGAGCGTGTCGACGAGGACCCGCTGGCAGAACTCCTCCGGCGGGATCGTCGAGAACTCGCGGTCGAAGGGGATGACGACGAGCTCCTTGACGCCGAGGCCCTCGATCACGTCGCGTTTGACCGGGAAGGGCATGATCAGCTTCGGGGCCGCCTCGGGGTGGATCACCGAGAGCGGATGGGGCTCGAAGGTGAGCACGGTGTCGGCCCCCTCGATGACCTTGCGGTGGCCGACGTGGACGCCGTCGAAGCTGCCGATCGCGACCGTCCTCGCGGCGGGCTGGGCATCGGGCAGTTGTGTGACCTGGACGTGCATGGAGAACGTTCCCTGCTGGGTCCCCTACTCAATCACGGGAAGGACGACCTCGGTGCGCAGCTTGCCGTCTTCGGCGCGGGCGATTGCGACCAGCGTCCCGTCGTGGGTGAGGCGAACCGGCCCTCCGTCGCCCGCGAGGGCGTCCGGCGCGTCGATCCTGATCCCGTTGCGGACCCGGCGCGCGTCCTCGGTGGCGAGCTCGATGCGCGGCAGGTGGGCGACGAGCTCACCGGCGGGCCGGACCTTCTCCTCCTCGCCCGGGGCCGGCAGGGTCAGCGGCCCGATCGCGGTCCGTCGCAGCGATTCGCAGTAGGCGTCGTCGAGCGTCTCGATCAGCGACCGGATGTAGGTGCCGGAGGAGCACTCGATCTCGAACGTCGCCGTCCCCTCATCAAGCTCGAGCAGCTCCGCCCTGAAGATCTCGACCTCGCGGGTGGGCCGCTCGACCTCCTCTCCCCTGTGCGCCTTCTTGTAGAGGCGCTCGCCGTCGACGCGGACGGCCGAGGTCATCGGGACGGTCTGCTCGATCCGGCCGGTCGGAAGCTTCGGGTCGGCGGGGACCCGGCCGGTCTCGCTCAGCTCGCCGTCGGGATCGCCCGTCGTCGAGCGCCAGCCGAGGCGGGCCGTCGCCAGATACGTCTTCGGGAGGCCGAGGACGTACCGCTGCAGGCGCGTCGCGGGGCCGAGCAACACGATCAACAGTCCCGTCGCAAACGGGTCCAGTGTGCCCGCGTGGCCGGTCTTGGCGCCGAGCTCGCGCCGATACCGCGCCACGACGTCGTGGGAGGTCACTCCGGCCGGCTTGTCGCTGCAGATGAAGCCGACCGGCGGCGGCGCGTCAGGCAAGCCCGGAGCGGGTCTCGTCGCTGAGGAAGGTGACCAGCTCGTCGTAGCTCTGGTCGGTCGAGAACCCGGCCGCGCGGCGATGGCCGCCGCCACCCATCTTCCGGGCGATCAGCGAGACGTCGACCGAGCCGTCCGTGGAGCGGAGGCTGACCTTGCGGGCCTGGCGGTTGCCTTCCGCCTTGTCGCGGACGACCGCCGCGACCGAGGTGCCCTCGATGCCGCGGACGAAGTCGATGATCCCCTCGGTGAGGGTCTCGTCGGCGCCGGTGGCGGCGTAGTCGTCGGCGGAGAGGTAGGTCGTCGAGAGCGCACCATCGAGGTGCCTGTCGATGCGCTCGAGGGCCCGGGCGATCAGCTTCAGCTTCGCCTCGGGGACGCGCTCGTAGAGGCGCCGGAAGATGCCGTTGACGTCGACGCCCGCGTCGATCAGGTCGGCGGCGACCCGATGGGTCCGGGCGTCGGTGTTCTCGTACATGAACATCCCGGTGTCGGTGATCAGCCCGACGTAGAGCGACTGGGCGATGGACTCGGTGATCTCGGCGCCGATGCTGCGGCAGATCTCGAAGATGATCTCGGCCGTCGAGGAGGCCTCGACGTCGACCAGGTTGACGTCGGCGAAGCGGGTGTTGTCGTGGTGATGGTCGACGTTGAGCATCCGCTTGCCGTCGCGGAGCCACTGGACCGGCATCCGGTCGATGTTGCCGCAGTCGAGGAAGATCACCGTGCGGTCGGCGAGGTCGGCGGGGGCCTCGTGGAAGACCTCCTGAAGCGGCAGGAAGCGGTACTCGAGCGGGAGCGGGAACTCCTTCTCGGCGAGGAACATGATCGAGTCCTTGCCGAGCTGGGTCAGCGCCTCATGGAGCGCGAGCGTCGAGCCGAGCGCGTCGCCGTCAGGACCCTCGTGGGTCGTGATCAGGAACCGCTCGGAGGCGGTCAGCTCTTCGACCACCGCGACGGTCGCGGCCTCGAGGTCGGGCACGCTTCCGTTCGAGCCGCTCACTCGTCCATCATCCTCGTCAGCCGGTCGGCGCGCTCGATCGAGTCGTCGTAGACGAAGTGGAGGGTCGGGGTGCGCTTCATCCGCAGCTGCGCCGAGATCGCCTTCTGGATCACGCCGTGCGCCGCCCGGAGGGCCTTCAGCGTCTCCGCCTTCTCCTCGTCGGATCCGAGCACGCTGACGTGCACCTGCGCGTTCCTCAGGTCGGGGCTGGTCTCAACTGCTGTGACGGTCACGAATCCAATCCGAGGGTCCTGCAACTCACCCCCGATGGTTGCTCCGATCACCTCGCGCATGACCCCGTCGACGCGTCGCATTCGCGATACGGCCATCGCCGCCGACTATAGCCGGGAGGCGAACTCGGAACGGAGGCGGCGACCGGACCCCGCTATTCGAGGGTCTTTTCCACCTGGGTCGTCTCGAACACCTCGAGCACGTCCCCGACCTTGACATCCTGGAACCCGTCGAGGGTGATGCCGCACTCCTGGCCTTCCTCGACCTCGCGGACGTCGTCCTTGAAGCGCCGCAGGGAGGCGACGCGCCCGGTCCAGACGACCGTTCCGTCGCGCACCAGGCGCGCCTGGGCGTCCCGGGTGATCCGGCCCTCGGTGACCTTCGAGCCGGCGATCGTCCCGATCTTCGACGCCTTGAAGAGCTCGATGATCTCGGCCTCGCCGAGCGAGCGCTCGACCTCGTCGGGCTCGAGCATTCCCTCCATCGCGGCCCGGAGCTCCTCGGTGATCTTGTAGATGACCGAGTAGGTGCGGATCTCGACGCCCTCGCTGGCGGCGGCGCGCTTGGCGTCGGCGAGCGGGCGGACGTTGAAGCCGATCACGATCGCGTCGGAGGCGGCGGCGAGCATCACGTCGGACTCGTTGATCCCGCCGGCGGCGGCGTGGACGACGTCGACTGCGACCTCGTCCTGGGGCAGCTTCGCGATCTCGTCCTGGAGCGCCTCGAGCGATCCCGACACGTCCGCCTTGAGGAGCAGGTTGATCTGCTTGATCTCGCCCTGCTTGGCCTTGGCGAAGACGTCCTCGAGGGTGATCCGGCGGGCGTTGCGCCGCGCTTGGGCCTCGGTCTTGAGGCGGATCGCCCGCTCGCCCGCGAGCTGGCGGGCGCGGCGATCGTTCTCGACGACCTGCGTGCGCTCGCCGGCTTCGCCGACGCCGTCGAAGCCGAGGACCTCGACCGGATCGCCGGGACCGGCCTCCTTGATGCGGTTGCCGTTGAAGTCGTGCATGGCCCGGACCCGGCCCCACTGGGAGCCGGCGACGATCGAATCGCCGACGCGAAGGGTGCCGCGCTGGACGAGGACCGTCACGACCGCGCCGCGGCCGGGGTCGAGGTGCGACTCGATCACGGTTCCCGAGGCCTCGGTCGCCGGGTTGGCCTTCAGGTCCTCGAGCTCGGTCACGAGCAGGATCATGTGGAGGAGGTTGTCGAGGCCCTCGTGGGTCTTCGCGGAGACGTCGCAGTAGACGGTCTCCCCGCCCCAGTCCTCGGGCTGCAGGCCGAGGTTGGCGAGCTCGCCGCGGACCTTGTCCGGCGTCGCGCCCTCCTTGTCGATCTTGTTGACGGCGATCATCACCGGCACGCCCGCTGCCTTGGCGTGGTCGATCGCCTCCACCGTCTGCGGCATGACGCCGTCGTCGGCGGCGACGACGACGATCGCGACGTCGGTGACCTTCGCGCCGCGGGCGCGCATCGCGGTGAACGCCTGGTGGCCCGGGGTGTCGAGGAAGGTGATCGTCCGGTCCTCGGAGTGAACCTGGTAGGCGCCGATGTGCTGGGTGATGCCTCCGGCCTCGCCGGCGGCGACCTCGGTCGTCCGGATCGCGTCGAGCAGCGAAGTCTTGCCGTGGTCGACGTGTCCCATCACGGTCACGACCGGCGGCCGCAGCACGAGGTCGGCGGCGTCGTCCTCGAAGACCGGCTCGTCGTCGACCTCTTCGCCCGCGTGGACGATCTCGACCTTCTGCTCGAACTCCTCGGCGAGCATCTCGACGGTCTCGTCGGTGAGCGTCTGGGTGAGCGTGGCCATCTCGCCCTGCTGCATCAGCTTCTTGATGATCTCGGCGCTGCTGACGCCGAACGTCTCGGAGACCTCGCGCACGGTCGCTCCGGAGTTGACGCTGAGGATCTCGGGCTCGTCGGTGTTGAGCGTCTTCAGCTCGGGGGACTCGTCGAAGGCGGGCCGGCGACGGCGGCCGCGGCGGCGCGGCGGGCGCTGCGGCGGGCCTGAAGACATGTGGTCGCGGCGCGCGGCCTGCGAGTCGATGACGACGCGGCGGCGCTTCTTGCCGGCCCCGTCGCCTCCGGCCGGCGCGGAGCTCGGGCGCTTGACGGGCTGACCCGGCGCCTTGCGCGGCGGCGCGGTCTTCGTGCCGGTTGCGGCCTTGGCGGCGCCCGCGGGAACGGGCTTCTTCTTCGGCAACGCGCCGGCGGCGGCAAGCGCCTTCAGCGCGGTCGCCTGGTCGACGCTCGAAGACGCGGTCTTGACCTCGACGTCGGCCGCCCGCAGCGCATCGATGACCTTGGAGCTCTCGAGCCCCAGTGCCTTCGCAATCTCGTGAACGCGTTGCTTCGCCATGTGCTCCCGCTACGCCTCCGTGCCTTCCCCGGCGTCGTCGGAGTCGGCGCCGGCCTCGACGGCGGCCTCGGTCAGCTGCTCGGCCTCCTCGACAACCTCTTCCTCGGCGATCTCCTCGGCAACGGCCTCCGCCACGACCTCCTCGGCGACCTCTTCGGCCACCTCGGCGGCGACTTCCTCGGCGACGACCTCGGCCGCGACCTCTTCGGCCGCCTCCTCGGCGATCTCCTCGACGGCTGCCTCTTCGACCGCTGCTTCGTCGGCTGCGGCCTCTTCGGCCTCCTCGATCTCAGCGGCGGCTTCCGGGTTCTCGTCGGCTGCGACTTCGGCCACGGCGTCCTCGAGGGCGACCTCGGCGATCGCCTCGTCGACGACGGCTTCGACCACGGCCTCGCTCTCGTCTTCAGCAGCGGCGGCGGCGGCGAACTCCTCCTCAGCCCGGGCGATGACCGGGGCGATGTCGGCGTCCGGCGCGTCCGGCTTCGCCAGCAGCGCCACCTCTTCCTCGCTCAGCGGCGAGAGCACGGTGACCTGGTTGGTGCTGAAGCGGGCCAGCGCCTGGTGGGTCGGCAGACCGCAGTAGTGGGAGTTCGGGAGCGCGGCGTTCGGGCAGCGGCGGCCGGCGGAGAGCACGGCGGAGCAACGACCGTCGAAGGTCTCCTCCTCGTTCTCGAAGCCTTCCTCGGAGTCGCCCTGCTCGGCGAACTCGCTCTCGCCGACGATGTCGACGCGCCAGCCGGTCAGCTTCGCGGCGAGACGTGCGTTCTGGCCCTCGCGGCCGATCGCGAGCGAGAGCTGATCGTCGGGGACGATGACGGTCGCCTGGCGGTCGTCGTCGTCGACGAGGACCTCGCGCACGCGGGCCGGGGAGAGCGCCTTCGCGACGAAGCGGGCGGGCTCCTCGTTGTAGGGAATGATGTCGATCTTCTCGCCGCGCAGCTCGGACACGACCATGCGGACGCGGGAGCCGCGGGGGCCGACGCAGGCGCCGACCGGATCGACGCCGTCGGCGTGGGAGACGACGGCGATCTTCGAGCGGAAGCCGGGCTCGCGAGCGACGCCGACGACCTCGACGAGCTCGTCGGCGATCTCCGGGACCTCGAGGGCGAACAGCTTCTTGATCAGCTCCGGGTCCTTGCGGGAAACGACGACGCTCGGGCCCTTGCCGTCGGCGTTGACCTCGGTGATGACGGCCTTGATCCGCATCCCATGGTCGTAGCGCTCGCTGTAGATCTGCTCGGAGCGGGGAAGCAGCGCCTCGACCCGGTCGCGGAGCTGGACCAGCGTGTAGCGGTTGTCGGACTGCTGGATGATCCCGGTGATCAGCTCGCCGACGCGATCCTGGAACTCCTCGTACATCATCATCCGCTCGGCCTCGCGGATCCGCTGCAGGACGACCTGCTTGGCGGTCTGGGCGGCGATCCGCCCGAAGTTGTCGGGGGTGACGTCGTGCGACTCGATCTGGTCCTCGTACGGCGCGAGCACCTCGGGGTCGAGCTCGGGGTCCTCGGGCTCCTTGAGCTGGCCGGTCGCGGGGTCGATCTCGGGCTCCTGGCTCTCGACGACCTCGGCGAGCAGCTTCTCCTCGAGCTCGGCGGGCAGGATCAGCTCGAAGACCCGGAAGTCAGCGGTCTCGCGGTCGAGGTCGACCCGTGCGTACTTGGCGGCTCCCGGCTGCTTCTTGTAGGCGGAGAGGAGCGCGTCCTCGAGCGCGGCCATGAGGGTCTCGGAGTCGAGCCCCTTCTCCTGCTCGAGGACCTTGATGGCATCGACGATCTCGCGGCTCACGACTGTACCTCCGACAACTCTGGGACAAGATTCGAGCGGCCGACGAGATCGAACGGGATCTCGACGGTTTCCCCTGCGGACTCGATGCTGACCGCCTCCGCATCTGCGGCGATCAGGCGTCCGGTGAAGTTGCGGCGTCCGTCGAGCGGCTCCGTGGTCCGGATCCGGGCCTCGTGTCCGACGAATGCGGCGAAGTGCTCGGGCTTGACCAAGGGGCGGTCGAGACCGGGCGAGGATACCTCGAAGGCGTAGTCGGCGAGCAGGTCGCGGACCTGCATCGTCACGCGCTCGCAGAGCTCGAGACCGACGCCGTCGGGATGGTCGATGTAGAGCCGCAGCGTCTCGCGCGCCGGCGACTCGACCAGGATCAGCTCGATCCGGGGATCGAGCTCGGCGATCTGCTCTGCAATCTGGGTTTCTGTGGGGTTCATGGCGTTCATCCTCGGGTTCTTCGCGTCCACCCCGTCCCGTTCGCGGCCGAAAAAAAGGCGGGCCGCAGGCCCACCTCTCGCAACGGATTCGAATGCGGACAAAGGTGAACGCCGAGTATAGCCACCACGAATCGGCGATCAAGAGCGATTCCGGGGTCCCGGGACCGCGGTGGCGGGCTCAGACCTCGACGAGGAGCGTGACCGGGCCGTCGTTGACGAGCTCGACCTCCATCGCCGCCCCGAACACGCCCCGCTCCGCCTCCAGCAGCTCGCAGACCAGGTCGTAGAGCGGCTCCGCGACCTCGGGCGGCGCGGCGCCCGTGAAGCTCGGGCGGTTGCCCTTGCGGACGTCGCCGTAGAGCGTGAACTGGCTGACGCAGAGGATCCCGCGGCCGCCCAACGGCTCCGACATCCGCCCATCGGCGTCGTCGAAGATCCGCAGGGCGGCGACCTTGCGGGCCAGGCGACGGGCCTCCTCCTCCCCGTCCCCCGGCGCCACGCCGACGAGCACGAGCATTCCCGGCCCGATCGACCCGGTCGTCTCGCCCGCCACGCGCACCGACGCGGCGCTCACCCTCTGGACGAGCGCCCGCACCGGCTCAGGAAACGCGCAGGCGCTGCCTGTAGACCCGGTAGTCCTCGCGATCGGGCCGCAGGTTCGCGGCGATCGCCAGGTGCCGGCGCGCGTCCTCGGAACGACCACTCAGGTCGAGCGACCGGCCGAGGCAGAAATGGGCGAAATCATTGGTCGGATAGCGCTCCACCACAGCCTCGAACTCGGCCGCCGCCTCCTTGAAGCGGCGCGAGCGGAACAGCGCCCGGCCCAGCGCTTCCCGCACCGACGACTTGCCCGGCTCCCGCGATGCGACCTTGCCGAGCGGCACGGTCGCGGCGGCGAAGTCGCCGTTTTCGAGCAGCTCGAGACCGTGCGTATAGAGCGTGTAGGTGTCTTCCGTGTGGTTCTCGATGTGCTTGTCCATAGGACCGATTCTAGGGAGGCTGTAAAGAGCCGAAACGGCGTCGGGGGCGGGGGTTGCCGGTAGGGCGAAGTGGCAGTGAAAGAGGGCTGGGCGGGCGGCTGGTGGGAGCCCGAGCGCCCTCGTTGGCGTATTTCGGCGCGATCCGTGCCGAAATCGGCCACGACACCATCTCGTGGGCCGAATTCCTCTCACTATGAGAGGAAATCCGCCCACCACCGTCAGTCCGAGGCGGGAGTGTCCCGCGGAACACTCTCCGGGGCTACCTAGTAGACGATCAGCAACGCCAGGTAGTAGCCGGCGACGATCGTGAATAGGACGGCGTCGAGGCGGTCGAGGAGGCCGCCGTGCGGGCCGAGCATGCGACCGGTGTCCTTGACGTCGAGGTCGCGCTTGATGGCGGACTCGAAGAGGTCGCCGAGCGGGGCGAGCAGGGCGATGCAGAGGCCGAAGAGGAGCGCCTGCGGCCCGGTCAGCCAGTCCTGGTAGAGGCCGGCGAGCCAGAAGCCGAGGACGCCGCCGAGGATGCCGATCAGGAGCCCTTCGATCGTCTTGTTGGGCGATACCTGGGGGGCGAGGGGGCGCTGGCCGAACATCCTGCCGCCGAGGTAGGCGAACGTGTCGGTGAAGAAGGTCGCGACGAGGACGTCGACGAGCAGGGCGCCGCCGTGCAGGGGCAGCTCGCGGAGCAGGACGGCGTGGGCGAAAGGGAGGCCGATCCAGACGAGGGCGAGGACGGTGACGGCCATCGACCAGGTCACGTTGCTGAGGCTCGGGCGGGCCAGGGCGAAGATCAGCATCACCGGCACCGTGGCGAGGAGCGCGAGGAGGATCTGGGTGGAACCGCCGAAGTAGGCGGCCGCGACCATTCCAAGGGAGCCGAGGAACGCTGCCGCCTCGAAGGGGCGCGACCTCGCGGTCATCCGGAAGAACTCGATCTGGGCCGCCCAGGCGAGGCCGACCATCGCGACGGCGAAGACGGGACCGCCCGCAGCGACGATGATGACGGCGAAGACGATCCACGGGATCGCCCAGAGGATCCGCGCCAGCAGCTCCGATCGCCGGCCGGTGCGGGGTCGCCCGCTCCCACGGGACCGCCGCGGCCCCCGCGAGCGCCCGCCGGCGCGCGCCGGCGTGGCTTCCGGCTCGGGCTGACCGACTTCGACCGCCGCCTGCTCGCCGGTCTCGCCGGCGCCCTCGGCATCGGGCTCGGGCTCGGGCCCGGTGTCGAACGAGAAGGGCGAAGGTTCCTGCGGGCTCTCCCGGCGCGGCTGCGACGAACCTGGTCGGGGGGGAAAGTCCATGGGCGCGGAGCCTACCCGCGCCGCAGGGAGGGACGGCTTCGCGCCGCCCTCCCTGCAAGGCGGTGCGCCGTTCAGGCGCCCTTGTCCTCTTCGGCGAGGATCGCGTAGACGCCCCGCCTGGTCTCGTCGAGGAGCTCGCGGATGCGAGCGCGCTGGCCCTCGTCGGCGGCGCGGAACGCCTGCGACGTGGCCTCAGCGAGCTGCTTCAGCGAGTTGCCGAGCTGAACGGACTCCGGTGGAGCGCCGGAGCGGACCTGCTCCCACGGAGCTGGCTCGCCTCCCTCGGCGCGCTCGGTGATCGCGGCCCGGCCGTCCTCGGTGAGGGTGAAGAGGCGCTTGCCATCGACCTCCTCGCCGCTGATCAGCCCCTGCTCCTCGAGCAGCTGCAGCGTTGGATAGATCGACCCGGCGCTCGGCTTCCAGTAGCCGCCGCTGCGCTCCTCGATCTCCTTGATCATCTCGTAGCCGTGCATCGGCCGCTCGTCGAGAAGAGCGAGCGCGGCCGCACGGACGTCGCCTCGGCGAGCGCGGGGACCGCCCCGGCCGCGGCCTCTCGGCATGCCGCCGAAATGGTGATGGTGATGTCCCGGCCCGCAGTGGCGGGGTCCCGGGAAGTGCTTGCGTGAGTACATGCTTCGAACCTTTCGTTCATATCTCGTTTGCGTACTAACGCGATATATCGTAATAGATCGGTTCGTTATGTCAAGCGAAGCGTTGTCCCCGGGTCTACTCCCTGGCTCCGAAGCGGCGGCGGCGCGACGCGTACTCGGCGAGCGCGGCCTCGAGTTCGGCGCGGTCGAAGTCCGGCCAGAGGACGTCGCTGAACAGGAACTCCGAGTAGGCGCTCTGCCAGAGGAGGAAGTTGGACAGGCGCTTCTCGCCGCTCGTCCTGATCACCAGGTCCGGGTCGCTCATCTCCGGCGCGTAGAGGAGCGCGGCGAACGCCTCCTCCCCTCCCCCTCGTAGCGCTCGGCGGCATCGAGGATCTCCGCCCGGCCGCCGTAGTTGAAGGCCACGAACAGGGTCATGAGCTCGTTCGAAGCCGTCTCGTCCTCGGCCCACTGCATCTGCCCGAGCAGCCGGTCGGAGACCCCGCGACGACTGCCGACGAAACGCATCCGCACGCCCTCGTCGTCGAGCTCGGGCGTCTCGGAGACGATCAGCTCGGCGAACATCTCCATCAGGCCCGCCACCTCGTCCTCCGGCCGCGACCAGTTCTCGGTCGAGAACGCGTAGACCGTCAGCTCGCGGACGCCGAGTGCGACGGCGTCCTTGACCGTCTGCTTCATCGTCTTCGCACCTCTGCGGTGCCCCTCGAGGACGGGCAGCCCACGTTCGCTCGCCCAGCGACCGTTGCCGTCCATGATGATCGCGACGCAGGTCGCGCTGGCGCCCGCGGAAGGCTCCGGACCGGTCACTAGACGGTCAGGATCTCCTCTTCCTTGCCCTTGACGAGCGCGTCGACCTCGCCGACCGACTTGTCGGTGAGCTTCTGGAGCTCGGCCTCGGCACGGTGCTCCTCGTCCTCGCCGACGTCCCCGTCCTTCTTCATCTCGCGCATGTCGCTGATCACGTCGCGGCGGATGTTGCGGATCGCGATCCGGCCCTCCTCGGCGACGCCGTGGACGACCTTGACCATCTCGCGCCGGCGCTCCTCGGTCATCTCCGGGATCTGCAGGCGGATCACGTTGCCGTCGTTGCTCGGCGTCAGGCCGACGTCGGACTCGTTGATCGCCTTCTCGATCGCCCCCAGGGCGCCCTTGTCGTAGGGCGTGATCGTCAACAGCCGCGCATCGGCGGCGGCGACGTTCGAAAGCTGGTTGAGCGGGGTCTCGGCGCCGTAGTAGTCGACGATGATCCGGTCGAGCAGGTGCGGTGAGGCGCGCCCCGTGCGAACCGTCGCAAGCTCGTTGCGGGTCGATTCGACCGACTTGTTCATCCGCTCGCCGGCGTCGGCCAGCAATTCGTCGATCAACTCGTTCAAGAACGCCCTTCCTCTGGTTGCGACGAGACGACGGTGCCGACCCGCTCTCCGCGAACGATCCTATCTATGTTCGATTCGTCCGCCATGTTGAAGACGTGGATCGGGAGGTCGTTGTCCATGCATAGCGACAGCGCGGTCGAGTCCATGACCTTGAGGCTGCGCTCGATCGCCTCCCGATGGCTGATCCAGGGCAGGAACTTCGCGTCCGGGACCTCGGCGGGATCGGCGTCGTAGACGCCCTCGACACCGTGTTTGGCCATCAGGATGGCCTCCGCGTGGATCTCGAGCGCCCGCAGCGACGCCGCGGTGTCGGTGGTGAAGAACGGGTTGCCGGTGCCGGCCGCGAAGATCACGACCCGGCCCTTCTCGAGGTGCCGCATGGCCCGGCGGCGGATGTAGGGCTCGGCGACCTCGCTGACCTCGATCGCCGACATCACCCGCGTGTCGGTGCCCTGCTTCTCGAGGGCGTCCTGCAGTGTGAGCGCGTTGAGGACCGTGGCCAGCATTCCCATGTAGTCGGCGGTCGCCCGGTCCATCCCGGCGGCCGCCCCCTGCAGCCCCCGGTAGATGTTGCCGGCGCCGACGACGATCGCGATCTCGACGCCGCCCGAGCGGACGTGCGTGACCTGGTCGGCGATCGCCTGGACGCGGCCGTGATCGGTCCCGTACTCGAGCTCGCCCATCAGAGCCTCGCCCGAGAGCTTCAGCATGATCCGGTCGAAGACCCGGCCGCCTGATTCGTCGGATCCCATCCCGGTCGGCCGTGCGGCCTAGTCCTCGGCCCCGACTTCGAAGCGGGCGAAGCGGGCGATCCGGATGTTCTCGCCGGTCTTCGCCGACGCCTCCTCGCGGAGCTGCTCGATCGTCTTGCCGTCGTGCTTGTCGCCGTTGACGTGCGGCTGGTCGAGCAGGGCGATCTCCTTGCGCCACTTGGCGAGCTGGCCCTCGACGATCCGCTCGCGGACGTTCTCCGGCTTGCCCTCCTCGGCGGCCTTCTGCTCGAAGACGGCGCGCTCGGCGGACTCCTCCTCGGCGGGGACGTCCTCGGCGGACACGAACCGGGGCGCCGCCGCGGCGATGTGAATGGCGATCTCGGAAGCGAACGCCTTGAAGTCGTCGTTGCGGGCGACGAAGTCGGTCTCGCACTGGATCTCGACGAGGACGCCGATCCTCCCGGTCGCGTGGACGTAGGAGGCGACGATGCCCTCACCGGTGCTGCGGCCGCTGCGCTTCGCGGCGGACGCCTGCCCCTTGACGCGGAGCAGCTCGATCGCCTTCTCGAGGTCGCCTTCGGCCTCGGTCAGGGCCGACTTGCAGTCCATCATCGCCGCGCCGGTGCGATCGCGCAGCGCCTTCACGTCGGCTGCCTTGATCTCGGGGCTCACTTGTCACCGCCTTCGCTCGCGCCGCTCGCCGCGGGCGCGGTCTCGCTCTCGTCCTTCTCGGGGGCAGCCTCAACCTCCGGAGCCGGCTCCGCCGCCCCGGTGGACTCGCTGGCCTCGGGAGCCGGTGCAGCCCCAGTCGCGGCTTCGGCCGCCGGCGCCGGGTCGTCCGCGATCTTCTGCGGGTGTGGCTTCGACTCGGGCGCCGGGTCGTCCGCGATCTTCTGCGGGTGTGGCTTCGCCGGTGCGGCCGCGGGCTTCGCCGGGGCGGACTCCTTCGCCTCCGGAGCCTTCGCCGGCTGGTCGGCGGCTGCGGCCTTCGCGGCTGCTTCGGCCTCGGCCTTGGCAGCGGCTTCGGCCGCCTTGCGCGCCTCTTCCTCTTCGCGCTTCTTGCGCTGCTCCTCCTCGCGCTTCAGGCGTTCCTCCTCCTCACGCTTGCGACGGGCGTCCTCGGCCGCCTGGTACGCGGTTGCGGAGGTCAGAATCGCCTCGCCGAGCGTGCCGACGATCAGCTCGCAGGAGCGGATCGCGTCGTCGTTGCCCGGAATTACGTACTCGACCGGCCGCGGGTTGCAGTTGGTGTCGACCAGCGCGACGATCGGGATGCCGAGCCGGGTCGCCTCGTTGACGGCGATCTCCTCGGCGTTCAGGTCGATCACGAAGATCGCGTCCGGCGGGCGCTGCATGTCGCGGACGCCGCCGAGGTTGAACTCGAGCTTGCGGAGCTCGGCTTCTCGGGCCATCCGCTCCTTCGTCGGCAGCAGCGCGAGCTGACCGCCGGTCTCCAGCTCGGTCAGCTCGTGGAGGCGTTTGATGCGCTTCGAGATCGTCTGGAAGTTGGTCAGGAGGCCGCCGAGCCAGCGCCGGCTCACGTAGGGCATGCCGGTCTTGTCGGCCCACTCCTCGATCGTGTCCCGGGCCTGCTTCTTGGTGCCGACGAAGAGGATCTTGCCTCCGCGGCCGGCGACGTCGGCGCAGAAATCCCGCGCCTTCGCGAGCAGCTGCTCGGTCTGGAGCAGGTCGATGATGTGGATGCCGTCGCGCTCGCCGTGGATGTAGCGGCGCATCGACGGGTCCCAGCGCCGGGTCTGGTGGCCGAAGTGGACCCCAGACTCGAGCAGCTCCTTGATGCCGGTATCGGCATTCGAGTCGGTCATTGAATTCCCTTGCTTTGGTGAGATTCCGGCGTTTGGACCGCCGCGGGGACCCGGCGAGACGCCGGGCAGGGCCCGCGATCGCTCCGCGACCGCTGTTGCGAAGGGCCGAGTCTAGATGAAGGGAGCCGGCGCCGCCGGGGGCGTCACGGTTGCCGCCGTCAGGCCTGGCGTGCCTGCTCGAGCGCGGTCGCGAGGTCGGCCGGGAGCTCGCTCTCGAACTCGAGCGGCTCCTCCGTCAGCGGGTGCGCGAAGGCGAGCCGCCGCGAGTGCAGGAACTGCCGCTCCAGGCCATACCGGCGCCCCGAGCCGTACTGGGGGTCGCCCACGACCGGGTTGCCGATCGCCTGCAGGTGAGCGCGGATCTGGTGGGTGCGCCCGGTCTCGAGGCGGACGTCGAGCAGCGCCTCGCGGGGCAGCCGCTCGGCCACCTCGAAGTGGGTGACCGCGGGCCGCGGCCGGCGACCGCCGACGACGACCCGCTCGGGGGAACGGTGATCGCGGCCCAGCGGCGCGTCGATCTTGCCGGTCCGCGACGGCGGACACCCCTCGACGAGCGCTGCGTACTGCCGCGTCACCTCGCGGGCGGCGATCATCGCGCTGAGGGCCTTGTGCGCCTCGGGCTCGCGGGCGACGACCAGCAGGCCCGAGGTATCGCGGTCGAGGCGGTGAACGATGCCGGGACGGGCCGGGTCGTCGCCGCCGCCGAGCAAGTCGCCGAGCACCTCGACGAGGGAGTCGGTCGGGGTTGCCGGGGGCGCGATGGACGAGCAGCCCGGCGGGCTTGTCGACCACGGCGAGGTGGTCGTCCTCCCAGACGACGAGCGGTCGCTCCGCGTCGCTCATGCGCTCAACCCGGCTCGCGGCCGGCGCCGGCGGTCTCGGGCGCCTCAGGTGCCTCGGGCGTCTCGGTCCGCTCCTCCGTCTCCGCGTCGGGCCCGAACGCGTACATCCAGACGAGGATCACGACACCGGCGGTGATCTCGACGTCGGCGAGATTGAAGGCCGGCCACGGCCCGATGTCGACGAAGTCGGTCACGGCACCCTCGTGGATGCGGTCGATCAGGTTGCCGACCGCGCCGCCGATCAGCAGGCCGATCGGCAGCCACAGGCCGCGCCGGTCGGAGGCGGCCATGAAGACGCCGAGCAGCGCCGCGAAGGCGAGCGCAGCGAGGACGAGCACGAGCGAGCCGGCGTCGTCGAGCATGCCGAAGGCGATCCCGCGGTTCGAGACCCTGACCAGGTCGATGCCTGCGAACAGGTCGCTCCGCTCGCCGGGCATCAGGCTGCCGCGGACCAGCGCCTTCGTCACCTGATCGAGAGCGAGTGCGACGACGGCGACGAGGGCCGCCCGTCCGTATCCCGGGTTGCGCCTCACCCGTTGATCAGCCCGACGACGACCGCCCGGAGCACGAAGAGCAGGATCAGACCAACCATCGGGCTGAGGTCGATCGCCATCCCGCCGCCGCCGACCTGGGGCAGGAAGCGGCGGAAGAAGTTGAGGTACGGCGAGGTCGTCTCGTCGATGAAACCGGTCACCGCCCGGAGCGGTGCGTTGTAGGGAAGCGAGCCGCGGAAGCTCACGAACCACGAGATCGCCACCGAAGCGATGACGAGGATGATGAACACGAGGAACAGCGAGTCGACGTACTGAGCGACGTCGTTGCGATCGATCGATGCGGTCAGGAGGGCGCTCGTCATCGCGTTCCCGCCATCCGCTCGAGCGACGCCTCGACCGCTGCCTTGAAGGCGGCGTGGACCTCACGTTCGGCGAGCTCGTCGAGGCCGGCCTCGGTGCTGCCGCCGGGTGACGCGATCGCTTTCTGCATCGGCCCCGGCTCGTGGGTCAACAGGTGGCGGCCGACGCCCGCCGCCGCTTCGCTGACGAGGCCGGCGCTGAGCTCGGCGTCGAGCCCCGCTTCGACACCGGCCTCGATCAGTGCTTCGACCGCGAGCGCGATGTAAGCGGGCGCACAGCCCATCACGGCGGTCGCCGGGTCGAGCTCGTCCTCGTCGATCTCGAAGACGCTGCCCAGCGAGCCGAGCAGCGCGAGGACCTCGCCGAGGACGCCGGAGCGCGCCTCGTCGCTCAGCGGGGCGTGGCAGACGACGCCGTGGCCGATCTCGACGGCGAGGTTGGGCATGATCCGGAGCACCGGCGTCGGGGCGAGGGCCGGCTCGAGCTTCGCCAGCGGGGTCGCGCCGAGCACGGACACCACTCCCCCGGTCCGCCCGGCAATCCGCGGCGCGACCGTCTCGAGTGCTGCGGGCTTGACGGCGAGCACGACGATGTCGGCGCGATCGGCCATGTCTTCGACGGAATCGAGCCGCACGCCGCCGACCTCGTCGGCGAGCGCCTGCGCGCGACCGGAGCCGGAGTCGGTGAAGAGCATCGTCGCCGGGCGCAGCGACGCCTGTGCCCACCCGCGGGCCACCGCGGCGGCCATGTTTCCCGATCCTGCGAAACCGACATTCATCGGCTCCAAGACTAGATCAGGACTGGTTGAAGAAACCCTTCTCGACGAGGCGGGCCTTCTCCTCAGCGGAAACCTCGACGTTCGCCGGCGTCAGCATGAAGGTCTTGTCGGCGATCTTCTGCATCCCGCCGTCGAGCGCGTAGGTCAGCCCGGAGCTGAAGTCGATCAGGCGCTTCGAGAGGTCGGCGCTGGTCGACTGCAGGTTGAGGATGACCGGGACGTTCCGCTTGAAACGGTCGGCAACCTCCTGCGCGTCGTTGAAGTTGCGCGGTGTCACGAAATGGACCTGGACGTCGGCACCCGAGTCTGAGACCGGACGCAGGTTGCGGCGGCGGCGCGGTGCGGCGTCGTCGGCGAAGATGTCGTCGATGTCGTCGGCCGGCGGTTCCTCGCGGCGGAGCCGGCGGACGTTGGACGGCGAATTCGAACGGCTGCGGCGGGACGGCGGCGCCGGGGAGACCGCTTCCTCACTGACCGTGTCCGGCTCGTAGGGGTCGAACTCGTCGTCGTAGCGGTAGTCGTGATCCTCGGCGAGGCCGAAGTAGACGAGGGCTCTGTTCCATGTATCGCGTACGGCCATGTCGCGCACCTTTCGCCCGGGACGGGCGATCTCCTGCGCGAGAGTATGACGCGCCCGAGTCGTCGGGAAAAGTCCCCTGTCGGCCTGACAAGCGGCTTGCAGCGCCGCTCAGCGGAAGAGCGAGCTTCCGATCCGGACAGTCGTGGCTCCCTCTTCGATCGCGACCCGCCAGTCCTGGCTCGTCCCCATCGAAAGCCGCTGGAGGCCGTGTTCGGCGGCAAGCTCGGCCAGCCGCGCGAAATGGGGCCGGGAATCCTCCGGGTCGTCTGTGAACGGCGGCATCGTCGAGAGGCCGACGACGCGGACCGGACAGCGCTCGATCGCGGCTCCGAGGTCAGCCGGGTCCACCCCGCCCTTGCCCTCCTCGTTCGCGACGTTCACCTGGATCAGGACCTCGGTGTCGTCGGTGCCGTGCTTGCCGAGCTCCTTCATGACGCTCGACGAGTGCACCGAGTGGATGAGGCGAACGAGCGGCAGGACGTCGCGGACCTTGCGGCTCTGCAGGTTGCCGATGAAGTCCCACTCGAACTGCGGGCCCCAGCGGGCATGCTTGGCCTCGAGGTCGGCGAGGCGGTTCTCGCCGACGAGCGCGACTCCGGCCTCGGCGAGGGACCCCATCTCCTCGAGCGGGACGTACTTGCATGCGACGAGGATCTCGGTGCCTGCCGGGACCGCCGCCCGCACCTCCTCGAGGTTGGCCGCCACCCGCGACGGATCGATGTTCGTGAACGGCTCGACCATCAGGCCGACCCCGCGGACGATGCCGGCCTGACGGCCGGTCTCGGGGCCGTCGCCGCGATGTGAGAAGAAAACGTCACGGTTGCAGCGCGTGCAGATGCCGGAGTCCTCGACGACTGAGACTCCGGCGCGCTCGAGGAGCCGCCGTGCGACCTCTTTGAGGTCGAGCATCCGGCCGTCGGCGATCCCGGGCCCGAGCGGGGCGAACGCGGCGAGCACCTCGTCGCCGACCTCGTAGCAACAGGGCCCGATTCCCGGCCCGATCGCGGCCGCCTCGGCCTCGATCGCCGCAGCCCCGGTACCGACGATGCCGGCGGCGAGCCCGCGCCAGCCGCAGTGCAGCATCGCGAGGCCCTCTTCCCCTGCGAGGGCCACCGGGAGGCAGTCGGCGACGAAGACGAGCGCCGCCGGTCCCGTCCGGGCGACGACGTGGCCGTCGACCTCGGGCGGGTCGGCCGTCGGCTCGGGCCAGAGCGACGGGTCCTGCGGCCCGGTGTGGCGTATGACCTCGCCGCCGTGGACCTGTCGCCCCATCACGACGTCGCCGGGATCGATGCCCAGCGCCGAGCAGAGCCGGCGGCGGTTCACGACGACCCGTTCCCGTTCGTCCCCGGTCAGGACTCCGAGGTTGAGCGTCGACCACGAGCCCTCGCTGACACCGCCGATCCGGGTCGAGAACGCCGCGACGGCGCCCGGCAGGTCGGCCTCGAGCCAGCGGATTCGATCTGACTCGCGCCAACGCATGCCTGGACGATCCCAGATCGCCGTCAGGTGGATTGGCGGGCGATCTCGAGAGCCGCGGCGAGCTCGGCCTCGCGGCCGCCCTCGAGCTCGCCGTCGAGCTTCCGCGCCAGTGCTCCCTCGAGCCCGGCGCCGACCGCCGGGCCGGCGTCGATCCCCGCCGCCAGCAGGTCGCCGCCGTCGATCTCGAGTCGGACGTCCCGCCACTCGCGTACGTAGCGATCGATCCAGGCGCCGCCGGCGGCCAGCGCGACGAGCAGCATCGCTTCGTCGACCCCTCGTGCGGCGGCGACCGCCGTGGACGGCAGCTGCGGATGAGCGGAGGCGAGGTCGCGGGCCGCCCCGAGGCCGGTAGCGCGGCCGGCGGCGATCAGCATCGCCCGGACCCCGGGATCGGGGTGTCCGCTCCACGGCGGCTCGATCCTGATCCGCCCGACCGCCTCGAGCAACGCAGTGTCGCCGTCGGGAAGCGCGAGGACGCCCCACTCGGCCAGCAGGCCGAATCCGGCGGCGGCGGACCGTTCGGCGGCGAGGCGGCGAAGCTCGGCGTCGCGACGGTCGGCCGAGACCAGGCCGAGGTCGATGCCGGAGAGGAGGCGTCGCGTCTCGGGCTCGGGCACGAGGCCGAGACGCGAGCAGTAGCGAGCGGCCCTGATCGCCCGGGTCGGGTCGTCGGCGAACGAGTTCGGATGAAGGACGCGAAGGACGCCCGCATCGAGGTCTTGGGCCCCGCCGAACGGGTCGAGGACGCGGTGCGGCGGCGCGATCGCGATCGCGATCGCGTTCACGGTGAAGTCGCGGCGGGCGAGATCGTCTTCGATCGGCGCCGGTGCGACGTCCGGCAGGGCTCCGGGCTGGGCGTAGGTCTCCGTCCTGGTCCGGGCGATATCGGCGTGGCGGCCGTCTTCGAGGGCGACGACAGCCGTCCCGAAGCGGTCGTGGCGCTTCGACGGCAGGCCGAGCTCGGCGAGCAGCGGCTCGACGTCGCCGTCGACCGCGATATCGATGTCGGCATCCGGTTTCGTACGACCAGCGACCGCCCGGGCGACGCCGCCGACGATCCACGCGTCGGCGGCGGCCAGCACCTCGCCGACGCGGCCGAGGCGCAGCCGCGCGATGTGGTCGGCGAGGTCCCTGTCGAGTGCCATGCCTCCGTAGCATGCTGCGTTCGCCAATGAACCGGATCCTGACCATCTGGCGCAACATGACGGGGGCCGAGCGTGCCGTCCTGCTCGCCGCGGCAATCGCTCTGACGATCACCGTCGTCGCCGCCCCGTTCGCGCTGCTGAAGCGCCCCGAGGACGTGTCGAACCCCGATGCCGCCTTCGCGCGCAAGGAGGGCGCCGGCAAGGAGAAGAAGCCGGAGCCCAAGAAGGCGACGAACTGGCCCCGTTACGGGTACGACCTCGGCCGCAGCAAGTTCATCGACTCACCGTCGGTCCGCCCGCCGTTCCGGAAGGCCTGGAAGTACAAAGGCGACGAGCTGATCGAGTTTCCGCCGATCGTCGTCGACGGGCGCCTCTACTTCATCGACAACGACGGCGTCTACGTCGCCCTCGATGCCGAGACGGGCAAGGTGATCTGGAAGAAGCAGCTTGCCTCGCTGAACGCCTCTTCCCCCGCCTACTTCAAGGGCGTCCTCTACAGCGTCAGCCTCTCCCCCGGTCAGGCGCTGGCGGTTCGGGCCCGCGACGGCAAGGTCCTCTGGCGTAAGCCGCTCGGCGGCCGCGCCGAGTCCTCGCCGCTGGTCCTCTCCGGCCGGATGTACTTCGGCGACGAGGACGGTCAGCTGACGGCACTCGACATCGACGACGGCTCGACCGTCTGGTCGACGAGCCTCGGCGGGTCGGTCAAGGCCGCGCCGGCGTTCGCCGACGGCAATCTCTACGTCGGCGATTACGGCGGCAACATGAACGCCGTTCGCGCCAAGGACGGCAAGCTCGTCTGGCAGACCCCCGACCTCGGGCTCGGCATCGCCGGCTCCGGGCGGATCTACTCGACCGCCGCGGTCGCCTTCGGGCGCGTCTACGCGGGCGACGTCGACAACCGCGTCTACAGCTACGACGCCGACACCGGCGAGATCGCCTGGTCATTCTCGGCCGGCGACTACGTCTACTCCGGCATCGCCGCCGCCGACACGAAGGGCACCGGCCCGACCGTCTACTTCGGCTCCCACGACCGCAACGTTTACGCCGTCGACGCGAAGACGGGCAAGGAGAAGTGGTCGGAGCCCGCCGGCGGGCAGATCAGCGGGCCCGCGACAGTCGTCGGCGATGTCGTCTACGTCTCGACCTTCAGCGGCAACTCGACGATCGGCCTCGACCTCGGTACCGGTCGCCGCGTCTTCAGCTATGACGACGGCGAGTACGGACCCGTCGTCTCCGACGGGCGCACCCTCTACCTGACCGGCGGCGCCACCGTCGTCGCTTTCGATCCGATCAATGTCGGCGGCTACAAGTACAAGACGAAGAAAGGCCAGAAGGGCATCGTCCCGCCCGACCAGCAGCGCAAGGCGCGGAAGTTCGCCCGCAAGCGGGCGCAGAAGAAGCAGGCGAAGCAGGGCAAGGGCGACGCACAGTCTCCGGCGCCCGGCGGCGATGGGAACGCGGCCGGGGGCCAGAGCCAGGCCGACGGGCAGGGATCGAGCGGAGACCAGACGGCGCCGACCGGCGGCTAGCGCGACCTACCTGACGTCGATTCCCGCCTCGCGCATCGCCCGCTTCGCCTCGGCGATCGAATAGGTGCCGTAGTGGAAGATCGAGGCAGCGAGGACGGCGTCGGCGTCGCCCTCGAGGATCCCCTCGGCGAGGTGGTCGAGGGTCCCGACGCCGCCGGAGGCGATCACCGGGATCGGCACGGCGGCGGCGACTGAGCGGGTGAGCTCGAGGTCGTAGCCGTCCTCGGTGCCGTCGCGGTCCATGCTGGTCAGCATCAGCTCGCCGGCGCCGCGCTCGGCCGCCTCGGCGGCCCAGGAGACGGCGTCGCGGCCCTCGACCCGACGGCGGCCACCGGCGACGTAGACGTCCCAGGCGGGACCGGGACCGGGGACCGAACGAGCATCGATGGCGACGACGACGCATTGGGAGCCGAAGACCTCGGCGAGCTCGCCGATCAGCTCCGGCCGGGCGAGTGCTGCGGAGTTGACGCCGACCTTGTCGGCGCCGGCGTCGAGGACCGCCTGGGCGTCGGCGACGGAACGGATGCCGCCGCCGATCGTGAACGGGATGAAGACCTCGTCGGCGGTCCGCCGAGCGAGCTGGACGATCGTGTCGCGGTCCTCATGTGAAGCGGTGATGTCGAGGAAGACGAGCTCGTCGGCGCCTTCGGCGTCATAGCGGGCGGCGAGCTCGACGGGATCGCCCGCGTCGCGGATGTCGACGAAGTTCGTGCCCTTGACGACGCGGCCGTCGGCGACGTCGAGACAGGGGATCAGGCGCTTGAGCGGCACGGCGCGGAGCGTACGGGCAGCCGTGCGCCGGTGCCCGTCAGCGCTTGCGGACGCCGGGCACCGAGCTCGACGCTGCGCTCTTGGCGAACGCGCCAGGCTCGAGCTTGGTGACGAGCTCCTTGATTCGGCTGCGCTCCCGCGAGCTCAGGTTGCCGGGCTTGCCCTTCGACTTCACGAGCAGGTCGCGGAGCTCGCCGACCTCGCCCGGGCCGAGCTTGTCGAGGTGCCGCTTGGCGATCAGCGCGACCTCGGCGATGACCATGATCCGGCCCCAGAGGCTCCATTTGCCGGCTCCCCGGCTGACGGTGCTGACCAGTCCCATTCAGTCCTCTCTCTCTTCGTCGTTGCCGGCGAGGACGCCGAGCGCCTCCGCCACGGTGAATCTCCGTTCGTAGAGGGCTCTGCCCACGATCACACCGGTCAAAGCCACGCCTCCGAAGTCGCGGAGCCGCGCCAGGTCGCCGAGCGAACCGACGCCGCCCGAGTAGATCAACTCCGAGCCGACCGCCTCGCAGGCGTCGACGATGCCGCCGAGCCGGTCGAGCCCGGGACCCTCGAGGGTCCCGTCGACCTCGACCGGCGTGTAGACGAAGCGACGGATCCCGCGCGATCCGAGGTCGGTGACAGCATCCTCGACGGCGGTGCCGGTGGCCTGCTCCCAGCCCTCGACGGCGACCCGCCCGCCGCGGGCGTCGACGGACGCGACGATCCGGTCGCCGTGAGCCTCGGCGAGCGTCCCGAGGAGCTCCGGGTCGCGCTGCGCCGAGGTGCCGAGGACCGCGCGGGCAGCACCGGCGGCGAAGGCCGCCTCGACGCTCGCCCGGTCGCGAAGGCCGCCGCCCACCTGGACCGGAACCGCGACGGCGGCGGCGATCCGCTCGACGACACCGAGGTTCGCCGGGGCTCCGGCCCGGGCGCCGTCGAGGTCGACGACGTGGACGATGGCCGAGCCGCCCTCGACCCAGCGGAGCGCCGCGTCGGCGGGATCGGCGTCGTAGCCGGTCTCGCGGTCGTAGTCGCCCTGGAGAAGCCGGACGGCGCGGCCGCCGCGGATGTCGATCGCGGGATAGAGGGTCAGCATGCGGCGCCTCAGCCCGGACCGGCGGCGGTCGGGATGCCGCGACCGGTGACGGTGGCGGCGAAGTTCCGCAGCATCCGCAGGCCCGCCGCGCTCGACTTCTCGGGGTGAAACTGGGTCCCGAAGACGTTGTTCCGCCCGACGACGGCGGCGAAGCGCTCGCCGTAGGAGGCCGATGCGATCAGCTCATCGCCGGCGGGGTGCGCGGCGAAGGAGTGGACGAAGTAGAAGGGCTCGCCCTCGGCGATGCCGTCGAGCAGCGGCGATGCGGCCTCTGCGTGGAGGTGCGCCCAGCCGATGTGCGGAAGCTTCAGGCCGGGCGCCCGAAGCGGTTCGACCGTCCCCTCGAGGAGCCCCAGCCCGCGAGCGCCGTCGTGCTCGGCGGAACTCTCGAAGAGAAGTTGCATTCCCAGGCAGATACCGAGCAGCGGTACGCCTGCGGCAACCCGCTCGGCGATCGGCGCGGCGATGCCGCGGCGCTCGATCTCCCGCATCGCCTCGGGGAAGGCGCCGACTCCGGGCAGGACGAGGGCAGCGGCAGCGCCGATCTCGCCGGGATCGGAGCTGACGACGGCGGACGCCCCGACGTGCTCGAACGCCTTCGCGACCGAGCGCAGGTTGCCCATGCCGTAGTCGGCGATCGTCAGCTCTGCCCGAGGCGTCTCCACGTGCCGATCTTATGGGCCCTCAGCCCGGCGTCAGTGGCTCATCGGTTGGTGCGAATGACCTTCTTGACGGCCTTCAGCGCCGGCTTCGGCTTTGACTTCTTCGTCACGAGGCCCGCCCACGGGCACCAGTTGCAGGCCAGCTGGCCGGCCGGAAAGTCCCGCCACGCGTAGACGAACGCCCCGAGCACGTTCCAGCTGTTGCGCTTCTTCGTCAGCAGCTTCAGTCCGTCGCGGAGCCGCTTCGCCTGTCCCTGCTTGCCGACGACCGACTCGCTGCGGGCAGGTCCCTTCGAGGCCCAGCCGAGTTCGCCGACGACGAGGCCGACGTTCCCGTCCCCAGCCCGCTTCGAAACAGATCGCAAGTCGCCGATCTGCTGCTTGACGTCACTGACGCCGGAGCCGTAGGGGTGAGCGTTGATCGCATCGAAGTGCTTCTCGATGCCCTTCACCTTGTAGAGCTTCGCCAGGAACTTGGCACTCTTCATCGACTTCGGGTCGCGCGGGAAGCCGTACATGCCCCCGAGCACGATCTTCGCCTTCGGGTCGACCTTCGAGATCCCCTTGTCGAAGTTCTCGACGACCTTTCCATAGGCCCGGGGGTCCGGCTTCGGCAGCCAGTTGTTCTTCGAGTTCTGCTCGTTCCAGGCGATCCAGGTCTTGACCGGCAGGTGGTCGATCTGGGGGACCGCGTCGAAGTAGTCGCCGTTCGGGCTGTAGCGGCGTGCGAGCGCCTCCGAGAACTTCCGCCACGCCTTCAGGTCCGCCTTGTCGGTCGGACCGTAGAGGCCCTTGTCGCTGGCCTTGTGGACGAACCGCGGGGTTCCGTAGACGATCAGGGTCGGCCGCATGCCGTTCTGCGCCGCGCTGAAGACGCCCTGATCGGGCTGGCTCCAGTCGTAGCCGTCCTTGCGGGTGTGCTGGACGGCCGCCCAGTTGACGGGGACGCGGTAGGTCCCGAATCCGGCCTTGCCCATTCCCTTGAAGTCCTTGCTCGTCGGGCCCTCGGCGAAGATGCCGAAGAAGTCACTTGGGGCATTCGCCGCCTTCGGCGCCTTGGCGGCGGCGGGCTGGGCCGCGATCGCCGCGATCGCCAGCAGCAGGGCCATCGCCACGGCCCCCGCCCAGCGGCTGCGAGTGGTGCGGCGTGCGTCGGTGTCTTCGCTCGGTGCGCTCATGTACTCAGGTTAAGCACATCGGAGCGACCGAAGTTGCGGCCGCGGCACCCCGCAGCCGAGCCCCGGAAACCCGCTTCAGGAACTGAGTGTGCCCTTGGTGGACGGGATCCCGGCCTGGCCGGGGTCGATCGCCACGGCGATCCGCAGGGCCCTTGCGAAGGCCTTGAAGCAGGCCTCGATCATGTGATGTGCATTGGCGCCGTAGGGATTCGTGAGGTGCAGCGTCAGCTTCGCGTTGGACGCGACGGCACGAAAGAACTCCTCGGTCAGTTCGGCCTCGTAGCCGGCGATCGTCACCGGTGGGAGGTCGGATTCGAAATGGCAGAAGGGGCGGCCGGAGATGTCGATCGAACAACGAGCCAGCGACTCGTCCATCGGCAGCTCGACGTGCGCGTAACGGGTGATGCCGGAGCGGTCGCCGAGCGCCTCGTCGAGCGCCTGCCCGAAGACGATCCCGACGTCCTCGACCGTGTGGTGAGAGCCCGTCTCGAGGTCGCCTTCGGCCCGTACCTCAAGGCCGAACCGGCCGTGACGACCGACGAGGTCGAGCATGTGATCGAGGAAGCCCACGCCCGTGGCGGCGCTCACGTCACCGCCGTCGAGGTCGAGCGAGAGCTCGATGTCGGTTTCGTTCGTGTTGCGCCGGATCGTGGCAGCGCGAGTTGCCGGAGAGGCCATTGCTCGCTATTCCCTCTCAGCCCGGTCGTTCCTGCCGGCCCGTGCGGTCGCCGACTCGCCGTGCAGCGGAAATCCCTCCGCCCGCGCGATCGTGTCGACGGTTCCCGCCAGCGCGGCGGCAGCTTCGGGACCGACCTCGACGCGGCTGATCCGCCGCCTGAACGTCCCCGGCCCGAGCGGGCCGGTGAACCTGCCGGCGCCGCCGGTCGGGAGCACGTGATTGGACCCCGCCGCGTAGTCGCCGAAGGCCGTCCCCGAGTGGGCGCCCGCGAAGACGCAGCCCGACGTGGTCAGCCGCCGGGCGATCTCGGCCTCGCCGGGTGCGATCACTTCGGTGTGCTCGGGCGCGAGCGCCTCGGTGAGCGCCACGGCGGCATCGACGTCGGGGGCGACGATCATGTGGAAGACGGAGCTGCCGGGGTCCTCCCGGCGCGCCTGGATCGCCTCGACGGCCTCGGCCAGTCGCTCGAGGCGCGCCGGATCGTCGGAGATCGCGACGAGGAGGCCGTCGCTGCCGTGCTCGGCCTGCGCGCAGAGATCGAGTGCCACCCACTCGACGGGGAAGTCATCGAAGCCGATCACGACGATCTCGGAAGGCCCTGCGTAGCCGTCGATCCCGACCCGTCGCGAGCACTGGAGCTTGGCCTCCTGGACCCACGGGCTGCCCGGACCGGCGATGACGTCGACCGCTGGGATCGACTCGGTTCCGTGGGTGAGTGCGGCGATCGCCTGGGCGCCGCCGATCGCGTAGACCGCATCGGCTCCGGCCGCGGCGACCGCGGCCAGCACGGCCGGCGCCGGCTCCCCGGTTTCGCGCTCGGGCGGCGAGGCGACGACGACCCGTCCGACACCGGCCACCCGGGCAGGGACGACTCCCATCACGACGCTCGACGGATACGGAGCGCGCCCGCCGGGCACGTAGATGCCGGCGGAGCCGACGGGCACCTCGGCGACTTCGATCCGCTGGCCGGCCCCGAGGGTCACGGCGGCGGACTCGCCGATCTGAGCCTCCGCGGCGGCGCGGACGTTGGCGACGCTGAAATCGATCGCCTCGCGGAGCTCGGACGGGATCTCGTCGCGGGCTGCGGCGATCCGGTCGGCGGGCACCTCGAACGGCCGCGCGGCGACCCCGTCGAAGCGCTCGCTGAGCTCGGCGAGGGCCTCGTCCCCACCCTCGCGGACCCGCTCGATGGTCTCCGCGACCGCAGCGGCGATGCCCGCCGGCTCCGGGGTCGCAGCCCGCAGGGAGGCGGCGAACCGGTCCGGCTCGCGACCGTCCCAGGCCTCCGTCCGGATCTTCATCCCGCGGCGGCCTCGCGAAGGCGATCGACCATGGCGTCGATCTCGGCAGCCCGGAGCTTGTGTGCGACCCGGTTGGCGACAAGGCGGGCGGTGCAGACCGAGATCTCGTCGACGATCTCGAGGCCGTTCTCGCCGAGCGTCCGGCCGGTGTCGACGAGGTCGACGATCCCGTCGGCGAGCCCGACGAGGGGAGCGAGCTCGACCGAGCCCTTGACCTCGATCACCTCGGCCTGGCGGCCCATCCGCTCGAAGTAGTCGGTCGCGGTCCGCGGGTACTTGGTCGCGATCCTCATCAGGCCGAGGCGGCGTTCGGCCCGCTCGAGGTCGGCACCGCCGGCGCGCGCGGCGAGCGCCATCCGGCAGCGGCCGAATCCGAGGTCGACGAGCTCGTAGACGGCGCGGTCGCTCTGTTCGGCGAGGACGTCCTTGCCGGTCACGCCGAGGTCGGCGGCGCCGGACTCGACGTAGGTCGGGACGTCGGAGGGCCGTACGGTCACGATCGTCAGCCCGTCGAGCTCGAAGATCAGCGCCCGCGAGTCGCTGCGCGGCTCGGCGGTGTCGAATCCGGCCCGGTCGAGCATGTCGAGGCAGCCGCCGAACAGCGAGCCCCTCGGCAGAGCGAGGGTCAGCGCCCCGTCGTTGACGCGGTGACGGACGTTCGGGGTCACCGCGACCCCTCCCCCGCGTCGGCCTCGGCGGCCTGCGCGACGTGGAGCCGCTCGAGGTAGAGCGCGAAGCCGGCGGCGGGCAGCGGGTGGCCGAAGCGGCCGAGCAGGTCGTCGTAGCGGCCGCCGCCGCCGATCGCCTCGCCGACGGCGGGGTCGTAGACCTCGAGGATCGCTCCCGTGTAATAGCCGAGGTCGCGGAGCAATCCGAAATCGACCTGGACGCGGTCGGCGATGCCGGCGTCGTCGAGCGCGTTCAGCGTCGCCGTCAGGGACGCGGAGGCGCGCTCGATCGCCGCGCCGCCGATCGCCCGGGCCTCGTCGAGGACCTCGGGGCCGCCGCGGAGGTTGCTGAGCGCGACGATCGTCGCCCGCTCCTCGTCGCTGAGGTCGGCGATGTCACCGGCTTCGGCCTCGATCGCGACGAGATCGTGGGTCGCGAGGCAGTTGAGGATCCGGTCGCGGGCGTCGCCCTCGACGCCGAGCTCGGCGAGGAGCTGGCGGAACAGGTCGGCGTCCCCGAGCCCGACGACGGCGCTGTCGAGCCCGACCGCGTCGAGAGCGGCGACGAGGGTTTCGATCAGCTCGGCGGTGCCCGCCGGCGCCTCGGCGCCGATCAGCTCGATCCCGATCTGGCGCATCTCGCGGAGCTGGCCGCGCTGCGGGCGGACGCGGCGGAAGACGCTGCCCGAGTAGGCGAGCCGGAACGGTCCCTCCTCGGCGGCGAAGCGCCGAGCGACGAGGCGGGCGATCGGGACGGTCATATCGTTGCGGAGCGCCAGCACCGACCCGGACTCGTCGAGGAAGCGGTAGGTGGCGGTGCCCTCGGGGCCGGCGCCGCGGGCGAACGCGTCCTGGTATTCGATCGTCGGCGTCGCCACCTCCTCGTAACCGCGGGAGGCGAAGAGCGCGAGCAGCTTCGCCTCGATCTCGCGCAGCTCGCGCATCTCGTCGGCGAGTACGTCGCGGGTACCGGTTGGCAGTGGCTGGCTGGTCATTCTCGGCTCGTCGGGAGGGTTCAGGCGGAGGCCGGGACGGGCTCGTTGGCGACCCGCTCGAGGCGGGCGCCGAGCCCGCGCAGGCGCTCGTCGATCCGCTCGTAGCCGCGGTCGATCTGCACGATGTTGCCGATCTCGGAGGTGCCCTCGGCGGCGAGGGCGGCGATCAGCATCGCCATCCCGGCGCGGATGTCGGGGCTCTCGAGACGCTCTCCGTGGAGCTTCGAGGGGCCGTTGACGATCGCCCGGTGTGGGTCGCAGAGGGTGATCCGCGCCCCCATCGCGACCAGCTTGTCGGTGAAGAACAGACGGTTCTCGAACATCTTCTCGAAGATCAGGATCGTCCCTGTCGCCTGCGTAGCGAGGGCGAGGGCGATCGAGGTGAGGTCGGCCGGGAACGCCGGCCAGGGACCGTCGTCGATCTTCGGGATCGCGTCGCCGAGGTCGTCGCGGATCGCGAGCTGCTGGTCGGGCGGCACGAGCAGGTCCCGGCCCTCGACCATGCTCTGCAGGCCGAGGCGCTGGAACTGGCGGCGGATCATCAGCAGGTCGCCCGGCTCGACGTCCCGGATCCGCAGCTCTCCCCCGGTCGCGGCGGCGAGTGCCATGAAGCTGCCGATCTCGATGTGGTCGGGGCCGATGTCGAACTCGGCGCCGCCGAGCTTGTCGCGCCCGTGGACGATCATCACGTTCGAGCCGATCCCTTCGACGGTGGCGCCCATCCGCGTCAGCAGGTTGGCGAGGTCCTGGACGTGCGGCTCGCTCGCCGAGTTCGCGATCACGGTGCGGCCCGGCGTCAGCGCCGCGGCGAGTAGGGCGTTCTCGGTGCCCATGACCGACGGCTCGTCCATGAAGATCTCGCAGGCCCGCAGGCCGCCCGGCGCCTGCAGCTCGATCATCCGGCTGCCGGTGATCGTCGCGCCGAGGTCGCGGAATGCGTCGAGGTGCGGATCGAGGCGGCGCCGGCCGATCGTGTCGCCGCCGGGGGGAGGCATCCGGACCTCGCCGAACCGGGCGAGCAACGGGCCGGCGAGCAGGAACGAGGCGCGGATTCGGGCCGCAAGCCCCTCATCGACCTCGTTGTCGGCGACGTTGGCGGCGCAGAGCCGCAGCTCGTTGGCGCCGAGCCACTCGACCTCGACCCCGAGCTTCTCCAGGATCGCGAGCTGCGCCTCGGTGTCGCGGATGCGCGGCACGTTCCGGAAGACGACGTCCTCCTCGGTCAGCAGGCAGGCCGCGAGGATCGGCAGCGCCGCGTTCTTGTTGCCGGCGGCGACGATCTCCCCGCTCAGGGGAACGCCGCCTTGAATCACGAATTTCTCCAAAGCTTGGCTAGGGTAGACGACGGTGAGCGAGCCCACGATGAACGCCTCCGACCGCGAAGCGGCCTGGGAACTGCTTTGCGAGTGGACCACATCCGACTCGCTTCGGAAGCATGCGCTCGCCGTCGAGGCCTCGATGCGCGCCTACGCCCGGATCTGGGGTGAGGACGAGGAGAAATATGCGATCACCGGTCTCGTCCACGACCTCGACTACGAACGCTTCCCCGACGCCGAGACCGGCCATCCGCGGATGGGGATGGCGGAGCTCGAGAAGCGCGGATATCCGGCAGACGTGATCGACGCCGTGGCCGGCCACGCCGACTACCTCGAGGTCCCGCGCGAGACCCGCTTGGCGAAGACGCTCTACGCGGTCGACGAGTTGTCGGGCTTCGTGACCGCCTGCGCGCTGGTCCGCCCGACCGGGATCGAGGGGCTCAAGGTCAAGTCGGTCCGCAAGAAGCTGAAGCAGCCGTCCTTCGCCGCCAAGGTCGACCGCGAGCAGATCGCTCGCGGCATCGAGGAGCTGGGCGTCGACGAGGCCGAGCACATCACGGTCGTCATCGACGCCCTCGCCGACGAGGCCGAGGAGCTCGGGCTGACCGCGGCCCAGGTCGAGGCCGGCTGACCGTGCGCAGGGCGCTGAAGCTCCTGCTGCTGGTCGTCGTCGTCCTGATCGCCCTCGGAATCGTCAACGCCCTCGTCCTCGACAGCCAGACGAAGCCAGCCGAGGTCACGGCCGACGGCGGCAAGATCGAGTCGGCTTCGTCGGTCGACCTCCAGGTCTTCGACTCGCCGGCGACCGGACCCGGCCCCGAGGGTGCGCCGATCGTCCTTCTGCACTGCTTCGGATGCTCCTCGCAGTGGTGGAAGCCGATCCTCCCGCAGCTGAACGAGCGTCACCGGGTGATCCGCATCGACCTGCTCGGCCACGGCGGCTCTGAGAAGCCGCAGAGCGGCTACGAGATCCCGACCCAGAGCGCCGCGATCGCCGAGGCCCTCAACTCGCTCGGCGTCCAGGGCGCGACCGTCGTCGGCCACTCGCTCGGCGGGATGGTTGCGACGTCGCTCGCCGAGACCGCCAGCGAGCTGGTCGACCGGATCGTCCTGATCGGCACCCCGTCGGAGTCCGGCGAGGCTGACCTGCCGTTCACCGAGAAGCTGATTCGGGTCCCGGTCGTCGGCCAGGGCGTCTGGCGCCTGCGGCTCGACGCGATGATCCGCAGGGGCTACGGGTCGGCGTTCGCACCCGGAACCGACGTCAGCGAAGTGTTCCCCGGCGACCCGGACCGGGTAGTCGACGACAACCGCGCGATGACCTACGACTCCTTCACCGAGAGCAGCCAGAGGGCCGATGACTACCTCGAGGAGCAACCGATCGCCTCACGGCTGGCGGCGACCGGCGTCCCGATCATGTGGATCGACGGCAGCGAGGACCAGATCCTCGACGCGACGGCCGTCTCCGAGGAGTTCCACGCGGTCCCCGGAGCGATCACCAAGCTGATCGACGGGATCGGCCACTCGCCGGCCGCCGAGGCGCCCGAGGAGACCGCAAAGCTGATCCTCGACTTCGCCGGTGTGGCGCCGCCCGCGACGCCGAGCTCGAAGCCGACGAAGAAGCCGACGAAGTCGCAGGAGAAATCCAAGGGTGGCTGACCCGATCCGGATCGTCGTCCTCGAGGGGGACGAGACCGGGCAGGAGCTGCTCGAGGCTGCCCTGGCCGTGATCGATCCCGACGTCGTCGGTCTCCCGGTCGAGCTCGAGCGCTTCGACCTCTCGCTCGAGAACCGGCGCCGGACCGGCAACGAAGTCTGTACGGAAGCCGCCGCGGCGATGCGCGCCGCCGGGCTCGGCCTGAAGGCGGCGACGATCACGCCCGAGGGAGCCGACGACGTCGGCAGCCCGAACCGGCTGATCCGCGAGGGCATCGACGGCACGGTGATCGTCCGCACCGGCCGGCGCATCCCCGGCGTCTCGCCGATCGCCGGGATCCACCACCCGATCACGGTCTGCAGGATGGCCGTCGGCGACGCCTACGGCGCCGAGCAGTGGCGTGAGGGCGAAGGCGACGACGAGTTCGCGTTCCGGACCGAGCGAATCAGCCGCCGCGTCTGCCGCGCCGTCTCCGAACATGCCTTCCGAATCGCCGCGGCATCGGCCGAGGAGCCGCGCGCCCGCGTCTACGGCGGGCCGAAGTGGACGGTCAGCCCGGTCTACGAGGGAATGCTGAAGGAGGAGATGGACGACGCCGCGCAACGCCATCCCGAGGTCCCCTACGAGCCGGTGCTGATCGACGCCACCTACGCCGGTCTCGTCTCCGGCGCCGCCAACGCGCCGCTCGTGATCCCGACCCTGAACCGCGACGGGGACCTGCTCAGCGACCTGGTGATGCCGATGTTCGGCTCGATCGCCGGCGCCGAGTCGATCCTGCTCAGCCTCGACGACGAACTTCGCCCGGCCGTCGCGATGGCCGAGGCACCGCACGGCACCGCGCCCTCGCTGGCCGGCAAGGACGTGGCCAACCCGATGGCGATGATCCTCGCCTGCGCGGCCGTCCTCCATTACGCGGCGGAGCTCGGCACCGCCGGTGCGGAGAGGGCCTCGCAGGCGATCTACGACGCGACGCTCGGCGCCGCCGGCGACGGCATCCGCACCCACGACCTCGGCGGCGAGGCTTCGACCTCGGAGGTCTGCGCCGAGGTCGTCAGGCGGGTCCGGGGCTAGACGGAGGTTCCGGGGGCCTCGCCGCCGTCCCCCTGCGGGGGCCCATCGTCAATCCGCCGCCACTCGACGATCTTGCCGTCGTCGATCTCGAACGAGGTCGACGCGGTGCCGCCGGCTCCGGCGCCGCAGTCGCCGCCGGGGCGGTCGGAGAGGCGGAAGGTCGCGGTCGTCAGGCTGCCGGTCGTCCGCGCTGAGACCACCTCGGCCCCGCACGGAAGCGAGCGGTTGAACGCGATCGCGTCGTCGCGCGACTCGATCTTCGTCAGCAGCGGGCCGTTCTCGGCGACGCTGGGGATCGCGAAGTAGTCGGCGGCCGCTTCCTCGTCGCCCGAGGCGAGCGCATCCGCCCACCCCTCGATGACGGCGACGTCGCCGGGGTCGGCCGAGGCGGTGGTCGCCGACGAGGTGTCGCCGCCCCCGCAGCCGGCCGACGCGAGCACGGCGATGGCGGCCAGAGCGGCGATCGGAAGGGCCTTGCGGGCCGCCGCGCCATGCGCGAACATGGTGGCGAACATACGTTCGCCTAGACTCTTGACCGCACTGATGACCATCGGATCCGTTCTCATTCCCCGCTTCTCCCTGCTCGCCGCGGTGGGTGGACGCAGGGAGATGCTGACAGAGCCGATCGCCCTGGCCCCCGAGCCCGGCCGCGAGCAGGCCGTCGGTGAGGCCAGCGGCGCCGCCGAGGCGTTCGGGATCCGAGCCGGGATGCCGGTCTCCGAAGCGCTCGTCCGCTGCCCGCGACTCGTCCTTCAGCCCCCCGACCCGGGACGCACTGCCAGCGAGTGGGAGCGGATCCTCCGCAGGCTCGAGGCGATCGGCGCCGAGGTCGAGAGCAACCGCGCCGGCGAGGCCTTCTTCGCGGTCGACGGGCTGCGCGGGATCTGGGGCCCGCGCCGCGAGGACGTCCTCGGCAAGGCGGCCCGTGCGGTCGGAACGCCGGCCCGGATCGCCGGCGCCCCCAACCGCTTCTGCGCCCGTGCCGCCGCGACGATGGCGCGCGGCCGCGGCAGACGGGCGATCCGCGTCGTCGCGGCGGGCGCCGAGCGCGACTTCCTGGCGCCGTTGCCGATCGACCTCCTCGACCGGGCGCTGCGCGACCGCGCCGGCCGCGACGACGCCAGGGCGGGACGGCTCGTCGCGACGCTGGAGCGGCTCGGGGTCGCGACGCTCGGCGACCTCGCGGGGCTGCCGCGGGTCGCGATCGCCGACCGCTTCGGCGCCCTCGGGCTTCAGGCGCACGACCTCGCCCGTGGCCTCGACACTCCGCTGCGTCCCCGGACCCCCCACGAGGACCTCGTCCAGGCGATCGGCCTGCCCGAGGCCGCCTACGGGACCCAGCTCGAACGGGCGCTGGACCTCCTCATCGAGCGCCTCCTCGGCGACCCGCGCCGGGAGGGCCGGGCGATCCGGTCGCTCAGCCTCGAGGCGCGGCTGGCCGGCGGCGGCAGCTGGAGCGCGACGGCGGTCATGCGCAGCGCCAGCAGCTCGCCGGAGCGGCTGCGGCTCGCGCTCGGGCCGAAACTCGGGCTGCTCACCGCTCCCGCGACCGCCCTCGCCCTGCGCGCGATCGAGATGGCCGAGTCGGGCGGAGCGCAGCCGACCCTCGGCGACGATCCGGCCGAGCGTCGGCGCGAGCGGCTCGCCGAGGCCGTCCGCCAGGTCCGGGCCGCGGCGGGCCGGGACGCGATGCTGCGCGTCCTCGACGTCGATCCGGACTCACGGGTGCCGGAGCGCTGGGCCGCGCTCGCCCCCTACAACGACCCCGGCGGATCCTGATGGGCCGCCCCGCGAATCCCTACGCGCCCCGCGAGATCGCCGTCGCCGCCGTCGCCGGGAGGCCGAGCAGCGTCGCCGGGAGGCCCGTCGAGGCGGTTCGCGAGCAGTGGCTCGTCGAGGACCGCTGGTGGGCGGGGGCTCCGCTGCGGCGGCACTACCTCGAGCTGGTGCTGGGCGGCGGGCGCTGCACAGTCGTCTACCGCGACCTCGAGACCGGCTGCTGGTACGAGCAGCGATGAGCTACGTCGAGCTCCACGCCCACTCGGCCTTCTCTTTCCTCGACGGCGCGTCGAGCCCGGACGAGCTCGCGCTGCGCGCCGCCGAGCTCGGCTACCGGGAGATGGCCCTGACCGACCACGACGGCATCTGGGGGTCGATGGAGTTCGCCTGCGCCTGCCACGCCCAGGGGGTCCGGCCGATCACCGGGGCCGAGCTGACCGTGACGGCGGACCGCGCCCCTCCCCCGCCCGGCTTCCGCGGCAACTGCCCGCCCGGGGCATTCCACGTCACCGTCCTCGTCGCCGACACCGGCGGCTACCGCAACCTCTGCCGGCTGCTCACCCTCGCCCACTCGCGGACCCGCGACGGGGCCGTCCCATCGCCGCCGACGATCGCCCTCGCCGACCTCGAGAGCCACGCCGCGGGGCTGATCTGCCTGTCCGGCTGCGCCCGCGATGGGGCGCTCGCCGGGCGGATCGCCCGCGGCGACCCCGCCGGCGCCGAGCGGCTCGGCCGGGCGCTGCTCGCAGCGTTCGGGCGCGACCACTTCCGGGTCGAGCTGCAGATGCCGCTCTGGCGCGGGGACCGGACCCGCAACCGCCGTCTCGCCGGGCTCGCCGCCTCGCTCGGAGTTCCCTGCGTGGCGACGGGCAACGTCCATGCCCACGCCCGCGAGCGGACCGCCCTCCAGGACGCGCTCGTCGCGGTCCGCCTCGGCGGGACGCTGGAGTCGACCGAGCCGGAGCGGCGCGGCAACGGCTCGGCGACGCTCGTCGAGCCGGCCCGGGCGGCGGAGCGCTTCCGCGAGTACCCGGACGCCGTCGCCGAGACGGCCCGCCTCGCCGACCGGCTCCGCTTCGACCTCACCACCGACCTCGGCTACAGCTATCCCGGCGCCGAGGACGGCAGCGCCGACCGGAGGCTCGCCGAGGCGTGCCGGGCCCGCTTCGGCGAGCGCTACGACGGCAAGCCGGAGCGGGCCGAGGCCGAGCGCCGGCTCGAGCAGGAGCTGAACCTGATCTCGGGGCTGAAGCTCTCCGGCTTCTTCCTCCTCCACCGCGACCTGCTCGAGCTCGCCCGTGAGGTGGCCGTCGAGGTCCGCGGCCCCGACAGCGCCAGGTCGCTGCTGCCGCCCGGGCGCGGGCGCGGGTCGAGCGTGAGCTCGGTCGTCTGTTACCTGACCGGCCTCTCCCACGTCGACCCCATCAAGGCGGGGCTCTTCCTCGGCCGCTTCCTGAACGAGGACATCGCCGAGGCGCCCGACATCGACCTCGACTTCCCCCGCGACGTCCGCGAGCGCCTGATCCCGAGGATCCACGAGCGCTACGGCACCGACCGCTCAGCCCTCGTCGCCGCCTTCCCCACTTATCGATCGAAGGGCGCGATCCGCGACTTCGGGAAGGTGCTGGGGCTGCCGCCCGGCGAGATCGAGCGGGCCGCCCGCTCGGCGAGCCACTACGAGAAGGCGGAGGTCGAGGGCGACTCGGAGCGGCAGGTCGCGCTGCGGCGGCTCCTCGACGACGCCTATGGCCTCCCCCGCCACCCCTCCCAGCACCCCGGCGGGATGGTGCTCTCGACGCGGCCGCTGACCGATCTCTGCCCGGTCGTCCCGGCCGCGATGGAGGGCCGGCAGATCGCGCAGTGGGACAAGGACTCCTGCGCCGACGCCGGCTTCCTGAAGATCGACCTGCTCGGCCTCGGGATGCTGTCGGCGGTAGAGCGGACCGTGACCGAGATCGCCAGGGTCCGCGACGAGCGGATCGACCTCTCGCGGATCCCGCTCGACGACCCCGAGGTCTACCGGCGGATCCAGGCGGCCGAGACGACCGGCGTCTTCCAGATCGAGAGCCGGGCGCAGATGCAGATGCTTCCCCGCTCCCGCCCCGAGAACATCGAGGACCTGACGGTCCAAGTCGCGATCGTCCGCCCCGGCCCGATTCAGGGCGGCGCCGTCCACCCCTACCTCGAGCGCAAGAAACGGCTTCGCGAGGACCCGGACTACGAGATCCCCTACGAGCACCCGAGCCTCGAGCCGATCCTCTCCGACACGCTCGGGGCGATCGTCTTCCAGGACCAGGTCATCCAGGTGGCGATGGCGCTGGCCGGCTTCAGCTCCGGTGAGGCGGAGGGCCTGCGGCGAGCGATGAGCCGGAAGCGCTCCGAGGAGGCGATGCAGTCCCATCGCGAGCGCTTCGTCGAGGGGGCGATCTCCCGCGGCGTCCCGGTCGAGGTCGCCGAGCGGGTCTTCGGCCAGATCCACGGCTTCTCCGGCTTCGGCTTCCCGAAGTCACACGCGGCCGCGTTCGGCCTGCTCGCCTATCAATCGACCTGGCTGCGGGTCCACTACGGGCCGGAGTTCCTCTGCTCGCTCCTCAACGAGCAGCCGATGGGTTTCTACCCGCCCGACGCCCTCGTCCACGAGGCGCAGCGCCGGGGGATCGAGGTGCGGGCCCCCGACGTCAACGCCTCCGGCGTCCTCTGCAGCGTCGAGCGCGGCGACGGCGGCACCGCGGGCCCGGCGGTGCGGATCGGGCTCGGCTATGTGAAGGGACTGACGGAGGACGACGCCCGATCAGTGGTCGCCGAGCGCGAGCGCGGCGGCCCCTACCGGGACCTCGGCGACCTGGCCTCGCGGTCGGGGGCCGGCCGCGACGGGCTCGAGCGGCTCGCCTGGGCCGGCGCCTGCAGCAACCTCGAGACCGGCGGCGACCGGCGGCGGACGCCGCTCTGGCGGCTCGGCGTGGCCCGCGGCTCCGGCGGCGGGCAGCTGTCGTTGCCGCTGCCGATGCCCGACGCTCCGGCGCTCGCCGAGCAGACCCCGTGGGAGCGGGTGACAGCCGACTACGGCGCCTTCGGCATCGCCCTCGAGGAGCACCCGCTGACGCTGCTGCGCGGCGGGCTCGACCCGGCGACGGTGATCTGCGCGGCTCTCGATCGCATCCCGCACGGCTCCGAGCTCGTCGTCGCCGGCCTGCTCGTCGCCCGCCAGCGGCCGGGCACGGCGAAGGGCGTGATGTTCCTGCTGATCGAGGACGAGACCGGGGTCGCAAACGTGATCGTGGTCCCGCCCGTCTACGAGCGCAACCGGCTGACGGTCCGGACCGCCTCGCTCGTCACGGTCGCCGGCCGGCTCGAGCGCCGCGAGGGCGTCGTCAACGTCGTCGCGACGGCCGTCGAGCGGATCGAGCGCCCCGACGTCCCGCTCGCCCAGGTCCACACGATCGAGCCGTCGCCGGAGCGGGAGACCGGCCGGGACCTCGGCGACCTCGACGCGGTCCTCCCCGTCGCCCACTCGTTCGGCAGGCGAGGCCGGTAACGTGCAATTTTCCTTGCACGAACATGTGTACGTCCGGGGCCCTTCCTATCTTCCTCCGCAATGAACAGCACGACACAGACACAGAGACGACCCCGCCGTGGCGATCGCGCCACTGAGCTGCGGGTCGCGGCGATCAACCGGGTCGCCGACCGGATCGATCTTGCGATCGACCTGCTGACGCTCGGCCAGTACGGGCTCGAGTGCCGCGAAGCTGGAACGGACGGCTGCGAGGGGAGCAAGCGCCGGACTCGTCAGGAGTCCCGTAACGCTTGGGAGGCCCCTCGCACGTCGCGCCGTCCCGGTTGCGAGTGGCAATGGCCGCAGCGGCCCGCTCCCAGCGACCGCTCGCGCGCCTAGCCGGCGGCTCCAGCACCCCGGTCGGCATCGCCGCGTTCGATCGCGGCGACCAGCTCCATCCCGGCCTCGAGCGTCCGCCCGACACCGTCGCGGTCGACGTTGGCATAGACGTCGGTGGGCCAGTGGAGGTTCGGGATCGAGCCGTCCTGGACGCTGATCGTCAGCGCCCTGCCGCCGGCGGCGTGGATCGGGCTGCTGTCGTAGGTCAGGCCGGCCGGCGAGTCCTCGGGCGCGATCCGCAGCTCCGGTCGCCGTGCCGCGACGCCGTCGGCGGCTGCGATCAGACCCGCGTCGGCATCCCACTTCGTGATTACGCCCTCGCGACGCAGATACCTGACGCTACCCGGCCCGCCGACGTTGTCGAAGTTGAGGAACAGCCAGCCGTCGGTGTCGCGTGAGTCCCGGAAGGCGCGAGCGCCGAGCGTGCCCGATTCCTCGCATCCGGTGATCAGGACCACCACCCGGGTCGATTCGAGCGGCGCCGCGGCCAGGCGGGTCGCCAGAGCCGTCACGACCCCGCAACCGGAGGCGTTGTCGTTGGCCCCCGGGACGTCGACGCCCCGCACTTCCCGCTCCGCCAGGAGGCCAAGGCTTCCGAGGAGCGCGACGCGGATTCCAGTGAGGCCGCGGCGGATGGGACGGCTCCGCGCCGCGAACGGCTCGAGGGCCGCTTGGGCGAGCACGAGGATGCTGTTGGCGGCGATCCAGCGGGTCATCCAGCCGACGAATCGCGGATCGAAGATCAGCCCGCTCCGCGAGGTGTCCATGTGGGCGACGAGGCAGAGGGTGCGGCGGGCCTCTCCCGACGGCTCGATCGCGGCAACCACGTTGCGGCTCGGACGCCGCGACAGCGCCTTCGTGAGCGGTGCTCGCAGCAGCGACCCCTCGCTGACCAGCCCCGCCGCGGCGAGCCACGACGAGGCGATCCGCGCCAGGCGACGCCGGCCCATCAGCACCGGGGCAGCGGCGAGGCCGAGCACGACCGCGAACGGGGCGGCAAACGTCGAGTAGCCCCGAAACGTCTCCGTCCCGGCATCGATGCCGGCCGAGCGCAGCCGGGCGACCAGCGCGTCGGCGGCCGCGCTCTCCCCCACGCCCGTCGGGCGCCGCGCTCCGATCCCCTCCGAGAGCTCGGCGATCACCGCCATCGCGTCCTCGAGTCCGCCGTCGACGATCGCTTCCGGGTCCGTCACGCGGCCATCCTAAGCGCCGGGCCTCCTGCCGCCCTACGATCCGCCCGGCATGGATTCCCGAGGACTTCGCGTCACCGAGATCTGCCTGGCGCTGACCGTGGGCGTCGTTCTGGCCGACTCCTCGGTCGTGACCCTGGCGCTGCCGAGCATCCTCCGCGACTACGACGCGACCGTCTTCGGCGTCTCATGGGTCCTGACCGCGTTCAACATCGTCCTGGCCGTGTCCATCCTCCCCTGCGTCCGGATCGCGCGCTCGCGCCCCCGCGCCGGGTGGGCGGCCGGCTTGGCGATCTTCGTCGCCGCATCCGTCGCCTGCGCAGCATCGGGCACCGCGACGGCGTTGATCGCCGGAAGGGTCGTCCAGGCCGCCGGCGGAGCGCTCGCCGTCGCCTGCGCGATCGAGCTCCTCGCCCGCCTGCGCGGCAGCCACCAGCTCGCCGCTCCAGGGTGGGGTGCGGCCGGGACCATCGGCATCGCAGTCGGACCGGCCGTCGGCGGTGTCCTCACCCAGCTGCTCGACTGGCAGTCGATCTTTCTCCTCCAGGTGCCGCTCCTGCTGCTCATCCCCGTCGCCACGACGCTGCGCCCCGCGCCGGCCGAGCCGGGACCGGGCGGCGCGCTCGACATCCGTCCCGAGGTGGCCCTTGGATTGCTCTCGGCGGGCCTGACCGGCGCACTCTTTCTCCTCGTCATCCTCCTAACCGAGGGTTGGGGGCTGTCGCCGATCGCGGCAGCGGCGACCGTTTCGGCGATCCCGGCCGCAACCCTGGCGGCCCGCTGGATCGCCCGCCGTGCCGGGCCTCCCGCCTCGGCCGCACTCGCGGGCGGAATCGCCGTTGCCGGCGGCCTTGCGGCCCTCGGAGTCCTGCCGGGCGAATCGTGGGCGCTGACCCTGCAGCCTCAGATCCTGATCGGAATCGGCCTCGCGCTCGCGCTGCCGGTGCTGACGATCGCTGCGCTCGGCGGCCGCGATCCCGATGGCTCCCGGGCCTCGGCCACGATCGCCGCCCGCCACGCGGGAATCGTCGTCGGGATCCTGATCCTCGCGCCGCTTCTCTCGGCCCAGCTGACCGCAAAACAGACCGAGGCGACCGACGCAGCCACGGCAGCCCTCCTCGACGCACCCCTGCCGGCCGACACGAAGGTATCGCTCGCCACGGCCCTCGGCGACCAGATCGAAGGTGCCGACGGGAGACTTCCCGACATCGGGCCGGCTTTCGACTCCGTGGCGCCCGCCAGCGGAGACGAGGCGGCCTACTCGGCACTCCAGACCGACATCCAGGACCAGCTCGAAAGGGCGGCGACGAGCGCCTTCAGCTGGCCGTTCTTGGCCGCGGCCCTGCTCGCGGCCCTTGCGCTCGTCCCGATCGTTAGGCTCGGAGCCAGAACCGGAGGCGCCCCATGGGTGATCGCAACCGAGCACCGCTGATCGCCCTGGCGGCATCGATCGGGCTGATCGCCGTCTACATCGCCTTCGGCGGCGGCAGCTACACACCCGCCGCCACGGCTGATCCATGCGAGATGCGCGACCCGAGCGTGCTCGAGGATCGCGCCCTCTTCGACGGAATCGCGCTGTCGGCGCTCGACGGCGCCGCCTGCCAGCTCCACGTCAGCCGCGAGGAGCTCACCCTCGCCCTGGCCGACCCGCAGGCGACCGATGACTTCGCAGCCGCCCACGACATCGATTCCGCCGCAGTCGACGACGCCGTCAGGGCGGGCCTCGAGCGCGCCGTCGACGACGCAGCCGCAGCCGGGAAGATCGACGGGGTCACCGAGACGATCCTCCGTCAGGTGGCGCGATATGCACCCGTGGGTCCCGCGATCAGCGGGCTGCAGGCCCTCTCCGACGATGACTCCGTCCAGGGCCTCCTCGAGCAGCTCGGCGGCATCACTGACCTGCAGATACCCGGGCTCGGCAGCGTCGATACGGGCGACCTCGACCAGCTCTTTCCCTGAGGGCCGATCGTGGGGGGACTCGCGCGTGTGCTCATCCGCGGCCGCTATGTCGTCATAGCAGCCTGGATCGGGATCGCCCTGGGAACGGCGTTCCTGCTGCCCGACGTGAAGTCGGCCGACTCAGGATCGCTCGGTGACCTGGTCGCAACCGACGCAGACGCGATCGAGGCCGAGAAGGCATCGATCGAGCTGTTCCGGTTTCCGGTTCTCAGCCGGACGCTGATCGTCCAGCACGACGACCGCGGGCTGTCACGGGCCGCCGAGGCGCGCGTCTACAGGCGGGCGGCCGCGATCACACGCGGCGACTACCCCGGCCTCGAGTCGATCCCGTTCGCGATACCGCTGACGAGCGACCTGCCCGGTGGGGCCTCGATACCCGGCGGAACGGTGTCGGGCCGGCCGACCACCGCAGTCACCTTCCTCTTCTACCCCCCGGAGATCGGACCCGAGGGACGCACCGGCCTTGCGGAACGACTGATCGCCAGGCACATCGGCAGCCCCGGCGACGGAGACGTCGGCCTGACGGGGGCGGTCCCGGCCCGTGCCGAGCAGATCCGCGGCATCACCGACGCCCTCCCGCTGGTCGAGCTGGCAACCATCCTCGTCGTGAGCCTCGCGGTCGGCCTCCACTACCGATCGCTTGGGGCGCCGTTGTTGAACATGGCGGCGGTTGGCCTCGTCTACTTCGTCTCGGTCCATCTCACGGGCGGTCTCGGGCGCCTCGTCGGGATCGGCGTCCCCGAGGAGGTCGAGCCGGTGATGGTGGCATTGCTATTCGGAATCGTCACCGACTACTCCATTTTCTTCATCTCGAGGTTTCGCCGCCTGCTGGCGGAGCGGTCTCCGGACGAGGCAGCGACGAAGGCCACGGCGGACCTGCTCCCGACGATCGTCGCCGCGGGCCTCTCGGTCGCACTCGCCTCGGGGGCCCTGGTCGCAGCCCAACTGGATTTCTTCCGCGCGTTTGGACCCGGAATGGCGATCTCCGTCCTCGTTGCGCTGGCAGTCGTGACCACGTTCGTGCCGGCCTGCCTCGCGATCGCCGGCAAACGACTCTTCTGGCCCGATCTGCCCGCCCCCGGCCTCGCCCGGGCGGCCCGGGGGCGGATCGGCGCGATTTCCGACCGGGTCTTCGAGCTCCCGTTCCGCAAGCCGATGCTCACCGCGGTGGTCGTCTCGATCCCGCTCCTGATCCTGGCCCTGGCGACCACCCGCCTCGAGCTCGGAAACACCCTGATCACCGGGCTGCCCGGTGACTCCGAGCCCCGTCGTGCGCTCGGTCTCGTCAAATCGGGGTTCGTACCCGGCATCGCCTCCCCGGTCATGATCCTCATCGAAGGCGAAGGTGTAGGTGAGCAGGAGAGGCACCTGCGTCGGCTTCAGCGGGAGCTCGAGGATCGCGATCGGATCGCGTCGGTCGTCGGACCCGACGAGATCCTCGGCTCAGCCCAGGGGCTCGGAGCAATCGCCTCTCCCCAGGGCGACGCGGTGCGCTATCTGTCGATTCTCGACGTCAACCCGCTCGGCAGTCGCGCGATCGCAGCAATCACCGCGCTCAAGGCTGATCTCCCTGGAATGCTCGAGCGCGCGGGCCTCGACGGAGCCGCCTGGCGAATAGCAGGGGACAGCGCGATCGCCGAGGAAACCGTCAACAAGACGACCGCGGATCTCGCCCGAGTGGTCCCGCTCGCGTCGCTGGCCGTCTTTGTCGTATTGGCGGTGTTTCTGCGGGCGCTCGCAGCGCCCGTCTATCTCGTCGGGGCCTCGTTGTTCGCGCTCGCCGCGAGCCTCGGTCTGACCGTCATCGTCTTCCAGTACGTGCTCGGCTACGGAGAGCTGAGCTTCTACGTCCCCTTCGCGGGAATAGTGCTGCTGATCGCCCTCGGGTCCGACTACAACGTCTATCTCGTCGGGCGGGTCTGGTCGGAGGCACGGACACGGCCGTTCCCGACCGCGGTCCGAGTCGCCTCGTCGCGTGCGAGGCAGGCGATCACGGTTGCCGGCCTCGTTCTCGCCGCCAGCTTTGCGCTGCTGGCCATCGTCCCGCTTCGACCGTTTCGCGAGCTCGCATTCTTACTCGCCGGCGGCCTGCTCATCGACGCCTTCGTGGTCCGCAGCATCCTCGCACCGGCGTTGATCATGATCGCCGGCGAGCGAAGCGCCTGGCCGCGCCGCTCACTGCGGCGCGACGACTCACAACCCGCAACGGCCGCGAACGACTGAGGGAACGAAAAAAGCCGCTCCAGCTGTGCTGAAGCGGCTCAAATCGTTTCGGTAAGGACCGGCGGCGACCTACTCTCCCAGGCGGTTTCCCACCAAGTACCATCGGCGCAGAGGGGCTTAACGGCTCTGTTCGGAATGGGAAGAGGTGTATCCCCCTCGCTATTGCCACCGAAATCGGTAGGGCCCGCGCAGGCGGCCCGTTCGCCATGCCGGCGAACGGAACGCCTCGCCGTCCGGCAAGGCTTGAAAACTGCACGCAAGCCAACTGAAGGTAAAAAGAAAACGTCAAGACCTCGACCCATTAGTACCGATCTGCTCACGCATTGCTGCGTTTACACAGTCGGCCTATCAACCTGATGGTCTATCAGGGGTCTTACTTCCTTATAGGAATGGGAGAATTCATCTCGAGGTCGGCTTCCCGCTTAGATGCCTTCAGCGGTTATCCGATCCGGGCGTAGCTAACCTGCGATGCCCTTGGCAGGACAGCAGGTACACCAGCGGCCCGTTCATCCCGGTCCTCTCGTACTAAGGATGACTCCTCTCAATTCTCCAACGCCCATGGCAGATAGGGACCGAACTGTCTCACGACGTTCTGAACCCAGCTCGCGTACCGCTTTAATGGGCGAACAGCCCAACCCTTGGGACCTACTTCAGCCCCAGGATGCGACGAGCCGACATCGAGGTGCCAAACCGAGCCGTCGATGTGGACTCTTGGGCTCGATAAGCCTGTTATCCCCGGAGTACCTTTTATCCGTTGAGCGACAGCACTTCCACTTGCTACTGCCGGATCACTAACCCCAACTTTCGTTCCTGCTCGATCCGTCGATCTCGCAGTCAAGCTCCCTTGTTGCGTTTACACTCTTCGCACGATTTCCGACCGTGCTGAGGGAACCTTTGGGCGCCTCCGTTACTCTTTAGGAGGCGACCGCCCCAGTCAAACTGCCCACCTGACACTGTTCACATCCCGGATTACGGCGATGTGTTAGAAGCCCAGAACACCAAGGGTGGTATCTCAAGGTTGGCTCACCAGCGACCGAAGTCACTGGGTCGAAGCCTCCCACCTATCCTGAGCGAGAAGTCCCAGACTCCAATATCAAGTTGCAGTAAAGGTTCACGGGGTCTTTCCGTCTAGCCACGGGTACTCGGCATCTTCACCGAGACTTTAATTTCACCGAGCCCCTCGTTGAGACAGCGTCCAACTCGTTGCGCCATTCGTGCAGGTCGGAACTTACCCGACAAGGAATTTCGCTACCTTAGGACCGTTATAGTTACGGCCGCCGTTTACCGGGGCTTAGCTTCACAGCTTCGTCTACCCGAAGGTGACTAACCGCTCCGCGTAACCTTCCGGCACCGGGCAGGCGTCAGCCCCTATACATCGTCTTGCGACTTAGCAGAGGCCTGTGTTTTTGGTAAACAGTCGGTTGGACCTAGTCACTGCGGCCTCCTCGGGCTCCACCAGCAAGTGGCTTCACCCTATTGAGGCGTCCCTTCTCGCGAACTTACGGGACGATTTTGCCGAGTTCCTTAACGAGGGTTATCTCGCTCACCTTACTATTCTCTAGTAGTCCACCTGTGTCGGTTCTGGGTACGGGCACGAGCAATCTGCCTAGAAGTTTTTCTAGGGGGCATGGCTTCAGGGACTTGCCGGCGGTCAAGCCAGCTGGCATCGCATCTCGCGTAATAACGCCGCGACGGATTTACCTATCGCGACTGGCTACATACTTGCCCCAGGACAACCATCGCCTGGGTTCCCTTAG
>CAWFYJ010000005.1:562500-563952 GCA_963820055.1 uncultured Conexibacteraceae bacterium
TCGCGCCGGACGGCGCCTGCTCGGTTCGACGGCCTCGACGCTCGCAGCCGAACCCCGGCCTCATCTCTTCGATGTCCTCAAGCAAAGACAACAACGGCGACGATCCGATCGAGCCGGAAGCGACCGCCGGTGACCGCTCGGGCCCCGCAAAGCGCCCGGTGGCCGCGCCGACGACCGACGCCGAGCCGACGCCGGCCGCCGACGAGCCGCGGCCGGATCCGCCGAGAGCGCCGGCGAACCGAGAGCGAGCTGAGCCCCAAGGAGCAGGCCAAGGAGGAGGCCCGCGAGCGCGCCGAGGAGCGCAAGCGCAAGCGCGCGGAGCGCAAGGCCGAGAAGCGCGCCGCCGGCAAGGGCGATCGGCCAGCGTCTCAGCCGGCTGCGCAGCGGCGACGGCTGGCGACGACCGCCGATCCCGACGGCCGAGCCGAAGCCGCGGCTGAAGAAGCTGCGGTTCCTGCTCGTCGTCATCGGCCTGGGCCTGCTCGCCCTCGTCTCCTGGGTCTTCGGCGTGATGATGGCCGTCGCGCAGGACCTCCCCGACCTCGAGGCCCGCGCCCAGTACGACCGCGCCCAGAACTCGGTCGTCTATTCCAACGACGGCACACAGCTGACGACGCTGACCGGCAACGAGAAGCGGATCCTGCTCGAGTCGGACGAGATCTCCCCGTCCTCAAGCAGGCGGTCGTCTCGATCGAGGACGAGCGCTTCTACGAGCACCGCGGGATCGACTTCCTCGGCATCGCCCGCGCCCTGCAGCAGGACATCGTCTCCGGCGGCGCGGTCCAGGGCGCCTCGACGATCACCCAGCAGTTCGTCAAGAACGCGCTCGAGGCACAGGGCAGCCGAACCGTTCTGCAGAAGCTCCGCGAGGCCGCCCTCGCCTACCAGATCGAGCGCCAGTGGTCGAAGGACAAGATCCTCACCAACTACCTGAACAACATCTACTTCGGCAACGGCGCCTACGGGGTCGAGGCGGCGGCGAAGACCTACTTCGGCTGGAACCATCCCGGCTGCGGCAACCCCGACGATCGCTGCGCGGAGGTCGCTCGAGCCGCAGGAGGCGGCCATGCTCGCCGCACTGATCTCCTCCCCCACCGCCTACGACCCGGGCACGAATCCCAACGACGCGACCAGCCCAGCGCAACGTCGTGCTGCAGAAGATGCGCGACCAGGGCGTGCTCGAGGTCAGCGACGAGGACTTCCAGGCGATGGAGGAGACGCCCGTGCCGACCAAGAAGCAGATCAGCCCGCCGACCGAGGAGTCGGAGGCCCCCTACTTCACCGACTGGCTGCGGCAGCAGATCGTCGACAAGTACGGGGCCGGCCAGGCGTTCGGCGGCGGGCTGCAGATCAAGTCGACGCTCGACCTCGACCTGCAGAACGCCGCCGATCAGATCGTCTCGCGACCGGCTCGCCGGGCTCGGTCCGACCTCGGCCGTCGTCGTGATCGAC
>CAWFYJ010000006.1:0-165493 GCA_963820055.1 uncultured Conexibacteraceae bacterium
CGCTTCGGCGAAGCGCTTCCCGGCGGTCTCGGCGCCGACCCGCATCTGGTTCTGGTCGATCGCCTTCCTGCTGCTGCCGATCGGCGCACGCATGGCGGGACTCGAGGCCGCCTGGCTGGACTACGTGCAGCTCGTCCCGACGCTGGTTCTGATCGTCAGCTGCTTCGCCCTCGGCGAGATCGCCCTCTCCCCCGCCTCGCCCGGAGCGAACGCGAACGCATCGGGCGTCGCCGCCGCACTCGAAGCCTGTCGCCTGCTCGACGAGGACCCGCCGGAGAACCTCCGCGTGGAACTGCTTCTGTGCGGCGGCGGCGAGACGACGATGCAAGGAATGCGCTCGTTCGTGCGCGCGCATCGCAAGCAGCTCGACCGCAGTCACCCGCTTCGTCTCCTTCGAGTCGGTCGGCCGCGGCCAGCCGCGGTTCGCGCTCTCCGGCGGCCTCGCGGTCAGCCAGCCGTTCGACCCGCAGCTCGCCGAGCTCTGCGCGGCCGTCGCGATCGCCCACGACGACGACCCCGACGGCTACGACGCCGAGCCGATCCGCGACGCCCGCACGTCGGCGGCGCTGGTCGCCCGCGCCTACAAGTATCCGGCGATCGCGATCACCTGCCGCGAGCCCGGCGCGGCGCTCCCGGCCGGACACCACACCCCAGGCGACGTGCCTGATCGCGTCGATCCCGGGGCCGTCGAACGGGCAGCGACGTTCGCCGTCGAGGCGATCCGCCTCCTCGACCGCGACCTCGGCCGCGCCGCCGCCCCTAGTCGCGAAGCCGGACCGGCAGCGACTTCAGCTGGTTGACGAACTGCGTGGCCGCGTACTGCGGGCGGCCGTCCAGCTGGATCTCCGGGTACCGCTTCAGCGTCTCTTCGATCAGGATCCGCAACTCGAGCCGGGCCAGTGCAGTGCCGAGGCAGAAGTGCCGGCCACCGGCGCCGAACGCCTGGTGTTCGGGGTTGCGGGTCGCCTCGAACGTGTCGGGGTCCTCGTAACGCGTCTCGTCGCGGTTCGACGAGACGTACCACATGACCACCTTCTCGCCCTCACGGATCGTCTGGCCGTTCAGCTCGACGTCCTCGGTCGCGGTGCGGCGGAAGTGGGCGAACGCAGGGAACATCCGCAGCGACTCCTCGACCGCACTCGCCACCAGCGATGGGTCGTCGAGCAGCTTCTGCTTCTGGGCGGGATCGTCGAGCAGCGCCCGCATGCCGCTGCAGTAGGTCGCCTTCGTGCTGTCGTTGCCGGCGGCGACGAGCAGGAAGAAGCCCATCACGATCTCGTGCTCCTCGAGGCGCTCGCCGTCGATCTCGGCGTGGACGAGGACGCTGGTCAGATCGTCGGTCGGGTTCTCGCGGCGCTCGGCGATCAGCTTGTTGCAGCGCTCGAAGATCTCCGGGACGTCCCGTTCCATGATCGCGGCGTTGCCGCCCGGGTTGAGGTCGGGGTCGTTGACGGCGAGGACGGAGTTCATGAGCCGGGCCCAGTCGGCGTCGTCCTCGGGCGGGATCCCCATGAAGCTGTGGATGACGCGGGAGACGACCGGCTGCGCGACGTCGGAGACGAGGTCGCACGTCTCCCGATCGCCGAGCCCGTCGAGGACGTCGATCGTGATCGACCGGATCGCCTCCTCGTGATCGGCGATCCGCTTCGGCGTGAAGCCGCGCTGGAAGAGCGCCTTGAGGCGATCGTGCTTCGGCGGGTCCATGCCGATGAACATCGCCTGCTGGAGCTCGAGCGGCAGGACGGAATGGGTCAGCGCCGTGATCCCCATCGCCGAGGAATAGGTCTTCCAGTCGCGACTGACGGCGTGAACGTCGTCGGCCGTCGTGACCGACCAGAACCCCTCCTCGTCCGGGTACTGGGCGATCGCGCCGCTCCAGTGGACGGGACACTCGCCGCGGAGGCGCTTGAAGACGTCGTAGGGGGCGCCCTCCTCCCACCACGCATCGTCCGCGACCTGCAGCTCGTCGATCAGGACATCGAGAGCTCCCGCCTCGACTGCACTCGAAGTGGTCGTCTGCTCGTTCGCCATCTCAGCTCTCCTCAGCCCCGTGGGTTGGTCGACCAGCCAGTCTCGATGGGAATCTACCCGCTGTGTAACGAACGGTCGGGCCCGGGAGACGATGTCCCCGAACGATCATCTTCGAAAGGACCGGAACCGATGCCCGACCATGACTTCTCCGACCTGAGCGCGCTCTTCCTCAACTGCACCCTCAAGCCGACCTCCGCGGAGGCTTCGAATACGCAAGCTCTGATGGACAACTCGGTCGCGATCATGGAGGCGAACGGCGTCACCGCCGAGACGATCCGGCTCGCTGACCACGTGATCCCGCCGGGAGTCCAGCCCGACATGAGCGATCACGGATTCGACCGCGACGACTGGCCGGCGATCCAGGACAAGGTCTTCGCCGCCGACATCCTCGTGATCGGCACGCCGATCTGGCTCGGCGAGAAGTCGAGCATCTGCACGCAGGCGATCGAACGGCTCTACGGGTACTCCGGCCAGCTAAACGACAAGGGGCAGTGGATCTACTACGGCCGCGTCGGTGGCGTCCTCGTCACCGGCAACGAGGACGGCATCAAGCACGTCGCCATGAACACGCTCTACTCGCTGCAGCATCTCGGCTACACGATCCCCCCGCAGGCCGACGCCGGCTGGATCGGGGAGGCCGGACCGGGCCCGAGCTACGCCGACCCCGGCAGCGGCGGCGTCGAGAACGAGTTCACGCGCCGGAACACCACGTTCATGACCTGGAACCTGATGCACGTCGGAGCGTTGCTCAAGCGGGCGGGCGGAATTCCCGCCTACGGCAACCAGCGCAGCGAGTGGGACGCGGGGGCGCGGTTCGACCACCCGAACCCCGAGTACCGCTAGGCGGGCGACCGGCCCTCGTGAGGACTCAGACGGGAGTGATCGGGTTGTGCCGCTCGCTGAAGCTCCGGTCCTTGCCGGCCGCCTCGGCGTAGCGGCGGATCAGCTCGGCGCGGAGCTCGTCCGGCTCGATGACCGAGTCGATGACGAGCTCGGACGCGAGGTGGAGGATGTCGATGTCCTCTGAGTATTCGGCGCGCTTGCGGGCGACGAACTCGCTCCGCTCGGCTTCGTCGGAAATCGCTTGGATCTGGTTGAAGTAGACGGCGTTGATGGCAGCCTCGGGACCCATGACGGCGATCTGGGCGCCCGGCAGCGCGATGCAGGCGTCGGGCTCGAAGGCCGGGCCCGCCATCGCGTAGAGGCCGGCTCCGTAGGCCTTGCGGACGACGACCGAGATCTTCGGCACCGTGGCCGAGCTGACGGCGCTGACCATCTTCGCCCCGTGGCGGATGATGCCCTGGCGCTCGACGGCCTTGCCGATCATGAAACCGGGGACGTCGGCGAGGAAGAGCAGCGGGATGTTGAAGGCGTTGCAGGTGTTGATGAAGCGGGCCGCCTTGTCGGAGGAGTCGACGAAGAGGACGCCTCCCTTCTGCTTTGGCTGGTTGGCGACGATGCCGATCGCGCGGCCGTCGAGCCGCGCGTAGCCGACGACCAACTCCTTCGCCCAGCGGGCGTGGACCTCGAGGAACGTCCCGGCATCGCAGACGCCCTCGATCAAGGTTCGGATGTCGAACGGCGTCTTCTCGTCGGCGGGGACGACGGTCGAGGGCAGCGCCTCGGGGTCGGCCTCGCCCGGGGCGACCGTCGGCGGGTCCTCGCTGAAGCTGGTCGGCATGAACGCGAGGTAGTCCTTGGCGATGCCGATTGCCTCCTCGTCGGTCTTCGCCAGGAAGTGCCCGCAGCCCGAGACCGAGGTGTGCATTCGGGCGCCGCCCATCTCATCGAGCGTGACCGTCTCGCCGATGACCATCTCGGCCATCCGCGGCGAGCCCAAGTACATCGAGGCGTTGCCGTCGCGCATGATCACGACGTCGCAGAAGGCGGGGATGTAGGCGCCGCCGGCCGCCGACGGGCCGAACAGGACGCACACCTGCGGGACCCGGCCCGACATCTTCACTTCGTTGTGGAAGATCCGGCCGGCGCCGCGACGTCCGGGGAACATCTGGACCTGATCGGTGATCCGGGCCCCGGCCGAGTCGACGAGGTAGATCATCGGCAGCTCGAGGGAGAGCGCCCGCTCCTGGATGCGGATGATCTTCTCGACCGTCTTCGCGCCCCACGACCCGGCCTTGACCGTCGGGTCGTTGGCCATCAGCGCGACGCGACGGCCGCCGATCGTCCCGAGGCCGGTGACGACGCCGTCGGCGCCGAGCCCCTCCTTGTCCCAATTGGCGAGCTGCGCCTCCTCCGAGAAGCTGCCCGCGTCGAGGAGCAGGCCGACGCGCTCGCGGACCGGGAGCTTGCCCTGCTCGGCGGTCTTCTCGTGGTGGCGGGCGGGCCCGCCGCCGAGGGCGGCCTCGCGTGCCTGCCCGAGTCCGGTCTGGTCGGTCGTCTCGCCCATCGCGGGGAAGCTAACTACACAACGCCCGCCGACGCCGCCCTAGAGCAGCTCGGTGAGCTTCGTGTCCTCGGTCGGCGGATCGACGGAGTCGACGGATCGGCGCCGACGCGCACGCTCCTCCGTGTCCGGCTCGGGCCGTTCGTCGGTGTCGGGCTCCGCGGCCCGGGTCGGCCGATCGACGACCTCCGAGACGGTCGTCGGCGCGTCTTCGTATCCGGGGTCGATGTCCTCGCCCATCTCCGCCTCGGCGTCGGATTCGGCACCGGCGGTCTCGGCCTCGACGGCGAGGACCTCAGGCTCCCGCTCGACGGCGGCCTCGACGCGCTCGGGGAGCTCGAGGTCGCGTTCGCCCGGCCCCTCGATCGCGAGGCGCATCTCGGCATTGAGCTGCTCGAGGTTGGCGACGACGTCACGACGCTTGCGGACGAGGCCGGCGATCTCCTGCTCGATCCCCCGGGTCCGCTCGGCGGCCTCTTCCTCGGCGCGCTTCAGTCGCGCCTCGGCCTGCTCGTTCACGGACCTCGCCTCGGCGGCGGCGGTCTCGGAGGTGATCCGGGCGTGTTCGTCCGCAGCGGAGCGGGTCTCGGCCGCGTAGGAGTCGGCGTCGGAGCGGGTCACCGCCGCCTCCTTCTCGGCATCGGAGCGGATCCGCTTCGCATCCGCCTCGGCCTCGGCGGTGAGCTTGTCGGCGCTCTCCTGCGCGGCGGCGAGGATCGAGCCGGTCCGCTCGCCGACGTCCCCCATCGCCCGCTGGATCACCGCGCGGCGGGATTCGTCCTCGCCGCCGGTCGCCAGCCAGTCGGCAAGCTCGGCGAGGTAGGCGTCGACGGCGCGGCGGTCGTAGCCCCCGCGGCGCTCGGTCGGAAACTGGACGGTCTTCAGTTCTTCGATTCGATCGGAAGCCATCCGTTCAGGATAGATGCCTCCGACCGGAGCTACAGGCCGAGCTCGCTCGGCACCGGTTGCTCGCCCGAGTAGTCGTAAAAGCCCTTTCCGGACTTGCGTCCGTACCAGCCGGCGGCGACCATCTTGCGGAGCGTCGGCGGCGCTGCGAAGCGGCGCTCGCGGTACTCGTCGAACATGACGCTGCCGATCGAGACGAGAGTGTCGAGACCGACGAAATCGGCGAGCGTGAGCGGCCCCATCGGGTGGTTGGCGCCCGCCTTCATGGCGACGTCGATCTCCTCGATCGAGCCGACGCCCTCCTCGTAGGCGCGAATCGCGTCGAGCATGTAGGGGACGAGCAGGCGGTTGACGATGAAGCCGGTCTTGTCCTTCGCGTGGACCAGCGTCTTGCCGAGCTTCTCGCCGACCTCGAAGCCGACCTTCATGGCCTCTTCGGAGGTGGTGACCGTCTGGACGACCTCGAGCAGCGGCATCACCTGCGCCGGGTTGAAGAAGTGGAGCCCGAGGAAGCGGTCGGGGCGCGACGTGCTCGCGGCCTGGTCGATGACGGCCAGCGAGGAGGTGTTGGTGGCGAACCAGGCGTCCGGCTTGGCGACGTCGTCGACGACCTCCCACATCTCGAGCTTGAGGTCGAGATCCTCGGTGATCGCCTCGATGATCAGGTCGCAGTCGGCCAGGTCGGCGTAGTCGGTCGTGCCCTTGATGCGACCGCGGACGGCGTCGGCATCGGCGCTCTCCATCCGGCCCTTGTCGACGGCTCGCGAGAGCTGCTTGTCGATCTTGGCGACGCAGCTGCCGACCTTGTCGTCGTCGACCTCGCGCATGACAACGTCCCACCCGGCCTGGGCGCAGATCTGGGTGATGCCGTGACCCATCAGGCCACCGCCGACGACTCCAACCTTGCTGATTGCCATGTTCTCCTCGAACTCCTCGATTGACAGGGTCGCGGACCCTACCGGCGCCGCCGGGACGAGGTGATCAGGCGCTCGGCTGCGTGAGGCCGAGCTCCTCGAAGCGACGACCCATCGCCGCGGCCATCGCGTCGACCCCGCTCTTCGGGCGGAGCATGACCTTCATCTCGGTGATCAGCCCGTCGTCGCCGAACGTGAGCAGGTCGAGCCCGTCCATCCAGCGGTCGCCGACGCGGGTCTTGAAGATCAGCGCAGCGGTCGGGTCGTCGGGACTCTCGATGACGTGGAGGTACTCGAAGTCCTCGAACAGCTTCATCGGGCCTTCGGTGAGGATCAGGACGACGAGGTCGCGCCCGTCGTAGGACCGGAACGAGACCGGGCTGAAGAACTTGACGTCGGGATCGAAGCACGCCTCCGCCTTCTCCTTGGAGCGCGAATGGACGGCATCGATGAACGCATCTGATCGCATGCCGGACAGCCTAATCCCAATTCCCTCAGTCGGCCGCGTACTTGGCGACGAGACCGTCGATCGTCCCCTTCGTCCGCATCGTCGCCAGCCCGAGTTCCGCGTCGAGCGTCTTCTGGTCGAGATCGGACTCGAGCGTGCCGCCACTCGGCAGCCAGAACAGCTCGCGGGCCCCGAACTCGAGCCGGTCCTGGTCGGTCGCGAGCGCCAGGACCGCCTTCCGCGCCTTCGCAGACGGCTTCGCCGCCAGCAGCGAAACCTGGAGCTTGCCCTTCGACTTCGTGACTGCGGCCGCCGGGAAGGGATCGGCCGCGGCGATCTCGGCGAGCTGTGCGGCGGTCCGGAGAACGGTCGGGACCGCGTAGCCGAGACCCTCCTCGAGCCCCTCCTCGATGCGGCCGATCAGCTTCTTCTCCGACTCCCGGCCGGCCTCGAAGACGACGTTGCCGGCAGCCCGGAACGTCTGCACCTCCGCGAAGCCGATCCGCTCGAACTGCTTCGCGAGGTCGGCGTTGGTGATCCGGCGATTGCCGAGGTTCATCCCCCTCAGGAACGCGGCGTAGATCAACCGGATGCGCCTCCCCACTCGACGGGGCCGGCGGTCAGCAGGTGGGCGCCGAGCGGGCGGCCGAGGACGTTCTGGACCTCGTGGGACGCGGCGAGCAGCGAGTCGAGATCGATCCCGGTCTCGATGCCCATCTCGTGAAGCATCGAGACGAGGTCCTCGGAGGCGATGTTGCCGGTCGAGCCCGCCGGGACGGGACAGCCGCCGAGCTCGCCGAAGCTCGACTCGAACGAGTCGATCCCCTGCCCGAGCGCGGCGACCGCGTTGGCGAGCCCCTGTCCACGGGTGTTGTGGAAGTGAGCGGTCAGCTCCGGCCCGGATCCGCCGGCGGCGCCGAGCTCGGAGCGCATCCCGGCGAAGAACCCGTCGATCTGGAGCGGGTTGGCCATGCCGGTCGTGTCGCCGAAACCGATCTCCTCACAGCCCGCCGCGAGCAGGCGCTCGGCGATGCCGAAGACGCGCTCGGGCGGAACCTCGCCCTCGTAGGGACAGCCGAAGCTCGTCGCGATCACACCCTCGCAGCGCAGGCCCGCGGCGATCGCGGTGGCGATCACCCGCTCGAGCCCGTCGAGCGACTCGGCGATCGAGCGGTTCACGTTCTTGCGGTTGTGGGTCTCCGACGCCGAGAGGAAGACGCTGATCTCGTCGAAGTGCTCGCGCTCGCGCAGCGCGTTTTCGAGTCCGCGCTCGTTGGGGATCAGGACCGAGAAGGCGACGTCGTCGGGACGCTCGAGGGCGGCGAGCACCTGCGGTCCGTCGGCGAGCTGCGGGATCACGTCGGCGCGGACGAACGACGTGACCTCGATCCGCTTCAGGCCCGAGGCGACGAGCATCTCGATCAGCCGGACCTTGTCGTCGGTGGCGATCACCTCGGGCTCGTTCTGGAAGCCGTCCCGGGGCCCGACCTCCCGGATCCTGACGCTGTCGGGATAGCCCGGCATTCAGCCCTGGGCCTCCGGCACCCTGACGACGCGGCGCTGGTGGGTGCCGACGCCGATCGTCCGGTCTTCCTCCTTGACCTCGACGTCGAAGAAGAGCTTGCGGTCGTCGACGATCTCGGTGAGCTTCGCCCACGCGGTGCAGACGGCCCCCTCGGCGGCGCCGGAGACATGCTTTATGCAGACCTCGAAGCCGACGGTTGCACTCCCCTCGGGCAGCGACTCGTAGGCGAGGACGGCGGCGGTCCGCTCCATCATCCCGATCATTCCCGGCGTCGAGAGGACGGCCATGCCGATCGTCCCGCCGACGTCGGTGAGCAGCGGACCGGTGACCTCGAACTCGTCGAGACGCTCGGCGCCGGGCTCGAGCGGCCCGGCGTCGTCTCCGCCCCGTCGCGGCTTGGGAAGGTCGAGGGAGTCGGCCGGTCCGGTCATCGGGATGGAGCATAGACTCGCGCCGATGAGCACCGACTCCGATTCAGACGTCCCGCCGATCCCGATCCTCGGGGGCACCGGCGCCCTCGGCTACGGCCTTGCCGTCCGTTGGGCCAAGGCTGGGCTCGACGTCGTCATCGGCTCCCGCGAGGCCTCGCGCGCCGAGGAGGCCGCCGCGAAGGTCGCCGAAACGGTCCCCGGTTCCTCCGTCGAGGGCCTCGACAACGCCGCGGCCGCCGCGCGCGGGCCGATCGTCTTCCTCACGGTCCCGTTCCGGGCGCAATCGGAGACGCTCAACAACCTCAGAGACGCACTGGAGCCGGACCAGATCCTCGTCGACTGCACCGTGCCGCTGGCCGCCGCGGTCAGCGGCAAGGCGACCCGCTCGCTCGGCGTCTGGCAGGGATCCGCAGCCGAGCAGGCCCAGGAGATGGTTCCCGAGGGCGTGACGGTCGTCTCCGCCCTCCACACCGTGGGGGCCCCGACGCTCTCCGACCTCGACGCCGAGCTCGGCGAGGACGTCCTCGTCTGCGCGGACAAGAAGAAGCACAAGGCGCCGGTGGCGCGGCTGATCGAGCGGATCGACGGGCTCCGGGCGGTCAACGCCGGGCCGCTCGAGATGGCGCGGATCGCCGAGCAGCTGACCCCGCTTCTGATCTCCGTGAACGTCCGCTACAAGGCCCACGCCGGGCTCCGCCTCGTCGGGCTTCCCGACACGGACCCCTGGGCGTGAAGGTCGTCGCGCTCGCCGGCGGCACGGGAGGCGCCAAGCTCGCGGCCGGCCTCCAGGAGGTCCCCGACGTTGAGCTCACCGTCATCGCCAACACCGGCGACGACATCGAGGCGCTCGGCGTGCACGTCTCGCCCGATCCGGACCTCTGCACCTACTGGCTGACCGATCAGATCGACGAGGAGCGCGGCTGGGGCATCCGCGGCGACACCTTCACGGTGTTCGAGCGGCTGAAGGAGCTCGGGGCGCCCGACTGGTTCGGGCTGTCCGACCGCGACTTCGCCACCTGCCTGGAGCGGCGCCGCCGCCTCGACCTCGGCGAGCGGCTGACGGAGATCACCTCGAGCCTCGCCCGCTCGCTCGGCGCGCGTGCCTCGGTGCTGCCGATGTGCGACGAGCCGGTCCGCACGAAGGTCCGCACCGACGCCGGCTGGCGGGGCTTTCAGGAGTACCTGATCCAGGACCGCGCCGAGCCCGACATCGCCGAGATCGAGTTCGCCGGGATCGGCGCCGCCACCATCTCACCCGAGGTCCGCGCCGCAGTCGAGGCCGCCGACGCGATCGTCGTCGGGCCCTCCAACCCGGTGATCTCGATCGGCCCGATCCTCGCGGTCCCGGGGATGAGCAGGCTGCTAGCCGATGCCTCCTCGCCGGTCGTCGCGGTCAGCCCGTTCGTCGCCGGGGAGGTCGTCAAGGGGCCGACCGACAAGTTCATGCGCGCGACCGGGAGCGAGTCCTCGGCCGCCGGAGTCGCCGAGCGCTACTCGGAGCTGATCGACGGCCTCGTCGTCGACGCCGCCGACCCCGATCCCGACCCGGGCGTCGCGGCGATCGTCGTGACCCGCTTCGACACCCTGATGAGCGACCGCGAGACCCGCCGCCGGGTCGCGGCCGAGACGGTCGCCTTCGCCGGTTCGCTGGCAAGCTGAACCGATGCGCGCGACCGCCATCGTCCCGATCAAGCGCTTCGACGTCGCCAAGAGCCGGCTCACCGGCACGGCCGCCGACGCCCTCCGCCCCGCCCTCGCGAAGGCGATGCTCACCGACGTCCTGCTCGGCCTCCGCGAGACGCGTCTGGTTGACCGGATCCTCGTCGTCAGCGGCGAGCCGGCGGCGCGCGAGATCGCCGAGAGCCTCGGCGTCGACTTCCTCGACGATCCCGACGACGTCGGCCACTCCGAAGCGGCCGCCCTCGGCGTCGCCGACGCGATGGCTCACGACGAGGACTGTGTCGCCCTCCTCCCCGGCGACTGCCCCCTCATCGACGCCGCCGAGCTCGACCGTGAGCTCGGCGCGCAGGCGCCGGGCGTCGCCGTGATCCCCGACCGCCATGGGACCGGGACGAACGGGCTGATCCTCGCTCCGCCCGACGTGATCACGCCGGCCTTCGGGCCTGACAGCCGCGAGCGCCACTGCCGTCTCGCCCGCGAGGCCGGGGCGCGCGTCCGGATCGCAACCATGCACTCGATGTCGCTCGACCTCGACACCGGCGAGGACCTCGACGCGCTGATCGCTGCCCTCCGCGCCGACCCGGAGCGGGCGCCGGCCACCGCGGCCGCCCTGAAGGAGCTGGCCGGAGAGCGCCGATGAGCGGCGGGATCGCGGTGCTCCCGGTCTCCGGCCTCCCGGAGATCGGGCCCGGCGATCCGCTCGGAGAGTTGATCGTCTCCGCCGCCGAGATCCGCGGCGGAGACGTCGTCGTCATCTCCCAGAAGGTGGTCTCGAAAGCCGAGAGCCGGGGTCGAAGCCTCGCCGGCGTCGAGGCCTCCGACCGGGCCGTCGAGCTCGCGGCCGGGCTCGGAAAGGACCCCCGGCTGGTCGAGCTGATCCTCGGCGAGACCGAGCGGATAATCCGCAGCGAGCGGGTCCTGATCGTCGAGACGAAGAGCGGCCTGATCTGCGCCAACGCCGGGATCGACTCGTCCAACGTCGGACGTGACGAGGAGGTCCTGCTCCTCCCCGCCGACCCCGACGCCTCCGCCCGACGCCTCCGCGCCGAGGTCGCCGCGGCCACCGGGAGCCGGATCGCCGTGATCGTCAGCGACAGCTTCGGGCGGCCCTGGCGGGTCGGTCAGACCGAGGTGGCGATCGGCTGTGCCGGGCTCGACCCCGCCGACGACTGGCGCGGCCGGACCGACCGCGACGGCCGCGAGCTCGCCGCGACCCACATCGCGATCGCCGATCAGCTGGCCGCGGCCGCCGACCTCGTCCGCGACAAGGCGTCAGGCACGCCGGCGGCGATCGTCCGGGGCGTAGGCGATCTCGTAACTGCCGACGACGGCCCCGGCGCCCGCGCCCTGCAGCGCCCGCGCGACGAGGACCTCTTCCGCTAGTCGTCCCACCAGTCGCGGCTGCCCTCGACGTCCCCGCGCGGGTCATCGCCGAGGTTGGGCGCGCCGATCACGAGCAACTCGAGTCCCTCCGGACCGGCTTCGTAGCCCCGCCAGGTGCCGGGCGCGACCCGCACCGCGTCCCACCGGGAGAGTTCGACGATCTCGTCGTCGAGCTTCATCCGCCCACCTCCGCCGACGACGACGTAGACCTCCTCCTGGGTCCGGTGCGTGTGGCCGTACGGGAACCGGTAGCCGGGCGGGACCCGCTGGTAACCGAGGCCGGAACTCTCGAGTTCGAGCGCCTCCGTAGCGAGGCGGAACTCCAGGCCCGGGTCACCGTCGAAGTTGGACCCGACGTCGTCGAGGTCCGCCTTCAGGTTCCGGTGCGTGAAGGGCACGAGGGCGATCGTAGCCGGGGCGATGCTCGCTCGACCTTGGTTGCCCGGACGGTCGGCCCGAGGGGATGGCTGAGAGGGGACGCGGCGGACTTCATCGAGTGGTCGGAAGACGCGATGCGTTCGCGGAATTCGACCACTCGGTGAGCCTCTTGCTGCTCGCGATCGGTCGAGCGGCCCGCACACCGATCGCCGTCAGTACGTCTCGAGCACCTCGTAGAGCGTGTTCCGCTGGGCGGGGGTCCGGCCCGCCGCGCGGGCGGCGCCGATCAGGTCCTCCGGTTCGAGGCGGGAGCCGTGCTGGGAGCCGGCCATGCGGGAGATGCTCTCCTCCATCAGGGTGCCGCCGAGATCGTTGACCCCCCAGCGGAGCGCCTCGGTGGCGGCGCCGAGGCCCATCTTCACCCAGCTGGCCTGGAGGTTGGTTATCGAGTGGCCGAGGGCGAGGCGGAAGACGGCCGTGTGCTTGAGGTTCTCGGCGTCGGAGATCTCCTCGATGCCGTGGGTGCGGCCGAGCATCGTGTGGTACGGGATGAAGCTGAGCGGCACGAACTCGGTGATCCCGCCGGTGCGCTCCTGGACGGCGCGGATGACGCGCATGTGCTCGGCGAGCTCGTCGGGGGTCTCGATGTGGCCGAACATCACGGTCGAGGTGGAGCGGAGGCCGGCGCGGTGGGAGGCCTCGATGATCTCGACCCAGCGCGCGGCCGTGAGCTTGTTCGGCGAGATCCGGTTGCGGACGCCGTCCTCGAGGACCTCGGCCGCGGTGCCCGGGGTCGAGCCGAGCCCGCAGTCGCGCAGGTAGCCGAAGACGTAGTCGGGATCGCGCCCGGAGCGCTCGCACATGAAGTGGACCTCCATCGGCGAGTAGGCGTGGAGGTGGATGTCGGGGGCGACGTCCTTGGCGCGGCGCAGCCACTCGCCGTAGTGCTCGAGGTCGTAGTCGGGATGGATCCCGCCCTGCATGCAGATCTCGGTCGCGCCGAAGTCGACGGCCTCGCGAATCCGCTCCGCGAACTCGCCGGGGTCGACCTCGTAGGCGTCGGGCGAACGCCGGGTCTGCCCGAATCCGCAGAAGGCGCAGCCGACGGTGCAGATGTTGGTGAAGTTGATGTTCCTGTTGACGACGAACGTCGCGACATCGCCGGCGAGGTCGGCGCGAAGCTCGTCCGCTCCGGCACGGATCTCCTCGATCGCCTCGGGGCGGCGCTCGCTGAACAGGGCGACGAGCTCGGCGCGGGTCAGCTCGTGCCCGTCGCGTGCCCGCTCGACCGCCTGCGAAGTCAGGTCGCTGCTCCCGGCCGCCGGTGCCGCGCCGTTGCCGTTCCCGTTGCCGTTCAGCGGCGGGCCGGTTCGCGGCAGGAACGTCGGAAAGCGGTCGACGAGGACGCCGAGCACCGCGGGATCGACCCACTCGCGGTTCATGTACTGCGGATAGACGCAGAGCCGCTCGGTCAGCGCGTAGCCGAGCGGTCGCAGGCGCTTGCGGACCTGCAGCGGGCTCGGGAAGGGATGCTCCGGGGAGATGTGGTCGCCGTTGGCGGAGAGGCCGCCGAGGTCGGTCGCCCCAGCCCCGACGAGGTCGACCCACCAGTCGGAGAGATTGGGCGGGATCTGGATTCCGACGTCCGGCATCAGGCGCCGGCACTCGGCCACCAGGCGCTTCATGCCCTCGAGCGAGACGGGCGACGCCCAGGCGGGCAGGTCGAGGTCGTCTTCCCCGGCGGCCGAGTCGCCCTCGGCCCAGCGCCGCTCGGACGCCTCCTCGGCGATGTCGGCGACCTCGGCTCCGTAGTAGCGGGGATGGGGAACGAAGTTCTGGAGGATCACCTCCTGGATGTGGCCGTGGCGCTCCTGGACGGCCGCCAGCGCCTCCAGCGACTGGACGCGCTCCTCCTCGGTCTCGCCGATGCCGACGAGGATCCCGCTCGTGAACGGGATCCGCAGCTCCCCGGCGGCCTCGATCGCCGCGAGGCGGACCTGCGGGTGCTTGGTCGGCGAGCCGGCGTGGACGGTCTCCATCAGCCGCTCTGCGCTCGACTCCAGCATCAGCCCCTGTGACGCCGTCACCGCTCGCAGTCGCCGGTAGTCGTCCGCGTCGGCGACACCGATGTTGGTGTGCGGGAGCATCCCCCGCTCGAGCGCCTGCTCGCACGCCCAGATCACGTACGAGGTGAAGTCCTCATGGCCCCAGGAGCGCAGGCGCTCGGCGACGAGCGGGTTGACCTCGGGCTGCTCGCCGGTCAGGACCAGCAATTCCTTGACGTTCCGCTTCGCGGCGGCGTCGAGGCGCTCGACGACCTCCTCGGGAGGATGGACGTGGGCCTGGTGGGTGGCGAACGCGCAGTACTTGCAGTAGCAGCGGCAGGTCCGCGACAACGACAGCGTCAGGTTCCGGGAGAAGGTGACGCGCCGCATCGACTTCACGCTAACGAAACGGGGCGCTCCGCCTTCGGCAGAGCGCCCCGGTAGTCGAATCCTTCGATGCCGGCTACTTCTGAGCCCGCGGGCCGGGTCCGGTCGAGGGACCGGTGGACTTCTCGAGCTCGACCTCGGGCTCGCCGGCGGTGATCACGAACTTGTAGATCAGGGCCGCGATCAGCGCGCCGAGGAGCGGGCCGACGATGTAGGGCCAGACCCCACCCCAGTCGTTGCTGACGAGTGCCGGGCCGAACCAACGCGCCGGGTTGAAACAGCCGCCGGTCAGCGGGCCGAAGATGAACACGCAGAAGGCGAACGTGAGGCCGATGGTCAGCGGCCCCCACTCGTTGCGAGCCCGCTTGTTCATCGCGACGGCGACGACGCCGAGCACGATCAGCAGCGTGCCGATGCCCTCGCAGATCATTCCCGCGAAATCGCTGCCGAGCAGCGGGCTGATGTCGCCGGCGCCCCAGTTGACGGCGCGCCCCTCGTCGAGCAGCAGGCCCTTGACGGCCAGCGCGCCCAGCACCGCTCCGGAGAGCTGCGCGAGGATGTAGACGATCGCGTCGATCGGGTCGATTCGCCTCAGGAATGCCGCCGCAGTCGTGACGGCGGGATTGAAGTGCCCGCCGCTGACGGCTCCGAAGGACATGATCAGGGCGAAGAGCACGAGACCCTGCGTGAAGCCGACGACAGCGAAGTCCGAACCGAACTGAGCGGAGCCCCCGGCAGCGACGTAAAGGCTGATGACGGTCCCGATGACGAAGACGAGGAAGAACGTTCCGATCAGCTCCGCGATGTAAGCGGCCAATCCTCGATCCTGCACTCTCAAACCTCCTGTAGGGCAATCTCGCGCCGTGGCGCAACTGGGCGGCGCCAGTCTAGTACCCGGGGCGCCCGAATCCGCGACTTCCGGCTTCAGTCTCCGCGGGAGAGCAGACCGTCGACGAGAGCGGGCAGCTCCCGGGCCATCCGCGACCGCGGAACGACGAGGTCGAAGCCCGCCTCCTCGGCCCGCCGGCGGGTCTCGACGTCGACGTGTGAATAGAACCCGAGCGCGGGCGGGCCGGCGGACGCGACCGCGGCGGCGTCGACGACGTCGAGGTCGGCGACGATCACGGCGAACCCGGTTGCATCGCCGACGTCGCCGCGCACGACCACCTCATGGCCCGCGGCGGTCAGCGGCGCCTCGACGCGGCTGGTCAACATCAGGTCGGTGACGAGCGCGAGGACCCGGGCCATCGCCCGCTCAGATCGAGCGCCGGCGGCGGTACTCGGCGCGAACGCTCTCCGGACGGCCCCACATCTGGCGAACTTCGGCGCGACCCTCGTTGAGGTCGCTGACCATCAGTTCGCCCTCGATGCCCTGGCGGTCGAGCATCTGCAGAACCCAGGTGACCGTCTCCGGCGCGGCTGCGTGCCCGAAGCCGTTGGCCACGTTGATGCGCCAGTGCCAATCCGCCTCGGAGTGCGGCTGCGCGTTGATCTGGGTCATCGGGATCGAGGCGTCCACGTAACGCGTCTCGTCGGTGATCCGCAGCTCGAGCTGCATGTCCGTCCAGTCGCGGGGAAGCGACTCGACGATCTCCTGGAAGGACTCCGATAGCGCCATCGCGGCAAGCCTACCGGCGGAGCTATCCGAAGAAGAGCTGCTGGAGCAGGAACAGGTTGAGGGCGATGATCGCGGCCGCGAGAACCGACGCGAACGCGGTCAGCCAGCCGGGGTTGACCATCGCTCCCATCACCTCGCGCCTGCGGGCGATGATCAGCAACGGAATCAATGCGAACGGGATCCCGAAGGAGAGGACGACCTGGCTGACGACGAGCGCGCGGGTCGGGTCGACCCCAATCGCGAGGACGACGAGCGCCGGGGCGAGCGTGATCATCCGTCGCACGGTCAACGGGATGCGGCGCTGGATGAAGCCCTGCATGACGACCTGACCGGCCATCGTGCCGACCGAAGTCGAGGCGAGACCCGATGCCAGAAGCGCGATCCCGAAGATCGTCGCCGCGTTGTCGGAGACGGTCTGCTGGAGGCCGGCGTAGGCGCCCTCGATCGAGTCGATGCCGGTCAGCCCGCCCGCGTTGAAGAGCCCGGCCGCGACGATGACCATCGACATGTTCACGAGCCCCGCGAGCGTCATCGCGATGATGACGTCGACCTTCTCGAAGTTGAGGATCCGCCGGCGTTCGTCGTCGTTGCGGCCGACGACACGGGACTGGGTCAGCGCCGAGTGGAGGTAGACGACGTGCGGCATCACGGTCGCGCCGAGGATGCCGGTGGCGAGCAGGATGCTCTCGGTCCCGTCGAAGCCGGGGATGAACAGGCCCTTCGCGATCCCCGCCGGATCGGGGTTGGACTGGGTCACCTCGAAGACGAAGGCGCCGATGACGATCGCCAGGAACCCGACGATGACGGCCTCGAGCTTGCGGACGCCGCGCTGCTGCATCGCCAGGATCAGGAACGACCCGGCCCCGGCGATCAGCCCGGCCCAGAACAGCGGGATCCCGAAGAGCAGGTAGAGGCCCAGCGCGGCGCCGATCACCTCGGCGATGTCGGTGGCCATCGCGACTAGCTCCGCCTGGATCCAGAGGCCGAAGGACGTTTTGCGCGGGAACTCCTGGCGGCAGAGCTCGGGGAGGTTCTTGCCGGTGGCGATCCCGAGCTTCGCCGACTGGGTCTGGACGACCATGCCGATCAGATTGGCGGCGAGGACGACCCAGAGGAGCATGTAGCCGAACTGGGCACCCGAGGCGATGTTCGTCGCGAAGTTGCCGGGGTCGATGTAGGCGATCGAGGCGACGAATGCCGGACCGAGGAACGGCCAGAGCCGCCGCAGCCCGCGGCGCTCGCCGGACAGCGAGCGCTGAGCGGCGTCGGCGACGAGCGCCTCGCCGGGAAGGACGAGATCGACCTCCGACGATGCGCGGTCGCGCTCCTCGTCGGGCGGCGGCGCCGTCGGCGTGGTGCTCAAGCGGCACCTCTGAGGACGACCAGCATGCGGGCGGCGAGGTCGGGGCCGATCGGGGTTTCGCCGCGACCTGCGTCGACGACGACCGCGCCGCCGAAGGGCTCGCGGCGCACCACGCGGAGCTCGGCCCCGGGCCGGATGGCCGCCCCATCGAGGAAGCGGAGCATCTCCGGGCGCCCGTCGGAGACCCGCGAGAAGGTCCCCTCGCTCCCGGGCTCGAGCTCGAGCAGCGGGACGCCGGGAACGGGGTCGGTGATCAGGAGGTCGCGGTCGGGGATCGGATCGCCGTGCGGGTCGCGGTCGGGGTCGCCGAGTGCTGCCGCGATCCGCTCCTCGAGCTCCTCGCTTATGTAGTGCTCGAGCACCTCGGCCTCGTCGTGGACCTGATCCCACGGCATGCCGAGCGCCTCGGCGAGGAACGACTCGAGGAGCCGGTGGTGGCGGATCACCTCGAGGGCCATCCGCTCCCCCGGCTCGGTCAGCTCGACCCCCTGATACGGCTCGTAGCTGACGAGCCCGAGTTCGGCCATCCGCTTGACCATCGCGGTCACGGTGCCCGGCGAAACGCCGAGCCGGTCGGCGATCGCGGTCGTCCCGACCGGGCCGGGCTCGCGGGCCGCGAGCGCATGGATCGCCTTCGCGTAGTCCTCGATTGCCTCGGTGGCGCTCGCTCGGCGGTCGCGCCCATGGCTGCCGGGCGCGGCAATCGGCTCAGACAACGCGTTTCCCGCGGGTGTTTGAAGTAGCCATTCACGAAAGTTTGACACATCAAACTTTTCGTGTCCAGTCGGGCCCCGGTCGAACCGCCGCCGCCGGGCCGCTTTCACCGGCTCCTACAATCGTCGGCATGGAGACAGCGCTCGAACTCGACGCCCAGTACCGCGCGATCCGTGAGGAGGCGGGGCTGCTCGATCGCTCCGATCGCGTCCGGATCACCGTCCGCGGAGCCGAGGCCGCCGAGTTCCTCCAGGGCCAGCTCACGAACGACATCGAGGCCCTCGAACCCGGAGCGGGGTGCTACGCCGCGCTTCTCGACCGCAAGGGCAAGGTCCGTGCCGACATGCGGGTGCTGCGAATCGCTCCGGACGACTTTCTGATCGACACGGAGGCGGCGACCGGCGACCTCGTGCTCGGCCACCTCGGGATGTACAACGTCGGCCGCGACGCCGCCGTCGAAGCCGATCCGGCCGACCTCGCGATCCTCTCGCTGATCGGCCCCCTCTCCTCGAAGCTCCTCGACGGCACGCCGCTGACGCCGGAGCACTCCCATCGCGAGCTGTTCGTGGCCGGTTTCTCCTGTCGCGCCGTCGCGACCGATGTCGGCGCCGACCTCTTCGTACCCGCCGATACCGCCGAGGCCGTGACCGAGCGCCTGACGTCAGAGGGCGCCCAGCCCGTCGCCGAGGCCGCCGCCGAGATCGTCAGGGTCGAGGCGGGCAGGCCGCGTGTCGGCCGCGAGATCAGCGCGCAGACGATGCCGCAGGAGGCCGGCATCAACGAGCGCGCCGTCAGCTTCACGAAGGGCTGCTACATCGGTCAGGAGACCGTCGCCCGGCTCCACTACAAGGGCAAGCCGAACCGGCATCTGCGCCGCCTCCGCCCCACCGAGCCGGTTTCCGCCGGCGACCCGGTGACCGCCGGCGATCGCGAGATCGGCACGATCGGCACCGCCGTGATCTCGCCCGCCCAGGGACCGCTCGCCCTCGCCGTCCTCCGCCGCGAGGCCGAGCCCGGTAGCGAGGTGTCCGTCGGCGACGGCATCGCGGCAGTCGTCGAGGCGGTCGACGTCTGAGCCGGGATCGGCGACGCTCGCCGGTCGTTCGGGTAGATTCAAGCTCGGATGAGAGGGAGATGTGCCGCAGCAGGGCTGGTCATCGCCGCCGTCTTCGCGGCCGGGTGCGGCGCCGAGGACCATCCGAACGACCCCCGTCCGCCCGCTCCCGAGGAGCTCAGCGGCAAGGTCGACAACCAGAAGGTCGTCGTCGTGCCCGACGCACTCGGCGCCGGACTCGTCACGGTCACCTTCTCGAACCAGTCCGCCGACGACGTCCAGATCGCCTTCGACGGCCCGACGAGCGCACAGACCGACGAGATCCCGGCCGGCGGCACCGGCTCCGTCCAGTTCCAGGCGGAGACCGGCGAGTACGCGGTCGAGGCCAGCGTGCCGACGATCAAGCCGGCGGTCATGAAGATCGGCGCCGAGCGGCCGAGCGCCCAGAACGACCTCCTGCTCCCCTGAGCGGGCGATGACGCCGGACGCGCCCCGCGAGCAGTTCGGCGACCACTACCGGTCGATCTACCTCGCCGGCGCCGGCGGTCAGTCCCCGACGCTTCCGGTCGACTGGCGGCAACTCGAGGCCCGTGCCGAGGAGGCGCTCGACGAGCGCGCCGCCGGTTACGTGTTCGGGTCGGCCGGGACGGGCGGGACCGATCGGGGCAACCGCGCCTCCCTCGACTCCTGGAGGATCGTCCCGCGGATGCTCCGCGACGTCGCCGTTCGCGACCTGCGGGTCACGCCGTTCGCGAGCGAATGGCCGGCGCCGCTGGCGCTGGCTCCGATCGGCGCGCAGATGATCGTCCACCCCGACGGCGAGCTTGCGAGCGCAGAGGGCGCGGCCCGCGTCGGCGTGCCGATCACGGTCGGGACCGTCTCCGGTCACACCATCGAGGCGGTGGCCGAGGCACTCGGCGACTCGCCGCGGATGTTCCAGCTCTACTGGCCGAACGACCCGGATCTGTGCGAGAGCTTCGTGAACAGGGCCGAGGCCGCCGGATACGAGGCGCTCGTCGTCACCGTCGACAATGCCTTCCCCGGCTGGAAGCCGCGCGACCTCCAGAACGCCTACCTCCCGGCGATCGAGGGGATCGGTCTGGCGAACTTCTTCTCCGACCCGGTCTTCCGCGAGGGCCTCGACGGGACGCCCGAGGACGACCCGGGGCCGGCGATCGGGAAGTTCATCGGGACGTTCGGCAACCCCAGCCTCTCCTGGGACGACCTCGAGTGGCTGCGGGCGCGGACGTCCCTGCCGATCCTCCTCAAGGGTGTCCTTCACCCCGATGACGCGCGCGAAGCGCGCGAACGGGGCGTCGACGGAGTCGTCGTCTCCAACCACGGCGGCCGTCAGGTCGACGGCGCGATCGCTGCGGTCGACGCCCTCCCCGAAATCGCGGCCGCGATCGGCGGCGACCTGAAGGTCATGTTCGACAGCGGCATCCGCTCCGGAGCCGACGCCTTCAAGGCGCTGGCGCTGGGTGCCGACGCAGTGCTGATCGGCCGTCCTTACCTGTGGGGGATGGCGCTCGAGGGCGCGGACGGCGTCGAGAAGGTCCTCCGCTGGACCCTCGCCGAACTCGACCTGACGCTGGGCCTGTCCGGCTTCACCTCGCCGGAGCAGCTCGGCCCCGGCGTGCTTCAACGAGCCTAGGAGCCCTCCGGCTCCTCGGCCTCGGCGACGAGCGCGTCGATCCGCTCGAGCTTCGCCTGGACGCCGGCGACCATCTCGTCGAGGCCCGCCCGGGCCTTGTCCGAAGAGGTCTTGATGCCGGTCAAAGTTGCACGGATCGCCTGCGCCTGCTTGAGGCTCGTGACCGCGTCGTCGGCCGTCGACCGGACCTCGGCGGCATCGACCGTCAGGTCGCGGTCGCGGGCCATCGCCACCCGGGCGGCGGCGAGCCGGTAGGCGGTCGCAAGTGCGAGCGAGTCGGGCTCGTCGCGGTCGACGGCGACGATCATCTTGTTGCCGCCGTACTCGTGGAGCTGCTCGCGACCGGCGGGTACGCGGTCGTCGCCGGCGACGACGAGGACGCCGAATGCAGCAGCGCGCGCCTCCATCGAAGCGTTGAGCTCGTCCCAGGCCTCCTTTTTGGAGAGCTTCCTGTCCTTGACCTCGAAGACGATCCTGCCCGCCGACGGCCCGTCGGCGGCCCCGAGCTCGACCACCACGTCGCCCTTCTTGCCGCCGCCCTCGGCGCCCTCGGCGCCCGTATGCGTGGCGCAGTCGCCGCGGGCCACCGAGATGGCGGACACGGCTTCGAAGACGTTCTCCTCGAAGGTGAAGCCTTTGCGGGTTCCCGCCTCCTCGGCCTCGGCGAGACGCTGATCGCCCTCGTTGCGCTCGAGCTGGACGCTGACCCGTTCGGTCAGCTCGCGGACCTGCGCATGGAGGGCGCGGTTCTCGTTCGAGAGGCCCTCCCGCATCTCGGCGAGCTGCTTGCGATGGCGCTCCTCGGCTTCGATCATCTTCGCCGTGGCACGCATCTGCGTGGCGACGAGTGGGTTGCTCGCGTCCTCGGCGGTCAGCATCTTCTGGATCTCCGACTGCTGGTGCTGGATGGCGGTGACGAGCATCTGCTTGATCTCGCCCTGAACCGAGTCGGCGCGCTTCGTGTCGAAGTTCTCGGCGATGTGCTTGGCGATCTCGGCGCTGCCCTCCTCGAGGGTGCCGCTGAGGTCCTCCTGCAGGCGGCCGACGCGCTCCTCGAAGACCCGCTGCACGTAGTCGACGTTGGTGGCGGTGCCCTCCGAGTCGATGACGCGCGTCCCGATCTCGATCGCCTTCGTGACGGTCTCGGCGGCCGGAGTTCCCGCCTCCGTGCGCTCGCGGACGACCTTGGCGGCGCGCTCGTCGGCCACGGTCAGTCCGTCGATCACGATCCGGTCGCCGAGCGCGCGGACTGAAGCCGGCTCGTCGTCGAGCGGCAGCTGTGAAGCGGTGTCGAACTGGTGTCTGCGGGATGCCTCCATCGGACTCTTCAAGGTAGTCGCGGTTCCGGATGGCTTTCTGACAGTGCGCGAACTCACACAGCGGAACGTGCCGGGTTGCAATAGTTGCGCGAGTGCAAGGATCTTCGACAACCGATTCCGGACCCGCCGCGGGCGCCGCCACCGACACGGGCGACCTCGTCTACGGCCTGATGCGCGCTGTGATGCTGACTCCGGAGGACGACCACTTCCGGGTCATCGAGGAGAACGACCTCACCGTCAGCCAGGTCCGGGCGATCGTCATGCTCGCCTGCTCCGACCCGGAGCCGCTCGCCGGCGGCCGGATCGCCGCCCGGATCGGCGCCTCCCCCGCCGCCGTCAGCCGCGCCCTCGAAGGCCTCGTCCAGAAGGGCTTCGTCACCCGGCGCGAGTCCGAGGAGGACCGCCGCGTACGCCTCTTCACGATCACCGACCCGGGCCGCGAGCTCGCCGGCGACCTCGTCGCGCTGCGCCGCGCCCAGATCGACAACTTCCTCGACACCCTCGATCCGGCCCAGCGGGACGCGGTCGGCGAGGCCCTCTCCCCCCTTGCCGATCAGGGTCTCCTCAAGCCGGTACCGGCCGACGATTCCGAGGAGGCCGCCCGATGACCCAGCGTTTCGGACACCTGATCACGGACGAGAACGCCAAGTGGTGGACGCTCGCGGCGATGTGCTTCGCCCTGTTCATGATCATGCTCGACAACACCGTCATGAACGTGGCGCTGCCGTCGATCCAGAAGGACCTCGGCGCCTCGATCTCCTCCCTCGAATGGGTGATCAACGGCTACAGCCTCTCGTTCGCGGTGCTGCTCGCGACCGGCGGCCGGCTCGGCGACATCCTCGGGCGCCGGCGGATGTTCATGACCGGAGTCGTCCTCTTCGCGATCTCGTCGGCAACGGCCGGACTGGCGCCGTCGACCGGTGCACTCGTAGCCAGCCGCGTCACCCAGGGCATCGGCGCCTCGCTGATGATGCCGGCGACCCTCTCGATAATCACCAACGCCTTCCCGCCGGCCGAGCGCGGCCGTGCGATCGGCACGTGGGCCGGCGTCTCCGCGCTGGCGCTGGCTCTCGGGCCGCTGCTCGGCGGCTTCCTCACCGAGCACGTCTCCTGGCGGGCGATCTTCTACCTCAACATCCCCGTTGCAGCCGCCGCCGTCGCCGCGACGCTGTTCGCCGTCCGCGAGTCCCGCGACGAAACCGTCGGCCGCGAGATCGACTGGGCCGGCACCGCCGTCCTCACCGTCGGGCTGACGGCGGGTGTGCTCGCACTGATCGAGGGCAACAGCTGGGGATGGGGATCGCCCCGGGTCGTCGGGCTGATCGCGACCTCGATCGTCGTCCTCGCCGCGTTCGTGAAGCTCGAAGGCCGGGTCCGCGCGCCGATCGTCCAGTTCGAGTTCCTCCGCAACCGCAACTTCGTGGGGGCGCTGATCGTCGCTTTCATCATCTCGTTCTCGATGCTCGGGATGTTCTTCTTCATGGCGCTTTACATCCAGAACATCCTCGGCTACTCACCGTTCGAGGCCGGCATCAGGTTCCTGCCGACGACGCTCGTGATCATGTTCGTCGCGCCGATCGCCGGACGGCTGACCGACCGGATCGGCCCGCGGCCGCCGATCATCACCGGCCTCTCGCTCGTCGCCGTTTCGCTCTTCCTGCAGGCGCAGATCTCCGACACCTCGGGGTACGCCTCGCTGCTCGTCCCGTTCGTGCTGATGGGCTTCGGCATCGCGATGACGATGTCGCCGATGTCGACGGCCGCGATGAACGCGGTCCACGTCACGAAGTCGGGGCTGGCCTCGGGCCTGCTGTCGATGTCGCGGATGGTCGGCGGCACGTTCGGGGTCGCCGTCCTCGGCGCGATCTTCCAGGCCAACAGCGAGTCGTCGCTGAAGGCCGGCCTGAGCGGGACCGGCATCGACTCCGGTCAGATCGACTCGATCGCCTCGCAACTCGGCAGCGGTGGCCTGACCCAGACGATCGACACGCTGCCGCCCGACGTCGCCCAGCAGGCCGCGGGCGCCGCCCACGACGCCTTCATCTCCGGGCTGACGACCTCGATCGGCATCTCGGCGGCCGTCGCGGCCGCCGGCGCGGTGCTCGCCTGGTTCCTGATCGCCGGCAAGCCGGTCGAGGGTGAGACGGATTCCGTCGAGGGCGAAGACGACGCCCGGCGCGGTGCGCCGGAGGATCCGGTCCCGAGCCTCGCGGGCGCCGCAACCGACTGATCCGCCACGCGGCGATACCATCCGGCCCGCTTTTGACCGCTTCCCGAAACCGAGGAGAACCGTGGCCGTAGACATCGCTGAAGTCGCCAAGCTGGACGTGGAGCCGGGCACCCTGCCCGAGAAGATGGCCGCGTGGGTCATCCGCGCCGAGCGCGAGGGCGAGCCGAAGGACGCCTTCCAGGTCGAGGAGGTCGAGGTCCCCGAGCCCGGCGCCTTCGAGGTGATCGTCCGCGTGATGGCGGCCGGCGTCAACTTCAACAACGTCTGGGCCTCGCTCGGCCAGCCCGTCTCCGTGTTCGGATACGGCGACCACCCCGAGTACGGCCACCACATCGGCGGCTCCGACGGCTCCGGCGTCGTCTGGAAGGTCGGCCCCGGCGTCACCAACTGGAAGCCGGGCGACGAGGTCGTCATCCACTGCAACCAGGCCTCCTACGAGGACGTCGAGGTCCACGGCCTCGACCCGATGGCCGCTCCGTCGCAGCGGATCTGGGGCTACGAGACCACCTGGGGAAGCTTCGCCCAGTTCACCAAGGTGCAGGCGCAGCAGCTGCTGCCGAAGCCGGAGAACCTCTCCTGGGTCGACTGCTCCGCCTACGGTCTCACCTACTTCACCGCCTACCGGATGCTGCTCAACCGGGCGAAGATCCAGGCCGGCCACAACGTCCTGATCTGGGGCGCCGCCGGCGGGCTCGGAGTCTTCGCGACCCAGCTCTGCAAGGCCGCTGGTGCGAACGCCGTCGGCGTCGTCTCGTCGGCGGAGAAGGGCGAGCTCATCAAGCAGCTCGGCGCCGTCGACTACATCGACCGCAACGAGTTCAAGGGCATGATGCGGACCGGCAACGAGACGCCGGACGAGGAGAAGGCCCGGTTCAAGGAGTCCCGCGCCTTCGCCAAGAAGGTCAAGGGGATCCTCGGCGACGCCCCCGACATCGTCTTCGAGCACGTCGGGCAGGCAACCTTCCCGACCTCGGTGTTCACGGTCAAGCCGTTCGGCAAGGTCGTGATCTGCGGCGCCACCTCGGGCTACACGCTCGACTTCGACGTCCGCTACCTCTGGATGAAGCAGAAGGAGATCATCGGCTCGCACTTCGCGAACGCCTACGAGTGCATGAAGGCCAACCAGCTGATGGCCGAGGGCAAGGTCCGCCCCGTGCTCTCGAAGTCGATGGACTTCGACGGCGTCCCCGAGGCGCACCAGATGATGCACGAGAACCGGCACTCCGGAAAGATCACGGTCCGCGTCGGCGCCACCGACGACCACGAGGGCAAGACCGCGCCGGGCGAGGGCGCGATCTGGGCCGAGGTCGGGGCGTAGATAACTCCGACCGGCGATCTCGGTGCATTTACTCGGTCTGAGGGCGAGAAAGTGCACCGTTTCCGATCCCGGCCCCCGAACGCCACTGATCGCGATTGGGGGCCGCATGGCCCCGCAATCACGATCAGTGGATCTTCCGAAGCCTCCGTCCGCTAGGCCAGCGCCGAGCGCGGGGCCCGGAGAGCCGCGGCGGCACAGCCGACGAAGCCGATCTCGAGCAGGACCGAGACGATCCCGGAGAGCTCCCACTCCGACTCGTGGAAGCCGGGGAGACCGACGGTCCGGGAGAGGATGAACCCGACGGCCATGCCAGCCGAGACGAGTGCGCCGAGCGCCCAGGCCGCCTGGTCGCCTTCCCGCCAGAGCCTCACGGCGATGAGCAGCGCCACGATGCCGCCGAGGATGAAACCGATTCCGATGTAGGCCTGCTCGCCGAGGTATTCGGGGGCGAGGATCAGGTGGATGGCTCCGGTTGCGGCGATCAATGCGGCGCCGGCGCGGCGAAGCTGTAGGTCGTCGTTCTGCATTCCGTTTCCTTTCGTTCGGGGACGGTCACGGGCATGCTGCGGAGAACCCCTAAGACGGCGGAAAGCGTTCGATGAGAGTCCTCTCAGGCACGCGCGACGGCCCCTTGCCGGTCGCTGCGCGGGGTTAGAGTCGGCGGATGCGCATCGTCGTCGTCGAGGACGAACCCGCCATCGCCGACTTCCTCGTCCGCGGCCTCGAGGCCGCCGGATACTCGGTCGCGCACGCTTCCGACGGCCCCTCCGGGGAGAAGCTGATCCTCGAGGGTGAGGCCGACCTCGTCGTGCTCGACCTGATGCTCCCCGGCCGCAGCGGCCTCGAGGTCCTCGAGGCGGTCCGCAAGGTCCGGCCGCTGCTGCCGGTGATCATCCTCTCGGCAAAGGGCGAGGTCGAGGACCGGATCGCGGGACTCGACGGCGGCGCCACGGACTACGTCACGAAGCCGTTCGCGGTCCCGGAGCTTCTCGCACGGATCCGCGCCCACCTCCGCACCGGCAGCTCGGAGGGCGGCCGCATGCGAGTCGGCGGGATCGAGATCGATCTGCTCAGCCGCCGGGTCTGGTCCGGCGGCGAAGAGGTCGCACTGTCGCCCCGCGAGTTCTCGCTCCTCGCCTGCTTCGCCCGCCATCCCGGTCAGGCGCTCTCCCGCGAGCGGCTGCTCGCCGAGGCATGGGGCTACGAACACGACCCGGGCACGAACGTCGTCGACGTCTACGTCGGCTACCTGCGACGCAAGCTCGGCGACCCGGCCGCGATCGAGACGGTCCGCTCGGCCGGGTATCGCCTCGCCGGCGGCGACGCCGGATGAGCCTCCGGACCAGGCTGGCGCTCTCGATCGGCGCGCTCGTGCTGATCTCCGTCGCGGCGCTCGGGATCGCGGTCTACAACCTCGTCGGCAGCCGCCTCGACGACCGAACGGACCAGGACCTCGCCGTCCAGGCGGACGCGCTGGCCGGAGCGCTCACCTCCGCGCCCCCGGGCGGCGAGGAGTCGGCGGCGCGCACGTTCATCGCCGACCAGGCCCTGATCGGATCACGGCTGCTGATCGCACAGGTGCCGGGGGCCTCGGGCCCGATCAGCAACCAGACGAACCTGCTCGACCCGGCCGACGGCCACACCCCGGACGAGGGACGCGGCGAGGGCGCCGAGGAACAGCACGAGGCCGTCCAGCTTCAGGATCTGCTGACCGCGAATCCCGGATACGAGACCGTTGAGCTCTCCGAGAGCGGCGATCTGCGCCTCCTCACGAAGGTCGTCGACACGGCCTCGGGCCAAGCGATCGTCCAGGCGGGGGAGCCGGCCGCCGCCACCGAGCAGGCGCAGCACCAGGTCGCCAAGACGTTCTTGTTGATCGGCGCGCTCACGGTGCTGGCCGCCGCCGGTCTCGGCGTCCTGATCGCCACGCGGACCGCTCGCCCGCTCGAGCGCATGGCGGGCCGCGCGGCAGCGGTCGATGGAGGCCGCCTCGACGTGCGGATGGACGAGCGCACGCGCGTCACCGAGATCGCGGCGCTGGCGGAGAGCTTCGACCACATGCTCGACCGTCTCGAGGCGGCCTTCGACTCGCAACGTGCGTTCATCGCCGACGCCTCGCACGAGTTGCGGACGCCGCTGACCGCGATCCTCGGCCAGGCCCAGGTGCTCGCGGCGACACCCGACCCGGACCCGGCCGAGGTCGCGCGGGTAACGGCGCTGATCGAGCGAGAGGCCGAGCGGATGGGCAGGCTGATCGAGGGGCTCCTGCAGCTCGCCAGGCTCGACGCCGGCGGCGAGGGTGAGGCGGCCGCCGACTTCGATCTCGGCTCGGTCGCCGCCGAGATCGTGGCGGCCCTGCCTGAAGAGGACGCGGCCCGCGTCGACCTCCGGGCGGACGAGGGCGCCTCCGCGGTCGCCCACGGACGCCGCGAGGACACGGTCCGGATCGCCCGCAACCTGGTCGGCAACGCCCTCGCCTACGGGCGGGACCGGGTCGCCCTCTCGGTCGCGGCCGACGGCGGCGGAGCCAGGCTCGTGGTCGACGACGACGGTCCCGGGATCGACCCGGCTGACCGGCAGCGGATCTTCGACCGGTTCTCCCGTCTGGACGCCTCGCGCAACCGCCGCTACGGCGGCTTCGGCCTCGGCCTGGCGATCTCGAGCGAGCTCGCGGCGGCCCAGGGAGGGCGGATCGAGGTCGGCGAGTCGGGGCTCGGCGGCGCGCGGATGACCCTCCACCTGCCGAGCGCCGCCGCGGGTCAATAAGATGCGGCACCCATGGCCGAGGTCAACGTCGTCAACTGGCACATCAACCCCTGGCGGGCCGACCGCTGGTACGCGATCTGGATGCCGGCGCTCGAGCGGGCGCCCTCCTTCGGCGCCACTTCCTTCACGCTGACCCGCTCCGAGGAGGACCACCTCCTCTTCGTGCAGACCACGACCTGGGAGTCGCGCGGCGACTTCGACCGGTTCTGGTCATCCGACGAGGTCGGCGAGGCTCGCGAGGCCGCGATGAGCATGTACAACAAGCCGGTCTATCCGGTTTGGCACGTGCTGATCGCCGCCGAGCGCGACTGACCGGTCCAACCAGTCGTCACCGGCCGCGCCGCGGCTGCTTAGATTGACGCGTGGCCGAGGTTCTCTACTACGCGATCCCGTTCTTCGTGCTGCTGCTCGCGGTCGAGGCACTGTCGTTCCGGTACGCGCGCGACGAGGAAGACCTGATCGGCTACGACGCCAGCGACACGCGGACGAGCCTGCTGCTCGGGTCCGGCAACGTCGTCATCAACGTCGCCTGGAAGCTCGTCGTGGTCGCGCTGTATGCGGCGATCTACGAGCTCACGCCGCTGCGGATGGACCCGAGCGATCCGCTCACGTGGGTGCTGCTGTTCTTCGCCGACGACTTCTCCTACTACTGGTTCCACCGCTGCAGCCACGAGAGCCGGTTCTTCTGGGCCAGCCACGTCGTCCACCACTCGAGCACCCACTACAACCTCTCGACGGCGCTGCGACAGACATGGGTCCCGATGACCTATCTCCCTTTCTGGCTGTGGATGCCGGCGCTCGGCTTCGAGCCGTGGATGGTGCTGCTCGCCCAGGCCTGGTCGCTGATCTACCAGTTCTGGATCCACACCGAGCGGATCCACCGGTTGCCGCGGCCGCTCGAGGCGATCCTGAACACGCCCTCCCACCACCGGGTCCATCACGGCTCAAACGAGGTCTACCTCGACCGAAACTACGGCGGCATCCTGATCATCTGGGACAAGCTCTTCGGCACCTACGCCCCTGAGGGCGAGCGCGTCCGCTACGGGCTGACGAAGAACATCCACACCTATAACCCGGTCCGAGCCGCCTTCCACGAGTACGTCGCCATGTGGCACGACATGCGCCGCGCGTCCGGGCTGCGCTCCAAGTTCGGCGTCCTCTACCACGGTCCCGGCTGGTCGCCACCGGGCCTGCCGGCGGGCGAGATGGAGTCGAACACGCGCGGCTAGCGCGCGGGTGCGTTCGCGGCGGGCTCAGGCGGCGGCCGGGGCGGCCGCGAGCTCGGCGCCGACCACAGCGAGGGTGTCGACCATTGCCGCCGCCGCGAGGCTGCGGGCGCCGGCATCGAGCGTCGCCGCCCAGACCCGGCGGACGGGCGGATCCGGCAGCACGTCGACGATCGCGATGTCGGGACTGGGGAGCATCAGGGCGAGGTCGGGGATCAGCGTCACCCCCATCCCGGCCGAGACGAGTGCCTCCATGACCGTGTAGTCGTTGCTCTCGTAAGCGATGTCGGGCACGAAGCCGGCCTGCTCGCAGCTCCGCAGCGTCAGCTGGCGGCAGGAGCTCTCGCAGTTGCCGCAGAGCCACGACTCGTCGGCCAGCTCGGAGAGGTGGACTGCCTCGCAGCCGGCGAGCCGGTGATCGCGCGGCAGCGCCAGGTGCATCCGCTCGTCGATCACCGAGCGCATCGCGATGTCGGGATCGGGCTCGAAGGGATGGAGCTCGAAGTCGTAGAGGACGCCGACGTCGTAGCGACCGCAGCGCAGCGCCGGCAGCGCCTCCTCGGGCTCGGCCTCGGTCAGGCTCAGGCGGATCCCCGGGTGCTCCTCGCGGAAGCGGCTGATCGCCCTGGTCACGACGGTGGCGCTCGCGCTCGCGAAGCTGACCATCCGCAGCTCACCGGCCTCGAGTCCCGAGAGCGACGCGAGCTCGCGCTCGGCCTGTTCGAGGCGGGCCATCGCCGACTCGGCGTGGCCGACGAGCAGGCGGCCGGCGTCGGTGAGGACCGGGCCGCTGCGGAGACGGAGGATCAGCGGCTCGCCGACCTCTGCCTCGAGGGTGGCGATCTGCTGGCTGACCGCCGATTGCGAAACGTAGAGGACCTCGGCGGCGGCCGAGAAAGAGCCGTGCTCAGCGACGGAACGCAGGAAACGGAGGCGCTTGAGATCGAGCATCAGTGGAGCTTATCAGCCGCGCTAGCTAAATCTATTGCGCTTATCCCAACGTTACGGCACCCTCGTTCCATCACCTGAAACGTAAGCCCGGAGGCCGACAATGACCAGCACGACACTCATCTCCCCGCCCCTTCCGACCCGCACCGAGGCCCGGCGCGACGAGGAGGTCCAGCGGACGATCCGCGAGGGCCGTCGTGCCCGCCGTCGCCAGGCCTGGAAGCGCCCGCGGGGCAGCCTCGGCGGCTCACCCCCCGGCGCCGGCGGCAGGCTGCTGCAGCTCTGATCCGACTGCCGTCGGAATCGCGATTCGAAGGGCGCCTACGGGCGCCCTTCGTCGTTCAGTGCTGCTCGAGTGGGGCCATCGTCAGCCCGGCGGAGGCGAGCAGCTCCCAGTAGTGCTCGGCGGGCTCGCGCATACCGCTCCAGACGATCGCCTGGCCGGTGTTGTGGATCGTGTTGGCGAAGGCCATCCCGTTGTTGTAGGAGACGCCCGGGATTACCCGCGCCAGGGTCGCCGCGACGTGCTCGAAGGTGTTGTGGTCGTCGTTCTTGACGATCACGCGCCAGCCGGCCCCGCCCGTGCCGGGTCCAGACGTCCGTGGTCGCTCGATCGTCTCCGTCGTCATCGCTGCCTGCTCGATCCCCGTCGCAATCTAGCGAGGGTCGGCGGGTTTCAGGGGTTCGGGACCTGGACCTTGAGCTTGTCGAAGAAGGCGACCGCCTTCTTCTTCTTGACCTTCTGCTTGATCCCGTAAGCGAAGCCCGTGCCCTTGCCCGTCACCTCGTCCGGAGACGGGTCCTTGTAGGAGATCATCGTCTTGCCATTGACCTTGCCGATGAGCGTGTCGCCCTTGGCGCGAAGCTCGAGGACGTTCTTCTTTTTGATCCCCTTGACGGCCTTGTCCTCGCCCTTCTCGAGCGTCACCTTGTTCTCGACGAGCTCCCACTTGCCGGTCTTCGGGATGACCCGGAACGTGTAGCCGTCCTTGCGGCTCGAGCGCACGGTCAGTCCGACGTAGGCGCCCTTGCGAGCCGCCTTCTCGGTCGCCGCCGTGATCTTCGTCTCGGCCCTGATGATCAGGTCGGGCTGGCTCGAATCGCCCTCGACCGGCGTCTTCAGCTCGCAGGCTTGCTTACCGCCCTTGACGGTGACGCCGAGCGCCGACTTCTTGCGCCAGGTGCGCTTGCACTTCTTGCTCTTGCCGGACTGCTTGGTGATCGCCTTGTAGTCGTCCTTGGACGAGAAGTTGTTGCTGTAGACGGTGATCCCGGCGAAGGCAGGGACCGCCACCGCGAGAGCGGTCAGGATCGTTGCTGTGAGTGCGATTCGCTTGGTCATCTTCATGAGCGTAACCGGGTCGGCGGTCCTCCGCGAGCATCCCCGGAACGGGTGCCTCGAACCTTGCGAACACGAAAGAACCGCAGGAGTCGCGGTCCTCTCGAGGCTTTTTCAGCCGCGGCGGCTCAAATGGCGCTCGAGACCGAGCCAGGTCTGCGCGGGCGGCATCGCCGAGCGGATTCGCTCCGCGGTCTCGGGCGCCTCGGCGTCGATCCGGCCCTCGAGCTCCGCCAGGAAGGCCTGCTCGCCGAGCCGGGACGCGCCGGCGGCCCGCTCGATCTCGGCCTCGACGGCGGCCAGATGCCGATCCGGGTCGTCAACGGCGCCGAAGTGGGTCAACAGCAGCCGGCCCGGGCGGCGCTCCGCAACTGCCCGGATCGACCCGCGCCAGAGCTCGAGGTCGATGTCGGGAGGAGGCGTCGGCAGCCACACCGCGTCGCCGGGCGGGATTCGAACGCCGCCGACGTCGCCGAGGAACGCATCGCCGCCGTCCGCCTCGAGGTAGACGACGTGGTGGGAGGCGTGCCCCGGGGCTGCGAGCACGTCGAGGCCCTCCGCGACCTCACCGCCCGCGAGCGGGACCACGTTCGCCTCAGGCACCGGCAGGACCTCGCCCCAGAGCTCGTCCATGCGGTCGCCGTAGAGACGCCCGGCGCTGCGCAGCAGCCGGGATGGATCGATGAGGTGCGGGGCGCCGACCTCGTGGACGTACACGCGGAGGTCGGGCCAGCGCGCGACGAGCGTCCCGGCGGCGCCGGCGTGGTCGAGATGGATGTGGGTCAGCAGGACGGCACGCGGGCGGCCGCCGGGAACCGACTCGAGGACCGTGTCGATCGTGTTCGCCGGTCCCGGGTCGATGAGGACGCCGTCGCGCTCCCAGACACCGATCACGCGGTCGAGGCCGAGGTGGTGGGTGTCGATCAGAAGTGCGGACGGCACGGCCGGGAACGTACAAGGCCGCGCTCCGCGGGCGGCGATCGGCACTCGCGATCTAGAATGGCCGCCATGAGCGACCACCGCCTGCCCGAGCGCGATCGCCCCTGGGTGATGCGCACCTATGCCGGGCACTCCGACGCCCGACGTTCCAACGAGCTCTACAGGCGGAACCTCGCCAAGGGCCAGACCGGCCTGTCGATCGCCTTCGACCTGCCGACGCAGACCGGCTACGACCCCGACGCCGTCCTGGCGCGGGGAGAGGTCGGCAAGGTCGGCGTCTCGGTCGCCCACCGCGGCGACATGGAGACGCTCGTCGAGGGCATCCCGCTGGCCGAGATGAACACGTCGATGACCATCAACGCCACGGCGGCATGGCTGCTCGGGCTCTACGTCGCGGTCGCCGACGAGCAGGGCGTCGCCCGCGACCAGCTCAAGGGCACGACCCAGAACGACATCATCAAGGAGTACCTCTCGCGCGGGACCTACGCGTTCCCGCCGGAGCCCTCGATGCGCCTGATCGCCGACATGGTCGCGTTCACGGTCAACGAGATCCCGAGCTGGAACCCGATCAACATCTGCTCCTACCACCTGCAAGAGGCCGGAGCGACCCCCGTCCAGGAGATCGCCTTCGCGATCAGCAATGCGATCGCCGTCCTCGACTCGGTCCGCGAGCGCGGCCAGGTCTCCGAGGAGGATTTCCCGAAGGTCTTCGGCCGGATCAGCTTCTTCGTCAACGCCGGCGTCCGCTTCATCGAGGAGCACGCGAAGCTCCGCGCGATGGGCATCCTCTGGGAGGAGCTCGGCCGCGAGCGCTACGGCGTAACCGAGCCGCGCTTCCTGCGGATGCGCTACGGCGTCCAGGTCAACTCGCTCGGTCTCACCGAGGCGCAGCCCGAGAACAACGTGCCGCGGATCGTCCTCGAGGCGCTTGCGGTCACCCTCGGTCGCGACGCCCGCGCCCGCGCCATCCAGCTGCCGGCCTGGAACGAGGCCCTCGGTCTCCCCCGCCCCTGGGACCAGCAGTGGAGCCTGCGGATCCAGCAGATCCTCGCCAACGAGACCGACCTCCTCGACTACCCCGACATCTTCGAGGGCTCGAAGGTCATGGACGGGCTCGTCGAGGAGCTGATCGAGGGATCGCGCGCCGAGATGGCGGTCGTCGCCGAACACGGCGGCGCCACCACGAGCGAGGCGGTCTCCTACATGAAGGCGCGCCTCGTCGAGTCCCATCGCGACCGCCTCGCCCGGATCGAGTCCGGCGAGCTCAAGGTGATCGGCCAGAACTGCTTCACCGAGAGCGAGGACTCGCCGCTGACCGTCGGCGACGACGGTGGCATCCTCACCCCCGACCCCGAGGTCGAGCGCGAGCGCATCGAGGCCCTCGAGGAGTGGAAGGCGGGCCGCGACAACGCCGCCGTCGAGGCCGCACTCGAGGCGCTGGCCGCCACGGCCGCCGACGAGTCCGCCAACCTGATGCCGGCGACGATCGAGGCCGCCCGAGCGGGCGCCACCACCGGCGAATGGTCGGAGGCGCTCCGCGGCGTGTTCGGCCCCTACCGAGGCCCGACCGGGCTCGACGGCTCCGCCTCGGGCGGCAACGCCGAGCTGCTGGCCGGCGTCCGCGAGAGCGTCGCCGAGGTCTCCGAGTCGATCGGCCATCAGATCCGCATCCTCGTCGCCAAGCCGGGCCTCGACGGGCACTCCAACGGCGCCGAACAGATCGCCGTCCGCGCCCGCGACGTCGGCATGGAGGTCATCTATCAGGGCATCCGCCTGACGCCGGAGGAGATCGCCGCCTCGGCCGTCCAGGAGGACGTCGACGTGATCGGCCTCTCGATCCTCTCCGGCTCCCACCGCGAGCTCGTGCCCCGCGTCGTCGAGCTGATCCGCGAGGCGGGCGTCGATGCGCCGGTGATCGTCGGCGGGATCATCCCCCCCGCCGACGCCAGGATGCTGGCCGAGGCCGGGATCGCCCGCGTCTACACGCCCAAGGACTTCGACCTGAACCGGATCATGGTCGACATCGCCGAGCTCGTCGCCGACCAGGCGAGCGCCACCCAGCCCGCCTAGCGCGGTGGGCGCGATCGAGTTCCCGATCGGCGGGATCGACGACGGCGTCGTCAGGCTGCGACTCCACGCCGAGAGCGACATCGAGGCCGCGGCCGTCGCCTCCCTCGATCCCGAGGTCCTCCGCTGGACCCGGGTGCCCGACGACAACACCGCCGAAGCGATGCGCGCCTGGATCGACGAATGGCGGTCGGGGCCGGGCGGCGAACTGCACCTGGCGATCACCGGGGCCGAGGACGGCGCCTTCCTCGGCGCCGCCGGCATCGTCCGTTTCGAGCCCGACGAGCGACGGTGCGAGATCGGCTATTGGGTCGCCGCCGGGGCCCGCGGTCGCGGCGTCGCCACGAGGGCCGTGCGGCTGCTCGGCGAGTGGATCTTCGCCGCGTTGCCGATCGACCGGATCGGGATCGCGGCCGAGGTCGACAACGCCGGATCGAGGGCGGTGGCCGAGCGCTGCGGCTACGTCTTCGAGGGGATCCTGCGCTCGTGGCTCGTGATCAAGGGCGAGCCCCGCGACACCGCCATGTACTCGCTGCTGCGCACCGACGAGCCGCAAGTCTCCTGACAGGCGCCGCGAGCGGCCGCGCCCGCTTGCCCGAACCGCCACAATTGGTGGTCAGGCAATGGCGGAAGAGTTGAACACCACGGACCGAAGCGCCTGGCTGCGCTGTTACCGCTGCTGGTCGCAGCGCCTCGAGGCTCAGGTCCACTACGACGCGATCCTCCGGATCGACCCCGAGACCGGCGAGCCCGCCGAGCGGATCGACGAGGTCCAGGAGTCGGTCGTCCAGTGCCTCGACTGCATGCACGACCAGCCGCACCTCGTCGTCGAGGAGGGCAAGGTCGTGCCGATCGAGGACCGCTGGGAGCGCCTCGTCGCCGGCACCCCCTGGGTCGCCTCCTGCACCGTCACCGTCGACCAGGACCTCGTCGAGGTCTGCTCCGGCCCCGAGGCCGCCGACAGCCTCACCTACGGCGCCTTCGGCGACGCCGGCACGCGCGAGTTCTTCACCCACGTCCGCTTCCACAAGCACGACGAGGAGCGGATCGTCGTCCACCTCCTCGTCGAGCTCTACGCCCGGTCGCCGAACGAGGCGACCGACGTCCTCGAGAGCGCCGCCCGCGGCCCCCTCGAGATCACCTCGCTGGCCGAGGAGAGCCGCCCGCCGGCTCACGCGGCCGACGAGGCTCACTGAGGTACCTCCGGGAGTCAGTCGTCCGATTCGGTCCGGATAGCGGACCAACCGCTCCAGTGGCCGGCCGGAAGGTGTTCGGGAGGCGAAGGAGGCAGTGAGGGTGGTGGCTGGCGACCGCAGCGGCTGACCCCGAGGCTCGATGGCGAGTTTGGGCCTCACAGGGCCCAAATTCGCCATTACCCGCTGACTAACCTCGCGAATGGCATTCCGTACAGGCTGGGGCATGTCAACTTGCCACCGAGATGGCAAGTGATCCTCGCCCTTCGCTTCGCGTCCGGTCTGACAGGAGGCCGAGCGGGGCCACGCGGCGAACTCCGTAAGTGCCGGAGCCGCGTGGTCTGCCGATCGGCCCTCCTGGCAGCGCGACTCGCCCTACCGGATGAAGCTCTCGCTCCCATCCAACCGCCGGATGAACGCCACCAGGAGCTGAATCGCGCCCTCGACGTCGGCCAGGTCGACCATCTCCACCGACGAGTGCATGTAGCGGAGCGGGATCGAGACGAGGCCCGCGGCGATGCCGCCCTTCGAGATCTGGATCGAGTCGGCGTCGGTGCCGGTGTAGCGGCCGGAGGCCTCGAGCGTGTAGTCGATGCCCTCCGCCTCGGCGGCGTCGCGGAGCAGGTCGGCGACGATGTGGTTGAGGGTCGAGCCGCGGCCGATCACCGGGTCCGGAGCCGAGCGCATGGTCGCCGTTCTCCTGCTTGGAGATGCCCGGCGCGTCGGTGGCGTGGGTGACGTCGACGGCGATGCCGATGTCGGGAGACAGCGAGAAGGACGTGGTGGCGGAGCCGAACAGCCCGATCTCCTCCTGCGAGACCGCGCAGCCGACGACGCCGACTGCGACGTCGTCACCCTCGCTGATCCGGCGCGCCACCTCGAGCGCGACGTAGGAGCCGAGGCGGTTGTCCATCGAACGGGAGGCGAGGCGGCCGTTCGGGAGGCTGAGCGGCTCGGCGGCGAGCACGGCGGGATCGCCGACGCTGACGTATGTCTCGGCGTCCTCCTTGTCCTTGGCGCCGATGTCGATGTGCATCGCCTTGATCTCGGCGGGCTTCTTGCGGTCGTCGGGCTCGAGCAGGTGGATCGGCTTCTTGCCGATCACGCCGGGCACCTCGCCGTCACGGCCGCGGACGATGACGCGCTGACCGACGAGGTTCTGCGGGTCCCAGCCGCCGATCGGCCCGAACCAGAGGAAGCCGTCGCTGTCGATGTGGCTGATGAAGAGACCGATCTCGTCGATGTGGCCGACGATCGCGACCGTCGGCCGGTCCTCGCCGACGCCGACCGACACCGTCGAGGACCCGAGCACGTCGGCCTTGACGTCGCCGAACGATGCGGCCTCGCGCCAGACCTCCGCGGCCGGCGTCTCATAGCCGGAGGGCGCGGGGACGCGGATCAGCGCATCGAGGGTCTCGGGGGTCTCGCTCATTCGGTCTCTCTCCTCGTCGTCGATTCCAGTTGTCCGTACACCTTTGCAACCCGCCGGCGTCCGTGTCCGAAGGGCGTCCCGGCCGGCGTCAGTCGCGCCACTCGCCGCCGGTCACGACGGGCGGCCATCCCGTCGCCGCCCGGACCGGGGATCGAGATCCGCCAGCCCGGCGACGACCTCGTGACGCTCGCGTTTCTTGTCGGCGACGAGGCCGGCGTGCTCGTAGACGCGGCCGTTGTCGGCGTAGAGGAGCCGCGGAACGAGGACCCGTGCGGCGGGGTCGTCCACCCCCGGCACCGATCCCGGGACCAGGTAGTCGAAGTCGGGGTCGCGCTCCCAGCCGACGTCGTCGCGGCGGTCGAGCACGGCGGCGATCAGCTCCGGCGCGGCCTCGCTGCAACCGCCACGGTCGGACGGCCCGCCGACGGAGCCGTGCTTGACGGCGAGGATCGCGCCGTCGTAGGCGGCGAGGCGGGCGAGGAGGTCGTTGGCCGCCGCGGCGTCGCGGCGCTCGGCGGCGTGCTCGAGCCAGAGGAGGACCGCCATCGGCGGCTCGACCCTGGCGACCGGGGCGAGCGAGCCGATCCCGCAGCACGGGACGACGGCGAATGCCGCCGCGGGATCGAACCCGCCGGCGGGGTCGATCAGCGACCCGCCGCGGGCCGTCACCTCGCCCTCCCACGGCGGCGGGCCCTCGGGCCGGCCGCTCAGGTCGGGTTGCCGCGTTGCGTAGGGATCGGCCACGGCTTCGGCCGGCCCCCTACTCCCCGGGGTGCTTGCGGGGGATCAGGACGGTCCGCTTGAACTCGGCGACGAGCGTGTTGTCCTGCTTGTAGACGCGGGTGTGGACCTTGACGATGCCGCGGTCGAGCTTCGACTTCGACGGACGGACGTCGAGGACCTCGGACTCGCAGAAGAGCGTGTCGCCGTGGAACACCGGGTTCGGGTGGCTGAGCTCCTCGGTGGCGAGGTTCGCGATCGCCTTGCCGGAGACGTCGCTGACCGACATCCCGAGGGCGAGCGAGTAGACGAGCGGCCCGACGACGACGTTCTGGCCCTGCTGCGACGCGCCTGCGTAGACGTCGTTGAGGTGCAGCGGGTGGTGGTTCATCGTGATCAGGCAGAAGAGGTGGTCGTCCGACTCGGTGACCGTCTTGGCGGGCCAGTGCTTGTAGACGGCGCCGACCTCGAACTCCTCGAGGTAGCGGCCGTAGGCGTGGGCGCCCGACGCCTCGCGCTCGGCCTGGTCGGTGGTCAACTCGTGCGTTTCGTTGTCGCTCATGACTCCTCGGTGCGTTAGCGGGTGGGGGACTTCGGAAAGGTTTGGCGGGCGGCGGGGTTCAGCGGACGCGCTTGAGCTTGCCGCGCGCCTCGTGCTTGGCGATGACGCCGCCGAGCAGGCGGATCACCGCCGGATCGCCGCCGATCTTGACGACGCCGTGCTCGTAGGCGGTGTGCCAGTGAGCGAGGTCGGCGTCGGCGAGGTCGTTGAAGTCGGCGCGGGGAAGCGAGATCTCGATCCGGGCGTCCTCCGGCTCCTCCTTGGCGATCTCGGGACCCGGGGCGCTGACCCTGAATACCTGGACGTCGCCGCGGCCTCGCAGCTCGAGGCGCCCGACCAGCTTCAGCTTCGCCAGCGCCGGAAGCTGCTCGATGAACCGCTTGTAGGCGATCTCGATCAGATCCTGGGTGATGGAAGACATCTCAGAACCCCGTCATGCCCGGACGCGAAGCGAAGGACATGGCGGTCATATCTTGTTCCTCTGCAGGAGCTTCTTGCCGATCACCATGCGCTGGATCTCCGAGGTTCCCTCGCCGATCAGCAGCAGCGGCGCGTCGCGATAGAGGCGCTCGATCTCGTACTCCTTCGAGTATCCGTAGCCGCCGTGGATCCGGAAGGACTGCTCGACGCACTCCTTGCCGGTCTCGGATGCGATCAGCTTGGCCATCCCGGCCTCGAGGTCGGAGCGCTGGCCGGCGTCCTTCATCCGCGCCGCCTTCAGCGTCACGAGCCGCGCCGCTTCGATCTTCGTCGCCATGTCGGCGAGCTTGAAGAGGATCGCCTGGTGCTGGGCGATCGGCTTACCGAACGTCTTCCGCTCCTGGCTGTAGCGGAGGGCGAGCTCGAGGGCGCGCTGGGCGATGCCGACGCCGCGGGCGGCGACGTTGACGCGACCGACCTCGAGCGCATCCATCATCTGCGAGAAGCCCTTGCCGAGGCCGTCCTCCTCGCCGCCGAGGATCCGGTCGGGCGAGCAGCGGTAGCCGTTGTAGACGAGCTCGGTCGACTCGACGCCCTTGTAGCCCATCTTCTTGATCTGCGGCGGAACCTCGAGCCCGGCGAACTCGCCGGTGTTCTGGTGCTCGCCGGGGACCTTTTCGGTGATGAAGCAGGTCATCCCGGTGTGGGGCGGGTCGGCCTTGGTGTCGTTCTTCATCAGCGTGAAGACGACCGAGGAGCGGAGCCCGTTCGTGACCCACATCTTCTGGCCGTCGAGGATCCAGTCGCCGCTGGCGTCGTCCTTCTTGGCCGTGGCCTTGATCCCCTGGACGTCGGAGCCGACCTCAGGCTCGGACAGCGAGAAGGCGGCACGCATCTCGCCCGTCGCCATCTTCGGAAGGAAGTAGTCCTTCTGCTCGTCGGTGCCGAACTTCATCAGCAGGTAGGAGCCGATGAAGTGGGTGTTGACGACGCCGGAGATCGAGATCCAGCCTCGCGACAGCTCCTCGACGATCATCGTGTAGGTCGTCAGGTCGAGGCCCATCCCGCCGTACTCCTCGGGAATCGTCACCCCGAACAGCCCGAGCTCCTTCATCTGCTCGACGATCGGCTCCGGGAACTTGTCCTCGTGGTCGTACTCCTCGGCGACGGGGAGGATCTCGTTGTCGACGAAGGAGCGCACCATCTCGGTGATCTCCTTCTGGATGTCGGTCTTCTCTTCGAAGGTCGGGGCGTCTACGGCCATGTGTGTGAAGGCTCCTGCAGGGATCTGGGGCGAACGTCGGACCTCGTCGCGGCTCCGAGGGCTTGCGCGTTCTCGCGGTCGCCTGCGACGTCCGAAGGATACCTGCGCTCGGGTTCCGGCGCCGAAAGCAGAGAGGCTCCCCGGGACCGAAATCCGGGGGAGCCTCTCGCAGCCGTTCGGCTCAGCGGGTGGTGACCCGGATCAGCCCGTCGTCGAGTCGGTCGAGGAGCCGCCCAGCTGGATGCCGGCGTCAGACAGCGACTGCGCCGCCTGGGTCAGCTCGGTCTGGAAGTCGACCCCGGCCTGCTGAAGCGCCTGCGCGGCCTCCTGCAGGGCCTGCTTGTCGCCGGAAGCGGCGGCATCGCTCACGTCGGTCAGCTTCGACGAGAAGTTCTCGAGTGCCGAGAGCGTCTGGTCGTGACCCTCCTGGGCGTCGGCCGGAGGCGTCAGAGCGCTGAAGTCGTCGATCGCGCCCTGGATCTCAGTCTCGGCCTGGTCGACGAGGTCGCTGAACTCAGCGGGCGTCTTCGAGTTCGAGATCTGGGTGCCGAGCTGCTGGAACTGCGTTCCGAAGTCGAGCAGGATCGTCTGCGCCTGCTGGGCGTACTCCTCGTTGGTGAGGGCTGCCGAGCTGCTGCTGTCGCTGCTGTCGGTGCTGTCGCTGCTGCCGCATCCGGCGACCGCGATGAGCCCAACGAGGGCAAGGACGATTAGCGGAATTCTAGAAGTCGCATGTAACTCCCTGGTCGGGGCCCTCCGATCAGGGCCGATTGAGCGCTGGAGTCTACGCGCGGCCGGGACGTAACCGCGGGCCGGGCCTGCGCTAGCGTCCCGCCCCCCAGAACGTCTCACCTCCAGGAGCAGAATGAGAAACCCACGCACCTTCGCCCAGCCGCTCGCGATCGGCGCCCCCGATCCGGTGCTCGACGTCCCGTTTCGCCCGTCGCGGATGATCCACTTCTTCGACGCCTCGAACGAGAAGATGGCGGCCAAGGTCCCGGACATGGCCAAGCAGGCCGACATCCTGCTCGGCAACCTCGAGGACGCCGTCCCGGTCGACAAGAAGGTCGCCGCCCGCGAGGGCCTCGTCAAGGTCGCCAAGGAAGTCGACTTCGGCGAGACCCAGCTCTGGACCCGGGTCAACTCGCTGGAGAGCCCCTGGGTCCTCGACGACCTGACGACCCTCGTCACCGAGATCGGCGACAAGCTCGACGTGATCATGGTCCCGAAGGTCGAGGGCGCCTGGGACATCCACTACGTCGATCGCCTGCTCGCCCAGCTCGAGGCCAAGGCCGGGATCGATCGGCCGATCCTCGTCCACGCGATCCTCGAGACCTCGCTCGGCGTCGTCAACCTCGAGGAGATCGCGACGGCGAGCCCGCGGATGCAGGGAATGAGCTTCGGCCCGGCCGACCTCGCCGCCTCGCGGCGGATGAAGACGACCCGCGTCGGCGGCGGCCACCCCGGCTACCTCGTCATCAACGACCCGGACCCGGACGACCCCGAGGCTCCGCGGGCGACCGCCCAGCAGGACCCGTGGCACTACTCGATCGCCCGCATGGTCGACGCCTGCACCTCGGCCGGGATCCTGCCCTTCTACGGCCCCTACGGCGACATCAAGGACGTCGCCGGCTGCGAGGCGCAGTTCCGGGCGGCGTTCCTGCTCGGCTGCGTCGGGACCTGGACCCTCCACCCCGTCCAGATCGGGATCGCCAAGAAGGTGTTCAGCCCCGACCCGGACGAGGTCAAGTTCGCCAAGAAGGTCATCGAGGCGATCCCCGACGGCCGCGGCGTCCACATGATCGACGGCAAGATGCAGGACGACGCGACCTGGAAGCAGTGCAAGGTCATGGTCAACCTCGCCGAGATGCTGGCCGAGAAGGATCCGGAGCTGAAGGAGGCGTACGGCCTCTAGCTCGACGCCGTCGTCCACCGCCGATTGCTAGAGCAGGCTGCTCTAGAAAGTGGAGCAGTATCTGCTCTATTCTTTGCGCGAGCCAGTGAATCCATTCCGCTACAGCGAGCCGGTGCCTCCGGACGAGCTGATCGACCGCGAGGCCGAGACGACGACGCTGGTCGAGACGGCGGTGAGCGGCAACAACAGCCGCCTCGTCGCCCCCCGCCGCTACGGCAAGACGTCGCTGCTCAATCGGCTCGGCGAGGCCGTCGGCCGCGAGGGCTGGAACGCCGTCTACGTCGACTTCTTCGGCGTCCTCACGCTCGCCGACGTCAGCGCCCGGGTCGAGCGGGCCTACGCGACCCAGCTCGAGGGCAAGGTCGCCGCCTGGTTCGCCGGGTTCCGGCGGCGCCTGCGGCCGAGCCTGCGGATCGGCGCCGACGAGGGCGTCAGCGCCGACGTCGAGCTCGCCCTCGATCCCGCCGCCGAGCCGCCGCTCCTCGAGCGCCTCGCGATCCCGAAGCGGATGTTCGAGCGGACCGGGACGCGGACGCTCGTCGTCTTCGACGAGTTCCAGGACGTCCTCACGGCCTCCGACCGCGCCGACGCCGTGATCCGCAGCGAGATCCAGCACCACGGCGACGCGGCCAGCTACGTCTTCGCCGGCTCGCAGCTCGGGATGATGCGGAGCCTCTTCGCCGACAAGCGGCGGGCGCTCTACGGACAGGCGCGGGCGCTCGACCTCTCCCCCCTCGACCCCGAGGACGTCGCCGAGTACCTCGATCGCCGCTTCCGGGGCACGAACCGCGAGATCGGCGACGCCCTCGACCCGCTGCTCGAGCTCGCCCAGGGGCATCCGCAGCGGACGATGCTGCTCGCGCACCTGCTCTGGGAGCGGACGCCGGCCGGCTCGCGGGCCGGCGAGGAGCAGTGGGCGGACGCCGCCGAGCGGGCGATGGTCGAGGTCCAGGACGAGCTGCGGGCGATCTGGACCGGCCTCAGCGCCGGGCAGCGCCGCGACGCTGACCGCCGTCGCCGAGAACCGCGAGGGCATCTACGCGGCCGGCCGCCGCCACGGCGGCTCGCGCGGCGGATCGGCGAAGGCGGCGGTCGACGTCCTCCTCGACAACGGCGAGATCTACGCGCGACCCCGCCGACGAAGACCGGCTACCGGGTCGTCGACCCGCTGCTCGGCGAATGGGTCGCCGGAGGAAGGACGGCGCGATGAGCCCGGCGTTCGTCCATCCGATGCGGGTCCGCTTCGCGGAGTGCGACCCGCAGGGAATCGTCTTCAACTCCCGCTACCTCGAGTACTTCGACGTCGCGATGACCGAGATCTGGCGCGAGGCGATCGGCCCCTACGACGCGGCGACCGCCGACAACGGCGTCGACCTCGTCGTCGCCGAGGCGGGCATCAGGTACCGCGACTCGCTCCGCTTCGACGACGAGTTCGAGCTGCGCGCGACCGTCTCGCGGCTCGGGACGACGTCGATGACCACCGCGATCGAGGTCGTCCGCGACGGATCGTCGTCGCCGAGGGCGAGCTGCGCCACGTCTTTCTCGCCCGCGAAGGCGGCCGGCCGACGGCGATCCCGGCCGCCGTCCGGGCGGCGTTCGAGCCCTACCTCGCCCGCGGCGACGACCCGCTCCCCGCCTGAGGGCGGAATGTTCGATCATCTGCGGTCGTGAGCGACGAGGAAACCATCGACCCGCGCCGGCGCCGGATCTACGTCACCGGCCATCGCAACCCCGACACCGACTCGATCGCGTCGGCGATCGCCTACGCCGAGCTCAAGCAGCAGCTCGACCCCGAGAGCGAGTACGTCCCGGTCCGGCTCGGCAAGGTCAACGCGCAGACGGCGTGGGTCCTCGAGCGCAGCGGCGCCGCCGCGCCCGGACCCGATGCTCCACGTCCTGCTCCGGGTCAGCGACGTCATGCAGGAGACCTTCCCGATCGCCGACCACCGCGAGCCGCTCCGCGAGGTCGGGCGAACGATGGCCGCGGGCGACCTCGACCTCGTCCCGATCGTCGGCGACGAGGGCGAGCTGATCGGCGTGATGACCGAGCGCTCGCTCGCCCACCGCTACATCCGCGAGACCGGCAAGACCCACAGCCTCGCCGACGCGCCGACGACGATCTCGGCGATCGTCGGCGTCCTCGACGGCGAGCTGATCGAGGGCGAGGACGGCACCGTCTCCGGCCGCGTCTGGGTCCACTCGATCGACGCCTCACGAAGCGACAGCCGGATCTCCGACGGCGACATCGTCGTCGTCGGCAATCGCGCCGACGCCCAGCGCCAGTCGATCGAGCTCGGCGCCGCCGTCCTCATCACCAGCAACGGCATGCCGCCCGCGGACGGCATCCGCGAGCTCGCCCGCGAGCACGGCACGCGGATCATCATCAGCCCGCTCGACTCCTACGTCAGCTGCCGGATGGTCACCCTCGCCTCGCCGTGCGAGGGAATGGCGGACCGCTCGCCGCTGACCGTCGACCCCGACGACCTGATCGACGACATCTCCGAGCAGATCAAGGACGTCCACTACCGCGCCGCTGTCGCCGTCGACTCGCGCAACCGGCCGGTCGGGCTGCTGACGCGCAGCGACCTCGTCTCACCGAAGCCGCGGCGGGTGATCCTCGTCGATCACGCCGAGTCGGCCCAGAGCGTCCCCGGCGTCGAGCAGGCCGAGATCGTCGAGATCCTCGACCACCACCACATCGGCTCGATCGAGACGCGGATCCCCGTCACCGCGACCTTCGACCCGGTCGGCTCGACGGCGACGCTGATCACCGAGCGGTTCATCGGCAACGAGATCGAGCCGATGGACGCGACGGCGATCCTCCTACTCTGCGCGATCCTCTCCGACACGGTCCTGCTCAACTCGCCGACGGCAACCGACCGCGACCGCGCGGCTATCGACTACCTCGAGGACCTGATCGACGTCAACGCGATGCAGCTCGGCCGCGAGATGTTCGACAGCACCTCCGACGTGAGCGAGGTGCCCGCCCACGAGATCGTCACCCGGGATGCCAAGGAATACCAACTGGCGTCCGGCGAGACCATCTCCATCGCCCAGATCGAGACGGTCGGAACGCGCGTGCTCGAGCGGCGCGAGGAACTCGTCGCCGCGATCGCCGACGTCCGCGACCGCAACGACTACGCGCTCGCGGCCCTGATGGTCACCGACATCGTCGAGCAACGGACGATGCTCGTCACCGCCGGCGACGACACGGTCGTCGCCCGCGCCTTCGGCGAGTGCAACTCCGACGGGCTCTTCGAGCTCCCGGGCGTGATGAGCCGGAAGAAACAGGTCGCGCCGGTCCTCCTCGGCGCCTGACGTCCGCCCCGGGGTTGATGGGCGGGGGAGGCGAGGCACCGTGGGAGCAACTCGCTTCGCTCGTGCGGACTACCCACGGCACCTCACCTCCCCCGCCCTCCGCCGCCGTGGGTCCGGTGACGCCGCGAGGACCGGCCACTTAGCAGGGAGAGGGCAGGTAGAGTCGTTCGTGTGAGGAGGGGGTTGCTCGCGATCGGAGTCGTTGCCATGGGGATCGTTTCGATCCCAGCGGTGTCGGTGGCCGGCGCGGACGTCGGGGGTCCGCCCACCAACGACGTCAAGCGTTGCGATTCCCATGCGAAACCGTGCGGCAAGCCCTTCGTCCTGGGAGAGGGACGGCAGTTCGGCGGCAAGCGGGAGATCGTCGGTCTGAAGTCCCGCCTCGGCGCCTGCCTCAGCTTCGAGCGCCTCGGCTACGAGTCTTCTCTCCTACTGCGATGAGGACGCCACGCCGCGGCCGAAGAAAGCCCCTGCGGGTGGAGCTCGAGTCGACGGCCACCGAGATCAAGGTGCCCGGCAACGAGCGCGTCCGGAGCACCGAGGTCGGCGGCGTTCTCAGGCCCGACGTCGCGCGCGTGCAGGCGGTCGTCAAGGGCTCAGGAAAGGCCGGATGCAGGACGCGATCACCAATCAGGTGGACGCCGATCTTGCCAGGAAGGTGGGCTTCAAGGGACGCGTCGGGGTGTTCGATCTGGGCGTCCAGGGCTTCCCCCTGAGCCCGAGGAACGGCGGCATCGAGCTGAAGGCATTCGACCGCGAGGGCAACCTCCTCGGCGTCAAGCACCTCGGCAGCTGACGGCCGCCAACAACATCGTCCCCGCCCGCCCCCGCCGCCCGGCCAAGCGGACGCGAAGCGGAGCATTTGGGCGGAGTTGTCTACCCCAGGTCGGACTTGAGCTTGTCCAGGTGAGCCTGGACCTCGCTCGGCAGGTTGTCGAACTTCGCGAGGTGCTCCTCGACCTGGGGCAGCTCGTGGCCGAGCGCCTCGGTGTCGACGGCGAGCAGCTCGGCGACGTCCTCGTCGCTGATGTCGAGGCCGTCGACGTTGAGCTCGCCGGGGGCGGGCACGTTGCCGATCGGGGTCTCGACGACCGCCGACTCGCCGTTGCAGCGGCGGAAGACCCACTCGAGGACGCGGCTGTTCTCGCCGAAGCCCGGCCAGATGAACTTCCCGTCGGCGTCCTTGCGGAACCAGTTGACGTAGAAGATCTTCGGGAGCTTGTCGTCCTCGCCCTTGCGGCCCATCTCGAGCCAGTGCTCGAAGTAGGCGCCCATGTCGTAGCCGCAGAAGGGCAGCATCGCGAACGGGTCGAAGCGGAGCTGGCCGACGGTGCCGAAGGCGGCAGCGGTCATCTCCGAGGACATCGTCGCGCCGAGGAACACGCCGTGCTCCCAGTCGAACGCCTCGCGGACGAGCGGCACCACCGAGGCGCGGCGGCCGCCGAACAGGAAGGCGTCGATCGGGACGCCGGCCGGGTCCTCCCACTCCGGCGCCATCGAGGGCGCCTGGGCGGCGGCGACGGTGAAGCGGGCGTTCGGGTGGGCGGCCGGAGTCTCCGAGTCGGGAGTCCAGTCGTTGCCGTGCCAGTCGACGAGGTGCGCCGGCTTCTCCTCCGTCATCCCCTCCCACCAGACGTCGCCGTCATCGGTGAGGGCACAGTTGGTGAAGACCGTGTCGGCCTCGATCGCCTTCATCGCGTTCGGGTTGGTCTCGTAGCCGGTTCCCGGGGCAACGCCGAAGAAGCCGGCCTCGGGGTTGATCGCGTAGAGGCGGCCGTCGTCGCCGAACTTCATCCAGGCGATGTCGTCACCGATCGTCTCGACCTTCCAGCCGGGAAGCGTCGGGATCAGCATCGCCAGGTTCGTCTTGCCACAGGCCGACGGGAACGCGCCGGTCACGTACTTGACCTGGCCCTCCGGCGAGGTCAGCTTCAGGATCAGCATGTGCTCGGCCATCCAGCCCTCGTCGCGAGCCATCGCCGAAGCGATCCGCAGCGCCAGGCACTTCTTGCCGAGCAGCGCGTTGCCGCCGTAGCCGGAGCCGAACGACCAGATCTCGCGGGTCTCGGGGTAGTGGACGATGTACTTCGTCTCGGCGTTCGTCGGCCAGGTGCTGTCCTCGGCGCCCTCGGCGAGCGGGTCGCCCACCGAGTGGACGCAGGGGACGAACTCGCCGTCGGCGCCGAGCACGTCGAGCGCGCGCTGGCCCATCCGGGTCATGATCCGCATCGAGACGACCACGTAGGGCGAGTCGGTGAGCTGAACGCCGATCGAGGACTTGTCGGACCCGAGCGGGCCCATCGAGAACGGCACGACGTACATCGTGCGGCCGGCCATGCAGCCTTCGAAGAGGTCGGAGAGCGTCTCGCGCATCTCGGCCGGGGCCATCCAGTTGTTGTTGGGGCCGGCGTCGTGCTCGTCCTCGCTGCAGATGTAGGTCCGGTCCTCGACCCGCGCGACGTCGCTGGGGTCGGACCAGGCCAGGTAGGAGTTCGGGCGCTTGGCGTCGGAGAGGCGCTGGAAGGTTCCGGCTTCGACGAGCTCGTTGCAGAGCCGGTCGTACTCCTCGCCCGAGCCGTCGCACCAGTAGATCGACTGGGGCTTGGTCAGCTGTGCGATCTCCTCGACCCAGCTCGTCAGGGCGTCGTTCTGGGTAGGCGCCTCGGGCGCGGCGGTTGCGTCGGTCATCGTGGGCTCGCTCAACTCCTATCTGGGGATCCGCATCACAGATGCCGCCGCAGTTGGCAGGGCCGGCAATCGATGCTGGGCTACCGGACATTGTGCCGAAAACGGAGGCGACATGCCTGCGGTATTCCCCCGGCCCTGGGCGGGGAAACTACGGAGCGACGGCCAGCACGGCGGCCGCGGCCTCGCGTCCGGACCCGACGGCTCCGTCCATGTAGCCGTTCCAGACAGTCGCCGTCTCGGCTCCGGCCCAGTGGATCGGGCCGATCGGATCGCGGAGGGCGGGCCCGTTGTCGCTCCATGCCCCGGGGGGCATGAAGCCGCCGTAACAGCCGCGCGACCATTCCTCCGCCGCCCAGGCCTGGTCGACGTAGTGGACCGGGTCGGCGGCCTCGGGACCGAACAGGCGGGCGAAGCATGCGGCGACCATCGAACGGCGCTCGTCGCGGCCGAGGTCCATCGCCTCCCGCGCGGCACGCCCCTCGAGGAAGCCGAGCAGCACGCCGGGGCTGCCGTCCGGGGGCGAGTTGTCGAAACCGACCGAGACCGGGCCGGTGACGCTCGTGACCGCCCCTGAAAGACCCCGGTCCCGCCAGAAGGGCCGCTCGTAGACGGCCATGCACTTGACGACGCTGCCCTGCGTCATCCGCTGCGAGAGCCCATCGCGGATCGCCGGCATCGGCGGGTCGTAGGCGATCCGCCCGGCGAGGGTCGGCGGGATCGCGACGATCGCGCGCCCGGCGCGAACCGTCAGCCGGTCGCTCGTCACCTCGACGCCGTCGGGGCCGTGGACGATCCGGCGGACGGGCGTCCCGAGCTCGACGACGCCCGGTCCGAGTTCCTCGGCCATCCGCATCGAGATCAGCTGGGTGCCGCCGACGACGCGGTCCTGCTGGGCGCCGCCCTCGGTGTCGGTGAGGATCTCGATCGAGCCGGCCGAGCGGATGTAGAAGAGGACGTGCAGCAGCGAGACGTCACGCGGCTCGGCGGCCCAGACGCCGATGATCGCGAGCCTGAGGATGTCGCGGGCGACGCCGGTCCGGACGTTTCGCCGCATCCACGACTCGAACGTCTGCCCGTCCCAGGTCGCGGCCTTCGGCGCCCGCCACGGCGCCGCAGGCGGGACGGCGGAGGCCATCGAGTTGAGGCGCTTGAGGACGACCCCGACCTCGGCGAGCCCGATCGGGTTGACCTTCGGGATCGTGCCCTCGTAGCGCCCGATCCGGCCGCCGCGCTCGAACAGGTTCGTCCCCGCCGAATACGTCGGGAACGTCTCGAGGCCGAGCTCACCGATCAGGGCGTTGATCCGGTCCTGGGTCGGGCCGACCCACTGGGCCCCGAGCTCGACGACCTTGCCCTCGGCGATCGGCTCGTTCAGGGTCCGCCCGCCGACCCGGTCGCGCGCTTCGAGGACGACGACGCTCCGCCCCGCTGCCCGCAGCGCCCGGGCCGCGGCAAGGCCCGCGAGACCGGCTCCGACGACGACGACATCGGCCTCCCTCGGTGCTGCCTCGCGGCGTCCGAACATGCGGGCGATCCTATTGCGGGATCGAGTCGGTAGGGTTCCGCGGCGCTCGGCGACCGACGGTCCCGGCGCCCCCGAAACCAATGCGCTTCTACGAATACGAATCACGCCGAATCGTCGAGCGGGCCGGAATCCCGGTCACGAAGTACGGCTTCTGCACCACCGCCGACGAGGCCCGGGAGGCCGCCGAGTCCATCGGCGGCCCGGTCGTCGTCAAGTCGCAGGTGCTCACCGGCGGCCGGATGAAGGCCGGCGGCGTCAAGTTCGCCGACACTCCCGAGGAGGCGGCCGAGCACGCCGCCGCAATTCTCGAGCTCGAGATCGGCGGCCACATGCCGGTCGGCGTCCTCGTCGACCCGAAGGCCGAGGTCGAGCAGGAGTACTACGCCGCCGTCCTCTGGGACCTGCGCGCCCGGCGCCCGATGATGCTGTTCAGCGACATGGGCGGCATCGACATCGAGCAGGTCGCCGAAGAGCACCCCGACCACGTCGGCCGCGCCCACCTCGAGAACCTTCACCCGATCGCCGACTTCAAGGCCAAGGAGGCCGTCGCCCGCTGCGGGATGACCGGCTCGGAGCTGACCCGCGCGACGATGATCCTCGCCCGCCTCGCCCGCCTCCAGCGCGACTTCGACATGACCCTCGCCGAGATCAACCCGGTGGCGCGCCTGACCGACGGCTCGTTCGTCGCCCTCGACGCCCACATGGAGATGGAGGACGAGGCGGTCGGCCGCCACAAGAAGATGCTGACCGAGATCGGCGTCGACCTGAGCGAGCCGCGCGAGATGTACGAGCCCAGCGCCTTCGAGCGCAACGTCAAGGCGATCGACGCCGCCGACCATCGCGGCGTCATCCAGGGCAAGGACCACGGCTTCACCGGCAACATCGGCCTCGTCATCGGCGCCGGCGGCGGCTCGCTGACGCTGACGGACGCGGTCCGCAGCCAGGGCGGCAAGCCGGCCAACTACGCGGAGATCGGTGGCAACCCCTCGGTCGCGAAGTCCTGCGGGCTCGCCAAGGAGGTCCTCCAGAAGGACGGCGTCGAGAAGATCGCGGTGATGATGTCGATCGTCTCCAACACCCGCGTCGACATCGTCGCCCGTGGCGTCATCAAGGCCTGCCTCGAGCTCGGCAAGGACCCGGCCGAGACGATCGCGATCTTCCGGATCCCCGGCGCCTGGGAGGACGAGGGCTACAAGATCCTCGACAAGTACGGCGTCGAGTACTGCGATCGCTCCGTCTCGATGTGGGAGGCCGCCGGCCGCGCCGTCGCCAAGGTGCAAGGAGGGGCCGCCTAGCCATGTCCGTGCTGCTCAACGAGGACTTCACCTTCATCGTCCAGGGAATCACCGGGCGCGAGGCCGTCAACCTGACCCGCGAGTGCCTCGACTTCGGCTCGAAGATCGTCGCCGGGGTCACGCCGGGCCGTAAGGGCCGCGAGGTCCACGGCGTTCCCGTCTTCGACACCGTCGAGCAGGCAGTCGCCCACCACGGCAAGCCGATCGACGGCGCCGTCGCGACCGTTCCCCCCGCCTTCACCAAGGACGCGGTCATGGAAGCGATCGCGAACGGCATCAAGCTGATCGTCGTCGTCACCGAGCGCATCCCCCGTCGCGACGTCGCCGAGATGGTCGAGATGGCCAACGAGCACGGCGCCCGGATCATCGGTCCCAACTGCCTCGGCCTGATCGCCCCCGGCGTCGCCAAGATGGGCGGCATCGGCGGCCCGGCCAAGGACGCCGCGAAGGCCTACGTCGCCGGCTCCGTCGGCGTGATGAGCCGCTCGGGCGGAATGACGACCGAGATCTCCTCGACGCTGACCGCCGCCGGCCTCGGCGTCTCGACGGCGATCTCGATCGGCGGCGACGCGATCATCGGCTCCACGTACGCCGAGCTGATGCCCCTCTTCGAAGCGGACGAGCAGACCGAAGCGATCGTCATCTACACCGAGCCCGGCGGCCGCATGGAGGCCGAGCTCGTCGAATGGCGCGAGCAGGCCGGCTCGACGATGCCGATCATCGCCTTCATGGCGGGGCGCTTCATGGACGACGAGGAGATGCAGGGCATGAGCTTCGGCCACGCCGGCACCATCGTCGAGGGCAAGGAGGACTCGGCGACCGAGAAGATCGCCCGCCTCGAGGCCTCCGGCATCCCCGTCGTCGAGCGGATCGACGAGATCCCCGATCGCGTCAAGGAGGCACTCGGCCGATGAGCTCCGACCTGAACGGGATCTTCATCCGGGTCGACGTCGACGAATCGATCGCCGGCGACACGGCTCTGGCCGAGAAGCTGGCCGAGGTCTGCCCCGTCGACATCTACGCGGTCGAGGACGGCCGCGTGACACTCGTCGAGGAGAACCTCGACGAGTGCGTGCTCTGCAACCTCTGCGTCGATGCTGCGCCGGCGGGCACGATCGACATCGTCAAGCTCTACGAGAGCTGAGAGCCGCTCCGCAGCGGCGCGCTAGCGTGCGCGGCCGATGAACTTCAGCGAAGACGTACTCGGGAACTTCCCGGCCGCGCGGACGGCGATGATCACGGTCGAGGAGTCCGGCCTCCGCAGGGAGTGGGGATTCGGCGAGGTCGCGGCGAGGTCCGCCGGGCTCGCGGGAGCGCTGCAGGCGCGGGGAGTCCGTCGCGGCGAGGTCGTCATGACGCTGATCGGGAACCGCGCCGAGTGGGTTCTCGCCATGATCGCCTGTTTCCGGATCGGGGCCGTCGCCCTCCCCTGCAACACCCAGCTGCGCCGTGCCGACCTGGCGCATCGGGTCCGGATCGCAGGCCCGGTCATCGCCCTCGGGGAAGACCGCTGCCTCGCCGAGCTGCCCGAGGGCCTGCCCTACATGAACCTCCGCGAGATCCACGAGATCCTCGATGAAGAGCGGCCACAGGCCCCACCCGCCCCCCCGGCCGACCTCGACCCCGGCGAGCCGGCGCTGATCGTTTTCACGTCGGGCACCACCGGCGCGGCCCGCGCGGCCGTCCACCCGCAGCGGTACCTGACCGGCCAGCAGCTCCAGGCCGAGCACTGGTTCGGATCGCGGCCCGGCGAGCTGGCCTGGTGCACGGCGGCGAGCGGCTGGTCGAAGTCCGCCCGCAACGCCTTCATCGCACCATGGCTGACCGGCGCGGCCGCCTACCTCCGCGAGGGCCGCTTCGAGCCCGCCGAGCGCCTCGCGATCTGCGAGCGCGAGGGCATCAACGTCCTCTGCCAGGCGCCGACCGAGTACCGGATGCTCGCCAAGCGGACCGAGCTTCGCCCGGTTCCGGGCCTGCGGCGGCTCGTCAGCGCCGGCGAGCCGCTGAACGCCGAGGTGATCGGCGCCTTCCGCGACGGGATGGGGCTCGACATCCACGACGGCTACGGCCAGACCGAGACGGGGGCCCTGACCGGAGCGCTCACCGACGGCCACATCCGCGACGGCTCGATGGGACTGCCGCTCCCGGGCATCGACCTCCGCATCGAGGACGGCGAGCTGCTGCTGCGGACGGCGAGCTGTCCGACCTTCTTCAGCAACTACATCGGCTCCGAGCCCTACGGCGAGGAGTGGTGGCGAACCGGCGACCTCGTTCGCGCCGACGACGGCGGATATCTCTGGTTCGAGGGCCGCAGCGACGACGTGATCCTCTCCTCCGGGTACCGGATCGGCCCGTTCGAGGTCGAGTCGGCGCTGATCTCCCACCCCGCCGTGGCCGAGGTCGCGGCCGTGGCGGCACCCGACCCGGAGCGCGGCTCGGTGGTCCGCGCGATCGTCGTGCTCCGCTCGGGTGACCCCGGCGACGAGCTCGTCAGGGAGCTGCAGAACCACGTCAAAGCGCAGACGGCGCCGTACAAGTACCCGCGGATAATCGAGTTCGCCGACTCCCTCCCGAAGACCGCGAGCGGCAAGATCAAGCGGGCCGAGCTTCGCTCGGGAGCGACGCCGGACGGGTCGTGAGCCCGAAGCTCGACGGCCTGCAGGCGCCGCCGGAGCCCGGTGAGGGCTTCGCGCCGCGGGTCGGTCACACGTTCGGCGCCCTCTTCGCCGTCACCCTCCTCGTGCTGCTCAGCATCGGCGCGACGCTGCCGGTGCTGCCCCAGTACGTAAAGGGCCCGATCGGCTCGACCGACCTGGCCGTCGGCATCGTCACCGGCGCCTACGCGATCACCGGCCTGGCCTGCCGGCCGCTCGCCGGGAGCATCGCCGACGTCCGCGGGCGCAAGCCGGTCGTGATCGTGGGGGCGCTCGTCACCGTCGTCGCCAGCCTCATGTATTTCCTGCCGCTCGGAGTGGCCGGGCTGATCGCCGCGCGACTGATCCTCGGCGCCGGCGAGGGCGTCGTCTACACGGCGAGCTCAGCCTGGGTCGTCGACATCACCGACCCGGCCAGACGCGGGCGGATCATCGGCCTCTACGGCCTGGCGATCTGGGGTGGGCTCTCGTTCGGCCCGCCGATCGGTGACTTCCTGCACCGAGCGGTGGGGTACGAGGCCGTGTGGGCCTTCGCCGCGGCCGCTCCGTTCCTCGCGGCGCTGGTCGCGATGCGGATCCCCGAACCGCCCCGGCCCGAGCCCGATCCGGGCGCAACCGGCCGGTCGAGGCTGTTCGCGCCGGAAGCCCTCGGCCCGGGCCTGGCGATGACGATGGCGACCCTCGGCTACGCGGCCCTCGCCGGCTTCATCGTCCTCCACCTCAACGACCGCGGGATCGACCACGGCGCGAGCATCTTCACGGCGTTCGCGCTGACCGTCGTCGCCGCGCGCGTCCTGTTCGGATGGCTCCCTGACCGCTTCGGCGGCGTCCGTTGCGCGGTCGGGGCGGGACTCCTCGAGGCGGCCGGACTCGTCGTGATCGCAGTCGCCGGCGATCTCGTCACGGCCCTGATCGGAGCGATCGCGGTCGGCGCGGCCTTCTCGCTGATCTTCCCTAGCCTCGTCCTGCTCGTCATGGATCGCGTTCCACAACAGCGCCGCGGCATCGCGATGGGCACGTTCACCGCCTGCTTCGACCTCGGCGTCGGCCTCGGAGCGCCGATCGCCGGGGCTGCGGCCGCTCTCGGCGGCTACGGCTTCTCGTTCGCGACGGCGGCAGTCGCGGCGATCGGCGCGAGCACCCTCGCCGTCCTCGTCGGCCGCCGCCGTGGCGGCAGCGCAGGGCGGGCGGTGCCGATCGGGGCGGCCCTGGTGATCGCCGCGGTCGTGATCGCACCGGGCGAAGCGCGCGCCGCCTCCGACCCCGACTGCCTCGGGCACCCGATGCCGAACATCACCCGCCCGGCCGAGCCGTTGCGGTTCGGTATCGCCCCGCTCGCCGCCGGCACCGAAGGGGCCACCCAGACCCCTCCGAAGCCCGAGGATCGCGCAGCCGCGATCGACCGCCTCCACGCCCTGCAGCCGGCGGGCAGGGAGCTCGTGCTGCGCCTCAACCGGATGTTCTGGTCGGACGGCGTCGCCGGTATCCACCGCTATGCACGGATCGTCGACCGCTTCGCCGCCGCCGGCTTCAGCACCGAGCTTCAGGTCCGCTACCACCCGCCCGACGGCCGGGCGGGCGACATGGCTGCCTGGAAGCGCTACGTCCGCCGCGCGGTCCGGATCCTCGGCCGCCGGCCGAGCGTGGTCGCCCTGTCGATCACGAACGAGGCGAACTTCGCCGTCTCCCCGAACACGTCCGACGGCAGCTACCCGGAGGCGCGTCTCGCGATCGTCCGCGGAATCCTCGCCGCCCAGAACGAGCTTCGGTCGATCGATCGCCGCGACATCGAGCTCGGATTCTCGTTCGCGTGGCGCTGGCTGCCGAGCTCCGATCGCGAGTTCTGGGAGGAACTCGGCAGCCGCGCCACCCCGCGCTTCCGGCGCGCCCTCGACTACGTCGGCCTGCAGATCTACCCGGGCCTCGTCGTGCCGCCGGCGATCCCGCCCGGCTCGACCGCGGGCCGGGAGACCGTCGAGGCGCTCGACGCTGCTGCGTCGCTGCTACATGCCGAAGGCGGGAATCGGACCGGGGACCGACCTCTGGGTCACCGAGAACGGCTACGTGACCAACCTCGGCCGGACCGAGGCGAGCCAGGCGGACGCGCTCGCCTCGACCGTCCGCGCCGTCCACCGCTGGTCCGGCACGCTCGGCATCAGCGACTACCGGTGGTTCAACCTCCGCGACAACATCACCGGCGGGACCGGCCTCTTCGATTCGATCGGCCTGCTTCGCGACGACTACACGCCGAAGCCCGCCTTCGCCGGCTTCCGCGACGCGGTCCGGTCGTTCGGGACGGATCCCTAGAGTCCCGCCGATGAGCACCGCACCGACGATCACGCTCCACGGCCTGCCTCCCTCCCACCCCTCGAAGGCGGCCGAGGTGGCGCTTCGCTTCAAGGGCGTCGAGTTCGAGCGCGTCGACATGGACATGGGCCGGCACAACGAGCAGATGCAGGAGATCTACGGCGAGGGCAACCGGACCGTCCCGGGAATGGTCGTCGACGGCGAGCCGATCCACGGCTCCCGCGCGATCTTCGCCCGCATCGAGGAGATCGCCCCGGACCCGCCGTTGTTCCCGGATCCGATCGCCGATGCCGTCCGCGAAGCCGACCGCTGGGGCGACGAGGAGCTCCAGGACCTCGGCCGCAGCCTTCCCTGGGGAGCCCTCTACTTCCGGCCCGAGGCGCTCGGCACATATGCGGGGGGCGACCCGCTCGATCCGGCCGGCACCGACTACGCGATCAAGTTCGTGCGCGCAACCTGGAAGTACCACGGCATCACCGCCGCGCTCCTTGCTGAGCATCTCGCCGGCCTCCCCGCAAAGCTCGAGCACGTCGAGGCGCTCGCCTCCGAGGGCGTGATCGGTGGCGAAGATCCGACGGCGGCGGACCTCCAGATCGGCTCGACGCTCAGGGTGCTGATGACGCTCGGCGACATCGCGCCGCTGATCGCCGGCAGCGCCGGGGAGCGGATCGCGATGCGGTGGTTCCCCGACAACGCCGGCCACGTCCCGGCCGGAGCCTTCCCCGCGGGCTGGGTGCCGACCGGGCGATGATCGAGGCCCGGGGGCTGACGAAGCGGTACGGCGCGCAGACCGCCGTGCGGGACGTCTCGTTCCGCTGCGAACCCGGCACCGTGACCGGGTTCCTCGGCCCCAACGGCGCCGGCAAGTCGACCACCCTGCGGATGATCTGCGGCCTGACGCCCCGGACCGCGGGCGAGGCAACGGTGCTCGGCGCCGACTACCGGCGGATCGCCAACCCGGCACGGCACGTCGGCGTGATGCTCGATGCGAGCGCGCAGCACAGCGGCCGGCGCGGCCGCGAGACGCTGCGGCTCTGCGCCGACACGATCGGTGCCGACGGCGCCCGCATCGACGAGATGCTGACGCTCGTCGGGCTCGACCGGACCGCCGCAAAGCGCCGGGTCGGCAAGTACTCGCTGGGGATGCGACAGCGTCTCGGGCTCGCGCAGGTCCTCCTCGGCGAGCCCGATGTCCTGATCCTCGACGAGCCGGCAAACGGACTCGACCCGGAGGGGATCATCTGGATGCGCGAGCTGCTCCGGCGCTTCGCCGCGGACGGCGGCACCGTCCTCCTCTCCTCCCACCTCCTCAACGAGGTCGAGGTGATCGCCGACCAGCTGCTGCTGATCAAGGACGGGAGCCTCGTCGCATCCGGCGCCAAGGAGGAGCTCCTCGCCGGCACCGGCACGCTGGTTCGCAGCCCCGAGCCGGAGCGCCTCGAGCAGGCCCTCACAGCGGCGGGCATCGCGGCAACGCATGCCGAGGCCGGCCTGATCGCCGACTCCGATCCCGAGTCGGTGGGTCGCGCCGCCCACGCCGGCGGCGTCCCGCTCAGCGAGCTGCGGCCGGCCGAGGGCGCCGGCCTCGAGCAGCTCTTCCTGTCGCTGACCTCCGACTCCGACAGCGAGGGGAGCGGCGGATGACGGCGGCCACACTCACCGCCCGTTCCGAGCGGCCGTCCCTACTGCGTCTCGGCCGGGTCGAGGCCAGGAAGATGGCCGACACCCGATCGGGGATGTGGCTGATCGGCCTGACCGCTCTCGCGGCGTTCGCCTCGGTACTCGTCGCCGTGATCTTCGACGACGACGCCCGCGACTTCGGGCAGATGTTCGTCGACGCGATGCTCGCCGCAAGCGTGCTGATGCCGATAATCCCGATCCTCCTCGTCACCGGCGAGTGGTCGCAGCGGACCGCCCTCGGCACCTTCGCCCTGACACCGGTCCGCGAGCGGGTGATGGCGGCGAAGATGCTCGCCCTGCTGGCGCTCCTCGTCGCCTTCTCGGTCTTCTGTCTCGCGATGGCGGCGCTCGGCGGTGCGGTCGCCGGGACCGGCCTCGGGTTCGACGGCGATGCGGCGGCGCGAGTCCTCCTCTACGAGGCGCTGAACCTGCTCTTCGGCTTCGGGCTCGCGGCGATCCTGATGAACTCGCCTGCGGCGATCGTCCTCAACTTCATCGTGCCGATCATCGTCGCCGCCGTCGCCGCGATCTCGGCCGGCGTGGAGTCGGTGGTCGCCTGGGTCGACCCGTCGGTGTGGGCGAACCTCGCCGACGCCACGACCTCCGACTGGGACAAGATCGCGACCTCGGCCGCGGCATGGGTCGTCCTGCCGATCGCCCTCGGGCTCGTCCGGCTCCGCGGCCGGGACGTCAGCTGAGGGTCGTGTCAGCCGATCAGTCCGCCGCCCGCTGGCGCGGGCTCGTGATCGGCTTCAGGTTCGCCTCGACCTGAGGACGCAGGTGCTCGTAGTCGGGCGGCAGCGAGAGCTTCTCGCCGAGGTGCTCGAGGGGCTCGTCGACGTCGAAACCGGGTCCGAGGGTCGCGATCTCGAAGAGGACGCCGCTCGGCTCGCGGAAGTAGATCGACCGGAAGTAGAAGCGGTCGATGACGGGTGTGGGCCTGCCGCCGCCGCGGGCGACCTTCTCCCGCCACGCCTCGTGCTCGTCCGGCGTCGAGGCCCAGGCGACGTGGTGGACGGTGCCGGCACCTTGCAGGCCGCGCTCCCCCGGCGGGGTCTCATAGTGGATCCAGCCACCGCGGGAGGCGCCGCGCGCCTCCCAGCTCCGATCGCCCCCCTCGAAGCCGAGCTCGCGCAGCAGGCCTTCGCTTCGCTCCGGCACCGAGCTGTAGGCGCGGACCGCGTCGAACCCCTGAAGGGCATGCTCGGCCGGCACGTCGGGATGGTTCGCCACGAGGGGCTCGTCGCCGACATCGCTGACCCGGAGCTCGTGCGCGAGCCCCTCGGGGTCGGCGAAGCGCAGTACCTCGCCCTTGCGATGGGACTCGACTCCGTTCGCGGCGAGGCGCTCCGCCCAGAAGTCGAGCGACTCGGCCGACCCGACCCGCCAGACGACCGTGTGGACCATGCCCTCCCCCGCTCTGCCGAGGGGCACGCCCGGGAACTCGAAGAACGTCAGATCGGACCCCGCGTCGCCCTCCTCGTCTGCGTAGAAGACGTGGTAGACGCTCGGGTCGTCCTGGTTGACAGTCTTCTTGACGAGACGCAGGCCGAGAACGCCGGCGTAGAAGTCGACGTTGTCCTGCGCGTCCGCCGTAATCGCAGTCACGTGGTGGATGCCTTCGAGCTTCATCGTCCTCACTTCCGATCGGTCGGGGAGTTGCAGGGTAGTTGCGCTGCACCGATTATGGTTGCACTGTCAACGATCTCGGGCTAGGATCAACGTATGGCCGATGCGACAGTCAAAGCGGACACCCGTCAACTGGACGGCAACGAGCTCGTCGCATGGCGCGGCATGCTCTTCACGTACCGCAACCTGACGGCCGCGATCGACGCCCGCCTCGAGCGCGAGCACGATCTGTCGCTGAGCTCCTACGAGGTGCTCCTGCTCCTCTCGAAGGCTCCCGACAACTCGCTGCGGATGGGTGCCCTGGCGGATCAGCTGCTTCTCAGCCGCAGCGGCCTGACCCGCCTCGTCGACCGCCTCGTCGCCCGTGGCCTGCTCGAGCGCCACACCTGCCCGGTCGACCGTCGCGGCACATATGCCCGACTGACCGAGGCCGGAGTCGAGAAGTTCCGCGAGGCGCGACCGACGAACCTAGCGGCGATCCGCGAGCACTTCGTCAGCCGCCTCGACGACGACGATCTCGAAAACCTCGCGAGTGCGTGGGGCAAGCTCGAGGACCCGGGCTGCTAAAAGCAGACCCGTGACCAACCGACTCGCCGGCGAGACCTCTCCCTACCTCCTCCAGCACAAGGACAACCCCGTGGACTGGCTTCCGTGGGGCGAGGAGGCGACCCGGGAGGCACGTGAGCGGGACGTCCCGATCCTGCTGTCGATCGGTTACTCGGCCTGCCACTGGTGTCACGTGATGGAGCGGGAGTCGTTCACCGACGACGAGACCGCCGCCTACATGAACGAGAACTTCGTCCCGGTCAAGGTCGACCGCGAGGAGCGTCCCGACGTCGATGCGATCTACATGGAGGCGCTGCAGGGGATGACCGGGGGCGGCGGCTGGCCGCTGACGGCCTTCTGCGACCCCGACGGCGTGCCGTTCCACTGCGGCACCTACTTCCCGCCGGTCTCCCGGGGCGGCATGCCGAGCTTCATGAGCGTCATGGAGGCCGTGACGGCGGCCTGGGCGATGCAGCGCGACGAGATCGGCGCCGCGGCGGCGAGGACGCGCGAGCAACTCGGGGCGATCGGCCGTATGCCCGCCTCCGCCGCCGAGATCGACCCGGCAATCCTCGACGAGGCGATCCCAGCGCTCCTCGCCGGGGTCGACGAGGTCAACGGCGGCTTCGGCTCGGCCCCGAAGTTCCCACCCGCGAGCGCGCTCGACCTGCTCCTGGCCCGCGGCGAGCACGAGCCGGTCGAGCTGACGCTCGACGCGATGGCCGCCGGGGGCATCCACGACCAGCTCGGCGGCGGGTTCTCGCGCTACTCCGTCGACGCCGGCTGGATCGTCCCGCACTTCGAGAAGATGCTCTACGACAACGCCCTCCTCGCCCGCAGCTACCTGCGGGCGTACCTGGAGCTCGGTCACGAGCGTTTCCGCGACGTCACCGTCGGCATCTGCGAGTGGGTGCTGCGCGAGATGCAGGCGCCCGAGGGCGGCTTCTACTCCGCCCTCGACGCCGACTCGGAGGGTGTCGAGGGGCTCTTCTACACATGGACCCCGGCCGAGGCCCGCGCCACCCTCGGCGCCGCCGGGCTCGACGAGATCACGCCGTCGATCCTCGCCCACTTCGGGATCACCGAGGGCGGGCAGCTCGAAGGTCGCAGCGTCCTCCACCTGCCGATGGGCCTGTCGGCGCCCGATCCGGCCGGCCTCGACGCCGCGGTCGCGGCGCTGCTCGCGGTCCGCGGCGAACGGGTCCGGCCCGGGCTCGACGACAAGCGGATCTGCTCGTGGAACGCGCTCATGGCGGGATCTCTGGCGGAGGTCGGCGCCGCCCTCGGCGAGCCCCGGTACGTCGAGGCCGCCGAACGCTGCGCCGAGTTCCTGCTGACATCGATGCGCGACCCGGAGGGCCGCCTGCTGCGCGCCTACAACGACGGCCGTGCCCATCTCAACGCCTACCTCGAGGACCACGCCTACCTGCTCGAGGCGCTGCTGACCATCTACGAGGCGACGTTCGACCCCCGCTGGTACGAGGCCGCCCGCGACGTCGCCGCGGCGACCGTCGCCCGGTTCGGCGACGACGAGCAGGGCGGGTTCTTCACGACCTCCGACGACCACGAGGAGCTGATCGCCCGCCGCAAGGACCTCGACGATCACCCCGCGCCGTCCGGCAACGCCGCAGCGGCACACGGCCTGCTCCGGCTGGCGGCGCTGAGCGGCGAGGGCGAGTGGGCCGACCGGGCGCTCGGCGTCCTCCTCCTGCTCGCCGAGCCCGCTCGCCGGCATCCGCAGGGGCTCGCCTACCTGCTCACCGCGATCGATCTCTACTCGTCGCCGACCCGCGAGGTCGCGCTCCTCTCCCCCGTCTCCGACCCGACCGCGACCGCGCCGCTGGCCGCCGCGTACCGGTCCCGCTATCGGCCGCACGCGGTGCTCGCCGGCGGCACCGAGGGGGCGGCCATCCCGGAGCTCTTGGCCGACCGCCCGGGCGGCGAGGGAGGGCTCGCCTACGTCTGCGAGAGCTTCAGCTGCCGGGCTCCGGTGAGCACGCCGGCCGAGCTCGAGGCGCTGCTCAGCGGCTGAGGGTCAGCGGCCGCGCGGCGGGCGTTTCGCCGCAGTCCGCAGCGTCGCGGTCATGCCGAGCTCGGCGTGCCCGGGGATCGAGCACCACAGTCGATAGGTCGACTTGCGGCGCAACTTCAGGTCGAGGCGGCCCGTCTCCCCCGACGGGACCTCCCCCAGCGCGTACTCCCGATTGGAGCCGACCCGCTGCAGCTTCAGGTCGTGAGGGTCCTCTCCGTAGTTGTAGAGCTGGATGATCGCCGGACCGGCGTCGACCTTCGGGCGCGACAGAGCCAGGCTGAACTCGCGGGCGGTGACCAGCAGCCGCGAAGGGGTCGGGTCCGAGCTCGGCGAGGCCGTGGCGCCCGGCACAGCGGCAAGAACGGCGACGACGACCGCGGACAGGCAGGACCGGCGGATCATCCGATCAGCGTCGGCCGGGCGAATCCCGACGCCCCGGGGATGACGGAGGCGGCGTCGACGCCGAACCACTGCTCGAGCAGCGAGCAGTAGACGGAGCGGAAGTCAGCGGTCGAGCGGAGGTTGTCGTCCTCGTCGAGGAGGTCGAGGCCCGGCCATTCGCCGACCATCTTGCCCTTGGCCTGGGTCCCGATCAGGAAGGCGTTGCCGCCGGCGCCGTGGTCGGTCCCGGCCGAGGCGCCGTCGCCGTTCTCCTCGGGGCGGCGCCCGAACTCCGACCAGACGAGGGTGACGACCCGGTCGTCGAGCCCGCGCGCCTCGAGGTCGCGCTGGAAGGCGAAGAGGGTGTCGCAGGTCTGCTTCAGGTCCGTCCCGAAGCCCTCGGCCTGCTCGTCGTGGGTGTCGTAGCTGCCCGGCGCCCCGACCGAGGCGACCGTGATCGGCAACCCGGCGTCGAGCATCGCGGCGAGGCCGGCGAGGCTCTCGGAGAAGTGCTCGTCGTCCGGGTACGGGAACCGGGCTGGTGATCTCGTCGGAGAAGGCCTTGAGCTGGCCGCGCAGGGTGCTCGCCTGCCGCACGACCCGGCCGGCACCCGCCAGCTGGGCGTCGCGCGACTTCTCGGCCGCGATGCCGAGGCGGGCGAAGCTCTCGAACATCAGATCCTCGACGTCGCCCCAGACGCCCGGAGCCCAGAGGTCGTAGCTGGCGCCCCACGTCGCGGCGACCGGGACCCGCGCGGTCGCGAGGCTCGGCGAGAGCGAGCCGTCGAGCGAGATGCCCTGCAGCGGGTTCTCGTCGGTCCCGACGGCGTCGAGCATGCGGCCGAGCCAGCCCGTGTTGGTGCCGACGTCGAGCTCGCCGACCTCCCAGTAGTGGCGCGAGGTGAAGTGCGACTGGTCGGCGTTCGTGTAGCCGATCCCCGGGAAGACGGTGACCTTGCCCTCGCCGTGAAGCTGATGGAGCGGCGCCGCCGAGGGGTGCCACTGCAGTCGCGGATCCTCGGTCCAGGCCGGTCCCGCGCCGGGTTCGAGCCGAAGCGACGGCCGCAGTCGCCGGTAGTTGTCGTCGGTGACCGGGGACAGCACCGAGAGCGCGTCGATGCCGCCCTCGAGGAAGACGGAGACGAGCACCTTGCCCTGACTTCCGGCGGCTTCGGCGATGCCCTCGGCGAACACCCGCGGACTCAGCATGCTCGCCCCGTAGACGCTCAGCGCCAACGCGCCGCTGCGCAGCAGGAACGAACGACGCGAGAGGCCGGTCCCCGCTGGTGCGGGCATGCCCCGCTCGATCGCCGGCAGGCCGTTGCCCGCCTCGGCGAGCGTGCGCCGCGCCAGCTCCGAGCGCGTGAACTCGTTGCAGCAGCCGTTCGTGCGGGGACGCTGGGTCATGCGGTCTGGAACTCCGGGCTCGATGCGATCAGCATTCGCAGGGCGTTCTGGCGGAGCGCCCGGTAGGCCTCCTGCTGCCAGTCGTCGGTCGCGATCGACTCGACCCGCGCGGAGAAGCTGTGGAGCTCCTTCGTCGTCGTCGAGCTCAGGCTCGGCGAGCCCCAGAACCGCAGCGCCTTCTGGACGGCGGCGTTGGCGGACTCCTCGGCGTCGTAGTGCTCGGTGTCGGCCTGGGCGGCGTCGGTCGATTCGGCGGCCGGCCGACCAGCGGCCGCTGATCCGGGCCGTGTCGAGCCAGCGCAACTCGTCCCAGCCGGCGACGTTCGGCGGGTCGAAGAGGCGTTGGCCCGCCTCATCGGAGATCCACGTCCAGGCTTCGGTCGTGACGCCCGCGCGGCGGGCGCGCAGCATTCCCGCGATCAGGACGATCGGCGGCTTGACCATGCGCGGCCCCTCGTAGAAGTCCGGGTGCATCAGGATCGCCTCGACGACCGGCCGGATCCCGTAACCGCGCCGGTATTGCTGCTTTAGCGAGGCGAGCGTCTTCTTCGGCGGCGGCGTCGGCACGAAGTAGGACCAGAGCCGCTCGATGAAGTACCCCGAATGCGCCGGATGCTCGAGGCAGAGCCGGCAGGAGTCGCGCCAGTTGAAGTTGCCCGCCTTGCCGAAGATCTGCTTGCGGCCGCCGTCGTGGCGGTCGGGCTCGAACCGGAAGTTGATCATCCCGAGGTCGTCGTCCCAGTCGTTCGTCCACCCGGTCAGCGCGCGCGCCTGCTCGCGGACGTCGTCCTCGGTGTAGCCGTTCGATGCGCCGAGGGTGAAGAGCTCCATCATCTCGCGGCCGTAGTTCTCGTTCGGCGCCTCCTTCTCGTTCTCGTTGCCGGAGAGCCAGACGAGCATCGCCGGGTCGATCGGTCACGTCGAGCAGCAGGTCCTCGAAGGAGCCCGAGCGCGCGCTTGCGGAACAGCGCGTTCTGCTCGAGGTTGAGCGAGACCTGGCCGACGTCGGCGGTCGCGAACCAGTCGTGCCAGATCAGCGCCATCCGCTCGACGAGCGACTGGTTGGAGCGGACCATCCGGTCGAGCCACCAGAGCAGGTCATGTCCCCAGGCGTCGGTCGGCGCGAGCGGCAGGCCATCGTTGTCGTGAGGCTTCGGGCCGCTCAGGCGCGCCTTGCCCTGCGGACGGGTCAGCGAGCGAACCGCGCCGCGCAGCCCCTTGCTCGTCGAGCTTCTCCGCCTGGCCGGGCGACGGCCCGAATCCTGCCCGCCAGAGCAGGCGTTCTGCTTCCTTCCGGCCGAAGCGGCCGTGGTAGACGGGGACGGACACCATTAACTCTTTCGGCACTCATCTACGACCGGTTGAGCGGAAACCCTTCACGCTGGACGGTCCCGGCCGGGTGTGCAGACGCCCCGCTCCGGCCGGTCGTCCCTATGCTCGCGTCAGATGGGTGAGACCGCTGGCGACAAGGAGCCGAAATCGGCACGACGAGGCCCGACGACCGTCGTCCGAGCCTATTTCGCAGCGCTCAACCGCCACGACCTCGACGCCGCCGCGGCGCTCTGGGAGGCCGGTCGCACGGATCGCATCATCGGCATCGTCGAGTTCCGGATGCCGGAGGGCTTCATGCAGTGGTTCGGCGCGCTCCTCGCCGCCTTCCCCGACATCCGCTTCGAGGTGATCTCGGTGACCGCCCAGAAGGAGAACGCGGCCGTCCGCTACCGGGTCTCGGGCACGTTCGACGGCACCGGCCGATTCGAGGGCCTGACCCCGAACGGAAGGACGGTCGATCTCGAGGGCTGCGACGTGTTCACCGTCCGCGACGGGCTGATCGTCGACAACCACGCCTATCTGAACGCGGCCGAGATGGCCCGTCAGCTCGGCGCGCTGCCGCCCCGCGATTCGGTCGCCGAGCGCGGGATGACGGCGGCGCTGAACGCAAAGGTCGCCGCCGGCGAGCTGCTCGGCTCGCTCAGAGAACGGGCAGGAACTGCCCGATCTCCCAAGGCGTGACCCGGACGCGGTAGTCGTCCCACTCCGCCCGCTTGATCTCGATGAAGCGGTTGAACGTGTGCTCGCCGAGCGTCCGCAGGACCAGTTCCGACTCGGCGGCGAGCTCGATCGCCTCGCCGAGGTTCTCGGGCAGCTGCTCGATGCCGCGGCGCTGCCGCTCCTCCGGCGAGAGGTGGTAGAGGTTCTGCTCCATCGGCTCGGGCAGCTCGTAGCCCTTCTCGATCCCCTCGAGCCCGGCCTGCAGCATCGCCGCGAAACAGAGGTAGGGGTTGCAGGCGGGGTCGGGACAGCGCAGCTCCGCCCTGGTGGCCGACTCCTGTCCGGGGTGGTAGAGCGGGACCCGGATCAGCGCCGAGCGGTTGCGACGCGACCACGCAAGGTAGACCGGCGCCTCGTACCCGGGCACGAGCCGCTTGTAGGAGTTCACCCACTGCGCGAACAGCGAGGAGATCTCGCGGGCGTGCTTGAGCTGGCCTGCAATGAACTGCTTGGCGGTCTGCGATAGGAAGTACTGGTCGTCGGGGTCGTAGAACGCGTTGGCGCCATCTCTGCCCAGTGACTGGTGGACGTGCATGCCGCTGCCGTTCTCGCCGTTCAGCGGCTTCGGCATGAACGTGGCGTGCCAGCCGTTCTTCATCGCATATTCCTTGACCGTCATCCGGTAGGTCATGCAGTCGTCGGCCATCGCGAGCGCGTCCTTGTAACGCATGTCGACCTCGTGCTGGGAGGGGCCGACCTCGTGATGGGTGTACTCGACGTGGATGCCCATCTGCTCGAGGGCGAGCACGGTCTCGCGGCGGACGCCGGAGCCGGCGTCGAGGGTCGTCAGATCGAAGTAGCCGCCCTCGTCGAGGACCTCGGGGACGCCGTCGGCGGGCTTGGCGTCGCGGAAGTAGAAGTACTCGAGCTCGGGGCCGACGTTGAAGTCGTCGAAGCCCATGTCGTGGGCGCGCTGGATCGCCCGGCGGAGGATCCAGCGGGGGTCGCCCTCGTAGGGATCGCCGCCGGGGACCTGGATGTCGCAGAACATTCGCGCCGTCGGCTGCTCCTCGGGGCTCCACGGGAGCGTCGTGAACGTCGCCGGATCGGGGACGGCCAGCATGTCGGACTCCTCGATCGGGTTGAACCCGGTGATCGACGATCCGTCGAAGCCGTTACCCCCCGCGAAAGCATCTTCGAGCTCGGAGGAGTTGATCGAGAAGCTCTTGAGCTGGCCGAGAACGTCGGTGAACCAGAGGCGGATGAAGCGGATGTTCCGGTCGGCGACCTCCGCGATGACGTCTTCGGCTGTACGCGGGTTGGTCGGGGTCGGATCGTCGCCGCTCATCTGGCTGCAGCTCCTTGGTCGGGAAGGCAGCACCCTAGATCATCACCGGCGTCCCGCGAGGCCGGAGGCGCCCGCCCGGCGATGATCCAGCCGCGGTTCACGGACGTTGAAAAGGGCATGAGCAACCTTGAAAGCCGCCCCCCGCGTCGCTATAACTTACGCAACGTAAGTAACCGGCTAAAAGTAAAGTAAAGGCCCGATCAAACGCCGGTAAGCGTCGACAAACACACTCGACCTGGAGTTCCGCAATGACCGTAAAGACTGACTACGCCCGCTTCGACATCCACGACGAGCTGACCGCCCCGGCGGGCAGCGAGCGTCTCCTCAAGAGCATCTCCACCTCCGGCGGCTCGGTCTCCAAGCTGGTCGGCGTCCTCGCCGGCTCACCGGCGACGCTTCGCGCCTTCGCGCGAATGCGCTCAGAGCTGCACGGCGGCGACCTCCCGGCCCCCACTGCGATCCGGATCGGCCTGGCGGTCTCCGAGCGCCGTGGCGACGGCTACTCGCGTCGCGCAGCACGCCCGCTCGGCCCGGCTCAGCGGCATCGGCCTCGACGAGATCTCGCTCGCCCGCGGGTTCGCGTCGAGCGACCCCAAGGAGGCGGCACTGCTCGCGTTCGTCGAGGGGACCATGGACTCCGACGGTCTCCCGCCCCACCACCTCCTCGAGGAGGCCCGCGAGGCGGACTGGACCGACGAGCAGTTGCTCGAGGCCCTCGGCGAGGTGGCGCTGAACGAGTTCCAGAGCCTGATCGCGAACGCGGCCGGGCTCCCCCAGGACCAGATCGACGCCTCGGTCCTCCCCGCCGCCGCCTGACGAAGGCCTGACGCCCCGGACCCCACGCCCCCAGCCGGCCCACCGCGGTTCGGCTGGGGAACGGGCCCGGGACGAGCGCCGGCCAGCGCCGCTTGCTCGCCCCGGAGCCGCGGGCCCTCGGGTCCATCGCCCGCCGAGGGGCGGCCGGGCGGTAGGCCACGGGGCGAACTCCGTAAGTGCCGGAGCCACGTGGCCTGCCGATCGGCCGCCCCGCCCCTCGCACGGACAAATAGAGAGGGCCCCGTCTCCGGGGCCCTCTCCGTAGCGGATCGCTAAGCCGGATCCTGTCTGGCGCGACCATCCATCTCATCGGAGCCTGAGCCCCGAGGGATCGCGTTCTCCGCGATCCTGCGGCCTACCTGGACCTCGCCGGGCCGGGTCGTCGGTCCTACTTGGCCTTGCACCGGGCGGGGTTTGCCCGGCCGCCGCGTCGCCGCGACGCCGGTGCGCTCTTACCGCACCATTTCACCTTTGCCTGTGCGCCCGAGGGCGCCATCGGCCGTGTGTTTCTGTGGCACTTTCCCGCGGGTTTCCCCGGGTGGGAGTTACCCACCGCCTTGCCCTTTGGTGTCCGGACTTTCCTCGAGGGATACCTCCCCCGCGATCGCGTTGACCCGCGCGGCGATCTTAGGCGAAGAAGGGCGAGCGTCCGCCCGCGCCCACACCGGCTGAATGCCGGGGAGCCACCCGTGGGGTCGCGACGACCGGGCTAGCTCAGCTCGGAGCCGCAGGCGACGCAGCCGTCGGCGTGCAGCGAACGCTCGCCGCAGACCGGGCAGCCGGCCACTCCGGCCGTCCGCAGGTCGCCGAGTGCCCCGACGACGACGTCCTCGAGGGACCGCGAGGCGCCCGCCGCGGGCGCCCGCCCGCCGCGGCGCTCGGAGCGCCCGGAGGTGCGCCGGCGGCGCGTCGCTGCTCGCAGGGCCGCCACGTCAGACCTTCCTGAAGACGCCGATCACCTTGCCGAGGACCTGCGCCTCCCGGGAGACGATCGGCTCGTAGGCGTCGTTGGCGGGCTGGAGGCGAACGGAGTCGCCCTCCCGGTAAAAGCGCTTGACGGTCGCCTCGTCCTCGATCATCGCGACGACGATCTCGCCGTTGTCGGCATCGTCGGCGGGATGGACGACGACGTAGTCGCCACCGAGGATGCCGGCGTCCTGCATCGAGTCGCCACGGACGGCGAGCGCGTAGTCGCCGTCGTCGGCACCGATCACGGCCGGGATCTCGAGCTGGTCCTCGATGTTCTCCTCGGCGAGGATCGGCGTACCTGCGGCGACCTGGCCGACGAGCGGGATCGACGGTCGCATCACGCGTTTCGTCTTCTCGACGAGGATCTCGATCGCGCGCGGCTTCGAGGGGTCGCGGCGCAACACGCCGGAGCTCTCGAGCTTGGCGAGATGCGCGTGGACGGTCGACGGCGAGTGCAGCCCGAGGGCGCTGCCGATCTCACGGACGGTCGGCGGGTAGCCGGTCTTCTCGAGATGGCCTTTGATGAAGTCGAAGATCTCGCTCTGGCGCTTGGTCAGGTTCAGATCCATGTCCGGCTTCGCCCTCCTAGGACGTCATTGCTACGGGTGACGGTGAGCCGGTTTCGAGGCTCACCAGGGAACACATGTTCGTAGAGTAGCCAGGCCGGCGGATGGAAACAATCCGGAACCGCCCCGAAGCACGTCGCGCGCTTACAATGACCGCCCCTCGCGGCTGTGGCGGAACTGGTAGACGCGCAAGGTTGAGGGCCTTGTGGGGTGAATAGCCCCGTGGAGGTTCGACTCCTCTCAGCCGCATATGGGAAGGCGGCCCGCCCCACGGCGGGCCGTCGTCCTTTCGGGCTCGCGACCGGCTCCGGACGCGAGGCGCCCCGGTACGCTCGCGCGACCATGAGCCGGGTCGCCACCGCATTCCTCGCCGTGCTGATCCTGGCGGCCGTGGTTCCGAGCGCCGCATCCGCCCTGGCGAGGCTGAGCGCGGACCCCGATCCCGTCGACGGCGGCCGGATCGTCGATGCGCGCGGCCGGGAGGTGCTGCTGCGCGGCGTCAACGTCAACTCGCTCGGCGCGTACTGGCAGGGAACCGACGTCGATCCGACCCTGCCGCTCGAGCGTTCCGATCCCGGGCAGATCGCCGGGATGGGCTGGAACGTCGTCCGCCTGATCGTCTCCTGGTCGCGCGTCGAGCCGAAGCCCGGCCGCTACAACGAGCGCTACCTCGACCGGGTCGAGAAGTGGATCGGTCGCTTCCGGGACGAAGGTCTCTACACGATCGTCGACTTCCATCAGGACGCCTGGGGGGCCACCTTGGCCGCCCGACCCGACGAGGTCTGCCCGTCCGGCTACGAGCCCGCGTTCGGCTGGGACGGCGCGCCCGGATGGGCGACCCTGGACGAGGGCCAACCGCGCTGCTTTCAGGGCGCCCGGGAGATCAATCCGGCGGTGAGCCGGGCCTGGGCGAACTTCTTCGCCGACGCTCCGGGCCCAGGCGGAGTCGGCGTGCAGACCCGCTACACCCGGATGCTGGCCCATGTCGCGGAGCGGTTCGCGGGAAGCCGAGCCGTCGCCGGAATCGACGTGATGAACGAGCCGAACGCCTTCGGCGCCACGGAGACCGCGCAGCTCGGGACGTTCTACGAACGCTCGCTGACGGCGATCCGGCGCGGCGAGCGGCGCGGCGACGGGTTCCGCCACCTCGTCTTCTTCGAGCCCAGCGTGCTCTGGTCGCTGATCGGCCAGGGCCCGCCGCCTGATTTCGACCACGACCGCGACGTCGTCTACTCCCCGCACCTCTACGGCGGCAGCATCGGCGGCGAGGGGCCGCCGAGCGAGGCCCAGTTCGAGACGGCGAGGTCGGAGGCCGCCGGCTTCGGCGGAGCGCCGGTGGTGACCGGCGAGTGGGGCGGCGATCCGGAACGGGCGACGGGCGATCCCGGCGACTACTTCAACGTCCACCAGGCGCTTCAGGACGAGTACGGCATCGGCGCCACGCTCTGGACCTGGAAGCAGTCCTGTGGGGACCCGCACGCGGCAACGCACGGCGGCGAGCCGTCGCTGCCGCCCTGGAACGTCTTCGAGATGGACTGCTCGAACGGCGGCAACGAGATCGTCGGTCTCCATCGCCCGCTCGTCCGCGACATCCGCCGCGGCTACGTGCGCCGGGCGCCGGGACGGCTGACGAGCACGAGCTGGGACCCGGAGCAGAAGGTGCTTCGGGCCTCGGGAAGCGGTGCCCGACCGCAATCGGGACCGATCGAACTCTGGCTCCCGGGAAAGAGCGTCTGGTCTTTCCGGGGAGAGAACGTCAGCCACACCCTCGTCTTCCGTTCCCGCGGGGGAGGAGTCCTGGTGACGGTGCGAACGATGGCGCCGCACTGGTCGCTGGTCATGCGCGACGGGTGAGGACGGCGCGGCTCGGGAGGCGTGAAACGCGCCACCCGCTCCAAGTCGGAACAATGGGCGCCGATGAGGATCTCCGCCAAAGCCGACTACGCCGTTCGCGCCGCGATCGCCCTGGCGGCGCCGGGCCAGGACGGACCCCTCAAGGGCGATCGGATCTCGGAGGCGCAGGGGATCCCGCTGCGCTTCCTCGAGAACATCCTCGGCGAACTGCGCCACTCCGGGATCGTGCAGAGCCAGCGCGGCGCCGAGGGCGGCTACTGGCTCGCCCGCTCGCCGGCCAAGGTGACTGTGGCCGAGATCATCCGCGCGGTGGACGGTCCGCTCGCGACGGTCCGCGGCGAACGGCCCGAAGACCTCGAGTACCTCGACGGCGCCCAGAAGCTCCAGGACGTCTGGGTCGGGCTGCGGGCGAACATCCGCGAGATCCTCGAGACGGTGACGCTGGCCGACATCGTCTCCGGCGAGCTGCCGGACCCGGTCAGCGGGATCGTCGGCCGGCCCGAGGTCTGGGAATCCCACTGACCCGGGCGATGCCGGCCGCTCAGTCGGCTCGGTAACTCAGCCGCGGCGCCTCGCGCGGCGTTCGTCGATGGCTGCGCGTCCATGCGCTCCGCGCGGGCGGCCGGCTGCCGGCGGCGGCGTCGCGCCGTGGGCGGCTCGCGCCTCGGCACGCTCCTGGAGGCGCCGCGCCGCGATCCGGCCGGCGTCAGCGGCGGCCGCGATGACCGCGAGGACGCAGACGACGATGGCGAGGACGATCAACGCCGCGGCGATCAGCTCGACCGATTCATTGCGTTGGCCGTCGGACCCCCGAGGATCGAACTCCAGGCTCAGGCGACCTGGAGCTCGTCCGTAGGGACCGTTCCGGGGTCCCCCCCATCCTCGAAGACCTTTGCCCGGCTGGGCCGCGCAAAGATGATCTGACCCTGCTCGAGCTCGAGCTCGTCGGCCTCGGCACGCGTGACCTGCGCCCAGGCGCGATCGCCGCTCGCCATCGAGAGCTCAACGCGGACCTCGAAGCCGAGGTGGCTGACCCGCTCGATCATCGCCTCCTCGGCGCCGTCGACCTTGACCAGCCCGAGGTCGAGGTCATGCGGGCGGATCAGGGCCTTGCCGAAGCGGTTGACCTCGCCGACGAAGCTCATCACGAACTCCGACTCCGGCTCCTCGTAGAGCTCCTTGGGCTTGCCGACCTGCTCGATCTGGCCCTTGTTCATCACGACGATCTGCTCGGCGACGTCCATCGCTTCCTCCTGGTCGTGGGTGACGAAGATCGTCGTCACCTCGACCTCGTTGTGGAGGTTGCGGAGCCACTCGCGGAGCTCCTTGCGGACCTTCGCGTCGAGCGCGCCGAACGGCTCGTCGAGAAGGAGCAGCTTCGGCTCCGCGGCGAGCGCCCGCGCCAGCGCCATGCGCTGACGCTGACCGCCGGAGAGCTGGGACGGATAGCGATGAGCCATTCCCTGCAGCTGGACGAGGCGGATCAGCTCTTTGACGCGCGAGCGGATCTGGTCCTTCGGGACCTTCCGGATCTTCAGCCCGAACGCGATGTTGTCGCGCACCGTCATGTGCTTGAACGCGGCGTAGTGCTGGAAGACGAACCCGATCCCGCGCTCCTGCACGCTCAGATGGGTCACGTCCTGGCTGTTCAGCAGCACGGTGCCGCTGTCGGCCTCCTCGAGCCCGGCGATCAGCCGCAGCAAGGTCGACTTGCCGCTGCCGCTGGGGCCGAGCAGGGCCGTCAACGAACCGTCGGGGACGTCGAGTGAGACATCGTCCAGGGCGACAAAATCCTCGAAGCGCTTGGTAACGCCCTCAACCTTGATACCCATCAGATTTCCTTCCGTCGATTGATCATGTTCATGAAGACCAGGGTCAGCAGGGCGACGACCGCCAGCACGAGCGCAGCCGCATAGCCGCCGCCCGAGTTGAAGGTCTCGAACTGCCGTCGCACGAACAGCGGCAGCGTCTCCGTCTGTCCGGAGATCCGGCCGGAGACGACGCTGACCGCGCCGAACTCACCGAGGACCCGGGCCACCGAGAGGACGACTCCGTAGGTGACGCCCCAGCGGATCGCCGGCAGGGTGACCCGCCAGAACGTCTGCCACCAGTTGGCCCCGAGCGTCGCAGCGGCCTGCTCCTGCTCGTCGCCGATCTCGTGGAGGACCGGGACGACCTCGCGGACCACGAAGGGCAGCGAGACGAAGATGCAGGCGATCACGATTCCCGGCGTCGAGAAGATGATCCGGATCCCCTGGTCGAAGAACCACTCGCCGACGATGCCGTCGCGCGGCCCGTAGAGCAGCACGAGCGAGAGGCCGATCACGACCGGAGAGATCGCGAACGGAATGTCGATCAGCAGGTTCAGGAACGTCTTGCCCTTGAACTTCTGGCGAACCAGGACGATCGCGGCGAGAACGCCGAACACCGTGTTCAGCGGCACCGCGATGGCGACCGTGATGAGGGTCAGCTTCAGGGCGTGGAGCCCGGCCTCGCTCGTCACCGCCGAGAACGACTCGAAGAAGCCGTCCTCGAAGGTGCGGATGAAGATCATCGCGACCGGGATCAGCAACAGCGCCGACAGGTAGAAGAGGACGACGAAACGCAGGCCGTAGCGGCTTGCTCGATTGGCCGTCATCAGATCGGGAGCTTCCTGCGGGCGAAACCGCCGATGATCAGCAGGACGACGAGCGAGATGACGAGGAGCACGACCGAGACCGATGCGGCACCGTTGGTGTTCCCGCCCTCGATCTGGGCATAGATGTAGATCGAAGCGATCTGGACCTTGCCGGCGAGCAGGACCAGCGAGCCGAACTCCCCGATCGCTCGGGCGAACGCCAGCGAGGCGCCGGCGAGGATCGCGGGCAGCAGGTTCGGCAGGACGATCCGGCGGAAGATCGTCCAGCGGCTGGCGCCGAGCGAAGCGGCAGCCTCCTCCATGTCCTGGTCGAGCTCGATCAGCGTCGGCTGGACGGCGCGGACGACGAACGGGAGCGTGACGAAGCTGAGCGCCATGATCACCGCCGTGCTCGTGTAGGCGATGTTGATGCCGAACGGGCTGTCGTTGCCGTAGAGCGCCAGCAGCGTCAGGCCGGCGACGACGGTCGGCAGGGCGAACGGAAGGTCGATGACCGCGTTCAGCAACGACTTGCCCCGAAACTCGTCACGGACGAGGACCCAGGCGATCGCCGTGCCCATGATCGCGTTGATGAACGTGACCGCGAGGGCGCAGAGGAAGGTCGTCCGCAGGGCCTCGACCGCCTGTGGAGCCGTGACGGCGTCCCAGAACTCGCTGAATCCCCCCTCGGTCGACTTGATCACGAGGGCTGCGATCGGGATCAGCACGATCAGCGTCAGCCAGGTGACGACGATCCCCCGGGACAGCAGGACGCTCCCGAAGCGCGGTGCGTACACCGGCTTCGACAGCGTCGCTGCTGCGGCGTGAGCGCTTCCGCTCATCAGCCGGTGGTCACTCCGAGGTCCTGCTCGATCTGAGCGACGGAACCGTTCTCAGGATCGAAGAACTCTGTCGTGACCTTGTCCCAGCCGCCGAGGTCCTCGATCGTGAAGAGGTCCTTCGGAGTCGGGTACTTGTCCTCGTTCTCCTTGAGGACCTCGGGATCGACGGGGCGGTAGCCCGCGTCGGCGAAGCCCTGCTGGCCCTCGGGCGACCACAGGTAGTCCAGGAATGCCTGAGCGGCCTCCGGGTTCTGCGCGTCCGAGGGGATGGCACCGGGCGTCTCGATCAGAATCGTCTGATCGGGCGTCACGTAGTCGACGTCCTCACCGGCGGCCTGGGCACGGAGAGCGTCGCTCTCGTAGGCCAGGAGCACGTCGCCCTTGCCGGAGGTGAACGTCTCGAGGGCATCGGAGGCGCTGGCGTCCTGCTGGACGGTCGCGGTCAGGATGTCGTCGACACGCTGCAGGGCCTCTTCCTCGGACTTGCCCTCCTCGATGGCGGAGCCGTAGGCGGCCATGATGTCCCAGCGGGCGCCGCCCGAGGTGAACGGGTTCGGCACGAGGACCTCGTTGTCGCCGCTGGCGACGTCGTCCCAGGTCTCGATGTTGTTCGGGTTGCCCTTGCGGACGATGAACACCACCGTCGAGTCCTGGATGATGCCGTCGTGCTCGTTGTCGGCCCAGTCGTCAGGGACGAGTCCGGCGTCGACGAGACGGGCGATGTCCGGCTCGAGCGAGAAGTGGACGAGGTCGGCCGGCTGGCCTGCCTCGACCGCCCGGGACTGATCGCCCGAAGCACCGAACGAGTTCGAGAAGTCGACTTCGGCGCCTTCCGACGTGTCGTTGAAGCCGGGCTCGAGCGTGCTCTCGTACGCATCCTGCGGTGAGGAGTAGGCGACGAGGCTGACCGAGCCGCTGACGGCCCCGCCACTCGAGGAATCGCTGCTCGACGAGTCCGAGCTGCCGCAGGCAGTCACGGTGACCCCGAGTGCGAGCGCGGCGGTGGCCGCGAACGACGCGCGAATGGCGCGCTTACCCATGAAGGATTTCGGTTGCATCTTGACCTTTTCGATTGAGTTGGTGGACAACGGCGCGGCAGACTAGCAACATCTCCCGACGTATGTCTAGTGATCTGATCGAAAAGGTCGGGAAACCCGACCAGGCCGTTCTCAGCGGAGGTCGGTGAGCCAAACGTCGGCCAGCGATTGCACCGCCGTGGCCGAGTCGATTCCGCGCACCGACCTCTCGAGGCCGATCGTCACCGCCGCGCCCCGCACCGCGGTGAGGAGCGGTGCATCGGCGATCCGGTCGGCGGCCCCTGAACCCAGTTCGTCGGCAACCTCGACCGCGCCGCTGAGGAGCTCCTCCAGCCGGTGTCCGGGGATCGGGTCGGTGGTGAGGTCGATCTGATCGACCCCGGGCCCGAGCCCGAGGGTCGTGCCCCACCAGTTCGCGTTACGGGCGAGCAGGATTCCACCGTCGTCGCGGCCCCGGAACTCGAACGGCCCGGTGCCGGCGGCATCGAGCCGGGCCGGCGACCCGTCTCGTCCGACGAGGGGTCCCGGCGCGACGAGCCCCAGGCGCGGGTCGGCGAGCGAGCGCCCGAAATCGTCGTCGGGGCGGTCGAGGATGAAGCGGACGCGACCCGGCCGCGGCGAGTCGGCGGCGTTCAGGTGCGGGAGCAACGCCCGGCCCGCAGCCGACGCGAGCCAGCGGTCGACGTTGACGAGCACCGCATCGGCATCGAAGGACTCCCCGTTCTGGAACGTGACGCCGCGCCGCAACGTCGCGGTCCAGGATGTGGCATCGGGGCTCGGCCTGATCGAGCGGGCGATGCCGGGCCGCCGCCGGGTTTCGCCGAACGGGCCGGTCTGCCAGGTCCGCAGCGGCTCATATATCTGACGCGAGGCGAGTCGCTCGGCGCGGCTCGCGGCCGCGAGCGGGTCGAGAGTGTCGACCTCGTCGGCCAGCGAGATCGTCAGCGTGCCCCCCGCCTCGGGGTCGGAGGCACGGCCGCCGACGGTCGTGGTGCCCTCTCCCCCGCACCCGCCGGCGACGGACGCGGCGAGAGACGTGAACAGCATCAGCGCGGCCGTCCGGCCCCGCAGCCGCCGCAGCGGCGAACCGATCAGCTCAGATCTTGAGCAGGACGATTGCGTTGACGACGAAGAGCACCGCAAAAAAGATCGTCCAGCGATCGAGGTTCCGCTCGACCAGCGATCCGCCGCCGAACGAGCTGCCGCCGCCGCCGATGCCGAAAGCGCCCGAGAGACCGGCGTCCTTGCCCGAGTGCAGCAGCACCAGGAACACGAGGACAACCGAGACCAGGACCTGAACTATTCCGAGAATCGTCGCCATGAAGTGGGCCAGTCTAGCCGGAAACGGCCCTCGTCAGCGCCGCACCGCAACCTGCGGTCAGTCCGCTTCGGAGCGCTCGGCCTCGACCTCGTCGAGCTCCTTGAGGATCTCGATCGCGTCGCGGCGCAGCTCGGCGTCCTGGCGGGCGTACTCCTCGTCGGAGAGCTTCTCCTGGGCGTGGTCGAGCTCCGTGTCGCGGATCTCCCGGTACTTGGCCTGCTTGCGGGCCTCGAGCTCGGCGACGACCGGATCCTCGAGGCCGGGCTCGGCCAGGCCGCCCGGTCGGCGCAGCGGCACCGAGATCCAGGCTGCGACGAGGGCGAGAAGGATGAGGGCGAGGAGCAGCTCGAGCATCGGCAGTCGGTCCGGCGCGCCTACTGGGCGGCGCTGTTCAGCTCACGCGCCAGGCGGGCGCCGTAGACGTCGGTGACGCGGCGGCGTCGACCCTCAGGGGTCGGCCAGATCGCGAACAGCGCCCCGCCGACGGCGAGGATCGCGCCGAGCCAGAACCAGACCACGAAGGGGTTGACGTTGAAGCGGATCTCCGCCGGCGGGGTGTCGTTCAGGTACTTCTGCGACAGGGCGGCGATCAGCTGTCCCTGCACCTTCGCCAGCGCGGCCGTGCCGGCGGCGGTCGCCGGGACGTCGGCGGCGAGACGGGCGTAGCGGCGGTCGCCCTCGGCGATTATCGGGTCGTAGCTGCTGAGGTCGGGCTGCATCGCGCTCCAGAGGTCCCGCGAGAAGCTCTCCGTCCTCCCCACCTCGCTGGTGGCCTCACCTGAGAAGAAGCTCTCCAGGGGAGCGTTCGGGTCGGCGGCGGCCCCGGAGTAGTACTCGCGCTGCGGGTTGAGGGTGGTGACGTGCTTTCCGTCCTTGGTCACCTCGAGCACGGCGCCGAAGCTGAGCTTCTGCTCGACCGGGTCGATGGCGCTGGTCGGGCGCATGTAGTCGATCGTGTACCCGCCGACCTCGGCCTGGTCGCCGGGGCTGAGACGAAGGTCGCGGCTGGTCTGGAAGCTCGACGAGGCGGCGATCCCGAACAGGGCGAGGACGAGCCCGACGTGGACGACGTAGCCGCCGTAGCGGCGCCGGTTGCGGGTCAGAAGCGAGCCGAGGGCGGCCATCCGGCTGCCGCCGACGAGGCGGCGGCGGGCCACCGAGCCGCGCCAGAACTCCTGGACGACGGCGGCGATCGTGAACGTCGCGACGACGAAGAGCAGGTAGGCCGTGACGCTCTCCGAGACGCCGATCGTCAGCGCCAGGACGATTGCCGCGACCACGGTGATCGCCAGCGGAACCGCAATCGCCCGCCACATGCCGGCAAGCGTGACGCGTCGCCAGGCGACGAGCGGCCCGATCCCCATGAAGAGGACGAGGACGATGGCGAGCGGGGTCGCGTAGCGGTCGAACCACGGCGCCGCGAGCGAGGACGACTCGCCCGTGACCGCCTCCGAGATGAGCGGGAAGAACGTGCCCCAGGCGACGACGGCCGCGAGGCCGACGAGCAGGACGTTGTTGAGGAGGAAGATCGATTCGCGGCTGAACAGCGAGTCGAGGCGGCGCTCCGATCGCAGCGAGTCGAGGCGGGAGACGATCAGCACCGTCGAGCCGATGACGACGACCGCGATCAGGACCAGCAGCGGCGGCCCGACCTTGGACTCGCCGAAGGCGTGGATCGACTGGAGGACGCCCGAGCGGACGAGGAAGGTGCCGAGCAGCGAGAGGGCGAACGTCGCACAGATAAGGGAGACGTTCCAGACGCGAAGCATTCCCCGGCGCTCCTGGACCATGATCGAGTGCAGGAATGCGGTGCCGGTGAGCCACGGGATCAGCGCCGCGTTCTCGACCGGGTCCCAGGCCCAGTAGCCGCCCCAGCCGAGTTCGCTGTAGGACCAGCGGGCGCCGAGGGCGAGGCCGACCGAGAGGAAGATCCAGGCGATCAACGCGAAGCGGCGGGTCGAGCGGATCCAGCTGGCGTCGAGGCGGCGCGTGATCAGGGCGCCGATGGCGAACGCGAACGGGATCGTGAAGAAGACGTAGCCCGAGTAGAGCATCGGCGGATGCATCGCCATCGCCGGGTGCCGGAGGAGCGGTGTCAGCCCGACGCCCTCGGCCGGGATCGGGTTGGAGGCGGCGAAGGGCCAGCTGTCGGCCGACGTGAAGAAGATTCCCGAGACCATCAGGCCGAGGAAGAAGACCGCGACGCCGGCGAGGACCGCGGTCGCCCACGGCACGACCTCGCGATGGCGGTAGCGGGTGATGTAGAGGACGGCCGCCGATGCGATCGAGAGCACGAACGCCCAGAGCATCAGCGAGCCCGCCTGGCTCCCCCACAGGGCGGTGAGCTTGTAGAGGAGCGGGGTCGTCGTCGAGGAGTGCTCGGCGACGAGCGACACCGAGAGGTCGGTGCGGACGAACAGGATCTCGATCGAGATCACGGCGACCCACATCAGGCCGCAGACGGCGTAGATCGCCCGACGCGAGGAGATGACCCAGCGCCGGTCGCCGCGGGTGCCGATCAGCGCCGCGACCGCCGCATAGATCGCGACGATGAGTGCGGCGATCAGCGCCGCGGAACCGAGGGCGCTCACTGCGTGATCACGACGTGCTCGGGATCGGCCTCGGCCTCGTCGGAGAACTTCGACGGGCACTTGGTGATCAGGCTGTCCTTCTCGGCCATGAACGTCCCGCTCTTATCGAGCCGGCCGGTGACGATGACCTCGCGCCCCTCGCGGAACGGGTCGGGGACGACGCCGGTGTAGGAGACGGGAAGCGCCTCGCTGCTGCCGTCCCGATCGACGATCTCGAAGTTCAGATCGGTCCCGTCGCGCTTGTAGTCCTTGACCTCGCCGGTCAGCTGGTAGGTCTCGCTGCTCGGGCCAGCGGCGAGCACCTCTGAGGGCTCGCGTGCTTCGGTCCCGGCGTTGAACGACGTGTAGATGAGAGCGACGGCGAGCAGAACGGCCGCCGACAGCGCAACGACGAGACGGATCTTTCGCTTCCGGTCTTGATCCATCGGGTCGCCGATTATCGCAGGGTCGCAGCGCGGGCCGGGACCACGACGCTGCTATAGATAACCGGCATGGCCGAGGCGAGAACAGTCCTGATCACCGGCGCGGCGACCGGCATCGGCGCCGCCACCGCGAAACGACTCCACGAGGCGGGCGACCGACTCGTCATCGCCGGCCGCCGCGAGGAGCCGCTGAACGAGCTCGCCGCCGAGCTCGGCGGCGGGGACGACGTCCTCGTCAAGACCTGCGACGTCACCGAGTGGGAGCAGAACACCGCCCTCGCCGACGCCGCCCTCGAGCGCTTCGGGAGCATCGACGTCGTGTTCGCGAACGCCGGATTCGGCGCCTCTCGCGGCTTCCTCGAGGAATCTCCCGAGCACTGGCGCGAGATGGTCCTCACCAACGTCCTCGGCGTCGCCCACACCATCCGCTCGACCCTCCCCCACCTGCTCGAGCGCGGCACCGGCCACTACGTGATCACCAGCTCCGTAGCCGGCCGCCGCGCCCTGCCAGGGTCGCTCTACTCGGCGACCAAGTGGGCCGCGACCGCAATCGGCGAGTCGCTCCGCGGAGAGCTCCGCCAGATGCACGAGAACGACGCCATCAAGGTGACGCTCATCGAGCCCGGCATGGTCGACACCCCGTTCTTCGACAACCGTCCCAACAGCGCCCTCGAGGCCGACGACATCGCCGCGGCCGTCGTCTACGCGATCTCGCAGCCCGATCGCGTCGACGTCAACGAGATCCTGATCCGCCCGGCCTCGCAGCCGACTTAGACAGCTCTCCGACCGGATCCTCCGCTTCGCGTCCGGTCCGGTCGGGAGGCGCGGCGAACTGGACGGGATGACATATGTGTTGACCCCAGCCGGGGTCTCCGCTTCGCGTCCCCTCTGTCGTCGGCAGGCGTCATTCGCCGATGCTGACTGCGTGAACCCGACGAAACCCACCGCATGGGTGGGCGGGATCGGGTTCACCGCTTCCAAGCCCGACACGTCCCCGGACTGCCCGAACCAGCTCAGCCCTCGTGCGGGATCCTCGGCAGGCTCGCCTGCGTTTCCAAGCGGGTGAGGGGAATCGAACCCCCGTCACCAGCTTGGGAAGCTGGTGCTCTGCCATTGAGCTACACCCGCGGGGCGCGCTCATTCTAGGCGGGGCCGCCGCGACGCACCTCTAACCTTCCCGGCCGATGTCGAACCGTGGATTCATCGCCGTGCTGGCCGCGATCGCGTTCATCGCCCTGCTCACGTTCGGGCTGATCGCGAAGGGCGGCGCGAACATCGCGGTCGGCCAGGAGGCGCCCGACGCGGCGATGCCGAGGCTCGACGGCGACGGGACGATCAGCCTCACCGACTACGCGGGCAAATGGGTCCTCGTGAACTTCTGGGCCTCGTGGTGCAAGCCGTGCGAGGACGAGTCACCCGCCATCGAGGCTTTCTCGAAGGAGCATCCCGACCTCGTCGTGCTCGGCATCAACTCCGAGGACAACAGCACCGACGCGAACGAGTTCATCGACCGCTACGACCTGACCTGGGACATGGTCAAGGACACCGGTGACCGCAGCGACGCCTACGGCGTCCTCGGGTTCCCGGAGAGCTTCCTCGTCGACCCCAACGGCGACCTGGCGTGGATCCGCCGCGGGCCGGTCGACAAGCAGATCCTCGAGGAAGAGATCGCGCCGCTGATCGACGCCGGCGCCACGGCGAAGCCGTGAGCCGCCTCGCTGCAACGCTGCTCGCGCTGGCGACCCTGGCCTGCTCCTCCCTGCTCCCGGCCGCTGCGATTGCGGCGCCGGCATCGCTCCCCGACATCGAGGACGAGGTCATGTGCACGGTCTGCGGGACCACGCTGCAGCTCTCCTCCTCGCCCCAGGCAGAACGCGAACGCGTCTTCATCAACGAGCTGATCTCCGAGGGCAAGAGCAAGGAAGAGGTCAAGGCGGCGCTCGTCGACGAGTACGGTCCCGAGGTCCTGGCCGTCCCGAGCAACGACGGCTTCGACCTGATCGGCGGCTGGATCCTGCCCGCCGCGGCGGTCCTCGCCGGCGCCGTCGTCGTCGCGCTGGCGGCCCGCCGCTGGCGCCGCGACCAGCGTCGCGAGGACGTCGCCGCGGAGCCGCCGGCCGGACCGGATCCCGAATCCGCCGACGCCCGGCGCCTCAGCGAGGACCTGAAGCGCTACGAGGGCTGACCGGCGCGCCTCAGCGCCGCGGCAGGACGACCAGCTTGCGCGGCCGTGAGACCGCCGGCGCCAGATAGGGCCACGCTCGCTCCCTGGTGACGCGGACCCGGAACCGGAATCGCGTCGGCTCCGAGTAGAAGCGGTCGAACCGGTAGCGCATCCGCCAGTTGCCCCGGGCGTCCGTCCGGAACGCATGGCCGACCGTGCGGAACCGCCGGACGCCGCCGCCCCGGGCCTGAAGCTCGACGAGCTTGCCGTGGGGCATCGCGGCACCAAGCACGCCGATCCGGCCGGCGAATACGACGCGCCGGCCGGCGCGGATCCGGCGCGGGATCGGATCGAGCCGCGCCGAGCCGCGGACAGCGACCGAGACCGGCTCCGACTCGGATCCCAGGTAGCGACGCGAACCGGCGAACCGGACCACGACCGAGCGCGACGGACCGCGGACCAGCCGTGTCTCGATCCGCCCCCGTGAGTCGGTGCTGAGCGTGCGTCCGGCGGGCGCCAGCGACGAGCCCGGCGCGAACCGCTCGACGACCTCGACATCGGCGTCGGCGACGGGCTCGCCGCCCGAGTCGCGAAGGGTCGCCTCGAACCGCGGCCGGGCGCCGTAGCCGGCCTCGCTCGAGCTGCGGCCGGCGACCGACGCGCGCAGGCGCGTGGCCTCGCGGAGGGGAAAGTGGACGACCATGTCGGAGCCGTCGGCCCTCGTCGTGCTGATCGCGTAGTTGCCGACCGCGTCGGCGGCGACCGCCCGGAAGACGTAGTCGCCGGGCCGCTCGGCGTTCGAGTCGACTCGCGCCTGCAGCTCGCCTCCCGCCATCCGGGTCTCGAGATCGCGCCAGGCGCCGCCCGACACCGGCCGGTAGGAGACCGAGCCGGCGACGAGGCCGGAGTGACGATCGGCGACGGCGGCACGGATCAGCTCCGGGTCGGCCGGGTCCTCGTGGTCACGGAACGCGAGCTCCGGCGGAGCGTTGTCGACCTGGACGGTCTCGGAGACGCATCCCGGCGTCGCGTCGCTGCCGTAGTCGTAGGCGCAGACGCGCACGGCATTGCCGCCGTCGACCCAGGGAGCGGAGCGGGTGTCCGCCGCCGACTCGGCGGCGAAGGCAGGCGGGCAGGGCCGCATCCGCCTCGCCTTCGGCGAACCGGCGACGAGATCGCAGGCGACCGTCCGCGACGGCGCGACCGCGCGGCCGTTGACCTCGACGGTGACGCGCCGCACGCCCGAGCCCTCGTCGGAGGCGACGACGCCGATCGTCCCCGCACCACGATGCCAGCCGGGAGAGCTCAGCGATCCGCCGGCAACGGTCGCCGGGGAGCGGCGGTCCGCGATCGTCAGGCGGACCGACCGGACCCAGGCCTTCGCCTGGTCGCTCGCCGGGCAGCCGCTCGCCTCGTCGCAGGTCAGGGTGGCGGCGAACCCTGCGCGCCCGCCGTCGCCGAGCTCGCGCTCGAAGCGCTCGAAACCGGTGGCCGTGTTGCTGCCGGATGCGATCCGCCCGGCCTCCCCGCCGCCGTCACCGAGGAAGGACAGTCGAGCCGCGTGTCCGGCGTCGTTGCGGAGCCTCGCCTCGGCGCTCACCGCGACGATCCGCCCGCCCTCCGGCGCCGACCACGAGATCCGGCCGTAGCGGCCCCTGGGCGAGCCCGTGATCGAGCGGATCTGGAGCGAGTTGCCGTCCTCGTCCTCCTCACATCGATAGAGAAAGCCGTAGTCGCCGCCGTTGACCCGGTCGAAGCTGGCGTCCGGGAACTCCCGGTTCGCGCGATCGCACTGGACGACCTCGTAACGACCCGCGGTCGCGCGGGGCGGCGCGAGCAGCAGGGCGACCGAGAGGATCAGAAAGAGGGCTGCGGCGAGTCGCCGCACGGAGATCGGGAGCTTTCGCGGCTCTGGCGTTGTCGGGCTCATCGGCGGATCGGCCTCCTCTGCTCGGATCGAGGCGCCGCGATGTCGGCGCTCGACCCTGAGACCCCGTCCCCGACCGCGGCGCCCCCGCGGGAGTGTCAGCGGCCCTGCGCCGTCCGCGTCAGCGCGGCGAGCACGGCCGCCGCCGGGCGCGGGCCGCCGCAGGTGGCGGCGAACTCGGCCCAGAAGGCCCGGCGAGTCGGCGGATCGAGCGCCGGGAGGATCAGGCGCAGCTCGGCGGCGAGCGCGGGATCACGGGCGAGCGCAGCTCGCACGGCTGCAAGCTCGTCGCGGGACAGCCCGTCCTGATCGATCGGCGGCATTCACGGTGGTGAACCCCGGCCCGGCGATCGCCGCCCCCCTGCCTCGCTCAGTCCTGCTCGTCGCCCGCGATCAGCTCGTCGGCGACCGCGAACAGCACGGCGCCCCGCTCGCTCTCGGGCTCGAGGGCGATCTCCTCGCCCCCGGCGTAACGGACTCGCGCGAACGGCCTGCCTCGCATCTTCCGGCGCCGGAGGTAGGCCTTCCCCTCCTCGCCGTAGGAGCTGACGCGGTCGATCAGGAAGCGATGGGGCTTCTCGATCACGCCGGCACCGCGTCGAGCCGGCGCAGCGCCGCCCGCAGGTCGCAGAGGAGAAGCGAGGAGAGCGAGAAGCGATCCGCGATCCCGATGACCGAGAACCGGTCCGAGCGGACCGCGAAGACCTCGCCGCCGTCGATCGCGACGTGGACGTAGGCGGGGTCCGGTCGCGAGGGGTCGGCCGCCGCGTCCCAGAGCCGCTTCGACCGGCCGGCCCAGTCGTTCGCGGACGTTGCCGCCGCGACCTCGCCATCGGCGCCGATCACGGCGCACGCGCGCAGGCCCGCCGCCTCCTCGAGGAGCTCGGCTACGACGTCGGCGGCGACGGCCGAGCGGTCGCTCGCGTCCGTCACCGGCGGGCTCGCAGACATCCATCCTTCACCTGGTGGAAAATAGCGGCCATGGATCTCGCCAGAGGCTCGTGGATCACGGTCGTCGTCATCTGCTTGGTGGCGGCGCTGCTCGTCGCGATCAACGGATACACGGGCTACGCGATCACGCTGATCGCCGTCGGGCTCGCCGCCGGCGTCAACCTGACCTGAGCTTCAGCCCTGCCGGAACGGGCCGGCCGCTTCGCGCGGAGGCCGGTAAGACTCCTCGGGCTCGACGTGGATGAGGACGTCGGCGTCGCTGAACAGCGCCTCGATCGCGTCGCGGAGCCGATGCGCTTCCTCGTGCGCCTGCTCGAGGCTCGTTCCCGTCCGGAACTGCACGTGCATGTCGATGTGCCGCCGCGATCCGGCCCGGCGGCCGCGAAGCTTGTGGTAGCCGGCCATCTCCGGCGGCCGGGACTCGGCGATCACCGTCTCGATCCGGTCCATCTCCTCGTCGGGCAGGGCCTCGTCCATAAGGACCCGCCCCGACCGCATCGCCAGCCGGACCCCGGTCGCGACGATCGCGCCGGCGACGAGCAGCGCCGCGATCGAGTCGAAGGCCGCATTGCCGGTGACCTCGACGAGCACGAGGCCGACCAGCACGGCGACCGATGTGAGCGCATCAGCCCGGAGGTGCGCGGCGTCGCCTTCGAGTGCCGGCGACTCCAGGGCCTTCGCCCGGCGGTAGAGGTAACCGGAGACGACGAGGTTGGCGACGATCGAGAGGGCGATGATCGCGATGCCGATGCCGACCGATTCGACCTCGGAGCCGCTGATCAGCCGCCGGACGGCCTCGATGACGATGATCACCGCGCCGAGGAGGATCAGCATCGCCTCGGCTCCCGCCGCGACGTTCTCGGCCTTCTCGTGGCCATAGGGGTGGTCCTGGTCGGCGGGCTCCTCGGCCTTGCGGACCGAGACGAGGGCGATCAGCGATGCGATCAGATCGATTGCCGAATGGACGGCCTCGGTGAGGATCGCGATCGAGCCGGTGAGGACGCCGGCGACGACCTTGAGGAGGATCAGAACGCAGTTCGAGGCGACCGAGAGCCACGCAGCTCCGGCCTTCGTCGAGGTCAAGACGACTCGCCGATGGCGGCGTGGATCGCCCGTGCCGCGCGGCCGCGATGGGAGATCGAGTGCTTCTCCTCGGCGCTGAGCTCGGCCATCGTCCGGCCGTCGCCGATGTCGTCGGGGACGAAGGCCGGGTCGTAGCCGAAGCCGCCGTCGCCGCGGGGCCGGTCGGTCAGCGTTCCCTCGCAGCGGGCCTCGCGCAGCGTCTCGACGCCCTCCGGGTCGATGTAGGCGATCGCGCAGACGTAGGCGACTGACCGGTCCTCGGCTCCGCTCAGCTCCTCGATGAGCAGGTCGAGGTTCTCCTCGTCCGTGGCCCCCTCGCCGGCGTACCGGGCCGAGCGAACGCCGGGCCTGCCGCCGAGCGCGTTCGCGGCGATTCCGGAGTCGTCGGCGAGGACGGCGCGGCCGGTCTGCTCGTGGGCGGCGCGCGCCTTGCCGAGCGCGTTTTCGGCGAACGTCTCGCCATCCTCGGGCGGCAGCGTCACCGACTCCGGCAGCGGCTCGAGGTCGAATTCGGAAAGGATCTCGCCGAGCTCGGCGAGCTTGTGCTGGTTCCGGGTGGCGACGACGATCGACCGCCGGTGCGGCCGGCCGGTCAAGCCCCCGTCGCCTCCTCCTGGACGGCGCGCAGTTCGTTGATCCCGGCCTCGGCCAGTGCCAGCAGCTCGTCGAGCGAGGCGCGGGAGAGAGGCGTCTGCTCGGCGGTCGCCTGGACTTCGACGAGGCCGCCGTCGCCGGTCATCACGACGTTCGCGTCGACTTCAGCGGTCGAATCCTCGGAGTAGTCGAGGTCGCAGAGTGCGCGGCCATCGCTGATTCCGACGCTGACGGCGGCGACCGTGCCGGTGAACGGCAGAGCCGCGAGCTCGCCGCGCTCGACGAGACCGGCCAGCGCGAGATTGAGGGCGACGTAGGCGCCCGTGATCGAGGCGCAGCGGGTGCCGCCGTCGGCCTGGAGCACGTCGCAGTCCACCCAGACCGCGCGCTCGCCGAGCGCCTCGAAGTCGACGACGACCCGCAGCGCCCTGCCGATCAGGCGCTGGATCTCGATCGAGCGTCCGTCCGGGCGACCGCGCTTGGAGTCGCGCTCCTTGCGTTCGCCTGTGGAGGCCGGAAGCATCGCGTACTCGGCGGTGACCCAGCCCTTGCCGCGGCCGCGCATCCACCGCGGGACCTCGTCCTGGATCGAGGCGGTGCAGATGACCCGCGTCTCCCCGATCGAGATCAGTGCCGAGCCGTCGGCCGTGCGAACGAATCCGGGCTCGATCGTGACTGGGCGCATCTGCGCCGCAGTCCGCCCGTAACTCCGCTCCGCCTCGGCCATCGGCGCAGTGTTCCAGATCACGATCGGCGGCCGCCCGCCGCAGCGGACGACCGCCGAAACGGACGGCTCAACCGCCGAACGTGATCTTCTGGACGCCCTGGATGATCTTCTTGGTGATCGCCTCGGCGAGCTCCTTGCCGATCCCCGACAGGCTCCCGAGGCCGCCGACCGCGGCGACCATGCCGCCCATCAGCGCGGCGACGAGCAGGACCAGGCCCACGTACTCGACGGTTCCCTGACCCGACTCGCCCGCAAGGCGCGAGCGCAGCCCGGCGGCAGCCGCCGAGATCCGGCAATGAGCGAGACCGAACATTGCGTACATCGCGAACTCCCTTCCCGGCGTCAGCCGCCGGTTCGATTGACCGCATCGATGCTTCGCCCGGCGAGCCGACCGATCAATGCCTCCGTGTGCCGATCCCGCGGAGCCCAGTGCCGACTCTGTGAAATCGCCATCCGGCGATCGGGGCCGATCGCGTAACCTGCGGCGGCCGATGGCTCGTTGGAGAGGGATCTTCGGCCGCAAGGACAAGCGTGAGCGCGGGTCCGAGGCGGCGCCCACCGATTCCGGTGCAGCCGACGACCCCGCGACGGCCCTCTATCCCTCGACCCGCAACCGCTCGGAGGCGACCGGCGAGCACGCCGCTGCCGACGCCGACCCCTACGGCACCGAGGACTGGGAGCAGCTGCCGGAGCCCGGCGGCGACACCGGCGAAACCGAGATCCCGCCGTCCGGAGCGGCGCGGAGACCGTTCATCGAGCCGGACACCGGGACCGCCGAGTGGGCACCTCCCTCCCCCGTGAGCGGCCGTCGCCAGGAGCCCGTCCCGGATGACGAACCCGATGACGACGAGCCCGCAGCCGAGGCTGACGAGGCGACCGGCGAGCCGACGTCCGCGGAACCCGACACCGGACTCTTCGACGCGGAAGCCGAGTCTGAGCCCAAGCCCACGGTCGAGCCCGAAGTCGAGCACGAGCCCGCGGACGAACCCGAGGCCCGGGTCGAAGCCGAGCCCGAGCCCGAGCCCGCGGGAGAACCCGAAGCGGAGCCCGAGCCTGCGACCGACGGCGACACCGGCGACCGGATCCGGGTGGCCGCCGACGAGGCCGCCCGAGCCGCCGAGATCCGCTCCCACGAGGAGATCGTCGCCCTCGAGCGGAACCTCGAGCAGGCGAAGGCGAGCGCCCGGGCGGAGATCGAGGGTCTCTCGGCGCGGCTTCGTGAATCCGAGGCCCGTGCCACGAAGGCCGAGGAGCGGGCCGAGCAACTTGCGATCGAGCGCGACGAGGTCGAGGCCCGTGCCCGCGAGCAGGCGACCCAGTGGTTGCGCGGGCAGGTCGCGAAGTTGAAGGTCGAGGCGCAGAAGCGCGTCCGCGAGGAGGTCGAGCGGATCCGCGCCGAAGCTGCCGCCGGCGGCGCCCCGGACGCCGACGCCGCCGTCAGTGGCGCCGAGGCCGAAGGTCTCAGGAGCGAACTGAAGCTCGCTCGCGAGGAGGCCGACGTTCGCGTCGCCGAAGCGCGCGAGGGCGCCCGGCGCGAGGCGCTCGACGGCCCCGAAGGCGACGAGATCCACCAGCGCATCGAGGCCGCCCGGGCCGAGGCACGGGCGGAGGTCGAGGCCGAGATGGCCCGCGACTCCGAGCCGCTCCGTAAGGAGCTCGAGCGCAAGGCCCTCGCCGCCGCCGAGCAGCAGACCGCCGAGCGGATCGCCCGCATCGAGGCGGACGCAGACGAGCGCGTGCGCGCCGAGGTCGCGGTCGCCAGACGAGCCGCCGAGGAGCGGTTCGCCGAACAACTCGGCAAGCGCGAACGAGAGCTCCAGGACGAGCGCGAGGCCCGGGCCGCCGCGGTCGCCGAGTCGCACGAGCGGCTCGGTCAGATCGAGCGCCAGGCAGTCGAGGCGGCTGAGCGGGTCGGTGCCGCCGAGCGCAACCTCGAGGAGGAGAAGGTCCGCCTCCGCGAAGACTCCGCCCACCAGCTCGAGATCGCCGTCGAGCAGGCCGGCGCCGTCGCCGAGGCCACGGTCGCCGAGCGGATGCGGGACCGCGAGGAGGAGCTGAGCGACGCGATCGCCGCCGCCGAGCAGGCTGAGCGCGACGTCGAGAAGACGGTCGCCGAGGCTGACGCGAAGGCCCGCGAGGCGGAGGAGCGCGCCCGCGAGATCGAGGCCGAGGCCGCAGCCGCGATCAGCGAGGTTCGCCAGGCCGCAGCCGATTGGCTCCGCGATCAGACGAAGGCGATCCGGGCCGAGGCCGAGGCGGCCGCCCGGGCCAACTCGGGCTGAAGCTCCGGCTACCTCAGAACGCGGTGCGCCAGCGATCGACGGCGGCGACCCGCGCGATCGCCTCCTCGACGAGCGGCACCGGCGCCGTCGACGGCGCCGCCCGGTCCGTACCGAGCGCCAGCACCGTCTCGAGCACGGAGCCCGCCAGCGCGACCGGGTCGTAGCCGCCCTCGAGGCAGACGAGCACCGGTGCACCGACCTCCGACCCGAGGTCGCGGATCAGCGCCGTCATCGACCCATAGTCGTCGCCGCGGACCGTGCAGTTCGCAAGCGGGTCGTCGGCGTGGGCGTCGTAGCCCGCCGAGACGATCAGCAGGTCGGGGCGATAGGCGCGGACGGCCGGACAGACGACGTGCTCGACGAGACCGACGAACTCCGGCCCACCCGCTCCGGGCGGCACCGGCAGGTTGATCGTCGCCCCCGCACCGGCGCCGGTCCCGATCTCACCCGCCGCACCCGTCCCCGGATAGAGCGGGCTCTGGTGGATGCTCACGTAGAGCACGTCCTCGCGCCGGTCGAAGATCTCGGCGGTGCCGTTGCCGTGGTGGACGTCCCAGTCGAGGATCAGGACCCGCTCGGCCCCGCAGGCGCTGAGCGCGTGCGCGGCGCCGACCGCCGCGTTGTTGAAGAGGCAGAAGCCCATCGAGCGATCCGACTCCGCGTGGTGACCGGGCGGGCGGAGCCCGCAGAAGGCGAAGTCCGTCTCGCCGGCGAGCAGGCACCGGGCGCCCTCGGCGGCCGCGCCGGCTGCGCGCAGCGCTGCATCCCACGACTCCTCGACGACGACGGTGTCGAGATCGATCGGGCCTCCGCCGGAGGCGCAGATGCTCTCGATCCTCTCGATCAGCCCATGCCCGTGGACCCGCGCGAGCCATTCGCGCTCGGCCGCCGGCGCCTCACGCCGCTCCAGGCACGGCCATCCGGCGGCGTCGAGAGCGGCCTCGATCGCCCTGATCCGCGCCGCGTTCTCAGGGTGAGGACCGGTGTCGTGGAGCAACGAGGAGGGATGGCTGAAGTAGAGACCCATCGGCTGGTGGGTACGGTACTGCCGCCTTGACGTCCAGCAACGCAACTCCCGCCGCCGCCGATCTCGCTGTGGTCGGCGCCGGGGCAGCCGGTCTCCACGTCGCCCTCGAGGCGGCCGAGGCGGGCGGAAGGGTGGTCGTCATCTCGCGCAAGCCGCTGACCGAGACCGCCAGCTTCCGCGCCCAGGGCGGCCTCGCCGCGGCGATCGCCCCAGACGACTCGCCGGCCCGCCACGCCGAGGACACGTTCAACGCCGGGCGCGGCCTCTGCTACCCGGCGGCGGTAGAGGTCCTCGTCGAGGAGGCGCCCGCCGCCGTCGAGTCACTGATGCGCCGCGGCGTCGTCTTCGACCTCCAGCCCGACGGCGAGCTCGCGCTCGGGCTCGAAGGCGGCCACTCGGCGCGGCGGATCGTCCACGCCGGCGGCGCCGAGACCGGTCGCGCCCTGACGAGCCGCCTCGCGCAGCTCGCCGCCGACCACGAACGGATCGAGGTGCTCGAAGGCGCCTCGGCGATGGCGCTGTGGTCGGACGGCGATCGCTGCCACGGCGTGCTCACCGATGGCGGCCCGGTCGCGGCGGCGGCGACCGTCCTCGCGACCGGCGGCGGCGCCGCCCTCTGGGAGCGCACGACGAACCCGCGCGGCGCGATCGGCGCCGGCGCGATCCTCGCTCACGTCGCCGGGGCCGACCTCGCCGACCTCGAGCTCTGCCAGTTCCACCCCACCGCCCTCGCCCGGCCCGGCGACCGCCTCGACGGCTGGCTGATCACCGAGGCCGTCCGCGGTGAGGGAGCGCTCCTGCTGGGCGCCGACGGCCGCCGGTTCACCGACGAGCTCGCCCCGCGCGACCAGGTGACGGCGGCGATCCTCGACCGGATGGCGGCGGATGACACCGCCGCGGTCGACCTCGACCTGCGCCCGGTGCCGATGGAGCGGTTTCCGACGATCACCCGCACGCTGGAGCAGATCGGCATCGATCCCTCGTCCGACCTCGTCCCCGTGGCCCCGGCGGCGCACTATCTGATCGGAGGCGTCCACACCGACCTCGACGGCCGCAGCACCCTGCCCGGACTGCTCGCCGTCGGCGAGGCCGCCTGCACGGGGCTGCACGGAGCCAACCGGCTCGCGTCGAACTCGCTCAGCGAGTGCTTCGTGTTCGGAACCCGTGCCGCCCGCACGGCGCTCGCCGGTCCCGGAGCCGACCCGGCGCCACTGGACCCGCAGCCGGACCCGCAGTTCCCGGCCCCGTCCGAGGAGAGCCGGAGTGCCGTCTGGGAGTTGGCCGGGCCGATTCGCGACGCGACCCGGCTCGAGCGCCTCGCGGCCGACCCCTACCCGCTGGCTCGGCTGATCGCGGCCTCCGCGCTGGCGCGCCGCGAGTCCCGCGGCGTCCACCGGCGGACCGACTACACCGCCGTCGACCCGTCCCTGGACCGGCAGCACAACGTCGTCGGCCCCGACGAAACCGTCCGCATGGACCGCTGGCCGGCGCTTACCGACCGCTGAACGCTTAACACAGGCTTAACGACAATCGACACGAAATGAATGTGCCGCCCGTCACACTTCCAGATGCGGGGGGGTTACCACGGACCAGGAAAGGTTCAGGAGCCCTATGTATCAATTCAGCCGATCGATCTACCGGGAGCTTGCTCCCAGGGTCGCCAACACGACCCATGCCGGCTGCGCCAGCAAGGCGCAGATTCTCGATGCCTGCGAAGGCACGATGAAGCGACTCCTCAACGACCGTCGCTACTTCGCGCGCCCGACCAAGGCCCTCTTCACCGAACTTCGCGGTCACTTCCCGATCAGCGAGCAGCTGTTCGTCTTCCAGGTCGTCGACCGCAACGTGAAGATGGCGCTGCGCTATCTCGACCAGGTTCCGCCCGAGGAGCTCGCCCATCTCGTCGAGCGCGAGTGCAAGGCCCACACCCGTCGCGGTACGCCGTGTCAGCGCGAGCCGCTGCCCGGTCGCGACTACTGCCCCTCGCACAAGCATCTCGAGGAGGACGTCGTGGTCGAGCCCGTCGAGGCGATCCGCGAAGGGGAGCTCCAGCTGGCCGCCTGAGCCGCCGGCCCGGTGTAATGGGCCGGTGCTGCTCGGGGTCGACGTAGGAGGAACGTTCACCGACGCCGTCCTCGTCGACGGCGAGCGCGTCCACACCGCGAAGTCCCCGACGACCCCAGCCGACCAGTCGGAGGGGGTCGCGGCAGCGATCGAGGCGGTGCTGGCCGCCGGCGACGCGGAGCCCGGCGATGTGACGCGATTCGCCCACGGGATGACCGTGGGCACGAACGCGCTCCTCGAACGCCGCGGCGCCCGCACGGCGCTCGTCGCCACCGCGGGCTTCACCGACCTCCTCGAGATCGCCCGCCAGAACCGGCCGTCGCTCTACCGGCTCTGCCGCGACCGGCCGCCGCCCCTCTCCCCTCCCGACCTCCGCGTCGGCGTCCGCGAGCGGACCGGTCCCGACGGCGTCGTCGACCCGCTCACCGACCGGGAGATCGCCAGGGTCGGCGACGAGATCGAGCGCCTGGACCCCGAAGCGGTCGCAATCTGCCTGCTGTTCTCGTTCGCCGATCCCGGCCACGAACGACGCCTGGCGGCCGCCCTGCGCGAGCGTCTCCCCGACCTCCACGTCTCCGCCTCCGCCGAGGTCCTGCCGCGCTTCCGCGAGTACGAGCGCTGCGCGACGACGGTCCTCGACGCCTATCTGTCGCCGCTGCTCGGCGGCTACCTCCGCCGCCTCGCAGAGCGCTGCCGCGAGATCGGCGTGCCGGAGCCGCTGATCATGCAGTCGTCGGGAGGCGTCACGGACGCGGCCCGGGCGGCAGCCGGAGGCGCCTGGAGCGTGCTCAGCGGACCGGCGGGAGGCGCCGTCGGAGCCGGGCTGCTCGCGACCGCCTCCGGGAACGGCGATGCGCTCGGCCTCGACATGGGCGGTACGTCCTGCGACGTCTGCGTGGTCGAGGGCGGGCGCGTCGGCCGGACCGAGACGAGGGAGTTCGACGGGCGCCCGATCCAGTTGCCGATGGTCGACGTCCACACAGTCGGCGCGGGCGGCGGGTCGATCGCCTGGCGCGACCGCGGCGGCGCCCTACGGGTCGGCCCTCGATCGGCGGGCGCCGAGCCCGGGCCCGCCTGCTACGGCCGGGGAGGGGCCGAGCCGACCGTCACCGACGCGAACCTGCTGCTCGGCTATCTCGACCCGGAGGCGGGTCTCGCCGGCGGTGTCACCCTCGACCGTGAAGCTGCCGAAGCCGCCGTCGCCGGGCTCGCGAACGAACTCGGGCTCGGGCTGCTCGAGACCGCCGCCGGCATCGTCGCGGTCGCCAACGGGGAGATGGTCCGCGCCATGCGCGTGATCACCGTCGAACGGGGCATCGATCCGCGGCGCTTCGACCTGCTGCCGTTCGGCGGCGCCGGCCCCCTTCATGCGGTTGCGATCGCCGCTGAGCTCGGGATCCGACGGGTCGTCTGCCCGCGTTCCGGAGGCGTCCTTTCGGCGCTCGGGCTGGTCTGCGCCGAACGGCGCCGGGACACCACCCGGACGGTGATGCTGACCGGTGGCGGGCTCACCACCGAACGGGTCGCCGAGGCCGTCGCCGCGACGCTCGAGAGCCTCGACCGCGACGAGGGCGCCGAGGTCGAGGCGATCTACGAGCTCCGCTACCGCGGGCAGTCGTACGAACTGCCGGTCGATGGGCCGCTCGACGCCGACCCGAGCGACCTGCTCGCCGCCTTCGAGGCCGAACACGAGCGCCGCTACGGCTACCGCGGCGACTCCGCCGAGGTCGAGCTGGTCAACGTCCGCCTCGCGGCACGTGAGCCGCTGGCCGGCTTCGGCCTCCCGGCCGGGCCGGATGCGGACCCGGCCCGCTCGCGGCGACCGGCGACGTTCGATGGGGCCGAGCGGGCGATCGAAGTGATCGCGGGCGAGTCGCCGGTCGGGCTCGTCGCCGACGGTCCTTGCGTCTTCGAACTTCCCGAGACCACGTTCCTCGTCCCGGACGGCTGGCGGGCCGAGGTCGATCGCTTCGGGTCGATCGTCGCCGTCCCGGCGGAGGCCGGCGAATGAGCGCCGCGGGCGATATCGACCCGATCGCGCTCCAGGTCCTGAGCGGCGGACTGCGTTCGATCTGCGACGAGATGGGCGCCGTGCTGATCCGCGCCTCCTACTCGCCCAACATCAAGGAACGCCAGGACTGCTCGACGGCGATCTTCGACTCGGACGGCGAGCTGGTGATGCAGGCCGAGCACATCCCGGTCCACCTCGGGTCGATGCCGGCCGCGGTCGAAGCGGTCGCCGACCTCGCCGGCGACGCGGTCGACCCCGGTGACGTATGGATCCTCAACGACCCCTACCGGGGCGGCACGCATCTGCCCGACATCACGCTCGTGTCCCCCCTCCTCGCCGACGGCGAGCTGATCGGCTGGGCCGCGAGCCGCGCCCATCACGCCGACGTCGGCGGTCCGACGCCGGGCGGAATGCCGGCCGATTCGAGGACGCTGCAGGACGAAGGCGTGGTGATCGAGCCGCGGCGGGTCGACGCCGCGGGCCTCGAGGCCATCGCCGCCTCGATGCGACGCCCCGACCAGCGCCTCGCCGACCTCCGGGCGCAGCGCGCCGCCAACGAGCGCGGCGGCGAGCGGATCGCCGAGCTCGCCGAACGGCTCGGGCCTGAGCGGCTTACGGCCGGCATGGCGGCGGTCCTCGACTATGCGGAGCGGCGCAGCCGCGACGCGATCGCGGCCCTCGGCAACGGCGTCTTCGAAGCGGCCGACGAGCTCGAGGCCGCCGACGGCACGACGATCCCGCTCCGCGTCCGGGTCGAGATCACCGACGATCGGATCGACGTCGACTTCGCCGGATCGGCGGCGCAGGTGGACGGCAACCTCAACTGCCCGCTTCCCGTGACCCGGGCGGCGGCCCTGTTCGCGATCCGCTCCCTGACCGATCCCGACGCGCCGGCCTCGGCGGGGGCATTCCGGCCGGTCACCATCACTGCGCCCATCGGATCGGTGCTGAACGCCGAGGCGCCGGCGGCCGTCGCGGCCGGGAACGTCGAGACGTCGAGCCGCGTCGCCGACCTCGTCTTCTCCGCCCTCGCCGAGGTCACCGGCGGGCCGGCCCAGGGCCAGGGGACGATGAACAACCTGACACTCTCGGGAGGAAGCGGCGCCGGCGAGTTCACCTACTACGAGACCATCGGCGGCGGCCAGGGAGCCTGTCCCGACGCTCCGGGGCCGAGCGCCGTCCACGTTGCGATGTCGAACACCCTCAACACGCCGGTCGAAGCCCTGGAGTCCGACCTCCCGGTGCGGATGACGGAGCTCGCGATCCGCCGCGACAGCGGCGGCGACGGCGCCCACCGCGGCGGCGACGGGGTGGTCCGCAGCTTCGAGGCACTGGCCCCGATGCGGTTCACGCTGATCACCGAGCGGCGTTCGAGCGGCCCCCGCGGGCGCGCCGGCGGGGGCGATGGGGAACCGGGCCGGAACAGCCTCAACGGCACCGCGCTGCCGGCCAAGTGCGAGGGCGAGCTGCAACCCGGCGACGTGCTCCGGATTGAGACCCCGGGCGGCGGCGGCTTCGGGACCCCGGGCTCCGCAACCTGATCTGCAAGACAATGTGCGGGTCGTTACTTATTTGCCGTTCCGGTGCACCTGGTCTAGACTCGCGGCCCTCCGACGGGCCCAACTGCGGCCCCGGCAGGGTCGCCCTCGTCCGAGCCTCGCGACCCCGCCCTGAACCACGACCCCGGACGCTAAATCACCATGCCAATTGCTTTCAAGGAATGGTCCGTCACCGTGCGTGCGCTCGCCGAGGGTGAGCAGCTAGTCACCCTCCGCAAGGGCGGAATCCGCGAGGACAACAAGCACTTCGAGCTCGAGCACGAGCGCTTCTTCCTCTACCCCACGTTCGACCACCAGCGGAACGACCTCGTTCGCGAGTCGCATCACCCGGAGCTCCGCCGGGCCCTCGAGGAGGGCGTCTGGCCCGACGAGGAGCCGCCGCCGCGCGCACTGCTCCAGGACGGCGGCATTCCGCAGCCGGACCGGGTCCGGATCCGTGCCTGGGCCGAGGTCGCCGACCACTTCACGACCGACGATCCCCGCATCGTCGACGCCCTGAGCCCGTACCACGTGTGGACTCAGGACTACGCCCGCAAGCGCCTCCGCTGGAAGCGCACGCACCCCCTCCACGTGCTGCTGCTCAAGGTTCATCGCATCCCCCGTCCGGTTACGGTGCGGGTCCGCGACGAGCACATCGGCTGCCACTCGTGGGTCGAGATCGACCGGGACCTGCCCTTCGAGGGCGTGCCCGTGATGGCCGACGACGAGTTCGATCGCGCCGCCGCCTCGATCCGCACCACCTGTGGCGCGGCCGAGCCGGAGCGCGAGCCCGCCCTCGCCTAGACGCCGGGAGCGGCCGGGCTTGACCGACCGCGACTCGGCACGCGTGCCCGACGTCCTCGCCCGCGGCCGCGGCGGTGCCCTCCTGCTCGGGATCGGCGGGGGCGGCGACGTCGTCGGCGCGCTCACCGTCGGTCGCGGCCTCGAGGCCGCCGGACGACGCGTCGAGGTCGGCGGAGTCGCCTGGGAGCGGTTCTCGGTCGACCCCCATCACGCCGGCCCGCGCCCGCTCGAACACCTCGGGGGGATCGAACGCCTCGGCGGAGGCGCGGCTCTGGCCGGGCCTGACGGGAGCACTCCCGAGGGCGTCCGGCTCGCCGAGGCCGGCGTCGCCGCTCACCTCGGGCGGCCGACGGCGCTCGTCGACGTCAACGGCGGCCCGGCGGCGATCGCGGCGGCGATCACGACCCTCGCCGACCGCCTCGAATGCGGTCTCGTCGTCCTCCTCGACGTCGGCGGCGACGTGCTCGCCACCGGCTCGGAACCCGGCCTCTCGAGCCCGCTCTGCGATGCCCTGATGCTTGCCGCGGCACGCCACCTCCCCGATCGTCTCGAGGTGGTCGGTTGCGCCTACGGCACCGGCTGCGACGGAGAGCTGACCGCCGCCGAGGTCCTCGCCCGCGTCGCGGTCCTCGGCCGTGAGGAGAACTGGCTGGGGACTGTTTCGCCGACGGCCGAGGCCGCCCGCGAGACCGTCGCCCTGGCCGCCGACGTCCCGACCGAGGCCAGCCTGCTCGCGGCCCGTTGCGCTCTCGGGGAGAGTGGGCCCGCGCCGATCCGCGGCGGCCGGCGAACCGTCGAGCTGGGACCGGTCGGGGCGCTCGGGTTCCTGTTCGGCGCCGCGGACGCGATCGGCGCCGCAGCCCCGCTCGCGGCCCTCGTCGTCGACAGCGGCTCGATCGAGGCGGCGCGATCGGCGATGGAAGCCCAGGGGATCCGCACCGAGCTCGACTACGAGCGCGAGCGGGTTGCCGGCAACGACACCTGAGGCGGTCGCCGATCGCCGTCGACCGGCGCGTCGCCATGGGGGTCGTGCATAGACTCCCCCGCATGGATCGAACCGACTCGACGCTGGAGGGACGGCCGCGCCGTCGCACGCTGCGCACCTCCCTGCCCCTGTTCCTGACGGTCGCCCTTGCGGCCCTGATCGCGCCGGCGTTCGCGTCGGCGGGACCGACCGACTGGACCCAGCTCAGGACCCTCAACATCGCTCACCAGGGCGGCGAGGACGAGGCGCCGTCGAACACGATGTACGCCTACGACCGGGCGCTTCGGCTCGGCTCGGACATGCTCGAGACGGACTTCAACACGTCGGCTGACGGCAAGCTCATCGTCATCCACGACGGCACCGTCGACCGGACCACGAACGGCACCGGGGCCGTCGGCGACCTGACCCTCAAGCAGATCGAGGCGCTCGACGCTGGTTACTGGACGGTCCCCGGGAAGGGCACCGACCACTCCGATCGCCCGGCCTCCGACTACCCGTTCCGCGGCGTCGCGACCGGCGACGTCAAGCCGCCGCCCGGATACGAGCCGTCCGACTTCCGGATGACGACCCTGCCCCAGGTGATGAAGAAGTACCCGCACGTCCCGATCAACATCGAGATCAAGGGTCAGGAGGCCGAGACCGACGCCGACTACCTGCACAACGCCGAGGTCCTCGCGGACTTCCTCAACAAGCTCGGCCGGACCAAGGGAATCGTCGTCGCATCGTTCAACGATGCGGCACTCGCCCACTTCCACGAGCTCGCACCGCAGATCGACATGGCTCCGGCGACCGGCGGAGTCGCCGGCTACGTCCTCGGAAACACGCCGCCTCCCGAGGGCTCGAAGGTGTTCCAGGTCCCGATGAAGTTCAGCGGCATCCCGGTCGTCACTCCGGAGTTCGTCGACAAGGCGCACAACGACGGCTACGCCGTCCACCCCTGGACGATCGACGACGAGCCGACGATGAAGTACCTGTTCGGCCTCGGCGTCGACGGGATCATGTCGGCCCAGCCGATGCGGCTCGAGAAGACCATGTGCAACATGGACGTGTCACGCTCGCCGGTGCCGAAGGGATCTCCCGGCAAGCACTGCACCAAGAAGTCCTCGATCGCCTGCAACGTAAGGGCGAACGGCCTGTACATAGGCGGCGAGAGCACCACGGTCACCATCGCGCGCCGCGACGACTTCAACAGCCGCTGCGCCGGCACCGTCGCCCTCGAGACCAAGGGCGGCAAGCGCCTGACGAAGGGCCGGTTCAACTTCGGCTGGAACCCCCCATCGGGAAGCGGGCTCGACCGGCGCCAGACGAATATCGAGACGACCCCGAGGCTCAAGAAGGCCATTCGGGGCGGCAGGTCGATCCGCGCCGTCGTTCAGCCCTACGACGCCTTCGTGACCCGGACGGCGTTCCCGGACCTCTCGATCAGGTAGGCGATCAACCCGCGAGGGCGTCGCGAACGAACTCGACGTCGGCGCGGAGCGCCTCGGGCTCGCGCGGCGTCTCGACGACCGACGGCGCCTCGGCCGCCCTGATCATGTGGCGGAGGACGTCGAGGTCGATCGTCCCGGCGCCGATGCTGGCGTGGCGGTCGGCTCCCGTTCCTGCCGGGTCGCGCGAGTCGTTCACATGCAGGAGGTCGATCCCCCCGGTGATCGCGATCGCGCGCTCGACGGCATCGCCGAGATCCTCGCCGGCGGCATGGGCGTGGCAGGTGTCGAAGCAGAAGCCGACCTCGAAGCCGGCGTCCACGGCCCCGACCTCCTCCCAGAGGCGCGCGAGCGCGTCGAACCGCCGCGCGACCGCATGGTCTCCCCCGGCCGTGTTCTCGAGGTAGACGGGCACCTCGGACTCGAGCTGCCCCAAGGTCTTCGCCATCCGCCCGACGCCGGCGTCGATGCCGTCCTCGGCGTGGCCGGGATGGACGATCACCGCGAGGGCCCCGACGGCGGCCGCGGCCTCGCAGGTCTGGGTGAGGATCTTGCGGGAGCCGTGACGGACGTTCGGCTTCGGGGAGCAAACGTTGATCAGGTAGGGGGCGTGGACGTAGATGCCGATCGGCGAGGCCCGCAGCTCCTCGGCGTCGTCGCGCTCGGGCGGCTTCTCCCAGCCCTGCGGGTTCGAGAGGAACATCTGGATGCAGTCGGCTCCGACCGCGCTCGCCTCCGCGAGAGGTTCGCGGCCTTCGACGTGCGCTCCGACGGGTTGCGTGCTCATCGGTTCCGAGGATAGGCTCCGCGGGCAATGGAGGAAGTGCCCGAGCAATCGAATGCCGGCGCTCCCGATTGGGCGCACAACCCCGTCACCGGCGAGTACTCGCACGTCCTCGTCCGCCCGGAGGACGTGGACGGCCGTCGCGGCGAATTCGAGCTGTTCCTGCAGCCCGGCGCCGCCGTTGCCGCCGCCCACACCCACGATTCGATAATCGAGCGGTTCGAGGTCCTCGAGGGCGAGGTCGGGTTCCTGATCGGCGACGTCGAGCGGCCGATGCGGCCCGGGGACGGCGTCGGCGAAGTTCTCGCCGGAACCGTTCACGACTGGTGGAACGCCGGCGACGGCATCGCCCGCGTCAGGGTCGAGGTCGAAGTCGCCCCGGGCGCATCCGGCGATCCGACCGGGCGCTTCGTCGAAGTGATCGAGACGCTCTGGTCGCTCGCCGTCCTCGGCAAGGTGAACGACGAGGGGTTGCCGGATCCGCTCTGGCTCGCGGCAATAGCGCACGAGTACCGGGACGTGATCCGGTTCGTGAAGCCGCCCGCGGCGGTCCAGGCGGTCGTGTTCCCGCCGCTTGCGGCGGTCGCCCGCCGGATCGGGCCGCGACCCGCGCGATCCTTCTCTTCACGGCCCCGGGGCACCGCTCTGGATCGACGACCCCGGCGACGGCCTTCAGGCGCTCCTCGAACGGGAGGTCGGGGCTCGGGCCGCCCGCGGGCGAGGGGGCTGACCGGCCGGGCGCGGAGTATCGGCGCAGCCGCCGCCCCCGCGGCATAGACTCCACCGCGGGAGAGCGAGCAATCGTTCAGCAGGGAGGATCAGGGTGTCGTCGCATCGTTTCGTCGGGAAGGGAATCGGGGTACTTGTCGCAGGCCTCGTCGCGCTGGCGCTGCCGGCAGCCGCTGAGGCGACGCCGCCGTCGCCGGGGGCCTACCAGCAGGACGACTACGCCGACGGTCGGGCGTTCAACATCGTGCCGCCGGGACAGAACGGCTCCGAGTCCACGACCGACCTCCTCGCCTTCCTCGCCGACGGGACCCGGCCGCCGCACCAGTACGACCAGAACGACATGTACGCGAACCTGGTCTACGCAACGCCGGGGCTCAAGGAATCGGAGATTCCCGACTACTTCAAGGACGGCAGCTTCGGCGTCGCCCCCGGCCACTCGGAGGGGACGACGAACCCGAACTGCCTGGTCGTGACCCCGCCGTCGGCGGCGAGTCCCCACTGCGACGACGTGACGATCGAGCGTGACAACTTCGGCGTCCCGCACATCTACGGCCGCGACCGGGCGGCGCTGATGTTCGGCATCGGCTACGCCACCGGTCAGGACAAGCTGTTCCTCGCCGACGCCCTCCGCCACGCCGGCCGCGGCGACCTCTCGTCGTTCGCCGGCGGCGCCAACCTCGCCCAGGACCGCGACACGTTCGCGAACGCCCCCTACGCGAACGACGCCGAGCTGCAGGCGCAGTTCGATCGCGCCGACGACCTCTACGGGCAACGCGGCGTCCAGATCCAGCAGGACGCCCAGAATTACGTGGACGGCATGAACCAGTGGATCGCCGAGACGAAGCTCAACCCGACGAAGCTCGACGCGCTCTACCCGGCGACCGGGCATCCGACCGGCCCGGAGCCCTGGAAGGTCACCGATATCGTTGCCACGGGTGCACTCGTCGCCGGGATCTTCGGCAAGGGCGGTGGTGGCGAGCTCGAAGCCGCGACGGCCCTACAGGACGCCAAGCAGATCCTCGGACGCAAGCGCGGCAAGCTCGTCTGGAAGGACTTCCGCGAGAGCGACGACCCGGACGCTCCGCGCACCGTTCACAAGCAGACGTTTCCGTACCGGCAGCCGCCGAAGGGCAAGCCGCGCGGGCTGGCGATGCCCGACCCCGGCTCGGTGCAGCCGGTCGACGTGGTCGAGAACGCGGCTCCGCAGAGCGCCGCCTCGCCCGAACCGGGTGCGGCGCTGCTCGAGGGCCTCGACCAGATCACCGCCGCCTCGAACGCCCTTGTCGTCAGCGCCCGCGAATCGGAGACCGGGCACCCCCTGGCGGTCTTCGGGCCGCAGACCGGATACTTCGCCCCGCAGCTCCTCACCGAGCAGGACGTCCACGCCCCGGGCGGGCCGGAAGGGCCGGCGATCGACGCGCGCGGCGTCGCGTTCACGGGCACGAACCTCTACGTCCAGCTCGGCCGCGGCCAGGACTACTCGTGGTCGGCGACCTCGGCCGGCCAGGACATCATCGACACGTTCGCCGTGAAGCTCTGCGAGCCCGGCGGCGGCACCCCGACGCGGGACTCGCGTTACTACGAGTTCAACGGCCGGTGCCTGCCGATGGACGAGCTGACCCACACCAACACATGGACGCCGAACGTCGCCGACCAGACGCCGCCCGGGACCGAGACGATGCGGGTCTTGCGGACGAAGGCGGGCCTCGTCACCGCGACGGCCACGATCAACGGCAAGCCCTACGCCTACACGCGGCTCCGCGCCACCTACGACCACGAGGTCGACTCGGCGATCTCGTTCGCGGACTGGAACAGCCCCGACGTAGTCACCAACCCGAAGTCGTGGACGAAGGCCGGCTACCGCAACGACCTCACCTTCAACTGGTTCTACACCGACGATCACCACATCGCCTACTACAACTCCGGCGCGAACCCGGTCCGCGGCAAGCAGACCCATCCGAACTTCCCGGTCTTCGCCAAGCGCCGGTTCATGTGGAAGGACTTCAACCCGAACTTGAACACGTTCGCGCGCGATCCGATCCGCAAGCACGCCCAGGTCGTCGACCAGCGCTTCCTGACGAGCTGGAACAACAAGCAGGCCAAGGGCTACCACTGCGACGGCATCCGCTGCTACTCGTCCGTCTACCGCGTCGACTCACTCGACAAGAAGATCAAGGCCGGCATCCGCGGCAAGAAGAAGATGAGCCTGACCGAGCTGATCGACGCGATGGAGAGCGCCGGAACCACCGACCTGCGCGGCCTCGTCGTCCTCCCGAAGGCCCTGAAGCTGATCGGAAAGCGCCCGACCGGCGACGAGCAGGTCGACGCGGCGCTGGCGACCCTCCGTTCCTGGGTCAAGTCGGGAGCTCACCGAATCGACCACGACAACAGCGGCGCCTACGACCAGGCCGACGCCGTCCGGATCCTCGACGCCTGGTGGCCTCTCTGGGTCAAGGGCGAGTTCAAGCCGAGCCTCGGCAAGGACCTCCAGTCGGTGTTCATCGGCTCCGGCCACTCGATCCACGACGCCCCGGGCCCGATCGGCTCGGCCTTCCAGAACAACGTCTACGGGTTCGTCAAGAAGGACCTGATGACGACTCTCGGCGAGAAGGTCAAGGCCCCCTACTCACGCGTCTACTGTGGTAAGGGCAAGCGCAACGCCTGCCGGAGCATGCTGATCCGGACACTCCGGAAGGCCGCCGGCACGAGCGCCGACCAGCTCTACGGCACCACCGGCTGCGAGCTCAACAACGGCACCCAGGCCTCCCCGCAGATGTGCCACGACGCCGTCAACCCCACCGACCTCACCGCTGCGGCCGTGAACGAGTTCCACTGGATCAACCGCCCGACGTTCCAGCAGGCGGTCGAGTACCGAAGCCATAGGTAGTCCCGACGGCGGGGGGCGGTTGGGGCGGGAGGACGTGGGCGGTGGACCGGGGGCGGGCGTGGGTTTGGGCAGTGAGGGGCGGTGGCGGACGCTCGGATGCGGAAGAAGCACCGGTGGGGTGCAAAATCCGCGCCGCGGCGGTCCGGATGCGGAAACCGTCCAATAGTTGGACGGTTTCCGCATCTCGACGGGTCTTGGGCGGCCGGGAACCCGCCAATTTCCGAGCGGAGCCCGATTTCGCCCATATATGGGCGTTTTCAGCCTCCGCTCGCCACGGGTCGGCAGTGGTCCAGATTTGGTCCGCATAGCGGACACAACTTGGACCACTGGCCGATCCCTTCCGCCCTGGACCCCTTCACTGCCCAAAGCCCCTCGGCCGAACAGCCCGCCGTTCCCCTCGGCCGAACAGCCCACCCAGCCCCCCAAACCCAACCCCCAACCGGCAACCGCCCGCCCGTCCGCGCCCGATTCGGCCTCGCCGGAGAACCGCCCGCTCTACCCTCGTGGGGATGCCCTGGACCGAGACCGACTCGCTCAGCTTCACCGCCCGCTTCGAGGAAGGCGACGAGGAGTGCGCGGAGCGCACGCTCGACCATCTCGAGGAGCTGCGGCTGAAGCTCGAGGACCGCTTCGAGCATGCTCCGGGCGGGATCACGGTGATCCTCCACCCGAGCTCCGGATGGCTGGCGGCGGCCCATCCGTTCCTCCCCGCCGCCCGCGCGGCGGCGGCTCCGGCGGGTCGTCGCTATCTGGCCGGCTGGGCGACGCGGACCGAGCTCCACACCCTCACCGACAGCGCCCTCGAGCGCCGGGCGGGCGGCCCGGATTCGCTGCGCGCACTGCTCGGCACCTCTGAGCGCCTCTACGCGCAGCTGGTCCTGGCGGCCAACAACCCGCGGATCCCGCCGCCGTGGGGGCCGCGGATGTTCGGCCGCTACCTGCGCTGGGCCTGGCTGATCGAGGGCGGCGCGCAGTTCTACGCCGGCCAGTACTCGAGCTTCCGGCCGGCCGTGCTGCGCCGGCTCAACGAGGGGCCGGAGCCGAGCTTCCCGCCCTCGGCGCGCGACGCGATCATCCTCGGCGGCAGCATCTTCGACCTGCTCGACCACGAGGTCGGCAGGCATGCCTGCGACGTCCTCGTCGCGCGACTTCCGAAGAGCGGCCCGCAGACGGCGCTCGAGACGGCCTTCGGCGTTTCAGTCCGCGAGATCGAGCCGGTTTGGCGCGAGCACGTCGAGATGCTCGCCAGCGGCTCGGCGACCGGCGCCTTCGACCGCCTCGCCGGGCCCTCCCCGCTCTAGCGGGTCGCCGCCCAGACGATCCCGATCAGGGCGCCGGAGACGAGCAGGAAGGCGAGGATCGCCGCCGCGAGCCGGAACGCCTCGCCGCGCGGGTCGGACGGCTGGGGCTCGACGGTCGCGGACCCGTCGAAGTTGAGGAGCTCGCGGGCCGCCTCGGCGCCCGAGGCGGGAACGAGGATGTCGCGCGGTCCGGCCGCGAGGAAGTCCGGGACGTCGAATCCGCCCGAACGGCGGAGGATGCTCGGGATCCCCTCCTCGAGAAGGATGTTCTGCATCAGTTCGGCCTCCGCGAGGTTGAGGCCGACGCCGACCCGAACCGTCTCGCCGCGGGCGTAGCGCGGTTGGATCTTCCGGGCTCGCTCGGTCCGCTCGTCGACGGGCTCCTCGACCGCGTCGGCGGCGGGGCTGAGCAGCATCCCGCACGTCGCACAGAACCGCTCTCCGTCGCGATCGCCCGCCTGGGGCGCCCCGCAGCCGCGACAGACGAGGGCGTCAGACGACGTCGAGATCCTCCTCCTCGATCTCCTCGTCGCGAATCCGGAAACCGCGGACGACCGGCTCGTCGTAGTCCTCGAGCGAGCAGATCAGCCAGAGGACGTCGGGCCAGTTGGCCGCGAGGTTGACGTCGGTCTGGGACGGATAGGCCGGGCTCTTCGTGTGCGAGTGGTAGATGCCGACGAGCTCCTCGCCGTCCGCCTCGATGCGGTCCATGATCCGGATCTGGTCGCTCGGGTGGACTTCGTAACGGAGCCAGGTCGCGGCCGCGTTGCGGGCACGATGTACCGAAGTCATCTCGTCGTCATCGCCGCCGATCAGGCCGCAGCACTCCTCGCCCTGCTCGTCGCGCGGACGTGCCTCGCGCGAGTGGGCGACGATCTCGTCGATCAGGTCCTTGCGGATCCGCATCGGCCGACTACCACCAGTTGGTGGTGTCGAGGCCGTCGATCGCGTCGACGTCAGTCGTGTATACGCCCGAGGAGAGGTACTTCCAGCCGTCGTCGGGGATCAGGAAGACGACGTTGCCCTCGTCGAGCTCGCCGGCGATCCGGTTGGCGACGTAGGCGATCGCCCCGGCGCTCACACCGGCGAAGATCCCCTCCTCGCGAAGCAGCTTCTGCGTCCAGACGATCGAGTCCCGGTTCGAGACCATGATCTTCCGGTCGAGGACCGAGAGATCGATGATCGGCGGGATGAAGCCGTCGTCGAGGGAGCGAAGGCCGTCGACGAGCTCGCCCTGCATCGGCTCGGAGGCGACGATCTTCGTCTCCGGGTCGTGCTCCTTGAGCCGGCGGCCGCAGCCCATCAGCGTCCCGCCGGTGCCGAGCCCGCTGACGAAGGCCGCGACGTCGTCGAGCTCCTCGAGGATCTCGACGGCGGTGCCGTTGTAGTGGGCGAGCGGGTTCGCCTCGTTCCCATACTGGTAAGGCATGTAGTAGGAGGAGTCGGCCTCAGCCATCTCGAGGGCCAGCTCGACGGCGCCGTTGGAGCCCTTCGGCCCCTCCGAGTAGACGATCTCGGCGCCGTACATGGCGAGGAGCTGCGAGCGCTCGGCGGTGACGTTGTCGGGCATGACGGCCTTGAGGCGGTAGCCCTTGCGCCGGCAGATCATCGCCAGCGCGATTCCGGTGTTGCCGGAGGTCGGCTCGAGGATCGTCTGGCCGGGCGCGATCAGGCCCTCCGCCTCGGCGCGGTCGATCATCGCCTTGGCGACGCGGTCCTTGACGGAGCCGGTCGGGTTGCGGCCCTCGAGCTTCGCGTAGAGCCGGACGTCCGGCTTCGGCGAGAGCCGCTGAAGCTCGACCAGGGGAGTGTTCCCGATCGCTTCGAGAATGCTCTCGAACTGGCCGCCACAAGGTCGGTTGAGCAGTTCGCCACCCATCACTTCAATAAGTGTAGTGAAGTCCGTCCGCCGCGATGGACGGTCGGAGACCGCGGATTTCATCCTCCCGGATGGTCGGATTCCGGATAAGGTGGCGAGGCTTCACCGGCAACGGGGCAGGTGCGGTGTTTTGTTCACAGGTTTGAGAGAGAAAGGGAGACCACCAGTGCAGAGAAAGACCAGGATTTGGTCGCTGCTCGTGCTCACGATCGGCTTGATCGCAGCGTTCGCGGTCGCCGGCTGCGGCAGCAGCGACAGCAGTAGCAGTAGCGACAGCACCGCGGCCAGCGGCGACTCGGGGACGATCGACGTCTCGAACGCCGATCTGATCAAGGAGGGCCAGCTGCTCGTCGGGACGGACGCGCCGTACCCGCCGTTCGAGATCGGCACGCCCGAGGGTGGTGACTTCAGCGGGTTCGACAAGGACCTGATGGACGCGATCGCCGAGAAGCTCGGACTCACGCCGACCTACCAGAACAGCTCGTTCGACACGATCTTCCGAGACGTGGCAAGCGGCCAGTTCGACGTAGTGGCCGCGGCGGCGACGATCACGCCGGCCCGCTCCAAGGTCGTCGATTTCTCGCGTCCGTACTACGAGGCGCAGCAGGCACTCGTCGTGCCCGAGGGCTCCGACATCACCTCGACCGCCGACCTCGGCGGCAAGATCGTCGGCGCCCAGCAGGGCACCACCGGTCAAACCCTGGCCCAGGACGAGACCGACGCCAGCGAGGTTCGCGGCTTCGGGAAGGGCGCCGACGCTCTCGCGGCCGTCACCACCGAGCAGGTGGATGCGGCGATCGTCGACCAGCCGTTCGCGGCCGACGCAGTCGAGAAGCAGGGCGGCATCCAGATCGCTCAGGAGATCTCGACAGACGAGGTCTACGGCTTCCCGACCGCACCGGGCAACCCGCTGCACGACGCGATCGACGAAGCGATCGGCCAGCTGATCGACGACGGCACGATGGACGAGCTGTACCAGCAGTACTTCTCGACCGACGCGCCCGAGTCGGTGACGAACCCCAAGTAGGAAAAGCGAGCCGCAGGGCCTGGAGCCAGCGCCTTGCGGCCACCACGAAGCGGAGAAGGAGCGCCCCCCGGCGCTCCTTCTCGTTCGTGGGTGGATATAACCCTGAGCACACCGGGCGCAGGATCGAGAGAGTAGGAACGAGGACGCATGGATTTCATCCGGCAGTACTACTTCGACTTCCACGTGATGGGCGACAACATCTCGCCGATCCTGGATGGGTTCTGGCTGACCCTCAAGCTGTCGATTCTCGGCGGCATCTTCTCGCTGATCTGGGGGCTGATCTTGGCCGTGTTGCGACAGCTCCCCGGCAAACCGCTGGCGCCGATCAGATGGGTGACGATCGGCTACATCGACGTCTTCCGGGGCATCCCCCTGTTGATCGTCCTGCTGCTCGTCTCCGGCGGCCTGAGTACCCTCGCGGCGCCGATCGGCGGCGACATCCTTCCCGACTTCATCGGCAAGCCGACCTGGTTCGGTGAGACGACTCCGTTCTGGTACGGCGTGATCTCGCTGACGATCACCTACGGTGCCTACATGGCCGAGGTCTACCGGGCCGGCATCGAATCGGTGCCGAGCGGCCAGATGGAGGCGGCCCGCTCGCTCGGGATGAGCCACGGACAGGCGATGCGGCGCGTGATCGTCCCCCAGGCCGTCCGCAAGGTCATCCCGCCGCTTCTCAACGACTTCATCGCGCTGATGAAGGACACGTCGCTGGTCAGCATCCTCGGCGCCGCCGAGGTCGTCTACGTGGGTCGCCAGATCCAGTCGGACACCTTCAACGGCTCCGGCCTGGTGATGGGGGCGATCCTCTTCCTGATCGTCACGATCCCCCTCGCCAGGCTGGTCGACTACATGATCGGCCGCCAACAGGCCCGCTACCAGAGGGGGATTGCATGAGCTCCGAAGGCGGCGGCTCCGTCGTCCCGACGACAGGCGAGCTCACGACCTCGGCCGACGGCTCGATCCTCGGCCTCCACGAGATTCGCAAGAGCTTCGGCGATCTCGTCGTCCTCGACGGCGTCGAGATGACCGTCAACCGCGGCGAGGTCGTCTGCATCCTCGGCCCGAGCGGGTCGGGCAAGTCGACCCTCCTGCGCTGCGTGAACCTGCTCTCGCCCCCCGACAGCGGCCGGATCGTCCTCGAGGGCGAGGAGATCACCGGGAAGGGCACCGCCGGGCTCGACTTCGTCCGCCAGCGGGTCGGCATGGTCTTTCAGCAGTTCAACCTGTTCCCGCTGAAGACCGCGCTCGAGAACGTCACGCTCGCGCCGCAGACGGTCCTCGGACGATCCGAGAAGGACTGCCGGCAGCGCGGCGAGGAGCTGCTCACCCGCGTCGGGATGGCCGACAAGATGCACGAGTACCCCGATCGCCTCTCCGGCGGCCAGCAGCAGCGCGTCGCGATCGCCCGGGCCCTGGCGATGGACCCGCACGTGATGCTCTTCGACGAGGTGACCAGCGCGCTCGATCCCGAGCTCGTCAAGGAGGTCCTCGACGTCATGCGCGAGCTCGCCGACGAGGGGATGACGATGATGGTCGTCACCCACGAGATCGGCTTCGCGCGCGAGGCGGCCCATCGGGTCGTCTTCATGGACGGCGGCGTGATCGTCGAGGACGGCCCTCCCTCCCAGGTCCTCGACGCCCCGCAGGAGGAGCGCACGAAGTCGTTCCTCGGTCTCGTTCTCGAGCACTGATCGGGCGCCGATAACCGTCTCGGCGTCCGGGCCGAGTCGCTACCCTTCCGCGTCCGTGTTCGCCTCTCCGACAAGCGGGGCAGGCCCGAGGCCCGGGACCCTCAGCCGTCTGGCGCTCCTCATCGCGCTGGTGGCCGCGGTCGCTGCTCTCGCCCTGCCCGACCATTCGAGCGCAGCCCAGGCCCCGAAGGGCTTCTTCGGCGTGCATCCGCTCGCGCTCGAGGCGGGCGACTATCCCCTGATGGCGGATGCCGACGTCGGGCTGATCCGCACCGGCTTCATCTTCGGCGCCGTGCGGCCGACCGAGGATCCGATCGAGAACACCGACTGGGGCCAGTACGACGCCGTGGTCGCTGGTGCGGCGGCCGCGAATATTCCGGTCCTGCCGGTCATGCTCGGCATCCCCGGCTGGCTCTCGAACAAGTCCGGCGCGACGCCGCTCGACTCGCCCGAGGCGACGACGGCCTGGACTGACTACCTGACCGCTGCGATCGCCCGCTACGGGCCCGAGGGCAGCTTCTGGGCCGAGAACCCCCTGCTCCCGAAGCATCCGATCGAGGACTGGCAGATCTGGAACGAGCCGAACTCCTTCAACAACTGGGCGAAGCCGGACGCGACCGAATACGGGAAGCTCCTGACCCTGTCGGCGAAGACGATCCACGCCGCCGACCCGAACGCCCGGGTGATCTCGGCCGGCGTGATCTCCCAGCCCGTCAATCGCAAGGCCGAAGACGGCGACGTCTTCCTGAAGAAGATGCTGAGGTCGAAGCAGGCCGCCAAGGCCGCCGACGCGATCGCGATCCACCCCTACACGAGCACCGTCGCCCAGGTCCGCAAGCAGATCGAGCTGACCCGCAAGGTGATGGACAGGGCGAAGCTGAAGAAGACCCCGATCTGGGTCACCGAGGTCGGCTGGGGCGAGGGCAAGGGCAGCTCGAACCCGCTGATCGTCCCCGCCGCCAAGCAGCGCCGGAACCTCCGCAATGCCTTCCGGATGACGCTCGAGGAACGCCGCCCGCTCGGGATCGCGAAGGTCGTCTGGTACCAGTGGCGCGACGGCACCGACACCGTCTGCGGCTGGTGCAGCACCTCCGGCCTCCTCGAGGAGGACGGCACCGCGAAGCCGCTGCTCGACGAGTTCGGCGCGATCGCCCGCCGCTGAGCGCGCTGGCGAGCGCTCAGCCGGGGCCGGGCGCCGCCAGCTTGCGCCGCCGCTGCAGCCGCCGCTGCAGGTTCCGGAAGTAGGGAGATGCCCCACCCCGGGCGGCGACCGCAGCCGGATACGGCCGCGAGTTCGTTGCCGCACGCCAGCCGCGGATCCGCCCGCCGATGCCGCTGACGGTCCGGTCGATGGCTGCCTGACCACCGACGATCACCGCGTCACGCGCGACTATCGACGGCAGCCGCCGCGGCGAGACGACGCTCCACTTGCGGAGCACGTAGCCGCGCCCGAAGCCGGTCAGATAGTTCTTGGCCTTCGATCCCGAGCCGAGCGTCGCCGAGTGCTCGTGAGTGCCGAGCGCCTGCGGAGCGAGCCGGCAGACCGCGCCCGCCTCGAGCATCTTCAGGACCAGGTCGACGTCCTCCCAGTAGGCGAAGAGGCGCTCGTCGAACCCGCCGACGCCGAGGAATGCGTCGCGGTCGAAGGCGGCGGCCTTCGGCGAGGGACCGACCGGGTCGGCGGCTGAGCCGAGCACCGTCAGGGATTCGCCGTTCAGGTAGTCGTAAACGAGCAGCGTTCGATCCAGCTCCATCCCGGCGCTGTCGATCAGCTCTGGGTGGCGCCAGTCGCGAAGGACGCCGGAGGTCATGACGATGCCGGCCGCGGCGTCGAGCGGCTCGATCAGGCGCTTGACGAAATCCGGATCGCAGACGCAGTCGTCGTTGAGGAGGACGAGGGTGCCGGTCGACGCACGGCGGGCGCCGATGTTCATCGGCGCCGAGAACCCGGCGTTGCGGTCGAGCGCGACCACGTCGGCGAAGTCGTAGGCGGCGCAAGCTGCGGTTACGGCGCGGCCCGGCGAGTCGTTGTCGATCACGATCGTCTCGTGCTCGACCGTCTGCGCGGCGAGCGACTCGAGAAGGCGCTCGAGGCGGCCGCCCGGCGGCGACTGCGATGGGACGATCACCGTTGCGGCGGTCAACGGAGCGGCGCTCAGAAGGCGCCGGTGCCTCGCACGACGGCGGGCAGCGTGTGGATCAGGATCCGCAGATCCTGGCCCAGCGACGGGTTCTCGATGTACTGGATCTCGACCGCGAGCCGCTCCGAGAAGGTCAGCTCACCGCGCCCGAACACCTGCATCGGGCCGGTGACGCCGGGCTTGACGCTGAGCCGGATCCGCTCCGCGTCGGTGTAGCGCTCGACGAGCTCGACCTGCTCGGGCCGCGGCCCGACGATGCTCATCTCGCCGACGATCACGTTGATCAGCTGCGGGACCTCGTCGATGCTCAGCCGGCGCAGGAAGGCGCCGACCCTCGTCACCCGCGGGTCGTCGCGGAGTTTGAACACCGGTTCGTCGAGCTCGTCGATGTCGACGAGCTTGTCGAGCTTCGCCTCGGCGTCTACGGCCATCGTGCGCAGCTTGTACATGCGGAACGGACGGCCGTCGAGGCCGGCCCGAATCTGCGAGAACAGGACCGGGCCGGGGCTGTCGAGCTTGATCGCGATCGCGACGATCACCGCGAACGGGGCGAAGAGGATGAGACCAACCGTTGCAGCGGCGACGTCGAACAGCCGCCGGATCAGCAGCGTCGAGCGGGACGGATCCCAGGTGTTGTACTCGAGGATCGGCAGGTCGGCCAGCTGCACGAACCGCTCCGACGGCAGCGCCTTGCCGCGCAACGGCGAGACCACGCTGATCTTCACCTGGCGGGTGTGGCAGAGGTCCTTCAGGTAGCCGATCAGGTCGGCCTCGACCCCGGTGGCGGCGACGACGATGCGGTCGACCCGATCGGTCAGGGCCCGCAGCTCGTCCTCACGATGCCGGCCACTGCCGAGCTCGCCGATCTCGCGAACATCCGCCAGCTCGAGGTGCATCTCCTTGAAGAGCTGGAACTTGCGTTGCAGCGAAGCCAGTACCGGTCCGTCGCCGACTAGCCCGACGAGCTCCGGCGGGGTCCGCTTCCACCATAGCCATCGGGTCAGCGAGCGGAAGCCGATCGCGGCGATCGCGGCCGCGAAGAAGAGGCCGATGCCGGTGCCCCAGTCGACGAGCCCCACCGGGGTCAGGGACAGCAGCATGACCACGAGGGTCGTCGTCAGCGCGACCCAGGCGAGGATTGACGGGACCTCGTCGGCGGTCAGGTGGCGCAGCGCCCGGTGATCGCGATCGTAGAGCCCGAAGAGCTTCGCGACCAGGAGCCAGAGTGGCAGAAACAGGAAGGCCCAGAAGGTGCCGGTCTCGGGGACGGTCACGATCAGGGTGGCGACGCCGGCGGCGCAGAGATCCGCGAGAGCCAGGAAGCGGCGGCGCTTGGCGTCGCGCCACCAGCGGCCGCGGCGGATCGCCACGGCGCCCCGGCCGGAGGCGACCAGCGGAGTTACGTTTACGGCGTCGCGTGGCTCAGCCGAGCCTTCCGCAACGGCCTCATGACCAGCAAGCTTCGGCACCTAGGCCTCCACCTCAGTCGAAACCACGCCTGATTGCAGCAACACTTCCATCCCATGGAGAGGATAGACCCGCGAAGCGGATGTCACGACCCGGAACCGACGCCGCGATCGGGCTCGATCGCGGCGCGCGCGAGCACGAGCGGGGCGAGGGAGACGGCCCGGAACGCGTAGACCGCGCCCGACTTCTCATCGCCGAGACCGCCGGCGACGACCGAGGCCAGGTACCAGGGCCTGAAATCGGCCGGCGTCAGGTCGATCGCCCGGCGCGCCGCACCGCCCGCCGCGTCGAGGTTGCCCGCGGCCTGTTCGATCGTCGCAAGCCGCAGCCAGGGCTCGGCCGACCACGGCTCGATCGCCGCCGCCGAGCGTGCCGCAGCTGCGGCCCCGCCGAGGTCGCCGGCCGCGAGCGAATCCGCGCTCGCGTCGAGCCGGTCGGTGGCCGCGGCGAGAACGCCCCCCGCCCAGATCGCCGGCACCGCAAAAGCCACGGCGAGCAGCGCGAACGCCGGCGCCGGGACCGTCACCCGCCGGGCGACGTGCGTCCCGGCCGGTTCGACCGCGACATCCGGCTCCAGCGCCCGGTTGGTCACTACAGCGGAGGCGACCAGGACCGGCAGGGCCACCGCCGGCACATCCCACGTCCAGTCGATGAGGATTCCGACGAGGCCGGTGGCGACGAGTCCCAGTGCCGCTCCGGCCGCCGCTCCGCCCTCGTCGCGGCGGCGCGCGGTCGCGATCCCGGCGACCGCGACCGCTGTGAAGAAGGCGACGAACGCGGCAAGGCCGAGCAGGCCGAGCTCGGCGAGCACCTCGAGCGGCTGCGAATGCGCGTTCTGGACCGGGGTCTCGAGGGTCCCATGCTGGTTCCAGTAGAGGGCGAAGCTTCCGGATCCGATGCCCCGCAGCGGCTCGTCGGCGAACGCATCGAGCGCCGTGCCCCAGAACTGGGCACGCCCCGACCCTGAAACCGACAACTGGGCACCCCCGGCGGTCGCTTCCTTCCCGGACGTGGCGGCGAAGTCCCCGGCGATCTCACCCGGGCCGACGAGCACGATCGCCGCCACGACGACGACCAGGGCGGCGATCAGCACGTGACGCATCCGCAGCGCCCCGGTGCGGATCGCGCTGCCGCGATCGACGAACGCCGGCCCGGCAAGGGCGGCGAGGGCGATGCCGGCGACGACGGCCGCCGTAACGACGTACTCGGCCCTGCCCGGCGTCGTCAGCGGTGCGTCGAGGATGCCGTTGCCGAGCGTCGCCGCGGCGACCGCCGGAACCGATGCGAGCAGGCCGACGACCAGCGCGGCCAGGGCGCGGGCGCGGGACCCGGACGCTGCGATCACCACAGCGGCGCCGAGGACGGCGGCGATCAGGGCCCCGCGGGAGGACGTCATATAGGCGGCGAGCACGACGGGCGGCACCGCGGCGAGCGCCACGGCGGCGGCCGTACGCCCGCGCGCCGTCGAGGCGAGCCAGACGAGCAGCGGCACCGCCATCGCCGCGAACGCCCCGAGGGCGTTCCAGTATCCGATCGGGTAGCTGAGGCGCCCCGCGGAGGCCGGAATCGACGCCACGAGCGTCTCGTCTCCGCCGCCGACCCCGAGTAGGCGGGAGCCGAGGGCGACGACGCTGACGATCGCGAGCCCGGCGGCGATCCCGGCGAGCGCCGAGCGGCCGCTGCCGGGTCGCAGCAGCAGGCCGGCGAGCACGAACGCCCCGAGGTAGGCGCCGTAGCGAACGACGTCCTCGAACCCGGCTGCGCGATCGATCGACCAGCCGAGCGAGAACGCGCCGAGAATGGCGAGGACGGCGAGCGATGCCGCCGCGACGGCATGGCTGCGGCTGAACGAGCGCGTCTCCCCGGGCCCGAGCGCGGCAACGAGGATGGCGATCCAGACGGCGACGGTGCCGATCCCGAGCGCGACGCCGCCGTAGCCGCCGCTGTCCAGCGCGATGGCGACGATGGCCGCGGCCGCGCCGATTGCCGGAGCCTGCCCCGCGATCCTTCCGGCGATCCCTGCTGAGGCTTTCACTATCTTCTGACGTCGATGATTCGCCCGACCCGATGGAAGGCCGGACTGGCGCTCGCGATCGTAGCGGCGCTCGCCGCGGTCCCCGCCGCTCCCGCACTCGCCGCCCCGCCGGCCGGGGACGAATACGTGCTCGAGATCCCCGGCGTCCGCGACAACGCCAGCGGGCCGGTCGCCGCGCCCCGCGTCCGATTCGAACGCCGGCGGGAACGTCCAGCGCGGCGTCGTCGGCGAGACCGACTCCCCATCGAGCCCGCTCACCTCGCTCGGCGACGCGCTCGGCTCGATCCCGGCCTCGGTTCTCGCCGGCTTGATCGTCCTGATCGGGCTCGCCATCGCGATGCCCATTCTCAACACCCGCCGCGGGCCCGCGCCGCACGGATCGCGTTGAGGCGGACGCGAGCGTTCCCGGCGGCGATCGCCGTCCTGGCGGCGCTCTGCGCGATCGTCCTGCTGTCCGGTTGCGGCGGCGGGAGCGACGACGAAGCCGACGTCACGGCCGATCCGTTCTACGGCGTTGCGCCCGAGGGGCTCCAGAACGCCACCGACTACGAGCGGATGCGTGCGGGCGGGCTCGGAACCGTCCGGGCGGTCCTCAACTGGGCCACGATCGAGACCACCGAAGGGACCTACGACTGGAGCTCGAGCGATCAGCTCTTCAGCCAGCTCGCCCTCGCCGGGCTGCAGCCGCTCGTCACCGTTTTCGGAACGCCGGAGATCTACTCGTCGGAGGTCATCGACGCCCCGACGAACGACGAGAAGACGTTCGACGCCTACGCCGACTTCCTGAAGGCGGCCGTCGAGCGCTACGGGAACGGCGGCGAGTTCTGGTCGATCTTCGAGAGCTCGAACCCGGACGCGACGCCGGAGCCGATCCGTGAGTGGGAGATCTGGAACGAGCCGAACTCGTCGACCTTCTGGTCGCCGACGCCCGACGCGGACGCCTACTCCGAGATGGTCATCCGCTCGGCCAAGATCCTCGGGGAGGTCGATCCCGACGCCCAGGTGATGAGCGCGGGGATGTTCGCGACGCCGCAGTCCGACGGTGCGATCGTCTCCTACGACTTCCTCCGTCAGCTCTTCGCCGACGAGAAGGCGGCCGACGCGGTCGACGTCGTCGGCGTCCATCCGTACGGTCCCGACGTCGACTCGGTGATCAGCCAGGTCGAGAAGACCCGCGACGCCCTCGACGACACCGGCACCGACGTGCCGATGTGGGCAACCGAGATCGGCTGGGGATCGAATCCCAACGGCGGCAACGACCTCTCGAAGACGCCCGAGGAGCAGGCCAGTCTGCTCAGCGAGAGCATCGGCGACCTCAGCGACAAGCGCGACGAGCTCGGGATCGACGGAGTGGTCTGGTACACGTGGCACGACTCGACCGAGAAGGGCGTCGGTTCGTGCGGCTGGTGCGCATCGGCGGGGCTGGTCGACGCCGACCGCGACAGCAAGCCGTCGTGGATCGCGATGACGGACCTGACCGGCGGAAACCCCTGAGCGAGGCGCCGGCGCCGCCGCGCGGGCCCGCTCAGGACGCCGTTGAGCCGCCGGCCATGGCCGGCAGGATGACGACGGTGTCGGAATCGGAGACCGACGTCCCGAGCCCGTCGAGAAGCCGCACGTCCTCGTCGTTGAGGTAGACGTTGACGTAGCGGTTGAGCTCGCCGGCGTCGTCGAAGAGCTGGCCGCTGACGCCGGGATGAGCCTCGGCGAGGGCGCGGAGGACTGAACCGACGTCGTCGCCGCCGACCTCGACGAACGACTCGCCGCCCGTCTGGGCGCGGAGGACCGGTGGAATCTTGACCTTCGGCATCGCGGGAACCCTACAGACCGCCGCGACGGCGCTCAGTCGAACCCCGCGGGCATCAGCGCCGCACGCTCGGTGACCTCGTGGTAGCAGAGGACGCGATCGGCGAAGTAGTGGCCGACGAGGCTGCGGCGGGTCGCGCCCTCGCGCGTCACCGGCGAGCCCCCATGGGTCAGGTTGTGGTGCCAGAAGAGGACGTCGCCCGCGCGAGCCGTGAACTTCGCCGGCTTCGCCCCGCTCTCGGCGACGAGGGCGCGCATCCGCTCCACGTAGGCGGCGCCCTTGTCGGCGATCAGCAGCGGCGGCGGGTCTTCGATGCCGAGGTCCTCGGTCATCACATACGGGAACCGGTGGCTGCCGGGGACGTAGAAGACCGGACCGGCGCCCTCGTCGATGTCCTCGAGGGCGACCCACATCCCGACCAGGAAGCCGGGCGGCTCGGTCATCATGTGGAACGCGTCGGAGTGGGCCTCCTGCTGGCTGCCGCGCAGGAAGACGATCGTCTGGAACAGCCCCGCCGGGCGGCCGAGGATCAGGTCCATGAGCTCGAGGGCGCGGCGATCCGAGGCGAGCGCCTCGGCGGCGGCCGAGCTCCGGTGGACGTTCATGAAACGGGGGTCTAGGTGGTGCTGGCGGATCTCGCCGGAGCTCGCGAGCCGGTCGATCTCATCGTTCAGGGCGTCGATCCGGTTGCGGTCGAAGAACCCCTCCGCGACGAGGTAGCCCTTCTCGGGCCACTCGCGGAGACCCTGCTGGAGGTCGGGCGCGAGCGCTGCGAACCGCTCGTCCGCCTCCATCTCGTCGATTCCGTCGGGGCGATCGAGCCGCGGGACCCCCTCCCCGCGCCCGGCGACCTCGGAGTGACGGACCGACCCGAACCAGGGCTTGCGAAGCCCGAGCTCGCGATAGCGCCGCTTCGCGGGCTGGAGCTCGCGGCGGTGCAGCATCTGGCCGGCGGCCACGACCGGGCGCAACCGGCCGAGCTTGTTGCGCGCTTTGCCTATCGATTCGCGGAGCGCCATTGAAGGCGCGAGCCTACCGGGCCTGAGGCCGGAGCCCACTGACGAGGCCGGGAGGTGCGAGGCCAAGGAAGAGGCCGGCGAAGCGTGCATCAGCACGTGAGCCGGCCGATGACGCCGGCATTCGCGCCTCCCGGCCCGTCAGCCTGCGCAGAAGAGTTCGTAATCCGGGAATTTGCCGAGGTCCTCGTCGGCAACGTGCGGAGCGTTCGGTCCGCAGATCGGGCAGTCGGGATCGCGCCTGACCTTGAGCTCGGTGAACTCGGTTCCGAGCGCCTCGAAGAGCAGCAGGCGGCCGATCAGCGGCTGCCCGGCGCCGGTGACGAGCTTGACGACCTCGAGGGCCTGCAGCAGGCCCATGATCCCCGGCAGGACGCCGAGGACTCCGGCCGCACCGCAGCTCGGGGCCAGCTCCGCCGGGGGCGGAGTCGGGTAGAGGCAGCGGTAGCAGGGGCCCTCGAACGGGACGAAGGTCGAGATCTGCCCGTCGAAGGAGAGGATCGAAGCCGACACGACCGGCTTCTTGAGGCGCACGGACGCGTCGTTGAGCAGGTAGCGGGTCGGGAAGTTGTCGGCGCCGTCGACGATCACGTCGTAGTCGGAGAGCAACTCGATGACGTTGTCGGCGTTTAGCCGGCCGTTGTGGGTGATCACCTTGACGTCGGGGTTGAGGGCCTCGATCGCGACCTTTGCGGACTCGGTCTTCGGCATCCCGATGCGCTCGGTGTTGTGGATCACCTGGCGCTGCAGGTTCGATGCGTCGACGACGTCGTCGTCGACGAGGCCGATCGTGCCGACGCCGGCGGCGGCCAGGTACAGGGCGGTCGGTGAGCCGAGCCCGCCGGCACCGAGCAGCAGGACCTTGGCGTCGAGAAGCTTGAGCTGGCCCTCGAGCCCGATCTCCGGGACGAGGACGTGGCGGGAGTAGCGCTCCTTCTGCTCCTGGGTCAGCGAACGCGGCGTGACGACGGGGAGGCCGCGGTCGCGCCAGAGGGTGATGCCGCCGGCCATGGAGCTGACGTCCTCGTAGCCGAGATCTTCGGCGAGGGTCTTGGCGGCGAGAGCCGAGCGGATTCCGGAGGCGCAGTAGAGGATGACCCGCTTGGAGCGGTCGGGCACGAATTGCTCGATCCGCGACTCGAGATAGCTGCGAGGGACGTGGATGGCGCCGTCGATGTGGCGCTCCTCGAACTCGTGCTGCTCGCGGACGTCGACGAGGGCGACATCGCCGGCGTCGATCTCGGCAGCGGCGTCCGTCGGCTGCACTTCCTCGATCTCGGCCTTCGCCTGAGCGATCAGGTCGGCGCCGCTTGCCCGTGTCTTCGTCTCGGTCTCTGGAGTCATTACTTCAGAAAGTATAGCGACTCGGTTTCGGCTTGTCAGCCCAGCGAGGGGCGCATCTGACGGAGGCGGCGGACCCGCTCCTCGATCGGCGGATGAGTGCTGAAGAGGCCCGCCAGCGCCTTGCCCTTGCCGCCCGCGAGCGGCTTGACGATGTAGAGGCACTCCGTCGACTCGTTGACCTTCATCGGGATCGCCTTGCTGCCCTCTTCGAGGCGCAGCAGAGCCGAGGCGAGGCTCTCGGGGTTGCCGCAGATCTGCGCGCCCGTCGCATCGGCCGAGTACTCACGCTGGCGGGAGATCGCCAGCTGGATGATCGAAGCGGCGATCGGAGCGAGCAGGACCAGCGCCAGCGACGCGATCAGGCCGATCGGGCTGTCGTCGTCGCCGCCGAACCAGAGCAGCATGTATCCGAGATAGGTGATCGCACCGCCGATCGCGGCGGCGACCGCCTGGATCAGGGTGTCGCGGTTGCGGATGTGGGCGAGCTCGTGGGCGATCACGCCGCGGAGCTCGTCGGGCGAGAGCAGCCGGGTGATGCCGGCGGTCACGGCGACGGCCGCGTGGTCGGGGTTGCGGCCGGTCGCGAAGGCGTTCGGCGCCTCCTGCGGGATCACGTAGAGGGCCGGCATCGGCATCTTCGCGGCGGTCGTCAGCTCGCGGACCATCTCGTAGATCTCCGGGGCCTGCTCCTCGGTGATCGGCTTGGCACCCGCCGACTTCAGGGCGATCTTGTCGCTGAACCAGTAGACGCCGAGGTTCATGACGAGCCCGATGACGAGGAACATCAACGCGGTCTGCGGACCGCCGATCAGGGCGCCGATGACCACCAGAAGGCCGGTCAGGCCTGCCAGCAGCAGGGTCGTCCGGATGCCGGCTGCGAAGTTGGAACTGCGGGTTGTGTTCATCGGGGTGCCTCCTGTGGGCGTCTCGGTGAAGGCGGAATAGTTGCAGACCGTCATAAGGGGTCCCTAATCGCGCCTAAGGTGCGGGGGCGATCCGGTCGATTGGAGGGTGATGCGTCGCGGAACCCTCCTCACCCAGGTGCTCCTGGCCAACCTGCTGCTGATCGCGGCGGCCGTGATCGCGGCGTCGATCGCCTCCAATCCCGACAGCAGCCTTCGCGACAGCGCTTCGATTGGCCTCGTCCTCGGCTTCGCCGTCGCCGCCACGACCGCCCTCAACATCTTCCTCCTCGCCCGCCGCTTCGAGCCCCTCGAGCGGCTCGCGGCCGAGATGGAGAGCGCCGACCTGAGCAAGCCGCCGGAGCCGCCCGTGGTGACGTCCGGTTCGAAGGAGGTGCTCAGCCTCGAGCACTCCTTCCACTCGATGCTCGAACGGCTCGAGGCGGAACGGCGCGGCGCCGCGAACGCGGCGCTTAGCGCCCAGGAGCGCGAGCGCGAGCGGATCGCGCGCGACCTCCACGACGAGGTCAACCAGGCTCTGACCGCGCTCCTGCTGCGCCTCGAGGCGGTCCGGCGCCAGACCGAGGATCCCGAGACGGAAGCCGAGCTCGCCGAGATCGGCAGCCTGATCTCGCGGGCGATGCGGGAGCTGCTCGACATCGCAAGGGGCCTGCGCCCGACGACGCTCGACGACCTCGGGCTCAAGGCCGCGCTCGCGACCCTCGTCGAGGAGGTCGAGCGAGAGGGCGGCATCTCGGCGGGCTTCGAGGCCGAGGGCTCCTTCGATGAACTTCCCGATGATGTCCAGCTCGTCACCTACCGGGTCGCCCAGGAGGCGATGACGAACGTCATCCAGCACGCCGACGCCGAGCACCTGCGGGTGCGGCTGATCGGCACCGGTGAGGCGCTCGAGCTTCGCGTCAGCGATGACGGCGTCGGCTACGACGGCAGCCGCGCCAGCGAACAGCTCGGAATCGCCGGCATGCGCGAGCGGGCGCTGCTGTGCGGAGGCAGGCTGACCGTCGAATCCGAACCGGGCGCGGGGACGCGGGTAACGCTTCAGGCCTGAGATGCCGATGGAGGCTGCACATGTGCACGGATTCGGGAGAGCTGAGGGTGCCCAGATGAGGGTCCTGATCGCCGACGACCACGGGATCGTCCGCTCCGGGCTGCGCAAGCTGCTCGAGAGCGAGGACGGGATCGAGGTGGTCGCCGAGGCCGGCGACGGCATCGAGGCCCGGGACCGCGCCATCGAACATCGCCCTGACCTGGCGATCCTCGACGTCAAGATGCCGCGGATGAACGGGCTCGACGCGACGCGGGCGATCCGCGAGTCGGCGCCCGAGGTCTCGGTGCTGATGCTCTCGATGCACGACGAGGACCGCTATCTCTTCGAGGCGCTGAAGGCGGGCGCATCCGGCTACGTGCTCAAGGCCGCCGCCGACCGCGAGCTGATCGACGCGATCCGTGCGGTCGAGCGCGGCGAGCCGTTCCTGACCCCCGAGGCCCAGCAGGCCCTGATCCGCGACGTCCTCGAAGGCGGCGAGAACCGCGGCGAGGATCTGACGCCGCGCGAGGAGGAGGTCGTCAAGCTCGTCGCCGAGGCCCACACGAACAAGGAGATCGCCGAGATCCTCGGCCTTGCCGAGAAGACGGCCGAGAACCACCGCTCGAACGCGATGCGGAAGCTCGGGATGCGCGACCGCGTCGAGCTCGTCCGTTACGCGATCCGCCGCGGGCTGATCGAGCCCTAGCCGACGCGGTCCGTCACGGTCAGGCGGGCTTGCGGAGGGTGACGAGGTCCTGGTAGGGGACGCCCTCCCCCGTCTCGCGACCCGGCCACCAGCCGCGCTCGATCGCGGGTTCCGCAGCGAACCCGACGGCGGCGGCGACCTCGAGCAGCTGCGGCTCGAAGATCCCGACGCAGAACTCGGGCACGCGGCGATCGGCCGCCAGGTACGGGGAGCCCTCGGCGTCGGCGAGACGGTGTTCGAGGGTGAAGGCCGACCGGCCCTCGCCGACCAGGCGCTCGGCCTCGCCGTCGACGAGGAAGAACGTGCAGACGAGCGACCCGCCGGGCCGCAGCACCCGGTGCGCTTCGGTGAGGTACTGCCGGACGCTGTCGGGCTCCATGTGCGTGAAGACGGAGGCGGCGAGCGCGATGTCGAACGAGTCGGCCGCGAACGGGAACTCGTAGGACGCGGCGGGACTGCCCCCGCTCCGGTTGTACTGGCGGTTGCGCACGTCGGCCACCTGGAAGCGGAAGTTCGGGTGGCGGGAGGTGATCTCGCGCGAGCACCACTCGACGAAGCCGGGGACGATGTCGAAGCCCTCGTAGGTCCCTTCGGTCAAGTCGGGGATCAGGGCGACGGCGACGCGGCCGATCCCGCAGCCGACGTCGAGGACGTCGGAGTCGGGACGGAGCCCGTGGTCGCGGACGAGGCGGTCGCGCCAGTCGGCCCCGACCGCCACGAAGTCCTCGGCGCGCCCGACGTACTGGAGCCGTCGCGGCGGCGTCAGCGGGTCGGCGCGGCCGGTGACGCGGTCGAATGCGTCCAGTGGCCCGTAGGCGACCGCCCGGAACCCCGGCGAGTAATAGGCGCTCTTCAGAGCCGAGCGCGCGCGCTCGCGGATGATCTTCCTCTTGGTCGTGCTCACCTGAAGTACCTTGCTGCAATCCCTGTCCGTGGAACGGGGTCCCCGTGGCGGCCGCAGTCTCACACAAGCCCACCCGACGAGAGCTACGCGACGGCTCGGTGATCGAGCTGCGCGAGGTGCGTCCGTCCGACAGGGAGGCGCTGGCGGCGGGCTTCGCCCGGCTCAGTCCGGAGTCGCGCTACCGGCGGTTCTTCTCGTCGCTCGACCGGCTCTCGGCCACCGACCTCGCCTACCTGACCGAGGTCGACCACCGCGACCACGAGGCGGTGATCGCCTTCGACCTCGACGGCGAGCCGGTCGGCGTCGCCCGCTACGTCCGCAGCGACCAGCCCGACACCGCCGAGGTGGCGGTCGTAGTGGTCGACGACTGGCAGGGAAAGGGAGCCGGTACGGCGCTGCTGGAGCGGCTGACCGAGCGCGCCGCCGAGAACGGGGTCGAGCGGTTCATGGCGCTCGTCCTCCAGGAGAACGCGGAAGCGATCGAGCTGTTCCGCTCGATCGACACGAAGACCACGGGACCGACCCGGACGCCGGACGGCTATCTCGAGCTGATCCTCGAGGTCTCGCCCGGGCCGGTGCACGGCACCGCCCTCGGGCGGGCGCTGCGGACGGCGGCGGCCGGGAGGGTCGTCATCCACCCCTGGCAGCTGATCAAGGACCGCCTCCAGGCGCTGCAGCGCTCGGCCGGCCGTCCCGAGGAGGGGCCGCCGGGGGAAATGGAAAACCGACCTGATCGCTAGGATTTGGTCAATGCTGTTTTCGACCAAAGCCGAATACGGGGTGCGATTGATGGTCGCCCTCGGTCGCCGGGAGGGCGAGCGACCCGTCGCTCTCGCCTCCCTCGCGGACTCCGAGACCCTCCCCCTCTCGTACCTCGAGCATCTCGTCGCGAAGCTGCGGGATGCCGGCCTGGTCAGCTCCCAGCGCGGCGCCCACGGCGGCTACCGCCTGGCGATGCCGGCAGAGGACATCCGGATGCTCGAAGTCGTCGAAGCGCTGGAGGGGCCGATCGCCCCGATGGACTGCTTCGTCGACGGCGACGTCGGCCGGATCCTCTGCTCGCACGAGTCCGACGGCGACGCGGCCTGCTCGACGAAGCTGCTCTGGACCAGGGTCCACGGCGGCATCACGCGGGCGCTCGCCGGAACGACGCTCGCCGAGCTGATCGAGTTCGAGAACCGTGACAAGAAGCTGAAAACCGTCGCGGCCGGCGCTGCCTGAGCGCCGCCGCCCGAACGCAACGAACTGGAGTCCCAATTGGCTGATCTCGAGATCAAGAACCTGCACGTGTCCGCCGAGGACAAGGCGATCCTCAAGGGCCTCAACCTCGAGGTGAGTCGCGGCGAGGTCCACGCCCTGATGGGCCCGAACGGGTCCGGCAAGTCGACGCTGGCCAACTCGATCATGGGCCACCCCGCCCTCGAGGTCACCGACGGGACGATCAACTTCGACGGCGACGACGTCACCGAGGCGGCACCCGACGAGCGCTCGCGCGCCGGCCTCTTCATGGCCTTCCAGTACCCCGTCGCCGTCCCCGGCGTGACCGTCGCCAAGTACCTGCGGATGATCGTCAACGCCCGCCGCGAGGCCCAGGGCGAGCGGGAGATCAAGCTCAAGGACTTCGCCCGGACGACGCAGGAGGCGATGGAGATGATGGACATCCCCCGCGAGTTCTCCAGCCGCTACCTCAACGACGGCTTCTCCGGCGGCGAGAAGAAGCGCATGGAGATGCTCCAGATGGCGCTGCTGAAGCCCAAGATCGCCGTGCTCGACGAGACCGACTCAGGTCTCGACATCGACGCGCTCCGCACCGTCGCCGAGGGCGTCAACCGCTTCGCCGGTCCCGACATGGGCGTCCTGATCATCACCCACTACCAGCGGATCCTTCACATGGTCGAGCCCGACCGCGTGCACGTGATGTACGAGGGGCGGATCGTCAAGGAGGGCGGCCCCGAGCTCGTCAGCGAGCTCGAGGACAAGGGCTACGGCTGGATCAAGGAGGAGGTCGCGGCGAGCGCCTGAGCGCTCGGCCGCGCCGCAGCAGATGGCGTCCGTCGCTTCCGATCGCAACGCGACCGCGCTCGATGTCGAGCGCATCCGGCAGTCGTTCCCGACGCTGAGCCGGATGATCGGCGACGAGCATCTCGTCTACCTCGATTCCGGCGCCAGTGCCCAGCGTGTGCTCGCCTCGATCGAGGCCGTCGACCGTTACGAGCGGCGCAACCACTCGAACGTCCATCGCGGCTCGCACACGCTCTCCGGCGAGGCCACAGCCGCCTACGAGGGTGCACGGGCGACGGTCGCCGACCACCTCGGAGCGGCCGATCGCCGCGAGATCGTCTTCGTCCGCAATGCGACCGAGGCGATCAACCTCGTCGCCCGCGCCTGGGGGGCGGCCAACGTCGGCGCCGGCGACCGAATCGTGCTCACCGAGATGGAGCACCACTCCAACATCGTGCCCTGGCAGCAGCTCGCCGAGGCGACAGGAGCCGAGATCGACTGGGTCGGCATCGACGACGACGGGGAGCTGCTCCGCGACGAGCTCGACGCGGCGCTCGCCCGGGAGCCGAAGCTGCTCGCGATCACCCAGCTCTCGAACGTCCTCGGGACGCTCAACCCGATCGCCGAAATCGCCGCCCGTGCCCACGAAGCCGGCGCGCTCGTCCTCGTCGACGGCGCCCAGTCGATGCCGAAGATGGGCGTCGACGTCGGCGAGCTCGGCGTCGACTTCTACGCCCTCACCGGCCATAAGGCCTACGGGCCGACCGGCATCGGCGCCCTCTGGGCGCGGCTCGACCTGCTCCGCAAGATGCCGCCGTTCCTCGGAGGCGGCTCGATGATCCGCAAGGTCACCAAGGAGGGCACGACCTTCGCCGACCCGCCGGCCCGCTTCGAGGCCGGCACGCCCGCGATCGCCCAGGCGATCGGGCTGGCCGCCGCCGTGCGCTGGCTCGACGCCCTGGGCATGGACACGGTCCTCGATCACGAGCGCGAGATCACCGCCTACGCGCTCGGCAGCCTCGCCGAGATCCCGGGCCTCCGCATCTTCGGCCCGCCGGCAGCGCCCGGCCGCATCGGGCCCGTCTCCTTCGAGATGGACGGCATCCACCCCCACGACATCGCCGAGATCCTCGACCGCCACGGCGTCGCCGTCCGCGCCGGCCACCACTGCGCCCAGCCGCTGATGACACGCCTCGGCGTCGCCGCCACAGCGCGCGCGAGCTTCGGCGTCTACACGACCGAGTCGGAGATCGACCGCCTCGTCGAGGGTCTCCACGACGCCAGGAATGTCTTTGGTCTTTCGTGATGTTCCTGACCGAGCAGATCAAGGACGCAGGAGGCGAAGCGGCCTCCCAGGCCGTGAGCCGACGAGGACGCCGAGATGCGAAGCGTCAGGGGCGTCACGATGGATGAGCTGTATCGGGATCAGATCCTGGAGCACTACAAGCGGCCGCACAACTTCGGCCGGCTCGACGCCTTCGACCTCGACTACGAGGACACCAACCCCTTCTGCGGCGACGAGCAGCACGTCTTCATCAAGCTCGACGACGACGGCAAGGTCAGCGAGATCTCATTCGAGGGCCAGGGCTGCGCGATCTCGACGGCCGCCACCTCGCTGCTGACCGACGAGCTGGTCGGCATGTCCCGCGAGGAGCTCCTCCGTCTCCCGAAGGAGACCGTCCTCGACCTTCTCGGCATCGACATCTCCGCCACCCGCATGAAGTGCGCGATGCTCGGCCTCAAGGTCGTCAAGTCCGCCAGCCTCGGTGAGCCCGCCGACTGGGAGGACGAGGGCGAGGACGGCGACCCCGCCGAGGCGACCGCGCTCTAGGCCCTCCGCCTCCCGGCCAGCTTCCGCCAGAGGATCCCTCCGAAAACCACCCGCTCCCTCGCCAGTGTGTCGTTGCGCCCGATCCAGGGCCGGAACGAACGCATCAGCAGCCAACCGGCGGCGAGCGGCGACCGCTCGGCGGCGACGAGACGGTCGATGTCGCGCCGATGGCGCGGCGCCAGCCGGTCGCGGCCGACGCGGAGGTCGAGGATCGCCGCGAACTGGCGGATCAGCAGGTAGCGACCGGTGTAGGCCGACCGCCAGCCCGGGCTGCGCGATGCAAGCCGGAGACGCCGGAGGAAGCGGCGGGCGCGCATCCGCGCCGCGCCGAGACGGCCGGCCGGCGGCGCGACCCAGTGGCCCTCCGCTTCCAGAACCGTCACCGAGGCGTCGTGGCGGATGTAGTCGTGGGTGGCCCGACCGACCCAGGTCAGCGGGCCGAGCGCGAGGGCGCAGACCGCCAGCCAGTGGTCGTGGTACAGCTCCTGGCCCGTGCCTCCGGGCGGAAACGGGAGGGCGGTTTCGAGCAGCTCGCGCCGGAACAGGCAGGCCGCGCCGGTGACGTTGTTGGTGATCAGCACCGAAGCCATGCTCTCGGCGTTGTTGCGCCGCTCGAAGAAGTAGGTGTCGGAGAGGACGTTGCCGTCGCCGTCGGCGATCCGGACGTCGCTGTAGGCGAGCAGCGAGCCCGGGGCTGCATCGAGTGCGGCGACTAGGACCTCGAGCTTGTCGCGGTGCCAGCGGTCGTCCTGGTCGGCGAGCGCGATCAGGACGGCCTCCGAGGGCGCGAGGGCGATCGCCCGCTCGAAGTTGCGCAGGAAGCCGAGCCGCTCGGGTGCGCGGCTGAGGACGAAGCGCGGGTCGTCGCCGACCTGCCGCTCGAGCTCGGCGAACGCCTCCGGGCCGGAGCAGTCGTCGCTGATCACGCAGATCCAGCCGGAATGGGTCTGGGCGCGGATCGAGTCGAGCTGGACGCGGAGGCGCTCCGGCTCGGGCTCATGGGTGGCCATGCAGATCGCCACGAGCGGGTCGGCGCCCCGGGGCGCGCCGTCCGGGACCGCCATCGCCGCCTCGAGCGGCTCGTCGCCGGGCAGCGGCCCCGGCACGGTGACCATCGTCCACCAGAGTCCGCCGGCCCCGTAGCTGCGCGGCTCCGGCATCCCCCGGGCCTCGACCGGGAACTCGCGGCCCGCCGCCCGGACCGCGAACCCCTCCCCCGCCCCCACGTTCCCGGCGAGCACCGTCCCGCCGACGAAGAAGGCGGTCCCGGCGCCGACGCGGATCGGGTCCGGCGGAGCCACGGTCAGCTCGGCCGGTGCCCCGGTGATCTCGATTTCGGCGCGTCTCATCTCTGCTCGCGGCCATTGTCGGGCCTCGCGACGGAGGCTGCCGCCGGGTCCCCGCTAAAATCCGACTCTGAGAGTAGGGATTAGATGGCAGAACACACCGTATGCACAACTGCAGAGCTCCCCGACGGGGGCAAGAAGATCGTCGAGGTCGACGGGATCGAGATCGGCGTGTTCAATTGCGGCGGCGAGCTGCTCGCCATCGAGGATCGCTGCTCACACGACGACGGGCCACTCGCCGAGGGGGAGTTCGACCCCGCGGCCTGTACCGTTGAATGCCCCCGACACGGCTCGCTCTTCGACCTGAAGAGCGGCCGCCCCAAGACCCTCCCCGCCTTCGCGCCGGTCGAGACCTTCGCGGTCCGCGCCGAGGACGGGCAGATCAAGCTGGAGGTCGACTGAATGAACCCGCCACCCGATACCGCAACGCTGGATCCGAAGCAGGCAGAGCGCGAGGCGATCCGTGACATCGGCTCCGACTACAAGACCAAATTCGGCTTCAACGATCCCGAGACCGGCTACGTCTACAAGGCGCCCAAGGGCCTGAGCCGCCAGCTCGTCGAGGACATCTCCGAGTACAAGAACGAGCCCGAGTGGATGCGCGAGTTCCGTCTCAAGGCGCTCGACCACTTCCTCGCGCGCCCGATCCCGCAGTGGGGCGCCAACCTCAACCAGATCGACTTCGACGACATCCACTACTTCGTGCGCGCCTCCGAGCGTGCCGAGCACAGCTGGGACGACGTCCCCGACGACATCAAGAACACGTTCGACAAGCTCGGCATCCCCGAGGCGGAGCGCAACTTCCTCGCCGGCGTCGGCGCCCAGTACGAGTCCGAGGTCGTCTACCACCAGGTCCGCAAGGACCTCGAGGAGGTCGGCGTCCAGTTCCTCGACATGGACACCGCCCTGCGCGAGCACGAGGACATCATCCGCGAGCACTTCGCGACCGTGATCCCGGCCAACGACAACATGCTGGCCGCGCTCAACTCGGCCGTCTGGTCAGGCGGCTCGTTCGTCTACGTGCCCCCGGGCGTCAAGGTCGAGATGCCGCTGCAGGCCTACTTCCGGATCAACACCGAGAACATGGGTCAGTTCGAGCGGACGCTCATCATCGCCGACGAGGGCTCCGACGTTCATTACATCGAGGGCTGCACCGCCCCGGTCTACTCGACCGACTCGCTGCACTCCGCGGTCGTCGAGCTGATCGCCCGCCCCGGCGCGCGGATCCGTTACACGACCGTCCAGAACTGGTCGCAGAACGTCTACAACCTCGTCACGAAGCGGGCGATCGCCGAGCGCGACGCCACCGTCGAGTGGGTCGACTGCAACCTCGGGTCGAAGATCACGATGAAGTACCCGTCGATCTACCTGATGGGCGAGCGCGCCCACGGCGAGATCCTCTCGATCGCGTTCGCCGGCAAGGGCCAGCACCAGGACGCGGGCGGCAAGATCATCCACGCCGCCCCGAAGACGACGTCGTCGATCTTCGCGAAGTCGATCTCCAAGGACGGCGGCCGCTCGACCTACCGCGGGCTTCTCGAGGTCGCAAAGGGAGCGACCGAGGCACGGTCGAAGGTCGTCTGCGACGCGCTGCTGCTCGACCCCGAGTCGCGGTCGGACACCTACCCGACGATCCGGATCGACGAGAACGACGCCAACGTCGGACACGAGGCCTCGGTCTCGAAGATCGGCGAGGAGCAGCTGTTCTACCTGCAGACGCACGGTCTCGATGAGGAAGAGGCGTCGAAGATGATCGTCAACGGCTTCATCGAGCCGGTCGTCAAGGAGCTGCCGATGGAGTACGCCGTCGAGCTCAACCGCCTGATCGAGCTGCAGATGGAGGGCTCGATTGGCTAGCGCGACCGCCCAGTCGGCTGAGCCCGGGGCGACCGAGCCCACCTGGCTCGCCGAGCGGCGCGTCCAGGCGATCGATTCGGCGAAGGAGCTGTCGCTCCCCGGTCCGAAGACGCGCGGCTGGGAGTTCACCGACCTGTCCAAGCTCGACCTCGCGGCCTACGAGCCGGTCGAGGGCGGTGACCTTGCAACCGGTGACGGCCTCGGCACCCGCTTGCAGCTGCCGGAGGGATCGACGGGACTGACGCAGGTCGACGCCGCGTCCCATTCCGACCTGGCGGCTCCCGGCGGCAACGGCGTCCCCGACGGCGTCGCCGTGATGAGCCTCTCCGAGGGAGCCGAGCGCTTCCCGGACCTCGTCGCCGAGCATCTCGGGACGATTGTCCCCGGCGACAGCGACCCGTTCGTGGCGATCAACGAGGCGGGTTGGCGCGGGGGCGCGCTCGTCTACGTGCCGCGCAACGCATCCCCCGAGCATCCGATCTCGCTCACCGCGATCCAGCAGGCCGCGGGCAGAACCCTGAACTGGAGGACGCTGATCGTTCTCGAGGAGGGCGCCGAGGCCGAGGTCTGGGAGCGCTACGTCTCCGCGGACGAATCGGGCGACGGCCTCTTCAACGGCGTCACCGAGGTGGTCGTCGGTGAGGGAGCGAACCTCCGCTACGTCTGCGGTCAGGATCTCTCCGAGAGCTCGTGGGTGTTCGCCAGCCAGCGTGCCGAGGTCGCCCGCGACGGCAACCTCGAATGGGTCGCGCTCGGGTTCGGCTCCGCCAACGGCAAGGTGCGGATGGAGACGAAGCTCGCCGGCCGCGGCGCCGGCGCGCGCGTCACCGGCGCCTACGTCAGCAACGGCCGCCAGCACCTCGACTACGACACGACGCAGGAGCACGCCGCCGAGGACACGACGTCCGACCTCGCCTTCCGCGGCGTCCTCGATGGCCGCTCGACGACCGTCTGGCGGGGAATGATCAACGTCGACAGGGGAGCGCAGCGAACCGACGCATTCCAGGACTGCCGCAACCTGATCCTCTCCGAGCGGGCACATGCCGACGCGATCCCCGGCCTCCAGATCGAAGCCGACGACGTCGCCTGCACCCACGCGGCCGCGGTCGCCCAGGTCGACCCCGAGCAGCTCTTCTACCTGACGTCGCGGGGCCTCGATCCCGAGCGCTCGAAGGAGCTGATCGTCGGCGGCTTCCTTGCGGAGCTGGTCGAGCGGGTGCCGAAGGGCGCCGTCGCCGATGCGCTCGCGAGCGCGCTCGACGGCCGCCTCGGCGAGCTTCTCGCCGACTGACCGCCATGCGCGCCGGCGCGGCCGCGGCAACGGTTCTCGTGGTCGTCGCGGCGGTCGCAGCGATCGGCTGCGGCGGCGAGCGCGAGTTCACCGCCGAGCAGTTCATCGACGCTGCGAACGAGCAGGGCGCCGAGCTCGAGCTCGGCGAGGAAGTGGCCACGACACCGGCGGGGGAGCCGGTGCTGAAGATCAGCTCCGCCCCGGCCCCCGATTCCGACCCGCAGCTCCAGACCGGGTCCAGCTCGGGCACGCTCGTCGTCGCCTCCGACGTCGGCAGCGCCGGCGCCGAGTTCGACCACTGCGAGGAGGCGGCCGACCTGACCTGCTTCCGGGTCGCCAACGTCGTCCTCCGCTTCGAGGGCGATGAACGGCGCCGATCAGGCCCGGGTGACGGGCGCCGTCAGCGCGCTTCAGTCGGACGGCTGAGCGGGATCGTCCGGCTCCTCCGCCGCACTCTCGTCGGCGGCGGCCTGGCGGCGGCGCTCCCGCACCGAGGTCACGACGACCGCCACGAGCACGACGATCGCCGGGATCACGTAGGGGAGCCAGTGTCCGGCGTGGGCGACGGGCAGGAGCACGTCAGCCGTTGGCCTGCGAGAGCAGGTAGAGGCCGAGGACGCTGAAGAAGACCATCGTCACGAGCATCCAGACCTGCGAGTAGGCCGCCGTCCGCGGGTCCTTCCAGAGCGCCAGGGCCCGGTCGTGGCCGAGCGCGAGCGCGATCACGTGGCCGACGACGATCGCCCCGAACTGCACGTACCAGATGGCCGTAGCGCCGACGAGGCCGTAATCGATGCCCGACCCGGCCGTCCCGAACAGGTTCGAGCCGTCGCCCAAGGGGTCGGACAGCAGGTAGGTGAACTGGGCCTGCTCCTGGTAGACGACGAGGCTGAAGTAGTGCGCGACCAGATAGGCGAGAGCGATCGGGATGAAGGCGTGGGCGAACTTGCGGGCGAGCTCGACGGCCGAGCGCTTGCCGTCGACGATCCGCATTCCGTAGATGCCGCCCCAGAAGATCGCTGCGACGGCGGCGAGCGTGCCGGCGAAGAAGAGCGTGTTGGTCAGCCGCAGCGCCGTCACCGGCGATAGGCCGGTGTCGGTGAGGGTCTGAAAGAGCGAGCTGATCGGATCCTTGAGGACGCCCTCCTGGGCGCCGTCGAACGTCGTCGAGCCGATCGCGGCGAGGACGAGCGCGAGCGAGCCCGCCGGCAGCGCCCACGTCGTCGCGCCGGCGAGTATCGGCCGCCGCCCGAGCCTGCCGTCGCGGACCTCGAACACCGAGAGGCTCGCGAACATGCCGAAGTACTGGGTGAACGTCTCCCCCCGGTCGGTCCAGCGATCGATTCCGAAGAGGCCCATCGCGACGAACGTGTAGATCGAGTAGACGATGGTCGCGACCGCGAGGGTCTTCGGCGTCAGGCCCGGCGGCGGCGAAGCCCGTCTGGCCCCAGACGAGCTCGAGGAAGACAAAGGCGACGAGGCCGGCGACGGCGGGCCAGCGGCCGAGCCGCTCCGGATACCGCAGCGGCGCCGTCTGCTTCTGGCCGACGAGCAGCGCGAAGCCGGCGGCGACCGCGTGGGCGATCGCCCGCCACGGGTTGAAAGCGCGGAAGACGTCGCCGAAGAAGAGGCTGAGCACGACGACGCCGAGCCAGAAGGTGACGAAGACGAACGTCACCGAGAAGTTCCGATCGGGCGCATCGACGCCGTGGATCCCGGTCCAGAGGACGACGGCGAGCAGGACGACGCCGGCGAGCCCGGCGACGATCTGCGCCGGGCGCCCGAGGACCGCGGAGCTGAAGCCGTCGCCGAACCGCTTCCAGTCGTAGTTCTCGAAGCGGACCGACCGCCAGCCCAGCGTCAGCGCGACGAACGAGACGATCAGGACGATCGAGGAGCCCCAGGCGAAGAGCCAGTCGGGGAGCGGCAGGTCGGAGCGGCCGACGAGGCCGTGCGCCGAGGCCGACGCCGGCAGCAGGACGGCGGTCACCGTCGCGCTGAGCAGCGCCCAGCCGACGGCGAGGGCCGTCCTGCTGCGGAGGCGGGCGATCACGGGTTGACCGTCAGCTCCGCGATCTGCGTGGCCGAGCTCTCGAGCTCGACCTCGAACACGCCCTCGAGGTCGGCCGGGAAGTCGAAGGAGACGGTCCCGCCCGCCTTCACGTCCTCACCGATGTCGTAGCCGTGGACGTGGACTTCGTCGGCGGTGTCGGAGTCGACCTCGAAGCGGACGTCGTCGCCCTGGTTGAACTCGAGGTCGGCGACGCCGCCCTCCGGCTGGCCGTCGACGATCTTGATGACGGGTACCGAAGCGTCGGCCTTCCCGCCTCCCGTACCGGCATTGCCGCCGTTGTCGTCGGCGGTCGTGGTCGCGGCGGTCGTCGACGTGGTGGCGGTCGTCGAGTCGCCGTCGTCGTCTCCGCCGCTGAAGACGAAGAAGAGGCCGACGATCACCGCCAGCGTCACGAGCAGGGCGACGATCCTGGTTCCGTTCGATTGCATCTGATCCTCCTTCGAGGAGTTACTTCTGGCCCTGCGGCGCTGCCGCGGGCGTGGAGTGGTCGAGCGAGGGTGCGTCGATCGTCTGGCCCGAGCCTCCGAAGACGAACAGGATCAGGGCGACCAGGCCGATGACAAGGCCAATGCCTATGCCGATCGCGCGGTCGGTCCGGCTCATCCCGAGGGAGGCTAGCCGATCGGCTCCCAGACCCACCGCGGTCAGCGGCGGGTCAGCAGGCGACGGGCGGGCCGCGCTTCGAGAGGGAGGCGGCGATCAGCAGGCCGCCGGCGGTGATCCGCCGCGCGACCGCGCGAAGGGACACGGAGGCAGCCGGGGCGAGGCACGCCGGGCCAGAGCGGGCGCGGAGGCCCTGGAGTCGCTCGATCCCCGGCGCCCGTCCCGTGAGGAGGACGGGGATGAGGAGCAGTGCGAGCGGCGCGAGCGCGAGGGCTCCGCCGGCGAGGGCGACGGCAACCGCAAGCGGCAGCGCCGCGACCAGGAAGGTCGCAGCGGCACGGCGCTGGGATCGGTCGCGTGAGGCCCGCACGGATGCTCAGCCTACAAGGCAACGTTTCGGTCCTGCCGAACCCGCGTTGACAGTCGCGAATACCTTTGGAAGGATCGAGAGCCTGGCGGCCTCGGCCGCGCCAGCGAACGGGAGGATGGGATGAAGAGGAAGATCGGCGCAGCCGTTATCTGTTGCCTTGTCGCCGTCGGTGCCGCAGGAGCCGCGCAAGGGGCTTCGAACACGCTCACCGGCACCAGCCTCGGCGACCCGAACAACGCAATGTCGTTACAGGTCACCGTCAAGAAGGGCACGGCGAAGACGGTCAGCAAGGTGAATGCGCGGAACTTCAACTACGCCTGCGACGACGAGGTGACCACCGGTGAAAAGTCGTACTCGTTCCCGGGCAAGTTCAAGGTCAAGAAGGTGGACGGTAAGTACGTCTTCGGCGGCACCAGCGCGGACACGGCCGACCCCTATTGGCGGGTCTCCGGCTCGCTCAACAAGAAGGGGACCTCCGGCTACGTCGAGACCTACTACAGATTCAAGAGCGGCAGCTTCTACTGCGGCGGTAACGGCGGCGCGAACATCAAGAAGTAGGCCGGAACGACGAACGCCCGGGCGAGACCCGGGCGTTCGATCGTCGGCTTTCGCCCGCGGGTCGGGTGAGCCCTAGACGCCGTCGAGAAGGCGCCAGTTGGCCGCGAAGGCACGCTCGGCGGCGGCGACGACCACGTCCTCGTCCTCGGGGGTGCAGATCAGCTCGTCGAGCAGCTCGCGCCCCTCGGCGGCATGCTCGACGTCGCGGCCCCGGTGGACCGTGAAGTAGCGCGTGCCGACCTCGGAGTCGACGCCGTAGTGGGCCTCGAGACCCTCCAGCTTCGTCTTCGAGATCTCCGGCTGGCCGCTCTCGATCGCGTAGAGGCGAGCGAGGGCGGAGAGGGCTCCGTCGCGCTCGGTCCAGACCTCGACGCACTCGGTGGTCTCGGCGTTGGCCGCGGCGTCGGTGTCGCCGTCGACCGCGTCGACGAAGCCATCCCACATCGCGATGTGGGCGCGCTCCTCGTCGGCGTGGGCGGCCAGCTCCGGATGCGCGGGCAGTTCGGCGGCCGCCTCGGCGGAGAGATCGGCGATGGCGGTGACCGCGTGGCGGTACTGACCCGAGTAGCGCGCGAGCTCCTCGGCGGTCAGCTCCCCTGCGGACCAGCGGATGTAGAAGGGGTGCTGGAGGACGTCGTGCCCGGCACGGGCCTCCTCGATGCGATCCCAGACGGTGTTGGCCATGCTCTGCTCCCTAATACTCTGAATTCGGTTACGGGAAAGTGAGCATACCCGCGCCCCGGACCGCTTCGGCGGGACCTCTACGATGCTCGCTTCGTGCGTCCCGAGAGAGACAACATCGCGATCCCGCCCTTCCCCCCGGGGATCACCTGGATCGGCACCGAGGCGCCGGTCAGCGAGCGCCTGACGGCCCGATCCGCGCTGCTCGTCCACTTCTTCGAGCTCGGCGAGCTGAGCGGCATCCGGACGCTTCCATTCATCTCATCTCTCGCCGCGCGGTATGCCGAAAACGGCCTCTCGGTGCTCGGCGTCCACTCGCCGCGCTCGGCGCTGGCCGCCTCCGACGAAGCGCTCACCGCGGGCCTCGAGCGGCTCGACGTCGACTTCCCGGTGGGTAACGACAGCGAGCACCGGATCTGGCACGCGTACGGCTGCCGGGGCTGGCCGTCGACCTTCCTCTGGGGGCAGGGCGGCACGCTCCGCTACGTCCACTTCGGAGAGGGCGCCTACCACGAGACCGAGGAGGCCGTCCGCATCGAGCTCGCGGGCGGTGAGGGTCACGCCCTGCCCGAGCCGGTCATCGGGCCGCCGCCTTCCGGCAAGCCGCCGCGGATCGGCAAGCCGAGCGACGAGGTCTTCCCGGGCGGCTCCCACGACGTCGCCTGGCAGCCGGGCGAGCCCGGCGAGCCGCTCGAGGTCGAGTACGCGGGCGCCGGCGCCTGGGCCGCGCTCGACGGCGACGGCACCGTGGCCCTGACCGTCGATGACGAGCCGACCGGAGCGATCGTCCTCGACGGGCCTGGCCTCTACGAGCTCAGCGGCCACCCCGTGCACGGGATGCACGAGGTGCGCATGGACTTCGAGGGCGAGGTGAGGGTCTGGTCGCTGGCGTTCGCGCCCGGTCCCGAGCGCTGAGCCGGATCAGCCGGCGGTGCCGGCGGCGGCGAGATCGACCCGAATTTGCTTCGGCAGCATGAACCGGACGTCCTCGTCGATCGCCCTGAGCTCGGAGACGTCGTCGGTGCCACGGGCGCGGAACATGTCGACGAGCTCGGTGACGAGCTCCTCGGGGGCGCTGGCGCCGGAGGTGATGCCGAGGGTCTCGACGCCCTCCAGCCACTCCTCGTCGACCTCCGCCGCCTTGTCGATCAGGTAGGACGGGGTCCCGAGCTCGCGAGTCACGTCGACGAGCCGGTTCGAGTTGGAGGAGTTGCGAGAGCCGATCACCAGGACGAGGTCGCACTCGTTGGCGAGCTGCTTGACCGCGAGCTGGCGGTTCGTCGTCGCGTAACAGATGTCATCGGACTTGGGACTGGCGATGTTCGGGAAGCGCTCGCGGAGGCGGGCGATGACGCCGGCGGTCTCGTCGACGGAAAGAGTCGTCTGGGTGATGAAGGCGACCCGGTCGGGATCGTCGATCTCGAGGCGGTCGACGTCCTCGGTCGTCTCGACGAGGATTATCGAGTCCGGCGCCTCGCCGGTCGTGCCCTCGACCTCCTCGTGCCCGTCGTGGCCGATCATGATGATCGTGTAGCCCTCCTCGGCGAACTTGCGGGCCTCGACGTGGACCTTGGTGACCAGCGGGCAGGTCGCGTCGATCGTGCGCAGCTGTCGCTTCGCGGAGTTGGCGTGCACCGCCGGGGAGACGCCGTGGGCGCTGAAGACGACAAGGGCGCCCTCGGGCACCTCCGTCTCCTGATCGACGAAGATCGCGCCGCGTTCGGTGAGCTGCTCGACCACGTGCTTGTTGTGGACGATCTCCTTGCGGACGTACACGGGTGCGCCGTGCAGATCCAGGGCGTGCTCGACCGTCTGCACGGCCCTGTCGACGCCCGCGCAATATCCGCGCGGCGCGGCGAGCAGGAGCTTGCTCGGGGTCTTCAGGGGGGTCTCTGCCATCCCCCGAAGGGTAGCGACGGGCCCTCGCCGCCTCAGCCTGGCGCGCCGGGCACGAGATTCTGCGACCAGGGCGCCAGGACGCGGTTCTCCCGTTTGACCATGTCGGTCGCCGAAACCCGGTCCTGGAAGCCGCGGCGGTTGTCGCGGAAGAGAATCGGCGCCAGCCCGAGGCCGAACGGGATGACCGCGAGAACCGTTGCCCAGAGCCGGCGGTTAGCCCGTCGCACCCCGATCTCGGGGTTGCCCTCGTGCTCGAGCTGGATGCCGACGAAGCGCATGCCGGGGGTCTGGCCCTCGAAGGCCCAGAACCCGACGAAGTAGATCGCGACCGTGATGAAGGCGGCGACCGAAAGGAGTCCGGCCAGCCAGGCCGGGATCTTCTCGTCGGTGATCAGCTGCAGGGCGCCGGAGAGCATCGAGGTGAAGAGGGCGAAGCCCGCGGCGAGGATTCCCGCGTCGGCGGCGAGCGAAACGCCCCGGCCGACGAGGCCGACGTGATCGGTCGGCACCGCCCTCGGCCGGCGCCGGAAGATCCGGCGGACGGTCCGCTCGAGAAAGGCGTCGACGGCGGAGGCGGCGCGCCAGATCTGGCGGCCGAGGTCGGAGATCAGGCCGACGCCCTGTGAGGCGAGCGCAACCCGGACCTCGGGCGCCTCGGCGATCCGCTCGACGAGCATCTGCGCCTTCTCGCTGGCGAGGATGTCCTCCCAGACGCGATCGGCCACCTCGCTGTCGAGGGCCCGCTTGATCGTCGCCTCGATCCGCTCGTCGTCGAGCGACTCCTCGATCGCGTCGGCGATCCGGCCGTCGTCGATCAGCCTCGTGATGGCGCGCTCGACCGCGGCGCTCTCGAGCGCCCGGACGATCGCCTCCTCGACGGCGACTTCGACGGTGCGGTCGATCCCGGTCGCGCCGGCGAGCCTGCCGACGCCGCGGGCGCCGCCTTCGAGCAGCCGTCCGCCGATCGGAACCTCGGGCCTCGATCGCCCGTTCGAGTCGCTCTCTCCCACTGCGCTCGACACGTTACTCCGGAACTAGGGTGCTTCGATGCGGGGCAGGGCCCGAAGCGCGGCCCCGCCGACGGCGTCGAGGCTTTCCGGACACACGGCGTCGAGATCGTCGGCGTTCGTGTGCCAGTACTCGCCGGGGGAGCCGCCGGGGCCGAACTCGAAGTCGATCAGGTCGACGGCGGGAACTCCGGCCTCGAGGAACGGGACGTGGTCGTCGTCCACCGCGGGCGCCGTCCCGTCGAACGTCGCCGGGTCGGCGTCGGAGAACAGCGAGTAGAGGCCGGCGTCCGAGTTCTCCTCACGGGCCACGGTGAGGTCGCAGTCGCCGACCATGTCGAGGAGGACCATCGCCCCGACCTCGCCGAGCGGTGGGGATCCCTGCCTGCCGCTCCGGGCGTACTCGACGTACTGGCGGCTGCCGCGGGTCCCGTCGTCCTCGAAGTCGCGATCGCCGCGCGCCTCCTCGCCGTCGAAGAGCGCAATCGCCAAGGAGGGGCCGGGCATCGGGTGCGGAAGCGCCCGGGCGAGCTCGAGGACGACAGCCGTCCCCGAGGCGCCGTCGTTGGCGCCGACGAAGCCGGACAGATCCTTCGTGTCGTAGTGGGCGCCGAGGACCACGGTTCCGGCACCGCGGCCCGGGATCGTGCCGATGACGTTGCGGAACGGGCGCTGGATACGGACGTCGCGGGCGCCGGCGCGGCGCAGGTCGCGGGCGAGCCGGGCCGAGAGGCGGCGCGCAGCCGCCGAGCCGGACGGCCGGGGGCCGAGGTCGACCTGGGCGCGGAGGTCGGCGAAAGCGCGATCCGCGTCGAATCCGTCGCGGGCGTTCGCGGCGGGGACTGTGGCCTCTCCGCCCCCGCCGCAGCCCGTCGCGAGCGCGAGGAGAGCGATTGCGGTGCAGACGCCGAACGCGGCCGCGGCCGGGCGGTGGCGGGTCTGCGACATGCGCGATACGTTAGGGCCATGCCTCAGGGTCACATGGATCGCCTGACCGCGATCGACGCATCTTTCCTGACGAACGAGTCGGGCACCAGCCACATGCACATCGGCGGCGTGACGATCTTCGAGGGTCCCCCGCCCAGCTACGAGGATCTCCTCGACCACGTCGAGAGCCGCCTTCACCTCGTTCCCCGCTACCGGCAGAAGCTGGCCGTTCCGCCCGTCGAGACCGGCCGGCCGTTCTGGGTCGACGACCCGCAGTTCCACCTCGGCTACCACGTCCGCCACTCCGCGCTCCCGGCGCCGGGCGACGAGGCGGTGCTGCGGCGGATGGCCGCGCGCGTCTTCTCCCAGCAGCTCGACCGCACGAAGCCGCTCTGGGAGCTCTGGCTCGTCGAGGGTCTGCGCAAGCGCCGTTTCGCCCTGATCTCGAAGACCCACCACTCGCTCGTCGACGGCGTCTCCGGCGTCGACATCGCAACCGTCCTCTTCGACGTGAAGCCCGTCCCCGAGCCGGTCAAGGCCGAGCACGACTGGATCCCCAGCCCGAGCCCATCCGGCGCCGAGCTGGCCGCCCGCGGGATCGAGGGCGTCGCGAAGTCGCCGATCGGAGCCGCCCGCCGGCTCGCGTCCGCCGTCAGCTCGCCGAAGACCGCCGCCCGGAGCATCCAAGACGCCGCCGAGGGCCTCGGCGAGGTCGCCTGGGAGTTCGCGAACCCGGCGCCGGACCTGCCGCTCAACGTACCGATCGGCCCGCATCGCCGCTACACGTGGGTGCGCGGCGACCTCGCCCAGTACAAGCGGATCAAGACCGAGCTCGGCGGGACCGTCAACGACGTCGTCCTCTGCGTCGTCGCCGGCGCCCTGCGGCGCTGGCTGAAGGCACGCAGCGTCCGCACCGAGGGCCTGGAGCTGCGGGCGCTCGTGCCCGTGTCGATCCGTGCTGCAGACAGCCGCGGCGAGCTCGGTAACCAGATCGCCGCCGTCCGCGGACCGCTGCCGGTCTACGTCGAGGACCCGGTCGCCCGCCTGCGCACGGTCCGCGAGGCGATGGACGGGATCAAGTCGTCGAAGAAGGCACTCGGCGCCGAGGTGATCTCGCGGTTCAACGACTTCGCGCCGCCGACGCTGCTGGCGCAGGCCGCACGGATCAACTTCTCGACCCGCCTGTTCAACCTGATCGTCACCAACGTGCCGGGCCCGCAGATCCCCCTCTACGTGCTCGGCCGCGAGCTCCTCGACATCTTCCCGGTCGCTTTCCTGCCCGAAAACCACGCGCTCGCGATCGCGATCATGTCCTACAACGGCAAGATCGACTTCGGCCTGCTCGGCGACTACGACGCGATGGAGGACATCCTCCTCATCTCCGAGGGGATCGAGGCGGAGACGCGACAGCTCCTCGAGGCGGCCGAGGAGTCCGAGCGGCGCACCAAGGAGCGCAAGCAGAAGCAGAGCCGCAAGCCGGAGACGAGCTCCGACACGGCCGGCACACCCTCCGCCTAGTGCCCGATCCCGGTCCGAGCCCATTCCGCTACCACCTCGAGCTGACCCCGGCTCAGCTGCGCCTCGCCCATGACGCCCTCCAAGGCCTTGCGGCCGGAGCGGAAGCCGACGAACGGACGCGGCGGATCGTCGCCGAGATCCTCGAGAAGTTCCCGGACGAGGACGCGATCGCCGCGATCCGGCTCAGCGATGACGGCGGCTCCGCGCCGGAGCCGGAACCGGACGACCCCTCTCCGCCTGCCAATCCCGAGCCGCCCGACCTGCTCGCCTGACTATGTCCTGCCCGGGGGGCCGGGCCGCTAGCCTGCCCGCTTCCCGATGAGCGTCTCAGTTCAGATCGGCCTGCTGATGGCAGTCGCCACCGCCTTTTTCGCGGTCGTCGGCTTCCTCTACAAGCACAAGGGCGCCGTCGGCTCGCCGCCGGTCGAGTGGAGCCGGCCGGTCCGCACCTCGCTGAGCCTGTTCAGAAATCGCTGGTACGTGCTCGGGATCGTCATCGCTATCGGTTCCTGGGGATTTCACGTAGCCGCCCTCGCCCTGGCGCCGATCTCGCTGGTCCAGTCCGTGATCGCCGGCGGATTGGTGCTGCTCACGGTCGTCGCCGATCGCCTCTTCGCCCACCACGTGACCCGCCGCGAGTGGATCGGGGTGGCCCTAGCGGCGCTCGGGCTGGCCTTCCTCGCCGCAACCCTCGAGGGCTCGGGCAGCGGCGCCCACTCCGACTACGAGGCGGCCACCCTCGCGATCTTCCTGGCAATCGTCACGGCGATGGCGATCACGGTCGCGGTCGTCGGCTGGCGAACCGATCACGCCGGGGTCGCCCTCGGCGCCTCCGCCGGCCTCTTCTGGGCGGTCTCCGACACCGCGATCAAGGCCCAGACCGGCACCTTCGGGGAGAGCCTGACGACGGTCTTCATCAGCCCACTCGTCCTGCTCATCATCGTCGCGTCGTTCGTCGGCCTGACCGTCTCGGCCAAGAGCCTCCAGATCGGCAAGGCCGTTCCCGTGATCGCGATGACGACCGTCGCCGCCAACGCCCTGACGATCATTTCCGGCCCGATCGTCTTCGGCGACCCGGTCCCGGACGACACCCTCGGCTTCATCGCCCGGATCCTCGCCTTCGTCCTCGTTATCGGCGCCGCGGCCCTCACCCCCGCCCCGGTCCGGGCCGCGGAGGCCACCTAGCGCGCGAAACCGCTGCAATCGGCCGCCGGGGCGCCGCTTGATCCAACCGTCTCCGTCGCGCGTATGGCATTTCATGAAACCTTTTCGGCAACGCTGAGCGCAACCGGGAGTGGAGAGGAAGATGAAGTGGATTGCGGAACTGGCAGCGGTGGTCGTCGCGGCGGGAGCATCGGCCGTGGTACCCGCCTCCTCCGCGGGAGACCCGAGCCTCGCGGACGCGCAGTCCGCGACGTCCGGCGTGACCCGCGCCATCCCCGTGGCGAACCAGGCGTCTAAGCCGAAACGCGGAACCCGGGTCAAGTCCGGCGGGTCGGCGTTCGGGAGGATGCTCTACAGCCGCAGGGACCAGGCGATCTACGCCTTCGACAAGGAGAGCGGGAAGAAGAGCAAGTGCTACGGAGCCTGCGCGGCCGCCTGGCCTCCGGTGCTCACCGAGGGCCGGCCAACCGCCGGGGGCAAGGTCGATACCGACCTTCTCGGCACCACAATGCGGCGCAACGGCACCCGTCAGGTGACCTATGGCGGGCATCCTCTCTACTACTACGCTCACGAGGACCGCGGCGAGGTCCTCTGCCACAACGTCTTCGGCTTCGGTGGGCTCTGGAGGGTCGTCGGGCCGGACGGCGACCCGCTCGACTGAGGGCTGCGCCGACCCGAAGCCGACGGTGGCACGCCCTCAGCCCTTCACGACCACCTTCACCTTGAGCGTCTTCTTCGACGAGTTCCCGAACTCGTCGGTGAGCTTGCCCTGAAGGGTCGCTTTCGCCTTCTCCCCGGCGACGAGCTTCTTCGCCTTCGACTTGCTGAGCTTCAGCTTCAGCTTCTTCGTGTTGCCGGTTTTGACGGTCTTCTTCTTCGCCTTCAGCGTGAACGAGTTCCCGCCCTGCTTGAGCTTCCCCTTCACCTTGGCGGTCAGCTCCTCCCCTGCCTTGACCTTCGCCGTGACGACGACCTTGCCGGGCTTCTGCTTCTGGGTCTTCTTGGCTTTCAGCTTGCCGTCGACCTTGGAGTCAACCGTCACCTTGTGTTTGACGGTCGCCGTTGCGGGGCCGTTGCAGTAGACGGCGCTGCCGACCGAGACGACGTCGCCGGTGAACACGGCATCTGGCGCGCAGTCGTTGTGGACGGTGAGCGCGACCTTGTAGGTGCCGTCCTCGGGGTAAACGTGGGTCGGCTTCGGACCGCCGTTGCCGAGCGTGAAGCCGTCGCCGAAGTCCCAGTCGTAGCGGGCCGGGAATCCACCGGCCACGGTCGTCGCTGAGGCATTGAACGGCAGCGGCTTGTTGGCCTTACCGCCGGCCCCCTTGAAAGCTGCCTCGGGCGTCTGCGTCGGCGTCACCCCGACGCTGAAGAAGGACGGGAACGCACCGCCGGTCGGGAACGGGGTGCCGTCCAGCGGCAGCAGCCCGGCCCCGTTGATCGCGAAGCCTTCAACCGCGCCCGGATCGGCGAGCAGCGAGTTGTAGAGGAAGGCGCCGTCGGGGCTGATCGCGATCCCGTCGGTCTGCCCGGCGACGGTCACGGGGTCGACGTCCTGGGTCAGCGAGCCGCTCGTCGAGTCGATCGCGAAGCCTTCGACCGACTTGCCGAACGCCTCGGTGACCCACAGCTGGTCGCCGTCGGGCTCGACCGCGAGCTCGATCGGGGAGTCCCCTGCGGCCTGGAACGGAGAGCCGGCCATCACGGTCGGCGCCCCGGTCGTCTGGTTGAGGTTGAGGCCGTGGATCTTGTCGCCGTTCGGCTGCGCGACATACATGTGGTCGCCGTCCGGCGTCAGCGAGGCGCCGAAGCTGTTGACCTGCCCGGGAAGGAAGAGCGGTGAGCCGGAAATCGTGTGGAGGCTGCCGTCCGGCGAGATCGTCAAGGCCGCGATCGCGGTGTCGGCGTTGCTCGCCGGCGGGCCGATCGGTCCACGGCGACCGGTCACGTAGACGAAGCGGCCATCCGGAGACACGACGACCGCACGTGGATCCCAGATGCCGATCCCGACCGGTGAGGAGGGAACGATGGTCAGGGCGCCGTCGCCGGCGACCGACAGGACGGAGATCGAAGGCGCTGCGTCGGTGGAGTCGCGGTTGGTCGCCAGCAGGAACTTGCCGTCCGGCGTGAAACCGAGGCCGGTCGGCTGGTTGCCGTTGACGGACGTCGCGCCGAGCGCCTTGAGGCTGCCGTCGGGCTTGATCTTGTAACCGCCGACCGCGTCGTCGCCGGTGTTGGCGACGTAGACGTAGCGGGCGTCGGGACTGACCGCGACGCCGGTGGTGTCCTCGCCGGCGGCGAACGGAGAGCCGGGAAGCGTCGTCAGCACGCCGTCCTCACCGCCGTTGAACGCCGCGAGGCTCCCGTTGGCGCTGTTCGGACTGTTGCTCACGTAGACGCTGCGATCGGCGTTCGCGCCGGCCGGCACCGCGAGCAGGACGAGGACGAGAAGGAGTGCGAATCGCACCGAGCGTGACGCCATGGCGGACACGCTAGCCACGACTGCGCTTACGCGCAAATTCTCGGCGGATCAGCGGTTGATCTCGGTGCCACCCCGGGCGAGAGCACCGGCCGGCGGCGGCTGACCACCGGGCGCGAGCGCCGCGAGGGCGAGCGCCGCGACGAGCACGGCGACCGGGATCAGGGTCTTGGAGAGCGTTCGCATCGGTTCGCGGCGTGCCGCGACCAAGCATCAGCGCGACGCGGGGCGCCGCAAGTTCAATCGGCAGTGGGGCCGAGACCCTTGAGGAAGCGGCCTAGAAGCCGAGGGCGAACTTGGCGTCCTCGGTCATCATCTCCGGGGACCAGGGCGGGTCGAAGATCATCTTCGGGTAGACCGCGCTGACGCCGTCGATGTCGCCGACGAACTCCTTCATCTGCTCGGAGACCTGGGGACCGATCGGGCAGGCGGGCGTCGTCAGCGTGAACGTGACGTAGACCTCGCTGCCTGCCTCGCCGGGGCTCTCGACCTCGACGTCGTAGACCAGCCCGAGCGAGACGAAATCGAGCCCGAGCTCGGGATCGATGACCTCCTCGAGTGCCTCGTAGACCTCTTCCTCGGTGACCTTCAGAGCTTCTGCCATGGGGTCAAGTTAGCGGACCGGCGGCTCCGACCCAAGAGGGGCCATTCTCTAGGCTGGGCGCCGTGGTCATCTTCCTGATCCTGCTCTTCATCCTGCTCCCGATCGCGGAGCTCTACGTGATCGTCCAGCTCGGCGGCGTGATCGGGATCTGGCCGACGATTGCGCTGCTGCTGCTCGACAGCTTCCTGGGGGCCGTGCTGCTGCGCTCGCAGGGCCGGCTCGCCTGGCGCCGCTTCCAGGAGACGCTCGGATCCGCGCGGGTCCCCGCCAAGGAGGTCTACGACGGGGCGGCGATCATCTTCGGCGGCGCCCTCCTCCTCACCCCCGGATTCATCACCGACATCTTCGGGTTCCTGCTGCTGATCCCGCCGACGCGGGCGGCGCTGCGAAAGGCGCTGCTGGCCGGCGCCCGCCGATTCGGACCGGCCCGCTCGGCCTTCTTCCTCTACGACCGCCGTCCGAGCGGCTGGCGCGGCAGAGGCTCCGCCACCCCGCCCCCCGGCGCCGGGCCTCGCCCCTCCCCCGGCCCGCCCCCCGGACGGGCGAGCCGGGACTACGACTTCGAGGGCAGCGCCCGCGAGATCCCTGATGACGACCCCGAGCTGAACCCGGGCAAGGAGGGCTGAGGGCTGCGGCTGATCTCGTTCATCGACGGCGAGCGCGGCTACTGCTCGCTGATCGACGGCGCCGAGGGTGCCGTCGCGCTCCGGCTCGGCGCCGGCGAGCCACTGCTGGCATCGGCCGGGCGATCGACCGAGGAGGGCCGGGCGCGGCTGGAGTCGGACCGCGGCGGCCTCGAGATCTCCTGGACGCCGGCCGGCCCGATGCTCGAGTTCGCCATCGACGAGGCCGTGCTCGGGATCTACGGCGTCGCCGTCAGCGGCAGCGATCCCGACGGGCCGCTCGCCGGGCCCGGTGTCGCCTGGGAGATCCCCGTCGGCGGCTGGTCGGCGGCCCGGACCGTCTGGGCGATCACGGCGAAGAGCCGCCTGGTGATCCTCGTCGCGCTGCGGCCCGACGACACGCGAGACCACGGCGAGGAACTGGTCGGCGCCGCCCGGATCGCTCCCCGCGACGATCCCTACGCGTATGAGGAGCCGCTGCTCTCCACCGAATACGACGAATCGGGAGCGCACACGCGGGCGACGCTCGAGCTCTGGTCCGACGAAGACGGGATCGCCGAGCGGGGGGCGGGAAAGCGCGTGTCGGGCGCCGGTGCCGACACTCCCTACGGTCGTCTCGAGGCGGCGCGCTTCGCCTGGTCGATCGGCGGCTCGGCGGCGGTCGGCGGCTACGAGATCCTGACGCCCTGATCTCCGTGGTGGCCGGCGTTCGGTCACAATCCCCGCCCGTGCCAATCCGCGCCGTCATCTGCGACTTCGGCGGCGTCCTCACCTCGCCGCTGCTCGGTGCCTTCGCCCGCTTCCAGGAGGACACGGGCGTGACCCTCGAGCAGCTCGGCGCCGCGATGACCGCCGGCCAAGAGCAGCTCGGCGGCCTCCACCCGCTCTTCGAGCTCGAGTGCGGCCGCCTGACCGAAGACGAGTTCCTCGACGTCCTCCGCGACGGGCTCGAGCCGATCATGGGCGACCGCCCCGCCCTGCACCGCTTCAAGGAGACCTATTTCGACGGCCTCCACCCCAACGACGAGATGATCGCCCTGATGGCCGAGCTGGCCGGGCGCGACTACCGGATGGCGATCCTCACGAACAACGTCCGCGAGTGGGAGCCGATCTGGAGGGCGAAGTTGCCGGTCGACGAGATCTTCGAGACCGTCGTCGACTCGGCGTTCGTCGGCATGCGCAAGCCGGACCCGGCGATCTACGAACTGACCGTCGCCCGGCTCGATCCGGTCGCCGCGACCGAGTGCCTGTTCATCGACGACACCGAGGTCAATTGCGAGGCGGCGACGGCGCTCGGCATGCGCGCCGTCCACTTCCGCGACAACGCCCAGGCCATTCCGGAGATAAGGTCGGCGCTCGATGAGTGAGATCACAGTCACCCCCGTTTCCGGCCGCGCCGACCTTCGCGAGTTCATCATGCTCCCGTTCCGGCTCTACGAGGGCGTCGACCAGTGGGTGCCGCCGCTGATCAGCGAGCGCCGCCGCCACCTCGACCGCAAGCACAACCCCTACTTCGAGCACGCCGAGGCCGAGTACTTCCTCGCCCGTCGCGACGGCCGGGTCGTCGGCCGGATCAGCGCCCAGGTCGACGAGCGCTTCAACGAGTTCCAGAAGAACGACTGGGGCCAGTTCGGATTCTTCGAGTGCGAGAACGATCCGGCGATCGCCAAGGCGCTCCTCGACGCCGCCTTCGCCTGGCTCCGCGACCATGGCCGCGACCACGTCATCGGCCCGCTCGACTTCTCCACCAACCACGAGTGCGGCCTCCTGGTCCAGGGGCACGATCTGCGGCCGCAGATCCTCGAGAACTGGCACCACCCCTACTACGCGGACCTGCTCGAGGGCTACGGGCTGGCGAAGGCGATGGACCTCTACAAGTGGAGCCTCCACGTCACCGGCCGCAACGAGGTCATGCCGGTCCTCTTCGACCTCGCCGAGAAGCTCGAGCCCGAGCACGGGATCACGATCCGGGGAATGCGGCGCAACGACCTGAACGGCGAGATATCACGGTTCATGGAGATCTACAACGCCGCCTGGGAGAACAACTGGGGCTTCGTGCCCCTCACCGACACCGAGATCCGGGCGTACGCCAAGGAGCTGAAGCCGATCATGGACGAGAACTGGGCCATGGTCGCCGAAACGAAGGAGGGCGAGACGGTCGGCGTCGCCCTGACCCTCCCCGACTACAACCAGGTCCTCAAGAAGCTCAACGGCCGGCTCCTCCCGTTCGGCTGGCTCACCGCGCTGCGGGAGCGCAAGAAGATCGACACCGTTCGTGTGTTCGCGCTCGGCGTCAAGCCCGAGTACCAGCACACCGGCGTCGCCGCGGGCCTCTACGCCCGCCACTACGACATGGCCGCCACGACGCCCCAGCACGGCGGCGAGACGGGCTGGATCCTCGAGACCAACGTGCCGATGAACCGCGGCATGGAGGCCATGGGCGGCAAGATCGTCAAGACCTACCGGATCTACGAGCAGGACCTCTAGGCGGGCGGCCCGGCGTCAGCCGGAGAGGCCGGTTCCCCAGAAGAGGCAGTTGCCGTCGTCCGGGTTCGGGCTCGGGAAGAACGAAGTCGAGCGGGCGGCCCACTGGATCGTGGTCACGGTGCCGTCCTCGGTGAGCGAGTCGATCGTGCCGTTCATGCTCGCCCCAGCCTCGGTGCCGTCGAGGATCACGATGCCGCCCGGCGGCAGGGTCCCCTGGCCGCCGCTCTCGAGCACGTCACCGGACGCGCCGGAGACGGTCGAGACGCGGGTCGTCTGCGGCGGGGCGCCGGGCGCGGGCACCACCGTGACGAGAGGGTTGCTCGAACCCGAGCACCCGTAGCGGAGCTCGAGGGTCCCGACCTTCGCGACCTTCGCGAGCGCGGCCGGCGGCGTGACCCGGTCCGAGAAGCTGCTCGGTGTCAGGCCACCGGCCGTCGCGGCGCTCGGCACGGTCTTCAGGCTGCTCTCCTTGACGGCCTTCCCGGTCACTGCGTCCTTGGCGATCGCCTTCTTGGTCACCGCCGCCTTGGCGAGCTGCGCTGAGCCGACGGTGCCCTTCTCGATGGTCGAGCCGTCGATCTTCGATCCGGCATAGGCGGCGCCGCCGAGGGCGGCGAACAGCGCGACGATGGCGACGGCCATCGCGGGCGTGGGTCGAAAACGGCTCATCTCAGGCTCCTCCGGGGACCGCGGACAACTGCCCCCGGAACCCTATACCGGCAGCGAACTCAGGAAGCTGTTGTCCGGGAGCGGGCTGCGGCGGCGGGTTGACACGGGCGATGGCAGTGAGACGGCGAGATTGTGCCGGATGCGGAAACCGTCCTGCATTTCGTCGCTTTCCGCATCCCGCCGAAGGATCTGGCGAGCGCGGGAGCCGCCGGATCGGGTGACGCAGGAGGCGAAGCGGCCTTCAGGGCCGTGAGCCGACGAGGAGCCCGAGGCGGCGTCTCCCGCGCCGCCAGATCAGTTGTCGGAGCCGGCGCGGTCCCAGAGGTACAGCTCCATCGCCTCGACAGCCAGTTCCTCCTGGCGGGCGGGCGAGAGCCACTCTAGGACCGTTTCAAGGGCGCGCTCCTCGGTGAGGCCGCGGTCGACGGCCTCCTCGCCGCGGAAGCCGGCGGCGAGCTTCAGTGCCTCGCGACGGTGCTGGCCCAGGGAGCCGAAGGCATTGATGAGGAAGTCGCGGTTCGGGATCGGGTGCGCGATGTCCATCGAAGCGTGCCAGGCGGCGAGCATCGAGATGTCGTGCTCGTCGAGCTCCTGGATGGCCTTGGAGTAGTGGGCCTCGAGCTCGTCGTCGGGAATCTCGTCGACCCAGGCCCGCACGGCCTCGCCGAGAAGCTGGCGTCGGGCCTCGCGGCCGACCGAGTCGGCAACGCAGCGGATGGCATCGGCCGGATCGATGAAGCAGAGGGGCACAGGGCGAAGATAGACCGGGCCCCCGACGGCAAAACGGTGCATGCACGGGGGCGCCCAAAGCGGCCGTCCCGGAAGTCAGGTGGAGCGCCCGCGGCGCGACCTATGCTCAGACGATGCACCCCTACGCCCCATCGAGCAGGCCGCAGTGAGCCTTTCCGTGATCGCCGGACCGCCCGGGTCGGGGCGCGGCAGCGAGGTCGTGGCGGCGTTCCGCGAAGCGCTCGACCATGACCCGGTGCTCGTCGCGCCGACGAGCGATGACGTCGACCGTCTCGAGCGCGAGCTCTGCGCGCTCCCCGGGGGCATCCTCGGCGGGACGATCACCAGCTTCCCCGGCCTGTTCGGAGAAGTTGCCCGTTCGCTCGGGATCGCCGCGGCCGAGCGATTGACCGGCATCCAGCGGACCTGGCTGGCGCGGGGGGCGGCGGCGAGCACGGACCTTCGCCGCCTCGCCCGCTCGGCTCGCCGGGAGGGCTTCGCACCCGCCCTCGAGAGCCTGCTCGCCGACCTGCAGGCAGCCGGGCTCGACGCTGCCGGCTTCGCGGCGGCGGTCGAGGCGAGCGAGGATGCCGGTGCCTACGAACGGGAACTCGTCGCTCTGTTCGCGGCATACGAGCGGCTTCGCGACGCAACCGGCTCGATCGACGACCACCAGCTCGCCGCCGGCGCGACGGCGGCACTGAGGTCTGACCCGGGCTCCTGGAAAGCCCGGCCGGTCTTCCTCTACGGCTTCGACGACCTGACCCGCGAGCAGATCGAGCTGGTCGCGGCCCTTGCTGCCGCCGCTCCGGTCACCGTCACCGTCGCCTTCGAGGACCGCGCCGCGCTGTCGGCCCGCGCCGAGCTGCTCGGCGTCCTCCGCGACGAGCTCGGGGCCGAGGTGCAGGAGCGCGCGGCGGCCGACGACGACCGTCCGCCCACCCTCCGCCATCTCGAGCGCAACCTCTTCGAGGTCGACGCCGAGCGCGCCGAGCCGGACGGGTCGCTGCGCCTCCTCGAGGGCGCCGGCGAACGCGGCGAGGCGGAGCTGCTCGGCCGCAAGGTCGCCCGGCTCCTCGCCGACGGCACCGACCCCGATGAGATCGCGATCGCCGTCCGCAGCCCCGACCGTCAGGCGGCCATGATCTCCCGCACCCTGGCCCGGATGGGGATTCCCCTGGCGCCCGAGGCGAGCGTCCCGCTGTCGTCGACGGCGACGGGTGCGAGCCTCCTCGAGCTGATCGCGATCGCCCGCGGCGAGGGGACGGCCGCGACCGTCGTTTCGTTCCTGCGACGTCCGGCCCGGGCGCGGCCCGGAAGCGTCGACTGGCTCGAGCGGGACGTCCGGCGCGGCCGGATGGAGACCGCGGAGGAGGCCCTCACCGCGTGGGCCGGCGACCTCGACGAGCCGCGCCGCGTCTGGCCGCTCGACGCGCTGCTCGAAGCCGGCGACGACCCCGGCGCGATCGCCGGCGCCCTGGCGCGAACGGCGGCCGACGTCGCCGAGCGTCCCCACGCCCGCTCCGGGCTGGTCCCGTCGGGCGGCACCGCCGTCGAGATCCGCGCCGCAAGCGAGGTCGCCCGCGCCCTCGAGGAGGCGGTCGCGCTCGGCTCCGCCGGGCCGCGCACCCTCGTGGACTTCGCCGAGCTCCTCGCCCACGTGGAGGTCCCGCTCTGGCGCGGGCCGACCGAGGGCCGCGTCCGCATCCTCAGCCCCTACCGGCTCCGGGCGACCCGGGTCTCCCACCTGTTCGTCGCCGGGCTTGCCGATGGTTCGTTTCCGGCCGCAGGCGGCGCCGATCCGTTGCTCTCCGACGACCGCCGGCGCGCGCTCGGGCTGCACACGCGCACCGATCCCTCCGCCGAGGAGCGCTACCTCTTCTACACCTGCGTTGCGAAGCCGGAGGTCGGTCTGCACCTCTCCTATCCGGCGAGCGACGACTCCGGAGCCGAGGCGCCGCGCAGCCCGTTCGTCGACGAGGTCCGCGACCTGCTCGCGCCGGCGCCGACGCCCGACTCCGCCGACGATCCGCTCGAAGCGGGCCTCGTCGAGCGGGCGTCGCTCGCCGACTTCGTCCCGGCCCCGGAGGATGCGAGCGCGCCGCATGACCTCGCCAGGGCGCTCGCCGCGGTTCGCGGCGACCTCGACGCGCGGGCAGCCGCCCTCGAGCTGCCCGACGGAGCCGCCGAGCGGGCGCTCGATGCCGTCCGTTCCGCGTCCGAGCGGGTCGCGGCCGCCCGCGAGCCGGGGCCTCTCTCCCACCCCGACGTGCTGGCCGAGTTCGCCGGCCGCGAGATGTTCGGCGCCTCGACGCTCGAGGAGTACCTGGGCTGCTCATACCGCTGGTTCGCAGGCAAGGAGCTCCGCCCGCAGCGGATCGAGCCGGACGCCGATGCGCTCGAGTCCGGCGGCATCGTCCACGAGACGCTCGAGCGGCTCTTCCGCGATCCGCCCGGAGCCGACCCGCGACCCCGGCCGGAGACCTGCGGCCGGTGGATCGAGCGCGCCGGGGAACTCGTTCGCGCAGTCGCGGCCGAACGCGGCTGGAACCTCGATTCGGCGTCCGCGGCGATCTCGATCGCCCGCCTCGAGGCCGTCCTCGCCCGCTACATCCGCCGTGACGCCGACACCGGCGGCCCGATGATCCCCGACCCGGACCTGCTCGAGGCACGCTTCGGGGACGGGCCCGAGGATCGGTTCCCGCCCGCCGATCTCGGCACGTTCAAGCTCCACGGGGCGATCGACCGGATCGACGTGCTCGACGGACACGCCCTGATCCGCGACTACAAGCTCAGCGCGAGCGCCGTCGCCGGGGCCCGATTCTCGAAGGACGGGCGCCTGCAGCTGCCGCTCTACCTGCTCGCCGCCAAGGGGTTCGGCCTCGATCCGATCGGGGCCGTCTACAACCCGCTCGCGGCCGGCAAGGACGACCGCCCGCGCGGCCTGCTCGACAAGGAGTACCGCGGAACGCTCATCCCCGGCGAGAAGGAGGCGCACGTCCGCAACGACTTCGTCGACCCCGAAGCGTTCGAGGGGGTGCTCGACACGGCCCTCACCGAGGCGACCGAGGTCGTCGCCCGCATCCGCGCCGGCCGGATCGCCCGCGATCCCCGCGACGGCAAGTGTCCGTCCTGGTGCACCCTCGCGCCCGTCTGCCGGGTCGAGCGCGGCATCCCGGCACCCGAGGACGAGGACGACGAGGAGGAGATGCGGTGAGCGATCACGAGCAGCTCAGCTTCGGCGCCGAGCCCGCCGAGACTCCCGGGCAGGACTCAGCCCCGGCGGCGCCGGCGCCGTCCCGCGAGGTGGGCCCCGCACCGACGGCCGAGCAGGCGGCCGCGATCGGCAATCGCGACCGCGACGTCTTCCTCGAGGCCGGTGCCGGCACCGGCAAGACCCGGGTGCTCGTCGAGCGCTACTGCGAGGCCATCGACGACGACGGGATCGAGCCGGAGCGGATCCTCGCCTTCACGTTCACCGAGAAGGCCGCGGCCGAGATGCGGCGGCGGGTTCGCGTCGAGCTGACGCGCCGCGCCGCGGATGCCGACGACGTCGCCCGCCGCTCGCGGCTGCAGGCGGCGGCGCGCGCCGGGGAGGCGGCTCCGATCACCACGATCCACGGCTTCTGCCGGCGGCTGCTCGCCTCGCACCCCGTCGCGGCGGGGCTGGACCCGCGGTTTCGGGTGCTCGACGCGGACGAGGCATCGCGGCTGGCCCGGTCGTGCTTCGACGAGGTCCTCGCCGAGCTCGCCGGTGCCGACGAAGCGATCGCGCTGACGGCGGCCGGCTACCGGAACCGGCTCGGGTCGATGGTCCTCGCAGCCCATTCCGAACTCCGCAACCGAGGCGTGGTGGACCCGGTCCTTCCCGACATCGACGCGACCGCCATCGACGGGCGCGAGGAGCCCGCGACCCCGGCGGAGGTCGAGGAGATCACGCGCGGCTACGAGTCGCTGCGCCGTCTCCTGGCGGCGTTCGCTACCCGATTCGACGAGCGCAAGGCGGAGCCGGTCCGCGGTCGACTTCGACGACCTCCAGCTGCTCGCGCTCGAGCTGCTCCGCCACAACGAAGCGATCGCCGCCGCACAGCGGGCGCGCTTCGACCACCTGCTCGTCGACGAGTTCCAGGACACGAGCCCGATCCAGGTCGAGCTCGTGCGGATGCTGGCGGGACCGGAGACGAGGACGTTCACGGTCGGCGACGCGGCCCAGTCCATCTACGCGTTCCGGGGGGCCGATCTGGAGAGCTTCCGGAAGGTCAGGCGCCGGCTCGCCGAGGGCGACGGCGGGACGGCCATGCTCGGGCTCACCGGGAGCTTCCGGTCCACCCCCGACGTCCTCGCGGCCGTCAACCTGATCGGGGCCGAACTGCTCGGCGACTACGTCCCGCTCGCGGTCGGCAGGGATCCGAAGCCGCCCTCGGGCCCGGCCGGGCCGGCGGTCGAGATCCTCCTCACGCAGGCGAAAGGATGGGGCGAGGCGGAGGCCGGAACGCAGATCGAGACCGTCGCCACCGACACCCCGCAGAACCGGATCGCCGAGGCCCGCTCGCTCGCGGCCCGCCTTCGCGAGCTCGCCGACGACGGCGTCGAGCCCGGCTCGATGGTGCTGCTCCTGCGGGCGTTCACGCACGTCGACGCCTACGCCGAGGCGCTCGAGCTCGCCGGCCTCGATCCGTACGTCGTCGGCGGTCGCGGCTACTGGTCCTCCCAGCAGGTCACCGATGCCCTCTGCCTGCTCGGCTGCGTGGCCAACCCACTCGACGACGACGCACTGCTCGGCGCCCTCGCTTCGCCGGCGGCCGCGATCGGCCCGGACGCACTCTGGATGCTGCGGAGGATCGCCGGCCGCCGGCATCTCTGGGCCGCCGTCGAGTCGGTCCTCGCCGAGCCAACCGACGACGACACCGCCGCCGAGAGTGACGATCCGGAGCGCGACGCCGAACAGGAGCGCTGGACGGCGCTGCTCCCGGGGGCGGATCGGTCGCGACTGCGGACCTTCCATGCGACCCTGACGACGCTCCGCGCCGAGGCCGCGAGCCTTCCCCTCGACGAGCTGACCGAGCGGACGCTCGAGGCATTCGGCTACGACCTCGCCGCGCTGCTCATGGACGACGGTCTGCGCCGGACCGCGAACCTGCTGAAGCTCGTCCGCCTCGCGGCCGAGTTCGAGGCCCATGAGGGCCGCGATCTGCGGGCCTTCCTCGAGCAGGCCACCGATCGCGCCGCGCTGACCGACCGCGAGGCCGAGGCCGCCGTAGCCGCCGAGGACCATGCCGGGGTCAGGGTGATGACCGTCCACGCCGCCAAGGGCCTCGAGTTCGACTGCGTCGCGGTGGCCGATCTCGGCCGCAAGCTCGCCGCGGGCGGTCATCCGCCGCTGCTCCGGCTCGCCTACGACGACGGCGGCGAGGCACCCCGGATCGGCCTGCGGCTCGCCAGGGCGGGAGCGACGACGATCGACCTCGCCGGCTACCGGGAGCTCAACGATCTCGCTGCCGACGCCGAGGCCGAGGAGACCGGGCGTCTCGCCTACGTCGCCGCGAGCCGCGCCCGATCGCGTTTGCTGCTGAGCGGCACGATCGACCCCGAAAAGGACGTCGCGGCCAGCGATCTGCCCCTCCGCCGCCGCTCGGTTCTGAGCACCCTCCTCCCCGCCCTCGGAGCGAGCGGAGCCGACGGTGAGGTCGTCGAGGCGGCGCCGCCGGCGACGTTGCCCGGCGTTGCGACACCCGGGGCGGCGCCGGTGCCGATCTCGATCCGGATGACCGGAGCCGGAGCCGAGAGCGCCCGCCGTCTCTCCACCGACAGGCGGACCGGCTCGACGCCGCCCCCTCCGGTCGGAGGGGCCCCGCCGATGCTGGCCCTCGCCGAACGCGGTACGGCGGCGGCCCGCAACCTCTCCTACGCCGCACTCGCCGACTACGGCCGCTGCGGCTACCGGTTCCTGGCCGAGCGGATCCTCCGCCTCGGCGACGACGAGTCCGCCACGAGCGGTAACGGCAACGGGGCCGGACCTTCCGGGATGGCGTTCGGGCGGGCCGTCCACGAGCTCCTCGAGTGGTCCTGCCGCAACGACTGGAGGATGCCCCCGCCGGAGGTCGTGGCCGCCGCGACCGGCGGCGAAGGGTTCGGCGAGGCGGGCGCCGAGCGCGCCGCCGCACTGGTGAGCGCCTGGATCGAATCGCCGCTGCTCGCCGAGCTGACCGAGACTGGGGCCACATTCCGTCCCGAGGTGCCGTTCCGAGTCGGACTCGGCGAGCGGACCGTCATCCGCGGCACGATCGACCTGCTCGTCATCCGGCCCGGGAAGGCGCCGCTGTTCATCGACTACAAGACCGACACCGTCGAGCCGGGCGCGGACCCCGTGCTCCGCGAGGCGTACGACATGCAGCGCCTCCTCTACGCGGCCGCGATCGCCGACGCGACCGGCGCCGGCGAGGCCGCCAGCGCCTACGTCTTCCTGCAGGCGCCCGATCGACCGATCCGGGCCGATCACGACGGCCCGGCGATCGCGGCCGGCCGGGCGTTCGTCGGGGAGCGCGTCGCTCGGATCCGCGACGGCGACTTCAGCCCGACCGCGGACCCCGGTCCCTCCCTCTGCCACGACTGCCCCGCGCGGGCGCGGCTCTGCCCCTACCCGCCCGAGCTCACGATGGGCGTTCCGGCGGGATGAGTTCCGCGGTGTTCGCCTACGGGTCGCTCGTGTCCCGGCCGAGCGCCGCGGCGACCCTCGGCCGCGACGACGTCGAGATCCGCCCGGCGAGCCTGCGCGGCCACGTCCGTAGCTTCAGCCTCGCCCGCGACAACCGCGCCTGCGAGAAGACGTTCGCCCGCCGCGGCGACGGCTGGATCCCCGACCTCGTCCTCGCGCTCAACGTCGCCGCCGCGACCGGGAACGATCTGGTCAGCGGCGCCCTCCTGACCGTCACCGAGGCCGAGCTCGAGCGGCTCGACGTGCGCGAGATCCGCTACCGGCGGATCGACGTCTCCGATGCCGTCGAGGCGGAGGGCGACCTGCCGACGGGGCGCATCCACACCTACGTCGCCCGGCCGGAGCACCACGCCCCGGAGCCGCCGCCCGGGGCCGTCATCCTCGCCAGCTACGAGCGGACGGTGGAGGCGGCGTTCGCCGGGCTCGGCCCGGGCGAGCTCGACCGCTACCGGGCGACCACGCTGCCGAGCCCGGCCGAGCGGATCGAGGCCGACCTGGTCGCGGACGCGATCCCGGAGGGGAACCCGCGCGAATGGTGAGCGGCTCGGAGGCCGTCGGCGCCGGGCCGGCGGCCCGGACCGGTCAGTCGTCGGCGCGCCACTCCTGCGCCCAGTCGTAGAGCGCTCGGAGCGCCGGCACCAGCGCCGTCCCCGACTCGCTGAGCCGGTAGGAGACGCGAGCGGGCTGCCCGGCGTGGACGGCGCGCTCGATCAGGCCCTCGCTCTCGAGCTCGCGAAGCCGCTGCGAGAGCAGGCGGTCGGAGACCTTCGGGACCGCAGCGGCGACGTCGCTGAAGTAGCGGGGGCCGTCGATGAGGCTGAAGAGGATCGCGCCGCTCCAGCGACGTCCGACCAGCTCGATCGCCTCGTGGTAACGATGGCAGACGACGACGGGAGGGGTGGCGGCCGGCGGGGGCGCCATGTCGGCACCGGCTTCGACGGAGCGGGCTTCCACCGGTTCAGGGTAGCGGAGCGCTCCCTTGGCCCCGGCGTTATGTGGGACGGGCTATCCCGCACGCCGTGGGCGATTCCGGCTCGTCACGCTTGACGGGGCAGTACCCTTTAGCGCCCGCGGCCACCCGTCCCCTACTTTAAACCGGGTTGCCTACGAACACGTGACCCAGAACTCAAGCTCGGTAGCCAAGCGGAGAAGGTTGCTGCTCGTGCCGCTCGCGGTGCTCTGCGTCGCCGCCTTCATCGCCGGCGCCGCGGTCGCCGGCGGGTCCGCAGAGCGCGACGCGGCGGACCGCTTCGCGCAGGCGTGGGCCGACGGCGACTACGACGCCATGTACGCCGAACTCAACGCCGACTCCCAGTCGAAGTACTCTCGCGACGACTTCGAGGCGGCCTATGCGGACGCCGTCGCGACGTCGACCGCCACCGCGACCACGATCGGCGACCTGAGCGGTCCCGAGAGTCGCGACGGGCAGGACGTCGTGATCGTCCCGGCGACCGTTCAGACCTCGGCCTTCGGCGAGGTCAGCGGCGACGTCGAGGTTCCGGTCGCCGACGAGGGCGTGAGCTGGCAGCCGAACCTGGTCTTTCCCGGCCTCGCCCCGGGCGACAAACTGGTCGCCCAGACGAAGGTCGGAAAGCGGGCACCGATCCTCGCGCAGGACGGCTCCGTCCTCGCCAGCGGCCCGGCGACCGCGCGCACCACGAACGGCAGCGGCGGGATCGTCACCGGCGAGACCGGCATCCCGGGCAAGAAGCTGGCCGAGCAGCTTCAGGCGGACGGCTACCCGGAGGGGATCTCGACCGGCACGAGCGGTCTCGAGCTCGCCTTCGACGCGACGCTGGCGGGAAGCCCCGGCGGCAAGCTCCTTGCCGCCGGCGACGGGGGCAAGACCGTGCTCGCCAAGCGCGCCCCGACGCCGGGCAAGCCGCTGAAGACGACTATCGACGCGAATCTCCAGGATGCGACGGCAGCCGCCCTGGGCTCGACCTTCGGCGGCGCCGCGGTCCTCGACGCGAGAAACGGCAACGTCCTCGCGCTCGCCGGCCTCGCACTGTCCGCGCCCCAGCCCCCGGGCTCGACCTTCAAGGTCATCACGGCGACGGCGGCGCTCGAAGACGGCGCCACGTCGCTCGACGAGCAGTTCCCGGTCGAGACGAGCACCGTCGCCGGGGGCCGCGAGATCGCCAACGCCTACGACGAGAGCTGCGGCGGCAGCCTGATCGCCAGCTTCGCGCAATCGTGCAACACGGTCTTCGCCCCGCTCGGCGTCCGGATCGGCGGCAAGAAGCTCGTCGACGAGGCCGAGCAGTACGGGTTCAACTCCCCGCCGACGATCTACAACCCGAAGTCGCTGGCACTGACCCAGCCCCCGGAGAGCTCGATTCCGAACCCGCTCGCCAGCGACACCGACGTCGCGGTCAGCTCGATCGGTCAGGGCGAGGTCCTGGCCACACCGCTCGAGATGGCCTCGATCGCCCAGACCGTTGCCAACAAGGGCGTTCGCTCGCCGACCGCGATGGTCAAGGACAACGAGCTCGCCGGCGACTACCCGGACGTCGAGGTGATGCCTTCCGGCGTCGCCGACGACATGAAGAAGATGATGATCGAGGTCGTCAACTCGGGGACCGGGACGTCTGCGGCGCTGCCCGACGCTCAGGTGGCCGGGAAGACCGGCACCGCGGAGCTCGGGACGACCACCAACGCCGGGCCCGTGGCGCCGGGCGAAGACCCCGAACTCGACGTCGATGCCTGGTTCACGGCCTTCGCGCCGGCCGACAAGCCGAAGCTCGCCGTCGCGGTGATGGTCGTCAATGCCCCCGGCGACGGCGGCACCGTCGCGGCGCCGATCGCACGCGAGATCCTGACCGCCGGCCTCTAGGCGCCGGCTCCAGGGGTCACCTCCGGGTCGGGTAGCCGAAGGCGACGCCGACGAGGACGACGATCCCGCCGATCAATGCGACGAGGCCGCCGACCGAGTCGGTCGCGAGCGACAGGAGCGCACCGAGCACCGAGAGGATCGCTCCCGAGGCGAGCAGCGACCACCAGCCGTTGCCCTGGCCGCGCCCGGCCGGGGCGGTCAGCACCGTGCCGAGGATGACCGCGGCCAGCCCGATCAGGTCGGCGGCGGTGCCGAGGACGCCGAGCAGGATGGCGACGGCACCGGCTCCGGCGAGGAGCAACGCGCCCTGGACGAAGCGCCGGGTCAAGACAGCCTCACGGTGTGTGTTCCGCCCCCGGACCCGCGACCGGCGGGACTAGAGGTCGAGGACGATCTCGCCGACCTCATCCGGTCCCGGGATCTGGAGGACCAGCGGGCGATTCTCGTTTGCGCCCTCGTCGATCGCGAAGAGGATGAGCGAGCCCTCGACCGGGCCGTTCCTGGCGGGCGTCTCCGGGCCGGGAGTGGTGTCGCCGGGAAGGATCGGGGTGCCGCCGACAAGGGCCCAGTCGTTGCGCAGCGGGACCTGGTTGTAGATCGTCCCGCGGGTGTCGACGATCCGGAAGGGATTCGGCACGACGGCTGCCTGGTCGCCCTGGTTGGTCACCTGCATGAAGACCCCGAGGTATTCCTGGTTCGGGCGCAGCGGCGGCGCGCCCTCGAGGTAGGCCGCGTCCTCGGGCGAGAAGCGGTTGAGCTCGCGGGTGATCTGGATGCTGTAGCCGAGATCGCCGAGGACGAGGGCCTCGCCCTCCTTGGCCTCGGCGGTCTCCTCCTCGCCGCAGCCGGAGGCCGCAAGGCCGAACCCGATCAGGGCGAGGGCGAGCAACGGAAGGATTAGGAGTCGGCGGCGCATCGGCGGCGAAAGTCTATCGGCGCGGGCTCAGAACTGACTCGCCCCAGCGACGTGCAGACGCTCGATTCGGGCATCTCCCTCGACGAGATCGCGGAGCCGTGCGAGCGCCCGGTGCCACTGCCGGCGGTGCCATCCCGTCGGCATCAGGTGGTCCTTGAGCTTGTCGACGTGGTGGCTCGGCTCGGTCCAGAAGCTGACCCGCACCTCGGTCATGTCCCCGCCGGCGTCAGTGAGCTCCCAGGCCGTCCCCGCGGGCATCCGGTCCTGGCGCCCGCCCTTTCCCGTTTCGAGGATCAGATGGGGTGCCTCGACCGTCGTCACGACCGTCTCCATCCAGAAGTGGAAGAACGGGGCCTCGAGCTGGAACCGCGCCGCAGCGCCGGTCCCGACCGGGTCGATCCGCTGGAGGCGGAACGAGTGCTGGAAGTGGTCGCAGAAGGCGGGGCGGTTCGAGAGATCGGACAGGACGTCGAAGACGCGCTCGCGCGGGGCGTCGATCGTGATCTCGGCGGTTACCGGGCCCATCGGGAGGCGAGTCTATCCGCGCGGGCGGGCCGCCGACCGGGAGGAGCCCGGCTGCCCGCGGCGAACCGGATCGGCATGGAAGCGGCAGCTGCGCAGAACACGGGGACGATGGTCGGCGGGACCGGCCCGAGCGGGCCTCCCGCCCCCTCCCCGCGCTCAGGCGAGCATCCGATCGATGGCGTCGTTCGCTGTGCGGTCTGCCGGCGCTTCCCGCTCGTCGGCGAGCAGGTCATCCGCCATGCCGCCGACGCAGGCGCCGAATGGGCCTGCGAGACGTGCGAGAGCACTGGGCGCAGCACCCGCCTCGGAGCCGTCGTGGGCAGCGACCGCGTCCGCTCGCTCGGCGGCGCCGCGAACGTCCACCGCGCGGCCTGAGCCGCGCCCCCACCCTCGAAGCCCCTCGACGCCGGGCCGCGTCTATAGTCGCGGCCGTGCGAGCCATGCTGCGAGGGTGCCAGGGGAAGGTCCAGAGCCGATGTCGGTGACGATCGCCGTGCTCTCCCAGAAGGGCGGCACGGGCAAGACGACCACGGTGCGCTCGCTCGCCGACGTCCTCTCCCGGACGGGCCTCGACGTGCTCTCGATCGACGCCGACCCGCAGGGCAACCTCTCCGACTACTTCGACGTCGATCCCGAGGCCGAGCCGACGCTCGCCGAGGTCCTCGCCGGCCAGGCCCGGGCGGTCGATGCCGTCCACGGCGACGTGATCCCGGCCAACCTCGGCCTCGCCGAGTCGGAGCTGATCCTCGCCGGCAAGATCGGCCGCGAGGTGACGATGCGCAACGCCCTCCGCGAGCTGAAGCGCCGCCACGACGTCATCCTCATCGATTGCCCGCCGACGCTGGGGCTGCTGACGGTCAACGCCCTCGTCGCCTCGACGCACGCGCTGCTCTCGACCCAGGCCCAGCACTTCTCGCTGCAGGGCGTCGAGCAGGCCATGGAGATTTTCAACCTCGCCAAGGACACGCTCAACCCTGAGCTGGAGCTCCTCGGCGTCCTCCTCAACATCGCCAACATGCGCACCAAACACGCGCGCCAGACGCTCGAGGCGCTCGAGGCGCGCTTCCCGGGCAAGGTCTTCAACACGGTGATCCGCCAGTCGATCGCCTACGCCGAGTCCGCCGAGCGGGCCCGCCCGATCCTCGACTACCGGCCCGAGCGCGGCGCCGACTACATCGAGCTCGCCGAGGAGGTCCTGACCCGCCTCGGCATGGACGACCGCGTCCGCCGGCTCGATCAGATCCGCCGGGACACGCTCCCCGCGCGGCTCTTGCAATAACCCCGACCAGATGCTCCGCTTCGCGTCCGCTCTGGTCGGACCGTTGGGTGAACTGGACGGGAACCCTGGGGCAGTGGGCTCCTACCCCGCAGTTTCGGCGCGGCGCATTCCCGTCACGCTCCAGATCCCGAAGAGGAGGACGAGCGCGCCACCGCAGAGCAGCGCGGCGGGCAGGCCGTCCCAGGACCCGGCGATCAGGCTTCGCGAGGCCTCGACGATCGGCGTCACCGGGTTGACGGAGGCCACGTTCGAGACCCACGAGGCGAGCAGCTCCTGCGGCACGTAGACGGGCGTGAGGAAGAGGATCAGGAAGACCGGGGTCTGCATCAGCGGGCCGGCCTGGATCGAGCGGAAGCGGAGGGCGATGCCGGCGGCCCACATCCCGATCCCGAGGTTGATGAGCAGGGCGAGGACGAAGAGGGCCACCAACTCCGCCGCGCTGCTGGAGACGTCCATGCCGACGATCAGGGCGATCGCGAAGAGGAGGGCATCGACCATCAGCGCCCGGCTCAGGCCGGAGAGGGCGTAGCCGCCGAGGATGCCGAGCCGGTTCGGCGCCGCGAGCATCAGCCGTTGACCGAAGCCGCTCTCGAAGTCGCGGGCGATGCCGAAGCCGGTGAAGACGCCGCCGAACGCCGAGGCCTGCATCAGCACGAACCCGAACTCGAAGGCCGTGTAGCCGTTCGGGTAGTCGAAACCGGGCGTCTGGTCGACCCCCGAGAGGCCGCCCGCGAAGGCGCCGAAGAAGAAGAGCGGGAAGATCATCGCCGGCAGGAAGAGCGCCGGGTTGGTGACGAAGTTGTGGATGCTCCGCCACGCGACCGCCCGGGCGACCCCGGCGAATCGGGTGAAGGCGCCGGCGCTCACGTGCGCACCAGGGTCGTCCGGAGGCTGGCGACGGCGAGGCTGAGGAAGACCGCGATCAGCGCGGCGGCGATGCCGAAGGCGAGGCCGAGCGCCTCCCAGTCGATGCCGACGATGTAGAAGCTCCGGATCCCCTCGATCAGGTACGAGAGCGGGTTGATCGTCGCGACGACGCGAAACCAGTCCTGCTGGATCAGGTCCCGAGGCATCGCCATCGACGAGAAGAAGAGGAAGACGAAGAAGACCGGGAACATGCTCTGCATCGCCTCGCTGCTGCCGACCCGCAGGGCGGTGAACGTGCCGACGCAACTGAACGCGAAGCAGATCGTCAGCGAGAGCAGGAAGAGCAGCGGCACCCCGGCCAGCCCCGCCTCGAAGTCGGCGCCGACCACGAAACCGATCACGATGTAGAAGACGGTCTGGACGACGGCGACCCCCATCGCGCCGCCGAGCATCCCGGAGAGCAGCGACGGGCCGCCGAGCGGCGTCATCGCCATTCGGTTGAGGAAGCCGGTCTCGATGTCGGTCGCGAGGTCGGTCCCGGAGTTGAGCAGCGAGAACGTACCGCCCTGGATGAACGGGATCGCGAGGGCGAAGCTGACGTATGAGTCGGTCGGGAAGCCCGGGATGTCGGTCGCCGCGTCGAGGCCGGCCGAGTTCACGGCGAGGAGGAAGAGCGGGAAGATGATCGCCGGGACGAAGGCGGCGGGCTGGCGGATCGACCGCAGGAACGACCGGCGCGCGACCTCGTAGATGCTGTCGAGCTGGTCCCTCACGAGACGCCGGCGGGGACGGCCTCGTGCTCGCCCGAGGCGGGCTCTCCCGAGCCCTCGAGCTTGCGGCCCGTCTTGTCGAGAAAGACGTCGTCGAGCGTCGGCTCGTGCAGCTGCAGGTCGGCGACGGCGATTCCCTCGGCATCGAGGCTGCGGACGACGGCGACGAGGCCGCCGGACCCCGGGGCGAGCCGGACCCAGGCCTTGCCGCTCCCGTCGCCGTCGGCTGAGGCGGCGCCGAAGCGGCCGAGGACGTCGACGAGGCGATCGCGGTCGGCGGGGTCGGCGGCCGTGGCCCCGACGCTGGGCTCGCCGACCTCGGCCTTGAGGGTTGCCGGCGTGCCCTCGGCGACGATCTTGCCGCGGTCGATGATCCCCACGCGGTCGGCGAGGCGATCCGCCTCCTCGAGGTACTGGGTCGTCAGAAAGACGGTCATCCCCTCCTCGTCGGCGAGGCGCTCGACCTCCTCCCACAGGGAGCTGCGGCTCTGCGGATCGAGGCCGGTCGTCGGCTCGTCCAGGAAGAGGATCTTCGGGCCGTGGACGAGGGCGAGCGCGAGATCGAGGCGTCGCTTCATCCCGCCCGAGTAGCCGCCGACCTTGCGATCGGCGGCCTCAGCGAGACCGACCCGCTCGATCAGCTCGTCGCCGCGCGAGCGGCGCTCCGCCTTGGGGACGCCCTGGAGGGCGGTCTGCAGGCGCATGTGCTCGCGGGCCGTCAGGTGAGCGTCGAGCGCGGCCTCCTGAAGCGCGGCGCCGATGACCGACCGGACCTTGCCGCCCTCGCGGGCGATGTCGAACCCACCGACGCGTGCGACCCCGCCTGTCGGCGGCAGCAGCGTCGTCAGCATCAGCACCGTCGTCGACTTGCCGGCGCCGTTCGGCCCGAGGAACCCGTAGATCTCACCCCTCTCGACGTGAAGATCGATTCCGTCGACCGCGAGCGGCCCCTTCTTGAACTGCTGGGACAGGCCCTCGACCTCGATGGCCCTCCCCGTTTCACCCTGCGTCATGCGCGGCAACTTAGCAGATTCACTTGTGGCGGCACAACAATCAGACAATTGCAATTGTTGACCATCCACCATATGATTCGCGGCAATGGACCGATCAGGCGCGCCCGACCCCGCCGGCTCCGCCTGGCGCTCGATAATGAACCTGGCCGGGTTCGGGGACGGCCGTAGT